>NZ_JXCA02000019.1:503605-577136 GCF_000828085.3 Scytonema tolypothrichoides VB-61278
CCGGAGAATATAGTTTTACTCTTTCAACCACCCTATAGTCCCCAAGTTAACCCAATTGAACGATTGTGGAAAGAATTGAAAAAGAGACTTAAATGGAAACTGTTTGATAATTTGTTTGGATGAATTAAGAGATAAGCTCTCAAAAGAACTGAATAAGTTAACTCCAGAAACTATTCATTCTGTGACTGGATGGCAGTTTATTCTAGAGGCACTATCTGTAGCAAACATTTAGGTAATCGATATTACAGCAAGGCAAGTCACCTACTGCTGCTTTACGTGCTGCACAACTGAAGCTATTGCAAGACTCGAAATGGAATAAACCTTCGTATTGGGCGGCGTTCACTTTGCAGGGTGAGTGGAGATGATGTGCATTTTCCGATCGCTTTATAAACCCCCATATTGAATAGAGATAAATCGCAGAAGCATCGATCAGCTACAATTGAGCAAACGATGCAGTTTGCTGGTTGCTGGGAGGATATGTCTAATGAAAGCAGCATTATTTAACTTGTCATTTAACTTGTCATGGTAATACTTAATTATGAGCGCGTTAACCTTACAGTTACCTCCATCACTAAAATTAACTGATGAAGAATTTGAACAACTTGTTGCTGTTAATCAAGAATTACGTTTAGAATTGGATGCTCAAGGGGAATTAATTATAATGTCACCGACGGGAGGAGAAACGGGGAATCGCAATTTTGAATTTTATATTGATTTAGGTATTTGGAACCGTAAAAATAATCTTGGAAAAGCTTTTGATTCTTCGACAGGTTTTAAGCTCCCAAATGGTGCGACTCGTTCTCCTGATGCATCTTGGATAACTATAGAGCGTTGGGAAAAATTAACACCACAACAAAGAAAGAAGTTCCTTCCTTTGTGTCCTGATTTTGCGGTGGAGTTGGTTTCGGAAAGTGACGATATAGAAGATACTCAAGCTAAGATGCGGGAATATATAGAGAATGGTTTGCGTCTTGGTTGGTTGATTCATCCTCAAGAGAAACGAGTGGAAATTTATCGTCCTCATGTTGCGGTGGAAGTTCTCAATTATCCGAAAAGTTTATCGGGTGAGGATGTGTTACCTGGTTTTGTGTTAGATTTGGAACGGATTTTTGGGTGTTGCTGAAATTTTGAGATGAATTTCAAAATTTCCATTGATGTAGAGAGATGTAAAGACGTTGCATGCAACGTCTCTACAGAAATTTGCCGAAAATTGAACATTGTGCACTATCAAATTCATTACCAAATTCAGCAACGCCGAAAATTTTATTAAGTAGCGATCTACATAATTAAATGTAAAATGTCATTGCGAGTGAAACGAAGTGAAACGTTCGCGCAGCGTGTCCCCTTGGGACTCAGCAATCGCAGTATTTCTATTTTAAGTTTTTTTAGGTTGACCTACTTAGAACTCATCATCAGGATATGATTGAAATTGTCTGATTAATTCAACAATGAAATTTCTCGGAATTGACTTAGGCTGGAAATCCCAACCCAGTGGCTTATGCTACTTAGAATTCATAGACGGAAAACTGCAAATACAAGATTTAGACCGTAAAGAATCTATTGCAGACATCATAACCTGGATTGATACTTGCGTTACACCAGAAGAACCCGCCATCATCGGTGTAGACGCACCCACCCTGATCCCAAACGCTACTGGAAGTCGCCTACCCGACAAACTCACTCACAAACACTTTGGCAAATATCACGCTGGATGCTATCCAGCAAATCTCGGCTTGCCCTTTGCAGAAAGAACAGTCAAATTTGGCTTAGAATTAGAAGCCCGTGGTTTTGTCCACGCACCAACAATAGAACCACAAAAACCAGGCAGATATCAAATAGAAGTCTTTCCCCATCCAGCCATAGTTAATTTATTTGGCTTAGAACGAATTCTTAAATATAAAAAAGGACGCTTGAGCGATCGCCGCCTCGAACTCATCAAACTCCACAATTACATCACAGAAATCTTACCCTCTCTCCATCCCCCTCTGTGTCTTCCTCTTGGTAATTCGTTTCTTCCCGAAATTCCCACCACAGGCGCAGCCCTCAAAGAAGTTGAAGACAAACTTGATAGCCTCATCTGTGCTTATGTCGCTGCATACTGGTGGTTTTGGGGAGACCAACGTAACCTGGTGCTTGGCGATCGCACCACAGGTTACATTGTCATCCCCTCAAAAAGTCAACAGTAAAAATGATGACTTTTCACTTATTTACTCTGCCCAAACAATCACCCTTGGCTCATAAGGACTGGAGAGGTATTTGTGGTTTGGCAACACTCGTAAAGACAAGCCTTGTAAACCAGATATGTTATACACAATTTCAGCAGTGTAAACACTTAATCCATCCTTATCTTCTCCTTGGTAATCCATGACCACAGGCACACCGTTAACAATTTGACCATCAGCATCAATGGCACCTTGATACAGTTCCACCTGTACATCCTTGTTGGTCAAAGTTGCCAAGTCAACTAAAGCTTGGACGTTAACAATTTGGTTAACCTCAATATCTACTTCTGAGGATACGTTAACATCTTTGATTTTGATATCAAACCAGTGTGCAGTGAGATTTTCTTTCCAATCAGCTAGTTCTTTAGCTGGGGCGTATTTATCAGCAGTGAGAGTGTGGTAGCGATCGCTTGTTGGGAAATAAGCCCGTTCTGCGTATTCTCGCACCATCCGTGCCGTGTTAAAGAACGGACAATTTAACTGGATTGCGTCTTTCATTTTATCAATCCAGCGGCGAGGCAAACCATCAACATCCCGGTCGTAGAACAGAGGGACAACTTCCTTTTCCACCAAATCGTAAAAAGCATTTGCCTCTATTTCATCTTGGTAACTGGGGTCATCATACATTTCCCCATGTCCAATCGCCCAACCAGTACGAACATAATCAGCTTCATCCCACCAACCATCTAGTACACTTAAATTCGGCAAACCATTCATAGCTGCCTTCATCCCACTCGTACCAGAAGCTTCCCGTGGACGGCGTGGTGTGTTTAACCATATATCGCAACCAGCGACCATCAACCGAGCTATATAAATATCGTAGTTGGGAACAAACACAATCTGCTTTTCCAAGCCCTGTTCGTCGATGAAGTGATTGATATCACGGATAAGTTCTTTACCAGGAATATCCTTGGGGTGTGCTTTACCAGAGATCACAAACTGCACTTTACGGTCTTTGTTGCCCAACAAAATCCGCTTGATTCGCTCAACATCTCGCATCCACAGAGTAGCACGTTTGTAGGTTGCAAAGCGACGGGCAAAACCAATAGTTAGAACTTTGGGATCAAGAACTTCTTGTGCAGAGGCAATTTCTGAGGGAGAAGCCCCACGGTCTCGCAAATGCTTCACCAGACGCTCCCGGACATACATAATCATATCCAACCGGCAGCGCTCGTGATTGCGCCACAACTCCTCATCGGGGATCGCGTCCATCCGTTCCCACAAAGGGTTATCAGGCGGTGCTGATGACCAGCTTGGTCCTAGGTAGCGATCGTACAACTCTTGTGTAGATTTAGCAACACAACTGCGAGCATGAACGCCGTTTGTAATTGCTTTAATCGGCACTTCCTCTGTGGGCACATTTCGCCACAAATTCTTAAACATTTGCCGTGACACCACACCATGCAGTTGTGCCACCCCATTAGAGAATGTTGCCATTTTCAGTGCGAGAACCGCCATACTAAAAGGCGCAGACAAATCTCCAGTATTTTCGCGTCCCAAAGCTAAAAATTGGTCTTTATTTAACCCAAAGACATCAGCGTAATGTCCCAGGTAGTACAACATTTTGTCTGGGGGGAACAAGTCAATTCCGGCTGGTACTGGCGTGTGAGTCGTAAAAATATTACTGGAAGCCACGACCTGTTTAGCTTCGGGATAATTCAGCCCCTCTTCCTGAAGAAGAATACGGATACGTTCTAGGGCAGAAAATGCCGCGTGACCTTCATTCATATGATACGCGGTGATGTTATACCCAAGGGCTTTTAGCATTCGCACACCACCAATACCCAGCATAATTTCTTGGTGGATACGCATATCGATATCGCCACCGTAAAGCTGATCTGTGATGTTGTGGTCGTAAGGATTATTGGGTTCAATGTTAGTGTCGAGCATATACAGGGGAACTGATCCCACCTGTACACGCCAAACTCTAGCATAAACAGTACGCCCTGGATAATCCACCGAAATCCGCAATTCTGAGCCATCAGGATTGCGTTCTAGGTGCAAAGGCATATTATAAAAGTCGTTGATTGGGTAGCGTTCTTGCTGCCAACCATCAGCATTCAGATATTGAGCAAAATAGCCTTGCTGGTAGAGTAAGCCCACACCAACCAAAGGTAGCCCTAAATCGCTAGCAGATTTGAGGTGATCCCCAGCAAGAACTCCCAAGCCTCCAGAATAGACAGGTAAACAATCTACAAGCCCAAACTCAGCCGAGAAATAGGCGTAATATTCTTGTCCTTTCTCATCTGAGGCATGACCAATTCTTTGTTTTTCATACCACGTACGCTCTTGCAAATAATCCTCTAACTGGCGCGCGGCTCGATCCATCTGTGCCAAGAAGCCTTCATCTTCCACGACTTCCAACAGACGCGCTTGGCTAATCGTACCGAGCATCAAAACCGGATTGTGACGGCTAGACTCCCATAAATCAGGATCTAAGCGTCGGAATAAGTCTTTCGTCTCAACGTTCCAATCCCAGTGCAGGTTATATGCCAGCTTCCGCAGTGGCTCAAGTCGCTGCGGTAGTGAAGGGGAAACATTAAAAGTGCGAATCGGCTGCATAGGTTAGCGAAACTATAGCTTTGGCTATAGTTATTGTTGACTGTATTTCTCTTATGCTGCCAATTCTTTATACTATGTTTGTAAAGTTACTCTGACATTGTTAAGCTTTGAAAAGCATTCTCAGTTTTCTGACGAAAGCAAAGACTACGGCTGTTTTACATACTTGGTATGAGCTTTTGCCATCTTTTTATTCTTATAAAACTTTATAAATGAGCTTCCTGCTTGGGCTCCGCTACGATGACTGACAAGGGTCTTTCCAAAGTGGCGATCGCCTGTAAGCGCCCTATTGCCCACAGATCTTTTGACGTCCGCCTATTGCGGGAGGAACAAGTATTGCTGGGATTGTACATCATCTACCAGCAATGAATGCATTAACGACTCCTAATGTCAAGTATTACCGTTGCATACATCCCCATAATTGGAGTGGTGCGTTCCGCTGTTGGGCTAACGCGCACGCTCCGCGTATGCGCTTTAGAGAGGGCTAAAGCGTAAGCGCAAGCGCACGAACCCAAGCGGTTTGCGCTTTGCGCACGCAAGCGAGGGCTAACGCGCAGCGTCTCCGTAGGAGATACGCATCTCATTCGCCGTAGCTAGGGAACGGAACACACCAAACCGCTCATGTCCGACACTCAAGTCGTTAAACCATCAGAAGCCTCACCCACTCCCGCAAGGGCGTATATCACTTTTTTTCTTTTTTTCCCAAAATGCATGCATAATCTTGAAATTTTAACCCTATGAAATCCAAAATGCTACTCATAATTAAATAAAAATTTAAAATGACTACAGAAATAAACCCAGGAACTTTAATCAATAACCGTTATCTGATTAAGAAAATTCTTGGACAAGGAGGGTTTGGACGAACTTACTTAGCATTGGATACTCAGCGCTTTGGAGAAGCCTGTGTTCTCAAAGAGTTTTTACCTGCAACAACGAAACCAGAGATTATTCGTAAATCTAGGGAGCTATTTGAGCGGGAGGCTAAAGTTTTATACCAAATTCAGCATCCTCAAATTCCCAAATTTCTGGCTTGGTTGACGGAGAACGAACGGCTGTTTATTGTCCTAGAATATATTGATGGCAAAAATTACTCAGAAATTCTATCGGAACGTCTTTCTAATAAGGGTAGACCATTTTCCGAAAATGAAGTCAGAGCATGGCTACTAGATATGTTGCCAGTTTTGGAATATATCCACGATCGCAAGATTATTCACCGGGATATTTCACTGGAAAATGTTATGCTTCGCCATAACGAATCTAAACCCATGCTGATTGATTTTGGGGTGGTTAAGGAGAAATTGACTGAGATATTATCAGCCCAATCTCCGCATTACCAATACTCAGTTCACAGTTCAGTAGTGGGGAAAATTGGCTATTCTGCACCAGAACAGCTGCGTGTAGGACATTGCTACCCCTCAAGTGATATTTACTCACTTGCTGTTTCTGCCGTTATCCTTTTGACTGGGAAAATGCCACATGTGTTGATGGATGGTTCTCTAAACTGGCAATGGCGCTCTTATGTCAATATCAGTGACTCTTTTGCTCGCATACTAGAAAAAATGCTAGCAGAAGTACCCACAGAGCGCTACCAGTCAGCAAAACAAGTTTTCATTGAACTTAATAATAACTCATCATTGTCACTGGGTGGGGTTTCGAGTTCGTTACCGAAAACACAGCAAATTCACACTAACACTACACACGGGCAAGAAAAGCAAAACAGCGAAACAAATACTCAATCGCATACACAAACACCAGTCTCTCTCAACCCAGAATTTTTAGAATTTGTCGGGCGAGAATTAACTAGTTTTGTTGGTCCAATCGCCAGTGTTTTGATGAAAAATACTTTAGACCAAAGCCCACAGATAGCACCAAAGGAATTCACTGAAGCGCTAGCTAAAGAAATTTTTGATGCACAAAAGGCACAAGAGTTTAGAAATCGCCTCCAACTTGTTGTTGAACCTAACTTAGCAAAACTTGCAAATCCTAGCAGTTCATACCAAGCCTTTGGAAATTATCCTGCAATTAGCGATCCGGAGTTTTTAGATCGTTGTCGGCGAGAACTCATTAGTTTTGTTGGTCTTTTTTCTAGCGTAATTCTCATAAAAGATGCTTTAAACCAACACCCAAACCTAACTCAAACCCAACTTATAGAAACTTTGATGGCAGAAATTCCTGATGAGCAAAAAGCACAAAAATTTAAAGAACGCATTCAGAAAACAACAAGTCATATCAAATCCTTTGGGGCGATTGCTAGCAAAATTTCAGCGCTTTTCAATTGATTAAACTCCCTCACTCCCTGTCTCAAACGTAGTCTATAAATTAGAAAATTGCTGTCATCATTGACGCTGCCACGATTGTAAAAATATCGCTGTTCCTCATGACGGCTAATTACACAATGACTTCTATAAGAATCTGGTTTGAATTTAGAAAAATCTAAGTAATTGTAGGGTGTGTTAGACGGAACGTCTAACGCACCAAGATGTTGAGATGATGCTGTACCCCAAGGCATAACACACGCAACTACGTATATGTTCAGAAATCAAATAGGAGTTTTATGTTAAAAAAATAAGGGCATCTACAAGAGATGCCCGTCATGTAGGAAAACACTACAAAAAGGTATTCCCACATCTTCCCAACAATCAGCGAACGTGACGAAATGCGGGATGAGCCACATACACGGTCACAGTCGTATAAAAGTAATTTTATTAACGTATAACTTGATAAACCACAGTGTATCTTCGGAAAAAAGACAGTGAGCAATGACCGACTACCGCTAGCATTCGTCAAAAGTGAAGGCAACAAGTCAAAAGTAATATATATCAAAGCTTTTGGCTGTTTCAAATGGTGAATCCAGCGCGCATGAGTCTTTGTTTCCCTCACGCTTGTGGTCTGGTGTAAGCGCAAAGCCGTCAGGCGAAAGCAGGCATACCCGATAGCCCTCCGGGTTCGCCAGTCGCCTGCGGAGGGAGACCCTCCCGCAGCGCTGGACTCACCGTAAGGCGTGGCCGTTCCCATAGTGGTTGCTTTATTTCCGCCGCGTTGTACTACAGTGTTTATTTAACCTGCAGCCTTTGGTAATGGTTATAGCGATAGACAACTCCAGAAATAGCAGATAAAAATAACCACGAGATCGTATTGAGGCGAAAATCGAATAAGCTGACATCTGCTGTGTTGAATAACACCCAGCCCACAAATACCAGAAGATAACTGAAACATATCAATTTATCTTCTGCCTGATCTACAGATTTTAACTTTTGCAACAGTTGAACACCTGCAAGAAATATCCAAACGAGTAAGCTACAGAATAAAAGAGTCGTGGGAAAACCTGTTTCAGCAAATAGCATTAAAAACAAATTGTGGGGATGTCCCAGCCAAATATGCATCTGTGCATCATACAGAGGAGTAAAATTGCGTAAACCCCAACCAGTCCAAGGACGTTGCTGAGTTAAAGACAAAGCAAATTGCCACTGTGTTTTGCGAAGTAAGGCGATTGGTCTATCAGGATATAATTGGTCGTTTAAACGTGCCCAGAAGAAAGCGGGAACAAGCTGACGAAACAATTGAGCTATAGACAAAGGAGCAAAAGCAGCACAAAGCACGCTGGCAACGATACCTGCAACACAAGCCACAAGAATGTGCCAACCTTCGTAAACCGAATAAGCTAAACAAGCAAAAATAGCGATCGCCCAAGCATTGCGCGAGTCAGTCAAAATCAACGCCACAAAAATGGCAATCATCGCTCCTGTGAGCAAAAGGAACGTTCGGTAGGGAGACTGAGGGAGTGAGGGAAGTTTTCCTCCTCCCTCTGTGACTCTCTCCCTTTCTTGTTCCCTTTTCCTGTTGTCTACGTGTCTCCTCATCCGCCGATAGCTTTCTAACCACAACCCTATCCCTAAGATAAAAACTATCATCAGATAACCAGCAAAAATGTTGGCGTACATGAATACGGAAGCCATGCGACCTAGTGGTTGTCCTCCACGTTCTATCTCCCATTCCACGACAAACCACAAAATTCTTATTTTAGAAGACCAGTTTAAAAACAACTGCCCAAATCCAAGAATCACCACTGGTAGGGAACCAAGCACCAAAATCCAAGACATGTGTCGCAGTTGTACAGGTGTCTGAATAAGCGTGCTAAAGCTAACGAAAACTAAAAAATACGGTAGGAAATTAAATAAGCCCAGGAAAGCCGCTGTTTTGTCGTTGGCAAAACTAACGGTGATCAGCATGAACACACTCAGAAGCGCAAATCCCCAGTGGAGGGGACGGCGAAGAATTGCGCGGTATTGAGTGAACCAAGCTCCCAAGATTGCTAAAACTATACCCACAGCGCCGAGAAACGGAAGCAATGGGAAGACGAGTAGTCCCAGTTGGGCATAGTTCCAAGAAGATTGCAAACTAGGGTTGGGATGACGAAAAGCTGTTTTCAAGCAGGTTCCCAACATTCAGCACGAGTCAGACGAATTTGAGCTAGGGCAAATATGGTAGGTATAATTCGACCGTAGTTAGTGGCGATCGCTCTCCACCCCAAGTCTGCAAGAAACCAACTCCACATCACTGGTCCTAAAACCGCAAACACGCTGCGAGCAACTCCATAACGAGCAGCATTAACAGTCATACCCTGCTTTGCCATCTGCAATGTGGCATAATTTTGAAACTGATTTACTACTGCTCCAGAACCTTGAATCACCGCTTCTTTGGCAACTTGATATGTCGCAAAGTGCATCGCAAATTGACGGGCAATTTGTTTGAGCAACAGTGGCTGGAGAACAGAGGTGACAGCAAGGGCGCTACCACCTTTAAGAAGTAACCCCAAGGGGTCTCGCTGCAATGTCAGTGGTAGCGGTTCTGTTAATTCTGCTTTTGCTAGCTGACGTTGTATCCGCACAGTCAATTTTTGCTTATCTTTTTCTGGCAATTTTCTCCATACCTGACCCAACAGGTGCAGAAATACCTCAGCTTCTAAATCAACTGTTGTCAGTTCACTAGAATAAGGTATTTTCAAATATTTACACACTTGAATCAGCGCTTGTCGGTAAGTCACCTGACGACTGCGTCCCCGCAAGACCGTCATCCCATCTGCAGCCAAAAAACGAAAGCGTTGCTCTAGTGCATCTAGCCAAGCTTTGCGACCTTTGCTTTGCACTTCTATAGGTTCTGGTGTGTGAACATAATCTAGAGGATTAAACTTACGACTAAACAGAATTGCCGTGAGATCTTGCAATTCTTCGTCGCTTGCTAGCTCTAGTGCTGCCCTTAGCTCATCCAATTTCCCTTCCTCCGTTCCATACAGCTTTTCTGTACCTTATTCTACTATTAGCTTTTTGGAGTGATGAGTCGTCATAATAAGTTCAAAGTTCAAAAAAAGAAACGGGACTTACGCAAATAAACCCGATTTCTACCAAAAATCGTCTGTTTGGCAACCAAATACGAACGAATAAACCGGGCTTGCCCTGAGCGTAGCCGAAAGATTTATAGCAGATGATGCGTAAGTCCTAAGAAATTTAATTTTGAATTTTGAATTTTGATAGCGCAGCGTGCCCAAAGGGCATACTTTGAATTTGAGCGAAGCGAGTGTCAACCCATTACCATTCCGCCATCAACGTTAAAAACTTGTCCGGTGATGTAAGCTGCGGCGGAATCGGCAGCCAAAAAGCGCACCATTCCAGCGACTTCTTCTGGTTGACCATAACGACCTAGCGGAATATATTTGATAATCTCTTCAGCCTTAATATCGCTTGTCATGTCCGTAGCGATAAAACCGGGAGCAACAGCGTTAACGGTGATGCCGCGAGAGGCAAATTCTTTGGCGATGGTTTTAGTAAAACCGATGACACCTGCTTTGGCGGCGCTGTAGTTGGCTTGTCCGGGGTTACCCATTTGTCCGGCGACAGAGGTAATGTTGATGATTCGCCCGGAACGTTGTTTGAGCATAATTTTACTGACAGCGCGAGTGCATAAGAAAACACCAGTTAAATTTAGGTCTATCACAGCTTGCCAGTCTTCAGGTTTCATTCGCAAAAGCAGTGTGTCGCGAGTGATACCTGCGTTGTTAACTAAGATATCGACACGATTGAGCTTTGTCATCACAGTGTTCACTAGCGCTTCTACCTGATCGGCTTGAGAAACGTCAGCTTGAAGCGCTATGGCACTTCCTCCGGCTTTTGTGATTGTATCGACGACCTCTTCGGCGGCATTGCTGGAACTGGCATAATTGATGACGACATTGGCTCCCTGCTTCGCTAATTCTAGTGCGATCGCCCGCCCAATTCCCCGTGAAGCACCAGTAACAATAACTACCTTTTCGCGCAAAAGTTGCAAATTTTCTGGCAATAGTTCCATAAATATTCCTTTTTATGATCCGTAGCGCTAATCATCATAAAGTGATTGTGCGTCAACAATAAAAACAATCTAGGATTTTACAGATAACCGCTCTCGGGAACTACTATTGAAACATCAAATAGTTAAACACTAGAAAAGTGGTGAGTGTCACATGGCTACTAAAAAACAATTCAACAGCTTTGAAGAGATGCTATCTGGTGCTGATGTACCAGTTTTGGTAGACTTTTATGCCGATTGGTGTGGACCTTGTCATATGATGGCTCCAATTTTAGAGCAAGTCAACGCTCAGCTCCAAGGACGCATACAAATCGTCAAAATTGATACTGAGAAATACCCAGAATTAGCAAGTCAATATGAAATTTACGCTCTACCAACGCTGGTACTATTTAAGAAGGGTGAGCCAGTGGATCGAATTGAGGGTGTGCTGCAAACACCGCAGTTAGTGCAACGTTTAACGACATTGATTTAATTGGTTTTGAAGGTAGAGACGTTGTATGTAACGTCTCTACTAGCTTGAAGATGGGTGTAGAGGTGTAACGGTGTATATTAGATCTCTTTCAAAAGTGAGATTTTACGAGGTTCTGTTCCCTGTTCCCTGTTCCCTGTTCCCTGTTCCCTGTTCCCTGTTCCCTGTTCCCTGTTCCCTGTTCCCTGTTCCCTGTTCCCTGTTCCCTACAACTGCCACGAAGTCTAATGAATGACAAATGATAAAAGTGTGCATTCCCAAACAAGGCGCGGCTGTGCATAGCAAAGCAAAGATTTGCGAGTTTGTTCTAACTGTTGAATCATGCTTGGTTGACGCTTGTGCTGCCAGTAAAATTGTTGCAGATAATCAACTAACCACAATTGAGCTTCTGTATCTAAATCTTTATCAATTTGTTTAGCTAATTGCAAAGCCTCACGGTAAGATGAAGGGAGTTTGGTCAGGGTTTTGAGTAGTTCAGGGGGAATGGCTTGGAGTTGTTGGTAGGATGCGATCGCATCTCCCGGACTACCAGCCGCAACACTCAACACTGCTGGATGCTGCAAAACTTCCTCATGTCCTGTTTGTGTGAGAACTTTCGCCATTGCAGTTGCATCCAAACGATAGAAAGGAATTCGCTGACAACGAGACACCAACGTTGACAACACAGACTCAACTGAAGGCGCGATTAAAATCAACGTTGTCTGTCCGGGTTCTTCCAAAGTCTTAAGCAAAGCATTTGCTGCAGCTTCCGCCATAGTTTCTGCTTGTTCTAGCACAACCACTTGTCTGGGTGCTTCCAAGGGTGAACGACTCACAAACGTAGTAATTTCCCGAATTTGTTCTAAGCGAATTGTAGCTGGTGCTTTGCGCTTAAGTCCTTTTTCTGCTGCTTCTATTGCTGTCAGTCGTTGTCCTTGATGCAAATAAGTTGGCTGCACCCACAACAAATCTGGGTGGTTACCTTGACGCACGCGGTTTTGATGTGGACTAAAGAGCAATTCCACAAAGCACCGTGCTGCTAAACTCCGTCCTACACCATCTGAACCAACAAACAAATATCCTGGAGCAATACGTTTTTTTGCTACAGCTTGTACCAGTAATTCCACTGCTTGCTGTTGCCCTACAAGTGGTGCAAATGCGTCAGTCATTTTTCGCCGTGCTTTGTGTTACAACCGTTTTGGGTTTTCAGGCTGATATCTTTATAATAGATATATTTTGAAGCACGTTGTTGATCAAAACCCGATGTACACCATGTTTTCACTTATGTGTGGGAGCGTCAAAATTAATAAAGTTATTGAAATCTCAGGGGTAAAAATATGAGAGTTTGGCTAGCCTGCTTTTTGGTGCTGTTTGCCCTAGCAGAACTGTTTGATTGGGTGAAAGAATTCAACTTACCGCTTCCTATATATATATTAGGTGGAACATTTCTCGCTGTTGCTTCTAATTACGATAAGCTTTTTGGTTCCTATTTGAGTCATGCAAGCGAAGTATCACCCCAACAAATTTTGCTTGATGATTCACCTTCGTTTACAATTTCGGATTCTGTAGAAGAATTACAAAAATCTGAAACAAAAAGTTAGCGGTACTATAGCAATCCTATTTGATTTGTGTGAAGTGCCTGCGCTTTGCGCATAAATTGAAAGCCACAGATCCCCGACTTCGTAAAAGTTGTCGGGGATCTTGTTTGTCAGTCATTGCGGTAGAGAGACCATCCTTTATCATTAAGTGCATAAGCGATGAGTGCTTACGCCTATATAATCTATGTCCAGAAATGCGTAGGTCATAACTCTTGAATACCCTAAATTTCTCATGAGTGATAATCCCAGTCAAAACCGAAAAATCTTGCTGATGTCAGCAAATCCCTCTGGGACAAGCCCATTGCGTCTGGATGAGGAGATGCGCGAAATCAAGGAGGGGTTAAGACGGGCAAAAAAGCGTGATCGCTATTCAATAGATAGGGCAGAAGCAGTACGCTATAGAGATATACATAGAGCCATTTTAGAATACGAGCCGCACATCATTCATTTTTCCGGACACGGTTCTTTTGAAGATGGTTTAGTATTTGAAGATGAAGCCAGTCAAATAAAGCTAGTTGATGCACAAGCTTTGGCAGGATTGTTTCAATTGTTCGCTGACCAAGTTGAGTGTGTTGTCCTTAATGCTTGTTATTCAGAGTATCAGGCAAGGGCTATAGCACAACATATTCATTATGTCGTAGGCATGAGTCAGGCAATTCAAGATAGAGCAGCAATTGAATTTGCTGTGGGTTTTTATGATGCACTGGGAGCAGATAAGAGTTATGAGTTTGCTTATAAACTAGGTTGTAGTCTCATTCAGGTAGCAGGGATATCACAACACCTCATTCCTCAACTTATCACTCAGAATAATTTACAGGATAATTTACAATCCCAACATTCAAAAGAAACACTACCTTGTAATTATACACCAGAACCAGATAAAATCATATATATTGAACGACCGCCCATTGAGGAAAAAAGCTTTGGTGCGATTGTACAACCAGGGGCGCTGATTCGCCTGAAAGCACCGCAGAGAATGGGAAAAACTTTATTATTGGAGAAATTGCTCGACTATGCGAGACAGCAGGGTTATCAAACAGCTAAATTAGATTTGAAACTTGCTGATACTGATACCCTAACTAACTTAAAAACCTTCTTGCAGTGGTTATGCGTTGATGTTTCTGACAGTTTAGAACTTCAACCCAAAGTGAACGAATACTGGCAAGATATCTACGGGTTGAATAAAAACTGTACTCGTTACTTTCAAAAGTATTTACTCTCAGATATCAAAACGCCTCTGGTCTTTGCTATAGATAATTTTGAAAGATTATTTGAATATCCTGATATTTTCTCCCCATTTTGCTTGCTTCTGCGGAGTTGGTATGAAACAGCAAAACAAGGAGACAGAGTTGGTAATATTTGGAAGAAACTGCGGTTAGTTGTGGTTCATTCCACCGAAGTTTATCCATCGTTGGATACCAATCATTCACCGTTTAATGTTGGATTAGCGATAGAATTACCTGAGTTTAACCTTTCTCAGGTCATAACTCTTGCCAACCAGTATGAATTAGATGCACAGTTGGGAGAAGATGGATTTCGTCAGTTGATGGGGTTGGTAGGAGGACACCCATATCTCATACAGCAGGCTTTAGCCAATCTCAAGAGTCAGCAAATCACTCTAAAACAACTTTTAAGCCTTGCGCCGACGGAACAAGGAATTTTTAGCGACCATCTGCGACAGCAACTATGGAATTTACAACACAATCCTCAGTTAGAATCAGCTTATAAAAAAGTAGTGATGGCAGATGAACCTATGAGACTTGATGCGGAAGTTGGGTTTAAACTGCACAGCTTGGGGTTAGTGAAACTCTCTGGTAATGATTGTGTTCCCAGTTACGATTTATATCGTCAGTACTTCTCAATGCGTTTGGGGTAAGCTATGGTTGACCAGTACATTTTCTCTGGAAGTTTACCCGAAGAAGCCACTACTTATGTCACGCGAGAAGCTGATGGCGAATTGTATGAAGGACTCAAGGCGGGTAAATTTTGTTATGTGCTGAACTCCAGACAAAGTGGAAAGTCCAGCTTGCGAGTCCGAACCATGCGCCGATTACGAGAGTCTGGCGTGGAATGTGCAGCTATTGACCTTTCTGCTGGAGGTATTCAGAATGTCCCACCAGAACAATGGTATGCAGATTTGATTGATACGCTGATTGAGAGTTTTGGATTGGATGTAGAATTTGGGGATTGGTGGTTACAAAATCAATTAAATTCGCTTGTCACGCGATTTCGGAAGTTTCTTGAAGAGATACTGCTTGCTGAGATTAAAGAAAATATTGTCATTTTTATTGATGAGATTGATAGTGTTCTAAGCCTCAATTTCCCCACAGACGACTTCTTTGCATTTATCCGTGCCTGTTACAATCAGCGTGTTGATAATCCTGAATATAATCGCCTCACCTTTTGTTTGTTGGGAGTCGCATCACCTAGCAATTTGATTTCAGATAAAAAGCGCACCCCGTTTAATATTGGGAAAGCTATTTCTCTCAAAGGATTTCAACTGCATGAAGTCGAACCGTTAGAGAAGGGGTTGTACGGAAGGTATTCTGATTCTCAAGCAGTGATGAAAGAAATCTTACACTGGACGGGAGGACAACCGTTTCTGACGCAAAAGCTGTGTCAGTTTATGGTGGAAGAGTTAGAAAGAGATAATCCCCGTACTGTTGAACAGGTTGTGCGATCGCGCATTATTGAAAATTGGGAATCGCAAGATGAACCAGAACATCTGCGAACGATTCGAGATAGGATTCTCAGGGATGAACAACGCGCATCTTACCTGCTGGAGTTGTATCAGCAAATTCGGGTAACACAGGAGCAATCTGAAATTACAGCAGATGATACTCAAGAGCAAAGCGAATTACAGCTTTCAGGATTAGTCGTTAGAGAACAGAATAAATTAAGAGTTTACAACCCAATTTATCAGGAGATTTTCGAGCAGAATTGGATTGAAACTCAATTAAGAAATTTACGCCCATATTCAGAGAATTTTAAGTTTTGGGTAGCTTCTGGAGGTAAGGATGAATCCCGACTGCTGCGGGCTAAGGCGTTACAGGATGCTCTAAAATGGGCGTGTGATAAAAGCTTAAATTATCAGGATAGGGAGTTTTTGGCAGCTTCTCAGGCTAAGGAGAAAGAAGAGGCGATCGCTGCGAAAGAACAAGAAGCTGCATTAAAAAGAGAGAGAGAGGATAAGGAAGCAGCACAGGCAAGAAATCAACTACTCAGTGAAGCTAATAAGAAAGTTAAAATAAGAATTATTTGTGCATTTATTGTTTTAGTTGTAGCAGTTCTGGGAGCAACAACTATAGGGTTATCTTCTATAAAACAACTTAATGAAGCTAAAGAAGAAGTTGAAGCT
Source organism: Scytonema tolypothrichoides VB-61278 (assembly GCF_000828085.3). Lineage (GTDB taxonomy): Bacteria > Cyanobacteriota > Cyanobacteriia > Cyanobacteriales > Nostocaceae > Brasilonema > Brasilonema tolypothrichoides_A. Next base: position 520,130 of record NZ_JXCA02000019.1, read on the forward strand.
GTTCAGGAATTAAATAAACTAGCTGGTGAATTACAAAAAAATACCAACTCTCGCTCTCAGAGGATTACCTTTGATTCAAACGAGGCTTTAAGGCTGTCTGCCTTATCTTTTAACATTAATAATCACCAACTCAAACAAGCATTAGTATTTGCTGCTAGTTCACAAGCATATCAACAACTACAAAAATTAAAAGAGGCAGAACGAGAAATTAAACAAAGCCAGAAAATTTTAGCTGAAGCCGATAGGAAAAATTTAAATTCCAGTCAGGGCTTACAAGTTCAAGTATTATTTCAGCAATATCAAGGAAGTCTACTAGCTCAAAATCAAGAAACTCAAAAAGCTACTGAAGCTTATCATACAGCATTTGAGATTTTAAAAAATAATCCACAAGAAACTGATTTTACTAAAGATAATCAGTTGCTCACAGGTGAAAATATTGAAGCTGTTCATCGAGGTCTAATAGCGCTACTCTCCAAAAATAATAAAGAACCAGACTTGAGAAAACAGGTTGAACAATTCCTAACCCAATATTTATATGCTCAACTTAAATATTCTCTGAAGGCTAAAGATTGGAAGGCTGCTGACCAACAAACAGTCCAACTCATGCTTAATGTTGCTAAAAGAGAAGAACAAGGATATTTAGATTATGGCGACATTAATAATTTTTCTTGTCCACGCCTAAAAGAAATAAACCAACTTTGGGTAGAATCAGACAAACGTTTTGGCTTTAGTGTGCAAAAGGAAATATGGATTAATAATACTGGAAATAGACTGGGTATAAAACCGTCGGACTGGACAGACTGGACTAACAAAGATTATGACAATTATCTGAGGTTTGCCAAGACAGTTGGATGGTATGATGACAAGAAAGTAGACGAAGCGGGAGGCTCAAGAGGAGACTTTAGGAGGATTGACGACTTGATAGAGCGTATAAAAGATAACTCTTCCTGGGGTAGGGGAAGCCTACCTCAGATGTTTTTTATGCGTGACTTTTTTTCAATGTTGAGTTTTAACGGTCGAGCATGGTCGGCTAACTTCTTCTCTCGCGTTGCGACTTGTAAAGTGTAACATTTAAGGCTTTCAGAAGTTTGTAAATATTTATAAAAGCCTCCTTTCCCACGCAATAATCAGCATTTCATAAATCCGATACCTGGCACCGGGGGAATATAGCAGTTTGCGTGGATAAATTTTTCTGCTACCTCATGCACTTCTGTACTCTCCGTCACCCTCTGCTTGTCCCAAGGTAGGCTCATTTGTCCTGGCGACGACTTTTTATACCAATTTGAAAAAAGAATGCAACACATAGAAAATACCCCTCCCTAACCCTCCCCTTAGAAAGGGGAGGGTGCGCGTTAGCGCGGGTGGGGTATCTGTCGCAAACATTTTTTGAATCGGTATTAGCTTTCCCACCCTTCACGACCGATGGCAAAAAGCGACTACCCCAGTAATTTCGCTTGTCTGGTTTCGCCTGTGGTCGATATTTCTGCCCTCTGCCTTTCTGAGGTCAAAAGCGTTAATCCTCCTTTCGGTTCCAATCAATAAGACTTCACGCGCCAGATATGAAAGCTGTTTGATTCCTGACTCCCGTCAGCTGATGCTCTCTTAAGCCTGACTCCTGACTTTTGAATTCTGCTATATCATCACCATCGAGGATGTTGTCATTCACCAAGCCCGAGACACTCACCCCACCATCAACCATCAACAAAAGCGCTTCAGAAATTATCGTTTGAGGAAGTTTCCCAGTTTCTTTGACCAACTCTTCTAATACAACACCCGCCTCTTGGTCATAACTTTTCCCGCTCTCCCAATACCGTCGCCCATTCTTATCCATTTTCCAAACACTGACTTCTTCGTCTTGCGCCAGGAGTTCGCGCTCCATTTTTCGCATCTGCTTTACGTCGTCCATCTTGGCTTGCACAGCCTCTTGAGTCACTTCATCACCAGTAGCGGTAAAATAATCTCGTACAGGCTCCATCATGGGTGTGACTAAAAGTTAACATTAGATTTGTAGACTCTCAACTATTTATCAACCAAAAAAGAGGTTTTTTTGTTTGGATGTCAACAAGTTTTAATCAAGTCGAATAAAGATACTGAGGCGATTCTTGAGTATCTTTGCTCTGAATCAAATGACTTGTACAATTGTGCGGTTTATTATGCTCGTCAAATATGGTTTAAGACAGGCAAAATCGTAAGCGGTTTTGATTTAACTGCTGAAATGAAAACGAATCGTCATTTGAATGCAGGGTACGCAAGCTCAATGCAGCAAACCTGCATAAATGTCGGTGAAGCATTCAAGTCATTTAAGCAGTTGTTAGCTAAATCTAAGAAAGGTGAATTAGAGCAAAAACCGAAACCACCGAAGTATCGAAAGTCTGGAGGATTGTTTACTGTTACCTACCCAAAACGATGGTTAAAGTTAGTAGATAATAAAATCAGATTTCCGTTAGGCAATCAAGTTAAAGCGTGGTTTGGAATTAGTGAATTTTTCTTGTCAATGCCATCTAATCTTGATTGGAAAGTAGTTAAAGAGATTCGCATCCTACCTAGAAATGGTGCTTTTTATGCTGAATTTGTTTATTCAATGCAAGCAAAACCCTATCAGTTAGACCCATCAAAAGCACTTGGTTTAGACCCCGGATTAAATAATTGGCTAACCTGCGTAAGTAATATCGGTACTAGCTTTATCGTTGATGGCAAGGAGCTTAAAGCCTTGAATCAATGGTACAACAAACAAGTTTCGACAATGAAAGACGCAAAGCCTCAAGGTTTCTGGTCTAGAACGCTTGCACAGATTACCGAAAAACGTAATCGTCAGATGCGTGATGCGGTGAACAAAGCAGCAAGAATTGTTGTGAACCACTGCCTAGAAAACGGTATTGGCTTGATTGTGTTTGGGTGGAACAAGGGACAGAAAGATAGTGCAAACATGGGCGCTAAAACAAATCAAAAATTTGTTTCTGTTCCAACTGCCAAGCTGAAAGACAGAATTGAGCAACTGTGTCAACAGCATGGAATTCTGTTTGAAGAAACAGAAGAATCTTATACCTCAAAAGCAAGCTTTCTTGATAACGATGAACTTCCGAAATATGGTGAAAAACCCAACGAGTGGAAATCATCAGGTAAACGAGTAAAGCGTGGTTTGTTCCGTACTGCTACTTTTGGTTATATCAATGCTGATTGCAACGGAGCCGCAAACATACTTCGTAAGCTAAACGTAAAGGGAAAGTTCAACTTAGACTTGAGCGGACTTACTAGAGGCGTTTTGACAGCGCCCATTCGGGTTAGGCTATGGTCTACCTGATGCAAGAATCTGCGTCTCTTCAGAGCGCAGAGTGTCAATCTTGCTTCTTATCCGCCAATCGCTGTGCTATCTGCCGACTTGCACGCCCCTCTATCTCAAGCAGTTCCTGAATTGTAGGATTTTTTTGTAAATTTTCTTCAGAAGCGATGCTTTTATAAGTAAAAAGCACAAAAAATATAAATTTATGTCCTATTTCCTAGGTTTATTTTTGTCACAAAACGCCTTGAGTTGGGGTTTCAATCCCCAACTCAAGCTGTCTTGAATTTTGAATTTTGAATGAGCGAATTTTGAATTTTAAATTATTATTTCCCCATCTTTCGCTTCATTTGTTCTAACTCTTCTTCAGTTTCCCAGCGGCGAAACTTCTCTTCTAAATCGTCATGTCCACTAAAAGAGCCGCTAGTGGCACCCCACCAACCACTGGTTTCTGAGGGCTGCTGCGCCTTAGTTTTAGCACGGGCTGTTTGAGCTTCGGCTGCTTTGGCTTGCACTTCTTGTCGCCGTTGTTGAATTTTGCGCAATAGTTCTTTGGCTTGGGTGATGCGTTCTTTGACTCCTTGCATTTGTCCCCAAAGCTGGTTTCCTTCGCGCAAGAGTGCGGCTTCTCGTTGTGCTGCAGCCGCCGCTAAGTCCTGTCTATTCAGAGATTTTGCCTTTTCTACACGGATATGCCACCTTTGGATTTCTTGAGCTGTGGAGAGAATTTGTTCTTGCGATCGCTTCTCCTGCACTTGTAAATCTGCAATCAGCTTCAACGTGTCTTCCTCTTGCCCACGCAGCTGTTCCAACAGCGCTTCTAACTCCAAATGCGGATTATTGCGCAAGAATTCCTCCAAACGGTTTTCTAAAAACCGATTAAAATCGTCAAATAAGCCCACTGCTAGAACTCCAGAGGTTAGGTGCTTCTTTCATTGTAATAATTATTAAGGAAATTCAAGCACGAATTGGCAGCTTGATGACAAACTTAGCACCTTGTCCGGGTGCTGAAATGCATGTCAATTGTCCGCCACACTTATTGATAATTTGGTAACTAATCGACAAACCCAAACCTGTACCGTAACCGACAGGTTTCGTGGTAAAGAACGGGTCAAAAATCATTTCGCGTGTCTTATCCGTCATACCTCCTCCGTTGTCAGCAATTTGGATCACAACATAATCAGAGTCTAAAACTTTCGTTGTGATCCAAATGCATGGATTCGAGTCAGTGGTAAGCTGGTCGTTTATCCTTGATACGATATTGCATTCAAGGGCATCAATTGCATTACTCAGAATATTCATGAACACCTGGTTGAGCTGCCCAGCATAGCATTCTATTTCAGGCAGGTGACCGTACTCTTTTATAACTGTAATTTTTGGATACTCTAATGTACCTTTTAGGCGGTGTCCAAGGAGCAACAGCGTATTTTCAAGATCCTCGTGAATATTCACCGCTGTTTTTTCGGCTTGCTCAACCCGTGAGAAGTTCCGCAATTGTAAGACAATTTGGTGAATGCGTTCAGCTCCAATTGTCATTGAGGACATAAGTTTAGATACGTCTTCCTCAATGAAATTCAAGTCAATTGCCGTCATTGCAGCTTCAATTTCCACCCTTGGCTTGGGATAGTATTTCTGATAAAGTTTAATTAAACTCAGCAAATCTTCTGTGTATTGATTGGCGTGGGGCAAATTAGCATAGATAAAATTCAGTGTATTGTTAATTTCATGGGCAATTCCCGCAACTAAATGACCCAAACTGACCATTTTTTCGTTGTGCATCAGTTGGGTTTGTGTGTGAGTGAGTTCTTTTAAAGCTTGCTCTAGCTGCTGAGTTTTTTCAGTAATTCGATAAGTCAAAAGCCGTCGCTCTAATTGTGCCATCACTTGACGGGTGAGAGTTTGTAGTGCTTCAATTTGTTTTTGTTCGAGTTGACGCGGTACAAAATCGAGTACACAAAGTGTTCCTATGGAATAATCTTCTTTTGTGATCAGGGGTACTGCTGCATAAAACCGAACGTGAGGCGGTGAGACAACGACCGAGTTCTTGGCAAATTGTGGATCTGCTAAAGTATCTGGAATGATTAACGTATCACCTTTTTGCACAGTCAACGGGCAGAAACCAGCCTCAAGTGGAGCATTCGTAATTTCCATACCAACCTTTGATTTGAACCATTGTCGGTATGCGTCTACAAAAGTAATCAACGCCACTGGAGTTTGACAAATCTGTGCTGCCAATTTAGTCAAATCATCAAAGTCTGCTTCAGCAGGTGTGTCGAGTATTTCATACTGATAAAGTGTTTTTAGCCGTGCTGTTTCGTATTCCACAACAGCTAGTATTTTATCAGGTTGTTTCTGCATCGATTTTGGCGACGTGGCACTTTTGCGCTAACCATTTTATGAATTAACAAAGCTTAATTCTAATTATAGTGGTGTTAGCCAGTAAGTAACATTTTCTACAACTTTATTTTGAAACCCAAACTGAGTTAATTTCTCAAGTGGTAAACCTACATAAGTCCAATGTGGTATATCATTCTCAACGGTCCGATACCAGCCATTTTGATTGAGAACCTGTTTCTGGGCTTCAGTGGTGACTCTCAAATCAATGGCTAAGCCCCAGAGATGTTGTGATGCACCTGGTGGTGCAACAATACCAAGGATTTTTATTTCTTTGCCCTGACGGACTTGTTCTAAAGTCTTATTGTTTGCGTATTTTTGCCAAAATCTCAAATTAGTTGCAAAACTGCGAGTACAATCACTAGCACCATAACCTGATTTTAAAGGGATTTGTACTTGTGCTCGTGCTTGATTAAAAGCTTCGGCTGCTGACTTTTGTAAATAACACTGACTCGTGTTCTTCACTTGAGTTAGTGTTAAACTCGATTGAAATTGTTTTGTTTCCTGCTCATTAGTAAAGAGAACCTTTTGTGGAAGTTTAATTTCCGGATTTTGATTAACAAATACGGAACCATAAGCACGTAATAGTATATATTCATATGTATTTGCAGTGGGAATTGTTGGTAACTTATTTGTAATAGCTGAGAAAAATCGCTCTTTTTCAGTCAAGTTTGGGTTAGGAGTGAATGGCTGGCTGGGAGTCGGAGTAGGAAGTGTTTGAGGAATATTTGGACAGGATTGAGTAAACACTCTGTTATTTTCCAAAGATGGAGTTGTGACACAATCTTTCGGATTTGCAACATCTGCCATCAACTTATAGCGGCTCATTCCATGACTTGCGACTAATGCACAAGAAAGAAAAGCAATCAGAATGTAAAACAATGTCTTTTTTAAAAAAATTCTCATTTTCATATTTGCTACGGTAGGTACATCCTCAAAGAGAATTGCTATATTAGCTGTATATCACTCTACTACAGCCTTCCTAAATAACATGTAAACACTTTCTCCCTCTTCTCTTTCTTTTCTTTGCGCTCTACCCTGCGGGAAGCCACTTCGTGTCTATGCGTCTTGGCGGTTCGTTTTTTTATTTTTTGTTCACGATCTATCTAGAATTCCAATAACAACAAAAAACGTAGATATAACAAAGTGATTTAGCTGACATTTCCATATTCAATCTTCAGCAATGCAATCACCGTATCAGCTAATATTGAAATTGACTATATGCTTGTTTAAACTATGACCATGCACACTTGTATTGAATTCCAAGACGCTTATGATGTGATCGTCGTTGGTGCAGGTCACTCTGGTTGTGAAGCCGCCCTTGCTACTGCACGCCTCGGCTGTCGAACCTTGCTGTTGACACTTAATTTGGATAAAATTGCTTGGCAACCCTGTAACCCAGCAGTGGGTGGTCCAGCTAAATCCCAGTTGACTCACGAGGTGGATGCACTCGGCGGAGAAATTGGCAAGATGGCGGATAGAACTTATTTGCAAAAGCGGATTCTCAACTCTTCGCGAGGACCTGCTGTTTGGGCATTGCGTGCTCAAACAGATAAAAGAGAATACGCAGCGGTAATGAAAGCTATTGTCGAGAACCAAGACAACTTAATCATCCGCGAAGGAATGGTCACAGATTTGGTGTTGGGCGCAAACGATGAAGTCGTCGGCGTTCAAACATATTTTGGTGTGGCGTTTGAGTGCAAAGCAGTCATCTTGACAACGGGGACGTTCTTGGGAGGACGGATTTGGGTTGGTAACAAGTCGATGGAGGCGGGACGCGCTGGAGAATTTGCTGCTGTCGGTTTGACGGAAACTCTCAATCGCTTGGGGTTTGAAACAGGAAGACTGAAAACAGGAACCCCCGCACGGGTAGACAAGCGGTCTGTTGACTACAGTCAGATGACTCCACAGCCAGGGGATGAAGATGTCCGTTGGTTTAGCTTTGACCCAGAGGTTTGGGTAGAACGGGAACAACTTCCTTGTCATATTACCCGCACGACACCGGAAACTCATCGCCTGATTCGGGAAAATCTCCAACTTTCACCAGTTTATGGCGGATGGGTGGATGCTAAAGGACCACGTTATTGTCCCAGTATAGAAGATAAAATAGTCCGCTTTGCTGATAAGGAAAGCCACCAAATTTTTATTGAACCTGAAGGAAGAGATATTCCTGAACTTTATATTCAAGGGTTTTCTACAGGGTTACCGGAAAATTTGCAACTGCACATGTTACGGAGTCTGACTGGGTTGGAAAAGTGCGTTATGCTCCGCCCAGCTTATGCAGTTGAGTATGATTATTTACCTGCAACTCAGTGTTATCCTACGCTGATGACGAAAAAGGTAGAAGGGCTATTCTGCGCTGGACAAATTAACGGCACAACAGGATACGAAGAAGCAGCAGCTCAAGGGCTTGTTGCAGGAATTAATGCTGCTCGCTTTGCTCGCGGTCAAGAAATGATTGTTTTTGCCCGTGAGCAAAGTTACATCGGTACATTGGTTGATGACTTGTGTACGAAAGACTTACGGGAACCTTACCGTATGCTCACGAGCAGGTCTGAATATAGATTGATACTTCGTTCCGATAATTCTGATCAGCGCTTGACACCATTAGGACGGGAAATCGGCTTAATTGATGACCGACGTTGGGAACTTTTTACTCGCAAGCAAGAAAAGATTGCAGGGGAAAAAGAACGGTTGTATGGGACACGGGTGAAGGAACATGATGAAATTGGACGGGCGATCGCCCAAACCACCCAACAAGCAATCAAAGGCTCAATTACCTTAGCTGACTTGTTACGGCGTCCGGGATTTCATTACGTAGATCTCAACACATACGGACTGGGAAACCCCAATCTTGAACGTGCCGAAAAAGAAGGTGCTGAAATTGACATCAAGTATTCTGGCTACCTACAAAGACAACAAAATCAAATTGACCAAATTGCCCGTCAAGCACACCGCCAGTTACCAGCAGACTTAAACTACGAAGCGATTGAGACTCTTTCTAAAGAAGCGCGGGAAAAACTGAGCAAGGTGAAACCATTGACAATAGGGCAAGCAGCTCGTATTGGTGGAGTGAATCCAGCGGATGTCAATGCTTTATTAATTTATCTAGAATTGCATAAAACGAAGTCTCCAAAGGAATTTTCAGTCTTGGCTTGAAAACAATTCCAAAAGAGCGAGTATAGTAAACAGTGAACAGTGAACAGTGAAGGAGTCAGGAGTCGGAAGTCGGAAGTCGGAAAACTAAATTCTTTATTTCTTCCTTCTGAATCAAGAATTGCACCAATTGCTGAATTCTTCTTCAAACTGATAACTGATAACCGATAACTGATAACTGTTTTAACTAAGGTTTTTATTCGCGGGCAGAGGGGGAACAATATTTATCTTGCTAGGAGTTAGTAGTCAAGAACGCCATGTCACAAAACGCCAATACCTATTTCATTCTTCCAGAAGCATCCGAGGAATTCATTGTTAACGAACCCTGGGCGATAGAAACCTATGCCGATGGCTTGATGGATGAACTCTTCGCTGATATTAATCTCATTTTGGATCGTTCTGATCGCTTATCTTCCCAAACAGCATTACCTCAAGAGAACATTCCTCAAGTAACAACGGTTACAACACCGCCAGTTGTCATCCCAGAAACACAAATCAGCCTTGTACCATCCGGGAAGCAACCTAGAAATAATCCATTGAGTCCAGTTGGAGTCGGGACTTCAGGAGTTCCCAAATTAATAAAGAAACGAGTCAAAAAATCAAAACGCAGAAAAGCCATAGCGGTTTTGATGGGAGTCACCGCAGGGTTAGCCGCTGCTTGCATTGTTGGGGTAGCAAACTCTGGGCTGTTCAATCGTCTAGTTGTCATAAAATCATTCCAGCAAAGCCTACTGCAGCCGCATGTCGAGAAGTGCGTACAGTTAGCGGATTGATTAGTGCCCACCCGAGGTTGGATTCGCCTGAGTTTCCTCCAAAGGTGAAGGCTGCTAGACGAACTCCCTACCGATTGGGTTAAATCGGATTAGTTGGAAACGTTTAGTTGCGGCCAATGAGATTGTGTTGGTTTATATTGCGTTTCTGGTGTTGCGTGCAATACACGGCTCTCCGTGAAAGTGCATGCACTTTCACATTATTTGTGGTAGTGTATGTGATTCAAATGAGAACCCGTGACTCTGTTTGTTGGCGGGCGATCGCCTCGTGTCTATCACCTCAGTTCTCAAACTTTCTTTTGATCTGAGATTAAGCAATATTTCGTCAACAGCATTAGGGACGAAACCCACCATCTACGGGCATTTGTTGGGTTTCCCCACGGTAAGCCCAACCTACAAAAATCCTTAACTGTTAACTGATAACTGTTAAAGAAGAGCAATTTCTGATAAAAATAGAAGTTCCTGCCGTAAATTCTTCAATAAATCTAAAGTTTTTTCATATAAGGTGATTTCTCCGAAGTTTGCAAAGTATTTAACCGCCTTTTGTAAGTCCGGTATTGCAGCCTGTTCATGACCAAGCTGATGATAGGCTATACCCCGGTTAAAATAAGCATGAGCATCGGTTGGGTGCAGCTTCAGTGCTTCAGTAAAATCCTGAATGGCACTTTTGTTATCTCCACTTCTGCCAGCAATGCAACCTCGGTTAAAGTACGCCCTATAGTCGTGAGGATTGAGACGAATTGCTAGAGAGAAGTCGTGCTTAGCTGCTTGTAAATCTTGCAACTGGAAACGAGATATGCCTCTGTCATTGTAAATATCCGCAAGTAGAGGGCTAGGGTAGGGAGAAATTTGACTTAGGGCTGAGTTATAGTTTGCTATTGCTTGTTGGTGATTGCCCAACATAGCATTCGCAATTCCTCGGTTATAGTATGCTTGGAAGTCATAGGGTTTGAGTGAGATCGCTTGAGTATTATCAGCGATCGCCGCCAGATAATTTCCCTGTCTGTAATAAGCAAGTCCCCGGTTCACATAAGCCTCAGCACTGTCAGGTGCATTTTTTATCGCCTGGTTGCAATCTGTTACCGCCTTCTGATAATCTTCTAATTGAAGATAAGCGAAACATCGATTACTATAAGCAGCAGCAAAACTGCTCTGGTGCTCAATTGCTTGAGTGAAATCTTTGATAGCTTCCTGATAGTTGTCGTTCAGGACATTTTTGACTCCCATCTTAAAGAAGTCATCTGATGTGACTTGAGTCCTGGCTGTAGCTGACAAGTGTATTGGTGAAATCAGCAACAAATAAGCAAGTGCCACAGCAACACCAAAGTCAAGCATGAATCGAAAACAGCGATTCAAGCGATTCATAAGAATATCTCACATTGCTAGCAGAACAAAAATAGTAGGTAAGGCAAATGCCCTACCTATCAAGCTGATACACGTACGTATAGAAATCAGTATTTCTTTTTACTTCCAGCCTTTATCAGCTTGTCCGATCACGTATGCTGCTACATCTTCAATTTGCTCGGGTTTCAAACGACCTTTGAAGGCGGGCATGGCACCTTTACCTTTTGTCACTTGGCTGATAATAGCTTCTTCTGAGTACATCCCATACTTTTCCAAAGCCTCTTTTTTTAGGCTTTTGGCAGCGTTAACTAGGTTCTTCCCACCCGCATGACACTGAGCGCAATTGGCACTGAAGAGTTTACCACCCTTAGCAGCGTCTGCTGCAAAAGCTGGAGGATTGAAGGCAAAGGTAAAAATTACCATGACCAACAACAATACTGAAAAAATCTTTTTCATCCCGTGTTCTCCCGAGAATTGGCATATTCGTTAAGAATCACCATAATTCTGATGTTTCCAGCACTTGTTGTCAAAAGACAGGCTGTCAAACTTAGTTACTACAAAATGACTGTCAACATCGAAAAAATTCACGAAAATTTAACTCGATTTCAAGATGCAATGATGAAACTGTCTCTTCGGTGAAAGTCAGCCTCAGTTCCTTGATGAGTTAACGCCCAGTAAGACACTTCACCGTTTCTATGTTTAATGACGGTGGTGATGGCAATTTCAAGGGCTTGCTCTGCTGCAATGATTTTATCTAAATTGACATCCAACCCAAGTGTGAAACCATCCGATAGATACTGAACATGAAACGGGAGTATTGTAAAAGCTATTTCCTCTTGCATCCCTTGACGGTATCCATCAAAGCGATAGACATTCCAGTGTCCAGCGGGGGAGAGGTTGAATTCCCAATACCTATCAGAATTCTTGATACCAAGGAAGAACTCGAAGCAGGTGTCTTTCCAGAGTTCGTGTTTTCGTGCTGGTGTGTCTGATGGTGTAGCAATTGCAATTTCTTTTAAATCGCCGAGAAGCGCGTAGTGGATGGTGAATTGATTTGCTTGTCGGGCAATATTGCCTGTAATCTTTAAATTAGGTATTGGTTCATACCAAGTTGTGTTCAAAACCTCACCCCTGCTTCTCTCTTTATTAATCAAAACCTCACCCCTGCCCCTCTCCTTATTAAGGAGAGGGGTGTCCGTAAGGATCGGGTGAGGTAATAACTGAGTATCAGCAGAAGGGAAGGGTTGCAGAGAAAACGTCTGGTTCATCTCAAATCCTGAATGATATTGCCAATCGTTACTTCCTGAGATTCGATGCTTTGGGTGAGTTGAAACTGGACAAGCGCCCTCGCAAGGTTGTGTTCTGAATGCTTCACCTTGAAGTAGACGTTTCCTGCTAAATAGTCAGTAAAGAATCTCAGTCCCAACTCAAACGCAATCAGACGGATTGCATCGTATATGTAAGCATAGTCATTATCGGTGAGAAACGCCTTTGCCACAGAGAGATAGCCCTGTAGAATTCCCTGACACAAATCAGTATCGAAAGAGACGCTTTCCCACTGCTCAGTTTCTTCTCCAGCCAGATTGCAGCCTGAACGCAGACAATCGCCAATATCGTAATGTACCAGACCAGGCTTAACAGTGTCGAGGTCTATCACACTCACGGCTTGCCCTGTTGCAGTATCAAACATGACGTTATTGATTTTTGGATCGCCGTGCATGAGGCGCAGTGGTAGGTTACCTGTGGCTTTGGCATTTTCGAGGACATGTGCCACGTTAGTGCGATCGCTCACAAACTCCAAGCAATACTTTACCTCTGGGGATTCGCGCGGACTAGTTTTCGCCAAAACTTCCTCGTAGTGCTGAAGATAAAGCGGCGTAATATGGAACCCTTCTAAGGTGTCAACAAGTTTTTCTGGTGACAAGTCGCTGATAAGATTGTGGAACATGCCCAAGGCATAACCAACTTCTGTGGCGTGAGACTTATCGCGCATCGTGTCGAAAGACTGTGCGCCCTCAATGAAACTGATTGCCCGCCAGAACGAACCCTCCGGGTATGACCTCCGGTCACGCTGCGCTAACGCAGTCGCTTCAAGCCGGGGAACCCGTCCAACGCGCTGCTCACCGTCAGCATCTCTCCAGTGATCTTGAGCATCCCTGGTTAACAGTACGCGGGGCACTTCCCAGCGGCGACTGAGAGGAGTCAGTTGTAGCTTTTTATGAATATGATCAGTGAAGATACGCATATTCTGCATGATGAGTTGGGGCTGACGAAATACCTGTGTGTTGATGCGTTGCAGAACAAAATGTTGTTGCTCTGGAGAATCTAGACTCACTAAAAAAGTATCGTTAATATTACCACTTCCCAAGGATTGGACGTCCGTAACCTTCCCTTGTAGAGTGAATTGGTTGGCAATAGCAAAAAGATTGTTTGTATTGTGTGTCTTGAGTTCTTCTGTCATCTTAGTCTTTAACCTGCGCGACTCCCCACGTCATTGCACGAGGCAATACGAGATATCGTAACTTAACTCATCTCACTATTAAATGACTCCCTCCCCATCGTAGCGCCCCTCTGGAGCCAGATGTGCCGATAACCAAATAACTGATAGCAAATAACTGTTAAAAGGAATGGGGTTTCGCATCAGAACTCATGAGTGGTAAAAAGTCAATACTCATGACCAATAACTAATGATTAAAGAAGCGATTATCAAGGGTTTTTTGAAATACGTTATTGATCTAAAATCAGATTAACAGGTGTGCGAGGAAAAATGTTAGCCAAAGACCGATTCTACAAAGCAGTCAAAAAAGGTCTTGAGAAAGAACAGTGGGTGATCACACATGACCCTTTGAGAATTTCGTTTACTGAGGAAGATGAAGTTAGAGGTGATTTGCTTGCAGAACGGATGTTAGTAGCTGCAAAAATGGGAGAAAAGATTGCAGTACAAGTCAAAAGTTTTTTGAGTGACTCAGCATTTTTTGATTTCCATGTTGCCCTGGGTCAATATTTTAATTACCGTTTAATTTTAGAATTAAATGAAAAAGAACACACCTTATATTTAGGAGTACCAATCGCCGCTTATGAGTCATTTTTTCAACGTGATTTACCCAAAGCGTCAGTGAAGAAATATCAAGTCAAGCTGATTGTATACGACCCAGTGGATGAGGTAATAGTCAAATGGAAAAATTAGAATTTTATCGTCAGTGTATCCAAGAACTCTTGAGAGAATACAGCAAAAGTACACCGAGTAATGACGAAATTGAGGTGCAAACAATTTTTGATACAGAACAAGATCATTATCAAATTGTTGATTTAGGATGGGACAAACATCGCCGCATCTACTATTGCGTCATGCATTTGGACATTAAAGACGGTAAAATCTGGATTCAACGCAACCAGACTGATAAGTTGATTGCTGATGAATTGGTAGCAATGGGTGTGTTAAAGAATGATATCGTGTTGGGTTTACAGCCTGTGTATGTAAGGGAGTATACGGGGTATAGTGTGTCGTAGGCGTAATCTATAAAAGGTATTATGCTGATTCTCGCGATGTATCAGTAGTGTATTTGTGTGCTTCTGCATAGATTAGTTGGAAACTTCACAGTTGGTTGTCAGAAAAAGAAGTTGATTTAACCCTACCGATTGGGTTAAATCGGATTAGTTGGAAACATTCTGTAATCTGCTTGTGTGTATCGTGATCCCAATCCCCTACCGATTGGGTTAAATCGGATTAGTTGGAAACCCTGTTATTTGCCAAGTCTACCGTTGACTTTACATCCCTACCGATTGGGTTAAATCGGATTAGTTGGAAACCACAGGAAAAAGTTATGGAAAAAAGTTAGTTGGTCCCTACCGATTGGGTTAAATCGGATTAGTTGGAAACTTTTTTGAGGTCATTGATCTGATTCTGGTCCATTTCACCCCTACCGATTGGGTTAAATCGGATTAGTTGGAAACCTCTAGCATCGAATTTAATACCGAAGAAATCACAATGTCCCTACCGATTGGGTTAAATCGGATTAGTTGGAAACAAAGAGTATCTCCATCAAATGCTGCCTCTCTCAAAACAGCCCTACCGATTGGGTTAAATCGGATTAGTTGGAAACAACTGATTCGCCTCCCTTTTCTGTCTTTTCTTCAACCCTACCGATTGGGTTAAATCGGATTAGTTGGAAACACTTTAATTTCAAATTTAGTTTCAAACGCATTTTCAGGAAGTCCCTACCGATTGGGTTAAATCGGATTAGTTGGAAACTTCAACTTATTTTAGACTTAGGAGATACCCATGAAACCCTACCGATTGGGTTAAATCGGATTAGTTGGAAACTAGAAGATGTAGGCGATATCCTCCTCAACTAGATAGGGCCCCTACCGATTGGGTTAAATCGGATTAGTTGGAAACTTATTACTCAAGGCGATCGCACTAACCAAATCACTCACCAACAGCACCTTCTGGAAAAATCCGACTCAAGTCCAATAAAGCATCTTCAAACCCAGGAATTGACACCGACTGATTCGCCAAAGAAATCTGCTTACTCAAATAATTAAACTCACCTTGAATATTTTGATAAGGCTGACTGTAACGCTCTAATTGACGAGCTTGCAAATTCACAATCCAGTAATCAGAAATTCCCGCTTCTGCGTACAGTATTAGTTTCGTTGTTTGGTCATAAGTTAATGTGGAATCGGAAATTTCAATAACAAGTAAAATGTCTTCGGGATAGGGATGGTGAGGAAGATAATCTTCATCTGTTCCTCTTGCAATAACGACATCCGGCTCAGGTTCACTTTGATTGGAAAGGATGATAGGATCTTGTCCACGGATAACTGCTTGGTCGCCTAAAAGCCGATTCAATTGACGGTAAAGTCGGGTTGTACAAAATATATGAGGTGTTCCCTTTGGAGTCTTTTGGATAAATTCTCCCCGAATCAATTCAATCTTGTCTGTCTCCGTCAAAAACCCAATTTCAATTAGTCGATGATATTCCTCGATTGTAAATCGCTTTCGTTTGACAACAGTCATGATATTTATTTAGATGTCGCGGCTTCCACTTTCAATTTAAGCCAATACAAATTAAACTGACTTTGCACTCAACGCCTCAAACTGCTGCCAACACAAATACAACGCACGCGGGACGTGAAAGCAACCCTTCCATTTCCCACCTTTAAGATTTAACAACACTTCTCCACGCCGATTAAGATATCCAAACCACTCACCATATTCTGGATCAGCAAAGTGTGACCAAGTGTAATCATGGATCTTTTGATACCATTCCTGACAGGTTTCACGTTCTGTTAGGCGATTGCCCATCGCCAATGCAACCAAAGTTTCTAAATGAACCCACCACAATTTTTGATCCCATTCCAGTTGCTGTGGCGGATGACCATCTGCATCCATAAAATAATACAATCCGCCGTACTCACTATCCCAAGCAAAATCTAAGATATTTAGCACCACGTCAACCGCTTGGTTAATCCTTTGAGTATCGTTGCGACGACGAGCAATGTCCATAATAAACCACATCGCTTCAATACCATGACCGGGATTTATCAGACGTCCCTCAAAACAATCAATGTGTGAACCGTCGGGAGCAACATTTTCACATATCAATCTGCGTCCTTTGTCAAGAAAATCGCTCATCACTTCCTGAACTGTTGTACTCAAGACGTTCTCAAGAGTTTCACTTGGTAGTAGCCATTCCATTTCTAGAGTCAGGTTGGCTAAAATCATCGGTACTGCCAGAGATTTCATTGGGCGTGTACCAGGATAGGTTTTGGTATACTTACCTTTCGGGTTATCCTGGCGGCGCAAAACGTTGTTGTAAGCTTGCATAGCTACATCTTTTGCCCATTCTTCACCAGAAGCTAGGGCATATTGACTGAAAGCCATTGCTGCAAAGCAATCAGAAAAAATATTGTAAGGCTGAACCAGAGGCTTCCCTTCACGAGTTAGCGCAAAGTACCAATTTCCGTCAGCATCTCGACCATGTTGTGCAAGAAAATTCGCGCCATTGCTGGCAATTTTCAGCCAATTTTCGCGTTTTTCTAGTTGGTTGTAAAGCATGGAGAAAGTCCACACCTGACGGTTTTGCAGCCAGATAAATTTATCTGTGTCATAAACTTTCCCCTCACGATCAAGACAGGTAAAATAGCCGCCTTGCTCCCAGTCAATTGAGTGTTTTTCCCAAAATGGGAGTACATCATTGAGGAGCGCATTTTTGTAAAGTTCAGCAAGCTTTTTAAAGTTGTGCTGCATAAATATCCTCTTTTTAGTCAATCCAAGCTTTTAGCTTATATCAAGTTCGCTTAATTGCTTATAAATCCCGAAGAACCCCACCCCGGTTTTGTCTGACGCCAAAACCTCCCCTCCCCTTAGCAAGGCTACGGTGTACACACAAGTGGTAGTAAACTACTAACACAAGGAGTTGTGGGGAGTATTTGGCGGTGGAAAATCCAATAAAGATTCACGCTCAACAGTGCCAGGGAAAAGCATTTGGAGACCCGCGACTGGTAAAAAGGGGGCAGCATTATACTCAGCGATGGAAAAACATCAATCAGTCAGTATTCGTCAAATAAGTAAAAATAGAGCTGAACAAGTAGGGTATTACCGCTTTTTAGAGAATAAGAATGTGAGGGTAGGGGAATTAGTCCGTAGCTTATCAGACCAATGCTTGTTACAGGTAGAAGGAAAACATATATTGGCAATTAGCGACAGTAGCGAAATCAATTTGCAGTCTCATGCAGGTAGATTKAAAACAGAGGGTTTAGGTGTAGTAGGAAACAACACAGATATCGGATTTTATATTCATCCAACACTGGTATTAGATGCAGAAAATGGCTTCCCGTTGGGATTAAGCACAGTACAACTGTGGATTCGAGAGATTGACCACGCTGATAAGCATGAGCGAAACTACCAAACATTGCCGATAGAAAAGAAAGAATCATACAAGTGGCTGCGTTCAGCTTCACAAACTCAAAGATGTTTAAGTATCGGTAATGCGAAAATGGTTCGCCAGCGCGTTGGGCGGGTTCCCCGACTTGAAGCGACTGGCGTTAGACCGCAGGGCGTGCGCAAAGCGCATACCCGTAAGGGTGACTCATATTGCCGACCGAGAAAGCGATATGTATGAGGAATTTGCGACTGTACCAAATCAAGACAATCATGTGTTAATCAGAGCACGCATTGACCGTCGGCTATTAGGAAAAACTCAATCACTGTATACATATCTAAACCAACAACCAAGTGAGGGTACTTATACTGTTGATGTACCCGCAGACCCACCTATTGGTAGAAAAGCCAGGGAGGCATTACTCATCGTCCGCCGTGCAAGAGTGAAAATTCAACGTCCAGATAAATTGAATGCCCAAGATTATCCCGACAGTGTGACACTTTACGCAGTTGAAGCCCTAGAAGTTAATCCACCACCAGCTCAACAACCGATTCATTGGCGATTGCTGACCACTCACGAAGTCGTTTGTTTAGAACAAGCATTGTGTGTCATTAGATGGTACACATGGCGATGGCGAATTGAGCAACTGTTTGCCACCCTTAAGACTGCCGGATTAAATCTCGAAGCGACACAATTAGAGTCGATTGCTGCTATCCAACGACTAACTGTGTTAGCTTTATCTGTTGCTGTGCGCATCTTACAACTGATTCAGGCACGGGATAATTCTAACTTGCCTGCATCTGTTGTGTTTTCGGACGAGCAACAGCAATGTTTATCTACTGTTGCACCTACTTTAGAGGGGAAAACTCAATTTCAACAAAATCCCTATCCTCCTCATTCCTTACCTTGGGCTACTTGGATTATTGCTCGTCTTGGTGGTTGGTCTGGTTACAAGTCTCAAAAACCTCCTGGTATTACTACTTTAATTCGCGGACTTTCTCAGTTTGAATCCACCTTTTTTGGTTGGAAACTCGCTCTGGGTCTACTTGTGTGTACACCGTAGCCTTAGCAAGGGGAGGGGATTGAGGGGAGGGGTTAGGTGCAGGTTGGTAATGATAAGTCTTTAACCGAACCTGATATTAGCGCTTAAAATTGTTTGAATCTTTTGTTGTACAGCTTCCTGACTCAAGCTACCATCGACACGAACAATTTGTTCTGGGTGAGACTCGGCTAAGTGTGCATATCCTTGTTGGACGCGACGATGAAAGGCTATTGTTTCTTTTTCAATTCGGTCAAATATATCGCCACCTCCTCGTTTTCGGGCAAGTCCAATTTCAACATCAACATCAAACCACAAAGTTAGGTCACTTTCTAACCCGGATGTTGCAATGGTATTGAGCTGATGAATTAAATTGATATCTAAACCACGTCCCCAGCCTTGGTAGGCAATGGTAGAGTGAGTGTAGCGATCGCACAAAACAATCGCCCCATCTCTTAGGCTGGGCTTAATAACTTGCTCTACGTGTTGCGATCGGTCAGCAGCATACAAAAGTAATTCGGTTTTATCTACAATTGAGTTAGAACCTTCTTCTAACAACAGTTTTCGCAGAGACGATCCTAACTCTGTTCCTCCTGGCTGACGAGTTACAACTACGGAAGTCTGAAAACTTTCTAACCACTCTTGCGTGAGCTGTATTTGACTAGTTTTACCGCAACCTTCTACTCCTTCAAATACAATTAATTTACCCTTCATTTTTTTTAGAATTTTATCAAATTTTTATTATCTCATCATGACTAGCGCTTACCATTAGTCATCCTGGATATCACCCGATTGGGTGACCCAAATGGATGAAGTCTAGTTAATCACAAACATTGTATTCTTTGTATCAACGAGTAATAACCAGTAGCAATAAACAAAGTTAACTATGAGTAATCAACAAGAAGCAGATATTAAACTAGCATATCAAGCAGCGGCAGAGATGACATATATTGTAGCCGTTGGTTTGAGTAAAGTAATGGAAAAGCAGAAAAAAAGACAACTCATTGCCAAGCGACAAAAGCAAGTAAAATCAAAATCAGAGTATTCTATCGTTGAAAGTTCCATTTAATACATATTATTAATAATACAGTGGTTATGTGGTTGCACCCCACTCAAGGTAGGAGCACAGTATACTGTGCCCCTATAAACGCCTCTATTAGACTCAAATCAACTATCCGCAACCAAACTGCAATTAAGATTTTGGAGATGGATTGGTTGCGGGTTTAGCATTACCAGATGATGGTTTAGAACCCTGCTGCTGGTAATATCCTGCAACTTTTTTTACATAGTCACCAGTGAAGCCACTGTTGCAGCCTGTGTAGTTACCAGTCATCCACCAACAAGCAACGCCACGCACAGCAGCCGTTTCATTATTACCAGTAGCAGTCAACTGCTTACTTAACTCCCGGCGTGTAATACATTCGACAATTTGGCGTGCTAACCCAGCATCACTGTCAAACTGCGCTGGTGTCACTTCCTTCTTGAGACAATTTTTTGACCAACCTTTAAGAGTTTCTGGTTTGACTCGCCATTCACTGTAATATCCATCATCTTTACTACCACTTTTCGGTGGTGCTGCTTGCCGCAGTGCTTCTACCATCGCGTTTATTTGGGTTTGGGACGCTGACGACTGTGCTTGAGCTAAAGAAGATTCTGGCAAAACGAGTGAAGACAATCCAAGGCTTAGAATGACTCCACTTACTAGTAATCGCATTGATTTTCTCCTCACGACGTTAAACTTCTCTGTTATAGCAGAATTCGTAAAACTGAAAGCTTTGAGGGTTGCATAAGTCTTTTTTAAACTTTGTTTCAACCTAGGAATCATTGCATAAAAATATCGATATCTTAAAGAGAGCGCTTTATTTAAATCAAGAAAGTGGAGATAGCAAAGCGAAAATATCATGAACTTTGCTCTGGTTTCTCTTGCATTTAAACTTGTTTTTTTGCAATAAGTAAAAGTCTTGGTTGGAGGTGAGCACAATGACAGGAATACTTTGGTTTGTGGGTTGCTGCTTTCTTTGGCTGATTGGTATAACCCTCATAGCAGAAATTTGGTTTTTTGAGGAAGAGCAGGAGTTTTGACGACAAATTGTGATGTTTTCTTTTACAGAAGACGGTGAAAAAGCCCCACAGACTTGTTTAAACTTGTTCCCAGTCTCAGACTGGGAATATAGTTATCAAGGCTCCGCCTTGCGTTTAGGGGAACCAGAGGCGGAGCCTCTAAGTTGGCATTACCTGGCTGAGCCAGGTAACGAGGGATAAAGTTTGAAGTTTATTAAACATTCAACACTCGTTTTTCTAACTTCACCTCAAAACGTTCTCCCGGTTTTGGATCTATCACCCGTGTTGGTAAATTGTTCTTTTCTAATAACGAACGAAATTCCTCAACGCTTCCCTTAATTTGAAGAAAAGAGTTGAGTAATCCCTCAAAAGTGACATCTCCTCCAGCTGCAGTAGATATCATAACTTGAGGTTGTAACCACTGAGCAACTTCTAAGGCATATTTATTGCCTTTAATAAATGCGCCAACTAAAGGTAAAGTTGCGTCAATTAACGGAGTGATAACGACATCGACTGGGGCAATTTCTTTAAGTGTGGATGAGTGATTTCCATGAGGCTCGTAATAAAGTGTCAAACCGCTTTCCAACTCTTTGAGGAGATAACCATTTTCCACCAAATTTAGACCAACCATTGAGCCGGGAGTTGCCTTAATTTCAACGCTTTGATTCAGTGTGAAGCTTTCCCCGTGGGCGAGTACTGTGACTTGAGTGTAATTTAACTGCTGTACAACTTTGGCAGCATTGGGAGAAGCTACAACTGGAATATTGCGGTCAAGCTGCTTCAGCGTTGGTCGATGAGCATGGTCTTCCAAACCCTGAGATAACAGAATTAGGTCTATGTTCTCTGGTATTGGGCGTTGTTGCGATCGCGAACCTTTAAAAAACCAATCCTGACCACTAAAAGTTAAAGAATCAACTAGCCAAGGATCAAGAAGTATCCGTTGTCCTCCAAGTTCCAGTAACCAAGAATTGCTGTCTAACCAAGTTAAATACATAAACTTTTGTAAAGATAACACCTGAATTTATTATGAACTAACCCTAATATCTTGAAGCATTTCTAAATGCTTCTGTAGCGGCGCGAGTGTATTTGCAGTCATCATCCCACTAGCGGCGACTGCTGGTAAACCAATACCAGGAAAAGTCGAGTCTCCACAACACAAAAGCCCTGAAACAGGTGTACCAGAACCAGGGAAGAAACCTTTTCCAGCCTGAATTGCTGGACCATATGAACCTCTATGGCGTCGCAGATAGCGCTCATGTGTGAGTGGTGTACCAACCAGTGTCACATCACAACGCGAGCGAATATCTGGAATGATTCTTTCCAAAGCTTGCCACATAACTTCTGCACGCAACTGCTTTTGTCGTGCATACTCCTCACTTTTTCGGTTCATTCCTTCCCACAAGTCATAAGGTTCACTACCAGGAGTGTAAACGTGAATGACGTGCTTTCCTGGTGGTGCAAGTGAAGGATCTAAAACGGAGGGAATAGACACCAAGACGACGTTTTGAGGAGCTGTAACACCATTTTCCCAATTATTAACAACTATATAATGACACGCAAGGTCAGACCGCAATCCTTGTGCATCAATACCCAGGTGGAGATGCATAAAACTATCGCACTCTGGAGTTGCTTGTCGTTCCTGAAACTGTTTTGGTAATGCTTCTTGTGGAATCAACTTCAGTGTATCCCATACCGAAGCATTAGAAATGACTGCTTGACGCGCTTTTATTTGTTTCCCTCCACGCAAACGCACACCTACTGCACGCTTTCCTTCTACAAGAATTTCCTCAACATGAGCGTTCAGCATCAATCGACCACCATGTCGTTCCAGTCCCCGTACTAAGGCGTTCACTAAAGCACCACTTCCACCTATAGGATAGTCAAGCACGACGCCTGGTCGATACCAATCTGCAAACATAAACGCTACCTCTGCGGCACTTGTTCCATCTGCTGGTAGTCCGGAGAGAAGAAAACACAGCAAGTCCAGCCAGTTGCGTATAAAAGAGTCTTTGATAACGCCGTCCATAATTCGGCTAAAAGGTCCTGTGAGCTTGCCTATGTCTGCAATATGTTGGAATAAAGACGGGACAAATCTACTCACAGTCATAATTGCGCCAACATCAAGACGCAAAGCTGCTGGCGGTAGTGCAGTTGCAGCACGCGCCAATGGTTCCATCACACGTTGCAGTTCACGCCATTCAACCACAGCCTCATCACCACGAAACTGTTTTAGCACCTCACAAAACTGGTCAGCACCAACCGAGGTGTCAAAATACCCTTCTGGTAAATAGCACCCCCATGTATCGTAGGTGACGCAAGGTAACTCCTCACCGATTGCATCTAGCACTTGTTTGAGAGGATTGGCAGAGGGACTGTAGGATAAGCCAGAATAAAGTGATGGACCTGAGTCGAATTTGAATCCATCACGCTCAAAAGCGTGTGCTGCACCACCAGGGATTGAGTGGCTTTCGCACACTGTGACATCAAAGCCATACCGCGCCAGAAGAGCTGCACAGCTTAAACCACCAATGCCGCTACCAATAATGATAAAATCTGTCTCTTTCTGACCTAAGATAGATGCTGTGTTAGAAGAAGTTTGATAAGCCACGGAGCGTACCTTGTGCTAGTCTTGCGTCATTCAAGGGTATTGTAATGCAACGTAACAATTCTTAAAACTGCACATAATGCCAAAAACCCGGTTATGGTAACCGGGTTTTCAATAGAGATTGGGGTTATATCCCCTGTGGCTCATATAGATGTTTAGTTATAAAGCAGTCAACTAACAATATCTACAACTAGAGGTTTATCTGTTCCGGAAAATAAAAACCTTTTTTTCAAAGCACCTAGTCCGAAGACTCTGGGTTTACAATTGAACCCATAAACAAAACGCTTCCTGTCTGATTATCGCGAATCGCACAGAAAAAAGGACGGTCAACAATCATCTGAAATGGTTCTGGTTTCAACAGCGCAAAAGTTGTATATATTCCCACTAAAGTCACTGCTGCAGCTTCTGTACCTTCTTCATTCACCTCGACGAAAGTTTTATGTTGAACAGTGTTAATGAAGAGTTTTTCTTCACTCATCGCTGAAAAATCTGCTTTGTTGCTGAAAGCCTCCTCCATGCCTAAAGCTTTCAGCGCCTGATTGAGTTCAATGTTATAGACCATTTGAAAGCGGGGTAAGCGAATAAAGCCTTTCCGTGTACTGAACTTAGTCATCCACTGTTCCCAGTTCTCAGGATTCAAGTTTTGATAGAAGGCTGTTAGGCTAGAGTTCTGTTTAGGCAGGAAAATATAAAAGCTGATTCTGCCATTATCGCCGTAAGCTAAACTAGCTGCCTGAAATTCTTCCGTTTCGTAGTATTTATAGTCACCCGTTTGCGACATCATCGGGTGTTGTTTCTGTTCGCCAGATATGAGGTTAAAGGGATAATTAGCTGTTGTGTTTTTATCGAATTTCTCTGTCCAGCTACCTTTGAAGTAGATGGCGTTGATGAGAAATAGCACTTGAGCGGGTGTAATTTTTTCTACAATCTTGTCTATCTTCCCGCTTGTCTTCTCTTTTACCCAGTTATTGATAATAGCCGCTGAACCTGGATCGTTAAAGTCTAAATTGCTCACCTCGGCTTTGTAGAATTCTTGGTTTGTCTGCAAGAATTCTGGTTTAAAAGGAAAGTTTTGCTTTGCCCAAAGCGAGTTAGCAATCGTTAGTTGCACTTTTGGATCGGGGTTTTCTAAAAATTCTTTTAAGACTGCGTTAGAGGAGTTGATTTGTTCCAAACTCAACCCTTGTAACTCAAGTGCTTTAGCCATTGCTTGTTGTGTGCTACCACTCGCGCCGTTGTAGGTCATTGCAAGGGCGATCGCTACACTTGAAGGAGAGACAAAAACATTCTTGTCAGCGTCTGTTTTCAGAATTTCCGAAAACAGTTTCAAGCCAAACTTAGTGTTAGCACCAACGAATTTTTCATTATCCATCTTAAATGTGTTTTGCGATATCTTATATTCTAACTGGGACACAGGAGATTCAGCCACCACCTTCGTGCTACTACTAATGAATTGGCAGTACCTTAATACACCTATCAGCACAACGCTAGCAGCAGTCAAAAGTAACGTCTCGCCAAACGCACGCTGCAACGTTTTTGCATAATATTTTACTGATAAATAATAAAATCATAGTTAATTTTACTACCTTTATAAAGTTTTTATTTTGACTATAGTATTTCAGGTAGTAAAACTATACAGTGGTTACAATTTTGGTAACAGTAGCTGCACTTCGGGATTTTGGAATTTTAGATTTAGGATTGTAGTAATAGGTAAGCAGTACAATTAGTCAAAAAGTATGGGAGTGTATATTTATGCGCCGAATATCAGTAACTACTCTCCTGATCCTGGTAGTTAGCGTATTTTTCGGCAGTGCTGGAACACGTGCTGAGGAGCATCCACCCTTGAGTAACTTGGTGATGCGCGATCGCATCATTACCATCAAGAATAGTCCAAATGGATTATCATACACAGTCAGGACTCAGGATGGTACTGTCTTAGATGCTCAACTGAACGAAGCTCAACTACAAGCGAAGTATCCTGAGGTGTATGACACTGTTCGTCCAGCAATCGCAAATAGCGAAAAGACTGGTGGCTCAATGATTTGGGGTGGAATTCAGCATGTTCCATCTGATGTTTTACGCTGATTCACGCGGGAGCCTGAAAGCGCAGAAGTGTGAGTCTCAAGAAATTAAATGAATTGAGACTCACACGTTATTTATATCCCAGATGAAAGGCGACGACGCATTGTCCCCTAAAAAATAAGCCAGCCTTATTAAAAACGAATACTCGTGGGTGTTGACAGATCCATCACGAAGGCTGGCTTATTTTTTTTTCGTGTTAGACCCCCGTCGGGGAAATTTATTTCCCGTCCAGCTTTTTCTTCAGTGAACGTACAAAATCTCTTAGGACGTCAGACTGAGTTATTTGTTCTTGTTCGCAATATCGAACTAGTATTTCTTTTTCTTGGTCAGTAATTCTAAAAGTAACGTGATTGTTCGGTTGCGCCATTGACAATGTACCGCGTTTTGAGGTACATAGATTCTATCAGGATGTTCCTAATAATTAACTCGGATGTTCCAAGTTAAGCTCAAAAAACAAGTTGTTTAATGGCGAGAATGAAAACAACCACTGAAGTTCTATTAGTCTATAGAATGCTACGCAAAATCTTGGCAGAGGCAAAGACTGTAATGGTCGTAGCTGACAAATAGAATGGGGTATTGGCAGTCCCCAGAGTCTCGCGCTCTCCCCTAATACTGTTGTGAGACAGTTCTAGAAATACTAAGGGGTAACTTCATGAATATGGTCTCACGGGAGACTAGGCTAGATTGAAGAATCTGCGCGTCAAAAGAGCGCAGAGTGTCAACAAAATAACTTCTAACACAAGTTGTTTGTAGATAAAAAAGCTCAGTTACTTTCTTGGAACTGGGCTTGGCTACACAAAGACTTTTGCAAGTATCACCTTCAAAAACTCATAACAGAGCAACAAAGTCAATCTGAATATCGACGAAGTAGACTAGGTAAACAACTCTTCATCATTTTGTATCAGATTGTCATCAAGAAGAAGTTGGCATTACAGGTGCACTATCGCCAAAAATAGCTTTACTTCCATCAAGCAATGCATTATCGATACAAAGTTTACACACGACGATTGTTACTAGCTATCGGGATAGGTTTACTGGCTTTACTATTATCACCACTCATATTCTACGGCTGGCGGTGTTTTTTGCGTCCTCCCCGCACAGATATAGAGCAAATTTTGTTTCGTGGAATTACTTACAAGCGTTATCCTCTCTCGACACCACGCCCAGCAATGATCCACATTGTCACTATTGATTTAAAAACACCAGGAGTTAAACCACTTGTCACTCCAGGAGAACCAAAACCAACGGATAGAGAAACAACCGCACAGAAAACGTCTGATTTTCTGAAAGAATTTAAGCTGCAACTAGCAATTAATGCTAGCTATTTCCATCATTTCCACGAAAAGTCCCCTTGGGAGTACTATCCTCACAGTGGTGATCCTTCCTATCCAATAGGCGAGGCTATCTCTAATGGTGATCGTTATTCACCACCTGAACCAAATTTCCCCGTATTGTGCTTTTCTCCTCAAAATCGTGTGCAAATATTGAACAGTGATAAGTGTCCTGAAGGCACAGTTCAAGGTGTTGCAGGAAACCAGCTTTTAATTTATCGCGGTAAGGCAATTGATGATAACTCAAAAGATGATAAGCCGTATCCACGTGTTGCAGCGGCTGTCAATCGAGAAGGGACAAAACTGTGGCTGATTTTGGTAGATGGAAAACAACCACTTTACAGCGAAGGAATCACAATTGCTGAATTAAGAAAAATTGTCGCCGATTTGGGGGCTTATACAGCACTGAATCTAGATGGGGGTGGATCAACAACACTGGTAATGGGAACTGATCATGGCTCAAAGGTATTAAACGCTCCAATACATACCAGAGTACCAATGCGTGAGCGTCCTGTTGCTAACCATTTGGGATTTTATGCGGCGGAATGAGTTCTCGACTTTCCTTCTTGCACGCTTTGGGAATTTTAATTGCAAGATAGTGCAAATAGAGGAAAGCTTTATGAAAGAAAATTTTGAGGGAATTGATGACACACAAGTGAAAACTTCAGCGCAAGTCGAGAGTGAAAAGCCAGATTTAGTGGAAACAGACAAGAGTTTCGTTGTCAGAGAAATTGAACACTCCAGCAAAGAACAAATCAGATCTATCGATTTAAGCAAACTTGAAGCATTTAACGAATGAAAGATTCTGAACCATTGTAACCGTAAGCTTACAAAATCAAGACAACAAGAAAGGAAATCTTCCCTATAACTAAACTACTTGAAAAGTAGGTTTCCAAATCTCCTGAGCGTAACCAGGGAACTCTAATTTCGAGTGTAATCAGCAAAGGTTGAAAGTACTCAAAAACAGAATCCGAGTAAAATCCAAATTTCTCCCCATCTTTTCCATCCACAGCTTTGTAGGTAGGGATAGTGGGGATTTCTTTTGTTTGATATCAAAAGTATGGTTCTGCGATCTCTTGAACTACCGTGAGGAATTGGCGCAGCAAGATCGAATCGGTCGGTGCTGGCTCTAACAAAGCCTTGAGATCTGCCCGTCGCCACACCACCGCAATTGCCCTTGCAAACGGGGTGTCTTGAAGTTCTCGGTACACCACTCCTTGACGTTGAAGCGTTTGCACGTTGTCCGGTAGAATCGAGACGCCTGCACCTGCCGCAACTAAGCTAAGGTTGATCACCATCCAAGTGGCTTTGACCGTTTCCAGCAATATTGGCTTGAATCCCCGAAGCTCAAATTGCGATAAGACCACTTCGTAGGACGGTACAGCATCAAGTGGTGGCAAAATGAGCGGTTCGTGCTTGAGTGCTTCAAGTGGAATGATCGATCGCGCCGTCAGGGGATGATGTTCTGGCAATGCGACCACAAAGGACTCTTGCACAATCGGGAGAAAGTTTACAGTTGAATCATCTGAGTAAGGATTGGGCAGATGTTCAAATCCAACATCGATCGAGCCATCCCGTAGTCCTTGCATCATTTCCTCGATCGTCATCGTTCGCAGTTCCAATTCCACGTTCGGATAACGATTCCGAAAGGTTTTGAGAATGTCGGGAAGTAAACTATTCGCGATCGCAGTGTTCACCACCACAACCAGCTTTCCAATTTCGCCACGACTCGCTTCCTGTGCGCGTGTCATCGCCCGTTCGAGCGCAGTAGTGGCTTGCTGAAGTTCGGTAAGAAACACTTTTCCCGCCGTCGTCAACACTGGAGGGCGACGAGTCCGATCAAACAGTTCTACACTCAACGCCGCTTCTAATGCCGCGATCGTTTTGCTGAGGTAGGACTGTTCCACATTCAAGCGTTCAGCCGCTTTGCTAAAGCTCTTTTTCTCGCCCGTTTCGGCAACAAGCTCCATAAAATAATGTAGCTGTCGCATTTCAAGCTGATTCCAAGGTCGAAGGGACATTGCACATAAATAGTATGATTAAAATGTCATACTAAGATAATCAAAATCCTCTTACTATCATAGTAATAATCTTTTAAGCTTGCTTTCATGAAACCATGACTTGCAACTAGGAGAAAGTTTTATGAAAGAGCCGGCGATCGCTCTGACCTCTAGCCGCTTAAATCGAGACATCGAACTACCACCGGCGGTGAAAGCCCAAGAATCGGCAATCAGTTCTAGAACAATCGCTTATTGTCACTCCGTCCTTGATCGCAGCCGCTTTTTTTGCCTGCTGAAAACTGGAAACATAACTCCACCAATGATGCAATATGCCTTTCTCCAGTATTATTTTTGGCGCGATCAGCTGCATCAGTGGTTTGGCTTGTGCATCGTTAAAGCTGGTAGTTGTACTGATCCAGATCAGAAATCCGCGATTATGTCTTTAGCAGATCACACTTTTACAGATTTGCAAGACGATCATAATGAGATGTATGTGGAATTTCTTCATGAGCTTGGATTGAGTGATACTGAAATTGTGGCAGCGAGGCGAAGTGCCGCAACTGCATCGTATGAACGCTCATTTTTCGATGAATTCGGCTACGAAACCGACAACTTTTACGAAGCCCTGGCTGCGCTAAGTGGTCGAGAACTGTGTGTGTCTGTCCGAAATGCTAGACTCCTTCAATCCTATTTTGATGCTCGTAGCATGAAGCACCCAACTTGGTTGAGCTTGCACGCGGAATTAGAGGTGAATCATTTCCAAGATTCTATTCGTCCGGTGCTGACTCGTTATGAGGAGGATTCAGTCAAACTGAGTAGCGTAATCAAAGCCGTCGAACGTGGGATTGATCGACACGTACAATATTTAGATGATCTGCTGGTTGAGTACGAATCCCAAGTCAATGCTGTTTAGGACATTACTCGTCCATGCAAGTGGATGCTGAAAATACGAACGTGGATTGTCACCTCTGTAAACGATTGCTTTTATAGCGCTTCTCGTTTGAATGAAGTACAGATTTATCTGCGTCCATCTGCACGGCAGGTGCTTCAAGTCGGCGAAGCCGCCCAACGCACTGCCTCGTCCATGTGCGGTTTTTTAATTCTTTAATGTACTGTTTTGACCTACTTTCGCACTGCCTCGTCCATGTGCGGTTTTTTAATTCTTTAATGTACTGTTTTGACCTACTTTCTTAGTTTCCCATAATAATGCTTGGCTTATTTCCACGCCCGGTGTACTAGAGAGAACCCATTCGGTCAAGAGGAAAAAATCTTTTGTAAGCTTTACCAATAATAAGATTACGAGGTACAACGCCCCAGCAACGACCATCGTAACTACTGTTACGGTTGTCACCTAGCACTAAATATGAATCGGGCGGTATAGTCTGGGGTTGGGACAAGAAAGGCGGTTGCGCTCCTGATATGCATACATCAATTGCTGTGCGCTGTTGTGCAGAAACATACTGTTCTTCAAGTGGCTGGTTATTGATATAAACTTTGCCATTCCTGAGTTCTACTTTTTCACCTGGTAAACCAATTACACGCTTAATAAAGGCATCTGTGTACTGTTCTTTTTGAAGCTCTTGGGTAGGAGAAAAAACCACAATATCGCCACGCTTTGGAGCGAGCAAGCGATAGCTGAATTTATCCACAAGGATTTTGTCTGCCTCCCACTGATTTGGTGAGCCATGAAGAGTTGGTTCCATAGCACCTGAAGGAATCCAACGAGCTTCTACTACAGATGTTCTCAGTAACAATGCAAGCACTGTAGGAAGTAAACTTGATATTGCTATAAGTAGGGCAATAATAATTGCTCTCCTTGAACTTCTCTCTCGACGAACAGGTGCTAATATGTAGGAAAGATAAGCAACAAGAGCCAATACAAACGGGTAAATAAAGGATAAACTACCTGCAATAATTAAGAGTAAGACTATAAAAAATAAAGCTAAATACCACTTGCCAATATAGAAGTGACCAAATCCCAGAAATATTTGGGAAAGAAACATAGCAAGCCAGGGGTCTTTGGTTTGCTTGCGTTCAGCTTCAAACTCCTCATTATTATTACGAGTCGCACTACGGTAAGCATCAAATAGATTCCAAAACCAAAGGAATAGAGTCATTCCTAAAACACCAACGCCAATGACTACATTTCCTCCAGGACTTAATATTAGCCATAGTCCAATTAAATACAAAGCTATATTAGAAAATATAATTAAATATCCTTTTAATCTTTTTTCAGAATATATTTGTCCTAAACCCGGAAAAATTTTTGATAAATTTACAGCTAACCAAGGTTCTTTATTTGACATATATAGATAAAGGACATTACAAGGATTTTTATACTCCTGTAAATAGGCAATTTATACAAATTGAATCATTTATTTACAATGGATTGGCGATCGCCACTGCCATAATAGGTCAAAACAGTTTAGGCTGAAAACAAAGGAACTTGGTGTGGCACGATTAGCTCCATAGGTCAATTTTTTGATTGAATTAGTAGTAGGGTGCGTTATGCCTGGTGGCTAACGCACCATAATCAGGCTTTGGTGCGTTGCGCCCACTGCGAACTTTGCGGGAGGAACATCCACACCGCAAATTCGCTCTGGAGCGGTTCAAAAATAGGTATTCTTCTGACGGTTCGGAATTATAAACTACCGCTACTCATGCAAAACCTGCTGCAATGCTTCTAAAAGTCGATCAACACTTTCCTTGCGACTGTTAAAGCCCATGAGTCCAACGCGCCAAACTTGACCTGCGAGTTCGCCAAGACCACCTCCAACTTCGATATTATGTTCATTAAGCAACTGCCGTGCAACTGCTTTACCATCTACTCCTTGTGGAATGCGGACGGTGGTGAGAGTGGGTAATCGGAACTGTTTGTCAACGTGAAAACTCAGTCCAAAGTTCTCTAACCTCTCCCAAAGATACTCTGCATTTTTTTGATGGCGTTGCCAAGAATTTTCTATTCCCTCTTGGGCAATCAAGCGCAGTGCTTCTCGTAAAGCATAGTATAAGTTAATGGGCGCTGTATGGTGATAAGTACGTTCTTCCCCCCAATACTTGCTCAACAACGTCATATCTAAATACCAGTTCGCTACCTTAGTTCGACGCCGATGCAATTTCTCGATCGCACGAGCACCTAACGTCAATGGCGAAGCACCAGGAGGACAACCTAATCCTTTCTGGCTACAGCTATAAGCTACATCAACTCCCCACTCATCTAAAAGCAAGGGAACTCCACCTAAACTGGTGACAGTATCTATCAATAGTAAAGAGCCGAATTCACGACATAACTCACCAACTCCTTCGAGTGGTTGACGTGCTCCTGTGGAGGTTTCTGCATGGACGAGAGCTAGAATAGCAGGACGATGAGTTTCTACGGCAGTTCGCAACTCATCCAGCGAAAAGACTTGTCCCCAAGGTTTTGTGATGGTTCGGACATCGGCACCATATCGAGAAGCCATCTCAACAAGGCGATTGCCAAAATACCCAGCGACACCAATCAAAACGACATCTGGTGGTTCTATTGTGTTGGCGATCGCCGCTTCCATTGCTGCTGATCCTGTCCCGCTGATTGCGATCGTCCACTGGTTTTTCGTCTGCCACACGTACCGCAGCAAAGATTGAATTTCATCCATCAATGTGAGGAAAGCTGGATCAAGATGTCCGACTGGGGAAGTATTCATTGCTTCCAAAACTGCGGGGTGGGCATTCGAGGGTCCGGGTCCCAACAGTAGGCGGGATGGTATCGTCAGGGGTGAAAGTTGTAACCGCTCGTTGTTGTCGATTGAGAGTGTTTGCATGATTATTTTTTCTAAGGTAAATGATAATTAATGCATATATGATAAATTTTTATTGTGCATTGTTTTTGAAAAAGAATTCAGGAGTCAGCAATGCTTATAGTGGACACTAAACTCGCCACTCCTCACCTAGGAGAACTTTCCAACATTGCTGACTCTTTAAAGGTCAGTCGCCTAAATACTTATTATTTTGACAAAATTAGCATTGGTGGTCAACAAATAGGGGTGTAAGAGGGTAAGGGTTTCCTTACACCCCTGTTGTAGTGCAAGGAATTCTCAGGTAACAAGTAGAAGGCGTATGATTAAGAACGCCGTATTTATCGTACAATTTCCGCTCGATATACATCTTTTTTTGTTTTCCGTAACCCACGTTCTGCAACCGGCACTGTCACAATCGGTTTTTTCTGATTTTTAAGGCATTTTTTTATACTTTTGACGTCTCATCGTCGTTCTGCTCCCTGTTCCCTGTTCCCTGTTCCCTGTTCCCTATTCCCTATTCCCTATTCCCTGTTCCCTGTTCCCTATTCCCTAATAGCAGATTTCATTTATTGACTTGACATCAGATTCAAATTACGTTAAAAAATCTCAAAACTCAGTTCACTTGTTGCCCAAATCACTCTTGTGCAAGTGGTTCATCCAATTGGGTGAATGCGAAATTAAACTGGGGAATATAACCTGAAAGAAGAACGACTTTTTAAAGTTTTGTTTGGTTGCTATCCAAATACCGGAAAAACTGCCAAAGAGTCGATAATGGTCTTCCGTGATACATTTATTACTTGATGAGAAAAAGGTCAGAGTGTGAATGAAACCGTGAAAGCGCTGCATACACCAAATTCCCAACAACAAGCTTTACCCCTGCTGGAAAAGATTGCTACCAATTTGCCGGGGATGATTTTTCAATTCCTGAAGCGGCGGGATGGTTCTCAGTTTGTTATGTATGCCAGTTCTGGGTGTAGAGAACTGTTTGAATTGGAACCAGAAGTGCTACAGACGGACTTTCAAGTACTTCATAAACTGACTCATCCTCAGGATATCAAAGCGTTTGAAGAATCGATTGCCATTTGTTGTGCTACAGGAGAACCTTGGCGATGGGAAGGTCGCATCATCACTCCTAGTGGTAAACTCAAGTGGATTCAAGGTACTTCTCGTGCGGAACAACAACCATACGGAGACGTGATTTGGGATGGTTTCTTCATAGATATTACAGATCGCAAGTTAGCGGAGGAAAAATTACGAGAAAGTGAAGAACGCTATAAGGCGATTTTAGATGCTATCCCTGATTTAATGTTTCGCATAAGTCGCGATGGTAAGTATCTCGACTTTAAAGGTGAGGGAGCAAATGTCACTATTCCCAGACATGAAATTGTTGGGAAAAATTTGCAGGATTTATTACCTTCAGATGTTGCCTTAAAAAGCCAAAAGGCTATAGCCTTGGCTTTGGATTCAAAAATGTTACAAACGTGTGAATATCAATTACCAACGCCTTTGGGAATCAGAGATTATGAGGCGCGGTTGGTTGTTAGCGGACAAGATGAAGTTGTGGCAATTGTACGGGACATCACAGAACGCAAACAAACGGAAGTGAGTTTGAGGAATTTGGCTCAAAAGTTTGCAAAAGTTTTCCATTGTAGTCCTAATCCTATCTCAATCAGCACTCTTGCAGAAGGACGCTATATAGAAATTAATGATAGTTTTGTGAAACAGTCGGGCTATGAACGACAGGAAGTTATTGATCGTACTGATTTTGATTTAAATATTTGGGTGAACCGGAGCGATCGCACCACTGTGTTACAAAAAATACAAAAACACGGGGTTGTTCGCAACATGGAATTTCAATTCCGCTGCAAGTCTGGTGAGATACGGACGGGACTATTTTCAGCCGAAGTCATTCATTTAGATGGCATTCCCTGCTTATTATCAGTGAATCACGACATCAGCGAACGCAAAAAAGCAGAACTTGCTTTGCGCGAGTCGGAAGAAAAGTTTTCTAAAGCCTTTTGTTCTAGTCCTAACCCAATTACTATCCTGACTCTTAAGGATGGACGCTACCTTGAAGTTAACGACGCTTTTGTGCAAATCACTGGCTTTAGTAGAGAAGAAGTGATTGGTCGTACCCGCAGTAGTTTCATGTGGGTTAATCTTCCTGAGAATACCATACAAACCTTACAAGAGGAAGGGTTTATTCGCAATTTAGAAATAGAACTTTACACAAAGTCTGGTGAACTCAGAGTGGTGCTGTTCTCAGCGGAGGTGATTACTTTGGGTGGAGAGCCTTGTATGCTTTGTGTGACTAATGATATTACAGAACGCAAGCAAGCGGAAGAATTACTGCGGCTGTCCTCAAAACGCGATCGCCTTTTAACTCAAACACTATCGCGAATTCGTCAATCGCTGAATCTAGACCAAATTCTACAAACGACTGTTAACGAAGTTCGGCAATTTTTAGCAGCGGATCGAGTTTTTATTGCTTTAAATGATACGAATGTCCACTCGGGAGTCTTTGCTGAATCAGTAGATCCCAAATACTCATCAGTCCTCAATTGGAAAAATGAGGATAAAGCTCTTGTAGAAGAACTGAAAACAATCCTGAAAAGCAACCGAGTGCGTATAGTTGAGGATACCACAAAAATTTCAGCTTCTGCGAAATTAAAAGGGCTGTACAAACAATTCCAAATCAGAGCTAATTTAGCTGTACCCATTATGCAAGGTCAGGAATTGTTTGGCGCGTTGATTGCCAACCAATGCAGCAAACCACGCCATTGGAGTGCGATAGAAATTGACTTGCTGCAGCAGATGTCTGAACAAGTGGCGATCGCCATTCAGCAAGCACAACTTTATCAACAACTAGAGCAATTTAACACGAATTTGGAGCGTCAAGTAGAAGAGCGTACTGCACAGCTACAGCAGAAAATGTTGGAACTTCAAGAATTAAACAGCGTCAAAGATGTTGTTTTGCACACCGTTTCCCATGAACTGCGGACTTCAGTGATGGGTAATTTGATGGTATTGAATAATTTACTCAATAGAGGACAACAGGAGGACACCTCCGTGCAAAAGTCCACGACTTTGAGGGGAGTAAATAAGGGACTCCGAGGAGGACACCCCTTAAGCGAGATTGAGGGGAGTATCCCAAGACTTGGAAACGACACCAGACTACTCAAGTTCCCTCGGTTGAGGGGAATGTCTCTAGACAAAAAGCACTCTTTGTGCATATCCCCACCTTCCGCCGTAACTGCATTCTCTATTCCAGTGTCTCGCTCAATCATTGAGCGGATGATTCAAGGAAATGATCGCCAACTGGAAATGATCGAATCACTGCTGGAATTACACTCAAGCGAAGCACAGGGAATTGTCCTCCATCGTGAGGTAGTTTCTTTTCACTCATTGATTGGTAGAATTATCAGAGATTTGGAGCCAATGCTGACACAGCAAAAATCAGCTGTGAAAAATTTGGTTCCAGAGGATTTACCATCAGTGATAGCCGATCCACCTCAGCTGCAAAAGGTTTTCGTCAACTTATTGACTTATAGTTGGCAACATAATCCACCTGGAGTCAAGTTTACCCTAAAAGCCACAGTTGAGACAGGAAGGATTCGCTTACAGATTCAAGATGACGGTGTGGGGATGAGTAAATTAGAGTGCGATCGCCTCTTTGATTTGTACGTGCGCGCCCCGCAAGCCCCTTGTTCCACAAGGATTGGCTTAAAAATGTATCTTTGTCGGCAAATTATTAAAGCACACGGCGGTGAAATTGGTGTCAATTGCAACCGTAAGCGCGGTTTAACCTTCTACTTTACATTACCTCTGGCTTTGTGAGATTACAGACAATGCCCGTTCCAAGTTCCCGTTTGGGCGCATCAACAAAGCCGTCAACTTTGGATAGCTCAATATGCTTGCTGATAAGGATAATTTACAAGAACGATAATTTTTGTAGAGACGTTGCATGTGAGTCCAGCGCTGCGGGAGGGTTTCCCTCCGCAGGCGACTGGCGTTCGCCCTCAGGCGTGCGCTTTGCGCATACCCGGAGGGCAACGTCTCTACACAATAGTGAGTTGCACGCTCCATAGTTTTAAAAACCTTTCCATAAACGCAGAATAAACTTTTTCTTATGTAACCTTTACTTAGCTCCTCAGTATATACCGCTATAATATGAAATCGAGTATATACCCAAAAACTCAATATTTATCATGGGCACAAATCTAACCGAAATCTCGTCTATCACAAGGCTTTCCGTCGCCGACGATGGCACTGAGGGGAATAACTACTCCTCCAGCCCCGCCATTTCAGCTGATGGGCGCTTTGTGGCGTTTGAGTCAAGTGCCAGTAACCTGGTAGCGGAAGACACTGACAGCAATAGCGATATCTTCATTCGCGACCTCCTAACGGGCACCATCACTCTGGTCTCCGTCAGCGATGGTCACATCCTAGGGGGTAGCTTCACCTCCTCCTATTCTTCTAAACCCTCCATTTCTGCTGATGGGCGCTTTGTGGCGTTTGAGTCAAATGCCAGGTTGGTAGCGGGAGACACCAACAACACTAACGACATCTTCGTTCGCGACCTCCAGACGGGCACCACTACTCTAGTCTCCGTCGCCAACGATGCTACCCAAGGGAATAGCGGCTCCTCCACCCCCGCCATTTCCGCTGATGGCCGCTTTGTGGCGTTTTTGTCAAATGCCGACAACCTGGTAGCGGGAGACACCAACAACACTAACGACATCTTCGTTCGCGACCTCCTAACGGGCACCACTACTCTGGTCTCCGTCACTGAGAATGGCACTCAAGGGAATAACAGCTCCTTTACCCCCGCCATTTCCGCTGATGGGCGCTTTGTAGCGTTTTCGTCTTCTGCCAGCAACCTGGTACCAGGAGACACCAACTACTATCCCGATATCTTTGTTCGCGATCTCCTAACGGGCACTACTACCCGGGTCTCTGTCGCCCTTGATGGCACCCAGGGGAATCACAGATCCTCTACCCCCGTCATTTCCGCTGATGGGCGTTTTGTAGCGTTTTCGTCTTTTGCCAACAACCTGGTACCGCGAGACACCAACAACAGTGACGATATCTTCGTTCGCGACCTCCTAACGGGCACCCTCACCCGGGTGTCCGTCGCCCTTGATGGCACCCAAGGGAATAACAGCTCCTCTAGCCCCTCCATTTCCGCCGATGGGCGCTTTGTGGCGTTTTCGTCAAGTGCCAGTAACCTGGTACCGGGAGACACCAACAACAATAGCGATATCTTCGTTCGCGACCTCCAAACGGGCAGCCTCACCCGAATCTCCCTTGCTGAGGATGGCACCCAAGGGAATAGCAGCTCCTTTACCCCCGTCATTTCTTCCAATGGGAGCTTTGTAGCGTTTCAATCTAGTGCTTTCAACTTGGTAGCAGGAGACACCAACAACAGTAGCGATATCTTCCTAGCGACCTTGACTGGTGTTGATAGCACTACCTCGATAATTTAAGTTATTTTCAAACCATCCCCTTTATTAAAAGCCGATCTTTGAGTGATTAATTATACTTTATACCCCCATCTGCGCAGATGGGGGTCTTGTTATTACAGCAGTTTTCAATTGGGTAGGATACAGGGAGGTTGTAGGGGCACAGTGGCTCGTGCCCCTACGATCGCATCTTATTATATTAAGAAGTATCTGATTTAAGTGTTTAGAACCCATGAGGTGATAAACACAGATCATCCGCAGTCCAAGTTCAATAAGAGGGTGCGATGGCAAAAATGAAGAAGGCAAAAGCCTTCCTTGCTGTGGGAAGATTTGGTCAGAGGTTAAGGGCGACTGTATTTACAACAGTACAAAAGTGTTTGAAAAAAGTTTTTGTCTTCACCAGCTCTCTACCTAGTTATACTATTGCATCTGATTACGAAGCTTGGCGCGATCGCTTTTTATGGCAGAGATTACATCTGGCGTTGTGGATTGCGATCATCTTAGTCTTGACTTTTACCTTCCGAGACATTTATGATGCCTTCTTTCCTCTCAAGGAGTTGGCAGAAATTCCCAAGGAAGTGAAACGCCTTTTTTTTGTTTTGTATGCTGCGATCGTGCTCAGTTTACTGAGCTGTTTAGCTGTCCATAGAACTCAATTCGGTCGTCGTCATCCAGCGTTTGTCTTTCTTGGCTTAGGCTGGTCGATAACTATTGTCGAGCAAATTTGGGCAACATTCAACAATTTTGCTCTACCAGATATTTTCGCTTGGTTCGTGATGTTCCTCAGCCAAGCCACCCTCATCCCAGTACGCTTTCCCTTGCATCTTGTGTCTCAACTGGGTGTACTGATATACTACTTTGGCGTGAATACAGCACTGGGACTCAAGCTACCGCCACCTGATAGTAATAGACCAATTTACAGTGTGACGATGAGCTTAGCTTTGTTTTGGTTCTGTTTTATCTGTAATCTTGGTGTCTATTTGTATGACCGTTTGCAACGTTCTGAATTTTTCGCCCGCAAAGAGCTAGAAACAGCGTATCAGAAACTAGGAGCGACTGAAGAAAAGTATCGCAGCATTTTTGAAAACGCAGTCGAAGGGATTTTCCAAAGTACACCAGATGGACGTTACATTACGGCAAATCCAGCGCTAGCACGTATTTATGGATATTCTTTTCCAGAAGAAGTCATCGCAAACTTGACTGATATTGAACATCAACTGTATGTTGATCCCAATCGTCGCACAGAGTTCATGCGCTTAATTGAAAAACATGGCAGCGTGTCGGAATTTGAATCTCAAATATATCGCAAAGACGGCAGTATTGTCTGGATTTCCGAAAAAGCATACGCCGTGCGTGATCAAAGCGGAAAACTTCTTTACTACGAAGGAGTCATTTCAGATATTACCAAGCGCAAGCAAGTGGAAGAAGCGCTACAGGAACAATTAAACTTTTTACAAGTATTAGTTAATACAATTCCAACACCGGTGTTTTATCAGAATGCTCAAGGTCTATATGTAGGCTGCAATAAGGCTTTTGAGGAAGACTTGGGTTTGAGCAAAAAGCAGATACTGGGTAAATCAGTGTATGAAATTGCACAAAAAGATTTAGCGGATAAATACTATCAAGCAGATAGAGAGCTATTAGAACAAGGGGGAGTTCAAACTTATGAAAACTCTGCTATTTATAAGGATGGCACAAAGCATGATGTCATATTTTATAAAGCAACTTTTTCCAAAGCAGATGGAACGCTTGGCGGTTTGGTGGGAGTGATTTTGGATATCAGCCAACGCAAGCGCACTGAGGAAGCTTTACGAGTTTTTTTCCATGCAGTTTCCCATGATTTACGCAACCCAGTGCTGGGAACTTTGATGGTTTTAAAAAACTTGCTTTCTCATCCAGAAGACAAAATATTGCTTTCTCGGTCGATTTTAGAGAGGATGGTGCAAAGTGGCGATCGCCAATTGAATTTAATTAACTCGTTGATGGAAGCTCATGTTAGCGAAGTCCAAGGTATTGTTTTGCAACGCCAAACTCTACAATTGCACACGGTGGTAGAAGCTGCTATTACAGATTTAGAGCCAATGTTGAAAGAAAATCAAGCTCTCCTAACAAATTTAGTTTCAGCAAATTTACCCTCACTCAACGCTGATTCTACACAATTGTGGCGAGTATATTCTAACTTAATTGTTAATGCTGTTAAACATAACCCCCCTGGATTAAGTATTACCCTTGATGCCACGATTTCGGGTGATAAGATGTGTTGCACTGTTTCTGATAACGGTGTTGGTATGAGTCAGCAACAGAGTGAGCATCTATTTGACCTTTATTTTCGGGGTAGTAATGTTCGCAATTCTTTAAGTTTAGGATTAGGGTTGTATCTGTGTCGGCAAATTATTACAGCACATGGTGGGGGAATTGGTGTGAAAAGTGATTTGGGACAGGGTAGCACCTTCTGGTTTACTTTGCCGTTACAAAGTTAACTAGACATCTTGGAAAACTAATCTCAAACCCTTGCTCTGTCTAGGATAATGTTTAATTTCTGGAGAGTTCTACTGTAGCAGCGCGGCTCGCAATCATAATCACTCCGGCTCGCAAACAAAGCGATTTCAGCCTATTCGGATTTGAGAATTTTATCTACCTGGAACTTGAAAGCGGTTATGATAACTGGAGAAGACGTTTTTCTAAGCTGCGAAGCTGAGCATCTATAGAATGAATGTCTGAATGTGTCGGGGAAAATTTAGTCTCTAGCAGGCTACGCTTTTCCTTGAGTTCCGTAATCTTTGCTTTAATAGCTTTAGATACAGCAATATTAACAGCAGCTTTGTTACCATCTGGCTGTATCTGTACATAGCGTTTTCGTAAACTTTGCACTTGCCCTTCTGTGGCTTGAACGGTTGGGGCTGTTGGAATAAATGCAGCAGACAGCAATGCATGCTTTACCTCCAGTTCGGCTATCTTCGCTTTAAGAGCCTGAGATACAGCAATATTAACAGCAGCTTTGTTACCATCTGGCTGTATCTGTACAAGACGTTTTCGTAAACTTTGCAATTCACGTTCTATATCTTGAATGGCTGGGGCTGCTGGAATCAATGCAGCAGACAGCAATGCACGCTTTACCTCTAGTTCGGCTATCTGCTGTGTAATAGTCTTTACAGTGGCTTTGGTAGTCGATTCAG
Organism: Scytonema tolypothrichoides VB-61278; assembly: GCF_000828085.3. Lineage (GTDB taxonomy): Bacteria > Cyanobacteriota > Cyanobacteriia > Cyanobacteriales > Nostocaceae > Brasilonema > Brasilonema tolypothrichoides_A. Next base: position 561,490 of record NZ_JXCA02000019.1, read on the forward strand.
AAGAGGCGATGCTACTAGAAGTCGTGTCAGCTGGTCTTTGTGCAAACACCATGCTTGCTGTTGCTACTTCAAAACCGACAACCGTGGCTAACACACAAAGCATAAGTGGCTTGCGTCTCATAGAAGATACCTCCAAAGTTCAGACTGGATTTAGAAGTTTAGTTGCTGCTTTTAGTCAATTGCTCAATTTTCTTCTAATTGTGTGGAAGTTCTCTTGTCATAAAAGGTTCCGTGCAATAACTGGCAGACGACGTGCCTATGATAGCTACCATGTAATTAGAAAATATTAGTTTTCCTCGTCTGTATCCTCTGCGTCTTGAAAGATTCTTTCTATATCTTGCGATCCACGAAGGAGACGCACAATCTCAATTCCCTGCTCTATAGGACGGTAGAAAATAAGGTAACTTCCAACTGGAAAACTCCGTAGGGAAGGAGCCAACTCGGAGCGCAACCGTCCCATTTGCGGAAATTTCGCAAGTTTAGGGAAGCTTTCTCGCAGCTTGTCAAAAAGGTTGTCAGCAGCCTGTGGATTGTCTTTGGCAACGTAGTTCCAAATATTCTCAATGTCAAGCGCCGCCTGAGTAGAAATCTTAAATCGACTCATGAAGGGTCGCTCTGAGCCAATCTTTTGCGTCCTCTTGCCTTAATGTTTTCAAGAAAGGCTGAAAGAGATTCTTCATCATATTCCATATACTGACCGTTCTCAAGCTGCTCTATCCCAATACCGATTTCGCGCCGCAATGCTTCAAGTTTAAGCATCCGTAGTTCTTCTTCGAGACACTCAAGCTGATCCATCATCTCCTGAAAAGCCTGTGCTTCATGGACTACAACTTCAGCTTTCCCGTTCACCGTCAGCACGAGTGGGGACTTCGTTGCTTTTATTCGCTCTACATACTCTTTCGCATTTCGTTTGAAGTCGGTAAGCGTTTGAATGTCTTCAAGATTAATTTTAGTTGACATCGCATCTAATAAAGCACTTTATATAGTATCTAATTAAATGCTATATGATTTGCTGGGTAAACGCAACCCACCCTTGATGCCACTGTTGAGGGTGATAAGATGTGTTGCACTGTTTCTGATAACGGTGTTGGTATGAGTCAGTAACAGAGTGAGCATCTATTTGACCTTTATTTTCGGGGTAGTAATGTTCGCAATTCTTTAAGTTTAGGATTAGGGTTGTATCTGTGTCGGCAAATTATTACAGCACATGGTGGGGGAATTGGTGTGAAAAGTGATTTGGGAGCAGGGTAGCACCTTCTGGTTTACTTTGCCGTTAGAGAATCATCTCAAATAATACCAATTCGCTGTTTTCTGTTCCCCGTTAAGAGTTAAGCGTTAAGAGTTCCCTTCAGTTCTCCTCACTAGAAAGCTTAGGTAGTTGCTCAATAGCTTTTGACCAAACTCTTTTGTAATCTTCAATTGCGCCGCTATAATCTTTTAGCTTAGAACGGGCGTTACCCCGACTAATATAAGCTTTAGCATCGTTAGGATTGAGCTGTAAAAACTGGGTGTAATCTTCAATTGCACCGTGGTAGTCTTTTAGCCGGGAGCGAGCATTAGCTCGATTGACGTATGCTTCAGCATTGTTGGAATTCAATTCTAGACATCGAGTGTAATCTTTAATTGCGGCACTGTAATCTTCTAACTCACAATAAACATTGCCTCGGCTAATGTAAGTCTTAGCATGATTAGGATTTATCCACAAGGATTGAGTATAATCATCGATTGCACCAGTGTAGTCTTTGAGTATAAAACGAGCATTACCCCGGCTGATATATGCTTGTGGATCATGAGGATTCATCTTCAAGGATTGTGTATAATCCTCGATAGCGCCACTATAATCATTCAACTCACAACGAGCATGACCCCGCTGAATATATAATTTGGCTTGATCAGAACTTAGTAGCAAAGCTTGAGTGCTTTCTTCAGGCTGATATTGGGTGTTACTTAAGGTAACGTAAACTTCGCCATCGTCAGAATGAAATGGCAGAAACGGAATGCTATCGTCAAATGTGTTAGTGTTATTTTCCAACACAGAGCTAGTGTGAGTTTGAGTGATATTGATATCAGTGTCGATATCTATATCACTGGAATGGAGTTCAAAATAACGGGTGTGTTCTACAATCGCTTCTTTGTTCTCAATTTCAGAGTAAGTAAACCTCATATCACGGGGAATCGAATTGTCAGGATAAGGCTGCACGGCAGTACTGTAATCTGCAATTGCTCCTTTGTAATCTCCTAGTTCAAAGCGGATCAACCCTCGATTTTGGCGCGCTTCAACGTCGTTAGGATTAAATCGCAGGTACTTATCAAAATCTATGATTGCACCTTCGTAGTCTCCTAACTTTTGACGGGCAAGCCCTCGGTTGTAATAAGCCTTAAAGCCGTTGGGATTGAGCCTCAAGAACTCGTTAAAGTCTACAATGGCTCCTTTGTAATCTCCTTTTCGAGCCTTTTCTTCTCCTCGGCGGTAGAAAACCTCAATAAAATCCTGTTGGTGACGAAGCTGTTCTGCTGTCTGCTGTTGTTGAATAAGATTACGTGATAAAGTTATCGCATGACGCCGCAACTCAAATTGTGCCATCACCTGACTACTCAAGATCCGTAGTGCTTCCACCTGTTCGAGAGTCAAATCCCGAGGCATAATATCAATGACGCATAGCGATCCCATTCCAAATCCCTCAGGTGTAATCAGAGGTGCGCCTGCATAGAAACGAATGTTGGGATCACCGAGTACCAAAGCGTTTGTTGCAAACCTAGAGTCTGCCAACGCATTTCTGACGATTAATGGTTTTTGCTGCAAAATGGTGTAAGCACAGAATGCAAGATCCCGACTTGTTTCAGGTGCTGTTAAACCCACCTTCGATTTAAACCACTGGCGATGCCCATCAATAAGGCTAATAATCGCAATTGGAGTATGACAAATTTGTGCAGCTAGGAAGGTTAAATCGTCGAAGACTTTTTCCGCAGGAGTGTCAAGAATTTGATACTGACGCAATGCATTAAGTCTATCCAATTCATTGTCAGGCAGTGGGGGTTGTAAGTTCATCTTTTTTGATAGACCTTCAAAGGTTGGTTTTTGTAGAGTAAACAATATTGAAATGTATTTTCTCAACAACAGGTCGTTTTCTCTAAATCGTGTCGTGCTTCTCAACGATTTAAAGACACTCAATGCACTTGTGCAATGCGAGTGAAAAAGCCCTTTGAACTGACTTATTACTTGTTGCTAAAGCGGTTACAATCATATCCTGTTAAAAACCAGATCCAAATTACGACTCATATCAAATTTAGTATGTAACATTTCTGTGTATCAGAAATAACACTTATTTAATAAAAAAATAAATAATAAATTTTTAACATCTACTTTTAGATAGATTTTAGAATTTCAATGCTCTTTTTGTTTCATGCTCAATGAGAGCAGGAGGTTAGGTACCCAGACAATGGCGACACTTACACCCTTATTGACATTTCCCTCAGTACGCCGATTCATCTAAAGAATTTTAGCATCTAGCTTCCAAGCGTATCGGGCAACTTTGGCATCTACCTTACTAAGTATAAATGAAATGACTATGAAAGCTGATGAAATTCTTGGATGGATGTTTAAAAAAAATTATAGTTATCAATGATAGTACTTATGGTAAAGCATCCACCTGATCGCAATACGTCTGAAGAAGAACGTTTTCAAGATGACTATTATTCCTACTTTGAGTCACCAGAAAATGCCCCTCGATATAAACCGGCAGTTTATTTTCTGAATATAGTATGAGAGTTTCTGTTGAAAAACTATTCTTTACAAAGTAACCGTTAGCTCTTGCGTGATGAATTGTACTTTATTTATATTTATTTATTCTATCTGCGTACTGCTTCAACCTCGGCGAGAGGAGATATCACTAAATTGCTTTGCATGGAACATTTGGTTAGTAAAAGCAGGCATGAAATTATTTCAGCTTCTACTATTTAGATTTCCATTAAGTCAATTTCAGTTTCTCTGCCGCAAGTGATAAAGAAAAATTAAGTTATTGAAAAAAAATTCAGTATACAGGCATACAAAGATGAGGAGATGGGGAGATTGAAAATTTTCAATTTTGAATTGATATCTCTGCTTGTCACGCCAGTCCCCAAGAGCGGAGGACACCGGAGTACAAGGGAAAACTTTTGGCACAAAGGCTGGCTCCGCTTCTTTTCAACGCAGATTGGTAGGTACTTAATTAGCAGGTATTTGAGACATTGTTTTACTTGGTGGAATTTGTTCAATAGTAATAAGTGCTTCCATGACGGACTTGGCAACGGGTGCAGCTACGGTACTACCATAGGCATTTTGGCCCCTCGGATCATCAATCAATGCCAACACAACATAGCGGGGAGATTCCACAGGTAAAATACCCACAAAGCTGGTGATTTTAGCTCCAATGATGTAGCCACCAGCGCGACTAGCTTTTTCGGCTGTGCCAGTTTTGCCTGCGATGCGATACCCAGGAATTTGTGATGCTTTTCCTGTTCCGTCATCAACAACAGTTTCCATCATTTCTACAACTTTTCGGGCAGTCGCATATGAGAAGATTTGACGGGGTACAGCTCGGTTGGGTGAGTAGTGCATCTGCCCTTTGGTATCTATCAATCCCTGGACTACGTGGGGTGTGACCAGTTTACCTCCATTAGCTAAAGCTCCGTGCATTTGCACCAGCTGCAACGGTGTCAACGAAAAACCTTGACCAAAAGAGGTCGTTGCTGGTTCAACTGGTGTAGCAAGAAATTCTTGCTGGCTTTTGAGCTGACTGCTAACAGTGAAGGGTAAATCCGTATCAACGCTTTGCCCTAAACCCAAGCGTTCCAACCAACCGTAGTAGACAGAGGGTTGCAATTTTTGGATAATTTTCACCATGCCTATGTTACTGGAGTGTTGGAGAATTTGAGCTATGTTTATCCGCCCGTAACGTTTGTTTTCGGCATTCCTGATTGTTCTGTCAGCGACTTGAATCTGACCAGGATCATTAAACACATCTTCAGGTCTAATAATGCCAGCTTCCATACCAATAGCCACATTCAAAGGTTTGAAAGTTGAACCTGGTTCATAGAGATCTGCTACTGTCCAGTTTTTAAATAAAGAGATATCGGCTTTAGAGTATTCGTTTGGATTATAGGTGGGCTGAGAAACCAAAGCCAGTAGCGAACCATCCCACGCATCCATAACAATAACTGCCCCTCGCTTTGCTCGGTACTTTTGCATTTGTGCTTTAAGAGCAAAGCGGGCAACTCTTTGCAGACGACTGTCTATAGTGAGTTGCAGTCGCAAATCATCAGAATTGAATAAACCGTCTGGAGCATAATCTGGCATGAGCGATCCGTTACCTGTTCTGCTGAGCCGTACCATGTGCATAGAACGTTCCAGCAACTTCTCTTGGCTGTATTCCACACCAGCCTGACCACGACGGTCAAGGTTAACATAACCTACCACTTCTGCAACTAAATCCTGCTGCGGGTATAATCGGGAGTATTTTTGAATTGACTCTAGACCATTCAGATGTAGTGAAGCAATACGATCTGCAATTTCTTCGCTTAAAGCAGTAGCAAGTGTAATACCGCTTTTTTTACTGTCAAACTTTTTTTCTAACTCAGCAGCATCTTGATCCATTATCGGCGAAAGCAGTTCTGCCATCTCGTGGTTAGACTTTTCAAAAAGTTTGGGATGAGCATACAAAGTATATACGGGACGGTCAATTGCCAGCAAATCTTTATTGCGATCCACCACTGGGCGACGGGGTATAAAAGGTCGCAAATTCACCATTTGCTGGTTTCGCGCTTTTTCTGTTAGCTTTGATCCCCGTATGATTTGTAGGTTGTACAAATTAATACCCAAGCCGACTCCAGCCGCAATCAGAAAACTCCAAACAATGAAAAGTCTAACTTTCATGTTGGGTGGTTGCTCTTGCGTGGAATTAGGAAGTTTGCTATTCGACTCTCGTCTCGAAGCCTTCTGCTGTCGCTTTTTGAATGATGGTTTCGGAAAGTTAAAGTTTTTTAATTTTGTTCTGCTTGATGATTTTTGCATGAAAATAGTCCTTTGCCCTTTGTCTTTTGTCTTTTGTCTAAGTGCCAATGACTAATGACTAATGACAAATAACTAATACCCCACTGGATTCGGGGTTTGCTGTTGTCTTTCTGAATTTGGCGTTGTGGGTAATGAGTTAGGCTCAACAGGTGCTGGAGTCCAAAAAATCATTCTATCGGGAGATGGCGATACGAGGTTGGCAGGTGGACGTTCTGCTTCTTGTGCCATTTTGTTTTTTAGTACCTCGTTAGTCGTCATCAATTGGCGCTCATGGCGTTGCAAGTTTTGCATTTTACGGTATGCTTGACTCCAGAGTTGTTGAGAATACACAGTCCAACCATAAACCACCAGCGTTACAGCGACCAGTGCAAACGCCATAATTGAGGAATGACGATGTAAAGTATACAGGCGCAGCAGCCAGGAAGGTATGGACTCAGGAGATGGCATTACAGGCACAGTTGAGGCTTTTTGTTTGCCTGACTCTGACACTAATGTTGTTGTCTGTTTCTTGGCGCTAGAAGCTTCCCTTGTGAGTTCCTGTGGAGAGAGTGACGATTTTTTTGACGAAGCCCTTTGTTTTTTGGTGGATACTGGTGTCGGCACAGCAGGCACATCGACTTTTGAAGTTTTTAACTGCTTTGTCTCTGGGGCTTTTTCTGGTTTGGTGGACGCTTTTTTTTGTTGAGCAGAGCGACGTTTTCTGCGACTTTTTACTTCTGTCGGGAGCCTAGTGCTCGTTGCAGAAACATCTGATTTACGTGCAACAGCCATAATTGTTTAGAATTTTTGGATTATGAGACTTTACTGTATGAACATTGTCTGTTTTTACTCTTGTTATTATTGCCGATCAGACAATAACCACAAATAACACCACTAACTCAGTCAATATATTGTGATAGGTAGGCACACTAATCTTTGTATCCCTAAGAAACATGGTTTCTTAGAGAAATTTAGATTTACTGGTAATTTTGGGATTAACCCTGAATATCTTGAGTGTTCAGGTATCGTATTTAAAAGTATGACAACCTATTGTCACTCTAAGCAAGAGTATGCGAATAAAATCGTAATTTTTGGTATGATATCGAGCTCCATGACTTAATTTGGTAATGCTACCCTAAACAATTAAGTTACCCTACAATAAAGTCAGGAATTTTGCTGAAATCTGTGATATCTAGTCACTTAAAAAAAAGCAATAAATAGGGTATCTTAATCAACAGACTAAAATAGTTCTTGCCGCAATTGGTGAAAGAGGAGTTATGAAAGTTAAAATCTTTAGTTTTGCATTAATTCTAGGTCTGGCGACAGTTCTCGGAGCTTGTGAGGGGGGCGGTGGAGCACCCGAAGGCGGTGCTGGAGGTGCTGGAGGTGCTGGAGGTGCTGCTACTACGCCTGCTGAACCAGCAGACACCGGTGCTACCCCTCCCGCCGGTGGTGGCACTACAGCTACCCCTCCCGCCGGTGGTGGCACTACAGCTACCCCTCCCGCCGGTGGTGGCACTACAGCTACGCCAACCAAGAGTCCTAAATAACAGTCTCAAAACAGCTAAAACACTTTGTTGTAGTGCTCCTTACTACATTGGTTGAGTTGATGCTCTCAAATTTATAGATGTGGACGGCTGTGTTTTGAGAGTGGATTAAGTTAGTCACGCTCACTGAGCTTTACAGGTATCCCTGCGGCACGGCTTTGCCGTATGCGCAAAGCGCACGTCCTCTGGGCTAAAGCGGAGCGTCTGCAAAGGAGATACGCAGTCCCTATCTCCTCCACCAGACGCTACGCGGACAACGGGGAGAACCACGCCACTCCCCCTAAGCCCGGGAACCCACCCTTTGAAGGTGGCTCTCCAAGGGCGCACTGCTCACAATTTGTATTGACCTACCTCATCTGAAAAAGTGCCCAGGTACTAGCACCTGAACTTGTCAGACTTTGACAACAACTTCCCCAACAAACCCGGTTTTTCTATGAAACCGGGTTTTTTGGCAGGTAAGCCCCTGGAAAGATAAAAATATAGAAAGTAGGGGACTAAAAGCAGTTCAAAATTCACAGCAGAAAAATATGCCTCCTGCACCATCTGCGCTGACAAAAAGAAAAAACCCTGTTCTGGCAAGCATCCTGCCTGTTGACTGTACACAACTTTTAGGCGTGAACCGCAAGCTTTTGACCTGGAGTAGAAAGAAAATGAGAAGAGTGATAAAGTTTCTGCTTTTCATTGTCTGTACTAGCATATTGGTAGAGTTAAGCACTTCACAGGGGGCATTGGTCATGGCATTACCGCCAGAACAAGATTTACCTGAAGAAATATTGCGGACGGAGATTATCACAACAGCGCGATCGCCTGTTGATGGTAAACCCCTGACTGCTGGGGAATACGCCCAATTGCAAGCCCAGTTACAAAAAGTTCCCCCACCAAAACTTGATCAGCGAATTCAGGATCAAGTTTTTCTGATACGACTGCGTAAGACATTGCTTCAGCTTTTCCCATTTTTAGATATTTGAAGGGTTTACCCTGAGCGGACTTGTGCTTCGGCAGCCGAAGCTTCGGCAGTCGAAGCTTAAAAGCAGCCGAAGGGTATGGGGATCAAATGAAGTGCGCATCATCCCACACTCGGTACTCTACAACCGATGAAGCACATTCCTCCAAAGGTTCTCTCCAAAGGTACTCTTTCCAAGGTAGGATCACTATCACAACAAAAATTGCAAATAAATGTAAAGAATATATATAGATGTTTTACAAAGCGAATTTACTTACTCACTTTATTCAACGAACGTAGGTAGCTCCATGTCTATGACCACGATAGCCCCAGAACAGGTTAACAACATCGTTTGGAATCAACATCAAGATCCGTTTGAAGTACTAGGTGCCCACCCCATAGAACAGAATGGCAAAAGCATCTGGGCTGTGCGAGCCTACCTACCAAATGCGAATCAGGCGTGGGTTATCCTTCCTGAAGAACGCAAGGAATACCCAATGGAAGCGGTGCATCATCCCCACTTTTTTGAATGCACCATAGAAACAACAGAACTGGCTAACTACCAGTTACGGATAAAAGAAGGGGAACACGAGCGAGTCATTTATGATCCTTACGCTTTCCGTTCTCCCCGTCTGACGGAATTTGATTTGCACTTATTTAGCGAAGGTAACCATCATCGGATTTACGAAAAACTGGGAGCGCATCCTACAGAAATCAACGGTGTAAAAGGCGTTTACTTTGCTGTTTGGGCACCCAATGCCCGTAATGTGTCAGTTCTAGGAGATTTCAATCTTTGGGACGGTCGCAAACACCAGATGCGTAAAGGTAACACTGGGATTTGGGAATTGTTTATTCCCGCGATCAGCGTAGGAGAGGGTTACAAATACGAAATTAAAAACATTGAAGGACACATTTACGAAAAATCTGATCCCTACGGTTTTCAACAAGAACCCCGCCCCAAAACTGCATCCATTGTCACTGATTTAGATGCCTATAGCTGGAGTGATGAAGAGTGGCTGGAAAAACGGCGTCACACCGATCCCCTCACCGAACCCCTTTCAGTTTACGAACTACATTTAGGTTCTTGGTTACATGGGTCTAGTGGGGAACCACCACTACTGCCCAACGGTGAAACCCAGCCGGTTGTCACAGTTTCAGAACTTAATCCGGGCGCACGCTTCCTCACATACCGGGAACTGGCAGAACGGCTTATTCCCTATGTCAAAGATTTAGGATACACTCACATTGAAGTGCTGCCCGTTGCCGAGCATCCCTTTGATGGTTCTTGGGGTTATCAAGTCACTGGATATTACGCTCCCACCTCCCGTTTTGGTAGACCAGAAGACTTCATGTACTTCGTTGACCAATGCCACAAAAACGGTCTTGGAGTCATTGTAGATTGGGTTCCCGGTCACTTCCCCAAAGATGGTCATGGTTTAGCATTCTTCGATGGTACTCACCTTTACGAACATTCTGATCCCCGCAAAGGCGAACACAAGGAATGGGGTACTCTCGTGTTCAACTACTCTCGCCACGAAGTCCGAAATTTCCTAGTGGCAAATGCCCTCTTCTGGTTTGACAAATACCACATTGACGGTATTCGCGTTGATGCTGTCGCCTCAATGCTTTATCTTGACTATTGCCGTGAAAATGGCGAATGGGTTGCCAACGACTACGGTGGTAGAGAAAACCTGGAAGCAGCAGATTTTCTGCGTCAAGTCAATCACACTATTTTCAGCTATTTCCCTGGCGTTGTCTCAATTGCCGAAGAATCGACTGCGTGGCCAATGGTATCTTGGCCTACCTACACTGGAGGCTTGGGCTTTAACTTAAAGTGGAATATGGGTTGGATGCACGATATGCTGGACTACTTCAGCATGGATCCCTGGTTCCGCCAGTTCCACCAAAACAACATCACCTTTAGTATGTGGTATCACCACAGCGAGAACTACATGCTGGCACTGTCCCACGATGAAGTGGTGCATGGTAAGAGCAATATTATCGGCAAAATGCCAGGGGATAGATGGCAGAAGTTCGCCAATGTGCGTTGTTTGTTCGCTTTTATGTTCACTCACCCAGGTAAGAAAACCATGTTTATGGGCATGGAGTTTGGGCAGTGGAGTGAGTGGAATGTCTGGGGTGACTTGGAATGGCATCTATTCCAGTATGAGCCGCACCAACAGCTAAAAGAGTTTTTCAAAGGTCTCAACCAACTCTATCGCTCTGAACCAGCTTTGTACACCCAAGATTTTGCTCGGGAAGGTTTTGAGTGGATTGACTGTAGTGATAACCGTCACAGCGTAGTGTCATTTATTCGTCGAGACAAAGACTCCGATGACTTCGTTGTCACGGTTTGTAACTTTACGCCTCAACCCCATTCTCACTACCGCATTGGTGTACCTGAGCTAGGATTCTACACTGAATTATTCAACAGTGATGCTCGTCAGTATGGCGGTAGCAATATGGGCAACTTAGGTGGAAAGTGGACAGACAATTGGTCACTTCACAATCGCCCATACTCGCTGGATTTATGTTTGCCACCCTTGGGAGTATTGGTTCTCAAGTTAGATAAAGAAAAGACAGCACAGGTGATGCAATGATCAGTCATTCGTCATGAAATCAGTGAACGCTTAACTTTTAACAGGGAACAGTGAACAGTGAACAGTGATAACTGATAACTGATAACTGATAACTGGTACTGCGGGTACTTGGTAACTGATAACTGGTACTGCGGGTACTTGATAACTGATGACTGATGACTGATAACTGATGACTGATAACTGATAACTGTATTTGTAGGTTGGGTTGAATATATCAGAACTCACCAAGCTAAGTTGAGTTTTGTTATTCAATCCAATGTTTGTAGTAACACTTAGCAGCTTGCCTATCATTCTTAATTGCTCACTGATGTTCACCTGTCCCAAGCCAAATCCTCAAGCCAAACTACGGCTATTTTGCTTCCATCATGCTGGGGGTGGAGCTTTAAGCTTTCGCCCTTGGTTAAAAGATTTACCATCCTCTGTCGAAGTTTGTCTGATTGAACTACCTGGACGTGGAATGCGGATAATGGAGGCTCCGTTTACTCAGTTTGAACCTTTAATTCAGGCGCTAGAAAAAGCCCTCTTGCCAAGCCTAAATAAACCTTTCGTCTTTTTCGGTCATAGCATGGGGGCACTGGTTAGCTTTGAACTTGCCCGACGACTTTGGAAAAATTTTTCCTTGACACCATTACATTTATATGCTTCTGGTCACCGCGCTCCACAAATTCCCGATCCAGAACCACCTATTCACAATTTGCCAGAACCAGCATTCTTAAATGAACTACGCCGCTATAACGGCACGCCCAAAGAAGTATTAGATAACTCCGAACTCATGCAACTGCTTCTTCCAATCCTGCGGGCAGATTTTGCTGTTCTGGAAAATTACGTTTACACTCCCTCTGTTCCACTAACTTGTCCCATTACTGCTTTCGGGGGCTTACAAGATTGGAAAGTCAATCGTGAAGATTTAGCAGGTTGGCAAGAGCAGACTAATGGTGCTTTTTCACTACAGATGTTTCCTGGAGATCATTTCTTTGTGTACTCATCCCAGTCACTCTTGCTACAGCAGCTTTGCGAAGAACTGCATAGCTATATTCGTAACATACTAGTGTAAATTTTTGCTATAAATAGCCTTCTTTTCCAGCAAAAATTCGTAAGCGAGGAATACATTGCCGTTGATAAAAACTACTCAAAGTGGAAACAGGCAACTTAAATTCTGCTGACAGTTCCTTCCAACTCACTTCCGGTGGCATACGTTTCAAAATTAACAGTTGACAATTTACTTGCGGATGTCCTTGAATGTGTGTCTGGCGCAGTTCTCCATCGGCATCTTTCTCTGCCCACAACCTAACGTTTTCTAAAATAGGAGGAATATCAGGTTCAGCGGCAACGTTATCTACAGGATTAACAATTTCACTTGTTTCACCCGAACGAGACTGATTGATACTAGCAGATACTATTCTGGCTTGTTGTCGTTGATGATCACGGTAAAAGTCTTGCAGTCTGCGTTTCAAATAAACATTCAGCCAAGTTATGACACTACCTAAAGAGGGATCGTACGTCTGAGCTGTTGTTCCTTCACAAATGTTGCGACAAAAATATAACCAGGTTTGTTGCAGTGCATCCTGATAGTAGGGAGTCGTTTCCCTCCAGAGTTTGCTAGAGGTTAAGCGAATGACTCGCGTCAGCAGTTTTTGACGTTCTGGGCTTCCGGGTAGATGTTGACAAGCTTCGTCAACTAAGCAAGATAACAGTTCCTCATCCATAGCATTTGTGGCAAAACAGCAAGCATTCTCAGTATTGCTCAGAAAGTGACTCTGTAGTATCACCCCTCGTCGCGATATTATATGCTATGCTTCGCCATTTATTCAGAGGTATCTTTTGGCAACTATTCAGTGTAAAAATGTGACGTTTTCCAATATTCAAGCGATTCTGTTTGACAAAAATGGTACGTTAGAAGACTCAGAAGCTGATTTACGTGCTTTCGCACAAAGAGGAGCACGGATGATTGATGCCCAAATTCCTGGCACTGGAGAACCATTGTTAATGGCGTTTGGTGTTAATGGTGATAACCTCGATCCGGCGGGTTTAATAGCGGTGGCGAGTCGTCGCGAAACAGAAATTGCCGCTGCAGCATATATTGCGGAAACTGGACGGAGTTGGTTTGAGTCGTTAGCGATCGCCCGTCAAGCTTTGAACGACGCTGAAAAATACCTTGGCAATACACCTTCACCTTTGTTTGTGGGTAGTTTGGAAGTGCTAAAGTCTTTGTCGGAAACTGGATTGAAATTAGGAATTCTTTCGGCGGCGACAACTGATGAAGTGCGTGCTTTTGTCAAGCATCATCAATTAGGTGATTACATTCTATTATCCATGGGAGTCGATTTTGGACCAAGTAAACCAGATCCAATTTTATTTTTGCAAGCTTGTCAAGCTTTAGGAGTCGAACCAAGTACTACTTTGATGGTAGGAGATTCTGTAGGCGATATGCAAATGGCGCGTAATGCTAAAGCTGCTGGTTGTATTGGTATTACTTGGGTGGGGAAGGCGGAGAATGTTAAAGGTGCGGATGTGGTGATTAATCAACTCGATGAAATTCAAGTTGTCAGTGAATGAATTGCATCTATTAACTACACTTTATCGAACTAGTTATATACTTTGCACGGTAATAACTTACGCTTTAACTTAGCCTTCAACTAGTTTTCATAGGCAAGGTTATCAAACAGAAACATAGAAGCCACATTCCGCATTTTTTTTATTTTGGTAATTACCGATTACTCCCGTGGGAGGTGCGGAATGTGAGTGATATCAAATCCGTTTGTATCGGAATTATTTCTCTTTTCTCTCTCTCTGCGTCCTCTGCGCCTCTGCGGTTTTTTAATCATTCAGATGCTACCGGATTTGATATGATATCAAGTCCGCTCAATTACCCGTAATAAATTGACCCCACTTGTCTATCGGCACCCTCCCCGCGATCTCGTGGAGGGTTGGGGAGGGGTAATGCGAGAATTATGGTTGATTATCCGGACATGATATGAGTCCCAAGATTAGAAGAAGCGAAGACAGGTAAAAGAGCCGTTTTTTTATGGATGCTTCTCACTTTGTCATGGGAGCTTTTTTGGGATGGGTATGGTGAATTCAGGCGAATATTTATTAAGTCCCCTTCTGGTCGAAAAAGATTTAATGTTTTAGGAGCTTTAAATGCCATCACTCATGAAATTATTACTGTGACAAATGAAACTTACATCAATGCTGAAAGCATTTGTGAACTCCTAGGTAAATTAGCAGCACTAAAACTGAGTATACCCATAACTATAGTCTGTGATCATGCTAGATATCAAAAATGTAAATTAGTGCAAGATTTGGCAAATGCTCTTGAAATAGAATTATTATATCTGCCTTCTTACTCCCCGAACTTAAACCTGATAGAACGATTATGGAAGCTGGTGAAAAAACAATGTTTATACTCAAAGTATTACTCAGACTTTCCCGAATTTAAAACTGCCATCTCTAGTTTTATAAACACAGCCCACAAAACAATTATGGGTAACGGAAACTTTAAGCCGAACTCCCCTTGGCGGGGGAATTTCGGAAGGCTGAAACTATTACTATGTGGTTCATAGCGCTAATTAAAGTCCAGGCTTCTCAACTTTGCCTGGTTTGATTTAAACGCTGGCTTCTTCAAATAACCGATTCAGACTAGCGACGAACTGCTCTATCTGTGCCTGATCCATCTCGCGCCACCCATCAAATCCCAGGAGGGATGTGACAGTTTGTTGCCTAACCGGATAAAATTTAGCGATCGCATGCGTTGATACCCAGAGTCGGACTTTTCCATCCATCGCAGGCTGTCCCGAAATGATAAACAGGCATTGAGAGGAATTTCTTCGCGCAGTACATAGCAAGTGAGCCGCAGGACTAACCATCAGGTTAGTAGGCCACGGATTCAGTGTAAGATGGTGTTTCTTGGCTGCTTGTATCACCATCTGAAATTCTTTGCCAATGCCACGAGCCTCAGCCATCGCCATGAGTGCTTCTACACTCAAGCGTTGATTTTTCAGACTGGTTGTCAATTGCGTTCCGTTTGAGGAAGCAACCCGATGCGTTATTGGGGATAGTTCAGACAACTGCTCTTGCGGGGGAACAGTTGTGCGATCTGCCTTTGGCAGTAAGCTCCGCTTATCGCTTTTAGCAGTTAAGCGCTGTAGCTTTACCAACTGGTGCTGCATCTGAGCGAAACTCTTGAACAGTTGCGGGAGTCTTTTGAGTTTGCCATTAAGCTGTGGGTGCGCTAACCCGGTTTGACCACCGTTGACTGTTTCGGCAGGAGGGGTTGAGGATTGTACCTGTTGGCGTAGGGATTGGAGTTCTGCTCTGATCTGTTGAATTTCTTGCTTCAGATCGCTGGTGTCAAAGTAGGGAGGAAGTGCAGAAACATGCTGTTGCAGTTGGGCGGTGCTTTGGCTTAACTGTTCTATTTGCTGTAGCTCCGAGCGCTGGTTAAATGCCTCTGTTAATGAGCTCATAGAAGCTTGCAACTGCTGAATTTGTTGCTCTAGCTCGGTGGGGTCAAACGGTGCTGGTATTGG
>NZ_JXCA02000019.1:578088-585661 GCF_000828085.3 Scytonema tolypothrichoides VB-61278
TGCTGTAGCTCCGAGCGCTGGTTAAATGCCTCTGTCAATGAGATCATAGAAGCTTGCAACTGCTGAATTTGTTGCTCTAGCCCGGTGGGGTCAAACGGTGCTGGTATTGGTGGCAGTGCTGAAACATGCTCTTGCAGTTGGGCGGTGCTTTGGCTTAACTGTTCTATTTGCTGTAGCTCTGAGCGCTGGTTAAATGCCTCTGTCAATGAGATCACATAAGCTTGCAACTGCTTAATTTTCTGGTTAAAGTCTTCGATTTCCTGCTTGGTGGCACTCTGGCTGGTAATCTGTTTTGTGTGGATAAGTGCTGTTTTCAGTTCCTCAATCTGTTGCTCCAGGTTAGTGGGGTCAAAGGGTGCTGGTATTGGGACAGCAGACAGAGTTTCAACTGAGGTGCGTACCGATTGCATCTGTGCTGACAGTTGCTGACCTACGTGTGTGACGCGAGTGCCCATTTCAGACGAGACAGCAGTTATATTCTCCTGTAACGCCTGCTCAAATCGGCGTCGGTTGATCAGCGAGAGCGAGAGGGCTAAACTCAGGGGCGCAGCCGCATAGATCAGCTGCTGGGAAAAAACTGCAAATACCGACCCAGCGACAGAACTCGCTACAGAGACAGTTTCTGTTATTTCCAACCTATTGCGGTTAGTGGAGTCTTTCATTCGCTACACCCTTAGTGTTTTCTTTACCTATGATAGAAAACTTAACATATCCGCAGTCCCAGAAGAGTTGCGGAGTTTTTATAGCAAAATTTCATCCATCTTATATAATACTGGCTTGTCTTGTGCTTGGGCAATCTCCACGGTGGAGACTTCAGAATGAGGTTGACGATCGCTCACTAACAAGTTTTGATCAATCAATTGAGTCAACACTTTTTGTTCGAGTGGATCGTTAAACTCAAATCGCATCGCCCGTCTACGAACGGCTTTGCACTCAGTTCCCGATTCTTCATCCCCACCAATCGCAACGAGCCTCAAAAAGATGCGTTGCACGCATATTTGCTCTTCTGTTGTCAAGTTGTTGTAAATTTTCTCAACTCGTTGGTGGAGTGCGCCCCACACGCCACCCAACTGCCGATGGGTATTGATAGGGTGCCAATAGGCGGGTGGGGTTAATTTATTATGGCGAGTTTCCCCCGCCCTTGTTGAATTCCCGTTGCTACCAAAACCTGCGTTAGTATGAAAGCAATTGTGCATTTAGAGCTTTGGTAATGCGATCGCTACTTTCTTCCAAATGAGCCAGCGTGTAAATATCCAAGTTACCACCGTGTTGTTTAACACCAGCATCTATAGCTTTCAGCAATTGCCGCAATTCATACCAAGCAATTGTACGACCATCTTCAGGGACATAAGTTGTACGCAACACCATACCTAGTAATATATTCAGATGTTCTCGTTGCAGCGAACGGCGGATGCTAGAAATTGACATATGTGATTCAGAAGTGAAAACTTCTGTCCAAATGTCTTTTTGCAATGTGTCAAACAGTTCTGGTATTGTCAGAGATTCCCCAGGCAAAGTTTTTAATTCTAGATCACGTAAACGATTTAGGCGATCGCCATCTAATAAACTTCGCAATATCACACTTTGAAGCTGCAAAATACGCTCATGAATTGGATAATCGAGACGGTAAACAGGTATAGGGTTACCCCAGTGTGAAAAGCGCGATGGTGCTAATTGATTCAGCAATTGTGATGAAAAACGAAAAGCATCCTGAGCAAACACATATTCATGTAAATTTGTCAATGTCTGACGTTGCTTTTCTAGAGGAACTGGTACAAAGTGAGCATGAGTATCATCTAAAGCATGGTGACGCTTAAAAGACTGCCCACCAATGTATTTAGTGAGCAAAATGGCATTACGGAAATAGTATTGAAATATTCTGTTAAATAATAGACGTCGATCGCCATAACTTTCTCCTTTCAAGGGAGAACGCTTATCTAAACGCTGCCACATCATGCGGGCATTATCCATTTGCCACTGGGAATAAACTAACACATCACTACTCATGTCCCAGACATTTGCTAGAGGATTGATATCCCAAATATCTTCATCTGTGGCGTAAGATAATTCTGGTTGAGGCGACGCTAAAGCAATTTGCTCTAAAAAAGGTTTTTCAGTTAAAGGAGTGATTCCCTCAAGCATCAGATGCGAGTACCTTTTGTAACCGTACTCAATTGCCCATTCGTCGTAGGGACCAATAATAGCAGGAAAATAATCGCCTTGTTGTACTCCTTGTGGCGCGATGTTGACAGCTACATAATCCATCACTGAACCTACCAAACCTTTGGTGTGAGTGATTTCAGTGTTGTTTAATTCCTCGGGTGCTAGCATTGTGCTACCATGAAAGTTGTGGCGTAAACCAAGAGTGTGTCCAACTTCATGAGCGATGAGATAACGCAGATATTCATGGACATACTTCTTCATCTGGTCACTACTTGGTGTTGCATCTTGCACAAGTGACAGCGTCAGCGCCCCCATCGCAGCTTGAAAAGAAGATTCCATGCCGTAGTAGAAGTCAGAATCATCACACCAAAATTCCCTGTTTTCAACTATTGATTTTTGAGTTCCAGTCGCATTGTGCTGGCTCATTTTGACCCCAGACTTTGCATAGATACTTATGGGGTAGAGATCAGCTGAATTTGCTTCTATTAATGTGTGATAATTTTGCTGAATTGAGCGCACCATATTAGCATCGACAATGATGTCTGCATCTAAGATTTCCCCAGTGAGTGGGTTGACGCGCATTGGTCCTCTGGCAAAGCCTGCATCTAGAGAATTAAACCAGCGAATCGTATTGTAACGCACATCTGCGGGGTGCCAATCAGCATCATCTGGCATTTGCTGCACTTCAATGGCATTTTGAAATCCTGCTTTTTCAAATGCTTTGTTCCACATCAAAACGCCTTCACGAACTGCGTCGCGGTATTCCAACGGTACGGCATTTTCAATCCAAAACACAATCGGTTTTTTAGGTGGAGACAAAGCAGCATTTAGATCAGATGGTTCAAGATGCCAACGATTGATGTAACGTACAAATGGTTCTTTGCCAATATTGCCAGAGAAGTTCTGGAAGGCAGTAATAAAATATCCAACTCTGTCGTCAGCAAATCTGGGAATATAGCCGTTGTTTCTGTTGAGTTGAGAAAAACTATAGTGTACTTTGAGCGTGAGTGCCCTGCTGTCAGGTAAGCTGATTAAATCTGCTCCTTCTGGTGAAGAAAAACCATAAATCGAATCAATCTCTAGGTTTAAAGGAAAGCTGTTGACATCACCCAAATATGACTTAGTTTCTTGTAACTGATATTCAGTTTGTAAAGAGTATTTTAAGAGAGAAGTTAATCCAGGAAAGTCCTGCATGAGCAGGTCATTTATATCAATCAGAATATTTTTACTGTATGGGTCGATACAAACTATATCAACTGCGTAGAGAACAGAGTCGCTAAATGAACGAGCAAGCGATCGCTCTTCCGGTTGACCCGCTTCTGTGCGAAACTTAACATTACGAATCACAAAGTGCAAACTATTATTAACTCGCTGGAAGTAGAAGAGGAAATCTTGCAGAGGGAGTCCACTATAAAGCCCGCTTTCCCCTACGCCTGATTCCAATGTCACTATACCCAGGTAATTTTGGTTTAACTGTTCCGGCTTGATTTCCCAATAGATTTCGCCAGAATCTTTAGCGCGATAAAGTGTAAAAAATCCCTCTAACTTATCTGCACCTCTAATTATCTCGCGAAATCTTCGGAAATCATCCTTTCTGTTTTCTTGATGCGTATTGTCAGCCATTGCTAACTTTTCAATTCCCGGTAGTGTATTTAATTGCTGTACGTAAACATCAGAAAGTTGGTTAGCTTTTGCGTCATTAGCTCCTAGCAACAGGTTGTACAATAACGTTATATATATTAATAATTTTGTTATCCAGTTTTTCATACTTCAGCTTCCCGTGGCAAAGCAGATTTTATCTCTGCATCCCCCTTAAGTATTAATAGATTAGCTGTTTTTATATTTTTAATAAAGTTATGTATTTTACCAAAGTTACTAGAAAAGTATGAGTTGATGATATCAAGACTACAAATCGTAGGGTGGGCATTGCTCGGAAAAGTCCATGTGATAGAAATTTGAGATCTTGGTAAGCAATGCCCACCTTACAGAATACGGATGTATGGAACGTAGGCGTTAAACCACATCCCTGGATGGCAAAAGCTTTGTGTTTGAAAAAAGCCGTCCTACTAATTCGGCACGAGAGGAAACTTCAAGCTTGCGAAATATTCGTTTTAAGGCTTGCTTAACAGAATTTTCTGTAATCCAAAGGGCTGTACCGATTTCAGCATTTGTTCGCCCTTGTGCGACTAATTCGGCAATTTGAATTTCACGCGGTGTTAAGCGATTAATATTTAAAGAATTGAATTGTGTTGATTGTAACGATGTTGTTGTTAACCAGGTTGACAGATGAAGGCAAAGGGCACTCAAGTCAGTAAGTTCCTGAGTATTAAACGCAGAAGTACCGCGAACGCGGGTAAAGCCAACTCCGCCCACAAGGCGACCATAATTAACAATTGGTCCAGCCATCACATGCGCGTGATCAGAACGCGGACAAATCATCGACCATGCCCCAGGAGGTAATAATAATTCTTCGTGAACTGGGGCATGATGCTCAACTACGTAGCGCAAGACGGGATTATGTTCTAAAGATAAAGCTAATTTAAAGATACCCTGAAGATTTGTTTCGACAAGGGGAAGCTGATCAAAGAAAAAAAGCCCCCAACGTTGAGCAACAAAATACTCACCAATTCTAACCATGACGTGCAGTCGTAGTTCTTGCTCATCACGAGTTTGAGCAATAGCCTGAAATAAAGACTGCAAAGAATTTGTCATCTAATTTGCCATCTATATAAGTTACAAAAAAAGTTACTGGGTGTACTCGTTCGAGGACTAGGCGTAGTTAGGGAATCAATCTTACTCTAGCGTCATCGACATTTACACAGCAAGGAGTAACGCCTGATGTCACCGTTAAATTACGCTCATTCTGAAGTTATTGTAGAGACTGAGTGGGTTGCTGAGCATTTGCATGACCCCAAAGTGCGTCTTGTGGAAGTCGATATGGATGCAACAGCTTATAACTCCGGTCACATTCCTGGCGCGATCTTCTGGAACGCATTGACCACGATCTTGCAACCGGATTTCCGTTTTAATTTTGATAAAGTGGCGTTGGAAGAATTGCTAGGACGTTCAGGTATCGCGAATGATACGACTGTCGTTATTTATGGCAATCATAATGCGATCGCCCCTGTTATCTTTTGGTTTTTAAAAATATTCGGTCATGATGATGTGCGAGTCATGAATGGTGGTCGCAAAAAATGGCTTGTAGAAGAACGCCCTCTGTTGACTGAAACACCCAGTATTACGACAACAACATATACAGCACAGGAGCATAATTATAGCATACGTGCACTGCAAGAGCAAGTGCAAGCGAGTGTTGGCAAGTCAGATCGTGTTTTGGTGGATGTACGCACACCCGAAGAGTATCGCGGCGAATGGTTCAGCACGAAGCCACCAGAAGGAACAGAACGTGCAGGGCACATTCCAGGTGCAGTTCACATTCCATACGAATCAGCCCTGAATGAAGATGAGACGTTTAAATCAGCCCAAGAACTATACGCTTTATACACCAGCAAAGGCGTTACTCCTGACAAAGAAGTGATAACTTACTGCACTATTGGGGGACGTTCCTCACACACTTGGTTTGTGTTGAAGTATTTGCTGGGCTATCAGAATGTACGCAATTATGACGGTTCTTGGAATGAGTGGGGGAACCAACCCGACACGCCTGTCGAGGTACAATCACTAGTGATTTAATCTGCTTTTTGAATATCCACACTGTAACCCAAGTCGGTGTATTGTGAATGCATCGACTTGCATTGTTAATACATCGATATGCATTTTCTCTTAAAGATTATAGCAGTCGCCACAATTGTTAGGACATTTCCCTGTTCCCTGTTCCCTGTTCCCTGTTCCCTGTTCCCTCTTAATCAAAACACGATGTCCTAAACGATATGTCTGTTGCTATAACATCTCCCCAAACTTTTTATTCATCACCAAAAGGATTCTCTAATTTTAATTCTGCAATATCCTGGAAATCGTGAAAATTGCGAGTTACCAAAACTGCTTGCTGACATAAAGCTGTTGCTGCAATCACCGCATCTGGTAACTTGATTTTGTGTTTCCGCTTTAAAGCAATTGTTTGATTCTCAATTTTCCTAGAAATCAGAATTGAATCAAACTGACTTAATAAATCTTCAATAACCTCTGCCTCGTCATCAGACAAACCAGAAAAACAAAGTAACTCGATCCGTACAATTGGAGAGATTACAACGTAATTTTTATTAAGAAAAGTTTCGGAAAATAATTCAGAAACTGTATCATCTCCCGCCAAATAGTAAATAAAAATATTTGTATCATAGAGATAGTTCATTCCCATTCTTCACGCACAGCATTCAGATGAGCAAACATTGCCTCTTTCTGATGCTGAAGAATTCCTTTAGCCTTCTGAATCTTTCCATAATCCCGTTGCAATGAGGCTAGAACTGACTGTGGTAAATCCAATATGATCGATTCCTCATCTTCAGACACGAGATAACTCTTAGGAATACTTACCAGGGGCATAACTATCACTTTTGTGTTTACTTTACTGTTGTAGACCCATTATTACAAAAAAGCTCTCCCGATCAAACTTTAAGAATGTTTTTTTAAACTCAACGTTATCTTTAGAATCTTGGTTTTGAATTTTAGAGCGATCTGCCGTTCGCGTAGCGTGCGCTTTGCGCTTAGGCAGCAGCGTTTGCGCAGCGCCCCCTCAGGGGCTAGCTATCGCCACCTAAAAGCGCGTACTTTGCGCGATCGCCAATCAGGTACTCTGTGCGATACCTTGTAACGTCAAGCTGGTGGCTTATCGCTCAAATCTTCCAGCATCATTCTCGTCCGCCAAGAAATAAATTCTGAGGCTAAGAGTCCAAGTATGCGATTAGCTCACTGAATATCTATCACTCTCGTTCCCAGGCTGGAGCCTGGGAATGGACTTCTAGAGGCTCTGCCTCTAGTAGCAAACAAAAGGAGGCAGAGCCTAAGCAGCTGCATTCCTTGCCAGAGACAAGGAACGAGACAACCTCACCCTCGCTTTTTACTGCGTAAAAATCTTTCCCTCTCCTTAGTAAGGAGAGGGATGCCCGACAGGGCAGGGTGAGGTAACACGTATGAATGCAACACGCGTATCATTCCACAACCCAACTCAGCGACGACTGCCAACATCATCACACACCTTGCGATCCTCAGCCTGAACACTAGGGTTATACTTCAAATAATCATGCGCCCAAGCGCAACCGCGTGCCAGTAAGTCATCCAAATCCAGATTCCACAACCGTACCGTCTTGTCAAAACTGCCAGAAGCTAGAGTCTTGCCATCCGGACTGAATGCCACGCTCTTGACATAACTGCTATCCCCATTCAGGGTTTTGAGTAGCTGCCCGTTGAGATTCCACAACCGTACCGTCTTGTCATCACCAGAAGAAGCAATTGT
>NZ_JXCA02000019.1:586784-659030 GCF_000828085.3 Scytonema tolypothrichoides VB-61278
CTATGCCCACTCAGGGTTTTGAGTAGCTGCCCCTTGAAACCCCACAACTGTACCGTCTTGTCAACACTGCCAGAAGCAATTGTTTTACCATCGGGACTGAATGCCACACTCCTGACAACACTGCGATGCCCTTCCAGTCGGTTGTGTTCCCTTATCCCATAAACAACCTGTTGGAGAGTGGTAACTGCCTTCATGCGGTTACCTGGTTCTACATCCTTATCATATAGCCGTTTTCCTAGCTTCAATACTTCTAGTAAAGCCTCAAAATTTAAATTTGAGGTAAACAGGTTTTCGGAAGTTAAACTTTGCATGAGAATTTCTACGTTTTTGCGGCCATTTTCTTCAGCACGCAGACGTTGACTTTCAGCGTACAGTGTCATCGTGCCCATTGCCACAGAAAATATTAACCCTCCCGCGAGATATGGTAATAATGGCTTATAACGCTCCCACCAATCCCGCAAATTCAACGGCAAATGTTGATTCAGCCACTTGAAATCAAACACTTGCTGATAAATTCGATTCCGCACCAGCAAAACATTTTGCTCGCGCCGCACCACGCCTGAAAGCTTGAGGTGCGATTTCACTATCGACTGTTCCTCATCTAAAACCGACTTACCCCGGCGAATTTCTCGATAAACACTCAAAACACCTTCTTTATCTGGTGCGCGTTTTGTCAGCATATCGCGGACAAACTGCAAGTTGTTGTCTTGTTCACTCATTGCACCCAAGAAAGTACTACTCACTAAGCCGTCAACATCAGCTTGTGACAAACTTTTCTGCGATTGCTGGCTAATAATAGAACAAAGGCGCTGCGATAAATATGGATGTCCTCCTGTCCACTCCAGCATCCATTTCAACACCTGTTGGGCTTCTTGAGTTGACAGTCCTAGTCCTTGTGCCAGTGGTTTTGCCTCCTCAAAAGTGAAATCAGTCACATCCAGACGCTGACCGATATTAAACGGTGTACGCTTGGAGTCACGTATCAAATCACCTGGAGTTGCGACACCAATCAGGACAAAAGAAAGACGCTGAAACTCTGGTTCTGAAGCGCGAACAACATAGAGATAGCGAATAGCCGCAAAAAAATCATCAGTAAAATCTAAGCTGAGAGTCGTATCAATTTCATCGACAAAAATCACTATCGGTGAAGCAACTTCTTGCAGCAAAACCTCTTGAAAAAATGAAGTCAGCCGTTGCGTAAAACCCAGATGTGAGCGTTCTTGCCACCACTGCACCACATCTGTATCCAGCATCAGAGTTCCTTCAACAATGGTGAGTAACCCCAGATACCACTGTTCAGCACTCACCTGCACGCCTACCTGAGTCAAATCAATCACAACCGTCTGAATTTCTTCTTCTGCCAGTTGTTCAGCAGTCCGCACCATCAGGCTAGATTTGCCCATCTGGCGTGAAGTGAGGATATACACAAACTTATTTTCCCGACACAGCGCCAGCAATTCCTCATCAGCTTTGCGGGGAATGTAAATGCCATTTTGGTTGGCTTGCACAGTACCGCCAACGGTGTAAATGCTTGGGTTGTGTCGAGTTTCATTCATAGATAGAATTTATAGAACGAACCGCAGAGGGCGCAGAGGGCGCAGAGAGAGGAAAAGAGAGAGAAAAGACTTACTATATGTCATTGCGTTCGCGTAGCGTGCGCTTTGCGCTTACGCAACGAAGTGGAGTGAAGCAATCGCAGGATTTGAGATTGCCACGCTACGCTACCGCTCCGCTCGCAATGACAAGTATTAGTATTACTCACGCAAGTTCTCCCGGAAATACTCGGCGTAAAGCTGACAGCGTGGCAAAACTGCTCGTCCTTGTTCGCGCACTAAACCCGCACCCCGCAGCCGCCAGAAGACGCGCTTATCATCACAGATGTTCTGGCGAATGACTTGCAGCAGCCCTTGAATCAATTCTGTTTTTTTGTGCAGTAGTGAAATGTGGTGACGCAAATGATCTCCAAAAGGACCAGTGTCAGCAGTTGCATTGGCAAACAATTTAGTTGTGGAAATTTGCTGACTCGCGACTAGGTAAAGCGCCCGCCGCACCAAGTAAGGATGTCCGCCCAACAAAACTATTAATTGTCTTTCCTCATTGGAGTTGAAAGGTGAACCGTGACGGCGGTTGAGGTCAATGACTTGTTCTAGTGTAAAATCTTGTAATTCAATCACCAGCCCAACATTAAAAGGTGATTGGTTAAGGTCGTCAATCAGTTGATAAGGTTCGGTGGAAGTTACCAGCGTCAAATCCAGTTGCTTCCAAATGGGCGTCGTGGCACGGCTATTGTGCCAACTGCGCAACATCCCAAAGAAACCATTGCGAAAGTCGGCGTCAAAAACCTTATCCACTTCATCCATAGCCAAAACCAGGGGCGTCTTGCCCAACTCTTTTAAAATATGGCGTTGAACGTAACGCGTACAACGTTGACTGTTTCCTAGTGGAGTCTTCCAAAACTCCTCGACTCGATCTTCCATTTCCAACTCATCAGTCAGCCAGCTGCAAAACCCCTTAAAGAAAAGTTCAGCATTTGTGAGGGCAGCTTTGTCAAAAAGTTGAAAATCCAAAAAAGCAACTCGCTTACCTGCATTCACTGCAGCTTCAATTGCGCGAATCAACAGCGAACTCTTACCAACTTGTCTTGGTCCTTTGATAACGATGGTGACTCCTCGTTGGGTGATTGTCGTGAGGGCAATGCCATCCAATGAACGTTCCACATAAAATGCAGATTCGCTGTCCATCGTCCCTTCTGGCATTTCCAACCTGACTGGCTGGGCTGAAGCAAAAGGTCGAGGTAACGGTGAAGGTTCGCTTGTTTCAAGTAAAATAGCTTTGGCTTGCACCTTATCAATCGGTAACTCACCGCCGCAGACAGCTTGTGTCAACTCTGCTATCAGCCGTGGTGTATCCTCTTCACCTTGCCAGAAAGCCCAGTTGATATTATTCAGGTAAGCACTCAAAGGATACTGAAACGGTTCGCGATATCCCAAACGCACCGGCAAAATAGCCGGACGCCCTCCCTGCAATTGCGCCATCTCGTGCGCCATCTTGATTTCTTGTTCCACCATCTCGCTGTAAACTGAACGAAACGAAAGAAAAACGATGAGAAAATCTGCTTGACGAATTTCCCCTTCAATGCGTTCAGCCCAGCGCGTCCCAACCAACATTCTTTGATCAATAAAAACCTCATGCTGCTGCGACAGCGCTTGAAAAACCTCTAAAGCCACTGGTTCATCCGGCTCAACATCGCGCTTATAACTAATAAAGATACGCTGGCGCGTCGTCTTTTCCGCAAGGGGATGATTCAGCGATTTTCTTTTAAACACAGGAGTTTGGTTTTCCTTCAAACCAACAAGCTGAGAACAACCCAACTCATAAGCAAACTCCACCTCTTCCCCAGCCGCCAAAGCATCGTAAAACGCCACAGCAAAATCAACAGCAGCTTCATCTCCTATCTCCCGATTCATCCCAATCACATACTCAATGTGTTGGCTAATCGCCTCTGCTTGCACCTGTGAGTAACAAGCGTTCATGAGAACACACTCAACTCCCTTTCTGGCAAATAGCTTAAACATACTCGCTAGCGCGTCTGCTTGCACAAGCGCTATTTGTCCAGTTTCATCCTCTAGAACAATTCCATCTTCCCCAGCACCGTGTCCACAAAAGTGTACAATTTGGGGTTGAGTGTCGAGAATTGCTCGATAAAAGTCACGAGAACGAACCGCCCATTTTTGCTCTAGCTTAAACAGTTCTCGCTTATTACCCCGTCGCAATCCCTCATCAATTTCCCGTACCTCTTCATCCAGCCGCAACGCAGAAGTGTTTCTTGGATTCGCCGCCAAGAGCAAAATTGTTTTGACACGGGTGTTTTCACTCATAGCGGGAGTATGGAGGAAGTATGAGAACTTAACTTATTGACAAAAAGAAAAATATGTAGTTAGAGCACAAAGTCAGCATCATAAAATTTTTTGCTGATACTTACACATCATTTTATAGATGAAACCAAAATTAACTTATGCACAAGTCAGGTGACCTTATTTCTTTTGGAATAGAACATATAGGTAGGGTGTGTTATGCGGTAGGCTAACGCACCATCCCAAGATCTTGATGCGTTAGACGTTCCGTCTAATACGAACAGGACTTACGCAAAATAATGAAAAAATAAACCGCAAAGGACGCAAAGAACACGAAGTTAAGAGGGTTTAAAAGAGTTTTTGCGTAAGTCCTAACGAATTTGAAAAAAGAATGCAACACATAGAAAACACCCCTCCCTAACCCTCCCCTTTGTAAGGGGAGCCAGTGCGTTGCGGAGCCAGTACTGCAGGAGGGTTTCCCTCCGTAGGTATCTGGCGTTGGGGTTCCCAAGGACGGTGCACCTGGCGTGAGGGTGCCCGATAGGGCGGGTGGGGTATCGCAAACATTTTTTGAATCGGTATAACACACCCTACAATGACTGATACATGAAACCAAAATGAACTTATGCACAACCGAGGTTCGCCTTACTTCTTCTGAAATAACTTTCGTTTCCGCCTCTTCTCGCCCTCCTCTCGCAACGGTACCACTTCCGCTTCACTACTCTGTCGTGCAACCCGAATAATCAAACCTGATGCCATCAAACTGGCAACCATCGAATTTCCACCATAACTAAACATGGGCAAGGGCAAACCTGTTGTTGGCAAGGCACCAGTGGTGACACCAATGTGGAGTAAAGATTGTCCCACCATTAAAATTGTGACACCGATCGCCACCAATCGATACACTGGATGCTTTGCCTTAAGAGCGACAATTAATCCTAAAGTGGCGTATAAAGCAATCAGTAACAACAACACAACACTACCAACAAAGCCAAACTCCTCAGCAAACACTGCAAAAATAAAATCAGTATCCTGAATTGGCAAATAAAACTGCTTTTGTTGAGAAAGCCCAAACCCGGCACCCCATTGTCTACCAGAACCTACAGCTAGCAAACTTTGCACCAGTTGATAGCCATCCCCAGTTGCATCAGCCCAAGGATTAAGGAATGACAACACCCGCTTACGCTGATATTCCTTGATACTGATACTCATGACTGCCAACAACACCCCTCCCAATGCTGTTCCTCCTAAGTACTTGTAAGGTAATCCAGCAGCAAGGGCAATAAACCAAATCGTCATACCACACAGTGCGGTTGTGCTTAAGTTAGGCTGCCCTAAAATACCTAAAAGAACAAGACCAAAAATACCCAGCCAAAAGAAGCGAACACGCGAACTTAGGTTTTCCCATTGACCAAAAAGTCGCGCACTTTGTAAGACCAAAAAAGGTTTAATTAATTCAGAAGGTTGAATTGGAAACGGTCCTAAAGCTATCCACCGGGATGCGTCAAAAGCCTTTTTTCCTACTCCTGGTACTAAGGTGGCAAAAATCAACATCAAAAGCGCTATCACAAACCAATGAGATATGCTCAAAACTTTATTCAAAGGCGAATGAACAACAATATTGAATACTATGAAACCTACTAGTACCCACAAGAGTTGACGCTTAAAGTAGTA
Source organism: Scytonema tolypothrichoides VB-61278 (assembly GCF_000828085.3). Lineage (GTDB taxonomy): Bacteria > Cyanobacteriota > Cyanobacteriia > Cyanobacteriales > Nostocaceae > Brasilonema > Brasilonema tolypothrichoides_A. Next base: position 592,313 of record NZ_JXCA02000019.1, read on the forward strand.
CAGTCCGTCATGATGACGAACATCAGCTACGGGATAAGATGCCGAAAATAGCATGACTAATCCCACAAACAGCCAAACCAGTGTTAACCAACGCAATAAACGCGCTTCTAATGCCCAGCTGGACACGGAGTCATCAAAGAATAAAGTCAGGCGGCGTAGATTCACGATGAATAAAATTTAAATTGTAAGGTGCGATCGTTTAGAGTTGACGTTAATGATACCAAGTTGCTTTCAAAAGGGATTAAATTGTTGATTCCTGTTTCAGGATAAAACTTGAGCAAATTGAGAACTCCCACCAAGCAGCAGCGATCATTACAGTACTCAAACCCTGCGACAGGGATGAGAAGAATATTACCCTGTCAACCCAGATTTTACCCATCGAAATAAAATACCGCCAGATTTTCCCTACACCCTTACACCCTTACACCCTCACACCCTCACACCCTTATCCCCATCAAGTAGGAGAAAAGTCCTGTTTGAATTTAGGACTTTTTCTCTACGACAACAAAGTGAGATTTGGGACTTTTCCCCCATCTCAAAGAATCATACAAATTCTTATGATTTGAATGTCGAACTCGATAAATTGGCAACGAGGTCATAATGAAACTCAAACTTGTGATGATGTTCTCTCTAGTGATTGGGCTTGCTTTGGTAGCTGTTCCCTTAAGCGTAAAAGCTTTACCCATCGGACATGGTCCAGTTTTTCACGCGCAAAACTTTCCACAATCAGGACCTCCAGGTCAACCTCCAAATATAAACCTAACTGATGCTCAAAAACAGCGTTTGGACGAGATTGACAAACAAACCAAAGAAAAATTTGATGCCGTTCTCACATCGGAACAACGGCAGAAATTAGAAGAAAAGGTAGCCCAAATGAGAGACCGTAGAGGTGGGATGCACGGTGGCTTTGGTGGTCCTGGTATTCCTATGCCTCCCCCAGAAGGAGACAAAGGTCCTTTTGCTGATCTGAATCTCAGTAATGATCAAAAAGCAAAAATTGAGGAGATTATGCAATCATCTCATGAAGAAGTAAAATCAGTTTTCACTGATGAACAACGCCAACAACTAGACAAATTTCACCAAAATATGCCAAAGCGACCTCCATTAAGGTAGGAGTCATTTTGCATTTCGCTACAATACACCTTTGAATTAAGTAAGCTGGGCATTGCATACAATGCCCAGCTTCGTAAACAAAAAAGAGGTCTACGTGACCTCTTGACAACTCCCTACAAGTCGTATTCAGCTATACTAAGTGAGATTAACTCAAACCAGTATTAGTTTGCCGCTTACCAGTAGCCAACTCTACCTTGACAATTTTGCCACCTGCTTTTTGAATCCGTTGTTGTTCACTGAACCAGTTTTCGTAGGGAACAAGCTTGGTGAAGTAAGTGTTTTGCAGTTCACGCTGAGTACGAATTCGAGTTTGGCTAGGAACACAAGCAGTAATTTTAAACAACCTTGCCATGTTTTGATATCTCCCTATATTGATGTGGAAACTTTTTTATTTGAAGGTACCGCAACTAAATCGAAGATTATAGTTGAGGATTTTTACGCTTAGAACTAGTCCTAACGTCGCCGGAAAAACTGGTGTCCTCCGTGAGTCGTGGAAACTTTTGTCCTAGAACACTCCAGCGCGATAAGGCTTAATGAAAATCTGCGCATTACCATCAGGTCTATGTCTTCAGCCTGTGTGCTTTTACAGTACCTTTTGGTAAATTACTATTGGTCTATTATACTACAATGTTGCTTCGCTTTTTATATTGGCTTTGCTTACCCCACCTAAAATGTAGGTTGCTTTTTAGTCTTTTTAGGTGAGGACTACGCTCAGTATTTTCTGTTCAAAATTGTCAGTGCAAACTTTTCTCTAATCACTCAAAGGCTGGAAATCAAGCATCAATACTAAACTTCTAACACTCATCATACATACGTATTTAGCAAGATAAGCGATTAAAAGTTCTAGCACTCACGATCGATTTCCAGACCTTACTTAATAAAGCCGCACTTAAGTTCTCAAGTGCAACCTAGCTTTTAGCTTAAGCCAGAGGAAATGTAATCTAAGTAAACACCCATTTCCTTACCAGCATCAGGGCCTACCAAGCTAGCAGTCACTTCTTTGATAGCTTGAATAGCTTGCACGGTAGCACCAACAGGTACACCTAAGGAGTTGTAGGTTTCTTTCAAACCATTGAGTACACGCTCATCCAAAATGGATGGGTCGCCAGCCAACATAGCGTAGGTAGCATAACGGAGGTAGTAATCCAAGTCGCGGATGCAAGCAGCATAGCGACGAGTGGTGTACATGTTACCGCCGGGACGGGTAATGTCAGAGTATAGCAGGGACTTAGCCACAGCTTCTTTAACAATTGCAGACGCGTTAGCAGCAATGGTGGTAGCTGCACGTACGCGCAATTCGCCAGTTGAGAAGTAGCTCTTAAGCTTTTCGAGAGCAGAAGTATCCAAGTACTTACCTTGAACGTCTGCAGAGTTAATAACAGAGGTAATTGCGTCTTGAGCCATGTTGTTGATTCCTTATTTCCAACTTTATTGGATTACTTCAGTTTCAGCAGGGAAATAACTTCACCTTATTGCAAGCCACCGATTACGTAGTCAAAGTAAGAGCCAGCTTCAGCAGCGTCTTCACCAGACAACAGTGACGCAGCAGCGTTCTTCAAACCACGAACACCTTCAGCAACACCTTCAATTGGAGTACCAAGGGACTTGTACATTTCGCGAACACCCACAAGACCAATTTCTTCAATGGGGGTGACATCACCAGCTACAACGCCGTAGGTGACCAGACGGAGGTAGTAATCTAGGTCGCGCAAACAAGTAGCGGTCATTTCTTGACCGTAAGCATTACCGCCAGGAGAAACAACATCAGGACGTCTTTGGAATAGTTGATCACCAGCTTGCTTCACAATACGCTCGCGGTTTTCGGTGATAACTTGAGCAATGCGCAGACGCTTTTCACCAGTAGTCACAAATCCCTTAATCCGGTCTAATTCGCCAGGACTGAGGTAGCGCGCTTCTGCATCAGCATTCACGATGGACTTCGTGACGATACTCATTAATGGATTCCTCCAGTACTAAATAAAACCAGAATCTTAAACTGGTGCGGCTTTGATTGGTTAACTGAGGTTATTTTCTCATTTTTTAGATACAACAGCCAAAAAACTGCTGCAACTAGTATTTAAACGAGTGGGCTTGCGTAATGGCTAGTACATCAGCTCATAAACTCAGCTACCTTCCGGAATTATTTTCGGGCATTCTGTTGAGCAATTATGACTGCTCTTAACACTTTGTAACATTGTTTTTCATGTTGACTGCTCTACCGACAATCTGAAAGCTAATGTAGGGAAAGGTTAGAACGCCTTTTGCGAGTCAATATCCTACGCACAGGGTGTAAGGGTATAAGGGGAGGCAGTGCTGTGGGGAGCCAGTACTTGATGAGGGTTTCCCTCACGCTTGTTCTGGCGTCCGGGTTTCCCGACTTGTAGACGCCGGAGGCGGTGAGACAGCGCGAATGACGGCTTTCTCGACAGAGGCGACTGCGAACCCGAAGGGCTTCCCGCCTTTTTCGCACCTGGCGTTGTGAGGGTGTAGGGGGAAAAGAAGAATGGGAGAGGGGGCAGGCTGAAGACCACAACAGGAGAAACCAATTCACGTGAACTAATATTTCTCCGCACTACAACTGCTCCCTACTCGTGGGCTTCTTAGTTTTTTCTCCTACACCCTTACACCCCTTCTTAGTCAAGAATCAAGTATCCAGGAGTTTACGCTCTTGAACATTAACTATTGCACTTAATCAGCTGCCTTCACGCTACCAAGGTAGTTACCTGTAGGTAAGGATGGAAACCGGTGGTATGGCACCACATTCTCACCGAAGTACTGAGCATACTCAGAGCTATTGACAATCTCCTCAACAGCAGCTTTTAAACCGCTATCTGCCAGTAAGTTGGTGTAATGGTGAATTTCCACCTGAGTTGCTGGCGCACGTCCCAACAGGTGACGGAAGAGGAACTCAACGACTTTGGTGTTGGGATAGGAAACACAGAAGCGCTGGCGATAGATTTCTGAACTCGCAAGTTCACTCACAAATTCTTTGACAGAAATTTCACCATTGCGCAGTCTGCTTTCCAACTCAGGATAGTGGAAGTGATCAGGAACTTGACCGTTATACACATCCATTACTTGACAGTAAATAGCATTTATAACCTGCTCTATTTCAGCTTGGTTTGCATTTGCTGTCATGCGGTAAATACGAGCTGGGTTGCGGCGGGTTGTATCCACACCAGCTTCAACCAACGGTTCCTGAGTGGAGTTAAAAGAACGACCGACTTCAACAGGCTGCGGCTTACCATTGTCAATTTGAGTGGATGTCGCTGCTGTGTCTGCGAGTGTCCTTATGCGCGGCTGCGCTGGCTCAAAGCTGGGGACAACAATATCCTGATTTTGCTTAGTCAGCTGGTTGTACAGCTTTTGAGTGTTCGGGAAGTTCGCCGCTGGGAAGGTCGCGAAGCGGTTGTAAGGTACTGTATCTTCACCAAACGCTTCGAGATATTCCGGACTGTTGACCATTGCCCGGATAAAGGCGCGAATACCCTGAGTTGCAAGTATTTGATTGTACTTACGTATTTCCGCCTGATCAAGTGGGGCACGTCCCAGGAAATGCTTGGTTCCTAGTTCGATGACCTTGGTGTTGGGGTATGGGGTGTAGAACTCTTTCTGGTAGAGGCTAGAACAACCTAAACCTTCAATAAATTCCTTAACGGTGATTTCACCATTACCCAGCTTGCTTTGAAGCGCTGTGAATTCGTTTTTGACAATGTAGGGTTCAATATTGCGCTCGAAAATCTGACGGTAAGCAGCACCAATAACTGTTCCCACCGCAACTTTATCGTTGGTACCAGCGACCAACTTGAAGACTTTCGTTTGTTCGCGCTTCTTGGTGACGCCTTGGTTAATGCGGAACTGAATTTCTGGTTCTGTCCGCACTCCCTTAACAGTACCGAGTTCGACAAATAGTGGAGTTGCTGCCTTCTCAATTTTCGGGGTGATATCTTCGCGGATGCTACCAACACGCAGTTTCCGCAATGCTACACCACCCGGAGTCAGATATCGTTCGTAAGGAACTGTATCTTCACCAAATGCCTCACTGTATTCTTCGCTACCAATAATTGCGTCAACGACTGCGTAAAAGCCTTTCTTGGAGGCGATGTCAAAGTACTTGTTGTTTTCTTGACGACCGTAAGTAGGACGACCTAACAAGCGACGGTGGATGTACTCAATCGCCTTCATGACATACAGGGATGTCCAGTACATCTTCCGGAACACATCAGATTTAGCCAAAGCCCGGATAAACTCCCGTACGGAGATTTCACCGTTTTCTAGCTTAATTTCTTGCACTTTCAGGCGCTGACCGTCGTAAACGTCGCGACCGAAAACTTGCAGGTAAGCTGCCCGAATCACCGCTTGAGTAGTGCTTTCTGAGAACTTGACACTGAGTCCAGTTGGTGTCTTTTTACCTCTTGTACCAGGCAGTTGATCTAACTTGAACACCTTGGGACCCAGGGTACCTGGGTTCTCGCCCCGCGCTCCAGGATTGCTGTTTTGGTTATTAATTCCTGGTCCAGAGTGAATCAGGATGCGCTTGGTATCTTTACCAAAAGGAGCAGGACGAGTACTGGGATTCCTGGTTTCTTTCGGGAAAATTGCCCCAAACTGAATTTCTAAGGGGTCGTTACCAGAACCATAAGGATGTTGGTCTGGTAGTGGTTGGTTATAAGCAGCAAAAGTTGTGATAAACTGTGGAACCTTACGGAAAGGAGCACTGTAGTTAAACAGGTCTTGCTGTGGTCCCCAGTTACGACATTCTTGTGCTTCTTGACCAAGTCCTCGAATGTAAGGAACCGTTTCTTCCCCAAAGTAATCACCGTATTCCTGAGAATCTACCAGTGCATCGATTAAGGCAGACAGACCGCCTCGAGAAACGATGTCAAAGTACTTTTGTACTTCTTCCCGGCTACTTGGTCCGCGTCCCAAGAAGTGACGGAAAGCGAGCTCTAAAGCACGGCTGTTGATAAACGGTTGAAAAAATTGTTTTTGGTAAAGCGGAGATTTGCCAAGGCGACGGACAAATTCTTTCATGGAGATAGTGCCGTTCTTGACCTGGGATTCCAGGTAAGAAATCGACTGACTGTAAGCACGGGTAATATCGCGCTCAAAAATTTGTCTGTATGCCGCTTTTACAACTTCGTTTTTCTCCAGTGCTGACAACCCAGGCTTCATGACAAACTTGGGACGCCGTTCTGCCGCATTGAAGTAAATTTGAGGCAGTTTTAAGCCCTGTTGATCGCTTGAAGGACGTTGACGCAGTTTATTGGAAGGAGTGGGTGCTTTGAATTCTGAAATCAAAACATCCATGTACTGAGACACAATGTCCTTTGCCTCAGCATCCTGACGAAAATAGGAAAGCGCAGCGAATTTTATTTCCTGCAAAGCAACAATTGTGGCTTCACCAGAACAGGCGTTTTCAATGATTTCTCTCAAACCACGCGTGTTCACAGCGATGATGCTAGGGTCACCAGCCACAATCGCGTAGGTAGCGTAGCGCAAAAACCACGACAAGTCCCGCAGGCTTTTAGCCATGTTTGCCGGACCATAACGGGCGACGTTGATTGGTCGGAAACCAACTGGAGCTGGACCACTGGGTGAACTGTTAAAAACTGACCGCAAATTTTCTAAGAAACCACCACGACTTTCTACGTAAGTGACAGTTCCCAGTCTCATGGTATCTCTAACAGAGGCAGGTGCCCCAGCCATCACCACTTCTGGTTCTCTGGGCTTTTCTAGGAAAGACATTGGCGAACCACCAACAAAAATCCGGTTGGCAGCACGAGAGACAATGATCTCCGAATTTTCCGTGAGCGTCTGGGCGATTTCTAGACGCTTGGCACCAGATGCAAAATACCTTGCCAGTTCACTTAACTCGCCGACTCCCAGAAAGCGGTCTTGTTGCTCTGCTTGGGAAATTGTCGATACTGCTAGGGTTTGATATAGTTGCGGACGCGCAACTGAGCTTCCACCACTTGCCTTAACACTCATCGGATTTGTAAAACTCCTATCATATTTTCTTTGTGTTAAGTCTGGGTTGCTTTTAGGCTTGACACATCGGTGCAGTTATGCGTTAAGACTGCTGCCCTCAAGACTGCCAAAAAAAATTAACCCAGTCAGCTTTTAGATTAGAACGTTTTGGCATTTCTCTGTGGCTTTATTAAGAAGTGTGTACAAAGTAAAGCCTAGATGTATCCACTCCAAAAGCAGATGTTTCAACTTCTCTGAGAATATCTTTAAGATTTGTATCATTTCTTGATAAAACTAGATTTTTTCTTTTGAACTCAAATCCGGTTGATTGGTTATCATTCACGTTTTAACCTCACCCCGCCTACGGCACCCCTCTCCGAACCCACGGAGAGGGGCTGGGGGTGAGGTTTTGACGACGAACACCACACAGATGCTCACAATTTAATATATGTGTCAGCATCCGTGGTTTCATATAATCACTTGAAAAAAATTACAAGAGAGTTTAAGAAAAAATGATGACACTGGTTTGGCTATGCCCTTCTTTACCCGAACGCTTCAACTAATACCTCGTTCCCAGTCTCTCACTGATAATACTTATTAGTACTCACAGTTTCCCTTACTCGCAATCGCTAAATTTTAGATTTGGATTAGATTTGGAGTTGATCATGAAACATGGTTTGCATTTGCTCTTCTCATTCACCTTACCCCTATGTATCATAGGCACTCTTGCGCCACTCACCACCACAGTTGCCCAACAAGTGACTCCTGATGGAACTGTATCCACCACTGTTACAACTCCTGATGGCAAAAACTTCAACATCAATGACGGAACAACAAGAGGAGGAAACCTGTTTCACAGCTTCAAAGAATTTTCTGTACCCACAGGTGGTTCAGCAATTTTCAACAATGCAGCGAATATACAAAATATTATCAACCGGGTGACGGGTGGTTCTGTTTCTACTATTGATGGTTTGATTAAAGCCAATGGCGCAGCAAACTTATTTTTACTGAATCCAGCAGGGATTATTTTTGGACCAAATGCCAGATTGAATATTGGTGGTTCATTTTTGGGGAGTACGGCGAACAGTTTCCTATTTGACAATGGATTTGAGTTTAGCGCCACTGACCCACAAGCACCACCACTGTTAACTATAAATGTTCCGATTGGGTTGAGGTATCGGGATAATCCGGGAGTGATTCAGGTAAAAGGACCGGGACACGACATTAATTTTCAGGCTATCAAAAATCCACCTCGTGATCCTGTTAACAGTAGCGTCTCAGGATTAGAGCTTGAGTCCCGGAAAACCTTAGCACTAGTCGGAGGTAAAGTATCTGTTGAGGGTGGTATTCTCAAGTCATCAGCAGGACGTATTGAAATCGGTAGTGTTGCAAGCAATGGAGTTGTGAGTCTCGCCCCGATACAAGAAGGTTGGAAGCTGGGTTATGAAGGCATTACCAGTTTTGGAGACATCAATTTTTCTGGTAAAACATTTCTGGATACCACAGAAGTTGGTGGTGGTTCCATTGCAGTTGCTGGTAAAAATATCAATTTCGCTGGAGAGTCGATTCTACTGGCTGATACCTTAGGCGATAGAAATGCAGGAGGAATCAGCATTATCGGGGACAAGATATCTGTAGTTGAGTCTGAAATCGGCAGTTTTACCTTCGGTTCAGGAAATGCTGGACAAGTTAAGCTTTTTGCCGACAAATCTATCCTGCTTGAAAATAACGGTGGCGCGAGTACAGACACACAAGGATTGGGGAAAGGTGGAGAAATTACCGTCAAAGCTGATTCTATTGAAATCAGAAATCGGAGTGGGCTAGGCAGCAATACCTTTGGTAAAGGGGATGCTGGGCGCATAGAAGTTGAAGCTAATTCTTTGCTGATTGAAGAGTACTCTGGTTTTGGTACTTATTCTAAAGGTGAAGGCGATGCCGGAGAAATCATCGTTAATATCAAAGGACCTTTGGAAGTACGAAACAATGCAGGTATGAATAACAACACCTTTGCTACGGGTAACGCTGGAAAAATCAGCATTACGGCAAATTCTTTGCTGATTGAAGACAACTCGGGGTTTGGTACTACTACGCAGCCAGACAGTACAGGTAAAGCTGGAGAAATCATCTTTAATGTTGCAGGACCTTTGGTAGTACGAAACAATGCAGGTATTGAGAGCAACAATGAAGGTCGTGGTGATGCAGGAGAAATTACTGTCAGTGCTCAATCTTTGGAAATCAGTAATAGAGCTAAAATTAGTACACAAGCCACCGGCAGTGGCAATGCAGGAAACCTGAATGTACGAGCAAAAACCGTAATTCTTGACAGTAATGGAATATTGCAGGTTTCAAGTACAGGTAGTGGGAATGCTGGTATTTTGAATGTTGTGGCAGACACCATTAAGCTGAAGAATCAGAGTTCGATAGATGCAACTACTAACTCTGGCAATGGTGGTAATCTCACACTAGATGTTGCTAACTTTCTGCTGCTACGTAACAGTAGCCAGATTTCTGCCAGTGCAGGTACTACTGGCAATCCTGGAGATGGCGGTAACATTACCATTAATTCTCCATTAATCGTCGCTTTCCCTAATGAAAATAGCGACATCACTGCCAATGCTTTCAGCGGTAGCGGAGGAAACATCAAAATCATAACTCAAGGTCTTTTTGGAATCGCCCCACTTAGTCGGCAAGAACTACAGCGACGTTTAAATACTACAGAGTTCACTCAACTAGACCCAAAAAACTTAATTACCAGTGACATCACTGCTATTTCCCAAAACAATCCAAACTTGAGTGGTAGTGTCAACATTAATATACTCAATACTGACCCCACCCGTGGGTTGTTTGAATTACTAGAAACAATTCCCGACCCTGCACAACAGATTGCCCAAAATCCCTGTATAAAAGGTTTTGGTAGTACCTTTACCATCGTCGGACGTGGCGGAATTCCAACGGATCCAACGAAAATCCTCAGCAGTGACAATATGCGGGTTGATTTGGTTAAGCCTGTTCCCAGTACAGTAAGTTCAACAAGTGCAACACAAAAGCAGCCATCTCAAAAGCCACCTGTCAAAGAGATAATACCAGCCCGAGGTTGGATATTTAATGAAAAAGGTGAGGTGCTGCTGGTCGGTTATGATCCTACTAAGACTGGTCCACACCGGGAGCCGCAAACACCTGCTAGTAGTTGTGCTGCGCGTTGATATTGAATTCACGTTTTTACCTCACCCTGCCCTATCGGGCATCCCTCTTTGCGAGTTCACCAGAGGGAAAGTGGACGCATGACAGTGGTTTTGGATGCGTCCAGAAACCTGGTTTCTGTTAGGAACCGGGTTTCTAATTTTTCACAAATGATTTAAGACTGCTATGTTAGCATTATATAAATTGTACAATTTTTAGAATTTTAAAGATTCGTACAATATTTACCATTGACTTCAATCAACATAAGCGAGGCGGTATGGCTGCTGTAAGTGCAACTGAAGCTCGTGCTAATTTCCAAGAACTCATTAATCGTGCTGAATATAAGGGTGAGCGCATTCTCATTCAGCGTCGTGGCAAGGCTGTTGGGGCGATTATTGGTCTAGAAGACTTAAGATTGCTGGAAGCTATAGAAGATGCTATTAACTCTGCTGAACTGCGTCGTGCTGTTGAGCAAAATGAGGGCTTTACCACACTAGAAGCGATTATTGCTAGTCGTGGGGATGAGTGAGCGTTACGATTTGAGAATTGCCAAGACTGCTGAGAAAGACTTGATTAATTTACCAGCGAAACAGTTTAAACAGCTCGTATCGAAGATTTTCTCGCTCCAGAGCAATCCTCGACCTCAAGACTACAAAGCACTTAAAGGTTACGAAGGTGGTTACCGCGTAGATCAAGGAGAGTATAGAATTCTGTATACGATTGATGACGAAAACTTGCTTGTTGATATCTTCAGAGTTGGCAAGAGAAATGATCATCAGGTGTATACAAATCTGTAGACTCTGATTATACCTGAGAACTGCCATATGTCCGATTCTCAAACGATTAGCGCTGCTGTTGCCAAACTCTACAACACCTACCCCTTCCCGCCAGAACCTTTACTAGATGAGCCGCCTCCTGGTTACAACTGGCGCTGGAATTGGTTAGCTGCCTATAATTTTTGTACTGGTCAAAAACCCCAAAAGCAAGATATCCGCATTTTAGATGCTGGTTGCGGTACGGGAGTGGGGACTGAATACCTGGTTCATCTTAATCCTACGGCTTCTGTTGTGGGCATTGACCTTAGTGCTGGGGCGCTGGAAGTTGCCCAAGAACGCTGTAAACGTTCCGGTGCAAACCGTGTTGAGTTCCATCACCTGAGCTTATATGATGTGGAACAGTTGTCAGGTGAGTTTGATTTTATCAACTGCGTTGGTGTGTTGCACCATTTACCTGACCCGATTCGCGGTATTCAAGCTTTGGCGAAAAAGTTAGCCCCAGGCGGCTTGATGCACATTTTTGTGTATGGGGAGTTGGGGCGCAGGGAAATTCAACTTATGCAAAGGGCGATCGCACTCCTCCAAGGTGACAAGCGCGGTGATTACCGTGATGGTGTTCAAGTTGGTCGGCAAATATTCGCCTCATTACCAGAAAATAACCGTATTGTCAAGCGAGAACGAGAACGTTGGTCTTTAGAAAATCAACGGGATGAGTGCTTTGCTGATATGTACGTGCATCCGCAGGAGATAGATTATAACATTGAGACGTTGTTTGAACTAATTTCTGCTTCCGGATTAGATTTTGTTGATTTTTCAAATCCGGGTTTTTGGCAGATAGACAGACTTTTGGGCAAAGCGCCAGAGTTAATGGAACGAGTCGCTAAGTTAAGTGAGATTGAGCGTTATCGTTTGATAGAGTTATTAGATCCAGAAGTGACTCACTACGAGTTTTTTCTGAGTCGCCCACCTTTACCAAAAGCTGATTGGTCAGCGGATAATGATTTATTAACGGCAATTGCTGAGCGAAATCCTTGTATGGATGGTTTTCCCAGTCAATGTATCTTCAACTACGATTACCAGATTGTGAATTTATCATCAGAAGAGTTGAAGTTTTTACAAAGCTGCGATGGTCTCTCAACAGTAGGAGAGATTTTAGCCGGCTCATCATTGGGATTAGATGGAGTGAGAATGCTATTGAAGCAACAACTGATTTTGTTGACACCAGGTTGACAAAACAAACTGCCAAAATCCAAACAAAGCAGGCGACGAGGGAGAAGGTAGAATAGAAGTTAAGAGGAGATCTACCTTTCAAGTTGATTGCGACTCCTCGTCTCGCCACAGCTGTCAACACGGAATTTCAGGATAGAGGGATTGGGTAAAGATTTGTCCTGTTCATCCATATTTTCCGTGTCAATTATCCTTTTTGTGCTTGGTGCGTCTACCTGATGTCTTTTGTTTGGTGACAATAAGTTAATTGTTTTTTTCTAAAGTATTGTTACCCAATCGTGATATGATTCAGCTGGCTGAAGATGCAGTCAACACAATTAGCTGTACTGGTTTCAAGTCCCGTGAGCTTGTCAAACGAATCAACTGATCCCACACCAACAACACGACAAGATTCAAGACCTGGTTTTGAGGACACAGAACCAGACAACTCAATGCGCGAGTTCTATGAACTCTACCAAGAGTTGTTGCTAATCACTCTTGTCTTGACAGGGATTATATTTTTCTCTGTTTGGATATTTTATTCCCTGAACATTGCCCTAAATTATTTGCTAGGAGCATGTACAGGTGTGGTTTACTTGAGGATGTTGGCAAAAGATGTTGAGCGTTTGAGTGGAGAAAAAAAACAGTTGAGTAAAACTCGATTTGCGTTACTAGTAGGGGTCATTCTACTAGCATCGCGATGGAATCAACTGGAAATATTGCCCATATTTTTGGGATTTCTTACTTATAAAGCAACGCTTCTCATTTACGTAGTTAGAGGGGCATTTGCCTCTGACTTGTCAAAGTTCCGGTAACCATACAGCAACGCTCAAACTGTGCGGGAGGACGGAACTTTTCCAAGAGGAAAATCCACCCCGCGAACCCGCTCCACTTCTCCAGGTAAGATTGGAGAAATGATAGATTAGGTTAGGAAAATGGTGAATTTTCTGAATGCCCTAACTTCTGTTCCCCTTGGAGAACTAGAGGTAGGTCATCATTTCTACTGGCAGTTAGGCAATCTAAAACTGCATGGACAGGTCTTTCTCACGTCTTGGTTTGTGATTGGTCTTCTGGTCGTAGCTTCACTAGCAGCTACTAAAAACATCCAAAAAATTCCCAGTGGCATCCAAAACCTAATGGAATATGCTCTGGAATTTATTCGGGACCTCACAAAAAACCAGATTGGAGAGAAAGAGTACCGTCCTTGGGTGCCGTTTATTGGCACACTATTTTTGTTTATCTTCATATCGAACTGGTCGGGTGCTTTAATTCCCTGGAAGCTCATCAAACTTCCATCGGGAGAGTTGGCTGCTCCAACCAATGATATTAATACGACAGTAGCACTGGCGTTGTTGACTTCTTTAGCTTACTTTTACGCAGGTTTTAGCAAGCGTGGTTTGGGGTACTTCAAAAAGTATATAGAGCCAACGCCGGTTCTATTACCGATCGCGATTCTAGAAGATTTCACCAAGCCCCTCTCCCTAAGCTTCCGTCTATTTGGTAACATTTTGGCGGATGAATTAGTCGTAGGAGTGCTGGTTCTGTTGGTTCCTCTGTTTGTACCTCTGCCAGTGATGGCTTTGGGTTTGTTTACCAGTGCCATTCAAGCCTTGGTTTTTGCCACCTTAGCAGCGGCATACATTCATGAGGCGATGGAGGGACATGGTGGCGAAGAGCATGAGGAAGCACATTAAAATCAGTGAACAGTGAACAGTGATCAATAAAGAGTTATAACTGATAACTGGTAACTGATAACTGATAACTGCTCAGAACCCTCAGTTGATGTCAAGTTAGATTTTGGATGCGGGAATTTTCGCTTTCGTTGCAAAATCTAAAATCGAAAGTCTAAACACAAAAATCGTTCGTTTTGTACTCAAGGTAAGGAAAATCAACATGGATCCATTAGTTTCTGCTGCTTCCGTTCTTGCTGCTGCGTTAGCAATTGGTTTGGCTGCAATTGGTCCTGGTATTGGTCAAGGTAATGCTGCAGGACAAGCAGTAGAAGGTATTGCTCGTCAACCAGAAGCAGAAGGTAAAATTCGCGGTACTCTGCTGTTAACCTTGGCATTCATGGAATCCCTTACCATTTATGGTCTGGTTATTGCTCTAGTACTACTGTTTGCTAACCCATTTTCCTAAGACCTAAAACTTTTCCTTAATTTTGGAGACGTGAATGTTCACGTCTCTATAGCTGAGTTAATCAGTGAACAGTGAACAGTGAACAGTGAAGACTGATAACTGGTAACTGTGAAAAAATGTTGACCCTTGATGGCTATGGGGTCTCGACGATGATGAAAAGTAAGATGATTTTTCGCCCGTGAAAACTGCTGTTGTAGCCAAAGAGGAGAGAAATGTTTGATTTCGATGCAACCTTGCCTTTGATGGCAGTGCAGTTCCTGCTATTGGCAGCTCTATTGAATGTTATTTTCTATAAGCCACTGACCAAGGCATTAGACGATCGCGATAACTATATCCGAACGAATAACCTTGAAGCTCGTGAACGCTTGGCTAAAGCTGAGCGATTAACTAAAGAATATGAGCAACAATTAGCAGAAGCTCGTAGACAGTCACAAGCGACTGTCGCTGCAGCTCAAGCAGAAGCTCAAAAAACGACTGCTCAGAAAATCGCTGAGGCGCAAAAGGAAGCTCAAGCTCAACGAGAACAAGCGGCACTTGAAATAGAACAGCAAAAGCAGGAAGCTTTACGTTCCTTAGATCAACAGGTAGATGCTCTCAGCAGGCAGATACTAGAAAAACTATTGGGACCTGTTTTGGCTAAATAGTTTGGCTAAATAGAGCAGCTCAATGCGCGATCTCACAACAAGATAAACATATACGTAGCGGGGCGCATGTCGTCCCACAACGGTTAAATAAGTGTCAAAAGTGGCACTTTTTTCCCTTAGGGAATTTTCAACCTACTAAGCAAGGGAGCAGCGCAGTTGTAGATGGGTATCATTGGTAGCAGTTTTTTACTTGCCACAGAAGCGGTGGCGAATGGTCATTCAGAAGGCGGTTTCGGTCTAAACATAGACATTTTAGAAACTAATCTGATTAACCTGGCTATTCTAGTTGGCATATTATTCTACTTTGGGCGCAAAGTTCTTAGCAATATCCTCAGCGAACGGCGCTCAAATATTGAAACGGCAATCAAAGAAGCAGAAGCACAGGCAAAAGAGGCAGCTGTTGCTTTGTCTAGAGCACAGGAACAGTTGACGCAGGCTCAAGCAGAAGCGCAGCGCATCCGTAAAGCAGCCGAAGAAAACGCACAAGCAACTCGTGAAGCAATTTTGGCACGAGCAGCAGAAGATGTGGAACGTTTGAAAGAAACAGCGGCTAAGGATTTAGACACACAAAGAGACAGGGCGATTGGCGAACTACAACAATATCTAGTGTCTAAAGCATTGCAAAAAGTTGAGTCAGAACTGCAGACAGGAATTGCCGACGATGCTCAACAGCAATTAATTGACCGCAGCATAGCGCTATTGGGAGGTTAGGGATGAAAAGTAATATCGCAATGGCGGAAATATCCCAGCCTTACGCAGAGGCGTTGATGTCAATCGCACAATCTAAAAATTTAACAGATCAGTTAGGCGAAGATGTGCGTTCTTTGCTAAGCTTGCTTTCTGAAAGCGAGCAACTGAGAAGTTTTCTTGAAAACCCATTTGTAGGGCTAGATGACAAAAAGGCAGTCATCAACCGTATCCTTGGTGAGGGCGCTAATGCATACTTCCGCAATTTTTTATTGCTGCTGGTAGATAGACGGCGCATTTCATTGCTGGAACCAGTTTTACAGCAATATTTGACGCTGTTGCGGCAATTGAAACAAATTGCTCTGGCGGAAGTGATTTCTGCAGTTCCCCTGACAGAGGAGCAGCAACAAGCAGTCAGAAATAAAGTCATCGCACTGACTAAGGCTCGCGAGGTAGAATTAGATACAAAAATTGACCCCGAGTTAATTGGTGGTGTGATTATTAAGGTAGGCTCTCAAGTCATTGACGCCAGCTTACGGGGTCAGCTGCGCCGTATCTCCTTGCGTTTAAGTGGCTCTTAAATCAGTGAACAGTGAACAGTAAACAGTGAACAGTGATAACTGATAACTGATAACTGTAAAAGGTACCGTCTCACAATAAAGAGAAAATAGACAAATGGCAATTAGCATTAGACCAGACGAAATCAGCAACATTATTCAGCAACAGATAGAACAATACGACCAACAGGTCAAAGTTGCTAACGTTGGAACCGTTCTGCAAGTAGGTGACGGTATTGCTCGTATTTATGGTCTTGACAAGGCTATGGCAGGCGAGCTACTAGAATTTGAAGATGGTACAATTGGCATCGCCCAAAACTTAGAAGAAGACAACGTGGGCGCGGTGCTCATGGGCGAAGGTCGTGACATTCAAGAAGGTAGCTCCGTAACCGCCACTGGTAGAATTGCTCAAATACCTGTGGGAGAAGCTTTGATTGGACGAGTTGTTGATGCTTTAGGTCGTCCAATTGATGGTAAGGGAGAAATCAAGACCACAGAAACCCGTTTGATTGAATCTCCAGCACCAGGTATTGTGGCGCGTCGTTCCGTACACGAACCCATGCAAACTGGTATCACAGCTATCGACGCGATGATTCCAGTCGGTCGTGGACAGCGGGAATTGATTATCGGTGACCGTCAGACTGGAAAAACTGCGATCGCCGTAGACACCATTATCAACCAAAAAGAAGAAGATGTCGTCTGCGTCTACGTAGCAGTCGGTCAAAAAGCTTCTACCGTAGCTAACGTCGTGCAGACATTACAAGATAAAGGCGCTTTAGACTACACAGTTGTCGTCGCCGCTAACGCCAGTGACCCTGCTACGCTGCAATTCTTGGCTCCTTACACAGGTGCTTCGATTGCTGAGTACTTTATGTACAAGGGTAAGGCAACTCTAGTTATTTATGATGACCTCTCCAAGCAAGCTCAGGCTTATCGCCAAATGTCCTTGCTCCTGCGTCGTCCACCCGGACGGGAAGCTTATCCTGGAGACGTGTTCTACATCCACTCACGTCTGTTGGAACGTGCAGCTAAGCTGAGTGATGAATTGGGTAAAGGTAGCATGACAGCCCTGCCAATCATCGAAACTCAAGCAGGTGACGTATCTGCTTATATTCCCACCAACGTAATTTCGATTACAGACGGTCAGATCTTCCTGTCTTCCGACTTGTTCAACTCTGGTATCCGTCCCGCTATTAACCCTGGTATTTCCGTATCACGGGTAGGTTCCGCTGCTCAAACCAAAGCAATGAAGAAAGTTGCTGGTAAGTTGAAGCTGGAATTGGCACAGTTTGACGAATTGCAAGCTTTCGCACAATTTGCTTCTGACTTAGATAAAGCAACTCAAGACCAACTCGCACGCGGTGCGCGCTTGCGGGAACTTTTGAAACAGCCACAAAACGCGCCACTATCCGTGTATGAGCAAGTCGCTCTGCTTTACGCTGGTATTAACGGTTACTTAGATGAAATTCCAGTCAATAAAATTACTGAGTTTACAAGCGGGCTGCGCGATTACTTAAAGACCAGCAAACCTCAGTATGTTCAAGGAATTCAATCCAAGAAAGCACTGGGCGACGAAGAAGAAGCACTCTTGAAAGAGGCAATTAACGAATACAAGAAGACCTTCTTGGCAACAGCATAAATCAGGAGTCAGGAGTCAGGAGTCAGGAGTCAGCTAAAAGATGTTAGTTCTCTCTTGACTTTAGAATTCTGAATAAAAAAACTTTCCTGGCAATTGTACTAACACAGGAGTTAGGAGTTAGAAGTGAGAATATAGCTTCCTCCTGACTCCTGAATTCTGAATTCTGAATTCTTGTAAAAGATTATGCCAAATCTCAAAGCAATACGCGATCGCATTCAATCAGTAAAAAATACCAAAAAAATTACAGAAGCCATGCGGCTGGTAGCTGCAGCGCGGGTGCGTCGCGCCCAAGAACAAGTGCTATCCACCCGTCCCTTCGCCGACCGCTTGGCGCAAGTTCTGTACGGTTTACAAAGCCGTCTGCGTTTTGAAGAAGCAAACTTACCACTGCTGAAAAAACGGGAAGTTAAGTCAGTGGGGCTGTTGGTGATTTCAGGCGATCGCGGTTTGTGCGGCGGCTACAACACCAACGTCATCAAACGTGCTGAAAATCGCGCCAAAGAACTCAAGGCAGAAGGTGTAGACTACAAATTTGTCACCGTAGGACGCAAAGCAACCCAGTATTTCCAACGTCGCGAACAGCCAATAGACGCTACCTATACTGGTTTAGAGCAAATCCCTACCGCTGCTGAAGCCAACAAGATTGCTGACGAATTGCTTTCTCTGTTCTTGTCAGAAAGCGTAGATCGTATTGAGCTTGTCTACACCAAGTTCGTCTCCTTGGTGAGTTCTCGTCCTGTGGTGCAAACCCTGCTTCCTCTTGACGCTCAAGGTTTGGAAGCACAGGATGACGAAATCTTCCGCTTAACAACCCGTGGTGGTGAATTTGAAGTCACACGAGAGAAAGTGACAGCTCAAACTCGTACTTTCTCCCGTGACATGATTTTTGAGCAAGATCCACTACAGATTCTCGATTCCCTACTACCTCTGTATCTGAGTAACCAGCTTTTGCGGGCGCTGCAAGAATCAGCTGCCAGCGAACTTGCGGCGCGGATGACAGCAATGAGTAATGCTAGCGACAACGCCAAAGAACTCATTGGTACCCTGACTTTGTCTTACAACAAAGCGCGGCAAGCCGCAATTACCCAGCAAATCCTAGAGGTTGTTGGCGGTGCTGAGGCACTAGGTTAGGAAATTGCTCATAACAAATGAATAATAGCTAATTGCTAGTTGTGTTGAAATTAGCAATTAGCTATTTTTAATTGTTGGGGCTTTTTCACCAATGGAGGCTAATGATGGCACTGACAGCATATGGACCGATCTGTAGCGAGGTTTATGATATCACCAAGCCCATTGATGGAAAGTACCCTGACGTTCCATACTACATCAAACATCTTTCTAAAATTGGTGGCAGAATTCTTGAGGCGATGGTTGGCACGGGACGGCTACTCATCCCGCTGCTAGAAGCTGATTTGAATGTTGAGGGCATCGACTCCTCAGAAGATATGCTTGCTTGTTGCCATCAGCACTGTACGCAAAGGGGATTGAAACCAGTTCTCCATCATGGTTCTGTAGAAAACCTTGACCTCCCTGGGAAATTCAAGGCGATCATTGTGTCCTTCGGTTCTTTTATGTTGCTAGAGAAGCGAAATGCTGCTGTCGCCGCCTTGCAAGCTTTTGCACGACACCTTGAACCCCAAGGTCGAATCTTCATCGATTTGGAATTACCCATCGAAGATTTTAAGACTGAGAATATTGTAAGGCAGCGATCGCCTATTGAGTGTCCTGATGGTTCAACAATTCTTTTGCAAATCACTTCTGAAATCGACTGGCTGAATCAACTCAACATGAGTGTGATTCGCTACGAAAAGTGGAAGGACGGAGAACTCATTGCCACAGAGTTACAGCGCTTACCCCTGCACTGGTTTGGGCGAGATGAATTTATCATGTGTTTGCAGGAAAACGGTTACAAA
This sequence comes from Scytonema tolypothrichoides VB-61278, assembly GCF_000828085.3. Taxonomy (GTDB): domain Bacteria; phylum Cyanobacteriota; class Cyanobacteriia; order Cyanobacteriales; family Nostocaceae; genus Brasilonema; species Brasilonema tolypothrichoides_A. The sequence goes on from NZ_JXCA02000019.1 coordinate 612,137, forward strand.
GACATTACCCTATGCGCCAACTATACTGACGGTCTACAACCAAGTTCTCACAAAGACACCTTGTGTTTCTGTGCAGCACTGGCATGAACTACAAGACCAAATCCCAACAAAATCTCAAATTTCGGCTTTTGAGTGGCACATTTTAAAATAGCGTACTATAATCGTAGTATAGGTAAAACACATGGGTCCGTAACGGTTTCGACAGGTTGGCGAAAGCTACTCTGTGAAACAGGTCGAGAGTGAGTCGTCTCTCGAAAATCCAAGGCTCAACATAAAGTAAATGCAAACAACATTGTACCTTTTGCTCGTAAGCAAGCTGTAGTAGCTGCCTAATAACCTCTTTTCGGTTCGAGCGTCTCTAGTTTGACTCCGTTAAGGACTAGAGACCAACCCCCAACGGATGCTCTAGCAAGTGTCTCTGGTTCGCTTGTTAGCTAAGACTTAACCAGAGCATCCTAGCGTTCGGGATAATGAACGTTCCCCGCCTTGAGGGTAAAAAAGGCTAAGCCTGTGAACGAGCGGGGGGTCAATACCCAGTCTGGACAGCAGTTCGACTCTGCTCGGATCCACTAAAAAATATCTGCGAATCCGCCTGACAATTTTATGTGACGGCGGATTTCGTTTTTTATGGGGGCTTTACAGCAGTTTTCATATGAATAGACCACAAACCGCTGTAAAAGTAGTTTGGCAGCATTCGTGATATCAAATCCGGTAGCATCGGAGTGATAGAATTGCAACTAAGTAACGAAGGTCGATTGTCTTTGCTTAATTCTCCCTGTAGTAGAGGCGAAGATGTTTTTAAAAACTTATTTAACAACCATATGGCTCGTACAGGTTACACCCTGCCAGTGTTTGCAGTCGCTGCTGCTAAGGCAGGTCTTATGCATCTGCGTGAAAAAATAGATTCTCAACTCTCGGTTAAGATTGATCTGCTTTCTGAAACAGCAGAAATTTTGATTTCTCAAGTTGCAGCTTTAGACTCCCAGAGTGCCTTGGCTGTGACACTCAGCGATCCAGGTGATAACTTAGATTTAACAAAAAACACGCCCATTTGGGCTTGGGTAAGGTTGTCACAAAGGCAATCCCAAGCCTTGATTTTAGAAGCGGGAGAGGGTTTAGGAAAAACAGCCTCTGGAGAACCAGCGATTTACAGCTATGCCCGTCGCCTGTTTGATGCCAATTTACTACCTCTAATTCCCCCAGACCAAACCGCAACGGTATCAATTATTCTTCCTGAAGGTCGTCAATTAGCGCAACGTACCTCCAATGAAGCCTTTGGGATTTTAGAAGGATTAGCTTTGTTGGGAACCAGTGGAATTTCTCAACCTTTGTCGGCGGGTGACTATTTAGAAGAATTTCGTTTGTCGTTGCAGGCTAAAGTCAAAGTTTGTCCTGCTTTGGTGTTTTGTATTGGTAGCAATGGTATGCAAGTTGCACAACGTTTAGGCATACCAGAGTCAGCAGTTGTGCAAACCGGGAATTGGATTGGTGCAATGCTTGTAGAAGCTGGACTATACCAAGCAACTTCTGTTTTGCTGCTGGGATATCACGGCAAACTGATTAAGCTGGCTGGTGGCATTTTCAATACGTCTAGTCATTTAGCAGATGCCAAATTAGAAATTATAAGTGCAGCAGTTGTTGCTGTTGGTGGTGATGTACAAACAGCACGGGCAATTTTAGATGCTAAGACTGCAGATGCAGCACACAAAAAATTAATCGAACTGGGACTAGCAGAATCAGTATTTGGGATACTCGCTGAAAAAATTAGTCAGAAGGCTACTGCTTACGTGCAAAAATATGCTAACGCTGCCCTGAAAGTTGGCACTGTATTGTTTGACCGCAAGGGCGAAATCATCAGCCAAGACTTGCACGCAAAAGAACTCTTAACCGTTCCCAACCCTTGAGTGTTGACTCCCCGGCGGTTTAAAGGGTTTTCTGCTTTGGTGGGCATTACCACAAATATCTCAAATGTCCATTAAATAGCTTTTATGGACAATGCCCACCCTACGGTTTGTGGTCTCATCATAAGAATAAGCGGTTTAAAGTTAAAACCGAAAACCAAAATTGTAAAATTGCAACCTTCCATAACCGAGAAATTGACCATGAGGTTGCTCTCCCGGCGGAAACGCCGTGACTCCAAATAAGTAGACACCAGCAACCGTCGGGTTCTGCACTGGCTTGAGAGCTAATGTGATAGTTTTACCTGGAGATACTGGTGGATCAAATGTGAGCGATAGTGTTTTGGTTTTGTTGTCTCTTGTCACATCTTTCAAAGCAAGCTTTTGACGTTCCTTGGAAGGCGTTCCTTCAAAAGCAGAAGTGTCTTTTAAGTCAAAACGCACACGATCTACTCCTTCACGCTGGTTAATTGTAATTCTTTGCAGCGGTTCTCCAGCATTTTCTGGCAGGCTAATGATAAAATAGTATGTTGCGCCCCATACATAAGTATCCTTGTAGGTTGTCACTGCACTCACCAAGCTCGGCGGTTGGACAAAATAAACTTTACCATCTCGTAACTGAACCGCTTCACTCAAGTCAGCAGTGTATCCGCCTATGACTGCTGTACAAGCAATTGCTGTACTGAATAAAAATGCTATACGCATTGTTTTGCATCCGATGCATCTATAACGGGTGACAAACTTGCCCCATAACTTGATTTTACGATTTACTTTTCTGTGCTCTACGTTTTCCTCAAAATCTTTCTTTACTTATCTTCAAACTACTTCATAAGTTTTAATAATTAACAACAATTAAGTAGGTAGACATAATTAAACATAAAACTTAAATATAAATTGGATTGAGGGACGAAACCCAACATTTACATTCGTTTTGATGGATAATGCTTACGCTCTTCCCATCCTAAAAATCATTGTGAAGACCTACCTTTGGTCAAAAATACTTAAATCACTTTGCAAAGTTATAACAAATTTGTAAAAGAAAATTGACATCTTTTGTCAGAGTCATTTGTTAAGTTAGAAACTAGAGATATAAACACACGCAATTATTCACAATTATGAATGCAGTTTCTAGCGTCGAACTTAAGCGACCGATATGGCAAAGTCTTGCCATATTAACTTTAGGCTTTTGGCTGAGTGCCAGCATGTTTTTGGATTGGGTAATTATGCCTAGCCTTTACGTTTCTGGCATGATGACTCAAGCTAATTTTGCTTCAGCGGGCTATGTGCTTTTCTGGAATTTTAATCGTATCGAATTACTGTCTGCTGGTTTAGTGTTAACCAGCGTGTTAGCTTTGTGCAACAGCCAATCTCAGTGGCGTCGCGGTGCAATTATTTTATCCGTGGTATTGCTCGCCATAGCTTTGGCTGACACCTACTTGTTAACTCCACAAATGTCTGCCATCGGAATCGAACTGAACCTATTTAAAACAACTGCTGAAATTCCAGCAAGTATGAATATACTGCATGGTGGTTACTGGATTTTGGAAGCAGTAAAACTATTAATAGGTGGCACACTTTTGAGTTGGTGTTGGCGACGATAACAGGATGAGGAATGATGAGTTATTAATGAGAAAATACTTCATTCCTCGTTGTTAAAAAATAATAGGCGTATTGCGAGTATGGCAAATCCTACGGCGGCGATCGCTTTCAACAACCTTGTGGGTAATAACTCTGACACCGCTCCCCCCGCTAACGCTCCCAAAAAGCTAGTCAAAAGCAGTGCTCCAGCTGTACCAAAAAACACCGCACGTGGAGATTGACTACGACCTGAAAGCGCAATTGCCGCTAACTGGCTTTTGTCACCCAATTCTGACAAAAAAACCGTAATAAAGCTTAATCCTAAAAGATGCCAATCCATAGTTAGTCAAGAGTCAAGAGTTAAGAGTGCTTATTAGTGACTGAGAATTATTAATTACCAAATCCCAAATCCCAAAATAACATTAGGGAAATTAGCAGCAGCGTTATACCTGCTGCTTTTTCTATAGTTTTTGGGGAGAGTCTGCTAGCCATCCAACTGCCTAACACGACACCCAATAGACTCGTCATGACTAGCGCTGTCCCAGATCCCAAAAACACAACCCACGGAGATTGTGATTGCGCACTCATTAATAGAGTAGATAGCTGTGTCTTGTCACCAATTTCCGCCAGAAAGATGGTCACAAATGTAGTGGCGAAGATGATGACTGGGGTTTGCGGCTTAGTCGGTTTATCACAAACCAAAGGTGACGACACCTCAACTAACGTAGTTGCACAATTGCAGTCTAGTTCTTCTTTTTGCTCTGGCTGGCTTATAGTCTCAGATGTAGTAAGGTTCAAGGGCTTGGAGTCAAGTTTCACAGGCAGTATTTTTTTGCTCGTCAGTTGTTTTCATTTTCTTATCATTTTCTCAAGATTTTTTACAAATAGCAACCCAGGATTGGATGTTTTTGATCAAAACTAGGGAGTAGGGTGTAGAGTGTGAGGAAGTTCGTAGATTAGTAAGTAAAAATTTTCACAGAATGCAAAGTTAGCAATAGAAGAGATCTGACACGATGAATTTTCTATCCTCAAAGAAGCAATCATCGGTGGTTATGGTCGGAGCAGTAATGATAACTTTGGGATTAGAGCTATCTACTGTAGCCGCTGAGTTCAACCCCGATCCTCTTTTCAATAGTGCGACCAGCTACTCTACCATAATTCCTAGAAGTCAGGGTGGAGCAGATCCAGCAGATATTTACTACCCAGTTTTGTCTGATACAAATAAGAATGAGAATTCCCTGCCTATTGCATTGTTCTTGCAAGGCGCACTCGTTGACAAATCCGATTACTCAAATTTCGCAAGCTATGTGGCACGTTACGGATTTGTCGTGGTAGTGCCCAATCACGTCAGAACTGCAGTCAGCCCAATGGGGTCGGTAACGGGATTCATTGCTGAACAACAGCAAGTGAATGATGTGCTCACCTACATGGCAGTTCTTGATTCCAACCCTTCGTCACCTGTTGCGAATTTGCTTGACTCTAGTAAGTTAGTCTTGTTAGGACACTCGTTTGGAGGGGCAGTAGGATTGGCTGCGATTCAAGATACCTGTATTCCTGTCTTTTGTACTGGACAGTTTAATCGACCTAAGGAACTCAAAGGAGGGGCGTTTTATGGTACCAACTTCCTAATTGGTCAGGGTGGAGTAGTCCCTCCTATCAACAACGATGGTATCCCTATTGCTCTAGTGGAGGGCAGTCAAGACAGTGTTGCAACACCAGATGAGGCTTTTGCAACGTACGCTCAAATTCAAGACCCTCCCAAGGCACTTGTCACTGTTGTTGGTGCTAACCACTACGGTATTACCAATGAAGATAATCCCATTCGTGAGCCTGTAAGGCCAACGCTAGAGCAAGATGTGGCGACTGAAACTATTGCCCGTTGGAGTGCGCTCTTGTTACGAGGAACTGTACTTAATGACACAGGGGCGTTTAACTATGTGTTCAATACAGGTGATGTGCTGGATAAAAATGTAAGCATTGTCAGGGTTGCAAAATCTGTTCCTGAACCTACTTCTATAATGGGTTTTCTTGGATTAGGGGTGATTGGTATAAATTCAGTGCTTTGGCGCAAGCAGAAATTAGTTAGGAAATAAAGAAAAACTTTTTCTAAAGAAAAAAAGTAATATTCCCGGTGTCTACCTAACCCACCAGAGGTGATCCAAAAAAGTGAGAGAAAGATTTTTTCCAATTTCCTCAAATACCTACTGCTTGATCAAAACGCAACATCTCCAAGCTTCTGTCCCCATATACCCCCTCTATCTGCTGACGACAACAGTCAATGGCAAAATCGTTTAACTCCTGGGGCTCAATACCGTACATATCCAGAAAGATTTCTGATTCTACACGACAAAATCGCGGACGATCTGGGTAGATGCGACATTCTCGCGAGTCTTTGTCGAAATTTATGCACCATCCTCCTTCACCAACCATGCTCAGATACAGTTCCAGTTCTTCTGGTAATAAATACTCATGCAAGTCAGGACGATCTGCTGGGTCAAGATGACAGCAGGCTCCACATTGCTTAACACATTGCCAAGTTGCCATAACGAAAAACCTATTGTGAACGTGCTATTGTTTTCAGTCTTTATAGTTTTTTTTATACTTTTGTTAAGTAAATTAAAGGCGATGGGCGATCGCCGGATATGATCTATTGCGGGTTTGATAATTACATAGCTATTTTTAAAGGAGGACAAATGGACGCTATATTCAATATATTCAGTGGTTTAGGCAGTATTCATTGGGAAGTCATTTTTCAACTACTTTTTGTTGCACTCATTATGTTAGCTGGTCCTGCAGTCATTTTTGTACTGGCATTTCGCAACGGTGACCTATAATCTGAGTGCTGAGAACAGAGTACCAGGTACTGAGTGGAAATGCCTCAGTACTTAGTACTCATTGTTTAACTCTGATAAAGCTTGAAGAGCAGTTTGAAAAATCTGGTTGTATTGAGGTTGAGAGACATCAACTTGTATAGCCTCTTGACGACTGCTTCCCAGTAAACCGATGCTGTGTCCTAGCGGAACGGCTAAAATTTTGCCTTCAAGATTTCCGATTCTTAATTCTGCTACAGAACCGTTTTTATAGATCCCACACGTGTAGTGCCGTTGATTGTACTCAAAAGTGGTTCTTAAGGGCGCTGACTGTGCAGCGAAAAAAATGTGAGACTGGGTTGGAAGCCTAACACCAAGTAACTCCAACTCGATACTCGTATTGCCATTAAAGTGATTTTCTCGTAGTTTGTAAGCGATATCCAGTCGCGGCGGTAGAGGAAAGTACTCACGCCAGCGCCAGGCGATCGCTTTAATTTTGTATTCCGCATCATCAATAGTTTGTGTTATGGTCAGCTTGATATGACCCTTGCCCACTATTTGTTGCTCAATGACTCGAACATTAGATGTCCAAAATACGGGATCTGGGTTGTCGATTCCGCACGGTTCTAATACATTAAGCTGTTGATAAAACTGATGATGAATTTGATTGAGTAAAGCCGATGTGTCAATCTTCAAAAGTGGTTTCAGGTGCTGAGGTTCCAGACACTGATTTGCAAACTCACTCAGACGCGATCGCAATCCCTCTAAATTCTCTGATGGTAAAGAAAATCCCCCAGCGGCTTTGTGTCCGCCAAATTTCCCAAGTAAATCCCGAGAATATTCTAAAGCATCAAACACATGGAACTCTGGAATTCCACGCGCTGAACCGCGAATCTGTCCCTCATCCTCATATGTCCCAATAAATACCGGGACACCGTAGCGTTCCACCAAGCGAGAAGCAACAATACCAATCACACCGTGGTGCCAGTCAGGTTGTACAATAACCAACACGCGGTCTTGTTGTAGAGAGGGGAGATATTCTATTTCTACAATTTCTCTTGCTTGTTTCTCAATTTCCTCGCACATTTCCTGACGCTGGCGGTTAATTGCTTCGCACTGCATCGCTTTTTCCAGCGCTATCCCCATATCATCAGTCGTCAGCAATTCGATTATAATTTGCGGATCAGCAATCCGACCAATTGCATTAATTCGCGGACCCAAGCGAAAGCCAATATCTTCCGGCTTTAGCGATTTGGAATTTTGAGATTGCTTCGCTTCACTCGCAAGGCTACGCGATTTGGAATTTTGAATTGACTCGTCTGCTTGTCCTCCACTGAAGTGCACTCCAGACATCTGAATAAGCGCCCGCACTCCAGGTAGCTTGGATTTGGGTAAGTGCTGCAAACCGCTTTTTACCCAGTGGCGGTTTACGCCAGTCAAGGGGGCTAAATCTGCAATCGTTCCCAGTGTAAAAAGTTCCAGCATCGAAGTTAAGATGTCATCATTGGCTTGTCCCAATTTTTGAGCGAGGGACACAGCCAAAATGTAAGCGACACCAACACCAGCAATACCTCGGTAAGGAGAAGATTCTCGTATCAGTTTGGGATTGAGAATAGCGTGGGCTCTTGGTAAGTGTTGAGGGATATCATGATGGTCGGTGATAATAACTTTTAGACCAAGTTCTCTGGCTCGCTCAATTGGTTCAAAAGCTGAGATGCCATTGTCTACAGTCAGAATTAATCCTACACCTTCGCTGTGGAATTCTTCAACAATGCGTTTATTGATACCGTAGCCTTCATGCATTCGACTGGGGATAGCATAATCAACTTGAGCACCCAGCCAGCGGAGACTACGCAAAAGTAAAGCAGTGCTAGTCATTCCGTCAGCATCGTAGTCACCGCAGATGGCGATTTTTTCTTGAGAGGCGATCGCCTTTGGCGTTGCGCTTGGCGCAATCGCATTGTGCAATAACTCCAGACTCATTTCCAAATCAGGAAAGTCTTCCAAAGGCGAAGGTAATATCAGGTTTCCTGAATTTAAAAAAACTTGTGCTTGTTCTGGTGTTTCAATACCCCGATTTATCAACAATTGGTTGATTAAAGGCGATAAACTTGTTGTTTGCGCCATCTCTTGCGCTAATTCTGTTTTTTGAGGATAAATTTGCCACCTTTGGTTAGGTAGTCGCTGATGAGAATGGGAAAATTCAGGTGTGAATTGGTCTAACACTATGGAGATGAGGAATTTGAACTACCTACACTTTACATGTAGTCAGGTAGGTATGGAGTACTGTTTGCGTGTTCCTCCAGAGTTTTGAGCCAGGCATCCAAAACTTGTCTCAACTGTCCTTGCAAACTTAACTATGGTTGTATTAATATACTAAGGACCGCAGAAAACAGGATTATTTGCTACAAAAAAGAGTATTATGAGTCAATTAGCGTGTAAAAAAATGTTTGAAAAGGCTCTAAATTCAGTCTGATTTCAATGCATCTTTAACGCACTGTTCATACTTTATCATCTGGCATTCACTCAATCGAGAACAGCTAGAAAGAATTAAGTATAAAAAGACTGTATAATACAATAATATAAATCGTTATAGCCGTCATTTTCTAGCAGTTAATATGAACAAATCACCCTTAGATTTAGGCTATCAGACGACTGTCTTTAATAAAGATTCCGATATAACAACAGAAATGAAATATTATCAAAACAAGTGTATTCATCAGGTGTTTGCAGAGCAGGTAGAAAAAACATCTGATGCAGTAGCAGTCGTATTTGAAAACCAGCAATTGACCTACAGAGAATTGAATGCAAAAGCTAATCAACTGGGACATCACTTGCAAGCAATGGGGGTAGGCTCAGAGGTATTGGTGGGTCTATGCGTAGAGCGCTCTATTGAAGTCATAATAGGAATTCTCGGTATCCTTAAAGCCGGTGGAGCTTACGTTCCCTTAGATCCTACTTATCCTTAAGAACGTCTGGCATTTATGTTAGAGGATACTAACTTAAAAGTGGTTTTAACTAAGACACAGTGGATAGAGATACTACCTGTTATTACCGCTTCAGTGATTCTTCTTGATGCAGACTGGCAAAAAATTGAGCAACAAAGCCAAGAGAATCCAGTGTGTGATGTGACGCCGGAAAACCTCGCTTACTTAATATATACTTCTGGCTCTACTGGCAAGCCAAAAGGAGTACAAATGCCCCACGCCAGTGTTGGATATTATTTGCAAGCGATCGCTAAAATATTACCTGTTAATGGGACTTAGACAAAAAGTAGCCAGAAAATAACCTCAAATCTATATATAGAGGGAGTTTAACATCGTTTTGCCTAGTTTCTTGATATAAGTAAGTCGGTGCAAAAAAATCAAACTGTGTAAAGAAAAGTAAATAAGGCTCAAACTCTTTCTCTCCCTGCTCCCTGCTCCCTGCTTTATTCCAACAAGAATTATTTACGCCGACCTACTTATCTGGGTTTCAGACATTTTTGAGTCTTTGGTGTATTTTCCATGTCCTGCATAGGTTTGGGGCTTATTTCTGCCTCAAAAATGTTTAAGTCCCGTTAGATGCAAAGTGCTGTAAGTACGAGAACATAACAGGGATAAAACCACGTTCACATAAATACGTCGTCCCATGAAGAACACAGGAGTCACTGCGATGATTTAAGTATATTTAAGGAGTTTTTAAGTGTTTGACAATATGAATGAGTCGTTTTAATATGTAAATCAGCTTAGAATGCTAACAATTATTTCACCTTAATTTATGACGAGATCAAAAATTAAAATCATCAACACGATCAGCAACGTTATCAGCATGGTTTATGACGAAAAGATGCAACAGGCTTTGAATGATAGTTTTGCAGAAGCAAGCGAGTCACTGCAACATTGTGAAAACTTTTTTGCTCTGCTACCTACTCATTGCTGATCAGACAAAATGTTAGCCACATTCTTCAATTCTTGAAAAGCTACACACTTGAAAATGTTACCTACATACGGGCTATCTTGCCGTTTACAACGTCTTGCTTTTATCAAAGACGCTCAAGAACGGGAACAATTATTGTTAGCCAGTGCCTTCAATGCTGAAACTAGTCATGAAGATTTGGGGTTAGAGTATGAGGGTGTAACCCACACTGCACTCTATAGAAGATTTGGCAAGCAGCTTTTTAGGAAATTATCCATGGCGATTAGATGAATATTGTTTACCACAAGCGTGTGATTTTAAGAAATGGATATATCACAACATGGTGGTAAATGATATTTACAAGGGGCTACTCACAAACATGTTCTGAGAAATTTATAACCACGGTGAGTATACTCGAACTTTCTTTGCTTTTTCAGAATTATATTGACAAACATTACCACTTCTCTCTTGAATAAAAAAAGAAAGTTCTGTTCTATATTGGTGTTCATGTTGCAGACGAAACGGAAGTGGCTCACTTTCAAGTAGTTGTCAAAGCTTTGAATGAGTACAGCAAAGCTACTAACTTTGCTGCACACGTTGTTTTATTAGACTAACGATGAAAAGCCTTACAGCCTCTTCTTAGATTTCAAATGGATCCCCATATATCAATAGTAAAATAATGCTTACTCAAGTACAGGCACATCGTAAAAAAGATTTTTTCACTGAAATGCAAGATGCTTTCAGTCAACTTGAACATCAACCACTACGAAAAGTGTTGTTGGATAGCCTTCAAGCTGAACAAGACTCAGTTCGTGCTATAGATGTGAGCTTCCAGAACTTTACAAGCAAAAAGCACTCACCCCAAGTCTGTCGTTTATTCTTTGCATCATGGCAAAGAACAAATAACACGGCAATGTCCGTCGCGGGACTCGCAAACCGCATCACTCACGAAGCAGAACTTGCGCTCTTAATCGGCGAGAATCTATCTGTTGCACTAGAACTTTTCCGTAGTGCAGGGCGACTCAACCGAGTGATTGACGAAGACTTAGGAGTAAAAGGACAGACTTTGCACTTTGAACTTTACTACCGTATGGCGACTAAGTTTAGCGGCAATGACGACGCATGGCAAAGTCGTGAATTTTGCTTGCCATCAGCCTCGGACTTCAAGTCTTGGCTAGACTCTGCGCGTCTAGTGGAACCGATGATGAATGGTCTGTTCTCGATGTTGATTCACGAGGGGTACACTCATGCAGAACTCGAGAACATTGCACCAATGTTCGAGAAGTGGGCAATTGAAATCATGGGACTCCAGAAGAGCGATGCACGCCGATATCTTGCCTGGATCGCAGTTCACAATGGGGGTACTGAAAAGCATCATTTTGCCCATGCTTGTGCCGCATTTGAACACTATTATCGTGCGACGTTAGCTGACATTAACCTTGAAGTTGCAAGTCAAATCTTCCAAAATTATTTACGTCGCAAAGGTGAAGTTATGAAGCAGATCAATGAGAAGATATATGGAGTGGCTTAAGGCGCAAGTGCAGATTGAAATTACATTAACTTAATGCGTGCCTAAAATCTCAGGATCAATATCCTCTATACAGATATCCTCATCCAAATCTTTACTACTCCTTTTTGCGAACTGCGATGAATAACTCGTTCCAACAGTTGATGCAGAGGTGTCACGTCAGTCCAACTAACCTATTTATAAAGTTCAACAAGGAAGATGTAGAACAATCCATTTGCGATCGCTTCCAAAAACAAGTACATATGTATCCCGAACGTATTGCGATCAAAACCAGGGAGCATACGTTCACCTATAATGCCCTGAATCAGTTCGCCAATCGCATAGCCAGGGCTATCTTAACTCAGCGCGGTCGTGGAGCAGAACCAATTCCACTGTTATTTGGAAGTGGTGCTTTGATAATTGCTGCAATGCTGGGTGTGTTGAAAACTGGAAAGTTTTATGTACCGCTAGACACTTCACTACCACAGGCAAGAAATAGCTATATCTTAGAAGATTTGCAAGCGAATTTACTTATAACTGATAGCAAGCATATCTCGCAAGCCTTGGAGTTGAATTACGGTGGGCTGCAAATCCTCAATATTGACGAACTTGATACAACGCTCTCCACGGAAAACCTAAATTTACCCATCCAACCCGATAATTTTGCTTATATAATTTATACTTCCGGCTCAACCGGGCAGCCCAAAGGTGTCATCCAAAATCATCGTTACGTCCTGCATTTGACGATGAACTACACCAACACCGGTCACATTTGTGCTAGCGATCGTTTAGCGCTTTTGCAGTCCCCAACGTTTACTGGTGCTGTTCGCGATATCTACTGCGCCTTGCTCAACGGTGGAACGGTTTTGCCATTTGATGTTAAACGTGAGGGACTGACAAATTTAAGTAACTTTTTGCAGCAGGAAGAAATAACCGTATTTTTCGCAGTTGCGACCTTGTTTCGCCATTTTGCCAACACTCTAACCGGACAAGAGAAGTTTCCCAAACTTCGGCTGATTCAGTTGGGAAGTGAGACAATCTACAAGAAAGATGCAGAACTTTACAAGCAGCATTTCTCCGATGATTGTGTCTTGGTTGCCAATTTAGGAAGCACGGAAATCAGCCCAATTCGGCAGTATTTTATTGACAAGAATACCGAAATTATTGGCAGTACTGTACCAGCTGGCTACCCCGTTGAAGATACTGAGGTTTTGCTAATTGATGAGCAAGGTAAACCAGTTGATTTTAACCAGATTGGTGAAATCGTGGTTAAAAGTAGTTATCTGTCTGTGGGTTACTGGCGAAAACCAGAGATAACCCAAGCAGTCTTCTTACCAGATTCAGACGGTGGGGATAAACGGCTTTATAAAACAGGTGACTTGGGATGTATGACACCAGATGGCTGTCTTTTACACTTAGGTAGAAAAGACTTCCAGGTGAAAGTCAGGGGTTACCGAATTGAAGTTGCAGAAGTTGAGATGGCGTTGCTCAACACTAACCTGATTCGAGAGGCTGCTGTCTTAGCATTACCAGATCATTTGGGTGAAGAACGTCTAGTAGCTTATATTGTGCCGAGCGCACTAAAACAGCTACCCTCTATCCGCGAGATCCGACGCTTGCTCTGTGAAAGCTTACCCAGCTACATGGTTCCCTCGACTTATATAACGTTAGAGGCTCTACCCTTAACGCCCACTGGCAAAGTTGATCGCCGTGCTTTACCCGCCCCAGATCAGGTTCAACTTGAGCCGTTAGCAAATTTCGTTGCGCCGCGCACCCCAATTGAACAGCAACTCGCTGAAATTTGGTCTCAAGTTCTCAAACAAGAACCGATTGGCATTGATGACAACTTCTTTGAACTTGGAGGCGATTCTTTACTCATAACTCAAGTAATTGCCCGCCTCCCTCATGCTTTCTCTGTGAAGTTGCCTCTACAAACTCTATTTACATTGCCAACCATCGCCGAACTTGCGGAGCGAATTGAGACCGTTCGTTGGACGACTCCAGCAACACAGGTTTCTGTTGAGGACAACACAGATGAATACGAGGAGGGAGCGCTGTGAAAACAGTAGAGAGTTTGTTATCAGAATTGCGGCAGCTTAATGTAAAGGTTTGGGCTGAGGGTGATAGCTTGCGTTATCGAGCCGCTAAGGGAATTTTAACTGCAGACCTGTTGACACAACTGCGGGAGCGGAAAGCGGAAATTCTGTCTTTCCTTAGCCAGACTGAGGGTACCTTCGACTCTTGTGCAGAGAAGATTCAACCAGTTCAGAGAACTAGTTATCTTCCCTTGTCTTGCGGACAGGAGCGATTTTGGTTTCTTCAACAGTTGGAAGGAGCTAACGCTGCCTACAACCTAGCCAGAGTATTCTGTTTAGAGGGACGGCTCGACGCTACAGTGTTGGAGCAAGCCATCTCCTCTATTATTGAACGTCATGAGATTTTACGCACTAGGTTCAAGGTGATTGATGGCACACCAGTGCAAGTAATTGCTCCCAATACTCCCTTTACCATTCCCGTCTTCGATATACATGACCTGCCGGAAACCGTTCGCGCTACAGAAGCGCAACGAATGATTACTGAAGCCCAAACCCGCCCTTTCGATCTCACAGGAGAGTCACTGCTGCGGGTGCTACTCATCCGCCTGGAGCAGGAAACTCATCTTCTGCAGGTCGTGATGCACCACATCATCAGCGATGACTGGTCTGTGCAGGTTTTCTTCAAGGAATTGTCTGTGTTTTACCAGGGGTTCCTCACGGGAACTCATGCACCCTTACCAAACTTGGCGATTCAGTATGCTGATTACGCCCACTGGCAGCGTCAACAGCTCAATGAGGACACCATAGCCAAGCAGCTTAACTACTGGCAGCAACACCTGACAGGTGCTCCAAGCATTCTAGAACTTCCCACTGACCGTCGCCGCACTTCAACTCAAACTTTTCAGGCAGGTATTGTGCCGTTTCGCCTCAGTGCTGACTTAACTCAGAAACTGAAGAGGCTGACCGGAAAGACAACCTTGTACATCACACTGCTGGCGGCTTTTGCAACCTTAATCTCCCGCTACAGTTGTGTTGAGGATATTGTTGTTGGTACTGCCGTTGCCAATCGCCACCCTGTCGAGACAGAACCATTGATTGGTTTATTTGTCAATACCTTGGCGTTACGCATCCAATTACAGGGCAATCCAACCTTTGCAGAACTCCTAGCCCATGTGCGCCAAGTCGCTCTCGATGCCTATGCTCACCCCGATGTTCCCTTTGATCATATGGTCAAAACACTTCAACCCGAGCGACACGCCAGCTACAGTCCTCTGTTCCAAGTGATGTTCATTCTGCAAAATGTTCCCAAGGAGGAATTGGAACTGCTGGGGTTGACAACCACTGTGATGGAACTCAATAAACCAACAGCTGGTGCCACGTTTGATTTAACCCTATCGTTACAAGAAGCAGAATCGCAACTTCAGGGGACGTTTGAGTATAATGCCAACCTGTTTGATGCTACTACTATTCAAAGGATGGCAGGGCATTTTCAAATCTTAGTTGAAGCGATCGCTACCAATCCAAACGAGCGTGTAGGGCAATTACCATTACTAACAGCAGCAGAACAGCATCAATTACTCATTGAATGGAATCATACCCAAACTAATTATCCTCACAAATGTATCCATCAATTATTTGAGGAGCAAGTAGAAAAAACGCCTAATGCGGTAGCGGTAGGATTCAAAAATCAACAACTCACCTATCGGGAGTTAAACACCCGTGCCAACAAAATAGCACATTATTTGCGCTCATTGGGTGTGAGTAAAGAAACTTTGGTGGGAATTTGTTTAGAGCGAACCCCTAACATAATCGTAGCCATGCTAGGCATTCTCAAAGCTGGTGGTGCTTATTTACCTCTAGATCCCACCTATCCCAGCGATCGCTTGGCGTTTATGGTCCAAGACGCACAAGCCTTTTTACTGTTGACAGAACAGCAGCTATGTGGACAATTCACCACTGTTGAGCAGATTTGTTTAGATAGTGACTGGTCTGTCATTTGCCAAGAGAGCCAGGATAACTTAAATTGTGAGACTACCGCCGATAATTTGGCTCACGTCATATACACATCAGGGTCAACAGGTCAACCTAAAGGTGTGATGATTCTCCATCGCGGGGTGGTACGATTAGTACGAAATACGGATTATATAGATTTTCAATCAAAAGATATCATCGCACAAGTTTCTAATATCTCCTTTGACGCTGCTACCTTTGAAATTTGGGGAGCATTACTCAATGGTGCTAAGTTAGTCATTCTGGAAAGAGAAATAGTCCTCTCACCGCAAGATTTTGCTAGTAGCTTACAAACTGAGGGAATTACAATCCTGTTGCTTACTACAGCACTATTTAACCAAATGATTCAAGAAGTACCGTTAGCATTTCGAGCTTTACGCTACTTCTTTTTTGGAGGTGAAGCTGTTGACACCAAGCGGGTGCGACAATTGTTAGAGGCAGGAGGAGCACCTCAACAGGTATTACACCTTTACGGTCCCAGCGAAAACACAACCTTGGCAACTTGGTATCATGTCCAGCAAATAGAACCAAAAGCGGAAACAGTTCCTATTGGTAAGGCGATCGCTAACACACAAATCTACATTTTAGACAAGTATTTGCAACCTGTTCCTATTGGTATCCCTGGAGAATTACATATTGGTGGTGTAGGTTTAGCTATAGGCTATCTCAACCGTCCAGAATTAACAGACCAAAAATTTATTCCTCATCCTTTTCAAGCTAATTCTAAATTGTATAAGACAGGTGATCTAGCGCGTTATTTACCAGATAGAAATGTTGAATTTCTAGGACGCATTGATAACCAAGTTAAAATTCGTGGTTTTCGCATTGAGCCGGGAGAAATTGAAACCCTCCTGAGTCAACATCCTCAAGTTCAGCAAACGGTGGTGACTGTACGAGAAGACGATCCAGGGAATAAATATTTAACAGCTTATGTTGTTGGCGAAACAGAAACATTGACGAGTAGTGAATTGCGTCAGTTTCTCAAACAACAGTTGCCTGAATATATGATGCCAACAGCGTTTGTATTTCTCAACGCCTTTCCTCTGACCCCTAACGGAAAAATTGACCGTCGCGCCTTAAAAGCACCAAATTTACAGGAAAGTCGAGAAACTGCTTTTGTTCCTCCACGAAATCCGACAGAAGAAATCATCGCCAGCATTATGGCTACTGTCTTGGGTTTAGAACGAGTGGGTATTCATGATAACTTTTTCGAGTTGGGTGGACATTCTTTATTAGCAACTCAAGTTATTTCGAGACTGCGCGAGACTTTTGCTGTCGAAATATCTTTACGCTGTCTATTTGCATCACCTACCATTGCTTCTCTGTGCGAGGTGATAGAAACTATAGCCAAAGCAGGGTTGAAAGATGAATCTTTCAGCAGTATTGCTTTTGATACCCTACCACCACTTGTGCCCGCAGATCAGGAAATACAGTTACCGCTGTCTATTGCACAACAGTTTATCTGGCATTATCAGCAGACTAATCCTAATAGTTACGCCTATAACAGCCGCGTTGTTTTACGTGTCACCCCAGCAGTTTCGCCCAAGGTATTAGAAAAAAGCATCAATGAGATAATTCGCCGTCACTCCATTCTGCGTACTTCCTTTATTATCAAGGATGGTCAACCAGTACAAGTCATTAGTAAGTCTCTGACTATACCACTTGTGATATTGGACTTACAACACTTGCCTCCAGAAAAACGAGAACTTGCAGCCCGCAAACTGGCTCTAAAAGAAGCCAAGCACCGCTTCGACTTAGGATCTTGCCCTCTAGTGCGAACAACATTACTACAGTTGGCGCAAGAGGAATATTGGCTATTAATAACCATGCACCATATCATCACAGATGGTTGGTCTTATGGTATCTTTCTCCAAGAATTAAAAATGCTTTATCATGCATTTTTAAATGGCTTACATTCACCTCTGCCCGAAGTTTCTCGTCAGTATGCAGATTTTGCTCTTTGGCAGCAAAAGTGCTGGCAGGAAGGGCTATTTCAAAAACAGCTTTCTTATTGGCAGAACAGGTTAGCTAATATTTCAACATCACCCAGTCTCTTACCTACTGATTTTCCACAATTAACCACCAAAAGTACAAGAGCAACTTATCATTCTGTAGTTCTACCTGAGACTTTGGTTACCAATATAAAAACTCTCGCTCGTTCCCAAGGAGTTAGTATCTTCACCATCATTTTGACTGCTTTTAAAATACTCTTATTCAAATGGAGTGGACAATCCGACATTCTAGTTTTGACCACAACTGCTAACAGAAATACACCGACAATTGAAAAAATGCTCGGATGCTTTATTAATGACGTATTGTTACGAACTCAACTTGATAGTCATCACACAGGAATTACCCTTTTAAAACAAGTCAATCAAACAGTTAGTGAAGCCAACAATAATCAGCAACTGCCGCTGGCGGAATTCAATAAAATACTCCAGGGTAGACCTACTGCCTCTATTACGATGGATCCTTCCATAATTAGGCATACAAGACCTTGTTCTAGTCAGTCCCTCAACTATGAAATTTTATCAGTGCCGTGTGAAAATGAACTATGGAATGAGGATGTTATTCTAGAATTTTATGTTTATTCATATGGTGCAGATTCTAAATTAATCCAAATCGCAGGGTATTGTAGTACCGATTCGTTCAAAACAGAAACTATCGATGATTTATTTCGCTACTTCCAGGAAATCATTGAGAAGTTTGTTGACTATCCAGAAACTGAGATATTTAACTTCTAAAAGGCTCATGTATTAATTTTTGTCAAACAGAAACCATCGAAGATCTATTTCGCTACTTGCAGGAAATCATTAAGAAGCTTGTTGACTATCCAGAAACTGAGCTCTTTAACTTCTAAAAAGCTCATGTATTGATTTTTTCCAACTTGATTATTACTCCATAGAGCAGCTAAAATCATTACCTAGCCAAAATTATTGAGGAAATATCATCAGATATGAAAAGAAAATAGGTAATCCAATTAGATTAAAAAAATTTAGGAGTCAGAAGTTTTAGTAAAATATAAAGCAAGAGACATACTTAGACAAGGAGCTGCAGTATGGCACGAGTGATGATAGTTGGAGCTGGTGGGGTAGGGAATGTTGTTGTACACAAATGTGCTGCACGACAAGAGTTTTCACACATTCTTCTAGCAAGTCGGACACTTGATAAGTGCCATCGTATTGCTGAAAGTGTCTCGTCACCAAAAGTCAAGATAGCTGAGCTTAATGCAGATAATGTTAATGATACAGTCAAGCTTCTTAAAGAGTTTCGTCCTGATATTCTCATTAATGTGGCACTTCCTTATCAGGATTTAGCACTCATGGATGCGTGTCTTGAGGTAGGAGTTCACTATCTCGATACCGCAAACTACGAACCTCCTGACGAAGCAAAATTTGAATACAGTTGGCAGTGGAAATATCACGAACGTTACAAAAACGCA
This sequence comes from Scytonema tolypothrichoides VB-61278, assembly GCF_000828085.3. Classification (GTDB taxonomy): domain Bacteria; phylum Cyanobacteriota; class Cyanobacteriia; order Cyanobacteriales; family Nostocaceae; genus Brasilonema; species Brasilonema tolypothrichoides_A. Next base: position 631,315 of record NZ_JXCA02000019.1, read on the forward strand.
GGAATAACCGCTATTCTCGGATGTGGGTTTGATCCTGGAGTAACGGGAATTTTTACAGCCTATGCGCTCAAACATTATTTTGATGAAATTCACTATCTGGATATTGTTGATTGCAACGCCGGAAATCATGGACAGGCATTTGCTACAAACTTTAACCCAGAGATAAACATCCGTGAAATAACACAACCTGGCAAGTATTATGAGAGTGGTAAATGGATAGAAGTCCCTGCTCTTTCGATTCATCGTCCAATCTCTTATCCAGAAATTGGTATAAAAGAGTCATATCTTCTTTATCACGAAGAGCTTGAATCTCTGGTCAAGCATATTCCAACTATTAAGAGAGCACGTTTTTGGATGACGTTTTCAGAAAGCTACATAAACAATCTTCAAGTACTTCAGAATCTTGGGTTAACACGTATTGATCCAATTGATTATGAGGGAACTAAGATTGTGCCGTTGAAGTTTCTCAAAGCTCTCCTTCCGGAGCCTTCATCCTTAGCAGAGAATTATACAGGACAGACATCTATTGGTTGTCATATTCGTGGGGTTAAAAATGGAAAAGAGCGCAGCTACTATATATACAATAACTGTGAGCACACTAAGGCATATCAAGAGGTTAATGCACAAGCAATTTCTTACACCACAGGTGTTCCAGCGGTGATCGGTTCATTGATGGTGGTTAATGGACTCTGGAAACAGCCGGGAGTGTTTAATGTCGAGCAGTATGATCCTAACCCTTTTATGGAACTGTTAGGACCTCTTGGTCTTCCCTGGCATGAAGTGATTGATCAGCCATCTCCATTTGAGGATAACTGAGGATGACGGACACTAGAAACTCAGTTTTGGCAACTATCCCATCACCTTGTTTTGTACTGGAAGAAGCACGTCTTGAGCAAAACCTCGCAGTTTTTGAACGAGTGCAACAAGAAACACCTGTACGAGTCCTTCTTGCTCTCAAAGCTTTCTCCCTATTTCATAGCTTTCCACTGATACGAAAGACACTTCAGGGGGCGTCTGCAAGCTCGCTTTGGGAAGCGCAACTAGCTGCGGAAGAATTTGGAGGGGACCTTCATGTATATTCTCCTGCCTATCGTGATGAGGATATGTCTGCAATTATGACATATGCTTCTCACATAACATTTAACTCTCTGAGTCAATGGGAACGATTTAGACTACTCATTGAACGATCGCCTTCTCCACCATCAATAGGGCTTCGGATTAACCCCCAGTACTCACCTGTTAAGACTGCGCTTTATAATCCTTGTCAACCATTTACACGTCTTGGTGTTTCTCCAGAACATCTTGGTACTTTGTTACCGCAGGGAATAGACGGTTTTTTATCTCACAACTTATGTGAGAGCGATTCCCATGAGTTGGAAAAAACCCTCATACACATAGAACAATTTTTCGGGCATTTTCTACCGCAGCTAAAATGGCTTAATCTTGGGGGTGGTCACTTGATGACGAGTCTTGGGTATGATATGGCACATGCGATTAAAGTTCTCAAGGCGTTTCACAATCGTTACCCTCATATTGAACTGATTGTGGAACCAGGTTCTGCAGTTGCTTGGGAAACAGGGTTTTTGCTAAGTACTGTACGAGATATAATTCCCACCACTGATATCACAAATGTCATTTTGGATATATCGTTTACCGCTCATATGCCTGATTGTTTAGAAATGCCTTATAAGCCTGTTATTTCGGGAACCCATGAACCACAGAAGGGAGAGAAAGCTTACCGCATGGGTGGCTCAAGTTGTTTAGCAGGAGATTTTCTTGGTGATTATGCGTTCGATTACGACTTGTCAGTTGGCGATCGCATCATTTTTGAGGATATGATGCACTATACGATGGTAAAAACGACAATGTTCAACGGAGTAATTCATCCATCAATCGGTATACTTAAGAAAAACGGCACATTCGAGATCTTGCGGCAGTTTTCTTATGAAGACTATCGAGTAAGGCTTGGTTAACAGCACATTTGTCGAGTCAGGGACTTGCGTGAAAATAAAGTACCAGTTAGCAAGTAACTACAGTGACATCCTATCCCCACGTTTTAAGTCGCTAAACTTCTAGATTATCTGGTATGTTATTTCTTTGCAAGTCCTTTATTACCCTGCCAACTACTATACTTACTGCCGTGTAGCAGGGAAATGAAAAAGAAATGCTACATTTAACGATGAGGCTTTGTTACAAATTAACCAATAGTCAATGTTGCTATGTTAGAAAATAACCCACCAGAGTTGAAAGAACAGTCCAGATTTGGATTGTCTTTATTTAGGTGGACTGAGTATTTCTCCAGTAAGGAAGGAGAGATAACTCAAAGCATGAGCGTTTTTATATTGATCTGGATTGGTCAGGTGTTATCTCTGGTTGGCTCTCGCATGACCAGTTTTGCTCTGAGTATTTGGATTTATCAGCATACTAACTCAAATACCCAATTCACTCTCCTGATTCTATCAACAACCTTACCTGGGATTATTATCTCCCCGATTGCTGGAGTGTTTGTTGATCGCTGGAGTCGGCGCTGGATCATGATGATTAGTGACTTCTGCGCTGGTCTATGTACCTTAACCATTGCCTGGTTATTTATGAATGGCAACCTAGAAGTCTGGAGTTTGTGCCTAATTAGTGCTATCAGTTCTGGCTTCAGTGCCTTTCAGTCCCTCGCCTATTCTTCAGCCACTACATTACTAGTACCTCAAGAACAACTTGGTCGTGCTAGTTCGATGACGCAGATTAGGTTGGCTATTGCGGAAATCCTCTCACCAGTGCTGGCAACTGCACTGCTGGCAACTGTTCAAATTCCGGGAGTTATTCTCATTGATTTGACAACTGTGTGCTTTGCCCTGGTTTGTTTGCTAGTGGTTAAGTTCCCTGAAGTTCAGACCAAAGAAGCTAATGAAGAAGTAGGGTTCTTCTTTTCATTCTGGAAAGAAGTGTCTTTTGGATGGAATTATTTAATTGAGCGACCTGGACTGATTGGGTTAGTCATATTTATTGCTATCAGTAACTTCCTCATCGGTTTCGATGAAGCTCTAACTACACCTCTGGTACTTTCGTTCACTTCGGTTCAAATTCTGGGGACAATCTCTTCTATTGCTAGCTCTGGGATGTTAGTCAGTAGTTTTATTATGAGCTTCTGGGGAGGACTACAGCGCCAGATCAATATTATATTGATCTCAATGTTTTTTTTGGGTTTATTCTATGTGTTAGCTGGCTTGCATCCTAGCCCGATTCTGTTTACTATCTCTAATTTCTTTATATTTTTCATAGTTCCAATCGTTAATGGTGCAATCCAAGTCATTTTCCAAAAGAAAGTTGCTCCAGAGGTACAGGGAAGGGTCTTTGCATTCCGTACTGCGATTAGTCAGGGTTTTCTGCCGCTTTCTTATCTGATAGCAGGACCATTAGCTGACCAAGTTTTTGAACCGTTGATGGCTGCTGATGGGTTGGGAGCAGCTAGCATTGGGCAAATTATTGGTGTTGGGCATGGTCGCGGTATTGGTTTGATGTTTGTCATCATGGGTATATTTAGCATCTTTGTCACCTTCATCGCCTACTTGTATCCCCCTCTGCGTCTACTGGAAGATGAGTTACCGGATACAATTCCTTTTTTGGATCAACTCGACTTATCACAAGATATAGATGAATGCCTAAGCCAGAAAGTTACCTCTTTCAATAAACACGAGCCGAAACCCTTATAAATTAGAGATTTTTGGAGTGAAGTGTTTCTTCCATTCATGCATGCGTGGTGGCGTTAATTTTAGATTCAATGTGAACCCAAAAATAAGGGCGAATGCCGCCAATGGGTGTTTTGTCAATGCTTAAGTCCTATAGCAATCCTATTTGATTTGTGTTGGCATAGCCTGCGCGTAGCGCATAAGTCGCGCATGCTCAGATTCCCGACTTCTTTTAGAAATCGGGAATCTTGTTGTTCACAAATTTAGGACTGCTATAGTACCACAAATATCTTTTTGAAGAAAAATAAGATTGAAATTAGATCACTTAATTTTACCCTCATGCATACTTCTTACTACTTTTGTCACTAGCTTTCTGGGAGCAAATCTTACTAATTCAGCCAGTATCTTATTTTTCACACCCGGAATCACAACAGTTGCCTTCGCCAATAAACCACTATAGCCAATTTTGGCTACAGTTTCTGCACTCATCATCTTCTTGTTTTTGAGCAGTTCAGAGTCAGCCATCCCGGTTATTTTATGAAAAGCAGATTCTGTCGGTCCTGGACAAAGAACAGTCACAGTGACACCTGTATCCTTTAACTCATTAGCTAGGGCTTCTGAAAAGAATAAAATATAACTTTTAGTAGCGGAATAAACCGCCATTAAAGGTCCTGGTTGAAATGCAGCTGTTGAGGCAACATTTAAGATTGTTCCGTTGCCTTGATTGACCATATCTTTTAGGAATAGTTTCGTTAAATGGGTCAGAGATACCAAATTGACCTGTAGCATTTCCAGTTCAGCAGTGAGGTTGGTTTCGTGAAATAACCCATAGTTCCCAAATCCAGCATTGTTCACCAGTACATCAACCTTTATACGTGCTTGTTGCAAGTCTGTGAAAATTTCTTCTGGAGCGGTTGGAATAGATAAATCCTTAACAATTTTTTGCACAGAAATGCCGAACTTTTGTGGAAATGTCTCCGCTATTTCGGAGAGTTTTTGTCCATTTTTATCTACTAAGACAAGATTGTAACAATCACGGGCAAAAAGGTGTGCTAATTCGTAACCAATACCACTAGCTGCGCCTGTAATTAGAGCAGTTTGTTTTTGCTGATCTTGGTATGTGACTCTCATACACGATGTCCACCTGAAATTCTCTGAACTATCAATCTTTCCTACCTTAGATGACAAGCTTTACAGAAACTGCTCATTGTAATAGATATGAAATATTGATCAAGCTCTATGCCAACATCTGAAAAGAGTGTAACTTATCAATATTATAGACAGAGACAATTCTTAATAAACTACCCTAAGTTGCCTTGCGGCTGAACTTAGGGTTTTGCCCAATCGCGCAAACTGCGGATCGCTTGGCTACAGGATAACTTTGGTGCTTCAGGCGTCTTTATGGACACTCCTAGAGTTATTTTCTGATCTGTAGTGGTTTTTTAGAGATTTTGTATAGAGATTGCCAGAAGTCGAGAATCTGTTCTGCTACGAGAGTCGGCTGGAAGAAGTGAAAGAAATGCCGTCCTTTTTGACATTCCCAGTAGCGATCGCCCTCCATCAAAAACGGTCGCCATCCTTCCAAAGCCTCAGGTTCTACAATGATATCGTTAGTGCTACCACAAACCATTAAAGGCGCAGGGACTGGACTGGGAACCATGCTTAGTTGTTTAAACAGGGAGTGAGGTGAAAGCGAGCAATCTAAATCTCGTTCTAAAATCTTCTCTAGACGCTTGAGTGCGTGTTCATTTTGATAGCCAAATAAGTTATACACCATTGCATTAAGAATTTTTTCCCGAGTTAAGGATGGGCGATGGCTATAGTAATGAGCTTGCCAGTCAAGGGCTGCATCAGCACCCACAGCTAAAAGGGTTAAAGATTTAACTTTTTCAGGATATCGACGTGTATATAGTAGTCCTAGTAATCCTCCCGTGCTATGACCAATCAAATGCACAGGTTGATTGATTGATTGAAGATAATCATCCACCAGCAGTGTTGCAACATCTAAGGAACTAGGTTCATCCTGAGTTTGAGTATATTCCCACTGGGCAATAGTTACAGAACGTGACAGTTCACGCAACAATGGTTGAGCAAAGCATAACAAACTAGGGCTTGTGTTCAACCAAATGGCTTCTGGTTGTTTAGACATTTATTTATCCTGTAAGTAATTAGAGTTCTCAATTTCTCGTGAAGCTTGTGAATAGCTAACAGTAATAAAAGAAGTTAGCAATTAACTGTTCGCTATTGTTCATACATTGGCTGATGAGGATTGAAGCGAGACACCTCAAACAGCGTCATTTCCTTAGCCCATAACAAAATCGATCCAGGATGGGCAACATGAGCGTCCAGTAATTTACCTGATAGATTGGTGAGACGAAAGTTACCAGCCCACCAAGGTGAGTTGGTCAAGTCTTGCTGCACCGACAACGGAGGTGTAGAAGTTGTCATTTTACGCCTGTCTGAAGTTTGTTGAGAATTTTATTTAACAACTGTAGAAAAGAGCTTACACTAAAATCAGAATTAATGAAAGAAAGTCTCATTAAAACTTTAAATTTAAGGATCAGTTTAAGGAAGATGGCGAGGATTGCGCCGATGCGGGGTGCGGTAGGCATACCCTCTGGGCTTACCTCAAGGGTAGAGAGTTCTTGCGTAAGTAGGTCGTTAAAATAAAGTTAACGATGTTTTGGCAGTCATTAGTCATTAGTAAGGGTTTGAGGCGTTTTTACATTTTTTAACATAGCTGGTGTTTATTTCCACCTATCTACTTATATCAAGTTCGGATGAACACTTATAATTAAATTGCCCTGGTCATCGGCCACCAATGGTAGCAAGTCAACCCGCGAATAAAATCACGTTGTTCAAGTAATTGTTGGCAACGATAAACTAACAATTTTTCTAACTCCTCTAAGGTGTGGGGAGAGTGATTGGCAACAATTTCATTTGTGAGCGGCCACAGTCGTTCTGCTGGTTGTAATTCAGGGGAATAGGCAGGCATGGGGAAAAAGTGAATTCCATCTGGAAGGATGAGATCATTGCTTGTATGCCAACCTGCTTGGTCAACAGTTAGGAGAATTTGTTTGTTAGCAYCAAGATTAAATTCGCGGGCAAAGTCTGCAAGTACACGATTAAATAATTCTGTGCTGACTCGGGGTAGAATCCACCAATATGTTTCACCTGACTCTGGGTGTACAAAACCGTAAAGCCATAACCACTCGTATTTTTGTTGGACTTCGGCAACTGGCTGTTCCCCAATTGGAGTCCAAACTCTACGCAAGATTGGATGAAGCCCTAAACGATGTTCATCCATGCTCCAAACCTCTATATCTGTCTCTTATACACATCTAGATGTGTATAAGAGACAGGCTCCAAACCTCTATATCGGCATCAGGATATTTAGATTGCAAAAATTCGAGTTCTTTATGTAGTTTTTTTTCCACTCGTTTTGTTCCACTGGGTCAGCAACACGATGGTCTGGTCGCGGAACACGAAGACGAAAAGTCATTTGTTGTAAATACTCCCATCCACGGTGACGGCTGATTCTACGTCCGGTTATTTCACTTAACCAATCTGCAACTTTTCGACCATTCCACAATCCACCATCCGGTGCTGGATACTGTAGAACCTGCCATAACTGTGCTTGTTGCTCGTCACTGAGTAATGACTCTTTGCCTGAGTTTTGACGTCGCAGGTCAGCGATGCCCCAGCAGGGGGCCAGCGAAGCTGATCGCATCCAGTCCTTTTTCGTTATAACGACGCACGATTTGATAAATCCAAATCCGGCTATACCCTGTAAAGAGTGATACTTCCAGTGGTGTTTTTCCAGTCGCCAACAGCCAAATTATTTGGTAGTGGCTGCGTTCCACTACATCCGTTGCTTCACGATACCGCCTATATAGTTCTTCTGAGCTTAAGTGTTCTGCCAGCGCAATACGTTTTGGCATAGGTCATAGATACACGCAACGATTCCCAAATTAATTATAAGTGATTATCCGAACCTGATATTAAACCTAAAAATGTCAAAACCCGGCTTTTGGAGAAACCGGGCTTCAGGGTAAAACGGAACTATTACAAGTAATACCTAACAGTTGTGATAACTCGACTCTTTTTAGCCCGTAAAGCAGTTTTCAAAAACAAAGTTGTTTGGTTGTGCAAAAGACCTTCCCACCAATTACGAGTCACAAACGCAGGAATAATCACGGTTGTGTAAGTTTCACGGTAACGCTCTTCAAACTGACTGACGACAAATTTGACAATAGGAAATATCACAGAACGGTAATATTTTACCAAGTAAAAATTGTTTAATCTGTGGGTAGAGGAACATAGAAAGTCCACCTGACAACTATATTTTTGATCCTCACTGTGTGGAAAAAAAATTAACCACAAAGTTTAGAATATTGCAATTTTGCCAGATTAATCACTAATTGACCTTAAATTTTACAGCAGACGTAGCTAAGCATCTCTACCTTTCACCGACAGATCATTTTGACATTCTTATTCTGTGGTAGCTGATTCTAGCCATACTTCCACATCATCTGCTAGTAAATTGTGTGCTGCTTCCAGCATTGATGCGGCTATATCCTTGAGATCATCCCGATTATTCAAATAAGTTCTTAACGCTTCTATCGGGTCGATGCTATTACTCGCGCTTAATTCCGGAACACGGGGTCGAGCTAACTGACTAACCAATTCTGGTTGAATGGTGTAGGTATGCGCTGAACTTAAAGCAGTATGCAGCGAGGCGCTATCAATCAAATCCAACTGCTCTGAGCGAAGTTTGTAAATCAGCCGCACAACAGCATCTTGGATATCACGCTTGCCTAAGGCTTTCATGATCACCGCCTGTGGATCTTCAGCTTTAGAGAGATCCACCTCAATTGTGTGGAAAGCCCGAACTGGTAAAGAACAAAATTCCCATTGAACACGACCTTTCTCCAGTTCTACCATAACGTAGCCCTTGTCCTCCTTTTCTTCGCTAAAATCCACCCGCTCAATACTCCCTGGATAAATCACGGGAGGATTATTGGATTTATTTAAGTTTTGATGGCGATGGACGTGTCCTAGGGCTACGTAATCAAAGCAAGGTCGCGTTAGCAAAGATAGAGGAAGTGTAAAGCCTTTACCAACTGCTAAAAAGCGCTCAGCTCCCAAATTTGCATTATCCATCATCAAATGACCCAAAAGAACAGTTGGCACATTGGGGTCAAGTCGGCGAGTTTCTCCTTCTAGAACAACCCGTAGACGTTCAGTCAGCAGTTGGTTAACTTCCGCTACAGATGCACCTTCGGTTTCCTGGCGAGTCATCAGCGTGGAACGGGTTAGCCAAGGAAGGGTAATAACCTGCACACTTCCATTGCGGGTTTGGATGCGATGAGTCATTAAGGTATCACCTACAATAACTCCCGGAACTCCTAAGGCACGGTAAATACATAAACTAGCACCACCCTGTCCTTGAGTGTGTTGGTCGTGGTTTCCCACCAACAGGACTGTAGGGATGTTTGCATCGACTAGACGGCGAAACTGACCAGCAAAGGCTTCTTGTACGTAGGGCGCTGGTGTCGCATCAGGGAAAGCATCACCGCCAAATACAACCAAATCCACTGGTTCTGCTAGCGCTCGGTCAATACATCGAGACAAAGTATTGACAAAATCATCTAAACGTGTATTAATTCCTGTTTCAGGATTAATTCGTCCGTGGGAGAATCCGCTTCCCATGTGGATGTCGGAGAGATGGAGGATTTTAATCATAGTTGTCCTTTGCTATGGAGATTTGTCTAATACTTTATTATTGAAAAATGACGACCAATCTGCCTATTAAATTAGAACGCTTACTGAACAGTTTACCTTTAAGCCGATAAGTACTGGTCATATCTAGGGGAATTAAATCTGATATGAACGCAAATAATAATTATTTTGAAAACTTAAAAAATGACCTACGAAGTACAAAAGAGTTAGTCAAATTGGCACTAACTGAAGAAGATGATGAGACTTATTGGGATTTAGTGTGGATTTTTCGCTCGCGTGGGAGTGATGAGGAATTTCAAGCAGCATCACGATTGTCTGAAAGTCAAAATCCAGAGGAAAGAAGTTTAGGAGTTGATATATTAGGATATTTAGGAATACCAGAAAGAAGTTATCCAAAAGAATGTGGGGAAATTCTTTTAAATTTATGTAAGAGTGAAGAAAACCCAAATGTTCTTTCTTCTATTGGATATGCTTTCGGACATTTAGGGGATTCAAGAGGCGTTGTACCATTAGTCAAGTTAAAAAGCCACAGAGATGTAAATGTCCGTATGGGAGTTGTTTTAGGCTTGCTATGCCAAGAAGACGAATTGGCAATTCAGGCACTGATTGATTTATCTTATGATGAGGATGAAGATATCAGGAATTGGGCAACTTTTGGTTTGGGTTCTCAAATAGAAACTGATACGCAAGCCATTCGAGATGCTTTATTTCAACGTGTGATTCTGGAGACGGGGGAAGAAGACACCATCGCTGAAATCCGTGGAGAAGCATTGTTGGGTTTAGCTATTAGAAAAGATGAGCGAGTCATTAATCCATTAATAGCAGAACTCTCCTGTGGCTGTGTGGGCAGATTATCTGTTGAAGCAGCAAAAGAAATAAAAGATGCAAGACTTTATCCAGTTTTGATTGAGTTACAAGAATGGTGGGATGTGGATAGTGAGTTATTGCAAGAGGCGATAACTAGCTGTCAACCCAAACATTGACTAAGCTGTCGCGCTTTTAATTTGCATATTTTTAACTTTGAACAAAAACGTCAAACCCTCTGCCTCACTCTCTCATTCCCTCACTCCCTCACTCCCCATAGTGCAACTTGTAGGCGTAACAGCTTCTTGTACCTAGAGCGGCGATGGTGTTGCATCTAACAAGCATGATTTTATACATATAGCCGTCTGAAATCATTTATGAAAAACAAGATCCCCAAGAACTTTTGCGAAATCGGGGATCTGTGCCTCTCAATTTTCACCAATCAAATAGGATTGCTATATATAGGAATTCGGTTTGACTTCTGAATTACTCGTAGAGAGAGGGAACAGGGAACAGGGAACAGGGAACAGGGAACAGGGAACAGTACTGAGTTCCGTTCAAAAATCAAATAGGAATCCTATAGACAAAAAAGTTAAAATTAGCTGAGAAAATCATAAAATATTTCTAGAGAAAATATAAGGCTTATAGACGGAAATTCTTAAATAATCATAATCTGTAGACTAATTATTCAAGCAACAATCAATTTAAAGTTCAAGTTAAAACTTTCACCGCTAATTGATGCTGCATCGATAAATTTATCATCATGAAATTAAAATATTTTTTACTACCAAGTCAAACATCTCTGGTAATAATTAGCTGTGCAAGAGAAGTCTTGTCTGCTGAAACTCATTTTGTGCCGTTCAGTTAGCAAAATCTGACCAGCCAGCTTTTTATCTATTTTACATGGTTGCTTTATTTCAACCGTTACGTACTAGTTAATGTCAACAGATGAACAGGAGACAGGGAATGTTAGAAAATATTCGACAAATTAAAAATCCTCTTATCAGAAGTGCGACGGCTGCAAGTATTGCATTTTCAGTAGTTACCATCGTTTCTGGTGTGGCTATTGGGCTAACTAATTCCAAAGATAAATCTGCTTTTGGTGTTGGAGTTTATTCCTCACTTTTAGGAACAGGTTGCGGTGCTATCTTTGGCTTAGTCATGACGAGTCAGGCAAGTCAGGAAACATCAGTTTCTACAGAAGTAACACCCAGCAGCAAGATTTGGAAAGATTGGCGAAATTTTGTAGTTGTTCGCAAGGTGAAAGAGAGTGAGGAAATTACTTCTTTCTACTTGCAACCAGAAGATAAGGGCGAAATTCCTAACTTTCAACCGGGGCAATTCTTAACAATCAAGCTGGACATTCCGGGACAGAATAAACCTGTGATTCGCACCTACTCGCTTTCTGATTACTCTGACTTAAGTGAATATTATCGTCTATCTATTAAGCGTGAACCTACTCCCAAAGGTTTAGATGTACCCCCTGGTGTAGCGTCTAACTTTATGCACGATCGCATTCAGGAAGGTTCAATCATTCCAGCGAAACCACCAAACGGCAAGTTTGTTTTAGATCTTAAAAAATCCATCCCTGCTGTGCTGATTAGCAATGGTGTTGGTATTACTCCCATGATGAGTATGGCGAAAGCTGTAACTCGTCTCAACCCTAACCGTCCGATTTGGTTTGTACATGGTGCTAGAGATGGTAGATTTCACGCCTTCCGAGAAGAGGTTACGGGTTTAGCCCAACAAAATTCCAACCTAAATGTGCATTTTCGCTACAGCCGTCCCACTCCTGAAGATGAAGGACACTACCACAGTGTTGGTTATGTCGATGCTGCCCTCATTAAGCAGTTAGTTGGGCAAGAAGCAGAGTATTTCTTGTGTGGTTCTCCATCCTTTATGCAATCTATTATGCAAGGACTCAAGGAATCGGGAGTACCTGACAGTAGAATCTTCTTTGAAGCTTTCGGTAAACCGATGAAAGTTGTATCCGAAAATCAACCCCCTGCTGCAAGTATAGGTGAGGAAGTGCAAGAGGCAGAGATTGTCTTTGCAAAATCAGGTCAAACCTTAACCTGGAAGCAGGGAGATGGCAGCATTCTCGAATTTGCGGAAGCGAATGATATTAATCCTCCCTATAGTTGTCGTGCGGGTATTTGTGGGACTTGTATGTGTAAAATCAATGCAGGTGAGGTTGCTTATCAGGAAGAACCAACTGCTGCAATTGATCAAGGTTCAGTGTTGATTTGTATTTCTCAACCGGGGAGTTCCAGGGTAGTGCTTGATATTTAGTGATGGAACACTAGGATGAAGTTAGCGTGAAAAAACAAAACTATGTAAATATAAATACGTTCATTAAAATATTTATACGGCAAAAAAGCCGTATAAACTCTGAGAAAAAAAGGTTTATTGTACGATTACGATACACACACAAGAACCATTATGCATATTATCGGTACCTTAAAACCTTGCGGTGATGTCGAAATAACAAGATAGGGTTTTTGTAGGAAAACAGAGGGTGAGGAGGAAGAGTTAGGAAAGCATCAATTAGAGCGTGTTTATAAATATAAAGATAAAATTCTTGTAGGGTGTGTCACGACGCACGAGTATAAATTACTAGTAAAAAAAATCTGAATGCGTCGTAACGCACCAATCAATTGCTGCATTAAGGCAAATTCTCAGTGACTCAAACTCTCAAATCCTTACATAGCCTTAACACAACGGCAATAAAGTGATAACTCAACATTAGCGGCTTGGGCCGATCTGAAGTTTGATGGGGAGGAACATCCACGAAAGCGCATTTGCCTCTCCTACTTACTCCCTTCCCGCCAGAAGAATACCTAATTTAACGAACCACAAAGACGCGAAGGACACGAAGGAAGAAGAAAAAGAAGATAGGTAATCTTAGACCGGGAAGGGAGTAATACTTATTTCATAAATACCCTCTTAGAGACTTTACATATAAAATCGCTAGGTAGACTGGGACTTTTAAAGGTGTAGTCCGTAGGAATCGCAACTGCTGTATCCGCGATTTTTAAAAAATGAGCATATTTTTCCGAAATCTTACTTACAATAGAAGTATTAATATACAAGATAATTCTTCTACAGCACTACCAATCAAAAGCGAATGGGTACCTCGGAAACTCAGGAAATCCAAGAAAAAATAAAGATTTGGAAGAAAAAACTTGCTGGCGACTCAAACAGTAATCCTTTACTTGATTCCCGCAAAAATAAAAAACCAGTAGTTAATATTCTTACACCCTCTTCACTTTTATATAAAAATTTTGCAGGAGACGAAGCTAACTCATTGCCTTTCAGTCAACTGGAAACTAAGGAGACTGGTACCGACCTGATGAAGCTTCTAAATGACCTTCGTGATGGTTCAAAATCAAGCTTGGAGGAGAAGGGTTTCAATAGTCTCTTTCTTGTCCTTGGTACTTTAACATGGTTTAACCCCGAAAAACGCGAGGAAAAGTATGTTTCTCCAATCTTGCTCGTTCCAGTAAAATTGGAAAAGAAAGGCAGAAAATTACCAGAATTTACACTTTACTCTACTGATGATGATATTTCTGTTAACTTTATTTTAGTCAACAAGTTATGTGAAGAATTTAATATTACGCTGCCTGATAGCGAGAAAGTCCAGAAATTGGGCTATGAGAGTTTTTTAGATGCAGTTCGTAGTGCGATAGCCAAACAGCCTGACTGGAAAATAGAAGAAACAGCACACATAACTTTGTTCCAGGATGCAAAAGCAGCAATGATTCAAGACCTGGAACAAAATCAGGAGAAAATAGCTAACCATCCCATACTGAAAGGGCTAGTAAAACGAACACCTGATAATGTCAAGAAACTCGCTATTCCTCAAGAGCAAGAACTTGATAAAATCGACCCTTCATTGATTTATCAAATATGCGACGCAGACTCTAGCCAACAACTAGTCATAGAAGCTGCAAAGAACGGACTTAGCTGTGTAGTGCAGGGACCTCCAGGTACAGGAAAAAGCCAAACGATTGTCAATATCATCGCTGAGTTAATCGGCAAAAATAAGAAAGTGCTTCTAGTTGCGGAAAAGCAAACTGCTCTACAAGTTGTCTTTCAACGACTTAAAGACAGCAAGCTAGAAGATGCTTGTTTAAATTTACATCATCAAGGAACAACGAAACCAAAAGACTTCTTCCATGAACTAGATAAAACTGTCACTGAACTTTCACAAAGAAACGAATCACAACAGCGAGATTGGGAGACATTCTTTAAACCTCTACGTGACTGTCGGCAAATCCTCAATAATCATGCAGTAGGTCTACATAAACGGGAACAACCATTAAATAAATGCGCTTTTGACCTGTACGGCGAAATTCTCAGGCTGAACCGAGAAGGAATTCCTGCCTTAGAGTTTAATCTTTCTAATCTTCAAGATTGGTCAGAAACAAGATTATGGGACGCAAAAAAATTACTGGAAGATCTTGGTAAATTCCAGGCTATATTTCGGGGAAGACAAAAAACGATATGGTCAAGTAGTCCGCTGCAGTCTCAGTCTTGGTCGTCTGATATTAATAAAGATTTGCGTACTAATCTTGACAATCTCAGTAGAGGAATTAAACTTGCTCAAGATACAGCAGTTTCATTGAAGCAACTACTAAAAATAAAGGAACCACTCCAAACCTTTTCCGATTTGAAACTGTTACAGCCAGCAGTAGCACATATTCTTGACGCTCCCTCAGGAATCGAAAGTTGGTCACTTTCAACAGATGTGCTTTATCTGCAACGCTTGTTTTCTGAATTAGAAACAGATATTAGGAATTACCAAAGTATTAATTCTGAACTAAATGCTAAGTATACTCTGGAATTTATCAATTTCGACTTCTTAGAAATTAGGAGACTTTTATTAAGGAAATTTACAGGATTTTTCTTCTTTCTTCAACCATTTTATTGGCAATGGCGTAATGCTAAGAAGCGCGAACGTCAACGCCTCCTAGCCCTCCGGCAAGACCAACATCAAGTTTCTGAGCAAGAATTAATTGCAGACATTGAAAAAGCAATTGAACGCCAAAATATTTTAGATACATTACAAGACCCACAATATAAGCCTCGTAAAGCTTTTGGTTCTTCGTTTGATGCCCAAATGACGGATTTGGAAGGCATCAAGCGAGGTCTTGAATGGTTGGAAATACTTAATCAACAGCGCCAACTAGATAAAAAGGTAGTAAGAGAAGTTATTGCCTTAAGAGAACGCTATCAGGAGCTAAGGGAATTTTTCAAAAATTTGGAAACTTCGTTAAACCAGATTAAAGAAGGCTTCAAATTCTTAAGAGAACACTTTCCTCTGGAACGGATAACAGGACTGGGTGTATTGGAAAAAGAACCATTGACAAAAGTCGAACATTTCCGCCGAGAACAAGCCTATAAGGATCTTGATTTATTCCAACAGTGGTCGGACTATCAAGACATTATGCACCAGTTGGAAGCTCTTGGAACCAAAGATTTTTTATCTAAGCTGCAGAATTCTAAGATTCCACCAGAAAATTGGTTTGCAGTTTTACAAAAAGGCGTTTATGAAAATTGGCTGCAACACATACATTCTGACAATTCAGAGTTACGAAACTTTTACCAGGATTTGCACGAGCGGAAAATAAATGAATTTTCCGAGAGAGATAAACAACAGTACCAAGTCGCAATGCAACGTTTGAGACAACTCCATGCCGAATCTTGGCAAGAGTGGTCAACACAGCCAGAAGGAGAGCAACAATGGGAGTTGCTAAAAAGAGAAAATAGAAAGCAAAAGGGACAACAAAAAATTCGTCAATTCATCAAAAATGCTCCTCAACTTGTTACTACCCTCAAGCCGTGTTGGCTAATGAGTCCTTTAGCAGTTAGTCAATATGTAGACGCCGACGCAGTGGAGTTTGATGTTGTTATCTTTGACGAAGCTTCCCAAGTTTGTACTGAAGATGCAGTATCTTCGATCATGCGAACAAAGCAGCTCATTGTTGTCGGAGATAACCAGCAGCTACCACCAACCTCTTACTTTAAAAGTACAGCTTCCGATGATAGCAACGATGAAGATGAAGAAGTTTATGAAAGTTTGCTCGATGAGTGTTCCGCTTTATCAATTATGAAAAACGTTGAGTTAAAGTGGCACTATCGCAGCCAAGACGAAAGCCTGATTACCTTCTCAAACCAAAAATTTTACAATTCAAAACTCGTTTCTTTCCCCAACCCTGTGAAGGATGCTAGCCGAGGTGTGTATTTTCATTACGTTGAAGGGGGAATATATGATCGTGGTGGTCGCGGAGACAATATCCTGGAAGCGGAGGAAGTTGCAAAGCTGACAGTACAGCATTTTCGGGATTACCCTCAGCAATCGTTGGGTATTATTACCTCAAGTAAACAACAGGCAAAAGCCATTAGCGAACAACTCAACCGAATTATCGTTCAGTATCCAGAGATAGAAGAATTTTCTCAAGACAACTCAGGTAAGTTCTTTATCAAACCAATAGAAGAGGTTCAAGGTGATGAGCGAGATGTGATTTTCCTAAGCTTTGGCTTTGGTTTTGATAAGGAAAACCAGGATAAATTGAATCACAAGTTTGGTTACCTCAGTAGAAATCAACAGGATGTAGGAAGACGAAGACTAAACGTTGCAATAACTCGCGCTAGATGTAAGTTTGTTTTAGTCGCTTCGATTAAAGAGGGGGATTTTCGCTCCGAAGTAAGTTCACAAGCTGCATTGCTTAAAGAGTATTTTGCATACGCTCAAAGTAGCGGTAAAAATCTAGATAAAAAACTTGATGATGACGTGTCTGACTTAGACTTTGAAGAAGATATCTATCAGGTTCTCACAGAAAAAGGATATGCAGTGAAGAAACGGGTAGGTCGTTCAGCTTATCCAATCGACTTAGTGTTGATAGATAACCTCAAGCCAGAAACAGAAGAGTGTCTTTTAGGCATTGTCTGTGATGGAGCAACTTATCGTAAATATCCCACAGCACGCGATCGCGATCGCCTCCGCCAAGAAGTTCTACAAAAATTAGGCTGGCGCATTTACAGAATTTGGTCTCGTGAGTGGAATCGCGACAGAGACAGTCAAATAAATCAGCTAATAAAGCATATAGAGAGTCTACGCAATCAGGAATAGACACAGTTGCTAGTGTAGTCTTGCAAATGGAGATTTGAAAAAGACTTGAATTTTGTCTATGGAACCCCCCGCACAACTTGAAGAACTTTTCGCCAAAATTCAACAGTTGCAATCAATTATGATTGCGGTTGCAACAGAAGCATCCCGGAACCCAATTAGAGAAAAAGAGAAAGGTTATACGCAACTCTACAAAGAAATTGAAGACCTCATAGAATTTATTCAAGAAGAAGGGGTTTTTCTTGAAAATCCCAACCATTTTAAATCTCTTTCAGATTGGCATGATTTTTGGTCGTCTAACTTAGAAAATAGATATGCTTCAAGAGGGGGATTCATTCATGACCTCTACGCTAAGGTTTTTCATCAAATTGATCTTGTTTTGTGCCAGTCTTACGTCAAAGACAAATCTCAGCAAGAGTTAGTTGATGAGTGGCAAATATCACGGTTTGAAAACCTGAAGGCAAAAATAAAAGAGTTAAAGTTAACCATGCTTTCAGTAGCTACTCAAGGACAGCCTGTTGAGCTAGTTAAGGCTGAAGAGGACGGCTATAAAAAGCTTTATCGAGAGATCGCATTACAAATAAGTATCCTTCGAGAGATAGGTATAGCTGCTCCAAATCCAAATCAATTTCGGTCACTTTGGCAATGGTATAATTACTGGTCATTCCAACTAGATAAGTCGTATGCTGTACGGAAAGAATACATTGAGAATCTCTATAAAACTGTTCTGGAACCAATTGAGAAAGCTTTGAACAAACACTGTATTAAAGAAACTTCGCTAGAAGACTTTCTTCAGGATTTGCAGGGTCGATTTAAGCAGGTAACTTCTATTTCGCCTACTATAAATTCCCCAATTTTAACTCCAGCTTTGAGTAACAGCGCGCAAACATCTACTTTAAAAGTAGAAGAGTGCTTCCAGCAACAAGTATTAGAGCAGATTCCTAATTCATTCTCTGTTGCACCGCCTCAAGTGGTTGACAATTCCTTTTTTCTAAATACAAATCTTACTTTAAGTTGGGCAGATGAGAACCTCATGAATCCAGAAGTTTTTTTAGATCACACAGATGTAACACCATTAATTCTGGCGCTAAATAACTTTGCTCTCAAAGTGAGTGTAGCCAGCGATCGCCAGAATGTTTTGGAAACCGCTAGTATTGATTCTGCGTTTTTAAGTAATCTGAGATTTGACACTCCACCTAATACATTTGCTCAAGCACTAGTATCAGGATTTAAAACTTATCAAAGTTATAATAGTAACTTTAATTATCACCCGTTGGTAAATTTACTTGGGTCTTTACGAGATTTAGCTCCCATCTATGGATTGAGAGACCAAGATGTAGAATTATTCAATCGGTTAGTTGAAAAAGGTCAGGAAAATTTCAAAGCTTTAAAGGCTCGCTGCACAGTTGGTAGAATAGAATCGCCTATAGGAAATCCCATAGGTACAGGAGTGCTAATTAACAACAATATATTACTAACTTGTCATCACATTTTCAGCAAAAGTCAAGTGCAAAAAGCTTGGGTACGCTTTGGCTATAAAGCTGAAAGTTACGAATCCGCCAAAGATGTTTTTGAACTAGATTTTATTAGTGATAATAGTCGCCTTGATTATGCTCTCTTAAAAATTCAAGGTCAATACCAACAACCAAAGGCTATTTCTATTAATGAAAATATGCTATTAGATAGCGGTCAAGAAATTCGCATTATCCATCATCCACAAGGAAAGCCAGTAGTCATTTCTGACTTGGGACAAATTATACAAGTTGGAGAAGATTACATTGACCATAATCTTAAAACTGATGACGGTTCCTCTGGCGCACCGATTTTCAATTCCCAATGGGAACTGATTGCTATTCATCAAGGAAAGGTCGGTATAGGTCGTAATTTTGAACCTGGTTCAACAGGATGTATTCCTATTCGTGCTATTTGGAATCAAATTTTACCGCATTTGAATTGATATAACAGAGGAATAAATTTATGAATATTTTCCAGAGTTTATCTGAAACTTTTAGCCGTGAGGCTCCAAAATACAAAACCCTTTTCCTACCAAAACATCGAGTTGATATAGACTACGATGATACACCGATTCGTACAGGTGAAGCTTATTGTCGCATCTGGCTAGAGGACATGAATTTAGCTAAAGATGTGGACTGGTTCAAACAACGGTATCCGGTTGTTCATGCTGCTGTTCGTTTCTATTACGATGGTAAGTTAGTAACTATTCCTTATCTGGCTGCGCCAGGTACATTGAAGGAGTTTGGAAGCAGCAATTTGGATAAAGTCATTCAAGACAGATATGCTTTGACTCCTCTGTTTCCATTTAATCAAGGTTTGGTAGAGTTTCAAACTGGCTTATTCAGTATCGCTGCTAGTGACTCTATTGGCAAACTTATTGAGACGATGGGAAGATTTGCTAAAATGTTGCCAGTACCCGAATTATCAAGTGTTCTGAATTTAGCAGAACCTGTGTATCGCGGGATTGAAGATTTACTTAACATCGGAGAACGTCGGTTAGAGCTAGGTTATCAACAAACATTCTCTGATGCAGAA
Source organism: Scytonema tolypothrichoides VB-61278 (assembly GCF_000828085.3). Taxonomy (GTDB): domain Bacteria; phylum Cyanobacteriota; class Cyanobacteriia; order Cyanobacteriales; family Nostocaceae; genus Brasilonema; species Brasilonema tolypothrichoides_A. Next base: position 651,226 of record NZ_JXCA02000019.1, read on the forward strand.
GGTGGTAGTAGTAATTTCCTGAGAGAAGGTTATTTTGCAGTAATTTTGGCGGATGAAAACGAAATTAATAGCGATAAACTTTGTGTTGTTAATGATAATCTCCGCGAAGGTTCTCCCGGAACAACTAAAGTGTTTGTCCGTGATTGCAAACCCCTGAAAGGTTACAGCTATATGTTGTTTCGTATAGAAAAACGCAAACAACAAGATTGGGAGTCATTAAAAAGCATAAAAGAGCTAGTTGCTCAAGCCCAAGATGCTGTTTTCTCAGGGGAATATGAGAAGGTGAATAAATTTATTTTGCCCGCTATTAAAATGGCAATTTACCGCAGTCCTGATGTAACGAAAGCAGACCAATCCAATATGGTATTAAAAATTCAAGAAGAATTGAAGGAGTTAGGTTTGCAAGCTACAAAAGTGCAGAAGCGATCGCTCTACTCTATCATGCAACGACCCCTACCACCAATTGATGCAGCAACACAGGCTGAATTAGCAGCTTTGGAACAGCTTTTTAACCAAAATACTCGCTAAACTTGCGGACAAATTGTTTTATCTAACCGCACCAGGCGCAGAGCAAGCAGAGAAGAAGAGTAAAGTGAGGGAGAAAGTTAGGGGTGAGATACTGTCACTTAATTTCTGGACAAAGCAACGAGATTGCTAGTCATTTTTGGGTAGGCTTTCAGTAATCAGATGGTCAACGAATTCTCTTAGCCGTTCTTGCCAATCGGGAACGGCTTTAAGTTTTTCTTTCTGACCAGCATAACCTTTAAAAGCGATCGCCTCTTTGTCAAGCAATCGGTCTAATTTTTTCTTAGCTCCTAGTTTGTGTCCTTTCTGAAATGGCATTGACAGTCTCTTCCATATGAGTTAACTTATATGTAACACAAGATAAGGACAAATGCTATTAGGTTTCAAGACCGAGTTAAAACTGAATAATCAACAGCGCACAGCATTGATGAAGCATTGCGGCGTAGCACGGCATGCTTGGAACTGGGGATTGGGGCTGACCAAGCAGATATTGGATCACAATAAAACTAATCCCAATTCCAAGATTAAATTTCCTAGTGCAATTGATTTGCATAGATGGTTAGTGGCGCTTGTGAAAAGCGAACATGAGTGGTATTACGAATGCTCAAAGTCCACTCCACAACAAGCGCTAATGGCGTTACGTGAAGCGTGGAAGCGATGTTTTAACAAAACTGCTGGTGTTCCCAGATTCAAGAAGAAAGGTAAGCGCGATTCTTTCACATTGGAAGGTATCGTAAAAATTCTTGGTAACAACAAAATTCAAGTACCTGTAATTGGTGTACTCAAAACTTATGAACGACTACCGCAGGTGTTAACAAAATCTGCTACCATCAGTCGTCAAGCTAACAGATGGTTCATTAGTTTTCGATTCGAGGTAGAACGTTTTGACCCATACAGTATCAGCGTTGTAGGCGTTGACCTCGGAGTTAAAAGCCTTTGCACTTTCAGTACGGGTGAAGTAGTAGAAGGAGCTAAGTCATACAGAAAATTTGAATCCAAATTATCTAGAATGCAATGGCTGAATCGCCATAAAATTATTGGTTCGGCTAATTGGAAAAAAGCACAAATGCGAATAGCTAAGCTTCATATGAAGATAGCCAACATCCGAAAAGACACGTTGCACAAACTGACATCATTACTTGCCAAGAACCACGGCACAGTAATCATTGAAGACCTCAATGTGTCCGGCATGATGGCTAATCACAAGCTAGCGAAAAGCATTCAAGATATGGGATTTTACGAGTTTCGTCGTCAGCTAACTTACAAGTGTGAGTTGTATGGCTGCAAGCTTGTCATAGCTGATAGATGGCTTCCTAGTTCCAAGACTTGTTCTCGCTGTGGAACCAAAAAAGAAACACTCACCTTGAAAGAGCGAGTGTTTGAGTGCGGCAATTGCGGTTTTATCATTGACCGCGATTTGAACGCAGCCCGTAACTTGAGTTATTATTCTGCCGACAGTTAGTCGGTTTAAGCCTGTGGACTGGTTAACGCCGACGTTGCCAGGATGAAGCAAGGAAGTAAACGAAGCTCAAAGTAGATATTTCCAGAGAGAGTGCTTTGAGTAGGTTTTATGTAACGGAAATTCTTCTTTTCCCCCATCACCTCATCTCCCCATCTTGTTAAATTTGAATTAAATATGGATTCCACACTCAGTCTTACCAGTTCCCCGCCAACGTCCAGCGCGTTCATCTTCGCCTTCGCCTACTTTGGTTGTGATGGGTTCATCGCCAATACTGGGATAACCTTGGTCATGTAGGGGATTATAAATCACGCCATGTTCAGCGACATACTCCCAGCTTTGTTTACGTGTCCAGTTCGCTAAAGGATTGATTTTTATGCGGTTGTTGCTGTCAAGTTCAAATATGGGCATATTGGCACGGGTGACAGCTTGATCGCGACGACGTCCGGTAATCCAAGCGACGGTATTAAGTTCGGCTATACCTCGTTGCAATGGTTCTATTTTGGTGACTTCGTGGAATTTCGCAATATCTGTATCCCAAAGTGCTTCGCCATATTTTGCTGCAAAGGCTTCGCGAGTGTCTACATCTGGGGTTTTGTAAACTTTCAAGTCTAAATTGTAAAGTTCTTTGGCTTTCGCAACCAGTTCTAGAGTTTCGCGGAAGTGGTACAGCGTGTCGAGGAAGATCACTGGGACTGGGTGCTTGAGGTCAACGTAGAGTATATGCGTGATGATGATGTCATCTACGTTAAAGGCGCTGGTTTGCACTAGTCCAGTTGAAATATTTTCTATAGACCACGCCAGTATATCTCTTGGATGAGCGGTTTCAAATTTCTGATTGAGTTGTTCTAGGTCAAAAGCGGGGGTTTCGGGTCTAGTTGCTGGTGAAACAGTCATAAATTCTTCTTTAGTCCAATGGTTTTTTTGCTTAGTTAAATTTAATTTTACACCACAAAGGCACATATATCGGTCGGAATTAAGTACATATCATATTCGGTAACCTTTGCCAAGAGGGGGCGGGTCTAAGGAACTCAAAATATGTCTCGTTCCTTGTCTGTTGCAAGGAATGCAGCAATGGAGGCGCAGCCTCTTGAGTTACTGGAGGCAGATATTCTGTGTCTTGCGTTCTTCTTAAGCACTCAGTACTCAAGACTTTTTACAAAAATTCATATTTAAGAGAGTTTTGCACAAGTATGCATCTTGAGTTAAGTGAAAACTACCGTATTTACTAAGATAAATGAAGCTTATTTAAGTTTTACTATGTTTTTATTGATATATGTGGCAATACTGATATTGTTAATAGAATCTTTAAGATTAGATTAAAGGATTCTACAGATGAACGATTTCAAAACTCCAAACCAACTGAGCCAGTCTTTAGTTATGGGAGCTTTGGTCATGCTGACCAGCGCTGGTGTCATCACTATCATGAATTTTTTCTAAAGCCACAACTCTCATTTTTAGCAAAATAACTTTACAAAACCCATTTCAATTCTGAGATGGGTTTTGACATTGCTAGGATTTATCTTGGAGTGAACAAAGGTTAGACAGTGAATCAATGTGCGAAGAAACTCCTTGCGTGGTACGATCGCCATTACAGACCACTGCCTTGGCGTCAGAAAATCAACATCTATCACACTTGGGTGTGTGAGGTGATGAGTCAACAAACCACTCTGGCTGTGGTTGTGCCAAAATTCTCAGAATTTGTTAAACACCTTCCTACTGTTCACGACCTTGCTAATTGTGATGAACAGATATTGCGTCAACTTTGGTCAGGATTAGGCTATTATGCTCGTGCCCGTAACTTAAAGAAAGGTGCAAAGTTTATTGTTGAGGAGTTGGAAGGTCATTTTCCACAATCATACTATGACTGGTTGAAAATTCCTGGGTGTGGACCTTACACAGCGTCTGTGATTGCTAGTGTTTGCTTCAACGAAAAAGTCGCCTGTGTTGATGGTAATGTTGTGCGAGTTGTGAGTCGTTTGCTTGCTTTATCTGAGGATGTGTGGAGTTCTTTTGGGAAATCAGCGATTCAAACTCATGTTGATCAGATGATTCCTGAGGAACGTCCTGGTGACTTTAACCAAGCAATCATGGAGTTGGGGGCGACTGTTTGTCGTAAATCGAAACCTTTGTGTCTTTTGTGTCCAATACAGGAAGAGTGTTTGGCTTTTGCACAGAACTGCGTTGAAATTTGTCCTCCCAAAAAACCACGACGTGTAATGGTGGATGTGGAGTTGTTTGCTTTGGTGTTTTGGAGGAAGGCGACGGATACATTGGCGATCGCCCACAGAACAAAAGGATTTCTCTCCAACACGGTCGGGTTTCCATTAATTCCCGCAACTGAAGCTTCAGAAATCAAGAAGGTTCTTCAATCTCTAGAACATCTTCAATTTTTTGAACTGTCTAGCAAGTTTTCACACAGTATCACCCATCATCGTATTTCAGGAAGAGTTCTCATCGCGCAAGAGTCGGAAAACCCAAGCATCACTACACAGAGTGTTCCTTGGGAAAAACTTGGTTTGTCACAATCTTTTGACTGGATTCCAAGAAGTGTTCTTGCATCATTACTCTCCACTGCGTTGGACAATAAGGTTTTTAAGCTTTTTGAGAACTATCAAGACAAAATCAGTTGAGATTGCAAGCTTATCCGAGAATTATTCGTGACATTTTCACATAACATTGCTTTTGTCAATAAGTAATAGACATCTCCATAAATTAAACATTAACCCAGACAGCACAAGAATTTGATATTATTTAACTTTCGTAGGGACTCGGGCATTGTGGACGTAAACTATGGATTTACATAACATCGAAAGCTACATCAGTCCAACAGATTTATCGAGAAGGAGCAACACTATTAATCAAACAACAAACGGGTGTATTGATATAAAGATTAATGCCTGAGAAATATCAAAGCGTTTGGAGTGACTGCACATTGCTATCCGCCAGAGTTGCTTGAAAAAAAGTAACCGCAGATGTACAAGCTTTGGACGCGTATCAGTTATTATTTGTGGTTATTTTTGGAAAACTTTCCGATGAAAATGACAAAATTTCGTCAAGCTAAATTGTTCGCTTTTTTCTGTCAGTTTTTGTTGGTTGCTGTTTTGATTGTTGCTTGTCACAGTACCACAACTCCTCCCACTCTATCAACACAAATCAAAGAATGCGTTCAAACTTACAATCCAAACACCGACTACTTCCCGGAAAAAGCTAGCGTCAATTTTGCCACGGGTTTTGAGGTGAAATATCACAAAAACTATAAGGTTGTGACGGTAAAAAATCCTTGGCGTGATGCACAAGTCAATTTTCAATATATTTTAGTGCAATGCGGAACACCTCCACCAACAGGATTTAATCAAAGCCAAGTCATGACAGTACCTATAAACACGGTTGTCTCTCTTTCTACGACTCATTTGCCACATTTAGCAAAGTTAGAAGTGGTGGATAAACTCATTGGTATAAGTGATAGCAAACAAGTCAATACACCAGAAGTAGTAGAAAAAATCAAACAAGGTAAAATAACAAAAGTGGGAAATAATGCTAGTCTCAATGTTGAGCAACTACTAGAACTCAATCCTAACTTAGTGATGACTTACGGTACAGGAGATAAACAAACAGATAATTATCCTAAAATTCAAGAAGCTGGTTTAAAAGTGGCGATAAATGCCGAATATATGGAAACTTCTCCTCTAGGAAGGAGTGAATGGCTCAAGTTTACGGCTTTGTTTTTTAATCAAGAGAAAGTTGCCCAAAAAATCTTTGATGAAACTGTCAATAAATATCAAGCCATAGTTGCCAAAGCACAATCTGTCAAAAATCGTCCGACTGTATTTGTGGGATTCAACTTTAAAGGTATCTGGTATATGCCAGGGGGTAATAGTTATGTCGCAAAATTTTTAGCTGACGCCGGAAGTGACTATCTCTGGAATAACAAGAAATCATCTGGCACTCTTCCCCTATCATTTGAAACTATTTTAGAACGTGCTGCCAACGCCGACTACTGGTTAAATTCCAGTCAATATTGGAAAACTTTAAAAGATTTACAGGCTGAAGACAATCGCTACGCTGATTTTCAAGCAGTACAGAAAGGAAACGTTTATAATAACAATGCCCGTGTCAATGAGACTGGTGGCAACGATTACTGGGAAGGTGGAATTAGTAACCCTGATGTCATCTTATCCGACTTAATTAAGATTTTCCATCCAGAAATATTACCAAACCATCACTTAGTTTACTATCAAAAACTCAGCTAATCTATTTTTTATTTTCTCTTCTTTTTTTCTTTCCTTTGCGTCCTTTGCGTCTTGGCGGTTCGTTTTTCAATGCCATCTCTAAAATACAAACTCAAACCAATTTTACGAACTTTTCAACATTCAAGTTTTCAAAAACTCTTCTTCCCCGTACTACTCATAACATTAACTCTCACCTTCTTGCTCGACTTAGCCCTTGGTTCAGTCCACATACCCCTAACCCAAGTCATTACAATCTTACTAAACTCAGAACCAGAAAAACCAACTTGGACTAATATTATTCTGAAATTTCGCTTACCCAAAGCCTTAACCGCAACCCTTGCTGGTGCAGCTTTAGGCGTGAGTGGGTTGCAAATGCAAACACTTTTTAGAAACCCTTTAGCGGGACCTTTTGTATTAGGAATTAGTTCCGGTGCTTCTTTAGGAGTCGCTTTGGTGGTGTTAACAACAACTGTCACCGGTGCGGGTACCTTGTTCAAAGATTTAGGGGTAATTGGCGATTTTGGTTTAGTTGTGGCGGCGAGTCTGGGTGCAGCAGCAGTGTTAGGGTTAGTCTTACTTGTTTCTCAGCGCGTCGAAGACACGATGACACTCCTGATTTTAGGATTGTTGTTTGGCTATGCAACCAGTGCGATTGTGAGTATCTTGCTGCATTTGAGTGAAAGTCAGCAAATCCAATCATACTTGCTGTGGACTTTTGGCAGTTTTGGTGGTGTCACCTGGCAACAAATGCTAGTTTTAGCGCCTGTAGTACTGATAGCGTTGTTAATTTCGGTGATGCTATCCAAACCTTTGAATGCACTCCTTCTGGGTGAAGCTTACGCTCGCAGTCTCGGTTTAGGTGTAGAAGAAGTCAGATTTTGGATTCTTATCACCTCTTCCATCTTAGCAGGTGCGGTTACCGCCTTTTGCGGACCGATCGCCTTTTTAGGTGTAGCAGTTCCTCACCTTTGTCGCAGTCTGTTCAATACTTGTGAACATCGGGTGTTAGTCCCTGCTGTCACTTTCATGGGTGCAATTCTGGCGTTAATTGCAGATTTGATCTCACAGCTACCCGGAAGTCAGATAGTGTTACCTTTGAATTCTGTTACCGCTTTGATAGGGACTCCTGTTGTAAGTTGGGTGATTTTGCGTCGTCAGCAAACTAGGGGTGTAAGGGGGTAAGGGTGTAGGGGTGTAGGGGATCCCCATCAATCTATACCCCTACACCCGCGCGTTCCGGAAAAGCCGTAGGTATCTGTCCGTCCCACGGCTTTTAGCTGTCTGACTCCCTCCCCCACTCCCTCACTCCCTCACTCCCTCCCTCACAAAGAGTGTATTTCTTGAGAGTTAAGAAACACACTCTTTGTCAGTAAGTTATAGGACTTACGCAAAAACTCTTTTAAACCCTCTTAACTATGCGAAGACGGCGCACGCTACGCGTTAGCGTTCGCGCAGCGTGTCGCTTTGCGACTCAGCGTCTCCGCAGGAGATACGTGTTCTTTGCACGGCAGGTGCTACAACGGGGGGAACCCCCGCAACGCACTGCCTCGTCTTTGCGGTTTATTTTTTCATTATTTTGCGTAAGTCCT
>NZ_JXCA02000022.1:0-18617 GCF_000828085.3 Scytonema tolypothrichoides VB-61278
TCCTCTCAGACCAGCTACTGATCGTCGCCTAGGTGCGCTCTTACCACACCTACTAGCTAATCAGACGCGAGCTCATCTTCAGGTGATAAATCTTTCACCCTAAGGCACATCCGGTATTAGCAGCCGTTTCCAACTGTTGTCCCGAACCTGAAGCCAGATTCTCACGCGTTACTCACCCGTCCGCCACTAAGTTCCGAAGAACTCCGTTCGACTTGCATGTGTTAAGCATACCGCCAGCGTTCATCCTGAGCCAGGATCAAACTCTCCGTTTTGATTCTGTCTGTAGAGCGTCAACTAATCAACTCTCTACATTTGCTCTTTCTTTTGCTGATTTTACCGTCAGCCTCGGTTTATTCTTTACTACCGCAAGGCTTGTAGTGTATACTAGCTTTCAAACTATAGGATTTTCAAGGTTCGTTGCCCTCGGCGTTCGTTTCTTTCGCGTCCGCTCTTCAGGCACTTATTCAATATAGCGAACCCACTCTTGAGTGTCAACTCTTTTTGAAAAATTTTTTGAGCTTTTTTTGATGGACTTCTGAAAACCAGATATAGCAAGCACTCTAGGCTATAGTAGTTTTGGAAGTTGAGAAGGGAATAATAAAGCTGTGAGTCATTTTGGTGTTTTGCCGCCCACGCTTGTTTTAGATAAACTTTTGCGCGATTGGTTGTTGGAGGATATCGGTCGAGGCGATCGCACAACGCAAGCCCTAATAAGTCAAGAAGTAGGACAGGCAAAGTGGATAGCGAAAGCGCCCGGGGTTATAGCAGGTTTACCAGTCGCGGCAAGGGTATTTCAGCTTTTAGATGAAAAAGTCAACTTTGTACCTGTTGTGGCTGAGGGTAGTTCTTGTCAGCGTTTAGAAGTGGTAGCTGAAATGGATGGTCCACTGGATGCACTACTAACGGGAGAAAGGGTTGCTCTTAATATAGTTATGCGCCTAAGTGGCATCGCCACGCTAACTAGGAAATATGTAGAGCAAATTGCTGAGTTACCCGCAAAATTAGTAGATACGCGCAAAACCACACCAGGGCTGAGACTATTGGAAAAGTACGCAACGACCGTGGGAGGAGCGGTCAATCACCGAATGGGGCTGGATGATGCAGTCATGATTAAAGACAACCACATTGCAGCTGCTGGGGGAATTGGCAAAGCAATTTCTCACATTCGCCAATATATTCCTTATCCCTTAACGATTGAAGTAGAAACGGAAAGTTTAGACGAAGTGGAGGAAACTTTGCAGCATAACGCTGAGATTATTATGTTGGACAATATGCCTATTGACATGATGCATCAGGCGGTACAGATGATTCGACAGCATGATAATCGCATTAAAATCGAAGCCTCTGGCAATATTACTTTAGAAACTATCCGTGCAGTTGCCGAGACAGGAGTGGACTATATTTCTAGTAGTGCGCCAATTACGAAATCCTCTTGGTTGGATTTAAGTATGAGGATTAGAATGTAACAATATTGAAGTATTCTGAAGTTGATTCACACTGCTTGTCAGCGATAAAGGATGCTTAGAGAAATCGACAACAATATTTGGGTTGCAGAACAACCGTTGAAGTATTGGGGACTTGAGGTTGGTACGCGGATGACAGTTATTCGCCTTACAACTGGCGAATTAATAGTTATTTCCCCAATTAAGTGTGACCAAACTACTATTCATCAACTCAATGAAATTGGTAAGGTTGCTTATATTATTGCACCAAATCTCTATCACCATCTTTTTGTATATGACTTGAAGTCCATTTACCGAGATGCGCAGCTTTGGGGTGTACCAGGTTTAGTTTCTAAAAGACCCGAACTCTGTTTTGATAGAGTGATGACTAATAAAGAAGGTAGCATTCAAGAACAAGTTGATTATTTACTGTTTGACGGCTTTAAACTTCTTGATTTAAGTGGCCCATCAATAGTTAATGAGTTTGTGTTCTTCCATCAAAAAAGCCGGACTTTGATATTGACCGACATAGCCTTTCATTTTGATGAAACCTTTTCTTTCAAAACGCGGTTAGCAGCCCAGTTTCTGGGGTCATACAAGATACTGAGTCCATCACGCTTAGAGAAATTAGCTACAAGCGATAAGGAAAAGGTGAAAGATTCAGTCGAGAAGATACTTCGTTGGGACTTCAATAGAGTCATCATGGCTCACGGTAGCATTATTGAAACGAATGGAAAGCAAAAATTCAAACAAGGGTATGGATGGGTTTTTGAAAACACCTCTTTGAGCCAAAAAAGTTAATATGTCAATTATTGCAGAGGCATGATATCTTATGTATTCCGATATCTTGGCAGTTGATGGATGATAAAGGGGTAGATAAAATAACCTTGCTTATACAAAAAACAATAAACATGAAAGCTACACAAGAACAACTAAAAGTTAAATTGCAAGAGGCTTTGGGCGCAGTTTTTGGCATAGACTATGCTGGAGTAGATCCAATTTTAGTTTCTGCTAGCAATCCTAAATTTGGTGATTATCAAGCAAATGTTGCTTTACCGCTAGCAAAGCAGTTGGGACAGCAACCAAGGGCTATCGCACAACAAATTGTTGAGAAACTTGACGTATCTGATATTTGCAAGCCACCAGAAGTTGCTGGTCCTGGCTTTATCAATTTGAAACTAAAAACAGAATACCTGGAAGCACAACTCAAGGCAATCCAAACAGATCCAAGGTTAGGAGTCGCACCAACTAAAAATCCCAAGCGAGTCATTGTAGATTACCCCAGTCCAAACATCGCCAAAGAAATGCACGTAGGACATTTGCGTCCAGGAGTAATTGGAGATTGCCTGTCTCGAATTGTAGAATTTGTCGGTCATGAAGTCGAGCGGATTAGCCATGTAGGAGACTGGGGAACGCCATTTGGAATGCTTATCGCTCATTTGGAAGAAGCGTACCCAGAAGCTTTAACCACTACTGAAACTTTAAATTTAGGTGATTTGTCTTCATTTTACCGTCAGGCAAAGACACGATTTGATGCAGATGCAAATTTCCAAGAAGCAGCACGTCAGGCTGTGGTAAAACTACAGGCAGGAGATGAAAAAACTTTACTCGCATGGAAGATAGTCTGTCAACTCTCCAGTCGAGCGTACCAAGTTATTTACGACTTGTTGGAAATTGCTCCTTTTGTTGAACGAGGTGAATCGTTTTATAATTCTTTACTCCCTGAAGTCGTAGAGGAATTAGATAAAAAAGGTCTGCTAGTGGAAAATCAAGGTGCAAAGTGCGTCTTCCTGGAAGGCTTTACTAACAGGGAAGGTGAACCTTTACCCTTGATTGTGCAAAAATCAGATGGAGGATATAACTACGCAGCTACAGATTTAGCGGCAATTCGCTACCGAGTGCAAGTAGATAAAGTGCAACGGGTAATTTACCCAGTTGGTACAGAACAAACAAATCACTTTGCTCAGATTTTTCAGGTGGGAAGAAAAGCAGGCTGGATTACAGACGATGTAGAATTTGTGCATGCACCCTTTGGGTTGGTGCTGGGGGAAGATGGTCAAAAATTAAAAACTCGTTCTGGAGAAGCAGTGCGATTGCGGGATTTGTTGGATGGTGCGATCGCCCACGCCCGTGGAGACATAGAAAAGAGAATAAAAGAAGAAGGGCGGGAAGAAACAGAAGACTTTATTCATAATGTTGCGCAGATTGTTGGTATTAGTTCAGTTAAATACGCCGACTTAAGCCAAAACCGCACCAGCAACTACATCTTTAGCTATGACAAGATGCTAGCGCTCAAAGGCAACACTGCACCGTATATGCTCTATGCTTATGTTAGGACTCAGGGCATTAGTCGTGAAGGTAATATTGACTTTGAAAAGCTGGGAACAGATGCTGCAATTGTCCTGCGGGAAGAAACAGAATTAACTCTGGCAAAGCACTTGTTACAACTGGATGAAGTCATCAGTGAAGTCGAGAAAGATTTACTACCAAACCGCTTGTGCGAGTATTTGTATCAACTGAGTGATAAATTTAATAAGTTCTACGAAAATTGCCCTGTTCTTAAAGCTGAAGAACCTGTGCGGACATCGCGCTTAGTACTGTGTGATTTGACGGCTAGAACTCTGAAGCTGGGACTCTCATTACTGGGAATTAGGGTTTTGGAAAGGATGTAGGTGTTTTTTCTTTGTATCTTCGTGGTTTTTTTTAAAAACCACAAAGATACATGGGAGGACACTCCAGTACTCAAGTTTCATGCTAGTCAGCGCAATTGTTTGAAATATGATACTCAAATGGGCTGGCTGATTGATCCAGAAGAGCAATCTGTATTTGTGTATATACGCAATCAACAGCCTGTAGTCTTAGATGAGGCAGAAGCTTTGATACGTGTAGCAGAATTTGCAAGTCAGTTACGGCTGACGGTAGGAAACTTGTTTGGATGGCTGTTGGAGTAGAGTGAATTATATAGTTGATGCTGCACTACGGCAAACAAGTTGAGTTGAACATAGAATTTTCTTCATGTTTGTGTTTGTGCGTAACTCCTGGAACTTCCACAAATGTGCTGTAGACATGAGCATCATTTGAAACAACTATTTCTAAGAATCGCGGTTGATGAAAATCTTGAAAGCCTGAAGTTTGCTTGACGGCAGCAAGCTGTTCTTCACTTTTCCACAAAGCTATTGCAGTAATTTTCGTCCCGTCATCACTAGTCAGTAATCTAGCAGAAATAAATCCTGGTTGATGTCTGATAACTTCTCCATAAAGTTTCTGAATTGACTGCAGTGAATCTTTCTGCTTGTTAGGAAGAACCGTAAAAACATTGACAAATGTAATCATGGTGTAGAGTTTTGCATTGAATAAGAAACCTACCTCATTTTGTAGCTTTAAAAGTCTTATTGCATCAGTAATAGATAATCAGTAATAAGTAAAACTCTCACCTTAACTATGAATTATTTGTTACTCCTCAGCAGTATAAGAGTTCGCAACATTTCTTTACTTCACTGCTATTCATAGCAATATCTTGCTCTTTGCCCCTACGATATTCATAATTCCTACATTTCTCCTGTGCAGATTTAATCATTAACTGATGGAAAAAGTGATGACATTACCCAACTACATTAATGGTCAGTGGTGTACATCTAGTGCTATGGAATACTTGGATGTCTTCAACCCAGCAACAGCAGAGATACTGGTTAAAGTACCTTTATCACCTGCTTGTGAGGTAAACGAAGCGGTAGAAGCAGCAGCAGAGGCTTTCGTGAGTTGGCGACGCACTCCACCCACAGAACGAGTGCAGTACTTATTTAAACTTAAGAATCTGCTAGAAGAGAATTTAGAGGATTTGGCTCGTACAATTACATTGGAATGCGGTAAAACTTTGGCAGAGTCCCAAGGCGAGATGCAGCGTGCGATTGAAAATGTAGAAGTTGCTTGTGGTATCCCTATGATGATGCAGGGAACGAACCTAGAAGATATTGCCAGAGGTATCGATGAAATGATGATTCGCCAACCTTTGGGAGTTGCTGCAGTCATTGCCCCATTTAACTTTCCGGGGATGATTCCCTTTTGGTTCATGCCTTATGCCCTAGCCTGTGGTAACACCTACATTGTCAAGCCGTCGGAGAAGGTACCGCTAACAATGCAAAAAATCTTCCAGTTGTTGGAAAAAACAGGATTGCCCAAAGGTGTCGTCAACTTGGTAAACGGTGCCAAAGAAGCTGTAGATGCAATTTTGGATCATCCTAAAATTCGAGCAATAAGCTTTGTTGGTTCTACACCTGTCGCTAAATATATATATAGTAGGGCGGCGGCAAATGGCAAACGTGTTCAATGCCAAGGCGGTGCAAAAAATCCCCTGATTGTTTTACCAGATGCAGATTTAGAGATGACAACACGCATTGCTGCTGACAGTGCTTTTGGTTGTGCCGGACAACGTTGTCTTGCTGCTTCAATAGCAGTGACTGTGGGACAAATGCGTCACACCTTTACAGAAGCAATAGCCGAAACTGCTAAAAAGCGAGTTGTCGGTAATGGTTTAGAATCAGGCGTAGAAATGGGACCAGTGATTACAAGCCAAAGTAAGACACGAATTGAGGATTTAATTCAAAAGGGGGCAGATGAGGGGGCGAGGGTGTTAGTGGATGGACGAGAACCGAATATATCTGGTTATGAAAATGGTAATTTTATACGTCCGACCATTTTGCAAAACGTTGATCCAGCAGGTGAAATTGCCGGGACGGAGATTTTTGGTCCAGTGCTGAGTTTGATACATTTGGAGAGTATTGAGGAGGCGATCGCCCTCATCAACAGCGGTCAATATGGCAACATGGCTTGTCTTTTCACCACCAGTGGCGCAGCTGCCCGGAAGTTTCGCTATGAAGCAGAAGCTGGTAATATTGGCATCAACATAGGAGTTGCCGCACCAATGGCGTTTTTCCCGTTCAGTGGTTGGAAAGAAAGCTTTTTTGGTGATTTACACGGTCAAAGCAATCATGCTGTAGAATTTTTTACCCAAACCAAAGTCGTGGTGGAACGTTGGCCTAAGGATTGGTCGCGTCAATTTTGAAGATTGCGCCAGTAAGCGGAACCGTCCCGCTTTCTGTCAATTAACCCGCTTTCAAATAACTCTCGTCTCAACATTGCGGGGTCACCAAATGTGTGGTGTTGATTAAGCAGTGCATTCACTTCTTTTTCTGTATAAACAACAGCAACTTCAAACTTTGATGCTAAATACTCCAACACCAACTTTTGAAACTTTCCCTTATTGCGTTTAGAGGGCCACTCTTTCACACGTTCCTGTTCATCTAAATAGTTTTTCAGTTTTTCTGTATCATTCATAGGTCATTTTCGTGCTGTGTTACAAAGAAAGAAAGATTAAGATCAATCACGATTTCGTATCAATGTTTTGGAAAATCGACTCTACCCACAGCTAAAGTGGGCACTTAAGTAAGAGTCATTTCGTCACCATCAGTTATACTAGACAAACCTTAATTAACAGCAGTAAGTACCGGACAAATCAACTGCTGCAGATGTTCATTGGGAATTTAGCAGCAGTCAAGTCTGTTGCAATTAGCTTAAGTACTCAGTTTTTTGTCAGTGGTATTTCTGCCAAAAAGATGACAATGTCGCAGGTAGTGAAGGAGTAGAACGTGAAAACAGCGGTTATTGCAAAAACATTGCTTGGATCACTCAGTTTATTAACTTTATTTGCCCCACAAAGTGCTCATGCTCAAATAGTACCGCAACCTTGGGTATCAGTTGGTAGCCAAGATGGTGATGTTACCTATTCTGTAGGCGCAAGGGCTTTGAATTTGGGAGGAGAGTTAGGATTTGGTCCTGATGGTTCTACAGGTGTAGATATATTAAAATTTATCAGTTTGCCTGTGATTTCACCTTATGTAGGACTGGGATACTATTCAGCAGATAAAGGTGTTGCTTTTTCAGGCGGCGTTCAGGTAAGCGCTACCGATAAAGTTTTCGTTGGTGTTGGTTACAACTCTGTTCGAGGAATTAACGGTCAACTGGGAATAAGATTCTAATTTTTATCTCTAGCAGTCGCGCCCGAGACCGGGAAAGCCCTCTTGTAAAAGTCTATCAGCGCTCCCTTGTCTATTTGCTTCGTTTCAACAAAATCTTTTAAGAAACACGCTTAACAGGGAACAGGGAAGACTTCGACAAGTTCAGTGCAGCGCAGGGAACAGGGAACAGGGAACGCTTAACTCTTAACAAGCAAGAAGGGGGATGGTGTTTCTTTAATTTGTTACGGGCGTGTAATTGCGCCCCTTAGGCGCTCACAACTTAAATAAGATTGCTATAATATGACAACTTATTTAAAATTATTTTATAATAAATATTGAATCAACAGACAAGTTCTTTGTTATATTTTGATATTGATTTTTAAGATTTTCAGCTATTTTTATTTTTGAGTAACTGAAAAATATTCCATAAGCTTGTTTTTTGATGATTTTTGGTATCTTATTTCTTTTTTAAGAAAGAATGAGATAACAGCAAGTAGTAAAATGGGCTGTATCTGCTTTTCGGTATTGATAGCAGGAATTTAAAGAAAATAAAGATTAAATCAGTACCAACTGTCAGCCGCAGTCCTGCATGCATATGGTGAGACAACCTGCTGCTTTGAGGGTAACCCGAAAGCAGGTAAGTGGTTTTCGGGTTGGGTAGGGATTTAAAACCGTCTTGATGGACGGGCTGTTACCCAAGCTGGGAAAGCTGATAACTGATAACTGTTAAACAGTTTTAATTGTATTGACTTGGCAGACATATTTTTATGGAGCAAGGAGTAAGATTACTTATTCAACTAGTATTAGAGTTGACACCGTTCATCGCAACTTTGATACAAAAGAGAAATGAAGAACGTCCAGCAATCGCCAACGCCAAATATCTACCTTCAGAAGAGATTAAAGAATTTATTCAATCTGTTAGCAGTGCTAGCCATAGTATCAGTCATGTGGGAGAATTAGAGCAAGAAAAAATTCAGCAACAGCAATTAGCGTTTTCTGACCAAAAAACACAATTAAAGATAGCAACACAGCAGCGAGAAACAGCACTCAAGTTACCAGAAGTACAGAAAGTTTTTGAAAGTTGGCCTTTACGATTATCTCCTTCACAAATTTTAGAGTCTCACACTAATAAGCAGCGGACTCCACTCAAAATTTTTCTTGCTCCTCCTAAAGTAAAGTTTGATAAATTTGAGAATGAGGGAGAAGATATTTCAAATCTCGAATTCATGCTAGCTGAAGGTTTACGAAATTTTCTTAATCAGCATTATTCTCTACACAATCCAGTTAGACCAACAGAGTTTTTAGCAGGAGCATGGGAGAGTAAACGTTTTCATAGTGAATCCAGTATCAAGGCTCTGTTTGGAATATTGAAAACAGAGCCTATTTTAATTCTAGAGACAGAAGCTGATGGAGATTATTTAAATTTTCGTATTGGTTATTGGGGAATTGGACAAAATAATTATTTTTATAAAACTATTTCTCGCTTACCATATAAAGAAATTGTTTATGAGTCGGCAAGAAGTCGTGCTCTTGAGTGGAAAACCATTAGAGATGAACTCATCGCCTTAGGAGAAAATCTAGAAGAAATTAATAATATTGGCGGAGACAATGTAATTAATTTAGCAATTTTGGAGAAAGCAGAAAAATGGAAAGCAAAGGGCATTGACATTAGTAAGCTATCCTTACAATACGAAGTCAATCACCAAGATCTTGAAAAACTTTGCCAGGTTTTGATTACATGTCACATACTGTGTGCAGGTTGGGTAGCAGATGCATATCATTTGATTCACAATGATGTACCTCCACAACTACCTGAATTACTACCAAGTTTTATGACAAACTCTCTTGATACAAAATCACTACAAGCCATCGCCACAGGATATAAACAACTCTACCAAACTCTGGAGGTGAAGCAGCATCACTGGATTCCTAATTTAGCTTTGGAATTGGCGCGGACTTTATTACATTTATCAAATGACATATGGGCAAAAGAACAGGTAGATTACTCAGTTAACACATGGTTGCAACTACGCCAAGTTTCACAACAGCAAAGTAGCCATCCTTTACAGGCAATGCAATCAGCCGTGAAGATAGAAGATGAGGAATACATTGAAAAGTTGAAAGAATATTTTACAGCAGTTGGTGATAGTCATAGTATGACTTATGCTGAGGAACTGTTGAATGCTATTGCTACCCATAAAGATCAACGCCAACAAGAATCCGCTTATCTCAGTCACACCTTCACTGGACACTCTGATAAAGTCACATCTGTAGCTATCTGCCCAGATGGAAACATTTTAGTCAGTGGGTGTGCAGATAAAACGATTAAGATTTGGAATCTTAGCACAGGAAAAGTTATTCGCACTTTAACTGGAAACATCGGAGAAATTTCATCTGTGGCTATTAGCCCTGATGGAAATTTCCTGGTTGTTGGTAGCTGCGAACACCCCAGAAATAATGTCAAAGTATGGCATCTTGCGACTGGTAAATTATTGCATACTCTTTTAGGACATCAAAAACCTGTTAACTCTGTGGTTATTAGCCCAGATGGACAAATTCTTGCTAGCGGTAGTAACAAAATTAAGATTTGGAACTTGCATACAGGCGATCGCATTTCCACTCTTTGGCATTCATCCGCAGTTTATGGTGTTGCTATTAGTCCCGATGGTACAATCCTTGCCAGTGGTAGCAGTGATCATAAAATTAGACTATGGAATCCAATTACAGGAGAACCATTACGCACTCTTAGTGGGCATTCAGGTGAGGTGAAAGCAATAGCTATTTCTCCTAATGGTGAATTCTTAATCAGTGGTAGCGCAGACAAAACAATTAAAATTTGGCATCTGGACACAAGTCATGTAGTTTATACGCTCAGTGGACATTCAGATGAAGTGAAATCTCTTGTTGTCAGTCCTGATGGACAAACTCTTTTTAGCGCTAGTGCTGATAAAACTATCAAGATTTGGAGTTTTGAGACTGGAGAATTGCTACAAACTCTCACTGGACACTCAGCAGCAGTAAATTCTGTTGCAATTAGCCTAGACGATCGCTTTATTGTAAGTGGTAGTTCTGATAAAACAATCAAAATTTGGCAGAGAACCGATTAAGTCTGGTATTACTATTAGCGCTTGGTGCAATTCCCCTACAAACCTGTTTTTCTGTGATAACTGAATTCGATCAAGACCAATAGCTAATTCTTTAGGTATTGGTTTTGATAAAATTCAGTTTTTACCCTCATACTCGTCCACCCCTACATCAATTCCTAATGATCAATGGCAAAAATGCAATTAGCCATCAGCAATTGATGTACTGCTGCAATTCCCAAGGTGTCACCGTGGAGTTGTAAGCATCCCATTCTTGATACTTGAACTCCAGCAAAGTCTTTGCTCCTAAGTCTCCCAGAGTAGCCATCAACAAAGCATCCTGTTCTAAACATTGGAGTGCTTCAAATAAGCTAGTTGGCAGTTTCTGGAGGTTGGGGAACTCTGAACCCCGCACAAACATATTTTCATCCAAGCGCTTTCCAGGGCTAAGATGCTTCGCCATTCCTTCTAACCCTGCTGCCAAAATTCCTGCCTGAGCTAAGTAAAGATTAGCAGAACCATCTACCAGACGACATTCAAATCTTCCCGCCTCCGGAATGCGAATCATGTGCGTGCGGTTGTTACCGCCGTAAGATATGTAGCGAGGACTCCAGGTACTTCCAGAATTGGTATTGCTGGCTCCCAATCGCTTGTATGATGTGACTGTTGGACTGCACAGTGCTGACAATCCACGGGCATGGGCGAGAACGCCAGCAAGAAATTCGTAGGCGATAAGCCGGAGGCTTGACGCTTCGCGTACGCACTCAATCCCATCTCATCCGTTTTATCCAAAAAGGCGTTCCCACTTCCCCAAAGGCTCATGTGTATGTGTCCACCATTTCCAGTTAAGTGCGAAAATGGCTTGGGCATGAAAGTTGCTGTCAAACCTCGTTGTTCGGCTAGAGTTTTCACCATGTACTTAAAGAACACATGCCGATCAGCAGTTGTCAGTGCATCGCTGTAAGTCCAGTTGAGTTCAAATTGACCGTTACCATCTTCGTGATCACACTGATAAGGTTCCCAGCCTAACTCCTCCATGTAACTCACAATAGTAGAAATCAAATCAAACTGCCGCATTAAGTTCAACTGATCATAGCAAGGTCGGGCGGCTGTATCGCTTGCATCAGCAATTTCATAACCTTGGTCATTTTTCTTAAGTAAGAAAAACTCAGCTTCTACCCCAGTTTTATAGCTATAACCCAGGCTTTCGCACTGCTGAAGTATGTTTTTAAAAATCACACGTGGAGACGCGCTAAACAGTTCGCCATCTAAGTAAACATCACTAGCTACCCAAGCAACATTTCTTTGCCAAGGTAGAACAATCAGAGAATTGGGATCAGGAATAGCAGCAATATCGTGAGAGTCTGGTCCTAGCCCTAAATGACAAGCAAAAGGAGCAAAGAAAGCACCATCAGATTCAACTGTAGCAATCTTAGCAGAAGGAATGAGCTTGGCACGAGTTCCCCCCAAAACGTCCGTAAATGATACCAGGAAGAAATCTAGCTTTAAGTCATCAGCCAACTCAACAAGAGATTTCGTTTTATTTTCAGGCAAACTTCCAACCATCGCAATTTCTCCCAGTTCGTATGTCCTGTGTGTTCTCTATGATTTGTTTCACAACGAAATCTTACAAGTCAAATAAGGCGTTGCACAAAAAGGGGATGAAGTACGAACCGCCAAGTCGCCAAGAACGCCAAGAAAAAAGTTTTCTAGTACACAAAGAAAATAAAATCATCCCGCAAATATGCAACGCCTCAAATAAAGTTGCAATATCAAACCTTTTTCATATCACCAAAGCGGGTATGAACAGCTTCGAGATCTTTTTCCATTTGCTCAATAATTTCTGGACGGCGCAAGCGTAGCATAATAAACCAACCACCACCAACTACCAGATAAAGCAGGAACAAGTAGGGGAAAATATTGTATGGAGAAGCAGGAACGGGAAAAAGACTGTTTTCACCAGGAATACCAACGCTACCAATCGCGGGAATCACCATGAATACCACTGCTAGTACAGAATATAAAACATCAACGGCACGTAATTGGTGTTCATGCCAAAGATAAACAGGAGAAGCGATCGCAACTAGGATATAAACAAATAAAAATCCGTAGGTGGCGATCGTACCAAAGTAAGCGTAATTATCTAGAACTTTAACACCCAACAGTGTTGTAGAAGCAGCTAAGAGAAACGCCACTAGCGCCACTAACGTTACAGCGACGTGAGGAGTTTGATTTTTTCCGTGTGCACGCCCAAGGGAAGCATGAAAAATCTTGTGACGCGCCATTGCAAACAAAATACGTCCACCAGCGTTGATACTAGCAAGGGCGCAAGCGAACAAACTCACCATTGCTCCCAAGGAAATCACTAAACCAAAAAAGCCGACACCTGCAAGATTAGCAAGGTCATTGAGAGGTGCTTCACTTTTGTTCAAAGGAGTTGTATGCTCTTTAAATCCCAAGACTTCGATGTAAGAGAGAACAACAAAGAATAATCCACAAATCACTGTGCTCATAATTACCGCACGCGGAATATTTCGTAGTGGTTTTTGCGCCTCATCTCCCAAAGTTGTTGCACTTTCAAAACCTACATAGCTAAACACAGCCAGAACTAAACCTGAAACAATCGAACCGGGCTGAGTTCCTTGAAGTGTCAGTTGTGCAGTATCAATCGCAAAGCCATGCTTACCCAGAACAATCAGCCCTAAAAGCAGAATCGCCCCTATTGAAATTCCCTCAAGCGCCAGCATGACAATTGTAGATAGCTGAATGTCTTTGTAAGCTATGTACCAGGAAATCCCTGCACAGATAGCAAAGAGAAACAAAGGAGACGGATGCACTCCCACTGCGCCCAGAAGTACCTCGCCATAATTAGCAAAAGCGCACAACACTGCTATTGTTGTCAATACATACCCTAAAATAAGCGCCCAGCCTGTAATGACTCCAGCAGTAGGACCTAACCCTCTAGCGATGTAAGAATAAAATGAACCAGAAGAGGCAAAACGACGAGCAAATTGATTAATATTTAGACTGACCAACACTAACCCCGTCGTAGCAAATACGTAGGTTAGCCAAGTGCCATTACCAGCACTAGCAAACACTAACGCAGCGTTCACAGTCGGTGTGACTGTTGGGGCAATATTAGCAATTGACTGAGCAATAACTTCCGGAAACGTCAGACAGTAAGAGCGAAGTCCGTAAATACTGGTTCTTTTTTTGAGTTCACTCATGTATTTTTTTCAGGTAAAAATGAAATTTAGTTGTAGTAATATCTACATAAATTTACCTTGAATATAAATTTAATCATGTGATTTTAAGCATAAGTGTTACTGAATCAGGGTATGAATTGTCATCCTGTAGACGCTTGTTGCGGTGAGCCAGTCCAGTGTCACATTTAGTCCAGAAAAAAGCGGACAAGCGCAAGGAATGCTACATATGCGAGTAGCATCCTACAAAGAACAAAAAGACAAAATCAAACCAAGCGTTCATCATCAGGGTTTTTTCTGAGTAGAACGATGGTCATAGGTTCAATTTAAAGCTAAATTAACATATGTCAATCACTTACGCGCTTTAAAATGATTGTATCAGACAAGACAAAACCTGCTTTTGATAGCGTCACCCAGTTTGTTGAATGTCTAACACACCAAGGTGTTGAGTACATCCGCTTTGAGCTACCGGATTTACACGGAGTCTCTCGCTCAAAAGTTGTGCCAATTGACAAAGTAGAAAGGTTTACTCGTAAGGGTCTTAACTTTTATGGTGGTTGTCTTGCTTTAGATACTGCTTCAATGGTTGTACCCGGTTCTGGCTATCACGCAGAACGAAAATACCGTGACTTACTATTAATCCCAGATCTTGATACCCTAACACCAGTACCTTGGATTGAAAAAACAGCTAAGGTCATTTGTGACCCCGTATGGAGTGCAAAAGAACCTGTGGAAGTTGCACCGCGTTATATACTCAAGCAGTTACTAGCAGAAGCGGCGCAGCTTGGATTCGATGTCATGATGGGGCATGAGTTTGAGTTTTATCTTCTTAATCAACAAACAAAGGAACCGCTTTTTGATGGGGTACATGTTTTTAATCATATCCGCAACCAATACGTTCCTGAAATTACTCAGTTACTGGAATATCTACGTGCTTCTGGGATAGATGTGATCACTCATAACTGCGAGTACGGTCCGTCCCAATTCGAGATTAACTATGGACCAAGTACAGGGATTCGTGGTGCTGACAAGGCTTTTACCTTCAAGAATGCAGTCAAGGAGATTGTTCATCAACTCGGTTATCACGCTACCTTCATGTCTAAACCCTTTATTGATAAATCGGGTTGCTGTTGTCATTTTCATATCAGCCTCATTGACCGCAACACTGGAGAGAATGCCTTTGTTGACAAAGATGACAGGTATGGTTTATCCATCACTGCCCAAGCGTTCATTCAAGGCATTTTAGATCATGCAGAGGCGATGATGCCATTAGTGAGTCCTACGCCTAATTGTTATCGTCGCCTTAAACCTCACACCTTTGCTCCCTCGAATATCAGTTGGGGTATTGAAGATCGTTCCGCAATGGTGCGAGTGAAGGTAACCGATGATCAATCAACTCATATAGAAATGCGTGCAGGTTCTGGTCTTAGTAATCCTTACCTAAGTGCAGCAGCTACTTTAGCAGCAGGTTTGCTAGGTATTAAACAACAGCGTAAACTACAGCCCTCAGTAGAAGGTCCCAGCGAGGACAACCCAAATCTGCCCAAGTTACCTCAAACTCTTGAGGAAGCTTTATCTGGACTGGCTGCAGATGTGGATATGCAAAATATGCTCTCTCAAGAGTTTGTCCACCTCTTTAGTACGGTGAAGCGTTTTGAGGTGAAGCGTTTTCACGAACACCTGACGGAGTGGGAACGCCATGAATATTTAGATGTCTACTAAAGTCAACCACCTTTGGGGAATTCAAAATTCGGCTTTGCTGAATTTGAGTATGAATTGAGATGTTTGACCAAGGCTGAAGGTAGATTCTTCGCACCTTTGCGTCTACTCTATCATAAGAAGTTCAGACTCTTTAATGACAGACTCTAACTGCTTTAGATGTATTTCATGTAATTGATGAATTGTAGGCATAATTCGACTGGGTAGAACTATCAACAGTAGACATCAACACTAACAGACTACCTCTGAAGTATAGTCATACCAATTTGAAAAAAGAATGCAACATAAATATTTAGTAAAAATGGAACGGACAAGCTTTAGGTTAACTCTTGACAAGCTAATGCCCTCACCTTATCTGCGGAATCTTGTTGCAATGCTGATGCGGTGATCGCCTCTGCTTCCACCATTGTTAATTGGGCGATCGCCTGCTTAAATGCTGGAATACCCTGCGGATTCA
Source organism: Scytonema tolypothrichoides VB-61278 (assembly GCF_000828085.3). GTDB lineage: Bacteria > Cyanobacteriota > Cyanobacteriia > Cyanobacteriales > Nostocaceae > Brasilonema > Brasilonema tolypothrichoides_A. The sequence goes on from NZ_JXCA02000022.1 coordinate 15,919, forward strand.
AACTCACCTCATCCAATCCCAACCCCAGTAAAATCGGCGCTGCAAGAGGATTTGCTGCAAGTTCTCCACATAACCCCACCCAAATCCCTGCTTTCTGTGCAGCTTGGACAGTTTGCTGAATCATCCGCAACACAGCCGGATGCATTGCATCAACCAAACTTGCGACTTGCGGATGTGTACGGTCTGCTGCCATGATATACTGACTAAGGTCATTCGTTCCGATACTAAAAAAGTCCACTTCAGCAGCTAACTGTTCCGCAAGAACAACTGCCGAGGGTACCTCCACCATCATCCCCACTTCCATCTTTTCATCAAAAGGGATACCTGCTTGACGTAGTTCAGCTTGCACTTGGGCTAATATTGCCTTTGCAGCTTGTATTTCTTGCACAGTGGCAATCATCGGAAACATAATCTTAATTTGATGCCCAAGACTCGCTTTTAAAATTGCCCGCAACTGAGTTTTCAAAATCTCAGGATGAGCAAGACAAAAACGAATTCCGCGCCAACCCAAAAAAGGATTGGTTTCCTGTGGAAAATTCAGGTAAGGAATTGGCTTGTCGCCTCCCACATCAAGTGTGCGAATAATCAACGGACGATTGTCAAGAAGTTGGGCGATTCTTTGATAAACTGCAAATTGTTCTTCTTCAGAAGGCGGTGTTGTTCTTTCCAAATAAAGAAACTCAGTGCGGAACAGTCCCACTCCTTCTGCGCCCAAGCTTAAAGCTTCTTGAGTATCAGAAATACCCCCAATATTAGCATAAACTTGAATTTGCCTCGTCTTGTCACGAGTCACTGCTGGACTTGTCGCTGTTGCTATTGCTTGCTGATGAGTAATCTGCGGTGCATTCCGCTTTGCCTCAAGTGCAATCTGGATATCCCGTTCTGGTTCTGTCCAAACTCTGCCACTCTCTGCATCAAGTGCAATTATAGTATGATTTGCTACTTGCAGGATCTCTGGTGGTAAACCAAAAATCGCAGGAATACCTAATCTCCTTGCTATTATGGCACTATGTGAAAGAGCACTGCCAGATGTGGTACAAATTCCCAGGACTTTTGTTGGATCTAGCCTAGCTGTATCAGAAGGGCTGATGTCAGTTGTAATTAAGATTCCTGGTTCGGATAAATTCAGATGGGTAGGGCTGTCGTCTGAAATAATAATATGGGATTCAAATCTACTTAGCACTCGTAACACTCGCTGTCCAACGTCTACGACATCAGCAACTCGCTCTCGTAGATAGGAATCCTCAATAGTACGATAATTGTTTGCCAACTCATTGACAACTGCTTGCCAAGCTGCTTCAGCATTCAAGTGTTGTTCAAAAATGCGTTGGTGAACTGACTCAAGTACAACAGGATCTTCTAGAAAAAGCAGATGAGCATCAAAGATAGCAGCTTCTGCGTCTCCTATTTGAATTGATGCTTGTGAGAGTAAAGCTTGAATTTCCTCATAAGCCATTCGCAGAGCTAATTGTAAATTTTGCCACTCTTGTTCTATATTCTCTACGTGATATTGCTGTATATTCATCAGAGTGGGATGATAAAGAAAAGCGGGTGCGATCGCCACTCCATTAGAAGCAGGAATACCTTGGAGAAAGTGATGGGAAGACGGAACAATAGGGTAATGTACTGAGGTGCTAGGAAGAGGAGGTAGAGTGGCATCTTCTTCGCCAAAGTTATTTTCCACTAATGTTTGTAATGCTGCCAACGCTTCATCCGCATCAGATCCAGTAGCAGTAATAACCAATTCGTGTCCTTGACGTACGCCTAAGGTAGCTACTTGGTTGATACTGTCAGCACGTACGACTTCAGTACCTTTAGTAATATTCTGTACTTTAATTTGAGAGAGAAAACGGGCAGCTGTTGCCACAAATTTCGCTGCTGGACGAGCGTGTAATCCCAATGAGTTACGGACTACGAGACGTATTTCTTTTGTGATGAATCCTTTGTCATTTGTCATTTGTTGTTCAACGACAAATGACGTAGACACATTAATGGCTTCCGTTGGGGTATGGCTTACGTTTACACCCAATTGAGTGGCTTTAGCAGCCAATGCTTCCCTTGCTTGGGCCATCACCTGTTGAATGTTGCAACCAGAAGCTGCAGCAACAGCAGCTGCAATTGCACCTTCAACAAGTGGTGCTTCACACAAATGAACCATTACGCGTTGTTCTTCTGAAAGAAACTCTAGAGCCATTTCTGCGCTCATCAAAGCGCTGCCTAAATCCATTAAAACGACCACACCTTCATCATTGTAAATGGAGGCGATCGCCTCATAAACCTGTATGGCATCTGTACCTAGCGGGTTTTCTGGGTCCTCAATTCCTGCTGCAACAGCCAGGGGGACTTTGCCCTGAACCATTTGCGCTGCGAGTTCCCGGACTCCTTCTGCAAGCTGGCGACTGTGAGAAACTATGACAATTCCAACCACTGCCACATCATCAATTCCCTTGATAAGCGTGTACTTACCAACTTACTTTATGCTGAGCGTGGCGAGTAAGCGTAGAATGCGTAACGAAGTGTAACGCACCTTATTTCATCCCATAGCTATGACGAAATAGATTTCAGGTACTTGGTCTTACCAAAGTTTGCGAAGGCTGACTAGTTGTTGATGATGGCACAGGAGATGGGCTTGCCGGTTGTGGGACTGTTGGAGTCGGTTGTGTTAACACTGGCACAGGAGACGGGCTTGCTGGTTGTGG
>NZ_JXCA02000022.1:18996-118690 GCF_000828085.3 Scytonema tolypothrichoides VB-61278
ACTGGCACAGAAGGTTGAGTCACCGGTGGTACTGTAATTGTCGGCTGTATGACTGGCACAGAAGGCTGAGTCACCGGTGGTGCTGTAATTGTCGGTTGTGTAACTGGCACAGGAGTTACTGGCTCAGAAGGTGTAACTATTGGTGATGTGGTAGTAGTTGGTTCGTTGGTTGGCGGCGTCCCCGGATCCGTAGGTATAGACCTAGGCTTAGGTGTAGAAGATGAAACAGCATTTGGCACAACATCTCGTGTTTCCAGTAAGGTCTCAACTAGGGAATTATCTCTAATAATGTTGTTACTGGGTAAATTAGGAGAAGTCGTTGGCTTTAGAAAAGATGGGTTTTCAATAACGTCCTGACCAGCCACTGGCGATTGTGCAGCGACAGCAGCAGCAGTTTCAGCTTGAACGCTGGCGATCGCCGGATCTGAATTTGGTATACCATTTCTTAAAGTCAGATTTAAATCCCGAACCAGGGTACTCGTTTCATAAAAAGTTCTTAGATCAAAATCATATAAACCTTTCAATTCCCCTTTAACTAGAACTATCAGCTGTCCTGCTTGTAATTCCCGTTTTTGAGAAGCATCTTTATTAGAGACTTGAATGCCACTGTTTGTCAATGCACCAACAATCGTGGTATCTGTTTCCTGGTCATAACGTACAAATAATGCTGAACCGCGAATTGCTGCTGCAGCATTTGGCGTACTTATACGTGTTTGTCCTCTACCTGGTGGGATGAGGAGCAGTACTGTCCCATGGTTAAGGTTAAAGTTTCTTCTTTGTGGCAAGAATTGAAAAACTGCCTGTTCTCCGATCCGAGCCAAAGAACCGTCGTTAAAACGTAAGTCTGCCAAGGCAGATCGCCCTGTAGATAACTTATCTCCCGGACTCATAGAATCCGATTTGCGTGCCGGACGCTTAGAGTTGTTGTGGGGCATGAGTTGCACCAAATTGCGCAGGTTTTGAATGACAGCAACACTCAAAGGAGTTGTAGCATCTGCTTGTTTTGGCATGGGGAACACAACAACTCCCCAGAAACTAATGATTATGAGTAGAAAAAACTTACGAAACATAGTTTGGAGCCTTGGATAATTTTACTAATACCAAACCAGTTGAAGACAGGTTTTAATGTTGACAGTTTAAGCCTATTATCTGTTCTCGCCATAATTTACGTGATTTTGCTTAACTCTAATTTATTATTTTATATCATTGTCTATGTAATTATACTGTTAAACAATCATCAGAGTTTATTTTAAGAAAACTCGTATTTGAGAAACTATAGTGTAAGCTTCATACATACCTCGTAACGATATAAATAGCTAGACACTGATTTAACTTGAATTAAGAAGTAGAAATGACCTCTGTTTTCAAGTCCCCACCCTTCAGGGCGGAGTCAGTAACAGTTTATTTGCGTTTTTCATATAAAAATGGGTACATTTACCAAATACTGTCGCTAAAGTCTTTTGAAATTCTAATTTTTTCCAATGGAACTTTTAGCATGGTGAGTTAGTCTACTGTTGCCAAAAATGAAAGATTAAATATGCAACCCAAGGGCTGGATAAATTTGTTCTTTTGGATTGTATTAGCTTATAGTAGTGCAATCTTGTTTTACATCAAGAAGGTAGATGCGGCGCAGGCTGCTAATACACATCTCTCAATGACTGAAGATGATCTAATCTCAAGAATAACATTTTTAGGGGTTGCATGGATACCCGCTCAATTGTGCCAAGAGTGTGGGCAAATATCTCCCAAAGAAGTAGAAAAAATAAATTTTGGTAAAAAAGTAGGGGGATGTGAGGAAAAAGAGGGCATGTCTTCTGGCTCTTTTGCCTCTACAAGCTACCGTGCAAATACTTATAATATCATCTCAAAGTTGTATTCTCAGACACCACCAGATCAGACACCGCCACCCTTACCAACTCTTGAACAAAATCCACCGCCAGTACCTGAAGGAAATCAAACTCCTGCACCACCTCCTGCACCACCTCCTGCACCACCCACTCCTGCACCACCCACTCCTGCACCACCTCCTGCATCATCTCCTGTACCACGTTCTGCACCCACCCCTACACCACCTCCTGCACCCTCTACACCGGATAACTTGCCACAGTTAGAAGGTCAACCCGCTGATTTTCTCCAACCTTCCTCACCAGCTATAGACCAACGGTTGCAATTACCTGAAGTTAATTACGCACAAAGATTAGAGAGGCTATTGCAATTGTTGCAGGAGAAAAAGTCAGCGCCTACGCAAGTTAGCGATTCTGAAATAGGAACGCTAAAGGTACGACCAACAAAACCATCAGAACCGCAGAAACGCCCACAGCGTCCTGAGAGATCTATAGGCTATCTACAGGCTCATGTAGGCTATTTTCATACAAATAATATTTTTTCCTCAACAGTAGCTCCCATAGAAGACGGCTTGATTTACTCTGGATTAACACTAGCTTCTATGCCTATACCCTTAGGGAACAGAACTTTTTTGAATGGGTCAATCGATGGCAACTTAATGCGTTACATTAATCAATCAAAATACAATTACAACCAGGTGAGATTTAATGTTAGTATTTTCCAGCAGTTATCGTCGCAAATGTATGGGGAAATAGGATGGAGTAATCAACAGTTATTCTATGCAAGAAATGGTACTAATTTTGACGCGGGCGATCGCTTTTTGAATGAAAATTCTTTCCGCCTCTCTTTAGGACGACGAGACCCCCTCACATCTAAATTAATGTTAGATAGTTTCTACGAATTGCGTCTCAGCTTAACTGATCCTCCCAGTCAACAAGACAATCGCGATCGACTGATTCATTCTGCGTGGGTTTCTTTGAACTACTACTTAGAACAATCACTCCAAATTGGTCTTGATTATCAATTTGGTTTATCAGACTTCACGCGACGTCAGCGAGAAGACGTATACCATCGGTTCTATGGTCACTTCACTTATGGACTATCAAATTACACAAATCTTAGTGTACAAGGAGGTGTTACTTTAGGTGGTTCAACTGACAGAAATATTGATGTTGATGGCTGGTTCTTCAGTATTAATTACAATTTGGAATTAGGTCGTTTTTGAGTCTTCTGTTTGATCTTCATAAATGACAAATGCCTAATAACTAATCCAGTCACTCCAGCTACCAGCATAAAGTTTACCTCTTGGAATTCCAGCAAGTTCCAGAGAGAGTAAATTGACACAAGCAGTCACGCCAGAACCGCAATAGACAAAAATTTCCTTTGCATTTTCCAACTCTAACCAGCGTTGACGTTGCTGTTGTTGCGGAAGTAAAAAACCTGCGGCGTCTGTCACTTCCTGCCAAGGATAATTAACCGCACCAGGAATATGACCAGCAATTTTATCAATTGGTTCTTTAATTCCTAGATAACGTTCGCTTTCTCGTGAATCAACCAACGCTACTTCTGGTAAATCTTTCCGGCTTTTAACTGCCGTAATATCCACTTCCATCTGTCGTTGTAAATCAGGGGTAAAAGTCACTATTTGAGGTTCAGGAATGACATCTGTAACAGGGTAACCAGCTTGTTGCCACGCAGAAAACCCTCCATCCAGGACAGCGACTTGTTCGTGTCCAAAATAACGTAATAGCCACCATAAACGAGATGCAAAGGCAAGGCGGGAATCATCGTAAGTAACAACGAAAGTTTTTTGAGAATGGACTCCCATTGTTGATAACTTATTCGCTAATTCAATCGGGTTCGGTAAAGGATGTCTTCCTCCATGTTCTTCGACTCGACTGGAAAGATCCTGATTCAAGTCTAAGTAATACGCTCCATTTATATGACTTTGTTGGTATTGCTGTCGTCCCAGTTGTGGATCAGCCAAAGAGAAGCGACAATCCACGATCACAACTTGGGCGTCATCAAGATGTTGAAGTAGCCATTCACAAGAAACAACAAAAGGGGTGTTGATCATAAACTCAGATTGGTCATTGGTCATTGTTTATTGTTTATTGTTAGTTGTTAGGTGTGCCACTCTCTACTCACCATTCATCAGTAACGACTAACCACTATCTATGACTATGTCAGACTTAGACAATTTTACACCCAAGCTCACAGCAGATGGCTCGTTCACTTTTTTTTCTCATGAGTTTGGCGAGTCGTTTCACAGCCATTTTGGAGCCCGTCAGGAGAGTTTTCTGAAGTTTGCGGTTCCAACTCAACTACCGTTGAAAGCACACAAACCAACAGTCCGCTTATTGGACGTTTGTTATGGTTTGGGATATAATACAGCAGCAGCTTTACAAACAATTTGGACAGTCAATCCCAACTGTTATATAGAAGTTATTGGTTTAGAACTTAATACAGCTGTACCACAAGCTGCGATCGCTCATCACTTATTCGACAATTGGGAATACGAATACACCGAAATTTTGACCGAGTTAGCCTGTGAACATCAATTGGTGCAAGACCGTCTCAAAGCAACTTTACTTATTGGTGATGCCAGAAACTCGATAAGATTTATTCACCAGTCAGGTTTTAAGGCTGATGCAATTTTTCTCGATCCGTTTTCACCACCTCATTGTCCTCAGTTATGGACTATTGAATTTATCAAACAAGTTTCCCTTTGTTTAGACATAGATGGCTTACTTGCCACTTACTCTTGTGCGGCTGCTGTACGTACAGCACTTTTGGCGGCTGGACTACAAATCAGTTCTACACCACCAGTGGGAAGAAAGACACCTGGTACTGTAGCTGGACATCGAGAAGTAGGCAAAGATGAGAGACTATGGGAAAATATCCTTCAGTATTTCCCTGCTTCTGTGTTTCCCTCTTCATCCTCTCCATCTCCCCTTCTCTCGCTTTCCCAAGCAGAACAGGAACATTTACTCACTCGTGCTGCTATTCCTTATCGCGATCCACATTTGTGCGATACCGGTGATGTGATTTTGAAACGGCGACAACAAGAGCAACAAACTTCCTCTCTAGAGTCTACCTCTAGTTGGCGAAAAAGATGGTCTTCGAAAAATCAACTAAATGACATGTAGCATTTGTCGCTGACTTTTTGTACAATACTATATACACAATTTATGTGATCAAAGTCATCAGTATAAATAGCAGAGTCTCACTGACATGCAGAGGTAGTGATAGTTTGATAATTAACATCACTTATCGAGTCAAAATACGTAAAAAACTATCTCAAAAGCATAAGTGAAAACCTGATGCACCTTATTTTGATAGAAATAACATGCGTTAATAATTTCGTTGCAAGAGTATATAAAAAAATCTCAGTAAAAACTCGATTTAATCTATTTGGAAAAATTGCTTATACTAAAAACATATGAAACAGAAGAAGGCAGTAATAGTTTAAATTCTCTGAAAATAGTTTTTTTGTCTCAAAAAACTAGTATAGTTTTTTGTCAAAACCTGTCAATATTCAGGGATATTAAACTTGCAATACCTATACGCTATTAGGCTTTCAGTGCTAACATTTTCAACAGGAGTTACTTTATGATATAACAAAAAACTAAAGTATACAAAATAAAAAAATAATATAACTTGTTTCACAAAATGCCTTATTAAGCAAAAAAGCATAAAATTATTCATTGGCTAGAGCCAAGGGGCATGATGCAACAACAAACACAAATAGCACCAATGTTTCCGAATATTCTTGTTAGTGAGACTCATGATTTATTCGTCTCTAAGACGGTACAAAATCAGGGGTCGACAGTGAATAGCTTTGATTCAGATGTGCCAAGAATTTTGGTAGTAGATGACCATGCTGCCAGTCGAATGACTGCTGTCGCCCTTTTGGCAATGGAAGGTTACCAAGTCATAGAAGCAGACAGTGGTTATACGGCGATAAAGCTGGTAATACAGAAACAACCAGATTTGATTTTATTGGATGTGATGATGCCAGAAATGGATGGATATCAGGTGTGCGAGTTACTTAAGCAGAATGAACATACCAGACTCATCCCTGTAATTTTCATTACTGCTTTAAATGATAGGCGATCGCGCATTCGAGGAATTGAAACTGGGGCAGATGATTTTCTCACCAAACCCTTTGACTGTGTAGAGTTAGCGGCGCGAGTAAAATCTTTGATAACACAAAAGCGTTTGAATGAAGACTTAGATCACGCCGAACAAGTGCTGTTTTCTATTGCAAGGGCAATTGAAAGTCGTGATCCTAATACTGGTAACCACTGCGAACGTTTGGTACATTTAGGGAAAACTTTTGGAGAACATCTCAATCTCACACGCAACCAAATTCGGGATTTGATGTGGGGAGGATTTCTTCATGACATCGGTAAAGTGGGTATTCCCGACGCAGTGCTGCTCAAAAAAGGTAAATTCACTGCCGAAGAGTGGGATATTATGAAGCAACACGTTTTGATTGGAGAAAAAATCTGCCAACCACTACGCAGTATGCGGGGTGTAATTCCTATTATCCGCCATCACCACGAACGTTGGGATGGGTCAGGCTATCCTGATGGACTTATAAAAGATAATATTCCTTATTTAGCGCAAGTATTTCAGGTAATAGATATTTTTGATGCTTTGACTAATGAAAGACCATATAAAAAAGCTTTCACGCCAGAAGAAGCCCTTGCTGTGATCGCAGATGAAACAGCAAAGGGATGGCGTAATCCAAAACTCATGCAGCAGTTTACAGAGTTTATTTGTTCTTTCAAAGATTGGCAGTTATGGCCTAGCTAAGTTTTGAACTATTAGCGCTTTTGTGACCAGAACTAGGGGGATAGGGGAGTGGGGGTGTAAAGGTATAGGATCCAAAGATACAAGCCCACGCCAGATGCCGGGGTTCGGCAGACCATGCACAGCAGTTCCTCGTGGGGAGAACAGTCCCGTGGGTGAGTTTCCTGACCGGAATGCACTATTCTCAACAAGACCTAAAAAACCGGGTTGATGAACGGTGAGACCAGCGCTGCGGGAGGGTTTCCCTCCGCAGGCGACTGGCGAACCCGGAGGGCAAATTAAGGCTTGCAAGTGTCGTCACTCTCAAGAAACCACAGGTTTGATCCTGGTGCAAGATCTGAGTTTATCGACTTGAGGCAACTGTCTGTTAAACTAGTGCGTTGCCAAAAGTTGTTTATTGTTGAGCAAAATTCTCTTGTTTGTTCAAACAAAAGTGTCTGTAATATCTCCGGTGTGAAAGTACATCAGTGGAATAATTGGTTAGTTTGACATTATCCTGACTAGAAGTCAGGCTATTGTTGGCTCTAGGAGTCTAGTTAACTTAGACGACCTTGCGGTTTTCTTGTAAATTAAGCCTACACTCAAATTAACACACGCATTCAAAGCAATTCACTGATAGCTAAATTATGGTAGTTGTAGCAATTCTGGCGGCGGGACGTGGAACACGCATGAAATCAAACCTGCCCAAAGTTTTACATTCTTTGGGTGGGCGATCGCTCATCGAACGAGTTATCGACAGTGTCAAACCGCTTTCGCCCACTCAGCAGATAGTGATTGTTGGGTATCAAGCAGCTGAAGTGAAAGCAGCCATGCAGTCAATTCCAGATTTGGACTTTGTTGAACAGACTGTGCAACTAGGGACAGGTCATGCTATCCAGCAATTACTCCCTCACTTGGAGGGCTACACAGGCGATTTACTTGTATTGTATGGTGATGTTCCTTTGCTTCGCACAGAAACTCTCAAAAATCTGTTGCAAACTCACCAAGAAAACGAAAACGCTGCCACCATTCTCACAGCATACTTGGATAATCCCAAAGGCTACGGACGCGTTTTTTGTAATGGTGAAAATATTGTGCAACAAATCGTTGAAGACCGAGATTGCACACCGAATCAAAAACAAAATAACCGTATTAATGCTGGTATTTACTGCTTCCGTTGGCAGGATTTAGCAAAAGTTCTGCCTCATTTACAAACGAACAATTCTCAGAAAGAATACTATCTGACAGATGCTGTCGGCTTACTGGAACCAGTCATGGCAGTAGATTTGGAAGATGTTCAGGAAATTCTGGGCATAAATGACCGCTTACAACTGGCTACAGCATACGAGATTTTGCAAAAGCGAGTCAAGGAAAAATGGATGACAGCAGGTGTTACCCTCATTGACCCTGCCAGTATTACAATTGATGACACAGTGGAAATCGCTCCAGATGTTATCATCGAACCCCAAACTCATCTGCGAGGCAATACAGTTATTCACACAGGAAGTCGCATTGGACCCGGAAGTTTAATTGAAAATAGCCAGATAGGTGAAAATGTCACGGTGCTGTATTCAGTGGTGATAAATAGCATCGTGCAGGCAGCAAGCTGTATTGGACCTTACACCCATTTTCGCGGTCAAGTACAAGTGGGTGCTGGCTGTCGTGTAGGAAATTTTGTGGAATTGAAAAATACCAAGTTGGGCGATCGCACTAACGTTGCCCACTTGTCGTATTTGGGTGACACCACCACCGGTACCAAGGTAAATATTGGCGCAGGAACAATTACCGCCAATTATGACGGTGTGAAAAAACATCCTACCAATATAGGCGATCGCACCAAAACTGGCGCTAACAGCGTTCTAGTTGCTCCCTTGACGCTAGCAAACGACGTCTACATAGCAGCTGGTTCCACTGTTACAGAAGATGTCCCTGATGATTGTCTGGTGATTGCTCGTGCTCGTCAAGTTGTGAAACCAGGGTGGCGCAACAAAAGTACAGAGCCTTCTAAGAGTCCTGAGTCCTGAGTTAAAATACTCAAGACTTGTTACTTAGCACTTCACTATTGAAAATACAGCCAACTTCTGTCCCAACGGGCATTTCTAAGGTATCGCCGATTTTCTCGCCGTTGTGGTAAGCCGCAAGGAGAGCATCGCTAGTTTTACCCCAAGCGATCGTCCCATTAGCATCTAGGGCGATCGCTCCAAAATTCCTTTTATGTTCTTGTGCTTCTGTAAATGAGCGGTGCATGGCTTCTTTGAGAGATAGACCATCAGTGACACGTACTACAACTCGTGCTGCTAGACACTCGTCAATAATATCTTCTCCAATACCAGTACAACTTACAGCGGCATATTTTGTCGCATAATTCCCTGCTGGCATTGCAGAATCACTTACGCGTCCAATTCGCTCAAATCCCTTGCCACCCGTAGAAGTACCTACCGAAAGAAATCCTTGAGTATCTAATGCAACTACACCAATCGTACCGCGTCGCGCATTGCTAGTTTCCACCAGTTCTGCGTCTGCTACCACACCAGCCATCGTTCTTTGAAAATTGTCCTGACGTTCCCGTATCCACTCTTGCAAGCGCAACTCAGTTAAGCCATTGTAGCTGGGGATTTGCAACTCCCTAGCCAGTTCTGCTGCACCGTAGTCTGAGAGTACGCGGTCAGGAGAGGTTTGTAAAGCGATCGCCAAGTCAATGGGATTTTTGACTCGTGAAACATTAATCACCCCACTAAAGCTTTGGGATGTTCCATCCATCAAAGAAGCACTCATGCGGATTTGACCATCCGATTGCAGCACAGAACCTGTGCCAGCATTAAAACGGGGGTCGTCTTCCAACATTTGACAACCCCGCACAACCGCCTCATTTGCAGATACTCCGGACTCTAGAAGAGAATAGACTTCCTCTATTATTTGGTAGAGAGAACGGCGTACCGCCTCAATTCCTCCTTTTGCCTTTAGAGAACTACCAGCGCCTCCATGAATAATTAACTTAGGTTGTACCTTGATCTCCATCTCTTTGTTTATTTACCCGTACCTTTACGGTCATTGATTTGATTCATTTTTAGCTTGTGAACGGTGACGACGGCAACGTTCTGAGCAATATTTCACGTCATCCCAGCAATCTGCCCATTTTTTGCGCCAAGTAAAAGGGCGCTGACATACCGGACAAATTTTTGTGGGCAGGTCAGATTTAGAACGAGCACGTCCCATATTATTAATCAGCAGCTTAGAGCTAGATTTCTGAGATTTGGAAATTAATTATAGCTACTTTGGGACAAGACAATAGTAAAGTTTTTGACTTAATTGTAGGGTATTGATTGTCATGCATCTTCAGAGAGAAATCAAGGAGTGTCCCAAGAGTGAAGAGCTTTTTTCCACTTCTAATGATCGCTCAACGTAGATTAATACTATACTAAGACGCCAGAACAGTACCCAGAATCAGCAATTTAAATTTTGGATTGTGGATATTTATAAAAATGTACTTCGTCCCCTTTTGTTCACTCTGCTTAAAGCAAATCCAGAGTGGATGCACTCCTCAACGATTCGCAGTTTAAACTGGTTGGGAAAAACTAACCACCAAGCACCTGCAAGTTGGATTAACCAATTTCTAGCACAGTCCTTTTGTCTATCTGATGCACGTCTAGAACAAAATCTCTTTGGGCTGCACTTTCCTAACCCTTTAGGTTTAGCGGCTGGATTTGATAAGGATGGCGTTGCAGTTCCTATGTGGTCAAAACTTGGTTTTGGCTTTGCAGAAGTGGGAACTGTTACTTTTCATGCACAGCCAGGAAATCCCCGTCCTCGCTTGTTTCGCTTACCCTTGGACAAAGCCGCCCTTAACCGTATGGGCTTTAACAATCAAGGTGCACTAGCAATGGTGGAACGGTTAACACAACGTAAGCAAGAGTTAAATTTATCTATACCTATAGGTATTAATCTGGGAAAATCTAAGATAACTCCTCTCGAAGAAGCTGCCAAGGATTATCTCGATAGCTTTCGGTTACTGAAGAATTTCGGAGACTATTTTGTCGTCAATGTCTCTTCACCTAATACGCCAGGGTTGCGATCGCTCCAAGATGCCCCGATGCTTAGTTCTATCTTGGATGCTTTACAACAGGAAAATAGTGCATATAAGCCTATTTTTGTCAAAATAGCTCCTGATTTGGAATGGGAGGCGATCGCCGATATTATTTCCCTAGCAAAAACCTATCAATTAGCTGGAATTATTGCCACCAACACCACTATCCGTAGGGATGGACTAAAAACAAAGGTGATTGACCAAACAGGCAAATCACCTCAACAAGAAGCCGGTGGTATCAGCGGTGCCCCACTAAAAGAACGTTCCACCGAAATTATTCGTTTTATTTGGCAGCAAACAGCAGGTCAATTACCGATTATCGGTGTTGGCGGCATATTTACTCCTGAAGATGCTTGGGAGAAAATCACAGCCGGTGCTTGCCTCATTCAGGTTTATACAGGCTGGATTTACGAAGGTCCAGCCATGATACGCCACGTTCTTCAAGGGTTGCTATATAAGCTAGAACAAAGCGGATTAAATACTATTTCCGAAGCTGTCGGTTTACAAGGAAAAATAGCTGGAAAAATGGAAAAGTAAAAAGAAGTTTCTTTTATCAGTGAATAGTTACTAGTACAGTTAATAACTGGTAACTGGTAACTGGTAACTGGTAACTGAATAACTTTTTTAACTTTTGCCTTCTTCTGCCGGGAAAAACTCTTTCGTTTTTCGGGAGTATTTCCAAGCAATTCCATCTGGATCCCTGCTGCGACTCCACTCTGGAAAATCGGGGTCGTCCCGCCGCTTATAAACTGTGCTGGAATAAACATTGAGACGCTTGGCAAGTTCAGATTGAATCAAAGAGCCAAACATCAATTGTTTTTCCAGCGGTTTTTTAACTTCCTCTTGGATTGGCTGAGGTAGTGGTTCAGTTTCTAGTTCTTGTAAAACTGGCTCGGGTGGTGGTGGTGGTACTAGAAACGGTAGCGCATACTGGGCAACAACTGATTGACTTTCAAGTTCTTTCGGTGGCTCGCTACTGTCAAGTATGCTCCCTAGAGTACTGGCAGTTATAAATTGATAGACTTTGCTTCCGTCTTCGGAGTTAACCGTGCTAGCAGCAAATTCCGATGCTTTCGTATCTAGGTAGCGTTTTGCCTTTTCCCCAGGAAAATTGCCCTTGATGGCCAAATCCATTGGCGTAATCTTGCCTTGGTTTTCCCGAATCAGTTGATGGAAAATCGGGTTTACCTTTTGGCACCACTGTTGCCATGTATAAAGTTGCCAGACATTGAAAGCCAAGACAAGTAGGATTAGTCCCAGCCAAATTCGCCAAGTAGCAACCAGGAAAATAATCAAAAACGAAATAGGCAAAAGTAGAACTAGAAAACCCTTGCCGTCGCTTTCTATAGTTTTTTCACTCATGCCGGTAACTGCCAAGTGACTGTGTGTGCAAATAATAATATATCTTGGCAAAAATTGGGGACATTATTTGTAGTATTTATTGATTTGCCAAAAAAATTTTGGCAAAACCAAACAAAAGGTGTAACCTCCACCTAGTCAAGCACTTTGTGTGATGTGTGGAGAGATAAAAGTTAGGAGAAAATTTTTTACCCTAGCCCTTGACGTTTTATAATACACATACTACATTAAAGAACAAGCACATGCTTAGAAAAAATTCAATTTTCAGCCGTGGAGAATGCGTTAAAAAATTAAAAACGTTTCTTCTGATTTTGAATTTTGAATTTTGAATTTTGAATTTGACTTGTGGCGGCTAGCTCAGTTGGTAGATTCAGTGGAATGGTACAGAAGATGACATTGCTGCTGAATTAGTGGAGATGGGTGTAACAAAGCAGGATATTGTCTTGGGCTTCCACACGCCTCATATGCGACAGTTTACGGATTTTGCTGTTGGGTAGTTAGCAGGCGATATCGCACTTACTATAGAAACTACATTCCGCACCCGGCACTGTCACAATCGGTTTTTGGTGAATTCTGGAGATAAAAAGTTTTTTTTATACAAAAAACGTATATTTGTCGTTCTGTTAAGCGTTAAGAGTTCCCTAAAAATCTGTAGTGTGACACTTGAGGGTGCGCAAGGTGAGATATAAGTCTTTACTTCTCAATTTCACCGATTTGCCTATTTGCGATTTATCCTTACAGATGCAATATATAAGCGCCCCACAACCAGCGATTGCAACCCGTTACTAATTTCCTCCTCAAGAGTATTTTTTTACATTAACTCAAACTTTAACTTTCTCTTAACCTTAACTTTTGTTTTGTCCTATTTAATACAATTATAGTACGGCGGCGCGGAAGTCCAAAGTCCAAAGTTCAAAGACTCATACCACAAGCTTGTTGGTAATTTTTAATGCTAGCTTTATTTCCGCAACGCTGTAGTAGTTAGAAATTACACAAATCACGAAGTTTAGGGAGTACATATGAATATATTGAGTAACGTGAGTAACCCGAAAATGATTTTGAGAGGTTTAAAAGTAATTACTTATACAATGATGGGTTGGGAAATGCCGCTTCCATATCATGATCGCTATATATTGGAACAAAAAATTATTCCTTTTTTTATTGAGCAAAAGGAATTTACTAAGGTCTTATTTGTAGGATGTGGTTCTTATACAAAGCACTACGAAAAATGGTTTTCAAAAAAAGAATACTGGACAATTGATATTAACCCAATGAAAAAAATTTATGGAGCCAAGAAGCATATTACTGGCTCTATGAGTGATTTAAATCTTTATTTTAAAGAAAACGATTTAGATTTAATTCTCTGTAATGGTGTTTTCGGCTGGGGATTGAATGAGAGGAAAGACGTGGAAGATGCATTTTTGGGATGCTACCAATCTTTACGTCAGGGCGGTGTCCTTGTCTTAGGGTGGGATGACCTTCCAGAAAAGAAACCTTTTCCCTTAGAAACTTGTGAAAGCTTAAATCGTTTTCAATCCTACTTTTTCCCTCCTCTATCAACTTCACAATATAGAAATGTGGCAGATAAATCAGAAAAACATGTCTTTAATTTTTATGTCAAGTAAAAGGAACTAAACAGAGGGAATATTTTCTTGTTATGCATTTACATTCCCCTCAATATAAGTTGTCACGATATAATTTTCCTGCACAAAAGGTTTAAATCCCCGCTTAAGATAGTTGGTGAGTGCCGCTGGATGGTCTAATGTGCAGGTATGTACCCAAATGCGATGAGTTGCCTTTTTCCAAGCCTGCTCAATTGCTATTGTTAGTAGAGACTTACCAAGTCCACGTCCTGTATACTCCTTGAGTAGCCCAAAGTAGGCAATATTAACTGAGCCATCTTCATATTGGTGTAACTCAAAGTAACCGCCAGGTGCTCCTGTGTAGTACAGCACCCACAATGAAATGCTTGGTTGACTTAGGTGTGCTTGAATCTGCTCATCTGTCCAACTGCAACGGTCTATCCAATGATAGTCACGTCCAACTTCACAATACAGATAACGGTAAAAGGATGCAGGACAATCAAAAATTTGAGTAACGTGTGCCCTATCGTCTACGAGCTTTGCTGGCTGATGCTCATCGGGTGATAGCATTTGCAGGTAAGTTCTTGTAACTTCGATGCTTTTCATACTCAAAACTTTACACAATAAAAAGTAAAATATATACTTTTGTAAACATATCAATACAGCCCCAGGACAGAAGATAAATTTTTTGAACCTTGATATTAATAATCCTTTAGCCGAGCAATCAACCGCAGCTTATCTGAGGAGTTATTAATGCATCTGGAACCCATTGTTTCTTTCGCCATTCTGCTGACGGTTATCTTAATTGTCCCTCTGTTGTTTGAACGCTTAAAGCTGCCAGGATTAATAGGGCTACTGATAGCAGGTGTAGCTTTGGGGCCGCACGGATTGCGTCTCCTCAACACTGACTCGGAAACCCTCAAGCTCCTTTCTGACATAGGGCTGGTGTACCTGATGTTTGTGGCAGGGCTGGAAATTGATATGGAGCAGTTTGAGCGAACCAAGCATCGTTCCATCGGCTTTGGCACCTTTACCTTCCTTGTGCCCCTGATTGTAGGAACAATTGTGGGACGAATGTTTGGTTTTGGTTGGAATGCTTCCGTTTTGATTGGCTCTTTGTTTGCTTCCCACACTTTGCTGGCATACCCAATCATCAGTCGGTTGGGAGTCATCAATAATGAAGCTGTAACTGTTACTATTGGTGCAACCATCTTTACAGATATCGGCTCACTGCTGGTCTTAGCAGTGTGTGTCGCTATCCATGAAGGAGCATTCTCTACATTTAGTCTAGTCAAGCTACTACTCGGGCTGGTTATCTACTCTGCTGTTATCCTATTTGGCTTTAAGTGGTTGGGACATGAATTTTTTCGGCGAACGGGAGACGAACAAGGAAACCAATTTTTATTTATCCTCCTGGTTGTTTTTATCTCGGCGCTGGGAGCAGAGGTGATTGGGGTAGAAAAAATTGTTGGGGCATTTCTGGCAGGGTTAGCAGTCAATGAGGTTATTGGTTCTGGACCAGTTAAAGAAAAGGTAGTCTTTGTTGGTAATGTCCTGTTCATCCCAATTTTCTTTGTTGACTTAGGCTTGTTGATTGATATTCCAGGATTTATAAAAAGCATTAGTTCTGTATGGTTGACTCTAGCAATTCTAGTGGGTTTAATTGGCAGTAAAGGAGCAGCAGCACTTCTGGCAAAAGTCGTTTACCGCTACAACTGGCGGGAAATGATTACGATGTGGTCGTTGTCTTTGCCCCAAGTAGCGGCGACGCTAGCGGCAACTTTGGTGGGGTACCGGGCAGGGTTACTAACCGAAGGTATACTCAATGGTGTCATCGTTTTGATGATAGTGACAGCGACATTAGGACCACTCATCACCGCCCGAAGTGCTCTTGGGTTGACGATAACGGATACAACTGGCGAACCATCTGAATCAATGCTTGGCAGGAAACAAGACCCAACTCAAGCGTTGACAGTGGTTGTACCTGTTCACAACCCAGAAACAGAAAGAAATTTGATTGAAATGGCGGCACTATTAATCCGTCGGGAATCTGGTAGAGTCGTCCCCCTGGCGGTTACACCTGCTCACATTCACATGGACTCACCAGAGTTGGAGAAGCACATACAGCGAAGTAAGATTCTTCTGTCTAAAGCAGTAGAACTTGGTCGGGAATTTGGGGTAGAAGTCGAACCACTGGCACGCATTGATCAAGGGATTGTTCAAGGTATTAGCCACGCTAGCCGAGAGCAAGACGCTAGTTTGATTGTCATGGGCTGGAGTAGAACCACCGGCATACGTGCCCGTTTGTTTGGTAATGTGATTGATAGTGTGCTTTGGGCATCTCACTGCCCCGTGGCTGTGACTCGCCTGCTGGATTCACCTAGTAATATCCGCAGCATTTTGGTACCTATTGAAAATCTTAGCCAAGAAGCAGTGCGAGTTGTGCGATTTGCGGAGATTTTTGCAGAAGCTAATCAGGCAGAAGTAACGCTGTTGCATGTGTGCGCTCGCCGTACTTCCCCTGCCCGTATTTCTTGGATGGAGTCGCAATTGGATCTCCTGGTTTCCAAAGACTTTCCCCAAAGCCGTACGAACATCAAAGTTGTTCCATCTGATAATGTGGTGAATCCTATCCTCAAGGCGTCGAAATCTTGTGATCTGCTGGTACTGCGATCGCGCCGTCGCCGCCTAAACATTGGTGAAGTTGCTGTCAGTGATGTGACGACTCAAGTCGTACAGCAGATTCAGTGTTCAGTTGTGCTACTAGGGGAACCACAAAGTTACCAAGACAATTTAAGTAAAGCTAGAGAGCTTGTCAAAAAATCATCTCCAGTAAACTTGACAAAACAAGAGATTTAAAAATAATAATTGCAAACAGCAGAATCCAAAATCGAAGTCAAGATAGATGCAGCTGTAACTAAAATTAGTTGAAGATAGAAGCAAAAATCAGTTCTTTGCTCTTGATTCTTCCCGAAAGTCATGACATTCGATTACGATCTGTTTGTGATTGGTGCTGGTCCAGGAGGACTGGCAGCAGCTAAAAAAGCAGCAAGCTATGGCGTCCGTGTCGCTATTGCCGAACAAGAAGCCGTCGGTGGTACTTGTGTTAATCGCGGCTGCGTACCCAAAAAATTGATTGTCTACGCTGCTGATTTTGCCTTACAAAACCAGATGGCACACAGCTACGGTTGGAGTGACGGCCATTCCCACTTTGACTGGACACAATTCATCAAGTCCGTACACCAGCATATCGAAAGCATTCACCATTCGTATTTTGAGCAGTTGCAAGCAGCTGGCATTGAATTGATTCGGGGTCGTGCGACTTTCGTCGATTCTCACACTGTCGAGATTAACGAACGCAAATATACGGCTGACAAGATTTTAATTGCTGTGGGTGGGGGCGCTATTAAGCCAAACATTCCAGGCATTGAATACGCCCTAACTTCTCGCCAGATGTTTGATTTACCCTACTTACCCGAACGGTTAGCAATTATTGGCGGCGGCTATATTGGTGTGGAATTTTCGAGCATGATGAACGCTTTTGGGTGCGATGTCACGATCATTGAGCGAGATGAGATGATTTTATCAGGATTTGATGATGACATCCGCTTGGGTGTTCAAGAAGGTTTGAACAAAAGGGGAATTCGCTTTATTGGCAACAGCAGCATCAAACAAATCAAATACTCAGAAGATAAATTGGTGTTAACCATCACTGGCGACTCCCGAAAAACAATTGCGGCAGATACTATATTGATTGCCACAGGTCGTGGTCCAAATACCAAAAATCTCGGTTTGGAAAACGCTGGAGTAGAACTTGAGGAAAAAGGCGCAATTAAAGTCGATGACTACAACCGCACAACTGCGGAAAACATTTTTGCCGTGGGTGATTGCACAAATCGCTTGCAATTAAGCCCAGTTGCCAAAGCAGAAGGTCATGCTTTTGCCAACACAGTTTTTGGCAAAAAACCCCAAAAAGTCGATTATGAACAAGCCCCCTCTGCTGTTTTTGCCCGTCCAGAAGCAGCCGCTGTGGGCTTAACCGAAGCAAAAGCACGGGAAAAATTTGGCGAAGCTGTCAAATGCTACAGCGTTCACTTTCAACCAATGCTATCTCAAATGACACAAAACGACGAACAAGCTACGATTAAAATAGTAGTGAATGGTGAATCTGAACGTGTTTTGGGCGCTCACATGGTTGGTGAACATGCTGCAGATATCATTCAAAGTCTCGCTGTTGCTATTCGCAAGGGCATTACCAAGCAAGACATAGATGAGACAATTGGCATTCATCCCACGACGGGTGAGGAGCTTCTTTTTCATTCTCTGTAAGGAAATAACTCAATGGCACGCCCCGAATAGGGGAATATGTCACAAGCACAACCTACCTTAACTTTGCCAGAATTAAGTTGTATCGCAAAGAGTGCAAGTTAATGGCAGAAACTGAAAGCAAAACAAATCGCATGAGCGTTATCTGAGTGCCATCAGGAAATCATTTAGTTTGGTCTCAAGACCTTTTCAAAGTGGTACCATTTCACCCAACGAGATGTTTGCTTCGTTGGTGAAGTGGTATCAAACTTTTTTTATGATTCTCAAGAGGTTAATTAACGGAAGCTAAAAACTATGACATATGATTACGACCTATTTGTTATTGGTGCTGGTTCTGGAGGTTTGGCTGCTTCCAAACGCGCTGCAAGCTACGGAGCAAAAGTAGCCATTGCTGAAAATGACTTGGTGGGTGGAACCTGTGTGATTCGTGGCTGCGTTCCCAAAAAACTCATGGTGTATGGTTCCCACTTTCGGGCTTTGTTTCATGACGCGGCTGGTTATGGCTGGAAAGTGGGTGAAGCACAACTAGACTGGGAACATTTCATCACAACAATAGATAAGGAAGTTCGCCGACTGTCACAACTGCACATCAACTTCCTAGAAAAAGCAGGAGTCCAACTTATACAAGGTCGTGCTACCCTAATAGACCCGCACACAGTAGAAGTAGACGGACGTAAAGTCACAGCAGACAAAATTTTGATTGCTGTTGGAGGACGTCCTATCAAACCCAATTTACCAGGGATGGAATATGCCATAACCTCCAACGAAATCTTTCACCTCAAACAACAACCAAAACATATCGCGATCATTGGTTCGGGTTATATCGGCACGGAATTCGCCTGTATTCTGCGCGGATTAGGCAGTGAAGTGACGCAAATTATCCGCAAAGACTTGATTTTGAAAGGTTTTGATCAAGACATCCAACTTGAAATACAAGAAGGAATGATCAACCACGGAGTGCGAATTATCAAAAATACCGTAGTAGAAGCCGTGGAACAAGTCCCAGAAGGCTTAAAGTTAACTTTTTCAGGAGAACATACAGAACCAATCATTGCCGATGTGTTTTTAGCAGCAACAGGTCGCTCACCTAATATAGAAGGATTAGGTTTAGAAAATGCTGGAGTTGATATCGCTGCAACTTCGCTTGAAGGACCTGGATATAATACCATGAACGCTATAGCTGTTAACGAATACAGTCAAACTTCTCAACCGAATATTTTTGCTGTAGGTGACGTGACTGATAGAATTAATCTCACTCCTGTAGCTATAGGTGAAGGTCGTGCTTTTGCAGACAGTGAGTTCGGTGGTAACCGCCGTGTGTTCAGTCACGAAGATGTCCCCACAGCCGTATTTTCCACACCCGAAGCCGCTACAGTTGGTTTGACTGAGGCTGAAGCACGTTCTCAATTCGGAGACGACGGCGTGAAAATTTACCGCACTCGCTTCCGTCCGTTATTCCACAGTTTAACAGGTTCATCAGAAAAGACAGTGATGAAGTTAGTAGTGGATGCTAACACAGACAAAGTGCTTGGTGCTCATATGGTGGGTGAAAGCGCAGGTGAGATTATTCAAGGGGTGGCGATCGCCGTCAAAATGGGCGCAACCAAAAAAGACTTTGATGCTACTGTTGGTATCCATCCCACATCAGCAGAAGAATTCGTTACCATGCGCTAAACAAGTCATGAGTCGTTTGCTTTTGACAAATGACTCATGACTAAAGACAGCACAAGTCAAACTTCATGTCTAGTGAATTTATTTATCTTCACGGTTTTGCATCCAGTCCCAATTCTGCAAAAGCAGAGTACATACGTACCTGCTTTGCACAAGCCAATATCAAGTTAAAAATCCCTGATTTGAATGCCGGGGACTTTTCTCACTTAACAATCACTCGCCAGCTTTCTCAAATTGCGTCCCAATTCAATCATCATTCTACGCCAGTAACGCTTATTGGTTCCAGTTTGGGTGGTTTGAGCGCCGCCCATTTGGGACAGCAATATCCACAAGTGCAACGCCTCGTCCTTTTAGCGCCTGCTTTCGGATTTTTATCCCATTGGTTACCCAAGGTAGGAGATGAGGGGCTGACAACAGAAGTGAAATAATTGGACAAGATTAGATAAGATTGGACAGTAAACAACTTATAATGAATAAATGTCCAATATTATCGGCGTAAAGGAGGCAGCAGAACTGCTTGGGGTCAGTACTAAGACAATCAGACGTTGGGAGGCGGAAGGAAAAATCAAGTCTGTGCGTACAGAGGGAGGTCACAGGCGATTTGAAATCTCACAATTGCTTGGGACAAAAACAGATGCCAGCTTAACAATTGGTTATGCGCGTGTCAGTAGTTATGAGCAAAAGCAAGACCTAGAACGTCAAGTAATTGTCTTAGAGACGTACTGCGCCAAACATGGTTGGTGTTTTGAAATCATTCAAGATTTAGGCAGTGGCTTAAATTACCGTAAAAAAGGACTGATACGGTTAATCAAGTTGATATGTTCATACCAAGTAGAAAGATTGGTTGTCACTCATAAAGATAGACTATTACGCTTTGGCTCAGAGCTAATTTTTACAATATGTGAAATATTTGGAGTTGAAGTTATCGTGATTAATCGTACAGAAGACTCAACGTTTGAGGAAGATTTAGCACAAGATGTGTTAGAAATAATAACAGTATTTAGTGCGCGATTATATGGGTCAAGAAGTCATAAAAATAAACAAATAGTCAAACAGCTTAAAGAAGTAGCAAATAATTTAAAGTAGTGTGATGTTGCTCGGATTCAAGACAGAACTCAAGCTGAACAATTATCAACGTACCCAACTAGCAAAACACGTAGGTACTGCAAGACACGCATATAATTGGGGATTAGGCTTGTGTTTAGGAATTCTTGACCACAATCGACTTCATCCAGATAAAAAGATTAAATTTCCAACAGCGATTGACTTACATAAATGGTTAGTAGCCATAGTCAAGCCGGAGAATTCATGGTATTACGAAGTCAGTAAATGTGCGCCACAGTATGCATTGAAAGCATTGAGAGAAGGTTTTGCAAAATGGTTTAGTAAAAAGGGAGGTAGACCGAAATTTAAGAAAAAAGGTCGTGATGATTCTTTTACGTTAGATGGAACAATTAAGGTCTTAGAACAAAAGAAAATTCAATTACCAGTAATTGGTATATTGCAGACTTATGAAAAACTACCAATTGGTCATTGCCCAAAAAATATTACTATTAGTCGTCAAGCTGATAGATGGTTTATTTCTTGGCGGATAGAAGTATCAACTTATGTGAAAGAAAAAAACATGGATGTAGTTGGAGTTGATTTAGGAGTTAAATCTCTAGCCACTCTTTCTACAGGAGAAGTTGTTAATGGAAGCAAAAGTTATAGAAAGTATCGCCAAAAACTAGCGAGACTACAACGTCGATTGAGTCGGAAAGTCAAGCATTCAAGTAATTGGTACTCTGCGGTAATAGATGTTGCCAAACTACATCGAAAAATTGCCAACATTCGTGGAGATACGTTGCATAAATTAACTACCTATTTAAGCAAGAACCACGCAACAGTAGTGATAGAAGATTTAAACGTGTCCGGAATGTTGGCAAATCATAAATTAGCAGCTTCGGTTGCGGATATGGGTTTTTATGAATTCCGACGCCAACTTGAATACAAATGCAAGCTCAATGGCAGTAGTTTAATCATCGCAGACAGGTTTTTTGCATCAAGTAAAACCTGTTCTAATTGCGGTCATATTAAACAAGAACTCAGTTTATCTGAACGAGTTTTCGTTTGTGAACAATGTTCCTGTCAGATAGACCGAGATTTGAACGCAGCAATTAATCTTAGTAGGTTAAGCTCTAACCGAATTCACGCCTGTGAACAGAGTGCCGCCGACGGTTCTGGATGAAGCAGGAAGCAGACCGGACAACGTTATGTCTAACTTTGTCCAAGTTTTGTAGAGCGGATGCAGCACTGGCAAAAAGAAAGATATCTGATGGTTTACCACTATGGGGAAAACAAACCACTTCCTCTAAGTTACGATTTCGTTACAGATGCTCGTCAATATAAAGAGGAGGCGTTACAACGTCCCATTCCCACCCTTATTTTGCACGGACGAAATGATGAGGTGATTCCGATTCAAGCCAGTCGCGACTTTGCCCAACAGCGTCCTTGGGTAGAGTTGATAGAACTTGACAGCGATCACGGTTTAGGTGATGTGATGACGGAAATTTGGCAAACAATTCAGCTGTTTTGCCAGTTACCGTAAAGTTGTATAATTAACGATCCTTAGTCATTCACGATTTTTTGCTAATGACTGATGACCAATAACTAATGACTAAATTATGCTGCCATTCATCAGGTCAGACTTAGCGCAATTTACCGCTTACAAACCTCATCCCAGTAGCGATACTGCTCAAAACGTCCAAGCATCTATCCAAATTGACCGCCTAGATACAAATGAAAGTCCCTACGATCTGCCATTAGAGCTAAAAGAGAAACTAGCTTGGACATATCAGCAGCAGATTGAGACGAACCGTTACCCTGATGGCGGACATGAAACACTCAAGAGTGCGATCGCCGAGTATGTCAATGAATCTGCCCATCTTTGGCCATCTGTTTTCACACCCTCCCATATTTCCGTTGGTAACGGTTCAGATGAACTCATACGCTCGATACTCATAGCTAGTTGCTTAGGGGGGGAGGGTTCTATTCTAGTGGCTCAACCCACTTTTTCAATGTACGCTATTTTGGCACAAACTCTTGGGATTCCCGTTGTTAAGGTAGCTAGAAATGAGGCGAATTTTGAAATTGATTTACAAGCTGCCCAATTAGCCACAGAACAAACTCAACATCCTCCCATCCGGGCAGTCTTTGTCGTTCATCCGAATTCACCCACAGCTAATCCCCTTACTATAGCAGAGTTGGCATGGATTCGAAATCTACCTGAACATATTCTCGTCGTCATTGATGAAGCTTACTTTGAATTTAGTCAAGACACCCTAGTAAGTGAATTATCACAGCGTCCTAACTGGGCGATATTACGTACATTTTCAAAAGCTTTCCGGTTAGCGGCGTTGCGAGTTGGGTATTGTGTTGCCCATCCTGAATTTATTGCCATCTTAGAAAAAGCTCGCTTACCCTACAATCTTCCCACCTTCTCATTAACAGCAGCAAGGGTTGCTTTACAAAACCGGACACTCCTATTGGAGTCAATTCCCCAAACTCTTACAGAACGAGCAAAACTGATTCAAGCTTTATCCCAAAATCCAGCATTACAAGTTTGGGAAAGCGCGACAAACTTTGTTTATTTGCGTCTCAAACCAAATGGTTCTCACTCACAAGACGCTGGAGTAAAAAATCTTCACCAAAATCTGAAAGCTGCTGGCACCTTAGTGCGGGAAATCAACGGAGGATTGCGAATTACTGTAGGAACTCCAGAGGAAAATGCTCGGACACTCAATAGGCTACAAGGTGCTTTAGTGAATTTTAATAAATAATCTTTAATTTTTTTTGACGAATTTCTAAGTAGTACGCATTACCTAAAATAAAGCTACCATTTGAAATCAGCGAAAAGCCTAGACAATAAGCTTTTTGACTGTTGAACGCCAGTTGCAACCCTACCCTAGGGTTGACTTTCTGACGAGGGACGTCTACAAGCCAGTGACTAACGCTAACGATACTAGCGTAAACCAAACAAACTGTGTTGTAACTCATTAAACTTTCATAATTGTTTAGATTCGATGTAAAGTTATCTCCTCCTCAAATGATGTTTTACCACAGCAAACTACTCATCAAACCTGCTATCCACACCGCTACCAAGACGGCGTAATATTCTGACGGTTTGTGGTAACACACCCACTAAAAGGGCAAATGCTTCATCTGGCAATTGATCAACGATTTCTGGTGGAAAGTATTGTTCAAATTGGTCTAGTATCTTCTGGATTCGCTGTCCAGATACTGGGTTTTCTGTAATTTGTTTAATTAAGCGAATCCACTGTCGCCTAATTAAGTAGGCTTTTTGGCGTTCCTCATGAGATTCCGGATTTAACAACGACAAATTACCTATCGGTAATGCCCCTCGACAATCACGATCATAATCACCACCCACCGCTGCTCCAGGACCCGCAAACTCAGCATGGTAACGTTTAAACAGTATTAAACCATTTCGTCTACGACTGTTGACGATGAACACTTTTCCACTGAGCAGCATTGTTAGGAGATCCGAGCTATAGGATTGCTCAGTTCCATCTGGCATGACAAGATAGTCGAGGAAACTGGTGTCAGGATAGTAAGTAGATACCATAGTAGTTTGATAGCGTTGACAGTTTTCGCTATCCATCTTTTCTCGAAATTTGAATGAACTTGCTAGTTGTTTGCACTATAAGAGACGTTTGTATTTCTAGTACAATCAGAGCTTCAAACTTTCTTTACTATTAACAATTGGCTTTTCAATTTCTCTTAAAGAACAAAGAGGGCGTATCAGTAATTAGGTATTCACATTTTACGAGATCTAACTGAAGTTGTCTTCTACAAAAGAAGCATTTTGTTAAAGTTTACATAAAGAAAGATATCTAGAATACAAAGATCTTGTGATGAATGAAAATCTTTTTAGCGTTATTTCTTTAACGTCATAATAATAATCTATTTGAGAGAGGTGGTATTCAATATTTACTCTGTTGTTTCAATCATCAATTATTTCTTCACAAAAAAGCAAATATCATACATAACAATTCATCAAAAAAATATGTTTTTGATATTAATGAAGTAGGCTGCAAATATTTTGCATCAATACTTTAAGTTATTTTAAATCAGATAAAATCTACAAATCAAAATATCTTAATTTATGTTTTTATGAATTTTTGTAAACAAAAGATTTTCAAATCCAAATGATAATATTTATTTATTGTAACTAGTCAAGTCTATTTTATTAGGATTACCTAACATTTTAATAAAAATATTCTTAATCACAACCTTTGTATTCTAGTAAATAGTCAGTAAAGAAGTCGTAATGGTCTCTTTTGCGGTAAATATCTTTATTTTGCTGATCTAACTTTAGAAGAACGTTAATGGCGAAAAATTCTCATCTTATGATTGCTGGAAACTCAATGTCAAACCACGAATAGAACACAGATTGCTGGAAACTCAATGTCAAACCACGAATAGAACACAGATTTCCAGATCATCGAAATCAACTTCTAAGCAGACACAGTGTGCTCGTGTCAGATCAAGTCGTATTAACTTGAAATGGCTGTAATAGTTATTCACGCTAGAGATAGAGGCTGTGTAGTGGTGCAACCGAGGCGAATAGCACGATTGTTTAGATCTGTTAATCTTACAAGTGGTGTTGTGATACACCATACGCCAGAAAAGTCATTAAGTAGAAAATTCAGACAATTAAGTTACCATTTAGGCGCTTACGCAAAAGAATCTGGCGTGATCGCCTGAAAAACAAGATATTCAAATGGGATTCCACTTTATGCTCTTGATATCCCAACTTGAAATAGAGCTGTCGTGCCTGACAGTTATTTTCTAAAACATGAAGGTATAAATCTTGAAACCCCCAAGAGAGGGAAACCTTTTCACAAGCTGTCAATAACCCAGAAGCAGCACCTTGCCTGCGGTATTTTGGGTGTACAGCTAAATTGGACAGGTACGGAAAACTTTTCCCTGCTTGCATCCAAGAATCGCTAAAACGCACACCCAACTCTACAGTTCCAACGATGTTGCTTGCAGTATCAGCAGTCATGTCAACAGCAACCAAACAGAGATGATGAGGTGCAGGAGATGCGAAACGATGCCTTAAGTCTTCGTATATACCCAAACGCAATAATGGAAAAAGCCACTTTAATAGACCACTTTGGCTATGAAAGCTTTCGGCAATGATTTGGGCAACACCAATCAAATCAGCGGGTGTAGCCGCACGCATTTGAAATGGGTAAGAAGCTGGAAGCGCTGCGGCTAAGACTGGTTCTTGAGGAAATAAGTGAAAAAACAAGGGTTTCAAAGCTAGTTCAATTTTGATTTTATCCAATACAAATATTCTCAAATATCGTAAAACATCATCAAACCTATAGCAAAACTTTGTAAGCCCTCAACATTGATGAACCGTTTACTGTGAGCAAGTAATTTAGCATAGCTTTCTGAAGATCCCGATTGCTAAATTGGAGGTATGTATTTGTTGAATAGTATACTTTGCTATTTAATCTCAATTGTTGCCATATCGCAAACTTTACCATGACTGGCACAAAGGAAACTTACTTGCACATCTTAAAGCCGGTGATTTGGCAAAAAACTTAACATATTGAGTTCAGTGAACAAACTGTTGTTGAATAAATTACAACAAGCAATAAGGCAGTGTTACACTGGCTCAGGATTGAGAACACAGAACTTGGTATGACACAATCGGTTCCGGATGAAACTCCTATTCCAGATACATCATGGAGGCGATACACCGATCCACCTAGTTTGTGGATTGCTGTAACCACAATTTCTTTAACCCTCCACTTATTGTTGTTTTGGCTGCTGCGCTCGTATTCGTATAACCTGTTATCACAACGAAATTTATCAAATCCTATCCCACTGGAATTTGTGGAGATTTCTTCACAGCCAAAAGCGCCATCAAAAGCAAAACCAGTTTTGTTTAAAAAACCTGCGACAACTCAAAAGTCGTCTGTAACAAGCTCACCAAAGCTAACTAGTCAAGGAAATTTAACGCCAAAATCTACCTCTAGTGTAGAAGATAGCAATGCGATTGCACTTACAAACCCCACAAGCGCAAAAACTTCTCAACCTCAAGTCAAGAATCAAACTCAACAATCCTTAAAAAAACAGGTGATCAAGCAAAAACAACCACAACCAAATCCTCAACCTATTGCAACATCTCAACCAACTCACCAACCTAAACCATTGATAGCAAAGACTCCAGAACCTCCGCAAAAACCGACTCTAGAAGATACCCCACAAGCACAACAACCCCAGCCAACCCCAAAGCAAACACAATCACAACTTCCCCTACAGGCAACTCCAGAAGCACAACAACCCCAGCCAACTCCAGAAGCGACTCCGGCGGATAATCCAGACACACAGAATCAACCATTAGAAAATCAAGATCCAAATCCGCAGAATAACACCACAGATTCTACTCGTCCTGATTCTTCATTTGAAACAGGTGAGCAAGCAAAGCTATTTAACGAGTCTACAGAATCACCGAGTACTCTTCCCAGACAATCTGATGAACAGGTTATTGTTGGACAGGAAACACCACTACCAAATCTTGCTCCACTAGTTACACCAGAGCAATCGCCACTGGATGAGCCAAAAGTCGGAGGACTGGTAGTAGCGTTCTGGGATATAGAAGGTGATGAATTAAAAAGCGACATACCAGAAAACCTAGTTCAACCGCAAGACAACAGCAAGCGAAAAGAATTAAACATTGTTTTACCCGACACAGCAGACGATTTTCAACCTATAGATTTTTTCGTGTGGCTAACCATTGATGAACAAGGCACGTTGCTCTTCATCAGAGTAGATCAAGAAATTCCGTTACCACAAAGAAGTGAATACCAGAAATATGCTGATGAAATTTTTAAAGGTCAAAAATTTGTCCCCACAATCGATAAAGACCCTGCAACTGGCAAGCAAAAGTCACGATTGAGGAATCTGCGTGTACGTGTAAAAATCGAGCGCCCCTAGCTTGACTTTGTGCAAAAATAGTGTTATGTTCTAATAGTTGTGAATTTGCGGGCGTAGTTTAGTGGTAAAACTATAGCCTTCCAAGCTATTAATGCGGGTTCGATTCCCGCCGCCCGCTTATCTAAAAAATGAAAAAAGTTCTCAGGGTAACCCTAAAAACTTGAAACTTCTTGTTATTAAGCATGATTGCGACAAAAAAGAATGTGTGATCTTTAACCGAACTTACCGCTAACGTATTCCTTGGTGGCTTCCTGTTTAGGATCTTGGAAAATGACCTCTGTGCGGTCATATTCAACAAGATAGCCAGTACGACCTCCTTTTTCGGAAGTTTGAACGTTAAAGAAGGCTGTCTTATCTGAAACCCGGGAAGCTTGTTGCATATTGTGAGTCACAATAATGATTGTGTAATGCTCCTTGAGTTCATGCAGCAAGTCTTCAACCCGTAGGGTGGAAATGGGGTCAAGAGCAGAACAGGGTTCATCCATTAAAATAACTTCGGGTTGAACTGCGATCGCCCTAGCAATACACAAACGCTGTTGTTGTCCCCCAGATAACGAAGCACCACTTTGCCGCAGCTTGTCTTTGACTTCATCCCACAAAGCCGCTTGTCTGAGCGATCGCTCAACAAGTTCGTCCATATTACCTTTATAACCGTTCAGTTTCGGTCCAAAGGTAATATTGTCATAAATTGACTTTGGAAAAGGGTTCGGTCTTTGAAACACCATCCCAATTCGACGACGCACCACAACAGGGTCAATATGAGGTGCATACAAATTCTCACCTTGGTAAAATACATTACCTTCAGCGCGAAAACTATCAATTAGGTCGTTGAGGCGGTTGTAACAACGTAGCAAAGTACTCTTACCACATCCAGAAGGACCGATAAACGCTGTAACCTTATTTTTCGGGATATCAAGCCAAATATCCCGTACTGCCAAAAAGTTACCGTAGTAAACGTTGAGTTTCTCTGTACGAAAAACGGTGTCAGTTTGATTTCCGTTTCTAATGTCAGTTGCCATAAATTTAGAGACTCTATTTTAACCTGAATGAAACTTGCGATTTGCTTTACTTATTTAATTTTGCGACTTGTAGCCCAACGAGCAATGATACTGGTGAGTAGAACCAATAACACCAAAATCAATGATGCCGCCCAAGCTAGAGATTGCAAATTTTTAAACGGAGAAATTGCAAAGTTGAAAACTAGTACTGCAAGAGATGCAGTAGGCTCGAAGATACCACGAGGCCAAAATTGAGAGAATAAAGCAGTAAATAGCAGAGGTGCAGTTTCTCCGGCGGCGCGGGCGATTGACAAAGTTGCCCCAGTGACAATTGCTGGTACTGCTGCTGGTAGAACCACTAATGCCACAGTTTGAAACTCAGTCGCACCTAACCCCACAGCTGCTTGTCGCAAATCGTCCGATACTAACTGCAAAGCTTCATCAGTGGTTCGGACAATAATTGGTAGCATCAAAATCGACAGAGCAAATCCTCCAGCTACAGCTGAGAATCCACCTGTGAGAGTGACTACGATACCATAAGCAAATACACCAGCGATAATAGATGGAACTCCACTGAGAACGTTGGTTGCAAAACGAATCCAACGAGACATCTTACCAGTGCTAAATTCCGTTAAATAAACTGCTGCCAAAACTCCGAAGGGAATACTAATTAAAGCCCCAATCCCTACCATAACCAGCGTTCCCAATATGGCATTCCCAAAGCCTCCTCCCTTTACCAAAGGTGGTGGTGGCAATTTGGTAAATAAGTCTAAGCTCAAACTACTTATGCCTTGGATAATAACGTAAGACAGCACTGCGATCAAAGGCACAAGAGCAAATATCCCGCACATGAACGCGACGACTGTCATCACCGTGTCAAACAGCGTCCGGGGAGACGTCGCAGACCGAGATAAGGCGCCGGTAGATCCGGGAGAAAAATGGTCACCAGAAGTAGAAGTCATTATTTAGTACACCCAAATGCTACAGTCGCTTGACTCGCAGAACAATTAACTCTGCCAAAATGTTGACTATTAGGGTTAAAACAAACAGAACTAATGCTGCATACATCAAAGCGCTAACTTGCAAACCGCTTGCTTCGGCAAACTGGTTCGCCAGCAAAGAAGAAATTGTGTTAGCTGGTGCAAATATTGAGGCGTTAATAACGTTGGCGTTACCGATGATCATTGTTACAGCCATCGTTTCTCCCATCGCCCGACCCAACCCCAACATCACAGCGCTTACAATACCTGAAAAGGCAGCTGGAATGATAACTTTTAAAATCGTTTCCCAACGAGTTGCTCCTAATCCCAGCGCAGCTTGGCGTAAAGTCGGGGGGACAGAAATCAGTGCATCACGGGATATAGCTGTGATAATTGGCAAAGTCATAATTGCCAAGATAACCCCTGCTGGGAACATTCCTGGTCCTGTAGGAGGAGTGCTAAAAATTGGTAACCAACCAAAGTAAGCGTTAAACCATTTTCCGATACCTGTCAGTATGGGAACCAAAACGTAAATTCCCCAGATGCCATAAACAACACTGGGAATAGCTGCTAATAGTTCCACCAAAAAAACCAATACTGTCCGTGCAGATGATGGTAGCAAATTTTCACTCAGCAAAACAGCAGTGCCAACGCCAATTGGTACTGCTATCAATAGACCAATAAATGCACTTACCAAAGTTCCATAGACTTGCGGTATGACACCGTAGTCATTATTGACTGGATTCCAAGCGCTTTTTACTAAAAAGCTAGCACCAAACTTTTGGATCGCAGGCAGTGCCTGAATGGCAACCTGTATCGCAATCCATAATAGAATACCTGCGACCGCTAGTGCAAAAATCCGAGTCAGCAAAATAAAGCCTCGATCAACTGACTTTTCTAATTCCGACCGGGGTTGAATTGTGCCTTGACGATTTCCGGCTTGTATATTCATGAACGACTTTACCCATCAACTGAAAGAATGTGGGAGCGAACCACATAAAAGAATTCAAAATTCAAAATTCATGCATTTGACAAGCAATGCCAGTGCTACTTGCTAGCGCTAGCACCACCGCTACCACCGCCAGCAGCAATTTTATAATCTGGACTGATAGCATCAGCAGCAGCAGCAACTTTTTTCACTACGTTTTCAGGTAAAGGAACATATCCGAGTTGTGAGGCTGCTTTTTGACCTTCTGTCAAACCGTATTCAATCATGGCTTCTACCGCTTTAGCTTTCGCGGCATCAGGATATTTCTTATAAACCAAAAGCCAAGTGTAGGTAACTATCGGGTAAGAATCGTTTCCTTCTGGATCTGTAATAAAGGCGCGGAGATTTGCTGGCAATTCAACAGAAGCCAAAGTTTTAGATGCCGATTCATCTGTTGGTGTGACAAATTGACCTGCTTTATTTTGCAAAGCAGCAAAAGTGAGTTTGTTTTGTGCTGCGTAACCGTACTCTACGTATCCAATAGAACCTTGAGTTTGTTGGATTTGGGCAGTCACACCTTCATTACCCTTAGCACCAACTCCTGTAGGCCAACTGACAGTTTTGCCCTCACCAACTTTGGATTTCCATGTTGGATTAATCGCACTGAGGTGTTTTGTGAACACACCCGTAGTCCCACTACCATCTGAACGATAGACAACCGTGATTGGTTGCTTAGGAAGTTTGGCACCAGAGTTAGCCGCAGCAATTTTCGGGTCATCCCAAGACTTAATATTGCCCAATAAAATGTCTGTATAAACGTCCCGTGGAAGTTTGAGTTCTTGTACTCCAGGTACATTGTAAGCTAGCACAATGCTACCAGCAGTCATGGGCAGCAAAAGGACGCCGTTTTGCACCTTGCTGATTTCTTCGTCCTTCATGGCAACATCGCTAGCACCAAAGTCTACAGTACCTTTGGTAAATTGCTCAACTCCGGCACCACTACCAACTGACTGATAATTAACTTCGAGATTAGGATATTTCTGGTTTAAAGCCTGGAACCAAGTTTGATACAAAGGTGCTGGGAAAGAGGCTCCAGCGCCTGTTAATCTGACTTGTCCACCTAAGTCAAGTTTTCCAGGAGCACTAGCAGTAGCATCCTTTGCAGCACCACCAGGGGCTTCGCTTGTGGTATTACCGTTTTCCGCTTGCGGACCACCGCAAGCAGCTAAGCTGATGCTCAGTGCTAATACTGACACTGTTCTTGTTAAGCAAGAAATATTATTTACAGGAGAACGAAAAAGCATGGATATGTTTTTTTGGTGATTTTCCAGCTAAGCGATTATACTATACAACCTAAGAGTAAAGATAAGGTTAAGATAATCCAAACGACTACTTTTTCTCATCCCCAATCTCGCAAAATATTATATTCTTTACCCAATTAAATTTTGTAACTGTCATTTAGTCATTCGGAGAACAAATCATACATTAGTACATTTGTTTTAATGGAAGAGAAAGAAACACACGTTACACAACAATAGTCGTTTAGGAAGTCTATCCAATTTAGAGATAACAAAGTTCAATGAAACAGCTAAAGGTATTTAAAAAAAAGTTTTTAACTTGTTAAAATACAGAGACAAAAAAACAAGATAATACAAAAATAAAAGAATCAAATAATACTTAATTGATTGACATGTTTGTACGAGAGTCCTTTGCATGAGTACTTTGTAAATGCTAGCTGCATCCAATCAATTACTATGGTCTATGATTGGCTTATTGCTAACGATGGGTGGTACCTTTTTAGAAGCTTATGTCGCCACCTCACCGTTGAGTTGGAGTCAATATGGAATTCATGCTTTTTCTCTGGGTGTCACCTACCAAATTGGCGGGGTGCTGCTAGCCGGTTGTTTAGGAGGCAAGAATGCTGGTGCGCTCTCGCAAATTGCGTATATAGTAATGGGGTTAACACTATTACCAGTATTTGCTGATGGTGGTGGCATTGGTTATGTAAAAGTATCCCAGTTTGGTTATTTGCTCGGTTTTATTCCTGGAGCATGGATTTGTGGGTTTTTCGCTTTTAAAGCTAGACCTCGATTAGAAACTCTTGCCTTTAGTTGCTTTTGTGGCTTGTTAACTGTCCACTTATGCGGTATTACTTATTTGATACTCAGCTATGTTTTGCAATGGCAAGGGACAGAAACTTTGTCTTTGATGCAAGCTATGCTTAGATACTCCTGGTTTGCACTCCCTGGACAACTAGCTGTTGTTTGTGCTGTCGTCGTAATAGCATACGTGCTGCGCCACCTGATGTTTTACTAGTCATGAGTCCAGAGTCAACAGTAAATAGTCCAAAGTTCTTTGACTAATGACTAATGACCAATGACTAATGACTAATGACTAATGACTAATTCACCATGAGTGTAAAAAATCTCCTCTTCTGGATTGCTGCCTTTTTAGCTTTTCTCTTAGATCAACTGACAAAGTACTGGGTGGTGCAAACCTTTAACTCAGGACAGACACAAGCCCTGTTACCGGGAATCTTTCACTTTACCTACGTTACCAACACTGGTGCAGCCTTTAGTTTGTTAACAGGGAAAGTAGAATGGTTACGCTGGCTATCTTTAGGAGTGAGTTTAGCATTGATAGCACTGGCATGGTTTACAGTGTTGCATTTTTGGGATCAACTAGGCTATGGCTTCATTTTAGGCGGAGCCATCGGTAATGGCATTGACCGATTTGTTCATGGCTACGTGGTTGATTTTCTGGATTTTCGACTCATTAACTTTCCAGTTTTTAACTTAGCAGATGTCTTTATTAATATTGGTATTATTTGCCTACTGATTGCTACCTTTCAAAAGACACCCGCTTCACATCGTAGATCACGGTGACAAGTCAAAGAATTTGGAATTTGCAATTGCGAATGGTATGACGCTTTTTGATTGCGTGCAATACACGGCTGTTGTGAAAGTGCATGCACTTTCACATTATTGCGTGGTGGTGTATGTGATTTAAATGAGAAGCGTTATGTAATATCAAGTCCGCTTAATTACTTATAATTCCTGCTTTACCTCACCCCAACCCTCTCCTTATTAAGGAGAGCCAGTGCGTTGCGGGGGTTCCCCCCGTTGTAGCATCTGGCGTGAGGGTGCCGTAGGCGGGTGAGGTTCCTCGTTTTTATAAGTGTTTATCCGGACATGATATAAGTAGGGACAACAAAGTCCCAAGTTGACTCCTGGCTTTAGACTGTTGACGACTTCTTTGGTCAAACCAAAAAATAAAAAGTCCGTATGAACGGACTTTCTCCCTTTAACGTTAGACTCTCGTCTGAGGGCATTGATTATTTAATAGACCACATTTAGCGAAGCGTAAGACTACGTCTTTACTCCGCCTGTGCCGGCCTACTTTCGCGTACCAGACCCTGGAGATCCAGAGGGAGTTGTAGTGCCAGGATCACTGGTGCTACCAGGGTTAGCAGGGTTACCAGTAGGAGGCGGGGCGATTTCATTTGTACCGCCGGGAGTGTTGGTAGTGCCGGGGTCAGCAGGTGCAGTACCTGGTACTGCTGTACCACCAGGGGTACTGCTGTCAGGAGCACCTGTTGTTCCACCAGGAGGAGTTGTTGGAATGTCGCCTGTACCACTAGGAGGAGTCGTTTGAGTTTCTCTACCAGGGTTAGCCGGGTTACCACTGGGAGGCGGGGCGACCTCTGTCGTGCCCTGACCGCCAGGAATGCCTGTGGTGCCAGGGTCAGCAGGTGCAGTGCCTGGTGTTGCTGTACCACCAGGGGTACTGTCAGAAGGTTTCTTTTGTGTTTCAGTACTGCTACCAGAAGGGCTTGATGTAGATGCTGAGCCTTCTTGACAGCGGGAGTTTAAAGGGTAATCGTTGCAAAACTTTTTCTTATTTACCCTTGGTGAAAGTTTGATTTCCCCCGATGATCCAGAGGATGAACCTCCGCTAGATTGACCTATCAGGAATTTGGCTGATTCGGCAACAGCAACGTTGCTGGTTAAAGCTAGAGTTAATGCTGCACCGATAAGGGTCAAAAATTTTCCGTTCATATTACTTAACCTCAA
The DNA here is from genome assembly GCF_000828085.3 of Scytonema tolypothrichoides VB-61278. GTDB lineage: Bacteria > Cyanobacteriota > Cyanobacteriia > Cyanobacteriales > Nostocaceae > Brasilonema > Brasilonema tolypothrichoides_A. The sequence continues at coordinate 53,654 of NZ_JXCA02000022.1, forward strand.
CACCTCAACGGAGTACTTCCGCTCATTAAACCAAAATATCAGCTTTTAAGAAATCATCCTAAAAGAAGATATGTATTGTTGCTTTTAAAATTCTTATATGTTAAGAAGTAATGGTTTTTCGATTGACTTTTCTAAAGTGTTCGGTAACAAAAGTCTATATCGGAAGTCTCAACATCACATTTGGAAAACAGAGAAAAATGCACAAAAGAACCACTACAAGGCAATAAGAAAAATCTAGGAAATCTGTTAAATATGTGACAAAATTAACAATGTGACTCTAATTATTATATATTTTTTTTTAAGTGTAAAATTGAATCGGGAACTATTCCAGGCCGCCAACGTCTTCGTAGGCTTATGATTACAATGGTGGAATACTAGCATCGAGATTGCAATGCGCCCGATTCCTTACCAATAAATGTGGTGTAAATAGCCGATGAGTTCCCCCCAACCGCCTCAAAAGCCACAAACTTTGCTTGGTCAAATAACTCAAGCAGTACAAACAATTCAAGCGAGAGTCGATTTCTCGAAACTAGCACTAAAACCAAACGCCAAGGTACCAGAACTTTTGGTGCAGGATGCAGGAGCGGATAAGGCGGAGGTGTATCCGTTGTTGGGCGATCGCTACATGCTAGGTCGCAGTTCCAAATCCTGCGATATTGTTGTCCGTAACCCAGTTGTGAGCCAAATTCACCTGTCTCTTTCACGAGATTCTGCTAAAAGAGAATCTGTTTTTGTTATTAAAGATGAAAACTCCACAAATGGCATTTATCGGGGTAAGCGTCGCGTCAATTCTCTAGAGTTACGTCACGGCGATATTCTTACTCTCGGACCTCCAGAACTCGCCGCCTCAGTTAGACTGCAATACATCGATCCACCTCCTTGGTATCTGAGAGTAGCAACTTGGGCAGCTTACGGGGTGGGTGGAGCCACCGCGCTTATGGCTCTGGTTATTGGCGTGGAATCGCTGAAAGTTTCTGTTAAACCTTTACCTGGAGCGACGCGAGCACCAGTGGTTGTTTACGCTCGTGATGGAGTCACCAAGTTACGTGAGCCTCGGACGACTTCTCATATAGACATGAAGCAGTTAAAGGACTTTGGTCCTTACTTGCCCACCGCAGTCATTGCCTCAGAAGATAGCCGTTTTTACTGGCACTTTGGAGTTGATCCGCTAGGGATTTTACGAGCGGTATTCATAAATAGCCAGAGTGGTGATATCCAGCAAGGAGCTAGTACAGTTACCCAGCAAGTTGCCAGGAGTTTGTTCCGCGATTATGTCGGCAGACAGGATTCTTTTGGTCGTAAATTCCGAGAAGCGGTTGTCGCCCTGAAATTAGAAACGTTTTACAGCAAAGATTATGTTTTACTTACTTATTTAAATCGGGTTTTCTTAGGAGCAGATACCTCTGGTTTCGAGGATGCTTCTCGCTATTACTTTGACAAGTCAGCAAAAGAATTAACTCTGTCAGAAGCAGCAACTTTGGTGGCAATTTTACCTGCTCCCAACGCCTTCGATTTTTGTGGAGTAGATAGCCCGAATAAGTTCAGAACCATTGAGTACCGCAATCGTGTATTGAAGCGGATGCTGGAAATGGGCAAAATCAAACAAGATGAGTATAACCGAGCTAGGCGATCGCCCGTTGAAATCAGCTCCAAAGTTTGCGAGCAGCAGTCAAAAACGACTGCTCCTTATTTTTACAGTTATGTCTTTCAAGAGCTACAAGCCATTCTGGGAAAAGAAATAGCCACAGAAGGAAACTTTATTATTGAAACTCAACTCGACCCAGCAATTCAAAAACAAGCAGAAGAAGCATTGCGTAAACACATTAGCAACGCTGGGTCATCTTTTGGTTTTTCCCAAGGAGCGATGCTAACCCTTGACTCTAGCAATGGAGCGATCTTAGCAATGGTAGGAGGTAAGGATTATAAATCAAGCCAGTTCAATCGCGCGGTTCAGGCAAAAAGACAACCAGGTTCCACCTTCAAAATCTTTGCTTACACAGCTGCTCTTGAGCAAGGAATTTCAGTGGGAAATTCATATTCCTGCTCCCCTTTTCGTTGGCAAGGCTTTACCTACAAACCCTGTCGTACCAGCGCAGGTAGCTTGGATCTCGCCACAGGGTTAGCATTATCTGAAAACCCTGTTGCATTGAGGATTGCCAAAGATGTTGGGCTAGATAAAGTCGTAACAACGGCGCAACGATTAGGAGTGAAATCAGATCTAGACCCAGTTCCTGGCTTAGTATTAGGTCAAAGTGTCGTGAATGTCATGGAAATGACAGGTGCATTTGCCGCTATTGGTAATGGGGGTGTGTGGAATCGCCCGCATGCAATTAGCCGAATTCTAGATAGTACTGATTGCCGCGACCGAAACGACTTAAAAACTTGCCGTGTGATGTACTCCTACGACCAAGATCCAAAGGCCAACAAACGAGTGTTGTCACTCAACATTGCCAATACAATGATTCGTCTTTTGCGCGGTGTTGTTACAAACGGTACTGGACGCAGTGCTGCTATCGGACTGGGCGAAGCAGGTAAAACTGGTACAACAGATAAAAACGTTGACTTGTGGTTTATTGGCTTTATTCCTAGTCGACGGCTGACAACTGGTATTTGGTTGGGAAACGACAATAACGCCCCCACATCTGGCAGTAGCGCTCAAGCTGCTGAGTTATGGGGAAATTATATGGGTAAAATTACTAAGACCAAGTAAGTAAATGGAGTCAGGAGGAAGGGAGAATTGACCAATTTCTGTAGAGAAAATGATTTTCTCGTTCCTGACTCTTAATAACAATCTACCGATATCCTCGCCAAGGAAGAACCTCCAGGCTACCGTCAGGCTTAAACATCACCTGGTAATGTGCTAGAGGTTCTTTATTATTTGGAGGAGCCAAGTTTGAGCCGTAGACATCTTGAAACATCTTAGGAAGGGGTGTTGCTCGATAATAGTCAACGGCTGGTTGGTTGAGTGGTTCGTAGTCGGCAATAACGCCATCTTTATTCACCGCTACCCGGTATCTCAAATCTCGTGCAAAGGTGGAAGAAGTACTCCAATTTTGGCGGATAGTGTTATAAAGCTTTTGATTCAAATCCTTAACTGCGTTGGGGTCTGTAATTTTTGTACCAACAACATCTGGTGTTTTGGTGTATCCCCGCCAAGGGCTAACCTGTAGCACACCTGCTCCTGTAAAGACGACTCTAAATTGGGCGATCGCTTCATTACCAGTAGAAGTGCGATTTGCCGGATTAGAAAGTAGGTTTGCTAAAGGAGTTTTCTCCACTGCATCATTTGCTTGCTTATTGACTGCTTTATATCCAACAATTGCACCATCTGCACCCACTCCCACACGAAAGACCAAATCCTCATTCAGTTCTGAGCGCTTTGCCCAACGTGGATTAATTTGGTTATATAATTCACGGTTCAAGGCACGCAGTTGAGATGCTTCTGTGATTTCTCCAGATGTATTTAAAAGTACTTCTAAATCCTGGACAACAGGCGCTGCACCCGGTGTGGGAGTGGCAGCAGTAGAATTTAATACTACAGAGGAAGAAGCTGTTGTGGGCGTGAATGTGGGATTTGCGGCTATCTGTTCATTAGCAGTTGGAGTAGGAGTGATAGATGCTGTTGCAGGAGTATTAACATTAGTAGTTCTATTGACATCTTGCTGTGTGTTCAGTTGCGGCGGACGAACTTGCGGAGTTGGAATCATTGTAAAAGCAACTGCTGCTGCTGCCAAACTCGTCACTCCCACACTCGCAGGCACTGCCTGCTTGATCACAGCTTGACTGACACCGCCATGACGTCTAGCAACTGGTTGTAATTGTAATGTTAATTCTGGTAAAGTTTGACTGTCTGCAAAAAACTGGTCTATAGCTTCCACTAAATCAAAAAACTGCACCGTGTTCAAATCAACTTGTATTTGCCGGTTTCCATTGTTGGAGTAAGACTCCATTCCATCTGCTGCATCGGCATGCACAATTAACCTATGTTGGTTATTGCCAATTTTCTGGAACTGGACTAACTCTGAGTCAATGTTATGCGCTTCGGCATGTGGCACACTACTCAAAAATTCCTGGGCATATGCACTGACTCCCCTAACCAAACTTTCAAAAAATTCTCGTCCTCCACTCAGTGGTCTAGTGTAGCCAGATATATGGCATTCTGCATTTACTAATATGGATAATTCTGGGCGCAGTTCCTGAAAATGTGCCGCTCTTGAGGCGTCACTTAAACCCTCCAGCAGTAGTGTGCAATTAGGTAAACTATACTTACGTTGAATATTCATTCCACCTCACCATCAAAAAGACTAATCCAGAACCGCTGCATTCCAGCTGTACCAGTACAAAATAATAATTGTTCCAACAAACTTATAGCTAGCTCATCTAATTTGTCATCGGAATTTAAAGCTAAAACACCAGAACGTCGAGAATTCATTCGGCTCTTAAAGTGGCTTCTAAAGCGCTCTAGGTAGTTAGATAGACGTAAATTCTGTTCCAGTGGAAGCTGTTTTTCAACCATTTGTTGATGTATCGCCAGCAACTGGCGAATGACAACAGTTAAGCGTCGCGCAATGTAGCAACCAATGACCACCAAAGCTTTCGCTTCCATGATAGACAGAGGACGGCGGATGTGTGCTCGTCGCATGGGGTTGGTGCTACGCATTCGCCATAAATTCACCCGGTTTTTAACAATTCCTTTAAGATCCAACTCTTCAGCAAATGCCAAAATAGCTTCAGAGCCACCAAGCTCTAAAGCTTCAATTGCCAGTAGTATAAGATCTATTTGCAACCGAGCTCTACGGGGACATCCCTGTCCTTCAACCACAGGTTCGGGTAAAGAGTCCAGAATCATCGGCACAGACTGGGGAGTTGGACTGTTAATTGGTGTGATACTAGCAGAAATATTCATTATAGATACCATTAACGGTTGCAACAAACTGAGTAAAACTAATTTAAAATAGATGACCAGTCAAAAAAATCAGACTGATCGCATTATTAGCAATTTTGCCTGATACATACATTACTTACTCTTTTGACACAAAGGTTTCCGCATTGCTTTTGATTAAAGTTTATAAACTTTAAGTTTTCTTAGCTTACTGGTTAATATCGTTATATCCTTAGCTTGGTGTAGATTCCAATAATCGTCAATGGATAGACTTTTTCAAGATCTCATACCAAGCGTATGACATTTTAGTGTACGATTTTTCGGGTACATACCTCCTGTTGAACCGAGAGCTTGCAATCGGGCGATAGTGGTTATAGCTTGTACTGCTGGAACTAAAACTTTTTCTCTATTTTATGGATTTGAAGTCTCTGATTCGTGACATTCCTGATTTTCCTAAACCGGGAATTTTATTTCGCGATATCACTACCCTACTGCGCGATCCAGAGGGACTGCGCTACACGATTGACCTGTTTGCACAAAAGGTAAAAGATGCTGGACTGAGACCAGAATACATAGTGGGAATAGAGTCACGGGGCTTTATTGTTGGCGCACCGCTTGCTTGTCAGCTAGGAACTGGTTTTGTTCCTGTCCGTAAACCTGGTAAGTTACCAGCAGCAGTTCACTCAATTAAGTACGCACTGGAATACGGTACTGACGGTTTAGAAGTCCACCAAGACGCTTTGCATCCTGGAAGCCGAGTTTTGATTATAGACGACTTGCTCGCAACTGGTGGAACTGCAGGTGCAACAGCAAAATTAGTCGAAAAAATTGGCTGCAAACTTGAAGGTTTTGGGTTTATCATCGAGCTACAGGATTTACAAGGACGAAAACATCTGCCAGATGTGCCCATCCTCACCCTTGTAGAATACTAGTACAACAAGGCACGAGGCTCAATTGGGAGCTATGCTGAAGGCGCAAAAGTTAACACAAAAACTTTATGTGTCCTTCTAACAAAACAGATGACTTCCGCCTTAATGTACTACTAAGTTAATAGTCTAGATTCCAAAATGTTTTTGACTCTTGACTAATAACTAATGACTAATGACCCTTGACCCTTGACTAATGACTACTACACGAATTTCCTTGGATGCAAGTCGTGACTGGCTTTTGAAGTTAGTCACCAGCGAGAGTTTTATTTATGTCATCAAGCGGATTTTGCAGGCGCTGTTGACTTTATTTTTAGCATCGGCGTTGTCGTTCATCATTATTCAACTTGCTCCAGGAGATTATGTAGATACGCTACGGCAAAACCCAAAGATTTCCCCAGAAAGAATTGAGGAACTCAGACGACAGTTTGGTCTGGATAAATCTTGGCCAGAGCAATTTGGACTCTGGGTGTGGCGAATCATAACACAGGGGGATTTTGGCACAAGTTTTGTTTATCAACGGTCGGTGGCGTCGTTGTTGTGGGAACGGATACCTGCCACTTTGTTGTTGGCAGTATCTTCTTTGATTGTAACTTGGGCGATCGCCATCCCTCTGGGTATAGTCGCAGCCGTGAAACAAAATCAGTGGGTTGACCGCATTTTGCAGGTGATTAGCTACGCTGGACAAGGGTTTCCCAGTTTCATCACCGCCCTATTGTTGCTGATTTTAGCCCAAAACCTCTCGCCCATTTTTCCAGTGGGTGACATGACTAGCATTAATCACGCCGAACTCAACTGGTTTGGTCAAATTCTCGATATTGGCTGGCACATGATTTTACCCACCATTGCTTTGAGTGTCACCAGCTTTGCTGGCTTACAGCGTATTACTCGTGGTGAATTATTGGATGTCCTGCGTCAAGATTATATTCAAACAGCGCGTGCCAAAGGACTGCCAGAAAACCGTGTTATCTATGTTCATGCCCTGCGCAATGCAATCAACCCCTTGATTACTTTATTAGGTTTTGAGTTAGCAAGTTTATTGGGTGGTGCATTCATTGCAGAATTTTTCTTCAATTGGCCAGGTTTAGGAAGATTGACTTTACAAGCAGTGCAGGCTCAAGATTTGTATTTGGTGATGGCGAGTTTGGTTATGAGTGCCGTACTGCTGAGTGTTGGTAATTTGATTGCGGATTTGTTACTCAAGGCGAGTGATCCTCGAATTCGCTTAGAAAATCTCAATTAAATCATTTTAAATTTAAGGGACGGTACACTCGTATTGAGTGTCATTAGTTATTAGCCATTGATACCAAACTAATGACTAATGACTAGTACTCCAAGGCATAAATTCGGTTAGGGTATAAATATGAGCTTTTAAGGGAAGCTTTCGGCGGCATAATCCTATCTAAACTTACGCCGTAGTGTACTAGTGACTAATAATTGATAACTATGTTTTCTGAAGTCTATTATCTTGTACGGTCGAAAGCTAACGGTGATTATCTTACCGCTCGTCCCAACGCCGAAGCTAATGGTTATTTATTGTTGTTTCGAGAACATTTTGATGCCCTCAGTTACCTCAACACTCATGCTGGTGAACTGGCAAACCGCTTTGGTGTAGAATCTCTTGCTGGCTCTCAAATAGGAGGTTTGCTCAAACGTTGGGGTTTTAGTGGCGTGGGTATTGTTTGTGACCCATTGTTACCAAAAATTGAATTTTTACAGCAAAAGTGAACCAGAGATAGAAGCAGTCCGTTGAACTTATCTCAAGTGTACAACCTGCCGTACAGATGGACGCGGAAATTGTCTGCGTCCATCTGCGTTTATCTGCAGTTGCAATTTTAGCTAGACGACTGCTCGTTCTAGTATCAACTTAGAACGCTTCACTTGTTCAGGAACAGAAACTGGATAGTCTCCAGTGAAGCAAGCGGAACAAAAGCTTTCTGGATCTTCTCGTGTTGACCAGAGCATTCCTTCCCTGGTGAGATAGGCGAGACTATCTACTTCTAGTAACTTGGCAATATCTTCTACTGAGGTAGTAGCAGCAATGAGTTGGTCTTGGGTATCAGTGTCAATACCATAAAAGCACGGGTGAGTCACTGGTGGAGAGGAAATTCGCATATGCACTTCCAACGCACCCGCTTCTCGTAAGGCTTTGACCAACTTACGGCTGGTGGTTCCCCGCACAATCGAATCATCTACAATGATAACTCGTTTCCCAAATAGCACATCTTTGAGGGGGTTGAGTTTCATGCGGATACCCGATTCTCGCATACTCTGTGTTGGCTGAATAAAAGTACGCCCAACGTAACGATTCTTAATCAATCCTTCAGCATAAGGAATGCCAGAAGCTTGAGAATACCCTATAGCAGCAGGAATTCCAGAATCAGGGACACCTATCACCAAATCAGCATCAGCCGGAGATTCTTTAGCCAGTCGCCGTCCTATACGCATCCGATAGCTGTACAAACTCTCGTTGTGCATCACGCTATCAGGACGAGCAAAGTAAATCATCTCAAAAATGCACAGCTTTCTCTTGGACTTTTGACTCCATTGAAAGGAATTTAAACCAACTTCCGTAATCCAAACCAGTTCACCTGGTTCTACATCTCGCAGGTATTGGGCACCAATGATGTCTAAACCACAAGTTTCAGAGGATAGAACATAGCGAACTGGATTATCACCTAAGGTACCAATCACAAGGGGACGAATGCCATTGGGGTCGCGAACCCCCATAATACCTTTTGATGTACCAATAACTAAGCTAAAAGCTCCTTGGCAGCGGTGAAAAGCCCGCATACAGCCCTCTTGCCAATCTGCACCAGCGTTGATTTCTTCAGCAATGGCAAAAGCAATCATTTCTGAGTCAGTGCTGCTAACTAAGTTGCAGTTGTTCTTCAACAACTCCTCCCGTAGCGCCACTGTATTGACTAAATTACCATTATGTGCAAGTGCAACAGAACCTAAGCGAGTTTCGACAACAGCAGGTTGAGCATTCACTTTGCGGCTAGAACCCGTAGTTGAATAACGAGTGTGACCAACAGCTAAAGTTCCAGGCAAATTTCGCAAGGTAGATTCATTAAAGACTTGGGACACCAACCCCATGTCTTTGTGTAAGTTGACTTGTTCACCCTCAAATGTGGCAATACCAGCCGATTCTTGACCCCGGTGCTGCAGGGCGTACAATCCAAAGTACGTTAGTTTGGCAACATCTTCTCCTGGTGCATAAACACCAAAAACACCGCAAGCTTCTTCTGGCTTATCTGGACGATTTTCATGGTCGTTGGCTGAGTTCGGGTGCAATTGAGAGTCATCCAAAGAGTCGGATTGGCAGGAAATCATGGCAGGTGTGCTCCTGATGAGGATGTCAAGTCACAAAAATATATCTAAGGATAGTTGCAGACAATTCTTAAAATTTCTTAACCATCCATTAACACAGTATCGCAATTATGCCTAGGAACGCCAGTCTTTTAGATGAGGAGATGCTATCTATGAACTAGGAGTGGCGTTATGGATGGTTAGACGCCTTTCAATTGCGTTTAGGTAGCGATCACTCATTTCCTCAATTGTAACTTTTATTAAAGTATGATTACCAGTTGTTAAAACCCGCAAACCTATTTCGGAATTCCCAACTGCACCAAGTTTTTGCCAATGATGACCTAGTTGTTCTCTTAAAAGACTCTCCCAAGTTTCTTGTTGTTCTATTCCAACAGAGACTATAATCCGTGCGCCACCTTCACCAAAAAGAACTTCGTCCCAACGTTGGTTGTTGTGTGCTGGTAATTCTAATTGGATATCAGCACCAAATTTGCCCGTTATACAACATTCTGCCAGAGCAACGGCGACTCCACCCTCAGCACAATCATGAGCCGAACGAACCCAACCTTTGCGAATTCCCTCGCGACAGACTTGTTGTACTTGGCGTTCCAATTCAAAATCAACTCGTGGCGGTTTTCCAGCAACAGTGTTGTGGATAGTGGCTAAATATTCCGAACCTCCTAGCGTAGAGTGGGAAGAAAGTTCACCCAACAAATAAATCACATCACCATTCACTTGCCAAGCTTGACCACAAATCTTGGTCAAATCAGGGATTAAGCCTACCATACCCACAACAGGGGTAGGATAGATTGGTTGTGGGTTGCCTTGAGAATCGAGAGTTTCGTTGTAAAGAGAGACATTTCCGCCTGTCACTGGAGTTGTCATTTCTCGACAACCTTCAGCCAAACCGCGACAAGCTTCTGCTAATTGCCAGTAACCAATAGGTTTTTCTGGACTACCAAAATTCAGGTTATCAGTAACTGCTAAAGGTTCTGCACCCACACAGCTAAGATTTCGTGCTGCTTCTGCGACAACTGCCTTCGCTCCTTCATAGGGATCAAGATAAACATAACGGGGATTGCAGTCTACCGTAGCTGCTACGCCGCTTTGGGTATTGGAAACTTTCCCCTGAACCTCTACTTCCTGTGGACGTAAGCGAATCACAGAAGCATCTGCACCACCTGGTAGCAGAACGGTATTATTCTGTACCTGGTGGTCATACTGTCGATATACCCAACGTTTTGATGCGATAGTGGGAGTATTCAGCAAAGTCAACAGGATGTCATTCCAACTTTGCAAGCGTCCTTGAATTTCTATACCAGCAGATGTACTCTTAGGCAGAGAATCAGGAGTCCATTCCCAAGCTTTTTGTGCATATTCCGGTGGTTGGGTCAACAATTCCCGGTGATATAGTGGGGTATTTTCTGCCAACGCTGTTGCAGGAATTTCTGCAGCAACTTCACCCTGAAATAAAATCCGGACAATGGGTTCAGCAATCACAGAACCTGCAACAACTGCATGGAGTCCCCAACGATGGAAAATGTCAATTAACTCTTGTTCGCGTCCCTTGTGTGCAACAAACAGCATCCGTTCTTGAGATTCCGAAAGCAGATATTCGTACGGAACCATTCCTGCTTCCCGTACAGGAATCTTATCTAAATCGAATTCAATGCCCACATTGCCTTTTGCAGCCATTTCTGAGGTAGAACAGGTAATACCAGCAGCCCCCATATCCTGTGCGGCGACGACTGCACCTGTTTTAAACGCTTCCAAACAAGCTTCAATCAGCGACTTTTCCAAAAAAGGGTCGCCCACTTGTACCGCCGGACGATCATCCATAGACTCATCACTAAGTTCTGCACTGGCAAAACTTGCACCTCCCATTCCATCACGTCCAGTCGTAGAACCAACATAAAGGACGGGGTTACCTATACCAGACGCACCAGATTTAACAATTTCTGGCGTTTCCATCAATCCCAGCGCCATCACATTCACCAAAGGGTTGTCAGAATAAGCGGGATCAAAATAAACTTCACCGCCGACAGTGGGGACACCTACGCAATTTCCGTAATGGGAGATACCAGCAACCACACCACTAAAAAGTCTTTGGGTTTTCCCATCGTCCAGAGAACCAAAGCGCAGAGAATTTAACACGGCAATGGGACGCGCACCCATTGTAAAAATATCTCTTAAGATACCTCCTACTCCTGTCGCAGCTCCTTGAAAAGGTTCGACCGCTGAGGGGTGGTTATGTGACTCAATCTTAAACGCAAGTCGCAGACCATCGCCCAAATCTACAACACCAGCATTTTCACCAGGTCCAACAAGAATGCCGGGTCCTGTCGTGGGAAACTGTTTGAGTAACGGACGGGAATTTTTGTAACAGCAATGTTCTGACCACATCACCCCAAACATTCCCAGTTCCGCTTTGTTGGGATGACGCCCCAGACGCATCACGATTTCTTCATATTCTTCTAGCTTCAAACCAACAGCCGCAATTTCTTCAGGAGAAAAAGGATCGGAGGAAATGGGGATCATAGCAATGCAATAGCAAGGGGACAGAGCATTATTTTAGCGATTTAAGTGCCCTGTAGGTATTCACGTAAATGGTTTTCTATTTTCTCAAGGAAGATGCTGCGTGCTTTGTTGTGCGGCGTTAAGCGTAGTTCTGGCGCAGGCGATCGCTATTCCTACTGAGTCTTGCAAGAGGTGAGAATTTGTTATTGTTACTACCTTTCGCCGATTATTCTTCTCTGGTAGAGATTGTCGAACAACTGTATAAACACGTAAATTTTTATAGAGGCTTTAAGTTTCAGAAAAATCAAATAAGTGTTTTCACTATTTGAAGAAGAGAAATCCTTTCATACCATTAATATTAACTAAGTCAAGTGTGATAAACAAGTTTTGCCATATACAATACGCGTATCTAAAGAGATGATTTAACAAGTTCGAAATTGTTCTAATCATCGGTTTTATCATGGGCAATCATACTTGTATTAGTTTTGAAAATTTCATTTTTGTAGTGTGCTAACTACTACTCAACACAGTTGTCCCACGTACCCAATTGATTGAATTTGTGGTTTAGTCTGCTCTTTTCACAAAAGGAATTGTATAAAAATGTTAGGGGAGTCTTTCTCTGTTGAAGATTCCTCTAACATTTTTCACATACAACAGAAAAGCCCATTCTTGATAGGACTGGCTCCCCAACTCACTAGTACGTTGAGCGCGGAAAGAAAGCTACCACTTGAAACCAGTAAAAATATTACAATATAAATGTTGTTTATTTGTCACTTTTCTCTTGTTGTATTAGTGCAAAAAAGCACCGATGCTGTCGGGCAAAGCCATTCCTCCAGATAAGGCTGTAATCCTTATAGTATCTAATTTTTGTCGTTTATAACTGTTTAGTTATTTCTGCCGTGTTGCACACGCTTAACTTCCAGTCTGAAGTGCAAGTTACACATTTGGGATGCTCCCAAAATATCTATTATGTGTATAAAATGATTGCTCTAAATTAATACAGTTTCTGATTCTCCAGAAAATGACTGCTTCTAAGGTAAAAGGCTATGCTGGTTCTATCTTAATTTTTGAGTTATAAAAAGATGAAATTATACGTATTTATGTGTCTATGCAGTTTAGTAGAAATAGTTTTGTGATGAAAATCACTGGTGCGGATGATTAAGATCCTATTTTTTATATAAGCCAATAGACATAATACTAATAACTGAACTCTAGCCGAGTCATTAATAGGGAACACACTAAACGCCGACAGCTTTCACAAGAAAACTGTCGGCTTTTTGTATAAAAAGGGGAATAGAGAAATAAAAATAGTAACAAATGACTCTTGACTATCAAATAAAATTTCCCCACAACTTGTTAGTAACTTGACACAAATTTTGCCGTAGCCACTATCCAGTGTGGGGAGGGTATGATCAGTATGTGGGTATTATTGAGATTGAGAATGTTGAGATTGAGAATGAGTTGACTGCATTCTCACTTTGTAGTCCGCAAGTCCACTCAAAGAAGTCTCACTAACTTTGTCTTACGACATCGCTTGAATGATGTAATCAAAGTAGGGGCCTGCTTCAGCCGCATCTTCTGCATTCAGTAAATTAAGGGAGGCTTTTTTCAGACAGTTGATTGCTTCTACCATTCCAGGTACGGGAACGCCAAGGGAATTGTACATTTCCCTGACACCAATTAAACCAATATCTTCAATTGGTTGTTTGTCACCAGCTAGTACACCGTAAGTGATTAGGCGCAAGTACCATCCGTAGTCACGAACACATAAAGCTCGTTGCTTGTCTCCGTATGCATTGCCCCCAGGTGCGATAAAGTCAGGACGCTTCTGCCAAAGCTGTTTAGTAGCTTCTTGAACTATCTTTTTTTCATTTTCGGCTAGGGTTGAGACAATTCGTATCCGTTGCTCGCCAGTTTGCAAATAGTCTTTGATATTGTTGAGTTCGCCACTGCTAGGATAACGCAGTTCGTCGTCGGCTTTGAGAATAACTTGGCTTACTACAGTCATGATTATTGCAATGACATGAATTAATTATTATTTGCTAGTTTAACGAGTCTTGAGGACACAAGTGAAGAGAGGACAAGGAAACAATCTCATCGGGAACCACCAGAAGACACTTCCGTACCAAAAGTTGTTGGCCGGCTGACGCCAGTGGTCTAAACTATGCCCAAGGGTGGTTTCACCGCCTTGCAGTGGCTGCGAATAACCTAATACGGTTGCGGTTAGTGGTATTTAATTTTGTCAGATCCCCCAAAAGAGTTAAAAAGCTTGCTTAGTTCCCTCATTTTTAACGAGGGCTAGGGAGGATGAATCCCTAACAGCAGCCGTATTGGCTAATAACCCTTTGGATTAGCCAGTCGCCTAGATCGGGACACTCTCCTGCGGCGCTGGTTCACTAACAACTAATGACTAATGACTAAAAAAAATTGGAAACAAGGTGAGTTAATTGACGTTGAGATAGTGGATTTGAATGATGCAGGTGATGGTGTAGGGCGTTGGGAAGAAAGGGTCGTATTTGTAAGCGACACTGTACCGGGCGATCGCGCTGTTGTCTTTTTAGTACACGTTAAACCCAACTACGCTCACGCTAAACTCAAACAACTTCTCAAATCATCACCTTACCGCGTCCGACCTAGCTGTATCGTCGCTGATAAATGTGGTGGTTGTCAATGGCAGCATATTGATTATCAGTACCAGTTGCTTGCAAAGCAAAATCAAGTTATCCAGGCTTTGGAACGTATTGGTGGTTTCGTCCAACCACCAGTAGACCCAGTACTTTCGACTCCTGAATGTTTGGGCTACCGTAACAAAGCGACTTATCCTGTGGGATTATCTGCCACTTTTACGGTTCAAGCTGGTTACTACCAAAAAGGTAGCCACCAATTGATTAACTTGAACCAGTGTCCCGTACAAGATCCAAGATTAAATCCTTTGCTGTCGGAAGTTAAACAGGACATCCAAAAGCGGGGGTGGGAAATTTACAACGAACAGCACCACACAGGTGTTGTACGTCATCTTAGTTTACGCATTGGTCGCCGCACAGGCGAAATATTACTAACTTTGGTGGTTAAGGACTGGAATTTACGCGGAATTCAAGACCAAGCACTGGAATGGTTAAAGCGCTATCGCGGAGGTTGGCGTACTGATCGTAGAGGAAGAGCGCGAAGTGGGCCAGCTCGTGGCCGATCGTGCGCCAGCCCTCGGGCTCGGCCCAGCCGCCGCAGCGGGCACCCGCGCCGTCCCAGAGCCGGCCGAGGAAGACCGGGGCCGGGTAGTGCAGCACGGGCTGGCCGCCCGGCGTGGCTGCCAGGCGCGGCGCGGCGACGATCCCGCCGACGTAGGCGCTCGGGCGGTAGCCGCTGCTCGCCAGCACGCGCACGTCGGCCTCCTGCCAGGCCTTCGGGTCGCTGCCGATGGTGACCTCGCCGAGCGTGATCTGGCCCTCGCTCATGCTGTAGAGGTAGCGCGCCGCCTCGCGCAGCCCGCGCTCCAGGTTGGCGCGGTAGCCGGCCGGCAGCCCCGCGGCGGGCGACGGGCAGCCGGGGGCCAGCTCCGGACCCAGCTTGTCGTCGGCGCCGGGCTCCCACTCCAGGGCCACGCCCAGGTCGATCGCGATCACCGGGGTGTAGCTGACGACGAGGCGCGGTGGCTTGGCCGACTCGGCGCTGGCCAGGCTCAGGCCGAGGCTGGCGCCGGCCGGGCCGCGCAGGGCCAGGCCGAAGTTCGGCCGCGGCCGGCGCAGATCGCGCCACTCGGCGAGCAGCGGGCCGATCTCCCACTCGACGTAGAAGCCCGCCCCCGGCCCGACCGCCCGGCTGACCCCGGCGGGCGTGGAGGGCGGGCGGCTGTCCCAGGTGACCTTATCGGGGTCCCAGGCCGCGTCGACGCGCTCCACCCGCNAGGCGAAATATTACTAACTTTGGTGGTTAAGGACTGGAATTTACGCGGAATTCAAGACCAAGCACTGGAATGGTTAAAGCGCTATCCCCAGTTAGTGGGGGTTTGTTTGAACCGCAACCCAAACCGTACGAATGCCATTTTTGGACGAGAAACTCATTGCATTGCTGGGCATTCTTACTTAAGAGAAAAATTTGCCGGACTAGAATTCCAAGTACGACCGGATACATTTTTTCAAGTACATACAGAGACGGCAGAAGCATTGTTGCAGGTCGTTCAATCAGAACTCAATTTACAAGGTTCTGAGGTATTACTGGATACTTATTGTGGTATTGGGACTTTGACATTGCCACTTGCCAAACAAGTTAGGAAAGCAATGGGGTTAGAATTGCAACCAGAGGCAGTAGAACAAGCGATTTTAAATGCAAAGCAGAATGATATTTCAAATGTCATTTTTCAGACTGGGGCTGTCGAGAAATTGCTTCCCCAAATTGAAATTCTGCCAGACATCGTTTTGCTTGATCCACCGCGTAAGGGATGCGATCGTAGTGTTATTGAAGCTTTACTCAAATTTCAACCCCGACGTATTGTTTATATCAGTTGTAAAGTCGCTACCCTTGCTCGTGATCTGAAATTACTTTGTGAAAACGGGGTATATAATCTCACACGGGTACAACCAGCTGATTTCTTTGGGCAAACCGCTCATGTGGAAGCTGCCGCATTTCTTGTCCGATCACAATCGGACAAAGGTGCTAACTCATTTACAACTTAACTGAAATAAAAATTTGTCGTCCAACGTATCGTAACAATGCTATAATACTATTAAGAGAAATATATAATTCCTTTTGTTTAAAGAGATTGACGTTGCAAAAACTCTCCCAAAAATATGAAATGAGTTGTCTAAGATGCGAATCGGCGTAAAAGAGTATTAACCTACTCTTTTGACTAAAAAACATATTAGTTGCTTACTGTTTAAACAGTTGCAAACAAGCCGTTTTTTCTGTAAGTGACTCTATGTCGTAAAGGAGAGTTAATGCTCCCTAGCATTTTCAAAATTTAGTTGTGAAGACGAAAGTTTGAAGGCAACATAACCACCTCAAATTCTATCAGGGTGCCTGTGACAGCAAACTGATGTCTAGCTAACTCTGAAAGCTACGGGGTTTCTATTGTGATTACTATCTCGCTTCGTCCTACAGGGCGTAATTGGGGCACAATCAGTTTTGCCTCAACTTTGTACCTCTGTCCGATACTAGACTTGCTATTGGCAGAAATTCCGGGCAAATTACAAGCAGAACTGCGGCTAGGACTTCAAGAAGCTCTGGTAAACGCAGCCAAACACGGTAACAATCTAGATCCTGGGAAAAGGGTTGTCGTTCGCTTTTCCTTAATTGATAATCAGTATTGGTGGGTCATATCAGACCAAGGTAGCGGTTTTACACCATGTTTTACCAGCGACGTTGATATCGATCCCAAAGAATATTTACCACCCGATGAGTCAGAAAATGGTCGTGGTATGTCTATTCTTCATCAAATTTTCGACCAAGTTCAGTGGAACAGTAAAGGTACAGAGTTGAGGCTTTGTAAACAAATAGAAAATCGAAACCGACTTGCTTTGCGACGGTGAAGACGGATAAGCCAGAGGAGGGACGACAACACTTCCTCATCTGGCTTATCCTCGTCACCTTCCCCTATCTCTTTTGCTCGCCGTGAGTTGGACAGGGTGGAGCAGAAATGGAACGATCCAACCAACCACCGGCTTGCTGGAGTCTAAGTAAAGCTTCTTGTGGTTCATCTTTCAGGAGAAACACAAGAGCTGCTGCTGCTTGTTCACTTGCGCGAACATTGCGGTTAGACTTAAGACGATGCCAATCGTTAGGAGATATGCTCAGCTTCTCCATCAGGGCTTGGGCTAGTTCCAAGCTGCTAAACTGACTCAGTTGATTAGCTTGAGGTAACTGGCTTGATTTCGACATGATATCAGGCATGAGTGCTGAGTACTGAAGTTGTGGGTGATAGTCTGGGGCTATTTCATTCTATGCACAACTACACAGTCTAATAGCAATGTAAAACTCTCGGATCTGAAAGTTCTACATATGTGGAATAGTAACCGTAGGGTGGGCACTGCCCACAACGTAAAAATAAGGTTTTGAGCGAGGGTAGGCAGTGCCCACCCTACAAAAACAGCGTTATTGATAGTGGTGCAAGATGTGAGAAAACTCAATACGGTTGCTGTTAGAGTCAAAACTGAGATCTGACGCACCATAATTATTGTGATTTTGTAGCCTCAAAAGCTTATGATTCCCTAGGGTGGGCACTGTTCACCTTACTCTTTTTGAGAAAGTGAGCCAGCGCGGTCTTGGGGGTTTCCCCCATGAGCGACTGGCGAACCCGGAGGGTGCAAGATCTGAGTCTACTAACTTGTACATGAAGCCGCCGAAACAGTCATCTAGGCCACCTTTTGATAAAGAAAATCAAGATTCAGAATTTGAACAAGAACTTCTGAAACTCGAGCATGCGCTTGTTGCTTTAAAGGAACGCTACAATCAAGTGCAAGCAGACAAAGCTAGTCAAAAAGAATTACAACAACGTCTTGGACGATTGCGTCACAGTAAATTACCAAATGTAAAAGCCGAGTTAAAGCAAATTCAACAACACTTGGAAGAACTTGAATTTAACTTAGAAAGTCAATTATTATCCTGGAATAGCGTTAAAGAACCTTTTTGGCAAGCCGTCCGCTTTGGTGGTTTGGGCGTTATCATAGGCTGGTTATTAAAGTCTGTTGCTGGATAATATGGAAAATCGACGGATTGCAGAAATATTGCGAAGTGGTGAACCTGATGAGTTTGTAGTAGTTCAAGGCTGGGTTCGCACAAAACGAGAGTTAAAAGGATTTTCTTTTATAGAAGTAAATGATGGCTCATCCTTGGCGAGTTTGCAAGTAGTACTCAATGAGGATTTGCCAGACTACGATGATATTTTAAAAAAGCTCAATACTGGTGCTTCAGTGGAAGTGGCTGGAGTGCTGGTGGGATCACTTGGTAAAGGACAGCGGATTGAGTTAAAAACAGATAAGATAAAAGTCTTTGGAGAAGCTGATCCCGAAACATATCCTCTGCAAAAGAAACGCCATTCGTTTGAGTTTTTGCGAACTATTGGACATTTGCGATCGCGCACCAATTCCTTTGGTGCAGTTTTCCGAGTCAGAAACGCCTGCGCTACTGCTATTCATCAATTTTTCCAAGAACGCGGCTTTTTGTGGGTACACACTCCTGTTATCACCGCTAACGACTGCGAAGGTGCGGGTGAACTTTTCAGCGTCACCAGTTTGGATCTCAAAAATGTTCCTCGTACCCAAACCCAAGCCATAGATTATAGTAAAGACTTTTTTGGCAAACCAACATACTTAACAGTCAGCGGTCAACTCGAAGCCGAAGTTATGGCGATGGCGTTTACGAACGTCTATACTTTTGGTCCTACTTTCCGTGCAGAAAACTCTAACACCTCTCGCCACTTGGCAGAATTTTGGATGGTAGAACCAGAGATGGCTTTCTGTGATCTCAAAGGAGATATGGATTTAGCCGAGGCGTTTCTCAGACATATTTTCAAATATGTACTAGAAACTTGCTCAGAAGACATGGAATTTTTCAATCAGCGTATTGATAATAGTGTATTGGCAACGGCAGACAACATTATTAATAATGAATTTGAGCGCATAACTTACACAGAAGCCATCAAACTATTAGAAAAAGCTGATGTTCAATTTGAATATCCTGTCAACTGGGGTTTAGATTTACAGTCAGAACACGAACGCTATCTTTGCGAACAACTCTTCAAGAAGCCAGTTATCGTTACCAATTATCCAGCGCAAATCAAAGCCTTCTACATGCGCTTAGATGAGGATGAAAAAACCGTTTCTGCGATGGATATTCTGGCACCCAAAATTGGTGAAATTATTGGCGGTTCTCAAAGAGAAGAACGATTAGATGTTCTCGAACGTCGTATAATCGCTCAAGGAATGAAACCAGAAGATTTGTGGTGGTATCTCGATTTGCGCCGCTTTGGAACTGTTCCCCATGCTGGGTTTGGATTGGGTTTTGAACGACTGGTGCAGTTTATGACGGGGATGGGAAATATCAGAGATGTGATTCCGTTTCCACGGACTCCGGAAAGTGCTGAGTTTTAACTGTTTTTAAAAACCCGGTTTTTGAAAAAATCGGGTTTCTTTATAGTTAAGTATTAATAGCTAGATTAATTTTACTTCCTTAATTTTTCTAGCGCGTTTGTGATAAATTTTAGTTCATCTGCTGACAAAGCCTGATTAGCAGACTCAAAAAAAACTGATAAATTGCCGAGTTCAAGATGTTCGTATACGCTGGCTTGTAAAGCTAGTTCTAATAGATGTACTTGGTGAACAAACTGGGATTCAGCAGATTCTCTCTTTTCATATTCTTCCCATAAAGCAATCCATTTTGAGCCATTAGGAAGTTTACTCAGTACTTGAGAAATAGATTGTTTTTCTAGCTGATATTTCTGGCTTCGTTCTATGATATCTTGTGGAGTAAAATCCCCTACATATACTTCTCCCAAATCATGTATTAAAGCCATACGAATAACCTTTGTTTTATCTAACTCAATGTGATATTCATCTGCCAAAAATAAAGCTAGTAGTGCAACACAAAACGAGTGTTCAGCAACACTTTCACAATACTTTTTTTCTATACCATGCCTTAGCCAACCCTGACGATAGAGATGTTTCAAATGATTGAATTCAAAATAAGCTTCGATAATAGGTAAGGTTTTTTGACCGCTTAAAAGAGTCACAGGTAAAGGTGCTTTTGTATGCATAATTTTCAATTCACTCTTGCAATGAAAAATAACAAATTCCGGACGTGATTTACACAGGATATATTTATCCTATTGTTTGCTAATCTTTTTGATTGTAGCAGATAAGAATGGGCTGAAGTTTTCAGCCCAAACTATAGTTGATAGGAAAGTGCAAGATATGAATCAAGGTATTTCTATACATATACACGTCGAGCGATCGCCTCCCTATCCAAACGACATAATCTTACTCGCTGGATAATTTGTGCGCCCATTTTTTCATAAAACTGAATTGCAGGTGCATTATGAGTAGCGACTGTCCAATCGATTCTTCTACCTCCTTTTTTATCAGCAATTTGACATAAACGTTTTATCAACGCTTCACCAACTCCACGGTTTCGATATTCAGCTTTGATATATAAATCATCTAGCCAGATTCCTGGTTGAGCAAGAAAGGTGGAGTAAATCTGGTGATATGTGGCAAATCCAATTGGATTCTTATCAATCTCAGCTAACAAAACAAACGCAAGAGGATTTTCACAAAATAAAGTGTCTTTTAGTTTCTTGGGTGTCGCCTCTACAAAGTCAAGACAGCCATCAAACTCTGCCTTCAATCTAATGAGTTCCATAATAGTAGAAACATCACTGACGTTGGCGTCTCGGATTAAAAACTGTTGGTTGTGCATAAGAAAGACAAAAGTAAAGTTATTCAAAGTCATCTTGCATTTTGGATTCTGTTAACTTAAATCGAACCCAATTCCAAACTGGAATTAGATATAAATAAACGGCATAGGGGATAAATCCTGAATCAGTCATTAATAGAGTTGCAGGTACTAATCCGGCAATATTCCAAGGAATGAGAGGTGATAGTACAACAGCAGTATTTTCAATATCAGTTGCTAATTCATAATTGTCTAGACGCTCTTGCTCATACTTTTCTTTTACAAGCTGATGAGTCAGGAGAATTGCCAGCGTTTGAGTGCAACCAAAAGCGGCTGATGCTAACCCAACTGTACTGGTTCCGAAAAATAAATGACTTCTAGAAGAAGCTTTCTTGAGAAGATTATCCACAGTTACTAATATTTTTGTCCCGACGATAATTCCTGATAGAGAAGTCGATAAAATGACGACTAGCGAAATTCTAAGCATCGAAAAGATGCCTCCTCCTGTCAGAACTTCACTCAAGTCCATTCTTTGCTCTAAGTTGAAGCCAAACCAAGCAAAGTTTATCATTTTAAACCAAGAATATTTTTGGTAAAATATCCCTAAAAAGAATCCAATTACGAGACTAACTAGTAATGTTAATTTCACTTCTACTTTGAAAAGACAAAGCACTATAACGGCAAAAGCCGGAAATAACACGAGTGGGTTAATATTAAAGTATTTCGGAATTTCTGAAATCAAATCACTATTTCTAATTTCAACAGGATTGCTGAATGAAAAAATTAAATAAATCAAGCTAGAAGTTATTAAAGGTAACCAAGCAGTTGATATCATAGCTCTTAGGTTTCTATATAGCTTGGTTTTGGTAAGACTAGCAACAAGATGCGCACTAGAAGACATCGGAGAACATCTATCTCCAAAATAGGCTCCTGCAATAATTGCCCCAGCAATTAAATGAGGATTAATATCTCCTTCTTTTGCCATAATCATCAGGGCTACTCCTACAGTACTAACTGTGCCAAGGGAGGTGCCCAATAGTACATAAATAAAACAGGAAAGGACAAAGGCTGAAAGAATAAAATATTGAGGATTTATGAATTGGGTTCCATAGTAAACTAAAGCAGGAATTGTTCCTGCTGCCAGCCACACGGCTGTCACTGCTCCAATTAATAAGAGAATTGTGATGACTGGAAAAGCTTTTTGACTACTAGTCAAACCCATTTTTATTAAAGATTTTACGCCAAAGCCTTGGTAAGAAAATGTCACAAGGAGTATGACCAGAGAAAGTAAAAGTGGATAGGCAACAAAGTAACCTTTGATAACGCTACACAGCAAGATAAAAAAACAAAAAATTAGAGGAAGTAATGAAATCATTTTCTTGATCATTCATTCTCTTTTTTCCAACACTAAATAGTTTAGTTATTACACAATTGCAAAACAAAGTATTTCTTAGATACCTTATATCGATAAAATCGATGGATGAAGAGTAAAGACTTTTGCATCTATCAAAATGTGGCTTTCTTAGATAAATGAAGTCAAAGACAGTATGCTAAAAATCTCTCAGTTGCGGGCTTTTGTGGCTGTTGCTGACCACGGTAACTTCAGCTTAGCGGCTTTAGAGTTGGGGTTATCTCAGTCAACTGTTAGTCATGCGATCGCCACACTTGAACAAGAACTAGGAGTTATTCTCTTTTTTCGGAGTCGTCAGGGTGCAACTTTGACGCCAATTGGAGGGGAGGTGATTCAGGAGGCGCGTCAAGTTTTGCATTTATTAGAGGTGATGCAGCAAAAAGCCAACCTGGAAAAAGGATTACAGGCTGGACAAGTGCGGGTTGCTTGTGTTCGCAGCATTGCAACTCACGTACTACCAGAGGTGATTGCTCGTTTTCGCGAGAAGTTTCCAAAGATTAGTGTGGTGATAACCGAATGCGATCGCTATGCAGAAGTAGAACAGGCACTGCGAGAAAATCACGCGGACGTTGGCTTCACCTTGTTACCGACGACAACAGAGTTTGACACACGGGAGTTATTCCGAGATGAGTTTGTTGCACTGCTACCTCCCAAGTCAATAGCTGCTGATGAGTCGCTGAGTTGGGAACAGTTAGCAGGGTATCCGATGATTGTGAATATCCGCAGTCCTCAGCACAACAAGACAGTCCAGACTCATTTTTTAAAATTTGGTCAAACTCTCAAGGTGGACTATCAAGTGAGGGAAGATTCGACAATTCTCAGTATGGTTAAGCAAGGATTAGGGGCAGCTGTAATGGCGAGATTAGCAGCTGAACCTATACCAGAAATCATAGAAACGAGGAGTTTGCCAGTACCGCTAGAGAGAATTATCGGAGTTGCTACCCTTGAAGATGCTTTATTGCCCAGAGGTGTCTTTGCTTTTCTGGACGTTCTCAAAGTTGGTTGACGTATTTGGCATCACTGCTACACCCTAAACTAGATTGAAATAAGCAGCAATGATCCCATCCTTAGGCTGTTTGCACAGCATGCCTAAGGCATTGCGACAAGCTTTTCAAACTACCGCCTTATAAAAAGTAGTGTCAAGATTTTTGTTGCGGGAGAAAAAATAGTTGTAACATAAAACCCGCATCTAAAAATTACAGGGGAAAGCTATTATGGCCATTCCAAATCAACAGGGTAAATCTACTATCGATTTTCGAGACAACCGACGCACCACAACTCGCGTTACAGTTCATATTCCCAAGGAGTTGCATAAACAACCAGTTATTTCACGCCTGATATCTTATTGCGGCATCACAGTCAATATTGCAGCAGCTCAACTGAATGGTCATATGCCGCAACCAGGTAACTTTGATTTAGAGCTACGAGGAACAGTTTTCCAAATTGCTAGCGCCTTAACTTACCTTAATGAACTGAATTTAGAAGTTTGCCACCCATTTTTTACAGAAGAAGAAGGTTGGTAAGTTGAGTTTTTAGAAATAAGCAACGAGTGCTGGGCTAGGTAGCTCTCAGCACTCGTCAATACCAGTCGTCACCCTTATAGAAGCGCTCTTAAGGCGTCTATAAGTCGCTTAGCTATACGCGGCAGTCGCCTACAGAGATTGATACGCCACTTGAACTAAAGGGGGAGGGGAACCGCCAATCTCAATGTCAGTTACCACCCTTACGGAAAGCAATTGCGGATCCACAGCGAAGGAAACTTCCGTAGGCGGAAACTTTCTCCGTGAAAACATTGAAGCTCACCGTTGTTAGAGAATCTCAGTAGCTTGAGCCGCGCTGTAAGGCTTAGGAGATAGCAAGTGTCGGTGGTGTCTACAACACTGTACTACGCCATTTGATTTTCAATTGCCCACCGCGCTAGTTCAGTGCGATTGTGGAGATTGGTTTTGCCCAACATATTGGACACATGGCTTTCTACCGTGCGTTGGCTGACATTTAATTCTTCAGCTATTTCGCGGTTAGCTAAGCCCCTAGCCACAAATTGCACAACTTTGAGTTCTGTTGGGGTTAATTGCACATCGAAGGGAACTTGGATGCGGGAACCGTTTTCTCCTCCTTTTGCTTGGTGTTCTTTCCAGCGAATGGTCTGCTTCAGAGAAGATTCTACTTGTGCTACCAATTCTTCTGGTTCAAAAGGCTTAACCATGTACACATCAGCACCTTTATTCAGACCTTTTACTCGGTCTGCGCTTTGTCCCTTAGCTGAAAGGAATAGAACGGGAATCCAACTGGTGCGTTCGGTCTGCCGGACTTGTTCTACAAAAGTATAACCGTCCATTTCTGGCATCATCACATCGCAAATGATCATGTCTGGAATATCCTGCTCTAAAATGTCCAGCGCTTCTCGACCATTTTCGGCGGTGCTGACATCATAACCCCGGAATTCCAAATAATCCTTCACCAGCAAGATGAGGTTAGGGTCATCATCAATAAGTAGAAGTCGTTTGTGATCTTTCATGCTGGGTTCTTTCATAGCAGTGGCACTTATCGCGCTTGATCCATCAAGGTCTTGAATCAATATCCTCTCTGGTGGATTAAGGAGGTGTTGTGCTTTTTCCTACTTAACTTGCGTTTGCTTTATAAAGTCCTAAAAGTGGGTCTCACTCTCAAGAAATTCTCTACAAACAACAAAAGTCCAGTAAGGATACGTAGAGCAGTAGTATTTATAATGCGTTATTATATATCGCTTTGAAAGCTGCGGGTTAAAAAACACTGATTAAATAATAATTATTCAGGTTAACAAGTAAGTGTTGGACTCAAGATCCTCCCAAATTACAATTAACCCACACTTTCATTTGTTTACTACTGTGCCATATCCTTAGTTGGATGTTAAGCTTCTATAAGTTGTTCACGACAACCTAGGGAACTTTTTGGCAAAGGATGGGAAAACACAATGCATATTCTTCTACCACCTTATTGCCTAAGAAGTGTTCTTGTATAATCCGCTCAATGGCTTCCAGGATTGTTGGGCGATACCGCACAGCATCCGGGTAATCCTTTATTATCAGTCTAGAACAGCAAACTGGCAAGCAATTGATTTTATTCCCAAACATGCAACTGAAACTGCCATCTTGCCTTTTGTGACGACTTAGGTGTTTGAGTCGTTTTTTGAAGCCTTCGGAAAATGGTAAACGAGCTTGTTCACACAAGCAGTTAGAAACTGTTTGGACAACACAAATAAAAATGTCCCTCGGAATGTTCGACAGTTCTAAAGCTTCTATAGAAATACTTAGGGCTTTATTCGCTGGTGTAAGCGTGGTTTTTCGTAGCGTATGGTAGGACTGGATCACTGTAGTGTTACTCAAATGGCGGCTCCCTGATAACTGTTCTATATCAATTTCCCAGCTTTGCAAACAAAGTTGCCCATATATCCATATTCGTCATTTACGGAGTAAAACCTGAAAGCTGAGAAAAGTAGAGTATTTCTACTTACGTAGGTTTCTGCAAACAAAGTTCGGGAACCCGTACAAAAGAAAATGTTGCCATTGCACTTTGCCTTTAGGTAAATTAGCACTCAGGAGTTGAGAGTGCTAACAAGGTGAGAATTTGGTATGGCAGCTGTATCTTTAAGCGTTTCTACAGTTAAACCTCTGGGCGATCGCGTATTCGTCAAAGTAAATGCCTCCGAAGAAAAGACCGCAGGTGGTCTGTATTTGCCCGACACAGCAAAAGAAAAGCCTCAAGTAGGCGAAGTTGTCGCTGTCGGTGAAGGCAAAATCAAAGATGACGGTGCTCGTCAAGCGTTGGATGTGAAGGTCGGAGATAAAGTTCTCTACTCCAAATACGCTGGAACCGACATTAAACTTGGAACTGACGAATACGTCCTGCTTTCTGAGAAAGACATTTTGGCAATCGTTTCATAGTCTTTTAGTCATTTGTCATCACTCATTTGTCATGACTTGTTGGCAAAGGACAAAAAACAAATAGCATTCTTTGTAGTTTTCTGCTGGTAGTTTTCTTTTCTACTAAACATTCTTTGACAATTATGGCAAAGCGCATCATTTACAACGAAAACGCACGTCGTGCCCTAGAAAGAGGCATGGATATTTTGGCTGAGGCTGTCGCTGTTACCCTCGGTCCCAAAGGTCGTAACGTAGTCCTAGAGAAAAAGTTTGGTGCACCACAAATCATCAATGACGGTGTGACCATTGCTAAAGAAATCGAATTGGAAGACCACGTAGAAAACACTGGCGTTGCTCTCATCCGTCAAGCGGCTTCCAAGACAAACGATGCTGCTGGTGATGGCACCACCACTGCGACCGTTTTGGCTCATGCAGTAGTCAAAGAAGGCTTACGCA
Source organism: Scytonema tolypothrichoides VB-61278 (assembly GCF_000828085.3). Lineage (GTDB taxonomy): Bacteria > Cyanobacteriota > Cyanobacteriia > Cyanobacteriales > Nostocaceae > Brasilonema > Brasilonema tolypothrichoides_A. The sequence continues at coordinate 80,441 of NZ_JXCA02000022.1, forward strand.
ACGTCGCAGCTGGCGCAAATGCTATTTTGCTAAAACGTGGTATTGATAAGGCTACCAACTTCTTGGTAGATAAAATCAAAGAACACGCTCGTCCTGTAGAAGATTCTAAAGCAATTGCCCAAGTTGGTTCAATCTCTGCTGGTAATGACGAAGAAGTCGGTCAGATGATTGCCGAAGCAATGGATAAGGTGGGTAAAGAAGGTGTGATTTCCTTGGAAGAAGGAAAGTCGATGACCACCGAACTAGAAATCACCGAAGGGATGCGCTTTGATAAAGGCTACATCTCTCCCTATTTTGCGACCGATCCTGAGCGGATGGAAGCTATTTTCGATGAGCCTTTCATCCTGCTAACCGATAAGAAAATTGCCTTAGTACAAGATCTCGTACCCGTTTTAGAGCAAGTTGCTCGTGCTGGTCGTCCTTTGGTGATTATCGCCGAAGATATCGAGAAAGAAGCTTTGGCAACTTTGGTTGTCAACCGCTTGCGTGGTGTGCTGAACGTGGCTGCTGTTAAGGCTCCTGGGTTTGGCGATCGCCGTAAAGCAATGCTAGAAGACATCGGTATTCTCACTGGTGGTCAAGTCGTCACCGAAGATGCTGGTTTGAAGCTGGACAACACCAAGCTAGATTCCTTAGGTAAGGCTCGCCGCATCACAATCACCAAAGACAACACCACCATTGTTGCTGAAGGTAACGAAGCTGGCGTCAAGGCTCGTATTGACCAAATTCGCCGTCAAATCGAAGAAACCGAATCTTCCTACGATAAAGAAAAGCTACAAGAACGTCTCGCTAAGCTAGCTGGTGGTGTCGCCGTCGTTAAGGTAGGCGCTGCGACCGAAACCGAAATGAAGGACAGGAAGCTGCGTTTAGAAGACGCTATCAACGCTACCAAAGCTGCTGTGGAAGAAGGTATCGTTCCTGGTGGTGGTACAACACTGGCTCACCTGGCTCCTGCACTGGAAGAATGGGCAAACAGCAACCTTAAAGCTGAAGAGTTGACTGGTGCCTTGATTGTAGCTCGCGCTTTGGCTGCTCCTCTCAAGAGAATAGCTGAAAACGCCGGTCAGAACGGTGCTGTCATTGCTGAGCGTGTGAAGGAAAAAGACTTCAACATTGGCTACGATGCTGCTAAGAACGAGTTCGTTGATTTGTTTGAAGCTGGTATCGTTGATCCTGCCAAAGTCACTCGTTCTGCTCTCCAAAACGCTGCATCCATTGCTGGTATGGTGTTAACCACTGAATGCATTGTGGTTGACAAGCCTGAGCCAAAGGATAACGCTCCTGCTGGTGCTGGCGCTGGTATGGGCGGCGGCGACTTCGATTACTAAGATTATTTTGACATCCCCCCAGCTTGCACGCTGCATGGGGGATTTCCAGAATAACTACACAGTTTTTCTGGTTCTAGCAAAAACCTCACCTAAAGACGAGGGTAAAGTAATGCCTGTGAATGCAACTTAAATATTGTTACAAAAATTAACCGCCTATCTTGTTCAGATGGGCGGCTTTTTTGTGCTGATGATTTGTCAACTGCTACACTTCCCTGACGGGTGAGTGTAGGCTTCCAGCAAATTTTATTTTTCTAGAACTTCCTTCAAAGTACTCGTTTTCTTTCTTTCTAAGACGTTTTATGGTAAGGAACATACCCTGCCTTACTAATCTTTACAAAAAGAAAGACATATTTACTTGCGTGGAATATTTCACACACAAGAGGCAGGGACGGGGTCTTACAAAATCACGTTGGAGCACCAAGTCCGGCGTAGGATCCATAAAAGAAAATACCCACAACGGTGATGACACCTAAACCGGCGATTGTCGCAACAATCCACAGAGGAATTCTGCCACTTCCAGACACTGCTTTTTCTCCTCTCTTTGCTAAAAAAATTAATGACAAAAGTTAAAAAATAAACAAGGCTTAATAGCCATGATTCCAGTTAGTTAAAGAAGTAACTGGAAAACAGAATACCAAGAACGAAAATCATTAACAGTCCCAGATAAAGGGAAGTTCGGTTTAGTTCAACCGGCTGATTATTGGGATTGGGGCTTTTTTCCATAATTTCCTCCTAACGTTGTATGAACTGCATTGCAGCGATCGCGCCTAAAAAGAAGATAGTTGGCACAGCTAAAGTATGAACTGCCAGCCATCTGACTGTAAAAATTGGATACGTAACTGGTTGATTGACGTTATTTCCGCTAGTCATGATTTCAAACTACTTTGTGTTACTAAACTGTTCTACTTGTTGTTTTGCTTCAAAACGGTTATTCACAATTGGCAATTCCTGCCGTGCTGATGGGTAGTACTCATTAGGGCGAGGTGTACCAAACGCATCGTATGCCAAGCCAGTGCTGACAAATAACCAACCCGCAATAAAGAGTGCAGGAATGGTGATGCTGTGAATCACCCAGTAACGAACGCTCGTAATAATGTCCGAAAATGGACGCTCTCCAGTAGTTCCCGACATTTATATCCCTACCTTCACAAAAATTGTTATTGAGATCATTATCCTACAAAGTTAAGAAAGAGTTACACCTCGTAACTTCTTTCTCAGAAATCAGTTTCAAGCAGCCTCTGATTTCGTCGCTGCGGCAATACTAGGATTATATTTGAGTAAAACACCGCGATCACCAATCACAAATCCCTTTTCCTGGTTTAGAAAAACAATTTTGTAAAAATTAGCGGGAACTTGTTCAACATCACGGTCTTTTTCCCAGGTTTTTCCACCATCAGAACTGCGCAGCAAATTACCGCTACCACCACTGATCCAAACTTCATCTGGTGTGCGATAAGCCAGATCTAGTAGACCCCAACTAGTAGAAAGCTCAGGATTTTTAGCTTCCTGCCATTGCTCTGGGTTAGCTGGGTCGGTAAACTGTACCTGACCACCTCGTGCTAACATCCATACTTGACCATTTTCAGCAAATCCCATATTCTCTACCCGTCGGGAACTATTCCGGTTGTGGGGTACCCAAGCGTTTAACCCTGGTTCCCAAGTTGAGTAGAAGTTACCTTTAGCAGAAACAGCCACATATTTGCCATCACGGGAACGTTCGATGTTGCGAACCACACCAACAGCTTGTTCTACCTGTGCTTTCCAATTTTGACCGCCATCTGTGGTTCTGTATATCGCTCCTACATCTGTCGCGATCTCAACTGTATTTTGTCCCAGTGCGACAATACTAACAGGATTACCTGGTAGGTTTTCACTCAGTTGAATGCGAGACCAAGAACGACCTTCATCAGTGGTATGTAACAACAAAGCTGGTTCTCCAGCGATCCACCCCTCTTTACCTGCAAAACTGACCGTATTAAAACGGTACCTTTGGTCATCTAATTCTAATTGTAAAGGTTGCCAAGTCGCGCCACCGTCTTTTGTTTCCAAAAGAGTAGCATTGCTACCTACTAGGAAACCATGCTGGGGGTTATCTGTAAAAGCAATATCTAGTAGTTTTGCATCTGTTGGGACAGCAATCACTTCCCAAGGATTGTAGCTTGTCGAAGGGACATTACTACAACCAACACACATAAGTATAACCACGAACAAAGCGAGTATTCGTTGGCAAAATTTTACAATTGGAAGCATCTGTTATCTGTTTTTTTTTGTGAATTTGTGAATTTGTGTATGGGTTTTGTGTTAGGAGGGTATTACTTACCCCGTAAAGAGCGTGTTTTACCGTAAGCCATAAAGACTTAGAAAAAACAAAAAAGCAAGAGCCAAAGCTCCGAAAATCAGAAGATTTTTCTGCCCTGGTGTGAGAGTATTCACACCGAAACCAAATTTCAGATTTTCGTCAAAGCCGGATGCTTTGCCTACAGGACCAATGTTTGTAAAAGCGCTCTTTTTTGCAGTGCAAACTGGACAGCGCCAAGTGACTGGTATTTCCGCAAAGGGTGTCCCTGGGGCGATGTCATGCTTGTCGTCCCCCTTCTGGGGTTCGTAAACGTAACCGCAAGCACGACACTCGTAGCGGTCTAGCGCAATTGTTTCAACAGCTTGTTCGCTCATAGCTCTTGGCGTCGGTGAGAAGCAAATATTAAATATACGTTAAAAATTATGACATTAAGTGTTAGGTTTTTCTATCTTGAGCAAAAACGAATCAAATCATCTCCAGCTCTATTTCTTGAGATTCAAGAAAGTCAAATAGATATAATGTAAAAGAAGTTTACACTTCAGGTATGCCTATCGCTTGCGCCACAGCGCTCGCCAAAGTGCGCACCTTATCCAAGAGGAGGCACGGCACACCCGAAGTGAATGTCCTTTGTTTGGGTTCGCCCAACGGGAGGTCCAGTTGCCGTGAGAGCGAGAAACCCTTTCCCAGCACTGGTCTGGTCAAAGTTATTAGCACCAAAAGCGGTAAAAACTCATTGTGTTTGTCCTTAGCGGTTACGAGTATCTTCTTGGCTTCTTAATTATCTGTAGCCTAGTGCCTGCCTTGGCTCTGTCAGCGTCCAAGCTTCTGCGACCCAGCGGTCGCAACCCAGAACGACGCACCACATATGAATCCGGCATGGAACCGATTGGTGGAGCTTGGATTCAGTTCAACATTCGCTACTACATGTTCGCGCTGGTCTTCGTCATATTTGATGTTGAGACTGTATTTTTGTATCCTTGGGCGGTTGCTTTCCACCGTCTTGGGCTATTGGCATTTATTGAAGCGCTAGTTTTTATTGCAATTCTTGTCGTTGCCCTAGTGTACGCATGGCGTAAAGGAGCTTTGGAATGGTCTTAGATACTAACATAGAACAGCAAAAAGAGCGCATTCTCAACCCGATTTCGCGGACTTCAGTAACCCAAGATTTGTCAGAAAACGTGATTCTGACGACGGTTGATGACCTCTACAACTGGGTGCGCCTTTCTAGCCTTTGGCCGATGCTGTTTGGTACCGCTTGCTGCTTTATTGAGTTTGCAGCTTTGATTGGTTCCCGATTTGACTTTGACCGTTTTGGTTTGATTCCCCGTTCTAGCCCTCGTCAAGCTGACTTAATTATTACTGCAGGCACAATTACCATGAAGATGGCACCTCAGCTTGTGCGTCTTTATGAGCAAATGCCAGAACCCAAATATGTGATTGCTATGGGTGCTTGCACGATTACTGGCGGTATGTTCAGCGTAGATTCCCCTTCCGCTGTACGCGGTGTCGATAAACTGATTCCAGTGGACGTTTACTTACCTGGTTGTCCCCCACGTCCAGAAGCAATTATTGACGCAATAATCAAGCTACGGAAGAAGATAGCAAATGATTCGATGCAGGAACGGAATCGAATTAAGCAAACACACCGCTATTACAGCACAACTCACAACCTCAAACCCGCAGAGCAAATCCACACAGGTAAATATTTGCGGACTGAATCTCGCTTCGCACCACCGAAGGAGTTGACTGAGGCGATCGGTTTACCCGTCCCACCTGCTCTTTTGACTCAAAAGGTACAACAGGAGGAAACTAAGCGTGGCTGAAGAATCAAAAGAAGAATCGAAAGCTGAAGAATCGAAACCAGTACCACCAGAGGAAAAGTCAATAGTCAAAGCGGGCGCAGTTTCCCAGTGGTTAACAGAAAATGGCTTTGATCATGAGTCTTTGGAAGCTGATCATAGCGGTATAGAGATTATTAAAGTTGAGGCAGATTTTTTGCTTCCACTTTGCACTGCACTGTATGCTTACGGGTTTAATTCTCTCCAGTGTCAGGCTGGGATTGATTTGGGGCCAGGACAGCAGTTGGTTAGTGTCTATAACTTGATTAAAATCAGTGATAATGCTGACCGTCCTGAAGAAGTGCGTCTCAAAGTCTTCCTCCCACGGGAAAATCCCAAAGTCCCCTCAGTTTACTGGATTTGGAAAACAGCAGACTGGCAAGAACGTGAGTCCTACGATATGTTCGGCATTGTCTACGAAGGACACCCAGATCTGAAGCGGATTTTGATGCCAGAAGATTGGGTCGGTTGGCCCTTACGTAAGGATTACGTGTCGCCTGACTTCTATGAGTTGCAGGACGCTTATTAAAGCGAATTGCGTTTTCATTCTTAGCCCCTCTTGGCGATTTGTCGTCGAAGAGGGGTTTGTTTTTTAGCAACACAGAATGCATCGCACTGATTTTTAGCAGGAAGTTCTCAAAGCACGAAACAACGTCGTCTTTTGGACAAGCTTATGGTCAACAGTTTTTTATTAATGAAAATAAGCAATCAAAAAAACCAATCTTGGGAAATTTGCAAAATGATCTTTTTCAGGTGCCGTGAAAAGTCAAGTCAGCTACAGAGAGTATTGCAAAACTGGGTTTAATAGACAAAAATACTTAGTGTAATTAGGAGGAAAAAATAAGGCTTTTAAAGATCATCAATATATCTATTTGGCAATAAAATGCTTAATTTTAAGGCGATCGCAATTTTTTATAAAGTTTTAGCACAGTATTCCTAATACACTTTAACAACGTGCGGACTGACCAAATATTCTACAGTTTATTTCAAGCTTTCCCCAGCATATTTTTTGACATAATTGGCGACACAACTGTCAATCCCAACACCTATGAATTCGTTTCCGTTGAACTCAAAGAAACTGCCTTCCGGATTGATGGTGTGTTTGTCCCCGCAACTGAAACTACAAAAGAGCCAGTTTATTTTGTCGAAGTTCAGTTTCAACTAGACTCAAATTTTTATAGACGCTTTTTTGCAGAAATCTTTCTCTATCTGCGTCAAAATACATCCGTCAAATTCTGGCGTGCAGTTGTTATCTATCCCAACCAAAATTTAGATCCAGACGATCAACAGCCATATCAGTTGTTGCTAGAGAGTCCACAAGTCCAGCGCATTTATTTAGATGAATTAGGTACAGCGGCAGAAAACTCACTTCAACTTGCGGTTGTGCAGTTAATTATAGAACGAGAAGAGACAGCCGTTGATCGAGGTAGAGAATTAATTTTGCGGGCAAGACAACAACTGACAGATGAAGGAACCAGGACGCAAATTGTAGAATTAATAGAAACCATCCTGTTGTACAAGTTTACTCAGTTAAGCCGAGAGGAGTTGGCAGCAATGTTGGGCATAGATGACGAATTCAAAAAGACAAAGATGTATCAATCTATTAAGGAGGAAGGTTTAGAAGAGGGTAGGCAGGAAGGCTTACAAGAAGGTAAGCTGCAAGCGAAGTTAGAAGTAGTACCCCGATTGTTAGCATTGGGGTTGAGTGTGGAACAAGTAGCAAGGGCTTTGGATTTGACGTTAGATCAGGTGCAACAAGTTATTCAAGGTGGCTAGATCTACATCAATGGTGCGTTAGCTAGCGCTAACACACCCTAGACTGCTTCACGCCTTAGCGCGAAATTTAAGGTTTACATCTTACCTTTGTGCATGACTTCCTGAAGGTGATGACGAATTTCCTGTGCGTGCTGAATATCAGACTGGCGTAATTTCTCGAACAATTCTACACAAGGCTGAGAACCTGCTTGCTGTGCATCGTTGATGTAAGTTTCATAAGCTTTGATTGCTTCAGCTTTGTTGTGCAACACTGTGAGGAAATCATATTCCAGGTTGCTTACGGGATTTTGAGTTTGAGCGTTTCCTGCAGTTTGAACCATAAATTTACCCTCCTTTGGGTTTCTTATTTACTTCTACTCACCCGAAAAGAGGTATTCATCTTCCCAAAAGAGTATGCCACGATACGTAATTAGTAGCAAAACAGTAACCCAAGAGGTTGCATTTTTTTAACGGTTATCAGTTATTACTCTTTATTGATAACTGATAACTCATAACTGTTTACTGATTCAAGCAATATCCTTGCAGCGATGTGGATAGTTGAATTCACGCTCTTTTTCCAGTGGTTCGTTCTCAATACGTGTCATTGGGCAAAACTTAGTGTTAGCACTCATGCAATCCATATGTGGTGTTTTGGCACACACAAACAATAGCCCACCTAAAACTACTAATAAGCCGCCAATTGCTACAGTCTGAACCCAAGAAATTTCCAGCGCACCATGAACAACTACTTCTCGCAGTACGGAAACAATTGCCACTTCCACTGCTACCCCAACAGCAATACTATGCTCTTGTAAATACACCATTAGAAGTCGAAATAACTCGACCAAAATTAAGATGAATAGTATCTTCGCAGTCACGTGTTTAAAATCTACGGGTATTTCAAGGGTGGTAAAGAAAACCCATAGCTGCATCAGCATAATAGCGAACAAACCTAAACACAGAACAATCACAATTAAGTCTTGGAATGCTTCCATGTTACGGACTATCCAATGTCGATCTAGCCAGCGATCGCTAAATAAAAATTGACTCTTGAGGCGCTTTTTCATCAACCTGTCCATTATTATCAAGACAACTTCATTGCACACCAGCCATTTCAACTCATAATTTCATTGTCTCTTAACTCAGCCTTCTTTTAACAGCTATCAGTAAAAACTGATAACTGTTTACTGATAACTGTTCACTGATTTAACGAGGTTGATAATTTACGTTTGATATTTGCTGCCACAGATTTTCAGCATTTTTTGCCCACTGAAAATTCTTCTGAGCTTTGTATAAATCTCTGGCATATTGCAACACTTCTGCTGCCTGTGGATACTGCTTTAGCTGTATAAAAACTAACGCTGCACTATAATAAGCGTTGGCATTATTTGTATTTGCTTCTGCCGATTTTCGAAAAGCTTTTAATGCATCTTTTAATTTATTTTGACTAAACAAAATCATTCCGAGATTATAATGAGCTTCTGAATATTTGGGATTTCTTTTAACTGCTTTGCGAAAGGCATCTTTTGCTTTATCAGTTTGCCCCTGTTGTAAATAACAGATGCCCATATGATAAGCAGGTTCTGGTGCGTTTTTGGTCAGTTCAATTGCTTTTTTAAAGGATGCGATCGCTTTATCACAATCTCGTTGTTGCTTGCGCAGCAACCCTAAATTATAGTGAGCTATTCCTAATTTAGGGTCAAGTTCTAATGCTCGTTGCAAATAATCGTTTGCTTGCTGCCAATTACTGCCTTCCAAAAGCGATCCACCAAGATTAGCATATGCCAGAGCAAACTGGGGATCAGATTGTGTCGCTTTGTAAAATGCATCAGCAGCAGGTTGTAATTGTCCTGCTTGTCGCAGTGCTAATCCTAAGTTGTAGTGAGCTGCAGCTAAGTTGGGATCGAGTTCTGTGGCTTTACGAAATAAAGCAATAGCATCTTCGACTCTCCCCACCTGAATCGCTTCTAATCCTTGTGTCAAGTAGTCTTGAGGGCTGCTATCAATGTATTGCACAAGTTTGAGAAGGTGAGGAGATAAAGGAACAGCTGGAGGTGGAAAAGCTGAGGATGCTGGGGAGAGAAGGCTTTGAACCACTAATATCAAACCCACTAAAGTAGGAAGGCGATATTGACACAGATGGACTTGCATTGTTTTCTTATATTGGAACACTTTAAGTTACGTTTACTTTACAAAATTTATTTAACATATCCACACATTCATATAAGTTTAATTTTTTATAGTAAATTTTGTAATAGTTAAGTTTTCTTCAGTTAAATATTACGAGACACTACATTTTTTGAGTTCCTATATTAAAAGAGAGATAATCTCAAGTTAAGGAGACGATAATCTTTGGAATCATGAAATTTGAAACCCTCAATAACTTAAGATAACGCGGCTAGATATGTCTAGCTGCAAGGGAGGTTGTATGAACGAAAAAGTGAAATCGGGTTCGCGAAATGTGGCAATTGTTGGTCCATATTTAAGTGGAAAAACCACATTCCTGGAAAGTTTGTTATTCGTTACAGGGGCAATAAATCGCAAAGGCAGTGTTAAGGATGGTAACACAGTAGGAGATAGTGCTGCTGAATCGCGTGATCGCCACATGAGTGTAGAAGTAACTGCCGCTAGCACTGAGTATAGTGACACTCGCTTCACATTTATTGACTGTCCTGGAAGTGTGGAATTTGCCCAAGAAACGTACAACGCCTTAATGGGCGTGGATGCAGCAATTGTCGTTTGCGAACCCATCACAGACCGAGTCCTCACCCTTGCCCCTTTATTTAAATTCCTTGACGACTGGGAAATTCCTCACCTCGTCTTTGTGAATAAAATGGATCGGGCTAATATCAATGTTTTAGATACCTTACATGCCCTCAAAGCCGTTTCCAGTCGTCCCTTGGTAGCGCATCAATACCCCATTATGCAAGGGGAACAGCTGACAGGCTTCATCGACTTAGTAAGCGAACAAGCATACAAATACCATGCAGGTGCACCTGCTGATCCTATTCCTTTCCCCAAAGAACTTAAAGAACAAGAACACATAGCACGGGCAGAAATGCTCGAAGCCTTAGCAGATTTTGACGACCATTTACTAGAAGAACTTTTAGAAGACATCGAACCTCCCCAAGAAGAAATCCTCAAAGACCTGAAAATGGAATTAGGGGCGGATTTGGTTGTACCTGTTTTCTTTGGAGTTACTGAACAAGATTACGGTGTACGTCCACTCCTAGAAGCTTTACTCAAAGAAGCCCCTGAACCAAAAACCACAGCAGAACGTCGCTTAAAGGCTCAAAAAGGCAATTCCCCTGTGGCGCAAGTGCTGAAAACTTACTACACTCCCCAAGGTGGCAAATTATCTCTGGTACGAGTTTGGCGAGGTAAGTTAACTGATGGGATTGTTCTCAACGGCGTTCGTGCTGGTGGTCTTTACCGCCTCATGGGACAACAGCAGCACTCAATTAATGAAGCATGTGTTGGTGAAATCGTTGCTATTAGCCGTTTAGAGGGTATTAAGACTGGGGATACTCTTTCTTGTGAACAATTGACGACGGCTTTACCCAAAGCTGGACAGCTAGAACCAGTTTATGCCTTGGCGATTACTCCCGAAAAGCGCAACGACGAAGTAAAACTCAGCAGTGCTATCACCAAGCTGTTGGAAGAAGACCCCTCTCTTGCTTGGGAACAACACGGCGATACTCACGAAGTTATCCTGTGGGGTCAAGGTGAGATTCATTTGCAAGTCGCGCTAGACCGATTGCGCCGCAAATATAATCTGCCGATGACAACGCACTTACCGCAAGTGCCTTACAAAGAAACTATTCGCAAACCGGCGTCATCAATTCACGGACGCTACAAACACCAAAGCGGTGGTCACGGACAGTTTGGCGATGTTTATTTGGACATTCAGCCATTATCACGCGGCGAAGGCTTTAACTTCAAAGAAACTATTGTTGGTGGTGTCGTTCCTAGGCAATACATTCCTGGTGTGGAAATAGGTGTGCGGGAGTTTCTGTCACATGGTCCCTTGGGTTTCCCCGTTGTGGATGTGGCGGTAACTTTAACAAATGGTTCTTACCACACTGTGGATAGTTCTGAACAAGCATTTAAGCAAGCCGCACGTCTGGCGATGCAAACAGGATTGCCCAAGTGTGAACCTACCCTGCTAGAACCTATCATTCGTGTGCAAGTCTCGACTCCCAACGAATTTACTGCCAAAGTGCTGCAACTTGTCACTGGTAGGCGGGGGCAGATTTTGGGTTATGAAGGTGTGCATGACTGGCAAGGATGGGACTGTGTGATTGCTTATTTACCACAAGCAGAGATGCAGAACTTTATTGTGGAGTTGCGATCGCTCACTCTTGGTGTTGGTTCCTTCCATTGGGAATACGACCATCTTCAAGAAGTTCCTGATAGAATTGCCGATCGCATTCTTACCTCTGGTAATGGGAATGGTGGTAATGGGAATGGTAAGTGATTCTTGATTTTGGATGAATCAAAATCCTCTGATTTTGCACAGTTGCTGATTTTGGTAATCATATGAGGACACCTCTATTAGGTGTCCTTTTATCTTTCAAAGATTGTTTTTTTATAGTAGTTATGAAAAAAAGTACTTCTAATAGTGGTTCAAATGAGAAGGGCTATATTTTTTGATGAACCGCAGAGGAAGCAGCGAAAAGTATGAGCCTCGCTTTCCTCCGATCATACCTTTTCAAGAGAGAGTACGCACCAGAGAAGAATAAAGAGAGGTTTTCACGACTTATTCTAGATCAGTCGTGAACAAAAAAAACGAACCGCAAAGGACGCAAAGACACGAAGTGGCTTCCCGCAGGGTAGGACGCAAAGAAAAGAAAGAGAAGAAGAGGAGGATGTTTATATCCTATTAAGTAGGTCAACATTGAAAAACGTAAGATAGAATTTTTGCGATTACTACCCTGCGGGAAGCCCCCTCTGGGGTCTACGCTGCACTGCGTTACGCTGCCCTCTGGGCACGCTGCGCTGACGTAATGACATTTTACGTTTAATTAGGTTGACCTACTTAAGTCAGGCTTTATATAGTCTAAACTCCAGTTATTAACTCAGCTTTGCTTGGTTATTTTTCATAGCTTACTCTCTTCCCGGTGCAAAATTACGTATTTTCTTTTTGATTTTTTTGGCGTCCTTAGCGTCTTGGCGTGCGCTTTGCGCTTAGGTTAAATTAGGTATTCTTCTGACGAGAAGGGAGTAAGGCAACAAAAGACCCCACAACCACGTCGGATTATGGGGACTTATAACTACTATGAACAAGATGTAACAGGGTACCCCGTCCAAGGATCGCGGGGTGCGTGCCATCATTGTTTAGTTAGGGATAGGTGAAATGGTTTATGCATTTTTGTCGTGTGGGTAGCTGACGAAAGATATAGATGCTATGACCAACCTTAGATTTCAAACGTCAACTGACGTGCAGCCCCATCATCGACAAAACTCTGTTCAGCAACACCAACTAGTTCCACAATGACTTCACGCGTTGCGGGTGAAAAATTACCCTCTCGTCCTCCAATCTCAACAATCGTTCGTTGCCCTTGTGAACAAACCTGGTAAGTTGTTGTGCAAAAGGCTCCTGTTTTGTGCTCGAAGGTATGACCGTCATCTTCATAAAGTGTAAACTCACCTGTCCCCATCCAGATCCGAAGCCTGATCTGGTCTAAGGGACGTTCATCTATGTATTGCATGACTGGTGCCATCGGAATAATCGAGCCAGCACGCACATATAATGGCATTCGCTCAAGCGGTGCGTGTGCCAGAATGTGAATTGGTCCTTGAAAAGTCTCGCCACTCCACCAATCGTACCAGCAACCTTCAGGCAAGTAGACGACACGGTGTTCAACACCTGGGCGATAAATTGGTGCTGCTAATAATGACGGACCAAACATAACTTGGTCACAGAGGGTGAAAGTTTTCGGGTCATTGGGAAAATCATACAGCAGGGGACGCAGAATTGGTGAGCCAGTGGTGGCGGCTTTCCAGAAGAGAGTGTAAATGTAGGGCAGCAGTTGGTAACGGAGTTCGATGTACTCGCGGCAAATTTTTTCGACGCGATCGCCAAACACCCAAGGTTCATGCTGTGCTGTCGTTAATGCTGAGTGTCCTCGCATCAAGGGGTAAAGCATTCCTACCTGTATCCAACGAGCAAATAGTTCAGCTGTCGCGTTACCCGCAAACCCCCCAATATCACTACCCACAAACGCAACGCCCGATAAACCGAGGTTACACATCATCGGTAAGGACATTTCCAGGTGTTCCCACAGGGATTGATTATCTCCCGTCCATACTGCAGACCAGCGCTGAATCCCAGCGTATCCAGATCGTGTCAGAAAAAACGAGCGTTCTGTCGGACGAGATTTTTCAAGTCCCTGATAAGATGCCTGTGCCATCATTTGTCCATACAGGTTATGGGTTTCGGTATGGGTAGTTCTCTCGTCAGTTGGTCCTTGGGCAGCATCGAGGGGAAACGCAATCTTCTTACCAGGATCACCGAATGGACGGTCATCAAGTGTCGGTTCGTTCATGTCATTCCAGATTCCAGCAACACCCACATCAGTGAGACTGCTTAGCAAACTTCCCCACCAATCTCTAACTTCAGGGCGCAGGTAATCAGCAAAGACAGCTTTATCGGGCCAGACATAGCCGTGAAATAGCTGACCATTCGTTTTTCTGATGAAATAGTCGTTCTTTAATCCCTCATCAAAGACTTTGTAATCTGCTTCTGGTTCGTACTTGACACCAGGGTCAACAATTGTTGTTACCTTGAAACCATCTTGCTTGAGATTGTCTATTAATTTTTTGGGGTTAGCAAATCGCTTCTGACTCCAGGTAAAAACCCGGTAGCCACTCATATAGTCAATATCGAGATGGATAACATCACAGGGAATGCGGCGCTGACGAAATTCATCCGCCAGTTTGCGAACTATATCTTGTGACTCGTAACTCCAGCGACACTGGTGGTAACCTAGTGACCATTTGGGCGGTAAGGGCATCCGTCCGGTTAGCTGGGTGTAAGTCTCAAGAATTTTTGCGGGTTCTGGTCCATAAATAATGTAGTAATCCAGTTCACCCCCCTGAGTTTCCATCCGCCAGACTCCAGGTTGTTCTGCCCCCAAATCAAAGCGACTCCAAAAAGTCGTATTGAAGAAAAGCCCGTACCCCAATCCAGGACGTAACGCGATGAAAAAGGGAATTGCCTGATACATACTGTCTGTCAGGACACCGTAGTCAATCGCATCAGACGTCCAGTTGGTTTTCACTTTTGAACGCTGATCGAGTAAGCCAGTGGGTTCACCAAAACCATAAAAATGTTCATCAGTTTCAATCTGTTTCCACCCAGCAATGGCACCAGTTCGCCACCCCATCCCTGGGTCGGCATCATGAGCAAAGGGCTGTCCGGATTTGTCGAAGCACTGAATACGACAAGGATTGCGGGACACAAGGAGGCGCAGCTGCTGAGTTTCAATTTCTATAGCCTCTGCTTTTTCTCGCACCTCAAACGGCACAGTCGGCCATTCTTCATCCGCCAGTGCGACTGCCCATGATCGCCGGGGTAGAAATTCGCTCGTTGGCGTCATTCGTACCCGAATTAGGTTTGGGGCTAGCACGGTAATGCTTAAACAGGGGTCGCCACACTTGAAGAGAATATGGCGATCGCTCTGTTGTATTGTTTGCACTGCCCCAAGAATTGACCAAGCCGGTTCGGTTGTGTGCAGTTGTCCAAAGTATTGCGGCATAATCCTGATTGAAACACAATAGCCCTCGCTTCACTCAAATTCAACAGAAATCCAAAATTCAAAGAGTTTAAAAATGATTAATTATTTTTGAATAATGATTAATTATTTTTGAATTTTGAATTTTGAATTTTGAATTCCCCGTTGGCGCAGCCGCCCCGGAGGGGCTAGGGGTTGACCTCGCCTCATTGAGGTTCACACGACTTACTGCCAAAAAGCTTGTATCATTAGGCATATATAGATTACACTGGACATCTTCACATCAACGCATGAATGATACACAAACTTGGTATATTGTCAAGCATTCGGCTGGTCATTGCGAAATAATCCCCAGTGACGAAGCAACTGAGGAAAATAATCCAGAAATTATTGAGCAATGGGGACCATTTAGTTCCCAAGAAGAAGCGATTGCCCGCCGCGTAGGACTGATTAGGTCTGGTAAATGCCAACCAGTGTGAAATCAAAAGTCGAAAAAATCTTTTGACTCTTGAGTGTTTACTTTTTAATTTTTTTCTGCTCTGGTGTTTCCTTTTTGTGCAATTTCTTTACCTATCACTTCTACAGCTTTAGCAAATTGGGGATCTTGTAGGGTGCCAACTTTGTCTCGCTCTTTAAGCCATAGCCGTTCTCGCTGAGAAGTTGTCAAGTCTACCTTGACATCTGGGTCAATTCCATGCTTATTAATATCTCGGTTATTAGGAGTGTAGTATTTCGCAATTGTCACCGCTAGTCCTGAACCATCGTCCAGAGGACGCACTGATTGCACTAAGCCTTTGCCAAAGGTCTGACTACCGACTATAACAGCACGCTTGTTATCCTGCAAAGCTCCAGAGAGGATTTCACTCGCACTTGCTGAACCTTTATCCACTATTACCACGAGCGGTTTGTTTGTCAAAGCACGTCCATTTGCCACTTCTCGTTCTACTTCTGCGGCGCGGTCTTTCGTGGAGACTATCGTACCGCTATTCATCCACATTCGGGCAATTTCGACGCTAGAGAAAAGCAAGCCACCAGGATTATTACGTAAATCCAGGACATAACCAGCGACTTGCTTACTCTCTAAATTTCTGATCGCTTGTTGCATCTCTTTACCAGCGTTGGCGCTAAACTGCTTCAAGCGAATATAACCAAGATTACCTGCTGGAGTTTGTTTTTGAGAGTACTCGACTGGATGAATTTCAATCTTAGCTCTTGTAATGTTAAATTGTCTTTCCTGACCATTCCGCAGAACTGTCAAGTTGACTGGTGTTCCTGCTGTACCTCGGATTAAGGACACTGCCTGATTGGTATCCATACCTTCGGTACTTTTTCCGTTGATTTTGGTGATCACATCTTTTGCCAGGATACCAGCTTTTGCTGCAGGTGTATCCTCAATCGGCGCAATCACAGTCAGCTTCTTGGTTTTCTCATCTAAACCAATTTGGATACCAATACCTGTCAGTTCTCCAGAGGTATCCACTTGCATGTTTTTGAATTCCTCTGGATCCATAAACCGAGTGTAGGGATCACCCAGCTTCTTCAGCATTTCCCTGATGGACTTGTAAGCCTCCTGCTTGTTGCTATAAGACTTGTTCAGGTACTCACGACGAACAGCCTGCCAATCTAACTTATTAAAAGTACCATCTACATATTGGCGGTTAATAATTTGCCAGACTTCATCTAATAATTCCTTAGGGCTTTCTTTAAATAAGGCTTGTCCTTGTGAGTGAATACCCAAACTAGTGACTGCTATTGTTGTCAGTGTCACCGCTGTAGCACCCAAAACAAGCCCATTTCTTGTAATTACCATAATGACAGCTGTGCAAGACGCAAAATTTTATAATCAGTATGCTCAATCTAACACAGGGTTTTGCTGTAAAGACTGAGCATATTTTTTTATTTCATAAAAATGCTTTGTCATCCGGCGACTACCTATGTCGGCGGTACAAAATTTGTCGAAAAATTTATGGATCTATCCAACGTCCATCTATCTTAATTAAGTTGATCAATTCTTCCACTCCTTTTTCTTCTGGAACTTTTTTAATTTCTTCTCTTCCACGGTAAAGAGAAATGTATCCAGGCGTTTTACCAACGTAACCGTAATCAGCATCAGCCATTTCTCCGGGTCCATTGACAATACACCCCATGACTGCTATGTCGAGTCCGGTAAGATGTTTAGTGGCTTCGCGGACTTTGTGCAGAACTTCTTCTAGGTTAAACAATGTACGCCCACAAGAGGGACAAGCGACGTACTCCACCATTGTTTTCCGCAATCCCAAAGCTTGCAAAATACTGTAACATACAGGAATTTCTTTCTCTGGTGATTCCGTTAGTGAAACACGAATTGTATCGCCAATACCATCAGCTAATAAAGTGGCAATACCAGCGGTGGATTTAATCCGTCCGTACTCGCCATCACCTGCTTCGGTGACACCCAAATGCAAAGGATAATCCATACCCAGTTCATCCATTCGCTGTGCCATGAGGCGATAAGCAGCTATCATCACTGGCACTCGTGAAGCTTTCATAGAAATCACCAAGTTGTGGAAATCTAAAGATTCACAAATGCGAAGAAATTCTATTGCTGATTGCACCATACCTTCTGGGGTATCGCCGTAGGTGAACAACATTCTTTCACCAAGCGAACCGTGATTTACCCCAATTCGCATAGCTTTGCCTTGATCGCGTAAGGAAATCACTAATGGGGCCAAAGTTTCACGAACTTTTTCGCCAATTTCGTCAAATTCAGCCTTAGTGTATTCGGTTCTATTAGGGTTTGGCTTTTCAAAGACGTACAACCCTGGATTAATCCGCACTTTTTCTATATGTTTGGCGACTTCCAGAGCGATTTTCATGCCATTGTGATGTACATCCGCCACAATAGGCACATCCTGGTAGGTTTTGATTAATTTTTGTTTAATCTGGGCCAACGCTTTGGCATGAGCCATACTGGGTACAGTAACGCGAACGATTTCGCAGCCGATTTCATGGAGACGGCGAATTGCTGCGACTGAACCATTTATATCTAAGGTGTCTTCGTTAATCATTGACTGCACCACCACAGGGTAGGCACCCCCAATGGTGACATCACCTACTTTGACTGGACGGGTTTTGCGTCGTTTGATTGTGGTGTCAAAGATGGGTTGAGTATTTACAGTGCTGGAAGTTGTTAGCGTAGGCAGGGTTTGCATATCCTGTTAAGTAAAATTTTTGTAGCAAAGATATCCAGTTGGAAAACATTCTGTTTTCCAGATTGCCATATGAAAGGGTCATTTGAGCGATGAAGTTGAAAAAAAAGCAGGAAAAAAGGGAAAGGATGAGTGGGGGAGGAGGGAGAGTCGGGAAACAGGTAAAAATGACTAATCAATTATCTAAAATCCAAAATTCAAAATCTCAAATTGCAATAAGTAGCAAATATTATTAACAGCACCAATGATTTTATGAGCCAATTATTAATTCCTGTCATTCATTCTATTTTTGACGGTGAGGGTTTAATTAAAACCGTACTTCGCCACTACCCCATCAGCAATATCCGTAAGTGTAAACTATACAAGCGAGGTCTGAACGATACGTATTTGGTGGAAACTGAGCAACCTGAGCAACAAAGATATATTCTACGAGTTTATCGACGTAGGTGGAGAAATAAGCAAGAAATTGATTTTGAACTGGAACTGTTAGCGTTTCTACACGAGCAAAAACAGTCGGTTGCATACCCTATTGCAAGAAAAGATGGCGTTTTGACAACAGAAATTGCTGCACCAGAAGGAACGCGTTACGTAGCTGTGTTTTCCTATGCACCAGGAGATGCAGTCAATGAAAAGCTTAATGGGATACAAAGCTATCGTTTAGGAGAAGCACTGGCAAAAATTCACCAGACACTAGACAAGTTCAAAAGTAGTTTTACTCGCCCTGCTTTGAAAAGTGAATACTTGCTAGATTCGTCATTGGAAGCAATTGCACCTTTGTACCAACACCGAGAAAGCGATATGAACTATCTGCAAAAACAGGTAGACCAAATCAAAAAGCAGTTAGAAGAATTTCAACTGCCTTTGTTAGCACCAGCTTATGGAATTTGTGTTGGTGATGTTCATTCAGGGAATGCTCATTTCACGGAAGATAATGAGCCAACTTTATTTGACTTTGACCAATGTGGTTATGGCTGGCGTGCTTTTGATATTGCAAAGTTTTTGCACGTAGCAATTAGGATGAAAATAGATGTTAAAATTAGAAATAGTTTGCTCGAAGGATATGAGTCAATTCGTAAACTGAGTGAGACTGAACTACTATCAATTCCTGTGTTTCTCAAAGCAGCCCATATTTGAGTTATGGGAATTAGCACAAATGCAGTTGGTGATGTTTTGCCGTATGGCTGGTTCACTGAGGAGTGGATTGATGAGCGTTTAGCAATATTAAAAAGTTTGTCAGACAAGGAATTTTAAATAATAAAAAATACTTGTTTTGTAGTTTTCAAAAATCAGTTAATGGTAAAAGTTCCTTTTCAAAGACTTAAAAACATAATATTAGCCAGTTCTACTTGTTTTCCTGCTTAGTGTAGAAACGAGTAAAAGCTAGATAAAATGATGGAAAGAATGCTAAAAGAGGCGGCATTGTGCCTAAAATTACTATTGAACTACCGGAAGAACTTTCTCAGCAATTGGAGTTAGTAGGCGATCGCCTTCCAGAACTTCTAGCTCTTAGTTTGCAACAACCACCATTACCAGCCCACATCTATCGCTACATTCTGAATTTTATTGCCAGTAATCCTACACCTGAAGAAATCGCTACCTTTCGTCCCACACTTGAAATGCAACAGCGTTTGCAAACTCTTATAGAACGCAGCAAAAATAGGGAAATTACAGAGCAAGAGCGTATAGAGCTTGACGAGTATGAGCGGATTGAGCATTTGGTAATTATGCTCAAAGCTGGCAACTTAAGAAATCTTCCTAATACATTATGACTTACATCAGTCCTGCGCTCCGACGACAAGTTGAACAACGAGCTAATGACAGGTGTGAATATTGTTTACTTCCAGCAGACGTTACCTTTTTCCCACATGAACTGGATCATGTGATTGCAGTAAAACATGGTGGTGCTACCAATGCTGATAATCTAGCTTTCGCTTGTTGGCGCTGTAATCGTTACAAAGGGACGGATCTAGGTTCGTTTGATCCACAGACAAAAGCCTTCAGTTTTCTCTTTAACCCACGTACACAGAAATGGGAGAAACATTTCTTAATAGAGGATTCCAGGATTATGGGGTTAACACCAGAGGGACGCACAACCGCGATGTTACTACAGTTTAATAGCGATGAGCGAATAGCTGAACGGCGGAGATTGTTGGGCTGAGGATAGATAGCAATAACACAAGAGCTTATTGTTACTAAGCTACCTTTTAGATACATTAAGTTTTCAATTTAACTATGAACACCCCAACAAAAACTCAACTACCAATCCCTCCCCATTTCAACCCCCAAAACCTAGGCAAAGTCTGGCGTGTACCTTACCAAGAACGTGCAAAAGAAGCGACAGAATGGGCCAAAAAATATAATATTAAACCATCTTCAGAAGATAAAAGACGCATTTGTTTACTTTTGATTGACGTACAAAACACCTTTTGCATTCCCGAATTTGAATTATTTGTCGGTGGAAAATCTGGAACGGGTGCGGTAGATGATAACGTCCGCTTGTGTGAGTTTATCTATAGCAATTTGGGAGTGATTACTAAAATTATCCCGACTATGGATACTCATACAGCAATGCAAATTTTTCATCCCATTTTTTGGATTAATACTGTTGGTGAACACCCAACTCCTTCTGCTACGAGTATTACACCAGCAGATATTGAAAAAGGAGTTTGGAAAGTGAACCCAAGAGTTGCCCCAAGTCTTGGCTATAACTATGAATTTTTAGAAAAACACGCTTATCACTACGTTAAGCAGCTGACTCAAGATGGCAAATATCCTTTGACTGTTTGGTCTTATCATTCTATGGTGGGTGGTATCGGTCATGCATTAGTTTCTGCTGTGGAAGAAGCAGTATTTTTCCACTGCATAGCTCGTCAAAGTCAGACACAATTTGAAATCAAAGGGAATCATCCTTTAACAGAAAACTATTCTATTTTACGTCCAGAAGTTTTGGAAAGTTTTGATCAACGTCAGATTGTACAAAAGAATACGCGTTTGATTCAAGAATTGTTAGAATTTGATGCTGTAATTATTGCGGGACAGGCGAAAAGTCACTGTGTTGCTTGGACAGTTGGTGATTTATTAACGGAAATTCAACAGATAGACTCTCGTTTAGCGAAAAAAGTTTATTTGCTGGAAGATTGCACTTCCCCTGTTGTTGTTCCTGGTGTAGTGGATTATGTAGAAGCCGCAAATGCTGCATTTGAGAGATTTGCAGCAGCAGGAATGCATTTGGTTCAATCGACTGAGTCTATTTTAAGTTGGTTTGAAAAATAATTATTGAGTACCATTACTACATTTTAGCGGAGAATGTGAGGCGGAGCCTGAAGGTCGGCATTCCCAGGCAGAGCCTGGGAACGAGAGAACAACGAGGGAACCAGAAAATAACGAGGGAACCAGAGAATAAGAGTCTGACTCACTGCTGTAAATATCCTCTGGGATCTTGAGCTGCCCAACCTAAAGATGAACTAGAACGCACTTCAAAATGGAGATGGGGTTGGTTTGTGGTGGGTGTTCCGGTTGTACCCACAGTTGCGACGATGTCTCCTTTATTTACTTGTTGACCAAGGTCGACTTTGATACTCTCAAGATGGGCGTAGCGGCTTTGCAATCCGCCACTGTGATTGATAATGACTAAGTTACCATAAGTCCCTTGTTCACTGGCAAAAGCGACTCTCCCATCACCAATCGCTTGTACAGGCGTTCCTTTTGCTGCTAACAAATCCACACCACTATGAAAAAAAACTTTACCGTCGGTAGGATTAGTCTGCCAGCCATAAGGTAAAGCCACAGTTGCGACTTCCCCGAATGGATACCCAGCTAATTTACTCGGAGTAGAAGTTGATACACCAGACTCTGTTATGGGACGATTGGGTGAGGGTTTTACCTCTGGAACAAACACAAATCTGGAATTTTTCTGACAGCCATTCACCTCAAATAAGACATCAGGGCGGATTTTATATTTTGCTGCAATTTGTCGCCAGTTTTGACCAGGAGGTACTTCAACAACAATCCCATTGTAGGGAGGGATTTGAATTTCGCGACCAATAGCAACTTTATTATTTCTTAAGGTCGGATTCATGGCGATAATAGTAGCTGGTGTGAGATTGTAAAGCTGCGCTATACTCTCCACAGTTTCTCCTGGTGCAATTTTGTGTCGCCCGAAGCGTTCAAGGGCTGAACTCTGACAACCAGTAACAGTCTGTTGTGCCAGTATAGAGTGTGGGCTAGTGTACATAAGCCCAAGGGTGCTCGTGACTATGCTAATACAGAGAAAGAGTAAACGATAGCAAAAAGTCATGTATCTAAAGGAGACACTCAATTACTTTAGATCTTAAATGGCAACAGCAGGCGATCAAAGGTCGTGAGTTCTTAAGTGGTGCTTTTTAATAACCAAAACTGACTGATGAGCAATGAATTCTTGAGAAGAATCAGAATGCAGAACACAAAACCCACTTGGAACTCTAAGGGATGAATCAGCTACCAGTTATCAGTGATTCAATTAGCAATTTTTTTTCTTCACTGTTCACTGTCCTGAGTTCTGACTCCACCAGTTCGGGGTTGTTTCTGAGACAAGTATCCCCTGACTTGACTACACTTAGAAATTAGCATCTGCATTGCTGTCCTTGAATGTAATGATTATGAAGTTATCCTTATCTTTAAAGCAACTGGTTATTTATCTATCGTTATTGACTATTGGCGGCGGTGCAGGCTTGTTCGGTAGTCGCTATTTTGTACCACAAAATAGTTGGTTTAGAGAGTTAAGAAATGTAACAGCATCTTCATCTTCAGAAACCTCAATTCCAAGCCCTGTGGGAGGTCAGACTGGAACTACTATTGGCGATAATATGAATTTTATTGCGACTGCTGTTCAAAAAACTGGACCAGCAGTCGTCCGAATTAATGCAACCCGCAAAGTGGCTAATCCTATTTCTGATGCTTTAAAGAATCCGCTGTTGCGGCGGTTTTTTGGTGAAGAAGAGCAACCATTTCCCCGAGAAAGAATAGAGCGTGGTACAGGCTCTGGGTTTATTTTGAGTCAAAATGGACGAATACTCACTAACGCTCATGTCGTTGCAGATACTGACACAGTATTAGTCACCCTCAAAGATGGTCGGACTTTTGACGGTACGGTGGTGGGAGTTGATTCTGTAACAGATGTTGCTGTTGTCAAAATTTCAGCTTCTGATCTGCCAACAGTTAAGATAGGTAATTCACAAAACTTAATACCAGGTCAATGGGCGATCGCCATTGGTAATCCCTTAGGTCTAGACAATACTGTCACAATCGGTATTATCAGCGCTACAGATCGGACGAGCGCTCAAGTTGGTGTTCCAGAAAAGCGAGTCGGTTTTATTCAGACAGATGCAGCTATTAACCCTGGTAACTCTGGCGGACCATTGTTAAACGCTCAAGGTGATGTCATTGGCGTTAACACTGCTATCCGCGCCGATGCTCAAGGGCTAGGTTTTGCCATCCCAATTGAAACAGCAGCCCGTATTGCTAACGAACTTTTTACTAAAGGGCGTGTACAACATCCTTTTTTGGGGATTGAAATGTCAGATCTTTCTCCTGCCAAAAAACAGCAGATTAATCAAGACAAAAATCTCAAGATTAAGCACAATGTCGGTGTCGCCATTACAGGAGTTTTAGAAAAATCTCCAGCACAACGAGCCGGACTCCTTCCTGAGGACATGATTCAAAAAGTTAACGGTAAGCCGGTTAGGACATCTGCTCAAGTACAGAAACTCGTAGAGTCCAGTACTGTAGGCAAGATTCTGCAAATTGAGGTCAACCGCAACGGGGAATTTAAAACATTTCAAGTAGAGTTAGGAACCTATCCCCAGAAGTAGTCCATAGTCTGGGAGTCTAATAATTTTTGACTCTTGACAAATGAAGTGTTGACTCTTGACTAATGATTGTTACTCAAATTATCTAACTGCATCCGTTGTTCCATTTGGCGAAGAAAATAACCCGTCATCATAGCTGACGCCAAAAGACCCGCGAGATTGTCTCGATCTGTTGTGATTTGCACGTTAAAATTTTCTGCGGGTAACATTCCGACAAGCCCTTGGACGTTTTGCGAAATGATTTGTTTAATTTCGGGGCTGACGGACTGAGCAACGCGGGCTAGAACCTCAGGGGATTGGTGCTGTAAATATTTGAGTAAGTGATTAGGGTGTTCCTCAAAGCTATCAGAGATAAGCTGATTGGGATGTTCCTCAGGGTAGTCATTCAGAAAGTTAGGATCAAACACCATTGGCTGTTTTTGTAGCTGAGTTTCTTATTCTACTCTAAACCATAGTAGAAGGGTCAGACATATCACCACCTCTTTCTGAGGTACTAGGATTCTTCCACCGCAGCAGAACTGCTACTGGATTCTGCTGTTGTCAGTTCTAGCTCTAGTTGTTTTTGCTCCTGTCCGTTGGAGAATGATGCTGGAAGTTGGTCGATTTGGAAATACTGGTGAAATTTAGAGGTGGTTTGTAATGAGTAGGAGCGAGATTCACTGTCTCGGCGTTTTCTGACAAAACCAAGTTCGACGAGTTCTTGAACGTGTTGATATGCACCAGAACCGCGCACGTTAATCAAGTCGCTTTGGAGTATTGGACTATTTAGGGCAATAGCTGCCAAAGTCCGCAATGCTCCGACGCCCAATTCTACTGGAATTAGAGTTTGCACTAGGTCATGAAAATCTGACCGCAGTTGCAAACTATAACCATTTGGAGTTTCAACGACTTCTAGGGCGCTATCTCGGCGGGCATACTCATCAATGAGTTCTATGATGCCTTCCTCAGCTGTCGCGCGATCGCAAGCGGCATACTCGGTAATTTCACTAATAGACAGGGGCTTACCCTTCAAATAGAGAATTGCTTCTATCTTGGTCGCTGCATTTATCACGGCATTAGTCATTAGTCATTGGTCATTAGGAGGCAGTGCTCGACGAGGATTTTCCAGGCTACAGCACTTGCCGTTCATTCGTCATGACTCATTTAGTCACGTGTACAAAGAAAAAATGACGAATGACTAAGGAGAATCACAAGTGTTTGGAAAGGTAGCATATTGTATGACTAAAATCAAGACTTTTGTTGAGATCACCAAAGACGAAGCTTCAGCAATGCCCCAAAATTGTTATAACCGACTTCACACCTCACCCAGCCTAGTTTTGAGAATGAATTCAGCGCATCGCCGAATCTTGGGGAGTTGTTAGCTTCAAATTCGTCTCCTCCCCTTCAACAACTCGCACTTCCCAGCCGCACTTTTCAAACAAAGCAGCATCATCTGTCACTTTCCACCCCTGACGGACACCTTCGGTGTGACACTGCTTAAGCAACTTAACATCAAATCCTTGGGGAGTTTGGGCTGCCCATAATTGCCGTCGGTCAGGCGTACTTTGAATAATGCCATTTTCATCTACGACTTTAATCGTGTCTTTAACCGGGACAGCAGCAATCAAACCGGGACAGTGTTGAATAACTTGAGCACAACAGTTGAACGAATCTGGTGTGGCGAGGCATCTGGCTCCATCATGAATCAATACTTCTTTTGCGGAGTCTGGCAACGCCTGTAATCCATTGTAAACCGATTCTTGCCGGGTAGAACCCCCTTGAATCAGTTCCACAGGCGAAGATTGCTTTAATTGAGTAAAAATCGTCTGGAAATCTTGCCAGTCTAATGGTTGGGAGATAATGCCTATCTAACTGATTTAACTTGCTGCTTCAGCAGCGAAAAGAGTCCACGCGATAATAGGCTTAGAGCGCACCACAAGTAGAAGTTTATTGCGGTCACTCCCTATTCTTCTTCCGCTTAGGTGCGGCTGGAATTAATAAATGCACAGAATCCCTCAATCTCACAATAGGGGATAGGTTAGTGGTTAGTAGTATTATTTGACAATAGGACTTAAGCACCATCTGCTAGAAACCCGGTTTCTTCGTTCGTCTTTGGTTGCAAAACAGACGATTTTTGGTAGAAACCGGGTAACTTTTGCGTAAGTCTTGGACAACTAACAATCGACAGGTGGTCAACTCTAATCCTTAATTTCTAATTCCTCATTACTAACCCAAATCTTCCCCTAAAATAATGAGCGAGTAAGCGTCAATATATATTATGCGAATAGTAGCCCTTGTCCCTGGCGGAATTGGCGACCAAATTCTCTTTTTTCCGACCTTAGATAACCTGAAGCACTATTACCCCAATGCTCAGGTGGATGTTGTTGTGGAACCCCGTTCAAAGACTGCTTACCGGGTGAGTAAGTCAGTTAATGATGTACTGGCGTTTGACTACAAAGACCGTAACAGCATGGCAGATTGGGGCAACTTGGTAGGCACGATTCGCGATCGCGAATACGATGTTGCCATTGCCCTAGGGCAAAGTGCTTTAGTGGGTGTTTTGCTCTGGCTGACTGGAATCCCCACACGAATTGGCTACAAGAGCAAAGGATCTGTTTTTCTCACCAATTCTGTTCCTTTAAAAACAGAACAATATGCTGCTTGTATGTACCATGACTTGCTGCAAGGCTTGGGTATCAACTCCCCTTGTCCCGAGTTAGCAGTTAATGTACCAGTACCAGATATTGACTGGGCTAACAAGGAACAACAACGGCTGGGGATCAAGGAAACTGGCTACATTTTGATTCACGGCGGTTCTAGCGCACTTGCCAAGACAAAAGGTCTGGATAAAGTTTACCCTGTGGCAAATTGGCAGCAAATTATTCAAGACTTTCAGGAAAAGCAGCCACAAATGCCCGTAGTGATTATCCAAGGACCAGAGGATGGAGAATTTGTCCGCAGTCTCAAACAGTCCGTACCCAATATAAAAATCAGTTCTCCTGATGATATAGGCAAGTTAACAGCCATGATTGCTGGAGCAAATTTAATGCTGTGTACTGACAGCGCCCCCATGCACTTGAGTGTGGCGGTACAGACTTATACCATCGGCTTGTTTGGTCCAACAGACCCAGGAAAGTTACTGCCCAAGAGTGATAAATTCCTCGCCATCAAATCCTCTACAGGTAAAATGGCAGATATTTCGCCTAAAACTGTGTTGGAGAAAATTTGGGGTGGGTAAACCTGCTGTATTCCTAGACCGCGATGGAGTATTAAATGTTGAGGCTGGCTACATTCACTCTGTAGAAGATTTACATTTAATTCCTGGAGTTGCCAAGTCTCTGCGTCAGCTGAATGACCGAGGTATTTTTTGCTGTCTGGTTTCAAATCAATCCGGACCTGCCAGAGGTTATTATCCAGACAGTCACGTACAAGCGTTACATCAGCGACTTTGCCGACTCTTGGCACAGGAGGCTGGAGCGAAACTAGACGCATTGTATTATTGTCCCTACCTCAGCCCACCAGAAGGAGGACTAGACCCAGCGTACACCCGGTGGTCTACCTGGCGCAAACCAAATACAGGCATGTTAGTTGCAGCAGCCTGGGAACATGATTTGGATCTCAAGCACAGTTTTATGGTAGGGGACAAAGCAACTGATGTGGATATGGCACACAATGCCGGCTGTGTGGGTATTTTGGTGCAAACAGGTTTTGGCGATCGCGTTTTGGCAGGTGATTACCAGCACCACACAATACCAGATTACGTCGCCAAAGACTTAGCTGTAGCTGTTGAATGGATTTTACAGCAGTTATAAAAAAATACAAAAATACAAGCGCTACCGAGCTTCACTTCGGTACAGCTTGTTTCAAAAACTTTTGTTACTATCTAAAATCCGTCTTTTAAAGGCGGATTTTAGCTTATTGACTTTCCTGACAAGTAAATAGCATTATTGTGTGCGTAATAGCTTGATATTTTCTTCTTTTGAAAAAAAATATTTTGCAAAAGGCTAGTAGAAATAAAATATTTTCGGTAGATTTTTGAAATAACAAATTTTTTGGGTAATCTACTACACATTCATCGTGTTTGGTCATTATTGTGCGTAAGTTGGAAGTTTAGCTTGGGTATAGCTTCTAGCCTAATTTCTGAAGGTAACACTGAGTGATTTTATCAAGAACTTCATAATGACAAAGAAAATGAAAGAAATAACAAGATTTTAAATTTGTTACGAAACTAGTGAACTAGAATTAAAAATTTACGTTAGAACAAAGAATAGTGACCATTATGCAGCAAGCTCAGGATTCTCGGCTGCATGGCAACTATATTGTTGCCATTGTTATCAGGTGTGAATAGCTTACCGATAGATCTAGCGCGCCATATTATGTGTTCCTTAACTTCCCTCTTGCTGTTAGGCTGGTGCATCGAACAAGAATGTGACGAAATACACAAGGAAAAACAGATGGCGATTCGATTACATGGCTTCATGAGCAGCGGAAAACGTTACATCCAAGTAGAAAACCAACCTCACCACATCACTGGGATTTTCAGAACGCTCATGCACTTTTCAAAAAATATGCATCACTGTACGCTAAAAAATGCGGAAAATGCATATTGTAGGTATGAGGAAGATGGAACAATTACTTTCTATCAAGGTGAAAACTCTGAAGTCTCTGATTCAGTAGGAATTTGGACATATCTTGTCTATGAATGTCCAGAAGGTGAAGAAAAAGTTTTCCCTGATCCATCTATTGATACAAGTGTAAATTCTTTGAAACAATTGTTTGCTGGTTACAAAATTGTTCAAGTAACTGTAGACATCAAGGATTATCTCAAGTATCAATATATTCAAGATGAATATCTAGATGTTCAACTACCCTGTGATTGGAACACTTCAGAGGGTAGAAAAATTGCCAATCTTCTTTTAGAAGAATTTAAGGCTTTTAAATCATCTACTATCTTTAATGAACGTGCTGGTCAAGAATACAGAAAAACCGTTTTAGACGGTTTTATCAAAGCTGCACAAGAAGTTTTGGAAAACGGTGGAACCGTTAGAGACTTTGAATCGGCTCAATATGATGTGCTAAGGAAGATTAGAATTGATGACATAGCAAATTTAATTCTTGAGTATAACGATTATCGCATCTGGCAAGCGGCATTACCCAGTAAATCAAAAGCAGTTGAATATGCTTTTAGTACAGCATTAAGACTGATATGCCGTATTAAGTAACTAAGTGGACAAAAGTGTTTCATGTGCGTTGCGAGTGTATGTCCGGCACCAGACCGCACGGTACAGGCGCTAGTCATGGCGTGAGCCATAGGTATAGCGAACCAATCGCAGAGGTTTGCGATTGATTGAGTCTGCCCAACGAAAAAGCCGTATCCGCAAAGCACACGCCCACAGAGCGAACAAAGTACAGGTTTCCCCTTCGGATCTGCGCTTTCCTATGAGCGCCAAATCCAGCACGAGGAAGACGTTGGTGCAGCACTGGCTGACTACGTTCCGTATGTTCGTAGCATGGTACACAAACGCAATTGCCTTGGTTACGATTATTTCTGTCCACTTACTTAGTTTTGAGCTAAAGCACTTACAAATAATAGAATACCCAGCCGTCGTGGTTTACCGATCCTCAAAAAACCGCAGCAAAATCATCGGTTTTACTGAGATACATATGAAACGGCTGGGCATTTTATTTTTTGCATCTCCCTAAGGACTTATAGTTACTAGTAACTTAGTAATCCTATTTGATTTGTGAAAATTGGAAAACTTATATCTTGCACCAGGATCAAAAACCGGGTTTCTTGAGAATGATAACCCTTAAAAACCTTAATTTTCCGTTTAGAAACCCGGTTTTTTAGGTCTTGTTGAGAATAGTGCAAGATCTAAGAAAATTCAGATTCCCGACAACTTTGGCCAAGTCGAGAATCTTGTTGTTTACGTAAGCGCAAGCGGGCGCCGGAGGCGATAGCCATAGGCATACGCGAGTGCATGCCCGTAGGGCTTATGATTTAGGATTGCTATACTAAAACATCTCAAACAAGGCATCATCTAACTCATAACCTAGAAGTTGTGCCATCGACTGGAGGCGAGATTTACTAGGAATGCCCTGCTGTTGTAACCAATCGTTTAAAGCAAATAGCTTGTGCATTAAAAAGATTTCTAAAGCTTCAGGATTATACTGAATACCTTCTTTGGTACTGAACTGGTGCGGTACAAGCATTGCTGCATAACGGGCAAATTCCCCGGTTTTCCAATCAAGTAAAAATGGTAACCAGGGATAGCGAGTATCTAGACGGATAAACCATAGGCGTACTTCTGGAATTTCTGAAAGTTCCCGTGGATCGCCTGGTTCGAGAGTATAGTCGATATCAAAATGGAGTTGCTGCTCGTAGGATGCGATCGCCCCCTCTTGCAGCAATTTTTCAATCTCTGTGACTACGGGGGACACATCCAAGGAGTTAATGCAGTCGGTGTTGAGTGTGATGGTGATTGTCATCGAGTCAAAAAATAGCCTCGATGATTAATACTACTCTTTTCTGGTTCAAGCTAATCTCTCATCTTTAAACTTGATTAACCAGTCATCCCTATCAGGTACGAAACCCAACGCCTGAAAATCTTGTACTCTCCGACAACCAATACGGTGATATTTTTTTTAGTAGGTGTCTTGTTGAAGTCAACCTGCTCTTCAGCAATCCTAAGATCCGGATTAACTTTCACCCCTTGGATCGCTGACTGTACATTTTTTGCGATTTCCTGAATTTTACGTATGTTGAGGAAATTAGTCTTTAAATCAAAGGTTGGTGTTTTTTTGAGCAACTCGAGAATCCACGCACAGGTAGCCGGTCCACTCTCCTGTTCTACCTCACCCTGTTCCTTCGCTTCAATAGTAATGATCGCGCTTTGTGTGCTGGTCAAAGGAAATGCAAGAATCTGATAGTTTCTGCCACCAACATCTTGAGCCTGAAAAACACGAAGTTTCTTGCTAAAGTTTGGGTGAGAAACACTGCCTGCATAAAGTGCATCTCGTGTCAGCTGAGCAATGGAACGAGTTACTGCCTGCTAATGGTCGCCTTTGTAGTTTCTTTTGACAAAATTTTTAAAATCAGGCTGTTCTGGCAGCTGGGAAATAATTCTCTCAAGCCCTGCATTAGTCAGTTGCAAGGTGTCGTTATCCACTGTTGAGCCTTTCCACACCAATGAGCTTTTCTCTGTACTCATGGCATACATAAAAATTTATCCTCTCATGTCAAGTTTGCTAATAAGTAATGGGTAATAGGTCATAGCAACTCATTACCAATTACCGATTACCCATTACCCTTCTCCCGCACTCCTCAACCCTCTATGACCATTCTGATCTGAATTAAAAGCTACAACCCGTTGCGTATGACCACGGAACGCAATACCCAAAGTCTCGGCACTGGTGAGCCATTCTTCCACAACATCAGCAATTTCACGTAGTAAAGCTTCAAACTCAGCACGAGAAGTATTGAGGACGTATTTCTGAGCTAACCAACGGATAACACTTCTACCTGCAACCGCCATCCGGTGACGCTGGGACGCATCAACATTTTCATTGAAGTAGCGCAACATGACTTCTTCAACGACATCCCAAGCATTGTCTGCACCAAAGAGTTTTTTTACATCGTCTGCGCCAAGAATTTTGAAGGCTTCTTCCAAAAGTTGTAAGACTTCAATCCGTAAAACATTGACGTGACCATAAGAAGCCCATTTCAAGTTATTTCGCAGATCCAAACCTGCTCGTCTTACCGTAGCAATGCTGCCAAAACTTGGATCGAAAGCCCGCTCTCGGATAACATCGGAAATACGTTTATCGCGCCAGAACTCAGCCACGTTGTTAGTAAACTGAGTGAACAAAGTATGAAATTGAGTGTTGGGTTTGGCACTCGGCGCTGGTTTGATTGTGGTGTAACCTAAGACACGACGGTAGGTTTGCATACGATCTTTTTGGGTGTAGCGCAAGACACTGCGGCGGTCAAAGCGATACAAACCATAGGCACCATCACCCGTTGATAATCTCACCGCACCAGCATTAAACAATTCTTGAAGTTTCTTAACGGCACGAAACACACCTATCTTCTCATGCTGGTAGAGATAATAGAGGTCGGCGACTGCGAGAATTCGCTCTGATGCGACTTGCTCATCGTAATCCTCAACACCTTCAGGTAAGCGAGTTGCGTTGATTTTGGCAGCGGCTTCGTTACCAATACCAATTAATTCTGCTAAGCCTCCATCTGGTGGTGCTGGGGTTTGGGTTTGGGCGGCGATTAGCTGAGAAACCATAGTCTCAATTTGCTGAGTTAGGGCGTCCGCTAGCTGAGGATTTTGAATTAACTGAGGTGCGAGTTTATCTGTGAGAGTTTCCCTCAGCGCCGCAATGCGATCGTATAAATTTTGATTTTCTCCTGCTGTTGTCATGATGAGTCTCCTGGTCCTACTAAGTAGGGCGACATTGCTGTTAATTTCTGCAACTGCTGGCTATATGGAAGGAGTTATTCTCCGCATAGGTATTGTCGGATTAGAATTTGCAGCTGGAGATATTTGGTCGATATCATCCGGTTGATAGTTTGTTGGTGGTGGAATAATCTCAGCAGCCAGACGTTGAACCTGATATAACTGGAACGCTAAATCTCTAAGGGCACGCAAAACACCTTCTCGTCGAAAAGCAGTATTACGCACGGGAGTGAAAGAAGCAGCTTGCACGAGAATCATCAATCTTTCAGCAGTTTCTGCTATTGCTTGGGCGATTCCTAATTTACCTCCTGCTTTAGCAAGTGTTGGACCCTCCTCTGCTCCAAAACGCCACGCCCACTTCAGCAAGCCTTCAACGCTCATAGGAGGCGTGAGTTTTGATAGCTCATCTTCCGGGTATCCAGTCCCGTCAGGTAGGGGAAAAGCCACTGGTTTTCCATCTTTGCTAGTTCTCCTACCATAGTTTCTAGGGTTTTTTGGCTGATATTTTGCTAGCGTGAAGTTAATGAGGACAGCCTGTCTCTCAGCAGGACCAAGGAAGACCAGATCCATAATTCGGTAGACTTCTTGAACAGACTCCGCTACAACTGATAAAGCTTGGGACAATAGGACGAGTTGTGTACCCACGTAGGCTCCTCCTCCAGTATCTTGTACATAGGTGTTCCAGCTATCTCTTAGGGAAACAATGTAGTCGCGGATAATCAGGAAATTGCCGTAATTTTGTTCTTCATCCACCGTGTTTATGTGACCACGACTTAGCCCAAAAACATCAGCTAAATTTTTCATCTGTCCACCAACATTCTCCGAGGAGTTGGTATCTTCAACGCTACCAATCAGGAGTTGGAACAAGTTATCGACACGCTGGACACGGGGACCACCAGTTGTTCCCAATTCATCGACTAACTCCATCAACTCGGTGCGAATAATTGCCCGCATTGCATCCATATTTTGTTGATCGGCAGCTGGGTCTAGAGGATATAGCTTATCCAGCAAGGGCAGTGCGTCATTTAGTGCAGCTTTAGCACGATGATAGAGACTAGCTTGGGCACCACTGACAGTACCACCAAGGTCGTTCTGCACAGCAGCGTAGGTGCGAGCAGTCCACACGTATTCGGTGCGTCCATTGGTTTGTTTTGGCGTGAAAGTTTGAGTCAGGGTACTGAGAAATGCGTTGGGATCGCTGTTGAGGTTTCGTCCCAATACTTCTGTTAAAGCACTATCTACAATTTGCTGTAGCGATCCGCCTCTATTATCGACAGGAGTCAGTGAGGTTTGCGTACCTGTCCCGACAATTTGATTGGAAGTCGGCAAAATATCGTAAACAGTAACAGGTTGTTCCTGAAAATCTTGTCTGGTGCGCTTTTCAGTTGCCTCATCCTCAACGAATTCAATTTTGACGCTTTGGATTCTATAGTTACTTTCGCTCTCCTCCTCATTGAAAATAACAAATAGATCAAGGCTCACAGGCTTTGAGTTGTCTTTAGACGGCAGTTTAACACTCTTTGGTGGTTTGGTAAAACCGATGCGTCGTCTGCCTTGATAAACATTGAAATAAAGATCGGGTGTCCGATCAAAATCTAGAAACTCCTGCCGGAAGTCATCATCTGTAAACTCAAATTCAAAGAAGCCTGTAGAATCTGTCTTACCAGAACCAAGGCGATCATCAAATCTCTGGTCGTCGTCCCAAAGCTCGACCCGAAAGCCAGAAACATTGTTACTTCCGACAGTCGTCAACTGTCCGCGAATACGATAAGTTATCATATTATCTCCTTGCCAGCGCACTGTAAAAGTTTTTGGTAATGACTTTTGGTTCCGCCAATCGCCTATCAAGTGCCCAACGCGACGCCGGAATTAAAAATCGTTCTGGAATAATTCCTGGATCGTTTCCAGCTGCTAAACGCTCCCCTGCTTCCTCAATCATGCGTTGGTGCTGTGGCTTAAATCCCGTTATCTGTGCTAGTGTCTTGTCCCCCAGTTGTTTGTAAGGGGTGTAACAGATGGTATCTACCACCAATTTTTTCGCCTTACTGAAAGTTTCTAATAATTCAGAGGGAATGTTGCCAGCACGGGGGTTAGGATAAATACGCTGCCAGATTTGGCGGTATCTTTCGGCTGTTTCAGGAAATCCCATGCGCCGCAGCAACTCAATGCTGATAAAGACTCGCAAGTAGGGTACAGGATGAGGTGCACCAGAGTGAAAGTACAGGGTTGCTTGGGGCGATCGCGCCGCAATATCCATTAAAGAGGAAACAATTGCCGGACCACCCAGCAACAAACCGGATAAATCGGCAAAAATTTCGCTATGCCAATGAGTCCAAGTGGCAGCAAGCACGCGGCTCATTCCCGCTTTTAGCAATCGCATGGCGATCGCACGAGGAATTTCCTGCCGCAAATTTAAATCAGTTTGCAAATTATGAGAAACCTCATGCAAAATTGCCCCCAGTGTCCAGGGATTCACCAAACGGTGATAAGGTAGCTGAATCAAGGGGAAGGGATTAATTTGCTGTCCCAGTTTCGACAGAGGAATACCGCGCCGGAATGTCGCTGGAGAAAAGCCAGTTTTCATGTACGAAAACGGCGCGGGTGCTGGAATTGACCTGGCTATCCCCAAGCCCATGTAGATATCTTGGTAGCAATCTAAGGCAATGCGATCGCAACCTAACAACCAGTTGCCAAATTTGGTTTGTCTTTGTCCAAACAACTCGAAATAAAAATCCCAAATTTGCTCGATAGCGCGCACCCGTTCGTGAGCTCCGTCTTTGCGACTCATCAGCTGTTGCAGATGGTCAGTATCTGGCGCTTTGATAGCAGCTTCAGCAGTTTGACCAACTAGCCTTGACATTTCTATCAACTGGACTCTGAGCGAACTTATCAGTTGATTCACCGCATCAATGTGGGCGTCCGAAGGGCTAGCAGGATCTGTACCAAATTCATCGTGACGAAAGGGACGCAAAGCAGCTGCGTGTCTAGTAACATTCAGCGCCTGTACCCTCAGCCAAGATTTGAAATTGGGTAGTGATGATTCACCAGCCGTGCTATAGCTATCCTCCAAACCACTGAAACCGTTTAACTGCTCAGTCTCTTCTTCGACGCTTAATGATGTTAGTGTTTCCAATAGTCCGTTCATATTCTTTCCCATCCCAATTGCAACAGCCAGAATTACCCATGAGCGTTTCTAGGGACGACACTTTCCATTTGTCTTTGACATGAGCTTATGTTGGGCTCGATGGGATTTCTTCATCACCTGGGCGACTTTCTTGGGATTATTTAAAACTTTAGCTGTATGACCAGCCAAAGCTCTTAAAGCAGTTGTTTTTGAAAGTGGTTTGCCTTGTGCAACTTGATTGGCTAAAGTTCCCACTGTTCCTTTCAAAATTTGTGGTACGGTTTGCAACAGTTGGCGTGTTTTTGGGTTTTTGTGCAGAGTTTGACCCACCTTGGCGACTCCTTGAATCAAGGATGGAGTGACACTTGTCACCGCTTTTGCAGCTTGTGGAATTAATCTGGCTGCGAGTGGTATTAATGCACCTAAAAAAGCTTCTGCTTCCGCTTCACTTTCGCTGTGAGCTGCTTTGTATGCAAGATTTTCCATGACGACTTCATACTCAGTCATTGGGGCAGATTCAAACTCAGACTCATATTCGTATTCACCTTCCCCTAGTCCCAGTGCACCACCTAAACCCTGTAGTAAGTCGCCGATAAATGGATCTCCCTCGTATTCGCCTTCATACTCAAATTCAAATTCTCGCTGGCGTCTTCTACGACCACCTCCAATCAATCTACCAATTGCTTTCACTGCCATTGGCGCTACACTTGAAAGTAACGGAGCTAACAGAGGGAAAAATTCTTCACTTTCGTACTCGTTGGCGAATTCACACTCGTATTCGCGGTCATGTCCAGTTTCTAGTTCGTATTCAAACATTTTTTGACCTCTTTTTTATTTGTGTGTTTGCAACTGCAACCCAAACTGTTAGAACTCATAAACTGGTTCTCTTCTTTTCCGGGGTGCTGGTTTGGCGACTTTACTAGCAGCCTGAGACGAACGCACTAAGGTTTTGGCACAAGTTATAGGATTGCCAAGGACTTTACGTGTTTCATTCGCCATAACACGAGCAGCGGTTTTAGAACTGATGGGTTTTCCTTGGGCTGCCTGTCGTGCTAAGGTATTGCTCGCTCTAGCAACAATGGTGGGTACTGTTTTCACCAAAGGACGGGTGCTGGGAGATTTGCGTAAAGTACGTGTGAGTGTGGCAGCACCTTTAACCAGCTTCGGGGAAATTAGCCGTATTGAGGCAGATTTGATGGGGATAATTCTGGCTGTGAAAGCACCAGTGTAAGCTTCTGCTTCTGCTTCACTCTGTACTTGGCTTGCCATAGCTGCAAGAACTTCTGCTAAAGCTTCTGGCTGTGGTACTGCTTCGTTTTCGTACTCGCTCTCAAATTCACTGGTTAATTCATACTCACTTTCAAATTCGTACTCGAATTCCCCTTCACGCGCCAACTGACCTGCAATTGTACCTAGCGCTCCACCAACAGCTGGTCCACCTATGGCTGTACCCACAGCGCGAGCAGCAATTGGTGCGATCTTTTTGAGTACGGGGGCTAATTTTCTGGCAATTCCCCGTATTTTCTTAAAGAAAGCTTCGCTCTCATACTCACTTTCGTACTCACCTTCACCTTCACCAAGACCCCCAAGAAATTCTTCGCCTTCGTACTCACCTTCGTATTCGTTCTGAAGTTCATCCTCGAATTCGTTCTCAAATTCACTCTCGAATTCGTGCTGCATGGTTTCTCCGTCCAACATTTCGTGACTCCTTGGATGGGAATGCTTACAGCATCTAGGTATAACCGCTATTACAACTTTGTCACCAGTCGCTTTTTCTTAGGAAACACAACTTTGGTAGCTCAATTGAATGTAACTCGTTTAAGCTACATATATTTTTCTATTAAACTAATAGTACCCATTAGGGTGATTGCATAAACTATTAGAAATAGTTGTAATTTATTTATCAATTTAAGAAGATTTATGTATTGATTGCGTAAAATTTGCTTAATTCTTTGAATTAATTATTTAAATCAATTTTGAGTCAACTTAAGGATGAATACAAGCAATGAAGACCTCAAAAAGCAACAAGCCGATTACTGCATACAATAATCAATTGGTGCTGTCGTCTGAGAAAGAGGCTCTATTGGAGGTTTTGGTCAAACAAGTTGCTACCTCTGCTCCCTATAAGGTTTTTAAACTGACTGAACAGATGATAAATGAAGTTATTTTTGAATCTGATATAGATGGTGTACGTTACTACGTGGTACGCTCTACACCTAAATCTCAAGAAAAAATTAGTCTCAGTCCCCGTGAACAAGCGATCGCTAAATTAGTTGCACAGGGTCTTCCTAACAAATCGATTGGTATTAATCTTGACATTAGTCCTTGGACAGTCGCCACACACCTGCGCCGTATTTTTGTCAAGCTAGGGGTCACTTCTAGAACCGCTATGATTGCTCGTGTTTTCAAAGAAAATCTCCTAAAAGAGTAAACAGTGATACTAGTATCTTTTATGTTTGCAACATATCCGCTCCCCTGACCCCTAAGCAAGAGGGTTGGGGGGATGTCCATAGCAAACATTTAGCGAAAAAGTCTCGGAAATAAGGTGGTTAGAGTTCTTTGCTTGGGTTGGAGGCTTTGACACTCTCCGGGCTAAAGCCACGGAGATTCTCCCATCTAGCCCAATCCCCCGTGGAACTGTATTCATGGAGTTGCCCCCTACCGTTTCTGGAACTACCTCACGGTAGTGTTA
>NZ_JXCA02000022.1:120055-354841 GCF_000828085.3 Scytonema tolypothrichoides VB-61278
TATAACTTTCCAAATCCCGGAACACGAAAAAGATATCTTGCTTGAGTACTGTGAGCAAGAAGACAGAACTCAATCTGACGTACTAACAGAGCTAGTACGTTCACTAAAGAAAAAGCTTGGCGGGAAATGAATTTCCCCAACGGGGGTCTTACACGTAAAAAAATTGGGTCGGGGGTCTAACACGAAAAAATCTGGCAGCCTTAATAAGAACGAGTACCCGACTTCGACCACTAATAAACAAGACGTTCAGCGAAGCCTGCCGTTAGGCATAGGCTGCCAGATTTTTAGGGGACAATGCGTCGGCAGCCTTATTGCAACGAGTACGCGTCTTGCTTGACAGATCAACAGACAAAGGCTGCCCAATTTTTTAGGGGACAATGCGTCGTCGTCTTTCATCCCCGGTCTAAAGAACAGAGTTCGGCACATAGTGCCTGCTCCTGGGGGGCTTTCAGTCTCCCGCGCGAATCACCGTAAGGGATGGAGAAACAAGGAGAAGACACTTGCGTGCAGAGGTTTCCTGCGACGCAAGCAAAGTGTCCATCAACAACAGAAGACTATTGACTGAAGACAAGACTGTAGCAGTGAAGTAGACGTTTGCAGCCATTTTAAGCTAAAGTTGTAATGAGTTCATTTTATATTTAGAGCGTGGCAACGTTAAGGTTAACTAGCAAAAAAGTCTTCACCCCCTTAGTGATTTCCGCACCCGTCAACAGCAAAAACACCGGCAAAGCGGAGCTGACAGGGTGCAAAATGTTGGATATACAAAATAACAAATAAACACTTCAATAGGGAAAATTAACCCATCAGTTAATAAACTTTAAAATATGCAAAAGCAAACAATATCAACAAAACCTATTCGTTCACTGGAAGATGCTCTTGAGGTGTGCCAAGTCTTGGGTATGCGCGTGAGTCGTCAGCGTCGTTTTATTCTAGAGTTACTTTGGGAAGCAAGAGAGCATCTTTCTGCCAGAGAGATTTATGATCGCCTGAATCACGAAGGCAAAGAGATTGGACATACTTCTGTTTATCAAAATTTAGAAGCGTTATCCAGCCAAGGTATTATTGAATGTATTGAACGCTGTGATGGACGTTTATACGGCAATATTAGTGATTCCCACAGTCATGTTAACTGTTTGGATACAAATCAAATCTTGGATGTTCATGTAGAACTACCAGAAGAATTTATCCGCCAAATTGAAGAACAAACAGGAGTGCGGATTACTGAGTATAGTATTAACTTCTATGGTTACCGGAACTCGCAAGAGAGCAAATGACGGTTGAAGCCTGAGTTGCGCCCAAGTGCAACCACTACCTGTTACTGATTACCATATTCACAACCGTTTCACCATCCGCACTTTCAATGACTCCAGAAGGGAGTGCATTGTGAAACAGTTTCAACCAAAGAAACTAGGCTAATTTCTCAAGCTTATTTACGACTAAAGTAAAAAAAGCTTGCGTTTTTTAAGCGGATTATGAGCGATCGCCCTTTCAAACTATTGTTAATAGATCACGACCCCATCTTCCGACTGGGGCTAAAAGTGGCTTTGGAAGAATTCTCCAATTTACAGGTGGTATCGGAAGCAGAAACAGACACTGCTGCATTGCAGATTTTAGCCAAACTTGCACAAGAAGACCCCAACCAGGTCAATTTGGTCATTTTGGAATTGGGGAATTCTCGCTTACTTTCTAGCCAACAACTGGGTTTACAACTCTGTCGCCATTTAAAAACCCAGTACCCAAACCTCCCATTATTACTTTTGAGTTCTGTCCAAGAACAAGGACTGCTTCTAGCAGCAAAAGCCGCTGGGGTCGATGGTTACTGTCCCAAAGGAACTCCTGTTTCTGAACTAGTCACCATTATGCACGATGTGGTGGCAGGTGGCGAATGCTGGGATAGGTCGATAGGAAAACAGAACACGAAGATTTACAGAGGCGAGAATCTGGGGTATGCTCTTGAAAACCTCACGTCTTCTGAACTTCCTTTTGCTCAGTTACGGAAACATCTACGCTTATCAGGAATTGGGTACATTAACGTCACTTTGTGTGAAGTGACAGCACAATTACAAGTCCCCGGATTACCATTATTAGACCGGGCAGTGTTAGCTGGGCAAAGACGAGAATTGCTAGCAGCGCGTTGGCTGTTGAATCGATTATTAGCTTCATCACTGGAAAGGCGACAGGAGATACAGTCGCATTTACGTAATGTTTCTACAAGGAATAATTTCGCATCTGTACAGTTACAGCCTCCGACAAATTCTCTCCCGAGTACTTTTGTTTCCAAATTTGATTCAGCACAGAAGTTGCTGAGTCCTAGATCATTACAAGCGGCATTATTTGCATCCTGTATTACCAAACTTCAGCTTCCTTTACAAAATGTGACATCTACTCCTTTAGAAATTGATATTTTACGTGAAGAAAAAAAACGTGATTTACTTTATTTGATTTTACAAAAAGTTGCGGATGTTCTTGATGAAATGCGTCCTTCTGTGGTATCCAAAAGCCAATTATATGAATTAAGAGGTACTGTATTAGTTGATATATGGCAATCCGCCACTACTAACTTTTTTGGCAAATTTTCTCGGGTGCGAGTAGACAATGATAATTTAGAAATCGTGACTTTTCTTTTGCAAGATGCTACTGTGGTGCAAACAGAAATTCTCAACAAAATTCCTCTGGTTGAGGAGTTATTTTCTTATCTTCTATTTCAAAGAAGTTTGCAAATTGATAATACTTCCTATTCAGCTAGTAGCTTGGAAGCAAAAGAGTATGCAGAAAATATTCTAGAGAATTTACTGATTCAGATAGCCAATGGTGTTATGCAACCGTTGCTTAATTCTTTAGCAGACCTAGAAGAAATCAAGCAAAGTTTTTATGATCGTCAATTAATTTCAACACGAGAAATAGAACGATTTAGAAATAATTTATCCTGGAAATATCGCCTCAGAAATTATGTAAATGAACCGAAAGAAATTTT
This sequence comes from Scytonema tolypothrichoides VB-61278, assembly GCF_000828085.3. Lineage (GTDB taxonomy): Bacteria > Cyanobacteriota > Cyanobacteriia > Cyanobacteriales > Nostocaceae > Brasilonema > Brasilonema tolypothrichoides_A. Next base: position 123,030 of record NZ_JXCA02000022.1, read on the forward strand.
TGAAAGCCGTTATGAGCTATTTGTATTTGCGCCTCGCGGTATTGCTACAACTTCCATTTATGCCCCGCGTGGACAAGAGTTAATGCGACTTTCTGGTATTCCGTTAGCTGTCACTTTAGCAATAGAATTTCGTGATGCGATCGCTCCTCGTATACAATCACTATTATCCTTGTTTGGGAACGGTGTTGTCTTTGTTCTCACGCAAGTGATTGGTCGTGGTATAGGTTTGATTGGTCGTGGTATTCTTCAAGGAATTGGAAGTGTTTCTTTAACGGAAAGGAAGAATAAAAAGTTATGATTTGGATATCAGTCTTTCAAGCCACAGATGCACGCAGAGAAATTATCTGTGTTCATCTGCGGTTGAATTTCCATCAAGTTAACTTTTGCAAAAGAGTAAATCTGTACAAACGGACTTTGTTTGTATAGTTACTTTCAGAAAACTTGAGCTATGCTTAATCAGCGGAAGTTGATACTAACTGCGTAGCTTGACTCCTAGACACTTCTGCATCCAAGTTATCCAACTTGGGTGTTGGGATATGCTTCATTTCCCAAACTTTTAGCAGAATTAGGTATTCGTAGAAAGCTTGCAACGTACACCAAGCAAATCCAGCGCGTCCGTCTAAGCAGCCACCTAAGATAAAATACATATACAAAAAACGTATGATTGGTCTGGCTGGTAAACGCAAGGACAAATTTTTTAAGGCGCGGCGTCGTTCGACTTCTGACTTCCCAAAAAATAGATCTTTCCAGCTAACTGTTCCATTTTCTAACTGATAAAGAGTTTCTCTGGCTTCATCTGTGGAGTAACGGTTGTGCTTATCTATCCAGCGGCTGAACCCTTTGCCAGAAGTATAATGAGGGTATGTTTCTTTCAAAAAACCTGTTGGACCGTCACAAACTTCTCGTTCTGTGTGACCATAATCTGTAAACCAGACTTTACCGTGACGGAAAAGGCGCAGTTGGTAACGGGGATACTGGGTACTGCGGCGAATCCAAGAATTCATGAACATCACGCGTTCAGCGGCGTAGTAACCGATGTAATCTGGATTACGACTTGCTTTTTGGCATTCCGCGAACAGTTCTGGTGTCATGCGTTCGTCAGCTTCTAGAATATAAACCCATTCATGTTTGGGAGATATATTTTCTAGCATCCAGGTACGTTGACGACCGTGGCTTTCAAAAGCGTGCTGAACTACACGAACTGGATAGCGGCTGGCGATTTCGACGGTGCGATCGCTACTGCATGAGTCTACAACAATAATATCATCCGATAGCATCGCCGATTCAATACAAGCGGCGATATCTATTTCTTCGTTATAAGTCAAAATGTAAATTGAAAACATTTCCAATGTTAATCATATGGCTTCTCTGGTGGGAAATTATACTTTTTTCTGGTGAATATATGCAAGCTCACCAAGATAATTTTCATGAATAATTCGCAAACATGACAGTATAAGGCAATAAGAAGGTCTTATGCTTCATACTGCCCTCAAAATTATGGACTAGCGTGCAGGTATTTTGCGTTTACCACCTTGGAGAGCATTCATACCTTTTAATCCTGACCAGCCGATAATAATGTAAGCAATAGACAATAACAAACTGCCTATAACAATTCTCAAACCGGGCTTCCAATTGTCTTCAGCTTGTTTTATCAGTTCGTCCCGTTGAGCGCGAATTTGGCCTAGTCTTTGAGTTGCAAGTTGCTTTGGATCACTTTGTTGGGCTATGAATTTGTCAAGTTCTTGAGGATTTGCTTTGAACTTCTGGAGCAAATCTTTTGTAGCTTGGGGAATATTGGGGTTATTCAGTGCTTGCTTATAACGCTGCTCATCTTGAACGAGTTCAGTGTATTGTGTTTTGACTTGGGCTTTTTGCTTTTCTACAGCTGCTTTGACTTGATCGTTACCCAATTGAGCTTGCACTTGGTTAAGCTGAGTATTCAATTGGTTTTCTGCTAGTTGTGCATTCTTGGTGATTTGATCCACTGCTTGAGTTCTTTGATGAATGATATTCATAGCATGGACAGGAGCAATAATCAAAAAGAGTAACCCCAAGATGCTTGAGATGACCAGAGCTGGCATTTTCAAGTCTATGGACACAGGTTGAGTGCCATCATCAAAACTGTCAATCCAATAGCCAGTAAACAGCATACCCAATCCTACCAATGGCACAACTCCTCGATCAACCAAACTTGCTGCCCATCTGAGTTGCAACAGCTTATCGGTTGGGCTGAAGTCAAGGCTTATAATCACAAAATCAATCAAAAAGGATAATATTAGAATTATCCCTATTACTTTGAGTGTGCGGGCTGCGATCGCAGCAGCAAAACGGTTATTCATAAGTTTTTCGTCTTGTAGTTGACTGAAGTGAATATTTTATATAAAGGTACTGGAATATTCTTCCTATGACGTTACCTATTGTTTCTGTTTGAGAGATTCTTTTTTTGGTGATATACTTTTTACCCTTTGATGTTAGCCACACCACGGTAGCATCTCGATTCTAGGTTGTCTTCAGAAAAACCCCTGTGTTAAAAAATACTATAAAAAACATCGACACGCTTAATACCTGTAGTAAATATTCCATTATAGAGGTTAAGTAGGATACATTTTTATGATGTGATGAGTAGGTGTAAGGGGAAAAATCACTACACCACGAAAGTACAACAAACCAGTTTAGTGCGTAAGTCTGAGAATCTCTTCCCAAATTGGCAAATCCTCTGGGCGATCAATATCAGCCAAGTGAGGTAAGTTAGTGACTGATAAATTAAGCATCTGAGCAATACTTATAGTCTGATGCAACACTTGAGAGGTTCCCCAGTCTATATTGATAAATAATTCTGGCATAGGACGCTGCAAACCAATTAAATAATAGCCACCATCTACGGCAGGACCAAGGACAAGGTCACATTCCTGAAGTTGTGCAAAAGCTTCTGCTAAAATCTGGTTATTCACACCAGGGCAGTCAGTACCGATAGTCACGACTTTTTCTGCACCTGATTCAAAGGCATTCAAAAAAGATTGCGTCATCCGTAAACCCAAATCTCCCTCTCCTTGAGGTTGGTAAACCAAGTCATATCCTAGCCACTCTTGCATAAGTTGCAAATTACCACCTGCAAACCGCACTTCAAAAGATATGACAGAAGTCTTTTGCAACTGTTTGACCTGAGATAGTGTGTGTTCCGTCATTTGACGCTGAAGATTTGCCGCGCCTTCAGTTCCCAAAGCAGGTATCAGTCGAGTTTTTGTCTTCCCTGGTTCTGGATAGCGAGTGAAAATTATCAGATGTTGTTTTGCTGTTTTTGGTAGATTTAGCACGAGATGTCTTATTGAAATCAATTAAAAATATATTAATAGCAATACTTATTTTCGTCAGGTTGATCGTGTTCTTTTCCCGTTCGCATTGCACCTAAAATCGTAGAAATATAGACGCAACGCTTAGCTTTTCCACCAGACTTAGTAGATAAAGTTATTCGTCCCAACGGTGGTTTCCTAATATTACCTCTTTCATCAAATTGGATTTGCCCAACACCATTTGACTGTTGTAAAGTTGTTTCCGCATCCAACCGCACATTAGGATCTAAATTATTCCAGATAGCGTCAGCTGGGTTTTTTGTGGCAAGATGAACTGCCCATTGCACAATATTGTTTTGTTTCCGAAAACTAACTTGCCAAGTTAATTTATTTTTGGTAGCTTGGCTTTGAGCTTGGCGTATAGCAAGATAAACTTCGTTTTGGGCAGTGTTGAGACGCTGAATATCAACAAAAGCTAGCCAACTTGGAACTGTTATAACAGCTAAGATACCAATTACAACAATACTTACTAAAAGTTCTAGTAGCGTGAAGCCATTGTTAGAACAATTATGTTTATAATTTAACTTATTTAGCAGATAATAATCCATTGCCTTGGACTCGTATACTTGCCTGAGGAAAATATGTTTTATGACTTTCATTGAAATCTATATTATTCTTTTGAAGACGAGCGAGGGCATTACCACGTAAATAAACTTCTGCTACGGTATTTTCTGAGTCTACACAAACGTAAAAGCCTCGTGTTCTAACATTTTTAGTGGCAACAGCATCTCCAGTGCCAGAAAATTGTGGCACCTGTTGACCGATTGTGCAATTAGGAGGTGCTGGATTGGTATGATCATTTATCGTAGTTTGATCCATGTAATCAACTAAAGGTACAATATTTTGTGTATAGTCTTCGCTCTTTTTTGTCCATTGATTCATCTTAATTTTAAGATTGCCTAACCCTTGCATATTAAACATCTGAAAACCTTTGTCTCGGGTTTCCTCTTTCTCAGTTTCTGTAGCTCCATAGCCATCTTTAATTTGAAATCTACCGATTCGAGCAGCATAAGACCATGTAGAGTCATTATCTTGAATCAAATAATAAGCAACTAAAGAGTAAACAAAAAAATCTCCTTTTTGTGTAGCATAAGGTTCTTTGGAAATAGACTCCCGCTTCCAAAAGACAAGAACAGGGAAGTAATTATTTTTATAACCATACCTTCGTAGTTGCTTTCTAATGATATTAATACCATCAGCATCATATATATAGACTGACTGCTGTAAATCCCGTGCAATATAATCAAGTGCTGCTTTGATTTCTTGCTCAGTGTTCGCCTTTGCTTGTTCCTGTCGTTCAGTTGTGATAATATTCATCATGAATCCCAGCAAAGGTGTGATAACAAGAGTCGCGATGACGATTCCTAGTAGCAACTCAACTAGGGTAAAGCCATCACATTTCTGTTTCAGCCTAAAGAGTTTTATTTGCTTAAGGAAAAGCAATTTGAGTGGATTCATAATATTAAAGTTTAGCAGTTAGACTGAGGATTAGAATCACTAGCTGGAGGTTTGAGACGCCTACAGAAATCACTAAATGTCGTTACTTTATTTGAGATTTCTGTTGTCATTTCTACTAGAGGTGCTTGGATGGATATTAAAGCTGTCCCTTTAGCGAAAGTTTCTGCTTGTTTAATTCCTGGATCTTTCAATGCCTTCAATGTGATGCTAGGCTTATTGAAAGCATCTGCTCTGTAAACTCGTAACCCCAATCTATAGCCATTCTCGGGTTTATTGGAAGTTGGATTATACCCAAATCCCTGAACAATCATGTCTTTGAAATTATTAGTTGTACAACCTCCCGTGTCTCCATCGACGCAATATAACTGAGATGATGCGTTTGTAGGAGAGATTTCGCATAAGCCAGTTCCAGTTGTTGGACAAGTTAGAGTTCCAGAAGGTGCATCTGGTGAAGGTAAATTGGTAGTGTCTTCTGTACTTTTTGTTATGATGGGTGGGGATGGAATTGTGCTTGATTTAATGCCGTCAATATAGGTTTGAGCAGCGTTAGTTGCTAACTCAATACGCTTTGCTTGTAACCGTGTTGCGATAGATAGGATAATGACAGGTGCGATCGCCACTAGTAAAATCCCAACAACAACGACTGCTACTAATGACTCGACAATAGTAAAACCTGACTGACTAGATAAAGATGCTTGTTGTTGTTTTTGGTGAATCATAACATTAACAGTTATCAGTTCTCAGTTATCAGTTATCAGAGATTCTAGTTTTCTTGAGGATTGAGAAAAGGATTTTTGCTATCTCTTCAGCATCTTTATAGATCCTGTGAAATGCTTTGTCATCAATGTAACCTGTGTCTTTTCAAAGGGACAACCAATACTTACTTTCAAGACATTCTTTATAAGCAATAGAAATTTTCGCAGAAAATTCTGCTGGTGATATAGCTCCATTTGCTTCCGCAATATTAGCTCCAATTGATGTTCCACTTCTAATTACTTGTTTTGATAAAATAAATTCTTTTTTCTCTTGAGTCAAATATTTATAAGCATTTACCTTATACGCTTTCTCATATACCCAACTGTTCATAGCTTATTGATAACTGATAACTGATAACTGTTCACTGTTCACTGACAAGTACCACGTTGATCTTGACTAATAGCGTAGTTACCATTAGCATCTTGAGCACACAACAAAGTTTCTATCCAAGCATCGTCTCGTCCGACTTCTCTGTAAAACTCATTCGGCTTGTTTGTTGCGGGTGTTGTAAAGTGTAGAGAGAACAAGTCAGGTGACTGACTCAGCAAAGCTGTATCATAACTCCAGAAACGGTTGGGCTGAGTAAAAAAGGGTGAACGATTTTGATTTTGATTGGAAGTACTGCTTCCATCAATAACTGTTTGCCAAGGAGCTGTGGCATAATGACTGTGTTTAAACTGGATAAAAGAACCAGCTACTGTGTGGCTTACTCCTTTCCAGTTTTCTAAGTAACGTATAAAGTTTTCCAAACCACCATTGCTTTCTGTTGGGCGTCCTGGTGTGTTACCTTGAACGAATATAAGATTTGTTTCTGTATTTGTGGCGGTTTGCATCGAATTATAGTCACTATCTTCACGAAACCTAAAGCGAAAATTATTAGATAAAACTGTAATTGCATCAGCAATAACTACTGCTGAACGCCAAGTTTCACCAATTTTGCAACTAGAAAACGGGTTCTCGCGACAGCCGAAGTTAGAATTCAGTGATTGACGTGCATAGAATTTATAACTCCAGTCTTTTTCCCCCTTCAAAGAGTTGTCTAAAAACTCTTCTTGTGTATGAACATTGAAATTCCCTTTGATGTAAACAGGCAGATTAGATACTAAAATGAGTCCCTTCTCTTCTAGTTTGTAGGTAGCGTTACGGCTTAAATTACTACCATTAATCAACATAATGGCATTTGGTCGCCGAGTTGAATCTAGATTGAAGTCAGCAGCGCTGATATCTTCGTTTTCACTATCATCTTCACCTGGACTCTTTGAAGCACTTGCGTCTGGTAGTGCATCATCACGAGTAGCGTAAATAATTCCACTATTTGGAAATAAAAACTCTCCAGCATTTTTTGATTTTCTGCGTAACAAATCTAAATCTAAAATCGTAGCACGAATTTTTAAAGGTTGACGTAGTTTAATATCTAAATCGTAGCTTCCTGGAGTCGATTCAGGTTTGTCAATAGCTTTAATCTCTCTTGCATCCAGAAAAGCAGTTTCCATAATAGCGCCATGAGGAATAACAGCATCTGTGGGATTACCAATAGTACCGTCTAAAATTTTCAAAGCGCAAATAGCAGAATCAACTGCTGATTGTTCTGCAAGGGTAAGAGGCTGACTAGCTGAAATTTTCTCCAAAGCTTTCTTAAGTGGTTTATTCACCCTGCGTTCGTTTGGGTATTTCAGCTTTGCTTGGTAATTCAGCACATTTTCGTAACCTGTGGTTGATAAAGATGAAGCTGAGTAGACAACACCGTTGTTAGAGTCACCTGGATTATTACTAACATTGGGTAACCCAATTAAGTCTCTGTTTGTATTTCTTAAGCTAACGTCTGCTAAACTTGTCTGGTTTCTGGCTGTTGTGCTGTTTGTGGGGTTGTAATAGCTACTGACACAAGCAATTGGTTTTTGATAGTCGCTTGGAATCTTTGGATTGTAGGAATCATCTTGGTAGTGATAAACTGCTGTAGCCCGCATTTGTAGGAAGGGTGTATTGTCATTAGGCATCGTATCTACATCTGGATCTGCTATTGGACCTGCGATCGCATTATTAAATTCAGTTGCAGTCCAGCTAGAATTATAATTTGGCGGTAAGTAAATTCCTGCACCTGTGACGACTCGCAAACCTCCAACGACATCCAGAGAACTTTCTGGTTTTTGTGCTGCTGACTTTTCCCAAAACTCGTCTCGGTTTGTCGCTTCTAAATCCTCGAAGTGATATGCTTGGGAGAAGCGCTGACGAGTCACAGTGCTATTATTTCCTTTCCTATCAACATCCCATTCCTTACCAGTAATAGTCTGTCCTTCGTTTGGTGAACTGAGAAATTTGCCTTTGGTTGTGTCGTACCATAATTGAGGTAGGTTATTGCCAACTAAAAGGCGATCGCCAATATTTTGCTCTTTATCTGCTTTTGCTTGTTCTACTGGTTCTGTTGCAGGTAGATAAAGTTTACTACCGTTATCTTTAATCCCTATTTCGGCATAATTAGTAGCAGTTTTACCATCAGCCGGATTGAAGGGAAATACCCATTCATCCACTGGTCTTAAAGAGTTCCCATTTCCTTGAAGAGGACTATTTGTTTCATAGTCGTGGCTTCCATATTTAAGTGGATTACTACCCTGCTGAATTTCGGCATACGGAACGCGACGTGTCCTTTTTTTAAAGTAAGTTTTTAGCTTTTTTTCACGAACTTTAGCAGGGTCTAAAGTAAAGTCTTCTGCTAAATCTCGTTCTATTTTCTGTTTTACTTCATCAGGAAGGTCTGTGTTATTTGGATATGCGCTATTCGTTGCTTGTACTAAGCGGTCAATTCGTTTTGCATATGCTTCATCATTATAAGCTGCGGTGTTTCCGTAAACAGATGTAGGTACAGTTTTATTTGTGTTGTTGATAACGTCACTTTTCATTGTGTTGTTAAGTGCATTTTGTTGGTTAAACAAATCTACCTGCACATCACCATGACTGAAATTGTGTGTACCTCTACTATCTATTACATTTCCAGCAACAATAATTTTGCTACTTCCCTCTTTGAAATAGCAAGATTTTGGACTACTAACTAAATAAAACTTGATAGGCTGAGCGAGTCTTGTTGTTAACAAATTCCCATTAGTTAAAATGCGCCCATTCAAACTCATACCTTCTTGAGCAGCAATTTCTAAATCATCTTCATAGACAACGGCATTGTTACTCAGGGGTATTCTTTCTCGGTCTTGTTGATATTCTAAAGCGACAAAGCCTTTATTACCTGTAAATGTTTCATATTTATTAGTATTTAATCTTGTTAAATCTGTAATAAGTACAGTCGTAGTATAAACAAAAATACTTTTTTTTAGCTTTTCACCGACTTTATACCAACCATAAGTACTTACTAAGTTCGCGCTAGTAATAGCGAGGCTTTGACATTGGTTGCCAACAGTACCTGTGTCCATCGGTTGTGTTCTTGCGTCTAAGACACTTCTAGCTTTATTACTAGTTGGAGTCCGAAAGTAAATACCATAGAGAGTGTAACTATCAAACTTGCCGTTATTGTCCGTATCTACAGGATATTTCCAAACAGTTTGTAGAGTTTTTTTATCTTTAACAAGTTTTAACTGTGTCTCATCACCAAAAGTAAATTCCTTAAGGTTCTGATTGATAATTTCTTCCAGTGAAAACTCTGAAGGAATTGAAGACTCTAACCTAGAGTCTCCAAATAATTGTTCTATTTTTGCTTTTGCTCTTTCAATAGCAGGGTTAGCTGCATTCAGAACCACCTCATTCACTCGGACATTACTAGCATTTTTTGCCCTTTCAAAAGACCGAAATAAAATAGCAGTTGTCATCAGCACAACCACCAATGCTACCATTGCCACTGTCGGTAGCACAAAACCAGCATTCACACTTGCTCGTTGTTTTCTTTTATTGACAAGTAAAGCCCGTAATAGCCGAATAATTTTATTTTTAATTATAGCTACAAATGTTTGACTGATTTTTCTAGAAAATCTATTTATTGTTTTTAATTTTCGACGATAGTGAAACATGAGTGCTTCCTGACCAAGTTTTGTCATCATGAAACAGCAGATGTAAGCAGATAATTTATCTGTGTGTATCTGCGTGCATCTGCGGTTCAAAAATACCCTCGAATGGATAGGGAACTTTGTGAAAATGCTATGAAAGTGAGCTTATATTACCCACTTTTAGAGAAAACATATCAATTTCGCAAAAATGATTACTTATATGATGTCTAAAGAAGCCTGCAATGGAGACAAGTTCCTGGTAACAGAAGATATCGGAAACACTGCTCAAAATCGACTGAAGCTGAATAAATAGGGTATGTCAATGGACGACGTACGAGCAAAAGCATAGGTAAGATACAAAAATTAGAAAAACACTGGAGTATCCCTATTCTCCAGTGCTTGAAGGCAACAACTCTTACTCAAAATTAGAATACCCAGGAAAATATAATTGGAATTGGAGAAATAAAAAAGCACTGGGTACGGATAAATCCCAGTGCTTAAGGACGACTTACACGATTTACTATTAATCCAGAATTAGAATACCCATACAAGTGCAGGGGAAAATATGCTACTAAGGCTTAAATTTAAAAGTGGTGGTTTAAAACAGTGAACAGTGATGGCTGCGTATGGTGAGGGGCTATTACCCGCCACCAACGCTTTCCACCAATTAGTGGGGGACTTAAACCCAATGATGAAACTGATAACTGATAACTGATAACTGGTAACTGCTAAAATCCAGGCACTGCCACTCTCTGAGTTACCAATCAGGGAATTCTAAATCTGAGTATAATCAGCAGAAGCTGAAAATTTTTAAAAAGTAAAGTCCATCATCAAAATTCAAGTGTGGAATAATAGATAAGCAAAAAATGTATCACGGTAATTTGTAGAGATTATCCGTGAACATGAAATAATATCATGTTCGGATGAACACTTATAAAAAAACTACCCCTCCCTAACCCTCCCCTTAATAAGGGGAGGGTGCCCGATAGGGCGGGTGGGGTGAATGCGCGATTTATAAGTGATTAAGCGAATTTGATATTACAGAATAAAGAATCAATCACTACTTTTATAGTGGTCTTGTACCCTCATCACATATCTAATGTGAAATTTTCCATGCTTAGGAGTTAGAAAATATTTATGTTTATCATAGTCGAAAAAGAAATGTATCAAATAGAAAATCAGGAACACACGGTTATGAATTTAGAAAACATGCACGAAACACTTAATGAACTAGAAGCCCAGAAAAGCCAAATTGAAAGGACTATAGCAAATATACGACTGGATATTAGTGAAAGAAAAGAAAAACTCCGCAAAGTCGAATATGATATATTTGGTGATATCGATGAACGCGCCAGAAAGTGTCTGGAACTCGAAAAATCTATATCACTACTCAATTTCAATTTATCGAAATATCAAGCAATGCTTGTAGATGTAGAAATAAAGATACCTCCGCTACAAAAGCGGATACAAGATTTAAATCAGCATCTGCAATTACTACAAAATACCAATGAGATAAGACAGGCTTTAGAGCCATTTATCGAGCTTGAACAGCAGTACCTAGAAAAGCGTAATGAAATTGACCAAATGCTTAAAAGCAAAGGTCATTATTTAGGACTTAAAGCGCTCCCAGCGACGCAGAAACTCATTAGGAAAGGGACTGAATACGAGCTACGAAGCACATTGCACGGTTAAATAAAAGAAGCATTTTTTTAACCAATGATATAAACAAAATCCCACCCCTTTTGGGGGTGGGAGTGTCACATTCTTAGTAATGATTCAAGTTAATACCAGCTTCTTTTGCCATTGCTTCTAACCCTTTAACTTCTAGGGTTTTGATTGCTTTAGTAGATAAGCGCATTTTGATCCAACGTTTTCCACCTTCCCACCAAATACGCTTATTTTGCAGGTTTACTTGCTGAAGGCGCTTGGTACGACGGTGGGAGTGGGAGACGGAAAAGGCGTTATTTGCCTTTTTACCTGTTAATTCACAGCGACGAGACATTGTCAGAAACTCCTATTTTTTCTCTAGCACAATGTCCCATTATATGACTTCTCCTCGTTGTCAGGCTTATCCTCGTTGTCAGGCTCAGCCTGATAACGCATTATAGGAGGCTCAGCCTCCTGTTATGATGAGGCGGAGCCTCACTGTATGCATTTCCCAGCAAAGCCAGGGAACGAGAGACACGACAGATAAGCTGCTGTCAAACTACTTTGCAGCTTCTTGGGTTAGCTTGGTGAGTACCTCATTGGAACGCTCAACGAAAGATTTCATTCCTTCAGCGTCAAAACCTTTTTGAGACATCAGTGCCAAATCATATATATGTTGGCAAACTAAATTCACTAGCTGCCCGGTTGGTGATTGAGCATCATCTTGAATGATACTACCTTGACTCAGATTCGCCAAATTTTGAATCAATGGGTGAGCTGTATTAACTAAGAAAACGTGATCTTCGGGAAAATCTGCTGATTGCTGCTGCATTAGGGCGTTCATTTCTCGCAAACGACGTAAAATCTCTGGCAAAAGTACCATTGCTGGCGGCGTTCCTTGTGGATCGTCCGCTTTCAAAGCTTCGGCGCGAATATTCACCTTGGGTTTATTAAGGGCTTTCTCAAACAGCTCTTTGATAACCTCACTTTTGGTTTTATTCGTCTTGGGATCAACAATTTCCCCAGCTTTGTCTTTATCCAGCAGGGTGCTATCTAAATCAGAGTCTACCCGCGAAAACTTAACATCCTGATATTCCCTCTCCAAGAAGTTGATGAAGTGGGTGTCGATAAAGGAGTCCATAAACAGAACTTCCAAGCCTTGACTTTTGTGCAGTTCTATGTATGGAGATTGTGCAGCTTCATCAGTGGCGTAGAAGACGCGGTTTTCGTGACGTTCTTTATTGCGTTCTAGGTACTCTTTGAGAGTCGTGTACGGTAATTTTGGAGTGTCTGCTGAAGTGACATCTTGCCAAACATCTCCCTCTTGAGATTGTACCTCAACTGCTGGGGTAGCCGTTGACGGCTGAGTGGTTGGTTGATAGGTGCTGCGAAAGACGATGATATCTTCGACTTGTTTTTTGAATTTATCGTCGTTGAGAACGCCGAATTTTACAAAGGTACCTAAATCTTTCCAAACACCAATATATTGTTCGCGGTTGTCGCGGTAAAGTTCTTTGAGGCGATCGCCCACTTTTTTGGCTATATAATCACCAATTTTCCGCACCGTGCGATCCGTTTGCAAAGCACTCCGCGATACGTTCAGGGGAATATCCGCACTATCAATCACACCTCGCATGGGCAGAAGAAATTGTGGGATAATTTCCTCACAATGGTCGCTGACAAAAACTTGATTGCAGAAAAGTTTGATTTGCCCCTTAGTAACATCCACATCCGGCTTCATTTTGGGGAAATACAGAATACCGTTAATGATAAACGGATAATCAGTATTTAGATGCACCCAAAGCAACGGCTCTTCTTGGAAGGGATACTGATAGCGGTAAAATTCTAAATAATCTTCTTGACTCAGGCTACTAGGACTTTCCCGCCAGACTGCTCTTTGCTTATTTAACACTTCGCCATCAAGTTTAATGGCGACTGGCATAAAATCGCAGTACGTTTTAATCAGCTGCTTAATGCGTGCTGATTCTAAATACTCCTGTTCTTCTTCTTGCAGAGTGAGGATAATCGTCGTACCGATGGTTGTACGAGATGAATCTTCCAGAATGAAGGATGGAGAACCGTCGCAAGCCCAGTGAACTGCTTGTGCTCCTTCTTTATAGGACAAGGTATCGATTTCTACCTTTTGTGCCACCATGAAGGAGGAGTAGAAACCAAGACCAAAGTGACCAATAATTGGTTGTTCTGAACCGCCTTGGTACTTGTTTATAAATTCCTCTGCACTAGAGAAGGCGACTTGGTTGATGTATTTTTTGACTTCCTCTGCAGTCATTCCGATACCATTGTCGGTAATGGAGAGAGTCTTTTTGTCTTTATCTATAGCGATTTGAATTTCCGGTTCACCGATTTCACCAGAATACTCCCCAGCGCGAGATACCATCTTCAACTTTTGGATAGCATCTACAGCGTTGGAAACGAGTTCCCGCAAGAAGATTTCATGATCGGAGTAGAGAGACTTCTTGATAATCGGGAAAATATTCTCAGTATGAATACTGATTGTACCTTGTTCTAGCATAACTGGTAATTTTCAATGCAAGTATCTGAATCATAACTGAGGCAAAACCCCCTCAGCACCCTTATGTACACCCAAAGCCTAATCTAGGTAGTTAGCTATCCTCATTTTGAAGGAGGGATATGGGATTTTACCAATTGGATTGTATGACTTGTGTGGGGGCGATCGCTCTTACTTTGCAGCATTGATTACCCAATATCAGGGATTCGGATTTCCCTACCACTTTGGCAAAAGTGGCTATCTTCGATTCCGAGGATAGGCATATAGCTGCAAAGCTATCTTACGGAATGAAGATACGACTCGCGCCCATGTAATCGTTAATGTACATCACAATTTCTACAATACGGTTGGCGCAGCGTTCTCTATAGTCAGGTTCATAGAGGCGATCAACCTTCCCAATCGTAAGTACAGGTAGCGAAGTCGGTGAATTTTCTTCACGCATCACTTGTTCTAAGGAGTCTTCGTCCTTCATATTTCGATTAGCACTCATTCAAACAGTGAACAGTGAACAGTTAACAGTGAACAGTGAAGGAGTCAGGAGGAGGCAGGTGCTAACAGCGGGTTTCCCGACTTGTAGACGCCGGAGGCGGCTTCCCGCAGGGTAGCAACTGCCGTTCAGAAGTCAGAAGTCGGAAAACTAAATTCTTTATTTCTTCCTTCTGAATACTGAATTCAGAATTGCTGAATTCTTCTTCAAACTGATAATTGATAACTGGTAACTGGTAACTGATAACTGATAACTGGTAACGCTACCTGCTCAAAAGTGACAAAGTGAATAGGAACTATATCGAGCCAACCTTGACTAGCGATGTAGCCTAAGAGAATAATAGACTGCCTCTCAAGGTTATGGTCAATCAGAAAAATCATGCTTTAGAATCAAGTCTGGCTTTCGCTTTTTGAAGTTTTTCCCAAGCAACTTCCATTCCGGGCGGCGGTGGTAATTTTGCAATTCGGGCAAAACGCTCACGGTTGCGTTCTTCCCAATACTTCTGATTTTCCTCTACCTGTTTCAAGACAGTTTGATACTCTGCTTCTACTTCAGCACGATTTGCTTCAATATAGGACATAGCTGCATTAAATTGTTCGTCGGTAACAGAGAACTGATAACGAATGAACGAATGTGGATAGCCAGCTGTGATGAAGTCCATGAGGTCATACAGCGTGATCCGAGTCCCTGCGATCGTTAGTCCACGCTCTGTACGAATAATAATAGCTTGTCCATTAGATGCTGGAGTCATATTCACTCCCTCTCAAATATTGCTTTCATATTACCTTATGAAAAAAGCAAGTTCGATGCTACCGATAAACGCAAATGAATATGTACTCATCGGTGAGAGTTTAAGATAATCTTAGTTTTGTCAAAGTGCTACTCGCTTTGATTTGCTTGCAACCAGTTGAGCAAATCTTCCATAGCAGTAAAATCTAACAACGCTTCACCAAGTGCTTCTAGCTGAGAAAGAGTTAAAGATTGGATACGCTCTTGTACTTCTAGTGATAATTCTCCTACTCGTTTTTGTAATAGTCGTAAAATCAGCGTCTGTGTCTGTTCCTGTTTACCGCGCTCGTAGCCAATGCGCTCACCTGTAGTAACGTATCTCATAGTACGCTCCTGTTCAAATTGTTTGAACTGTTCCCAAAACTCTGCTTCCAACACCTTTGGCAATATCATAACCCAATCAATAAATCGATATAGGTTCCGGATATCTTGCTCTTGCAAGCCTAAGTCATACAATCGGCGAATCAAGCTAAATTTCCAAGTTTTGCGTTCTTGCGGTTGTTGGCGTGTCTGTTGTGTTTTTAAATGCGCCATCACCACAGTTGCAAAAATGTTATCACTTGCTTCTAGTTCTGTCCAACGATTTTCGTAGTCCAAAAGCTTGACGGTTCCAAATTCAAGAAAACGAAGCAAATGATTTTTTAGCACAACTAAATCAAACGATTAGTTATATTATCGATGATTATCTAAAACAGCTAGAATCAGCACTAAAATATTTATCAAATAGCTTTGAACAAACAGTTAATCAAACAATTACATACCGGGTAGGAAAAATACTAGAAAATGCAAAAATTCGATTAAAAGATCAAGGTTTTTTAGTGGATTTTAATGTCCCAGAGTTAGATTTTGAGAGTAACGAGATTGATGTTGCTGAACTTTTGCTATCGAGCATAGAAAATTATAGTCAAAAAATATCAGAAACTAGATCTAGGAAGGTTAAAGGTTTTTGGCGGGGTCGTGTATCGCGATTTTTTGGTAGTCTTTTTAATCAGCCTGATTGGGGATACCAGTCTTATGAACATTCACAAGATATAAATTACTACGTTGTTGATCTGGCAGATATCGGGAAAAAGGTGCTGACAAGTTTGGACAGTAGTCTTCAAGAACTAAGCACAAACAACCAAGCTTTACTTAATAAAAAAATCAAGCCTCTATTAGACGACTATTTCAATGATTTAAAATATTATCTTGAAAGATTCCAAGGAGACTTGAAAGATAGTATTGAGAATCATAAACTGAGTGTCGAAGAACAGAATAAGCTAAAGCAACGAATTAGTGAATTTAAAGAACGGGCAGAGTTGCACAGACAAGATGTTCAATCCATCAAGCAGAATTTGAGATGATATGAGCGAACTTAATTATAATGATAGAGGCAACCCAACTACACTGGATGAACTGCGAAAGCTACATCCTCAGTTAACAGAAAAAGCAATAGTCGATTATGTCAATGGTCTTGAGGTTCTTGATGATCATTTGCGATTCCGTGACCAAATTAACAATCAGTTTTCAACAAGAATCTTAGATTCCATCACTGGTAGGACAGCACAACGTCAACAAATCATTGACCGTAATATCACTAATAGCTTTGAAATAGTTTCTTTTTGGCTAGAGGATATTCAAGTCAATCAAGCTAAAAGTGACATAGCTATTGCTCACTTGGCAGGTAAGTTACAGGAAACCCGTGCAGGTGTAATGCGCTTACAAGAGGGACACAACGAGCTAGTAGAAGATGTGCAAGCGATTAAACAACGCCTTGAAGAATTTAAAATTGAAGTTGATGGGCGTTTCACTAGATTAGAGTTTGAAGTTCAATACCTCTCAGCTAGCGATCATTTGCAACAAGTATTTAACAAATTTGAAGCAGGAAACTTAAATAAGTATCCACTCTTGGCACGACTCTATCTAGTGATAGATGAACTTTACTGGGGTAAGTTTGGAATCTACTGCCGTAGCCAATTTGGAACAAGTGAAGTGGACGAACTGATGAGGCAGTTAGTTAATAAAGCCTTGATTCAGATGAAACAGGATTTAGGAGGTGATATTTCTGAGTTAACACTTCCAAAAAAATGGTTATCTCCCATTCAGGATTTACCTGAAGAATCGCGTGAAGTACTGAGCTATTTAAGTAATTGGGCAGATCCACAAACTGCTCCTGTTGCTTGGGCGATTGGAAATGCTGCCTTACTTAAATCTGAAATTCCTGAAGATTTTCCTCGCGTTTTTTCAGGAGAATATGCAATTAATCATTTGATATATGAAAACAAAAAACGAATACAGCGCAACAATGACTACTAAACCTTATCGAGTAGGCTTGGTTTTATCTGGTGGTGGTGCTAGAGGTGCATATCATGTAGGCGTGATTCAATACCTAGCTGACATGAACATTTCAATTGATGCCGTCGCTGGCGCTAGTATCGGTGCTTTGAATGGTGCAGTTGTAGCAGCAGCACCCAATCTCAAGGAAGCATCAACACGTTTAGAAGAAATTTGGAAATCACTTGCTGCTAATAGTCCTATCAAGATTAATAGTACAGAAACAATTAACTACATTGTTCGGATATTGCTTGATCAAATTGCTCCACTAATAGCTGGAACAAGTGATGCATTATCAACTGTAGCTAATCTTCAGACTCTATTTTCAGAAAACGTAGGTTTGGGGGACGAAAGTCGTATCCATAATTTTTTAGACGAGTATTTAGACTTAGAAAAACTTCAGAAAGGTTTACCTTTATATGTTTCCGTATATCGAAGTCAAGGTAGCTTAAATGACTTATTTTCTGCCATTCTAGCTTCAGTAAACTTAATTAATACTCAACATTCTGAATTTTTGCATATTCAATCCCTGGAGCGAACTCAACAACGCGTAGCAATTCTTGCTTCAGCTGCTATTCCCCTGTTATTTAAGGCTAAACAGATTGAGGTTAATGAAACTAACTATTTCTATTCAGATGGTGGTCAAGGAGGTGTAAGAAATGTCCAAGGCAATACTCCCATCACTCCATTGCTTGAATTAGCAAATTGTACCCATATTATTGTCAATCATCTAAGTGATGGCAGTTTATGGGATCGTAATGCTTTTTCAAAGGCTTTTCCAAACACCACTGTTTTAGAAATTCGTCCAGGAAGAATTATAAAACGTCAAGGTCTAGCAAAAGATTTAATAGGCTTTGATGACAATAATATTAAATCTTGGATTCAACAAGGTTATGAAGATACTCAACGTTGCTGTGAAAGCGTTGTTCGTGCTCTCCATATTCATGAAAGAGCAAATCAAGCTAGAAAGCAACGAGATGAAGCAATAAATGAATTAGACAATGATAATTTCCATATTGACTAAACCTAACAAACGTTGCGACTGTTGTGTTGCAAAAATTTTTTGAGATAAACGTGCTATTTGGCAAGCTTTGATTATGCAGCGATTCCAAAAATTTGGGCAATAAATTTCACTTGATGTGTCTTATCCCTCTGCGTGTCTTTAGACCGGAGAGGGTTCAATTTACCAACACTTGATAAAAATTTATTGTATCGTACGTTTAATTACGATTATTTATAATCATTATGTCTAGTGATGCAACGACTCAACCAGAATTATCGACTCCCTCAGCCGATAAGCCCCACAATCCCCGCCAGATTCTGGGTGTAGGAGAATTAAGTGCTTTGAACGAACGCTCTAACTACAAAGGGCTAGTTCAACTGGCTTTTCATTTAATTGTCACCGGATGCAGTGGCTACCTGTGGGTAACAAACTTTGGCAATTGGTCGCTAGCAATACCTGCACTGATAATTTACGGCTTTAGTATTGCTGCCATGTTTGCACCTATGCACGAATGCGTTCACAGAAACGTCTTCACGAACAATTCTGTGAATGATGCTGTTGCTTGGTGTGCGGGCTTGCTCTCATTTTACAACAGTACCTTCTTCCGTCATTACCACAAGTGGCACCATCTCTACACTCGCGTTCCTGACAAAGATCCAGAACTCACTGATCTCAAGCCGAGTAATCTGGGTAAATATTTGTTAATAATTAGTGGTTTACCCTGGTGGGAAGGAAAGATACGTGGGCATTTTCGTGCTGCACTTGGTCAACTTGAGGATTGTCCATTTCTGTCAGAAACTGCACGAGGTGAAGTGATTCGCTCGACTCGCTGGCAATTAGCTGTTTATGCAGTGGTAATTATCCTCTCATTTGCAGTCAGACAGCCTTGGTTTATCCTTTATTGGCTACTACCGCTCGTTGTTGGTCAGCCGATTCTGCGTTTTATTCTACTGGCAGAACATACAGGTTGCACTCTTGACGCGAATTTGCTCACAAATACACGCACAACACTGGCGCTCTTACCTGTGCGATTTTTTATGTGGAATATGCCATTTCATGCAGAGCACCATTTATACCCATCAATTCCCTTCCACGCACTGCCTAAAGCCCATCTACAGTTGAATTCACACTTTACCCACATTGAGCCGGGCTATATAAAAGTCAACAGGGATATTATTACTAAGTACACCACACCCTAAATAAGGGTTAAAATTTTAACTGTAGGTTGGAGAACCATTTGCTTATGTCGGGAAAGCCCTATGCCCTGCGGGCACGCTGAGTCCCAAACGGACACGCTGCGCAAACGCTAACGGGAACGCGGGACAACGTGAGAGCGGGCTAACCCTCCTGCAGCGCGCTTACTCACCGTCATTCGCACTGGTTCCCCAACTTACGAAAATTAAATTCCGAACTTTTTCAGGCACAAAGCAACACTGAATCTTTGAAGTCGCAATTGGGCAAAGCCAATCATCCTTACAGGCGAGCGCATGTGTGCTGTGAAGTACGTTCTATTCACCTACTAATTACACAAGACAAATTTTATGTTTCTCCATCGTACTACTCTCATCATTGCAGCTACAATGATTGCTTTTGGTAGTAGTATCGCCCTTGCCAAGCCAAATTTACTGTTACCTCAAGTCGTTGATCAAAACCCCACACCTACAAAGCGTCAGCAACCTGGTCAATCTGGATCGCTGAAGGATTTAAACCTGACACCTCAGCAGATGCAACAAATTAAAAGGATTCGTACTCAATCCAAAGGCCAAATTGCCCAAAAAAGACAGGCAATTCGTCAAGCGCAGCAGGAATTGAAAACTCTCATGGCAGGGACGACAGCATCCAAAGACCAAGTGCGCGATAAATATAACCAAATCAGAACACTCAGGCAGGAACTTGCTGATGTTCAGTTTGACAATACACTTACCATCCGAGAAGTTTTGAACCCAGAACAACGCCAGAAGTTTGCTGAGCAAATGCACAAGAAACGATAAGTAGATGGCAGACCCTCTTGCAGCAGTAGCTCATCTTGGGGTCTGGTGCCAGTCCCCTCCACGGGACGACAGTTGCTACAAGTCAGCTGTGCCGACGGCACATCCGTGACTGTCGGCACAGCCGCTCAACACAGTAAATACACACCACATAATTAAAATTTTGTCAAGACAAAAAGTGGATAAAATTACTTGACATTTACAGCGGTTTTCACATGAATAGACCACAGTGAGCAAACCAACCCCAAGCATCATCGGATGAGATTTGCTCATTCACAATCTGAGTTAACGCTTGATTGAGTACTTCATGGGTTGTAGCTTTTGCTGTACGTAAACATTGCTTTAGTTTTGACCAGCATAATTCAATCGCAGATAAATCCGGCGAATTTTGCGTTCGCGTAGCGTGCCGAAGGCACTTGCCCTTAATTATACTTTGCCGAGAGTGATAAAAGAGGGTTAGCGATCACACCTTTTTTTCCCCGACCTCACCAAATCGCGTTGCTCCCTTATCTAACTCAGGACTTACGCAACTGGCACATTTTTCTTCAAACTGTCACACGGAAAGAATTTGGCTATAACGTTTATAAATCAATGCTTATGACTGGTGTTTATACTAAAAACAGGCGATGCTCCAGCAGGGAGCCAGCAAAGCTGCTCGCCCAAAAATAGTTATTTTGTACTAAAACTCAGCGGCAATGTACTAGGGAGTCGGTCAAGTAATAATGATTGACAAAAAAGAGATAATGTGGAGTGGGAAAAAGCAGAAGAATAAAGAACTAGATAAAGCGATCGTTAACGAGGAGGGTTTAAGAAACTTGTTGGGAAAAAGCTGGAGCAGGCATACGTGCAATTACATGAAGATTATGTATAACTGCGACACGACGCAAATCAAATAAGTTCTTGCGAGCACCAAGATAACGAGCACGGTCACCTTGCCATTGACCCAAATGAGCCAAAGTATGCTCCACTTGAGAACGTTCTCGGAGTTTAGCTCTTCCAAGTTCCGTGTCCTGACGCTGACGTAACTCCTGCATGATTAAATCCCACGCCAGTCCCCTCAACGGGGGGAACTCCCGCATGGGGCTGGCTCCTCAATTCATTGATGGGGATTAACTGATAACTGTTTAACTGTTCACTGAGAACTGTTAAACCTCACGCGATGCTTCAATTAACAACGTCTTATTCTGCACTGCTGGCACCTTCACCACCATTTTCTTATTAAAAGTCAACCCATGATCCGCTTTGTCAATCACAATTGTGTCGCCAGGGACAAAAGTATTCTCCAATAGCTTAGTCGCGACAGGGTTTTCTATTTCTCGCTGAAGTGCCCGTTTTATCGGACGTGCGCCGTATACTGGATCATATCCTGTTTCCACAAGGTAATCACAAGCGGCTGAAGATATTTCCAAGGAAATCTTCTGTTCTTGGAGAAGATTTTCCACTCGCTTGAGTTGGATACGGATGATATGTCGCATTTCACTGCGGCTGAGGGTGTGGAAGAGAATGGTGTCATCAACGCGGTTGAGGAATTCTGGACGGAAGTGCGATCGCAAAGCATCCATCACTCGGTTCCGCATCTTTTCATAATTGGCGTCATCACCAGATATATCCAGTATGTGTTCGCTACCAATGTTACTCGTCATGACAATGACAGTGTTCCGGAAATCAACCGTTCGTCCCTGCGAGTCAGTAATTCTCCCGTCGTCTAAAACCTGCAACAAAATATTAAACACATCGGGATGAGCTTTTTCCACTTCATCCAATAGCACCACTGAGTAAGGACGACGGCGAATAGCCTCGGAAAGTTGACCACCTTCTTCGTAGCCTACATATCCGGGAGGCGCACCAACCAACCGAGAAACAGAGTGTTTCTCCATATACTCGGACATATCCAAACGCACTAAAGCATCATCAGAATCAAAGAGAAACTGCGCTAAAGCGCGGGCGAGTTCTGTTTTACCAACTCCTGTAGGTCCCATGAACAAGAACGAACCAATCGGGCGACTGGGGTCTTTCATTCCCGCACGCGCACGACGAATTGCTGCTGAGACAGCAGAAACAGCTTCTTGTTGTCCCACAACTCGCTGATGTAGATGTGACTCAAGTTGCAGTAATTTTTGCCGTTCAGATTCCAACAGGCGATTGACAGGAATTCCTGTCCATTTCGCGACGATTTCAGCAATATCAGCTTCTGTCACTTGTTCCCGTAGCAGGGTTGTACCCGTACTTTGAATTTTTAGCAACTGTGCTTCTTTGGCTTCGCGATCGCGCTGCACTCCCTCCAACTTCCCATACTTCAACTGTGCGGCTTTATTCAAATCATAAGCGCGTTCTGCTTGTTCAATTTGCAACCGCAGTTTTTCTTCTTCTTGCTTTAACGCACTAATCGCTTCCAGTAACTGTTTTTCACCTTGCCACTGTCCATTCAATTCTTGCTGTTTTTCTGTCAAATTGACAATTTCTTGTTCAATTCGCGCCAAACGCTCTTTCGTTTGAACTGTAGCTTTCTCTTCCCCAGCCAACGACAGCTTTTCCATTTCTAGCTGCATCAACCGTCGGTCGATATTTTCCAATTCCGTCGGTTTGGAGGTTATCTCCATTTTCAACTGTGCTGCTGCTTCATCCACCAAGTCAATCGCCTTATCTGGCAAAAAGCGATCAGAAATGTAACGTGCAGATAGCGTTGCTGCAGCTACCAAGGCTGAATCAGAAATTTTAACATTGTGATGGACTTCGTAGCGCTCTTTGAGTCCCCGCAGAATAGAAATGGTATTTTCCACACTCGGCTGATCAACAAAGACTTGCTGAAAACGCCGTTCCAAAGCCGCATCTTTTTCTATATATTTACGGTACTCATCCAAAGTTGTTGCACCAATGCAGCGAAGTTCTCCCCGCGCTAGCATGGGTTTGAGTAAATTTCCTGCATCCATAGCCCCTTGTTGGGTGGAACCAGTGCCGACAACGGTGTGCAGTTCGTCAATAAACAGCACAATTTGACCATTGGATTCTATCACTTCCTTGAGGACAGATTTTAATCGGTCTTCAAATTCCCCCCGGTATTTTGCTCCAGCAATCAAGCTACCAATATCTAAAGCAATGAGTTGGCGATTTTTCAAAGATTCTGGTACATCACCGTTAATAATACGTTGTGCTAATGCTTCTGCGATCGCCGTCTTCCCTACACCAGGTTCACCAATCAATACAGGGTTATTCTTACTACGACGAGATAATACTTGTATTAGTCGGCGGATTTCATCATCACGCCCTATTACCGGATCCAACTTACCAGATTTTGCTTGTTCTGTCAAGTCTCTGCCAAACTTTTGCAGAGCTTCGTAACGAGACTCTGGGTTTTGGTCGGTCACCTTTTGGCTACCCCGAACCGTTTTGATAGCAGCCTCTAGCTTTGCAGTGTCTAAGTTAAAGCTTTTAAATATCCGTCGTCCGATGCGCTCATCCTCTGCAAAAGCTAAAAGCAGGTGTTCAATAGAGATGTAGGAATCTTTCATCCTAGCTCTTGCTTCTTCAGCTCGGTCTAATAATGTATCTAAGCTACGACTAAGATAGAGTTGATCCGCTTTACCCACTTTCGGTTGACGTTGGGTAAATCCTTCTACTTGCTGTTGCAAGCGCGAGGCGTCAATTTCGCAACGACCGAGAATACGTGTTGCTAGTCCAGTCGGTTCCTCTAATAACGCAATGAGTAAATGTTCAACATCAAGTTGCTGTTGTTGATATGCTCGCACAACATCCTGTGATTTGACAATTGCTTCCCAGGCTTTATCAGTAAATTTATTTGGATCAGTAGGCTGCATCTTTACAATTTTAGATTTTAGATTTTAGATTTTGAATTTTAAACTAACTTACGGATGTCAAATTAATATCCAATCATTTTTGGGGTGTTTCCGCTTGTATCTGCGGTTGCAATTTGAGGATGCTTTGCAATAAACCCTTTGATTATGACTCGGAACTGACTTTAAAAAGAAATCACCGTTCTCAAGGCACCTTGCCAGATAGTATTATTCGAGCTATCGTTATTTGCGTTTGTGACTACTGAAAATGTGGGTGTGATACTAACATTGTCGCTCAGCTCCAGATTGTAGAATGCCTCAATATTTGTCTGGGTGGTGTTTCCCAAACCATCGGTGACGAAAGGTTGACCTACGGCGAGACCCCCAAATGTACCGGGAATCACGAGGTTACGAATACCAAAGCCCACCGCCCAACTAAAAGGATTGATATCCAAATCTTGGTTGATCGCGGTGTTGAACCCTTGGTAACTCCCAAATCCCAGGCGAGTAAAAATGCCTATATTCCGGTTCAGGGCATATTCGGCATTAACCCCGAAGGCGTTAATGTCGGTGTTGTTGATTTCGGCTCTAGTATATTGTAGTCTCAATGCCAGTTGATTGCTGAGTGAGTATTCCACTTCCGCACTGGCT
The DNA here is from genome assembly GCF_000828085.3 of Scytonema tolypothrichoides VB-61278. Classification (GTDB taxonomy): domain Bacteria; phylum Cyanobacteriota; class Cyanobacteriia; order Cyanobacteriales; family Nostocaceae; genus Brasilonema; species Brasilonema tolypothrichoides_A. The sequence goes on from NZ_JXCA02000022.1 coordinate 147,779, forward strand.
TGATATCTATCCTTAAATAAACCACCACTGGCATTTGAATTGGCGAGATTTGCATCAGCAGCGATGTAGAGAGAACGAATTGTCAATGAACTACCACCTGGATTCCAGGATATCGCCACGCCTGCACCCCCGTTTCGGTCAATTTGGTTTTGAACAATCAAAGGGTTATTCAGAAAAAAACTGGAACTAAAATCAACCGCTTCGTTGTTAGCATACTTGTTACCGTCAATAAAATCCCGTGGAGACATTTTTGCTCCAATCGTCACAGATAAATCTGACACGGGACGAAAGGAGTAGTACAAGCGTCTTAGCCTGAGATCGGAGTCAACATCTACATAATCCAGTCCGCCACCACTGGCGATTAAACCACTCGTTCCCAAGAGGTTCAGATTCTTCCTCTTATGTGCCCTAGTAATAGCATCACCGCCATTGTTACCAGATTCTAGCTGAGTGAGAAGTAAATCTTTGCTGTTAAAGCTAGTTAGTAAATTTAACCGCTCGCGGGATACAATCGTAGAATTGGCGTTACTACCTTGTGTAAAAGCAACAATAACTTGACCTTGAAGTTTTGTTGTTGCGGAAAATCGATTTGCTTCCAGTCGTGTCACGCGATCGTCCATTTTGTTGAGTCTCTTTTGCAAGTCCTCCAAAGCTGAACGATATTCTCTTTGTAACCGTCGTAAAGTTACCAAGTCTTCCTGAATCGACTGATTGCGAATACCATTAGCAATCAGGCTATCGAGTTTATCCATCGTAGCCACCAAACCCGCCGCAAACTCATAGCGAGACATAGGACGGTTTCCACCAAACGTGTGACCCGGATAGCCAGAGATGATACCATAGCGTTCCATGAGCGATCGCAACGCCTGATATGCCCAATCAGTCGGTTGAACATCAGACAATTCCGAAACCGAAGGCTGCGGAGGTGACGTGTTGGTATTTCTGTCAGGATTACCAGACTCGTTGCCCGAAAACTGCTGATCTGACACCTGAGCATTTTTGTTCAGATTACCAGATTTGTTTATAGATTCGGACTCTGTATCGAAGGATGTTACAGATGCTTCTGGAAATTCTGCCGGTGTTGGCCAGTGAGCAGACTCTTCAAATTTCTCTGGTATCCTAAGCTCATACAGGTCATTTTCCGCTAGAAAAATCGAAACAGCAGTTTCTTGCTGCTTTGGATTCGGTAAAGAATTGGCTGGTTTTGGAAAAAAGACGATTTGGCTAGGAATTCCCCAAATGAGTAAACTCCAAGCCAAAAATTTTCTAGAACTTCTAGAACGAATTCTTTGCTGTAGGCATTGCTTGAGGCTGAACTCCATCACACCTATACTTTTATATTTGTGAATACCTTACTGATTTATCATTTGCGGTTCTGTTTCTTGTTTCACAGCATCTTCCTGAAGTTTCGCCTGAACTAGTTCTACTTTATACCCATTTGGATCTTCCACAAAAGCAATAACTGTAGAACCGTGTTTCATTGGTCCTGGTTCGCGTGCAACTTTACCACCAAGCTTTTTTATTTCCTCACAAGTTGTGTAAATATCATCAACTCCAATGGCAATATGCCCGTAAGCATCTCCCAAATCGTACTTTTCTACACCCCAGTTATAAGTAAGTTCTAGCACGGTGTTCTCGCTTTCATCACCGTAGCCCACAAAAGCTAAAGTAAACTCTCCCCCAGGATAGTCTTTTTGCCGCAATAGCTTCATTCCCAACAGGTCACAGTAAAACTTCAGCGATTCTTCAAGATTGCCAACACGCAGCATTGTGTGTAGTAAGCGCATGATTATCCCCTTTGCCTTAATGTTTTGTGGTTCCGCTGATATTGTAATCCGGCAACTGTCCTCATCTGGAGAAGTCATTTGTTATTACTCCCTTCCGGGTCTAAGATTACCTATAGTACAGTGGTTTTCATATGAATAGACCACAAATCGTAGGGGAAGCAGTGCGTTGGAGGGGTTTCCAGGCTTGTAAGCGCAAGGCGCACGCTACTTTGAACGTGCAGCGTCTTTGTTAGCGTAGCGTGCCCGCAGGGCATAGGAGATAGCATCTGGCGTTGGGCATTGCCACCAAAAGCTTATGTGATAGACATTTGAGATATTGCTTCGCAGTCCGTTGCAAAGATCAGCGCCGTGCGGGGGTTCCCCCCCGCCCGTGGACTAGCTGTCGGGTTCCCCCCGTTGTAGGCGGAACGCCTTCCCGCAGGGTAAAAACTGCCAACCCTCCGGGTTGGCAATGCCCACCTTACAGAAAACCGGTGTAATTTACTCTTCTTTGGTGTGTACTCTCCGCCTCTGGGGTTTAAAATCAAGTATTTTTCTGCCCGGAAGGGAGTAGTCATTGGTCACTAGGATTACAAAAAACAAATGACAAAAGACCAAAATTCTCCGTATTTCAGTCGGGGGATAAGCTTAATCAGACAACTCCAGCCCTCCTCGGTAGCCAGTAATCAAACGGCTACCATCTTTGAAAATATGAACTTCTATTTGGTCGCTTGCCCAGGTAATTTTATTTTTCAAAGCAGGATTAAAGACGTGAACACGTTGATTGCTAGAAGAAACAGGAGAATCAGGAGAATTCAGTGCTAGCGACTGGATGTATGGACCATCAATTAAAATGTCCAACTGATCCAAGAGATCTTGAGCGCCAGCTGGGGCATGTTGGGATTGTAACTGCTCTAGAGTAAACCCAGAAAAAGACATCACATTCAGTCCAGCTGCTTTGATCTTAGAAGCAAGAACAGCCAGTGCAGGGGCTTGCCAAAAAGGTTCTCCTCCAGAAAATGTCACTCCTTGATTGCGAGGATTGCTCAAAATTTTTTCAGCAAGGCTGTCAACGGATATAAGTTGATTCATTTCAAATGACCAGGACTCAACATTAAAACAACCTGGGCACTCCCGCAAACACCCCTGCACCCAAACAACAGCACGACATCCAGGACCATTCACCTCTGATTCATCGATATAGCCCATGATGTTGAGATATCCGGCAGGAATTTCCGTTAAAGCTGGATAAGGGTCAGTTTTCTTTTGGGTCATTGTCTTTTCCTCTTGTTAGGGAATACATATATTTGCAGGGTAGATGCAAAAAAATTGAGGAGGATAAGGGAGTGAGGGAGGGAGTAACAGAGTGTGCTACGATATGTTCCCCTTATTCTCCTGATCCCCCAAACCCAGTGGAAATCTTCGTTAACCTCCGCGCATAAACTCCACGGAAGGCATATGCTAGATGGTCGGAGATCCGCATTTAACTTTTTGTAAACAGCAGAAAGAACGCACGCTAAACAAAGGATGAAGAACAGATGTTTGACACTGCGATTGAAGGTATTGTTGCCCGTGAAATCCTTGACTCTCGGGGTAGACCAACAATTGAAGCAGAAGTGCATTTGGTCAACGGTGCTGTAGGATTGGCGCAGGTTCCCAGTGGTGCGTCTACTGGCACTTTTGAAGCGCACGAACTGCGGGATAAGGATAAGGCACGTTATGGGGGTAAGGGCGTCCTCAAGGCGGTGCAAAACGTTAAAGAAGCACTTGCTCCAAAGTTGCTCAAAATGGATGCCCTCAACCAGGAACTGCTTGATCGCACGATGATTGCCTTAGATGGTTCCTCCAATAAATCCCATCTTGGTGCTAATGCGATTCTAGCGGTTTCCTTAGCAGCAGCCAAAGCCGGGGCTGAGTCTTTAGGAATTCCTCTCTATCGCTATTTAGGCGGTCCATTGGCGAATTTGTTACCAGTACCCCTGATGAACGTGATTAACGGTGGTGCACACGCAGCAAATAACGTAGATTTTCAAGAGTTTATGGTTGTCCCGATTGGGGCGTCTTCTTTCCGAGAAGCATTGCGCTGGGGTGCGGAGGTGTTTGCTACCCTGAGTCAAGTGTTAGATGAGAAAGGTTTACTGACTGGTGTTGGGGATGAAGGCGGTTTTGCCCCTAATTTGGAATCGAATCAGGTAGCACTGGAATTACTGGTTGCAGCGATTGAGAAAGCTGGTTACAAACCAGGAGAACAAGTCGCTTTGGCATTGGATGTTGCTGCAAGTGAGTTTTACAAAGATGGGCAGTATGTCTACGACGGTAAACCTCACTCTGGGGGTGAGTTTGTTGATTATCTCGCGCAACTGGTTGACCAATACCCCATTGTGTCAATTGAAGATGGCTTGCATGAGGAAGATTGGCAAAATTGGCAGTTACTCACCCAGAAGCTTGGTTCTCGCGTGCAGTTGGTAGGTGATGACTTGTTTGTCACCAACGTCACGCGCTTGCAAAAAGGAATCGAACTCAAAGCTGCTAACGCGATTTTGATTAAACTCAATCAAATTGGTTCGTTAACAGAAACTTTGCAAACTATTGACTTGGCGACTCGTAACAGTTTTCGTTCAGTTATTAGCCATCGTTCTGGCGAAACAGAAGACACAACAATTGCTGACTTAGCGGTCGCCACCCGCGCAGGTCAAATCAAAACGGGTTCCCTATGTCGCAGCGAACGGGTAGCAAAATACAACCGTTTGCTACGTATTGAGGATGAGTTGGGCGAACTCGCCGTTTATGCTGGTGCTGTGGGATTAGGACCGAATTAACCTTTTTAATCAGTGGTGGTTCAAGCCCCCACTGATTGCCTTAATTTTTAAATTTTGTGAATCTTTTTTGGAAGTATTTTTTGTAGGTATCCAAAAAACGGTATCATATTATTACAAAAGATTATTATCCTTTATAAGAATAAAAATCAGATGAAAAGCATAAAGATTCGGCGGGTTTGTCTGGCGATGGGCTTGTCGGCTGTTGTCGGCGCTTTGGGGGCGGATTTGTCGGCGGCGAGGGCGAGTTCGAGTAGGAGCGAGATTCATCAACCCCCGGGGCGGATTTGGGGATGCCGTATGAATGCTTGTATCTAGGATAGAGTGCTACAGCACTTTCTTTTATAGCTCATTAATCTAACTTCCGTCAAATGCTGTATTAGCTTGGATAAACTTATCTACCACAAATGCCACGCCCTGACGGGAAGTCAAAAGTCAAAAGTAAGGATATTCTTTTGATTTTTGACTTGTTTTGTGTTGGTTTGACTTTTGGTTTATGTCGTTGACAAAAGCCTCGGTACTTTTTGTGGCATCAAATAGTACTCAATCGCACTTTATAATTTCGGTTGTGCGGCTTGCCTTACAACTTGTTCATCCAGCAATAGCGCTTGAGCTATCTGTTCAATACTCAAACCCAAAGCCAATAACTGAGGTATGGTTTCGAGCTTACCTTCTTCTTTACCTTCAGCAAAAACTTCTTGATAAAATCTAGTTTGCTTCAACTCGCCTAATCCGAACATTTTTTCCATCTCCTCCCGGCTCAAGCTGGGCAATTTGTAGATTAATATCTTTTCTATCAATTCTATAATTTCTCGTTGTTGGGCTGCATCTATAATTTGTTTTCGGGCGCTGTTGACTATCTCTATAGCTTTTGTTGTCGCTGTTGATTCTGGTTCGATAATTAATTTGACTGTCTCAATTGGGATTGATGATGGCGCACTTGAAGTTAATTCGTCAAGATAGATGCGAGTTACTCGTGGTGATGAGGGTAATTCTGTATATCTTTTGGTATCTCCAGTGTCAACCTTGCGATTGGGGAAGATGACAACACCACACCAAGTATTGGTTAATTCTGTTTTATCAAGATAGTTAAAGATTTCCGTGAACAAACGTGAGTAAAATCTTTTATCTGGTTGAAATTGTACCTCAGCAAAATAAATGGGTAGTTCTTCAGTCTTGGGTAGAAATACGCTATCAATAGTTTGGTTTTTTCGCGCCGATCTAGTTAACTAAACACAACTTGTAAATCTAAAACAAACCCAGGTAAAACATTTTATCCTGATAAAGTTGTTGGATTATCCAACACTTCCACTGGCTGTAAGGCCCGATAAATTTCTACTTTTTTATTTTTTGTATCAATTAACCAACCCAGACGCAATCCATTATCAATGTATTCTTGCATTTTTTTGCGTAGCGGTTCCATGTTGTCACTTATGTAAGGTAATTCAATTGCAAAATCTGGACAAAGTGGTGGAAAGGAGTCTTGTTCTTCTAGTTTTAATGTATCCCATCTGGCTTGAGTCACCCAAGGTGCATCGGGAGAACGTTCTGCACCATTGGGAAGTCGAAAAGCAGTTGAGGAATTAAAAGCAATACCACGTTTAGATTGGCGATTCCAAAACCAAAGTTGTCCTTCAATATCTATATTGCGCTTACCTGTATTTCCTCCCGTAGGGGGCATGATAATTAATTCTCCTGTGGCAGTTCGTTCTAGCTGTACGTCTCGGTTAGCAGCAGCGAGGAGTATGAATTGCTCTTCGGAGACTTTCAGATTTGCGGGGATATTGAGAGGCAAGTTGCTCATAGACAATTAAACATTAAAAATGTCCATAATATATATTGTCTTGGATGACTCCTGGTGCGAGACGCACTCGCGCTCAAAACCTGACCCTGCCCTGTCGGGTATCCCTCACGCGCTTGTGCTACAACGGGGGCTTAGGGGTCCCCACGATGCAAAAAGCAAGGGTGAGGTGAAAAACGCAAGATGTGTGTACACCGTAGTTTGTCCCCTCGTCCCGAATTACGGATAAAACCCCAACTTCGGCAACCCCAGTGTTTCATCCCAGCCCATGATGATATTGAGACACTGGATAGCTTGACCTGCTTGTCCTTTAATTAGATTATCAATTGCTGACATAACAATCACACGTCGAGTACGTGGGTCAACTTCTATACCTATGTAACATAGGTTACTGCCGCTAGCCCATTTTGTTTGGGGATAAACGCCTGGATCACAGACTTTCACCCAAAGAGAGTTACGGTAGAAGGCTCTGTAAATTGTAATTAAATCATCTCGCACTAAACCTGGGTCTCGCAATGTAGCATACACCGTTGCTAAGATGCCGCGCACCATAGGAACAAGGTGTGGTGTAAATTGGATGGTGACTTCGTGTCCTGCTAAATCACTACAAATCTGCTCGATTTCTGGGGTGTGATGGTGACGGACGACGTTGTAAGCGGCAAAGGAGTTATCTGCCTCAGCAAGCAACATATTGACTTTTGCTTGACGCCCACTGCCAGAAGTGCCTGACTTGGCATCAATAATAGCTGTTTCTGGTACGATTAGCCCTTGCTTGAGAAGTGGTGAAAGTGCCAAGAGACTAGCGGTGGGATAGCAACCAGGACAGGCAATCAGTTGTGCTTCGCTAATGCGATCGCGATACAATTCTGGTAATCCATAAACTGCTGTGGCTGCTGTTGCAAGATCTGTTCTCTGGGCACCATACCAATTTGTATAAGTTGCCAAATCCCTAAAGCGATAGTCTGCACTCAAATCCAGTACTATCAATCCTTTGTCCAACAATTGTGGAGCGATTTTGTAAGCCAAACCATTTGGTAGAGCCAGAAACACTACCTCACAACGCTCTCGCATAGTTTCTGGTTCTACAGGCTCTATCGGTTGGTTAACTATGTGAGCTAAATGTGGGTAGAGATCCGCAAACGATTTTCCTGCGTTATTATCCCCACCTAAGTAAACGAGTTCAACTTCTGGATGATCCATCAGTAGTCGCACTAACTGTACTCCGCCGTAATCTGACGCGCCAACAATCCCAACTTTTACGCGTCTAGAATTGCCCATAACTCCTAAATCCTTTTTGAATAGGTCAACCCGTCTTTATCAGAATTTTTCTATTTAAAGACTTATTGCTGTTTAGTTCTTGCTGCACTCAGTTATCATAAAATCCAACGGTATCGCCGCAGGCTTTTATCGGTATGTTATCGAATCTTAGCTATGAAATGCTTCTGAAGTATCTAGAAGAGCTACAATCAGAAGATAAGCATTTGTTAAAAAATTCTACGGACTTATAGCTGGAATTCCTCTGTGTCGCAGCTTAACACCACTTCAAACCAAACCTTTGAATTTGATTCGATTGATGCCGCCTTGGCTGACTTGAAAGCTGGTCACCAGATTGTGGTGGTAGACGATGAAAATCGAGAAAATGAAGGCGATTTGATTTGTGCTGCCCAATTTGCTACTCCTGACATTATTAATTTCATGGCAGTAGAGGCCAGGGGGCTGATTTGTCTGGCAATGATGGGCGATCGCCTCGATGAATTAGATTTACCATTGATGGTGACCAACATCACCGACACTAACCAAACGGCTTTCACAGTGAGCATTGACGCGGCACCTCACTTAGGCGTAAGCACTGGCATTTCTGCAGAAGACCGCGCCCGCACAATCCAAGTTGCTATCAACCCAGGAACAAAACCTGTAGATTTACGCCGTCCCGGTCATATTTTCCCGATTCGCGCAAAGGTTGGAGGCGTACTCAAACGCGCAGGACATACCGAAGCTGCTGTTGATTTAGCTCGACTAGCCGGATTATACCCTGCTGGCGTTATTTGTGAAATTCAAAACCCTGACGGTTCGATGGCGCGGCTATCTCAGTTAGTTGAGTATGCTAAGCATCACAATCTCAAAATTATCAGCATAGCGGACTTAATCAGTTACCGCCTCCAGCACGACCGCCTGATCAAGCGTGAAACTGTTGCTGATTTACCCACTCAGTTTGGTAATTTTCAAATTTACGCTTACCGTCATACTCTAGATAATACAGAACACGTTGCAGTTGTCAAGGGTAATCCTGCTGAATTTGGAGATAACCCAGTTATGGTGCGGATGCATTCCGAATGCCTAACTGGAGATGCTTTGGGTTCTTTACGCTGTGACTGTCGGATGCAGTTGCAAGCAGCACTGAAAATGCTTGAAAATGCAGGGCAAGGTGTCGTTGTTTACCTGCGCCAAGAAGGACGGGGGATTGGGCTGGTTAACAAATTGAAAGCTTACTCGTTGCAGGATATGGGACTAGATACCGTAGAAGCGAATGAGCGTTTGGGATTCCCCGCCGATTTGCGAGACTATGGTATGGGAGCACAGATGCTCATGGATTTGGGAGTCCATAAGATTCGTTTGATTACCAATAATCCCCGTAAAATTGCAGGGTTGAAAGGTTATAAGTTGGAAGTTGTGGATCGCGTGCCGTTATTGATTGAGGCAAACGACTACAATTCCTATTACCTGACAACCAAGGCGAAAAAACTGGGTCATATGTTGTTACAGACTTTTCTGTTAACAGTGGCGATCAATTGGCAAGATGATCCTGAAGCGGTGACGGAACGCTACGAGCGCTTAGAGAAACTGCGACATTTAGCAAAAACTCGTGACTTATTGTTACAGGAGGAAGCACGTCCGTTGGCGATCGCCCTGTTTGATAAGCCATCCTTAATTGTGCACTTAGGTTTTGACCAAGCAAACGTTGCAACACATGATTGGTATCAGCACAAAGGTCATCCCTATGCGCAAGCAGTCAGCCAAATTTTGGATGAACTCGTGGCTTTGCCTTACATCCAAAAGCTAGAATTCTTGATTTCGCCTGGTGTTGATCCTCTGACAAACTTACAAGTGCAATTGGATCGGCAGACGTTCCCTGTAGGGACATTACCTTCGTCTATTTGTTGTGAGCAGTTAGGGACTCAGAAGATTTATAGTTTTAGTCGCTAGATTAACCTTTAGCCACCATACAAAATATGGCATTTGCCAGACCTAGTGTCTTAAAGACTCATATTTGATTTTTGAAGTGTACGTAGTAGGGTGCGTTATGCCTGGTGGCTAACGCACCATCACAAGGCTTTGGTGCGTTATGCACTCTAATACACTCTACAAACACTTAAATTTTTTCACCAAATCAAATCGGATTCCCATATGTCATTATTATTGATGGTTTGTAGAGACGTTGCATGCAACGTCTCTACAAGATTTCTGTAATTTTAAAAACGCTCATAATTAATGCGATAGACCACTAAGTTGGGTAGTCAGGCATTTTTTGCTGCAAGGTAAGCGAGCGCCCCAACGACATCTATTGAAGTTGTGGTGCTTCCTGTCCTTGAAGCAAGGGGGCATTCACCACATCAGCTTTTAATTCTGCACCTTGTAACAACCCTTCCCAATCAGCTTTTAATTCTGCATCATTGGGACGAGAGTAACGCAAACCAGCCAACTTGGCAACGCTATCTTGCCAAATTCCTGCTTGTGCATAAACATTGACAACCTGTTGCGGACTGGCATTTTTTAGCTGCGTTGTCAATCCAGGTTCCGCTTGAATGCGTTTAATTCCTCCATGCACGAAGTGATCACGAGAACGTGCTTTAGAATCACAAATAATTGAGAAAGACCAATGATAGTTTTTACCGACTTCTAGTGAGGCGTTAGTCAGGGGAATACTGACAACTCCAGCTTTACTACTCGGTTTATAGTACTGCTTGGTAACAATGTTCTTTTCATCTGCGGTTAGTACAACCAGTTCTAATTGTGCTTGCGCAGAAGTTTTAGGAACATAGAATAGTAGTACAGGGTTTGCGGCTGTTGTTAATCCTATGTTAGATTGAGGTACTATAGCAGTTAAAGGCTTGTTATCTAGTAAGCATTGCTCCAGTTTCCGTGAGGCACCCGCTACACGCCTACCAGGTACTCCTAAAGCGGCTGGAGCTTTGAATGTTATCCGAGCCTCTGCAGGAATTAAAGGAATGAGGAAAGAAAAGCCTATTATGGCAGCCAAGGGGACTGTCATAAATGTGTATGGCAAAAAGGTCTTCATAAGAATAACTCGCTATGGTGAAAACCTTGGTGGTAGATGCATCTAACAAAGCTTTTCCCACCATACTGTGTTTCGCTAACAATATTGTAGAGGTAATCTTTTGAAAATATGCACCTTATCTTTTTATTCTGATATATCTCAAAGTTAATATTGCTTGCTTCTATTGGGTTGTAGCAACGATTTGTAAAAATCCAGAATGATTCATAAATAACTATTAAAAATTTTATACTATTGTGTCTTAGAACTTGACACGAATACAGTACACCGGTTCATCCATCATAATATCTACAATATCAAATTTTCACACGTAAAGCCCTCTCTCAACAAATGTGTACCAGACAACATTGGCGCATGCGAATGGGGAATTTTTGATGGGTGATCAGTACCAACGATTACTAAATACAAGCCAAAACAATGATTAGTCAAGTTTCAGAAACAAAGATGCACTTCATCAGGTGGCTGCTTGCAATCGGCTGGCTGATGTTAATTTTCTCTTTATTCTACGCCCCAATCTCACCTTGGTTTACAAGTTCTATTCATCTTGATTTCAACAACTACCCAGATGCATCAACCTGTCTGAAAGTTCAAGGCGTGTGTCTAACAGAACAGCCCTATAGTGTAGGTGCACGCATTTTTTGGACAATCGTTATCCCGAGTGCAATTGTGATTTTGCTAGTGTTCGGTCATGAATTTTGGCGGCGGATTTGTCCATTATATTTCTTCTCTCAAATTCCACGGGCGCTAGGAATCCAACGCAAGCGTAAAACGGTTTCCCCAGAAACAGGTAGTGTTCGTTCTGAATTGGCAGGTATAGAAAAAGAGTCTTGGCTTGGTCGAAATTACTTACTCCTGCAATTTGGTTTGTTGTATTTGGGGTTGAATATCCGTATTTTGTTTGTGAATGGCGATCGCATAGCAATGGGCTTTTTCCTGCTATTTACCATCGCCTCAGCCATGACTGTAGGTTTTCTTTACAAGGGAAAAAGCTGGTGTCAGTACTTTTGCCCAATGGCACCTGTACAAATGTTTTTTACAGGACGACGGGGCTTGCTGGGGAGTGAAGCCCACCTTCAACCGCCACAAAGCATCACCCAGTCTACGTGTAGAACTGTCGATAGTTCAGGTAACGAAAAGAGTGCCTGTGTGAGTTGTCAATCTCCTTGTATCGACATTGACGCAGAGCGTTCTTACTGGGAGGGAATTACCAGACCAGATCAGAAGCTAGTATTTTACGGTTACTTCGGTTTGATGTTGGGATACTACGTCTTCTTTTACTTATACTCTGGTAATTGGGAATACTATTTTTCTGGTGGATGGCTTTATGACCAAAATCCGTTACGCACACTGTTCAACCCAGGATTTTACATCTTTGGTCGCCCAATTCCTATTCCCAAAATCATAGCAGCTCCTTTGACCCTTGCTGTTTTTTGCGCTGCGAGCTATTTAGTAGGGGAATTTTTAGAAAAAGCGTATAGAACTTATCTGAAAAAGAAAAACAAATACCATGATGAAGAACAAGTCCTGCACGTCTGTTTTGTCTTGTGTACTTTTATAGCCTTTAATGTCTTTTTTATCTTTGGCATTCGCCCCATTTTTCGTCCACTGCCAGATTGGGCTATCATCGTGCTCAATATTCTCAGCGTGCTTGTCAGTAGCTTATGGCTGGAGCGTAGTTTGAGTGGTAGCAAACAGCGTTATGCTCGTGAAAGTCTGGCAAATAATTTGCGCCGACAGTTGAACAAACTAGCAGTAGACTGGTCTAAGTTGCTTGATGGACGTTCATTACAAGATTTGATTCCAGATGAAGTGTACGTATTGGCGAAAGTCCTGCCTGGTTTTAGGCGTGTAGATCAAGTACGAGTTTACCAAGGAGTTTTACGTGATGCCCTGGAAGAGGGGAATATGAGTTATGCACAGAGTTTACATGCTCTTAAAGATTTGCGAAACCAATTGAACATCACTGATGAGGATCATTACTCTGTTTTAGCAGAACTTAACGTAGAAGATCCAACCTTACTCACGCCGCAAAAGCAACCTAGTCGTGAAAATAAATTGCGTATTGAGAGTTATCGGCGTGCGTTAGAAATGCTTATCCAAAAACAGTCACAAAGAGGGATATCTCCGCCAGACGCAATTGATCGCAAGCAAAAGCAAATCCAGACGTTGAGACAGGAGTATGCCATTAATGTAGATGAGCACGAACAAGTCTTGGCCCAGATGTTGAATCAAAAAGGTGTACTGCTGCGCACAGCAGAAACACTTTTGGCTCAATTGCAAGAATTGGCAGTACGGGATCAGATACTCTACAACTCAGTGCCCAATCGCCAAGCACCTGTTTATGTTTTGCTAAGAAAAGCAGTGCAAGAGAAGAAAAAACTCATTGCCACTCAGTTACTTCGCATTTTAGAATTTTTAAAACAATCTCCTGAAGCTCTCAACATTGCTCGTTCAACAGGCGTACTAGCGGCAAATGTGATTGTAGAAATTTTGGAATCTAACGATGAGCACTTAAGCTGGCGCAAGCGTTTAAATCCAAGAGTCCTGACTTCATTACAACAACAAGATCAACTCAGTCCCTTGGTGCAAATATCAACACAACTTGACGTTGGCGCTAGCACTGCTAACGAGTCACAAGCAAAACGCTATTCTCTGGATGTTACCAATCAATCAACGAATACACGTGTACCTCGTTCAAAAGCAATTGATCAAATCTTGCTTGAACTCCTACAGGACTTAGACCCGTTGGTGCAAGCCGCCAGTCTTTATGCTCTGGATCAGCATAATACTCCTGTTGCGATGCAGCAAGCTCGTCAAATACTGCATTCCAAGGAAAATAAAGATTGGCTGGTACAAGAAACCGCCCAAATCATTCTTGGTCAGAATCAGCAACGCAAGCAACCTGCTGATGTACCAACTTTGATTGCTCAGATCAAAGAAATGGAACGCACAGAAAGGCGAATTTTTCAACAGCCGACAATTCGAGTCGGACGAGGACACGAGAATGATATTGTGATCTTGGATAACCGTGTTTCCCGACAGCACGCTATATTTTATCTAGATCAAACGGGTGTCAGCGTTAAGGATTTGGGAAGCGGTAATGGTCTGCGTATTGGTAAAGAACATATCCACGACCAGCAAAAGCAACTGAAACAGGGAGATATTATTAGGTTTAGCAGTGAAGATGATTTGTTTCTCCTGGTACAATGGCAAATGCAACCTCTACAGGGAGATGCGTTAAGCGTAGCTCTGCCGCAGGCAATCGCCCAGTCAACAGGAACCCTAGAAAAGTTGCTATGGCTTTATAACAGCAGTTTCTTCCAGGCACCAAAGGCAAATGTCTTGGTTGAACTTGCTCACAATGCAACCGTACGCGAATATCAACCCCAACAGGAAATTTGCAGAATAGGAGTCACTGCTGTTGAACTCATAATCCTGATTGATGGCGAGGCAATGCTACTTTCAGGCAATACAGCGAATAATCAGACTATTTCGCCTGGACAAACCATAGGGGAACTAGAAGTCCTAACCCACAGCTACTATGTAGCAACAGTCGTAGCGGTCAAGCAAGGGACTCGCGCCTTAGCTATCAACGCAAAAGATTTTGAGGCGGTGCTTTCACATAATCCACCACTAGCGATCAATGTCTTACAAGTAATGAGCCATCGTCTTCAAGAAAGTCTAGGGCATACAGCTGCTGTGACTCAGCTTTAAAGGTTAGGACTTATATCGAGTTCGGTTCATTAGTTATGATTTCCGCTCTGCGAAGAACCCCTCACGCCAGGTGCACCCAAAGGAGGAACCTCAACGCCAGACGCTGGGCTGTCGGGAAACCCGCCCAGGCGAAAGCGCCTCCGCAACGCACTGGCTCCCCTTAATTCCCTCCCCTTGTTAAGGGCAGAGGGGCGGTTTTGGCAAGATACAAAACCGGGGTGGGGTCATCCGTGATTTATCATCATTTTGCATAAGTTCTGAAGCTGTGGTCGCCATCCAAAGTCAACGCTGAAAGTATGAACCTTGGATGGCTGCACTTTTTACTTTCGAGTTACACGAGTTAGGGTGAATATGAGTATATTCCAAACACAAAGAAAATTTATATTCATTATTAACGTTTTTTCATACACACAGGTATGCTTAAAATCAAGCTAATAGACTCTAATAAACCAGACCAGTTCAAAGACGTAGATTTAATACCAGAAACTAAACCAAATCAGGAGTGTTTTATTGGTCGCCTTGCGAACTGTGATTTGCTTTTAGAGGCTGCTGAAGTCAGCCGGATGCACGGTAAAGTTTCCATGAAAAGAGGAAATTATTATTTTGCTGATTTAGCTAGCAGCGGTGGTTCGCGGATTAATGGCGAAAAAGCTCAAATCAATCAGGATTATTTGCTCAACCCAGGCGACAAGATCCAAATTGGTCGCTTTGTGCTGATGATATCACAAATGAGGACACAGGAAGACAAAACGTTTATAGAATCACAACAAAAGGCACAACAAATCCTCGTTGATCGCTCCGGAAGTCAGCCGGTACCTTCCCATATCTCTCTGGAGGAATTTATGCCCCTGGCAATTGTAGAGCCAAGCCAACTGCAACGCTGGGTTAAGGGAGAGTTAACAGTTATCTGCATAGGTGTGATAGATGAAACACATGATGTGAAAACCTTTCGTTTTGTAGCACAGCCTCCGATGTTGTTCACCTACAAGCCAGGTCAATTTGTCACCCTCAAACAGGAAATCAATGGCAAACAGGTTTCGCGTTCCTACACCATTTCATCAAGCCCGTCTCGTCCCCATACCTTAGAAATCACAGTCAAACGGGTTCCTCGTTCACTTGGTGAATCAACTTTACAAGAGGGTTTGGTTTCTAACTGGTTGCACGATCATGTGACCGTTGGCAGTAGAATCCACTGTAACGGACCGTTGGGGAAATTTACCTGCTTCACCAACCCCCTCCCAAAAATGTTGTTTCTCAGCGCAGGGATTGGTATCACACCTATGATGTCTATGTCCCGGTGGCTATGTGATACTGCATCTGATTGTGATATTATATTTTTTCATAGTGTCCGCACCCTGCGTGATTTCATTTTCCGGCAAGAACTAGAACTGATGTCAGCACGGCATCCAAATTTTCGTTTGGTGGTTTCCACAACTCGCAAAGAACCGGGGCAGACTTGGTTTGGTTTAACTGGCAGATTCGATACAGCTATGCTACAAGTTGTTGCACCCGATTTTAGGGAGCGCAGTGTGTATGTCTGTGGCCCGCACGGTTTTATGGAAAACGTTAACCAGATCCTGCAAACTTTTGACTATCCGATGCAGAACTACCATGAGGAAAGTTTTGGATCCCCGCGCAAAAGTTCTAAATTTCCTATCTCTAAGCAGACTGTGGTGAGCACTTTGGATGATCCTGTGACTCCTGTTGTTGACTATAGGTTCAAACAAAGTTTTATACATTTGCCCCGAGAAACTGTTTCTGACTCAAATGTGGGTAGAGATGCAGCAAGGTTTTCCAACAAAAGTTCTGTGATTTTCTCTCAATCAAGAATAGAGGCCTACAGTGATGGCGAAGAATCGATTCTTAATTTGGCTGAACAACAGGGGGTGAGAATCCGCAATAGTTGCCGTTCTGGAGTGTGTGGTAGCTGCAAGAAGTTGAAGTTACAGGGACAAATTTACACCGAAGGGGAACCGGAAGCCTTAGAAGAGAGTGAACGTCAACAAGGTTACGTTCTGACTTGCATTTCTTATCCTATTGGACGCGTTGTGATTGATGCATGATCATTAATTTTCAATTTCTTTAATTTTCTTTGAAGAACCATAATGATATGGAAGAATAGAAACACAGGAACTTTGGAAAACAGAAACCTCATCTTCTTACTACTCTGTAAGCAGTCCTACTTTTGCAAGAATTCATAACAGTCAAACAAACATAATAATTTCTTATATATTAAATTGGTCATTGCTTATGCTTGCCAGCTTCAGAAATCTACTGACACAGCCTGCGGTTTTTGCGAGTGCAATCGTGAGTGTGTTGCTGGTTGGCGCTCAACAGTTAGGATTGTTAGAGCATCCGGAACTGATAGTTTTCGATCAGATGATGCAAAGCCGTGCAGATGTTGCATCAGACAAGCGCCTCCTGATTGTGGGATTTACTGAAAATGACATCCAAAACTTAAAGCAGTCATCGCCCAATGGCAATGTTTTAACTACAGTCTTGAGCAAACTAGAGCAATATCAAGCAAAAGTTATCGGTTTAGACTTTTTTCGCGATGTACCAGTGGAACCAGGTCATCAGAATCTCTTAAGTCACATAAAACAGAGTTCGCGCATTGTGAGTATCTGCAAACTTGGTCATGAGAAAGAGCCTGCTGTACCACCTCCACAAGGTGTAGCACCGGAAACCGTAGGATTCGCTGATTTCTCGGAAGATGGAGATGGGGTGATTCGGCGAAATCTACTCATAGCCACCCCGGATCCCAAGTCAAAGTGTGCAGCCCAAGGTTCCCTAGGGTTTCAATTAGCTCTACAGTACTTAAACATTCCACCAGAAATTACTGAAAAGAGAATTAAACTGGGTAATACCGTGTTTCAACGTCTAGAACCTGATTCAGGGAATTACAGGAATCTTGATAATCGGGGTTTTCAAATATTACTAAACTACGGTTCTAGGAAAAGCATTGCTCAACAAGTTAGCTTTACAGATGTGCTAGGCGATCGCATCAATCCAAGTTTGGTCAAAAACCGTATTATCTTGATTGGCTCAACTGCGCCCAGTTCCCAGGACATTCGCATCACACCTTATAGCAGCGGTAACAAACAAGACAATTCTGGCAAAATGTCTGGAGTTATCATCCATGCTCAGATGGTGAGTCAAATTTTGGATGCTGTTTCCAATAAAAGACCACTGTTTTGGTTTTTCCCTGAGTGGGGAGAAATCCTCTGGATTTGGGGCTGGACTGTCATAGGTGGAGTTGTGGCGTCGCGTATTCAACATCCACTTTATTTAGGGTTAACAACAACCGCTTCCTTAGCAATACTGCTTTTGAGTTGTTTTGCCATCTTTACTCAAGCAGGGTGGGTACCAGTAATATCCCCGTTTTTAGGGTTTCTTATCGTCCAAGGAGGTGTTCTTGCTTACACATCATTCCAGAACAAGCAACAGCAAGAAAAAGTAGCACTTCAAATTCAAGAGCAAAACGAAACCATCTCCCTATTGCAAGCGCTTCTGCGGGACGGTGGAAGTCATGGAACGCAGACACAGGGCGGAATTCATAATGGCTTACAACTACAGGGAATACTGAATCACCGCTATAAAATTATCGAATTACTTGGTTGTGGAGGATTCAGTTATACCTATCTTGCCGAAGATACTTATCGCCCAGGTAACCCTCTGTGTGTCGTTAAGTACTTGCAACCTGCGCGTAATGACGATCTGTTTTTAGATGTTGCTAGGCGTTTATTTAAAACGGAAGCAGAAATTTTAGAGACTTTAGGTCAACACGAGCAGATTCCACAATTGATGGCTTATTTTGAAGAAAATAAGCAATTTTATTTAGTACAAGAGTATGTCCAAGGACATTCCTTACATCAAGAACTGACTCCTGGTAAACGTTTTTCTGATGCTCAAGTGGTGCATTTCCTGAAAGATGTTTTGCAAATACTGGCGTTTGTTCATAGTCACGGTGTTATCCATCGAGATATCAAACCTAGCAACTTGATGCACCGAGAAAAAGATCAACGAACTGTACTGATTGATTTTGGCGCTGTCAAACAAATTCAGCCTCAACACCCAACAGAGAACCCGACAGTTGCAGTCGGTACTATAGGATATTCACCTCCTGAACAGTTTATGGGACAGCCAAGGCTTAATAGCGATATCTTTGCTTTGGGAATGATTGCTATCCAAGCTTTAACTGGGACTCCTGCGAAATACCTGGAACGAGACTCTACTACAACAGAACTCGTTTGGCGACATCTTGCAGAAACTAGGGAAGACTTGGCTGTTGTTTTAGACAAAATGGTGTGCTACGACTTCCGAAAGCGATACCAATTTGTAGAAGAAGTTTTATACAGTTTGCGAAATTTTTAACCTACATTCCGCACCCTCAAGTGTCACATTATGGATTTTTAGGGAACAGGGAACAGGAAGACAAATTTCAGTACAAAAAGTATGAAAAAAACTAAATTATTCTCAAAATTGCGAAATAACCGATTGTGACAGTACTAGCTGCGTTAAAGCCAGTTACCTACCAAAACATACGGTGCCCAATAATACGGATGATCGTACAAAGGATTTTTCAACAAGGACAGTTGAGCATTCCTTAAGGCTTCTGCTTTAGTGGTGTTGGATTTGCTTAACTGCTTGTAAAACTCACCCATGATGTCAGCAGTCGCCTGATCATCTACAACCCAAAGCGATGCCAATGTACTGCGTGCCCCAGCTTGGAAAGCGATTCCAGCAATTCCTAATGCAGCTCTATTGTCTCCCTCAGCCGTTGAACAAGCACTCAGGACAAGTAGCTCAATTGCACCTCTTTGGTCAGTTGCCCTAGTTTTGAGTAAGTTACTTAACTCGTTGACATTCACTCTACCATCAAAAGTCAAAATGAAGGTTTCTTCTCGCTTAGAACTAAACTGACCATGAGTTGCGAGGTGAACTACTGGCGCATTAAACGACTTAACAGCCTCTTTAATCGCACTGGTGGTAAATTTCTTGTCAAGCAGCACGTCACTGTTGCGAACTGTTGACTTAATTTCATCAAGTTCGCGTTTGACAGCAGGTAATGCCGGAAAGTCTCTGACTTCCTCGCTGAGTCCACCAGCAACAGTTCGGAGTTCACTGCGTGCAAAAGGTTGAGGGTTTAATAGCTCTAAGCCTGGAGACAGAGCAATGTTATATTTCTCGACAAGATAGCTCTTTCCATCATACAACGCCGCCATTGGAATATTTTGCAGTGGACCATCCAAAACAAACACCAGGTTTTTGATTTGGCGTTTTTCCAATTCAGATTCAATCGGTTTAATGATCCACTCATAAACTTCGAGTGAGGGAACCTTAAACTCTGGAGTCGAGTGAGTTTCTAATTTTTGCCGCAGTTCATCAAGTTTTTGTTCGACTTCTTTCTGGGATAGAATCTTTGTGTAATGACGTAACTGTTGACCTCGTTTCTGATTGGTTGAGGAGGAAGGCAGGGAATAGATCACTTCTAGACGATCGCCCAAAATCACTGGATAAATCACTGCTGCCGTCTGATCAACTTGGTCAACCTTGACTGATTTTGCATTTATACAAGCTGTGCGGAAGTAATTGTCTAATTCTGCTAGTTTTAGTGACTCTATCACATTTCTGGCTTTGTCAAGATCATCTTGACTGGGTTCCTTATTTCCTGGCTGCAACAACAAACTAACCAGTTCGCGATAGATCGGCTCAACTTCTTCTTGAAAAGAAAATTCCACATCGCGCATGGCAACTAAATCGCCGCGTAAAGACTTGAGGTTCTCAACAGCTTTGCTATATGATGCTTTTGCTCCTTTCTCATCTTTTTGGGCTTTGAGTATGCGACCTAACTGCCATTGCCAACGATAGGCAATATCCGGTGCTGTTATACTTTCGGAAAGCGCTAAGGCTTGCTGAGTGAGTTTTTGTGCATTCCCCCACTGCTGAGTCTGTTCGTACAGTCCTCCCAGAGTTCCCAAAGCATAGGCTTGTGCACGTTTGTCTTCCAAACTATTGGCTTGTTCAATCGCTGTTGCAGTGATTTGGGCGATCGCCTTCCATTCTGGAATACTGTTAGTTGCTATACTTGTTGTTATATTTTGCGCACCTATCTCTTGTGTGGGGCAATTTCCATTAACTACGGTTCGTCTTCCCTCAGTTCTTAGCCTGAGACAAGCCAAAGTTTGCGCATAGTTAATTCTTGCATAAAGGCTTTTGCGACTAGGTGTAATGGTATCTAACTGAGATTGAATTTGAGCTAACAAACTCAGATCTAAAGGTTGGTTAAATGATTGTTGCGCTGTCTCTGGTGACTGTTGTTGTGGTGGTTTCAGGGATAGACGCAGTTGATTTGTTTGCGCCACCAGCCGAGTTATGGGCAAAGGAGAAGATGCTGCTGCTTTTTTGTAATACTTTATTGCTTCATCAGTCTTTGGCAGCGCTTGGGCTGTATTTCCCAAACTCAGGTTAATTTCTGCTACCAGTTCCGCAGAATTTAGTTTAGAAGCTATTGCTAAACTTTGTTCTAAAGCCTGTTGGGAACCAAAGTCCTCTATTTTCTTTGAATCTTTCTGGTCTAAAATTCCTACAACTCGTAAAGCATTACCCAAGCTTAACAGTCCCTTTGCCTTGAGGAGAGAGTCAGGTTCCGCCTGCAGTAATTTATTTACGTCTATTAAAGTGATACGAGCGCGATCATAAAGCCCTAAGGCTTGCAGTGCCTGAACTTGGTTCATTTTACTACCAATTTCGCCCTCTTTATCCCGGTTTTTTACGTAGATAGTGCTTGCTTCTTCCCAACTAGCAAGAGCTTTTTCAGATTTTCCTTGTGCTAATTCTATCTGTCCTTGGGTGTTCAGTACTTGGGCGCGAACTGTGAAGTATTCTTGAGAATTGATACGATTTTTTTGTAACAGATCAAAACTCTGTGCAATTGCTTTGCTCCCTTGAGGTAACTGTCCAAGCTGCTGATACGCCAATGCAACATAGTTCAATGCTAAAGCTTGATTCAAGGTATCACCTTGAGTTTGAAATTTTTCTGCAGCTTGTTGTAAAACTTGCACGGCTGGTGCAAACTGTTCTCTTTGGTAGCGTTCCAAGCCTTGTTGCAAGAGAAGTCTTGCATCAGTTTGCTGTATAAGTTGAGTAGGCTGACTTTGTTGAGTCTGTGAATAATTTCTTGCATCAGCCGCTAAAGCCAGTGGGCTGGCGACGGCTGCAATTTGCGCAAGTGCAGCGATAAAAACAAGTCTAGACATAAGCTATTAAACATTTAAATTTTATAGTGGTGGCGACTGAACAGTGAACAGTGAGTCCAGTGCTGCAGGAGGGTTTCCCGACCTAGGCATCTGGCGTTAGACCGGAGGGCGTGCCGCAGGCATACCCGAAGGGTAAACAGTGAACACTGAACAAGGGGTGGACGAGTTCGTTTCCTACCTGATAACTGCGGCGCTTCTTTGATAACTGTTAAAACGGTTGGGTATAAACGATGGAAAAATATAAACCCTTCTCTTGCAAAGTTTCGTCATTGCGTGTTTTTGCATCAACTAAAGGAATGCCGTAGTCAAATCTGGCACTTAAATTATTGCTTTGCCATAGCAACCCCAGACCCAGGGAAGCCAGGTTACTCGGGTCGGGGTTACTGTAACCAGAGCTATTCCAGGCTGTACCATAGTCAAAAAACGGAGTCACTTGTAACACACCACCAAGATCGGGCACTCGTAAAATTGGATACCTAAGTTCGATAGACGCTAAAAAAGCATTATCTGTTAACAGCAAATCTTGACGATATCCGCGTACTGTGCGTTGTCCTCCTAAACCAAACTGTTCTAAAGGAACTAATGCCCTGTCGGATATTTGAGTATCTGCACGGACAAGGATTAATGTATCAGCAGCTAAAACCCGCGCCCACTGCGCCTGTCCTCGCCAGGAAAAAAAGCTACCATCCGGTGGTCTATTGTTTGTGGTTGCATCGAAGACATCTAAGCCAAAGCTAAACTGCGATCGCGCCGCCAGCACTTGTTGGCTATCACGCTTTGTCCATTCTTGAAAAAACCGCAGTATTGATAAGCGAGTTTCTCCATTGTTATTAGCCCCAGGTTGGGGAAATCCAAATCGGCGACCGAAGCGGGATTCCAAAAAGCCAACATCACTTTCTCGACGATTTGCAGTCAGTCCAAGGGCAAAGACTTCCGTGGGAGTTTCCACAATGGGTTGACGCAGTGTCAGAGAAAAGTCTTGTGCTGTTCCGTTGATATCTAAATCATCAAAGGGTTTTTCAATGACAGAACTGTCTGCATAGTTATAGGCAAATTCCAGCGTCCCATTGTAGGCATTTATCGGTAAAGTATAACGAGCTTCCACAGCGTTGCTACCATCAGTGTTGGAGTAGCCAACACTTAAACCATCTCCCAGTCCCAACAAGTTAGCTTGGTTAAGTTGGATTTGTCGTTGAAAGCTACCAATACTGGGATTTCGATAATTGTCTAAGCTAATTTGAGCAGAAAATGTTTTTGCTTCTGTCACCCTGACGTCTAGCACATTAGTACCAGGGGTTGAGCCACTTGCAAGATTCGCAGAAATATTTTGAATCAGTGGATTGAGTGTAAGTAGTTGTAATGCTTTTTGTAATTTGTTGATGTTGAGAGGTTCGCCAGTCGCGATCTCCAAACGACTGCGGACATAGTTGGAGTTCAGCCGCTTCAGACCTCTAACCTGGATACTTTCCACGCGACCTTCCAAGACTTTAATAGTGACAACACTTCCTTTGACTTTGAAGGTTTGGTCGCCTGGAATGAAAGCCCCAGTGGTAACGTAACCTTTGTCCCGATAAAGTTTGTTTATTTCTTCAGAAGCTTGTAAAAGTTCAGCAAAAGTAATTTGTCTATTAACAAAATTTTTCGTTGCATCATCCAGTTGTTTGCGGCTGAATACAGTACTACCAACCACCTCAAAACGCTCAACTTCAATGGTTCCGGCAAACTCATTGTTAAATTGTTCCGGAGTGGAAGGAGTTTGGGGAGGAGAGGGAAATAAATTTTCTGGTGGTGGGATAACCGGGGGGGTTTCGGGTGCGATCGGGGGATTTTCTTGTTGTGGTCGCCGGAATATGTCTGGTGGGGGCTGAGTTTGGGCAATTTCAGTTTTTAATTCGACACCTCCAGATGCATTCACTGTTTGTGCTGACAACGGCTGTTGGTGCAAGCTATTGAATACCATCAGGCTCAGTATAAGTAGACTCGGCGAAAACTGGTAATAATAGAGACTTAAAAACCTTTGATTTGGCATGGGTAGATGCTGGAAAGTAAGAGCGATGACACTACATGAGTAGTAATCTTCTAAGCCAAAAATGAGGGGTAACTATAATTTGTAGTAACTGAGATTTTGCACCATTGTTAATTAGCAACTTCGCCCACCTTGAACTCAAGTTCCAGGCTAATAGCCCAAGTCCATTAAAATGGAACAGCACGTGCTACAAGTTGGGCATGGCCCGGACGCCAGATACCTACGGAGGGAGACCCTGCTACAGTACTGGCTCCCCAACGCAGTGCCTCCTGAAAACTTTGGTGAGTCAACATTTAGTCCTCACCAGAGGACTTTCGCTATGCAGCCTTGGGTTTCTAACCCTAGGCAGTTGTTGGGTCGGCGTGCAAGATCTGAGTAATAACCACTGTTTTCCCATTAAGCGCTCACTACAAACCCTGCAAAGTTTGTGTGGTGAACGAGTCATTTTAACTGTTGTACAAATAGCAAACACATTTCCATCAAAAAACGATAGAAATAATGACTACTTTATATTCGACAACAATCTAATCTTTTGTTACAAAAATTAAGTTATCGCTTAGTAGGGATGAAAATTGTTTGATAATCTGCTAACGGTAGTATATTACAGCTAAAACTGGATTGATATCAAGTCCGCTTAATTCTTATAATTCTTGCTTTACCTCACCCCAACCCTCTCGTTAATAAGGAGAGGGTGTCGTAGGCGGGTGAGGTTCTTCGTTTTTTTATCAGTGTTCATCCGGACATCACATGAGGCAATTCTGTTGCAAAACAGTCAACGTCTTAGAGAGTTTGCATTTGTTGGCGAAACGTGATACATAGTGTCTTCGGGAGCAAGACGAATCGCTGTATTATAATCTGTCATTGCTTTTAAAATATCGCCGATTTCATGATAAAGCTGACTGCGCCAAAGGTAGAAAAGGGCATTGTCAGGATGCAAATCAATAGCTTGGGTATAATCCTCAAGTGCGCCTTGGTTGTCTCCTAAATTTTTGCGACGAAAGTTAGCTCGTTCAGTGTAAAGGTAAGCGTTGTAGGGATAAAGACGAATTCCATTATTTAATTGGGCAAGCGCTTTTTGAACATCTCCTTGTCGCCAGGAGCTATAAGCTTTTTCTATGTATACTGTGGGAGTAATTTCTTGATTGCCAGATGTGATATCTTCTTGGGTTGATTGACGCTCATTTTCTGCTGTGTGCCAAGAGTGTGCCCTGCTTGAAGAAGGCTTGCCCAAATGAAGAGATTTATGTAGAACACAAACAGTCGAGCCGAGGGCTAGTATAATTCCGACTGTTACAAGTATTCCAGCAAAATCATTTCCGACACTGTTACTAAAGCTATGAAAGTCTTTTATATTTTTTCCGGCTATAGAGTTTTCTTCAACTGTAGTGGCTTCCGCTGCTTGAGGAACACCTGTAATAGGTTCTCCTGCTAGAGTGAGCAGCGATTCGGTAGCAAGGATTCTTTGCTTGATCATCTCGTATACTCCACTACATCGTACAGCGTTTGAATAAGTAACATACATACATAAATATGAATATTTTATTTGATAAAAAAAGACTTTAGCCAAAGGAGACTTGATTCTTCACCAAACTCTTCATAAACTAGATTATTTATATAGTAATCTTAATTTTCTTTGTGAGAATCTATTGGTTCAGATACCCGACTTCTCACTCGAAGTTGAGTATCTTGTTGTTTGATAAAGTGCATCATATATAAGTAGGGTGCGTTAACCTCATTTCATGCACTGACTAACCGTTCACTGCTTCAAAATACTTACCCAAACTTTGCTAAACCTTGCTTGGTGATTTCTTCCTGCCTCAACCAACTACGGTGTACACACAAGTACTATCTGCAAGGGTTTCAGGCGTTATAGACCCTTGAAATTGTGATTACTTCGCTGCGCGATAGCGGAGCGAAGTAATCACATAATCCCGTGGTTTTTGCGATTGCTGAGTCGCAAAGCGACACGCACTCGCGTTCGTCGTTCCTCCTGGCAATGACAAGCTTCCAGAGCGATTGCCGTAGGCATCCCTTTGCTAAACGCACAACCTAAAGCTAGATGACGAAACCAAGTACTAGGGGGAATTTCAAGACTTGTGTGTACACCGTAGCCTTATTAAGGAGAGGGAAAGATTTTAGCGCCGATTCAAGCGAGGGTGAGGTGAAAAGCGATCTGGTGTGTACACCGTAGAATGTCGCCCAGAGGGCTGGGGTCAGGTAACGCAAGAATTAGAAACTTTGTGATTGCCTTACTTCACCCAAAAAGTGGAGCGATCACTCCACCCAAATCATAAGTCACTGAAACTAGCAAAACTAGCGGGCTGCACAGGAAGCCGAATTTTGCAAAGACGGATTAGAATTACCGGTGCTTACAGAAGAAATGAGCGTGACTTCACCTTTACCGTTAAACACCCAACCAGTCGCAGGGTTGATCACAACTGCACGACTGTTAGAAGATGGCGCGGTGGTAACAGTTTGTGATTTTGCTTTGCCCCCTCCCTGTGCTGTTATCTTTGGAATGCGAGTATCTGACCAAAGCACATCACTGCTGAGGGGTTGATCGGGGCTGGGGGGCAATCCGCCGCGTCCAGTTATGGTAAATTGATTAATGCCTGCCACATTATTAGCACCACAACCAGAAGCAATTTGTCTTGAGGGATCAACTGCATTTGCGGGTAGTTCAACCAAAGATTGCGTGGGATCAACTTCTGCTCTGTTGATAGTTACTGTACCAGGTAAGCCAAATTGAGAACTAGCATTAATGTCATTGGTGTTTTCTGTTGACGTGCCTACCGTAAAACCGTAAATGCCAGAGGTTGTGATTCTAATATCGCCACCATTACCTCTAATGGCATTAGCAACAATGTCATTATTTTGATCAGGAACACCAACAACAAAACCGTTGGCAGCGTCGATACTTATGTTTCCACCTTTTGCATTTTCAAAAGCTTCAGCAGAAATCTTGCTGTTATTTTCCATCAACAACTGGTCTACGTTTTGTAGCGTGATATTCGCTCCTTCTCCGGCGTTGGTTGTAGCAGTGAGATTTCCTTGGTTGAGGCGAATGTTATTAGCTGTAATAGTTAAGTTACCTGCTTGACCTGAATCTTTACCGCTGACGCTCACTTCTCCACCCTCTCCAACATCTAAACGAGGAGTTGTGATGTTCACGTCGCCTGCTTTCCCAGAAGATGTGGCTTCAGCAGACAGCTTGCTGGGAACTGGTGTGGATGCAATGGTTCCTGTGCCTGTCACTTTAACGGATTCGCTAGCGTTTACATTCAAAGTCCCGCCTGGACCTTGAGCAAGAGATTGAGCTGTAACTTCTCCTCCCTTTTGAATAACCAACTTGCCAACATTCAGGGTTGCGCTTCCT
Organism: Scytonema tolypothrichoides VB-61278; assembly: GCF_000828085.3. Lineage (GTDB taxonomy): Bacteria > Cyanobacteriota > Cyanobacteriia > Cyanobacteriales > Nostocaceae > Brasilonema > Brasilonema tolypothrichoides_A. Next base: position 174,831 of record NZ_JXCA02000022.1, read on the forward strand.
CCCTGATTTGAACCGAAATTATTCGCTGATATTCTAGCTCCATTTTCAACAGTGAGTTGTTCTGTTGTAATATTTAAATTCCCTACATTACCTAACACTCTTGGATCATTGAGATTGTTTTTAAAAGCTGCAACAAAAATTCCACTCCTTTTTTGGTCTTCTGGTGTCGGTTTTGCTTGGGCTGTGCTTCCATTCAGGAAGATATCTGAGGCGTTTATAGTCAAATTTCCGCCGTTACCAGCACTTAAGGTAGCTGCTGATATCTGTGCTCCTTCGATAATCTCCAACTTTTTAGTTGTGATAGTCAAATCTCCGGCATTACCTGTTGCGGCTGGTGTACCTGTTAAGGTTGGTGATTGAACTTGAGCATACAAGCCACTGGAGGAGGCACCATTGCTTGTCGCGCCCTTTAGCAGGACTGACTCGGAAGCGTTGAGTGTCAAATTACCCGCGTTTCGTGCACCAGAAGTAGTAGTTGATGCCTGTGCTCCATCACGGACAGTCAGCCGTTTAGTATTAATGGTTAGGTTTCCACCATTGCCTGTGGCATTTCTTGTAACTTGAGCAAAAACACCAGTATTTTTTCCAGGGACACCTGCCAGTTCTACTGACTCCGAGGCATTCACATTCAAATCTACTCCTTGCCCACCATCAGTACTTACTGATATCTGTGCTCCCTGAACAATCAGCTGTTTAGTTTCAATTTGTAGGCTTCCTCCTCCCCCTTGCGCTCTATTCCGGACTAGATTGAACAAAGCAGTGACAAAGCGATCTGTTGGACTACCTACTAGTGCTAACTGTTCTGAGGCACTTACCTTTACATTCCCTGCTTGATTTTTTTTAGTAGCAGAAATCACCTGACTCCCTCCAGTGAGGGTCACGTTCTTTCCCTGAATCTGGATATCGCCACCCTTATCGCTCTCAGTATCAACAAAAGCTGCGTTAGATAGGCTGATATCTTGGAAGTTTTGAATACCTTCGTAGCCTAATACCCAACTTTGGTCTATTTGCTTGAGGCTGACTAAATTGTTGCCCGCAACACTTCCTAACTCAATTCTTCCTCCCGGTGCTGTCAGGATACCACCATCTAGAACTACATCACCACCTACAAGTGCTAGGGTTTTCTCTGAAGGAACCTTTAAACCTGCATCTTCAAATGTAGATTGATTTTGGATAGGTTTTGGATTCGCACCAAATTGCAGACCAATTGGAACACTCATTGTCAGCAATGGTGTTGTTTGGGTACCATCTGTTCTAAACTCTGTGCCATCAGCAAATTTCAGGCTACTTGCTGTACTAGCAATAAATGAGCCGCGAATGTCTAGAGAAGCGTTGGGACCAAAAATAATGCCATTAGGGTTGAGGAGAAATAGGTTGGCATCACCACCAGTGACTTTAATTGTCCCATAAATGTCAGATCTAGACCCACCTGTGACACGACTGATAATATTTTGAATAGCTGGATTGCTTATAAAATTTGCGATGCCACCTTCGGGAATAGAAAATTCTTTAAAGCCGTGGAATAGATTGATGCCTCGCGTGGTGCCGCCTGTAATTTGAAATTCGTTGCTATTGCGCTCGACAATGGAGTTGAGAGTATTATCTTCTGGAACAACCTGCTGCGCTGTAGTTAGCTTAGGAGCTAATAGATAAAATAGGATGATTCCGCTGGACAGCCAGAATTTTATGGTAGATGATTGCATAGCTAGTCCTAGAGACCATAGCTCTGGAGTGAATTGTTTGCAATATACTCCTACTCCATAAACAAAAATACCTATCTCTAGATAGATTAATAAATAAAATTTCTACCTAAAGATGGAGAATATAGATGCCTTATGGTTTCGCGAACGCGCCCTATGGCTGCTTAGATTTATTTACCGTTTACAGCGCTTTTCAACTATTCCACGCTGATTTGACCCCACCCCTAAGTCCCCTCCCCGAAGTTCGGGGAGGGGAGGTTTTGGCGTCAGACAAAACCGGGGTAGGGTAAAACCAGAATCGTGGGCAAATATAAGGACATGATGTAATAGCTATAAGCTATTCAATTCTGTTTCATCTTGCGCTTTAGTAGTAAACCTGCGCTCAATACTGCCAAAGCCCCCAAAGTGGCGCTAGGTTCAGGGACAGTGGCGCTAGGTCCACCAGGGATATTAGTACGTCGTATGTTTGTACCAACCCTTACTAGTGGTTTTCCTATAATACTCCCTGGAATCTCTGGGCTTTGGAAAGTAGCGATCGCCCCCTCCAGCAAGTTGTTATCCAGTATGTATGATAAATCGTTCACTGCACGTATTGTATCAAAATTATTGCAATTACAAGGGTTGTATCCTGGCTTGTTCTCTCGAGGATAACCATCTTTTGTGCGTTCAGAGATATATTCATTCGTCCCGAAAGTATAAGGGTTCAGAGTGAACTGGGCAATTCGTTGATTGCTCTGCACAACAGAACCATCTTGTCCTGGTTTCAAGATACTATATTGAATTGCGTCCAAACCATCAGAGGTCGAAACTAACTCCGCTTGCAAATTACCCACATCAAATAATCTGTTGTCAGCCCTGAAGGGTTGTGTAAATTGAGCCAAACCATTAGAATCTCGAATCAGTGTTCCGTCTTCTGTTGCTAGCAGGGGTCCATACCCTGTTTCATAAGCTTCGATAGCGCCAAAAAAAAGACCTACCTTATCGTTGTATTGTTCTGCATCAGGTATTAAATTTCCACTTCTGTCTTCATCAAACAGATAAAATTTAGCAGTCACAAATGGTGATTGCTGTTGAGCTAATTCATCGCCGGTTTCTCTCGCATGTGCCGATCCCATAAAACCTGACATCACGGGAACTGTAGCCAAAGTCATCGCCATCAGGAACTTAATTACTTTCATCGTTATCTACCTATCTGTAGTATCAACAAAAAAGAACGAAGAAAAATTTTCCACATGAAGAACTGAGCATTCTGTCATAGAATACTACACTCACTATCAGAGCTAATTTTCTCTTCTAAAAATCAAATTAGCCTTGATATGGTTGCATTTTTGAGCAAATGAGATTTCTCAAATCGCGCCTTGATTTGTCTGCTGTTGCTGTTTATTGAGACAATCTAATTACTCAGCCATAACCTAATCATTAACTCCTCTTTACTTGCTATAAAGTGTTGTTCCAACTGTGAGTGGGGCTGTTGAATGATAGGTTTGTTGGCGAGCATAATATTATCTGTTTAAAGTTTAGTAAATATCTTGCTATTGCGAGTTGTTATTCATTATTTTTATTTCAACGATATGTTTATACGGATGTTAGTATGCTGATGCCTTTTTTACAAGTACTTATTGGGGTACTTCATATAAAAATTACAAATAAAACAAATTTTTCTGAATATCTGACAAATTTTTAGAAAACATTATCTCTTTTTTGGAATAAAAAGTAAGCAAGTGTTGTTAACCATATTTTAAGTGTCATGTCAAGAAAATTTTGGTGTTTTTAGTTCGTAGTTCGTAGGTTGGGTAGAGCGTAAGCGTTACCCAACACCAATCCCTACGATTCTTACACATAAATTCTTGCCCACCAAAACCACAAAATCCAAAACAAAAAACAATGCAATATCGCCGAGCTAAAGTCAACGGAGGTAGCTACTTTTTTACCGTCGTCACTCACAACCGACGCAAGTTTTTATGTGAGCCTGATAACATCTCCTTATTAAGGAATGCTTTTCAAAACGTTTTGTGTTGGGTTGCGCTACGCTTAACCCAACCTACCTTATCTGACCAGATAGCTAAATCGAGCAAAAAGTCAGACAAGGATGTGGCGTGAATCCCCGTCTATGCGCAAACGGGGAGGGTTCAAAAACAAAACTGCTGAATTAGGAATTGGTTGTGCAACAGGAAGACAAGTCAGAAACCTCTAATCGCATTTATCAATCTGCTTTGAATCAAAATGGAGTGACTCCGGAATTAACACATTTACGACCTTTTAACCGCAGCACGATAAAATTATTCAAATTAGATGCAAAAGCTAGTCGTCCAGACATTTTGCTAGAAGAGGTTCTGTCATGGACAGGTGGTCAGCCATTTCTGACCCAAAAGCTTTGTCAACTACTCGCTGATTCTGAAGGTTTGATTAGTGCTGGTGAGGAAGCAGCAAGAGTACAGCAACTGGTGCAAACTCGCTTGATTAATCATTGGGAAACTCAAGCAGCATCTGAACATTTGATGTCGATTCAACACGGGCTTGTCAAAAATAAGCAGTGCGATCACCTATCGCTGTTGCGATCGTACCAGCAAATTCTTTATCTAGGAGAAGTTGCAACTGACTCAAGTCCTGTACAAGCAGAACTAGTCAATTTGGGATTGGTTGTCCAACAGGAAGATAAGTTAAAAGTCTCTAACCGCATTTACCAATCTATTTTTAATCACAGTTGGATTGACCAAGAGTTAGCACGTTTACAATTTTTATTTAAATTAGATGAAAAAGCAAGTCGCCCAGACATTTTGCAACAAGAAGTTTTGTCATGGACAAGTGGTCAGCCGTTTCTGACCCAAAAGCTTTGTCAACTACTCGCTGATTCTGAAGGTTTGATTGGTGCTGGTGAGGAAGCAGCAAGAGTGCAGCAGCTTGTGCAAAGTCGCTTGATTAATCATTGGGAAACTCAAGCAGCATCTGAACATTTGAAGTCGATTCAACAAAGTCTGATCAAAAATAAGCAGTGCGACCCTCTATCGCTGTTGCGATCGTACCAGCAAATTCTTTATCTAGGAGAAGTTCCAACTGACTCAAGTCCTGTACAAGCAGAACTACTCAATTTGGGATTGGTTGTCCAACAAGAAGATAAGTTAAAAGTCTCTAACCGCATTTACCAATCTATTTTTAATCAAAATTGGATCGATCAAGAGTTAGCACGTTTACGACCTTTTAGCCACAGCACGATTAAATCATTCAAACTAGATGAAAAAGCAAGTCGCCCTGACATTTTGCTAGAAGAAGTTTTGTCATGGACAAATGCTCAACCGTTTCTCACTCAAAAGCTTTGTCAATTGCTTGCTGAGTTTGAAAGTTTGATTGGTACTGGTGAGGAAGCACCAACAGTAGGGCGATTAGTGCAAAGTCGCTTGATTAATCATTGGGAAACTCAAGCAGCATCTGAACATTTGAAGTCGATTCAACAGGGGCTTCTCAAAAATAAACAGTGCGATCCCCTATCGCTGTTGCGATCATACCAGCAAATCTTGTATCTGGGAGAAGTTCCAACTGACTCAAGTCCCGTACAAGCAGAACTCGTGAATTTGGGATTGGTTGTTCAACAGGAAGATAAGTTAAAAGTCTCTAACCGCATTTACCAATCTGTTTTTCATTTGAATTGGGTGACTCAAGAATTAGAGAGCAACCTTGATTCCTCACCGTCAAAAACAACTAGAACTGTTCAAAGCAAGCCAGTCCCAGAAAGTAGTTCCTTAGAGAAAAAAAACACTATTTTTCATCCGAGAAAAGCTCTTTTTAGAAGCATTTGGATTTTATTGGGAATACTCGGCTTGGTCTTCGTTGGCGTTAATGTCATTCGCTCTAATTTGTTTGGGCGTCCAGAGGTGGAAATTCTTTTTCAACAAGCAAACGAGTTATATCACCAAGGAAAATCTAAAGAAGCAATCACGAAATACAACGAAATATTAAGGACCGATAGTAACTACTACCAAGCTTGGACTAACCGGGGGTATGCATTAGGTAGCTTACAAAAATACAACAAGATGCTCGAATCCTGCTCTGCAGCAACTATCATTGAACCAAAGGCAGTGTATGCCTGGAATTGCAAAGGAGAGGCATTACATAATCTTAAGCAATATGATCAGGCGATCGCCGCTTTCAATGAAGCCACTGCACTCGACTCGAAAGACCCTGTCTTCTGGATTAACAAAACTGAATCACTGCTAGCAGTCAAGCAAACCGACAAAGCACTTGCAGCCATTGACGAAGCAATTAAACTTTTTGCACAGATTCCAGAAAACAAAACTCATAACAAAGATTTATCGATTGCTTTTAGCCATAAAGGTAAGGTGTTATCCCAAAAGCAAGAATATGGTGAAGCCCTCAAAGCCTATGACCAAGCGTTAGAATACAATCCAAACTATTTTGCAGCTCAACGGGGTCGAGGTATGGCGCTTCAGGGCTTGGGGCGAAACGATGAAGCAACTGCTCAATTTAACCAGATGTTGAACATATCCCAGCTGACACAAGTTCAAAAAGCTGAAACTTGGTATTATCTGGGATTGACACTGTGTCAATCCTCTGAGAAAAAGAAGGCGATGATCGCTTTTGAAGAAGCTCTCAAACTCAAGTCAGATTATCAAGCAGCCCAGAAAGCAAAAATGAATTGCAGTGCATCATCTCGTTAGAAGAACCACCAACGACGACCATTAGATTTGGGTTTGATATCAGAGTAAATTCGACTGACAGTCCTCGCATCAGGAGGTTGTGCTTGCTTAAAATTGCTACCCAGCATTTCGTATAAAGCTTGAGAGGAGTTAACACCTGAAGCGAGGGTAAATAAAACTTGAGCATTGTCGCGATCGCAACCCAAACCTCTACGTTCTACAACGCACACGACAGGTTTTGAATTGACTTTGTCATTTGTCAAGTAGTTTGCACGGTCTGTACTGTAAAGAGTTTGTAAAGTTTTAGCTGCATTCTGGCAGTTCTGCACAGCGTCTTTGGGTGAGAAATATTGAGGGGGGAAGCTGAGAATTGTCACATCTTTCCCTGTTCCTTGTTCAGCAGGGCTAGCAATCACTGTTGGTATACTGGCGTTAGTGTTGCAAGTAATGTTAGCGGTATTGGCTGTGCTAGGTTGAGTCAGTGATGCTACAAACCCTAACGCCAACATCGGAGTTGTCCAAAGTTGCTTTGTGTTCATCAATTGATTTCCTGTCTTGACGTGAGTTGACACTTGAATATAGACTCTATGATGTTGTTTTTCGTTAAATTTACTTAGCTTTCATCTAAAAATAAAACTTATGTAAGCTTAAGTGAAGCTTACCATCCTTTGGTATTAAGTAGGGTGCTAAAATTTACTTCTTTGAAATGAAAACAGGGTGCTATTAAATCAGGTAGCTCTTCTGCCTCCGGCTTTCAAAGATTTAGTTGTTGCATATGTTTGCGGCTGCTTTTTTTGCTTAGATTCTGGTACTAAGTAGCAAGCAAGTGAATGTAGTGCAAGCGTCTGGCTTGCATGCAGGCAATATACCCGAAACACAGTTTTACGGTTTGATGTGCGACTTGGTATGAGAGCTGCGTATCTAAAATAGACCTCACGGCGGATTCGCCATTTCCATCCATGAAAATATTTCTTCCTCTACTCCCTCTACTTTCTCCACTATTTTCAAACGTTACTCTGCAAAGTTTGAGTGTTGGCAGTGTTTATCTTTACTCTTTACTAATCAGTAGCCCTGTTCAAGCGCAAATTTCTTCAGATGGAACTGTTCCAACGAATGTCACTCAGTCTGGTAATGTCTTTGAAATTACCGGAGGAACACAAGCTGGTAGCAATCTATTTCACAGTTTTAAGGAATTCTCTATTCCAACTGGCAGCGAAGCTTTTTTTAAAAACACGACAAATGTTAATAATATTAATTTCATTATCAACCGAGTCACAGGCGGCTCAATTTCTAATATTGATGGATTAATTAGAGAAAATTATGGTGCCAATTTGATCTTGATTAATCCGAGTGGCATTAGTTTTGGTCCCAATGCCCAACTCAATATTGGCGGTTCTTTCTTAGGTAGTACGGCGAGTAGTATCAAGTTTGCCGATGGTGCAGAGTTTAGCGCCACAAATCCTCAAGTTCGTCCTCTCTTGACTATCAGTGTTCCAGTGGGTTTGCAATTTGGGCAGAATCCGGGAACAATTCGCGTACAAGGTACGGGTCAATCTTTTACTGTTGCCGATCCCGTCTTCTCACCTGTAAGGAGAAATACCTCAGCAGGGTTGCGGGTACAGCCCAATCAAACCTTGGCTTTGGTTGGCGGCGATATCAGTATAGATGGAGGTACTCTGACAGCAGAGGGAGGACGAATAGCGTTAGGTAGTTTCGCACAAGGGCAGGTGAGTCTCAATCCTACTGCAGGTGGGTGGACTTTGGGGTATGAGGGTGGGGTTGTTTTTAAGGATATTGAAATGCGATCGCGAGCTTTAGTAGATGCTAGTGGTGCTAGTGGCGGCTCGATTCAGGTACAGGCGCAAAACCTCTCATTACGCGACGGCTCGCTTATTTTGATTCAAAATCAAGGGAACCAACCCGCAGGCGCGATTCAAGTGAACGCTACAGAGTCTGTAAAATTGAGTGGAACCAATGCAGATGGAAACATTCGGAGTAGCTTAACGAATGAAACGGTCGAAGCGGGTAGAGGAGGAGACATTAATATTTCAACCAAGCGCTTAGTCATAGAAGGAGGAGCAATCGTCTTTGCGAAAACCTTTGGATCAGGAACAGGTGGAAATATCAATGTCAATACCTCTGAATCTCTGCAAGTCAATGGAGTCAGTGCTGTTAATCCGAACGTTTCCAGTTCTGTCGCAACTGCCACTTTTGGTTCTGGAGATTCAGGTAATAATACAGTGACAACTGGGCGTTTGACTGCGACTGGAGGAGGAACTATTGCCTCCAGCAGTTTTGGATCAGGTCAAGGCGGAAATTTGAACGTAAATGCCACTGATTCTATAGAAATTGTTGGCGTCGAACCTCAGTTTTTTATACCTAGCGGTTTGTTGGCTACCACAAATATAGCTGGAGATGCCGGTGACCTGACAGTCAGTACACTAAGATTGACAGTCCGGGATGGGGGAAGGGTCGATGCTTCTACCTTTGGAAGTGGTTCAGCTGGCAATGTTATCATCAACGCCCCTGAATTCGTGGAAGTGCAAGGTACAGTACCAGGAGCTATAAATCCGAGTTTAATTGGCTCTTCTGGCATTTTACCGGATCAAACCTTACAACAGGCTTTTCGCTTGCCTGCGGTGCCAAGTGGGGCAGCACAAAACGTGACAATAAATACAGGTCAGTTGAGAGTCACGAATGGTGGTCAAGTGACTGTGAGAAATCAAGGGTCAGGTAATGCAGGAAACGCCAGGATAAATGCTCGCTCGATTTTACTGGATAACGGCGGTAGTATCACAGCAGCCACTCAATCTGGTGAAGGTGGTAACATCATCCTTCAAACAGGTTCCTTACAAATGCGCCACGGCAGTCAGATATCGGCACAAGCCGGTGGAACTGGTAACGGTGGCAACATCTCCATTACTGGTTCTAGTCCCGCTGATTTTGTTCTATTGCTAGAAAATAGTAACATCACCGCCAATGCTTTCGAGGGGAGAGGAGGAAACATCCAAATCAACACTCAAGGATTGTTTGTTTGCCCAGATTGCAAGATTTCTGCCAGTTCTCAGCTGGGATTAGATGGCACAGTACAATTCATCATACCGGATTTTGCACCTAACCAGGAAGCTATCGATGTGCCACAAGAGATAGTTCAACCGGAACAAGTTGTGGCGCAGGTATGTACAGCAAACAGGGAACAGAATCGGAGCGAATTTACGATCACCGGGCGCGGAGGATTACCACCCCGACCTGGCGAACTATTGACCAGTAAAGCTTTGGTAAGTTTTGAGCCTTTCCAAAGCGAAAATCTCTCTTCTTCAGCAACGGCTATCTCGCAAGCGCAGACCTCAGAACTACCGCCCCCAGCCCTAGGTTGGTATGTTAACCCAAAAGGTACTGTTGTTCTCACTGCTAATGCCCCGGTAGTGACCCCCTACGCTTCTGCATTGATCTCATCGTTGTGCCATGGTCGTTAAATTGAAGTTATGGGGACAAGGGGAAAGAGGAGGGGGAGCAGGGGAGCAGGGGAGCAGGGGAGCAATTGCTTCCTCATCCCCCTCATCTCCTCATCTCGCCTTCCTCTTCCTGCCGCTACTTGCCCTACTCTCTCACATACCCTCTGCTTGGGCGCAGTCTGTCAATCCTGGTATCCCAATTCCCTCAGAACAACCCCAGCCTATCAATCCCATTACCCCAATTCCTCAAGAACAACCCCTACCTACTCCACTTCCCCCACAAAAAAACCCACTCCAGCCGCCTCCGACACCGCCTCCAACTCCTGACAACATCCAGAATGTGCCTGCAATGATTACTGTTGAGAAGTTCGAGTTTGTCGGTAGCACTGTATTTAGCCAACAAGAGTTAAATCAGGTGACGGGTGACTTTATTGGGCAACTTATCACTTTTGACCAACTCCTGCAAGCCGCGAATAAAGTTACTGAATTCTATCTCAAAAAGGGTTACATCACTTCTGGCGCTTACATACCCAGTCAAGAAATCCAATCAGGTACGGTCAAAATTCAGGTACTTGAAGGTCGCTTGGAAGAAATTAAAGTTAATGTCAAAGGGCGGTTGAACCCAAATTATGTTCGCAGTCGCATTGCTTTAGCTGCCTCAAAACCCCTCAACATCAACCGCTTACAAGAGGCATTGCAATTGCTGCAACTTAACCCCTTAATTGAAAGCTTAGATGCTGAACTGACTGCTGGCACTAAACCTGGTATGAATTCTTTAGAGGTGACGGTTAAGGAAGCGAAAACTTTCAGCACCGAATTTAGGATCGATAATAACCGCAACCCAGCTGTGGGGAGTTTTGAACGTGGTGTCGAGATATCGGAAGCCAACTTGGTAGGACTGGGAGATAAGTTGAGTTTTGCCTACACCAATACTGATGGCAGCAATACGTTTGAGGGTAGCTACACTCTCCCAATCAATCCCCGTAATGGTACCCTGCGGTTTGATTACCGAATGACTGACAACAACATTATTGAACGCCCTTTCAACGATGCGGACATTGAGGTAAATTCTCGGGAGTTTGAACTCACCTTTCGCCAACCAATTATTCAAACAGCTACTCCACAACTGAGTCAAGAATTTACTCTCAGTTTCACAGCAGCTAGGCGAGAAAATAATTCCTCTATTAAAGGAGTTGACTTTCCCCTGTTCCCAGGGGCAGATGACAAAGGAGAAACCCGTATTTCAGAACTGAATTTTGCTCAAGAGTGGATTCAACGCAGCCGTCAAGATGTTTTAGCTGCTCGTTCTGAATTTAGTGTTGGCATCGGTGCCTTTGATGCCACTGTTAACAACAGTCAACCGGATAGTCAGTTTTTCCTTTGGCGAGGGCAAATGCTGTATTTGCGCCGCTTAGGAGAAGCAACAGGTAAGCCTGCCGTAAGTCCTAGCCTGTTTGTCCGTTCCAGCATCCAACTGGCAAGCGATTCTTTACTTTCACGAGTACAGTTCAGCTTGGGAGGTCAAACAACTGTCAGGGGTTATCGTCAGGATGCTCTGCTCACTGACAATGGTGTTTTTGCTTCTGTAGAAGCACGGCTGCCCATCTTTAGAGTACCAGAGGTGCAAGGAACTTTACAAGTTACACCATTTATCGATTTTGGCACTGGCTGGAACACCAATGGAAACGGTCCAGACCCTAATACTCTGCTAGGTGTGGGATTCGGTTTACTTTGGCAGATGGGCAATAACTTCACGGCTCGCTTGGACTGGGGTATTCCTTTGATAGATATTAATTCGAGAGATGGGACATGGCAAGAAAATGGTGTGTATTTTCAACTGCAGTACAGACCGTTTTGAAACCAGAATGGAGAAACGCTTGTCTCGTTCCCATGCTCAGCATGGGAATGCCTTAAAGGAGGCTCTGCCTCCCATAATTATATTGAGGCAGCAGCCCACAGTTATGCGTTCCCGCTGAGTGCCAAGGAACGAGGAATGATTTTTTACTGGAATTAATATGATTATCAGAAAGTATCGTCGTCTAGTTGTCTTAATCCTTCTAGTTTTGTTTGGACTGGTTCTCACCTTGAGTCTTTCAGCTTGGTCGAAGACAAGCCATGCAGCACTCAAGGATTACAATTCGGAATATACCTCACCGGTACACCAGGCGACGAACAAAATTCCGAATTATTCTAGTCGTGCGCTACAACTAGCGCGGGAAGGTCAACAACGCTACGATGCGGGAAAATATGATCAAGCAGTGAAGTTGTGGGAACAAGCAGCTGCGGCTTATAAGCAGATGGGCGATCGCGAAGGAATAACTAAAAGCCTAATCAACCAATCCCAAGCCCTTCAAGATTTAGGATTAAATCCCAAAGCCTGCAAGACTTTACTCCAAGCTTTTGCCATTAACAACCCAAGCTGTAGTCAAGCACAAATAGATAGTTTCCTGACAAATTCTCAACAGCAAAATTCTATTTCCCTAACCCAAGCTGTTGGTTTGCGTAGCCTCGGTGAAGTCCTGCGAAGACAGGGATTGTTCAAGCAGTCCAAAAAAGTTTTGCAGTTGAGTTTGTCAGTCCTGAAAGAATTACCAGAGTCCAGTGCTGTGTTGCTGAGTTTAGGTAACACCGAACGCGCTTTAGGAAAGCAAAAACAAGACCGTTGGGACTATGAAGTGATTACTGAAATCATAGACCGCAAATCTCAGAAAGCTGCTTTAGCACCTTACCAACAAGCGATAAATAACTATGTCCAAGCCGCAACAGTGACATCAGCTTCACCAATTCCTAAAATTCAAGCACAACTCAATCACTTCAAACTATTACTAGAACTGCAAAATTGGTGGGAAGAACAAACAAATCGGCGCATCGCTTCTTGGTCTAAGTTTGGCGAATCTCAGTTGGTCGAACGAGCAAAGGATTTTTTGTCCCAGTTAGAGATAAAGTTGAGTCAAGATGCACAAACTTTGCAAAGTCAGATTTCATCTACTCTTGCGGCTCTTTCCCCAAATCGTGCAGCGATATATGCTCAGATAAACTTTGCTCAAGGTTTAATGCAAACAAAACAGATAAACAAGGCTGAACCTGTTTTAAACAGAGCGCTGCAACAAGCTCTTAGCATACAAGACAGGCAAGGACAAACTTATGCTTTCGGTTATCTGGGCAAATTATACCATCAACAGGGACGGTTAAATCAAGCAATTGAACTGACTCGGCAAGCTCTGGTTTTAGCTCCAGAACAAAATATTACAAAAGATGTCCGGGAAATTAGTTATCTTTGGCAATCTCAGTTAGGGACTTTACTAAGAGAACAGGGAGATACAAAAGGAGCAATTGCTGCTTATACAGCAGCTTTTAATACTCTCCAGTCTCTCCGCAGCGATTTAAACGCAAACAATCGAGATGTCCAATTTGATTTTCTCCAAGAGGTCAAACCTGTTTATACTGAACTAGCAGATTTGCTCTTGAAATCAGAACTGAGTCCAAGCGAGCTAAATACCTTAGTCGTATCGAATGCTAACATCAGGCAGGAAAAAGTTGAAGCGAACAAGCCTAAAAGCCGCTTAGAGTTTGCTCGAAGGGTTCTTGAGTCTCTACAATTAGCAGAATTAGACAACTTTTTTCAAGACCCCTGTTCCCAGGAAACGGATGTCGCGGTGCAGATTGATGATATCGATCCCCAAGCAGCTGTCATTTATCCCATCATTTTAAAAGAGCGCTTAGAAGTTATTTTGTCCTTACCAAGAAAACCCCTGAAGGAAATTGCAATTCCTATTAGTGATAAGGAAGTTAATGACCTTCTGGATCGGCTTTATGATAACTTAGATAATGTCACTGTCAATATTTCTGCTCGCAATATCTTATCTACTTCTAACCCAGATCCAGAGGAGTTAAAAGAAAATAGTCAGAGGATTTTACCGATTTTTGGACAGCTTTATAACTGGTTAATCAAACCTTTTGAAACAGAGTTAAATGCCAGTACAATAAAAAATTTAGTCTTTGTGCTTAATGGTCAATTGCAGAGAGTGCCAATGGCTGCACTCTACGATGGTCAACAATATCTGATTGAGAAATATAGCGTTGCTCTGGTTCCAAGTCTGCAACTCGTAGACTCTAAACGGCTCAAACAGAAACAATTCAAGGTTTTAGCAGCTGGAATCAGTGAGCAAATTAAGGTACAAGAAGAGATTTTTCCTGCACTCACTAACGTGCCTAAAGAATTAAATGAAATCAAAGAAGCTTTTCCTTCTTCTTTGAAACTCTTGAATAAGGAATTTACCGCAAAAAGTATCCAAAACCAGCTTCAATTTAATTTTCCTGTTGTCCACTTAGCGACTCATGGATTGTTCAGTTCTAATCCTGAAAAAAACTTTATTATTACAGGAGATGGCAAAAGTATCAGTATCAATGAGTTGAGTGCTTTGTTAACAAAAGCAGAAAAAAATTTGGAATTACTAGTATTGAGTGCTTGCGAAACCGCCACTGGTGATGAGCGTGCTGTCTTAGGTTTGGCAGGAGTTGCTGTACGTTCTGGCGCACGCAGTACTCTCGCGACTCTCTGGCCTGTGGGAGATGCTTCCACGGCTCAAGTGATGGGTAAATTTTACCAAGACTTAAAAAAACCAGGAGAGAAAAAATCAGATGCCCTGAGGATGGCTCAATTGTCGTTGATAGAGTCGCTTAAGACAAAGCCTGCATTTGAAGAAATCAAAGCTTTACCTCCTCATCCTTATTACTGGGCATCTTACGTTTTGGTGGGAAATTGGCAGTAGGGAGTGACCAGTAGTAAGCAATTCAAAATTCAAAATTTAAAATTCAAAATTCACAGGACTTACGCAACTGGCACAACGTAAGCGCTATCTATAGTACAGAAGTATTAATAAGTGGAATGCACCAAGAGGCTTCTGGAGGAGATTTTATTGCTTTACTGAGCCATGCGATCGCCTAAATACATAACTAGCAACTTGGATTACTAGTGAAGCACTTTTCAAATTTTTATGAGAAAATTTAGAGACTGTAGCTCAAATAAATACTGTCATTTATGAAATTTACTAAACTTAACTATTGTCAGTATTTGTTAAGTAGTCAAATTAATTATACTCTCACAAATTTGGCAGATCATCTAGAACAGATTAGCCATGATAAAATTAACCGCTATCTCAAAAATGAAAAGCGCTCCACCACGTCTACTTTGGGATAATGTCAAAAACGTCATCGAAAGAAATGATAACTCGTATATTGTATTTGATGACACAGTACTTAATAAACGACATGCCACAGAAATAGAGACAAGTAAACGGCAATATAGTGGTAACGAACATGGTGTCATCCAAGGAATTGGGTTAATAAACTGTATATATGTCAATCATGAAATTGGAAAGTTTTGGGTAGTGGACTATCGTATTTATGACCCAGACACAGATGGGAAAACAAAGATAGACCATGTGACTGAAATGTTACAAAATCTTGTCTACCATAAGGTTTTACCATTTCAAGCCGTCTTGATGGACACTTGGTATGCAACAAATAAATTGATGTTATATATTGATAGTTTAGGAAAATATTATTATTGTCCTCTGAAACGTAATCGGCTTGTTGATGATACGGCAAGTAAAGAAGATTATAAAAGAATCGAATTGTTATCTTGGGATGAGAAAGAGTTAAAATCTGGTAAAATAATTAAAATAAAAAAGTTTCCAGGCGCTAAAAAAGTGAAACTGTTCCGGGTGACTGTCTCTACCGACAGAACGGATTTTATCGCGACAAACGATTTATCTCAAGATTCTACGAACGTTGTGCAAGAAGTGTGTAAGGTTCGATGGAAGGTTGAGGAGTTTCATAGAGAATTAAAACAATTGACTGGTATTGAATCTTGTCAATGTCGCAAAGGTCGTATTCAAAGAAACCATATTGCCTGCGCTATTTTAGTCTGGCTTACACTCAAAAATTTAGCTTATCAAAGTCGCCAAACAATTTATCAAATTAAACATGGATTATTGTCCAATTATTTAGTTCAGCAACTAAAACGCCCGAATGTTCCTATGTTTATGGTTTAGTTGTTAGCCAGTCGGCGTGACACAGTCACACCTTTGCTTGTGCCAGTTGCGTAAGTCCTGATTCAGAAAACCAGTTATGGTAAGCTGCTATCGTAAAGCCGCCAGCATCTGTTTATTAAAATTATGAAAATCCCTGGTTTGATACCAAGTACACGCAAACCAGGACATTCTTCTTGCGGAATCTCCCCAAGTACTAAGACTGGACGGTAGCAAAGAAATTAGAGTCTCGATTTTTTGCAGGTATGTATCTATTTCTTTGAGAAGGATGGCTTCAGCTTCCTTCTGGCTGCAACCCTGAGTCAACATCAAGATTAAGAGACTATTTGGCTGATAAGCTTGGGGTTCGCGCTCGAAGCTACGTATATCATTAGCTAGTCGAATGCTACTGCCACAGATCAGCAACACTTCATCTATGAGAGTTTCCAGGTTGGCATAGGGAGGCTTTAGGCTAAATTCTGAATCGACAGGTTCACCCACCATTGCGAGTAACGAGCTCTCGACGAGCGGTGCTGCTATAGATTTTCTACTATTTAAGAGATATTGTTCATAAGTTGGATAACTTCCCATTTCTTTGACAGCTTGGGTCCAGTGTAATTCTGTGCAATGAGCCTCCCGATATAACTCAAAATGTTTCGCAAATATGCTGTAATAAATGGCAGCAGCTGGGAATTTCTGCACTTCTGAGCAAAATTTTGTCAAAGCATTAGCTAATTGCACCCAAGGCTGCGACTCATTAATTGTCGGAAATACCTGAATTAATTCTGGATAATCACGATAAGTTGAGTTGCCACCTGATTGAACGAGTTTCACACATAGCGTTAACATTGCCTCAATTTGTTCAACTGTTAGTGTCATGCTCAGAACATCTTCGGTAATGTCATCAATAGCGAATGCGATTAGCGCCATGATAGACGCTTCAACAAGGACAGATGGTTGTGCGTAGGGGGCTGTTGCGACCATTCCCAAACACATTCCTCCCATCCGTTGTGGTAAAATCACTGGGAACTGTGCTACCCAATTTTCCACTTCCGGATAGATGGATAACGCAGTTTGTAGCACATGAGCGCGGTCTACTGCTGGAATACCAGAAAGTTCATTCACTGTAGCTGTATTTTTTAAAGTTTGCTGTTGTTCAAAATAACCTTCTTTTATTTCCATGTTCTTACTACTCTCCTTATTTTTGTTGCTCTAGCCTATCTGGGAAGAATTTGCTCACTTGCAAAAGCCTGATACAGCACCGCCAGCACCGCCGAGAATACTATCCGTAAAGGCAAATACAACTCTTTACCTCGCCATAGAAAAGGTAATTTGGAATTTCGAGCTATTTCTGTAGTAGAACTCAATTCATCCAAATACTGCCGTAAGTAGTCCACACCCCTTCTAATAGCTTGACTTAAGCGTGTTTGGGTTGTTGGTAGTGTTTTCTCTAGTGGTTTTTGCTTAACAGTATTCAAAATCTGGAGAGCGTAGGCTGTTTCTTCCAACGTCGAGCCTTGGCTGCTATTCATGCTCCAACCACCGTCTTTTGCTGATTGAGTTGCTAAAACCCATTCAACTGTTGGTTGCAACTTATTTCGTACGACTGGATTGGGATGTTTTGATAAAGCTATCGTTGCACGGGCTGCAACATAATAAGGACTTATATGCCACGTGTCTGGTTGTGACCAGTAACCATCACTGTTTCTAGTGCTGTAGAAGTAGTCAACCACTTTGTTAATACTGTTGTTTTTCACAACCCAATCAGGGGGATTAGGCACGCTTAGTAAACCTGTTAGTACATGAGCGTTGACGCTCAAAGAAATATGTCGCTCCATTTGGAAGCAACAAAAGTGAGTGTCGCGCTCAAAGTTTTGCAAAGGGTCAAGCCCGACTGTTTTCATTCCTGCTTGCTTCGCCAACAAATTGAGCGCTGCTATTATCATCCCAGTATCATCTCCGTCCCGTGGCAGACCTACAATTCGAGTGGAGCTTGCGCCTTGAGGGTTTAAGCTTTCCTGCAACCACGCTTGTAATTTCTGCAAAACTGAGCTAAAAGCCTTATCTGTGAAAGCGAACCCGGCATGAAGGAGGTTGTATAAAACCCAAGATCCCTCAAAAACATCAATCGGATAAGCATTGGGCATAGCACCCGGATCGCCAGTTCTGGAAGCTTGATTCGATAAGTGTGTTAACCAATCAGCCGCAGCCTTATCCCACTCTGAACTATGAATCAAAACAGCAGCAGTCGCCGCAGGCGAAATACCGTAGCTACCGTTGCTTGCCTGTAGTGGCTTCAAGCGTTGAAAATCAATACAAGGAGCGAAAGCTTCTAGAGAATGAATCAAGCCAGATTTACCACTGTAAATCAGTTCCGGGGAGCAAAGGCTCAACTTGTGATGATAAATTTTTAACAGTTCAGCCTTATCTGGAAACTCAAACACCACACCCAAGTTTTCCAGTTCTTCCAAATGTTTTGGAACTAAAATTTCAAAGGCAACGCTTTCATAGTTAGCGACTGACCATTGTCTGAGTGCAGTCCGTAGGTGAGTTTCAGCACGCTTAGCAGCATAGCGAGTTAATTCAGTTTGCTGTGGGGCTTTTAGCAAAGCTAAAAGCCCCGCCAGGGTAGGGACTATTGTCTGAGGTGGATAACCCCAACTACCATCTTTTGATTGATGCCTAACAAGCCAGTTGAAAGAGTCTGGAAAGGCTAGCTGTTCAGGATTATGTGGGTCTCGAACCATCGCCACCCAAGCAGTATCATAAGCCGCAGCGGACATTTTCCCTCCACCCCACTTTTCGTCATAGTCAGCCACCATCTCTTCCAGTAAAGCCAAAATCATATCTTGTATTAGGGCTAATCTAGACTGACTTTGCTTGATTGAAGAAATAACCACTGTAGCTCTCCTTTGGTGAATTTTAACGATGTCTGCAATGAAAAGAAAGCAGCTAGGGTCAAGACAAAAGCAATAAAGATTTCTATGCTTTGTTATGAAATTTTTTCAGGGCAAACTGTTACAAATTCTCAGCCTACATGCGCCAAACTTGCAGATGGCAAGTGTGTCGTAGTCGTCTTGCATTTAGTGAAAATTTTATCTCACAAGTGTGTGACTTAGGTAATTGTGGATGATTAAGAACCATCAATAATCCCTCGTTTGTCACTGATAGCAGAAATATATCCAAATCTTTGATTGAAAATACTTTGACTGTTGATTGAGAACATGATGTTTATTTTCAATACAAATGTTTTCTGCAATAGAAAAAGCAAGCTCTTCAGAAGAGAAGACTTTCAAATTTTTAATATTTTTATTTCATTAAAAATAATACTATAAACTAGTAAATTTTTCAGCAAAAATTTTTAGTCAACTTTCAAAGATCAAGGAAAACACGGAGACGTTGAGAATCAATTGGAATGAGATTCAAACCCCTCCCAATTGCACATTGCGTGTTAGCGTTAGCTTCTCGCGAAGCCAGCACCCTTAGTGTGCCTTCTAGACATAGATTTGGTGGGAGTGGTATGTACCGGTAACTTCTGACGAGGCGACAAAAAGGGCGCTTGACGCAGATAAAATAAGCTCCATAGCCCTTAGCACGTCGTTGATAATACTTGCGCTTATTGCAACATAATTTCATAAAAACCACAACCACCTGATGCTAGGACTGTTAATCGTAACTACCCTGAGAGTAAACCTCGTAAGTTTTGGTAGTTCTTCTAACAGAGAATAATTGACTTACTGAGATGATGGGCTACAACTCATTTTTGCTTGCTGTACGGCTTGATAATTTGGTTTAAGTTGGAGGGCTTCGTCAAAGGCAGTGAAAGCTTCTTGGACTTTAGAGGTTTTACATAGCGTGAATCCTAGATAGTACAAAGTTTCTGCTTTTTGGGCATCTACCAACTTTAACTGTTTTAGCATTCGTTCAAATTGGGCAATGGCTTCATGGTATCGCCTCAAGCCCTGAAGTGCTATACCTCGACCCCGGTGAGCAGTAAAGTAGTTGGGATCGTATGCTAATGATTGATTATATGCTTGAAGAGCTTCTTTGTGTTTTTGCTGTCGTGATAATGCCTTACCTTTGTGGCTATAGGCAACTGATAAATCTCTTTTGATGGTATCTTTTGTGTCAACTTCTGAACCCTTCTCAAGCAACTCGATTGCTTTGTTAATGGTTACAAGGGCTTGTTCTGTTTGCTTGAGTGCTAGCAATGATTCAGTTTTGTTAATCCAGAAAACAGGATCTTGCGAGTCAATTGCAATGGCTTTGTTAAAGGCGGCGATCGCCTGATTATATCGCTTGAGGTTATGTAGTGCTTCCCCTTGGCAATTCCAGCCATAAACTGCTTTTTGCTCAACGATAGTTGCTACAGTACAGGATTGTAGCATTTTATTGTATTGTTGTAAACCAGCTAATGCGTAGCCTTGGTTAGTCCAAGCTTGGTAGTAGCTTTGATCGATCTTTAAAATCTCATTGTATTTCGCGGTCGCCTGTTGATATTTTCTTTGATTGAATAGCTCATTGCCTTGTTTAAAAAAGATTTGCACCTCTAAAGACTTCATCGTACTAGAGCGAACGACACTAAAGCCAACTATCACCAAGCCTAAACTTCCCAGTAAAATCCAAGTGCCTTTAGGAAGCACTTTTCTCGAATTGGAAATAGTTTTTTTTATATTCTTTAAACGAAGTGTTGGTGGAGGTAATTGGCTTTGGGTGCTTTGAGTTATTTGTGAAAGTGGGGGAGGCTGTTTCTCCAATTCCTGATTCACCCAACTCAAAGAAAAAACAGATTGGTAAATACGATTAGAAACTTTTAGGGTGTTTTCTTGTTCCACAACCAATCCCAAATTCAGCAGTTCTGTTTGTGCAGGATTGTTATTCACTACAACTTCTTTGTGCTGCAAGATTTGCTGATACAGCCGCAGTAGTGACAAAGGATTGCACTGCTGATTTTTCAAAATTCCATTGCGAATTGCCTCCAAATGCTCAGACGCAACTTGAATTTCCCAGTTTTCAATTATGCGGGTTTGTACTAGTTGCTGTACTCTTACGGCTTCTTCATGAACGAGAATAAAATCTTGTGAGTTAGCAAGTAATTGACAAAGTTTTTGGGTGAGAAACAGTTGACCACTTGTCCACGACAACACCTCTTCCAGTAAGACATACGGACGGCTGGCTTTGTCATCTAATTGGAATAATTTGATTCTATTATGGTTGATATCTAAACGTATTAATTCCTGATTCACCCAACTCAAAGAAAAAATATATTGGTAAATGCGGCTAGAAACTTTTAGGGTGTTTTCCTGTTCCACAACCAATCCTAAATTCAGCAATTCTATTTTTCTTATACTGTCCTTAACAGAGATATTTTCTTCCTGTAATATTTGCTGATATAATTCCAGCAGTGCAAAAGAATTGCATTTCTTATTTCGCAAAAGACCATAGCGAATCGCCTTAAAATGCTCAGAAGCTACTTGAGTCTCCCAATGATCAATAAAACGGGTTTTTACAAGTTGTTGGACTGTGAATGCTTCTTCACCAACAGCAACAAAAGTTTCGGAATCAGCTAGTAATTGACATAATTTTTGGGTGAGAAACGGTTGACCACTTGTCCATGACAAAATCTCTTGCAGCAAAATATCCGGACGACTAGCTTTTTCATCTAAATTGAATAATTTGATTATGCTACGACTAAAAGATTTTTTATGCACTTTGTCAGCAAGAACAGATGACTTGTCTTCTTCGAGAAACGTTTCTACTTGTCTGAGACTGTCATTAATACTCGTGAAGTCTTCAATTTGGAATTTGATTTCCGCAGCGTGCCCGGAGGATATATCTTGAATTTTGAATTCCCCTCCGGGGCTGACTCTCTCGTTGCAGGCTTCAACTGAGTGTTCTGCCTGCTGTAAAATGTTTTGAGAGCGCTGTGCAAGAGGAACAATATACTCTAGAAAAAAGTTGATTGTAGTTGGCTTCAGCCAACCCTTGTGAACAGCCAATTCCCCAAATTTAAGTCCCATCTGTTTTTGTTCACAGAGGATAGTGTTCACTTGATACTCGTCCAACAGTCCTGCTTTTTTGAGATACTCACCCAAAGGTTGTTTAGATTTTTGGTTCAGCAAATCTGACCATTTCTGGGCGAAAAAATCAGCCGTTTCTTGTTTGATCCATCCTCGTAAGGCTAAAATTTCTCCTAGCCGCATATTCTTATTTTGGGTTTGCTCTTCCAAAGCGAACTCTATCTGGGCACTTGAAATTAGGTCAGCGATCTGTAAAATTTCACCAAGGGGTTTGACAGAAAAGATTTCAGACATGAGCCTGTCAAAATAGGGCAGTAAATAATTAGTTAACCAGAAGTTACAAGAAAATTCAGCCAACTTTGTTAAAAATTTAGCAATGAAATTTTCTGATATTAAGTTGACAAAAGAGTTAATTTGTGTAGTGAGCTTCAACTTTCCCCTTTCCTGACCAAGAAAGTACTCAGAACTGAGAACTCAGGAGTCAGAATGATGAGTGAGTGAGCGAAAATTGAGGTCTAAGACTTCTGCTTCCTCGTCCACGTCGCAAGCGCCAGACCGCCACTGAGAAGTCGCGGCTTGCAGTTTATTCATTTCTGGAGAAGAAAAGAATTCTTTCCTTGCTCAAATACAACATATTTCATGGGGATATTCTCAGTTCTGCGTTCTTCTTAAATTTTAGATACTTCCGAAGCACTAAAAATTCGGGAAAATAGTATGTACAGTTAAATATTTTAAGACTAACTCAATTTTCTCTTGGAGAATATGACTTCTACTTTCTTAGAACGCCTGCATAGTCCTACACGCCCAGTCATCGTCTTCGACGGTGCAATGGGAACTAACTTGCAAACGCAAAACCTGACTGCTGAAGATTTCGGTGGTCCTCAGTACGAAGGTTGTAACGAATACCTCGTCTACACTAAACCAGAAGCGGTTGCAAAAGTTCACCGCGACTTTCTCGCTGCTGGTGCAGATGTGATTGAAACGGACACCTTTGGCGCTGCGTCGATTGTCTTAGCCGAATACGACTTGGCGGACAAGGCTTATGAACTCAACAAAACTGCGGCGGAACTTGCAAAGCGGGTTGCTACAGAATTTTCGACTCCCGAAAAACCCCGGTTTGTTGCGGGTTCTATAGGACCAACAACTAAACTACCAACCCTGGGACATATTGACTTTGACACCATGAAGTCTTCCTACGCTGAACAAGTAGAAGGACTTTTTGATGGTGGGGTTGATTTATTTATCGTTGAAACTTGCCAAGATGTGCTGCAAATCAAAGCGGCGTTGAATGCGATCGAAGAAGTTTTTGTGAACAAGGGCGATCGCCGTCCGCTCATGGTATCCGTTACAATGGAAACAATGGGCACAATGCTGGTTGGGACGGAAATCAACGCCGTACTAACAATTCTAGAACCTTACCCAATCGACATTCTCGGTCTGAACTGTGCCACAGGACCAGACTTGATGAAACCACATATCAAGTATCTCTCAGAACATTCGCCCTTCGTAGTTTCCTGTATTCCCAACGCGGGTTTACCAGAGAACGTCGGCGGTCAAGCTCATTATCGCTTGACACCGATGGAATTACGGATGTCATTAATGCATTTTGTTGAAGATTTGGGTGTCCAAGTGATCGGGGGTTGCTGTGGGACACGTCCAGGACACATTCAACAATTAGCAGAAATTGCCAAAGAACTGACGCCAAAAGTTAGACATCCTGAACTTGAACCAGCGGCGGCGTCAATATACAATATCCAACCTTACGACCAAGACAATTCATTCTTAATTATCGGCGAACGCCTCAATGCCAGCGGTTCCAAAAAATGCCGTGAGTTACTGAATGCGGAAGATTGGGATGGACTGGTGTCGATGGCGAGGGCGCAAGTTAAGGAAGGCGCACATATTTTAGATGTCAACGTTGACTACGTTGGACGTGACGGCGTGCGTGATATGCACGAGGTTGTTTCACGTCTGGTCAATAATGTGACACTTCCCTTGATGCTCGACTCCACCGAATGGGAAAAGATGGAGGCGGGACTGAAAGTTGCTGGTGGTAAGTGTTTGTTGAACTCTACCAACTATGAAGACGGAGAGCCGCGTTTCTTGAAGGTGTTAGAACTGGCGAAGAAATACGGTGCAGGTGTTGTGATTGGTACAATAGATGAAGATGGGATGGCACGGACAGCAGACAAAAAGTTTGCGATCGCCCAACGCGCCTACCGTCAAGCTGTTGAATACGGCATTCCACCTACAGAAGTCTTTTTTGATACCCTAGCACTACCCATTTCCACAGGAATTGAAGAAGACCGCGCCAACGGTAAAGCTACAATTGAATCAATCCGCCGGATTCGTCAAGAATTGCCTGGATGTCATGTCGTCTTGGGTGTTTCCAATATCTCCTTTGGTCTTAGTCCTGCATCACGTATCGTCCTCAACTCCATGTTTTTACATGAAGCGATGACTGCTGGTATGGATGCGGCAATTGTCAGCGCTAGTAAAATTTTACCACTAGCAAAAATTGAGGAACGCCATCAAGAAGTTTGTCGCCAGTTGATTTACGACGAACGAAAATTTGAAGGAAATGTCTGCATTTATGACCCCTTGACAGAACTGACGAAGTTATTTGAAGGGGTGACAACCAAACGCGACAAAGGCGTTGACGAAAATCTCCCGATTGAAGAACGTCTCAAACGCCACATTATCGACGGCGAACGCATTGGTTTAGAAGAACAACTCACCAAAGCTTTAGAAAAATATCCTCCCTTGGAAATTATCAACACTTTCCTGCTGGATGGTATGAAAGTCGTCGGTGAGTTGTTTGGTTCCGGACAAATGCAGCTTCCCTTCGTCTTGCAGTCAGCGGAAACCATGAAAGCAGCAGTTGCTTATCTAGAACCTTTCATGGAAAAGTCAGAAACTGGTAACAATGCTAAGGGGACATTCATCATTGCTACGGTGAAAGGCGATGTTCACGACATTGGGAAAAACTTAGTTGATATCATCTTGTCGAACAACGGGTACAAGGTAATTAACCTAGGAATTAAGCAGCCAGTGGAAAATATCATAGACGCTTACGAGAAGCACAAAGCTGATTGTATTGCGATGAGTGGTTTGTTGGTGAAATCCACTGCTTTTATGAAAGAGAATTTGGAGGTTTTCAACGAAAAGGGAATTACCGTCCCTGTGATTTTAGGCGGTGCAGCGCTAACACCCAAGTTTGTTCATGAAGATTGCCAAAATACCTACAAAGGTAAGGTAGTTTATGGCAAAGATGCGTTTTCTGATTTGCACTTCATGGATAAGTTAATGCCAGCGAAAGCAGCAAGTCAATGGGATGATTTGCGGGGATTTTTGAATGAAACCGCTGAAACTACCGAAGTGTCAGGAAATGGTCATAAACAAGCTGTGGCGGAGGCGGTTGAGGAAAAATCTCCTGAACCAAAACAAGTGGATACCCGTCGTTCTGAAGCTGTGGCGGTAGATATTGAACGTCCGACACCGCCTTTCTGGGGAACGAAGATACTCCAGGGGGAAGATATTCCTTTTGAGGAGGTTTTCTGGTATTTAGATTTACAAGCTTTGATTGCGGGGCAATGGCAGTTTCGTAAGCCTAAGGAGCAGTCTAAGGAGGAGTATCAGGCGTTTTTGGATGAAAAGGTGTATCCGATTTTGGAGGATTTGAAGCAGCGGATTATACGGGAGAAGTTGTTGCATCCGCAGGTGGTTTATGGATATTTTCCTTGTCAGGCGGAGGGGAATAGTTTGTATATTTATGAAATGAACCGCAGAGGCGCAGAGGGCGCAGAGGTAAGAGCAAGTTTTAAGTTTCCGAGGCAAAGGTCGTTAAGGAGGTTGTGTATTGCAGATTTTTTTGCGCCGAAGGAGTCGGGAGTTATTGATGTGTTCCCGATGCAGGCGGTGACTGTAGGTGAGATTGCGACTGAGTACGCGCAAAAGCTGTTTACGGATAATAAATACACTGATTATCTGTATTTCCACGGCTTTGCAGTGCAGATGGCTGAGGCGCTGGCGGAGTGGACACACGCCCGTATTCGTCGTGAGTTGGGTTTTGATGCTGAGGAACCTGATAATATTCGGGATGTTTTGGCACAGAGATATCAGGGTTCGCGGTATAGTTTTGGGTATCCGGCTTGTCCGAATATTCAGGATCAATACAAGCAGCTGGAGTTGTTGGGAGCAGAGCGTATTAATTTGTACATGGATGAAAGTGAGCAGCTTTATCCGGAACAGTCTACGACTGCGATTATCACTTATCACCCAGTAGCCAAATACTTTAGCGCCTAACTTATTCCCCTTCCCCTCTCCTTAATAAGGAGAGGGGTGCCCGGAGGGCGGGGTGAGGTAGCTAACCAGAGGGTGCGGTGAAGCGTGGGCTGAGGTTATTATATTCTGGCGTTTTACCTCACCCTAACCCTCTCCTTATAAAGGAGAGGGGTTGGGGGTGAGGTTTTATCTTAAATTTACACATTCATAACACTCGTCATCCAACAAGCAAATCTACTTAACCCAACAGTAGGAAGCTTTTTTGTAGAAGTTCATGTCAAGGTTTTAGAAAATGACTCTACAAGAAATTTATGACTCAAAAAATTCAAGAAAGCGTGACACAATCTAAAGATGTGCGAGTTACTACAACCTCAATAATCTGGGGTATTGCTGTAGGAATGTTAGCAATTTGTATCCCGCTTTCATCTGCCACAAAAAGTGGTTCTATTTTACCTTTAGCGACTATCGCTGGTGCAGCAATAAGTACTGTTGCTGTGTGGCGTTCTGATGACAAAAAATCAAAATATAACTCTTTACCTCAACAAAAAGTCGAACTGTTAGAGCAAAGAATCGCTAACTTAGAAACAATTGTGACTCGTGATGATTTTGAGTTGCGGATGAAAATGAAACAGGTAGAATCTCGCGATCGCACAAGTGATAATTAAATAACTTTCAGCCAACTCACTAACTTTTTGTAAGTTATAGCTTTACTTCTGGCAATTTTCAAGAATTGCCTTAATTTGTTGTTAATATTATATAACAAAAATTTAATTATTTATTATACCATAATTTTTAAAAATTAATATATTTTCTGGCACTTTGGCATCTTTATTATAAAAAAAGTCCTTAATTGTGAAGCGATATTACATTTGTTTCAAAAATGTTTAGAAAACGTCTAAAAAGCAAACATGGTTCTAATGTAGAACCTAAGAAGATACTAGAGGCATTTTATGACGAGTAACATTCAAAAGTATCGATTTGTCTGTACCCTGACCTTTGGCGACATCTATGGTCAAATCATTGTTTGGTTGATTACCATTACAATCAGTTTGGCATCAGCTTTGGCGTTGATGGGTGCCAGAAAACCTGTTTATGCTTTAGCCACTGTTGGACTCGTAGTTCTACTATCTTTGCCTTTCTTGCTTTTTGCCTTCGTCACTACATTGCTAAATCACATTGAAGTGTCTCCTGTAGAACCAGGAACAAGAATGGAAGCAATTCCAGGTAATGTGTCGCAGCAACAACCTGTAGAAGCAACTAGCTGATGGATTTTAGATAGAGGACTGATGAGTGATGAGTTGTTAGCAGCTAGTGGTAAAGAAGAAGCTAATGCGTGTCTAAGTTGTTTGATTTTTTTTATGACTGTCATTAGTCAGCGCGTCCTTTGTTATTACAAATGACTAATGACCAAAACATACGGACTCCCTGAACTGGTCAATGTGTAACTTAACAAGTGCAACAGCGTAAGCTAACAACAAAACAATTCTCATTCCTGATTTTAAAATTCATAACTGACACTACATCCCTGTCTGTTGGCGGGGAATTTTTTTGACACACGCGACGTAAGGTTTTTACAGTAAAAGCAAGACTAGGGCTTGATCTTAGTCGAGTTAATAGGGGTTGCTTGACACAACCCGTGCGGTTCTACGCATGAATCTCACGCCTTCAAGCCGTGGGTGCGTCAAAATATAACAGCGATCGCTTTTTGATAATTGGGGAGTTGTGATGCTTGAACACGATGTAATTATTGTCGGTGGTGGGTTAGCTGGGTGTCGCGCTGCAGTAGAAATTGCCCGCATTGACCCCAGTTTGAATGTAGCTGTTGTTGCTAAAACCCATCCGATTCGTTCTCACTCAGTCGCAGCACAAGGTGGTATGGCTGCGTCTCTGAAAAATGTTGATTCAGAGGACAGCTGGGAAGCTCATGCTTTTGACACTGTCAAGGGTTCTGACTATTTAGCTGACCAAGATGCTGTAGAAATTCTCACTCGTGAAGCGCCAGATGTGGTAATTGACTTAGAACACATGGGCGTTTTATTCTCACGTTTAAACGATGGTCGCATAGCTCAACGTGCTTTTGGCGGACATTCTCACAATCGCACTTGCTACGCTGCGGATAAAACTGGTCACGCCATTTTGCATGAACTCGTGAGCAACCTACGGCGATATGGTGTCCAAATTTATCAAGAGTGGTACGTGATGCGCCTGATTTTGGAAGAAGGTCAGGCGAAAGGTGTAGTGATGTACCATATCTTGGATGGGCACATAGAGGTGTTGCGGGCGAAAGCGGTGATGTTTGCGACTGGTGGGTATGGGCGAGTTTACAACACCACTTCTAATGATTATGCTTCCACGGGTGATGGTCTGGCAATGACTGCTTTGGCTGGTTTACCCTTGCAAGATATGGAATTTGTGCAATTTCATCCTACCGGGTTATATCCGGTAGGAGTGCTGATTTCAGAAGCGGTGCGTGGGGAAGGAGCGTATCTTATCAACTCCCAGGGAGAACGCTTTATGGAAAGATACGCTCCCAGTCGTATGGAACTTGCTCCGCGTGATATTACTTCACGGGCGATCGCCTACGAAATTCGTGCTGGTCGTGGTGTTCACCCAGATGGAAGTGCTGGTGGCCCCTTTGTCTATCTTGACTTACGACACATGGGTAAGGAAAAAATCATGAGTCGCGTTCCCTTTTGTTGGGAAGAAGCACATCGCCTGGTAGGTGTTGACGCAGTCACTCAACCTATGCCTGTCCGCCCTACCATTCATTATTGCATGGGTGGTATTCCTGTAAATACCGATGGTCAAGTTCGTAGTAGCGGCGATGGTCTGATTGATGGCTTCTTTGCTGCTGGAGAAACTGCTTGTGTTTCCGTACATGGTGCAAATCGCCTTGGCAGTAATTCCCTCTTGGAATGTGTCGTTTATGGACGCAGAACGGGAGCATCAATAGCACAATTCGTGCAAAAACGCAAACTACCAATTGTGGACGAGCAACGCTACATCACTGAAGCTCAACAACAAATTCAAGCTTTGCTAGACCAGTCTGGGAAATACCGTATCAACCAAGTTCGCCAAGCTTTCCAAGATGACATGACTCAGTACTGCGGCGTTTTCCGCACTGAGGAATTAATGCGTGAAGGTTTAAAAAGAGTGCAACAATTAGAACAACAATATTCGCAGATATATTTGGATGACAAAGGCAGTTCTTGGAACACAGAAATCATAGAAGCCTTTGAAACTCGGAGTTTGATGGTGGTAGGGCGTATGATTTTGGAATCAGCCTTAAATCGTCAGGAAAGTCGCGGCGCTCATTTCCGCGAAGATTATCCCCAACGAGATGATACCAATTTTTTAAGGCACACAATGGCTTATTATTCGCCAGCAGGAATTGATATTCAATATCGCCCAGTCGCTATTACCATGTTTCAGCCACAAGAACGGAAATATTAGCAAAGGCTAAAGTATCAAGGCTCAAGGATGAAAATTTTTCATCCTTGCTCATATCTTTGTAACTACAATAGTTTCTCTGTGTTTCATAGCTAAACCAGAACCAAAAACATTTGGTGCAATGGAGTAACCAAGCTTTTCGCTCAGCTTGATCAATTGATGACAAGACATAGCTTAACAGCCCATCTGCTGACGTGAGTAAATCCGATCACTGCACAATAATATGGAAGTACAAAGATGTTATGACCACGATAACAACAATGACAATTGACAATTTTATTGTTCGACCAATGAAGAGGTCAGAATTAGATTTGGTAATTGATTGGGCAGCACTTGAACGCTGGAATCCAGGAATTTATGATGCTGAATGTTTTTACCAAGCTGATCAATGCGGTTTTTTCGTGGGGGAGTTGAACAATGAACTTGTGGCAAGTATTTCCGCTGTTGCTTACTCTAAGCACTTTGCCGTTATTGGCTTTTATATTGTCAAACCGCAGTTTCGTGGGCGAGGTTTTGGCATGAAAATGTGGAGGGCAGCAATGGCATATCTTGGTACTGAGCGTAACATCAGTATAGATGGAGAAATTGCTCAACAGAAGAACTACCAGAAATCAGGTTTTCAAATCACCTACCGTCATATTCGTTATGAGGCTGTAGGTGGCGGCTTAGCCCCGGACGGCATTGTAGAACTCAAAAGTGTGCCTTTTGAGAAGTTAGTTGCTTATGATCAAGAGCTTTTTCCGGCTGAACGCAAGCAGTTCCTACGACTTTGGATAAACCAACCAAACAGTGCTGCCTTAGGGGTTGTTAGAGATGGGCATGTTGTTGGTTATGGAGTCATCCTTCAAAGCTACACAGGTTTCCGGATTGGACCGTTGAATGCTGATGATGAACAAATTGCCGAGCAACTCTTACTCGCCTTGCTTGCTTTTGCTTCTGATGCTTCGGTGTTTCTTGATGTGCCAGATGCTAATTCAGAAGCGATTCAGCTGGCTCAACGTTATGGGATGAAGCCAGTCTCTGAAGTCGCTCGGATGTACAATAAAGAAATTCCTAACTTGCCTATAAATCGTGTATTTGCTGTGACAAGCTTAGAAGTTGGTTAGGTAAGTCTCATTCGCCAATCAGTCATCCCTTCTAACGGTTGGTAACAGATTGTAATAACTTTGTGATGCGCCACGAAAACCCTGACCAACAAGGGGTGTAGGGGTGTAGGGGAAAAGAAGAATCGTATTTTTTAGTACACCCTACCCACGGAGCCACAGGGGTACAAGCCCCCACTGAATCAGAGATTCAGTGGTCCCCAATCAGTTTGGCGTCAAAGCCCCCACTGATTGTATCCCTTACACCCCTATACCCTTACCCCCCTACACCCCTAGTTTTTGACACATATGCGATAGCAATTTTGTCAGGCTAACTTTCCCAAACCTTAACCTTGTCCATAAGCTCTACTCTTTTTGACACTTGTTATGGTAATCCCAAACCATATTTATTGAACAACTGGTCTATTACTTTACTATAACTTTCGATAGATGTATAATTACTCAAAAGAAGGGGAGTAGCTGCTGGCAATCATATTAGCCAGTACACCTGAGTCAACATACTGGCAATTTGCCTGGTT
The DNA here is from genome assembly GCF_000828085.3 of Scytonema tolypothrichoides VB-61278. Taxonomy (GTDB): domain Bacteria; phylum Cyanobacteriota; class Cyanobacteriia; order Cyanobacteriales; family Nostocaceae; genus Brasilonema; species Brasilonema tolypothrichoides_A. Next base: position 206,045 of record NZ_JXCA02000022.1, read on the forward strand.
CAGGTGACGAGTAAGTCATTAGCTTCTTGGAAGTGAGACCTTCACTAAGTTCACATGCAAAAATGTGAGCTTGGTGGAGTCTCACTACTCACATCAAGCTCACATAAGAAAAAGATTCTTAAAGGAGCTTGAGAAAGTGTTAACGGCTTTTACTGCAGGTTTGTTGCTAATTACGGTTTCAGAACTGGGAGATAAAACATTTTTTATCGCCGTGATTTTAGCGATGCATCACCCACGGCGATTGGTTTTTGCAGGTGTAGTAGCGGCTTTAGCTGCAATGACAATACTTTCTGTTGTCGTAGGACAAGCAGTTTCCATACTTCCAAAAGTTTACATTCATTTTGCGGAGATAGCTTTATTTATAGGTTTTGGTCTTAAGCTACTTTACGATGCAAGTCGAATGCCTACTTCCAGTTGCGATACAGAAGTTGTAGAAGAGGCAAAAGCTGCAGTGAAGCAGGGAGATTTGAAACTGCCGAAAAAGAAAAATGCTTTAGCAATTTTAACAGAAGCCTTTGTACTGACATTTATGGCGGAGTGGGGCGATCGCACACAAATTGCCACAATTGCCCTCGCTGCAGGAAATAATGCCATTGGAGTAACAGCAGGTGCTATTTTGGGACACGCCATTTGTGCTGCGATCGCTGTCATTGGCGGCAAAATGTTGGCAGGGCGAATTTCTGAGCGGAAGCTCACCTTTATCGGTGGATTTTTGTTTCTTGTATTTGGTGTCGTCGCCGCCATTGAAGGAGCGTGAGATAAGTAGAGGAGTGCGGAAGTGTGGTAACATTTCCCTGCTTCCGTCCTTTCCTCCCTCATTCTCACTGCTTAGGCGTTGATGTCGGCGTACTAGCAGGAGTAGAAGATTCGCTAGCCTGCTTATTAATTTCGTCTTTATACTGGCTTGGTGCTAAAGCCGCAGCTTGGGTAAACAAAGTTTTTGCTTCCTCAACTTTGCCCTGTTCTTTCAGGAGCATCGCCTTTGCTAAAACGGGACGAAAATCCTGTTTATCATTGCTTATTGCTTGGTCATAAGCACTTAGAGCTTGAGTATAGTTTTTTTGAGACGCGTGTACTTTACCTAAGAGTACTTGTACGGCGACTGTATCCAGACTTCCAGGCTGGCTTTTATTTGCTTTGCTTGCAGTACTGAGAGTATTTTGTAGCAAACTAATAGCTGCTTCCGGGCGTTTTTCAGACAGATGGAGGGTTACTAGACCTTGTAAAGCCTCAAGATTACCAGGTTTCTTTTCTAAAATAGAACGATAAGCTTGATCGGCTCCTTCCTTATCGCCAATTTGCTGCTTGGCTTGAGCCAGTAGCACTGCGTATCTTGTTTCTTCTGGATTGAGCTGAGTTAATTTTTCCAAAGGTTCAATTACGCTCTTGACATCGCCTCCACCCAAGCTGAGTAATTGTAGTCGAGTCTCAAGCAAGCCTTGCAGCGCCGTTTGATTTTCCGGTTCTCGCTGCAAAACTTGTGCATAACCTTGTGCGGCATTTTCCAGTTTCGATTTTAGATCAGAGGAAGGTGAAACACTTCTGGCGTTTGTGGATTTCTGGCTTGAACTTTGCGTTTCATCAAATGCCCCAATGAGTGGCACCACCGAAACTCCGACAAAAGCAAAAAGTATCAGCACCAACACTACATTAATTATCCAGTGTTTGCGAGTTTGAGACACAAAACCATCCTTAAATTCTAATGAGATTATCGTTCACCCTGAGCGCAGCCGAAGGGTTGACAGAAAAAATGAAAGTTAAAATTTTTAAAAATTTTACGGAAACCCGCGAATTGTTTGTGAATTTTATAACAAAAAGCAATATACGCATTTCATGCAACTGTTGATTTTAGGAGGAACCGTCTGAAATTGTAGCTACGATATGCTTTCGAAACTAACATAAAAACGCTAAATTACAGATTTAGGGTGTATATGTAAAGTTTTGCGTCTTTAGTATTGCACAGAGCGTTAAGACGTGGCTGTCTTGAAAGGAAATATACTTACAAGCGCCGCACAAACGCTCTTTTCAGCTGCCTTTGTAAAATCCCACAATGGGATGTATCTCCGCCGCAAGGAGTTTTTATGAATTCCGACCTGATGCCGTCACCTGAATCGTCCAATTCAACTGCTTCTAAAGAAGCTTTAGAGAGCAAAGACACAGCTGCTATGAATATCAATGCAGCAACTCCTGCTTTTCAAGAAAAAAATTCACCTGTGATCTCCAGTGAGACTGCTAATGATCAGAACTTAGAAAACCGGCAACAGCCGATTCCAGATCCAAGTGAACCAATGCAGTACCGGGCTATTGGCTTAGTGCGAGGTCGCTACGTTGCCGCCAATAGCGAACAATTTACTCAAGGTTCAATAGTGACTACAGATGGTACACAACTCGAAGCCGTCCTTCTGGGTCGGATTATGAGTTTAGTCAAAAATCATTTGGATTTGGAAAAAGAACATCTGTGGGTTGTTTATCCGCGTACTCGGCAAGAAAACGACAAATTACATATACAAATTGTCGGAGTTTGGGAGCCGGAAAACTTGGCTAAACATCAAATAGCCAATGACGAGCAAGATTCGGCTTCACAAAAAGATTTGCCAATACCGGGCACTAATGGTTCATCAAGCGCCGTTATTCCCTCATCAGAAGTTCCAGATGGTAATTTTTCTGTTCGGGGCGAAGTTGTTTACCAATCTTTTGAAGCTGAACACTTAGTCATCAAAATTAAGCAGGCTGCACGCAAACAAGATGACAAACCAAAGTATTTCAAGTTGAAAATTAAAGGTAAGCTTGAAGCAAGAGCAGTCGGCAAGTTTTGGGATTTACAAGTCAAACGAGAAGGTGACTCATTAGTTGTAGAAAGCGCTGAGGCGATCGCTGATTTGCCTAAAAAGCGCAGACCACCACAAACCAGACATGGCGGCGGAGGTCGTCGTCCTGGTGGAAAGAAACCATTTCCTCCAAGACCACGCAACAGCGAGATTTCACGCCCAGTAAAGAAAACAGGCGACACAGGTGCGGCGTCAATGCCAATATCCTCAAAACCCATGCCTAAGCCCGTGAAGCGTCTGAAGCCACCGGAACAGTAAGAAGACAAGGGGGAAGGGAGTAATATCATGTTCGGATGAACACTTAAACCTCACCCCTTAAGCAATTCAAAGTTCAAAATTCAAAGTTCAAAAAAAAGAATTCTTAATTTTGAATTTTGAATTTTGAATTTTGAATTTGAGCGAAGCGAGTCTTGTCCTCTTAAAATTCCGTCCACCTGTCTTGCGGAAGAAAAGACCGGTGCATCTCAATTGGTGCAACAGGTTCTGTTAAAGTGAAATCACCACGTAAAATTGATTGTTTTAACTCCACAGCAACTTGCCTAGAGAGAAATAAACTAGCAAGGGGTGCAACGCGCACAGTTCTGCCTTCTATGGTGATTCGTCCAGATTTGAGTTGGGCGTAACTGACTAAACCAAAGGTAGGACGAACACGCCGGGGAATAGAAAAGTCTACTATTGGGGCTACCAAGTCTTTATCTTCAACTGCACATCTTGCAACGACTTCTTCGTTCAACACAGGGAGTGGTACACCCACTCCCAACATCAAAGAAGGACCGTAACTTTTAAAGTAACACCCACGCACCCAACGAGCATCCATTTGCTTGGCATCACCAATTAAAGCTAAAGTTGCAGCCGGTCCAATGGGTGTATGATTGGGCAATCGTTTTTGTAAAGGAAAGTGCTGAGTGCCTTCCCAAGCAACATAACCAATACCGCCTCCCAGAAAAATTCGTGTGCCAATCCCTACGAGTTGTAGATCTGGGTCGTTGAGTAGGGGGGAGATGGCACCGGGGTTAGAATAGACGGCATTGCCTAAACGGGGTTGTAGAGGACCGAGGTATGTGTGGAGTGGGCGATCGCCCCCATTCACACCTACTATAAAATTTTGATAAAGATTGCGTGGATTGAATAAATAAAACTGATTTATTGTTTCACGGGTAATTGTGGTTTCAAAATTTCCTCTGGGATAGCAATCAGTCACTTGTCCTTGTGCTCGAATGTGTACAGCTTTACCAGCTATCAAATCTTCAATAACATGACCGCCACCCCGTTCCCGAACCTCTTCGCCGTCCATGACTTCCACGGCGCAACTTGCACCCAAGTATAAATCTACAGCTCCAAAACCAGAGTATGCCGGAACACCATCTAACCAACAACGGCGAATTTTTATCGGTGGATCAGTATGTCCTAGGTTAATAATGGCACCACTAGACTCCATTGGCTCAAAAGTGCCAGTAGTAATGACATCAACTTCCTTAGCAACTTTGGTAACACCTACTTCTGCAACTCTTGTCTTTAATTCCTCAATAGTTAACACCACCGCCAGTTTCTGGCTAATTTTGTCATTTATCTCCGCAATTGTTCGCATATTGATAGTAGCTAATTAACAGAGTTATAACAGGATTGCTGCTTTATGAGTATTTAGTCACAGCTTCTTGGGATGAGAAAACAAAGGAAGTCAAAAATAAAAAGTAAAAAACTCTTTCGACTCTTAGAGGTATACCTATGGCTTTAGCGTATCCCGAGGGCGGGACGCTTTGCGACGAGCGCGTCTCCAAAGGAGATACACCAGTTGATGCCAGATACAACACTGTCGGGCATTGCTAAAGTTAAGGGGCACACCGAAACCCGACTGCTCCTTTGTGAGGAGCTAACGCGCTGGCTGCTGTAGCCCGACCGAACCCTTCGGCTGCTTCGGCTCCCTATGCCCTGCGGGCACGCTACGCTAACGGCTACGCTCAGGGCAAGTCGCTCAGCACAAGTCCGCTCAGGGTAAACCCTAGTCGAGCAGTGGTTTACTTTTATTGTTTGACTTTCCATCCGTTTTCCTTCTTGATTTTGTACAGATAAACAGGCTAGTGTGTCGAGTAGATATTCCTAGTCGGGATCAGATGCATCTTGCGAAAGTTCCCTAAACTCTAAAATCCATAGGAGACTAAAGAAAACAAAGTTAGTCTTATGGGTATTAAGGCAGCAAGTGGTGCAAATAGATAAGGAGGATTTATGCGTGCAGTACTGATGGCAGGTGGTTCAGGAACGCGGCTGCGTCCGCTAACTTGTGATCTGCCCAAACCAATGGTCCCTATCCTGAATCGACCCATTGCCGAACATATCATCAATCTTCTCAAACGGCATCAAATAACAGAAGTGGTTGCCACACTCCATTATTTACCCGATGTCATGCGAGATTACTTCCAAGATGGCAGTGAGTTTGGCGTACAAATGACCTATGCCGTAGAAGAAGATCAGCCTTTAGGTACTGCCGGCTGCGTGAAAAATATTGCCGAACTTCTTGACGAGACGTTTTTAGTCATTAGCGGCGATAGTATAACAGATTTCGATCTGACAGCAGCGATTGAATTTCATAAACAAAAGAAGTCAAAAGCGACTTTGGTTTTAACTCGTGTCCCCAACCCAATAGAGTTTGGGGTGGTGATTACTGATGAAGAAAGTCGGATTCGTAGATTTTTAGAAAAACCGTCTACGAGTGAAATTTTCTCCGATACTGTTAACACTGGTACATACATTCTGGAACCAGAAGTTTTAGAATACCTACCAGCAAACCAAGAATCTGACTTTTCTAAAGATTTGTTCCCGTTGCTATTGGCAAAGAATGAGCCAATGTATGGTTACATTGCCCAAGGTTATTGGTTTGATGTCGGTCACTTAGATGCTTATCGTGAAGCGCAGTACGATGGCTTAAATCACAAAGTCAAACTTGACTTTGCCTATAACGAAGTTTCTCCTGGGTTGTGGGTAGGTCAAAACACTTATATTGACCCGGCAGCGCAGATTGAAACTCCAGCAGTCATTGGTGATAATTGCCGCATTGGGGCAAGAGTACACATTGAAGCCGGAACCGTCATTGGGGATAATGTCACCATTGGCTCTGATGCCAATCTCAAACGTCCGATTATTTGGAATGGAGCGATCCTTGGCGACGAGGCAGAACTGACTGCTTGTGTTATTTGCCGTGGTGCGCGTGTAGACCGCCGTGCCCATGTCTTAGAAGGTGCTGTGGTTGGTTCACTTTCGACTGTGGGAGAAGAAGCCCAAATTAGCCCATTTGTGCGTGTTTGGCCCAGTAAAAAGATTGAATCTGGGGCAATTTTAAATATTAATTTGATTTGGGGTAACACTGCCCAACGTAATTTATTTGGGCAACGAGGCGTCCAAGGACTAGCCAATATTGACATCACCCCAGAATTTGCCGTGAAGTTGGGAGCAGCATACGGTTCAACATTGAAACCGGGTTCTCGGGTAACAGTTTCTCGTGACCAACGCAATGTCTCGCGCATGGTCACTCGCTCATTAATTGCTGGTTTGATGTCAGTAGGTATCGATATTCAGAACCTAGATGCCACAGCTATTCCCATCGCTCGCACAGTGATACCCACTATGAGCGTCAGTGGTGGAATTCATGTGCGGGTGCATCCAGACCGCCCCGACTACATCCTGATTGAGTTTATGGATGCTAAGGGAATTAATATCACCAAATCCGCAGAAAAGAAAATCGAAGGGGCGTACTTCAAGGAGGATATGCGCCGGGCGCAAATTCATGAAATTGGTGATGTTGCTTACCCCAGTCAGGTGATAGATCGATACTGCACTGCTTTTGAGAAGCTGTTACATATTGATAGTATTCGCAACAGTCGGGCAAAAGTCGTTATTGATTACGTCTATTCAGTATCTGGAGCTGTCTTACCCCAAATGTTAGATAAGTTTGGGGCTGATGCAGTCGTATTGAATGCGAGTCTCAATAAAACTGCCATGTCAGCAATTGAGCGCGAAGCACTTTTGACTCAGCTTGGTCATGTGGTAGAAGCGTTGAAGGCGAATTTTGGTGTTCAAGTTTCTGCGAATGGAGAACAACTCATTTTGGTTGATGAATCTGGCATTTCTATTCGTGGAGAAATGTTAACAGCACTGATGATAGACATGATGTTAACTGCTCACCCCAGAGGAACAGTGGTGGTACCAGTTCATGCTTCTAGTGCTGTGGAACAAATTGCTCGTCGTCATGATGGTAAGGTCATTCGCACAAAGGCAAATCCTACAGCACTCATGGAGACTTGTCAGAAAAATTCCAATGTGGTGTTGGGTGGTAATGGCGACACTGGCTTTATTGTGCCGCAATTGCATCCAGGATTTGATGCTATGTTCCTCACTGCCAAACTGATTGAGATGCTGACGATACAAGAGCGCTCTCTCGCCTCTGTACGGTCAGAATTGCCCCGTGTGGTTCACAAAACATATACAGTACGTTGCCCTTGGACTGTCAAAGGAGCGCTGATGCGCCACTTGGTGGAAACTCACCCAGCTCAAAATCTGGAGTTAATTGATGGAGTAAAAATTTGTCAACCGTATGATGACAGTTGGGTATTAGTATTGCCAGATGCTAGTGAGCCAGTAGTGCATTTGTACGCTAACAGCAATGATCGCGATTGGGTAGACGAATCATTAAGACAATACCGTGCTCGCGTGCAGGCGTTTGTTGAAAGAGAAGAAGAACAAGCTGTTGCTGAGGTGTAATTAGCGACTACCAATGACTAATGGCTTTTAGTCATTAGTCATTTCTCTTGCTCTACTTACCTTGTAGAGTTTGATCTTCTGATTTTTTTACTCATACAGCGTATTGCAAGTTCATGAGGTACACCGTCTAGTCATGATTGTAAGGACTAATGATTACCCTCGTTAATGGTGTACCTCACTTACCTGAAAAGTGCTGTATTACGCGGAAAGTGACAGAAGAGGGATATTTCCGCAACTCTGTGCTAAACAGTACAACTACGAACTATAACGCTACGAATTTGTGAATGTTGTACTTCTTGAACTATTTCTGGCGTTCATGTCATTAGCCTTTTTGTATCCCAATTAATGGTAAAATAAAATGATAGCTGACTGAAAAAACGTAACTCAAGTCGAATAAAAAATGGGTGACGGAAATGATAATTACAGTTCCAGCAACCACTACATTGAAGGAGTTTTTGGAACTTCCATACGTTGATGAGTCACCACCTTGGGAGTTTATGAATGGAGAAGCGATTCAGAAACCGATGGGAGGAGGTAAACACAGCCTGTTGCAGAAACGTTTAATTGCAGTGATTGATGCAGCAGGAAGTCAGTACGAAAGCTTTCCAGAATTACGCTGTACTTTCGGTAATCGTTCAGTAGTTCGTGATGTCGTGGTTGTCGCGACTCATCAACTACCGCTGGATGATAGCGGTGATATCATTAGCAGTGGTATTGAGTTTCCTCCACCTTGGGTGATTGAAATCCTTTCCCCTGCTCAAAGTCAAACTAAGGTAACAGGTAACATCCTGCATTGTCTAAGAAATGGTACTCAGCTAGGATGGTTGATAGATCCGAGCGAACGCTCTATCCTAGTTTATCATCGGGATCGGCTGCCGGATTTGTTGACTGGAGCAGATGTTTTACCCGTGTTAGAAAATATAAACCTGACACTATCCGTTGATGAAGTCTTTAGTTGGTTGAAGCGCAGATAAAGTTTTCAGGCGATCGCCATTGGTGTCTCAGGGGCACTGGCTCCCCTTACCCCCTTATATCATGTCCGGTTGATTACTTATAATAAAGATGGAATCGTTGCAGTGCGTCTACTTACACTATGCCGAAACGGATTGCGATCGCCAACTACTTAAGTCCGGAAGAACTGTTTTCCCGTTACCGTAAAGCAACACAAACAACGGAACGTAGTCATTACCAAATAATTTGGTTATTGGTAACAGGAAAGACCGTGCTGGAGGTATCTCAAGTAACAGGTTACACGAGAATTTGGATTTATCAACTCGTCAAACGTTACAACCAAGATGGTCCAATGGTCTTGGGAGACCAACGGCATCAGAATCGAGGCAAAGAATCATTATTAACAGATGTACAACAAGCCCAACTGTGGCAAGTGCTTTCACACAAGGCACCAGATGGGGGATTGTGGAATGGTCGTAAGGTGGCAGATTGGTTAAGCGAACTAACAGGACAAAGTATTGATCGTCGGCGTGGATGGGAATACATAAAACAAATGACTTTCCGCTTACGTGTGACTCGACCGGAGCATGGCGCTTGCGACCCAATCGAACAAGAAAACTGGAAAAAAAACTCGATTTACGGCTCCAATTCCTTCAATCCCGATATCCAGATGCCGAWATAGAGGTTTGGAGTATGGATGAGCATCGTTTGGGCCTTCATCCAATTCTGCGTCGAGTTTGGATACCAGAAGCAGAACAACCGTTCGCTTCAGTACAGCAAACGTATAAATGGATGTGGCTGTATGGGTTTGTACATCCAGAATCCGGAGAAACATATTGGTGGATTCTGCCCAGTGTGAATACTCAATTATTTAATCGAGTTTTAGCTGATTTTGCTCAAGAGTATGGTCTTGGAAATCAAAAACGAGTCCTCCTGGCTGTTGACCAAGCAGGTTGGCATACAAGTAATGATTTAAACCTGCCAGAAGGTATTGATTTAATGTACTTACCCGCGTACTCACCTGAATTACAACCTGCTGAACGATTATGGCCCCTGACAAATGAAATCGTCGCGAATTCTTCACCATCGTCTTTGGACGAAATGGAAGAGCTCTTGGTTTATCGCTGCCAACAACTAATGAAACAGCACGATTTAATCTCTGGACTAACTTGCTACTACTGGTGGCCCAGAACCAGGGCGGCTTAATTATAAGTATTCATCCGGACATGATATTACACCCCTAATTCTTGACAGCTAATTTGGAAATATTGCCAGTTCCGTTTCCGGGTCGAAAAAGTGCAGTTTTTCTGGCGTTAGAGATAACCACAGTTCCTCGCCACAAGACACAAAACGTTCTGGAGGAACTCGCACTTGCACTTCCTTTGTCCCAAAGGTTGATTTTTGAAAACCTGGTTGAACAAGTCTTGTGGAAAGATATGTATCATTTCCCAGATTTTCTACTAATTCCACTTGCACCTGTAGATTTTTATTTGCAGGTACGCTCAAAATTAAATGTTCTGGGCGAATTCCTAAAATAAGGGTTTTTCCATCATATTTTTGCAAAGCTTCACCGCAAACTGCTGGTAAAGTGAAGCGAAAATCACCATTGGTAATCAATTGGGGAGCATGGAATTTTACAGGGATAAAATTCATCGGTGGTGAGCCAATAAATTCTGCAACAAAGCGGTTGGCTGGACGATTATAAAGTTCCAAGGGGGATGCAACTTGTTGGAGTTGACCATGATTAAGAATAGCAATGCGATCGCCCATCGTCATAGCTTCAGTTTGATCATGAGTCACATAAATTGTCGTGACGCCCAACTGACGCTGTAGTTTGACAATTTGGGCGCGGGTTTCGGCGCGGAGTTTTGCATCCAAGTTAGAAAGCGGTTCATCCATCAAAAATACTTGGGGATTACGTGCGATCGCCCTTCCCAAAGCAACCCTTTGCCTTTGTCCACCAGACAGTTGCTTGGGTAAACGATTTAACAGTGCTTCAATTTGCAACAGTTGAGCCACTGTACGCACCTGCTCATGCACAGCCCGTTCTCTATCAGAAATATATCTCAGTCCCTTGGGAAGCGTCCTTGTCATTCCTACCAACGCATTTTCTGCCCAGTTGGAAATTCTTGCTTCCTCTGCTTCCCCTGCTCCCAAAGCTTCCCCACCTCGCAGAGGACGGCGTCGTAGCCCAAAAGCAATGTTGTCATACACGGTCATATGGGGATAGAGGGCGTAATTTTGAAACACCATTGCGATGTCGCGTTCCTTGGGGGGTAAATCATTGATCAGGCGATCGCCCACCCAAATATTACCGCCTGTCATCACTTCCAAGCCAGCAATTAACCGCAGAAGGGTGCTTTTTCCACAACCGGAAGGTCCCACTAGCACCATAAATTCACCATCTGCGATCGTTAGGTTAATCCGCCGCAGGACGTTGAGGCTTTCTCCACGGTGAACAACTGTATCGCCTTCCTTCCCAGAGGTAACAGACGGTTGTGTTTGGGATACAACACCTTCCCCTCTTCGAGGGGGAAAACTTTTATAAACGTTTTCTAAAACAACTTGCGCCACGAGAATTTAAGGTAACTGTAATAATCACTAGTCATTCGTCATTAGTTATAAATTACTAAAGACAAAGGACTAACGACAGATAACGAAGGTTTAGCGCTGATCATACACGCTAGAAGAGAATACGAAAAGTAAAAACGTGACCTAAGCGTCAAGTTAATCGCTTTTGGCATTTTCCCAGTTCATGTCAAGATAAATTTCTAAGTTTTTATTTTTGTTGTGTTCATTATTACAAATGACCAATGATTCATTAAGAGTTTTTTATGGTACAATTATACTAATAAAGTGTCAAAATCAATGCTTTTTTCAGTCAGGCGGAGGTTGTAAACAGGGTATTCCTCACTGTTTGCGACAGTTGCTTGGCTTTTATGCTAGAAATGACTGAAAACTGAGCTTTTTCAAATAAATTTGTCAAAAAGCCAGATATTTTCATTATTGTTCGATCTTCAAAAGCGTTTATGCGAATCCCTTCATCCACTCTTTCCGACATTTTATCAATCAGCAAGGGCGCTACATCTTTTTCCACGAATTAGGAGTTATTTTCATAAGGAGGATTTGATTTCATGAATAGTTGCATATTGTTAGCAGAAATAATTCAAGAACCACAACTGCGTTTTACAGCAGATAACCTGGAAGTGACTGAAATGCTGGTGCAGTTTCCTTCAGTCCGAGAGGGAGAACCTCCAGCAACCTTAAAAGTGGTAGGCTGGGGAAGTTTAGCAAAAGAGATTCAGCAAAACTATCACCAAGGCGATCACGTTCTTCTGGAAGGACGTCTAGCAATGAATACCATCGAACGTCCAGAAGGGTTTAAAGAAAAACGTGCTGAATTGACAGTGCAAAAGATTCACTCTCTCTTAACAGCGATTAATACTAGCTCATCACCAGCAGCTGTCAACACACAATTAGCGCCTGTAGCATCTGTTCCAAAAACGACTCCTACTCAGGAGTCGCCCCTCCCCACACCAACTCCAGTCACAAGCAAGGTTGGTGTTTTTCCCCAAGACGACAGACCACAACAGGGCAGATCCCAAAGCACAAATATTGAGCGCAATACTTATGAAGTCACACCAACCGAAGAACCCGATCCAGACGATATTCCGTTTGTGCGATCTGTTTACTCCCGAACCAGTTGGGCACATGAACTCTGTGACTCTTATGAGTTAGAAGCTAATGCTTACTCAAAAACAGTAGAGCAAATTAAACCCTAAAAAAGTTGAACTTGCTTAACAGGGTGATGGTAGTGTGAAATTTCACCCCTGTGAGTTTCGCAGTCACAGAACGTACCACACCCTGAGATTGATTATCAAAAGATGCATGGAAATCTATACTGTGAGAGTATTTTCTTGCGATAATTCCCAAGGGGTAAACGGAGATTTTATGGAGCAAAATAAATGACTCTCAAACGGTTGGGTTTAATCATACTAACGCTGGTTGCAACACTGCTTGCAGGCTCGGCTTTGTTGGGTAGTTGGCAGGAACCTCAGTTCCAAAGTCGTTTGGAACTCTACCAAACAAATATTGTGCTGCAAGCTGCTTCTTGGGAACCGCCAAATGACAACAGCAATTTCAAGCCATTGCAGGATGCACTCCTTGGCGTCAAACCTGTTGAAAGCGCTACAGAACAATATCAACAGACGCGCCAATCAGCTCAAACTAATTTAGAAAAAGCGAAAAAGCAACTAGCACAGCTTCAGTCTCAACCGGTTACGACTCCTACAACCCCAAAATCGCAATCGGAATATCCTCCTGTGCTTCAGTTTCAACCCGCTACGACTCCTACAACCCCAAAATCGCAATCGGAATATCCTCCTGTTACTAACACCTCTAGTGAATTACAGCAACAACAATTGCAGCAATCGCTCAAAGGACTGCAAAAATTGATTGCTGAATTAGACTTGCGACTGGGAATTTTACAAGCGAATCAAGGAAAGATAGATGCAGCTTTGAAAACTTGGAGTCAATTGCAGCAACGATCAGACATTAATCCTGAATTTGATAAAGCTGCTGCTGTGTTGGCTGGGCTTTGGAGTGATCCCCCGCGTATTTTGCCAAATGCTGAACGACTGATTCAAAATAATTTAGAAGGTTGGTTTCGCTATACTGCTGTTGATCAGCTATACCGACTTCAACAACGTCAAGATGCTTTAGCAGATCTTGAAACCATTCAACAAAAAACTGCTGAACAAGCTATTTTGAAATTAGCAGTTATTGGTACTATTCCTGCCTTAACAGCATTTTTTGGTGTTGGGCTGGTGATATTTCTGATAGGTCAGCGCCTTATCAAAGGGAAAACATCTCTATTGGCTGAAAATTCAGATGTGCGTTGGTCAACACCTTGGGATGGTGAAACAATTTTACAAGTTTTTGTCATAGGCTTTTTCTTGATCGGACAAATCACCGGACAAATCATAGTGCCCCTAACAATCGAACTGCTTCCCATCCCACGTCCTACGCAGAATGTCAAAATACAAGCATTATATGTCTTGATAAGTTACCTGTTAGTGGCATTTGGTGCCCTATCAGTGCTGTATTTATCTATCAAACGCTTTTTTCCTCTACCAGAGAACTGGTTTCGTTTTCGGTTACAGGGTAGCTGGTTTTTATGGGGGCTGGGTGGCTATTGCGTAGCATTGCCCATAGTAGTGGTTGTGTCTTTAATCAATCAACAGCTATGGCAAGGACAAGGTGGTAGCAATCCTCTGTTACAACTGGCGTTAGAAAGCCAAGATACTGTGGCGCTTGCTATATTCTTCTCTACCGCTGCTATTGCTGCCCCAATTTTTGAAGAAGTTTTGTTTCGCGGCTTTTTGTTACCCTCCCTTACCCGTTACTTATCTGTATGGGGATCAATTCTTGCAAGTGCTTTTCTGTTTGCAGTTGCTCATCTGAGCTTATCTGAAATTTTACCGCTCTTCGCCCTCGGTATTGTCTTGGGTGTTGTTTACACGCGATCGCGCAACCTCCTTGCTCCCATGCTTCTTCACAGCCTTTGGAATAGCGGCACTTTGTTAAGCTTGTTTGTCTTAGGTAGCAGTGGTCAATAATACTTTGTGTTTGCCGAAAACAATACTTAGAAAATTTACGTGATTTTTACAAAACTTTACAAAATCATTCTTGGTATTTAGTGCACATTAGTGCTATTTTTAATGCACAGATATTGTCAAGGGTAAAACTTACTACAATATTTTGTAAGTATAAAAGTCTAAACCCTTCATAAGGTGAAATAAAAAACTAGCAACTCCACTTTTGATGAATCGTCAAGATTCTTATAACGTGGAGTGCAAGAATTTATCTGATTGTAGAGGGCAGTTAAGCGCTTAAAAACATACTAGTATGTCAATGAAAATAAAAAAATTCCGGAAATAACAATCCTTAAATTGTAAAAAGTAAGTGGCATCACCGTAGCTTTGCGTAAATGGTCAAGAATTCTTTTTGGAGTTCTTTTCTGGCATGAAATTTCGTCGCAAAACAGCTGTATTGGAATTTCTCGTTAAAGTAAAGAAACAGGGGTTATTGAGAAGTGCAGTTTCAGATGCTGCCTGAAAACTTCCTCAATCCTAAACTGTAGTGTCCTTTGTAAACGAGTGGCATGCCATTTTTGTATGTTGGTTTTTGTGTTTCGGTCGTATTTCCACTGAAAGACAAAAAAGCATGAAGATCAAGTAAGCAGACAAACAAAACTTATTTGAGAAAAATATACAGCCTTAATTTTATACATCACATAGAAAGTGCAGGAGCTTGATACATATGGCAAATCTTACCCCCAGTCACGCCACCAAACAACTTTTGGCTGGATACTGCGGCATTATTTTTGGAGGTTTTGGTGTTCATAAATTTATTCTTGGGTATGCACCAGAAGGATTGATAATGCTGGTCATTTCTTTAATCGGTGGTTATTTTACCTACGGATTGACATTGTTAATTATGCAGCTTGTGGGTTTAGTTGAAGGGATGATTTATTTGAACAAATCCCATAATGAATTTGTTGATACTTACTTCCTTAAAAAGCAGGGGTGGTTTTAGAAATCTTTATCTTAGTATTGAATCTCTTTTTTAGATTTCTATTCTCAGTACATAAAGTTATAATTTGACAGCAGTAGGATGGCCACTGCCTATCCTATAGATGAAGATGAAATACTTATGGCTATTTGCAGCAGATAGCTACTATTCCTTATTCCTTGCCCATGTGTCACAAACCGGAAAATTCAATCTCTTTTTGATTCATTCACCTTTGAGTAAAGATGTTTCTGTATTGATCACAATAGTCTTGGGCAAAACGCAGAAGCTGGAATGTTTCCAAAAGATTTTGACGCTTACTTTGTAACTATGGCAAGTCATCCAGTCATAGAGAATGACTGCTGGAGGGCGCACCATGTCCTCCGGACATATTGCGACGAACGATTCTGAGTTCTTCTTGCTTCAGTATCAATTCATTATTAATACTAAGAAATCAGAAGTCTACTACTGATTACCAACAGACTTTTTGTTGACTCGCAAATATTTTATTGATTCTACGAATATGCTAACGCTTAAACGTAAAAATATAACCTGGACTATACTCAGCTTATTAGGATTCGTGTATTTCTGTACCATGTCTAATATGGCAATAAATCCTTTCTGGAGAAGCGAGGTGACTTTGATCTCACTACAAGCTGTTGCAGTGATATCTGTCACTTATTTTCGTTTGAGTCGTCGGTGATAATATTACTTTTTAGTGAAAATGTTACGGAAAATCAATTAGAAATTCAAAACCCAAAATGTTTTTCCATAACATATACACAATTAAACCCCAACAAAATCATAAATTAACAAAAATTAACAATTATGACAATCAGTCAAAGTTTTGGATTTGGCCTACGCTCAAATTAAAGACGCTTTTAGAAAGGCGTTAAAATTTCTTAGCAAATCTAAAAACTTTCCATGCACATTGTCTCAAAAACTAACCTTTCCCCAGAAACAGCCTTGACGACAGAGAAAATTACTTTGGATGTCACAGGTATGAAGTGTGCTGGTTGTGTAAGGGCAGTAGAACGTCATCTGACTCAGTATCCTGGAGTCAAAAATGCCTGTGTGAACCTGGCGACAGAAGTAGCTGTTGCAGAGTTGGAAGCTGGTGCGGTAGATGTGGATGCACTAGCTAAGCACTTGACAGCAGCTGGGTTCCCAACTCAACCTCGGAAACTTGGTGGAAAAGTAGCAGGTGAGACACAATTCATACAAGATCCAGTCGAACGACAGCGACAAGAAATGCAAACTGTCAAACGGCAATTCGCTATTGCTGTCGTTCTGCTTGTTTTATCGTTTATTGGTCATGTTGCCAGCATTAGCGGTTACGTAATACCAGTTTTGCATAACATCTGGTTTCACTGTGGATTGGCAACAGTAGCGCTTCTGTTTCCTGGGCGTCCAATTTTAGTGGATGGCTGGGTGGGTTTACGGCACAATGCACCAAACATGAACACCTTGGTGGGATTGGGAACACTCACAGCTTACAGCGCTAGTTTGGTTGCACTGCTCTTTCCGCACCTTGGTTGGGAGTGCTTCTTTGATGAGCCAGTGATGATGTTGGGCTTTATTTTACTTGGACGGACACTAGAAAAACAAGCTAGAACTCGGGCTGCAGCAGCATTTAAGGAATTACTTGCGCTTGCGCCGCAGCTAGCGCGGTTAATTGCCAAGCCTAAGACAACTGAAGCAACTTTCTCATTCTCGAACAGTGCAGGGGTCGTAGAAATTCCAGCTGAGTTGGTGCGTATTGGTGAATGGTTACAGGTTTTGCCAGGAGAGAAAATCCCAGTTGATGGTGAGGTGCTCCAAGGACAAACAACAGTCGATGAGTCCATGCTGACTGGAGAAGCAGTACCAGTGACAAAGCAACCAGGAGATTTGGTGACGGCAGGGACACTTAATCAATCGGGGGCGATCGCCATTCAAGCAATTCGTGTTGGAAGTGATACAACCCTAGCTCAAATCATCGCCTTAGTGGAAACCGCACAAACTCGTAAAGCACCTGTACAAAAATTAGCAGATACAGTAGCTGGATATTTCACTTACGGTGTTTTGGCAGCGTCTTTGTTGACATTTGTTTTTTGGTACTTTTTCGGTACTCACATTTGGCATCATGCCGTGATGGCGTATGCCATGCAAATCTCTCACCACTCTTTATTTGGCACATCTCACACTCTACACCTGACAATCTATACACCACTGTTAGTGAGTTTAAAGCTAGCAATTGCTGTCATGGTAGTTGCTTGTCCCTGTGCTTTAGGACTTGCCACACCAACAGCGATTCTAGTCGGAACAGCTGTTGGTGCGGAACGGGGTTTATTAATAAAAGGCGGTGACATTTTAGAAAAAGTTCACCAGTTAGACACGGTGGTGTTTGATAAAACTGGTACTTTGACCACTGGTCGTCCAGCAGTGACAGATTGCCTACCTTGTCAAGCAGAAGAAGAAAATGCTTACCTTACCCCTGTTGCTCTTCTTCAACTGGCTGCAGCAGTAGAAAGCGGTACAATTCATCCTTTAGCAACAGCAATTCAACAAGAGGCGCAACGGCAAGAATTATCTATCCCAGATGCTGTAGACTTTCGCACAGAACCGGGACTTGGCGTTTCTGCTGTCGTAGAACAGACTTTGGTGCTTTTAGGGAACTGCGATTGGTTGCAATGGCATGGAATTTCTATTAGTGAAACTGCCCAAAAACAGGCTCAAGAGTTAGCGACAGATGGAAAAACAATAGTTTTTGTCGCAGTTGGAGATAAAGTAGCCGGACTCATTGCCGTTCAAGATACTCTAAGACCAGATGCGAAAGCTACAATAGAGAAATTACGCCAAATGGGTTTACGGGTAATGCTGCTCAGTGGAGATACGCAAGACGCCGCAAGTGCAACAGCAAAACAACTAGGACTCAATACCGGTTATATTATGGCAGGTGTACCTCCTGTAAAGAAAGCTGCTGCCATAGAAGAATTACAAGCACGAGGAACAAAAGGAAGTACTCGGCCCTCTGTTGTCGCCATGGTAGGAGATGGTATTAATGATGCTCCAGCGCTATCTCAAGCCGATGTGGGGATTGCTTTACACTCTGGCACCGATATCGCAATGGAAACGGCTGAAATTGTCTTAATGCGGGATAAATTAAGTGATGTCGTCGCATCAATACAACTGAGTCGTGCAACTTTAAGCAAAATCCGTCAGAATTTATTTTGGGCTTTTGCGTATAACACTCTTGGTATTCCTCTAGCTGCTGGTGTTTTATTGCCAAGTTTCGGTTTTGTCTTAAATCCATCGGGTGCAGCTGCACTCATGGCTTTTAGCTCTGTTAGTGTCGTGACTAATTCCCTTTTATTACGACGTTTTGCTTATCGCTCTTAACTTCCTGTTTTCGAGGTATTATTTGTGAGCAGAAATATTTGATTTTGCCACTCTCAGGTTCAACTAGGTTGATAGATAGTTCTTTAGAGACGCACAAAATCTGTTAAAACTGCTACAACATCTATAGTAGTTAAAAGAGTAGAACATATTGTTCTACTCTTATGTGCAACTAAGAAATTTAAATGCATATAAGATAATTATCATAGACTTTTGCTAAAAAAAATGGCAGCAAACAATACTAAAGAAATTTTGATTAATAACAGTCCAACTCACGCATTTAACAACGATGTGTCAATGGCAGCACAAACAAATGAAAGCCATGTACTGATAATAGAACATGATCAAGAACGCAGAGAGTTAATTCTTGATCGCCCTGTTTACTCCATTGGTAGAGATTCTTGCTGCGACATCTGTTTCATAAACTCGCTGTTTGTCTCGCGCCGTCATGCCACACTCATTAGGATACCGCGCGATGATAAGAAGCATAGCTATTATTATCGAATTGTCGATGGTGATGCTGAAGGCAAACCCAGTTCCAATGGTTTGATGATTAACGGGCGAAAAATACTAGATGGTCTGATGATTAACGGGAAAAGAATACCAGCTCATGACCTGAAAAATGAGGACGAAATCGTTTTTGGTGCTCAAGTACGTGCCATTTATTACCTACGGCGAAATAGTATGCCCACAGGAGAAGAAACAGATTCCAGTTACGATGACATTACACTAATAGACCCCAGAATGACCAATGATATTGAGGACTAAAGGCATATTCATTCTCGAATGAGCTGTTAGCTATAAAGAATGTACTTTTATTCATCAGGGAAGCTAACACTAAACAGTCAAAAGTCCAGAAAAACTCAAGAGTGTTGATCTTTGACTCTTGAGCGGGTTAAGGGCAAAAAATGTATCAGAATTTTCGTAAAAGAGTAATTACACCAGTTGACGGTAGTTTAGACACGCCAGGAAAACCACGCACTCGTGCTACAATAAAAGACTTTGAGGTATGTTTTGAGCATAAGAGGCAGGGAGGGAAGACCCTCCTGCAAGTATATGTTATATCCTATGCCTACAGCACGTGGCTTGGGCGTTAAAAGTAGCGTCTCCTCCGGAGATACAGGCACGCTACTTTTAACGGACATGCTCTTGTCGCACAGCAACACACTTTGCAATCAGCACCAGTCCCCAAAGCGCACCGAAATGTCGGTGGATAGCACACTTACTTCCCAAGGGCGCACAACCGTGCATGCACCACAGTCGCTTAGCTTCTAGTACCCTCGGTGCATAGCGCTGACTGTTTTTGACGAACACCAAGCGTACTAGCCTGCTATGCTCTCAATAAGATGCCAATAGCGGCAATGTTCAATAGCCTGCTTAACATATTCAAATATTTGTCGGCAGTGATTATCTCTTTGAAGTGGTAGTTCCTCGTTTTTAATCACAATACTCATCCGGGTTTCTGTGTCATTAGGTCTAGTTTTATCAATCAATATTTCCACGGTTACTAACTTGGAAATGGGTACAGAACCAAGAAATTCCCGTGCCAGAATGTAATCAGATGTATAGTATTGAACATCCAAATGACAATCTTGGAGAAGTTCTATAAGTGAAGCTTGAAGTTGGTCAGTAGGAACAGAAAGAATAAATGAACACGTATAGCGAGCCATAATAGCCCCACGCCTTGCAACAATCCGTCCATCCTATAATATCGAACCATCTAAGTCATTATAGATTCATTAAAGAATCAAAATTGAGTTTGCACAAAAGCAACACACTGCACACAAACAAATTTTTGACTTAAAACTGCAGTAGCGAAACCAAAAGTTTGATAGAAACTTTAAAATAACGGTCTGGGGGAGAATGATCATGAAAATAGCAATTGCTGGTGCAACAGGATTTGTTGGTAGTCGTTTGGTAGAACGATTACACGGAGAAGGTATGGAAGTGGTCGTGTTAACTCGTAACACAACCTATGCCCAAAAGGTTTTTCCATCTACGGCTTTTCCAAATGTAGAAATTATTGCCTACACACCGAATACATCCGGTTCTTGGCAAAGTGTCATCTCTAGCTGTGATGGGGTTGTTAATTTAGCAGGTGAACCCATTGGTGAAGGACGTTGGACACCTGAACGCAAACAGGAAATTTTAAACAGCCGCAAGTTCGTTACGCAAAACATTGTAGACCCAATAATCAATGCAAACTCTAAGCCAAGTGTCTTAGTTAACGCTTCGGCGATTGGCTACTACGGTACGAGTGAAACGGCTATTTATGATGAAACCAGCTTACCAGGTAACGATTTTCTCGCCCAAGTCTGCCAAGCTTGGGAAGCAGAAGCGAGTAAGGTAAAAGATGCTGGTGTACGACTCGTCATTTTGCGATTCGGTATTGTTCTTGGTCTGGCTGGTGCCTTGGGTAAAATGATTACACCATTCAAACTTTTTGCTGGTGGTCCCATAGGGAGTGGTCGGCAATGGTTTTCCTGGATTCACGTTGATGATGTTGTTAACTTGATTTTGCAAGCTCTCATGAAACCAGAAATACAAGGAGTCTATAATGCTACTGCCCCGCATCCTGTGCGAATGGCTCAATTGAGCCAAGCAATGGGAAAAGTCATGAATCGTCCTTCCTGGTTACCTGTTCCAGCTTTTGCTATTGAGGCCCTTTTAGGGGACGGGGCAATGGTCGTTTTGGAAGGTCAACAAGTTCTTCCCAAGCGCACTTTAGAAAGTGGCTTTGAGTACAAATATCCTAATTTGGAACCTGCACTGGCAGAGATTTTGAAATAGAAAATTAGAGAATCGGCGCTGTTCTCGACACTGGAAAGACAAATGAAGTAGGGTGCGTAATCAAAAGCCTTTACTCACCCCACTAAAAAAAATTACCCATTGTCAGTTTTGATTAATTTTTGGGAAACCCAATTAATGATGCCACTCATGATGGCACCAGCCATAAGGATGCCAATAGCAGGGTTAAATACAGGTTGCCAAAGGCTGTGCCACAAATCTAAGCCCAGCGGAACTCCAACTGTTTTACCAATAACTGCAACTGCAAACCACCCAAAACCAAACAAGACTAGGAACACATCTGCCATTAAAACCAAGTTTAGCCAGTGTAAAAATTTTTCTTTCATATCTATTGGTTATGAATAACCAGTTAATACTTCACAACTATTAACTGGTCATTTGGATTGTTGAGCTGTTATTCCTCTGGAAAAAGCCAGCCTCTGACTTTTGCCAAACTTTGCCAGTCTGGTTTTCTGCCCAAACCGTCTTCAATACTCTTTTTGATTTCCTCTCGCCAGTCTGGGTTGACAAAAATCAACTGCTGTGTAAAGTCTACATGTTGTCGCAAACCTTTTTGACCTGTTTCCAGCATTGCAACGGCAAGGTTTACCCGTGCTTGTGGATCTTGTGGATTAAGTTTTACAGCTTTTTGTGCAGCTTTGTGAGCAAGATTAGGATTGTTATCCAATAGATACAACCATGCCAAACAAGTCCAGGCAGCACTACTTTTGGGAGTGCGATCGCAAATTTCTTTAAAAACAGGGATTAAATCCGCTACTGGTTCTCCTGCTTTATAACGTTCTAAACCTGTATCAAATAGAGATTCAACTGTGTTAGTCATTAGTTATTAGTCATTAGTCATTAGTCATTAGTCATTAGTCACTACTCGTTCGGGGGCAGTGCGTCCTTGTGGAGAATGACAAAGGACTCAATAGAGATCCCTAGTGGGTACGGCCACGCCTTAAGGCTATAGGGTGAGGCAGTTCCTGGGGATAACCCTCTCTTTTGCACTGCCTCGCCAGTCGCCGCCCTGTTCGTTTCTAACGGAGCTGCGCTGGCTCACAAATAACTATATTACACTCCAAATGATTTGCCACAACCACAAGTTTGAGTGGCGTTGGGGTTAGTGAATTGAAAACCGCCCCCAATCATAGAATTGCTGTAATCTAGCATCAAACCATAGAGATATAATAAACTTTTGCGATCGCAAACAATTTTGAAGCCATCATAATCAAAAACTTCATCTTGAGGTGTAATCTTGCTGGGGTCTTCAAAATCCATCATGTAAGACATTCCAGAGCAGCCACCTTGACGCACTCCAACCCGTAAGCATAGGTCTTGACCTTGCTTATCTCGCAAGAATTTCACCTGCTCCAATGCTGCTTCGCTCAACTGAATTCCCCGTTGTAAAGACTGAGTTGCTTGTGTCATCTGCTGTTTATACTCCTTAGCTGGTCTGAGCTTGACTTTGTAGCGGCAAGCTCTTTGGTTGAAACTCGAAGCTCACCGCAAAGGTAGCGGCAAAAGTTTTTGTATCCATTCTAGCGATATTCATGTACTAGGAATGCAAATTGTAAATACTCTGTCAAAAGCATGCAAAGATTTTTATTCTAGAATTGAGAGATTCAATGTATTTTGAGATTCGATATTTTATTCGTCCAAACCACAGTGGTAGCTACCAGCAGTAACTACTTGTTCACAAGCAGCCAAAGAGTTTTTATCTGAGGCTAGCACCAAACCAAAAGTTTAATTCCATATTGCTTGTTTTGATTAACTTACCTGTATGACAAGTTTTAATCGCTCTACCAGTCGTCGGTTGAAGAAATTAACCCAAATTCCTTCTGTGTGGGAGGGCGATCGCCGTCCATTGTCGTCATCACAAACCCAGAACTCAGATTCAGATGTCAAAGGCGAATGTATTCTTTGGGTGGATGGCTCACAAGGTATTGTCCGGGGTATGGACGTAGTCGCACCAGACACTGGTCCAGAAGCAATTGTTCGTACGTTGATGCGAGCGATGGAGCATCCTCACAATCCCGCAAAACCTGCTCGTCCTCAAAGAATTGTGGTGAAAGACCGCGAAATCCAATTTTACCTGCGCGGAGTGCTACAGGATTTGGACATTGCGATTGACTATACGCCAGATCTCCCTTTAATTGATGAACTGTTTCGTGGATTTACTGAAATATTAGATAGCCAAGTTCCCGATTTACCTCCACAATATGCACAAGCGCTGCGAGAAAAAGCATTTGCAATTTGGCAAGCAGCACCTTGGGAATTCTTGGAAGAACAGCAAATCTTGTCCATAGAAATCAATAAATGGGACGTTGGTACAATCTATGCCAGTGTTATGGGGATGCTGGGGATGGAATATGGGATTTTGTTGTATCGTTCAGAAGACTCTTTAAAGCGTTTCCGCACAAGTGTTTTAAAAGATGACGAATCGCAAGGGCATTTAGAAGAAGCTTTTTTAAAACAAGATTGTCTATTTCTGACCTTTGAAAATGCTAACGATACCGAGGAAGATGAGGATGAGTTCGATGATTTGACAGATTTGCCTCTATCAGAAATTGAACCCACTTTCGGTAATATCCATCCTTTAGAAGGACTGCGTTCTGTTTTGTATGACGAAGAAGCGCTTGTGGTATTTGTGGCAATAGAAAGTCTTTGCCGCTTTATCCGTGATTACCGTAATCAGCTTAGTGGCGATACCTTCCCCCCCCTGAATCGTCGGTATCGCATCTCGTTACCTGAGTCGTCAAATGAACCAACCAAATCAGTGTCTATTGCTGTCTCTTCCATGCCACAGTTAGCAAGCGAGTTAGAAGAAATAGCAGGTTTTGACACCTTAGAAGACGAAAGCGAATCACCAGCATCAGCCTTTGAGTCATTACGAGATGATTTGATCCCAGAAGACTCATTTCTCAGTTTAGGAGTTGTGTCATGGGAAATGTTGGATTACTTGCGTCAGAGTGGAACATATCACACAACAGGGGAAATCCCACAAGCAGGGGATGGTTTGCCAGTGATTTTAATTCAAACTTCCCGTCCCAAGGCAAAAACTGTAATTTCAAATGTTGAACAAGCAGGAGGGCTCAAGGCAATTTGTTTTAATCCAGGTGCTGACCCCTTTGATGGGACACGCTACGATTTAGGTTTATTACAAACCGAAAACGGCGAATTATTTCTGTTTGGTGAGTTTGAAGATGACGATCCAATACACGTAGAAGCTCGCAAAAAATGGAATCAACGATGTAAAAATACCAATGGGTACTGTGGCTTGATTATTGCTAAAGGATTGACAGGGGCTTCTCGTGGTAATCCCCAGTTACGAGATATGATGGCTTTGTTTGAAGCACAGTTCCTCTCGCCCAAGGATTTGGGTCTCGGGACTCTTCAACTTATGCCTCAACTTCAATTTGAAGAAACGTGATCTGCACGAATTTAGTATTCAGATTCTTCTTTGTTAAAGAGATGTTCTGGGCATATTGGGCATTTCCAGTCCTGATTTTTGGCGACTCGATAGCAGGGCTGTTTCATTCCACAACAGAGAAGAGTTTGTCAAAAACTATATCCTTAAAAGGCAGTCGCCTCAAGTCGGGGAACCCGCCCACAGCGCTGCCTCTTCCCCAATGAAGGGGATTTTCAATGGAACATTGTCCGCGAATACCACGAGCAAAATCAACTGCTAAACGTAAAAAACTACTGAACCTTGGATATCCAATGCCGCAATCAAGTTTTGAACCGTACTAATCTCGCTACCACCCTTATTCTCTAATTTGTCCATGCTGAAAACGAGTCCTCTTCTTCCAGCAAACACAAAAGACTTTACTTACAAAATTTTGATACTCGCTTTTATAGTCTTGCACTGTTCCTTTTGAACCTTACCATCAATTCCACACCACTCCCATGTTTCTAAATGAACGCAGTTTTGTGCCCACTGATTAAAGGTTGCGGCAAGTGTGTCAAAATCGACTCCCATCAATATTCGTCGTTCTGAACGTCAACAAAAAGAATTAACAGAACAAGAAGCTGAATCGCAACGTCAGCAAAAAAAATTAGCACTGAGTAAAGCTGAAAGATTAGCTGCGAAATTGCGAGAATTAAACATTGACCCTGATACAATTTAGAGCATTTTCAATTAACATTTATCAGTTATCAGTTACCAGTTAAGCGAATGCGTCTTTCAAGCATAGTTTTAGCGGGTGGAAAAAGTTCTCGCATGGGACGGGATAAAGCATTGATTTCCATTCAAGGCGTACCCCTGTTGCAGTTGGTTTGTCGAATTGCCGCAAGTTGTGCTGATACAGTTTACGTAGTCACACCCTGGCAAGAACGCTATCAACATTTGTTACCATCTACAGTCCAGTTTATCAAAGAAGTGCCTTTGTCTGGTGAAACTGACAGTGAACAACTAGGACACGGACCAATTATTGGATTTGCTCAAGCACTGGCGTATGTGCAAACAGATTGGGTGTTGCTGCTGGCTTGCGATTTACCCAAGTTGCGCGTTGAGGTGTTGCAAGAATGGGCGACTGCATTGGATAGTGTGGAGGATGAGGCGATCTGCGCGCAGCGCAGCAGCGAAGCTATCGCTGCTTTAGTTCCCCAAGCTAAAGGATGGGAACCACTGTGCGGTTTTTATCGCCGTCGCTGTTTACCAAGTCTGGTGGAGTATATTAATCGAGGGGGACGATCATTTCAGGAGTGGTTGAAGCAACATCCCGTACAAGCTTTGTCTTTACCAGACCCAGAAATGCTTTTTAACTGTAATACACAAGAGGATTTATTTCGATTCCAATCTCAGGTACAATAAGGGATTACAATTGCAATCTTGTGCAATAGTGTGTGTAGCGCGGCTACATAAGCTTAAGTAGGTCAACATTGAAAAACGTAGAATAGAGTCTTTGGGATTACTTCGCTTCACTGCGTTGCGCTCGTAATGACATTTCACGTTTGATTGGGTTGAGCGACTTAATTTCTCTGTTATTAATAACTTACTTCCTCTAGCCTAATGTTGGCGACGATGAAACACACCTTATCAGTACTTGTCGAAGATGAAGCGGGAGTTCTTTCCCGTATTTCTAGCTTATTTGCCCGTCGTGGGTTCAACATAGAAAGCCTTGCGGTTGGTCCTGCTGAGCAATCAGGTATTTCTCGGATTACAATGGTAGTTCCTGGTGATGACCGCGTGATTGAACAACTCACCAAGCAACTATACAAACTCATTAACGTTTTGAAAGTCCAAGACATTACAGAAACTCCATGCGTTGAACGAGAATTGATGTTGCTCAAGGTGAATGCAACAAGCAGCACCCGTTCAGAAATTGTCGAACTATCTCAAATTTTCCGGGCGAGAGTTGTAGACGTGGCAGAAGATTCTCTTACCCTCGAAGTTGTGGGAGATCCAGGTAAAATGGTGGCAATTGTACAAGTGCTGCAAAAATTTGGCTTGAGAGAAATAGCCCGCACAGGCAAAATTGCTTTAACTCGCGAGTCTGGTGTAAATACTGAATTGCTGAAGTCTTTGGAAGCAAAAGCTTCGTAAGAAGGCGATGTGCGCGCAGCGCAGCAGCGAAGCTATCGCCTATTTTGCGTTGCCGTGTTCTTCGCGCAACAGGCTGCCCCAGTGAAACTGTTGTATAGCTAAGCCAGTGCGTTGCGGAGGTTGCCTCCGTTGAAGCAATTGGCGCGCGACTTCTAGTCGCCACGT
This sequence comes from Scytonema tolypothrichoides VB-61278, assembly GCF_000828085.3. Lineage (GTDB taxonomy): Bacteria > Cyanobacteriota > Cyanobacteriia > Cyanobacteriales > Nostocaceae > Brasilonema > Brasilonema tolypothrichoides_A. The sequence continues at coordinate 233,024 of NZ_JXCA02000022.1, forward strand.
TAACAACAATGTATACAAATCAATTTGCTATCATTTATCTTCTACTAGCAAAACAATTTTACCTGTCACAGAACCCGTTTCAAGCAAATGATGAGCAGATCGTGCTTTTTCTAGCGAAAAAGTATGACTAACTTGGATCTGTAATTTACCTGCATCAATCCATTTCGCACACTGTTCTAGAATTTCTGCTTGATGCTGTTGCGCTTCTACAATTCCTTGCAACATTGGTATTAGCATGAATTCTAAACCAATGCGGAGATTACGTTGTCTAGCAGATTTCCAAACGGTATTGGCATCTGGTTCTAGTATTGTGACTATATCGCCATAAACTCGCACTACTGGGAAAGTTTTATAAAAAGTCTCTCCACCTACGGTGTCAAAAGCTAAGTCTACACCTTCGCCGTTTGTCCAATCGAGTGCGGCTTGCACAAAGTCTGTTTCTTTGTAAAAAATAACATGGTCAGCACCGAGTTTCTGAACAAAATCTGCTTTCTCTTGAGTACTTACAGTCGTGCTGACATCAGCACCTTTGAGCTTCGCCAGTTGAATTGCTACATGTCCGACACCACCAGCGCCTGCATGAATTAATACCCGTTCTCCAGGTTCCAAGTGTCCCCGTTCGTATAAAGCTTCCCAAGCGGTGATGAGGACTAACGGCGCTGCAGCAGCTTCTACAAAGGATATAGAAGCAGGTTTACGGGCAACAAATCGCTCATCAACAGTCGTATATTCAGCATAATTGCCTTGATGTCCACCTAAGCCACCGTTACAAAAATAGACTTCATCGCCTACGCGAAATTTCTGAACACTAGCACCCACAGCCTCGACAACACCTGCACCATCGCATCCTAAAATAGCGGGCATTTTATCGGGGTAAAAAGTGCCACGTTTACGAAGTTTGGTGTCAATAGGGTTGACACCGGCTGCTCGTAAGTGTACCAGAAGTTCAGTTTCACCCAAAGGAACGGCAGGGTTTTGCACATCCTGCACTTGCAGAACTTCGGGATTACCAGCTGCTGTCATTAAAACTGCTTTCATTGCTTCGCTTCCTCTTTCTGTGCTAAAGCTACTTGCATTTGACAATTTAGCGCAAAGAGGAGGGCATTATGAGCAATTCAAAATTTAATGTATGCCCTACGAGTACGCTTATTCGACAAAATAATTTGATGATTTTATACCTAAGAAAAATCTTTATTACGGTGATGGCTTAATATACAGTACTGAAGCAGAATTTAGGGACTGCTTGACATCTTTATATTTCCGAGAAGAAAACATATTCGTAAACCTCTGCAAGGGAACAACAAAAATTTACACTAGTTAACTCTAAATCTTGGTTTATTCTATAGCTGTAAAGCACCCATTAACACCAAAGAAAGAAAAAGGTGTATGTAACTGAGCGAAAATCAAATAGGAGTATCATAGTAACATAAAAAAATGGCTAGAATTATTTACGAAACTGAAAATTCCTTAGAAATTACAGAACTCAGAGCAGAAGTTTTGTCAAAACGTAAGTGTGGAGAGGTTTTGTTTGAAATCCAAAAAATAATATCAGAAGAAACTCTTGAAAGCTCTAAAAATATGACTGAAATTCTTGATTTATTTGTAAGTCAATTAGGATATTCCAGTCTAGGGTTGCTCTGGAAAGAAGTTAATCAAGAAGAGGCGCAAAAAATCCTAAGTTTTGTTATGACGAAAGATTTGGCTTACTCTGTGCCATTAATGAGCTTAGAAGAAGCAGAAAACATTATTGTTAAATTATTTGATTTTTTTCCAGGTTATTGCAAATTTTTCACAAATGCGTTATTTCGGAACAATTACTCTGGCATTAGTGCATGGGATTCAATTACAAAAGCCACATTCGATACAGGTATTATTGTTGTCAGTCATAAACGAATTGGTATCCTCTGGGTGAAAGACGAGGATTAAGCAGAAGTCAGCGAAAAAGCGGAGGAGCACCCGAGCAAGGGGCAGGGGAAGGATAGTATACTTCGATTGAAATCATAAATTCCTGGAAAACTTAGCATTTCAATGGTTAACAGCTTGTTAATAAATACTTAATCGAAAAATAAGTAATTGATAACGTTATAACTATCAATTCCTATTTCAATGAGTAATGAGTTAAGCATTAACCCTGTTAAATATGTCTAAGTTAGCATTACCATTGAAGATAGCAGGAGGAGCCATCTTACTGCTTTCCTTTTTTTCATCTAGAGTAAATAGTGTCACAATTTCAGAGGGATTTGAGAACGGTACCAAAGGCAGTTATGCAGCAGCTGACGTCACCCTGAGTACAGGCGTTTGGAATTTTAATGATGCTTTAATTGGTAATCTTTCAACGGATGTTAAGAGCGGGACGCAATCTGCTCGCATTCGCAATAACGGCAAAGTGACGATGAAATTTGATCGTACGGGTGCTGGTACAGTTACTATCAAACATGCTAAGTTTGGTTCTGATGCTAGTACTACTTGGGAGTTGTGGTGTTCAACCAATAGCGGATCTTCATGGTCAAAAATAGGTTCAACAATTACGACAAGCTCTACATCACTTCAAACAGCAACTTTCACTCCTAATCTCTCTGGGACAGTTCGGTGTGAAGTCCGCAAGACTGATGGAACTTCAAACAGAACCAATATTGATGACATTGAAATTACTGATTATGGCTCCTCTGGTTCTTCTTCCTCCTTACCTCCCGGTTCTGTACCATTCTTTGACAATATCAACAACCCTGTCTCTGGTTTAGCTTACGGTAGCCCAGCCGATGTTACACCTCCCGCGCCAGTACCAAACAACTTTGACACAGCAGTGACTAATCTTTGTGGAGCACCTGGTACAGTTGTCAGTCGTGCTGGTTTCCAGTCTATGATGCAGAACAATCCTACTGTCTTGGCAAATATCAAGCAATATGTGGGAGGGTCTCTGGAACCAGGTCGCACCACAGATGCAGCTTTCTTAGAGGACTTGACTGATGTCTGGTTTAATGCACAGGCTTTTGATCATATTTTTTGCGGGGAACCAGTTCAAGGCGGTTCGATTGGGGGATTGCACTTTGTCGCTCGTTATGTAGAACTTCAGGAAAAGGGTTTAGCCGGACGACTAGACAACAATACATCCAGAGAAGAGGTTGTTCCCGGTACAATTTACACTATGGGCGTTGTGATGAAAGTTGGTAGTGGTACTGCTCAGTCTTCTATCAAAGGTTATCCCTACACCCTCAACGCTGAAGAGATTCTATCGAAAGCATCTCTAGGTTACAAGAACAACCCAAATACTACCTCGACTAACACGGTTTGTAATTTGAGCGTAACTGACGAGGGGAAAACATTTACAGCTGTGTTTGTGAGGAGAGATGGCGGGATTCGCACTTTCTATCCTGATGCTACCCCCAGTGGTAACCCCAATTGTACGCAGTAATTGTGAAGTCCGGTTAATAATCGGCTATCTATAAATTCCTACTCCTGCATCCATTCCAAAAAAAATAAAAGCCGTGGAACATTCAGTTTCACGGCTCTTAATGTGGTGTGAGGAGCTAAACTTTATATCATCATAATGGTAACTGAAGAGCATAAACACGCTCGTAACGATTTTGGTAACAAAAATTTTTCCGCCGGTATTCACAACCTTTCTCGTCTCTGGGAACTAATACCCCTGCGTATCATCCTCACATTGGGTGAGTTTCTGTTTACATTCCATAAAAAAATAAATAACCGTGGAAGCACCAGATGAATCCACGGCTATAAATGTGGTGTGAGGAGACTTAACTTAGGATCATCATAAACTTATTCGAGTCTTGGTAAGGCGCTCGTAACAGTTTTGGTAACGAGATTATTTTGAAGCTGCACAAATCAGTTGCTCAAGCCTTTCCCAGACAATCATGCAAGCAATTTCACACCAAAGCGCCACCACAGCTAGAACCAGTACCAGCTGTACAGCCATAACAATAAGCTGCTGTTTGTACTTCATCTATCAAGTCCAAAGAACCAGCTTCTAACAACTTGGCGACTGTCAGGTTTTCCCCGTCGCGAGTTTTTGCAGGTAAATTCATCATTTGGTTGAAGTCGCAGTCATACACATTACCCAGATAATCAATGGAAATTTCATCGAGACACATCAGATGTTCAACTGTACCAGCATTGAAGTGAGATTCTAAAAACTGCAAATAAGGAGCATAAAGTTTCTTTCTTTCTAAAGACAGTTTTGTTCTCCCAACTGGTAAGTTGGTAATCGTAAATAGATTGTTAAAACTAATACCAAAATGTTCTTGCAAATATTGCTTGTAATCTCTTTCCAGCTTTGTTTGGTCTGGAGTTAGGGAAAATTTCTCATCTTTCGGTAATTGTGGATTGTAAACTAAATCCACGATTAAATCTGCTTCTTTCCCATAATCTAGTTGGTTCAGCCATTGCAGTGCTTTAATGGAACCATCATACACGCCAGCACCGCGCATTTTATCCACATTATCTGACAAATAGCAGGGCAGAGAAGCAACAACTCTAACTTTGTGTTTAGCAAAATATTCTGGCAAATCATCAAATCCATCTTCAAAAAAGATGGTCAAATTAGAACGGACAATGACTTGTTTTCCTGTTGTTCTTGCTGCTTCTACCAGTGGTTTGAACCCATAATTCATTTCTGGTGCACCTCCAGTCAAATCAACAATTTTAATTTGAGAAAATTTATGAATTATCTCAATTAATTGTTGGCAGATTTCAGGAGAAAGTTCTTCTGTGCGTTTTGGTCCTGCTTCTACATGACAATGGTTACAAGCAAGGTTGCAGCGCTTACCTAGGTTAATTTGTAAAACAGTGATTTCTTTTTTAGTTAAAGGAGAGGTGAGTTTTTGTTTGAAAGGTGTGATTGCTGTTTGAATCATTGTCTCATTTATATAGATGCAAAATAAAAGATGTGTCTTTTTTAGATTTCTCTCGTTCCCATGCAGAGAATGGAAATGCCTCATTTGAGGCTCTGCCTCTCAATGATTATATTGAAGCAGCAGCCCACAGTTATGCATTCCTTGCCTGAGGCAAAGAACGAGGAACGAGAAATTTGGTTGAACGACTTAACAACATCCGCCGCCGTTATAATGCCAAGTTGAATCAGTCATCATTATTTGCTCTGGCATTAAAGCTGCAAGTTTTGCGGCAGTTTTATCACACACTGATGCTGGAATTCCACGCTGAAGAATATGACCAGCATCATCATCAAAAAATGGTTCATAACCAGTATAAATTGCGGTTTTTCCTGTGAACACACAAGCCCCATCTTCAGGAATGATAACTTTGAAAGCCACAGAATCTAAACTTTCTAAAAGAAGATTCTCTTCTATGTCATAAGTTTGGGTATCTAACAGGCGATAGGGGCGACGGGCGCGAATTTCTACTTGCCCAAAACCAACATTTATAATACGCTGAATATACTGTTCATAAGTGAGTGCGCCTGATAAACACATTGCTCGCAGCTGCTCATCTTTTTGCAGATGTTGTGGAATGGGACGAGTCGCAATTGGGTCACTCATCTGCAATTTTCCACCTGGTTTTAACACCCGGTATGCTTCTTGCAAAGCACGGGTTAAATCTTCTGGTTCAAAGATATTGAAAAGGCAATTTTGCGCTACGATATCAACAGAATCATCACCAACAGGTAAGTTAAAGGCATCGCCTTCGCCAATTTCTACAAAACTGGTGTCAAACCAGGGGTTTTCTTGAGCAGCAATTTCCAAGTTGCGTGCTGCTGCTTGACGCATTTCTGGTACTGGATCAACAGCAATAACAGCACCAGAACGCTGAGAAAAATAGGCAAATTGCAAAGCTTCTAAACCACCACCAACTCCAACATACAGTACTGTGGGTTGATTTCCAAGTTCGGTGGGATGAACAGTCGTCCCGCAACCATAGTTCATTTCCTGCATTTTCCGAGGAATTTTCAACCCTGGTAATTGCAAGGGTGTGCTTTGCACACAACACAGTCCGACTTGCGGTGTTTGGGCGACTTCACTATAAAACTGCGCCGCTGTCTCAAGATAACTCATTGCACTGGCTGATGTTGACTACCGTTCTTAAGTGTAGCGGTAAGTAAATCAGTGAATTCATATCAAATGGGTCATTTAATTATCTAACAAATGCAGTATTGGGCCGTTCAGATTATTCTCGCAGTGCGTAACCTACTCCACGTACAGTTTGAATGAGACGCTTTTCCTCATTCGCCTCCAATTTCAGGCGCAAGTAGCGAATGTAAACCTCAATGATGTTGGAGTCGCCCATAAAGTCGTAACCCCAGACTTCTTCGAGAATGCGATCGCGCGTAATAACCTGTCGTGGATGGATGAGTAAATACTCCAGTAAATCAAACTCTTTGGCGGTTAACTCAACTAAGCGCGTCCCCCGAAAAACTTCCCGCGTGCGACGGTTTAAACTCAAGTTTCCAAATTGCAAGATATCGGTGTTGGCTTCTTGCGTTCGTCGCAAGTGTGCGCGGACTCTGGCTAACAACTCTTCGACGCTAAAAGGTTTCACAACATAATCATCCGCACCAGCGTCTAAACCAGCAACGCGATCGCTCACCTCATCTTTTGCCGTTAACAATATAATGGGTACCATGACCCCAGTGCTTCGTAAACGTCGGCAAATTTCTAACCCAGATAAACCAGGTAACATCCAGTCCAATATCACTAAATCTGGATGAGACTCTCGTGCAGTCGTCAGTCCTGTTAACCCATCGTGTGCAACACTAACTTTATAACCCTCATAACTCAGTTCCAATTCTACAAATCGAGCGAGTTTAACTTCATCTTCAACAAGTAAAATATGCGCTGTCATGAATATTTAAGAACAGATCTAAGTTACTTTTATTTATATCTACTTACTACAAAACCTGATAATTTTGTATTCATATTATACAGAAACTGAATGGAAAAGCCTGATAAGAATTGTTGCAGTTTTTGACAACTCGATTTGACAACAGAATTCATCACCCTCATTTGTATATGAATATACTATTGTTTCATCAAGCAAAGAGCATTGTATGTCCTTGAGATCACATAACTGGCACCAAGAAAGACGCACACTAGAAATTTTATCTTCACTCAGTTATCGCAGAGGTGAACTCCAGAGTTACTTGCGACAAATCACGTATGGTGTTTGTGAATTGCTAGAACTAGATTGGTCTGTCGTGACTCTTTGCCAAAATGGTTATGAGAAAGTGCTAGCGAGTAGTATAGACTTGGGAGATGATAATGATCAAGTTTATTTACTGCATGGTAGCTTAACTGGGACAGTTGTGGAAACTGGACACAGCCTAGTGGTACCAGACGCCAAAATTTGTAACGATTATGGTGAAGCACCAGAAGGATATCAAGCTTATTTGGGAGTTCCTTTGTGCACTCCTGAAGGAAAGATTGTTGGAACGATTTGTTCGTTTCACAAAACGCCGCGCCAGTTTTGTGCTGATGAAGTTCGCATAGCTGAGTTATTTGCTGAACGTGCGGCGACAGCGATTGACAATTATTTTCTCTTCCAGCAACAACGACAATTCAATCAAATCCTAGAAGCTGAGGTAGCGCGAAGAACCGAAGAATTAAGGACGGCTCAAGCTAAACTTGTAGAACAAGAACGTTTAGCAGCAATAGGCGAATTCGCTGCTTGTATTATCCACGAAATTCGCAACCCTTTCACAACCATGAAAATGGGGTTAAACTTTTTTCAAAAACTTGATTTATCTGCGCCAGCAAAAGAGCGATTATTTTTGGCACTGGACGAAGCTAATAGATTAGAAAGGTTGTTAAAAGAAATCTTGCTATATGCAAAACCGCAGATGTTGCGGTTAGAAAAAATAGATATTAATGAATTCATTCCCGAAATTTTGCCCTCGCTGCAAAATATGTCAGAAGCTGTAGGACGGGAAGTTGATTTTTATCCCGCAATGAATGAGATGAAAGTAGAAGGAGATAAAGATAAACTCAAACAAGTCTTTATTAATCTTGTGCGGAACGCATTTGAAGCAATTCCCAAAGGAGAGACTGTGAAATTGCAAATTGAGAGTAACAGCAATCGAAATCAAGTCTGTATTCATGTCCACAATGGCGGTGAACCTATTTCTCCAGAAATTTTACCCAAGCTAACCCAGCCATTTTACTCTACAAAATCTTCTGGAACTGGGTTAGGACTTGCCATTACCAAACGCATTGTGGAAGTTCATAGTGGAGAGCTTTTGATGAAATCAAATCTTGCGGAAGGTACCACGGTCAGTGTGCGATTACCTATAGTTACTGCATGATATCACTACCAGACATGCTATTAGCAATAGGCTGTAACGTCTTCACCACATTCATCAGCAAGATAACACAAAGCTTTGAAACGTAACGTCACCACTTCTTCATAGAGAGGATTTAGCTTACACATAGGTGGAATGTGAAATAGCTTGCGACCAAATAGTGTAATGTCACGTTCAAAGGGACATTGAGCAGGGATCAATTTGCACAGAGAATGAGCTAATTTGGCATTATGAATTTCTATTGAATCAAACCATTGACGAACAGGTTGCAGCAGGTCGTTTTGTGGACCCAGTTGAGTAAAGCTAGTCATAATGATTTACCTTGTCTTGATAATTGCAAAGTTGGTCTTGTTTGTTGGGTTTGAACCCTTTCCTATATATCTATAGGGAGCAGTTGGTTGTCTTATGCAGTTGCTTTTTGTTCTCTTTTTTGGGAACACTCATTACTACAAAGTCCAGTTCCAGTGTTCCGGACGATTTCCCCGATATTTTTGTTGCACATAGAATTTTTCTACTAAAAGGGTATAAACACGCTTGAGGGGCGTTTTTGCATCATCGCCCCTACGTGATATCTTGCACCCTCCGGGTTCGCCAGTCGCTCATGGGGGAAACCACGCCAGGTCGCACAACGGGGGGAACCCCCGCAAGCGACTGGCTCCCCAAGACCGCGCTGGCTCACCATTCTCAATAACTGTAGGGTGGGCACTGGTCACAACGTAAGAATAAGGTTTTGAGCGAACTCTAGGCAGTGCCCAACGCCAGATGCTAAGAAAGCGGGAAGCCGCCTCCGGCGTCTAAGCCTGTGAAACCCGGACGCCAGAACAAGCGTGAGGGAGACCCTCATCAAGTACTGGCTCTCCAACGCACTGGCTCCCTTACAAAAATTGCAATAACGCAACTGGTGCAAGATGTGAGCTACCCTTGGTTTTCACTCTTCGATTGGTTTGGGCTAGCGCCGTAAGTCTGGACTCTGACTAAACCAAAGGGGATGTCTGTGGTTAGCCCGACGCTTCTACCGTAAACTGGGTAAACTCAGATCTTGCACCTTTCCGTCTAGGTTGTTTTCCAAGATTTAGAATATTTATTGCTGCGTTCACAGCTTTCTACAGTTTTTGTCTATCGGTTAAATGACAAGGGAGAATACCCAGCCAAGTGCTTACTAATCATTTTATTAGTTCCAGCCCTCGAATAAGTTCCCGAACCACATCTGTCGCAGGTCTCCCTGTTTGGTCACAATACTTTTGAAGTTTTTCAGCTTCGGTTGATGCCAAATTTAAAGTAATTCTCTTGACTGCCCATTTTTTATTGATAATCATTTCTTGTGTCATCTGTCAATCCAATAATTATTACTACTAATTGAAGTTGAAGGACTAGTCATGCACCTAGAAAATCGAAATTAAGTGGGAGAAATGAATAGACATTGATTTCTAACCTTTTTGAATTCTAATTATCTTGTCGAGCCCAAAGTATCCTCCTTTTGAAGGAATCTATCTTAAAATTTATGTATAGTCCTATACTCGTAATCTGTTTTGTAGTTGGATATGCTACTAGAGGACGAAGTATGCAACTAAGCTAAATCTGTCATTTTGTCAGGCAATGGAAACATCGTTACAGTGAGACCACTAATCCTCCGACCTCCAAACAATAATTGCACCTAAATAGGTAATATTACTGTAAACACGCTTCCCTCTCCTAATTTTGAGTGCACTGTTACACTACCCCCCATCCCTTCAACAAGAGTCTTGACTATCGATAAACCCAAACCACTACCACCAGTGGCATGGTTACGAGCTTCATCAACGCGGTAAAATCGCTCAAAAATACGGGATTGGTGTTGCAGAGGTATACCATAACCCCGGTCACAAAGTTGAATAGTTGCTTGATTTCCTTGCTGATTTAATTTTAAAATTATAGATGTATCAGGTTGAGAATACTTAATAGCATTATCAATTAAATTGAGTAACACTTGTTTGAGGCGATTGTAGTCTACTTTGGCTTTCACAAAACAAGCTTTATCCTCAATTTGAATTGTTCTTTCACTATACTTATTCGCCATCCCGACGACTTCTGCCACTAAATCATTCAGAATACAAGATTCTATCTGAAAATGCAAGTAGCCACTATCTGCCCGTGCTAAATCAAGTAGATCTTCCAAAAGGCTGATAGTCTGTTCTGCTTCTGATGCAGCAGTTTCTAAAGCTTCTATTTGTATTTCTGTTAAATTATTTTGTCTACGCAATACGCTTTGCAAATAACCATGTACAATCGTCAAAGGAGTGCGTAATTCATGAGAAACATTACTCACAAACTGTCGCTCTTGCTCCCAAGATTGAGAGAGACGAGATAACAGCATATTAAAAGTTTGAGCTAATTCTTTAACTTCACTCGGTGCGTTATCAAGATGTAGCTGTGCTTGTGCTAAATCTTTTGCAGAAATGACCTCCGTCATTTGGTTGAGTTGACGCAAGGGTTGAAGAGAACGCCTAACGTAATATGCAATGACAGCTGTGATCACAATAATCACTAAAATACTGGCAATCCATAAAGTCTGTATCATTGCCAAAAACATTATCTGTTCACTGGTAATATCTTGCACTATGAACAGCTTTCCTATTAGCTTCCCCTCTACTTGCAAAGAACCACTATATAAAATAAAGTAGCGTTGTCCAATCTTGTACACCTCGGGTTTAATCGGCATTTCAGTCTTAGCCATTAACTCAGCGACTGTAGAATCGGATAGAGAATGCCATTTGGTAGATTTTGCTATTATTTGACGATTCAGTTTTTGTACCCAGAGAAATGAGTTGGTGTTTGTCAAGTTATTAATTGCTTTTTGCAACCCAGTTTCTAATTGCATCATTTCGCTATAAAGTTTCACATCATAAGGTAAGCGTGCAGCAATTTGCTCAACATGACTTTTATGGCTATCAACCAGAATTTGCTGCATTCTCCAACTCATCCAAATAGCAATACCGCCATTACCTAACGCGGAAACTATAGCAATTCCAATTGTTAAGCGCAAACGTAATGAACAGAAATCAATTTTTTTCCACAATACCTTGATTTGATTCACCTGTGACTTGACTTAAGTGAGGAGCAAAAAAATAATAAAGAGTTAAGAGTGAAAACTTCTTTCGATCTTAACTCATAACTCGTCATTCATAAATCTTTATTTAGGTTGAGGATTGGGAGTCGGGCAAGTTTTCTTGACAAAATCACACTGATAAACGTAAGGTTCTTGCCAACTCAGAGGAATTTCTAGTAAATCACGTGTTCCTGTCATTCCCTCTCCAATAAATAGTAATAAAGCAATGCAGTTTAAAATTGTGTGGGCGATGCGCCAACGATTCGATCTATCTTTATAGATATCTGGAACAATTGCTAGAGAAAAAATCATCAGCAAAGCTGCGGTAATGCCAAAATAGTAATGAGACACATACCACTCATTTGTACGACGATATACTCCATCCTGACAGCCGAGAATCACTAAACCTGCACCAGTTAAAGTGGCAAAAATTCCTCGCCACAGAACTGGTTTAGCTCGATAAAGTAATACTAGAGAAGCGATAGTAGCAGCAAACATGAGAAGAAGAAAAACCACTTGAAAAAAATTTTTATTCCACAATTGATGTTTGATGATATTCTTACAAATTGAGTAAGCTAACCCTAATAAAACTAATCCTACAACTGCACCCGTTAGCCAATTTCCTAATCGCCTGTGTTCTACCCCTACGACAGGAGGAATTTTACTTTTACCAGAATTTACAGTTTGCAAGCGACGCTGTCGTGTAGCCCACGCAAAATTAACCACAATTCCAATCAGGGGAAAAACGAAAAAGACCGCAATAGCTGGATGGATAAGACTAATAAAATCTGCTAGTTCCATAAAACACCTATTTGTATAAACCTGCTTTGACTCCAAGAAATTCTGCGTTTACAAAGAAAAAAAGTACGTAATATTACTACTTGTTCAGTAGCTTTTAGTGCTCATGACAAGATACCTACAGATTTCAATTCTGCTAGTTTCACATTTTCAGGTACGGTATAGCGTTGAATCTTACTCGTCAAACACTTCAGTCTCATAGGTTTATAGTCCTCAAATCTATCTTTAAGGACAATGTAAACCGTGTTTATAGAAGAGAAATGAATTTCGGCTGAGAATTTCTGAAAACTAGCGCTTCTTTCTAAAACCAAATTTTTAATCGAATTCTAATCTTGCAAGCACAATTTGCTCTTAACCTTAATTTAAAAGACTAACCACTTAGATAAAATTATCACATTTTTATCTAGATATAATGTTGTTTTTTTAATTATGCAACTTTTTAGTCTCAAGCAACATAGCCAATAGTTAAAAATTATCATGCAGATGCTGAGCACAATATTCAATTTTATCAACAGAAATATCTCGAAATTTTCTCTATGGCTAGCTATTCTTATCTTCGGTGCTGCCAATGCAATTACACGTAAGCTCACAGAACTAGGTTCTCAAAATTTAATTAACGGTGTCAATCCGATTTCCTTTTGCAATGTTTTATTTGTGGGAAATATTTGTGCCTTGGTTATGCTGATTCTTCTTTATCATCGACAATTAAACATTTCTAATCTCAAACAAGTATCTTGGCAAAATTGGATTAGTTTAAGCGCTGCAGCAATTCTTTCAGGAGCACTTGCACCTAGTTTAATTTTCAGTGCTCTTTCTCACACTATGGTGACAAATGTTATTTTAATAGGACGTCTTGAAACTCCCTTAACTCTTGCTCTCTCTTTTTTATTACTAAAAGAAGAAGTTAATCTTTGGATAATTTTTGGTGCTATTGTCTCACTTATAGGAGTCGCCCTCACAATCTTCCTACAAAGTTTATGGGAAAACATGATGAGTTCCAGTGTTTTTCTCACTGTGGGGATAGGAGAAATAATGGTAGCAGGAGGAGCTATTGCAATAGCTCTTGCAACAATTATTAGTAAAACTCGTCTACAGCAAGTTCCTCTAGGAATTTTTAGTGTATTCCGTACAACTTTAGCAACAGTTGTCTTTTTCTGTATTGTTTTATATGTCTATGGAAGTCAACACTTTGTAGATGTCTTCTCGCCTTTTTTATGGCAATGGATGCTCATTTACAGTGCAGTTATAGTTGTATTTGGTCAGTTATGTTGGTTGACTGGTTTAAAAAATTCTTCGACATCTGAAGTTTCATTAGCGAGTTCTTTTACTCCTATAGCAGGCATCTTAGCAGCTTACGTGTTTTTGGGTGAAGTGCCTACTGCTGCTCAGTATATTGGCGGAACTATTATTTTGTTTGGTATTTTTCTGAGTCAAATAGGAATTTGGCGTCAAACTGCTTCTAGCATGATTGCTAACAGAGGCATTTCTGCTGAAAAAATAGATGATCACTGTGGTTTTAAAGGAGTGTAGAAATGGCAATGACACAGATAAGTCAGTAGCTATGATTGTGTCATTTTTATGTAGATTTATTACCAGTTGAAAGTTTGGCTAATTTCCAGAGTGAATAATATTTGTCACTATAAACTCTATTAATCTTAGACTGATATTTCTTTTCCATTCCCTGACGCAAAGTACTTGAAGGATTGAGTAAAAACACATCAGTGAAACCCTTGGGAATTTTGGTAATATTTTTATCCTTCATCAACAAAAATCGTACTTTTGGCTCTACAAGATAACTCAGAGAAAAAATCTTTCCAGGAGTCATCCCCAAAGAATCACTTATCAAAAGTGGACGAGAAGGCTGATTGATAATTTTGGCGATTTGTGGATTCCCAGAACTAACACCCTTACTCAACCAAGTTTCTGCTTGAGAACTGACACCACAAGAAAGTACACCACAGACAAGAACTACTACAAATATTATTTGCCAAATCCTCCGGAGTGCAAGAATTCCATCATAGAGCTGATAAGCAAAGAAGTAAGCAACCGCTAGTTGAATTCCCAAATAAGAAGGTATTAAATACTCATATGCTGTTGTCCGCGTTCCTCCAAAAAATAAATCTGGAAGCATTAAAGGTAGTGCTGGTACAGCAATCAATAACACGAGAAATAACCAGATTTTTGGGTGAGTTGTACGACAAAGAAAATAAATTGAATATCCCACTATAATTAAAACAATATAGATTGTTGAATAGCTGAAGGGATTTTCTAAGCCAAAATTGAAATCAAAAAACATCTGGCTTAACTTCAGTAGCCAAGATTGAATGACAGTAAATGGTGACAATTTACCTGTTGTTTCTGCTATTCCACGATGAAATTGCAACAGGTTAGTTAGAATAACTAAAATCCAAGGTGTAAAAGCTAAAAACCCCAAAAGTGATGCTGTTGTATAAAGTCTGGTTGTTGTAGTCCAGCGAAATTTTGTCATTGTCATGACATAAATTCCATGAGCAACCACTACGAATCCACTCAGCAAAGATGTATAAAGACTAAGTGCTAAAGCGAGTGTATAGATTCCCCATGTTACGTTGAAATCTGGTATTTGTCGTTTTGATTCTAATCGTAAAGCTCTGAGCAAAGAAGCATTAGAGACTAATATTGTGACAACCCAAAGAATATATTCTTGTCCTTCTTGAGCGTAGATGAGATGAATTGGGGAGATTGCTATGAGTGCGATCGCCAAAAAAGGTACAGAAAAAGGTACATTAAATAATTCTCGACACAGCCAATAAACACAGGGAAATACCAACAAGCTAATAATGACAGATAAACTTCTGATAGCTGTCACCGAAGTGCCAAAGATTTGTGCCCACAATCGTGCTATGACATAATAAAGGGGAGGATGCTGAGGGTCTTCTGTTGCTAAAGACTTGAGTGTATCACCTAAATTTTTTTCAGGATTAATACGCTGGAACGAGAGCAACGCTTCTTTGTTAACGACACGACCATTAAAAATTTGCTGTCTGATTTCTGTCTTTGTATATCCAGAAATTCGCAATGAGGTGTAAGTTTCATCGTGTCCGTAAACTTTGCCGTCAAGATTGAAGAAGCGAAAAAACACACCCACCACCAACACCACGACAATTAGAAACCGCAACCAATTTGGAGCGAGTTTGATATGGCGCATAATTTGGTTTCTGTTTTATAAGGAACCACAGAGGACACAGAGGTAATACTATTTCACGAAAATAGTGAAACATATCAAAAACCCCTCCCAACCTCCCCTTGGTAAGGGGAGGTGCCAAAGGCAGTGGGGTGCATTTGTTTTAAGCATTTAGTGAATTTGTATAAGAGAACTAAGAAAATTGAGCGCTAAGGCGCATGCTTCGCGTTGGCGGAGCCTGTCCGCAGGACTTACACAACTCAATTAGGATTACTATAGCTGGGTGAAGTTGTGCATGACTTAGCAATGAACACTTTACTATTATCTAGCCTGGAGAGAATTTAGCAAAGTTTTATTGATTATTTGACTAATGCTTGTTGAATTGTAAATTTGGTAACTGACAACTATAACAGCTTTCTGTAACTAGAAGGAAAAGACATTGCTATTACAGGTAAAATTTCCTCTGTGAACGTTTAGCCCTAGCATACTATGCCAGTCATGCGCACTTTTTCCGGTACCTCTTGGGAATCACAGGTAGGTTACTGTCAGCAATAAAAGTCGGAAACCAAATTTATGTTTCTGGTACAACACCAATTGATGAAGCGGGAGGAGTCTTTGCTCCTGGCGATGCATACGCGCAAGCAAAGCGTTGTTTTGAAATTATCCAGAAAGCTTTGCGAGACTTAGGAGCAGACGTAAGCGATGTTGTCCGGACGCCAATGTTTGTCACCGATATTAGCCGTTGGGCTGAATTTGGACAAGCGCATCAAGAATTTTTTCTAGAATACCCCCCTGCTTCAACAATGATAGAAGTAAAATCGTTAATAAATCCAGCAATGTTGATAGAAGTAGAGGTGGATGCTGTTTATGTGAATGATGGGTGTTGAACTACAAACAAAGCCTGCACAAGCAGGCTTCGTCTGGTAGTTGAGATCAAAAGCTCTATTGAGAAACTAGAAAACAACTCTTAATTAGCATGACTCGCACTACTGTAGCGAATTCTTGTTCCTGCCCATAGCAACTTCTCTCGCAGCGTCTGATAATACGAGTTGTTCTCCCGTAAAATTATAAACTTAGCCCGACAATCTGCCATCCGCACGTCAACACGGTGTCCGGGCCAAATCGAAGTTGCTAACACCCCATCAGTCCACAATTTGGTACTTAAATCGTAATCACCCAAGGGCCAAATGCTGACGACAGAACCAGGGGGTAACACGAGGGGACGACTGGAAAGACTCATGGGACAGATGGGAGTGACGGTAATAGCTTCCATACCGTCATGTATAATCGGACCATTCGCAGAAACGGTGTAACCCGTAGAACCAGTGGGAGTAGAAATCACTAACCCGTCCCCTTGGTATTGATCGACGACCTCACCATCAATTTCCATCTCTAGAATTGAGGTAATCATCCGGTCAGCGGAAGCGGGTTTAACACACATTTCATTTAAAGCGAGGTAGCGTTCAGACACTGGTTCCAAATGTGTCCTATCTCCCTCAAAGACTGAGGCTTGCAACATCATCCGTCGCTGCACAGCGTAACGGTCTTCTAAGAGTCGATCCCAAACTCGTTCGGTGTCTTGAAATTCGTCTACAGACTCGGTTAAAAACCCCAGATGACCTCCCACGTTCACTGCTAGTATTGGGACGCCAGCCGGGGCTAGATGTCTTGCACCAGTTAAAACAGTACCATCACCGCCAAGTACCACAGCCAAGTCAATGGGTTGTCCAGCTGAAGCCAAAAATACCGGATATGGGTTATCTTTCGGTCCACTTGGTCCCATCAAAACCTGGCATTGGCGATGTTCTAGTTGCTTTGCACAGATTTCTGCCCAGCGTTTACTTTGGGAATCTCGTGCTTTATAAGCAATAATGACCTGCTTGAGCTCCACAGAATTACCACTTCAGGAGATTAAACTGCTCCATATCAACAGTGTCGCGGTTACGATAAATGGCAAGCACGATCGCTAAACCTACCGCCGCCTCAGCTGCTGCTACGGTAATGACAAATACGGTAAATACCTGACCCTTTATTGCTACTGAGTCTAGGTAATTGGAAAACGCCATTAAGTTCAGATTAACGGCATTGAGCAGCAACTCAATCGACATCAGTACTCTGACAGCATTACGGCTAGTAATTAAGCCATAAATACCGATGCAGAACAAAGCTGCTGCAAGTAATAAAAAGTACTGGATTTGCATAAACTTTGGTGTCCCCCCATTATCAGTTATCAATTATCAGTTATCAGTTATCACTTCGCGCTGGACTCACTAATAACTGTTTACTGAATATTGCGGCTCGATTCACCGATTGAGACCAATTCTCTGGGACGTTCTGGTAACGTCAAAACTTGCTGTTGTTCTGGAGAAATGCTCTGTTCAGGCAGATACTCGCGACGTGCTAGAATTATCGCGCCTACCATTGCTATCAACAGCAAAACGGAAGCAAGTTCAAAAGGCAGTAAAAAATCAGTGAAGAAATGTTGACCTATTAAAACAATAGTGTTGCCTGGAGGTGTAGCAGTAGACAATGACCAAGGAGTTGCCAACACCATCGTACTTAAAAGTGCAAACAATCCTAAACTGACTACACCTGTGAGTGCTTTGCGTACCCAAGCAGTAGGGAAGGGCGCAAAAGCTTGCCGCTTGTTTACCAGCATAATAGCAAACAAAATCAACACGTTCACTGCGCCAACATAAATTAGCAATTGCGCTGCTGCTACAAAGTCAGCATTTAGCAATAGGTATAGCCCAGCAATGCTAACAAATACGCCTCCTAACAGAAAGGCAGAATAGACGACGTTGTCAAACAGCACTACACCCAGCGCTGTCCCAATCAACAGCACCGCCAGTATGCCAAAAGAAACAATCTGTACTCCTTCCGCTAAATTCACTGTTTTTTATCCTCTGTCCTTTGTCCTTTGTCATTTGTCTTTTGTCCTTTGCCATTGACTAATGACCAATGACAAAAGACAATTAATATTTACTTTTCCTGTTCCACAAGGTCTTCTGGACGCGCACCAGGGCGAGGTGCATCAGCAGGTAAACCGTGGGGATCCATAACACCCTTGGGTAAATAAACAAGTTCACGCAAAGGTGTGACCATTGGGTCTAAAGTGACCTTGTAGGGCAAACGACCAAGCGCCACGTTGTCATAGTTTAATTCATGGCGATCATAAGTAGAAAGTTCATAATCTTCTGTCATTGACAAACAGTTGGTGGGACAAAATTCCACGCAGTTACCACAGAAGATACAAACTCCAAAGTCGATGCTATAGTGTTTGAGCTTTTTCTTTTTGGTTGCCTTATCGAAATCCCAATCCACGACTGGCAGGTTGATCGGACAAACCCGAACACAAACTTCGCAGGCAATGCACTTATCAAACTCAAAGTGAATCCTACCGCGAAATCGTTCGCTAGGAATCAGTTTTTCGTAAGGGTACTGCACGGTGACTGGACGACGCCGCATATGATCAAAGGTAACAGACAGACCCTGACCTATATAACGACCAGCTTGCACCGCTTCTTTGGCGTAATCACCAACTTGCTTGAGGAACTTCAACATATTGTGTCTCTCTCTTTTTAAGCTATCAGCGTCAACCGAAATCAGTTATCAGTTACCAGTTACCAGTTACCAGTTATCAGTTATCAAGTACCACTCGTATCAGTTATTCACTGTTCACTGTTCACTGTTCACTGTTCAATGACTAACCACCAAAGGCAAAGGGAAAGGCAAGTTTCAGGGCTGCAGTGAGTAGCAAGTTAACCAAACCAACAGGCAGCAAGAACTTCCATCCTAAATCTAGCAATTGGTCAATACGAACGCGTGGTACTGTCCAGCGCAATAGGATTGCCAGAAAGACCAGGAAGTATGCTTTCAGTACAGTCATGGTGATTCCCAAGGAAGCAGTTACAACCTGCAACACGGGATTTGTTTCACTGACTCCCAAAGTGCTTGCTATCAGGTTAATGGGAATCGGAAAATCCCAACCACCCAGATACAACACTGATACTAGCAGGGCAGAAAGGACTAGGTTAACGTAGGAACTCAGGTAGAAAAGAGCGAATTTCATACCAGAGTATTCAGTCTGATAACCAGCAACCAATTCTTCTTCCGCTTCAGGTAAGTCGAAGGGTAATCGTTCGCATTCGGCTAGGGCTGCTATCCAAAAGATGATAAACCCGGCTGGTTGACGCCATACGTTCCAGCCAAGAATGCCATAACCAGATTGCTGTTCCACAATGTCGATGGTGCTGAGGCTATTGGACATCATGGCGATCGCCAGCACCGCAAGTGCCAACGGAATTTCATAGCTAATTGACTGCGCTGCTGCCCGCAACCCTCCCAGGAGAGAGTATTTGTTGTTGGATGCATAACCAGCCATCAACAAGCCAATAGGCTGAATGCTAGACAAAGCAATCCACAAGAACACACCCATTCCAACGTCTGTTATCACCAGATTCTGTCCAAACGGCACAATCAGATAGGACAGAAACACTGGCAGAACAACGATGATTGGACCAAGGGTAAACAGTAAGGCGTCAGACTTCGCTGGCACCACATCTTCTTTGAAAACAAGCTTGAGACCATCCGCTACGGGAGCTAGCAAACCTAAAGGACCAATATATTCAGGACCAATCCGCTGCTGTGCGGCGGCGGAAATTTTCCGCTCTAACCAAACGCAGGTTAGCACACCGACTGTAGCACCAATAATCATTAGTATCATCGGCACTGGCATCCAAATTGACTTGGCTGCACCAGCGCTTAGTCCCAAATCCATGAGGGATTTTATAAAAGTTCCTTGCAGATCAATTCCTGAATTCATGTCTTTTGCTCTTCAAGTCCTTTAGATCATTGTCCTTTACAACTATCCACACTTGTTAATAACTGTAAATTCGCTCATTAAGATTTCTGCCTAAATCATGCAAAATTTAAGATTTTTTGCAATTCCCATGCCTAGTATATCGTTGGATGGTTTTCGCCCCTTTACCCACACGAGAATTTCTACTTATGGTTAAGATTGAGATTTATGAAGAAAACCCCTAGTCGTGGGTAGAGAGCGTTTGCGCAGCGCCCCCTCCGGGGCTAGCGAGTATCGGGGGAGCAAGGGGAGATCAGAATTTCTCTTTTGCAGCGAATGCGTGAATTGTCTTATCCCCTCATCCAATACGGTTCGGATAAGAAATTTGCTCCTCTTGGCTTGCAGGGGGGCAACAGGAGCCCAGGAGCAGGGGAGAAAAGAGTTAACGCCCATTGATTCTTCTTCTCCTCTGCCCCCCAGCCCCTCTGCTCCCCTGCTGCCTCAACTCAAAGATGTCTTAACCGAACGATATTGTGCCCTCATCCCCCTGATCACTCTACCGCTGGTCGATGGGGATATAAGAAACGTCGTGCTTACCGTCGTAAACCTGGGTTGGACGGAAAATCCGGTTTTCTTCTAGCTGTTCTTTCCAATGTGCCAACCAACCAGCTACACGGGCGATCGCAAATATTGGCGTAAACAGATCTGTAGGAATTCCCAACTTTCTATACACCAAACCGGAATAAAAGTCAACATTGGGATAAATTCCTTTGTGACCGAGTTTTTCCTCGACCACCCTTTCCATTTCTACGGCAATGTCATAATACTTGTCATGCCCAAACTTGGTAAACAGCTGTTCTGCCAAGTTCTGTAAAATGGTGGCGCGTGGATCTTTCACTTTGTACACACGATGTCCAAAGCCCATAATTTTGGCTTTGCGTTCCAGACGATCCTCTATGTAGGGACGTACATTTTCTACAGAGCCAATGTCTTCCAACATCTCAACGACTTCTTCATTCGCTCCACCATGTAGCGGTCCTCCTAACGTTCCCACCGCACTAGCTACCACTGCGTATGGATCAGTTAGAGTAGACGCTGTTACCCTTGCACTAAAGGTGGAGGCGTTCATCGTGTGTTCAGCATGAAGTATCAAACAGATATCAAAAATCCGCGCCGCCAATGGATCAGGTTGTTTCTCATTGAGCATGTATAGAAAGTTAGCAGAATAGTCCAAGTCTTCATGCGGACGTATTGCATCATTTCCATTTCGCATTAATTGGAACGCCGCCACCATTGTTGGAATCTTTGCTATGAGGCGAACGACAGCATCCCGAATGTAAACAGGATTATTCAAGTCACGACGCGAATAAAACAATCCTAATGCTGCAGCAGAGGCTTGAAGCGCATCCATAGGATGACCGCTTTCTGGAAAGCATTTCATCATATCGCAAATGTGATATTTAATTCGCCTGTGAGAGCGAACTTCATCCTCAAATGCTGCCAGTTCTTTCGATGTGGGCAACTCACCCCAAATTAGCAGATAAGCAGTTTCCAAAAATGTACTTTTCTCTGCTAGTTCCTCAATCCGGATGCCACGATATTCTAGTATTCCCTTTTGCCCGTCAACATTGCTAATACTGGATTGGGCGGCGGGAATGCCATCCAAACCAGGCTTATATTCGCACACCATCATGGCAACACCATCTGCTTTTTTTTGAAAGATTTTTTCAGGCTAACTTACCAGAAATTGTTATCACCATAACAGTATCCGTTCTCCTAAAAATTCTTTCAGAAACGTTACTCTACTGTTAGAGCAAGTACTTGGGTGGCGTCAACCAAAACATCTGACTACGACCCAGAGGGGAGCCTTTTTCTGGTAGTTTTACCCCAATCATACCCGCTTTTTTCAAAACTAACCTTGCTTTTGCTTGTCCCCACAAAAGAATTTCTGCCCAAGCGCTCAAAGAAGGTTCATGTCCAACCAAAGCAAGTTGCGTTTGGGGTGAATAATTTTTTGGACTCAACCAGTCCACAACCCAACTTTCAATACCACCATCTGGCGCAAGATAGGAACATTCCTCTACCTTGGAACTCAGTCCTGCTGCTATAAGAATTTCTGCTGTTTGGCGAGCTCGTATTAAGGGACTGGTTGCAATCAAATCAAAATGCAAGCCCAGCTTTCGGAATCGCTGGGCTACTTTCTCCGTTTTTTCCCGACCTTCTTTTGTCAGTGAGCGTTCCTCGTCTTTGAGATCTGGTCGCCTTTCTTCAGCAATACCATGACGGATTAAATACAGTTCCACGGCGAAATATCCTTTGTGAGCGTAAGCTCTTTGGAGGGAGCGAGTGCTAAGAAAGCGCTCGTCGATGCAAGTATTATTTTACCGACAGATTGGAGGAAATACTTTAGAGATTTTTAGTCCTTAGTCCTTTGTCTTTGGTAACTAAGGACTAAGGAACGGCAGGTGCTCATGGGGAGCCAGTGCGTTGCGCGGGTTCCCCCGACGGTGCGACCTGGCGTGGAAACCCCCAAGACCGCACTGCCTCCTGATGATTCTACTCCGACTGTATTGGATTATCTTTCGGATTCACTAATCTTAGGAGCTTCTGCTTAATCTGAGAATCGAAAACTTCCCATTTCATCTTCGCATAAGCAGAATTTTCATTACCTCCAGATAAGAAACCCATCGGAATTTCAAACCCACCTGCGCTTGTCCGTCCACCACCAAAAAAGCGTCCGCTGCTATCTTGACCGAAGGCTTCTTTAATAAACTCATCGGGGTCCAGGGTTAGTTTGGTTGTTCTTAGGGAACCAATCACCACCTCTAGTTCTTCATCTTCATCGTGAACAATACCGTACACCAAAGCTGTGTGGACGTTTTCTTCTGTCACAATAAAATCTGCCGCTTGGGGAATCGCATCGCGGTCATCGTAGCGTAAGTAACCAACACCAGCAATAGAAAAGTTATTTTGCACGATGCGGTTTTTGAGCGATCGCTCTATAACATCCATCACTCGCTTAGAACGATTCGCCTGTAGAATTGCGTTCAGCAACTGGGCGTCATAAAATTTGCTCAAATACGCTGCTGCCATAAAATCTTCTTCCTGTGCTTGCATCAGTCTATTAGTATCCGATCGCAAGCCATGCATCAAGGCAGTGGCACATTTTACGTGTTGATTTATGCTGCTATCTAGAGTCAGTAGCCCGTACTGTAGGTATTGAGTGAAAATCGTTGCTGTTGCTCGTACAGAGGGACGAACATCAAAAAATTCTGATTTGATGTCACTTTGTAAACTGTGGTGGTCAATAACCGCCACTATTGGTATCCCTACCTCTTGCACAATGGGTACTAACTGAGAAGTCGTTCCTTGGTTATCTATGAGGACAAAACCTTGGTAGGAAGATAAGTCCTTGCTTTTGAGTGTTTGTACTGTCCAACGCTGCGCGGGTAACCCTGTCAGCTTGACCAAAGCAATATTTTCTTGGTGGCTCAAAGCACCAGCGTAAATGATGTCACATTTTATGTCGTATTGCTGAGCTATGAGCTGGTAAGCCCAAGCACACGATAAAGCATCAGGATCAGGAAAATCTTGAAGAATAACTAACTGACGTTCTTGTTTATGTGCAAGAAACGTGTTGTGCAGCTCTTCTGATTTCTGATTTACCAATGAATTGTTACGCAGACCCAGAAAATGACCCTCGCCTGCCAATGCTGTACCTGAGTGCCTAGTGAGTGGAACTTCTACTAAATCTTTGCTGTCTATTTCAAAATCATCTGGAGTAGGATCACCCGTCAATGGCAAACTCGAAATCTGAGTCACAGAAGAATTAAAGTGCATACGAAACGTTTTTATAAGTGTGAGGCTCCTTTTTTTCATCAAGAGATACTACAGTTTGTATTTCAACACTTCAGCCACACATTACGATCTTTGCAAAAATATCAGAGCATGACATATTATCTCTGAGCCTCTTTTTTTGTCAAGAACTTATTGTTGCTAATTTGCCAGGAAAACGCCTTTAGTACCTACCCCTGATCTTTTGGTAGATTTAGAAGGCACCCTGTTGTTTTTGGCGTTAGTATGTGTTATACTAGCAAAAGTGCTCTCGATGGATACGCAGAATGGCTGTCTCCTCCATCAGCTTTTTCGGTTGTTGAAATCCATAAAGAGCCGTGAAGAAGCTAAAATTATCAAGCAAAGGCAAAAAAGCGAAAAACTGACCACAGCCTGCCTTGTTCAGATTCAGCAGAAGGTGTCAGAGTCCAATTACGTATTTTTGCCATTCTTGGTGAGTGCCACTTTTCAAGTGTTTGGTCACCTCAAAGTAGAGACTACTATAAGGTCGGCGTGGATTATGACGTAAGTTCATATGAGCTTCGTTGGGCGTACGATTACCCTTTTTGACATTGCAGCGGACGCATGCTGTAACAATGTTTTCCCAGGTATCGCCGCCCCCACGCGATCGCGGAAAGACATGATCCAAAGTTAAATCATCCCCAGTGTAACCGCAATACTGACAAGTGTGACCGTCGCGGTGTAGTATGTTCCGACGAGTCAAAGGAATTTCCTTATAGGGAACACGCACATAATGGCGTAACCTAATAACCGTCGGAAGTGGAAAGCCTAAGTAGAGTTGCTTGTTATTAAACTCAACTCTCTCTGCTTTGCCTTTAATCAGTAACACGACAGCTCGCCGCCAGCTCGTGATATTGAGCGGTTCGTAAGAGGCGTTTAGAACTAAAACCTTCCCCATTGATTAGCGCTCAAGCTATTATTTTTACATATATTAACACAATTCTATTCTGCTTTGGTGATGAAAAAAAATTATACTATTCCAGTTCTTAAAATTAAGAATTGTAAAAAGTCAAGGCTTAAAAGTGAGCCAGTGCGGTGGACGGGTTCCCCGGCATAAAGCAACTGGCGAACCCGTAAGGGTCAAGATCTAAAAATTATTCTGCAATCTTTCCCACTCTTTGTTCATAATCTTGTTCTAATTCCAAAATCAATTGATCATGATTAGGCTTATAGCAGAAAGTAATAATCTAAATAATTTAGAAGCCAAACAGTGGTGTGATAGGAGTCATTGAAAATGTTGAGTCATGAGCCAAAAAGCAGTGTAACCTCTGATCAGCAGTGGGATACTTACCCTTGGTTGTCCCAACGTGCCTGGGTGGAAATTAATTTGTCAGCATTGTCATACAACGTCAAGCAGCTTTTAAGGATACTATCACCGCACACCCAACTCATGGCGGTGGTAAAAGCAGATGCTTATGGACATGGAGCAGTTACAGTCGCCCAAACTGTGTTAGAATCGGGAGCCAGCTGGTTAGGAGTCGCTACAGTTCCCGAAGGAATTCAATTGCGAGAAGCAGGAATTAAAGCTCCAATTTTGATACTAGGTGCAACCCATACCCCAGAGCAAATTCATGCGATCGTTCAATGGAAACTTCAACCAACACTAATATCTGCCAAACAAGCTTTAGTCTTTTCCAATACTCTAGAAGCCATCAATTGTAAGACTCCACTCCCTGTACACGTTAAATTAGATACGGGAATGTCCAGATTAGGAACAAATTGGCAGGAGGCAGCTGAGTTTGTTCAGCTTGTGCAGGGGTTACCTCATGTGACTATCGCTAGTATATATTCTCACTTAGCAACGGCAGATAGTCTTGATCCTACAACAATGAAACAACAGCAACAACGATTTGAGCAAGTCATTGCGGAACTAAGAACAATAGGGATAGAACCGCCTTGTCTACATCTAGCAAATTCAGCTGCTACCTTGAGCGACAAAGCATTGCACTACGATATTGTGCGTGTGGGTTTAGCTGTATACGGACTCTACCCAGCTAATCATTTACGCTTAAACATAGACTTGAAACCGGTTTTACAAGTCTATGCACGAGTGACGCAAGTCAAAACCATTCCTCCTGGAACTGGCGTCAGCTACAGTCATCAATTTATAGCCTCAAATGAACTCCGCCTTGCTGTGGTAGGAATTGGTTACGCAGATGGAGTTCCTCGCAATCTTTCCAACAAAATGCAAGTGTTGATTCGCGGTCAACGGGTGCCGCAGATTGGCACAATTACAATGGATCAGTTGATGCTAGATGTGAGTGCATTGCCAGATGTGCAAGAAGGCGAAGTCGTCACCCTACTTGGAACAGAGGGAAAAGAACAAATTACTGCTGAAGATTGGGCAAATCAATTAAATACAATTTCTTGGGAAATTCTCTGCGGGTTTAAGCACCGTTTACCTCGTGTTGCGGTGGCTTAGTCAAAGCTGATTATTGGTTCGTGGCTAGTGCTAAGTAGGTACTCAAACAACTAACGATGAACCACTAATAACTAACCGTTAGATATTGCAAGACATAATTCCGTTATGATATAATCATCTACTAATGCGGATGTGGCGGAATTGGCAGACGCGCTAGATTTAGGTTCTAGTGCCGCAAGGCGTGAAGGTTCAAGTCCTTTCATCCGCACTATTAAAGAATAGTCATTAAGTGGTTATGTTGGCAGGTCTTTTTTGTCACCTGTGTAACGTGTGACTGTTAATTTTCCAACGCCCCTGATCAATTCAAAATTGATCAGGGGCATGGTTTTGTCGTTTTAAGGCTTGGCGAACGTAAGCCAAACCACGGTATCTTGTGGAGGAGATACATACAGTATTTGCCTCTATACACAAGGAATTTGTCCAAAAAGTGGGAAATGTGTAGACGGCTAACAGAGAATCATTAATTTATAAAAGTATAAAAATATGTAGTAGAAACAAAAGGTAGCAGAAGTTTTTTTTAGCTCTTTGTTTGAATACTACAATTTTTCTTTAAAAAGTACTCGTCTAAAATGTATCTATTTGTCCTATCCAAAAAAGTTTTTCAGTAAAAATGGCTACAATGACACTTGAGACAACACACTATATGCAACAGTCATTACAATTCTTTTCTCATTCTTAGTGTTAAGTTTTATCTCGTATTAATTAAAACTCTATAACTTTCAAAATCGTATTAATAATTTGATTGGCATATTTAACTTTTGGGGTATATAACAGACATTGGCACTATTCTGTCAGCCGGATACTTTATGTTAACTTTATACAGTGAACAAGTAAAAACACTGTGGTTTTAGCAAAATTTACCTGAGATTTATCTCGCTTCCAAAAACCGTATTATACTTAAGTACGAGTACTAAAGATAGCAGGGTTCCTGTGGCAAGAAAAAGCAGTATTATCTCGGTTGCCATTAAACAAGGCTTACTTTGAGGTTATTTGCTTCATCTAGTCTTTACATTCTTTTTACTTGTTGTGTAAAGATGTCTGCTAATCTCAGTATAAGTTAGTAAATTTCACTGCAATTTGCGAGTTATCTGAGGTTTTTTCTATCTTAATAGAAGGGTGCTGCTGCTGAGTTTTCTCACAAATCTTAAGGCAAAACTTTTGTACTTTTCATAACAAAAGCTATGAACCGTTTCAACGGACTTGTGGAAAACCCTGCATAAATTTAGCTCACACTAGCAAGAATTTAGCCTGAGTAAAAGCAAAATGAGCACAACTCCTATAGGTAGCTACAAGTTTTTTCAGAAACTACATCCGCTATCTCTACTAGCACAATTAACAAGTCGGCGTGCTACAGGCTGCTTACAAGTATTTACAGAGTCAGCTTCTTGGTCAATCTATCTAGAAGACGGTAAACTAGTTTATGCCTCTTCAGATAAAATGTTTGAACGGCTTGAAAATCTTTTGGGGCGTTTGAGCCAGCAAACACACACTCTCAACAGTACATCTCTTATGCGTGTCAGACTGATATTTGACCAAAACAAAGATCATCAGTCAACACCGCAACCAGATTATCAGGCTATTTGCTGGTTAGTCAACGAAGAATACATCACTCCTCCTCAAGCTGCAGTCCTGATAAATGAATTGGCAACAGAAGTACTGGAGTCATTTCTAATCATAAAACAAGGAAGCTATGAATTTAAGAGTGAAACTCCGTTAAATGAACTACCGAAGTTTTGTCGTTTGGACTTGCGATTACTTGTAGAAAATTGTCAAAAGCAGTTACGCCATCGCCAACAGACGCAATCAACCGTTGATACGCAGGTTACCTCTGGTTTTGTGTCTACCACTGAGGTTCCGGCAACGCGGCATCAAGTTACGCCAAGGGAAGAATTGCCAAAACAGAATAATTTTGATACTTCTGATCTTAATAGCAACAAAGATTCTCACCAATCTCGTGAAAAAAGTGCATACACAGTTGCCTGTATAGATGACAGTCCAACAGTCTTAAATTCTATCAAGCACTTTTTGGATGAAAGTACATTTTCAGTTGTGATGATCAGCGATCCGGTGAAAGCTTTGATGCAAATTCTCCGCAGCAAACCTGACTTAATTTTACTGGATGTAGAAATGCCAAATTTAGATGGCTATGAGCTATGTTCTTTGTTGCGGAGGCATTCAGCTTTTAAGAATATCCCGATCATTATGGTGACTGGTAGAACAGGATTGATAGACAGAGCAAAAGCAAAAATGGTCAGAGCGTCCGGCTATTTGACTAAACCTTTTTCTCAATCAGATTTATTGAAAATGGTGTTTAAACATATTGATAATTGAGGTCAACAAAAAACAACAGTCACAACGTTTTTTAAAAGTCGATGTAGTGAGATAGGAGATGTAGAAGTGAGTATTACTTTGCTTGGTACAATTTTGATTGTCGAAGATTCTCTCAGTGAATTAGAACTGATGAGCCATTATCTCGTAGAAAGTGGTTATAACGTTATACAAGCCACGGGTGCAAAGGAAGCTTTAGAAAAAGCGCAATTACAAAACCCAGACGTTATCGTCACCGATGTGGTTATGCCAGGAATGAGCGGTTTTGAGTTGTGTCGTTCTCTTAAGAGAAATCCGGTGACTCAAAAAGTGCCGATTGTTATTTGCAGTTCTAAAAATCAAGAGATTGACCGATTGTGGGCAATGAGACAAGGCGCTGATGCCTATGTCACAAAACCTTACACTCGGGATCAGCTCTTACGAGCTATTAAATCAGTGGTCATTTGAATCAAATGAATAGTTCTAAATTAGCACTGTCTCTAAAACAAAATCAAAATAGCTTGGGGGATGGCTATCTTAAGTTTCGTCTAAATAGACATACATCTGCCACCCTACCCATGAGGCACACGCAAGAAGCGGTTGTTGTGCCACCTGAAACCATCTCATCGATGCCAAATATGCCTGCTTGTATCATAGGATTGATAAACTGGCGCAGTCGCATAGTCTGGGTGATCGATTTGCCAAGGATGTTCAATCTTGAATATCTAGATAATCGGCAACGGCAGTATAATGTGATAATTATCCGGGTAGATTCAGTCCTTTTAGGTTTAGTTGTACAAGAGATACAAGGTACAACTAAATTTTTGCCTGATGAGATTCGCTCTCCCATGGGACAAGTTGCATCCAGTTTAACCCCCTATCTACGTGGTTGCGTTGTTCAACAAAAAGAAATATTGCTTGTTCTAGATGCACAAGCGATTGTACAGTCTTCTATTCTCCGCAGTGATTAGGGTGTACTTCAAAGAAAACACTGATTTTTCCTATGTTCATTCACCACCTCAGGAGAATATCTTTATGTTTAATAAAACTGATGCAGCTAAGAATATTGATAGTCAAAATGAAATATCTGTTTCTGACTCGGAAGATTTCACTATGGAGAGTAATGGGATAAAACGACCTAATGAGGCAAATACTGAAATACGTCGTAAATATACACCAAATCGTGCATCTTTAACTTTGAAGCGGTTAAGTTTAGGTACCAAAGCAACATTAGTGGCGATCGCTATTGGAACCCTTCCAGTCTTAGCAATTGGAGTTCTTGCCTACTTAGTTGCCAGTAATTCCTTAAGCAATAAAATTTCTCAAATTCAACAAGCAGAAGCCAAGGATCTGGCAGACAAAGTCAACCGTTTCATGATAGAACGGTATAACAATATTCAACTTATATCTAGTTTACCAATATTTACAAATTCTAATTTTAGCAATACTTTTTCTCAAAAAGAAAAACAAGAATTGCTGGATAAGTTTGTAGATACTCACAAAGTAGATACTTACAAAGTCTATGACAGCATTGCTGTACTGAATTTAAATGGTGATGTGATTGCACAATCTCAGGGAGATTCAATTCCCAATCAAAGTAACAGTCCAGACTTTCAAAAAGTACGTCAAAACAACGCTTTTTCCATCAGTCAACCAGAAGTCACAAAAAATACAGGTAATTTAAGCGTCATCATCGCAGCACCAGTAAAACGTAACGCTGGAGAAACTATCGCGGTCGTCAGAGCTAGAATAGCCGTGAAAGCTCTAGATAATGTCATCAAAAACTCTGTAGAATCAGGACGTAAATACTATGTGACTGATGGTTCTGAAAAACTCTTCTTGGCAACGGATAAGAAAGATCTAACTAGAAGTGCCATAGCAACCTTTCCTACATTAGCACAACGGCAAGCACAAAAAAAAGACGATACTTTTATCACTGTTAATCAAACTGATAACCAACAGCAACTTGTCAGCTACTCATCCAGAACGCGAGATGGATTGCCCAATTTGAAGTGGCGATTTATTTTAGCGACAGATACAGCAACTGCATTTGAGCCTCAAAGACAATTATTACTAACAGTTGCAATCGGGACAGGATTAACAGCATTAATTGTCGCATTGATTGCCGTGTGGTTAGCGAAACGAACCACAGAACCAATTGCAAAAGCAACCGCAGCCGTGGCAAAACTTGGGTTAGGAGAACTTAATACCCGTTTGGAGGTGAAATCAGAAGACGAGATTGGCATTTTGAGTCATAACATCAACCAAATGGCGTCCCAACTCCAAACGTTAATGAAAGACCAAGAACTTGATACTGAAAGGGCAAAGTTACTTACAGATATTACCCTGCGTACTCGTAGAAGCCTAAAAGTTGAGGACATTTACAAAACAGCTGTCAGAGAAGTTCGTCAAGCAATCAAGACAGACAGGGTTGTCATCTATAAATTCAATTTAGAAACCTTGGATGGAAATGTCGTCGCTGAATCAGTCACGGCTGGTTTACCAAGAATGTTGGGCGTGCACATCGACGATCCCTGTTTTCGAGAACGTCATGCAGACAGTTATAAAGATGGTCGAGTGCGGGCAATATTCAACATCTATCAAGATGCGAGTCTGAGCAATGCAGCTTGTTACATCAAAATGTTGGAGAAATTTGCAGTTAAGGCAAATTTGGTAGCACCAATTATTATTGCAGGGCAATTGGTAGGCTTGATGATTGCTCATCATTGCGACAGTCCCCGGAATTGGCAACAAACTGAGATAGATTTGTTTAGACAACTCGCCACTCAAGTTGGCTATGCTTTAGAGCAAGCACAACTTCTTGAAGAGGTGGAAAAAGCACGGCAAATAGCAGAAAGAGTATCAGAAGACGAACGCCAACAAAAAGAAACCCTGCAAATGCAACTTTTGGAACTGCTTAGTGAAGTAGAAGGTGCAGCCAGTGGTGACTTGACGGTGCGTGCTGAAGTGACGCCGGGAGAAATTGGCACAGTTGCTGACTTTTTTAACTCCATCGTTGAAAGTTTGCGCTTAATTGTCACATCTGTTCAACAAACCGCTACCCAGGTAAATCAGGCGATCTGGACAAACTCTGGAGCAATCGGTCAACTGGCAGAGGAAGCACTGATTCAAGCAGAAGAAATCAACCGCACACTCGATGCAGTTGATCACATGAGCCAATCGATTCAACAAGTGGCATATAGCGCCGAACAAGCAGCAACAATAGCCAATAGCGCCGCCCAAACTGCCAAAAAAAGTGGCATAGCAATGGATATGACAGTGCAAAACATTTTGTATTTGCGTGAAACAGTTGGCGAAACCGCCAAGAAAGTCAAGCGCCTGGGAGAATCAACGCAACAAATCTCGCGTGTGGTGGCATTAATTAATCAGATTTCCATGCAAACCAACTTGCTCGCCATCAACGCTGGAATTGAAGCCGCACGTGCAGGAGAGGAAGGTCAAGGTTTTGCGGTTGTGGCAGAGGAAGTCGGGGAATTAGCTGCCCGCAGTGCCGCCGCCACCACAGAAATTGAACAAATAGTCGAGAATATCCAACGCGAAACAACCTCAGTTGTGCAAGCGATGGAGATGGGAACCACCACTGTTGTCGAAGGCACACGCATTGTCGAAGATGCCAAGCAAAATCTGGCTCAGATTTTGGAGATTTCACATCAGATAGACACGCTCGTGCAGTCGATTTCCCTCGCCACAGCATCACAGGCGCAAACTTCGCAAACAGTCAGCCAATTGATGAAAGATATTGCTGCTAGCTCACAGCGCACGAGCGATTCTTCTATTCGGGTTTCCCAATCTTTGCACGAAACTGTGGAGATTTCTCAGCAATTGCAGGCGAGTGTTGGTACTTTCAAGGTGAATTAGTCATCAGTTTTTTATCTTACCCTAGGGAAAGACGCCCTGCACAACCAGCACCAGGGTGGGGCAGCGCTTTTTGGAAGGTAACCTGAAGATAGGCGACTGTCGTACATAGTTTCACAACTTGAGCAACTGCCGTGGCGTCTATGTCATTTGTATCTAACTGGTGATCTAATGACTAATGAACGGCAGGTGCTCATGGGGAGCCAGTGCGTTGCGGGGGTTACCCCGACGGTGCGACCTGGCGTGGAAACCCCCAAGACCGCACTGCCTCCTAATGACCCTTACGGGTATGCCTGCCTTCGCCCAGAGGGCTAACGCCAGTTCCCTGGGCGTGGGAGACCTGCCTGCAGGACTGGACTCACTAATGACTAATGACTGATAGCAAATATTATGTCACAAGACAAAGAATTAGAAATCCAGATGCAGTTTCTGGAGGAAGCGACTGATTACCTCAATACCCTGGAAGGGGTATTGCTGGAACTCAATACCAACAGTCGTATCTCTCTAGAAAAAATCAATGCCGCACTTCGAGCTGCCCACTCAATTAAAGGTGGCGCAGGCATGATGGGATTTCGTGCCCTGAGTGATTTGGCTCACCGTCTGGAAGATTGCTTTAAAGTTTTAAAAACTAGAAAAAACTCTTTAGAAATTAACACGGAGTTGCAAAGTTTATTGCTATCTGGAGTAGATTGGCTACGTCAGATAGTGGAATTATTATCAGAAGGCAATGCTATAGATGAGCAGTGGTTATCGACTTTCTGTTATCCAGTTTTTGAAGAACTGCATGCGCGTTTGGGTGATCCAACCCCAGAGGATGCAGCAACTATGCTGTCTCCAGAGGATGGGCAAGACATCATTCCTTTACTGTTTGAAACAGAGGTAGAAGGATGTTTGCAACGCTTAGAATCCGTGTTGGCAGATAGCGAACAGCCCTGTTTAAAAGAAGAAGTTGCGATTATGGCAGCTGAGTTAGGTGGTTTGGGTGAAATGCTGCAATTACCAGCTTTTACTCAACTTTGCGAATCAGTGGCAAACCACTTAGAAGCCGCGGCTTCTTCTGAGATTGAAACTGTTGCGCGTGTTGCATTGGAAGCATGGCGGCGATCGCAAGCGTTGGTGATGACAAATCAACTAGAGACCTTACCAACAGAAATTCAGCTAGAGGATTTGGCGCCTCTTGCCCCTGCATATACTCAAACAGAACTGCGACAAGTAGAAGTAGCACTACCCCTCTCTCCAGAAACAGAAGTTGCCGAAACAGACATTCTGCAACCAGAAGAAACACAAGAAACTTGGTTGGATCGTGAAATCATTAGAGCTGATTTTGAAGCTTTAGAGGCAGCTTTTGCGGATGAGAGTAACACTCAGGTTCAAGTGCCACCAAATCCAGTCGTTTCTCAAGAAATTCCGACAACAAACTATAAATTTGTTGAACACAAAGCCGAACAAACTGTTAGTAACAACAATAAGAGTGAACCTCAGGAAAATACTGTTCGAGTTCCTAGCAAGCAACTTGAGCAAATTAATGATTTGTTCGGGGAACTGATTATTCAGCGCAACGGATTGAATCTACAACTTGAGAGGTTACGCAAACTGATTCGTAATTTGAACCAGCGAGTGCAAATTCTCGGCAGAGAAAATCAGCAATTACGTACAGCTTACGACAGGATAGCAACTCAGAGTGTGCTGTCATCTAGTGTTCCATTCCTGGCATTGCCCTCACGTCAAAACGTGGAGGATTTCATCGGGTTTGGCGATGAGAACCAGACACAAAGCAGGTTTGATTCTTTAGAAATGGATAGCTATAACGAATTAAACTTGCTTTCTCAGGAAGTGATGGAAACTATCGTTCAGGTACAAGAAGTCACCAGTGACATTCAACTCAGTGTTGACGATACAGATTTATTTGCTCGCAAACTCACCAAAACATCCAAGCAGTTGCAAAGAAAGCTGACTCAAGTACGGATGCGTCCGCTATCTGACATTGTTGATCGCTTTCCTAGGGCTTTACGCGACCTATGTGTAGAGTATGGCAAAAACGTCCAACTGAAAATTGAGGGTGCTGGTGTCTTAATTGAACGTAACATCTTGGAGGCCTTAAATGAGCCTTTGATGCATATGTTGCGAAATGCCTTCGATCATGGTATAGAAGACCCAGCAACACGCCGCGCCTGTGGTAAGTCAGAACAAGGATTAATTGAGATTAAAGGCACGCATCAAGACAATCGCACAATCATTACTCTTAAAGATGATGGACGTGGAATTCCACTAGACAAAATCCGTGCTCGTGCTATAGCTATGGGGTTAGAACCTAGTCTTATAGCCCAAGCTACTGATGAAGAACTGCTATCGCTCATTTTTGAACCAGGATTTAGCACCTCTGACCAAGTCACAGCTTTGTCCGGTCGAGGTGTCGGTATGGATGTGGTTCGCAGTAACCTCAAACAAGTACGAGGGGATGTCAAAGTTGATACTGTAGCAGGAAGGGGAACAACTTATACGATATCAGTGCCGTTTACACTGTCAGTCGCAAGAGTCCTACTGATAGAAAGCAACCGAATGCTTTTAGCATTTCCCACAGATGCGGTTTCAGAAATATTCTTGCTGAATCACGAGCAAGTGTTCACAATGGCAACCAGCGAAGTCCTTAATTGGCAAGGAAACATGTTACCGTTGATTCGTCTCGGTCGGCATTTAGAGTTTAATTGCCCCCGCTACGACAACCCGAACCTAGAAACTCCCCCTGCAATTAACGCCTCTAGCATACTCATTGTCAATCAAGGCAATCAGCTAGTGGCGGTACAAGTAGATCGTTGTTGGGGTGAGCAAGAAGTTGCTATCCGTCGAGTTGAAGGAAATATACCTTTACCCAGTGGCTTCAGCAACTGTACTATTCTGGGTGATGGTCGGGTAGTCCCACTGGTCAATACCAACGAGTTATTTTATTGGATTGTTACCAATGAACGCATCCCTAGAACGAATCAATTACCATCGCCAAGGTTAAAGACCGCTTTCCTGACGCCAGCCGACGACCAATCACTGCTGCCAAGTAATCAAAAAGGTACGGTTTTAATTGTAGATGACTCAATTAATGTCCGGCGTTTCTTAGCCCTCACTCTAGAGAAAGGAGGGTATCAAGTAGAACAAGCGAAAGATGGTCAAGATGCGCTCGAAAAACTTCAGGGTGGTTTGAGAGTTCAGGCTGTTATTTGTGATATTGAAATGCCTCGTGTTGATGGTTATGGCTTTTTAGGTCGTATCAAATCAAATACTGACTTTAGAGATATACCAGTCGCTATGCTAACCTCTCGCAGTAGTGATAAACATCGTCAATTGGCAATGCAATTAGGTGCTACTGCCTACTTCTCTAAACCTTACAATGAGCAAGAATTACTGAAAACTTTGGATGAAATCATTTTTCCTCTGGCAGGAGCTTCTAACGCGACTTAGACAAAAAACACCCAGAAAAAAGGCTAAAATCTATATACAGAGAGACTTTGACATCGTTTTACTTGGTTTGTTGATATATCTGGGTTTGAGCCATGTTTGAGCATTTGATGTATTTCCCTTACCCTACATGGGTTTGAGGCTTGTTTTATCCTCAAAAATGTTTAATATCAAGTCCGCTTAATTACTTATAATTCCTGCTTTACCTCACCCCAACCCTCTCCTTATAAAGGAGAGCCAGTGCGTTGCCAAGAGTTGTTTGAGCGGAGGTTTCCTCCGTAAGCGCAAGCGCACGCCAAGGGCGTTCACGCAGTGTGTCCCCTTGGGACTTACGCGCAGCGTCTGGTGGAGGAGACTCAAAGCTATGCCCTACGGGCACGCTACGCGAACGGAGGGTTCCCTCCGAGGGTGCCATCTGGCGTGAGGGTGCCGTAGGCGGGTGAGGTTCCTCGTTTTTATAAGTGTTTATCCGGACATGATATAAGTCCCACTAACTAGAGAATCATGCTGAAAGTTATAAATTAAGCTTGTCAAGAGTTCACAC
This sequence comes from Scytonema tolypothrichoides VB-61278, assembly GCF_000828085.3. Taxonomy (GTDB): domain Bacteria; phylum Cyanobacteriota; class Cyanobacteriia; order Cyanobacteriales; family Nostocaceae; genus Brasilonema; species Brasilonema tolypothrichoides_A. The sequence continues at coordinate 269,588 of NZ_JXCA02000022.1, forward strand.
GAGACAGTGCGTTGCTAGCAGTTTGTTGGCAGGGGAGCTACTACCAAGAAACTCCTCTGCTGATATGTAGCAAGTGGCGTATCAAGCTTAGCAGGTGAGTGCGAGGTTCCATTGATATTGGGGCAACGGTTCCTAACCTCTAATATAGCGTTTATGGAGTTGCATGCAATACATAGCTCCCCGTGAAAGTGCATGCACTTTCACATTATTATGCGTGGTGGTGTATGTGATTTAAATGAGAACCGCTATATCTCGTGCGACTTTTCCCTCCAGTAAGAATGACACATTAGAACGCAATTTACTATAAAATTTTTTTGATTTTGGCAGTCGAACAAGCGGATTTTTTTTTGCCACTATAACTGAAAGACATGTTTAGTAAGGACTTTGGCAGCTAGTATCGTTCAGCTTTCTTGTAGAGTGAGGCTCTCTCTATCTAAAGGCTGATGGCATTTTTTGATACCAAAAGATATAAAACTAGAATGTGACATAAGCAGCAAATATTCAGCAAATATACAGAGCAAGCTTTCAAATGATAAATCTGTGTTGTGGCACTCCAGAACACGGAGGTTTGCACTGGTATAGTGTTGTGACCTTTTTGCAACACTTTTTTCAAACTCACGCCCGTAATTGGATGTGAAGTTATAGAGTTGGCATTGGTTGTATACTCAGTGTCACAATTGACGGCAGTTAAATTTATTTAATTAGCACCCATTGACTGAAGAGGAGTGTAGATGGCAATTGATTTAAGAATTATACAAAATAGATGAAATCATGACTATACAGTTAGTATGTGCTAGATTGTATACCATTTTTGGAAAAACAAAATGAATTTGTTCGTCTTGAAAATCCTAGCAATTATATTTTTAATTTTAGGAGAAATATTGACAATTTATGCTGAAATGTTGGCAGCTAGACATTTCTCAATTAATTCCAATTTTTTGGGAATATTTTTCAAAGCTTTTTTAACAGTTACCTTAGCAGGATTATTTGTAATTTCCGGGTATATGCTTGGATTCAAGGCTTTCAAAAATATTTGGTTGATAACTGCTTTTTCTATAACTTCCATTTTGTTAGTCGAGCCTATTCTCGCTTATATAATTTTCCGTCAAATACCAACTAAAGGAGCAACTGTTGGATTATTTTTAGGAACTTTAGGCATGCTAGCTACAATTTTGGAATGATAATTTATTCACAATTAAGCTATTTTATGAAGTACACACTCTATTCGATAAACTGACTAGTAAATATAGAATAGTGAATAAATTTAACGCTGTGATAGTGATGGCAAAATTGGTCGATTTATTGACCTTAAGTAGCGGGATATCAAATCTATTTTACAACTGCACATCATAAAACTGAGAAAACTCTACGATCTCAGGATGTTCCTTCAGCACGTTTGTGGAATCGAGAGCGACTACTGCAAACTTACGACCAGAGCTTGAATCCGTGTAAGCTGTTGCGCGTATATATTGGGCTTTTTTTCGTTACGGCAAGTCAAAACTCAAGCCGAAAATTTAGCTAGTGCTCGACTACATTTCCACAGCCTACAGGAGCCAGTGCGCCCTTGTGGAAATGCCCCTTACAAATAAGTATTCAATTTTAAGGCTTACAGCTTATTTATTTTTGTGAGCAGGAATTGGACTGACAATGCAAGCGATAGAGTTATTGATGGAGCATAATGATAGCAAAATTATTTGAAATTCAACAAACTCCTTTTCAAGCTAAACCTCCTCTGTATCTGAAAGCAGGGAAGAAGTTTTTCTCCCTTATAAAAGAGCCTGGAGAAACTGAATTTATTCATCAGATTGACTATATCCGTGTACCCGACAAAACCAATGAGTTTTTAATCTATCGCTCACTAAACGACAGTGAAAAAAGACCTGAAATCATAGTACATACAAAGAGTACACTTGCTTCCCAGCATGATGACGCGTCTGAAATATTAGCAAAAAAGATTGGTTTTTGGAGTTACAAAGATATACTTTCTCCCGAAGCATTAGCTTCAGTTCAGTTACCTTCACCAGAAGTAGCGACCAAAGAACATATTCAAGAGATTCTCGGTTATGACAAGGTTACCGAAGGTGATTCACTTCGCTTCTTTAATTATGTTGCCTCAACCTCTGTTGATATGCCAAACGAATTCTGGCCCGTAATGGTGCTATGGCTTTGCGATGAGATGAATCATCATGCTGGGTTCAAGACAGCATATCATAAACTGTTCGGCGTTGCTCCAGTCATGGAGACTGCACTTGCTGTGGAAGAGTCGGATTTTGGACAGTTTGACTCGATTATGAAAGAGCCTTTCAAGCTTCTTGTAGCCCTGACCTATGATGAAGCTTCTACTATCAATGGATATAAGCACGACTTAGCAGTCTATACAAAAATTGGTCAGCCCTTCACTAACTTTTTAAGAAGGGTGAATGCTGATGAGAGCTGGCACTTCTCGAAGTTTGCAAATTTGGCTGCAAAGTACTTCCCTGAAAGGATAGCTGAAGTCCCCAAGATTTTGGAGGAAGTAAAATCACTCGATGGAAGACCTTATAAGCGCACGTTTTTGTTTGATCATGATCCATCTGTAGAAGCTCAATTCACAAAAGCAGCGCAAGATAAAGCTTGTGAGATTGTCTTGAAGGTCTTAACCAGGAAGATGGATTGGTGGAGGTCTCAACAAAATGGGTGCAGACTTAACAGCTATTGAGGCTAAACTCGAAAAGTTAAGTAGCCCAGTACAAATAAAGTTAATCCGTGAAGGCTGTCGTTAGTGAGCCACTGCGGTGGCTTCTCCTTAGACGACTGATGTCCAGGGTGCCGTAGACAGTTGCACAGCCGCCTCAAGTGGCGTAAGCGCAAAGCGCACCGCACGTTACCCGTTAGCGCAAGCCTCCGCAAGACTTACGTTGTAGACGTGCCATAGGCATACCCGGAGGGTCATGACTCATTATAAATGAATCTACGGTGAACATGGCTTTTCAGTAGATTCACTCATGCGGTTGAGAGATGACAGGTCATTAATTGCTTAGTATATTCATTTATAATAATAGATATTTTTGCTAACATTTCAGTATATTTACTAATGCATAATCTAGTCTTCAGGGCGGAATGTAGTAGAAAATATGCAATTTAAGTATAAACTCTCATGACTAAAAATAATAGGATATCGTACCCAGTTGCAGAAACAAAGATTACAACTGTTCGAAAAGTTGTTACGTCTTTAAGTCAATGGTTTTACAACCTTCCTATTAGCCGCAAACAGTTGATTGCTTTAATTGCCTCTGAATTAGTATCTATTCTGGGAATAGGTATTGGAGCCACCTTAATAATTACGAACGGTTTGCGGACTCAACTGTTTGAACAAGCTAAGTCAGAAGTTGCAGTTTTAGATACCAATTACAATATTAAAATTAATCAAATGGGCTTTGGGTTTCGGGGACAATCAGATAATACTGCAATTATTAAAGCATCTGTTATCTATGATTCAATGAAAACCAGAAGTCCGGATTTAAAAGCAGAAGTGAAGCGGATTCTTGAAAACGAAATCAAAGCTCGCCAAATTGAATATGCTACGTTAGTAGGTAAAGATTTAAAGATTATTGTCAACGCTAATAGTGACCGTGAAGGTGATGTTTTTAATCCTAACAACTTAGTCAGTGAGGTTTTCAAAAATCCCAAACAAATTAAAGCCAGTAGAATCGTTAGCTGGTCAGAACTCAATAAAGAATCACCTCATTTACCAAATACTTTCAGCAATCAAGATGCTCTCATTCGTTATACAGTAACCCCTGTCAGAGATCAAAAAACAAAAGCTGTTGTTGGTGCTTTAATATCTGGGGATATAGTTAATGGAAAACAACCTATTGTTAAGAACACTTTAGAAGCTACTGGAGGCGGTTATAGTGCTGTTTACTTACGGAAATCTACGGGAGAGTTTGCCCTAGCTACTTCTGTTGCTCAAGGTGAATCTAAGGATTTCAACCAAGCTCTCTCTAATGTAGAATTACCAAAAAAAGAGACGGAATCTCTACTCAAAGAAGCAGCAAGTTCAACCGAAGGAACAGTGGTCACTAGACGCATGGTAGTAGGAAATGAAACCTACACTATAGCAGCAAAGGCTGTCCCTAATAAAATAGTTGAAGAAGCTGATGGTCCATCAGCAGTTTTTGACGGACAGTCAAGCGCTATTTTAGTGCGGGGAACACCAGAAAAATTTTTAAACCATTTACTGCTACAAAGTTTGGTGGAACAATTCCTCACCATTGTTGTCGCACTCATCATTATTGCTATCTGGGCAGTTATTCTTAGGCGGACAATTATTAAACCTATCGAAAATCTACAGCAAGCAGCGCAAAAATTTGCTGCTGGCGATCGCTCTTCTCGGGCTAAGATTTTTGCTACTGATGAAGTTGGTCAATTAGCCATTAATTTTAACATAATGGCAGAAAGAACCTTAGAACAAATCCGATACCAAGAAGATGAAACGAAACTAGCACTGCAGCTCAATGAAATAACTACGGCTATGCGTGAATCATTAGACACTGAAAAAATCTTGAAAGCAGCAGTTTCTAGCACGCGAAAAGCCATACTCGCCGAGCGAGTGCTTTTTTATCGTTTAGACGAAAACTATCAAGGTACAGTTATTGCTAAATCCGTTCATTACGAAGGTTCAGCAACTTTAAGAACAAGCATAACTGAACCCTTCCATCCAGAAGAACACTTTCAAAACTATAAGACAAGTGAGGTTAAAGTCGTTGAAAACATTTACGAAGCCGATTTGAGCCAGCAATACCTTAAACAGCTAGAATCATTTGCGGTCAAAGCGTATTTACTGGCACCTATTTTCCTCAACAAAAAGCTATATGGTTTATTGATAGTGCATGAGTGTTCGGATTACCGAAAGTGGCAAGATATAGAAATTACTTTGTTTAAGCAGGTGGCAATTCAAGTTGGCTATGCTTTAGAACAATCAGAGCTTCTCCAACATGTAGAACAAAGTTGTCAAATTGCTGAAACAGCTTCAATTCAGGAACGACAACAAAAAGAAGCCCTGCAAATGCAACTTTTGAAACTCCTTTCTGAAGTAGAAGGTGCAGCCAGAGGTGACTTGACGGTGCGTGCTGAAGTCAAACAAGGGGAAATTGGTACAGTTGCGGACTTTTTCAACTGTATCGTTGAAAGTTTGCGCTTGATTGTATCGAAAGTGCAGGTATCGGCATTGCAGGTAAATCAGGCGATCTGGACAAACTCTGGAGCAATCGGTCAACTGGCAGAGGAAGCACTGATTCAAGCAGAAGAAATCAACCGCACACTCGATGCAGTTGATCACATGAGCCAATCGATTCAACAAGTGGCATATAGCGCCGAACAAGCAGCAACAATAGCCAATAGCGCCGCCCAAACTGCCAAAAAAAGTGGCATAGCAATGGATATGACAGTGCAAAACATTTTGTATTTGCGTGAAACAGTTGGCGAAACCGCCAAGAAAGTCAAGCGCCTGGGAGAATCAACGCAACAAATCTCGCGTGTGGTGGCATTAATTAATCAGATTTCCATGCAAACCAACTTGCTCGCCATCAACGCTGGAATTGAAGCCGCACGTGCAGGAGAGGAAGGTCAAGGTTTTGCGGTTGTGGCAGAGGAAGTCGGGGAATTAGCTGCCCGCAGTGCCGCCGCCACCACAGAAATTGAACAAATAGTCGAGAATATCCAACGCGAAACAACCTCAGTTGTGCAAGCGATGGAGATGGGAACCACCACTGTTGTCGAAGGCACACGCATTGTCGAAGATGCCAAGCAAAATCTGGCTCAGATTTTGGAGATTTCACATCAGATAGACACGCTCGTGCAGTCGATTTCCCTCGCCACAGCATCACAGGCGCAAACTTCGCAAACAGTCAGCCAATTGATGAAAGATATTGCTGCTAGCTCACAGCGCACGAGCGATTCTTCTATTCGGGTTTCCCAATCTTTGCACGAAACTGTGGAGATTTCTCAGCAATTGCAGGCGAGTGTTGGTACTTTCAAGGTGAATCTAAATTAATGGGCACAGCATGCCGTGCCCCAAAAACGCCATGTGAAACTTAATGAAAGAAGCTGTCATTCACTACGAACTTGTGCAATCCAGTACTAAGGACGGTCATAACGAGCAGTTTTACAACTCAAATAGGACTGCTATATATTATGTTAAGAATGATTAGTATATTAAAAATAATTCACAGTTAATGCACTAAACCATTATTGCTTAACCTGCCAAAATTGTACAAATTTTATCTATCTGTAGATTGATTATATATAGTTAAGTACAGAAAAAGATTTCAGCCCACAGGACGATTCATCTTTCTGTGTATTCAAAGTAGAAAAAGATTAGGTTGAATCTTGATAAAATTGGAATTGAAGCCGCAATCAAGCTTTGAAAGATAGAAGTACAGCTAAATTTTAACACTCTTGTTGGGCTAAATTGAAGTAGGGCTTCTGTTTGAAAATTAAGATTGCTTTGCAACCACTGCTCAAAAGTATCTCAATGGATACCAAATCAGGTAAACTATAGTCTATCCAAACTTTGTGATAGGCAGTGTCTAGAATCCTAGCCTGCCAACGTTTAAAACTATCTGTGTGTTTTGGATCACCATTACTTTGGAGGAGTTTCAATGAAGAATATTGGTTTTGGTTTATCTGTGTTGCGTCCAGTGCGATTTCTTATTGTGGCGTTCACTTGCGCCTTGTTAATTTTCTCTTACGCTTTTCCCGCTGTTGCAATCGGTACTCAAAGGAGCAATCTTGAAAAAGGTGAAACGCAGCTACTCGAAACTCAGAAAGAAACTGACAAAGCCACTGCAAAACCACCTCTTGGATTAAAAGAAACAACAGAAAAAGCAAACGAGGGACTGAACGAGATTCAGGGAGCAGCTGATATTGATAAAATGAATCGTCCTGAGAATTCTCAACAAGCAACTTCGGCGGAAGAACAAGTTGAGAACTTTTTGGAAAAAATTACAGGTAAAAAGTAAGCAAAGTTTCTTACTTTCCATGCCTTTTCATGAAACCAAGGTGTGGTTTTTAAAATTGGGTGTCACAAGTAAATTATTGCTCAATGTTCTAGGGTTTTGAGCAGTTCATTATTGATTTCACTATTGGGTAGACATCTCGAATGAAAAATCGGGATGTCTATTTATATTTAGTTATAAAAAACAATCTTTCCTTAGGTTGATGATGCTAGGGGTTGAATTTGTGAAGGTTAATAAAGAAGTGAGCTAAGGGATTTAAAGTCATGCGCAAGTTAAACATTGGTTTAACGGACGAGCAACGTCAAGGTGTTATTAATCTGTTGAATCAAGATTTGGCAGATGCCTATGTACTGTTAGTAAAAACGAAAAAGTTCCACTGGGATGTGGTCGGACCTCAATTCCGCTCTCTGCACCAACTTTGGGAAGAGCATTACCAAACACTGACTGAGAGTATTGATTCTATAGCTGAGCGAGTTCGTGCTTTGGGTGGTTATCCAGTTGGTACTTTGGAAGGATTTCTCAAGATTGCTACTCTCAAGGAAGAAGCAGGTACCGTTCCCACAGCAACTGGTATGGTGGCTCGACTGGTGGAAGACCATGAGCAGATTATTCGTAACTTGCGGGACCACATAGACCAATCCAGCGAAAATTTCCATGATGAGGGAACTGCTGACTTCCTAACTGGATTGATGGAAGGGCATGAGGAGATGGCTTGGATGTTACGCTCATTCATTGAAGGCGAAGAGCTACAGCCAGATGGTTCACAGGTGTTAGGACAAACAAAAACTCCTGTAGGCGTGTAATCTTTGTTGGTAGATTTCGCTTCAAGCATAAAGTCTGAGTTTCATCTGAGTTTAAAACGGCAGATTGAGGTATAAGTAAATTTTCCGCATCTACCCCCTCAATCTGCCAACTGGAAAAGCAAAAGGAGTGTTCAAGTGGCAGAAGGATATAAAGCAGAACGTACTATCTCAGCTGTTTTTAAAGAGCAGAAGCAAGTTGATGCTGCTATTCGGCGTTTACTAGACCGGGGTGTGTCCAGAGACCATATTTCGGTTATGGGCAGAAATTTTCAATCAGAAACCCGAATTGCTGGTTTTATTACTAAAAGAGATGTCATTCTGGGAGGCTTGAGAAGCGGGGCAGTCTTTGGTTCCTTGTTTGGTTCCTTCCTCAGCTTACTCACGGGTGTAGGCGTACTATTTATTCCTTTTGTCGGTCCGATTGTCGCAGCAGGTCCGATTGGTGCTGTATTGCTCGGAGCTGCAAGTGGTGCGATCGCCGGAAGTGCAGGCGCAGGTTTGGTCTCTGTTTTGACCACATTGGGAATGCCAGAAGACAAAGCAGCAGTTTACCAAACTCGCTTAGAAGCTGGTGAGTTCTTGGTGATGGCAGAAGTGCCTGGCGATCGCTCTGGAGAATACCAATTGCTGATCGAAAGTGCCGGTGGCGAAGAAGTCCAGACAATTGAGAAAGCACTTCCTCGGGCTTGTGCTGGTGGCTGCAACAGTCCAGAGGATTTATCTCCAGAAATTCGCTCTCATCTTTCTGGTGAAGCTCAAGGTAAATTCATTGAACGTTATAACACTGTCATAAAAGAGACAAATGATGAAGCAAAAGCTGAACATGCAGCTTGGGAGATGATTCATCAACAATATGATGAAGATGAGAATGGCGTCTGGTCAAAGGCAAAAACAACTGTTTAGCAAATAGTCATTACTCATTAATCATTAATCAAAAAGTGCTTGACTGTTAACTGTTGAACGGCAGTTGCTACAACGGAGGGAACCCTCCGCAGTCGCCACAACGGGACGGCAGGTGCTCCACTTGGGGAGCCACCCCCGTGGCCAGATCTCCCGCCCGGGGAGTGGCGTGGAACCTCAGCAAGGCGCTGCTCTGAGCAACGCACTGCCTCCTGTTGACTGTTAACTTGTTACCTTCACTCTTGACTCTGACCTACTTTTCAAGGCAATTTATAACTAGTCACTCTTATTGTTAACTGACCTTGGCCCGGATCACGTCTGAAGATAAACGCCCCTTGTTCCTTTTCACCACTAGATAAAAAGTCAATCTGTATATCCCCGGTTTCTTCCACTTCGCCGTTAATCTGCAACTGAGCCATAACCTGAACAGATTCAGCTGTTTCTCCTCCAGTATTAACTACCTCGAAGGGAACATAAAACTGTCCATCAGCTTCCCGAATTGTTTTGTTACTAACAGAAAGGACAGGAGGTTGATGGTTTTCATTCAGCCAAATATAACCTACCAAACTCACAACTAGTGCCAGAATAAATGAAGCAGCACCAAAAGTTAGCCATTCCGCAGGTGTTCTTTTTGGTCGCTCTTGTTCTTTTTTCTCATCAGTAAATCCGTTTGTTTGAGTCATATTGCTAACCGTCCTGCTGCACCTCCGATAGTTGCAGGTAATCCCAGCAGCAAAGCGTATTCCAGCCAAGTCGTCCAAGGATCGCTAAAGCTTAGCTTTTGAAAAAACCACAGCATAAAAACAGCTGCTAATAGCGACACGAAGTATGCCACCATAGTTTCGCTTAATGGTCGTTGAAAAATTCCTTGTTGCTGTCTACGTTTGTGTTGATCCGAAAAGCCTGCCTCAAATACAATGCCATAGGAAATGAGTAAAGATGAGGCAAGAATTGCCAAAAGCCAAGGTGGTGAAACAGCCGCTGCTAACATAGGAATTTCATCTGTTGGCGCGATGTTAAATGCAATGACAGTTGCACCAATGAGGGTTGCACCTATATCGGCGAAGGTAGCGTGTAACTCATCTGGTTTCCTTCGGCTTTCATCGCTTGTTTGACGACCCGTTCCCTCTTGTCCATCAGCATAGCGAGTATCTCCCAAAAGCTGGTTAGCTAATGCTACACCTAAGGTAAATGGTACACTTTCAAAGACGATTTTACCTAAGGCTTCCGTCAGGGGAGTTTCAGGTGTCAACTCTTGCAATAACATAAGCATTAAGCCAGAGCATACCAATCCAATTGCTATTGCTTCAACAGTATCTGTGAGTGATCCATAGGGTGGAGAGTTTCGTTTGCTTTTACGAAAACCTTCTGTGCGGTTAAGCAAGAAAACTACTAGAAACATCAATGCGATCGCCAACATGATCATTGATGGTTTTGCAAGTGACCCTATCCACCAAACCTCCATTGTATAGAGTAAAGGGATTCCAAACAAAAAACCTCCACAGACACCTCGAATAATGTCATTAATCTCATTTATCCAGACATTTTTCTTGCGCTTTCTTCCGACACCCATACTTTGTTTGTCATAAATACTTAACTGAATACTTTTCTTTTAATGTAGATATTAATGTACTCAGCAAGCCGTATAGACAGATCAGATTATATTTCCTCAACTGACCAAGTAACCTTTCTTTTTCTTTATTTCTTTTTTTTTAACAGTCTATGTTTATGTCCTGACTGTCCATAACTTGTGAGGTAAGAACAACATTTTTAGAAAAGATATTATTTCATTATACCTACTCCCATCTGGAGTGTTGCATCTACCGTCAGATAGGATTTTCGATGAACATATCTAAAATACTCTTTTGGTTTGAAAATTTGAAAATAAAACGACTTTTGATGTATACGTAACATCTTTCCTAGGATAGGTACACATCAAAGTCTATCATGATATTCTTTTGTATAGAAATACACTATACATGAAATTAAAGGTGTTATATGAGTACTGAGAACAGATTAGAAGCAACAGCAAAAAATATCGAAGGCAAAATTCAAGAGGTAATTGGTGACATAACAGGAGATCCAAAACAAAAAGCTGAGGGTCAAGCAAAGCAAGCAGAAGCTCAAGTTAGGCATACTGCTGAAAACATCAAAGATGAGCTGAAAAACTTATAAAATAGAATAGTCTATTCACTCTTGTCATCCAACTAGGTTACATCGCTAATTAACTAAACTTTTTACGAAGTAAAAGACTCCACTGTTTCATTAACAGTGGAGTCTTTCGGTAAATTTGAACAAAAAAAAGGTTAGTCCTAATAAATTGGCTCTAACCATTGTTTCTACCGTCATTTATTTAAACAGCACTGCGACGAGTAATTAAGCCCCAAATGAAGATAGCAATCATTGCTCCAATAACAGCAACAACCAAACCAGGAATACTTAGGCTGGCTGAACCCACTAGTTGAAGGGTTCCTGTTTCTAAAAATGTAACGATACTGCCTCCAACAAAAGCTCCGACGATACCTAAAATCATTGTGGCAAGAATCCCACCACCTTGTCTACCAGGATAAATAGCCTTAGCGATTGCTCCAGCGATGAGACCAAGAATTACCCAAGCAATTATGTTCATAACTTTATTTTCCAATTTTCTAACTATACTATGTATGTTATCAATCTCAAATTCACTGGGTCTTCTATCGTAAGTTGAATCACTATTCTGTCGTAAGAGATAACTGTTAGAAATTCTCAAAATTATAGGTGAGTTGCCTTTTATTAAGACACAATATCTGTTTCTTATTTCTGAAACAGCAGCATAACCTAATTGTGAACTGTAGAGCTTTACCTGTTCTTAATTTCAAAGAGTTTTTCAAGACTTCAAGAGTTAGATTGTTTCACCACTCAAGAAACTGTTCGGATGACTGATATGAAATCTAGCACGCACGTTAGAGGAAGTGCAAATTGACACTCCCCATGCCTAAAGGCAAGGGGATTCTTGCGTCACGGGGATTCCAATGAATTTACCCGAAGCCGCGCATCTTGACCGTATGCCCTACGGCTGCAAGTCCGCGTATTGCGACTATTTGAGCGGCTACAACGTCTCTATCGGTTGTATAGCCGCAATGTGAACAAACATGAGGAGCCACTGCGTTGCGGGGGTTCCCCCCGTTGAAGCAAGTGGCGTTACGCTCTGACAATTCTTTTTTACCTGTCTCGGTTCCGCAGTTTGGGCAAATCTGACTTGTTTTTCGTGCATCTACTTTCTGAAAATAGACATCGCGTTTGAAACAAGTTTGTTCAAGAATGTTGAAGAACTGACCAAATCCGGCATCTAGGCAATGTTTACTTAACATTCCACGAGATAACGCGACAAGGTTTAAATCTTCAACAAATACCATTCCCGCATCGTTACAGATTTGATGAGACAGCTTTCTATGAAAGTCTTTACGACTGTTGGCAACGTACTCATGCAATAAAGCAACTTTCTTTTGTGCTTTGTGCCAATTATTCGAGCCAATACGTTTTCTGGAAACGCGCTGTTGCAGCAATTTAAGCTTGCGTATGTCCCAAGGGGACACGCTTCGCGAACGGCATCCACAAAAAACCTCGGACGCTTGACGACTAGACTGTTAAAAGTTGCAATAAAACTTGTTAGTCCTACATCAATCCCCACTGCTTCACCGTGTGGCATTGGCTGAGGTGTACTGACATTCCATTGAACCGTTAACATCACATACCAGCCAGAAATACGCTTAACCACACGCGCTTGCTTCACTGTTCCACCATTTGGAATATCCCGCGATTGACGCATCTTAACTGCACCAATAACAGGTAATTTCACAAACCCGTTAGCCAACGGGTTTACGCCTAATTGAGGAAAAGAAAAAGAACGCATTCGTCCTAACTTTCTAAATCTTGGGAACCCATGATTTTGTTCCCACATACTTACAAAAGCTTTTTCAAGCCTTCTCAATGTTTGCTGCAAAGATTGAGCATTAACACGCTTTAAATACTCATTCTCTTTGCGTGCAGCCGTTAAAGACTTGCATTGACTAGCGAACGTTGGGCGAGGTGCATCAGCAGGTATGATATAGCAGTTACGGAGACTGCAAGCGTTAACCTGACAAAAACGGGATTTGTACCAGTTTTTACGTTCTGCTAAAGCATGGTTGTAAACTCGTCTATGAGTTTCTAGCCATTGTTCAAACAATGCTATTTGGTTTTGTGTTGGCTTTAGTTTGAATTCGTAAGTCAGATTAAACACTTGCATCACCTCCTGACGCATTGTCCCCTAGAAAATGGGCAGGCTTGGTTTTGTTGATTTGTGTTGGCGTCACGAGTATTCGTTGTATTAAGCCTGCCCATTTTCTTCGTGTAAGACCCCGTGACTACATTCAACAGCAATTCTAATAATCGTCAGGATGGTTTTTAGGACGGGGAATAAATTCCCCTGCTGCTACACCCCCATAGCTAGAAGCTAGGGGCACTGCGGCGAATAATTTCGGTAGACCTGTAGAGTGTTGGACCAGTTGTTAATCATTCAATCTGTGCTCAGATTGTGACTGGGATTGGCAAAACTCTACAGTGCATTTCCTCTTGAGAGTAGGGTGCTGAGTGTGTGATTTAGATTGGGCTAATGTGATAACTGACCAGACTCAATCCAAATACGCATATGGTTTACGCTACTAAGCCGGAACGTAAAGCCCGAACAGCAGCTTGGGTACGATCATCGGCACAAAGTTTATTTAGGATGTTGCGAACGTGAGTTTTAACGGTACCAACTGTGATGTATAGTCTCTCAGCAATCTGTCCGTTACTACATCCTGCGACAATCAACTCTAGAATCTCCAGTTCTCGTTGTGTGAGTGGATAAGTTTCCAAAACTTGCTCGTACTCTGATGGCAGCGCTTCGATTTTGACAGTTTTAGGCTGATCAGATTGCTGATTTTCTGGAATTCCTTGCCGCACTTGCTGCAATACTACGTTGGCGATCGCCGGATCAATCCAAGAGTTTCCTGTATGAGTTGCTTGAATTGCTTCCGTCAACTTATCAATGCTTGTATCTTTCATATAATAAGAGTCAGCTCCAGCTGCAAAAGCAGCAAGTACTGCATCCTCAGAATGATCCATTGTTAAAACAAGGATTTTCGTTGCTGAATCACCCGTCTGTTTTTGGAACTCTCTAAATCTTCGGGTGAGTTCAATCCCATCAATATCAGGCAAACCAAGATCCACAACAGCTACATCTGGCTTAGCTGTTTCTAAAAGTTTTAGTCCTTTCGTTCCGTTTGGTGCTTCACCAATGACTGTAAGTGTGCTGCTCGACTGTAATGCAGCTTTTAGCCCCATTCTAGTCAGGTCATGATCCTCAATTAAAACAATACTAATTTCACTCATCGTTACACTCGCTACTCTAGGGAATTGCATTTGTCAAACTCTGACAATTTGCAGATTGTTTTTTTTATTTTCCAAAACCAAAGATAGATGATATTTTATCAAACTTGCATCCACCGATAGAAATAAGGAGTTTTTTATCTTATTGCTATTTTATACAGACAAATATCTAGCTTGGGATATATGGGTAATTTATCAAAAATTTTCAAAGATAGTCGCATAATTGTACAAATTTCGACTGATACTCCTTATGAGGATGCAAAACCGATTGACTAGACAAATGAAACTTATGAGATTGAACTACAGTTTGTGTCTTTCCTAACAAGTAAGCTAGAGTTAATTCTTTGTTACCAGTCTAAAACGAATAAATCACAACAAATGATTTTTTTTCTAAAATCATCATTAAACTTAATTGAGCAAAAAACTTTTCATGTAAAAAAATGATAAGCATACTGAGTCAACAGGCACACTACCACCTGTTGCGACGGCAAGTGCACCAAATAAAAGCTCTCACCAACGGTTGGGTCACAACGATGGAAAAACTGCGCTGCCACTAAAATTATCGCCCTATGAAAAATCTTGATTTTGTATACTAGTTGACATTCAGGAGCGATTTTTCCATCACGGGGTCTTACACGTAAAAAATTAGGCCAGGCTTATTACGATCTCTGGTAATACCCACAGATAGCGTCCCTTGCGCGTGTCCCCTTGGGACTCAGCGTGGCGTTAGCCATAGCCTGCACCGACTTTGGGGGGACAATCCGTCAACAACGTTAGCTTCTTACCCGTTACCTTATGAGTAAGCGCGCGCATGAGTCCTTGTTTCCCTCACTTGGCGACTGGCGTTTCCGTTGGGTAATTAGGCACTGCAGTTTTTACAGGTGAAATCAAGGGGCTTGCTAGCATAATCAGCAAAACCCTCGTGCCGTGGAAGCCCCTGGCTTTAGACATGGGGGTAAGGCGCAGGCGATTTTAATCGCCGTCTTAAAATCCATATGAGTAATACCAATTCTCTATGAAGATGAGCTTAATACAGCGGTAAGAATAAAGTCCCAACCAGTGAGGGAATTAACCTCCTTTGGAGTCAGTAGCTCAATAATTTCTCTCAAGCGATAAGCCGGAGGCTTGACGCTACGCGTATCGCGTAGCTGATTAAGGGTAGAACAATTTTGCCAGTGTAACTCAGCTTTGAGATGTTCCCAAAATCGCGATTGGCGGATTGAGTTCTTGAGTATGTTGTAGTTCTGACTAATGGCTGAAGACGCGTGGTTGAGTGTCACTTTAAAATTGTAGTGAAGACTACTAAGTATTATAAAATACCACGTTTTTGTTTTGATTCCCACACAAATAATCATTTCTATGCCTGTGAGTGATGTTTGTTGTTATGGTTACTGCAATAACAAGCTTAGAGGATGTCTCAAATTAAAGTAGCGTCTTGTGTAGGAGATACGACACTCTGCAATGACAATGCGAACAGCATAACATTTTAGACTTCCAGAGACATCCTCATTACAGGCAAATAAGTTGCAATTCATTTACAGCAGATTGCATCTTTATTGAGATACACTTTTTCAACTCAAGAGTCAGATAATCAAGCAAATTTTACTTCTGACTTCTGAATTATGCTGTAAGTTACACGTTTATCAATTAGGCTAACCCTTTGTCATTAATTGTTTGTCTTTACAAAATGTAAAGCACAATGTTATGGAAAAAGAGTGCAATTTCGATGAATTTCATCATTACTATCATCTGAAATTTCGGTGATTTATACAAATAAATTGAAATGTACGTAAAGCAGATTGTATGAAATCAAAGGATATGTCAAAAAGAACGATGAACATACTACTTGTGGAGGATGATAAGGTTGATATGATGAATGTTAAATTGCCCTTCAAAAAAGTTAAGGTCACAAATTCACTTTTTGTTGCTATCAATGGAATCGATTGGGAAATTATGAAGCGCCAAAAGTTCCTGATCAGCGGTCTTGAATTTTGCTAGATTTGAATATGCTTAAAATGAAAGGGAGCAGGTAACAGGAAACAGGGAACAGAAACTGTATCTAGTTTCGCAAAAATTAAAGAGGAATTTCATGGTGATTAAATGTTGACTATGTTACTAACAAACAGCAAAAATAAAATTTAAAATAAATAAATTAATTTACCTCTACTGTCAAAAAATAAGAAATCATAAAAACAAAAATAATGTATTGAATAGTGATGGCTAAAAGCAATGAAAGAGAAACTAAAAATTTTGATTGTAGATGATGACGAAGTAGACCGCATGGCGGTGTGCCGTGTTCTAACCAAAGCAGGCGTTGAATTGGAACTATCTGGGGTGGGTGACTTAAGGAGTGCGATCGCTCTTTTGAGCGAGACTTTGTATGATTGTGTTTTTCTCGACTATCGTTTGCCAGACCAAGACGGTTTAAGTCTACTCCAAAACCTGCGTTTCAACAATATCGAAGTGCCTGTTATCGTCCTGACAGATCAAGGAGATGAACAGATAGCAGTTGAACTTATGAAAGCAGGTGCTACCGATTATATATCCAAGTCGAAGTTATCACCGGAAATTTTGATAAAAGTTTTGCGCAATGCGATCCGAGTTCACCGGGCAGAAATGCAAGTCGCCTTAGTTAATCAACAACTGCGCCAAAGCAATGAACTCCTGATTCGTCAAAAACAGGAACTGGAAGTACAGCGACAACATATAGAGTTACAAAAACTCAGACTCATCGAAGCATCACACCTCAAGTCGCAGTTTTTAGCAACAATATCTCATGAGTTGCGGACTCCGATGAATGCTATTATCGGGTTTTCTCAGTTATTGTTGCGTCCTAAGTTTAGTCAACTAACACATCAGCAAAAAGATATGGTACAGCGTATCCTCAATAACGCTAAACACTTGCTGATGCTGCTGAATGAAGTTCTTGACTTTTCCAAGCTAGAGGCAGGAAGGTTAGATTTAAAACCACAAATATTTGATTTATCAAAAGTGGTCAGTGCTACTGTGGAAGAGATGCGTTCTCTAGCAGAGGAGAAAAATCTGTCTTTGTTAATTCAAATGGACTTGCAAAACTCTCTGATGTTCAACGATCCAACACGTATACGGCAGATTTTAACCAACCTGCTTTCAAACGCTATCAAGTTTACAGAGTCTGGCGTTGTAGGAGTTGAAGTCAAGGAATTGCCAGAAAATCAAGTCGAGATTACAGTTCATGATACTGGCATAGGTATTGCTCGTGCCGATTTACAAAAGATTTTTGAACCTTTTCGGCAAGTCGATCAAAGTATCACTCGCAAATATCCTGGTACAGGTCTGGGTTTGCCAATTATCAAAGCGTTGCTGCAAATGATGGATGGTAACATTAGCGTAGAAAGTCAGTTGGGAAATTATTCAGTTTTTCGGATTCAGCTACCACGTCAGATATCATCCTTAAGTCAACAAGGTTCAGATGGAACATCAAACTTTACTCATGCTTCAGCCGGAAAACGTTTTTGGAGACAGCAAGCAATTCCTCGTTTTGCCCAAGAAGGTGCACACACTCAGAGTAGAGATAGTTGATGTTCTCCCCCAAACTAAATAAAGTTTGGGGGATTGTTGGGCTGATTCAACCGATATACAAGTTTCGCTTGTTAAAATAATTTAAAATAATTAGTTATGCTAGCAGAAGACAATTCTCAAGTAGAACATATACTTGCTGTTGATGATAATCCCGATAATCTCATCTTACTTGAAACGATTTTAGAGAGTGAAGGGTATAAAGTTGAGTTAGTCTCAAATGGTAGGAGTGCTCTCCAGCAAATTGCCCAAGCACCACCCGACTTGATTTTATTAGATGTTATGATGCCAGAAATGGATGGCTATGAGGTGACACGCCGCATTCGTCAGAATCGAGAAATATCATATATTCCTATATTGCTGATCACAGCCTACCATGATGCGAGTGTTGTCGAAGGTTTGGATGCAGGAGCAGATGATTTTATTCGCAAACCATTCGATCATGAAGAATTGCTGGCAAGAGTACGATCAATGCTGCGCCTCAAGCACAGTATTGATGAACAACAAAAAATGGCACGCCAACGAGAGGACTTTGTTTCACGTCTGACTCACGACTTGCGAACCCCTTTAGTAGCCGCAGATCGGATGCTTCATTTGTTTCATCAGGAAATGTTTTGTGCAATTTCGCCAGATATGAAAGAGGCGATATTCGCCATGATTCGCAGCAACCAGAACTTGTTGGAAATGGTAAACAACCTACTAGAAGTCTACCGCTTTGAGGCAGGTAAAAAGAATCTGCAACTTGAAAGCTGGAATATGCGGCAAATCGTAGAAGAAATTGTTCAAGAACTCACTCCTCTTGTGATTGAGAAGGGCTTAACTATCAATATAGACTCCAGCAACTTAGATCCACAAGATGAAACGGCAGGTGTGGTTAAGGGCGATCGCCTAGAATTACGACGAGTCATAGCCAACCTAGTTGGAAATGCCATTAAGTTTACAGATACAGGAAGTGTCAACATTCGTGTATTTGAAACACCCGTCAAACCTGAAAATAAAACTTGGGTGATCATTGAAGTCCAAGATACAGGATTCGGCATTGCCCCAGAAGATCAAGCTACAATCTTTGAGCGGTTTCGTCAAGGTAAAAATAAGCGTGCTGGCAGTGGCTTGGGTTTGCATCTGTCGCAGCGTATCATTGAATCACATAAGGGAAAAATTGACGTTTTTTCTGAACTTGGTAAGGGCAGTGTATTTACTGTACGTTTGCCAAAGCAAGCTTGAGTTATTTTTATCCCTCAGCTTTTGTACTCCCCGTGATCTGCAATTGCACTTTACGGGGATACACATTCGGATTTATGTCTAGAGGCTAAGTAAACCTTACAGAAACACTTATAGACATTGATGGTAAATACTGCATTTGGATGGTGATTTTCAGCAATCTTGACCAATATAATGCTCTCAATAGTTCGGGATTTCCGAGTTTACTACACTTGATAGTAAAGTTACACTACTATTGACAACTCAAAAAGTCAAGAGTGAAAGTCACTGGTATGTCAACATCAAATCTGAGTGACGCGTGAGAAGTTAAGTAACTCATAGCTCATAACATCACTTTTTGACTTGTCGCTGGTGGTCTAAATCTCTAGAAAAAACAACAAGCACATGACTACACCAACACCAACTCGCGGTCAAGTAGAAAGAACATTAGCACAAGGTATTCAAGCCCTGTATCGTGACCAACTCGGTCATCAGCCTAGCAAAGTCACCTGTCAACTGTCAGACCAAAATGTAGTAGTTATCATAGAAGATTCTATCACTAAACCAGAGAAATTGCTGGTTAAAACAGGTAGTGAAGAATTAGCTGAGGAAGTTCGGTCAGATTTGGATCATGCAATTCAGCCACAACTCAAGGCATTGATTGAAGAAACTTTGAATGTTAAAGTGATAGAACTCTTAAGTGATGCCACATTAGAGACTGGTCGTACTGGCATTATTGCTATTTTGACAGATCCACCGACTATTCGCACTCCTACACTTGAGTCTAACAAAGTTAGGACAACAACTTCATCTAATAGAACTAACACTCCAAAATCCGCGTGATATGGTTAATCATCACATAGATTATAAGCTAAATCTGGATTCAACTCCTGACAAAGGTAACGCCCAACGAGAGCTTCTAGGTCTTCTATCATGTAGGGTTTGCTGATGTAGTCGTTAAAACCTGCACTCAAAATGCGTTCTCTATCCTCTGTACTAGCCAATGCTGTCACTGCAATAACTGTAATGTGACTGGTTAGGGGTTCTTGTTTTAGAGAACGCACTATATCTATGCCACTAATACCTGGTAACAAAATATCCAGCAGTATCAAGTCTGGCTGATACTCTTTTGCAACAAGTGATGTTGTTAAACCATCGTTTTGGCGAATAAGCTTACAACCTAGCGACTCAAGGGCATAACTTAACAGCAGTAGATTATCCTCATTATCTTCCACCGCTAATATTAAGGGTGGTTGAGAGTTTTGCTTTTTTTGATGACTTAATAATTGTGCCTGCTCCATGTCTTCTCCAGAAGATTCATGTAAAACTCATCATCTGTTTTGAGAAAATAAACGAGGCACTCCGTAAGCGGTTAAGTAGCGCTTACATTAGACTGGCTCGTGTCTCAACTCTACTAAGTTGATTATCTTTACTCACCCAATGAGCTTTAAGGAAAGAATATCTTTAGCTCACGGAGTGAGAATACACTTCCTAATTATAGGCAAAACGGATAAAAATGATAGCGAATAAATTATAAGCACTTAATATACTTAAGAATGATTTAATGTGATACCCTTGAATGTACATATCTGCATGGCAGTTTGTGATACAAAGTTCACCAAAATGTTTGGTGAGTATAGGTTATAAGCGTATGGGTGTAGGTAGCAAAGTGTTACAATTGTGAGCCTCTTATTTTTACTGTTGGTATAAAAATCAGAAACTTTTTAGCTTCTTCGCCGTAAGCCCCGCGCTATAACAGTACTCCGTACCGCTGTGGATATAAGGCGGGGAATGACGAAAGTATCCGACGCATTGTCCCCTAAAAATCAGCCAGCCTTTGTTTTGTTGATCTGTGTTCCAAGACGAGTATTCGTTGTAGTAAGGCTGGCTGATTTTTTCGTGTAAGACCCCCGCCCCGACCAATGCTGTGCGCCGCTCAGCGAGGAAGCGGGGTGCTTGAGGAATTCCCTATCTCCGCGCTTGGTAACGAGTCAATGAAGTCCTCTAATATTTGAGTCATTGTTTTATCTTTAATAGCTGAGTGTTCTCGCAGCTTATTCAATCTGCGCTCACTAATCCGTATTTGCAAACATTTATTTTTCATAATGCCATAACAACGTCCATACATTTATGTTATCATAGATAGTAAGGAGGGCAAAGTAAATGAGGACTTCATACCAGTTCAGACTACGACCAACAACACAACAAGCCAATGACATTGACCGGTGGCTGTCTATGTTTTGTGCACAATACAATTACTTGTTGGCGGACAGATTTGACTGGTACGAGCAAAATCGTTGTCCTATCAACGCATGCCCTCTTGTCTGCCACATTCCGGAGTTACGAGAAAGTCCAAACTATTACACCCAAAAGAAAACTTTAACAAAACTAAAAAAGACCCATCCGCATTACGGTGAAATCCATTCACAAGTGTTGCAAGATGTGGTCAAGCGGGTGAATCTTGCCTTTGAAAGATTTCTTAAAGGTGATTGCAACGGAAAGAAAAGCGGAAGACCTCGGTTTAAACCGCGTGACCGTTATAGAACTTTTACTTACCCAGCGATAAAGGATAATTGTATTCAGGGTAATTTGATAACTTTGCCCAAGTTGGGGGCAATCAAAGTTATCCAGCATCGTCTTATTCCTGATGGGTTCAAAATCAAAACTGCATCTGTTACTAAAAAAGCAGATGGGTATTATGTCACCTTGTCACTGGAAGACCCGACCGTCCCAACAATCAAAGCGGATATCAATCCTGACTCGGTCATTGGGATTGACTTGGGACTAAAGGACTTTCTCACTACTTCTGAAGGTTTTGCTGCGCCTATTCCGCGATACTACCGTAAAGCTGAAAAGCAATTAAAACGGTTACAGAAGCGTGTTTCACGTAGAAAGAAAGGCAGTAATCGTAGGCGCAAAGCTGTTAAGCGACTTGCTAGGCAGCACAAGAAAGTTGCTGATCAACGCAAAGATTTCCATTTCAAAACAGCTAAGCGACTGTTTAACAGGCATGACGTGGTAGCTCATGATAGCGCAGCGTGCCCGAAGGGCATAGATCTTAATGTCAAAGGACTTACAAAATCGCGACTAGCCAAGTCCTTACACGATGCAGGATGGTCGAGTTTTTTATCAATACTGGCAAACAGAGCCGCAAAAGCTGGTTTGTTGGTAATACCCGTAAATCCTCATAACACGTCTCAGGATTGCTCTAATTGTGGTGCGAAGGTTCCCAAGAAATTACATGAGCGCTGGCATAAGTGTCAATGCGGCTGTAGTTTGGATCGTGACCACAATGCAGCTATAAATATAAAACAAAGAGCGGAGGGGCATCCCGTTCTATCTAAAGCCAAGAGTCTCCTCAGCAGTAGCCGGCTTGTCTTGGAAGCCTACACCGTAATCTCTGATTCGGTGTAGGAGCATGTCACAGAGCCTTGACATATTTTGTAGTCAGCATGTAGTATATAAGTATCAATAAACAAAAACCGAAAATTTCTCAATTGGAGACCATCTCATTTTTGTAAATCGCCCGCACTTCGTGTCGCTAGGCTAACAGACTGGAGATCTGGGGCTACAAAAATAAAGGAGCCAGTGCGTTGGGATGGTATCTTTATTTCCGCCGACCTGTACTAGTCGCTTGTTCAGGAGCAGAGTGAAAGATAGTAATAATGACTCCACACTATTACACAAATTGCCACTACAAGTTATGCGAGATTATTTTAGATAAGGTGAGCCATGTATCCCAGCATCTAAGTGGATATTGCTCACTCCACTCAGTAAGTTGTAGAAGGTATGGGATATGGCTTTTTGGGATAATGAGATTGAAGTTGAACTGCAACGCATGAAAGCAGAACTAAAGCGTTCTGCGAAAAGAAATGGTAGTAGTCAATCTGATTTGAACAATGAAGGTTTGGAGATTGTTCTTAAGCAGCTAAATAATCTTGTGGGAATGCAGAATGTTAAAGATGAGATAAATACTTTCATCAACTTTCTTAAAATACAGCAAGCTAGGCAGGAAAAAGGACTTGCTAGTATTTCTGTTACATTGCACTCTGTATTTTGTGGACCTCCTGGAACTGGAAAAACGACAGTCGCTCGTCTAATGGGTGAAATATATAAACAGCTAGGGATACTTACTAAAGGTCATCTTGTGGAAACTGACAGATCAGGATTAGTTGCAGGCTACGTTGGACAAACTGCAATCAAGGTAGACAAACTTATTGAATCAGCGTTGGACGGGGTGCTGTTTATTGATGAAGCTTACGCACTTGCACCAGAAGGATCTAAAAATGATTTCGGACAAGAAGCCATAGACACTCTACTGAAACGAATGGAGGATTATAGAGACAGACTGGTAGTTATTGTAGCTGGCTACAGTGAAGATATGTCAAGATTTATTGATGCCAACCCTGGACTACAATCAAGATTTAATAAGTATTTCTATTTTGAGAATTATAAACCTAATGAGCTACTCAATATTTTTGAAAAGATTTGTAAGCAAAATCATTTCAAGTTGACTGAAAAATCAAAGCAGGTATTACTGAATAAATTCACCGAGTTATACACAAATCGAAATAATAAATTTGGGAATGGAAGGCTTGTGAGAAATATCTTTGAAAAGACAATTGAGAGACAGGCAAACAGACTCGTAAAAATTTGTGGACTCAGCAAAGAAATGATGATGACAATCATGCCTGAGGATATTTCTTAAGTATGTTATGGTGCGTAGTAGCTTACTAACACACCAATTTGTAAAGCTGTTATACTGCGGCACAACTGACAATATGGACTTTGAATACTATAGAAACGACGAAGGCGCTCCTGCTAATAGTAACCGTCAAAGTTTACTAGCAAGTGGCTGGCGACCTTTTCATAGAGAGTTAGACTGGGAGTTTGTATGGCAACTGTTGTCTCACGATAGGCAAGAATTTACACAAAAAACTTTGAATTTAGCAAGCAATTTTGCTGAAATATTAGGACGAAACAATTATACTTGGTGGGCTAATCTCTTGAGTGTTGTCTCTGATAATACGCGCTACGAAGTAGAAAAATTTTGGAATTACATCACACCCGATCCTCTGTCACCAGATTATCGTTACAAAGATATTTTAAGTACCGAAACACCTATCGTCCAATTTGTCAGCCGCAATAGTATTCCAATTGATTATGTTCTGAATCGTCTTCAAGAAATTGCTGTATTGCGCGTTTTAGATGTGTTGGGACGCCCTGATATTATCACACAATATTATTTGGAACGAGATTTTTATTTTCCAGTGGAAAAGTTTCTGAACTGGGAGCGTTTGGACGTTATTAACACCGTTTATGCTTATTGGTCTAAAAATGATATTTGGCTACAAATAAACGCTTTTGATAGGGGACGACGACAGTATACTTTATTGGCAAAAAATCTCGCTCCACTCATTAACAAAGCGACACATGATTTAGCAATAATGCTGAGTGGATATCAAACTCGTGTGGGTAAACTTTATAGTCAGTTTCCCATTCGGAGTTTTCCTGAAGATATTCAAAACTTTACTGATTTAGTACAGCAGGCAATTCTGAATCAAAAGCAGTTAGCAGTTTTGGTACATGGAGAACCAGGTACAGGTAAAACCGCATGGACACAAGCAGTTGCTAAAGAGATTTTGGTGCCTTTGGGGTATGTGATTTTTATTTTGGATCATGATGCGATCGCCAACTTTGTTCCCCCAACATATCTAGAAAGAATTTGCATCATTATTAACGAGGCAGATAACTTAGCACAAAATCGTGCTACCGAAGTAGCGCAGTACAATAACAAAACCGAACATATATTGAGTTTATTAGACGGCACGCTGTACCAAAGTGTGATTGATGATTCTGGTATTCATATGCAGCAGCAGTTAGTTGTGTTGATGACTTGTAACACCACAGAAAGATTAGATCCAGCAATGTTACGTAAGGGGAGAGTAGATTTGATGTGTGAGTTTACGCAACGATTTGTTTAAAGACGGTTTTTGATGATTGGATTAATTAGCAAGCAAATTCTTGGGTGGTAAATATCTGGAATTTGTCCCGGAGGTTTTGTAGAAATTATGAAGTGAATGTTTTCCTAGACAATAACTCAATACCGTTGCTGTTAGTGGTATTTAGTTTTGTAAGATCCCCCAACGCTCGTTAAAAAGCTTGCTTAGTTCCCTCCTTTTTAAGGAGGGCTAGGGAGGATCAATCCTTAACAGCAACCGTATTAGACAATAACCAACTAAAAAACAGAATATAGCAGTTTGCAGTTGGATGGATACGCCATTGTATGAAGTCAGGTAGGCAATGCCTATTCTACTAAAATATGTATTTCAGTGAATTTCAAAACACTAAAACCGTGAAAATTCAACAACTGATTTTAGAAGCACTTAACCTTCCTACGAACGCTATTGCTTATCATATGAGTCAGGAATTAGCAGCGTTTTTTCCTAAAAAAGCGTTGCTGGAAGCGAGCGATTCTGCGTTTGATGTCGAAAGGTACGCCCAGGCAAACCTCTGTACTATTAAGTATGACACCTCTATTTACAACCAGATTATTTCTGGTTGGGATGGCATGGAAAATAAAATTTACACTTCGACTGAAAATGCCAGCTTTGAGGTGACATGGGAAGAACATAAACTCGATATCCTACTCATAAGTTTTCAGGAGGGTTATTGCAAAACAAAATATCACTGGATTCTGGCTGAAAGTAAAGATATTGCTGAAAAGTTTTTTGCCGCAGTTTGTGAGTGGAACTCCGAAATCAGAAGTGAAATTTTAGTGTTTGAAGAAGGCTATTGGTCGAAAAATGAAGAGTTGTTTGAGTCGATTCAGAACGCGACTTTTGATAATCTGATTTTGCCTAGTAATCTCAAACAAGAAATTCAAGATGACTTGACAAACTTTTTTGCTTTGCGAGAAACTTACGAAGCTTACGATTTACCTTGGAAGCGAGGAATTTTATTTATTGGCTCTCCTGGAAATGGCAAGACTCATGCAGTCAAAGCTTTGATTAATAAAATGCAGCAGCCTTGCTTATACGTCAAAAGCTTCAAATCGGAGTATAGTAATCCTCATCACAATATTCGTCAAGTCTTTCGGCAAGCGCGACAGTCTGCACCCTGTATTTTAGTATTAGAAGACCTTGATTCTTTAGTAGAAGGAGAAAATCGTTCGTTCTTTTTGAATGAACTTGATGGTTTTGCCACAAATCTTGGAATAGTCATATTAGCCACAACTAACCATCCAGATCGCATAGATCCAGCAATTTTAAATCGTCCTAGTCGTTTTGATCGTAAATATTACTTTGAGTTGCCAGCTTTGTCAGAACGCTTAGCTTATATCAACTTGTGGAACAACAAATTTAAACCGACAATGCGCTTATCTGAAGCCACAATCTCTCAAATTGCCGAGATGACAAATGGCTTCTCCTTCGCTTATCTCAAAGAACTATTTGTCTCATCTATGATGCTTTGGATGCAAGGGATGGAAGCAGGTGGAATGGATAAAAGCATAATTTCACTAGTTGCTGTTTTGCGACAACAAATGAGCAGTACAACTGGGGAAGTCAAGTCTGATGTATGACGACATCACAGCGATATTAAGATGAAAGTTAATCGATTTGAAGATGCAAGTCAATTTTACGAGCGGGTGAAAGACTACTTGCTGAGTCAGGAAGCATTGCATATCCTGTTACTAAGAATTTGCAATACCTTGATTCATCATCCACAACGGTATGATTGCCAACCCTACTTGGCGACTGTAGAAATGGATGGAAATATTGTTGCAGTAGCAATAAGAACACCGCCTCGCAGGTTGCTCTTATCAAAGGCACAAAAGTTGGTAGCAGTGGAGGCGATCGCGGAGCGACTCTGCAGGAGTATCGCCCAAGATTTGCACTCCCATGAGGAGGAATTACCAGGCGTCAGCGGTTTAGCTGCGGAAGCTTTTGCCTTTGCTCAATCTTGGCAAGCTATCACAGGTCATTCCTACAGACTAAGTACGCAATTGCGAATTCATCAACTCGACAAAGTGCAGTCCATTTCTGGGTCGAGTGGGTACTTGCGCTTGGCGACTGAGGATGAGCACCTCCTATTACTAGATTGGTATAAAGCATTTGTAATAGAAGCCTTTGGCTCTCTTCAAGGAGATGAAGAACGTAGTCTAGAACATTACCTGAGTCAGAAAACTCTGTATGTTTGGCAGGATGAAGTACCCGTATCAATGGCTTGTGGTAAAGTATCAACTCCTAATGGTGGTTTGATAGGACCAGTATATACTCCAAAAGATTACCGAAGAAAAGGTTATGCTACTTCTTGTGTGGCGGCTTTGAGTCAAACCCTTCTGGATCAGGGATGTCGATACTGCTTTTTATTCACAGACTTAGCAAACCCCACATCAAATCACATTTACAAAACCATCGGCTACCAAACAGTGGCAGATTGGAACGACTACTCTTTCACCGAAAACACAGCCGCAGTAAGTACAGCATAATTTTGTCACCACCATAACTGATGTTGATGAAAATTAATCGTTTTGAAGATGCAAGCCAATTTTACGAGCAAGTGAAAGACTACTTGCTCAAACAAGAAGCACTCCATAATGTGCAGCTTGCACTTTGCAACACCTTGATTCAAAATCCTGAACGCTTCGACGAAAAGCACTACTTAGCAACCGTGGAAGTAGACAAAGATGTTATTGCTGTGGCGATGAAAACACCTGGGCAAAACTTGCTGTTGTCAAAGATAGAAGATTTTGGGAGTATAGAAATCATCGCCCAAGACATACACCTGACTCAAGAATTATTGTCAGGAGTCAATGCTCCCGTTACTGAGGCAAAAGCTTTCGTGGAAGCTTGGCATTCCCTAACTGGTCAATCCTATCACCTAAAAATGGATCTGCGTGCTTTTCAATTGGAGCAAGTGCAGCCGATTCCCAAACCAACAGGTGACTTACGTTTGGCGACACAAAGCGATTGCCAACTTCTCATCCTTTGGTATGCAGCCTTTGCACTGGAAGCCTTGAGCACTGTTGAGTCAGAAGCTGAACGCAAAGTAGAGCGCCTTTTGCAGCGGGGTATTGCTTACATTTGGGAAGATGAAATCCCTGTTTCAATGGCGTGCCATGTTCGTGTAATGCCCAACGGTGCGGCGGTGAGTTTAGTTTACACACCACCAGAATACCGCAGAAAAGGTTACGCTAGTGCTTGTGTGGCGGCTTTGAGCCAAACTTTACTCAAGCAAGGACATCGATACTGCTTTTTGTTCACTGATTTGGCAAACCCGACTTCTAATCATATTTACCAGGCGATCGGTTACCAGCCTGTAGGTGATTTGTCTGAATACTCTTTCACTGAAAACACTAGCTGATGTCACAGCATAATTCCGTCACCATTACTGATGTAGAAGCCGCCGCCAAGCGTTTAGCTGGTATTGCTCATCGCACCCCAGTTCTCACTTCCAGAACTGTGAATAATCGCACCAACGCTCAAGTATTTTTCAAGTGCGAGAATTTCCAACGCACCGGATCTTTCAAATTTAGAGGTGCATACAACGCACTATCACAGTTGTCTCAAGAAGAGAAGCAAAAAGGCGTTTTGACTTTTTCTTCTGGGAATCATGCTCAAGCAACAGCACTTGCTGGACAATTGCTAAAGATTCCTATTACTATTGCAATGCCTGATGATGCTCCAGCCGTTAAGTTATCTGCGACTCGTGGGTATGGCGGTGAGGTGATTTTGTATAACCGCAAGCAAACCAACAGAGAAGAATTAGCCGAAACACTATTAACCGAGCGAGGAGGTGTGATGATTCCTCCTTACGACCATCCTCACATTGTAGCGGGACAAGGTACAGCTGCCAAAGAACTTATTGAGGAAGTGGGTGAACTGGACTTGCTGCTCGTTTGTTGCGGTGGTGGTGGATTACTTTCTGGTTCTGCGATTGCAACCAAAGCCGTATTACCCAACTGTCGGGTGATAGGAGTAGAACCAGAACTTGCTGACGATGCGACACGTTCCTTTCATACCAAAACCCTACAAACTATCAATAATCCAGAAACCATTGCTGATGGTGCTCGTACCCCTTATTTAGGTAAAATAACTTTCCCACTGGTGCTGCATTATGTAGATGATATGGTCACGGTATCAGAAGAAGCGATTCTTCGCACTATGTTCTTTTTGTGGGAACGCCTCAAAATTGTCATTGAACCGACTGGGGTGTTAGCTGCTGCGGCTTTGTTGGAAGGAGTGGTGAAGGTACCGGGGGCTAGGGTTGGTGTTATTATTAGCGGTGGGAATGTGGATTTGGCGAGAGTCTCTCAACTGTTTCTAACTAAAGAGTAGGCAGGAAAGCTTAACTAAACAGCATCACATCTGTAAGAAGAACAATGCAGAATTCAGGTGTCAGAATTCTGACTCGCACAACTAGACAAAACAAGTCGTGAGATTTGAAATCCCACGGCTTGAATGCGGAAATCAGCGTAAGCGAACGCTCATGCTGAGCGCCAAGGGCACATAATTTCTGCACCCGTGGGAGGATGTAAACTAATTATTCAATAATATGGAAGTAAAAGGCAGCTACAAGGAAATTGATAGCCAGTAGCAACACTGCCCAACCTACACGAAAGGTATAAGGAGCTTTAGCTCCACTTTTAGCAACGTCTTCGCCTACTTTTGCAGCAGTAGCATTAGCAGCAGCTGTCTTAGCATCAGCAGTCATTGTGTTCTCTCCTAATTTAAAGACTTCTTAACAAATACCAAAGAGCTGTCATATATTGCCAGATTCTTCAAGAATATTTTTGTAGACTTTGCAGCACAAATCAGCAAAAATAAACAAAATGTAGCACAAAGTCCCGGACAGGATGGTTTAATCGTCAACGCCTGCGTGATAAGAACTGCGAACTAGAGGACCAGAACGAACATGGCTAAATCCCATTTCTCGTGCTATTGAGCCTAATTCATCGAATTCTTCAGGTGTCCAATATTTTTGGACGGGCAAATGTTCCAAGGAAGGACGCATATACTGACCGATTGTGATGCGATCGCACCCCACTTTGCGAAGGTCCACCATTGTCTCAATCACTTCCTCAACTGTTTCCCCGTGTCCTAGCATCAACCCTGACTTGGTGGGAATGCAAGAGTCGATTTCTTTAACAACTTGCAGGACAAAAAGCGAGCGATCGTACTTCGCCCCTCGGCGGACTGGTCCTTGTAACCGTTGCACCGTCTCAATATTGTGATTAAAACAGGCTGGTTTCGCTTTCACGACCTTATATATACGCTCACGTTGACCTTGCTGTCCAGCACCCGCACCACCCCAAAAATCTGGTGTCAATACCTCAATTTGAGTTTCTGGGTTTAGCTGTCGGATAGTTTCCATTGTCTTGACAAAATGACCTGCTCCTTGATCTGGCAAGTCATCTCGTGCTACAGAAGTCAGCACAACATAGCGTAATCCTAAAAGCTGCACTGCTTGTGCGACCTTTTGTGGTTCTTCAGAGTCAAGAGGCATGGGTGCATGACCTTTATTGACTTGACAAAAAGCACAAGATCTGGTGCATGTTGCGCCCATGAGTAAGAAAGTTGCAGTTTTTTGAGAATAGCACTCCCCTCGGTTAGGACAGCGTCCCTCTTCGCAAATCGTGTGAATTTGACGCTGCTTGATAATACGCTGTACTGTAGAAAGTTCGCTGGCTTTACCTATTGAACGACGCAACCACGTAGGCATTGCCCTTATTTCAGATTTCAGTTCGGCTTTTTGTGAAGAAGTCATAACCATTTAAAATCTTTGTAAACAATAGTATAGGAATCAGAGAGTGAACAAGTAGGGACTCACTACACTTAGGGGTAGGGAGAGGGGGAGAAGAGTTAATGGACAATAATTCTTTCTTCTCTCTTCCTTATTGCCTTTCATATCACTATGATACAAATCTTAAAAAAAGTCATATAAAATACATGAATTTTTGTCATTTCTCCGAGAAATTACTCTCCCCTAAATCAAGAAAAGATTGAGTATAGTGTGTAAATTGGCGAAACCACTCTCTAAACTCAAAGTTTTTATTACACCAAACACTCGTGGGAACTCATAAAATTCTAGTTATCGATGACACTACAGTTGTCCGGATAAAAGTACGAGAAATGTTGCCACAAGGCAACTTCCAGGTGTTGGAAGCAAGAGATGGTCTTGAAGGATTGAATTTCATCCGTCAAGAAAAACTCAGTCTGATTCTGCTAGATTTCGTGCTACCTAAAATGAGTGGCTGGGAAGTTTTCCAGGAGATTCAATCCCAGCCAGATTTCAAAAAAATTCCTCTGATCATTATGTCTGGTCGTAAAAAAGAGGTGATGGAAAAAATCCCAGAACCTTTTGAATATTTTGAATTTCTCGGAAAGCCTTTTGACCAAAAGCAACTTATTGACGCGATCAAATCAGCAATGACAAAGGCTAAAAAGCCCCGTCAAGAACCGGCTGAACTCTTAGCAGTATCTGCTACAAAGACTCGAATAACGGCAACTTCTAGTGAAAACGGACTATCAAGTACTGACATTCAAATATTAAATCAAAAAATCGCCAGCATGCAAACAGAAATAGATAGTTTGAATAAACAGTTAGCTCAGGTTGTCAGCTTTATTCAACAGAAAATCAAATAATAGGAAATGCTTAAAAAGGGGTGTAAAGGTGTAAGGGTGTAAGGGGGAAGAGAGAAAATAGTATTTTTGTAGACTCTAGCCCATAACTAATGGGTTGGTGCCTTTACTAATTGTTTCCCTTACACCCCTATTCCCTTATTGCCCCACACACCTAGTTGTTGACTAACTTACTCGTTGTTCATTGCACTCACTTGAGTGG
The DNA here is from genome assembly GCF_000828085.3 of Scytonema tolypothrichoides VB-61278. Classification (GTDB taxonomy): domain Bacteria; phylum Cyanobacteriota; class Cyanobacteriia; order Cyanobacteriales; family Nostocaceae; genus Brasilonema; species Brasilonema tolypothrichoides_A. The sequence continues at coordinate 301,284 of NZ_JXCA02000022.1, forward strand.
TCACAACTGCTGTGGGTTGCAAAATTGAAGTATGAGCGATGGAATTGTTAGCCAGAGTAAAGATCGGATTTGACAAGATTCCAGCGATGGAAGTGGCGATTAATGTCACGACCAATCCCACCTGTAAAGGTCTATATCCCGGCAAATTCCAACGTACTTCTGGATAATTTTTCACCACGTCAGACATTTCATGAGTTTCTTTAACGACCATCATCCTAACCACGCGGATGTAGTAGTAGATGGAGACGACAGTGGTGACTAAGCCCAGCAAAACTAACCAGTACTGTCCAGCTTGCCAACCTGCCCAGAACAGGTAAATCTTACCGAAGAATCCGGCTAGTGGTGGAATACCACCCAACGACAGTAGGGAAACACTTAACCCCAGTGTCAGGAGTGGGTCTTTGTGATACAAACCAGAGTATTCCACAATTTGGTCAGTTCCTGTCCGCAGGGAGAACAGAATCACGCAGGTAAAGCCGCATAAATTCATGAACAGGTAGATCAGCAGATAAAAGACCATGCTGGCATATCCTGCTTGTGTTCCTGCAACTAAGCCAATCATGACGAAGCCGGCTTGACCGATGGAAGAATAAGCCAGCATCCGTTTCATGCTGGTTTGGGCAAGGGCGACGACATTACCCAACACCATACTCAAGACGGCGAGGGCGGTGAAAACAAACTTCCATTCGTCAGCAACGAGGGGGAAGGTTGTTGTCAGCAAGCGAATCGCTAAGGCAAACCCAGCTGCTTTGGAACCAACTGATAAAAACGCAATCACTGGGGTGGGTGCGCCTTCATAAACGTCTGGTGTCCATTGGTGGAAAGGTGCAGCGGAAATTTTGAAGCCAATACCTGCAATTACGAAAACTAGAGCAATCACTAAACCTAGAGATTGACCAAAACCAGATATGGCAATTTCGTTTGCGATCGCACTCAGTTCAGTCTCTCCACCCGATAAACCGTACAACAGCGAAACTCCATATAAAAACACTGCTGTACTCGAAGCACCAATCAACAGGTATTTCAGCGCTGCTTCGTTAGACCGGGGGTCACGCTTGGTGTAACCTGTGAGCAAATAAGAGGAAATACTCAGGGTTTCTAGAGAGATGAAAATCATCACCAACTCACTAGCCCCTGATAGAAACATTCCTCCCAGGGTAGCAGTTAGCAAAATCGCGATGAATTCGGCTAAAGCGGTACCACTTTGTTCAACGTAGCGAATCGACATCAAAATGGTGACAGCGGCAGATAATGCCACAATAGCGCGAAAGACGATACTCAGGTCGTCACCATTAAAGGCACCGCCAAAAGAGATGGGATTTGTATTTTCCCATTCAAGCAACAGGGCGACGATAGAAGCAAGTAAACCTGCAACTGCTAGATATCCAATCCAGCGTGAGGACGTCCGCCCTAAAATCAAATCAACAATCAAAACTCCCAAGAGGGTGACAATCACAATCCCCTCTGGCAGAATTGTTCCAGCGTTTAACTGCGATGCAAGATTAGCAAAATCCATGAGCTGTATTGGTTTTGGCTATCAGACATAATGGTCTAACTGTGTTCATTCTATTGTCTTTTACTCCCGTTGCATTCACTCATGTATCGGGCGAGTAGCACCATCAGATTAAATTATGTTTAAGTTTAGTTAGCGTGATTGAAAAAAAGATGTTCTTATAAAGTTAAGCAGACCAGTCATAAACTAATCTGCTTGCGTAGAAAGTGATGGTGGCAGTTTTTTTTAGAAACTGCTCATTCCGTTATATATTAAGTTTCGCTTTGCTAATGCTTTTTGCGCTTTTTGGCTACAGACCTGAAGCTTGATTCATCAATCATTTTAAGCTTTAATAGCGTCCTCTACCAGAATATCCACCGTTGTTCCGACTCCCCCAGTTACCGCCACCAGAGCGACTATCTTTCTCCTCCCGTGGTCTTGCTTTATTGACTTTTAGCACACGATCCATCCACTCAGCACCATCTAGGGCTTGAATGGCTTTGTCCTCTGCTTGTTCTGAGTCCATTTCTACGAAACCAAAACCACGTGGCCGACCAGTTTCTCGGTCAGTGGGCAATTGAACTCGCGTTACAGTACCATACTCAGAAAACACTTTGCTGAGGTCTTCTTGTGTAACGCTGTAGGATAGGTTCCCTACGTAAATTGACATGAAATTCTCCAGAATCCGATAGAAAGAGATGTGTATCCGGAGAGCCGCTTGCAGTTTTTAATAATAACAAGATCAGAATCGCCGAATTTACCTCTCCAGACTCAATCCTAACACAACTGTTCTTAAAAAAAAGGTTAAATCTGTCCTTTGATATTGATTTTAAGTATTATATTTTACTATGTTTTCTATATCAACTATGACTTAGTTAAATACTTCCTCAGATAGATGACTATAGAAACTTCTCATTATATTGTTTTGGGCAAAGTGAATGAATACATAATAAGAATAAGCTCGTTACTATAAACTCAATTTTTGATTTTTAAAAATTTAGATTTGTACGAAAAATTCCTTTGGATGAAGAAAGACAAAACCTAGGAGTCACTCCACCAAAGCAACTTAGGGGCTTTCCGCTGTCTTTGGACACCTAGACGCCCTCTGGTGGTGTGCTTTCCTGAGAGTAGAAATAAGACTTTAAGAGAGTTTTTGCGTAAGTCCTATAAAATCACGTCACCTTGACCAATTGCGTGTATAGTTTTTCGTCCAGGAAGTTGATTGATAGCCCGTATCACTGAGGCTGTTAAATTTAATTTCATTTTGGCATAGGCGACACAAACCTGGCTGTTATGTAATTGTATAACGATGCAGGTTGGGGGATTTTGAAAACTATAGTCGCCAATTATGCCGATTATAAGTTAAAGATTGAAATAACGAGAAACTCACACAAGAGCTCCCGCCCTACCTTCCCTCTGGAAGGAAGTTTTGCTAAGCATAGGCAAATGACAGCGCTTAGCGGGCAGTTTGTGTAAGGATAAAATCACATATCGCTCAGCGTGAGGTTTTAGCTTAACCGATGCGCTCTTAACGATTTCAATTGACTGTTTAGCTTAGCAGCTATTCTTTGTTTGAAATTTCCATGTCAACTCTTGTCATCGTCGAATCTCCGACCAAAGCTCGTACCATTCGCAACTACCTGCCAAGAGACTACCGGGTGGAAGCGTCTATGGGTCATGTGCGTGACCTTCCTCAATCAGCAACTGAAATTCCCGCCAATGTCAAGGGCGAGAAATGGGCGCAGCTCGGGGTAAATATAGACGCCGACTTTGAACCCCTGTATGTCGTCCCTAAAGATAAGAAGAAAGTTGTCACTCAGCTCAAAGACGCCCTTAAAGAAGTAGATGAACTGATTCTGGCAACGGATGAAGACCGGGAAGGTGAAAGCATCAGTTGGCATTTATACCAGTTGCTCAAGCCAAAAGTTCCTACAAAGCGGATGGTGTTTCACGAAATTACCTCTGACGCCATCAAGAAAGCCTTGAAAAACTGCCGCAATATTGACGAACAGTTGGTTCGTGCTCAAGAAACGCGGCGGATTTTGGATAGACTTGTGGGGTATACCCTGTCTCCCCTGCTGTGGAAAAAAATCGCTTGGGGATTATCTGCTGGACGTGTACAGTCTGTTGCTGTACGGCTTCTGGTCAACCGCGAACGTCAACGCCGTGCTTTCCGCCAAGGTTCATACTGGGATTTGAAAGCAACATTAACCCCCCCGGATTCTCCCAAAGGGCAATCATTTACTTCCCAACTAGTGACATTGGGAGGAACAAGGCTGGCGAATGGCGGCGATTTTGATGCCGCCACAGGGAAAATTCCCCCAGATCGCAATGTTATCTTGCTCAATCAAGAGCAAGCACAAGCCCTCAAAGAACGCCTAACAGGAAAAACTTGGAAAGTCACAGACCTTGAGGAACGTCCTGTTACGCGCAAACCCGCGCCACCTTTTACCACCTCGACTCTACAGCAGGAATCCAACCGCAAACTGCGCCTTTCCGCACGGGACACAATGCGAGTTGCTCAGAGTTTGTACGAACAGGGATACATTACCTATATGCGTACAGATTCGGTGCATTTATCGGATCAGGCGATCGCCGCCGCCCGTGAGTGTGTAGACAAACTTTACGGAAAAGATTACCTCAGCCCCCAACCAAGGCAATACACTACCAAATCCAAAGGCGCACAAGAAGCCCACGAAGCAATCCGCCCCGCAGGTAGCACCTTCCGCACTCCTCAAGAAACCGGTTTAAGTGGTCGCGAGTTCCAAGTGTACGACCTCATTTGGAAGCGTACCGTCGCCAGCCAAATGGCAGACTCTCGCCAAACTCAAATCATCATGCAACTGCTTGTGGAAGATGCAGGTTTTCGCTCCTCTGGCAAACGCATTGACTTTCCAGGATTCTTGCGCGCTTATGTGGAAGGTTCTGACGATCCAGAGGCAGCGCTGGAAGACCAAGAAGTCATTTTGCCTAACCTAAAAGTGGGGGATAGTCCTAAATGCACTGATTTAGAAGCAGTTGGTCACGAAACCCAACCTCCCGCAAGATACACCGAAGCGACCTTAGTAAAAACTCTGGAAAGCGAAGGCATTGGGCGTCCCAGCACCTACGCTAGCATCATTGGCACTATTATTGATAAAGGTTATGCCCAATTGGTGAGTAATGCCCTCATACCCACCTTTACTGCTTTCGCCGTCACGGAACTGTTGGAAAAGCACTTTCCTGACGTTGTAGATCCCAGCTTTACCTCCAAGATGGAGCAAACCCTGGATGACATTTCCACAGGTGAAGCTGCGTGGTTACCCTACCTGAAGGAATTCTATCTGGGAGACAAAGGTCTAGAAACTTTAGTTAAGGAACAGGAAAGCCAAATAGATGCCAATGTTGCCCGGACAGTGGAACTAGAAAACCTAGATGCCAAAGTCCGCATTGGTAAGTATGGTGCTTATATAGAAAAAGAGAATGGTGATGCTGTTGTCACCGCCTCCATTCCCAAAGACCTGACTCCTGCTGACCTTGACCCCCAAAAGGTAGAAACACTGCTGCGGCAAAAAACTGTCGGTCCAGATGAACTCGGTATTCACCCAGAAACAGGCGAAACAATTTATGTCAAAATTGGTCCTTATGGACCCTACGTACAATTAGGTGATAAGACCGACGAAAACCCAAAACCCAAACAAGCTTCCTTACCGAAAGGAATAACGTCAGAAAATATCACTCTTGAGACAGCTATTGGTCTTTTGTCATTACCGCGAACACTGGGGGTTCATCCACAAACAGGCGCTCAAATTCAAGCGAATTTAGGACGCTTTGGACCTTACGTTGTTCATAACCAAAGTGGTGCAAAAGACTACCGTTCGCTCAAAGCAAGTGATGATATCTTGACAATTTCTTTAGAACGTGCATTAGAGTTGTTGTCTGAACCGAAAAAAGGACGCAGCACCACTAACAGCAAGTCTAAGGCGGCGGAACGGGAATTAGGCCCTCATCCTGTAGATGGTGAACCAGTCAATATTTACAATGGTCCTTACGGACCTTACATTAAGCATGGCAAAACGAATGTAAGCATCCCAGAAGGTGTATCAGTAAAAGATGTAACTCTTGCTTCCGCCCTGGAGTGGTTAGCATCCAAAGCATCAACAGCAAAATCAACTCGTAAAACAACAAGTAAATCGAGGAGTTCTACTACTTCTAAATCAACAACTAAGTCCTCAACCACCACTGCAAAAAAAAAATGACAAAAAAGGCGAGTTTAGCTAAAAAGTTGACATCATCGAGTCGTTTTTCGTAATTGGGAAAAAGTGTTAGGAATGGCGATCGCAAGTCTTCCAGACTAGAACGTGCGATGGCACAGAGTGCCCGTTCATGAGGGCGATCGCCCTCACAATCCCACATGAAGGCGTTAATTATGTACAACTGAGGGCAGATGCTTTTGTTAACAAGCGCTTGCCAACTTGACAGAAAGAAAAACAAAAGAAATTATAAAAATGAAAAAAATGTTTGACCGCCTTAACTTCTATACCTGTCAAACCCTCCTTAGTAAGATGCAGTCTGTAGTGAAGATGATATGATACTCTAAAATGTAGAAGAGAAAACAACATCAAAATTTCAAAATTCACAGAGTGTAAACTATCATAGTATTAAGCTGTGGGTGCAAAAATACTCTGGTTTCTCCGTGAAGGATTATAAACATCGTTGGTAGTATCTCGGGAGCGGTCAGTTCAATGGACTATATAGAAAAGGTGCTAGAAAAACTAAAAGACTTGGCACGCAAGCTAATAGAAGCCCTTTTGGGACCAGAAGCGGAACCGGAACCGGAACTCATTCCGATTCCAGTGCAAGATCGTTCACGCCGTCGATAAAGAAGCGATTACCGTGCTAGATTTAACTGAGCGCCCCATAAGTATTCTGGTACTGCATGGACCAAACTTAAATTTATTGGGACAGCGAGAGCCAGGAATATATGGTTCGTTGACATTGGCTGAAATTAATCGCTCCTTAGAACAAGAAGCAGAAAAGCTACAGGCGAAAATCTCTCATTTACAATCAAATTATGAGGGCGCTCTGGTAGATGCAATTCATGAAGCACTAGGAAAACATCAGGGAATTTTAATCAATGCAGGGGCATACACTCACACGAGTGTAGCTTTGCGCGATGCGATCGCTGGTGTTAACTTACCTACAGTCGAGGTGCACTTGAGTAACATCTACCGGCGGGAAGATTTTCGCCATCATTCATATATAGCCCCAGTAGTCATAGGACAGATTAGTGGTTTTGGGGCGCAAAGTTATTTACTAGGGTTGCAGGCATTAGTGCATTATATAAGAAAGTAAAAAGGTGAAAAACTTATTTTGACTTTTCACTTCCTTTATGATATGCGCTACTCTATCACAAGTCGATTTAAAGGCACAATACTCGGGGCAATTATTGGAGAACAGATAGCTTCTAGTCGTAGCAAGCAGTTACAGGGTGCAGGGACGTTGAAAATACCATCTTTGCACTGGAGTGACATGGCTGTTTTATATGCTTCAAGTTTAATTTCCTCAGGTAGATTAGATACACAAGATTGGCAAAAACCTGAACAACAAGAATTTACGAATTTCAAAAATAGCTATGGGGCTATTCTCGCCACATTGCCATTGGCGCTATTTTTTCATGACAATACAGTTAAATTGCGACAAAACTTACTGCTGGCGACGGAAATTTGGCAGGATGATCCAGTCGTACGGGATGGAACACTAGCAGTGGGCTATGCGATCGCAAAATCTCTCACAGAAAAACTCTCTCCACAAGCCCTCATTTCTCAGACGATCTCCTTTGTTGGAGAAACGCAGACAAACTTGCCACAACAATTATTACAAGTTCATAATTTGTTAGAATACGGCGCTGGTTTAGAAACGGTACAAACCGAGTTGGGTAAGGAACAAAAGTTAGGTAACATCATAGCCTTAGCTTTTTACTGCTTTCTGAGTACCATAGAAGACTTTCGTCTTTCTATTTTACGAGCAATTCAAGATAGTTATCGCTCTTATGCAATAGGTGCCATGACAGGTGCTTTATCAGGAGCATATAACAGTTCAGTTGGTATTCCTGTCACTTGGCAGGTTATGCTTGTGCAACAGAGTTCTGCACAAGACTGCAAACAAGCTGGCTCTTCTAAGATGGTAGAATTAGCTGACGCAATTGTGGCTGTATGGTCAGGAGTATATAACCTTGCTTCGCATCCAGATAAAGTCAGAGAAGAAAGCGGTACTATCACACCGACTCTATTGTCTTTACAGGTAACAGCAGCTCCTCGCGTTATTAAGTCACGCTAACATTTTTTCTATTGCTAAACGTGACTGATTCCAAAACATTAAAGACTACAAAGTAATTCAAACATGAGTTACGAAAGTAGCTTTTAATACTAAGATAAAAAAGGCAATTCTCATTCAAAGTCTGTAGGTAGCTATAGTGGCAAATCGGCTTAAAGTATATTCCCGTTCTGGATTGTCTTGTTTCAACCTATCAGAGTAAGTAACTGCGGTCATAGGTGATGAAAACGCAGCGATTTTTTCAGTCCTTGACTCAGAAGCTGACTTTCTGGCGGCGACAGTACAAAGTGCGACATTGTCATATTGCATCATCAAAAACAAGTAGAAAAGATGGATACCCAACAGCAAGAGTGTCACGCTCAATTAACAAATCGCTTAAAGATAAAAATGATATTGACACAGTCGGTTCGCCCTGGGTGAAAGTCAGGCGTTCCTGCGTTGTTTTCGTCATCACAGTTGTCTCCATAACAGGGGTTATGGGGCAAAAGTTATATAACCAACCCCAGTTGCAAGTAGGGACTGTTGCGCCACAGACAATTAGAGCACCAGCGACTGCGAAAATTGAAAATAAGAAAAAAACAGCAGAAAAGCGCAAAGCCGCAACGAAAAGTTCTTTGCCAGTCCTCATGGTAGATGAACGCATCAATGCAGAAATTGAGCAAAATTTACAAGATATTTTGCAAGAGGGCAACGAAATTCGTGCAACACTTGGATCTTTTCCTTTTTTTGACACTTTGGTTTTATCCGTCTCTACCCAGCGTTACCTGCGTTCCTGTTCTCATTGGGAATGGCAAGCACTGCTGTTAGCTGTAGAAAATACTGACAAGCAAAAATCAACGATGTTGGTTCAAAAGCCCAGGAGTCGAGAACACAAGGATGCAAGAACACAAAGAAATGAGAATCCAGGAAAAGTTTCTGCTTTTGCCTCACCCTTCGCTAGTCAGGGCAAGCCCTATAACACTCTTTTCACATCAAAAGAAGCTTCTAGTGGTAACGTGCTAGCCGAATCAGGAACATCACAACAACCGCCTGTTTCAGGTTCTTACGCACCCAACACTCAAGACTTAAAATCAAATGATTTGTTCCAAAACATAGAGTTTGCACAAGCGGTGGCTCAATTACAAGCTTACCGCCTCATGAGTTCCAAGCAAAATTTTTCTTCCATAATCGCTCAAATTACAAAAATACGGGAGGGATACGCTCAAGCAAAAACTAAACTCACAGATTTGGTGATTGCCAAACCAGATACAGTATACGATGAAGCTTCTATTCTCAACTTGTCAGATGAGGATTGGACGAAAATAAAAATAGAAGTCCTGCAAACTTTAGAGCGGATTCTCACCCAAGGCATTTCACCCGGACTACCACAAAATATCCTACAAAATACAGTCACCATACAAGTGCAGACGTTCGTACCAAAAGATGCCGAACCCTTAGCAAGCAAACTTTTGTTAGCTGTACTTAAACCAAATCTGAAGAAAGATGAATTACAAACGCAGCGAATGAGTGCAAAGATAGCTGCTCAAGTAGAACCTGTGATTGTTACTGTTTATAAGGGTGAGGTGATTGTCCGTCAACAACAGAAGGTGAGTGCATGGAACTTTGACGTACTAGAGCATTATCACCTGATTTCGCGCGAGATTCATTGGCTGGGATTGATACAGTTAGGGAGTGTTGTCACTGCATCTGTTGGTATTTTTGCAATCGTAGAGCGGCGGATCAAGCACTCCATTCGGCAAAGCGATCGCCTGTTGGTACTATTGCTGAGCCTTAGTGTACCACTGGTACAAATGATGGGTACACCTTACACCACCTGGAGTGCCGTTGGGTTATTGCTGGGTAGCTTCTATGGACCAACTTTGGGCGTGACTGTTGTAGGATTGCTGTCATTACTGCTACCCATGAGTCAAGAAATAAGTTTTATTGCTCTAGTTGCTGGCGTATCAGGGGGAGTTTTGGGCAGTTGCGTTGCACAACGGTTGCGATCGCGTGAAGAATTAGCACTTTTGAGTCTTGCGATCGCCTTAACAGAAGGTGCTGTTTACCTAATCATCAAGCTGTTGATCAGTGCTGTATTGGGAGTTCCAGTGCACTACTTGGTACTACAAAACGCAGGATTATTTGCTTTATCCGGCTTAGTATGGAGCATCGTAGGGATGGGGTTGAGTCCTTATTTAGAAAAACTATTTGACTTAGTCACTCCAATCCGCCTCGCAGAACTGGCGAACCCTAACCGCTTCTTATTGAAAAGACTTGCGACTGAAACTCCTGGGACTTTTCAGCATACCCTGTTTGTCGCGACTCTTGCCGAAGCAGCTGCCAAACAGCTAGGATGCAACGTCGAACTTGTTAGGGCTGGCACATTATACCATGATATCGGCAAAATACACGACCCAATGGCATTTATTGAAAATCAAATGGGGGGACCAAATAAACACGACACAGAAATTAAAGATCCTTGGATGAGTGCGTACCTTATCAAAAAGCACGTGAGTGAAGGGTTAGCGATCGCGCGAAAGTACAGTTTGCCTTCGTCAGTTCAAGCTTTTATTCCAGAACATCAAGGTACTATGCAAATTTCCTATTTCTATCACCAAGCAAAGCAAATGGCGCTCTTAGATCCAAGTTTAAAAGTCATAGAGGCAGATTTTCGGTACGATGGTCCAATACCCCAGTCGCGGGAAACAGCAATCGTGATGTTGGCGGATTCTTGTGAAGCGGCGTTGCGATCGCTTACAGACGCCACACGAGAACAAGCTTTAGCAATGCTAAACAACATTCTCCGCGCCAGATGGCAAGACAATCAAATGGTAGATTCCGGGTTAACACGAGAGGAAATGACCCAAATTGCCGAAATTTTCGTGCAAGTTTGGCAGCAATTCCATCACAAGCGCATTCCTTACCCGAAGTTAAAAGCAGTAAAAGAAGGAACAGGCGATAGGGAATGAGAGACAGTAAAAGAATAAAGTATGGGGTTTAGATTCAAGAGGCAAGCTTAATGAAGTACATTTGCGTGTTTTGTGGTTCTAATATGGGTCTAAAACCAGCCTATAAACAAGCAGCTATAGCATTGGGCAAAGCCCTTGCGCAACGGAAATTGGGTTTGGTATATGGGGGTGGGAATGTCGGGTTAATGGGTACAGTTGCGGATGCCACCTTAGCAGCTGGTGGTGAGGTTATTGGGGTGATTCCAGATTTTCTGGTTGCAAAGGAAATTGCTCACACTGGATTGACGCAACTTCATATTGTCAAATCAATGCACGAACGTAAAACTATGATGGCGCAACTGTCCGACGCTTTTGTGGCACTTCCTGGAGGGTACGGAACGCTAGAGGAGTTTTGCGAAATCCTCACTTGGGCACAATTAGGGTTACATCAAAAGCCTTTTGCTGTGTTTAATATCAAAGGTTACTACGATTCTCTGCTGAAATTCTTAGACCAAGCTGTTACTGAAGAATTTTTACGTCCTATCCATCGCTCTTTAGTATTGGAAGCATCCGAACCGGAAAACTTGCTGGATTTATTGGCAAATTATCAACCTCAAAATGTTGATAAGTGGATAAGGAAAGAGGTTAAGCCTTGATGAAGAGCCAAGTATTAAAAAACTAATTCTCTAAAATTAAAGGCAAAGATTACATTGGAGACCAATAAATTCACCAAGAATTTAATTTATACCCATTGAGCAAGAATTTAGCTATAACATAAGCATGATTATTCAAAATCATCTGTCAAAAAACGTCTATAGCTAGTGACTTTATGCGCATATCTACAGCAACGCCATGCTGACAGGAAAATTAAAATCCAACAAATACAAAAAAGCAAAAAAACAGAAGAGTCAGGAAACTCCAACCCTTAGCCTCAAAGAACGTTTAGCCCAAAAGCGTAAAGCTGCACAATCGCGCAAAGAATTCACCAATTTTTTAATGATTGCTGCTTTTGGCGGTATCTTCTTTGGTATTCTCATGGCTTTTGTCGGTGGAATTAAGGCAGCAGTTCCAGGTTTATTAGGAATTGTTACTATCGCTTTGTCCTACAAATATCCCCGCCAAGCCCTTTTTGCGTTTCTTATTTACGTGCCGTTTGCGGGTACTATTACTTACTACCTCGGCAATAGTCCCATACTCCAATTAGCGAAAGACTCCTTTTACATTCCAGCGCTGATTGGACTTTGGCAAATGTGCCGTAAACAGCGGCTACCCTTCATTATTCCCCAAGCCATTAAAATTCCACTGTTTATTTTGTTAGGTATATGTTTGCTAACACTAGTGTTTGTTAATGGAGTGCAGCAGTTCAATCCGTCCTTGACTCAATTATTAGACGATACAGCTGTAGAAATACCCATAGGCGTGGGGATACTCGGTTTAAAAGTCTTGTTGGGCTATGTACCCTTGATTGCTTGCGCTTACTATCTCATCCGCAATAAGGAGGATTTCCTATTTTTATCGCGCCTGCAAATTGTCCTTATACTAGTGTGCTGTGCGCTGGGATTAATTCAATACCTCTTATTATCGAAGGGAATATGTCAAGGCACAAGATATTTAGAAGGAGCAGCCCAATTTAAAGCATCAATCGAAGCTCGATGTTACTTTGGTGGTTCTCTGATTTATAGTCCCGATCAAGGGATAATTCGTCTACCAGGAACCTTTGTCGCACCTTGGCAGTGGGGATGGTTCTTGATTTCCAGTATCTTTTTTGCCTTTGCTTCCGGCTTTAGTGATCCTTCTAGAATCTGGCGAGTTCTCAGTTTAAGTTCTATGGCAGCAGTGGCTGTCAATGCAGTTGTCTCTGGGCAGAGAATAGCCCTAGCATTGGTACCTGCGTGCTTCGTAGCTTTGCTATTGCTGACTGGTCAAATTCGTAACCTCAGACGGTTTCTCCCCATAGCAGTGGGACTGGCGATGATTTTGGGAATTGCAATCATCAACAACCCTGCCATTCTCTCAGAAAGAACAGCAAGTCTGAATGAACGTTGGGAAGCTTCACCACCTCTGGAATTTATCACACAGCAATTTGGGTACGTTTGGAGAAATTTACAACCGCTAGGACATGGGTTAGGGCGCGCCACTAACTCTGCTCGTGCGCTAGGTGCAACCAAACTGATAGAAACTTACTATCCCAAAATACTATATGAAATTGGACCGTTGGGACTACTAGGATTTTTAATTTTAGTCACAACTTTGACAATCGTGTGCTTCCAGACTTATCGTTCAATCAAAAATCCTAATTTCCGCAGTTACGCAGCTGCTTTGTGGGTGTTCATATTGTTTATTAGTTACAACACCTACTACTATCCTCTTGATGTCGATCCAATCGCTGTCTATTACTGGTTCTTTGCTGGAGTCCTGTTGAAATTGCCAGAAATAGACAAGCAAGAAAAACTTCAACAAGCGCAGGCAAAAGGGAGACAGGGGAAGAAGGGAAGCAGGAGAAGCAGCGGAAGCAGGGGAGCAGGGGAGAATAATTTTTGACTCTTGACTAATGACTAATGACTAATGACTAATGACTAATGACTAATGACTATGAATTTACCTTTAATTTCTGTTATTATTCCGACGTACTGTCGTGAGGAACCACTGCGCGATAGCCTTGCTGATGTCCTGAAACAGGACTACCCAAATTATGAAGTTTTGGTTGTAGATCAAACTCCAAAACACCAGCCAGAAACTGAAGCTTACCTAGAAGAATTAGCCAAAAATAATCAAATAAAATGGTTCCGTTTGAGTTGGGCAAGTTTGCCTGGGGCGCGAAATTATGCAGTGCGGCGTGCAGCAGGTGAAATCATTTTATTTATTGATGATGATGTGCAACTAACTCCTGGATTTTTAGCTGCGCATGCGAAAAACTATTTAGAAAAACCAGAGGTAGGCGCTGTCGCCGGACGAGTATTTGACAGAATGAAATTAGGTGACTCTGGAGGAAAATTGCAGATAGAATATCTTCCTCCCCAGGCAATGGATCCAGGAATTGCTTGGTACTATATAGATTTGGTACACACAATTAAACCTCAAGAAGTTCTCACAGCAAGAGGTTGTAATATGTCCTTTCGTCGCGAAATTTTTACCAAATACGGGTTGAGATTTGATGAAAGGTTTCGTGGTAGCGCAGTGCGAGAAGAATCTGATTTTTGTTTAAGGTTGCGGCAAACAGGATATAAAATTTGGTATGACCCAGAGGCATATTTGGTACATTTAGGAGAAGAGACAGGAGGTTGTCATGATATTAGTATGCGCTCTCTCCAATACCAACTCACTTTTTACCACAACCATTTCTTAATGGGACTGAAGAACCTTACCGCTACCCAAGCTTTACGTCTTTACCTTCGTTTATTTGACTGTCATGTCCTTGGACATCCTCCTTGCAACAAAAGTGGTTCACCCATCAAAATTGTGACTCGTGGCGTTTTCTTCTCTTTGGGGTTTTTAAAAGCCTTGGGTAGTGTTGTTCAATCAATTTGGAATGATGGTCAAATTTACACTCGCATGGATGAACATGTTGAGGTTATTTAACTGTAGATTAACGCAGACGGATGCAGATATATTAAATATTTATCTGCGTTAATCTGCGGTTTCAAACAAAAAATACCATTTTCAAGATATCAATGAAAATTTTTGTAGCAAGCCATACTTATATTGTAGACCTTAACTGTGAAAAATTACGCATTCTCTCTCAACTCGAACCGGAAATTGAAGTCACAGTAGTCGTTCCCAAAAAGTGGAAACCGGGTGGTGTTCAAAACAAAATTATTGAAACTCAATTCCGTGATGAAGGCAAATTTCGCATAGTTCCAGTTTATAACTTTAGTCAAAATCATCAAGGACTTCTGACCTTTGGTGCTGATTTGATATCTTTGTTGTGGGATTTTCGTCCTCACATTATCCAGGTGGAACAAGGTTCTAAGGGATTAGCTTATGCTGAGACGATTACCTTAAATCAGCTATTAGGACTCAAGGCCAAAAATGTCTTTTTTACTTGGTGGAATCTACCCTATAACCTGAAATTTCCAGTTTCTTTATTAGAGAAATATAATCTAAGCCACAGTCATGGCATTATTTCGGGTAACCAAGATGGTGCAGAAATTTTACGGCAACACGGATACAAAGGTTCAATCAAAATTATGCCTCAACTGGGTGTTGACGAAACTCTGTTTACTCCCACACCACAACCAGAATTAGGAAATAAGTTTGGGATTCAACCAGGTGATTTTGTTGTGGGATTTGTTGGACGCTTTGTTCAAGAAAAGGGATTACTGACTCTGATAAATGCTTTAGCTAGTTTGAGAGATAAATCTTGGAAATGTTTGCTTTTGGGACGTGGTTCGTTAAAGTCAGAGTTAATGAACAAAGCAGCGGAATATAACATTCAAGACAGAATCATCTTGGTAGAAAGTGTTCCTCATGATGAAGTTCCAAATTACATCAACTTAATGAGTACTTTAGTTCTACCATCAGAAACAAACTACAATCTTAAAAATATCACTTCTGTTGGCTGGAAAGAACAATTTGGTCATGTACTCATAGAAGCAATGGCTTGCAAAGTCCCTGTTATTGGTTCTAATTCTGGCGAAATTCCTTATGTGATTGGTGATGCTGGATTAATATTTGCTGAAGGAGATGCGAAAGCGCTGGCTGATTGCATCCTCCAATTGATGGAAAAACCTGAATTGGCGAAAAATTTAGGCGAAATGGGTTATGAAAAAGCAATGAGTCAGTACACCAATAAAGCTTTAGCAAAACAGCAATTGGAATTTTATAAAGAACTGATAAATAGTGATTAGTTACTGGTCATTCGTAAACAACAAATGACTAATGACTAATGACTAATGACTAATGACTAATGACAAATTATGCAAGTTCTACAAATTGTCCCCTCAATTTCACTGATTTACGGTGGTCCTAGTCAAATGATACTAGGATTAGCTCCCGCATTAGCACGGCAAGGAGTAGAAGTTACAGTTCTCACCACTGACAGCAATGGTGATTCTGGGCAAAAACCTTTGGATGTTCCCTTAAATTGTCCCATTGAACAGGATGGCTATAAGATAATTTATTTCCGTTGCGCCCCTTTTCGTCGCTATAAATTCTCTGTTGACTTACTCAGGTGGTTAAACCGTCATGCCCATGAATTTAACTTAGCTCATATTCATGCTCTATTTTCTCCTGTTAGTAGTTTCGCCGCGACTATTTGTCGTCAGCAAAAGTTACCTTACATTTTGCGTCCTTTGGGAACTTTAGATCCTGCTGATTTACGTAAAAAAAAGCAACTGAAACAGCTTTATGCTGCAATTTTGGAACGTCCAAATTTAGCGAATGCAGCTGGAATTCACTTTACCAGTGTTCAGGAAGCCAAGGTGTCAGAAAGATTTGGAGTATCAACCCGAGATTTGGTGATTCCCTTGGGTGTGAAGCCTGTGAAGAGGGTGGGGGAAGCAGAAACAGAGCAGGTGTGTCGTAAGTTAGGTATACCAGAAGATGTGCCTTTAGTGCTGTTTATGTCGCGGATTGACCCAAAAAAAGGGTTGAATCTACTGCTTCCAGCGCTAGAGGCGCTTTTAGCTGAAGGATTAAATTTTCACTTTGTCCTAGCTGGGACTAATCCTCAAGATCCAAGTTATGAAGAAAAGATAAAATTACAAATACAAGCTTCTGTGTTGCGATCGCACACCACTATCACTGGCTTTGTCACTGGTGAATTAAAATCTACCCTTCTGCAAGCTGCTGATATATTCGTCTTGCCGTCGTACTATGAAAATTTTGGTATTGCTGTAGCTGAAGCGATGGCAGCAGGAGTGCCCGTGCTTATATCAGACCAGGTGCACATTTGTCAAGAAGTACGTGATAGCGAGTCGGGATGGGTGGGTGCAACAGATGTGTCAGAACTCACTAACATGCTTCGTATAGCTTTACAAAATCCTGCGGAACGCCAACGGCGGGGATTATGTGCTCAAGAGTATGCGCTGAAAAATTATAGTTGGGATGCGATCGCTCATCAAACCATTGAGGCGTATAATCAAATCTTGTCCGACTACGACGTAAAATAGTAAATCTGTTTGTGCAAACTTGCACAACTTACAATTTTGTTTCATGAGGCTAAAGCCCAATCGGCAAACCGGGGTTTAGTGCAATCATGGCAAGATAGAATACATATGGCTTTTTGAACCACAGGGAATGTGACATGGCTCTCCATTTAGGCGACACAGTACCAAACTTTACCCAAGCCTCCTCCACAGGAGACATAGACTTTTACGAATGGGCTGGCGACAGCTGGGTTGTACTTTTCTCCCACCCCGCAGACTATACACCTGTTTGTACAACAGAGTTAGGGCGAGTGGCTAAGCTAAAGCCAGAATTTGACAAACGCAATGTCAAAGTCATCGCTCTCAGTGTTGATGATGTAGAATCTCACAAAGGATGGATTGGAGATATTGAGGAAACTCAAAGTACTAACCTCAACTATCCAATTTTGGCAGACGCGGATCGTAAAGTTTCTGACCTTTACGACATGATTCACCCCAATGCCAATGCATTGCTGACTGTCCGTACAGTCTTCATCATCGATCCCAACAAGAAACTACGTCTGAGCTTAACTTATCCTCCCAGCACAGGACGCAACTTTGATGAAATTCTTCGGGTGATTGACTCGTTGCAGTTGACAGACAACCACAGCGTAGCGACACCAGCTGATTGGAAAGATGGCGATGATTGCGTGATTGTTCCTTCTCTGAAAGATCCAGAAGTGCTGAAGGAGAAGTTTCCTAAAGGATATGAGGAAGTGAAGCCCTATCTGCGCTTGACTCCTCAACCTAATAAGTAATACGCGCGTTGCATTCATAACTTAGACCTCACCCCGCCCAAACGGGCACCCCTCTCCTTTATAAGGAGAGGGGCAGGGGTGAGGTAAAATCCTGAAATCATTTTACACAAGTGCTGTGTATTCATAGCTATCACCTCACCCCGCCCTGACGGGCACCCCTCTGGTGAATTCGCGGAGAGGGGCAAACAGATGCGAGATTTCCCATCTCTACAGCGTTTTTGCGTGAGAATAAAAGCTAGTTGGGTAGGCGTAATTAGAGAAAATAACTATGCTTTCATCTCCTATTTTTTTACGGATGCCACCAGATTTGCAAATGACAGATGAGCAGTTTTTTGAATTCTGTCAGGTTAACCGAGATTTACGTATTGAACGTGATAAATTTGGTGAGATATCAATTATGCCTCCGACTGGTTCAGAGACAGGCAATCGTAGCGGTAATATATTTGGCGAGCTTTATATTTGGGCAAATCAAGACGGAACAGGTATTTGTTTTGATTCTAGTACAGGATTTAAGCTATCAACAGGTGCAGAAAGGTCACCTGATGCTTCTTGGATGAAACTTGAACGGTGGAATACTCTAACTGGCGAACAACAGCAAAAGTTCGCTCCAATTTGTCCAGATTTTGTTGTAGAACTCCGGTCATCTTCTGATAATCTTCAGCCTTTAAAAGACAAAATCGAAGAATATATGAAAGAACCGGGGATACAGTTAGGTTGGTTGATTGATCGCAAGCATCGCAAAGTTTATATTTATCGTCCTGGAATGCCAGAGGAATGTTTGGATAATCCTGCTACTGTCAGTGGTGAGTCAGTTTTGACAGGGTTTGTTTTGAATATGAGTAAGGTTTGGTAGTCAAAGCCTTTCAGATTGGATCAGGCGTAGGCGTAGTACCGCGTCTAGTCTATTTTGTTGGGTAAAAGTTAATCAGCGCACTTTGTCTTTTTTCTTTCTCCCCTGCCCCCTGCCCCCCTGCCCCCCTGCAGCCTCAACCCAACATTTTGGTGTGGACGCGCTAGTAGGTCGGGTTAAGCGTAGCGCAACCCAACAATAAACGTTTGGTGTTGGGTTTCCTTACGTCAAACGCCACTCGCCTCAAGCCGGGGAACCCGTCCACGGTGAGACAGCGCTGCGGGAGGGTTTCCCTCCGCAGGCGACTGCGTTCGCGTTCGCGCAGCGTGTCCCCTTGGGACTCAGCGTCTCCGAAGGAGATACCCGAAGGGCGGTGGCTCCCCAACCTACGTTATTGATTGTTAATCGTTAAAAAATATTAAAATTTAAGTATTATAGTATACAACCCTGTTATTAATACTTTCATCCACAATTTTACTCGTTATGTAGTGCTTTTCATTACCATAAACGAGAAACCACATGTAAGGGTGCAGTTAAAATACCTGGCGATTGGAAATCGCGGCTACACGAGACTTACGCCTGACTCCGCAGGCTAAATGTATTAGTCCGCGTAGGCGCAATACGGTTCGGAAAGATCCCCCCGCCTGCGGCGACCCCCTTTCCAAGGCAGGGCTGTTTCATTCCCTCAAAGGCTTACATTGTCAAGTGTTGAGGAGATGAAAATCATAGCTGCAAAATTGATTTAGCGATCGCTTACACTCAATTTTTACGCCCATCGGGTAATTTTATTAACACTTGTACTTACATATTTATGGACGGATGATATTGACAAAATTCTTACGCTTATGGAATGAAACAGCCCTGCTTTCCAAGGGGGTAAAAGGTAAAATAGCCCCCCTTTTTAAGGGGAGCCAGGTGCTAACAGCGGGTTTCCCGACTTGTAGCACCTGGCGTGGGTTGGGGGGATCTTATGATTGCTCACAGTCTTTGTCAAAAATTATTTATAAAATGCATCTCCCATGAAAAAGATATCCCTGTTTCTATTGACTTTACCCGTATCCACCATAGCAACTCTTGCGCCACTCACCATTGCAGTTGCGCAGCAAGTGACTCCTGATGGAACTGTATCCACGACAGTTATCACTCCTGATGGCAAAAATTTCAATATCAATGACGGAACCACAAGAGGAACAAACCTTTTTCACAGCTTTAAAGAATTTTCTGTTCCTACAGGTGGTTCAGCAACCTTCAACAATGCAGCGAATATACAAAATATTATCAGCCGAGTGACGGGTGGTTCTGTTTCTAGTATTGATGGTTTGATTAGAACACTCGGCAAGGCAAACTTATTTTTACTCAATCCAGCAGGGATTATTTTTGGACCAAATGCCCAATTAAATATAGGTGGTTCCTTTTTAGGAAGTACAGCGAATAGTTTCCTGTTTGACAATGGATTTGAGTTTAGTGCGACTGACCCGCAAGCACCACCATTGTTAACAATAACTGCTCCGATTGGGCTGAGCTATCGGGAGAATTTCAAAAATATCACTAGTCAATCTGCTGGTCTTCAGGTTCCTCAAGGAAACTCCTTCGCACTGGTAGGCGGTAACGTCAGCTTAAATGGTGGAATACTGTTCGCACCAGGAGGAAGAATTGAGTTAGGAGGATTATCTGCCCCAGGAACGGTTGGACTTAATGGTGATGGGAGTTTGAGTTTTCCTGTGGGAGTGCAACGTGCTGATGTCTCGCTGACTAATGGGGCGATCGCTTATGTTCAGGGAGGCGGGGGAGGCAATATTGCAGTTAATGCCCGAAATTTAGATCTTTTGGGAGGAAGTATTCTTTATGGGGGGATACAGTCAGGCTTAGGAACTCCAGGCGCTCAAGCAGGCGATATTAAAATTGATGCTACAGATAGGGTGAGAATCCAAGGAACAACTAGCTCTCGTAGTGGAATCTTAAACTCAACAGGTAACTTTTCATCGAACAGTTCTAACATCACAGAACCAGGAAACGCCGGAAATATAATCATCAACACAGGAACCCTGGAAGGAAACGGCAGTATTTTGATAGGTTCTTTGACTAACGGAGAAGGAAATGCAGGAAAGATCATCATCACAGCTAAGGATAAAGTCTCCTTAACAGGGGACGCCAATAACTTCGCTTATGTGGGTGGTATTGTGGGTTCATCAGGTACAGGCAATGGTGCTGACGTTGTCATCGATACGCCGTCCTTCTCTTTATTCAACGCCGCTATACAAACTTCCACTTCGGGACAAGGAAATGCAGGGAATATCCAACTCAAGGTTTCTGAATCTATTTCTCTAGCTGGTGTTTCCCAGTTGCAAGCTAATACCTCTGGTAGAGGTAATGCAGGTAATGTAACTGTTTCTGCTGGCGGGAAAATCTCCTTTGATGGAAGAGGCAGTAACTTGATAACTGGTATCCTCAGCTATGTGGCTCCAGTAGCAGAAGGTAATGCAGGCAATATCAACATCTCGGGGCAATCGGTTTCTTTAAATGACGCTACAGTGACTACTAGCAGTGCTGGGCAGGGGAATGCTGGCAATATATTCGTGCAGGCTCAAGATACTATCTCCCTCGCTAACAATAGCTTGATCACGAATAATGTGGGAAGCCCTGAAAAACAGCCAGCCAAGGGCAATGTTGGCAATATTGTGCTCGACGCTAAAGAAATTTCCTTAAAGGATGGGGCACAACTGCAAGGTGGTTTGTATTCCGGTGCACAAGGAAATCCGGGAATTGTATCTGTACAGGCTAGAGACTCCATTTCTTTTGTCGGCAAAAACACTGGGATCTTCACTGACGTAGAATTTGGGGCTAAGGGTAATGGTAGCGATATCCAAATCTTGGCACCGTCGGTTTCTTTCAAAGATGGCGCTGTACTAAAAGCCAGCAACGCTGGACAAGGGAATGCAGGCAATATACTGGTGCAAGCGCAAGACACTATCTCCGCTGAGAATAGCTTCATCTTAAGCAATGTGGGAAGTCGGGACGAAGCACCAGCAAAGGGCAATGTTGGGAATATTGTGCTCGACGCTAAAGAAATTTCCTTAAAGGATGGAGCTCAACTGCAAGCTGGTTTATATTCCGGTGCACAAGGAAATCCGGGAATTGTATCTGTACAGGCTAGGGACTCCATTTCTTTTGTCGGCAAAAACAGTGGGATCTTCACTGATGTGGAATTTGGGGCTAAGGGTAATGGTAGCGATATCCAAATCTCGGCACCGTCGGTTTCTTTCAAAGATAGCGCTATACTCAAAGCCAGCAATGCTGGACAGGGAAATGGTGGAAATATCGCTATTACGGCTGACTCACTCTTGTTTGATAACAGTCTTGCTTCAAGCAGGGTGGAACAGAGTGGTGTTGGCAACGCAGGTAGCATTGATTTTAACGCGCGATCGCTGTCTTTAACTAATGGGGGTGCCATCTCTACCAGTAATGTTGGCAACGGTACCGCAGGCAATATAACAGTTACGACAGCTAAAGACATCCGCTTGGACAACAAAGCATTTATTGAAGCCAACACCAATGGGGGACAGGGCAACATTACCCTGAATTCAGGCGACTTAATTTTGCGCCGCAACAGTAACATCACTACTAACGCCACAGGTACAGCAACGGGAGGCAACATAAACATTAACACTGGTAACTTAGTTGCCTTGGAAAATAGCAAGATTACCGCCAATGCCCAACAAGGTTATGGGGGCAATATCATCATCACAACAAAGGGCGGCAGATTTCTTTCCCCAGACAGCGTCATATCTGCCACTTCTGAAGCTGGTCCGCAGTTCAGTGGAACTGTGCAATTTAACACACCCCAAAATGACCCCAGCCGTGGATTATTTGAATTCCCAGAAACTGTTACCGACCCCGCACAGCAGATAGCCCAAAATGTTTGTACCAAAAGTTTTGGTAGCAGCTTCGTCATCACCGGACGTGGCGGAGTTCCAACTGATCCCAAGAAAATCCTCAGTAGTGACAATGTGCGTGTTGATTTAGTTAAGCCTGTCGCTAGTACAGTGAATTCAACAAGTACAACACAAAAGCAGCCATCTCAACAGCCAACTGTCAAAAAGATAATACCTGCTCAAGGATGGATATTTAATGAAAAAGGTGAGGTGTTGCTGGTAGGTTATGATCCCACCAAGACTGGTGTACAACGCCCGCAGCCTGCACCTAATAGTAGTTGTGCTGCAGTGAAATAGAAATGTCTTTCGGCTCCATTTTTACTAACATTCATTAACAAAAACTTCCTGTTTCAACCGAGACTGTCGGCAGCACCTCGTCCACAGGCAGACACGAGCGAACTACTCGCGTATTTCGATATGTTTATTGCCGCGTTCAGATCGCGGTCAATCTCAAAGCCACTGATTAACCCTCTCCTTGATAAGGAGAGGGATGCCCGACAGGGCAGGGTGAGGTTTTCCCAGTTAAAATCATTACAGTTTATTTCACTCCGTTCTCGTCCGCCTAGGACTAAAAGTCCCAGGCTAATAGTCGAAGTCCATTAAAATGGACTAAAACTAGAATGTTTTTCAAGTATATTTTAATACGATTAAATTCGCTTATTAGCGGTTTACTCGTAATGGTGCAAGTTCTCAGCTACCGGATTAAAGCTAATATGAGGCACGATTTTCTGACTTGTGTGTACACCCTAGCCTTATAAAGGGGAGCGAATTAAGGATACTGTTGGCAAAATATATCTTAATAATTAAAATTCTCAATTTTTCTGATCGTACTTGGTTATGGGAAGCGTAACAGCAAAGGTCGTACCCACCCCAATCTCACTATGAATTGAAATCTCACCACCAAGTGTGTCTACACACTTTTTAACAATCGCCAGCCCTAAGCCAGTACCAGGAATTCTGTCCACATTGGAAGCACGATAGAAAGGCTTGAACAACAGCGACTGGTCTTCTTTAGGAATACCAATTCCCTCGTCTTGTATCTGAAAAATGACTATTTGTTCCTGAGCAATGAGTTGAAACCGTACTGTACCACCATTAGGTGAGTACTTAATGGCATTATTAAGCAAATTGCTCAAAATATGACATAACAGGCTTTCATCCCACAACGCCTCATCCAATTCTCCAACACTTGTAAAAAGCAGAGTTAGGTGTTTTTGCTGCGTAGTTAGTTGAGCTTCTTCAACAAGTTGGCGACAAAAATTTTCCAAATTCAGTTGATGAAATTCACAATGAAGCTGACCAGAATCAGCTCTACCTATGAATGAAACTTCATCTAATAGCTGAGCCATGTTTTTAATGGCTGAACGAATCAACTGAAAATGAGAAAATTTTTTCTCCTTTGGCAATTTGTCGTCACTATTTTGCAGTAATCCAGCAATAAGTTGAATTGTATTCAGAGGACTGCGAATATCGTGAGACAACATTGAGACAAATTCAGATTTAAATTGGCTGATTTCTTGGACTTTAACCAGTTCAGCTGTTCGTTCTTGAACCCGAATTTCTAATGCCTGATTAACTGTGCGTAGTGTTTCTACAACTTGTTTACGCTCAATTGCATACCTTAGAGAGCGAATGAGTAAATCTGAATTCACCTGTCGCTTGACAAGAAAATCTTGTGCTCCTCGTCGCACTGCTTCTAAGGCAAGTTCATCATCATTAGTATTGGTGAGTACAACAATTGGTAAGCCAGGGGCATGAGTTATTAACGGTGCAAGGGATGCTAATCCTTGGCTATCTGGTAGCGTCAAATCCAACAAGATGACATCATACGTTCGAGAGCGTAATTGTTGGAGAGCTTCCCCTAATCGTTTCACATGAACCAAACTAAACTCATGGGACTTGGCTTGCTTCAGAAACTCTTGCAACAACCTAGCCTCTGCCAGATTGTCTTCTATTAACAAGATTTTTACTGAATAGCTTACAGCCATAGTCTTGTAGTTTCACCCCCCATTTCTTTAATGCATAAAAGTACTCAGTTTTGAGAGAGAAGATAAGGGAGTCATTTCTCTTTTTCCTCCCTTCTCTTTAATCATCATTCCAATGGCAAAGTAGCAGTTTCTAGCCAAAACTCTTCAATTCCCTTGACTATTTTGAATAGCTGACTGAGGTTTCGAGATTTGGTAATGTAGCAATTTACGTGTAAGTCGTAGCTGTGGAAAATATCATCTTCATTGTGTGATGTTGTGAGCACGACTACGGGAATGCGTTTTAGTTTGGGGTCAGCTTTTATTTCCGCCAGGACTTCTCTACCATCTTTCTTAGGTAAGTTTAAATCCAGCAGAATCAGGTCGGGGCGTGGTGCTTCTGCATACTCCCCTTCCTGGCGCAAATAAGCCATAGCATCCATACCGTCTCTGACTATTACGACTTGATGTGGTACTGAGCTATCTTTCAATGCTTCTTGGATCAGACGAATATCAGCTTTATTGTCTTCCACCAAAAAGATTGTTTTGCGCTTTTCTTCCATTTCTGCGCTCACGATCGCGCCCTCCGACTGGAATCGTAAAGTAGAAAGTTGCTCCTTCTCCAAGTTGTGATTCTACCCAAATCCTCCCCCTATGGCACTCTACAATTTTCTTGCAGATAGCTAAACCCATACCTGTACCTGGGTACTCGTCGCGTGTGTGTAGGCGTTGAAAGATGACGAAGATGCGATCGCTAAACTGCGGATTCAGACCAATCCCATTATCCCGTACACAGAACAGCCACTCATCCTCCATTCGAGTCGCTTCCACATGAATTTCTGGTGGTTTGTCACTGCGGAACTTAATCGCATTACCAATGAGATTCTGGAACAACTGCATCAACTGGGTACTGTCAGCCATCACAGTTGGTAACTCACTATAAGTAACAACAGCCCCAGTTTCCTTAACACGTTTGCGCAAATTTGTCAAAGCGCGTTCCAAAGCTGTTTCTACTTCAGTCAGTTGAAACTCAATTGCCTGCATATCCACCTTAGAGTACGCCAGCACATCATCAATCAGCGTCTGCATCAGGCTGACTCCCTCGACGGCGTAGGTAATAAACTCATTCGCATCTTCGTCAAGTTTATCTTGATAGCGCATCTCCAACAATTGTACATAGTTAGCCACTTGATTGAGTGGTTCTTGCAAGTCGTGAGAGGCGACGTAGGCAAACTTTTTCAGTTCTGCGTTGGAACGTTCTAAATCTTGTGCAAGCTGTGCTAACTCATCTGCCTGACGCAGCACAATATTAACAATTGCTTTGCGCAGTTCCAGTGCTGCTTTTATTTCAACAGGTTTCCAGGGTAAAGAGGTCAGGCGAACTGTTTCCTTCCACAATTCAAATGATTTACGCGGACGCAAGCGTAAATTCCCCTCAGACTTACTTAACTCAAACGCCTGATTGGGATCACCTCCCCAATTAACAGTTTGAATCACTTCTGGGCGAAACCATAAAACATAATTTCGCTTGGAAATGGGAATCGCCAACAAACCACTGGCAACATTCTTAAATTTGTCAGCATCTGGATAAATACTGGGCAAAGAATTTGTGTAGAAGACTTCTTCGTTAACGTTACTTTTTAGCCATTGGACTAAAAAATTCAAGTCTTCTTCTTTGGGTGTTTCACCAATTAATGTGTAATGACCACCAAAACATATAGCTGCGCCTTCAGCACCAGTTAAGTTGAGGAGATTTGGTTGGTGTTTAACTAACCCATCAATAAAGCTGTCTTCTTGGGACATATATTCAACCAACGCTGATTGGATATATGTCAGTTGCATACGATAGTCGTAATCTTCAGTTTCCTCTCGAGTAGAGATTTCCGAAAATATGACTCTACCTAAGAATTCGCAGGCTTTTCGCAATTCATAGGAAACATACTTTGGTGTTTGATGGTGACAAGCAATGAGTCCCCAAAGTTTTCCTTCTTTAATCAGAGAAATCGTCAAAGAAGCACCCACACCCATATTGTGCAAATACTCGATATGACAAGGAAAGACACTTCTGAGAATGGAGTGAGTCAAATCAAGCGGCCGTTCAGTTTCCGGATTATTGTTTGGAAAAATTTCTACAGGTTCGGAATGAGTATCCGGTATTAATCTAATCCAATTAAAAGTAAATAATTTTCTTGCTGGTTTGGGAATATCTGACTCTGGGTAGTGGAGACCTAAATAAGGTTCTTGGCTTTCTAGTTTTTCTTCTGCAATCACTGAGCCATGCCCATCGTGATCAAACTTATAAAGCATGACCCTATCAAACCCCGTCACTTTTCGTACTTCTTGGACAATGATTTGACAGAAATCTTTGAGATTGGCAGTTTCGTGCAGTTGGTTAATTGAAGCTTTCGCGAGATGATAAAAGCTTAAAAATGGAATATTTTCTTGAGAAATTGCTGGCTCTAACTCCAGAATCAAAAATCCTTCGGAATTGCGATGGAAAACTCCATCAAATACTACGTAATCATCACCTTTTTTTCTTACCCAAATTTTCGTGGGGTTAATAAAATCAAGGCTTTCCTCTGAGAGTTCTGTTTTAATTCTCTCTATTTGAAAAGAGTCGAGTAAATCTTCTAGTTTGGTTTGCAGCAGATTTTCGGGAGATATACCGAAAATAGAATAGACATTGCTGCTAACTTGTAATATTGTTAAGTCAGGTTCTTTGAGAACAAAAAGTATTCCATGAGGTTGGATTTGACTATGAATATGAATTTTTGGTTCTTTCAAATTAGTCAAATTAATGCCATGCAATTGTAAATCGCTAACCATCGCAATTCTCCTGTCTTTCCAGGATTCTTTAAAATCAAATACTAATCTGGTTTAACATTTCAGGAGGGATCATACACCAACTTTCGGCAGTTTCTTAACACTCTATCAATTTACTTCATAGATGACTTCATAGATAGTCATAATAACGTTAATGAATGTGCTGAAATTTTACCTAAATTAACAGATAAAACATTTACATATTTGCCTGAATTGGTACACCTGCCTATGGTAGTGTAACAGTCAACAAACCTGGCTTGACAATAATAAATATTAACAAAATGTTATGAACTGCACTATATATATGTAGCTCTGTTACAGCAGTTTTCAATTGCGTAAAATACAAGTTGGCTGTGGGGGGCACAGCTGGCTTGTGCCGGTCTAATTTCTCAGACATCAGTCATACACAATTCACACAGATGTGTTTTTTACCTTTTTCGTTCTATTATTACGAGTATGAGAGGAGCATTGGAAGCAATGGAAGCAACGAGCAGAGAACACAACCTCACAACCGTGGAACGCATCGCCCAAGTTATCTCTGCGATTTTCCACCCGCTAGCCTTGCCTGCGATCGCCTTCACGTTCTTGGTAGTTGCAGATCCGACCAGTGATTTACTGCACAAATTAATCGTTGATGGAGTGGCGATTGTCTTTTCGGTTGTTTTAGTTCCTGCCTATATTTTCTTCCTCAAATTTAAGGGAGTGGTTGATTCTGCTGATATCACGATTCGTGAACAACGAATAAATCCGCTGATGATGGGTGCGGTTAGCTACTTTATTGGGTTTTTGTTGTTAAAGCTGGCGGGTGCATCGACCCTCATTCAAGGATTAATGTTTTGCTATGCAACGAACACTCTGCTGATTGTGTTAATTACCAATTGGTGGAAAGTCAGCGTCCATACAACGGCGATTAGTGGTCCTCTGGTGGCACTTGCTTATCAATTTGGCAGCGTCGTGTTTCCGTTTTTTGGGTTGATTCCATTAGTGGGCACATCGCGCCTGATCTTGAAACGGCATACGTTAGCCCAAGTTTTGGTTGGGGCAACGATTGGTGTGTTGATGACTGCTTTACAAATTCAATTGTTTTTCAAGAGTCTGTAGAAATCAGCCGCCCAACAATGCGCTGAATCATTAAGTTTAAGGCGTTAAGGACTCAGCAGATTGGGACGGTTACTGTTCCTTTGTGAGGATCATGGTTAGGACTTATCATCAAAGCTGCGTTATGCATCTGGGCATTTCGCCTGATGGCTGAATGGAGTGGTAGGCATCAGCCATCTTTACTTTAAGGTGTTAAGCCTGCGGTACGGCTGCGCCCATAGAGTCCTTTTCTCCAAAAGGAGGGATAGGCGGGGAAATGTCACGATCGCCCCTCAACTTTAGCCACTTCCAGCATTGTCTTCAAAACCGAATCCGGATTTAAACTCATAGAGTCAATCCCCTGTTCAACTAAAAACTGGGCAAACTCTGGGTAATCGCTGGGTGCTTGTCCACAAATACCGATTTTACGATTATGCTTTTTGGCGGCGGCGATCGCAAACTTCACCATCCTCTTAACACCCTCACTCCGTTCATCAAATAACCGCGCCACTAACGCGGAATCTCTATCTAAGCCCAGTGTCAGTTGAGTTAAGTCATTAGAACCAATTGAGAACCCGTCGAAAACTTCTGCAAAATCCTCAGCCAGGATGACATTGTTGGGTAACTCGCACATCACATAAACTTGCAACTCATTCACACCCTGCTTCAAACCATTTTTCGCCATTTCTGCCAAAACCAGACGCCCCTCATCGGGAGTTCGACAAAACGGAATCATAGGAGTAACATTTGTCAACCCCATTTCATCCCTAACTCGTTTAAGGGCGCGACATTCCAGAGCAAAAGCTTCTTTGTAACCTTCATCATAGTAACGCGCTGCACCTCGCCAGCCCAGCATGGGATTTTCTTCTTCGGGTTCAAACTGTCTACCGCCCAACAAGTTCGCGTACTCGTTACTCTTAAAGTCCGACATCCTAACGATAACTGGTTTGGGATAAAATGCAGCAGCAATTCTACCAATACCTTGAGCTAGTTTCTCAACAAAATACTGCGGTTTGTCGTCATAAAGCGCAGTGATTTCAGAAATCTTAGCTTTGACAAAGTCATCATTTATTTCGTCATAATGAATCAGCGCCATTGGATGGGTTTGGATGTAATTGGCGATGATAAACTCTGTCCGGGCTAAACCAACTCCATCATTGGGAATCGCAGACAAACTGAATGCTTCTGAAGGGTTCCCCACATTCATGAGAATCTGAGTACGGGTGCGGGGTAAGTCTTCTAGCGGAACTTCTTGGACTTCATACGGCAATAATCCTGCATAAACCCGTCCTTCTTCCCCTTCCGCGCAAGAAATCGTGATTTCTTGACCATTTTTCAGAACTTGCGTAGCATTCCCACATCCCACAATTGCAGGTACACCCAATTCTCGCGCAATGATCGCCGCATGACAAGTGCGTCCACCTTGGTTGGTAATAATCGCGCTTGCTCTTTTCATGATCGGTTCCCAGTCAGGATCGGTTCTATCTGTGACTAAGATTTCCCCTGCTTGGAACTGTTCGATTCTGTGCACATCTGTAATCAGGTGTGCTTTACCTTGACTGATGGCTTCCCCAATAGCACGTCCCGTGAGTAGAAGATGGGGGGATAAAGAGGATTTTGCTCGCTCATTTATTTCATCTGTCTTCAAGAAGCGGTAAGTCCGCAACACATTCTCCGTCTTTTGAGACTGTACAGTTTCCGGACGGGCTTGCACAACAAATAATTCGCCCGTAATACCATCTTTCGCCCATTCGATGTCCATTGGGGTATAAGTGTTGTTGACTTTGGAATAATGTTCTTCAATCAAACACGCCCAACGAGCTAATTGTAAAATCTCATCATCAGTCAGAGCGAATTTCCCTCTTTCACTTTCAGGAACTAGGACGTTTTTGGTAAATTTTGAGCCATCATCATAAACCATTTTTAATTCTTTACTACCCAATCTTTTATCAACAATTGGGCGAAAATCTTCTTTAAGAGTTGGTTTAAAAACGTAGTATTCGTCTGGATTAACTGAACCTTGAACAACGTTTTCTCCTAAACCGTATGCTGCTGTAATGAGTGCAGCATTTTTAAAACCTGTCTCTGTTTCAATAGAGAACATTACCCCAGAAGATGCTAAATCAGAACGCACCATTTTTTGCACGCCAACAGCGAGGGCTACGCTGAAGTGGTCAAATCCCTTAATATGGCGGTAAGAAATAGCACGGTCTGTAAATAGGGAAGCAAAACATTTGTGACAAGCGGCTAAAACTCCTTCTATACCAGTCACGTTGAGGTAACTTTCTTGCTGTCCGGCAAAACTGGCGTCGGGGAGGTCTTCAGCGGTAGCACTTGAACGTACTGCTACGTCTGTATCTGGATTGTATCGCTCACATAAAGCAAGGTACGTGCTAACAATTGCTTCTCTTAATTCTTTGGGAAACGGTGTGTGTAGCAGCAGCGATCGCGCCTTTTTCCCTCGTTCTCGTAAATTTTTGACATCTTCTACATCTAAGTCAGAAAAGAGTTCGCGTAGCTTTTCCTCTAGCCCAGCACCTTGAATGAAGTAGCGATAAGCGTAAGCTGTGGTAGCAAACCCGATGGGAACGTTAATGCCTTTGGGTGTCAATTGTTGAATCATCTCGCCCAAAGATGCATTCTTACCACCAACTATGGGTATGTCGGTAATGCCAACCTGATCAAACCATAGGATGAGCGATCGCTCCTTAGAGGACGAGTCTAAAAAAGTCTTTTTTACTACCGTATCCATCTGTATTAACCCCCTGATTTTGATGCCCGGATTGTTCGACGATTGCTTGCCTCTACGTAAGGTATATCACATTCAATCGTAGACGGTTTTATAGTTTCTTTAGATTTTGCAGAAGAGATTTGAGATTTTGGACTGATAAATCATCCAAAATCTGAGTTTTCTCATGAGTAAAAATGAATTTTCATTCTTCAATAGTAAAAATATAGGTTTTGCTTGGTTAAATTCACATTGGCAATTGATACAAGTAGATCGGTACAAATAAAGTTAACTAGTGAAGGCAGTCCTTAGTCATTAGTCATGAGTCATTGGTAAGGGTTTTAGAAGGTTTACCTTTCTTAACATAGTTATGTTTATTTTTGCCTACCTACTTGTATTAAGTTTTTTTCATTTGCCAACATGATAGAAATGACACTGTGTATGACTGCAACAGGATCTATGACTACTCTTTGAGATTCAACGATTCCGGAATTTTATGTGTTATTGCTGGAGCTATATCTGTACCACTTTAGCCTTCGCAATAAAAAGTCAGCTATGTTTGAACGGTTTACAGAAAAAGCTATTAAGGTCATTATGCTAGCTCAAGAAGAAGCACGTCGCTTAGGGCATAATTTCATCGGTACAGAACAACTTCTACTAGGGCTGATTGGTGAAGGACAAGGAATTGCAGCTAAAGTTTTAAAATTAATGGGTGTTAACTTGTTAGAGACTCGCCAAGAAGTCGAAAATATTATTGGTCAAGGTTCTAGCTTTTTTGGCGTGGAAATTCCTTTTACTCCCCGTGCCAAACGAGTTTTGGAATTAGCCTTACAAGAATCTTACCGATTAGGACATAACTACATTAATACAGAACATTTACTATTAGGTTTAATTCAGGAAACAGAAGGAGTTGCTGTTAGAGTTTTAGAAAAATTGGATATTGACATAGCCCACATACATCGTCAAGTGATTCATCAAATTGATGAGAGGATATTTGAGAATGAAACAATAGATACCACACGAAAAGACCATCTCAGCATCATTGTTATACCAAAAAGAATCGAAAAACACATTGAACGCCTCAACGTGCTCTTGACAGAAGCAAGAAAACTTATGAGTGAAATTGAGCCATTTTTAAAATTCAAAGTATCGGCTTGTATCACTGATATTAGTCATCTGATTAATCAGTTACCAGATTCTCTTTAAGAAAATCACCCAGAAATTAAAGGATTATTGAATCAGCTACTAACACTAATAGATACAGACTCAGAATTACAATCTGAAGAAAAAAATGAGGCATTAGAACAAGTAATAATCTTAGTAGCAGCAGCGCAAAATCCTCTAGACGAGGAAATGAGAAGATCTGCAAAAACAGCGATCAGAATTTTGAAAGCAGTAATTGCAGAATTACCTACTAATAATCTTTTGCTTCAGGAGTGTAAACAACTTTTACCTGCTATCGCTAGAGTTTTTGATTGAAAATGAAAATTTTGCTAAATTGATCAAGCTAGCTGTTAAATTGATTGACAACAATGGCAGACAGACTTTGATTCTGTCTTTACTAAATCCGTTTATGTTTCTATAATCTGCTTAGAAACTTAGTAAAGCACTGATAATTCCGTAAATTGTTGTATTTAGTATTATTTTATACTTAATATCGGGATTGTTTCATGAAAAGGTTTAAGAAGAGATACTGTCAGAATTCTTAAGATTATTGAAAGTTATTCTCATAAATTAGCAAGCAAATTACAACCAGGTTATACTCATTGAGCACTCTCTTGCCATCGGTATAATTTACGATACACTCAACCGCCTGTGTACTGTAAATCAGCCATGTTTGAGCATTGTTCTCCTCGATTCATACAGCGTTTAAGTACACGTCATAAAAAACCTTTTTGTGAAAATAGAACAACAGGAGACTCGCTGATTGCTAAACTACCCATTGATACTAAATTTGTGTTATCACTAGCGAGCCATTTTAGGAAGGAGCAGTCGTGGGTAAGTACGACAAGTTTTTTAACTCAAAAAAAACATTAGAAGAATCAATCAGTCCAGAAGAAGCAGTTGCGGCGATCGCGGTTGTCACAGCTGCCGCTGATTCTTCATTAGAAGAACTGGATCCAGATTTTTTGGCGGATATCCTCTGGGGACTGGAGATTTTTGAGGAATACTCAGATGATGAATTGTTAGAAACGCTGGATAAAGTCGTAGCCATTGCAGAAGAAGGTCAGATAGGACCACTATTTAATGCTGCAAAAAATTCTCTGACAGACGACTTAGTATTGGATGCTTATGCTGCGGGAGTCAGCGTACTTGTAGACGAAGAGGAACTACGTATTCCCAAAGGAAAAACGACTTTGCTCAAAAAGCTTCAAGAAGCCTTGCAAATTAACGATGAAGATGCTAAAGAAGTGATAGATGAGGTGATCGCCGCCTTTGAGGAGGTAGAAGATGAAGACTTCCTAGAAGACGAGGATGAGAGAGAATTTGACGAAGACTTAAACCCAAACGTGTATGAATCACCCTCAGGTAATTTTATAGTTCTAATTCCTGTGGACTCTCAACAAGGTGGTAGAGTTGAAACTCAAGAAAGCTCAGTCAGCTTTTCTGATGACTCTGGCAGATTGTTGAGAATCGATTATTTCCCTATTTCCTCAAAACAGACTCAAGAAATGGATTCTGTAGGACACCAAGAATATCTGCGTTCATTTCTTTTAAGTAAGTATGTGCCTCAAACAATTGTTGCTAATTTACCAGATGCTCAAGTTAAACATACTGAATATCTGGAAGACATATTAGAAGGGGCTTACTTCGTATTAGTTGATATGCCTCAAGGTTCAACAGTTACGAAAACAGGAAACAACGGTACTGCAACTAAGTTGAATGCATACCGTGGTGTTCTAGCATTTAGCTATGGTGACCTTTTGTATATTGTCAGCAGTCAGCAGAGCTTTTCTGATGGAGAAAAACTAGATTCTCTTGAAGAAGAAGCTGAAGCTATCAAGCAGAATGTTTTAAGTTTCGTTGATACTATCGAGTTTCTTTAAGGTTAACGAGCTTTTACGAATTTTCACTACAGGGGTAGACGTGTGATGGTTTGTTATAAAACACCACACCTGTTCTACCCCTGTTGTTTATCAGTTATCAGTTGTTCATTATTTACTGTTTACTGTTCACTGTTGAGTAAATCATTTTTGTCCGTGCTGGATCAAGTCGCAAAGTCGCGATCGCCCGTATATGCCCAGAGGGTTTTTTGCAAAAACCCTCTCCCCAAAGCTCCGCTTTGGGGCAGCCAAGCTGCGCTTGGCTGGGGCATAGGGCGCGCTACGCGATCGCAGCCGCAAACATTCCGGCTTGACTCTAGGGCGTTCTTCTGGGCCTGTGTTTATTTTATAAAGGGGGCTTTTTTTGATGGTCACACAGTTATTATGTATTTTCACTTAAAAAATGTATAATTTTGATAAAAATTTGACCAGGTGGCACTCATGACCGAGAACTCTAACCGTATCAAAATAACCCGGCGGCAGGCGGTCAATACGCTCCTATTCACAACTGGGCTGTTAGCCTCAACGGAAGTGACGAAAGTGCGAGGGCAGGAGGCTGATACCAGGAGCAGTGATATTTTGCCTAAATCCAAGGTTTGTGTGCTGACATCGCAAACAGTCCAAGGGCCATACTACTTCGACCCCAAACTGCTCCGCACCGATATTACCGAAGGGAAAGAGGGCGTGCCGCTCAAACTGTTGGTACAGGTAATTGATACAAGGGGCTGTACCCCAATCCCCAGGGCGCGGGTTGATGTCTGGCACTGCGATAGCCTTGGCTTGTATTCGGGCTATGAAGGACAGGGAGATGACAAGGCTACATCAACAACGGGCGAGACGTTCCTGCGTGGCACCCAGATCACCAATACTCTGGGACAGGTAATTTTCACCACGATTTACCCAGGCTGGTACCCTGAACGAACGCCGCATATTCATCTCAAGGTTTTCCTCGATCAGCAGACTGTGCTGATCGCTCAGCTGTATCTCGTTGACGCCATCAGTGAATACATTTACAAGAATGTACGCCCGTATAACACCCGTACCGTCGAGCGGGATACGGTCAATATCACAGACTTCGGGCTGCGTAACAGCGAGGGACGTGACTCGTTCCTCAACATCAAGGAGGAAGCCGATTATTACCTAGCATCGATTATCATTGGTGTAGACCGTAATGCCAGACCCACTGGGGAAATTCCTCCTGGCATAGACTTCCAAGTGATACCGAAGCCCACCACGCCCCTTGTTCCTGGCGTTTCTAGTACACAGTAACTTACAAACAAAGGCAGAGGGCAGGAGGCAGAAGGCAGGTATGCTTTCTGTCTCCTGCCCTCTAAAAAAAACTTTAGTTATGGGTTTAAAGCTTATTTAAAGAAAAGATGTTTTTCGAGACGCGCAGCGCGTTAGCCCACCGGCACGTAGCGTAGCGGTTCCTTTTAGGAACTAGTGCGGAAAAACGGCGTCCTTGCTTCAATCCCACACTTTTAAGTGTGGGTTCCTTCTGCCCTCTGCCTTCTGCCTTCTGAAAATGTGTATTACGTTACACGTATTTTGTCATCACCCTTCATCGCGTTACTAGTCCTGATCGTCTTCCCCTCAATCGTCAAGTACACTGCATAAGTTGTTTTTACTTGCACCTATATACATAATTTTACTTATATAAAAATGTCAAAATTAGTTATCTATCTAAAGATAGATTTTGTAATGTTTTATCTTTTTTAGATATACTTTAGTCACGAGTTATGTAAAAATTATTTCTGTTAGTACAGAAATAACCGCAGTATATGATGACACGTGTTTTCATCTAAATCAAGCACGTTTGGGATCCACTAGACTGCCGAAAGGCAACAAGCTCTCAAAAAAATAGTCGATCATTTTTTGCGAGTTATTTGATTAAGGTAGTCAATCCGGCTATAGGCTACGCAGAAGTTACTCTGCTTCTTAGTGAGAAATCAGGGTCTACTAGTCGCTTTGTTTAGAGCGATATTTTTAAGAATTTGAAAAACAAATCAATGCATTGCATTCAAGAGGGAAATTTATGTTTTCTAGTTTGTCTCGCCGTCAACTTTTAAAGCTAATCAGCCTCATGCTTGGTGGAACTGCAGTTGTAGGAAGTGCTCCATTCTTTGGGAATTTCTTTGCTACTAAAGCCCAAGCTCAAGAAACCGAGGAGTTCGTATACAAAGGTAGAAAATATAGGATTGTGACCAATCAGGCTGATAGGACTGCATCTATAGACACTACATTTGATACGTCTGAGCAGCTATTTCTTGATGACAAAAAAGTTAATATTACCCGCAATAAGGAAACACAGAAATATCTGACACCTCTTTTATTTGGTCAGTTTAACTCGCCCCATGAAGTAGCGAGAAGGTTAATAGACCAGGGAATAAAGTTTCCTATTAGTGAGGTAAAGCTAGATCCTAATGTTGATTGAAAATTGTTGGCGTAAGTATTTAAGGAATTGAAGAAACAAAGCAAGCAAAAAATTGAGGTGGAAGATGAAGAATATTAGAAAAAATTTCAGGGATCTGAGTAGCACTGAAAAACAAAACTACATTTCGGCAGTCAAAGCAGTCAAGGCTAGTATTAGTCGTACTACTAACCGTAGTATTTACGATGAGTATGTGCTTTGGCATAGTTTAGCCACCGCACAGGAAGACCCAAGCGATCCCAGGCATTTCCGTAATGCTGCTCACGTGGGTCCAGCGTTTCTTCCTTGGCATCGCTATTATCTTTACAGATTTGAACGGCAATTACAAAAAAAGGTGCCTGGTGTGACAATTCCTTACTGGGACTGGACGCAAGATGCTGACGATCCTTTCAATTCACCAATTTGGGATGCTGACTTTATGGGAGGTAATGGTGACCCTGAGGATAATAATTTAGTTAAGACTGGTCCATTTGCAATCGATCAATGGATAACCGTTAATATTGATGGCAGTCCTAAGGGGAGCTTACAACGCGAGTTTGGTAAACTTAGTAAAGGACTACCAACTCAAACAAATGTGCAGAAGGCGATTGAGGAAACTCCTTACGATCAACAACCATGGAACATAGATAGCAGTCCCAGCCATCGCAATCGGCTTGAAGGCTTCCTCCCTCCGGGCGGATCAATTAATCCAGACGGATCGCTTATTATTAATCCAGACGGAACATTGGCTCTTGAATTACACAACCAAGTTCATACATGGATCGGGGGCGATATGTCAAATGTGAATATTTCGCCAAATGATCCCGTTTTTTTTCTGCATCATTGCAACGTAGATCGGCTCTGGGCAATATGGCAAGAAAAAAACCCAAGCCAAGGATATCTACCCACTGGTGACGGACCAGAGGGACACAATCTCTACGACCTAATGTACCCCTGGAATGGGAAAACTACCAAGCTAAAGGGTAGACCAGCAGATGTTTTAGATTCAAAAAAACTCGGCATTTACTACGCTTAGCTAAATATAAAGCGGTCATGATCAATCATGTTAAAATCGCTCCACCCATCAACCGCTCATACCGATACTTCAACTCTTCCCTCATCAAATACCAACGTTCCAAAGTTGCATCTATCTCTATCACCTTTTCGGCTGCTTGTCGCGCCAAAATTAACACTTCCTCATCTTCTACTAAACTCGCCAATGTAAAATCTGGCACACCTGATTGACGAGTCCCCAAAACTTGCCCAGGACCACGAAAACGCATATCCATTTCCGAGATGAAAAAGCCATCCTGAGATTGTTCCAAAACCCTCAGACGTTGCTGTGCATCTGAACTTTTGGAACTACTCAGTAAAAGACAATAGGACTTGGCTGCACCTCGACCAACACGTCCCCGGAGTTGGTGCAACTGAGATAAGCCAAATCGCTCTGCATTTTCAATGAGCATGACTGTTGCATTCGGCACATCTACACCGACCTCCACAACAGTCGTAGAAACCAAAATTTGAGTTTCATTATCGCGGAATTTTGTAATTGCTTCGTCCTTTTCCGCTGAACTCATGCGACCATGAAGCAGCCCCACCTGAAATTCTGGAAAGATACTTTCCTGTAACTTTTTATGCTCTTCTACTGCCGATCGCAAATCCAACTTTTCTGATTCTTCCACCAATGGCAAAACCACATAAGTTTGTCGTCCTTGGGCAATTTCCCGGCGAATAAGCTCATAAGCATGGCTACGTTGCTGACCCATGAGCACAGTTGTCTGAATCTTTTGCCGTCCTGGTGGTAACTCATCAATCTGACTCACATCCAAATCCCCGTGTATTGTCAATGCCAAAGTTCGAGGAATTGGAGTTGCTGTCATAGTTAATACATGGGGTTGCTCACCTTTTTGCTGCAAACGCGCCCGTTGTTCGACTCCAAAACGATGTTGTTCGTCAATAACAACCAAACCCAATCGCATAAAGTTGACAGGGTCTTGAATTAAGGCATGAGTTCCCACCAAAAGCGGCAATTCACCCGTTTCTAACTGAGCGTGAATTTGTCGTCTTTTTGCAATTTTCGTAGAACCAGTCAGTAATTCCACTGACAAAGACAGGAGGTTAAACCAACTCACTAACTTGCGATAATGCTGTTCTGCCAAAACCTCTGTGGGAGCCATCAGTGCTGCTTGATACCCAGACTGAAGAGCAGCAAGGATAGCAACCACAGCAACAACAGTTTTACCAGAACCGACATCCCCTTGCACCAGACGATTCATCGGTACAGGTTTTTGCAAGTCGTCGAGAATTTCGTTAATGACTCGTTGCTGTGCGTTAGTTAGTTTAAATGGCAGTATCTCGGAGAATTTTTCCAGTAATTGACCTTTTGGGGCAAGAATCGCACTGGTTTGAGTTTCCTTGGCTTTTTGTTGACGTTGGAGTAACCCAAGTTGCAGGTAGAAAAATTCATCGAAAACGAGGCGGCGACGGGCAGCTTGGAGGCTATCGCTGTCTGGGGGAAAGTGGATATTATGAATTGCTTCCTTCAATTCCATCAAATTATATTTATCTCGCAGACCACTGGGGAGTGAGTCTTTCAAGTGGATAGTAGAAGGTAAAGCAGCAATAACTGCCTGTCGAACCAAATCTGCCCCCACTCCCTCTGTCAGCGGATAAACAGGGACTATCCTACCAATCATTAAAGACTCAATTGTATCTCCTGGATGTCCCAAAACCTCCAGTTCTGGGTCTTCCAACGTTAGACCGTATTTACTTTCTTTCACCAACCCGCATGCTGCTACAATACTACCATTCGGGTAGCGACGCTTGAAACTTTCCTGCCAAGCACGACTGGTATAGCGTGTACCAGCAAAAAATCGGCTGATTTTGATCTGACCCGTCTGATCACGTAGCAGCACTTCTAAAATCGTCAATTTGTTGTTTTTGGGAGTCGTAAAGCAGTTACAGCGCTTCACCGTTGCGACTATTGTCACCGTCTCCCCCGCCACCAACTCTTGAATATTCACCTGACGAGCATAGTCGATATGGTCACGGGGATAATAGGAAAGTAAGTCACGCACAGTGTATAAACCAAGACGTGCTAAGTTAGCAGATTTTCTGATACCTATTTCTGGTAAGTCACTCAACTTTTGGTCTAGATTGGGAGCAAGGTTGCGACTGACTTCAGCAACAATTGGAGATTTTGAGAGTGGAGAGTAACGAGGAGAATTTTCTTTTGCTCTTTTACTCCCCTGCTTTTCTGGTTCCCCTGGTTCCCCTGGTTCCCCTCCCTCTTCAACCACTTGCTGAACTTGGTACAGATACCTACGAGTTTCTGCAACTAAGTGTTGTCTATCTTCCAGTTCCAGATTGGGATAATTAGCAAATTCAGCTGCCAATTCTTGCCAGCGACGACGTTCAATACCAGGTAAGCCTATGGGGAATTTGCCAAAAGTCAGAGTAAAAAACTCACTGAAGCGGTATTGTTTACCCAGCAAATCAGCAAAGCCTTTTTCTGCTTCTATTGCCAAAGCTTTCTGTAATCGTATCCAATCTGGTTTGTCAGTAGTCATGAGTCAGGAGTCATTAGTCATTAGTCATTAGTCATTAGTTATTTGACTTCGGACAAAGAACAGATCATTAATCCTCAGACCAAATAGCACGCCATGCTGCTTCAGCTTGAGCAATTGAACGTTCCCGCTGTTTTTTTTGATACTCTTGCCCTCGTCTACGGAGACTCAGTAAGACAGTGTGAATCTGCTTGCGATAAGACGAGAGTGTCGGATCAGCAAACTCAATTTCCCCAAGCCGCAGATTAATAGCCATGATTTGTGTCAAGTTAGAGTTTTCTGATTCCTGGTCATTGTCAATTTCAATCACCAAGTTTAATAGGTTGGGGGGTCCTGGCATCACTTCACCAGATGCTTCTGATGCAGCGGCTGCAGCTGCTTCTAAAATCGGTTCTGGTAATTTTTTAGGTAATATCCCTGCTTTTTGTAAGCGAAGATTAGCTTCACGAGAAACTCTTTTGAGCTTTTCTTGTGTCACTCTCTCTATATTCTGTTGCCATTTTACTAGTTCTACAGGGTTAGAGGTGTTTGGAAAAGAGGACACGCTTTGCAGCGAGGATAAAGAGAATAAAGTTGAGGAGGTAAGCGTTGGTGGGAGAGTTGAGGAAGGTGGGAGAGTTGAGGGAGTTAAGGGAGTTGAGGGAGTTAGAGGAGTGGGTGAAGTCGTTAGGGGAGTTAGGGAAGTGGGAGAAGTGGGTAGAGTTATGGGAGTAGGAGAAGAGGGTTTATCTGTTTCCTCATCTTCCTCATCCTCATCAATTTCCTCGTCTTCCTTGTGTTGTTCCGCTGCTTCCTTGTGCTGATCTTGTTCAGTCTTGACAAGTTCTTGCAACTGTTGGGCTGTTTGTTGACCCAACTTACGAATGGCTTGTTGCAATTGTTGCCGCTGATTCAATGACAAACTCAAAAAGGTTTCAGGATACCCTTGGGTACACAGGTGATAAGTCGCGAGAATCAGCTGCCTCTGTACGGTTTGCCCCAAGGCGGTTAGATAATTTGTGTAGGCGTTTCGGAGTTCTTTGGCGATCGCCTCTATCGCTTCCTCTAATGCTAAAATTTCGCGTTCAATTTGCTCAATTGCTTTCGCCATATCTTCTTGCTATCATGCATCTGGAGCTTGTTATGGTACAAATGTATTTATTGATTTTCAAATAACCACCCAAAAAATTTTGGAGTTTTAGGCTTTTGGATATTGAATTTTGGATTGAGACAAAGATAGAGACTTTAATCTATAGTAACGTTGGCTCAATAGTAGTCATTTTTCTTAACTTTAATCCTGTTGAAAACTTGAAATTTAGCTCAGTTTGAATGAAAAACAGGTCAAGCAAGCTTAGCTGACCTGTTTTGGAATAATCTTGTGTCGCAAGTCTATTGTCCAGAACTAATGACAAATGACTCAATTATTTGCTGCCCATTTGTGCAGCGACTTCTTCAGCAAAGTTACTTTCTTGCTTTTCAATGCCCTCGCCCAGGACATAGCGAACGAAGCGACGAACTTGGATACTATCGCCCAGTTTTGAGGCGTTTTGCTTAATCAATTCTTCTACTGTGATACTCTGATCGCGAATATAAGGTTGATCTAGCAAACTCATTTCTTGTAGACGTTTTTCAATCCGTCCTTGAACAATCTTTTCTTTGATGTTCTGGGGCTTGTTTGCCAAGTCATCCCGCCCCATTTCAATATCCTTTTCTTTTTGGGCAACTTCAGCGGGAATTTCGTTTACGTTCACGTACTCAACGTTTGGGCAAGCCGCAACTTGCATAGCTACATTCCGTCCCAGAGTTTGATACTCTGAAGGATTAGCCGTTGAATCGTTCTGAGTGTTGAGTTCGACTAACACACCAACTCGACCGCCTGTGTGGATGTAGCTGTCTACTACCCCTTTTGTACCTTCTGCCAGTTCAAATTTGGTAAAGCGACGCAGTTGGATATTTTCTCCAAGTTTACCACTCGTTTGCTTGATGAAATCTTCCACGTTAACACTTTCATCTTCAATGTAAGGTTGAGCCAATAAAGATTCAACACTTTCAGCAGTGGTTGCTTGCTTCGCCAGATTTTGAACGAGGGCTTTGAAATCTTCGTTACGGGCAACAAAATCAGTTTGGCAGTTGAGTTCTATGAGCACACCAACCCGACCTTCTGGTTGAATGTATGTATCTACCAGACCCTCTGCCGCAATACGTCCTGCGCCCTTATCGGCTTTGGCTATGCCCTTTTGTCGCAGCCACTCGATGGCTTTTTCCATGTCACCATCATTTTCTTTTAGTGCCTTTTTGCAGTCCATCATGCCGGCACCTGTTTTCTGACGTAGCTCTTGGACGATTTTTGCAGATATTTCCGCCATGTTGCCTCAATTCCTACTTCACTGACAGTTTTAATTGCTCTCAAATAAAATTTTGAGTTTTGAGTTTTAAGAAAGTGCTGAGTAATGAGTTCTGAGTACTAGGTTAAAGGAACTCAGCACTTAGCACTAACTTAGGATTTTACCTGCGGCTCTTGACTCATGAATAGAAATTACCACTAAGTACCGAGTACTACTATCTTACTCGGCACTCGGCACTTAATACTCAAGACTCAGCAGGCAATTATTCTTCTTCTTCGTCGTCGGTGGGAATCCCCAAGTCAGAGTAATCGCGTTCGTCTTCGTCGTAATCGTAGTCTTCCTCTGCGCCGTCGTAATCTTCGTAATCTTCTACATCCAATTGACCGTGACGACCTTCATAAATGGCGTCCGCCAATTTGCCTACTATCAACTTAATTGACCGGATGGCGTCATCATTTGCTGGGATGGGAATATCTACGACATCTGGATCACAGTTCGTATCCAACATGGACACAATGGGAATTGCCAACTTTTGGCATTCTTGCACTGCGTTATACTCCCGCCGTTGGTCTACTATCACGACCACATCGGGAACTTTCCGCATAGTTTTAATACCACCCAGATATTTCTGAAGCTTCGCCATTTCCCGACGTAACATTGAAGCTTCTTTTTTTGGCAGCAAATCGAGAGCGCCATTTTCTTCGCGACGTTCCAAATCTTTGAGGCGATCTACGCGGGTTTTGATAGTTGCCCAGTTAGTGAGCATTCCACCCAACCAACGCTGGTTAATGTAGTGAGAACCACAACGGGCGGCTTCTTGGGCAACAATTCCTGCTGCTTGCCGTTTGGTACCAACAAACAAGAATTTCTTGCCCGCCTCAGCTTGTGACCTCATGTACGTATAAGCTTCTTCCATCAACTGGGCGGTTTGCACCAAGTCGATGATGTGTACTCCATTACGAGATGTGTAAATGTATGGAGACATTTTTGGATTCCATCTACGGGTTTGATGCCCAAAGTGAACCCCAGACTCCATCATTTGAGCCAATGAAACAACAGCCATCTTTTGTACTCCTATTCGGGTTAAACCTCCATTCAGGCGTATTTCCAAAATCAGGAAACACCCGACGTACTCCTGAATGTGCGAGATTAATGAACCATACTAAGGTAACATACTTGTGGCAGCTATTGGGGAATTAAAAATGTTGAGAAAATACGACATTTCAAAGAGGAAATTACTACACCTGTACAAGCACAAACCCAACGCCCCAGAGTTTCTTTTCAGGTTGCCTTTTGCATTTGGGAGTAAGCTTGATAAACACCCTTGACGTTATACCAGTTGAGAAATATTCGGGCAATTTCTAACGCTAACTGTGGTTTTCCTAAATCAATTAGCCATTGCAAAAATGGTGCCATTGTACGTTCATTGAGGATGCCATTAAATGATAGGATTCCCCAAAGTAAGCGATGCAACCAAGTCATTTGAATCATCA
The DNA here is from genome assembly GCF_000828085.3 of Scytonema tolypothrichoides VB-61278. GTDB lineage: Bacteria > Cyanobacteriota > Cyanobacteriia > Cyanobacteriales > Nostocaceae > Brasilonema > Brasilonema tolypothrichoides_A. The sequence goes on from NZ_JXCA02000022.1 coordinate 345,115, forward strand.
TTCGCACTTCCCAAGTAGGATGCTTTTGATAAAACAACACTCCCATACGTCCACGCTGAATTTCTTTGTCAATCAAGCGAGGCACTTGTTGTAAGTTAAAAGGTGGATGCCAATGATAGCCGACAGCATCTGGACATTTGATCAGTTTTAACCCAAGATTTTTGAGCCTGACTCCTAGTTCTAAATCTTCCCAACCATAGAGTTGAAAACGAGTATCAAAAAGTCCAGCTTTCTCTAACCAATGCTTGGGGATAGCTACATTTCCTGTGGCAAAAAAAGCTGCAGAGAAATCTGTTATTTTGTATGGCTCAGAAGTGGGGTTGTCAAAATTACAAGTATTAATGACTGCACCATAGGTGAAAAAGCGATCGCTCCCCAATTTTTCCTTTCCTTGCACCAGCGCTGACTCATGGGCTTGCAGGAAATTCTCCGTCACAACTAAATCACTATCAATAAAAATAATAGTATCCCCTAATGCCTTTTCTACTCCCAAATTTCGCGCAGCCGCAGGTCCAGCATGGTTTTGACAAAACGTTTTTACATGGGGAAACTCGTCTTTGTGGGCTTCTAACCACTCCAATGTGCCATCAGTGGAACCATCATCCACCAAGACAATCTCGTAACCTTGTAGAACTCTCAGATCCCCTTGTAGAGACGTTGCATCCGAAAGTTCTACATCATAAAGCTTCTGTGTCTCCAAAGCTCTGAGGCACTTTTCCAAAATTGGCTTGCGATTGTAAGTTGGAATAACAACGCTAAAAAACACAGTCTCACCCACAACAATAAACAATTCAAAATTCCATTCCCCGCCCTTAAGGGCGGGGTCAACAATTCAAAATAAAAAAACTCAGGCTACTAGTTCACCACATCAACTCTGAGGAGTATAAATATTCTCCACGTCCCCTTGTCTGTCTTAACCCGTTAATTTTGAGTTGGTCGAGTACTAGTCTATCTCCAGGATAGGACAGTAAGGACTACAGCAGTGTTCCCTAAAGCGAAACCACCCCAGTCCTTTTCGGTTTAGAGGTGGTTGAAATGAGTATTGTGCTACAACAAACAGTTTTTATCTGTTGAAAGTTGCTTTGCGACGGTGGTTACGTAGCAGAAAACCTGCCCCAAGTACACCCAAGCCAACTAATGCTGGAGTGGCTGTTGGTTCTGGAACCGCGCGAGGAGTCCGCAAGGAGAATTTCAGGATAGCGTTACCTATAGAAGGACTTCCTGGCGGAGCAAGTCTGTCGTTCTGAGTAAAATCTATTTTGCCTGTAGCGTTCTGGAATATGCCCGTTCCACCAGTAATAGTTATCGTACCAGCGCCCTGAATTGTACCTTCGATGGGGTTGACTTCAGCGCTGTCATTCGCTAACCCAAATAACTGATTGGGACCATCGCCGTAGTACCTGTCGCCAAGTACTTCGCCTGTTATGCCGAATACGCCTGGATCTGAATTAAATCTGGTGAATGTGTTAGCTCCACGAGGCTCAGACTGTCCATAAGTATTGCTAGTAAACTTAGTCAATCCGTAAGGAGCATTAGCATTATCACCTGTAATGGTTGCCCTTATAATGTTTTGTTCTGGAAGGAAAGGTTTAAATTCGACTAATGTTTCGTAGTTAGTAGTAAATTCATAGGTATTATAGGTAGTCTGCGCGCTCGCGCTTTGCACATTTAACCCAAAACCGCCGAAAGCTAAAGCTACTGGTATAAACCATTTGATGCGTGAACGGAGCATAATTTACCCTATATTCTATGTTAAGAAGACACTGAGTATAAACAAATAATTTGTCTGACTTAATTTTACGTAATAATGAGGAAAAACGTAATAAATTTGTTATAAAGCAGTCGTAAAGTCATTGTGAATTTTAGTTAAAAGAATAAAAGTACTAATGAATACACAGTAGGAAACGTACTGCAATAAAAAACGTCAGTTGTCTAGCAATGCCCACCGTAAGCTAATTTGTGGGCATTATTCATGCTAAAAATGTAATTTACATAGGGTTACTTGGATCATGCTTTTAGAGCAAGATTGCAACTGCAGGTGTTTAGAGAATTCGCTCAAAACAAATCAAAACAGTCGAAAAACTCAGCTTTTATCAATCACAGTTTGTTTGCTTGCTGGGTTTTTTGTTGCTGAGTGGAGTGTCGGTTTGTGGAGCGGAAGTTTATCTCTACAGGCAGATGCGGAACACATTCTTTCTGATATTGCAGCTTTGGGAATATCGTTGTTAGCTAGTTGGTTAGTACAGCAACCTGCTACTGCGAGGGCAACATTTGGACATCGCCGCATTGAAATTATGGCGGCTTTGGTAAATGGGTTAAGTTTGCTTGTAATTGCTATTTTTATTTGTTGGGAAGCAATTCACCGCTTTCAAAGTCCACAAGAAATTTCTGGCTTGCCCATGTTAGCAGTAGCCGTGTTAGGTTTAATCGTCAATTTGCTCAACATAACTTTGCTGCATCCCCACTCACATGACGACTTAAATCTACGAGGTGCTTTGCTTCATATCATCGCTGATACTGCGAGTTCCCTGGGTGTGATGGTTGCTGCTGTTGTGATTCACCTTTGGAATTGGTTGTGGGCAGATACAGCTATTAGCTTAGTAGTTGCTGGCTTTATGGGTTTAAGTGCTTTGCCGCTTGTCCGAGAAAGTCTCTCAATTCTTTTGGAGTACGCACCAAAATCAATTAACCCTGCTGAGGTGGAAGTTTTTCTGAAATCTTTTCCGAAGGTTTTGCAGGTGGAAAAACTCTACATTTGGAGAATAACCAGAGAACAGGTGATGCTTTGCGTTCATCTGAGTGTGGATTGTGCGACTGTGGAAGAACGCGATCGCCTACTCGGGCAATTACAAACTCATCTAGAGCAAACTTTTGGCATCAATGAGATAACTTTACAACTTACTAAGCCTAAGTCTTTGGCAGCAATGCCAATTCATCCTTTATTCAAGCAAGATTTAATTTCAATGCTATCCCTAGAGAAGAAATGATAACAACAAAAAATTTCCAATAATCGGTGCTCTGATGAAAAATATTGAGAATATGAACAGATTATGATAAGATTCTTGAGTTGAAAAATACACCGAAATAGGTTAGATAATAGTGACTCATTGTTGAGTTTTGCTAACTGGAGAGACTAATGGGTCGCGCGAAGAAAGTTGTTTTGGCTTATTCTGGTGGTGTAGATACCTCTGTGTGCATTCCTTACCTCAAGCATGAATGGGGTGTGGAAGAAGTGATCACTTTAGCAGCAGATTTAGGACAGGGGGATGAACTAGAACCTGTCAGAGAAAAAGCTTTGAAATCAGGTGCCAGTGAATCGCTGGTGGTGGATGTCAAAGAGGACTTTGTGAAAGACTACGCTTTTCGCGCAATTCAAGCAAACGCTCTTTATGAAAATCGCTATCCTCTAAGTACTGCCCTTGCTCGTCCGTTGATTGCCAAAGCTTTAGTAGAAGCGGCAGAAAAATATGGTGCGGATGCGATCGCTCACGGATGCACTGGTAAAGGAAATGACCAAGTGCGTTTTGATGTTTCCGTGGCTGCGCTTAACCCCAATCTTAGGATACTTGCCCCAGCGCGAGAATGGGGAATGAGTCGTGAGGAAACCATCGCCTACGGGGAACAGTATGGCATTCCCTCGCCAGTGAAGAAAAAGTCTCCCTACAGCATTGATCGTAACTTGCTTGGTCGGAGTATTGAAGCAGGTCCTCTGGAAGATCCCAATGTGGAACCACCAGAAGAAATTTATTTGATGACGAAGGCGATCGCCGACAGTCCCGACAAACCAGAGTACGTTGAAATTGGATTTTCCAGAGGAGTTCCTACCACCCTTAATGGCGAATTCATCAACCCAGTTGATTTGATTCAACAACTAAACCAAGTGGTTGGAAATCACGGTGTTGGGCGCATCGACATGGTAGAAAACCGCTTGGTAGGTATCAAATCGCGGGAAATTTATGAAACTCCCGCTTTGCTCGTGTTAATTCAGGCACACCGCGATTTAGAAAGCCTGACTTTAACAGCAGATGTCACCCATTATAAACGTGGAATTGAGGAGACTTACAGTCAATTAATTTACAACGGTCTGTGGTATAGTCCCTTAAAAGCTGCACTGGATGCCTTTATTCAAAAGACACAAGAACGAGTGTCTGGAACTGTGCGGGTGAAATTATTCAAAGGTAACGCTACCATAGTTGGGCGTACTTCCGAAAATTCCCTCTATACTCCCGACTTGGCAACCTATGGTGCTGAAGATAAATTTGACCATAAGGCAGCAGAAGGTTTTATTTACGTTTGGGGATTACCAACGCGTATTTGGTCACAACACCAAAACGATAGATAAATTATGGTTTCTAGGGGTTGTATGCCCCTTAATTAAACCTGTAAAAATCCGGGCGAGAGTTCAACCTTCGCCCGGATTTTTGTAGATTTGACCCAACTCCCTTATGGAGTGCAATTGGCGTGCAAGTCTGGAGTTGATTTATCTGTGTTAACCTGTGTTCATCTGTGGTTCCAAATATTGGAAGATCACTTTTGCAAAAGGACTATTGACTATTGACTATTGACTCAGAACTAGTGACCCATGAATAAAAAGTGGTTTCGGATTGGCATGGTGAGTATATTTCTGCTGTCACTCGCCTTGCGATTTTGGGGATTGGGAAGATTTAACACCTTTGTCTTTGACGAAGTTTACTACGCTAAATTTGGTAATAACTACCTTACCCACACGCCATTTTTTGATGGTCATCCACCACTAGGTAAGTATATGATTGCACTGGGAATTTGGATTGGTAACCATGTTCCCTTTTGGCAAGATGAGGTGAATGGGTTTACTGGTTCAGTCATGTCACCTGTCACTTATCGTTGGATGAATGCTTTTTCTGGTTCATTTATTCCTATAATAGTCGCCGCCATTGCCTATCAGATAAGTTATCGTCGTGGTTTTGCTTTACTTGCTGGTTTGTTCACCGCTTGTGATGGCATATTTCTTGTAGAATCTCGCTATGCCCTCATCAACCAATATATTGTCATCTTTGGATTGCTAGGACAGTGGTTTTTCTTATTAGCATTAGCAAAACAAAGAAAACAACGCAGTTTTTGGTTAGTACTTTCGGGCATCGCTTTTGGTGCATCAGCTGCTACCAAGTGGAATGGTTTGTGGTTCTTGCTAGGAACTTACCTCATCTGGATATTAGCTTGGGGAATTCGCTGGTGGCAATCTTTCAGCTTTGTTGACAACGAAACTTCGCCTCAACTTCAACAAGAATTTATTTCTCATCCTCCCCAGACCAGAAGTGGAAGAAAACGCAGTCAAAAAAATTCTTCATTGTCTTCCCTAACCCTGTCTAACTCTGGCTTCTTTGGGACTAAAACACAGAACCATTTTCCGGAAAATGTCAGTTCGGAATCTTCCAATAATAATGGACAGGTCAATCTAACGCCATTGCAAAAATTAACTCAACTTCATCTAATTCACATTATTATTTATTTCGGTTTTCTCCCTTTAATTGTTTACAGTTTAATTTGGATACCTCATTTACTCTTAAATACAAGCTATGGATTTCTAGAACTACACAAGCAAATTTTACTGTTTCATGAACGTCTTGGTGGTAATACTCCTAAAGTGCATCCTTACTGTGCTGCTTGGTATAAGTGGCCCTTGATGACTCGACCAATGGCGTATTTTTACCAAACAGCAGAAAGTCTTAAGGAACCACCACCTGTTATGGGACCTCCTTTGCCTGCAGGTGCGGGGAAAATTATTTACGATGTCCATGCAATGGGCAATCCATTTTTATGGTGGTTTGGTGTTGCGGCACTTTTGTTTTTAGTTGGAATGCTGGTGCGGCAATTCTTCATTCCTTGGGTCAGGCAAAAGCGCTTTTCTCCTCCTAGGACACTGAGTGTTGATACTTGGATTGGCTTATATTTAGTCATTAATTATCTTGCTAATTTACTGCCTTGGGTGGGAGTAAATCGTTGCGTTTTTATCTACCACTATATGACGGGTGTGGTGTTTGCATTTTTAGCGATCGCTTGGCTTGTTTCTCAGTGCTTGCGCAGTTATCATATCCCACTCCGCGCTGTTGGTGTGACCATTACCTTTATTATTGTGAGTGCTTTTGTTTTTTGGATGCCTATTTATTTAGGTTTACCTCTTTCAAATTTTGAATATAAACCAATGCGGATGTGGTTTGATTCTTGGATTTAGAATTAGAAATGTCAAAAAGAAGAAGTCGGAAGTTAGATGTTGGAAGTTGGAAGTTAGAAGTCAGAATGTAATGAGTGCGGAATTCAACCCGCGATGAAGAGTATTGACCACATACCCCCCGGTGCCTACTTGTATCAAGATTAAAGTTAAATGGTATAAGGGGGTAACAAATGGAAAATATATCGAAATCATCTGACTCATTAGCAACGCCACTTGTTGTTCCTAAGTGCGTGCGCGTGTGCCAAAATCGCACTTGTCGTAAGCAAGGTGCAGCCAAGGTGTTAGCTGCTTTTGAAGCGTCACCAACTCCGGAAGTGACTATAACTGCTTCTAGCTGTTTGGGACAATGCGGTAATGGACCAATGGTGTTAGTGCTACCTGATATCGTTTGGTATAGTGGTGTCTCTCCGAGAGAAGTACCTCTATTGGTAGAACAGCATTTACGTGGCGGTCAAAGAGTGACACAGATGCTTTATTGTCGATTTCATCCAAACGGTAATGGTTGATTTTGAACAGTTTCTAGCGATGATAGAGATCTGTACTTTTTTTGACTGAACCAGAACATCTCATCATGAATATTCAGCAGCTACGTCAGTCTTTGAAATTTAAGTGGGTAAGTTACTACTACAAGAATCGTTCGTGGCTGGAAAAAATACGAGTTTGGGGAACTTACGATGGTCAACGTCGCCCGAACTCTGGTTTTATTTTGGCAACTTTGTCTGCTTTAGACTCACAGCTTGAAGAAGTTTTGCCTTTGATTTGCGAACTCAACAACGATCCAGATCAGATTATTGTAGCTTTGGGTCTTAACTTTAATCCTGAGGAGCAGTTACACTTGGTAGAATCGGCTGATTCTGTAGCCCAAAACCAGGTTAACAGTGAGTCTGCTTTCCAGACATTGCCTGACCATCAGTCTGTAACTCCCAATATAGTTATCACAGCAAAAGAAGAAAAAGAAATAAAAGAAAATAACAGCAAACCTGTACCATCTGTTGCAGTAACTACCGCAGTTCCTTTTCAAACGCTTAGCGAGTCTAAATATTTGACTTTTGCTGCAACTACTAATCAGGAGAAAAGTTTCAGTCAATCATTACAATCTCTTGAAGTCGCTAGCATTCAGAAGGAAAGCAACTCTACGCCTTTGATGACACCTGCTAGCACTCAGGTGGAAAGCAAAAGCCAGTTTATACCTTTGGTTGCATTTTCAAAAACCGAAATTGAAAGCAAAAGTCAATCCGTGCCATCTGTTAGCCGTGCTACACGCAAAAAAAATAAAAGCAAACCCAAATCATTACCTGCTGTTGTTTCTGATGGGGAAAGTAAAAGCAAACCTGTATCATCGGCTGCTGTCATTCCCAGGAAAGTGGAAAGCAAAGCTGTTTCATCTGCAGTTTCATCTATTGCCCTGGCTACCAAGGTGGAAACTAAAAGTAGGCTTGTAACAACTCCAAACAAAAATCTTGCTCATCAAGTTAACCCACCACCTGCTAGAACTACTCGTTTAGCCAATTGGATAGATGACTCTTGTCAAGGTGTCGGATGGGATAGAGAGTAAACGCGTTTCGTTCCATGAAATGACTCATCAAAACTGTGGGTAGTCGTGAGAAACGAACGGAATTTCTACGACTTCGCCCTCAACGTCTCCTACATGGACTTTCAAACCTGCACCACCAGCTTTGGTGCGGATGTAGCCAAGCCCAAAGTCACCATCAAGGGTTTTGGTGTAACTCGTCAGTTTGCCAACTTTTTCATCGCCAATGGTAATCACACTTCCTGGCTCAGCATAACCACTTAATTTAATTCCAAATAGGTGCTGTTTAACACCTTTGTATGTGTTGAGTCGGGCGATGGTTTCTTGTCCGATATAACATCCCTTATTAAAGGAAATAGTCTGCCATAAACCAGCTTCCAAGGGATTGTATTCCTCAGTGAGTTCCTGCTCTGGAGCGGGACGTCCTTGTAATATTCGTAACTTTTCCCAAGTAGAATCGCTGATTGGAACTGCCCCAGCTTCTAGAATTTGACTCCAAACTTCTTGTTTACTAGAAGCTGGCAAAATCAGAGTATAGCCAGGGGAAGCCAAACCACTACCAACGCCTATCAAACCTCCATTAACTGAAGGGATGGAAATGTGATGACCATAAGCTTGACCGATAATTGTTTCAGCACCCAGCTTTTCTACAACAGCATCACTTTTTGGTCCAATAACGCTAATGGTGGCAGTTTCGTCAGTGACATCTGTCAATTGCACCTTGTCAGCAAAGAAGATGTAGCGATCTAGCCATTGCATGAGAAACTCGCGACGGTTTGGCGAAACCAGCAACAACACGGCATCTTCCAGGATGTATGCTGTTGCCAAGTCAAGAGTCCGGGCGGTAGAATTCACAAAAACCGTATCACAGCCTTGTCCTGGCTTGAGGCTTTGGATGTCGTTTGTGCTTTGGTTGTGCAAGAAGCGGAGGCGATCGCCATCCGAAACTTTGATCCGTCCCCAAAAAGAGCGATCGCACACAGCAACTCCCTCTTGTACCGCTTGGATTGCTGCTGCGTCGTTGGTGTCAATGGCAGATGTAGACATAGTTATATCTTCACAGTTTGCCGCTAGGTTGTGAGCATTGAAAATCTTAGCAAATATGGGTGAGATACTGTAACTTAATTTATAGCGCTTCTGACTTCCTTGCAATACACCACCGAACCCCACCCCCAATAAGTTCGGATAAGATCCCCCCGCCTGCGGCGACAGAGTTAAAAAGGGGGTAAAAGGCTAAAATCGCCTCCTTTTTAGGGGGTAAAAGGCTAAAACAGCCTCCTTTTTAAGGGGTAAAAGGCAAAAATAGCCCCCCTTTTTAAGGGGGGTTGGGGGGATCTACGACAATTTTGTGTACTCAATTAGACTTTCCAAACATCTTCTCAGAAAATAATTTCGCTAAATCTTGCCGCAAACCTTGTCCAATATAAAACTTAATTAAAGCTTCAGGTGACATATCTTTACTATTAGCTACTTTTTTGAGTGATTCCAACGTGTCTGTTGGTATTCTTATCGATACTGTTTCTGCGGCACGCGATCGCAAATGTAGTTCCAGTTCTTTTTCAGGCTTGTTCATATAACTTTATTTTAGATACTATCGCCTATCCGCCTGAGCAAGCGTTTAGAAAAATTAAGCAACCGCTTGAAAACATCACCCCGTCCCTGATGCAAAAGTTGATAAAACTTAGGGTAGGGCATATTTTCGGCGCTGCGCCATAAAATTTTTGCCGCTTGCCTACGGGTATCTTCATCTTGAGAGTTTTGGATTAACTTAACTAAAGCGTTGATTGCAGTTGGGTTACCTTTGTCAATTTGCCCTAAGCTAGATGCCGCTTGCCTACGAGTAGATTCAGACTGAGAGTTTTGGATTAACTCAACTAAAGCGTTGATTGCAGTTGGGTTACCTTTGTCAATTTGCCCTAAGTTAGATGCCGCTTGCCTACGAGTAAATTTAGACTGAGAGTTTTGGATTAACTCAACTAAAGCGT
>NZ_JXCA02000022.1:355136-476298 GCF_000828085.3 Scytonema tolypothrichoides VB-61278
TCAGTAAGCTAAATGCCGCTTGCCTACGGGTAAATTTAGACTGAGAGTTTTGGATTAACTCAACTAAAACCTTGATTGCAGTTGGGTTATTCTTGTCAATTTTCAGTAAGCTAAATGCCGCTTGCCTACGGGTAAATTTAGACTGAGAGTTTTGGATTAACTCAACTAAAACCTTGATTGCAGTTGAGTTATTCTTGCCAATTTTGTCTAAGCTAGATGCCACTTCCCTACGGGTAGATTCAGATTGAGAGTTTTGGATTAACTCAACTAAAGCGTTGATTGCAGTTAGGTTATCCTTACCAATTTTCCCTAAACTAGATGCTGCTCGCCTACGGGTAGATTCAGACTGAGAGTTTTGAATTAACTCAACCAAAGCGTTTATTGCAGTTGGGTTATCCTTGCCAATTTCCCCTAAGCTAGATGCCGCTCGTCTATGAGTTTCTTCATCTTGAAAGTTTTGGATTAACTCAACCAAAGCGTTGATTGCAGTTGGGTTATCCTTGCCAATTTTCCGTAAGCTAGATGCCGCTCGCCAACGGGTAGATTCAGACTGAGAGTTTTGGATTAACTCAACTAAAGCGTTGATTGCAGTTGGGTTATTCTTGCCGATTTTTTCTAAGCTAAATGCCGCTCGCCTACGAGTAGATTTAGACTGAGAGTTTTGGATTAACTCAACTAAAAATTTGATTGCAGTTGGGTTATCTTTGTCAATTTCCCCTAATCTTTCTGCCGCTTGCCTACGGATTTCTTCATCTTGAGAATTTTGGATTAACTCAACTAAAGCCTTGATTGCAGTTGGGTTATCCTGGCCAATTTTTCTTAAGCAATATGCCGCTTGCCGACGGGTAAATTCATCTTGAGAATTTTGGATTAACTCAACTAAAGCCTTGATTGCAGTTGGGTTATCCTTGTCAATTTCCCCTAAGCTTTCTGCCGCTAGCATACGGGTAAATTCAGACTGAGAGTTTTGGATTAACTCAACTAAAGCCTTGATTGCTTTTGTGCGATCCGTCTGTTGTATTGCTGTTTTGGCTTCTTCTTTTTTTGCAAAATAAAAATTAACACTCCACTTAACGATTTGTGCGACTATTGCATCTGCGTGGAGATAATCCTTACACTCAGCAATTCCCGCTCCGGCTAAAAAGTAGGCTCGATACCGATAAAAATTGTTGCACCCATCCTCAAACTTTCTCAACGCTTCAAGAAACAGCTCTTTCTGCTCCCTTTCCACATCCTCTCGCCCCAACCACAGCAAAATCACCTCTTTCCACTGCGGTTCAAAAATGCGGTAAGGCTTGTACTTGTCTGAATTCTCTTTATCTTTTACAGGTTTATTTTTGTGTTCACGGGCTAAGAAAAAGTCCCAATCTGGAATTCCACACGCTGCAAAATATTCTTGAAACGTAGGATGGAAAAAGGCATAAACGGCTTCGTCAGTTTGAGAATCTCGATCTACCAAATTTAGCCAACCCAAATCACCGGCTAATTTGAACAGCTTTTCGTCTATTTCCTTTGCAAGACTTTCCCGCAAGCGAAATCTTGCTCGGCTGTCTATTCCTGCTACGGCTAATTTCCCCAGATAGACGTGCAATTCCTCCCGATTCTTGACATCGTTGTGTTTCCACTCATAGAAATAGCGGCGGAACCTGTCGTATAATCCTGCTTTGGTTTTTGGCAATTCTGCTTGCTTATCCAAATAGAAAATCTGACACAACAGCGCCAACCTCAGCGGATTTTTGACTAATTCGCGGATGCGTTCTCTTCCAGTTTCTTTTAATTTCGCTTGTAGTTGTTCGCCTCGTTGTGGATTTTTGGCATCAGCAAACCAGTTCTGAATAAATTCGTCAATTTGCTCTGGCTGAAAATCCTGAGTGCGATATGTGTCAAACCCACTCAGCGGATTGTTTACGCTAGCATCCCAGACATTCAGCCGACAAGTTAGCACCACCCGCGCCTGAGTCAGCCAGGAAGTGAGTTGTTTTTGAATTGTATCTAACGCCCGAACAGGTGAATCAAAACCCATCTCATCCACACCATCCAACAGCAGCCACACCCCACCCTGCTGGAAGCGTTTGATGAACTCTTGCTGAATCTGCGGCTCAATTTGCGACGTGACAACAACTTCAGGATGAGATAATCTCATCGCTTCTGGGAGCCATGTCTTGAGGAGATATTCTTCTAACGTCCTTTTTTCCAGACTAGCCAGAGAAATAAAAATGGGGAAGTTTTCAGTTTGTGACTTGATGAAACGAGCGATCGCCCCCAACAAAGTCGTTTTTCCTGCTCCCGGTTCGCCAATAATCGCAACGTGCTTGTTTTTTCCTGTGGGAGTTTGCTCAATCACCTGTTGGAGAAACTCGTCATGTTGATAAATTTGGGCGATCGCTTCTTTCTCTACTTCATACACCTCATTTAGCTGACAATTTTTATCCATCTCCCGGCGAGACTGTTGTTTGCGTTCCACTAATCCCAGTGGTACATGAACATTCACCTCACATCCCATCTCAGTGACTTTCCGTCTTAGCCTCTGGGATTCTTGCTGCTGTTTCAGCATCGCATCGCAAACTTTGCGCCAGTCAATGGGAGTTAACTTTGTCCGATCCTCCCCGTCGGACGACTGCTGTCATATTATCGTCTGGTTAATAGTTTGGTTATTGACTGTGCCTTGATTCACAACCCCAATTTTTTCTGCCAGCTTCGTCAGATTTTGGATAGTTGGTTGTTCAGACTTGAGGGTATTTTCTACTTCTTCGGCTGTTTGAGCCACTTTTGGATCTGCTTTGGCTGCTGCTTCCACTTCAACAACCGCTTTGGCAATTTCCGGATCTTTGTCTGCTGCTGCTTTCAGTTCTAGCACCGCTTGTCCATAATTTAATCGCTGCGGTTCATTTCCCTCTACAGCATCGGTTAGCAATGGCAACTTACTTTTACTGCGGAGTTGTTCGATTAAATTACGACTTTGTACCCATGCCACATCCCCAATATTTTCACCGACTTTCTCCAGTGATTTAGTCAAAAGTATGGTGGCGATACGCCTTTGGCGTCTGCGCCCTGCGCAATCGCAGTAGCAACAGCAGTCAGTGTCACAGGTTCCATAAATATAAATTTAAATCTAAATTTTTGATGTACAAATAACTTCAATGATAACTAATCCAATTTCGCAAAAGCTTCGCGTCGCCTTCCTTCCTCTCTTCTCTTAGCCTGCGTAGAATTAAGTAGGGTGGGCATTGCAATGCCCACCCTACACCTTTGTTTGTCTCGCCCCAGAATTCCATTCTGAGCCGCTTTTTTTGTAGACTCAGATCTTGGAAACCTGAGGACATTTTTTGCCGTCTTTTCTTTTCAGATGGCAAAGAAAGTCCTCAGAACTCTTTTGTTAAGTTACTCCAGTAAATTTGCAAACACCTGTTCAACTAATTCTTTGGCTTTATTATCCAAGTTCTGCCAGTCTACATCACCGTTTTCATCAATTAAATCAGTATCAATGTCAGCTGTCTCATCCCCGGAAATGTAGTTACTAAAACACACGCGATAACACAATTCCCATAAATCAATACTGACAGTTTGCTCTTGACGCTGTAGAGACAAATGATATCCTGGATGGGGTATGGGCAGACGGGAGAGTTTTTCTCTGATTTCTAAAGCTTGCTCCGGTGTTGCAGCTTCTAGCTCTTGCAGGAACTGGGTCACTATTGCTTTCGTCTCATCAGTAGTGCCAGTAGGCCAAATCAGGACATCTTGATAAGTTCCCGTCCAGGAAGATACATCAAGCAGCTTGCGAATATTATCGATAACGCGAATGAAAGCAGGTTGCATGAGCAGTTCCGCCTGATCCCACGCTACTGAGTTGTTAATTTTAGGTGGCATTGGAATTGACAAGGGCTATATGAAAGAAAAATTAACAATGTGTATTTTTTAAAAAACTGTGTTTTACATTTAAATCTTTTCTCAAGATAGCGGATTTCATTGAGAAATTATTGGAGATATTTATTACCCTTTCTTAAATTGGGTGTTATCGCTGGGGAGTGAATATGATAGGCAAGCTACTAGATCATCGTTACCGAGTTATTAGAATCCTTGCTACAGGAGGATTTGGTGAAACTTACATCGCTCAAGATACAAAACGACCAGGGAACCCGATTTGCGTTGTCAAGCACCTTAAGCCTGCCAATTCGGAAGCTAAGATGTTTGACACCGCCAAACGGCTGTTTCAGAGTGAAGCTGAAACGTTAGAACAATTGGGCAATCATGACCAAGTTCCTCGGCTTTTGGCTTATTTTGACGAAAATCAAGAATTTTATTTAGTACAAGAGTTTATTGAAGGGCATCCTCTGGGTGACGAATTGGTTCCCAATCACCGGTGGAGTGAAAGCCAAGTTATTGAATTGCTGCTGGAAGTTCTGGACATCCTGAAATTTGTCCACGGACACAGCGTCATTCATCGCGATATTAAGCCAGATAACATTATCCGTCGCGCCTCAGATAAAAAACTCGTTCTCGTAGATTTTGGGGCTGTCAAACAATTGCGAGGTGCGGGATATGCTGGGCGATCGCCAATGTTTACGGCAGTTCATCACTCTGCGACTGTAGCCATTGGCACTCCTGGCTATATGCCCACGGAACAAGGTCAAGGCAAACCCCGTCCCAACAGTGATATGTACGCTCTAGGCATCATCGCTATTCAAGCGCTCACAGGAGTCGCACCAGTAGATTTCCAAGAAGATCCTAACACTGGAGAAACCCTCTGGCAGCATTTAGTTCCTGTCAGCGACGGCTTGGAAGCCGTGTTAAGCAAGATGGTGCGTTATCATTTCAAAGACCGCTTCCAAAGCGCATCAGAAGCACTACAAGCATTACAGTCACTTTCCTCAAGCTACACGCCCAGGGAATATACAAATACAACTTCTAGCCACCAACCAATTAAGTCTTCATCTGCCTTATCTCCACTGTCTCGTCAAAAAACCATCGCCGTTGCCCCAGCAAATCCAGTTCTCCAACTAGCACCAGCAACTCCCAAATCTCCGTCCAAAGGTTCTAATAGACCAGATTTATTACAGTTGATGATTATAGGAATTTTAGTTGGTGGTGGTGCTGCTGTGACCCCAGCTGTGGTTAAAAATGTTCAAGGTTTTGCTTCTAATTTTGCTATTAATGACAACACGACCTCAGCAGAAAACTGTTTAGTGGTTGTTCAGGAAAATTCTAATATCCGTTCTGAGCCAACTTCTATTAATGATGATTCTATTATCAAAGCTGTTAATAAAGATACTAAATTTGAGGTAACAGGCAGACGAACAAAACGCGGTTGGGTAGAGGTTAAACTTGATCCTACACAAACAGCTTGGGCAAACTCAGAAATTATCAAAAACAACGAACAATGGGTCTCTTGCCTGCGAGACAAGGGGACTGCAGTCAAAACAGTGGATGATACTGACCTTATTGCTGCTCGCCCTGCACCTAAGCCAAAAACAGAACCTATAGTTGATGCAGCAACGTCATCATTACCCGAGTCAAAACAATCAGAAACATCAAAAAGTTTATCAGCAAGTAAATCAACGCCTACCACTTTGGATAAAAGTGGTTCCAAGGTTGTGGAACAAGCAAAACAGAAGTACGAATCGGGAGATTTACAGGGTGCGATCGCCCTGTTAAAAACAATCAATCCAAATCCTAAAGCTGTCAAGGAAACAACAGAAATGATATCCCAATGGCAGCAAGATTGGTCTAAAGCGGAAGCTTTATTCAAAGACGTTGACACAGCCCTTGGTGATGGACAATGGGATAAAGTATTAGCTTATAAAGACCATCCAGAAAAACTACCCAATATTCAGTACTGGCGAAACAAAGTAGAGCCATTATTTCAACAAGCAGCCGACCATATAGCAAAACAAGAGCTTCCTCAACTAGGCAATCCTAGCAACCAAAAAAAAGCCAAACTGGAACATCAAAATTCTAGTGAGGATTATGGACTTGACACGATAGATGATTTCGATAATATCGAAACTTCAGAACCACAGGAAACTCCAGAAAATCATCAGTAATCAAAGCTATCAATAAACTTTGATTCGTTATTGATAGTCCTTGGTTAGCAGTTAGTGGTTATACCAATTGTGTATGCCATAGGTGCACATAATAAGACCCCCCTGTAGTCCCACGCCAGATGCTACAAGTCGGCAGAGCCGGACGCCAGATACCTAGGTCGGGAGACCCTCCTACAGTACTGGCTCCCCAACGCACTGGCTCTCCTTGGCAAGGGGGGACGGCGAAGCCGGGGGGTAAATATGTTGCAACTTCACAAACAAACGGTATTAGTTGTTAGCAAAAAACTAATAACTAACTTATAACTGCTAAAAATTAGCAATTAACAGTCAATCTATCTGTAGATCCCTTGCCGGTTGTCAAGCTATTTTTTCGTTGGTGGGGGAGGAATTGGCCGCTCTAGACCTGCGTTGAAGAAGTAAACTCGATCACAGTATTGGGTTGGACTACTACAAACAGCCTCTATGGCAACGTTGCTGGCATTATTAACATCAAGCGCCAATGAAGCCTGCTGTGTCGGACTAACAGTGCGTGTTTGTGCTTGGTTGCCATCTAAGTAAATCTTAACCTCAACACTTGGACTTTTTGTATCATTGTCACGCATTCCAAAACCCAAATTCAAAGTTTGAAACCCAGGTTTAGTGCTTTTTTCTGGCTTAATGTTACAAGTTATTGAGGCAGAGCGGTTGCCAGGTCCGAGGTAAAACCTACTAGTATAAACTGCTCTCCCTATAGAAACATCAAGATCCTGCTGATTAACACTGCCGAATCCACTGTTAACACATTTAGTCGTCAGTAGAGAGACGGGACGCGGCGCTCGTTGTGCCTGAGCAATTTTTCCTCCAAAGGATAATAAAGAGGATAATAGTAAGGCACCAGTGAGCACCGAACTGATAAGCGGAGTTGTTTGCATTGGGATTTGAGAATCTAGTTTTCAGGCAAAAGACGAAAACAAAATAAAATAATAATAGCTAATTAGGTGTACAAAGACGGGATGAAGTCTGAATCCCTAAAAGAAGGCAACGCCCCCATACAGAGTCAGTGCGCCCTGGGTCTCGTAAGCGCGTGCAGTAAATTCAGTGCTATGCAGTCCTTGTTTCCCGACCTGCTAGGCGGCTAGTACCGCTAATACTAAGTTGCGTTCAAAGAGCTAATTATCAAATGTGGGAAATAGGTCATGGAACACAGAGGTTCCGGGTTAGATGCAAGGTCTTAAGTCCCTTACAAAGTTCATCTACTACTTTGGATATTGACCAAGAAGGGGTGTAGGGGTGTAGGGGAGCCACTGCCCTTCGGGTATGCCTTCGGCACGTCTTCGACGAACGCAGTCGCCTAGGTCGGGAGACCCTCCTGCAGCGCTGTCTCACCGTGCGCGCTTTAAGCGTTGAGGAGCCACTGCGGTGCGGAGGTTCCCTCCGTTGTAGACGCCCGGAGGGCGGCTTCCCGCAGGGTAGCATGTGGCGTGCATGTGGCGTGAGCCAGTACTTGATGAGGGTCTCCCGACCTAGGTATCTGGCGTGAAAAGAAGAATCGTGTTTTTTTTAGTACAACGCTACATCCTTCAAGTTGGCATAGCCGCCCAACGGAGTGGCTCCCCTACCCCCGGAACACTTGGTGTCATAGCCCCCACTGAATCTCTGATTCAGTGGTCCCCAATCAGCCTTGGTGTCATAGCCCCCACTGATTGTACCCTTACACCCTTACACCCTTACACCCTTATACCCTTATACCCTTATACCCTTATACCCCTAGTTGTTGACTTTAATATTCGATTGTAAAAGTAGTTTTCTCTAATGTCCTCCCAGATATGTTCAACTGGCATGAATTCAGGACTATAAGATGGTTGCTCTAACAGGCGAATATTCTCAGGAATCTCCAAGTTTTTCGAGCGATGCCAAGCTGCTTTGTCCACTTGCATAACGATGAAATATTCCGCAAAATCTTGTGAAACTTGTTTGAGGAATAAATTCATCATTTGTGTGTTGGCATAGGGCAATATCAAACAGGTCATTTTAGCCAATTTTGGAGCTACAGTAACGTAGGCGTAAACGTATTCTCTTTTTTTATATATAGAACATCTGAAAACTTTTATATTGAGTTGGCTTTCTCTTCAGTAGTGTGATATCCCATCTTCCGCACCCTCAACGGACTGTTAAAGGTTTTTACTGTTTTTAAAACAGCATCGCAGTAAACAGCTACCTACCCAGTGAACAAGGGGTGGACGAGTCCGTTTCCTACCTGA
This sequence comes from Scytonema tolypothrichoides VB-61278, assembly GCF_000828085.3. Classification (GTDB taxonomy): domain Bacteria; phylum Cyanobacteriota; class Cyanobacteriia; order Cyanobacteriales; family Nostocaceae; genus Brasilonema; species Brasilonema tolypothrichoides_A. The sequence continues at coordinate 363,418 of NZ_JXCA02000022.1, forward strand.
TAACTGGTACTTGATAACTGATAACTGATAACTAATAACTGTTAAAGATGCAAAGATGCTATTTAAAATACTCAACGTACTGATGAAGTGTATTTTAAAAAAATATTTATCTCAGTATAAAGGCATAATTAATGACTTTGAAAATGATTTTTTCTAAATAATTATGCTGTTTGACAGTTCAAGGTACGGAACGTGGGTTATACAACAGTCTTGACTTTTTGTTTTGTATGAATACGACTTACTATGCTCGATAGTAAACATAAAGACGTCGTATTCCTAAAATTAACCAGTCTTATTTGTTTTCCAAATCCAGAGCATTCTCACGAGGAATGTCACCTTGATAACTCCAAAGCAAGAACGCTGCGATGAAAATAGTTTTTGGTCTGATTACTACAAATTGGTAGACTAATCTAACAGCCTATGATTAATGACTCTAGGGATTTATGACTCAGTGTTAACTGTTAGTTGCTGAAACTTTTAATACATATCATCGTATTCTTGTGCTTCAACTCGTCTTTCGGTACGAGGAGGCAGGAACTCAGCGCGACGTATAGGAGCAAGCGGTGGAGTGGGACCGTTATAAGGATGAATCACTTGTACGGTACGAGTGGGACGGTCTTTTGGCGAGAATAAAGCCAAGACACCAGCGACCACAATACCACCACCTACCGTGAGAGTCATGCCTCCTACTGCCCAAACAACCGGAGAAGACCACCAACGATTTTCAGACTGGTGCTGTAACTGCGCTGCATTTTGTTGTTGGTTTTGCTGATTTAATTGGACTTGGTAGTTATAAACTTGTTGGAGTTGGGACTGGAGTTGTTGGACTTGGGTTTTAAGACCATTGTTTTCATTTTTCAGTCCTTCATTTTCCATCTTCAGCCGTTCCGTCTGTACGCGCATTTCTTCGTTGTTTGGACTGACTGGCGCTGGATTCGGATATGGCTGCCCAGGATAAGTCGCAGTTGGCGGCATCATTCCTGAAGGTGCTACCACAGCTGGTAGTTGTGAGCCAACTGTGTAGTTAGGTAGAGGGTTTCCTCCTGCACCTTTTAGTAACACGAGAGCCGCAAGCCCAGCCACGGCGACTCCGCCGATAAATGCCATGCTCTCACTCATCGCCTTTTCTCCTAGACTGCGACGAAACTACAATGATTAATATCTGACACTCTCTCACACTCATCATAAAACTTTTGCCCTACTGGTTACATCATACATACCCAAATTATCAGTCATGAAGTAGAATCGTTTTTTACCATCCCACCACTCGATATCTGCTTTATATATTCAAGACGATATCTATGAAATTGTCTACCAAGGAAAGTAACAAAACTCGCTTGTTAAACTTTTTTAATCTACCTCGCTTGAGTTAATCAGGTTTAACTTATTAAGCATATATCAAGTTGTCGTCATCGCTGCTTTGAAACAAATATTTTCTTTACTTGGGAGAGATTCGACGGCACTACCAACTGTCTTCGCCTCGTTGCAAGGGCGGTGTGGTTTGCCAAAGCGTTGGCTCACCAATACGCCAGAGGAATCTCAACAGACGCAAATTCCTGCAGAACTTGCGGTACTGATGTTTAAAAGGTTCAAAGGTGGCAAATAGTTGTGATTAGGAGCCACTACCGGCGCAGTGGCTCCTAATAAAGCACAAAGAACAAATTTACACCTGGGATTGTTCTTGTTCTATCTCGGCTTGAATTTTTGCGAGTTCTTCGGGAGTGAGTTCTTCCAAGCGCTTCTGCAAATAAGCTTCTTCATATTGTTCCCGTTGTTTGTGGTAGGTCATATTTTTTCCCACCGCACGGAAAGCATAGGTAAACAACCAGCCAATCAAACCAACAAATAATAAGACTTGGCTCCAAATACCAGCTTTCGAGCTATCTATGCCTACCAGTTTCAGTAAGACATACGCCAAGCCGCCTGCAACAAAAATGCCAAAGCCAATTCCGATAGCGTCAATGCGTCGCATGAGAGTTATGACCTACCAATTTTGTTAAACTTCAATTTGTCGCCGTCGGGGTCGCAGGTTTACAAACGGCGACAGGAGCAACAAACCCGGAAAGAAGAAGAAGACCAAAAAGTACATAAAGGCACGTTCTAGAGAGCTAGCGACATACCACCGTAAGTTTAAGTAAAACAGAACAGCCGCTGGTAAGACTAAAAGATAAGCTCCAGCCAAAATCAGATACAGTAGCGCTACAACCATAATTTCTTGGTTCTCAGTAGAAAAGACCATGTGGTGCATCTGTTTTCCATAATAGGCTGAATGCCTTGGCTGTTGGAAATATTGTTGCCCTAATATGAGGAACGAAGATTAAATAATAAACATAGAGAAAATTATTTCTGCCTTTGCTTTTATTTTTTGATCTATTATCTAAAAAATATGCTATAGTAAACAACCAGTGCTGTACAACACACACGAGAAATGCTTGAGCAAGCATCTGTAATGGTGAGCAAGCTGGTTTGAGGATAACTCCGGCGTCAGCGACTAGCAAACCCAAAAGGTGCGGCAACGAAAGTAACAGAGAAGTTAGGAAAACCTAAAGCCTCAATTTCGACTCAAGAATCTCAAATTTACCAGCGTGCAAGTGCAAAATTGGACAAATAACGCATTTAATGCTGGAATAGATGAGGAGGTTATTTTTTACCTCCACAACTGACTCCCAAATATATCAGGGGGGTGTGGCGGAATGGTAGACGCTACGGACTTAGATAACTGAGCCTTGATGGAGAAATCCAGCAAGTGACTGCTCTCAAATTCAGGGAAACCTAAATCTGATAACAGATATGGCAATCCTGAGCCAAGCCAAGTTTGTCTTTTGTCCTTCGTTTTTAGTTAATTGTTACTAGCAAATGACTAACAACAAATGACGAATGATCAATGCGGAAGGTGCAGAGACTCGACGGGAGCTACCCTAACGTAAAGTCGAGGGTAAAGAGAGAGTCCAATTCTCAAAGCCTTATTGGGTGATTTAACCTACTAGGCAGCAGTGAAAGCTGCGGGAGAATGAAAATCCGTTGACCCTAAACGGTCGTGTGGGTTCAAGTCCCTCCACCCCCATTTATAAATTCAAAATCACCGATAGCGTTTGCGTAGCGTCCCCTTCGGGGCTAGCGTGCCCGTTCGCCGCAGGCGAAGGCAGGCATAGGGTATAGATTTGAGTCTCCTCCACCAGACCCGCACGGGACGGAGGAAACCTCCGCTCAAACTTCTCTCAAAATTCAAAATTCAAAATATGCCCGACGAGCACGCTACGCAAAGTTCGCAGATCATCCCTTAGGATCTGAAGATTCTCGATGCCGATCCTGGGCTTGGAGTAGAACTTGGAAATTTTCCTGCTCAAACCCATGCTGTTGGTGCAACATTACAATGGCGTTTGGCAAAGAACCTGACCTTTGGTGCTTGGGGAGGTTGGACTTTTACTAACTTTCTAGAGGAGATTCCTGAGTTTACAGAACACGGTCGCTTTCCAGGTACTACAAGACTCGCTGGAAAGAAATCCTTTGGCAACACAGCGACTTACTTGTTTTCTCTCGGTCTCTTTGATCCTTTTGGTCGCGAAGGAGATTTGTTGGCTTTCCTATTTGGTATGGCGCCTAAATTAGTTGATGCTGGACCGACAACCCCAGGTCAGTCTGTACCTTTTTTTGAACAGGTGGTAAGAGACGAAGGCTCAGTCCCAGTCACTGATAACGACCCCCGATTTTGCAACAAATCTCATCAACAAAGACAGTGCTCGCTTCTGAAAACTCAGGACTGAAAAAGGCGTTCGTAAAGCCAAGATAAGCCAGCACCAGCAGTTTCAGCAATAATGCTCACGAGACGATACAAACCAGTTGTGCCCAAGACGACTGCAGTGGGGAAGTGTTGCTGTAAGAGTGCGATCGCCGTAGCTTCAAACACACCCAACCCACCAGGTGCACCTGGAACCACTAACCCTAGTAACCACGCGAAACTAAAAGCACCAAGTAATAAAGGAATTTGACTAAAGTTTAAAGGAGTCAAAGCAAGTGAAGTTAATATAAATCCTGCGCTGCGTAGTCCCAAAAAGCCCAATTCTCCTATCAAAGGTCGTAGGGGATAGCGTTCTAGACTCCAGGGAACTGCTTGCTGGATGTTGGAAGCAGACTTTTTTACCTTTATACGCTGCAATAGGTGAGTCGCTTTGTTCAAGAACTTGGGATGTAAAACACAAAGCACTCCTAATAGACCTAGTAGTTGTACGATGAGTATAATTATGGTGGTTTTTTCAGTTAGAAATTGGCTACTAAGTAAAACAACAATTAAAGCAGCTGCTGCCATCAGTAGAGGTTCTAGCAATACACTCAGGGTTGCTGCACCAGTAGAAACATTTGCATTTTTTGCTGCTATAATTCTTCCGTAGTAATGCCAGATATTACCTGGTATATATTTAGCGAGATTTGTTTTGAGGTAAACTTGAATGAACTGGAAAGAGTGGACAGGTTGATTTAATTCTCGAAGAACCCAAGTCCATACCCAACCTGCCCAAGTGTGTGCGAGTAGTGTGACACCTGTGGCGATCGCCAAAATTGCCCATCCCCCTGCATCAATATGGATACTAGCGACTTCTTGCCAATTATCCTTAAAAGCTTTTATCAGAAAAAATAACGTTCCACCTAAAATTAGCCAGCGTAAAATTTTCTTGCTCATTTTGGTAATTAAACTTATAGATTTGCCTACTGACTGACTACATCAAATCATATGGGATATCAGCCATATATCCCAAGATGACCCGCAAAAATTGTTAATAGATTAGTCAAGTTTCTGTAGCGATTTTGCCAAAAAATATCATGAAATCAAGAAACTATTTATATTTACTGATGAGTTTCTCTCTCTTGTGTGAATTTATGTAAATATCTCAAATACTACACGAGCGTATGATTCAGCCGGTATTTTTTATTCGACAAATTAGTTTCAAGAAATATACTAGAAACTCTTAAAATTTCAGGCTTAATATTTTTTACTAGTTGATAATTGTGAGCATAGATAGATAACTAAATATTCATACACTACTTAAAATAACCTGAATTAACGTAAGCAAATTAAAAGCTAATTATAGTAACTTATATCTCTCTAAAGTTAGAGAGTAAGAGGAAATAAGTATAAATCAAAATGTGACCTTTGCTAGAGGCATCCTTTGTTCTTGCCTTTGTAGTGTTAGAAATTGTTGGTCAGATATTTAGAAGATATTGTTCTTGTTTGTAGTGTTTTGTAGTTGACAGGAGGAATTTGTGAACGGTTTGACTGCTTTTATAAAAAAACTGCGGCTGCGTCAGATTGTGACAGTCTTTTTAGCTGGGCTGTTGTTGATAGTAAGCACGGCTTGTGGTAATGCAGCAAATACTCAAGGAGCAAATCCAGATAATCCTGCTGTGCAAGCTGGTGGTGCAAATAATCCCTATAAAAGTGGTGGGGATAAATATGTCAACGAGAAGATGTCTAAGTCTGGACACGACCAAGCTAGCTCACAGTTTAATTCGCAATTACTAATTGCTTCTGGTGTCAACACAGAAGGGATACTTTACCCAGGTGCTGAAACACCAGAAGGGAGAGCTTACAAAGAAGCAGAATTGCCGATCAAAACTAAGGAAAACATAGGGCAGCCTGAACCAGGTGGTTTAAATCAGCGTCAATCTGATGTAGGCAAGCGAATTCAAAACAGACTTGAAACTGTTGGGGAAGCGATTCAGGAAGCTTCAGGCTTTTTGAAAGACAAGGCAGATGAAGCTAGTGATAGACCTGAATTGACACCCAATCCAGCAGTAAACAAATAGAAACCGTGTTTCTATTTCAAATTTGGAGTAAATCCAAGATATAAAAGTAGTGAGTTAGTTCTTGGTTAATGTTTGACTTTGTCATACAAACAAAAGGAGTCGCACCGTGAAAAAAGTTATTGCTTTGTTGAAAAACATTCGCCCAATCAAACTTCTAACAGTTGTTGCGGCAGGAATGATCCTGTTTTTTACACAAGCTTGTAGTTCTGTAGCTGCAACAACGCCTCGTCAAACTGTAGGGGAGCAATCTGCACCTCCTAATTCTGAAACATACGTTCCAAAAGGAAGTAATGTGCTTTCTCCCAATGAAGGTGGGATGAATAACTTTAGTGATGTTGACCCCAGAACCAACAAAGCTAAAGTAAAAGCTCAGGCTGAAGCTCTCAAACAAAATGCAGAACAAAACATTCAGAACAGTTCGAGTAACCCAGCAGAAAATATTCGCCGCGTGGTTGAAGATAGAGGAGAAATAGGCAGAAATCTTCAAGAAGGTGCTGAAAATATTCAAGAAAAAGCTCAAGGTACTGCTGAGGATTTGGTTCAAGGAACCAAGCAAGGAATTGAAAATATCAAAGCAAACACCAGCGATGCTGCTCAGAGTACAGCGAAAACTATTCAACGTTCTGCTGAAGACGCAAAGATAAGTGCTGAGCGTGCTGTTGAAGACGCTGGCAATTCAGTGAGCACAAACTTAACAGATGCTAAGACCACTGTTGCTGAGAAAGGTCAAGAGGCGGCTGAAAACACTGAGAACTTGTTGGAAAAGGCTGGTGATGCCATCAAAGATGCTGTTAATTAACTCACAATAGCATGCTATTATATGCCCACAGACTGGAAGTCTTGGGCTACATTAATACTGAGCCCGCCTAGGCGGGCTTTTTTGCTATTTAGTCTGCCAAAGGGATTAGTTGCTCATAGCTGTCGCTGTTTGCGCGTACCAATTCTGTAGCCCTAGCCGCTGAATTTCTCGCCAAGGAATATTGTGTTTCCGCGCAAGTTCTGCACAGTCTTCGTATTCTGGTTGGACGTTAGTTATCGCTTTTTCGTTTGCTTGTCCTGTCCATGCGACTTTGACGCGCACAACACCATATTCAGTTTCTACTTGTTGAATTTCCCGTTGGAGAGTGGCTCGTTGCTCAGTTGAACGACGAATTCCCAAAGTGGTGGTTTCGCGAAACAAAACAGCTTCACAGCTGTGTAGATTTTCTGGATGACAAATCACACTCAGCAAAATTCCTGGACGAGATTTTTTCATTCCGACAGACTGAGTAAAAACATCTAAAGCACCAGCAGCAAATAATGCCTCAAACACATAACCTATTGCTTGTGGGCTCAAGTCATCAATTTGGGTTTCTAAAACTGAGACAGTTTCCAAAGCTGGACTAGTATCACTAGCAAGAGATTTTGTCGCGGATGAATGATGTGTGGAATCCACAGCTAGTTTATCTGTAACATTCGTTGCTTCGCCCAGCCACAGGCGTAGAATATTAGGAATCGGTAGATGACTTGAACCAGCACCCAGTCCTACTTGTTTGATGGTCATTGGCGGTGGAGAACCAAAGTCTACGGCAAGAGTTGTTGCAATGGCAGCTCCGGTTGGTGTTACCATTTCTCGTTCGATACCGTTACTATAGACTGGGCACCCGCGCATTTCCCATAACTTCAAAACTGCTGGTACTGGTACAGCCATCTGACCATGCGCCGCCCGCACTATTCCCCCACCAGTAGGTAGCGGTGAACAGAACAATAAAGGTAATCCTTGATGATTGGTCTCGATACCCAACCAATCTAAACTCAAACAAGTGCCAACAATATCCACAATGGCATCAACAGCACCCACTTCATGAAAATGAACTTTTTCTGGGGCAATACCGTGTACTGCGCCTTCTGCGACTGCTAGCTGTTGAAATACTGCCAAACTCCAAGCTTCTGCTCGTGATGGTAACCCAGCTTTTTGAATCATCCGCTCAATTTCTGGTAAGTGGCGTCCGTGGTGGTGATTGTGTTCATGGTGATGATGATGGTGGTCTAGTAAATCCACATGAACTTTGGTAGCCTGTTGAGTATTACGGTGAACAAGTTCTGCTCTCAATTGATACTCATGCTCAATCCCTAACCCATTGAGTTTTTCAGTTAAATACTCTAAGGGAACACCCAGACTAACCACAGATCCCAGGCACATATCACCGGAAATACCCGTCGGACATTGAAGATAAGCGATTTTCGTCATAATGAGTCATTAATTATTAATTGTTTGTTAGTTGCGAGTTGTTAAGTGCTAAAAATACCACTAACTACCAACTACTGACTTTCTTTTTCATTTCTATGGCAAAAATTTTCCAAGTTCATCCTGATAATCCCCAAGTCCGGCGTATAGAGGAAATACAAGCAGAACTGCAACGTGGCGCAGTGATGCTTTATCCCACGGATACAGTTTATGCTATTGGTTGTGATTTAAATGCTAAATCAGCAGTGGAGCGAGTACGGCAAATCAAACAGTTGGCAAATGACAAACCACTGACATTTTTATGTCCTTCGCTCTCTAATGTAGCGACTTATGCTTATGTAAGCGATACTGCTTATCGGATGATGAAAAGCCTAATCCCAGGACCGTATACATTTTTGTTACCTGCAACAAAGTTAGTGCCACGACTGGTACAAAGTCCCAAGCGGAAAACAACTGGAATTAGAGTGCCAAATCATACTATGTGTATAGCTTTATTGTCAGCGCTGGCAAACCCAATTATTTCGACTTCAGCACATTTACCACCGGATGATGACATAAATGATGAGTATAATGGCAAAGAACCACAAGCTTACTTATCCCGAATAGAATTATTTGATCGTTTGGACAAATTGGTAGATGTGATTGTTGACACTGGCGAGGAACCTAAATATGAAGTTTCTACCATTTTGGATATGACAGGAGAAAGACCAATGATTGTACGGCAGGGTTTAGGCTGGGAAAAAGTCGCTGCATGGGTATAAAAGTATAAATTAAATATTTAACTTCACGCTCCCAGTCGTCAATTCCACAAAACAGAGTATAAATGACTCCAGTTTTTAGATTGTCATACCTACAACATTGGGGCTAGGTATGATTTAAAGTGTGAAAAATCTTGGAGCAGTAAGGGTTTGGGGTACTTGGGGATCATGGTGGATATCCATGTATCTGTCGCTTTTGAGTGGCTTGTGAAAAAACCGACACACCGCTAACACTGTAACTTTTTCGGTTGTTTTACAGTCATATTGTGTGAGCAATGCTGACGGCGACTCTTGATGGATGAAAATCATGAAAGAGATTTGCTTACTGGGGCGTGCCTTGGTAGTGCTGTCTGAGTATTGTCGTACGGTGCAATACCACTTCTAGAAAAGTCATGAAACCAAATCTTCCCAACCTACCCACATCCACACCTTCTTTCAATCACCACGTTTCGACGGAACAATTGCAAGGTTCTAATAGTGATGCTCTTGTGCAGCTGCTGTGCAACGAAATGCTACCTCAGGTGAAAACAACATCTACGTCGGTGCAAGCTATAGCAAAGCGCATTGCAAAAGAAGTGGAACGCATCTGCAATAAAAGTTCTCGCATCCAAACATCAGGACAAATTAAATCTTGGCTGTTAAATTTGGCAAGGCATCGTTCGCAAAAATGCCTACGTTACTATCAATTGGGTTCAAAAAAAGGTCGTGTAGAATTACATAGCCAATTGGGGGCAATGGTTTACCGCCACATTATCACATCAGGTTCAGAGTTAGGGTTTGAAGCTCGTTACAACCTGATTGAAGATTTTTTACAAGCATTTTATCTAGAAGCTATCAAAGCTTTCCGACGCGAAAACGAACTTCCTGAGGATTATACCCCGCGTACTCAACTTGAACTCGCAGAATATATGGCGTTTACAGAACAATATGCCAAACGTCGCATCAATCTGCCTGGGGGTAATCAACAATTGGTTATATTGCGTGCTCAAAGTTTTGCTCGTCGCTTACCTCAAGAAACCACTGTAGATATTGAACAAGCTGTTGAGTCTGCTAAAACTGAAGAAGCAGAATCTTATCAGCGTCACTCAGCAGTTCAACAAGTTCGCTCTCAGATGACAGCACAATCTCAGTTTGATCCGGCTGAAGATTCTGAGCGCGATCGCGTCATCTCAGAACTAGTAAAATATTTAGAAGCTCACGGTCAATCTGACTGTATAGATTATCTATCTTTAAAACTCCAAGATCTCCCAGCACCAGAAATTGACCAAATTCTAGGTTTAACCAGCCGCCAGCGCGATTATCTGCAACAGCGTTTTAAGTATCATGTAGAAAAGTTTGCCAAGCAACACCAGTGGCAGTTGGTACATCAATGGTTAGGCGCAGGGCTAGAACAGAAATTGGGTTTATCCTCCCAACAGTGGGAAATATTTGTGAGCCAACTTTCTGAACAGCAACAGCAAATTTTGCACCTCAAAACTGCAAAACAAAGTGATCAAGCAATAGCCAGAACAATTAAATGTACTCCCAAACAGCTACAAAAGCGCTGGACTCAAATGTTAGAAATTGCATGGACTATCCGCAACGGTAGCACAGGAGTACAAGCAGGCTAAAGTTATAGTGAATTGTATTAACCAAGAAGGTAGTTTTATTCAATTTTCTAGAGTTTATCCTATTTATTTAATGTTAAACATAGATAATTTATTCCTTCTTCTCACTCCAAAATCTGCTGTTTTCCTTCCCTTCTCTTTTCTCCATCTATTGGGGAATAGAGGAGGATAATGGGGGACAAAGGAAGAGTTGTAGAATTCAAGAATTATCAAATGTTGCAACAAAAAGTGAATTTTTCTTAAAATAAAAGCTATAATTTATAGTCAACTTTTCATTTTCCAGATTTAGAGAGCAATGACTCAAGGTGGCAGAGCAAATCAGTCTGGCAACGTCTTGGAAAGAACTGTAGAAGGAACTTTGTTAGGGCATGGGTATGAGCTAGTTGGTTCTAATCTCCTAAAAAAGAAGCGTTTGGGACATCTTATAAACTGCACCAGCCTGACAAAACGATACGCAAGACAGGTTTACATAGGACCAGGAATTTATGGTACTGATATTTATGTAGACTTTTACATCATTGGTTCAATAACAATTCCTTCTGGTTTAATCATTGAATGTAAATGGCAGCAAACGAGTGGCTCCGTTGATGAAAAACTTCCTTACGTTAATTTGAATATTCAGAATTGCTACCCTGCACCAGCTATTGTTTTGATTGATGGAGGAGGAATGAAACCAGGCTCTATTACTTGGTTAAAAAAACAAGTAGCTCATAATCCGAATTTATTAGCCGTTCATAGTTTAAGTTCTTTTATTGCTTGGACTAACAATAATTTTTAATCTAGGACTCATATTTGATTTTTGAAAACGTAGTAGTAGGGTGCGTTATGCCTCTGGCTAACGCACCATCATCAGGCTTTGGTGCGTTATGCACTCTCACACACCCTACTACAGGTACTTAGATCTTTTCACCAAATAAAATCGGATTCTTATATGTATGGGTAACTGTTCACGATCTATTTAGGATTGCTGTACGAAGTAACTAACAATTCATTAATTAATCCACGTTTTTTTGCATTAGAATTTATTGATCTCCCAGCCGAGACAGTATGTATTTCAAAATCTTTGTAAAGGTTGCGAATAAATGAAGTGTCTGAATTAGATAGCATCACTTTAACGCCACGTTTTGCAAGTGCCATGAAAACTTCTGCGAGTTGAATTTGCTCTTTTTCATGAAAACTATAACGACTATATGATGTAAAATTACTGGTGGAACTGACTGGATAATAAGGTGGATCAAAGTAGACAAAATCATCCTGACTGCTAGCAGAATTTAGCACTTCTTCAAAGCTTCTTACTTCTATCTCTGCTGATTGCAAAGCCCGTGATGCTAAACGTAAGCCAGATAAATCACAAATGTTAGGTTTTTTGTATCTGCCCATTGGCACATTAAATTCGCCTTTGGAGTTTTCTCTGTAAAGACCGTTAAAACAAGTTTTGTTCAAATATATTAAACGCGCTGCTTTTTTTAAGTCACTATCTTCAACAGTCTTTCGCATTTGATAGTAATAATCTTTACTATGTTGTTTTGTATGAAAAATGAGAAGATTAATTAAGTCATCTAAATGGGTTTTGACGCAATTATAAGTATTAATGAGTTCTGAGTTAATATCAGTTAATATTGCTTGTTTTGGTCGTTGATTGTACAAATAGAAAAAAACTGCGCCACCTCCGAGAAATGGCTCATAGTAAGTTTTGAAATTCTCAGGAAAAAATGTATGATATTTTGGAATTAATCTGCTTTTGCCGCCAGCCCATTTTAAAAATGGACGTGGCAATTCTTCTTTAGAAACTTGACTTAACATTTCAGTAACTAGAATCAATACAATTGTCATTTTTTTTGTCTTTATATAGAATTATATCCTAGTTAAGTAGAACCACCGAATTAAACATAAAATGCGTGGTGCCATAAACCCGGTTTGTTCAAGAAACCGGGTTTATAAATTTTAGTTTTTTTATGTTTATCTACTTATTTTAAATATAAATAAAGAATTTTTAAATGAACCGCGTTAGCGCAGCGTGTCCGTTAGCGGAGCGTGCCCGCAGGGCATAGGACATAGACGCAAAGTTCGCTAAGAGAAGAAATAAAAGAGAAGAGTGGAAATTTTTTATTTAAAATGGTGTTTTTTCGATTCCATTAAGTAGAGAAATATTTCAAAACGTAGAAGAAAGTCTTTGCGATGACTGCGCTTAACAGAGTGCAGATAGCAGAGGACATTTTATGTTTCCTTAAGTTGAGCAACTGAGTAAGTCTCTCATGTCAGATTACAATGAGAAGAAATAAACCAATCAAAAAAACGTGTCGTCTATAATAAGGTAGTCTAAATTTAGATGTTTGACGGATTTTGGAAGAATATTGGTCGCTATGCTCGCTACTTCATTACAACACTCTTGGGTGTGGTATTGAATGCCTATGCGCCCTTGATACCTCTTTTTAAACGCCCAATCACCTTAATACCTATTTTGGGCTTCTTTTTAGGTACTCTGGTTTTCATTACTCTCACGCTACGTGCGATGCTTGGTTTGAGTACAATTTAGACTATGACTCTAGTGGGAGGTTTACTCCCCTAATAAAGTCGTATTTATGTATTGTGTAGTAGATCCTCTGTGAGGAGACGAATTTTATGGCTACAGATCGCCGCGTTTCCCGCGTTGCTGAGTTGATTAAACGGGAAGTTAGCCAAATGTTACTCAACGGTATCAAAGATGATCGTGTGGGGACAGGAATGGTGAGTGTTACTGACGTTGATGTATCTGGAGATTTGCAACACGCGAAAATCTTCGTCAGTATTTATGGCACAGAGGAAGCCAAGGCAGAAACAATGGCTGGCTTGAAGTCGGCGACAGGTTACGTTCGCAGTGAACTTGGTGCACGAGTGCGTCTGCGTCGCACACCAGAAGTGGTGTTTATTGAAGATCGATCTATAGAACGCGGTACAAAAGTGCTGTCGCTCTTAAATAAGCTTCAGCTAGAACGTCAACTGGAAAATCCTGCACAAGAAAATGAAGATAATTTCATTGAAGAATAAAGATTTGTGTCTGGAGGATTAAGTAACGTAAACAACAATTAATTAAGGTACATCAGCCAAACATTTTACAGACACGACAAGTCGTGTCTGTTTAAATTTGCTTAATGCAAAGCTCAGGAAGGGAGTGAGGGAAGAAAAGAGGAAAGGAGAGAGGGAGTTATTTTTATGTTTGTTTACTGTTCACTGCGCTGCACTGAGGTTGTCGAAGTGTTCACTGTTAAGAGTTTGTACTTATTCTAAAAGGCAGAGTAGTTTACAAAACTAAATATCGGCAGGTTAACAGAGGGTTAATTGTGGGGTTTCGGGTATGGTGCAAATTCTTTTCCCTACATCTAACATAGGGACAATATCTTTCGTCTGATGCAATCGGACTGTTAAAGGTCTATTTTTGCTTAGCAAACTCTAAAATGAGATTTTGACTTGACATGCCATGTCTTAGAAAAAAGCCATTGGTTTTTGCTTAGCAAACTAAGATAGCTGTCGGTACTCTTGCTTGTTGCGCTGGGTTTTCCCTTTTTGAATTTTGAATTGTAACTGCTTATGCTGCCCGATATAGACAAACTCTCCCTGGCTGAACAGGTGGCTCAGATGATCGTTGTTCGTGCCTCGGGCTTCTTATTTGATCACCAAATTCAGTATCCTGTCTGGGAACCACCAGCAGCAAAACTCCAACACTGGGTGCAAGACTTGGGCGTTGGTGGAGTGATTTTACTGGGGGGAAGTGCTGGGGAATTAGCTATCAGGACACAACAATTGCAAAAATGGGCGAAAACTCCTCTACTCATTGCTGCTGATATTGAAGAAGGTGTCGGACAGCGGTTTAGTGGCTCAACTTGGTTTCCGCCACCAATGGCGTTAGCCTCTATCTTCCGTAAGAACCAAAAGTTGGGTTTGGATTATGCCCAAAAAATGGGAGCCATCACTGCACAAGAAGCTTTAGCCATTGGGATTAACTGGGTACTCGCTCCTGTGGTGGATGTGAACAATAATCCTGATAATCCTGTGATTAATGTTCGCGCTTTTGGCGAAACGCCTGATGAGGTTAGTCAGTTGGCTTGCGCTTTTATTCGTGGTGCAAAAGGTTATCCTGTCCTGACAACGGCAAAGCATTTTCCTGGACATGGGGACACTGCTGTTGATTCTCATCTGGATTTACCAGTGATTCCACACTCTTTAGAACGGCTGGCAGAAGTGGAATTACCACCTTTTGCTGCGGCGATCGCCTCAGGTGTCGATACAGTCATGAGCGCTCACCTATTAATACCTAGTTTAGATCCAGAACTACCAGCAACCTTGTCACACAAGATATTAACAGGGCAGTTGCGGCAAGAATTGGGCTTTGAAGGCTTAATCACGACAGATGCTTTGGTTATGGGCGCTATTGCCAACCGCTATGGGGCTTCGGTTGCTCCTGTGATGGCTGTGGAAGCTGGTGCTGATATTTTACTGATGCCTGTTGATCCTGAAGAGACTATTAATGCTGTATGTAGCGCTGTTGAAAGTGGTCGGATTTCGCGATCGCGCATTCGCGAGTCTGTTGAGCGTATTTGGAAAGCAAAGAGCAAAATCTCCTCTGAACCACCAGTAACCACTACAGGTTTTATCGAGGGCACCGCCCAAAAGGATGCTTTCAACATTGTTGCTGAGATTTTGCAGCAAAGCCAAATCATTCATGGCTCTGCGTTAGCATTAGAGCAACTCATAGATTTAATAAAACTTAATGATAAGCCAAAACTGAATTTATACAATATAATCATTGTTGATGATGTCCTAGGGTGTGATTTTTTAAACAAAAATACGCCAGTAATTACACTGACAAAAAAAGTGGGATATCAGATTCAAATTGTTGATTCTCAAACTCAAAACACTCTTCACTTGGAGGAAAATCATCCGACTTTACTACAAGTCTTTATCAGAGGAAATCCATTTCGTGGGAGTGCAGGACTCACCAAGGCAGCAGAAGGCTTATTTAAGAAATTGTTAACAACCAAGGACTTACAAGCTTTTGTATTGTACGGTAGCCCATATGTATGGCAGCAGTTTATACCTTTACTTCCGAGGGATATTCCTGGTGTATTTTCTTATGGGCAAATGCCAGCAGCACAAGACAGCGCTCTACGCACCCTCTTTGGTATGTAGACAATCTGTCTGGTAGAAACATCTTGCCTTGCTAAACAATCCTTTGTGGCAGTCACTCACAGCCTCAACAACGTTAGCAAGATGCATCAACTCTCCTATTTTTGTTGTCCTGCAATACAATTTGAGCAAATGTCAGGGTTCGTTGATTTTCTTAATATTTCTTCATATTTTTTTAGGATGTGTAGCGTCAAAATGAAAATAGTTCCGTATATAAAACTACAAAAGCCAAACGACTAGGTTTGTATATCTATCAACGTTTGTTCCTAAGGGATTTTGGGAAACCATCTACGTGTTAAATTGTGAGCAAAAACCATGACAGTGAATACGGTGCCTTCTATCAGTTACTACTCTCTAGATGTGATACAAGATGAAGCACGCCGACTGGTGCAAAAAGGCTTGGTAAGCAGACAGCAGCCGATTTATACCCTGTGCCAATACATCCCGGCTAGAGAGTGGGTATGTATTGAATGCGAGCTAGAAAAGTGTGATTTCTTGCTGCGCGATCGCATTGCCGATCTGATTGGTCGAGAACAGTGGGAAAACGACTAATCAGTTTTTCATTTTTGATTCTGGAGTGGGATATACGAATTGACAAAAAGGATTTAACGCTCAATTTTTAAGGTAATCTCTGCTTTTTATGAACCTTTTCCAGTCCAAAATCTCAAATATCCCATCTTCCATCGATACAAAAGTGTTTTCTGGAGATTTTTAATCTACATCAGCCTTGCAACCACTCGTCAAAGCAGCGCTAGAAGTGTGGTTGCACCTTCGGTGTAAGTATTTTAGGGTGTTAATGCAATGTTTACGCGTGTTGATCCGGAGCAGTTCAATTTTAGGAACTACTCCGGAAGTTTTGTATATCTCTTAAGAAACACAGGGAACAGGGAACTCTTAACAGGCAGAGGAAGAATCAATCGACGTTAACTCTTATTTCTCCCGAATATCATTCACACAGCTAACACGCAGCTTAAGAAAAAACTACTAGCCGGACGTTAACTCTTATTTCTCCCGAATATCATTCGCACCTACCATTATCCGACTTGTTCGAGATACTGGTTAATATCTTCTATGACACGCGTCAGTTCAGCTTCTGTTGTCAAGCGAATAGTCGCATCGCGGACAGTTAGCAGGACTTTGGCAGCAAAAGGAGTAGACCATATATTAGGATTACAAAAAATTTCTAAAAACACCTCTCCCGTGTAACGATATTCCATTGGACGCTGGGGACTGGGTTTACCACCGGGAGTGGTTTTAGCAGCAACAGCTTTAAGGCTTTGCATCAATTCATCTAGCGCTGCTTTCAATTCCCGTGCTGCTTGAGGTGAAAAACTAAAAGAGACAGAACCTTCTACTAGGTTCAGTGTCAGACGATTTTCGGACATGAGCTATTTATCAAAACATCTTGCTACATATAACATTCTCCTTGGAATGTGCCACCTCCGTAGCATGGAGGTGGAAACAGTCTGTAGCATCATTTCTTCACGGACAGCATGGCAATGGAGCTAAAAATCCTATCGAATTCACGTAGTTTTAGCCACTTAATTCGTCTGAATGCATCAATTACTCAACTTGTTTGTGTGTCAACGGAGGAATTTCTCTGCTAATAATTTGATTACACAAATCCACACACTCATTGCAGATGTAAATAGGGACATTTCCCCCCAATAGTGGTGGACCTGCAATCAGTAAATTAACCTCTGACACACCTTCCTTGCTGAACGACTCTACTTAATAGTGGCAAAGTCAAGATCAAAGGTTACTTGTAGCAACAAGCGGGGGCTAAATGCTGAAAAGTTAGATGCACGCTCGTTGTTAAATGATATGAGTAAAAATTTTGTGCTCTGAGGAGTCAATTCAGAATCCATAACCTGATTCTGATAAGGAGTTGAAATGTTTTTGTCATGTTTTAAGTTCTACATTAGAAGTCATAGAACTTGATAAAAAAATACTTTATGACTCAGGATAACCGCGCTACGGTGCGAAAGGTTTTAATTATTACCTTACTGCTGAACATCTTTGTCATGGTGTTAAAAGCTGTCGTCGGAAACTTGACAGGTTCTCTGAGTTTGATAGCTGATGCTTTACACAGTGTGACTGATAGCGCTAACAATATCTTAGGATTAATTGCCAGTCGGTTTTCTTCGCCAAGACCAGATCGTGAACACCCATATGGACATCTAAAATTTGAAGCAGTGGGGGCTTTGGGAATTTCTGCTTTTTTAGGTATAGCTTGCTTTGAGATTCTGCAAGGCGCAATTGAACGAATTATTAATGGTGGTAAACCTGTCAAAATATCACCACCAGAATTGTGGTTATTACTGGTTGTTTTAGGCGTTAATATTTTCGTGGCGTTTTACGAACGTGCTGTAGGACAACGAGTCAAAAGCCCAATTTTGATTGCTGACGCCAAGCACACTATGAGCGATATCTGGGTAACAATTTCTGTGATTGCTGGTTTGATTGGTGTGTGGCTGGGTTTTCAGTGGCTAGATTTGATTTTGGCTTTTCCGGTGGCTTTGTTGGTATTTTGGAGTGGCTGGACAGTTTTGAAAGAAAATTTACCTTGGCTTGTTGATCAGATGGCGATCGCCCCAGAAGTCATTCATGGAATCGCCCTTTCTGTTCCCGGTGTCGTTAACTGTCATGATATTGCCTCTCGTGGTGTTGTTGGTCGTCAAGTCTTCATCGAAATGCATTTAATAGTCGATGCACCTGACGTCGAAACTGCCCACCATATCACCGAGGAAGTCGAAAAGCGACTAGAAGAACGTTTCAGCCCAGTTAGAATTTTGATTCATGTCGAACCACCTGCCTACCAGTCGAACCATGTTTCTTTCTAGCCTTTATTGATGTGTAAAAATTTTTCCCTCTCCTTCATAAGGAGAGCCAGTGCGTTGCGGAGAGCAGCGCCGTGCCGGGGTTCCCCCCGTTGTGGCGACTGCGGAGGGTTCCCCTGAGGGTGCCACCTGGCGTGAGGGATGCCCGACAGGGCAGGGTGAGGTTTTACACTTGGCTAGTTGCTAATTACTCCCACTCAATAGTTCCAGGTGGCTTGGAGGTGATATCATAAACAACTCGGTTAACACCTTTGACTTCATTCACAATCCGATTAGAAATCACTTCCAGGACATCGTAAGGTACACGCGCCCAGTCAGCAGTCATACCATCTTCACTTGTGATAATCCGCAAAACGATGGGGTAAGCATAAGTACGCTGGTCGCCCATAACACCAACACTACGAACTGGCAACAATACAGCAAATGCTTGCCAGTAGTCGTGATACAAGCCGCGTTTGTTAATTTCTTGACGCACAATCAAGTCTGCGTCGCGTAATATATTTAACTTTTCCCCAGTTATTTCACCTAGAATTCGAATCGCTAAGCCTGGTCCGGGGAAAGGATGCCGTTGGACAATTTCTTCTGGCAAACCAATAGAACGCCCGACTTTGCGGACTTCATCTTTAAACAGTTTGCGTAAGGGTTCCACCAGTTTGAATCGCAAGTCTTTGGGCAATCCACCAACATTGTGATGGCTTTTGATTTTCACTGCCACCCGTTCTCCAGTTTGGGGATCAACATTGGTATTAGCAGATTCAATAACGTCTGGATAAAGCGTACCTTGAGCGAGATAATCAAAAGGTCCGAGGCGTCTGGATGTTTCCTCAAAAGCAGTGATAAACTCGCGCCCAATAATACGACGTTTTTCTTCGGGGTCAGTGATACCAGAGAGTGAAGACAGGAACCTTTCCCTAGCGTTGACATATTCTACCGGAATATGAAACTGTTCTTGGAACAGTTTAAGCAATCGTTCTGGCTCATACTTTCGCATAAAGCCTTGGTCGATAAACACACAAGTCAACTGGTCCCCAATTGCTTTATGTAATAAAAAAGCCAAGGTTGAAGAATCGACTCCTCCAGAAAGCGCCAACAGCACTCGTTTCTCGCCGACTCTCGCGCGAATTTCTCGAATGGCTTCTTCGACAAAAGCAGCAGTTGTCCAGGTCGGTTCACACTCACAGATATGGTATACAAAATTACGGATTAAAGCTATACCACCAACAGAATGCACCACTTCTGGATGGAATTGGACGCCGTAAAGTTTCTTGTCGTGATGAGCAATAGCTGCACAAGGGGTATTTTCTGTATGTGCCAGTAATTCAAATTGTTCTGGCATTTGAATCACAGAGTCTCCGTGACTCATCCACATCGTCGTACCATCTTCAACATTAGTGAACAAATCTGTGGGATCATCTATGTAGAGTGATGCTTTACCATACTCACCTCTATCAGCCTTTGCCACTTCCCCGCCTAGCTGTTGCACCATTAGTTGCATACCGTAGCATACACCTAAAATCGGAAGTCCCATATTCCAGATTTCTGGATCACACCGGGGAGCACCAGTGTCGTAAACTGAATTAGGACCTCCAGAAAGGATGATCCCTTTAGGATTAAGTTGACGTAATTGTTCAGCTGTGGTGCGATAAGAAAGGACTTCAGAATAGACTTGAGTTTCACGAATTCGGCGGGCAATCAGTTCAGAATACTGAGAACCGAAATCGAGAATTACAATCATTTGACGATTAAGCTGCCCTAAAGATTCAACTTTTTCAGGCGCTTGTTCTGTTGGTAGAGTCACCGCAGTGTTCATGGCAGGGGAGGTATGAGTGTAAGAAGAAATTGTCGCTCGTCAGGTTCAGAACAATACCATTTCTCTGCGTTGTCAGGCTGTGATGGTAATATAAACCCTCTGCACACGCGAGTTTGAATGCGTCTGCTTAGCCGATAGTTATGTGTAAATGGTATTAAGAAGAAAAACTTACCCTAGATTGGTAAAATATTATAGCTTGATTGGTGAATCTTAAGATTATTTATAATAACTTAACATAATTTTGCTATTATCAAACTTCCATTTGTGACAATAAGACTTGCATATTGTCCCAAGAAAGTCCTTGTTCGATGTAGCGGGGTGCTTCAGGATTGTAAGGACTGGCTACCCGGTCAATTTTGGTAATTTTTGCTTCATCTTGCAGTACAGGAACATCGGGATCAAAAGCGGTTGGGCGCGTCAAAGAACTGGAAAAGCCTTTAAAAATAGCAATTTCGTCTGACTCACCCGCAATTTCCACACTGACAAGTAGGACTTCTTGAGGACGTTTGACAGTATATTGTTCCAAGCGCTTGCTGATAGAATTGTTCATTTTAAATTTGTTTCTTGTCTTCGTTGATTTTCAACTTAGGACGCGTAATTAATGTTTCTCTTATACCCCTAAAAGTAGGGAGTGAAGGAGTGAGGGAGTTATTTTTCTCCCTGTTCCCTGTTAAGCGCGTTTTTTGAAAGCTACTGCGGTGTTGCTGAGCGTCCCTGCTTACCTAGTTTAACGACGACGAAGTAACTTAAGTAAACCACATAGATAATTAAACCAACAATACCTAGAAAGCCAAGAAATCCAGGTTTGGAGTTGGGATGGAAATATTCTTTAAACAGTAATGGGGCTTCAAGCCAGACGCGACAGTAGGGAGTTGCGATCGCGCTTTCAGAAAAAGCACAACCCACAAAAGGTATAAAAGCAATTGCGTTCAAAATACAATACACTGTCGTAGCCCAGCGCCAGGAGGTGAAAAGCAACTTTAGAGATCCATTTGACTGATATTCAATTTCATCGTTGAGATCCACCCAGAACCACAGAGAAATGGGAATCAGAATCAGACCCATCAGCCCTGAGATAAAACTCACTCCAAAGCCAGCAATCATCAAATAGATGGTGATAGCCAATAAACTCGCGACTCGCCAGTAAATCTTGAGCAAGCGTTGTATCGCTTCGGCTTTTTCTACATATGCCCAAATTAATAAAACGATGGGGATAATCACCGCGAATAATACTGCTAATCGGTAGTCCATCCAGACAAGCGGACGAAACCAGACTTCATTATTCATAATTTTTTTGATGATAAATCAACAATTATAGTGAATAGTCAATTAGTATATGATATTACTCATTAATCTTGTACTCTTGTCTTTAAAAAGAAACAGTCAACTCAATCAAGGATGATAAGAAAATCTCACCCCTGTACACATTTCCAGTTTTCTACAGAAAATGGAATGAGGTTGGAGTGAGATTTTTTACAACGAAATATTTAAAACAGAAGATAGGCAGTAAACAGATTCTGCTTACTTGCAAACCTACCATCAACAAAAGTGCTGGACGAATCACTTTTTAATCTTCGTAAAGCCTGCACTCATCTGCTTCTGGATTATCATCACAGTACTTTTCTAGAGAGTTTTTGGGTTTAGACTGCTTTTGGTGGGAGGCTGCTGCTTGCACTTCTTCTACTGCGTCCCAAGCAGCAGCACACTCAGGAGAGTTGCTACCTGATACATCACAGGTAGCACGAGCTTGTTCACGTTCTTGTTCGATTATGTCTTGTATGTTGTTGCTCATCTTCCTAGTCTTGTTGTGTTTTCAATACAAGTATAGAAAAAATTGAAAAATGACAGTTTTTTGCACTATACTTTCCATCTTACTGTAATTGACCAAAAGTCGTCTCACCAGTAAGTGAGGGAATGTACTCCATAACTATTACAGTAAACCGTACTAATAATTTTGTATTCGTCTTTATCTTTTAAGATTTTACAGAATTTTAGCTCATAGACTAATTATACAATTTATTTTGACCGTCAATTCACCACATCGGCAACCTATGGCTTGTGCCAGGCTCCGCTATCAGCGTAGCAGAAGTCCTATCGTCGGTTCTTGATAGGATAAAAATAAAAACCCATTAGCCTCGAAAATAAGAGTGGAAAACTCATGGCAGACCAAATACAATGGGCAAACGCCCTATCAACCCGTCCTTCTTTGGAGGCAGCTGTTGCAAATGTAGTACAACAAGCTGTCTCGTCGTTAACAGTACCTGCTGATTTAGGGCTGGTATTCATTTCGTCTGCTTTTACAAGTGAGTATTCCCGGCTTTTACCTTTACTTGCGGAACGACTTTCTGTACCTGTGCTGATTGGTTGTAGCGGTGGTGGTGTGATTGGGACCACTGGGCGCGGACAAACCCAAGAGTTAGAAGCAGAACCTGCCCTCAGTTTGACTTTAGCGCATCTGCCCCAAGTGAATGTTAAAGGTTTTCATATTGTTCCTGAAAAATTACCTGATCTAGATAGTCCACCAGATGATTGGATTGATTTGATAGGTATGCCATCAACACCCGCGCCACAGTTCATATTGCTGTCTAGTTCGTTCTCATCTGGAATTAACGATTTACTTCAAGGGATAGACTTTGCTTATCCTGGATCGGTGACGGTGGGAGGACAGGCAAGTGGCGGCGGTTTGGGAGGTCGTATCGCCTTATTTTACAATGATAATGTGTATAATGAGGGGACAATTGGCGTCGCTTTGAGTGGTAATATTGTCTTAGAAACGATTGTGGCACAAGGATGCCGACCGATTGGTAAACCGCTGCAAGTCACCTCAAGTGATCGCAATATCATCCTAGAACTCAATGAGCGAATACCACTGCTTGTCTTACGAGATCTCATTGCCAATTTGAGTGAACAAGACCGAATCCTGGCACAAAATTCTCTGTTTGTTGGGTTGGCGATGGATGGATTCAAGCAAGATTTACACCAAGGAGACTTTTTGATTCGCAGCATCCTTGGAGTTGATCCAACAGGAGGAGCAATTGCTATTGCAGATTATATTCGACCTGGACAACGTTTACAATTTCACCTGCGCGATGCTCAAACTTCTGCTGAAGACTTGGAATTCCTTTTAGAAAGTTATCATAGAAAACAAGTCGCACAACCGTCTGCAGTTGGCGCGCTGATGTTTTCCTGTGTAGGACGTGGTGAAGGACTCTACCGAAAACCTAATTTTGATTCTGAGCTTTTTAGGCGCTACCTCAAAGATATCCCTTTAACAGGCTTCTTTTGTGGCGGTGAAATCGGTCCTGTGGGTGGCAGTACTTTGCTACACAATTACACCTCTGTTTTTGGAATTTGCCGTGCGATCAACGACTCAGAGATAAGTTAAAGATTTTTCCTTGTTTGCTAAAGCAACAATGTAGTGTTGTTATCAATGAAAGATGGACTTCCGCTAGGGGCTACAGCACCATACTTCTCAAAGTAGCGACGCAGTTCTGGTGGAAAGTTAGGATAATCAAACACAGCATCTCCATTAGCCATATCTGCCCAAAACTCGCGTAAACTGGGAGCTAATTCTGTTGCCTGCGACATTGGCAGGTTTAAAGGAGGTAGAGTTAGGAACTTAACAAGAAAGGAAAAACTGCGATCGCCCATCCACTTCTTAGATGTCTGTTGCAAATTCGGGAACTCAGGCACTGATTTCACGCGATATGATAAAATTTGCAACCATTGCTTACCGTATTTATCCTGGTGACATTCTAATATTCGATAAGGATGTGGGTAGCTGACTAAAGAACCTGTTGTTATATCATATACACCGTCTGAATCGGCAACATCTTGAATGTGCAAGTGTCCTGTGAACACCAGCCGAACGCCGTACCGTTTCAGGATCTGCAATAATTCTGGTGCATTTCCTAACATATAGCGATTTGCCATTGGGTGGCGTGATTGATTAGGCAGGTGTTCAACAACATTGTGATGCACCATGACTAACACAAAGTCATCAGCAGCCCCTGCTAAAACTTCTTCTAACCACCGTAGCTGTTGGGTATCTAAGCGTCCTACCTGCTGTCCTTGATCGTCAAAACAGTTAGAATTTAAACCGATGAGCCTAACACCTGGCAGTAACTGACAAGTATAGTAAAGTTCGTCAGTATCCTCGTAGCCAAACTTACGATAATAGTGCGGAAAATCCAAGGCAGCAATGGATTGCTCATTCGCCTTCACAACGGGAACATCATGATTACCAGGAATAACATAAGTAGGAAAGGGAAGCTGTGCTAAGCGTTCTTGCAACCAAGCATGATTTTCTGGTTCACCGTGCTGAGTTAAATCACCAGGAAGCAAAAGAAAATCTATATTAAGTTGTGTTAAATGTTCTAGTACACTTTCAAACGCAGGAATGCTAACTTCCACCAAATGAAAACGACTGGGATGATTCCAGATTGTATGGGAAAGCGCAAGGTGCAAGTCGCTGACCACAGCAAAGCGAAAATTTGAAATCATTGATTTAATGACAATCTCAAAAGTAGGGTGTAAAAACTCTTTTTAAAAAGAGTATAACCCTTGCTTCGCTACGCTGCTTGGCAGTGATCTCACTTAACATTTGTACATAAAATCTGTCAGTTTTTCTCGTTGATCAAGAAGAACGTAGAATTTGAACGAAATATTGGCGCTTTTTCTGGTGTGTTGCGAGTATCCAAGGAAAAAATATACAAAGCACTTTTTGGAGCAATTCCTTTTTCTTACTTGACATTAGCAATCACCTGTCCAATGTCTTGAGGCGTTGCACCTGTTGCGAGGATTGCCCGAATTAATAGCTCAATAGAGACTGAAGCATCTCCATTTTCAGCTTTTGCAATCCGGGATTGGCTAGAGCTAATTTTAGAGGCAAGTTCAGCTTGGGTCATCAGTTGTTGCCGACGTTCCTTCAAGCTTCGACTAAGAGCTAACTTAATTTCGACAAAGATAGTTTCTTTAGGTGTTAACTGCAAAAAATCTGAGACTGTCCCAATCTTCCAGCCTTTAGATTCTAAGGGTTTCTTCTTTGCTTGATCCATCACATGACTCCTGTTAGGTGGAGTTTTTACCTCATCGTGCAGCCAAACCAAAGGTTTACTTGGTTGTTGCATCCCATCTTTATATCATATCTGATATATTGCTCTGCCTCTGTCGTCTAAAAAATCCGTTGCAGCGGACAAACGTATTTGAATTTAGCGATATATCGCGATACTATAAAAATATGTTGAACAAAAGAAAAAATTATCCTATGCGTGACCGAATAAGATCACATCATCCAGAGGGCGGACACCATGCCCATAGACACGGACCTCATTTCCATAGAGAAGAAGGTGGACGCAGAGGAGGACCTCCCAATCCAGAGGGCGAATACTATGATCACAGACACGGACACCATCCTCATAGAGGAGAAGGTGGACGCAGAGGCAGAGGAGGACCTCCCAGAAGAGGGGAGGGCAAAGTCCGGCGTGGTGAGGCGCGTTACCTGCTTCTTGACGCGCTTCGCGATGAACCCAAACACGGCTATGAGATTATTAAGGCGCTGGAGGAGCGATCGTCTGGACAGTACGCCCCTAGCCCTGGCACAGTCTATCCAACCCTGCAATATCTAGAAGATATGGGGCTGGTGCGTGCCGATCAAGAAGCAGCGCGGCGCGTTTATCATCTAACCGAGAAAGGACGAACCGAGTTAGACGCCCACGCGGAGGAAGTAAATGCTTTTTGGGCGCGATTTACTGAACCCCATACATCTGCCGCCATTCAAGCCGAAATCGGTTTTCTGGAGGACGAATTGGAACACTTGATGCGGACAGTATGGGGCGGATTACGAAATGCCCTGAACCGAGATGATCAAAAGACAATCCGTCGTGTCCGGGAAGTGATTGAACACTCCCAGAATGAAGTGCGGCGCATCCTGACAGAACCCGACAGCTTTAGAGATAATCAGGAATAACCATATTTTTTGATTGTTTCTGGTTGACAGATATAGGGTTTGGTGAAAAGGAGAGTCAATTTTGGCATTTGTTAGAGTCCGTCAACACGTTAACCCGCTTGCGCAAAAGTATCAAACACTGATCGATCCCCTAGACTGGGAAAAAGTGTACGCCAAGCCAAAAGCGCCCTTACATCTGGATATTGGAGCTGCACGAGGACGCTTTTTGTTAAGCATGGCAAAAATTGAACCAGACTGGAATTTTCTGGGTTTAGAAATTCGGGAACCTCTGGTGGTGGACGCGAACAAGTGGCGCGATGAGTTGGGACTAACAAATCTCCACTATGTGTTTTGCAATGTGAATAACTCATTGCGATCGCTTTTCTCTTGCCTTCCTAAAGGAAGTTTACAACGCGTCACAATTCAATTTCCCGACCCCTGGTTTAAAAACCGCCATGCAAAACGGCGAGTCGTCCAACCAGAATTAGTTGCAGAACTGGCAGAATTTCTCATACCAGGGGGTATTGTATTTTTGCAATCGGATATTGAGTTTGTGGCGGAGGAAATGTGCGATCGCTTTACCTCACATCCCGCTTTTCAAAGACTTGGTAGAGAACAATGGCTAGCAGAAAATCCGCTACCAGTTCCCACAGAACGGGAGATAGCGACAATGAACAAAGGTGAACCTGTTTATCGTGCTTTGTTTGAAACAGTGAGATGAACGGCGAGAAGTAGAGACATAGCATGCTACGTCTCTACATTATTTGTGGTGGTGTATGTGATTCAAATGAGAACCGCTATAATCTTTAATTAATCATTTTGAATTTATAATTCCTTCAGAGGGAGTTAACTCATCTGGAGAAAGACCTTTTGATTCTAACCATTCATAATTGAAGATGCGCGACTGGTAACGAGAACCGCTGTCACACAAGATAGTGACAATGGTGTGTCCTGGTCCCATTTGTTTTGCTAAAGCAACTGCTGCAGCAACATTTATACCTGTGGAACCACCCATGAATAAGCCATCCTTCCGTAGTAACTGATAAACAACCTTTATGGCTTCCTTGTCATCAATCACAATAGCGTCATCACTAGGCGCGCCTTCCATATTGGCGGTAATACGACTATTGCCAATGCCTTCAGTAATAGAATTGCCTTCAATTTTGATTTCGCCTGTTTTTATGTAGCTGTAAAGTCCGCTACCTTTTGGATCAGCGACAACGCATTTAATTGCTGGATTTTTTTCTTTCAAATACATTGCTACACCAGCAAAAGTTCCACCAGTTCCTGTTGAAGTGACCCAAGCGTCAACTTTACCATCTGTCTGTGCCCAAATTTCTGGTCCTGTAGTTTCGTAATGGGCGTGGCGGTTTGCTAAGTTATCAAACTGATTTGCCCAAATAGCATTTTCCATCTCGCCAGCTACTCTACCAGAGAGTTTGACATAATTATTGGGGTCTTTATAGGGTACAGCAGGGACAGGGCGAACTTCTGCACCTAATGCCCTCAAAGCATCCATTTTCTCTTGGGATTGAGTGTCAGGAATTATAATCAGGCATTTATAACCTTTAGCGTTGCATATATGTGCCAATCCAATGCCAGTATTACCAGCTGTTCCTTCTACGACTGTGCCACCAGGTTTGAGTAAACGTTTTTCCTCGGCATCTTGAATAATATAAAGTGCTGCCCTATCTTTAACGGAACCACCAGGGTTGAGAAATTCTGCTTTACCAAGAATTTCACACCCAGTTTCGTCACTAAAGCTGTTTAAACGAATAAGTGGTGTATGACCTACAGTATCTACAAAACCGTTTCTGATATCCATGTTTAAACTTCTTGGTGGAGACTATGCTTTTGGTCATCAGGCGTGAGGCCTTATTGACTCTATACTGATTTTAGAGAGGTCTTAGTTCTAAGGATAAGATTTTGCCATACACACTCAAAAATTTTCAAACGTCAACCACCAAGTGCAGTGTAGTGCTAAATTCTATGGCTAAAGTGCAGCAGCAGTAGAATGCTTAAATTTTTATAAAAATTATTCTTAGAGTTTCTATCTTATGATTTCACAATTTAGGAAACAAAATATGAACGTAAACAAGTGTAATTACTGAGCAAAAAAAATCTTGTTTATATCTTCAATATTAGCCCAGATTTCTAGAACTTTCACAGGAGATGATAGAAAAGGTGTGAGACTTCACTATTGAACTAAAATTTACACTTAAATTTTTAGCTTACGTTTTGTAAATAGCAAACATCATGCTTCGCATACTCCTAATTGATGACAACTTTGATGTGCACCTGTCGATAACACGGCAACTCAAGCAAGAATTTTCCCCAATAGAAGTTACCTCAATTATTCATGCTAAGAGTTTTGAGGAAGCGCTAGCAATAGGTGATTTTGATATTGCAATTACTGACTACTCTCTGTACTGGACTAATGGCTTAGAGGTTTTAAAAACCATTAAAGCAAGATATCCAAACTGTCCTGTCATTATGTACACTGATAGCGGCAACGAAGAAATTGCTGTTTTAGGGATGAAGTCTGGGCTAAGTGATTATGTATTAAAGGGAAGGCTAGAACTGCTTGTCATCGCAATTCGGGAAAGTTTAGAAAAGCAAACATCACTTGACGAGTATGCTGTTGCTGTTGAGCAATTGCGAATCAGTGAAGAGCGTTTAGACGTGGCAATGGAAGCTGCTCATCTGGGTACTTGGGACTGGAACATGATCACAAATCAAGTAATTTGGTCAAAAAATCATGAACAATTATTTGGTTTAACTTCAGGAGGCTTTCTCGGAAGTTATGAATCATTTCTTTCCTGCGTTCATCCACAAGACAGAGAACAAGTTTCTGAAAATATAACCCATGCCTTAGAAACAAAAACTGAGTACAACGGTGAATTTCGCGTGGTTTGGCCTGATCAAAGTATCCATTGGATTTTATCAAGAGGTAACTTTTATTACAACGATGCGGGTGAACCTATACGAATGATTGGAGTCGTGTCGGACTTGACTGAGCGCAAGCAGCGGGAAGAAGAACTGGAGCGAGCAAATCGCTTAAAGGATGAATTTCTTGCGATTGTCTCCCACGAACTTCGCACTCCTTTAAACGCAATTTTAGGTTGGGCACAGTTACTACGTAGCCGCAACTTTGATGAAGCAACTAGAAATCATAGTTTAGAAATTATTGAGCGCAGTGCCCTTCAACAGAACCAGTTAATTAATGATATTCTTGATACCTCTCGCTTAATGCGAGGGCAAATGCAGCTGTCTATATCTCCTATCAATTTAGTCAGTGTGATTGAGAACACGCTTAATACTCTACAGTTATCAGCAGAAGGAAAATCAATTACTTTGGAATCGGTACTAGAGCACTCAGTCGCGGTAGTGATGGGAGATGAAAATCGCTTGTATCAAATTGTTTGGAATTTACTTTCCAATGCAATTAAGTTCACCCCTGTGGGAGGACGAGTGGAAGTGAGGCTGTCAATTAGCGCCTCGTCAAACTCCTGTGACTCACAACTCAACACTCAAGAACCCCAATCCTACGACACTTACGACAATGGGGGAGTTCGGGCTTCCCACGTCCAAGCGAGTCGCATGTGCGGGTTCCGCGACTTGAACCGACTGGCGTTGGGGTTGGGGAACTTCGGGCTTTCCACTCCTAGGGGTTGGGGGGCTTCGGGGTGCCTACTTCCAGGAGAACTCGAAGCCCCCACCCAGAAGCCAGCGCCCGGGGGTTCCCCACGCCAGTCCGCTCAAGTCGGGAAACCCGCCCACGCGGCTGGTTCCCGTTGTGGCGACTGCGGAGGGCTCCCCCCGTTGAAGCACCTGGTGTGGAGTCCCTCTAGTTCTGGCGATTGGCGTTGGGGATTAGGGGTCGAGGGGAACAGGGGACAAGACCCCCCTCTGGGTATCTCCTCCAAAGACGTTACGCGAGCACAGTCTCCTAGGACGGGAAATCCACTTGCTGGGCTGCCTCACCCCAACGCAGTGGCTTCTCAACGCTCACAACCTTTTGAAGTTCTAAGCGCAGAAAACTTCGGCTCAGACAACTGTTGGCAAAGCGCGGGCTTCTGGGCAGTCATTCAAGTCAGCGATACTGGTGAGGGCATCAATTCTGAGTTTCTACCCCATGTGTTTGAACACTTTCGTCAAGCTGATAGTACAACAACACGTTCTAATAATGGACTTGGTTTGGGATTAGCAATTGTTCGACATCTCGTGGAATTGCACACAGGCATAGTTACGGCAGAAAGTCAAGGAAAAGGAAAAGGAGCAACCTTTACTGTCAAGCTGCCACTTATACAAGAGAATACACCACAGCCAAAAGTCAGTCGCGAAAGAACTTTTCATCACTCACAACTAAATGACGTACAAATCCTCGTGGTTGATGATGATACTGATACTTTGGATTTACTGCAAGAAATTTTGCAAGGCGCAGGCGCAAAGGTGACAACT
Organism: Scytonema tolypothrichoides VB-61278; assembly: GCF_000828085.3. GTDB lineage: Bacteria > Cyanobacteriota > Cyanobacteriia > Cyanobacteriales > Nostocaceae > Brasilonema > Brasilonema tolypothrichoides_A. The sequence continues at coordinate 394,030 of NZ_JXCA02000022.1, forward strand.
GTTTCATCCGCCAATGCAGCTTTACAAGTTTTGCAAGAATTCAAATTTGATGTACTCATTAGTGACATTGGCATGCCACAAACGAGTGGTTACGCTTTGATTCGTCAAGTCAGGGTCAAGGAGGTGGGGCAAACTCAGAAGATTGCGGCTGTTGCACTCACTGGGTATAGCACAGAAGAAGACAAATTTAAAGCACTGGAGGCAGGATTCCACATTTTCTTGTCCAAGCCAGTTAATCCTGTAGATTTAATCGGTGCAATATCTAGCCTTTTGGAATGAGAAGAGAAAACTCAACAACTCCACAGCAGTTTGCATATAGTTCGGGAAATCTAACGCCCAACGGGAGAGCCAGTTGAGGAGGTTGGAAACGTCGGTGCGGGACTGCATTCACTCGGCAGGGGTTCGGCAGCACAGCTTTACCCGACACTTCACCGACGAAGGGTTTCGTTGGGAAAGCTTACCTCCCCAAGGCAGTGACTCCTCATCTCCGTATCTCCTCACCTTCCTTTTGCCGTGACTCCAACCATATGGGGACAGCAATCACAGCAGCTAGAATCACCAATGCTAAAATAGCAAATTGACTCACCCAAGTAACTAATTGTTCGAGGGAAACAATTCTTCCAGCAAAGAAAGCAAGTGTCACCATAACACTAGCCCAAGCGATCGCTCCTGCCAGGTTGTATATCAAGAATTTACCGAAGGGCATCTCAACAATTCCAGCAAGTGGTGCCGCCAAAATTCGCAGCAAAGCAAGAAAGCGTCCAAAAAACACTGCTTTAGAAGCATTTTCCGTAAATTGTTCTTTTATAGTCAAAAGTCTAGCTTCGGAAATTCTAAACAACTTACCTAGGCGCACAAGCAAAGACCAGCCGCCAGTTCTACCAATCCAATAACCACAGATACCTCCCACGACAGCACCTGCAATCGCGTCAGCCAGAACGAGCCAGTAACTAAGTTCCTTACTACCAGCAAGAAACCCACCAACTAAGGTAACGGTTTCACCTGGAAGAGGAATGCCTAGATTCTCCAACAATATTCCCAAAAAAATTGCCCAATATCCATATTCATGAGCAACTTTCTGGATGTTTTCTAGTGATATGAACTCAAGAGACATCCAGCACCGTTACCTTTACAAATTTTTACTTTTCTTCTATGTTGACTCTTTTTTAGGCCTGGTGTCAATTGCGTCGTTCTACAAGAACCACAATTCATAGTCAAAAATCAATAGTAACTATTGATTTTTGACTATGTCATGCCTAAAATACCACATCCGTACACTTACTAGACTCAAACAATTTCTTTTTATATAAAATTTATAATTTCATGAGGAAATTGTAAAAATTTTGTAAAGTATACGGTGATTACCGAAATTAGCATGTGGTTATGCCTATATTGGGTAAAGTCAGGACAAATTATACGGCATAAATACTGAAGATCTCTGTCTTAAGCCCATGGCTGCCAGTTCTTAGATAACTGAATGGAGCAGCATTTTTGACTGTTCACAGAAAATCAGTAGCTGTGTCTGTTTTTTGCATTTTTGTAATTAATGTTTCAACTACCCAGTAAAATTCATGACTATCACATCAAAATTTCAAGTCATTTTGTTTCAACCTGAAGAACGTATAGATTTACAGGGTGGTATTGCTCTGAGCGAAAAGATGTCCGCCATAGTTCCTCAGCGCAATCAACTCTGGGTTATTGACCTAGCCAAAGTTGATTTCATGGATAGTTCTGGGTTAGTTTCCCTAGTTAAAAGCTTAAAGTTGGCACGTCAAAGCGGTTGTCGCCTTGTTCTTTGCAACGTTCAAGCCCCTGTCAGATTAGTTTTGGAACTGACTCAACTAGATTCAGTATTTGAAATATTTGACACTTACGAAGACATTTTCACCGTTGTTGAAGAAAAAAGTTTAGTTACCGTCGCTTGAAACCTGATTAGGGGACGGGAATAATGTTCAAGTCGAGTACTGGCTTTGCTGTCAGACAATACCAATGGCAGGTGAATAAATCTGGCTTTTGAACACCAACGCTAGCCAAAGCAGGTGCAGTAGGAAATGGCCAAAGACGGTCAAAACAAATTTCACTTTTTTCCAGTCCAAACTGTACCAAATATGTCGCCGGTGGTGCTAATAAAAATTGCAGGAGATTATGTGCCATGTGATACAAGCTTTGACGCAACACATCTGATAAATGCAGGGGCTGGTAATAAGTTAAGTCAGACTGTAGTAAATTGTCTGGTAACTTTTTTCCATTGGATTCCTCTGCTAAAGTAATAGCCTCACCATAGAGAGGTCCTTTAGCGGTCAAGACCACTGGCAACCAATAACTACCATCGCCAATGGGTACTTGTATGTGTTGTGCTAATTTGTGACGTAACCCAGCAATATCCCGACAAGCTTTAATAATTCCTTCAAACGGCACTACCAGATTTTCCGGCAAACAGAGGGTTAAAGGGCAATAAATAATCTCCTGCAATTCGGAAGATGTTTGTAAATTCCGGGGTTGGAATCCTACTCCTTGGTCAATAGAAGTCAGATTGTTCACAGCAACCACTTGTACCGAGGTTGTTTGCGTCGTGTCTTCAGCAATTGCCATCTCTATTGCAGATAACATCCTGCTTACGGTGGGAGATTGTATTATTTCTCTCCCATCGGACTCGATCACTACTAACACTTTACGCATTGCTCGTGGAAATATTATTTTGAGGGGATGCTGTCCGGGGAAAATTTGGCAAATCTATGCCACCGTGAGAAGCAGTGCGGGTTTTCAGCGCCAGACGGTAACTCACACTCTGAAGTTCTGCCTGGAGTTGGCGATTTTCGCGTTGTAGAATTGCTACTTTTTCTCTGACAGGAGTCATGCGCTCCTCGAACTTACGACGATAGATTTGAGGCAACTCTTGTACGACTTGCTCAAGCATCCGACTGCGATCACTCAGTTCTTGCACAGATTGCCGCAGTTGATAAATCTCAGCGTCACGCGCTGAGATTTGCTCTTGATAAAAGGTCACCTGCTGCTCTACAGCTTGTAGTTGTTCTCGTAATTCTTGCAGCTGAGTGTGATAACGGTCAGATGCTTCTGGTTGGGGCATAAAGTTAGTGTTGCCTTTCACCAGTCGGAAGAGTTCTTGAGACAGTTGTTGTACGAGCTGATCCCGAAACTGCAATTCTTGGCGTAGATTCGAGGCTTCTGCGGAGAGAGCTTGAATCGAGGTATCATTTTGGCTCACAGTGGCTTATAGCTCCCATTCAGAACTTTTGGTTTTTCATGCGCGACTGCGGCAATTAGACATTTGTCAATTGACATATTTTTATCAGTAAAATTAGCGAGATTATTTTGCGGAATCCGCTTCATTTGAGTTGTCTATACGGTCGTGTTATGCGCTAACTATTATACTATTACTTTCAGATTGTGTTGAAAAAAATCCCAGGTATCTCAGATACACTGACGCGGCTCATTTCCTCTCACTTGATCACCAAACTTGAGGGCAACAGAGCCGCGTGAAGAATTAATGAATCAAAAGCCTCTAGGCTGCTGGAGTTGTTGCCTCAGCTTGTGCCTCTTTGATCTCTTGCTTCATTGTCAGGTAGCGAATCACTTCCTCGCTCAGACGCATGGAGCGCTCCAAAATAGCAATCATATTGCCAGGTCCAGTGTAATTCATTTGTATGTAAATGCCATCTCTTTGCCTATTAATTTCATAAGCAAGACGACGTTTACCTCGATTTTGAATCTGGATATTGTCTGCTCCGTGTTCCCGCAGCAAGTTCTCATATTTAGCGATCGCTTGCTCTACCTGTTCATCAGTCAGATCAGGACGGAGGATGTACATTGTTTCGTAAACGATTTGCATGATTCTAATCTCCTCATGGACTATGGCTGCCGATGTTAACTTGTGTTGATAGTCGCGAGTTACGATATCAACACCAATCAACATTACAAAGCAACAAGGGACTTTTTGACGCTCTCTCGTGCAATGGACTTGCCGGGATACTTGCTCGCTTTTAGGAATTGTTTATCCTTATTTCCGAGCGAGCTGTACGGATTGCTTGGGGGATGTGTCTCCCAACTACTATATCTTTATCTTTGGTAAAAGATATGGTTTTTGTACTTTCCCCTCAGGTCTTATAATCTTACCAGCTTTTCATTTTTATGCTTAGCTAAATCGCTGATTGAAATATTGCACACTAGCGGTTTGATTGCACAACAAGGATACTCATCAATGGTTATGGCGCAGCGGTATGTGCGAGTTCAAAATCCACAAGGGCAAGTATACTATGGCTTGCTACAACCATCTCTAATGGTGCATGTGTTAGACGCTGCACCTTGGCTACAAGGGCAACTCACTGATTTAATTTTGGAACCAGAAAGTTATCAAATTTTGGCTCCCTGCACTCCTTCCAAAATTATAGCGGTAGGCAAGAATTATGCAGAGCATGCGGCAGAAATGGGAACAGAAGTACCCACCGAGCCTTTGCTCTTTCTGAAGCCGCCGACATCTATCATTGCTTCACTCGAAGAAATTCAGTATCCGCCGCAATCGCAGCGAGTGGATTATGAGGGAGAATTAGCGCTAGTGATTGGCGATCGCACTATAAACTGTACACCAGAGGAGGCTCAAACAAAGATTTGGGGTTACACCATTGCTAATGACGTGACAGCGCGGGATTTACAAAAACGGGATAGTCAATGGACGCGAGCCAAGGGTTTCGATACGTTCTGCCCTTTGGGACCGTGGATTGTCCGAGAAATCAACCCCGGAGCCAAATTGCAGACTTTTTTGAATGAGGAGGCAACTCCTGTACAATCTGCCTGTATTGATCAGATGGTGTTTCCCCCAGATTTTCTCGTCTCCTACATCTCTGGAGTGATGACGCTACTACCAGGGGACGTTGTACTGACGGGTACACCATTGGGGGTAGGACCATTAAATCCTGGCGATCGCCTTCGTGTGGAAATTGAAGGTATTGGTCGCTTAGAAAATACCGTCACACTTAGGCAAAGCGTACAAAATCAGACACCAGAAACTCAAGAAACTCAGAACTAGTATCGAATGGCACGCTCGATCAACGAAAACATTTCACTTAAGACAAAATCGGGACTGTTTCAGGTTAGGAGGGCTGAAAACAGTTGATCAGAGCTTTTACTTATCCTGAGAGAGTACACCGTTTAAAACCAAGTTGATAGCCGCTTGGGTATACTGCTCAATCATTTGAGAACTTAGCAATTCGACATCAGGGGTCAGATGTTTTAGGTTTTCGTAAGCATTTGCATAAAAAACGCACACGCCAGCAATACTAAGTGTTGTCATATATGGATCTAACTTACAGAAAACTCCTTCTTGCATCCCCTTTTCTAAAATTTGAGTGATGTAGCCAATTGGTTGTTGCCAACTTGTTAACTGGAAATACTTTCCTTGATTTTGATTCGCTTCTTGAAATAACAACATCCCTCGGTAGCGGTGGGAAATTTCATAAGCGATTATTGTCCGCAAAAATACTCTTAGCGCTTCTGGTGCTGGTAACTGCTCCAAATTTAGCTGGTCTAGTATTTGTTGAAATTGGGTTGCAGGTCGTTGCAACACCGCTTGGTATAATCCTTCTTTACTTTGGAAGTAGTAGTAAATCATTCTGGGAGCAACGCTAGCGCTGTTTGCGATCGCCTCAGTTCGCGCCCCAAACAGTCCATGCTTGGCAAACTCTACCTCCGCAGCATCGAGAATCTGCTGCTTTGTCGCCTCTGCATCGCGTATTGCTCGTTTGGTTTTAGATGAAGATTTGGTGTTTGCTGTTCGATCCACGACAGTAAAAAATGAATTTTATTTGCAACAGACAAGCCTCTATAGATAGATTTTACAAGCATCTAAGCTTTTTTACTAGATAATGAACTAAAAATTTCATTCACTCTTGACAGATAAGCTATGAGTATTTCATGCTGATATTTATGAAATAAATTTTTAATTAATTGAAGCTAGGCTATGCAACGACTTAAATCGGCTCTGGAAATGCCGGGTGATTTCGGCGTGCCAATTTTGAGTGACCTTCAATTTGCAGCAACTGAAGGTTACTGTTTGCTGCAAGGGTGGCAAAAGTACGGTTCTGCCTTTAAAATGCGACTTTTGGGTCAAAAGTGTGCGGTTTTGATTGGTCCTGAGGCAAACAGACTCGTGCTTGGGCAGCAGGCAGACTGCTTGTCTTCATATTTGGGTTGGCGATATTTTGTAGAACCTGCCTTCGGGCGAACCTTGATGATTCAAGATGGACAAGAACACTCAAACACGCGCCGGCTAATGATGCCTGCGTTTCATAGTACGGCAATAGCGAGTTACTTTGAAACAATGCAGGAAATTGTGCAAGCCAGCCTCGAAACCTTGGCGACTCAGGGTGAAGTTCCTTTAATGGATGCGCTGCGGAGGATGACTTTGCTGGTTGGGGTGCGACTGTTATTAGGCGTCCCTAAAAATCAGGAAATTGATGAAATTGAGCAGTGGTATGAAGCACAGCTTAAAGCTTCGTTAACCCTGTTTCGGCTAAATCTGCCATTCACCACATTTGGAAAGGGACAAATTGCACGCCAAAAGTTGAAACGACAACTCCAAGGAATCATTGCCCAAAGACGACAGGCGTTAAGACTGCTTACTTCACAGGATGCCTTGGAGTTATTTTTGGCAGCCGTTGATGCAGAAGGGAAGACATTACCTGATGAGCAAATTATCGATGAAGTGGTGCATTTAGTAAATGCTTCGCACTTTACAACGGCGGGTGTATTATCTTGGGCAATGTTCGAGTTGGCGGCGCGTCCAAAGTGGTGCCAACGCCTGCGCTGCGAACTTGAACAAGTTGTTGGCAGTGGTGATTTAAATCTTGAGCAACTGCGACAATTGCCACAAATGACTCATTTTTTGAAAGAGATTGAGCGACTCTACCCACCAACTTCTTTAATTGTGCGGGGTGTGGTTAAGGACATTGAATTTGCAGGATATCAAATTCCCCCAGGTTGGACGATTATGATTTCGCAATTTGTGACGCATCGGCTGTCTTCTATATATACAAATCCAGAAGAATTTGACCCAGATCGCTTTGCCCCACCACGCGAAGAAGATAAAAAAGTACCGTTCTCGTTGCTTGGTTTTGGTGGTGGTGCCCACGTTTGCATCGGTCGAGAATTTGCATTGATGGAAATCAAGATTTTTCTGGCTTCATTGCTACGTAAATATCATTGGGTGATAACGCCACAGTATTCTGTTGTTGCACCCGTGCTAGTTCCTCCTAAAGCCCAGAATAAACTACGGGTACGCTTAACAACTGCTTAAATCAAGGAAAGACTGAAACTGGGGGCGGGGATTAATCCTTATTTAGAAATTTGCACAAATCTTCCAAAATTATCAACTTTTTTTAGCTATATGGCTCGTTTTCTCATTGGTACAATTGCTGCAACCGGACACGTTAACCCCGCTTTACCAATTGCCCAAAAGCTTGTAGAAAGTGGTCACAAAGTATGGTGGTATACAGGAATTGGGTTTAAGGATAAAATTGAAGCTACTGGCGCACATCATGTTCCAATTCGCATAGGTATAGATTTAACAGACACCAGCACCATTCCCCAATCTTGGTTAGAGCAAAAAGATGCGCTCAAGGGATTAGATCAGTTTAAGTTTTATCTCAAGCACGGCTTTATTGATTCAGCAGTTACACAGCTGGAGGATCTAACTCAAATATTGCGGGAATATCCAGCAGATGTTTTGCTGTGTGATGTCTTCTTCCTTGGTATGTCTTGGTTACATGAAAAAACTGACTTGCCGTGGGCAGCATTCGGTATGTCAGCATTACCTTTTAGTAGCCGTGATGTGGCACCTTTTGGACTTGGAATGCAGCCAAATAATTCAAATATCGGAAGATTACGAAATACATTTTTAAATTGGTTATCACAAAATTTTTTAATGCGTGATGTAACGGTTCATCTCGACAGTGTTCGAGCAAAAGTTGGATTACCAGTCAAGTCGCAGGATTTTTTCACCGCTGCATTGTCACCATTTCTTTATTTACAAGGAACGACACCATCTTTTGAGTATCCCCGCAGTGACATTGCGCCTCAAGTCCATTTCATCGGAACTTTTTTGCCTAGTGCTTCATCAGACTTTACGCCTCCACCTTGGTGGGATGATCTCAAATGTGGAAAACCTATTATTCATGTCACACAAGGTACAGTTGCAACTGAAGCAGGAGATTTAATTATCCCCACAATTCAGGCTCTTGCAAACGAGGATATATTACTGGTTGTGACAACAGGAGGACAACCAGTAGAAAATTTACAACTCACTTCAATTCCTCATAATGTCAGAGTGGAAAAATTTCTTCCTCACGCGCATCTTTTGCCCTACGTTGATGTCATGGTGACAAACGGTGGGTTCAATGGTGTACAAATTGCCTTAGCAAATGGTGTGCCAATGGTGACTGCTGGTCAGACAGAAGAGAAGCCAGAAATTTGTGCCCGAGTGCAATGGGCTGGTGTGGGAATTGACCTGAAAACAAGTACACCTACACCTAAACAAATTCGAGAAGCTGTGATGAAAATTGTGAGTTCATCTCAGTATCGGCAAAGGGCAAAGAACTTTAAAACTGAGATGAGTCACTATGATGCACCAACTCTTGCCACAAAGCTATTAGAGCAATTGACATCAACAAACTTGCCTGTTTTTAGAACTTTTCAGTAAAGTAGAAAGTTACAGTCGTCTACATCAATCCAAGATGACCGCTTGCCCCTTGTGTGAATTACAATTTTGTAATTGATGAAAATATGGCTATTCTGGCTTTGGCAAAAATCTTAGTCTTTATGTGGTTAACACATAGTTCAAAACATCAAAGTTTTGGATGACCATCAAAAAACCATGCATATCCTGTTCGTCGAAGATGAATCAAGAATAGCAAACTTCGTCCGAGCCGGACTGAAGGAACAGGGATTTGTCGTTGATTATTGCGACAACGGCGATGATGGATACATCCGAGCAATGGAAAATGAGTATGATGCAATCGTGCTCGACATCATGATTCCAGGGAAGGATGGGCTGTTTATTCTCAAACACCTGCGACGAGAAGGGCGTAATGTGCCAGTGATTTTGTTGACTGCTCGCAATGAACTGGATGATCGACTTGAAGGTTTGAATCTTGGGGCGGACGACTATATCGCCAAACCGTTTTTTGTTGAGGAGTTGGTTGCCCGGATTCATGCTGTGCTGCGTCGGAGTATGGGCGTTAGCGGAGCGACTCCGCAGGAGTATCGCCAAAACCTATTATGTGTCGGACCGCTCAAATTGGATCGTATCAGGCGGTTCGTCACCTGCAATCAGCAGGTAGTGGAACTCACCACCCGCGAGTTTAATCTCCTGGAATACCTGATGCGCTCTCCCGGACGAGTCTTTACCCGTATGCAAATCCTGGAACATGTGTGGGGTTATGATTTCAACCCCAATACCAACGTTGTTGATGTATGCATCCAAAGGATTCGCAAAAAGATTGACCCAATTAGTGGAACGGCTTGGATTGAGAGTGTACGGGGAGTTGGATATCGTTTTTGTAAGCCAGAGTCTTGATTGTGACTATTCTAGTCACGAGTTCCACTGTAAGCAGCTTGGGAGATTAGAGGAATTTCAGCGTAAAGTCCTCGTACGGCTTGAACAATACTATATATTGATGCACCTACAACTGCCAGGAAAATCAAGGTAAATACCACATTTTCAAACAAAGGTGCTGATATTGATGCACCCTTTTGCACAATACCTATAAGTTTGAAAACTTCCATACACAAATAAGCAAATATAGACAGCAAAAGGGCTTGCAAAGTGTGGAACCGAATAAAGTGTTGCACTTTTTCGTTTCTGACCACAAGAAGATACAGAGCAAAGAAAATGATAAAATCTGCACCGAGAAATGGTATCAATTGATTCAAGTATTGAAACAGTTGCATAACAGGAATCAGAGGCACATACAGGAATTGCAGAAAGGGGAACTGTAAAAATAAGAAGATACCAAATGCATAAACTTGAATTAATGGCAAAATGTAAGGCAAGCAAGATAAAAGGCGATCTTGAACTGTGCTACCTCCGCGCCAAGCCATTTTGATTTCTCCTGTTGTTAAACGTTGATCTTACTATGCCAAGGATAACGCAGTTGATTAGGCAGGGAAAAAAAGTCACTACCATCAAACACAGCTATTGGTCATTCAATATTAGCAACTCGAAAACCCATGACACACTCATACTGGTCTGGCTGCTGTTCAGTCAGTTTGCGAATAGCTTGACCACAATGGAGTTTACCTTGACGCCACCGGGGTTGACCACTTCCATCAGCAAGTAAACAAGATTGGCATACTTGTTGAGGAGCAAAAATTTGGTTATCCATGAGAATTACTAGCATCCAATTTCTCCTGTCAATCCTGAGGATGACCCACATATACCCAGGGGGAGAAAACTGCTAAGGATGGCAATAAATGCTGTAGCGGATGGTTTGTCCGTTATACTGGACGTTGTCACATCCGTTACATTTTTGTCTGTCTTCCTTTGCCCAACCTCCCATGCTCACCTTGGAAGAATGTGGGTCATGAGAATCTCATCAAAATTTTTATGTTGAGTTTAGTTTATTGTACGTTGGTTGTTTCGGTTTGTAGTTAAAAGTAATACAGAAATTCATTTATGAATTCTTTGACCAAAGCTAAGTATATAGGGGTGTAAAGGGAAACAAAGAACGATAGTTTTGTACAAGAAAGCCCCGGAAGCAATAAAGACAGGGAATTCTTGCTAAGCCCTAGTACGTCGGGCGCGTAAATAAAGCAACCATTTAAAATCCCTAAAAAGCCAATTCCATAATAGTTTTGACTTGTTACCTTCAATGCGTGACTTCCGCCTTGCAGTACTAGTACTCGACCAACCCAAAATTGCCGGGTTAGGGTAAGTAGGGGGAGCAGGGGAAGTTGGGGAAGCAGGGGGAGAAAGAGATTTTTCTTGCTGCTGTTAACCCATCAAAGTTGCTTTGGCAGACTACTAGCCTACCCTCCGCTTTTCGGTTGTCGCTACACTGCTTTATACTTGTTGATAAAAATTATTATTGACACTAACAACTATGACTACAAAAATCATGAGGATGTGTTGGTCAGGGTAAAGACCGAATTTCTGGACGGCAAACTGCTCGCAACTCTGGCAGGTTACCAAATAACCAAACAAAACCTCATGCACTCACACAAAGGTTTTCAGCTTAAATTGACACCAATGAGTACACACCCGCCCAGAACTTCTAAGTTTTGCATAACGATTTCTTGGACAAGCGATAATTAAATAAGTCGGGTTAAATAAATGTCATCAGTTATGAGAACTCTTAGACAATAGACTCATGCCTCTTGACAATTACCGACTGTTGTGTAGATTTCCATAAGGATAGCGATTAGTGACTTTGAGCAACTCAGATTTTCTTGCTTCCTCCGATCCTGCGGTGGCGGAGTTAATCAACCAAGAACTACAACGCCAACGCGATCACTTGGAGTTGATTGCAAGTGAAAACTTTACCTCGGCTGCTGTCCTAGCAGCTCAAGGTTCTGTACTGACAAATAAGTATGCAGAGGGATTGCCTGGTAAACGTTACTACGGTGGCTGTGAGTTCATAGACAAAATAGAGCAACTGGCAATTGACCGTGCTAAACAGTTGTTTGGTGCTGCTCATGCCAACGTGCAACCCCATTCTGGCGCACAGGCAAATTTTGCAGTGTTTCTGACGCTGCTGGAACCAGGAGATAAATTCATGGGCATGGATTTGTCTCACGGAGGACATTTAACACACGGTTCACCTGTCAACGTATCTGGAAAGTGGTTCCAGGCTTGCCACTACGGTGTTGATAAAGAAACAGAACAACTAAACTATGACCAAATTCGAGAGCTGGCGCTTAGGGAGCGTCCAAAGCTCTTGATTTGCGGTTATTCGGCATATCCCCGCTTGATTGATTTTGAAAAATTCCGTAGTATTGCTGATGAAGTCGGTGCGTACTTATTGGCAGATATTGCCCACATTGCCGGATTGGTTGCTAGCGGTCTTCACCCTGACCCTATTCCCTATTGTGATGTTGTAACTACAACGACACACAAAACTTTACGTGGTCCAAGGGCTGGGTTAATCTTAACCCGTGACCCTGAATTGGGTAAAAAGCTTGATAAATCAGTTTTCCCTGGTAATCAGGGTGGACCATTGGAACACGTTATTGCTGCTAAAGCAGTTGCTTTCGCTGAAGCCCTCAAGCCAGAGTTTAAAGCATATTCCGCTCAGGTGATTGACAATGCTCGCGCTTTAGCTACCCAACTTCAAAACCGAGGTTTAAAGTTGGTGTCAAATGGAACTGATAATCATCTAATGCTAGTAGACCTACGGTCGATTGGTATGACAGGTAAGCAAGCGGATCAGTTGGTCAGTGATGTGAATATTACTGCCAACAAGAATACAGTACCGTTTGACCCAGAGTCACCATTTGTAACAAGCGGTCTAAGGTTGGGTTCTCCAGCAATGACAACGCGTGGCTTGGGAGTTGAAGAGTTTACGGAGATTGGCAATATTATTGCAGATCGCCTATTAAATCCAGATTCAGCAGACATTGCTGAAGATTGTCGGCGACGAGTAAAAGCGTTGTGCGATCGCTTCCCCTTGTATTCTCACATCATGATTCCTGTACCAGCATTAGCATGACATTAAGCTCAGGTTAAGGTACTTCACCGAATCAGTTCACAATTCATTTGGAATTGTTATAGTTAGAAGTTATGAGTTAGGAATTTTTCATTAATCATCTCTAATTCATAACTTTTTTGTCTCTATTCAGCAATATAGCGGTTTGCATTTGAGTGCAATACATTAAAGAGTTAAGGAACCGCAGATGCACGCAGATAAACGCAGATGAATATGTATTTTATCAGGATGAGAATCGCTATAGTTTTTTGATGTTTTTTAGCCAATATGAGACTATAATGATGCAGAGAAAAAGCTATAAACGTTTTCCATAAAAGAAGTAACAATTAATCACAGGAGTTATCCAGTGTCCATCCCAGAAATAACTCAAACGCTTTTGGCTGCGAAAAAAGAAAAGGGACTAACCTTTGCTAATTTAGAAAAGATTTTGGGACGTGACGAAGTATGGATTGCATCTGTTTTCTACCGTCAAGCCAGTGCTTCTGAGGAAGAGGCGAAGTTACTGGTTGAAGCATTAGGGCTTGATACGATTTATGTTAGGGAATTAAGTGAGTACCCTGTCAAAGGTTTGGGACCTGTTGTTCCCACAGATCCCCTTATTTATCGTTTCTACGAAATTATGCAGGTTTATGGAATGCCGATAAAAGAGGTTATTCACGAGAAGTTTGGTGATGGAATTATGAGCGCGATAGACTTTACTTTGAATATTGAGAAAGAAGAAGATTCTAAAGGCGATCGCGTGAAAGTCACCATGTCTGGAAAATTTCTACCATACAAAAAGTGGTGATATTTCATTCATGCTGAGGAGTTTTTCATCTTTGGGGGTTAGTCCCTTGTAGACGTGCAGAAAGTTCTCAGTCAATCTTTCTAGAAGTATGCTTACGCTTTAGCATAAAAACGTTCTAACTCTTGACACAAGAACAGCAAACACCACAAAAAACGTCAGATTTGACACCTTACTACTCTCAAAAAAATGGAGCAATATATTTAGGTGACAGCCTAAAACTACTTACATTTCTTGAGGATAGCAGTATTAACTTAATCCTGACCTCACCTCCATTTGCACTCACACGTAAAAAAGAATACGGGAACGAAAGTGCAGAAAAATATATAGAATGGTTTCTCCCTTTTGCCTACGAATTTAAAAGAGTTTTAGCAGATAATGGCTCTTTTGTTTTAGATTTGGGTGGTGCTTATCTGCCAGGTTCTCCAGTCAGGAGTATTTACCAATATGAACTTTTAGTGAGATTGTGTAAAGAAGTTGGCTTTTTTCTCGCCCAAGAATTCTATCACTATAATCCAGCACGACTACCAACTCCTGCTGAGTGGGTCACAATCAGACGAATTCGTGTAAAAGATTCAGTGAATGTAGTTTGGTGGTTGTCTAAAACGCCTCACCCCAAAGCCGATAATAGAAAAGTTCTAAAGCCTTATAGTCAAAGTATGAAACAATTACTGAAAAATGGCTATAAAGCAAAAATCCGCCCCAGCGGTCATGATATTTCTGACAAATTTCAAAAGGATAATAAGGGTGCTATTCCACCAAACTTACTAGAAATTGCCAATACAGAATCTAATAGTGTTTATCTGCGGCGTTGTAAAGCAGCAGGAATTAAACCTCATCCGGCACGTTTTCCTCAAAGTTTTGCAGAATTCTTCATTAACTTTTTGACTGATGAAGGTGATTTTGTTTTAGATTCATTCGCGGGTTCCAACACAACAGGTTTTGTTGCAGAAATGCTACAACGCCGATGGATTTCTTTTGAAATAGCTGAGAATTATATCATCGGTAGTCGATATAGATTTGAAGATTTATAAATTTTTCTGAACTGGTGAGAATACAGGGAACAGGGAACAGAGAACTTTTAATGCTTAACATAAACTGTACCTAGCTGAGCAAATATAAAATATGAATTTTATATTTCTATAATTGACTGGACAAGTCATGGTATCGTATCACTTTATTTTCCAATTGAAAAAAGATCTCACCTATATAATATCGCTTATTCAAAGGCGATAAACACTTAAGTTGAAATTTTGGGTGAATAACTTAAGCCTTGAAAAGGCAATAGGCTTAATGGAATTTATGCTGTGCATACAAGCATTGCATTTTAATTCCTATTACCGCTTCACAAAAGCAGACTTTTTTCAGATGAACAACGATATTTAATGATCTGAACAGTTTTCGACAAAAATGAAAACTGCTAAAAGCAATATGGAAAAATTTTGAAGAGATGGTAAATATCATCTCGCAATGCTTTACAGAAATATGTACAAAAATGAAAAATAATGAAATAGTTATTTAAAATTTTTCTTGAATTCGACAAGTTAATGCTGTCAGTTAGAAAAAGTGCTTCGGCAAGGAGAAATGTAAAGATGAGAAATCTTTGTCTGTTGACAGCAGGTCTGTTGACAGGATTGGTAATACCAGCATTAACTCTTGTGCATCTGTCCAATGTCTATTTAGAAAATAGCAGAGTCTTTTGGAATTTCAAATATGTTTCAAAGGCAAATCTCACTCAGAAAATATTCTCTAGTGCCGAAATAAATTCACCAGAGTTGAGTCACTCTTGGTTGCCAAAGCCAATAGTATCGTATAGCAATCTAAACACTCAAGTCGTTTCCCACAAAATTACATCTGGAAACCAACTTTACCACCTAAGATTAGCCGCACTGAAAGCTGGTCACATTTATCCAAGTTTACCTAAACAGAGGACAGAGTCATCGTTGATATCTACGACGAAAACTCAACTCACCTATGAAGATTGGAAAAGCTTATTGGCGATGGAAGCCAAAGCAATGACTCAAAGTCAAGGCGATCATCGTCTAGGAATTTTACTGGGTGATTCTTTAAGTTTGTGGTTTCCTCAAGAAAAATTGCCTCTAGATAGATTGTGGCTGAATCAGGGAATATCTGGAGATACTTGCGGTGGTGTTTTAAAAAGGATGTCCGTTTTTAGTGAAACCAGACCGGATTTCATTTATATCATGGTTGGAATTAATGATTTGCGAAAGGGTACGACAGATGAAATTATTTTACACAATCACCGCCAAATTGTTCGCAAGTTGCGACAAACTCACCCAAAAACCATAATTTTTCTCCAATCGATTTTGCCAACTCGTTTATCTGCAATCTCAAATACCCGGATTCGTCACCTGAATGATCAACTTTCCCTTATTGCTAGACAAGAAGGGGTTTATTATTTAAATCTTTATGATTGGTTTGCAGATTTTCAAGGTAACTTGCGTTTAGAGTTGACTACAGACGGGCTTCATTTGAACACACAAGCCTACGATGTATGGCGATCTGCAATAGATGAAGCTGAACATGGCACGATAAGAATGGCTGGAAGCTGAACAGAAATCGCTAAAATTCTATCTTACGTTTTTCAATGTTGATCTGACTTGAAAATAGGGAACTCTTAACAGGGAACAGGGAGAAAATGTTTCATCGGTTCTGGTATATGCAGTTCATGACGGCTACTGATTGATGAGTACACAATCCCCTGCCTTTTGGTGTAATTATCGCTATCGCTTGAGTACACGAAAAACCAGGGGAGTGTTTATAACTAATTATCATCAGTTTGTGAATTTTCCAATGCCTTGTCTTGTGTAGGAACGACAATATCAGGAGAATCAAACTGCTTTGGTTCCGCAACAGATGGCTGTTCTGGTACAACAACAGAAGAATTATTTGTCTGGGTCACTGGTTGCGATGATTCAGACGCACCACGAGAAGATGGTCGGTTATTTCCTGAAGATTCTGAGGAAGTCTTGCGAGATTCGCGGATTGCTCGTAGTCGTTCTGTCAGTGAAGGTGATGAAGTAATCTTAGGCCCAGAAGCTTCCTGTTGTGAATCTTGTCGGTATCGGCGACGTTGGGATTTTCTGGAGTAGGTTTGAGACGATTCTCTTGTCACATTGCTGCTATCAGAATCTCTTGTCACATCGCTGCTATCGGAATCTCTTGTCGCATTCCTCCTATAGGATTCTCTTGTCGCATTTCTCCTATAGGATTGTCTTGTCGTATTGCTGCTATCAGGAGTTTCTTCAGTTGAAACACGACGGATACGCCGACGGCGTGTTGGAGTAGAAGCAGCTGCAGATTTGACTTGCGAGGAAGTATTATCTTGTTTCTGTGCACTGCTAGTTTCTTTAACAGTATTAGTTTCTTTAATGACAGGCGATGGTGTTAGGATGACTGTAGCTTTTTCCTCGTTAGGATCATTCTTTTCGACGACTGATTGTGGAACTGATGAGCTTGGTTGAGTTTTACTCAACAAACTTGTGATACCAAAACCACTCGTAACACCCAAAAGCGCTATACCCGTTGCAATGAGTACTTTAGGTGATGAGAGAATTTTCTTGAATTTGGCATTACCTGAAGGTGGTAGGGTTGGCGTGTTCACAGCTGCCACTTCTTGTGGCAAATCTGGCAACTCTGGCAACTCTGGGGATGGCTGATTAGATAAATTGATAGTTGGCACGACTGATGTCACGAGTGATTGGTGTACACCACTTTGCCTATTATCAGGTAATAGCAGTAACCACTCTTGCACTGACTGAGGACGAAAGCGAGCGTCAGTTGCCATACCACGAATGATTGCTTGATTAATAGCAGCACTTAAATGGGGTTGTAACTCGCGGGGGGAAGGCATTTGCTCGCGATCGCGCAGAAGTGCTGGTATCGGCACTTGTGCCGTCAACAATGCATACAGTGTTGCTGCTAAACCATAAACATCAGTTGCAGGACTGCGGGTTGCTTGCGACAGATACTGCTCAATTGGAGAATAACCCTCAGAAACAATTCCCGTGTGAGTTTGCTTGACGCCATTGTGAAATTCTCGTGCAATTCCAAAATCAATGAGTATGACCTCTTGCGTTCCTTCACGAAGAATGATATTATCCGGTTTCACATCCCGGTGAAGCAAGCCATTTTGATGCACGACCTGCAATGCAGCTGCTATTTGGCTGATGTAATGAATTGCTTTATCCTCTGGCAAAGGTATCCCTGGCATGACATATGCCTCAGCTAGAGTTTCACCAGGAATATATTCCATCACCATGTAGGGTAGTCTGTCTTCGACAAAAAAGTCGCTCACCCGGACAATATTCGGATGGATACAAGTTGCTAGTCGTCTTGCCTCATCTTGAAATTGACGCTCAAACTTAACATAATCAGGATGCTGTCGCAGCTTTTCATTGAGAGTTTTAATCACCACGACCTGATTGAGGAAATTGTGAGTTGCTTTGAACGTAATGCCAAAGCCACCTCGACCGATTTCCTGGTTTATGGTATATTTACCACTCTGCAAAGTTTTAGTAACTAGCATAGAGAGTCCTGATTAGTAAATATGATTACTACTGCTTTTTTTATAGAAAACCAGGAACTGTAAAAGTTCCGGTTTTGACTCCTGAGTCTAACCTGAATTTTGAGGAATATCAAACCATGTTCAATACTGAGCCCACAGAATAGTCTTATTTTTCTTCGTTATTCCTTAATAGTATACTTATCACTTATAACTCAGCATTTCTAAAAGCGGTGACCGACACCAAAATGAACTCGGCTTTCTCCCTGGTCATTCAGCCCAAAATCAGCCCGAATCAAACCTAGAGGCGAGTCAAAGCGCACTCCCGCACCATAACCAAAACCAGTACCAGGTTTGCCACGATCTCCTGCAGGGTTGCCTAATACAGCCTCACCAGTACCTAAGTCTGAAGCAAAATCAGCAAAGAAGACGCCTCCTAGTGCTTGGACAATCGGGAAGCGATATTCTGCCGACGCCAACACATAAGTGCGACCACTACCCACATCACCGCCACCATAACCGCGTACTGAATTGGGACCACCCAAGTTAAAACTTTCATAAGGCGGTAAATCACCAAGGACTGTACCAGCTTGGAGATTCAGGGCGAAGACTTGTGGTTTTTTGGATTCAAATAACTTTACAGGCATAAACTGGCTATAATCTGCCTTTATGCGGTTCATAGAAATTTGTCCTTCCCCAAGAGGGATGGATTGTTCGGTGCTGAGTTTGAGAATAGAACCATTCGTTGGATTGAAGGGATTATCTCGCTCGTCTTTGGTGGCGCTTAAGGATACAGTTGTCAGGTCATCAATACCAGTTCCACTAAAAGACAAAGGATTTCCCTTTTCATCAGTTGGGGTAACTTTACCGTCGCGATCGCGAAGACTAACACGACTATAATTG
This sequence comes from Scytonema tolypothrichoides VB-61278, assembly GCF_000828085.3. Classification (GTDB taxonomy): domain Bacteria; phylum Cyanobacteriota; class Cyanobacteriia; order Cyanobacteriales; family Nostocaceae; genus Brasilonema; species Brasilonema tolypothrichoides_A. Next base: position 412,955 of record NZ_JXCA02000022.1, read on the forward strand.
AACCCCAAGGAAGTATTCCAACCGTCTATCGGGCGCTGCAAGCTAACACCACCCCCAACTCGACCTTCCCGCACTCTATCGCCATTTGCCAATTTGATGTCTCCATCAAAAGTTTCAGAAAGTCCTCGCTTGCGGAACGCACTCACACTATAACCAAAGGCGTCTGGATTGGTTTCCCGATAAGGACTTGTAAATTTAGTATCAAATTGAAAATCACGCGCACCAACTTCAAGATTAAGACCGAAAATATCGTTAACGCCACCAACATTTTGATCTCGGTAAGTTAATGTACCAACTATCCCCTGATCAGCGTTATAGTTACCACCCAAATTAATAGAACGCGCCCCTATTTCCTTAACTTCGTAAACGACATCCAGCTTTGTCGCATCTCCTTCAAAAGCAACGTTGACATTCTCAAATAACCCTGTCCTATACAGTTGCTGTAAATCTTGTTTGACTAAGTTTTCTTGATAAACCTGTCCAGGCTTAAACTTAAGCTGTTGCTGCAAGAAATCTGTTTTTGTGCGCCCTTGCACTGGCTTACCTTTGTTATCAACTATTTTGCCTTCATCGTTCACAAAACGAAACTTGATATTGTTGACAACACCTTCAGCAACATTCAAAGTCAGGATTCCTTCAGCGCTGGGTCTAATTGATATAACTCTTGCAACTTTATAACCCTTATCAGCGTACCATTTATTAATTTCTTGGACTGCTTGTTTCAAACCACTGGGACTGATGACTTTTCCTATTTGAGGTTGCAAGCGTTCTCTTGCGACTTCATAACTCAACACGTTTGCCCCGGAAAGTTGTAGAGAACGCACAATGATTGGTTGTACTTGGAACTCTACACTTAAGCCAGTTGGCGTCGGACGGCTATTAATACGAGCACCCGTAAATAAACCAGTCTCTAAAATTGCTTTGACATCTTTTTGTAACTGACTTTGACTGGTTTGTGCACCGACTTGAGTGTTGATGACACTGCGAATCGCCTGCTGCAATTCCTCATTCGCCCCGACTATGTTCACTTCACTTGCAGTAACTACTAAATCATTACTAGTAGCTGGAGGAGACGATGAGTCCCCAGCGCCTTGGGGAGCCAGTACTGCAGGAGGGTTTCCCTCCGTAGGTATCTGGCGTCCGGGTTTCCCGACTTGAGGCGACTGGCGTGCAGATGAGGGAGATGAAAAAGTTATTTCCCTTGTCTCCTTCTCCTTTTGAGGACTTATCACCACTGATTTAGGACTACCGCCACTTTGCACATTACCGGATTTTTGAGAGAATTGTCCAATAACTACTGTCTCTGGGGGTGCAATCGTTTCTATCCGAGCAGGCGTTTCTTCGGTCACTGGCACCACAACGTTATCAGGTTTTTCAGCTTGCTCAGAAGTATTCGAGGGTGCAGCAAATGCTTGCTGATGAGCATTGCCAGTTGCCAAAGTCACTAAAGTAAAAATCGCCGCAGAAGAAACTCGCATAATAAATAGTAGTCTAATGAACTGGGAGTTAGTTCGTACTTTCGTACTGAGGTTTGGCAATGGGCATAGTACTAACTTCCAGCTGCGTTGCCGATTTATACCCCCATTGATTCCTCTTATGCCAAACGACAGTTATTTTTAAATTTTTGTTTCTCATGAGTGATTCATCACTATCATCGCTAACTTCTAACATCGAAAAGGATACTCCAATCTTACGGTTACTTGTTTTAAGCAACGGACATGGGGAAGATATTATTGCTGTCCGTATCTTGCAAGAACTTCAGCAACAACCAAACCCACCGGAAATCTTTGCTTTGCCCTTGGTGGGAGAAGGATACGCTTACCAAGGTTTGGATATTCGCCTCATCGGTTCCGTACGCACAATGCCGTCGGGCGGTTTTATTTACATGGATGGACGCCAATTAATACGAGATGTCAATGGTGGTTTGTTACAACTCACCGTCAGTCAAATTAACTCTATACGTCACTGGGTAAATACTCAAAAAAAATCAGGTCACAGGATCGCTATATTAGCAGTGGGCGATATCGTACCACTGATATTTGCGTGGTTGAGTGGTGTTAACTACGGCTTCGTCGGCACAGCAAAATCTGAGTACTATGTACGAGATGACGTGAATTTATTAAAACGCAAAGATAAAGGGGCATGGTGGGAAAATTTTTCTGGCTCAATTTACCATCCTTGGGAACGTTGGTTGATGAGTCAGCAGCGTTGCAAGGCTGTGTTTCCCAGAGACTCGCTGACAGCAGAGATATTAAAAAAGTGGCCTATTCCGGCTTTTGATTTGGGTAACCCGATGATGGATGCTTTGGAACCAACAATTCCACGTCCAAGATTTTATAGTGCTCATATAGAAAAGCAAGAATTAGCTCGACCTTTAGTTGTGACTCTCCTCCCCGGTTCTCGTCCGCCAGAAGCATACACTAATTGGCAGCAAATGATGATTGCTGTCTCTGCATTGATGGCGCTTTGGAAAGAGCAAAGGTTTGTGGGATACAGTTCTGGAACTGTGGTCTTTTTGGGTGCGATCGCCCCCAGTTTACACATCGAAAGTATACGCCAAATTCTCGAATCTCAAGGCTGGCAGTCCCACGCTCAACCTCCAATTCAAATCCCCGATAAGGATTCCTTGACATTTCAGCAAAATAATGCATTCTTTATATTATCGCAGAATGCTTATAACGACTGCTTGCATCAGGGAGATTTGGCGATCGCAATGGCAGGAACAGCAACAGAGCAATTTGTGGGTTTAGGCAAACCTGCGATTACTATGCCTGGACATGGTCCCCAATTTACCTATGGTTTTGCGGAAGCACAAAGCCGTCATTTGGGACCATCTGTGATTTTAGTAGAACAACCCACAGAAGTCGCTCAGGTGGTTAAGTCACTATTTGCTAACCCGGATATGTTGCAAGCTATTGCAGAAAATGGCGTACGACGAATGGGTAAAGCAGGTGCAGCCGAACGAATAGCTGAGTGTTCGATGAAGTTGTTGTGGAATGAAGATTGATTTTTAATAGAAGGGGAATTCAAAGTTCAAAATTCAAAAAAAAGAATTCTTAATTTTGAATTTTGAATTTATAATTTTGAATTTGAGCGAAGCGAGTGGGGTGGGGTAAAGCCCGAATCGTGGGTAGTATGACAACACTTTGTCACAAAAAATTACAAACAAGCACTATGAGCCTACAAACCTGATATTAGTACTACTGAGCCATAATTTGACTTATTTTAAAGTATTTTTATCTACCGAATATCCACACTCCTAAAATGCAGAGCAAACTACAGGTGCGTCACCCATTCTTGTTCCTCGCCTTGCCCCTTGCAACCCTAGCAAGCCTTAGCTACTTCACCGTCGCAAAAGCACAAATCACTCCTGATAACAGTCTCGGTGCAGAAAATTCTGTAGTCACGCCCAACGTCCAAATTAATGGCACCCCTAGCGATAGGATTGATGGGGGTGCAACTCGTGGGGCAAACCTGTTCCACAGTTTTCAGGAATTTAATATAAACGCTGGTAGAGGAGCTTATTTTTCCAATCCGGCAGGAATTGCAAACATACTCACCAGAGTGACTGGGGGTAATATCTCAAACATTCAGGGTGTTTTGGGTGTGTTGGGCAGTGCAAATCTGTTCTTGATCAACCCCAATGGAATTCTCTTTGGACCAAATGCCCGGTTGGATGTGGGTGGTTCTTTTTTGGGAAGTACGGCAAATAGTTTGCTGTTTAAGGATGGGTTTGAGTTTAGCGCCACGAATCCGCAAGCACCGCCATTGTTAACAATAACTGCTCCGGTTGGGTTGGGATTTCGGAATAATCCGGGAAGTATTCAGGTACAGGGAAATGGTCAGGGAATCAGGTCAAGAACATCGAAGTTGATAGATACTACAGATGCGCTGCGGGTACCATCTGATAAAACTTTGGCTTTAATAGGTGGTGATGTCAGTTTGCAGGGAGCAACACTCAAGACTGCTGGTGGAAGAATTGAACTGGGCAGTGTCGGCGGTTCTGAGCTAGTTAGCATTACGCCTATCAACAATGGTTTTGCTTTAGGCTACGGTACTGTACAAAACTTTGGCAATATTCAACTATCTCAACAGACGGCAGTTGATGCTAGCGGCTTAGGCGGTGGTGATATACAAGTCCGGGGTAGGCGTATCACCTTCAGCGATGGTTCCCAGATTGAGACAGCTACTCTGGGATCACAGAAAGGTGGAGCTTTAGTAGTAAATGCAACTGAGCAGGTAGAAGCAGTTGGTAGCTCGTTCGATGGAAACTTTCCCAGTGGCTTGTTTGCTCGTGTTTACGAAGGCGCAACTGGGGCTGGAGGAGATATAACCGTTAACACTAATAAGTTATCCATCCGGGATGGTGCGCAAGTGCTTGCCGACACCAGTGGACAAGGAAATGCAGGCAATGTCACTGTTAATGCCACTGGACCAGTAACAATTGCTGGGGTTGGAAGGATATTTTCCAGTGCGATTTTCACCTCTGTGAACACGGGGGCGACGGGTAATGGAGGGAATATTACGATTTCTTCTAGTTCCTTCTCTTTAACCGATGATGCTGGACTGCTAACCGACACAGCTGGAAAAGGGAATGCAGGCAGTGTGTTTTTGCAAGCAAAAGATTCTGTTTCGATAATAGGTAAGGGTACTATCATCACTACTGGTGTGAATACTGGTGGTGTTGGTAAAGCAGGCGATATCAATATCCGCGCGGCTTCACTCTCCATCAAAGATGGTGCTCAACTGATAAGCGCAATTTTTTATAATCCTGTCATCCAGAGCGAACGAACGGATGCGGGAAATGTCAATATTGATGTTACAGGTCCTGTGACAATTGCTGGAGTCAATGATCAATTACAAAGTGGGATTTTTAGCTTGGTGTCACCGGGGGGAGTAGGTAATGGGGGAAATATTGCGATTTCTTCTGGTTACTTCTCTTTAAGCGATGGTGCAGTACTGTCCACCGACACTTCTGGACAAGGAAATGCAGGCAATGTGTCGGTGCGAGCATTGGGTGGAGTTGAGCTTGCAGGCAGTGACACTAGCATCTCCAGCACTGTGGGACGAATAGGTGTGGGCAATGGTGGCAACATCAATATCAACGCTCCAAGAGTATCCCTCAATGATGGCGCTCAAATCACTGCTAGCAGTTTTGGCAATGGTGCTGCTGGCGACATAGAAGTTGCTGCTCGCTCTATACGTCTGGATCATGGCTCAACTATCAGCGCTAACACTGTAGCAGGGCAAGGAAATATCAAACTGGGCGCGAGTGATTATGTGCTCTTGCGTGGTGGTAGTAACATAACGACCAATGCCAGAGGAGAAAACGTTATTGGCGGCAACATCAATATTAATACCGATGTTCTGGTTGGTTTTGACAATAGCGATATCACTGCTAACTCTGCTAATTCCCGTGGCGGTAATGTTCAAATCAATACCCAAGGTATTTTTGGCTTTCAGTCTCAGAATCCAGCTTCCCCAAATACAAGTGATATCACCGCCACAGGAGTAAATAGCCAGTCGAGTGGTAATGTGCAAATTAATGTAGTTGATGTTGAYCCCACTCGTGGGTTATTTGAATTACTAGAAACAATCCCCGACCCCGCACAGCAGATTGCTCAAAATCCCTGTATCAAAGGTTTTGGCAGTACTTTCACCATTGTAGGACGTGGGGGAATTCCAACGGATCCAAAGAAAATCCTCAGTAGTGATAATGTGCGGGTTGATTTGGTTAAGCCTGTCCCTAGTAGGGTAAGTTCAACAAGTACAACACAAAAGCAGCCATCTCAAAAGCCACCTGTCAAAGAGATAATACCAGCACAGGGTTGGATATATAACGAAAAAGGTGAGGTGCTGCTGGTTGGTTATGATCCGACTAAGACTGGTCCACAGCGTAAGCAGCCAGCACCGACTAGTAATTGTGCTGCGGTGAAATAGATATGTAGAACGTTCAAGCGCTTTGATTCCACGTTGATTTGACCTCACCCCGCCCTAACGGGCACCCCTCTCCTTACTAAGGAGAGGGGAGGTTTTGGCGTCAGACAAAGCCGGGGTGAGGTCACACGCGTGTTGCATTCATGGATTTAACCTCACCCCGCCCTAACGGGCACCCCTCTCCTTACTAAGGAGAGGGGAGGTTTTGGCGTAAGCCAAAGCCGGGGTGAGGTCACACGCGTGTTGCATTCATGAGTATGACCCCACCCCGCCCTAACGGGCACCCCTCCCCGCAAGCGGGGAGGGGTGGTTTTGGCGTTAGACAAAACCGGGGTGGGGTTCTGACTCGTGACTCAGGAATTGCTGCTGTAATTTCTCAAATCGTACCTTTGAACAAACCTTTGGGACGAACGAGCAACACTAAAATCATCAGCAACAACGCTACGCCTTGTTTATACTGAGCACCTAACAATACAGTACTGGTTTCTTGGGCAATACCAATGATAAAAGCTCCGGCGATCGCACCGTAAGGATTCCCAATTCCTCCCAAAATCACTGAAGCAAACAAAGGTAAAATCAAGAACCAACCCATGTTTGGTCTTACGGCTCCAATCAAGCCGTACATACTTCCACCCAAGGATGTCATCGTACCAGCAATCACCCAAGTCCATAAGATGACTTGGTCTACATTAATACCAGAAACCCGAGCTAAATCTAAATCGTCAGCAACAGCTCGCATTGCCTTGCCAATTTTAGTGTTTTGTAAAATGTAGTGTAGTGCAACAATTGCTGCTACAGCTAGGAACAGAACCAACAATTGATTTTGTGGAACTCTCACACCCAGAATATCCATAGCCGGAACCACGGGCAAATCGTAAGTTTTGTTACTACCGCCCCAGATAAGGATAATGCCATTACGAAGAAATAAGGCAAGTCCGATAGAGATAATAATAAGAGTGGTGGAAGTGGCACGGATAGAACGCATATGAGACCATAGCAACTTTTCCGACAACAGCATTGCTGCTACTGTCCCAATTGCAGCGATCGCCATAGACAGCCAAATATTAACACCAAAGCTATTAACAAGCAGCGTCAGATAAGCTCCCAATGTTAAAAAGTCACCGTGAGCAAAGTTAGACAACCGTAAAATCCCGTAGGTGAGAGTAAGTCCAACAGATGCTAAAGCAATAATGCTACCTAAAGCAATACCGTTAACAATTAATTGAGCGAATTGTGCATTCATAGTCCTGACATCTAAAATTCATAACTTGTATAGCAGGAAATAGGGAACAGGGAACAGGGAACAGGGAACAGGGACTGATAACTGGTAACTGGTAACTGGTAACTGGTAACTGGTAACTAGTAACTGGTAACTGGTAACTGGTAACTGCTAACTGCTGTATCTTTTTCCCTTAATCGTTTATTGCCCACCTAAAATGGAATTGATGGAGGGCGATATCATTTGGACAAGATTGGAGATGATGCTAACAGAAAAACTTGAACAATTAAAAGCATTATTTGTAGAAATGGAGCAAGCTTTGATAGCTTACTCTGGTGGAGTGGATAGCACTTTGGTAGCCAAGGTGGCTTATGATGTTTTAGGCGATCGCGCTTTAGCTGTCACAGCGATGTCTCCCTCCTTGTTAAGCGAAGAGTTGGAAGACGCCTCCCTTCAAGCAGCGACGATTGGGATTCGTCATCAAATCATTCAAACACATGAGATGGAAAATCCCAATTACACCTCTAACCCTGTGAACCGGTGTTACTTTTGCAAAAGTGAACTACACGACACCCTCAAACCTTTAGCGATTGAATTGGGTTATCCGTATGTGGTGGATGGAGTCAACGCGGATGACTTACATGATTATCGCCCAGGGATTCAGGCAGCAAAAGAAAGAGGTGCGCGATCGCCCTTAGCAGAAGTCGGTATCACCAAAGCGCAAGTCCGCCAAATTTCCAAAGAACTCGGTTTACCTTGGTGGGAGAAACCCGCCCAACCTTGTTTGAGTTCACGCTTTCCCTATGGTGAAGAAATTACCGTCGCTAAGTTACAACGAGTCGGTAGGGCAGAAATTTATTTACGCAAGTTGGGTTATCAGAATTTGCGAGTGCGTTCTGAGGGAGATACAGCACGAGTTGAATTACCGCCAGAACAAATCAAAGATTTTGTTTTAAAAACTGATTTGCAATCTATTGTTTCTGCTTTTGGTGAGTTTGGTTTTATTTACGTGACATTAGATTTGGAAGGTTTTCGTAGCGGGAAGTTAAATAAAGTTTTGAATCGAGAAGTTGCGAGCGTTAAATCATAATTCGTTGACATTTTCGAGCAATCGCGTCCGCCCAGAACTCAAGTTCATCGGCTTTTAGGATAAGTTTACTGAAGTAGACTGAAAATAAAATCTTGATAGAATTTAGTCCTCTTGAGAGGACTTTTGCTCTTAGCCTGGGGTTTCTAACCCTAGGCGATCGCACAAACCTGGGGAAAGCCACTTTGTGTCTATGCGCCCTACCATACGTATGCCTGAACCTCAAAGCAGTCGCAGGAGTGGTTTTTATCTCATTAGCGCCTGAAATCTTGCTTGTACGAAATGCTGATCAAAAGTCAAAGCTTGACTTACCCCAGCTTGCTTCATGACTACCAAAGAAATGGAATCAACCAAGCCGACCCATCCTTTATCTTTATGGCTTTTGTAAAACGTAAACGCTTTCTCAAATAATTTAGGGGTAAGTCGCACAATACTACTTATCCGCCACTACAATCTCACCCTTTTTATTAATCTTTACTGAGTCCTCAGGAAAATCTTTATTATTCAAATAACGCAACAGTCCCACTGTCCTAAAACGCTGGTCAATATGAGGAATTCCTTGAGCATTAAGGTGAACAGGGATAATCTTCCCGAACACAAAATCTCCTTTTGAGTTCAGTTTGACTTCTAATATCATTGAATAGCCAGTTTCAGCAGTTGTGGATAAAGTTCGGTATCCTAAAAAGTTTCCCAAAGAATAAGCGATGAGTTTTCTATTATAAATTTCAATCGCTCTTGGAACATGAGGACCATGTCCGATAACTAAATCTGCGCCTGCATCAATCATTGTCCGGGCAAACTGAATGGAATTTCCTCGATTTTCTCCATAAAAAAACTCAGTTTTATCGTGAACGCGCAGTGCATCCGTTCCTTCTGCTCCTGCATGCATTGATACAATCACAACACTTGCTTGTGTCTTAGCTTTTTGTACGAGTGCTTTGGCTGTTTTTAAATCGTGAATCGAATTATAATATTCATAGGGAGCAAACCCAATCATGCCAACAACAATATTATTGACTTCTAACAAAAGAATTTGGTTTTTGTGACCTAATGTTTCGATACCAGCGGCTTTAAGATTCTTAACTGTGTCTTGAAACCCCACATAACCAAAGTCTAAAGCATGGTTATTTGCTATATTCATCACATCAAACCCAACATCAGCAAAAAGCTGAGCATACGTTGGTGGGGAACGAAAAGCAAAAACTTGTCCTCGACTGATATCCTTGGCGCTATAGGGGTAGTTTGTTAAACTACTCTCAAAATTACCAAATAAAATATCAGCTTTTTGTAAATATGCTCTCACTGACTTTGGTAAAAGTAGATTGCGGTTACGTGGAAGTTTGTAGTTAGGGTAATTTGTGCCAGGAATAATATCTCCAACAGCTTGAATAGTGATAGTGTCATCAGATGTATACTCTGGTATAGAAAACGGGATTGGTTCTGTGTCAGTAGATGTTGTAGAGGCGTTTGTTCGCGGCAATTGTGCAAAACGGATGAATAATCCTATACCAATACCCAAGCAAAAGCAGAAACTTATAAAACTGAATGAGACTAATTTTTTAAGCTTTTGATTTAGCATATTTGGATTTTTCATATTATGGTGCAAGTATATCGCAGAAGTCTTAATCAACGATGTATACTGGGCGTTACTTGCAACCTAAACTTTGAAAAATTATTTTTTACAACTTAGAGGTTTGTACTATAAACTGCACCCACTGCCATAACGAATGATTTGCTTATGTATTAATTTCTGTAAAAAAGACGCTTAAGAGTTATATTGAATACAACATCCTCTAAATGTTACACCAGGTTAAGACTCCATCCATAAATCCATACTCTATTAAAAGGGTAGGGAATAGGGGGAAAGGTTAAGCTTATTGGGCAGATGCCATGATTAAATCAATATATGCTTAAAGAGCAGCTTGAAGATATTGAAATTCAATTGTTATTAGAAGGCATACATCGTTATTACGGCTTTGATTTTAGAAATTATGCCTTGGCTTCACTCAAACGACGAATTTGGAACATCATTCGAGCCGAAGGTTTAACCACTATTTCTGGACTGCAAGAAAAAGTTCTCCATAGTCCCCCATGTATGGAGAGATTTTTGTGTAGCCTCTCGGTTAACGTAACGACTATGTTTCGTGATCCCAACTTTTTTTTGACATTTAGGCAAAAAGTGGTACCGATATTACGAACTTATCCTTTTATTCGCGTTTGGCATGCGGGATGTTCTACTGGTGAAGAAGTTTATTCTCTGGCAATTTTACTACATGAAGAAGGTCTTTATCAACGTTGTCGCTTGTATGCTACTGATCTCAATGAGATGGTTTTAAAAAAAGCAAAATCTGGAATTTATCCATTAGAAGCGATGCAAGATTATACTCAACAATATTTACAAGCAGGTGGTAAAAAATCTTTTTCAGAATATTATACAGCCGCCTATGATCATGCTAGATTTTCCTCATATTTGAAAGAGAATATGGTCTTCTCACAACATAATTTAGCAACAGATAATTCTTTTAATGAATTTCATATTATTTTTTGTCGAAATGTCTTAATTTACTTTAACAAAATTTTACAAGAAAGAGTGATTCATCTTTTTCATGAAAGTCTTGTTCAGTTTGGAATTTTAGGTTTGGGACGGCAAGAAACTCTGAGATTTACTCCTCATGAGCAAGATTATGAGGAATTAGAAGGTGGGGAAAAGCTTTATCGTAGAATTCGATAATAATTAAGAATGAGTCGTTGAGAGTTATGACAATTCAACTCATTGCTATTGGCGCATCCTTAGGAGGGTTAGAAGCCCTTGAAGTTTTACTCGCTGGATTGCCAAAAAACTTCCCTGTACCTGTGGCAATTGTTCAACATCGTTACAAATCTTCAGATAAAAAATTGAGAGTCGCATTACAGCAGTATAGTGCTTTAGTTGTCATTGAGCCGCAAGATAAAGAAGAAATTGTGCCTGGTTATATATATTTAGCTCCAGCAGATTATCATTTGATGGTAGAAGTAAAAAGCGATACTGTGGGTTATCCAAGTTTTTCTTTATGCGTTGATGCTCCTGTGACTTATACACGACCGTCAATAGATGTGCTCTTTGAAACTGCTGCAGATACTTATGCCGAAAAGTTGATTGGAGTCCTCTTGACAGGAGCAAATCATGATGGTAAGCAAGGAATGAGAAAAATCAAAGCACGCGGTGGCAAAACTGTGGTACAGGAACCTTCAACAGCAACTTGTCCGACAATGCCTAAAGCGGCGATCGCCGCTGGAGTCGCCGATAAGGTTCTACCTTTGGCAGATATTGCACCTTATTTAGTGAAGATTTGTCATTTTTGATAAAGTTCTTGCCGAATTCTTCATACACAAAAGCTTTAAACTAGAGTCATAAAGAATAACTGAATTTCTAACTTAAGATAGTGTGAATAAAATAAGCGCAAGCGTCACAGTCAATAGAAAGACGTGAAAACGTTTTTATCTATTACCTAAAGCATACAGATAGAAATGCCATTTGAACCGAAAGTTAACGTTCTGTTGGTAGATGACCATCCAGAAAATCTATTAGCCCTGGAGGCAATTTTAGATAGTCTGGGTCAAAATGTCGTGAGGGCTACATCCGGCGCGGAAGCACTGCGATGTTTGCTCAATCAGGACTTTGCAGTGATTCTGCTGGATGTGCAGATGCCCGACATGGACGGGTTTGAGACAGCAGCCCTGATTCGACAGCGGGAGCGATCGCGTCACACACCAATTATTTTTCTTACAGCATTTAGCACCAGTGACAACATGGTGTTTAAAGGATATTCTGTTGGTGCGGTAGACTACCTCTTCAAACCCATTCATGCAGAAATTTTGAAATCCAAGGTAGCCGCGTTTGTTGATTTGTTTCAAAAAACTGTCGAAGTCAAGCGACAAGCCGCACAATTGGCACAGATGAATGCTGAACTGAGAAAGCGCGAAGAGATGTTTCGCTCTTTAAGTGCTTGCTCGCCTGTGGGCATTTTTGTGACAGATACATCAGGTAAATGCACTTATGTTAACCCACGATATCAAGCTATCTATGGAATGACGTTAGAGGAGAGTTTAGGCGACGGTTGGACACAAACAATTCATCCAGAAGATAGAGGGCAAGTGATTGCTGATTGGTACGCTATATCCAGTGAAGGACGGGAATACACAGGAGAGTTTCGCATACTCACTTCGACAAGAATTGAGCGTTGGGTTCATATGTCCTCGTCGCCTATGCTTTCCGATCAAAGGGAAGTTATTGGATATGTCGGTACGATAGAAGATATTACAGAGCGTAAACAAGCAGAAGAAGAACACATCAAGTTAATCCGCGCACAAGCAGCCCGAGAAGAAGCTGAAACAGCAAACCGTCTGAAGGATGAGTTTTTAGCGACTCTTTCCCACGAACTTCGTACACCTTTAACTTCAATACTAGGTTGGTCTAAACTGCTGCGCCAGCGAAACATGGATGAAAAAGCCATTATACGCGCTTTAGAAACGATTGAACGCAACGCTACTTTGCAGGCACAACTTATAGACGATATTTTAGATGTTTCACGGATTATGCGTGGCAAACTACAGCTCAATCTCTGCCAGATTAGCTTAACATCTGTGGTTGCAACTGTTGTAAATAGCGTACGCTTAGAAGCTGAGAAAAAAAATATTCAACTTGAGTACATTATTGAACACACTAAGATAGAGGACAAATCAATTCCAAATTCCGAATTCTCATCTTCTTCATCCCCAGAGGGGACTCTGAACTCCTCCACCTCCTTTGTCGTTTGTGGTGATCCAAACCGCTTACAGCAAATACTTTGGAATTTATTGAGTAATGCGCTCAAGTTCACACCCCAAGATGGAAGGGTAGAGGTACGATTGTTACTCAGTGCTGAGTCTGACTCAGAAACACTTCAACCTCAGCAACACCACTCACCTGCGGCGAAAAGTTCCTCAGCACTGATTCGGGTAAGCGATACAGGTAGTGGTATCAGCCCAGATTTTCTTCCCCATGTTTTTGAGCGCTTTCGTCAAGCTGATGGCAGCATTACCAGACACCAAGGTGGACTGGGACTAGGACTCGCAATTGTACGTTATCTGGTGGAAATGCATGGGGGAAGCGTTCGTGCCGAAAGTCCGGGACTAGGACAAGGAGCAACTTTTACCGTGAAGCTACCGCTGATGGGTACAGGGAAAACACCACAACCAGACGAAAAAAAAGAGGAGGAGGAGAGAACTTGTGACGCATTGGGACAAAAAAATGAGCCAAGCCCTAATAACCCCACGATAAATCGAGGGGCTTCCAGATCAACGCAAGAGGGCACCGCGAGTTTTTCCAGTCATTCCCCCGGTGAAGAACACTTGCGTGCCAAACTTATAAGGGGTAGGCTGAAAACCCTTGAGGAGCAGGCACGTAGTGCCGAACTCCGTGCTTTAGACAAGGGGACGCCAGATGCAGCCCGGTGGGAGACCCTCCTGTAGCACTGGCTCATGAAAGCCACTAAGCAGGGTTTAGCCTGCGGTCGCGGGTGGCCATCCTAGAGGGATTGATTTAGGGTTGGATAAGTTTGCGGCGACTAGTGATGGTGAACTTGTTGAACGCCCTCGTTTTTTAAATACACTGCATCGCAAGCTGAAATTGCTGCAACGCAGGCTTAAAAACAAAAAGAAGGGTTCAAACAATCGCCACAAATTAAATCGCAAAATAGCTCGACTTCATCAACGCATTAGTGATACTCGCAAAGATTGGCATTTCAAACTTGCCCATAGGCTTTGCACTGATGCTGGAATGATGTTTGTTGAGGATATTGATTTCCGCGTGTGGGCTAAAGGAATGTTTTGCAAACACACCCTTGATGCTGGATTTGGGCAGTTTGTTGAAATCCTTAAATGGGTGTGTTGGAAACGGGGTGTATATTTCAACAAGGTGGACAAAGACTACACCTCGCAAGTTTGCCCCCAATGCGATACTCACACCGGAAAGAAAGAATTGAAACACAGGACTCATTCTTGTCTATCATGCGGCTACACAACACATCGAGACGTTGCCGCCGCACAGGTGATCCGAAACAGAGGGGTCAACGCGCTGGGACGCAGCGTGGAAGAAAACGCTTGTGGAGACGGTCTGGCGGGGACGGGAAACCGTCTAGTTAAGAGTCGAAGAAGCAAGAAGAATGGTGGAGAGGCACGTCTTAAGACTGCCTCGTAACATCATTTGAGAATCCCTGCGGCTTCAGCCCAGGGAGTACGTCAAAACTGACTACACGACTAAGTCAGAAAATACCTCCTGTAGCGCAGGGTGAACTAAGCGATGATCTTGTACGTTCACACCTTTAGCTAATGCTTGGTTTTTCTCCAGTGCTTTTATCCCTGAATTTGCTAACTGCAAGACATAGGGTAAAGTGCTGTTGTTCAACGCTTGGGTTGAAGTCCAAGGTACTGCCCCCGGCATGTTAGGAACGCCATAATGTACCACACCCTCTTCGAGATAGACAGGATGAGTATGGGATGTGGGGTGTACAGTTTCCACGCAACCGCCTTGATCAACAGCAACATCGACTATGACAGAACCAGGACGCATTTGTTTAACTAAGTTGCGAGACACAAGGATGGGTGCTCTACGTCCTGGTACTAAAACAGCACCGATAAGCAAGTCAGCATCTTTGAGCGCAGCTTCAATATGGGCAGAGTTGCTGTAAAGCAATTCTACTCTAGAACCAAACAAGGTTTCTAAATAAGCGAGGCGCTCAACATTAACATCGATAATCTGGACAGCAGCACCCATACCCACAGCAATTTTCGCCGCTTCTGTACCAACAACACCGCCGCCTAAAATCACGACTTTGCCTGGTTTCACTCCAGGTACACCGCCTAGCAAAACTCCTCTACCACCTTGCTGACGTTCTAGAAATCTTGCCCCAAATTGTACGGATAACCGACCGGCAATAATGCTCATGGGAGTGAGCAGAGGTAATTTGTTGTTACCTGGTTGTTCTACAGTTTCATAGGCGATCGCCGTTACACCGCAATCAATGAGATGTTCGGTTAACTTTCGATCAGCTGCTAAATGCAGATATGTAAACAAAATTTGCCCCTTCTGCAAAAACTTATACTCCGCAGTCAGTGGCTCTTTGACTTTGACAACGAGTTCGCATTTCCAGGCTTCGTCAGTGGTGGTGACTATCTTCGCGCCAGCGTTTATGTAGTCATCGTCTGTAAATCCCGCCCCGATACCTGCTTGAGTCTCTACGAAAACTCTATGACCATTTTCTTGTAAAACTCGCACACTAGAAGGACTTAACCCAACTCGAAACTCTTGGTCTTTTGTTTCTTTAGGAATACCAATTTCCATATCGCCTCTTATGAATTTTTGTATAGCTATAGTTTGTCAGTCTCATTCATAGTTTGTTGAATCAGAAACTACGAATTTTAGAACTCCTACTCATCCATAGTTTGTTGAATCAGAAACTACGAATTTTAGAACTCGTATTGAAGTGGAAAGTATTGAAGTGCAAAGACTGCACTCAGCTTTGAGAAGGCAGCGCTGTTTCACCGTCTTCTGGGGCATACCTTTATCGGGCGTTAACCTTTGGGACTCTATACTTCAATACTCTGGACGACTCCAGTTGCTTTGATACCACCACTGTAGTCCAAACTTTTGCTCTTGACGATTGCCAAAGTACTTCTACAATAAACTAAGAATCGTAAATAATTGTAAACAGTGACCATCCTGCAAAATAGCCTAGGCGTGTTGTCACTCAAATAACCTGTTAAAAGTTCATTTGTCAAAAAGAGGTTTTCAATGACGACACAACCAACCGTGACTCCAAAGTTAGAAGAACCTAAGTTCGGGTTTAATGAATATGCTGAGCGTTTGAATGGTCGAGCTGCAATGATTGGGTTTCTCATGATGGTGGTAATAGAATATGTTACCAACCAAGGAGTATTATCATGGCTCGGTCTTAAGTAGGATTTTTACTCAATACAAGAGTGATTGTTATACAAGATAAATGACCATAAGCTCAAACCAGCTGCGATATTCAGCTGGTTTTGACTTCATCAAACCTTTGCTTGGGCGTTAATGGTAGTAGAACGGAACCGAACTATAATGATATTGAGGCTCTATCACAAAAGCGTCAGTTGCTCTTGAGGTGCTCTCAAAAATATAAATATACATATAAAGGTGAACAGGAACAAAAAAGCTTGTGATGAATGCTGTATTTCCTCGTTTTTTAAAATCAAGCTATCGTAGAGAACCACTTATCAGTGTATTGATTACGATGGGAGTCATAGATGCATTGATTGGTGGGTTGGATGATAGTTGGTCGTTGTTTGCTTTTGGCTTAGGGACAACAGGAATGGCGCTAGCTTACAAATGGTGGCGGATTCAGCAACGCCGACCCTTGCCTGACGAACCTGTGGTCCAACATTACCTACCTTCGCGATCCTCAAGTGCTGCTTTACCGATGCTGAGTGTTTCTAAGAAAAAGCCACCATATCAGTAGATTTTGGCTCTGAAATTTGAGTCGTGATATTTATTATTGATTGTTGCTAAAAAAATCAAGCATGGTATGCTTTGCGACTTATAAATTAAGTATTATCAGGTACGGGGAGAGCTTTACTACCGGAAAATTTGGTACAGGCTATGTTTGAGATATTTGAAGTATATGAATAATCACAATAAATTCCTCTTACTTATCCAAAATGCAAAGCTTTCTGGGCGTAGAAAGGAATTTCAGTCTCAAATAACCAGTGCCAAGAATTTTGTGATACTCATGAGCGTAGCAAGTGCTGTTGCCATGACTTCGCTCATCCAAATACCATCTGCAAGCCCTGTTGAGTTTAAAGTGACACCAGTAGCTCAACCCACCAGCGTTGCTAATCCACAACTTCTTTACACATTCACACAGCATTCGGGGACTATTCAATCTCTCGCGTTCACTCCAGATAGCCGAATTCTTGTCAGTGGTGGCTATGATAACGAAGGTATCATTCGCTTGTGGGATATGACAACTGGCAGAAGGAAGGGAACTATCAACAGAGCACATAAAACTGCAGTAGAATCTATCGTTATTTCCCCAGATGGTCAAACTCTTGCCAGTTGCAGTGATGACAATACTATTAACCTTTGGAACCTGAAAAGCTACAAATTTACTCGCTCCTTTGTGGAACACACAAGCAATGTACTATCTTTAGCCATGACTCCAAATGGTAAAGTTCTTGTCAGTGGCGCATTAGATGGTATTCGGATGTGGGATTTGCTACAGCAGCGCCCACTTGCGACTTTGACACGTTTTGATAACTCGATTAATACAGTAGCGATTAGTCCTGATGGTCAGACGCTGGCAAGTGGTGATAATGTTGGTGTGATTAAGCTATGGGATTTGAATAGCGGAAAATTAATCCGCACAATTGGAGGGGCACATTCTAATACAGTCACTAAAATAGTTTTTATGCCAGATGGTAGGAGTTTTATCAGTGCGAGTCGCGATCGCACCATTAAACTCTGGAATCTTACCACTGGACAATCAGTTCGCACCCTAACAGGACACAACAACTGGGTAAATGATATCGCCATCAACCCAAACGGACAAACCCTAGCCAGTGCTGCCAAAGATGGAATTAAGCTGTGGAATTTAACAACAGGCGAGTTAATAACGACACTTTATGGACATTCTGACTGGGTAAGTGCCATAGCTTTTAGTCCTGATGGAACAAAGCTTGCCAGCGGTGGATTTGATACAAGAGTTAATGTTTGGCTACTCGGTTTGTAAATCACACCAAAGTTCAACGATCAAAACCCAAAAAAGTTTTGATCGTTGAACTTTAGTGCTAGTTGCCTCTGGTGTTATTTAGCTGTTGTTGCTACCAGAGTAGAAGAGTTGATTATATGTCTTGAGGCCAGATTCTCCAAGGTCACTTGTTAAGGGGTACAAAGCATCAGCGAATTTGCTGAAGAGGGAATTCACCAAATTATCAGCAGCATCCTTGATTCCTACTGACAACACAAGATTATCCAACTTACCGAGAAAGTCGCCTGCGGCAGTGTTTGATTTGTCAATAATCACAGACCAGTTGCCATCACCAATAACTACGCTGTTGCTGGTGAAGACATGGTTACCATTACCAATGATTGTGTTGTTACTACCGAAGTCCCAGTTACCATTACCAATGGTTGTGTTGTTATTTCCGAAATCCCAGTTACCATTACCGAGAGTTACGTTGTCCTTGGTTGACTCCCAGTACCAGTTGCCATTACCAATGGTTCTGTTGTTTTGACTAAAGTCTAAATGCCAGTTGCCATTACCAATGGTTGTGTTGTTCTTAGTGGAGTCCCAATTCCAGTTAGCATTACCTATGCTGGCGTTGGATTGTCCGTAGTTCCAGTTGGCATTACCGATGACAGCGTTGTTACCACCAAAGTCCTTATTGCCATAACCAATAGGTATGCCACCTTCAGGTGTGTTAAAAATGTTGTCAGTGCCACTGAAGGGCAACAGACCACTAAAGACAGTGTACAAAATATCGGTGGGTGGTTGAACAGCCTGAGAGCCACTATTAGCAAACACGTTGTTGTACGGGTCACCACCAGAATTCTGAGTACCAGTATTAATACTGGTATTGGCGCTCACTATATCATTTTTATAGAGCGTCAACAAATCAGAAGGTGACTTCAGAGGCGTATTGTTACCACTAAACAGTTTTTTACCTGTAGCAGAGTTGACTGTTTTGGTGAAGTTTAACAGGTCATCTTGGACAATCCTTAAAATGTCGGAAGATGATTTGCTACCGCCAGCGCCTTTTAAGTCCTGACCAAAGAGGACTTGCACAATATCTACAGATGGTTGCTGAAGTATACTGCCAGGAGCAATAGCCGTGTTATTAGTAGGTACAAGCGGGTTGCCACCACTAGCACCTTGGATACCAGCACTAGCACCCGACGTAGTACCAGCACTGGCACCCGACGTGGTACCAGCACTAGCACCCGACGTAGTACCAGATCCACCTGGCAAGGTCTGACTGTAGACGGATGTCACCAAATTCTCAGCTGATTTAGGTATGGGGAAATTTGTACCATAAGCCTGTTTCAAGTAATCGAGAGCTGGCGCATTGGTAGTACCAAACGGGTTGTTTCCACCAGCAAATGGGTTTCCACCACCGGAGGAAATAGTAATGCCACTCTGGTATATTCTGTTGCTCAGTTTACCGATGACAGAGTCAACCAATTCCTCGACAGTATAATTTATCGCTTTTGAAAATCTTTCTGGTGTGATTTCTGTACCAATAATCCATTGACTCTCACCAACAACTACGTTGCCAAGACTACCGAAAGGTTGACCGCCACCACCAGCATAGGGATTGTTCGCAGCACCAGCAAAGGTATTTGTGGTGCCAGTTCCTAAGCCGAGACTTTGTAAGCCGCCAGCACCTTGGCTGCTACCACCAAAGCTGCCAGCACCTTGGCTTGCACTAAATGGGTTGCTGCTACCACCAGCGTTGCCACTGATTGGGTTGCTGCTACCACCAGCGTTGCCACTAAATGGGTTGCTGCTACCACTACCACTGATTGGAGTCAGACTACCACTAGCGCCACCACTGATTAGGTTGCTGCTACCATCAGTAGGAGCAGAGGTGCTTGGAGAATAAGTGTCAACCGGTAGAGAACTGCCACCACTAGTTATGGGATCTGAGACACTATAATCAGCTGAGTAACTGCCAGCACCAGCTAGCTCAGTAGCTGAGGGAACATCAATAGCTGAGGGAATAACTGAATTCAAGGTGTCAACAGTAGAAGTTGTCATTAAAAATAATCCTCGTAATTTTTAGGAATGAAATCTCGTAAAATGGGAAAATTAGATACATAAAGCCTGCCTTACTACTTTGCTTTTTGGTTTTTAAGTGCAGGCTGTTTATTGATTAGTAGCTCTTGGAATGTTGTTGGGTTTCCGCGTAAAAGGGTCAACCCAACATTTTTCATTTCAAACTGGGACTTTAAACAATCGGAGTGCTAGCACTAGCAAGCGGATTGTTCCCAGATTGCAATGAATCGATAGCTTTACTGAAGGTTGTGATGTCACTGTGCAAGAGTTCCAAGACATCAGAACGTGATTGCGGGAGCTGACTACCGACACCAAAATTCTGATCGCCAAGGTTGTAAGAGCTTGAGATCTCAGCTTCTACCAGCTTCAAAACCTCAGAAGGCGATGCTCCAAAGGAGCCGTCCCAAGGGAATGAGCGCACAGGAAATACACTGCTACTACTAGTCACTAGACTGCTACCACTTGATACACTGCCATTACCAGCAACCGTGTTGTTACCACTAGATCCACTAGCATTGCCATTTAAGAAGGGTGAGTTGCTGCCATAAGCCGCATTCACCAAATCAACCACAGGTGCCAGAGGCTGATCGTCACTTGCAGCCGCATTGCTACTTCTATATTGGTTGACAATGTCAGTAAAGGTTGAGATGTTAGTCTGAATGTCACTTTTAACATTAGATGGTAACCGTGGAAACACACTGTCACTACTAGCAGCAGAGTTAGTGTTAGAAGTTGCCATAACTAAAAATCCTCCTATCGTTAGAACAAAAATGTTGTTGAACTAAGGAAACTAAAAGAAGCAAGCTAGATTCGTATGTAACTTTCTTCTTTGGTTTCCTGGAGGCTAGTTAATGGCTAGTAGCTCTTGAAATCATGTTGGGTTGCCATGGGTATTGGTTAACCCAACAATTTTTCTTTCAAGGTGAAACCCTAAGCAAACGGGATGTCACCACCAAAGCCGCCAGCGCCGCCACCGAAGCCGCCAGCGCCGCCACCAAATCCGCCAGCACCACCAAAGCCGTCGGTGCTGCCACCACCAAAGCCGCCAGCGCCGCCACCGAAGCCGCCACCGAAGCCGCCTTGGCTACCACCACCAAAGCCGCCGGTGCCACCACCAAAGCCGCCAGCGCCGCCACCAAAGCCGCCAGCGCCGCCACCGAAGCCGCCTTGGCTACCACCACCAAAGCCGCCAGCGCCACCATCAAAGCTGCCGGTGCCACCATCAAAGCTGCCGGTGCTGCTGCCACCAAATCCGCTAGCGCCACCATCAAAGCTGCCAGCGCCACTCAAGGGGACACCTGCTTCGTTGAGGCTGGAGTAAACTATTCCGTCAATCTCAACCCTGTTCTGAAACGATGGCGACTGGCTTGCGTTTCCAAAATCGATGCCATTGAAGCTGCCGGTGCTACTGCCACCAGAGGGAGCACCAGTCAACACGTCAGTGCTACCGCCACCAGAGGAAGCGCTGCTACCACCAGTGCCAATAGCAGCCCAAGGGTTGGTACCACCAGTGAGAGGGCTACCAGAGGCATTTGGGTTGCCAAAGTTAGTAAAGGGATTACCGCCACCAGCACCACTGGGAGCGCTACCGGTGGTACCACCAGTGGCGCTACCAAAGCCTTGTATTACGTTCTCAGTAGAAGTGACTTCACTCAAGCGACCCCAGGGAGATCGCTCCAGCAGACTCCCGAGATCACCACTAGATTGATTACCACTATTATTGTTGTCAGTTGCCATTAGAGAGAATCCTTTTACTTCTAGGTTACAAATTACGAAAGCACAGGCATATAAAATAGGCAGAAAATCAGCCTATATTTTGAATTTTTTATTGCTCTGTTATTGCCAAAACTAGTAATTATTTATCTGGGCATTAGAAATCAAGAATGGCTTTTTTTCAAAATTTCTCCAACGAATGTAGAGATCACTTAATTCAAACTGTAATTAACGCTACTGTCTATACAAAAATAAGCAATTTTCATAAATTGATCAATCAAAATTCTTTTGATTGATTTGTCAAATTTTTAGATTTCTCTATTTTATTTTTCTCTTAGTTAAATCTAAAAAATATCAACATAAAAATATATCGTTGGAAAGATGTAAGATACCAAATATTATAAAAAATTTCTCTGAGCATTGATAGCAGTACTTCTGGCAAGACTTTTCGGATAAGCACTACTCATTTTCCTTGCTATTTGGGAAAACTTAAAGGTAAAGAGGGAAAGGATGAATTTTCCCCTTTCCCCCTAACTGAAAAGTATTGGTACCTGTGTTACAAACAAAAAATACTACACTCTACTTCCTACACCTGTCCTAAAGCTACCAAACTACGTTGATCGGGTGTAGACCAGCGACCAACGACTCTACCTAAAACTGACAATTCCTGAACCAATCGGTCAAACTTTTCAGGGGTCAGGGACTGAGGTCCATCTGATAGAGCCTTAGCAGGATTGGGGTGAACTTCAATCATCAATGAATCTGCACCTGCTGCTAAAGCTGCCATTGCCATCGGTGTAACGTACTCTGATTTCCCTGTACCATGACTAGGGTCAATCATGATGGGTAAATGTGTTAGCTGTCTCAACACAGGAATAACTGATAAATCTAGAGTGTTACGAACATATTTGGAATCAAAAGTTCTAATACCCCGTTCGCAAAGAATCACATTTGGGTTTCCTGCTGCCAGAATATATTCTGCTGCCATCAGCCACTCATCAATCGTGGCGGACATCCCGCGTTTGATCAGCACAGGTTTATCTTGAGCACCCACTTTCTTTAGCAAGGAGAAGTTTTGCATATTCCTGGCTCCTATCTGGATCACGTCAGCAACCCTAGACAGTGCTGGTAAATCAGCAGCATCCATTAACTCTGTGATGATACCCAAACCGGTAGCTTCACGAGCTGCGGCTAACAACTCTAGAGCACTTTCACCATGTCCTTGAAATGCATAGGGTGAAGAGCGAGGTTTGTAAGCGCCGCCACGCAGAAACTTAGCTCCAGCTGCCTTAACGCGCTTTGCCGTTTCTACAATCATGGCTTCATTTTCTACGGAGCAAGGTCCAGCAACCAGTACAACAGGATGTTGTTCACCAATGTAGACAGAACCATTTGGTGTGGGGACAACAACCTCACTAGCTTCTCCATGACGGAATTCTCGACTAACGCGTTTGAAAGGTCGCTGAATTCGCAAGACTTGCTCAATCCAAGGGCTGCTATTTTGTATCTGCATTGGATCTAGGGTGGCAGTTTCACCAATTAAGCCCAAAACTACTTTGTTGTGTCCGACACTTTTTTCCACAGTCAGACCCCAAGTGTCATGCAATTCTTGGCTGATGCGAGTAATTTCATCAGCAGGTGTACCATTTTTGACGATAATGATCATGAATTTTGATTCCCCGTATTATTTGTGAATTTGTTTTGTATAAACTACTAACGAGTAGTTACTGAATATAGCGGTTCTCATTTGGATGCAGTACGCTTTTTGACTCCACACGCCAGTCGCCGTGAGAGCACCGAAACAAGGACTGGAGCTTACGCTCCCCTTACCCCTACCCGAACTCCCGGGGAGGGGCAGTTAATAGTCAATAGTCCTTAAAAAGACTAAGGATTCAGGATTGTAGCAACAGTTTGCACATCTTTATCCCCTCTGCCTGAGCAGTTGATGACAATCCGAGGACTACCTTCTAACTGAGGACACAGCTTTTCTAAATAGGCGATCGCATGAGCGGTTTCCAAAGCTGGAATAATCCCTTCTAGTTGAGACAAAAGCTGTAAGGCCTCTAAAGCCTCAGTGTCGCTGACGCTGTAGTACTCCGCGCGACCAAGTTCTTTGAGATAGCTATGTTCTGGACCTACGCCAGGATAGTCCAAACCAGCACTAATTGAATGTGCTTCAATGACCTGACCATCATCATCTTGTAATACATAGCTCATCGCGCCGTGCAAGACTCCGATTCGTCCCCGTGTCAGGGTCGCTGCGTGCTTCTGAGTGTCAACACCTTCACCGGCTGCTTCAACTCCAATCAGGCGCACAGACGGATCATCCACAAACTCATGGAACAGCCCAATCGCATTGGAACCACCGCCAACACAAGCCAAGAGAATATCAGGTTTTCCCCCCCATTTTTCTTGAGACTGAGCGCGAGTTTCTTGACCAATGATAGCGTGGAAGTCCCGCACTAGCATGGGGTAGGGATGGGGACCTGCAACAGAACCGAGAATATAGTGAGTCGTTTCTACGTTTGTCACCCAATCCCGAATTGCCTCGGAAGTTGCATCCTTAAGTGTTCCAGTACCCGCCTCCACTGGACGGACTTCTGCCCCCATCAGCTTCATCCGAAACACATTCAGGGCTTGCCGTTGCATGTCGTGTATGCCCATGTAAATCACGCATTGTAGACCAAAACGAGCGCACACGGTCGCAGTTGCTACCCCATGCTGACCCGCCCCGGTTTCAGCGATAATGCGCTGCTTACCCATGCGCTTTGCCAGCAACACCTGACCTAAAGCGTTATTAATTTTATGTGCACCTGTATGATTTAAATCTTCCCGCTTGAGATAGATTTGCGGTCCTGTACCATCAGTAAGAGCGTAGTGTGCCGTGAGACGTTCAGCAAAATATAACGGATTGGGTCGTCCCACGTAGTCTTTTAGTAAATTCTGTAACTCTGCTTTGAAGCTTGGTTCGTTGCGATATTGCTCATATGATGTTTCCAATTCACTTAATGCAGCCATTAAGGTTTCAGGAACATATTTACCGCCGAACTTTCCGAATCTCCCCAGGGAGTCTGGTCTTGCAGTTGTGGATACAACTTGATTATTAGTATCTGAAATGCTAACCACTGGATATAACCTCTTATGTTCTAGTAAATTTTCAGAAGTCTTAATAACAGTTAACAGTGAACAGTTATCAGTAAACAGGTGTTTTTGACTGATAACTGTTCACTGTATTGAACCTACCGTTTGAAGTGAGGGGCGAGCGATCGCTGTTTTTAAATCTTGAGAAAATTCTTCAATAGCTTGTAATCCTTCTGGGGAACTACCATTTGCTAATCTTTGAACAAAAGCACTACCAACAATAACGCCATCTGCGCCCCAATCCATTACCTGACGTGCTTGTTCAGCTCCAGAGATGCCAAAACCAACAGCGATTGGTTTATCAGTTATCTTTCGCATCTGGGTTAGTAAAATTTTGACGCGATCTTGTAATTGAGAACGAACACCTGTGACACCAGTCACACTCACAAGGTAAATAAATCCTTGGGAGTATTTGGCGATCGCCTCAATTCGCTCTTGAGAACTGGTAGGAGCCACAAGTAAAATGACTTCTATTCCAAATTCTGTGCCTGTGTTAATTAACTCTTCTGCTTCTTCTAAGGGCAAGTCTGGTACGACTAATCCCCGTACCCCAACATTAGCGAGTTGTGCCAAAAATGACTTAATACCCAGATTTAAAATTGGATTGTAGTAAGTGAATAGAATAATAGGTGCTTGCAAGTTTGGACTCACATCTGCAACCATCTCTAACACATGTTCTAACTTAGTTCCCTTGTGCAACGCACGAGTTGCGGCTGCTTGGATAACAGGACCATCTGCGAGTGGATCAGAGTAAGGAACACCCAGTTCAATAAAGTCAGCGCCATTTCTGTCTAAGATCCGTAAAGCTTCTTTTGTAGTTTCTAAGTCAGGATCTCCAGCTGTGATGAAGGGAATCAGGGCGCACTGGTTGCTATTTCTTAAAGATTGAAAACGTTGGGAAATGGAAGTCATCGGATAATGCACCTACGTAATCAGTGTTTTTATATGACGAGCTAAGAATGAAGGAGATTTCGCACAGCCTGTTCTAAATCAGCTTGTTTCACTAACGATTCTCCTACCAAAACGGCACGTGCACCCGCTTGGGCGACAAGTGATAAATCAGCAGGAGTATATAAACCAGACTCACTGACAATGGTAATGCCAAAGCTTTGCAATTTTGAGCGTCGCTTTTCTACAAGTTGCTGAGTGAGTGTGATATCCACTGTAAAATCTTCTAGATTACGATTGTTAATTCCTACCAAGCGCAAATCATCAAGTTTTAGCACTCGATCCAGTTCAGCTAAAGTGTGAACTTCTACCAAAGCTTTCATCCCCAAATCATGAATCACGCGCAAAAAGTCTTGGAGTTGTTCATTTGAAAGGATAGCAGCAATGAGTAGTACGGCATCTGCGCCTGCAACTCGTGCATAATAGATTTGGTAGATATCGATGATAAACTCTTTGCACAGTAGTGGGAGTCCGATTTGTTCTCTGATAGCACGCAAGTTATCAAAACTGCCTTGAAAGAACTTTTCGTCAGTCAGAACAGATAGACAAGCTGCACCACCTTGTTCGTAGGCTTGGGCGATCGCCACTGGGTTAAAGTCAGCCCGCAGAACTCCACGACTCGGCGAAGCTTTCTTAACCTCTGCAATCAGGCTTGGTTGATGGGGATTTTGCTTTAAAGCACTCAGGAAATTTCGTACACTCGGAGCAGTACTTAACTGCTGTTGCAAATTCGCTAGTGGTAAATCTTGCCGCATTTGTGCGACTTCTTGCTTTTTGTGCCACACGATCTCTTCGAGAATATGGCGCGGACGAACATTTGCAGTAGCAACTTGTTTCATAGACTCCTGGTGAGATGAGGGAGTAGAAAGCACAGGGAGTGAGGGAGAATAACTATTGACTAATGACTAATGACTCTTGAGTGTGAGTGTATGCACGGACTACGTTTTTAATGATTGCCAGACCAAGTTCTCCTGCCAGAGTCATAATGGATTCTGGATGAAATTGCACAGCTGCGATAGGAAGTGTTTGATGCTCAATTGCCATGATCACATCGTCATCTGAAATTGCTGTTACCTTCAGTTGTGCTGGCAATTTTTGCGGTAAAGCAAACAAGGAATGGTATCTACCCACAGAAAATGATTCTGGTAAACTCTTGAAGAGCACAGAATTTGAATCGGTGACAAAAATCCGTGAAGATTTACCATGTTGAGGATAGTTGAGAACTCCTAGTTCTCCACCAAACGATTCAACAATACCTTGCAGTCCCAGACAGACTCCAAAAAGTGGAATTTGCCGACGCAAGCAAGCTTGCACAGTTTCTGGAACACGAAAATCATTCGGTCTACCAGGACCTGGAGATAAAACAACTAAGTCTGGACGTTCTGTGTCAAACAGCGATTCCGAAAACCCATGACGTAATGTTGTGACTGTCGCACCCGTTTGGCGGATGTAATTTGCGAGTGTGTGAACAAAAGAATCTTCGTAGTCGATGAGTAAGATGCGTTTAAGCGGTTCAACATCGCCAATGTAGGAGTTCAATTTTGTTGAGTGAGATTCTTGAGATTTTTTCCCTTGTTTCGCGCGACGAATTGTCTCAAATAAAGCCGCAGCTTTAGTCATTGTCTCTTGTTCTTCTGCTGCGGGCAAGGAGTCATAAAGAATAGTCGCGCCGACTCTCACTTCAGCGATTGAGTCTTTTAAGCGAATTGTCCGCAAAATCAATCCAGTATTAAAATTGCCGTTGAAGTTTAAATAACCGACAGCTCCACCATACCACCGTCGAGCACTACGCTCATGGTTTTCGATAAACTGGATTGCTGAGCGTTTGGGTGCGCCTGTCACTGTCACAGCCCAAGTATGGCTCAAAAAGGCATCCAAAGCATCAAATTCTGGTCTTAATAATCCCTCAACATGATCCACTGTGTGAATCAAATGGCTATACAATTCTATTTGACGACGACCAATCACTTGTACTGAACCCGGTTCGCAAATCCGTGATTTGTCATTACGATCTACGTCTGTACACATGGTCAGTTCGGCTTCTTCTTTCCCAGAGTTAAGAAGTTGACGAATCTGTTCGGCATCATCTAAAGCATCTTGTCCTCGGGTAATCGTCCCACTGATTGGGCAAGTCTCTACACGCCTACCTTCAACTCGCACAAACATTTCTGGAGATGCACCGATAAGATACTCTCCACCTAAGTTAAATATAAACCCATAGGGACTGGGATTAATTTGCTGTAGTGTTTGGAATAGTTTGCTCGGTGGTTCTTCACAGGATTCAAAAAAGCTTTGACTGGGAACAACTTCAAATAAGTCTCCTCGATGGAAGTAATCTAGTGCGACTTCTACTTGCTTTGCATACTTCCCTGGCTGATGGTCAGAACTTAGAGTGGGAACATAGCGTTCTCCTTTATAATCGAAAGAGTCACCTGTTCGTGGAAGATTTTTGGTACTGCCATGCGCTGTTTCAAAGTCGTACTGTATACGGTATGCTTGTTGCAAGTAGTAGTCAACAACGAGGAGTTCATCCGGTAGATACAGTACCAAATCCCGCTGATCTGTAGGACGCTCTAAACGCTTGGAAATTGGTTCAAACTGGAATACCAAGTCATATCCAAACGCGCCATACAGTCCTAAATGCTCGTCCTCATCACTAGAAAAAGCATGGAGAATCTCGCGGATAACTGTAAAGGCAGAAGGTTGCTTACTGCGCTCTTCTTCTGCAAATAGTTGAACAGTTGGCTTGACAAAACCACTGATGTCATTATCAACCAATTTGACTTCTTGAAGTTGAGAATGCCCTGACAATCGCTCAAAAAGTATTGGTAGAAGCACTTCGCCTCGCTTGTTGAGCGCTCTTAGCGTAAAAGCTCTCTCGCGTGTTGTTACCTCTAGTGGTGGATTGACAAATGCCAGCGCCCACCTTTTATATCTCCCTGGATACTCATAGCTACTTTTGAGTAAACCTCCACGCTGAGAGTTTAGGTGAAACAAAATTTCGTCTAGAGCTGTGTCTGTTTGCACTTCGCTGATGAAGCGAGATACACTTATACCGCCAAGAGTTGTGTAGGAGTGAGAATCAACAATCATGCGCAATTTCTCTGAAGTAGTGATGAGTCATTAATCATTAGTCATCTATCAAAATTTTGACTAATGACTTTCAACTATTATGTGTTTGTACTATGTCAATTAAAAAATTACATACTACAACCAAAATCCAAGATTTTGGGAGCAAAAAGTAGTATATTGATTGTGTCCCAAATTGGGCGTTATTGTAGTTGTCTCTTCAAATAAGAGCCTTATTGTCAAAAGGGAACGAGCCGACAAACCTATTTATTATGAATATGTTGCATTCAACTAAGTCACAAGGTTAAACCATCAATTACCGACTACTAACAGCCTGCAATTAACAGTCCAAACCTTAAGCAAAGTTTTAGATTTGAATGCTACTTGGTATGAGATTAGCGTATCTAAATGTTAAAGAATGAGATATGAACAATTTTTTGATAATTGCGTCAATTTTTTTGCTTTTGCTTTCATACTTAAGTACAATTTTTAGAACAGTATGAAAATATTTTTTTGCTTCTATCGTGGGTTATAAGTGAAGATATGCCTTAGGATAGGTATTATTTTACTTGCCGTCAGTCATCAAATAATAGTATCGAATAGAACTTAATATAAAAGTAATTTCAGTACAATCTGAAGGGTATTTTGAGTTGCTCTCCCGTGTTTGTTGTGGAAAACTTTGATTTTTGGGTACAGGACACAGAGCGTTGAAGATATTAAGCTTTGGTTAGTTAAGTCTGCGAAACTGGCGTACGCGCAAGATTTGACCAATTCTGACTAAGAATCCACTGCTTTAGTGATGTCAATTGCACTGGAAGCTTCTGAACAACTGGCTGCATATTAATAATTGCAGGAGACTGGGGTTGTTCTACAAACCATCGATACAACGCAGCAATTTCAGTTCCGATAGGTTCTCCCATTCCAGCGTTCATCTGCTGCTCAAACTGATCAAGGGGAATTGGATAGTAGTTCACTGCACGACCAAAGACAGAAGCAAATTGTTGTGCAATCTCATGACCAGTAAGAACTTCCGGTCCACCAATATTGAAAATCGAACCAGAAAGATCTGGACGCTTCAGAGCCTCAACCGCCAATGCTGCCACATCCGCTACACTAATCCAAGAAGCTTTGAAATCGCTAGTCATTGGGTAGGCTACAGTTCCCTGTTGCACAATAGTTGGTGCTGACCAAGGAGCAGCCAAATTCTCCATATAAAACGTCGGGCGTAAAATGATGTTCGACAGCCCACTTTGCTGTAGATACCTTTGTACCTCCCTTTTAAGATCTAAGGCTTTAACATTGGTACTTGCGTTTGCTACCACAACACTAGTATTAAATACTATGTGGTTGACTCCAGCTGCCTTAGCCGCATCAATTGCATTGCGCCCATACTCAACCACAGCCGTGCTAAACTCTAGCGGTAGCACCAGAAAAACTGCGTCAATTCCCTCACTGGCTGTCTTCAGGCTTACTGGATCTTTTAAGTCGCCAACAACAACTTCGGCACCGGATTGCCCTAAAGCTTGAGCTTTGCCAGGATCACGGACAACTACACGAACCTGGTGTCTATGCTGTAAAAGCTGACGAACAACTGAACCCCCCTGAACACCCGTTGCTCCATAGACAAGCACTCTTTGCTGTGCGTATTCCACTGTTTACCGCTCCTTTCATCGCATCTGTTCTAAAACTAGCGTCACTGAGGCTGAGTTTTTCTCATGTCACAGTTCTACTGAGATTAGTATCAGCAGCCTTGCTTAAAAGTTCAAGTAGGTACAATAATGTGGTGTAGTACCAAAAATTATCCTACTGGAATAACCATGAATATCAGTGGACAAAATCAATGTCCTGTAGCATTAACTATCGAGGTTATCGGAGGAAAATGGAAACCAATGATTTTGTATTCTCTGCTTCCAGGCACAAAGCGCTTTGGTGATCTCAAGCGATTACTACCTGAAGTGACTCAGCGGATGTTAACACTCCAACTTCGAGAATTGGAAGAGGATGGAATCGTCCAACGAACTGTGTATGCTGAAGTTCCTCCAAGAGTTGAATATTCGTTGACTGAGTTTGGGAAAACCTTGGAGCCAGTTTTATTGATTATGGTTGCTTGGGGGAATAAGTTTATTGAACAAACAGCAAAGAACAAGATGGCTGTAAAACAGACTGCTAATGTCTAAAATATTAAATTTTACATCATTCTCAACAAGACTAGAAAAACTGGGTTTATGAACGAAAAATCAAAGGCTCGGTGGTTGTATGAGTTGTAAGAAACCCGGTTTTTGAAGCTGGTGCAAGATATCAGAAAGCACAAATAACTCAAAGATGCAAATTAGCAGGTAGCTAATTTGCATACAAGATGTACAAATCAGTTGTAAAGCTTTACAGTGATCGCTTATGATCTTCTAGAATCTAAGTCTAAGGATTTGTGTGAGAATAGACATGCTCAATCCTTACTATAGCCTCCGTTTCCGGACAAAAAAAATTTTTTAGACCGAGTAATTAAAGAGTGAGATGTTTAAGAATTAAGTTGCAAACATCTCTGGCTGCGATTGATTCAGACTCAAGTAAGTGAGTTTGGCGAGTCATAAACAATGGTCTATTGGCACCAGAAGCGGTGATACAACCGTGAGAACCACGCACTAGATTAGCATCTAAGGGAATAACATCCATCAAGTAGCGAAAACCAAGCTGTTTTTTTAACAGTTTTAAACCAATTTTGAACTGGGGAAATTTAATATTAGGATCAATGAATAATTCCACAGGATCATAACCAGGCTTACGATGAATATCAACTGTTCTGGCAAAATCAGGGGCACGATTGTCATCAAGCCAGTAGTAGTATGTAAACCAAGCGTCTGAGTTTGCGATCGCCACTAATTCCCCTGACCTTGAGTGATTCAAACCGTAACCTGGCTTCTCGTCTTCACCTAAAACTTGAGCAACACCGTGGGTGTTTTCTAAAAGCGATCGCACTTTCGCAATATAAAACGGATCATTAACATAAACATGAGCAATTTGATGGTCAGCGACAGCAAAAGCCTGACTTGCACCAGGGTCAAGCAGTTCTCGCCCCAATTCCTCACGCACGGTTAGCAAACCATTTTCCCGCAGTATCCGATTGAGGTGGACGGGTTGGGATACGGGTGTAATACCGTATTCTGACAAAACAATAACTTGAGCACCTCGATTTTCGTAGTATTGAATCAAATCGCCGCAAACAGCATCAATTTCTTGTAAATCCTTGGTGACTCGCTTATCTTCAGGACCAAACTTTTGCAAGCAATAATCTAAATGAGGTAGATAAATCAGTGTCAGCGTCGGGTTTTTGCGTTCTTCCACCCACTTAGCTGAAGAAGCGATCCACTGGGTAGAAGCAATCGATGTGTTGGGACCCCAAAAATTGAACAGAGGAAACTGACCGAGTTCAGCTTGGAGGGGCGATCGCCATTCTTGAGGCTGTGTATAAATATCGGGTAATTTTCTACCATCAGCTGGATACATTGGTCGCGGGGTAACTGCATAGTCCGCAAACGAGTACATGTTGTACCACCAAAACAAATTGGCGCAGGTAAAGGAGGGATCCAGTGAATGCGCGATATCCCACACTTTGGGAGTCTGAACAAGTTTATTAGACTGTCGCCAAAATTTTACTTCACACTCGTCGCGAAAGTACCACCCATTAGCAACAATGCCATGTTCATTCGGCATTTTGCCTGTGAGATAGGTTGCTTGAACTGTGCAGGTAACAGCAGGTAACACGGGGGCAATTGGAACGACTTTCCCAGAAGCCGCCCAACTTGACAGCGACGGTGTATTCTCTCCCAATAGACTAGACGTTAATCCCACTACGTTGAGAACAACAGTTTTATTCATAGTCGCAAATTCCAGGGAGTCGGCACAATTTCATGTCAGAATGATGATTTCAATCTTAGTTCTCTAATCAAAACTCAGATTCGATTCACGATTTTTTTTTTGAAGGCTGTTTAAGGTATACTTGATTTTCCTTTTTAAGACAGATTTAATTGAAAGATTCGATGCTTCCAAGTTCTGATATGTAGTTTGTTGAAGCTGATAAAGTTCAGGATGAACTAAAGAAACAGGTTCAGATGTCGTGAAATAAAAATTATTTTTAAGTTTAGGGTAATTTGACAAAGACGATTGCCGTACAAATAATAACATATTTTGTGAATACCACCAATCCACATTTTTGTTTTGCCAGAATTTTATTCTTAAACAATCAAATAGAACATATCCTTTTTCATAAAAAAGATTAGCCCAATAGTTAGGCCATTGGCAATTATAATGGTGTTCACCAGGTTGGTAAGGTAAAGCTGCTGAAAAAAGAATAACAGGACCTAAGTTAACAAGCCCATCAACAAAAGATTCTGCGTTTTGAGCAGGCAGATGCTCAGCAACCTCTAGAGATACCACGAGATCAAAAGTTGCTTCAATTGTAAGCGGTTTCGTCAAATCATGAGCCAGGAAAGATTTTTGTGAAATCTTGAGCTTATTGACATCAACATAATCACCATCAATTCCTAAAATATCTTCGACTCCATGTTCTTTAAAGACAGATAACCATGCACCTAGACCACAACCAACATCGATGACACGTTTGGGTTGAATCAAGTCTATAATAAATGGGGCAACTTCTTGAGCAGAATTCAAAGAAGAATTAACGCTGGATATAGAATGGTCTTCTGCGTAGGGTTGCATTTGTTTCGCCTCAAATAAAATTAGAAAAAGTATGAGATAGTAAGCACTATGAACTTTTACATTTATATGACATATATGTCATATAGTTATGCCTGAAAATTTTGCTCAGATGACAACATATTCAGTTTCATTGCGTGCGCCTAACTTAAAGATTAGAATGGTTGAGCTTTCAGAAAACTCTTGTTTAAGACATTGAGAGTAGACATGGGTATAATATATTTGTTTTCTATACGATGAAAATAGCTTTTACCTGGTGTAGGAGACTTGTGAACTTAAAACATAATAGCTTATCTTATATCTTGTACCTATCCGTAGAAACCTTGATTTAGTGAAAAGCAGCGCAATAAGTTACATTACTTTTCTTCAACTTGATTCCTACATTGAAAACTTTGAGTGTTGTACTGGTTCATGAAATGACATCAATTTTTTTTGGTGCAAGATGTCAGTTATTTGATTTCATCAAGTGTTTTTGTGTTGTGGCTTCCAACTCAAACACTTACTAGATACTGATTTTGAATGAGAAGCGGTAATTCAATAGAAACATTAATTGAATGTTTCGCTTTCATATCCTTTTCATAACATTTTGGAGAACACCCACTCATACTCTCGTTGGATTGATGCGAGTAAATCTAGTTTCATCTCAGTCGGCAGCACTTCCCAAGTATAAGTTTCAATTTCCAGATGGCTACAGGCATGATTGATTTGTAGCAAGTCTAACACAGTAGAAATGTCGTCTTGGGTAGACTGGAACAACTGGTAGTCGTGGATAAAAATCGGCACATGGAAGTGAATCCGCCATTCACGTTCTGTGGTATAATCCAAATCTGGTAAAGCTTTTTCCAAATCTGTATAATGACGTAATTGTCCTGTACTTTCGCGTGCTATGACTTGGTGTAAGTACGTAGACTCGGCAAAAGGAAGTAACCGCTTTTTCACTAGAGAGCGCTGTTCTGTGTCGTTGGGTATGTTCACTTGCAACGCGGCACTGATTTGAATCTTACCAACTTGAATACCTGCGGCTTGAAATTGCTTGAAAACCGAAACTGGGTTTTCATACTCTACGGCAAAGTGGCACGTGTCATAACAAACACGGACGTGTTCTAGTATCAAAGCTTCAGCTGCTTTTAAAGAAATCCCCAGATACTGTGCTAAATATTCTCCCCCAATAGGCAATAAGTGCGTCTGGAAATAATCAACAACTTCGGCAGCATTTTCTATTAATCCATCTGGTTCTGGTTCCAAATCTATGTGCAGGAGTTTTCCTGTTTCGGTTCGGATGCGTGCCATTTCCGCCACGACCTGTGCTAGGTTGAGGCTGGCGCTGCTTGTTAAGGATGCCAGGAAAAGTTGATTTCCCTTGAACCAAGGCTTATATGACAACGGTAGTGTAGAAATGCTACCTTCCATATCCGGTGGCAAGAGTTGTGCCAGGATGTTTACCAGTCGTAGGGTATACTCCAATCGCTCCTGCTTAGACCAGTCTGGTGCATAAACTTGGTCTTTGACAACCTGCCAATGAAATCCACCGAAGGGAAAACCATTTAAGGTAAATACGTATAAGTCCAGTTCTGTCAACCATGACTGAAACTCACCTAAGGCGTTTCCTTGTAGCAGTTCTCTGGTTGCGACATCCGCCAAACGCAATCCAATACCATAGGGTTTTTCTGGGGCTAGCTGTGCTTTGAGTGCAGGAATGTATTGCTTTAAGTTGGCAAAGACTTTAGTCCATTCTTCACCAGGATGAATATTCGTGCAGTAGGTTAGGTGAAAGTTGTGATTTGTTTCTATTTTCATCTGTATTTTTAATCGCGCCTGTTATCCTTGACTGAACTTGTTATGAAAGCCTGCTTATACCAATTTGAAAAAAGAATGCGACAGATACACACTCCCAAACCCTTGCGATGTCTGACTTTCTTCATTTTGATAGCGCAGCGTGCCCGTAGGGCATACTTTGAATGAGCGAATGAGCGAATTGGTATTAAAGGTTTGGAACCGCAGATGAACACAAATGACACAGATAAACTATCTGCGTCTATCTGTGTCCATCTGTGGTAAAATTCAAAAATTTTCAACCGTCTCACATCACACATTCCCAACCTGAGGCTGGTAAGGAAGAATTGTAAAACTCGCTCAACAACCAAGTTGCTTGCCGAAATAGAGATATATCTACTTCATGAACTTCTATACCAATACCTATACCTTGCAATAGCGTGAGGGTTAATTCACCGCCCAGGTGTTCGCGAAACTCACTCAGCCCCCGGAACAAGCAACGGGGATGTTCCAGTTCTGTTATTTTTTCAGACAGTTCTGGTACGTACAGTAGAAAGTTTAATGACAACAAAGTATTTAATATCCGCTGCCATTCTAACCGAGACAGCAGCCCGATTAGGTAGGAATAGGTACTGTCCAAAGCAATACCGATCGCCACTGCTTCCCCATGACGTAATCTATGATTTGTCAGCTGTTCAAGTTTATGTGCTGCCCAATGACCAAAATCTAATGGACGAGATGAACCCACTTCAAACGGATCACCATTGTTAGCAATATGCTCCATGTGCAATTGAGCACAACGGTATATGACTTGTTGCATGGAGTTCAAGTCTCGACAGATGAGTGCATCAGCGTGGGTACTGATGTACTCAAAGAAGTCAGCATCCTTGATCAGCGCAACTTTTACTGCTTCTGCGATTCCACAACGCCAGTCACGGTCATTTAGGGAAGTTAAGAAGCTAAAATCATTTAAAACTGCATAGGGTGGAGCAAAAGTGCCAAGAAAATTCTTTTTGCCAAAGGCGTTAATTCCGTTCTTGACTCCTACAGCAGAATCATTTTGTGCTAACACTGTTGTCGGAATACGAATCAGACGAATTCCTCGATGTGCTGTTGCTGCTGCATATCCAACTAAGTCTAATACAGCACCACCACCAATTCCTAATATATAGGAGTGGCGGCAAATCCCCACTTCATCTATGATTTGGTGAATTTTTGAGAGTTCGTTTGGATCGTTTTTGGCTGCTTCTCCTCCTTTGATGATGATTGGATCGCAAGCAAGTTTGAGTGTGTCTGGATAGCGATCGCAATAAGCAGCGATTTGCTTGAGTAGCGTCCGTCGAGACTGCAATAATCCTGAATCTACAATTGCTAAGACTTTTTTTGGTCCAACTTCCCCATCGCCAGCAATCACTTGTGCCAGCAGGGAATTTTTCAGATCAAACACACCATTGGTAAAATGCACCCCGTAGTGGAAAGTCACTGAGAAACTTTGCCGGATGGGTTGCAGATTAAGTGTTGCCTTTTGCCTGATGTCTATTACCATATTTTTGTGGATATTTCTATAAGCGCGGCACGATTTAAAGCTTGAAGGAACACCTCGCTTGAATGTGAACCGTCAACGCTGACTTTGTTGTTGATAACGTAAAAAGGCACGCTAGTGATGCCATTCAATCGAGCAAATGTTGACTCGGCTAGAACCCTATCGCCAAGAGCGTTACTGTTCAATTGCAGTCGTAACTTAGTAGAATCCATGCCATATTTTGTGCCGATCGCAACAATAACGTCAAGGTCACCGAGGTTCAAACCCTCTTCAAAGTAAGCCTTGTAAACTCCTTGCACTACATCGTTTTTGATGTCATCTGGTGCTAACGCAATCAATCGATGGGAAAGTATACTATTAACAGCCAGATGAATATTGTTAAAATCTAATTTTACTCCTGCTGCATGACCAATATTTC
Source organism: Scytonema tolypothrichoides VB-61278 (assembly GCF_000828085.3). Lineage (GTDB taxonomy): Bacteria > Cyanobacteriota > Cyanobacteriia > Cyanobacteriales > Nostocaceae > Brasilonema > Brasilonema tolypothrichoides_A. The sequence continues at coordinate 450,344 of NZ_JXCA02000022.1, forward strand.
GCACGTGGTCAAATAGCTTCTCTATTGCTTGCGGTTCTATGCCTTTTCTGTGTTGCATGTAGCTACGAAATTCGCAGCCAGCAGCAGGAATGGAATTGTCTAAAAGAAATGGGTGCCACCTAATTTTGACTGTTTGTTGATATTGTGCCAAAGCATCAAAAAGATGTTTATGACCGATTCGGCACCACGGGCATACGGTATCGTGATAGATGTCGATCAGCATGGTTTTCGTGACTCAGGTTGGAAGAAGTAATGCTTTGTTCGCGAAAAAAGTTTTGAGCAGTTTCAAATTCCTGGATGATTGTACCTCGGTCTTTGTGTGCGACTAACCTTGCCAAACGGTTGTAAGTATCGGCTAACTTAGCAATGGCATGACATCTATCTTGCGTAGCAAGCATAATGTCCACACATAAGTGTGGGCTTTGAGTAAACAAACGCTTGATGATGTCTATTTCTTGACGGTAGCTTGGACTTGACATACACAAACTGCGCCCTATGTCAATTTTTTCTTGTGCTAAGAAAACGCCAACGCTAAATCTGGAGAAGTGCCTTGTTGCCTGAATAATCACCATCATGTAGTCGTGTTCTTCAGGTGTTGAGACTATCACTTCTCCACCCTGACTTTTGATAAAGTCTAATAACCACTCAAATGAATCGTCGTTCCGACCTGGACAGGCTACTACCTTCTGTCCAGCGAAGGATTTGACATTTGGACCAAACATGGGATGCAATCCCATAACCGGACCACGATGGTGTTCAAGCATCGCTTGAACAGGCTCAGTTTTGAGACTTGTGATGTCACAAAGTGCTGTGGTTGGTGCAAGATATTGAGCCGTACGCTTTATAACATCTGCTGTCCACTGAATTGGAACAGAGACTATCACAAGTTCAGCACAACTGAGCAGCTTGTCTGCATATTCCCAGTCTTCATTTTCGAGAATACTTACATTGTGACCAGCTGCTGTCAGTTGCTGAGTAAAGAATTTACCCATTCTCCCAGCACCACCTATGATGGTGATTCTCCTGGGTGTTATCTGTGTAGCCGAAGATGAATCAACTGTGGAAAGGGCAGCATAACAACTGTTAACTAAATTTACCCGAACTGATTCAGGAACACCAGCTTGAGCAAGTAAAGAGCCGAGAGTTGCTAGTTGTTCTTCTATAGCTGAAATTTTGGATGCTGTTAAAAGTGTATGGCGATCATTCGTGTGGATCTGGTGTTTTGTGCGTTCAGCGTAGCTCTGCCGTAGGCAATCGCCATCGCCCCCAAGGGCAATGCTTGCTGTGTGAGTATCACGCTGCGGATCACACAGGCTTTGATCAGTTTGTTTGAGCAATTCTTGAGTCATAATAGGTTATTTAGGGCGAATGAGCAGATGCAAACAACACAAAGACGCTCTAAGGCGAAGTTGTAGAGACGTTGCCCTTCGGGTATGTCCTTCGGACACGCTGCGCTAACGCCAGTCGCCTGGCTGTCGGGAAACCCTCCCGCAGCGCTGGACTCACATGCAACGTCTCTACGAAATTTCTATAATTTCAAAACAACTCAGAATTAATGACATGAACCACTAGTGACTAATGACTAATGACCTAAATATCAATAATCGATTCGCTAGAAGTCAATTTTGGTAACATACCAAAAGAAGGTGATTCGGAACTTGTAGCAATAACTTCACTAAATAGGGCTTCGTACTCAGCTAAGGCTTGCTCAAACGAATAATGTTCTACAGCAAACAGCCTTCCAAAGTAACCTAGCTTTGCTACTTTTCTTGGATTGTTATACAAATCCACGATTCCTTCTGCTAACGCTTGCGGTGATTCTGGTGCAACAACTATGCCGCCGCCACTGTTACGCACTGCCCGTGCTGCTGTACCAGAGACGGGAACTGATGCGACAATAGGACGACCACTAGCCAACAACAGTGGGATTTTGGAAGGCATATTGAAGGATATAACATTGCGCTTTTGCACCACCAAACCCACATCTGCTGCTGCCAGCATTTCGGGTAGTTTTTCTCGCGGCATTAAAGGTACAAGCAACACGTTGTCAGCCCCACATTTTTGACAATATGCCTCCAATCTTTTCAATGCTTTTTCTTCTCCAGCAATGACAAAGACGATTTGTGGTATATCTCGCAGACTAGATGCAGCTTCGATGACTGTTTCTAATCCTTGTGTCAAGGCAATGTTGCCGGAGTAAAGCGCAACAAATTTATCTTGGAGTTGATAAGCGATGCGAAATGGGTTGCTCTTTTTTGGTAAGGGGCGGATAAAATTCACATTTACCCAATTGGGAATGCAAACAATTTTTTGGGCTGGGACTCCCTTGTCAATTAAATTTTCAACAAACCCATCGGCAATCACGCTAATAGTGTGTGCGCTACGGTATGCAAATTGCTCTATGGCTTGCAAAGCACGAATCATCCATTGATTTTTGATCAGTCCAATGCGCACAGCGGCTTCTGGTAATATATCTTGTACATTTAGTACAACTGGACATTTATGTAACCACCCAAGCAGCGTTGCTGGTAAGGATACCAATAATGGTGGAACTGTCAGGAGAATAACATCAGCTTGCCAACCGTTGAGAGCTTGTGGCAAGCTTGTAAACACAAAGCTCAACTCCAAGAGCAATCTATCTATCAGGTTTGGTTTAGATTTAATTCGTAAATAACTACGCTGGATCGTCACGCCGTTTTTTTGTTCGGTCATGTACCACTTGCCCCGATACTCTTGGTATATCTCCCGTTGGGGATAATTAGGCATTCCTGTAATCACTCGCACTTGGTGACCTTGCTTTACCAGTCCTTCCGCCAGTTCAGTCATTAAAGGGGCAATTCCGATTGGCTCTGGATGATAGTTGTAAGAATAAATAAGAATCCGCATTATCCGTTTCTTTGTTAGGTAAGGTCAAATCGACAGTGTGAGTTTTGTTGTTTTCTTACAAGATGCACGGTGAGTCGCGGTCTATAGGCTAAGCTGAGTAGTATAAATCCAGCATATTCCCTGATGTTTACTCCTGATATTAGCTCTAAGATATAATTTTAACGTGTGCCTCAAGTAACAGCAAAGATTTGTGACAAAGCTATTGAAATTGGCAACAGACAGAGGATGAGTAATCCGTATGGCAAGCTAGCAAAACCAGCAGCAACTGTGGCGTCTAAAACAATGAGTGACAAGACTCCTGCACGCACGGCTGTGCGAATATTTTCTGGAGATGGTTGACTCACTGCTTTGATAAAAGGTAGTAAGACCCGCACAGCCAGCAATATAACGAATGGCAAGACTGAAAGCAGGTGATAATTCTCTAACAACGAGAGTCCTAATAAAGCGGCAATAACTATGCCAATAAGTATAAGGGTGATACCACCAGTACTACTTTTACCTCCATGAACTTCACCCCGGCTAAGAGTTGTGATGGCAGCAATGTAAACAATGGGAATCAGCGCTAAAAACCAATAGTTTGATACCATTGGTGAAACTGCGCTCACACCAAGCATGAGGTTGCCACCGCGACAAAGCCCCATGTTGAGCGGACCAAAAATAGGGTTGTGCTTGCTGTAAGCATCGTAGAGGATCGCAGCAGCTGCAATCCCACAACCTAGAGTGGCACTCAACCAGGAGACTTGAGAAGCTGCCAGTATGCCAGCACTCAAAAGCAAACCTCCCAGAATAGATGCACCTTGACGGGATGCTCTACCGCTGGGAATAGGTCGCTCAGGTCTTTCTATAGCGTCTATTTCCGCATCAAAAACATCATTAAAAACAATACCACCGCCATATAAACCTGTAGTTGCTAGAAGCAACCATGCAAGTGATATCAAATCAGAGGAAGATAGGGAAATAAAAACAATGCATCCTGAAGCAGCGAACCCAGCTAGAATATCTGCCCACGCGGTAACGATGTTAGCAGGTCGCAGTAACTGGAGATATGCCCAAAGGCGAGAAGAATTTAAGGTTGCAGCGTTCATAGCAAGCAGGTGGAGGAGGAAAAGATTGACTTTTTACTCTATCAATGCATATTCACGAGTTGGAGACTCAACGACGGGTTTTTGTCCCCGAAGTACCGAGTTACCACTAAATAGCTGTCGCTGGTCGATGGGGGATGGGTTGAGCCAGTCTGACTCCTGCATTTGACCGCTTTGGCTGTAAGCAGTAAGTGCATTTTCATAACAGACAGCTCGTATATGCGCTTCTGGAATTCCCCTTTCTCCCATGAGTTGGGCAGTCTTGGGAACCGCGAGTGGATCGCTGACTCCCCAATCAGCACTGCTGTCTACGATGATGCGATCGCACCCGTACTGGCGTACAACCTCAACCATGCGAGCATTCCCCATTTTGGTATTAGGGTAAATTGTAAAAGCTGCCCAAAAACCCCGATCCAAAACTTCCTGCACAGTCTCTTCGTTGTTGTGATCCACAATCACTTTTGATGGATCTAATCCATGCTCGATACAGACATCCATACTGTGACTAGTGCCCGCTTTTTTATTGCGGTGAGGTGTGTGAATCATCACCAGCATATCCAGTTCTCTTGCGAGTTCTAGCTGCAAGCGGAAGTATTTGTCTTCTTGCGGAGTCATGTCATCGTAACCAATTTCACCAATGGCTACAACTCCTTCTTTGCAAGCGTATAAAGGCAAAAGTTCCATAACTTGCTCTGCCAATGGTTCATTATTGGCTTCTTTGGAGTTCAACCCAATTGTACAGTAGTGTTTTATACCAAACTGTGCAGCACGGAATCGCTCCCACCCCACTAAGCTGCTAAAGTAATCTTGGAATGAGCCAACACTTGTACGGGGTTGTCCAAACCAGAAGGCAGGTTCAATCACAGCGACAATGCCAGACTCCCGCATCTTTTGGTAGTCGTCGGTTGTGCGGGAACTCATGTGAATGTGAGGATCTATATATATCATGGAACTGGTGTTCATAGTGCTTGTTTTGTAGTCAACGCTCAAGAATTAGGGTTCATTACTCTGGACTTTGCGTAGCAGTTAAGCTATTCCAAGTCAGATGCCCTGCTTGAATGAGGGTTTGTAGGTTTGGATAACGGGTAAGGAGTGTTTGAGCTTGTGGTAAAGGACATTCAGAAGTGGCGATCGCCGCTGCTGCTTGTTGAACTGGATCCGCGTCTTGTATTGCTCGCTCTAAATCCGCTAACATCGCATCATTGGCAAATCGCCCCACCAGTCGCCAAAGTTCGGGAGAGACTGTACGCTTTGCAGCCCAGCGTTCATGGGCGTAGTCAACCAGCATCCTAGCTAGTTCTGGATTTGCACGTTCCTCAAGTCCTTGAATCAGATGTAAAGAGCTGCCCACAAATAAGGCTTTCAACACCATCTGATTCCAAGCAAGGTCACTTAGATACTCTGCTGGATAGGAATTTCGCAAAGCGACAGCGTTGAAAACTGCCGTCATATTACTGCGAACTCCCTCAGCCGCACGAGCGCGAAACTTTTCTGGGTAAGGCAAAAGCGGTAATGTTTGGTAAAGTGCCACTAACTCTCCCATATCAGCGGCTGTAAAAACTCGTTCCAAGGTTTGTAAGTACTTCTGCTCGTTATCCTGTGGTAAACTCAGTACCAGTAAGGCGCGAGCAGCTTGATCGACACTCCAATGACTAGGAAACCAACCTGTCTGGGCAGAACAGGCTGCTTCTAGTTCCGCTTTTGTCAGTTGTAAATCGTTTTTGCCTGTATAACGAGGCACAGCGCTAAAAGCACTGAAAAATACTAGCGTATTGACAGCGGTTTTGATTTGCTCTATCTTCTGTTCTAGCCAGGTAAGAGCTTGACTATTAAGGCGTTGCTTCAGCCAACCATGCAGTAACTCATTAGCACTAATTGTTGTTTTTTCCAAATAACTTGTGCAAACCATTACTTTATAAGTATTTAGTTATGTAATAGATCTAAAATTTTTAGAAATACGTTCCCAAGCTACAGCCTGGGAACGAGGCTAAACAAAATTAAGGTTGAGGAAGTACAAAACTACAAGTGTCTAAACAGCAGCTTTTTCTGGTTCCTCTAAACTGAGGGTTGCCTTTTGCTGCTTTTTCCGCAATGTGGTAGCAGTAGCGCCAATTCCCAACAAGCCTAAACCTAATAGTGAGGCAGGTTCAGGTACTTTGGTTGCACCATCCTTGACTACGTTCAACACTTGAACGCGACCTTGGAAGAAATCGCCCACATACAGCTTGCCATTTTTAAGGGTTGTGCCACCCGTCCAGTTAAATCTGCCGGGAGTGAGGTCGAGGGGGTTGCCAAAAGGAGGACCAGTTAATGCTGGAGGCGGTACAGGGTTACCTGATGCATCGCGGGCATTTTCACCGAAGGAAGTCAAGAACTTACCGTTTTTATCGAATACCTGAACGCGGCTGTTGATAGAATCAGCTACATAGACATTCTCTTCCTCGTCCACTTCGATGCCAATTGGCTGTTGAAGCTGTCCAGGTCCGCTACCTGCTGAACCAAATGCCAACAGAGGATTACCATTTGGATCGAGTACTTGAACGCGGTTGTTATACTGGTCAGCTACAAAGATATTTCCACTAACTGGAGAAATTCTTACACCTGCTACACCTTGGAATTGCCCAGGTGCAGTGCCTGCGGTGCCACCAATGACACCAATTTGCTGTCCGTCTGGTGTGAATTTAAGGATCCTTTCGCCGTTAAAATCACCGACGTACACGTTGCCAGCTTTGTCAAATGTCACACCAGATGGTCCAAAGAACAATCTACCCTGTACGAGAGGGGTAAATGATCCATTTGCAAAGGATCTAATAAAGTTACCCTGAGAATCGTACTGATTGATGCGGTTGTTGTAAACATCACCTGCATACAGATCCCCTGTTACTGGATTAAAGTCTACAGTTGTTGGCTCGTCAAACTGTCCGGGTCCTGTGCCACCGGAGCCAATTGCTCCAATATACTGACCGCTAGGATTAAATATTTCAATTTTGTTACCGAGGCTGTAGTTAGGAGTACCATCCGGGTTAACACCGCGTCCGTTAGATATGAGGGTATTACCTTTGCTATCTACCGCTATGCCTTGGGGAACAAATAGTTCGCCAGGACCGAAACCAGGACTACCAATAGAGCGATCATACTGTAAGGTTAACGCCATCGCTTGGGCTGCAGCACCCGCTACCAGAAAGCCGGCACTGATTAAGGCAAGTGACAAATTCTTGACTAATCCCATAGTGAATATTCTGTGTTATGAGTTATACTTTAACCTAGGTTTATGTAGTTCCCGGATCTAGTCTGGGAACTTCAATTTTGTGTTGCTGTCTTTTTGAAAGACAGCTTTGTATTTGAGTTAGCATTTTATTTCTTGGGCATTCTTTGGTATAGCCCAAGAAACAAACAAGGAATTAGATACTTTCTACCTTCGCCAACAGTTGCTCTTGGCGCTTGCGTTTCATTGCTTTTGCGCCTAAAGCCGCAGTTGCTAATACAGCAACCACAGAAGCGGGTTCAGGAACTTTTGTCGCGCCGCCACCAGAGTTGAGAGCAATCTTGACGAGTTGTCCTCCTCGTTCCCCTGGTGCGAGTCTGGCACGGTTTGATGTATATAAATTACCATCAGGACCGAAAAATAATCCAGAAGCTGCTTCTAGTCCATTACCACTGATGATAGTTTCGCGAGTACCATCCTTGGCAATTTTGATGATAGAACCACTGATATCACCGATGATATTACCGCCCTGTTCAATTGCCTTCCACTCTGACTGATTGATGTGTTGCAAGGCATACAAATTGCCTTCAGAGTCGTATGTTACACCAGTCAGTTGTGTAAATCCATCAGCGATGGTTTTTATTGACAAATCATCTGGGTTAACAGAATAGATACGTGCTTTACCTTCTGGATAAGGAAAAGCAGTGTATTCAGAAAGTGTCAAGCTACCATCAGGAGCAACTGCGATACCTGTGGGAACTGATTGAGCATTTGGATTAAATTGAAGTGCTTCCTCTGTCAGACCTTCAGGAAGAGTAGGATATTGAAGGGTACTCGGGTCTAACAGTTTAGTAGGTAACGCAGCGACTTGCTCAATACCACTGCCATCGAGTCCCACCCTGTATATAACGTTAGAACCCCCATCAACCACATAAGCTTTATCACCTTTAATTGTGAAGCCATAGGGGTTGTTAATCACATCAGAGCCATCAGGATTAAATGTGGCTTCATACTTTGCAAAATCAGCAAGACTTGTCAACGAACCGGTGCCCAAGTCGAGTTTGTAGAGCTGTCCCAGATCTGGACTTCCTAGCTTGGTATCGCGCAAGTTCGGGTCTCCAGCTAAGCCATACAAAACATAAGCGTTACCTTTGGAATCAAATTTGAAGTCCGCAGGACCGGCACCTTGTTCCCCAGAAGGCGATAATGCTAGAGATGGGAGATTCGAGAGTACAGTTGTTTTCGTACCGTCTGGAGCAATTTTGACAACGGCACCAGTATTACCAGAACATAAAGGAATATATCCGGCGCTGGGTGATGGTATACAGTTGACTCCGCCGTTCCCATCTCCTCCGGAACCACTTTCTGCCAGATAAATATTGCCCTGTGAATCCCAGTCAAAATTTCGTGGGTTGTTAAGCTGGTCCGCAACTACTGACAGCGATGCTGCTCGCGCAGCTTGTGTTCCACAAGCAACAGCGGCACAAACGGAGAAAACTGTAAGAGCAAATGACTTGAATTTCATAGTTATTTAGATTGAGATCGAGTGTTGGTAGTTGTGGAATGTTGTACGGTCTCAGAAATAAAGAGTCGCAGTGACTGGGATGTGGAAATCAAGCATCTACCGCGACAGTCCCTCCAAGTTCAGAGGAACTGGTATTGCACCCGCTTGAAACTTGTTGTTAAAATTGCGGGAATCTCGTTCTTGTGTTGAGCAGAGACTATTGTCTTTTACTCATCAAACAGACCTTGGATTCTCAATTCTTATGACTTGCCCTTTTCCTGGCAGACCGCCTCGATTGATCACATAAAGCGCATCATCCGGACCAATAGTTAATCCACTAGGTGCCTCTAGCCCATCACCACTGAGAATAGTTGTGCGAGTGCCATCCTGTGCTATTTTGATCAGACTTCCATCCAGATTTCCTTTCCAGCCAGAGGAATTCATGTGTTGCAATGCATACAAGTTGCCTTGCGCATCGAAAGCCAAGTCAATCAGTTGTGTAAAGCCATCAGCATAAACTGTTACTTGACCATCAGCATCCACTCGGTAGATTTTTGCTCCACCTTCTGGGAAAGGAAAACCAGTGAATGTACTGACGTAATAAGCACCATCTAGACCTTTGGCAATTCCTGTTGGTACAGATTGAATCGTTATTTGCGATGGTGTCGCATTACGATAAGCGCTGGGAGGTGGTACATGTCCCCGGTCAAAATTTTGCGAGTTAAAACCAGGAAATATTGGATTAATAACCGGCTGTTGTGGAAGTACAGCGATTGTTTCCAAATGACTTCCATCGGTGCCTACACTCAGCAAATCGTTTGCACCCGGATCAACAACAACAATCTTGTCGCCATCTATTAAAAAAGTCAGGGGATTACTGACAACATCGCCTCCGTCAGGATTATGAGTCAGTTCATAGTTGGCTATATCGGCAACAGTCGTCCACGAATTCGTCTCGAAATCGGGAGTGATAATTTTTCCTAAGTCAGTCTCACCAAATGTGCTGTCGCGTAAGGCAGGATTTGCAGCGTACCCAACGAGAACATAAGGCTTACCTGTAGTATCAAATTTTATATCGTGAGGACCAGCGGCTCCAGTACCATCTGGAAATGCCAAGGAAGGGAGTCCAGTCAATATACGTTCTATTGTATCATTATTTACTTTTAAAATTGCACCAGTTGTGCCAAAAAGTAAAGAACCTTGACCACTTGGTGATGGAACACAAGCTCCATCTCCCCCCGTACCAGCCTGTGTAATATAGAGACTACCGTCAGGACCAAAGCTTAGACCTTTGGGATTGTCAAGACCATCAGCAAGTACCGTGAAAGACGTAATAGTAAGTTGTTCCAGTTTCATGTGTCACAACAGAGGTCGGCTTTAGATTTTATGTGTACAAGCTCCCATTGCTCATAACAAGCAACGGCAGCGTTTTCACCCTGAATATATAAAGTTATTTATTTGTTATTAGTAGTTAGTAGTTAGTAGTTAGTTGTTTTATGAACTACTAACTACTAACTACTCACTACTTAGCGTGCGGCATATAGCTCAGACCTTGAGCTAAAGTATCCACGTTACCAGCTTTGCCTTCCAAGATACGCTTGATATTCAAGCTCTCAGAGCCAAAGTCTTCGATTTGGAGTTTGCCGTGAGCTGGTTGCTCACCTACTTTCCAGAAGGTGATCCGATGCTGGATGAAACCAGGAGCTTCTGGATCCTTGAAAGCATGGGAGGTTGGGATCAGCAGCACCGGACAGCGCTGATAAAATCCGTAGTCTGGATAAAAGAACTCGTACTCCAGTAAGTACGATTCGTTAACAGGTTGCAGCCGCTGAGTCACTTTCACCTTTTGGTCATATTCATCGCGAAACTCTCCAGACTGACCAGAAATTTCGCCATCTGCTCGCAGTAGGTGTGCCCAATCATCCATGTTTTTGAGGTCTGACAAATACTCAATCCCCATCTCTATTGGGGCATTAACATAGATGGTGTCGGTATCAACGTAGTAACGTCCTTTTGCTGCGGTCTTAAGACCAGCTTTGCGTTCCAAATTACCTTTGAGAGAACGACACTCGGAAGTGTGTACCGTGTGAATTCCCTCCATAATTAGGGGACTGCGCCGCTTGGGATCGACAAAGCTGACCCAGTGTAAGTACACGCCCTTTTCATCTGTTTCCGGCTCAACGTAGTCGGAGGGAAAAAGCAGGACAGGGTAAACCTGATAATATTTTTGATACTCTAACCCGCAGTGCCACTCAATGCCGTAAAAATTGGGGTGATCCAGTCTTTCGACATGATAATAGAGTTTTGTCTGGTAGCCAGACGCAGTTCCGAGCCAGGTATCTTCGTCAATTTGCTCTTCCATCCGGCTGTAAAGCGTCCACTCGCCTAGGTTTTTGAGACTGCAAAGGTATTCATAAGCAGTCTCTGGCGAAGTCGCAACATATGCTGATGTTGCAAATGTATTTCTTTCAGTTACCATTTGTCACTCCTTTACGCCACAGCCATTGTTTTGAGATGTCTGGCTTTCAGGATTCTGTCTTCTGCCAACTGCTTAGAAGCATCGTTGGTAGTGATACCCTGCTTTTGCGCTCTATCAAAAATTTCAAGCAGCGTGTCGTAGATGTTATTCACTTGCTTGAAAGCTCTTTGTTCGTTGTAGCCAATCATTTCGTTGTAAACGTTGATTAGCCCACCTGCATTAATAACGTAATCTGGAGCATAAAGAATTTCTTGTGCTGCAAGCATTTGACCGTGGAGTACTTCTACTCCTAACTGATTGTTGGCAGCACCAGCAATAACTGAAGCTTTAATGCGAGGAATCGTTTCACTATTGAGAATTCCGCCTAGAGCACAAGGGGAAAGTACATCGACATCCAGAGAGTAAATTTCATCTGGCTCCACAACTGTAGCACCAAAAAGACGTTTAACTTGATCTGTTTTATCTGGGCTTATATCGGTAACAAATAGTTTTGCTCCATGTTCGTGCAGGTGTCGGCAAAGATTTTGACCGACATTTCCTAGACCTTGAACGGCAACTTTCAACCCCTTGAGGTCTTGGGTTTGCAAACGAAACTCAACAGCAGCCTTGAGTCCTAGAAAAACTCCCCATGCGGTCACAGGAGCAGGTCCGCCTGAGCGCTCTTCTACCCCTACAACATATTGGGTTTCTTTGCTGATTGTTCTGACATCTTCCGGGGTCAAATTTACATCTTGACCTGTGATAAATCGTCCTTTAAGACTTTCGACAAAACGTCCGTAGGCTCTAAATAGATCTTCTGTCTTATTTTCAGGATTAGCAATAATAACTGCTTTGCCTCCACCAACTGGAATATTAGCACAAGCAGCTTTGTAAGTCATACCACGACTCAGACGAAGAGCGTCTTTTAACGCAGCAGCCTCACTGGCATAAGGCCACAATCGTGTCGCCCCCATTGCAGGTCCTAGACTCGTGTCATGGATGGCAATGATTGCCTTAATATCTGGGTCTTTTCCATGACAGAAAAGAATCTGCTCATGACCCATCTCTGTAACAGTTTCAAAAAGGTTCACCCCAATCTCCTCGCTCACCTATATATCACCTATGTGTTTGTAGTAAACGCTGTTTGCGCTTACTACAAATTGATTAGGCATTTGGAAATGATACTTGTGGAAATGACACGTGCAATTCAGTCTTTTGAGCCGGAGTTGACTTCACTCCTTGTGATGCCAGACCGGCGTTACGTCCTTTGGAGGGTGCGCGTCTATCTGGGTTAATCACGACATCGATGACGACCGGACCCGTGGCTGCCATTGCTTGCTCTAGCGCGGAGAAAAGATCAATTTCTTTGTGGATGCGGATTCCTTCGGCTCCCATAGCGTGAGCAATCGCTGCAAAATCTGCTTGGGGAATTGTTGCATCTGCACCTTTGAGTCCCAACATTTCCATACCCTGGTGGCTCATGTTGTAACGAGCATCGTTGAGGACAATCCAGACGGCAGGAATTTGGTATTTCACAGCTGTGCTAATTTCATTATTCATCAGCATTGCCCCATCCCCAACGATGGCGACTGCTTTGCCATTGCGTGCAGCAGCTGCTCCGATAACTCCCGCAGCAGCGTGACCCATAGCCCCAACTCCGGTGCTGATTCGGTAACGATTTGCGTTTGCAAATCGCAGTAAATGTGTTGACCAAAGGAACGAATTACCACACTCCGCCATGACTATGGCATCACTGCCATCGATGATCACCTTTTGAATAGCTTCCATCAATACCTCTGGTCTGACTGGAGAGTCTGAACCTGGTTGAATTGTCTGACCTTCAGGACGAGGGAGCGATAAAGCTGTTACGGATGCACTGGCGAGATGCTCATCATATTGCAACAGGGCTTGCAAAAATGTTTTGATATCTGATTGGACAGCGAAGGTTTCTGCTTCTGGATACGCAACTCCTGGCACTGTTGGATCGATATCAACATGCACGAAGCCTCCAGGGGGAACCAATGCTTCATTCCAGAAGGAAGTTGGTTCGCTAAGGCGCGTTCCCAGCACAAGTGTTCGTAAAGGTGTTTGTTGTTGCATGTAGGTCATGACCGAACCATGACCTCCCAAGCCTGTCACCCCAACAAATTGAGGATGATCTTCGGGAAAGATACCTTTACCACGGGGTGAACATATAACTGCTGCCCCGGTTCTCTCGGCGAGTTGGAGAATTTCTTCTGCTGCGCCACGGGCACCAAAACCAACCCAAATGGCAAACGGCCCTTCTGATAGCAACTGTGTACATTTAACAATTGCTTCAGTATGTGGCACTACCAAAGAACAATCCATTCCTTGGAACAATGGCATTCTATCAAGCGGACTTGTTTGCACAGCAGTGGGAATGCTCAAATGAGCGACAAAGGCTCCTGGTTGGGACAAACCCAGAGCCAGTTTACGAAAAATTTGTGGGAGTTGTGCACCACTCTCCACAGTGGTAGCATAGTTAAACAGCGCTCCTGAGGTAAAAATTCCCTCAGTTGGCAGAGTGTGGCTGCTGGTTTCCTGTATTGCCCACCGTCCGCGCTGTGGTGAGGAGGTGCAAGCTGACAGCAAAATCACTTTTGCACCGTCACCCCGAGCAGCAAATAACCCAGTCAGAGCATTGGTTATACCTGGTCCGGCTGTTGTAAAGACTACGGTGGGACGACCAGTCGCGAAGTACGCTTCAGCTGCTGCAAAAGCAGCTCCTGCTTCGTGACGACAGTTCATTACCTGTAAGAGGCTATTCGATAGCGAGCCCCAAAGACCAGCCATTGCACCTCCATTGACGCCAAAGGCGCAGCTGACTCCTAAATGTTCCATCATATTCGCGATCGCATCTGCAACAGTTGGCGATCGCTTTTGTACAACGGCTGCACCATTTGAGTGACCATTGGAATTACCATTTGTCTGGTCTTTGGAAGAGTCAGTTGGCTGGTACACGTCGTATGGCTGAGTGCCGACTAGAGAGTTTGTCTGAGTATAGTTTTGGCTCATTGCGTCTACATATTCCCTGATTATTGGAGAGGCTACCAGTTATATTTCTCAGGCTGCACTCGCACACACAGCCTTAAGTACCCCTTATGTCACCATTTTTTCTACATTTTCACGACCCAGTTTGACGAACACTGGGAAAGGCGAGTGATCGCTTTTTCGTCAGTAAAAAAATTTGTTGCGAAGAAGTTAAACAATTGAGGCTGTGCTTATGGAAACAAGACTACAAAAGCTAGATACTTTACTGCAATGAAAAATCTTTTGATTGAGTTGTCAGATTTTTTGTTTGTACTAAATATGATATGTACGACTCTTTGAACAACTTTTCTCTACCTTTTGGTACTTTACATCTGTCATTCAGTTACTTTTTTGACATGTCTTAATTATAACTTCAAAGTAGAGTGATCTAAGAAAAACTAAGGACAACCAGTGAACAGAAGCACAACAAATAGTGTTCATCGTATTTTTAATAAAAATTTAATGTTTTGTCTGATTCTGCTTGAGAAGTGGAAGAAATTCTAATGCTGTTGCAGCACAACGCCCTTTAGGTAGAAGTTTGCTTATCAAAAACACTTCTTTCGGTTCTACTAGAATCAATCTCAAGATAGATAAGTATTAGCCAATACATATTTTGCTATGATTAGGGTATTACTTTTGACAGATGAACTTGTAAAATATCTTGTAGTTGAATTCAGAAAAGAGTAAATTAAAAAAATTAGGTTAAATGGAAACAATTCAGCCATGAAAATCAAGAAATTTGTCTGCTCTTTACTAAAATTAAGTGAATGAACTGTATTGCGTGTTTTTAGTTACTATATTTTTGCACAGTACACAGTAGTAATACAGTTATTCATTTTGCAACTAAGAAGTTGATATGATTTCTTAAACTTATACTTGTACGAGGTAAAACTAGTAAAAATGTTTAAAAGGAAATATTCTGCTCATCGTTGATCAAGGCTAAGATTTATACTTGAATCTTTTCTGTCTTTGATTTTTTCACTGTCATTTAACAAAGCGTTTAAGCAGGAGTACTGTCAGTTATCGTGCTTCAGGGTGATAAAAATGAATTTTTTTGACTTTTACATTAAGTTATATTAAGATACTTATAGATTTGATAAATTCTCATTAGGCGACAGATAAAACGTAACACCAAATTTAAAAATTTTTGATAACAAGTCCCAACTACATTATAGTGCTAATTTATACTTGGCTGTGAGGGCAGTAGAGGGTGATGAGTTTTGGTGAAAATTATGCTATTTGATACTAGTTCTCAATCGGTGCTACAGCCGGAAGAGGAATTGAAGCTAGCACAATTTCTTATTAACCAAGTTGCAGATGCTGCTTTGTGTGTGGGATTAAACGCACAAATTCTTTACGTGAATGATGCCATGTGCCGTATGAGTGAGTATTCCCGTGAGGAACTACTCTCGATGACACTGCAAGATATAGATGTAGACTTTTCGGCACAAAATTGGTCAGACAAATGGATAGCACTCAAGGAAAAAGGTTCCCTCACCTTTAAATCTAGATATCAAACAAAAACAGATCGAGTCTTTCTAGTAGAAATTAATCTTACTTATATAGAGTACCAAGGCAAAGAATTTGGCTGTGCCTTTGCTCGTGATAGTAGTGATGAATTAGTAGGCTTGAGCGTACAACAATATGTTGACAGAACCTCTGATCCAAAAGAAGAGTTCGAGCAAGAAGTTATTGAATATCAAAGAACACAAACAGAATTAGAAACATCTCTTTCCCTACTTCACTCGACGTTAGAATCCGCTGCAAATGGCATACTTGCAGTCAATATTGAAGGAGAAATTCTTTGCTACAATCAGAAATTTATGGAGATGTGGCAACTTCCTCCAAACTCAGTTACTCTGTCTAAGAAATGTCACCGAGCAAAAAGCTTTTTTGAGAACAAAGTTAAATATCCAGAGATTTTTCTTCAGGCTGTTTGGGAAATGCCTATTCAATCAGATAAAGAAAGCTATGACTTGGTGGAATTAAAGGATGGCAGAGTCTTTGCACATTACTCTAAGCCACAACGGCTTGGAGACAAAATTATCGGTAGAGTATGGAGTATCTGGGACGTTACTGAGTCCAGAAAAACAGAAGAAGCACTTAGGCTTAATGAAGCTAGATTTCGTACTTTGGCAGAAACTACACAAGCTAGTATTATCCTAATTTCCGACAGCCGTATTTGCTATGCCAATCCTGCAGCAGAGGTACTCACTGGCTATCCAAAAAAAGAATTGCTCAATAACTTTAATATAGACCGACTTATTAAAGACAAAAAGCTTAGGCATGTTAACAAGTACGATGGAGCAGGCTACAGTGAATATCAGGAGATGCAGATTAGAACAAAAAATGGTATGGAGCGCTGGCTAGCCTGTACAGTAGGAGTGCTGGATGGAATGCTGGATTTCGCAAGAAAGCCAGTCGAATTAGTGACAGCCATTGATATTACAGATTATAAGCAGGCAGAATCGGAGCTGAATCAAGCTCTTGAGCATGCAAAACGATTGAGCGAACTCAGAGAACGCTTTGTCTCTATGCTTTGCCATCAATTCCGCACTCCGCTCAATATTGTTTCATTCTCTGCTGATTTACTCAAGCGTCATATTCACCAATGGACTGAAGAAAAAAATCGTTCGTATCTGGATTTGATTACAGTTGCTGTTCAGCAAATTAGTGAATTATTAGACGAAATTCTATTGTACGGCCAGGCAGAATCTGCAAGACTGGAGTGTCAGCCAAGACAACTCAACTTGGAAAGGTTTTGCACAGATATCTTAGCACAGGTACAGATAGCAAGCGGTAACCAAAAAGCGATCAACTTTGTCAGCCAAGGTAACTGCTCTAGTGGTTATTTAGATCCAAAACTGTTACAGCATATCTTAACTAACTTACTCTCGAATGCTATCAAGTATTCACCTAATGATAGCACGGTGACTTTTAGACTTTGCTGTCAAAACAATCAAGTCATTTTTCAAATTCAAGATTCAGGTATTGGTATTCCAGTAGTGGATCAACAACAAATATTTGAGCCATTTTATCGTGGCAGCAATATTGACAGTATACCAGGTACTGGACTGGGTCTATCGATTGTTAAAACCCTCGTAGATCTACATGGCGGTGAAATCAACGTGGAAAGTGTGGTTGGTGTTGGCACGACTTTTACTGTCAATCTACCATCGGTTAACTCTTAACTCTTACAAAGGGACTTCAAAATCTACTCATTGGATATGATAAACAAATCGTCACAAAAAATACTGATTATTGAAGATAATGCCATGAGCCGTAAAATCTTTTTAGACGGTCTTGAGGCGGAAGGTTTCGACACCATAGGTGCTGAAAATGGTAGTATTGGTATCCAAAAAGCACAAGAGCATCTACCCGATTTGGTTATTTGCGATATTATGATGCCAGATATGGATGGTTTTGGCGTTCTCAGCATGCTGCGCCAAGATCCTGTCACAGCAATCATACCCTTTATTTTTCTAACTGGTAGCGCCAGTAACGAATCTCTTCGCAAAGGTATGGAATTGGGAGCAGATGACTATCTTACCAAGCCTTGTACACTACAGCAGCTACTCAAAGCCATAGCAGTCAGATTAGAAAAACAAGCAAAAATTATGCAGTACTGGTATACTGCATGCTGCCAAAATTTTTCAGCACCCCTCGCACCAGACACAACTTCATCAGTGGACTCAGAATCTATCTTTCCTTCCATACCCCAACTTAAAGAAGTTTTCGACTACATAGAGGCAAATTATGATCAAGGTATCACTCTGTGTGACGTAGCTGAAGCAGTTGGTTACTCTTCGGCTTACTTGACTAATAGAGTTGGAAAAATCACAGGAGAAACAGTCAACAACTGGATTGTTAAGCGCCGGATGTCAGCAGCACGTTCTTTACTCCAAGATACTAATCAAACAATCGAGCAAATCGCTTTAGCACTCGGCTATCAAAATGCGTGTCATTTTTCCCGCCAGTTTCGTCAACATCACGGTATCCCTCCTCAAAGTTGGAGAAAAGAGCATCAATTGATTCGCAATAGCAAAGTCGGAGATTATAAAACTTCACTCAATCTACAACAGTCCTAAATCATAAGTTTACGCGCACGCTACAAAAAACGTGAAAAACAAAACAAAATCCCCGACTTATCTTATGAAATGGGGGATCTGTATTTTTCGTATTGGCATAAATAGGCATAGATAGATTGCAAATTGGGCAGGTTAATTCACAAAAGAGGTAAAGACAGTTACAAGTTTTACTGATGTCTTAACCTTTTGCTATCTACTTCTTAATATTACTAAGATATTTTGAGGATACTGAATACAAATTAATACAAATAACGATGCTAAACGATCGTGATCGTTTCAAAATCTGCACTTCTTCATGAAAGAAATGTGCAGCTTTGCCATGCGTACATCACTAATAGCCAAGCAGTAAAGCTTATCTTTTCAACTGAATACTTATTCAGACAAACATATGGTAACCACTAATACAGTCCGCTTTTCACAGTTCAATGCTTCTCTAAACCGCAGCGCAGAAGGTCAGTTAGTCACTGATTTGTCCACTCCTGATAATGCCCAAGCAAAAGCTGTTGCTGAAATTATCCAGCGCAGTAACCCAGATGTGCTGCTGATTAACGAGTTTGATTACTACGAAGCAAATCCTCTTGAACCTGTCGGACTCTTCCAGAAAAATTACTTAGGTGTTAGCCAAAACGGCGCAAACCCAGTTGACTACCCTTACGTCTACATCGCACCTTCAAATACTGGTATTCCATCTGGATTTGACTTGAATAACGATGGTACAGTTGTCACAACTCCTGGTACAAGAGGATATGGTGACGATGCTTTTGGCTTTGGCGAGTTCCCTGGTCAGTATGGCTTGTTGCTGCTGTCGAAGTACCCCATCGACACTGCTAATGTGCGGACGTTTCAGAACTTCCTGTGGAAGGATATACCAGGGTCACTCTTGCCAACGATTGCTCTTCCTAACTCGCAGACACCTTGGTACTCACAAGAAGAACAAGACGTATTGCGCCTTTCTTCCAAGAGTCATTGGGATGTTCCAATTACAGTGAATGGCGAGACAATTCACGCTTTGGTCAGCCATCCGACACCCCCGACATTCGATGGTCTTGAAGACCGCAACGGTAAGCGCAACTACGACGAAATTCGTTTCTTTTCAGATTACATTACTCCAGGTAAAGGCGACTACATCTACGACGATGCGGGTAAAAAAGGTGGTCTTGCTGCTGGTTCACGCTTTGTGATTATGGGTGATCAAAATGCAGACCCCTTTGATGGCGACAGTTACAACAACGCAATCCGGCAATTATTGCTGAACCCCAATATCAATACGAATTTTATTCCTTCCAGTTCCGGTGGTTCACAGCAAGCTGTCTTACAAGGAGGGGCAAATCTGAACCAGAAAGGAAATCCTGCTTTTGACACAGCAGACTTTTCAGATATGAATCCTGGCAATTTGCGCACAGACTACGTATTACCTTCTGCTGTCTTAAACATCACAAACTCCGCCGTTTTTTGGCCCCTCAATACTGACCCACTGTTTCCACTGGTAGGTACTTTCAACTCTAGTTTACCTGGTGGTTTCCCCAGTTCCGACCATCGTTTAGTGTGGGTAGATTTGCAGGTACCACCCACAGAAGCAGGTAGGACAATTCCTGATGTAAACTTCTCAGGACAAACCGTCTTCCCCACCAGCTTTATCCCGGATAGTACTGCAGGAACCGTGGATGGAAAAGAAACTCCTGTTGGCGGATTGTCCGGAGTCACATACGATACTGCAAATAATCGCTTCTATACTATATCTGATGACCGTTCCCAATTTGGTTCTGCCCGCTTCTACACATTTACCTTAGAAACTGCATCTCCTCAAAAGACCGACTTGAGTGTCACATTTACAGATGTGACTACTCTCAAAGATGAGAATGGTAAGGAGTTCCCACTCAACAGTCTCGACCCTGAGGGCATTGCTTTAACCAAGAATAATACGGTATTCATCTCTTCTGAAGGAGAAGTGAACGTCAGTGCAGGTCGAGTGACAAATCCTTTCGTCAATGAATTTTCTCTAACCACAGGACAGCAAGTACGTTCTCTACCAGTTCCTAGGAAGTTTCTTCCCGTTGTACAAGATACTAATGGAAATGGTGTTGTCGATGCAGGCGATACTCAGATTTCAGGTGTTCGCAACAACTTGGCATTTGAAAGTCTCACTATTACGCCTAACCAAAAGACTTTATACACAGCAACAGAAAACGCCCTGTTCCAAGATGGCCCTACTGCGACACTCACTGATGGAACTCGTTCTCGTATTCTGCAATATAACTTGGTCAGCGGACAGCCAGAGAAGGAATATCTTTATAAAACTGATGCGATCGCTACCCCACCAAATCCTACCACTGGCTCGGCTGACAATGGCTTAGTAGATTTACTCGCACTTGATAATCGAGGTACACTACTAACATTAGAACGCTCTTTCTCCGCAGGAGTTGGCAATACCATCAAAATCTATGAAGTCAGCTTGCAAGGAGCAACTGACATCCAGTATTACGATTCTCTCAATAATCTCAGTGCTGAACAACTAGCAAATATCAAGCCTGCCGAGAAGCGTTTGCTGTTAAATCTCAACTCGCTGAACTTACCTACAGGTACAGATAATATAGAAGGCATCGCCTTTGGTCCAAAACTGGATGATGGTCGTCAGTCCATTGTTTTGGTGAGTGATAACAACTTTAGCCAAAACCAATTTACTCAAATTCTCGCTTTGGGTGCAGATTTGGTTCCTACTGTTGCGCCTACAGTAGAAACCCGTCCTGACCTGTCGAATGATCCAAATTTACCACGTGACCAACGTGCTGATGCAGATGACCCTGCGATCTACGTCAATTCCTCTAATCCAGAACAAAGCCTAGTACTCACAGCAGTTAAAAATGCAGGCTTACGAGTTTATGACTTGTCTGGTAATCTCTTACAAGAGTTTAACCCAGGTAATATCCGTTACAACAATATTGACCTGCAATACGGTTTTCAAGTCGGCGGTGATTCTGTAGATATTGCCGTCGCCACAGACCGCAACAACGATAAGCTGGCTATCTTCAAAATTAATCCCTCTGCCAATGCCTCAGGTCAATATCTGGAAGATATCACAGATAGTAGTATCGGTACTTTATTCCAATCATTACCTTTTGAGGCTCCCTACTCACCATCATCGCGCAGTGCTTATGGTATTGCTTTGTACCGCAGTCCTGTGACAGATGATTACTATGTCTTTGCCAATCGCAGAGAAACTGGAGATGTCGCACAGTACAAATTGGTTGACACAGGTAATGGTAAAATTGGTGCCGAAAGAGTACGTAATTTCACAGTAGCTACAACTGTTGGACGCGATGCTCAACTTGAGGGAATGGTTGCAGATCAAGAATTAGGCTTCCTCTATATCGGTCAGGAAGATGTGGGGATTTGGAAGTATCAAGCAGAACCAAACGGTGGTACCACTGGCACGCTGATTGACAAAGTGAAAGACTTAGGCGGTAGCTATGTGGAAGACGATGTGGAAGGACTTTCCATTTACTATGGCAAAGGTGGTACAGGTTACCTGTTAGCTTCTAGCCAAGGTGACAGCACTTTTGCAGTCTACACTCGTGAAGGTCAAAATGACTTCGTGGGACGCTTTGGTGTTGGTAACAATGGAGGAATTGACAGCGTTCAAGAGTCAGATGGTGCAGATATTATTAACGTACCATTGAGTTCCAACTTCCGGAATGGTGTGTTTATTACTCAGGATGGTAGAAATCTCCCTGCTAACATTGTTAATGGTGAAAACGTCAACACCAACTTTAAGTTTGTCCCTTGGGAGAACATTGCTTACGCCTTCCCCAATCCGTTAACAATTGACACCAGCAGCTACAATCCTCGCACACCTAATACTAACCTCCTGAATGGCAGTGCTAGCAGCGATATTACCCAATCATCTTCTGTTCTTGGGGTAGATAATAACAAGACTTACGATGTGATTTGGTGAGAACTTCATCACTGCAATTTAGCCACAAGCAATAAAGTTGAGTAGACACAAAGACACATTGAGTATGACTGTTTTTGTGTCTTTTTGTACGAGTTTAGGATCCTACCTGTAGGACTTGCACTTCTTCTCCAGCAGGAATAAGTGTCGTACCCACTGGTAGAACAGCTAAGCCGTTAGTTTGAGCTAAATTAATTAAGTTCCCAGAATTTTGAAGTCCACCAGCAGGCTGAAATTCATAAACTCCATTTTTGACGTACAATTGACCCCAAACATAAGTTTCACGCTTACCACCAGAACACAACTCCTGACGCGTCACCGCTTTAATAAACACTGGTTCCCAACCATGAGCAAGTCCTGAAAGTTTTTTGATGGCTGGTTGTACAAACCGCCAAAAAGTCACTAAAGCAGCAACAGGGTTTCCTGGCAAACCAAAGTACAAAATTGGACGTGGATCATTTTTAAATGTGGCAACTGTCAGGGGTTTACCAGGTTTGGTCGCAACAGCACGAACGTGAATTTCGCCTCCCAGTGACTCTAGAATTTGCTCAACATAATCATAATATCCCACAGAAACACCCCCCGAAGAGATCACGACATCAGCGTGAGCAATAGCGTAGGCGATCGCTTCCTTGAGTGCTTCTGGTTTATCCTTAACAATTCCTAACATTATAGGTTCGGCACCACTGTGTCGAATCAAAGTGAAGAGTGCATACTGATTTGAATCTACAATTTGACCAGGTTGCAACGGCTTGTCAGGTGTCACCAGTTCATCTCCTGTAGAGAAAATAGCAACACGAGGACGGCGAAAAACCTTCAGTTGGGTACATTGAACTGCAGTTAATACAGCAATTTCCGAAGCCTTCAACGGAATCCCTGCTGGTACTAATTGTGTCCCGGCTCGGTAGTACATTCCCCGTTTTCTCACAAATTCTTGCAGTTTTGGGGCTGTAAAGATAATCACACGGTTTTCTTCCCTACGTGTTTTTTCTTGCATCACAACAGTATCTGCACCCGCAGGCATGACTGCACCTGTAAAAATTCGCGCCGCTTGCCCTGATTGAATAGTAGATTTCGGTTGAACCCCAGCAGGAATTTCTTCAACAATCTCTAAAACTGCTGGCTTTTGGTCGCTACAATCCTGTACATCTTCGTATCGCACGGCATAGCCATCCATTGCTGAGTTGTCCCAGTGGGGAAAATCTAGTTGACTCGTCACCTCAGATGCTAAAATGCGATCTGCGCGGAGCGCAGCCAAGCTCTCGCCTGCGAATAACAAATCAACCAATTCTGTATCCTGTTGACTATTCAGGGGTTGTACTAAATTGAAAATAATGCCTTCTGCATCGCTTACTGATAGCATAATATTGCCCTCCTAATAACCTAACCAAAAAACTTTTTAAGCAAAAAACTGAAACTATCAAAACACCAAGATCGTCTCAACTCGCCACTTTAAGACGACATGAGTTACATTGTGAAAAGGTCAATGTAGATGCAGCAAGTAGTAAACTAATTGCTGGTTAATGACTAAATGAGTTCTGGCCTCAGAGCTTTTGTCTCACTGAGTAATATTTGCTACTACATTTACTGAGGAGGAATTTTTAAATAAAGTTTCCATAAAGATTGTATAAAGCAATGCCCTTATTACCGATAAACCCTTAACAACAGTGACTACTGACACAGCACAATTCATACAGTTAGTTCAACATTATAATAACGTCGTCATTATGTTTCGCTGAGAAGAACCACCCCAAGTTCAGTTCACAGCGGTAAAATAACTTTATTTTATGAATAAGGCATCAATTAACATTCTTTTGGTAGAAGATAATCCCAGCGATGCCAAGTTGCTGCAGCAAAAGCTTTGGCATTTAGGCAAAGAAAAATGGCATATGGTACATTTGGAGCGTCTCAGTGATGCCCTCGATGCCTGTAGCAAAAGGGTTTTTGATATAGTTTTGTTAGACCTTTCTCTGCCAGATTCTCAAGGATTAAAAACCTTAGCAAAATTTTCTACAGCAGCACCAAACGTCCCAATAGTGGTGCTAACGGGGTTTGACGATGAAAACATTGCTTTACAAGCAGTGGCTAACAGTGTACACGATTATCTGGTAAAAGGACAAATTACGCCTAAGTTACTAGAGCATGTTATTCGATATGCTATTGAGCGGGGACAAATTCTTAATCAACTACAAGAATCTCAGCATCGCTTGCAGGGAGTTTTTGAACAAACATCTCAATCGATAGTGCTGCTTACTTGTAAGGGGATGATTCTGGAAATCAACCAATCTGCCCTGAATTTGTGGGGTACTCAACAACAAGATTGTGTTGGCAAACCGTTGTGGGAACTTGAAAGCTGGAATTTATCTTCCGCAAATCCAGGGTGGTTGAAAAGTATCATTGCCAAAGCTGCTGATGGTGAATCTTTCCGCCATGAATTGCACTTACGCGGTGCAAACGATGCAATGGTGTGGATTGACTTTTCCGTCAGACCCTTAAAAGATGAAACTGGAAAAGTGGTGCTACTGATTGTCGAAGCTTGGGATATTAGCGAACATAAACGCGCTGAAGCAGAGATGATCAAAGCATGGCAACAGGAACGAGAACTCAACGAAATGAAATCTAGCTTTGTTTCAATGGTTTCTCATGAGTTCCGCAATCCGATGTCCGTGATTCGCACAGCAGTAGAACTACTCGAATCGTATAACCATCAGTTGTCTGACCCCCAAAGGAGTAAATACTTTAGCAAAATTCAAACTGCCATACGTCAGATGCAGCAATTATTAGATGAAGTTTTATTTTGGGGCAAGAGTGATGCAGGAAAACTACAATACGAACCTACATTACTAGATTTACAAAACTTCTGTGGCGAACTGACACAAAATTTGCAATTGAGTGCAAATGGGAAACACCAAATTATCTTTAGGTTTCAGGGAAAATGCACTCCCGTTCTCGTGGACGAAAATCTGTTGCGTTACATTTTGACTAATCTACTTTCCAATGCCATCAAGTATTCTCCTCAAGGTGGCGTCATTCAATTTGATGTTATTTGTCAAAATGATAACCTCACGTTCCAAATCCAAGATTTTGGTATTGGTATCCCCATCAAAGACCAACAACTCTTGTTTGAAACTTTTCATCGTGCCAGCAATGTGGGTAGTATTCCAGGAACGGGGCTAGGGCTATCGATAGTCAAAAAGTGTGTAGAACTGCATCAAGGTCAGATCTACTTAGAAAGCCAAGTGGGAGTTGGGACAACATTTACAGTCAAGCTTTCATTGAACCATCAAAGTCCACAGTCCTTAGAACTGATTGAAAGTGACTCAGATTTACAAAGTTTTAACCACAAATCTCATCGGCTTTCTGCGGGAAAGAATGCGTAAGTAACTGTAAAACAATATATTCAAGAACAATCTGGCGGGAGGTTGTCAAATAAGGGTTCGATGCCCCCTTATTTGACGCAGCTATTCATCCCCACCGCATGGCGGATGGGGAATTCCGCCGAACTGCGTTAACATCAAAGTATTTTGAGTGATCGCCTTAAACTATAACTAGCAACTTGGGTTAATAGGGAGAAAGAGAAATTTCAACCGGGGGCTTTTCTTCACTCTTCACTCTAGTAAAATGTTTCAATCCCTAATAGGGAGAAAGAGAAATTTCAACCAAAAAAATATAGGATGTAAATAGTCAAGCTGCTTGTTTCAATCCCTAATAGGGAGAAAGAGAAATTTCAAC
>NZ_JXCA02000022.1:478498-518152 GCF_000828085.3 Scytonema tolypothrichoides VB-61278
GTTTCAATCCCTAATAGGGAGAAAGAGAAATTTCAACGTCAAAGCCTAAAGTGATGGCTTTTCACCCCAGTGGTTTCAATCCCTAATAGGGAGAAAGAGAAATTTCAACGCTATTGTTGCAAATTTTGAAGGTTCATCACTTGGTTTCAATCCCTAATAGGGAGAAAGAGAAATTTCAACTTTGAACTCTGAGTCTGAAGCGATAGAGTTGCTTGTTTCAATCCCTAATAGGGAGAAAGAGAAATTTCAACTATCTGTTGGTGAATCGGAAATACCCACGAATAAGTTTCAATCCCTAATAGGGAGAAAGAGAAATTTCAACGCAATACAGAAGTTACGTTCTAGGTTTGAGAATCAAGTTTCAATCCCTAATAGGGAGAAAGAGAAATTTCAACTGCGGCACTCAGAAAACTGCACCATATAAAGTTTTCAAGGTTCTAAAGCGCGGATGAACTAATGATAGCAGAAAAAAAAGTAAATTAATTGACGGCAAATCGCTAAAATCAAGTATAGGCAAGGAGCGCGGATGGGTTATCATCGAATATTCTCCAAAATCCTTGTAGTGTAAGCAATCCAAGCATTTTTTTCTAAACCCATTTTTCTACACCTACCCATCCGCGCCATCGGTTCAGAAAATCATGTTATCACGAGGTTATTAAGCACACGTTTATCTTTGACCAAAACACCAGCCACACAGCACAGAACTACATAGAATTCGCCGTAGGTTGCGCTTCTTGATAAATAATTTCTTGAAACTGAATCACATCTCTAAGTGGATCAGCATGACAGGCTTTCACTAAAATCTGTTCGCCCAATTTCACAAAACGTTTAAATAACATTGGCAATTGCAAGCCTAAATGTTCTAACAAAATCAGCGCTAAACCACTATCTTCTCTCAACCACATCAACACTGTTGCTTCCCAAATTTCATCAGACTGACGGCGCAGATACTCTAAAGCCCAATATCTATTGGTTTGCCGTTCTACCATTGTTACTTCTTGGGTGATTGAAGATACGGTCATCATGACTTCTTTCAATTGTTCTGCTGAAAAGGGCAGCACTTCACCACGCAGGTGTGCTTTTAGTTGAAAGTGAGTCAGCAAATCGCTATAACGGCGGATAGGAGAAGTTGCTTGGGTATAGGTATCTAACCCTAAACCAGCATGTCTGACGGGGGTAATGCTCATTTCGCTCTTAGGCATACAACGACGCATAGCGCAAGCCCGGACAAATCCTGCTGGCAATTGTAGCAATTCTTGCTCAGGAGGTAACTCTGGCTGTGGTTGACCGCGAAAGGGCAATGGGATGTTATACTTTTGACCGTAGCGGGCTGCAACTTCGCCCGCAACAATCATCATTTCGGCGACTAATTGCCGTGATGTGGAGTCCTCTAATATATCGATGCTGATATTGTC
The DNA here is from genome assembly GCF_000828085.3 of Scytonema tolypothrichoides VB-61278. GTDB lineage: Bacteria > Cyanobacteriota > Cyanobacteriia > Cyanobacteriales > Nostocaceae > Brasilonema > Brasilonema tolypothrichoides_A. The sequence continues at coordinate 479,914 of NZ_JXCA02000022.1, forward strand.
GCCTTTGACTTTAATCATTGCTTCGGGCATGTTGATGCTGATGGCTCCTTGAGCATAGCGCCAAGCTTTACGTCGTCGTGCCCAATTGGCGATCGCCGCAATTTCCGATTCTGCCTCCACGCCCAAATCCAACACTTCATCGACATCTTCGTAAGTCAGACGATATGTTGGTTTTATAAAACTTGGATGGATGCTATAGTCTTCTACTGCCCCAGTGTCATCTAAAATAATTCCAAAACTCAAGGCATAACAAACTTTTCCCTGTACTAGACTCATTGGTCCTGTTGCCAGAACTTCAGGGAACATAGGAACCATGCCTGTGGGTAAATATACTGTACTGCCTCGCTTTCTTGCGTCTAAATCTAACTCATCTTCTGGTATCAACCAGCGCGTCGGATCAGCAATATGCACCCACAACCGCTCTTTGCCATCGGGAAGTAATTCCCAACTTAGACCATCATCTATCTCGGTTGTACTTTCATCATCAATTGTGTACACCTTAAGATGGGTTAGATCCAGGCGGTTGACATCTCTGTCTGGTGGATGTGATTCCAATCGCTGTTGCGACACTTCTAATACCTTACTAGCGAACTGTACCGGAATTGACGAACGACGTAAAAATAAGTTCTCATGGGGACTCCAGCAACCCAAGTCCACTAACAGTTGAAAAGCACCTTGGGGGGTTGCGGGACGTCCCAGCATATTCATCGTTTCCAAGACCAATGCTGGAGGAGGATAGGCACGAGCTAGGGAATCATAATTTAACCCTACACGTACTATATCAGCAACTAGAGCTGCATATTTTTCTAGGGCTTCTAGGCGGTGGCGATCATAGCGTTGCCACTCTACTGGTTCACCTTTAAGCGCCTGCTCAACTTTTGCCAGGAATTCTTGCTGTCCTTTAGCTTTGAGTGCCTCTACCTCTAGTTGGTGTTTGCGTTCTGCCACTTGAGCTGCACTTCGCGGCTCGTAAGCATCTCCCTTCTGTTTGAAGTAAATTTTATCATCTGATAATAAATAATACGCTGCGTAGCAATGAGGCGGTTGTGATTCTGAAAACAGTAGATTTGCCATTTCACAAGGCGTCACTGTTTCCCCACCTTCTACGAGTAATTCCCAAGCGACTTCTAAACTAGTCGGTTCCAAATAAGGCTTAACTTCCTCTAAGAATCCGGGGATTTGCGAAGATTTGTAGGTTTCCCCAGTCACTGTGTAGGTGATTTGCCGAGGTGCGAGACTGTGGGATTGACCACGTTCATCTACCACAAAGAAACGACTTTTGCCGTCAGGGCGGTCTACTACACCCAAACGGCGATCGCTACCAAGTCGAAATTCAACTAGCGTCCCCTTCTCCACAAGCCTCGCAATGATTTATATTTAAAATTTTTATTTTGGATTTTAGTTAAAAGTTAGGAGTTAGGAGTCAATTACTCATTACTCTTAACTCATCACTCTTAACTATTATTAGCCTTCAGCATTGATAAACGGCAACAATGCCATAATACGAGCACGTTTAATTGATAACGTCAACTCTCGCTGTTGCTGAGATGTCAGTCCAGTAATTCGTCGAGGTAATATCTTGCCTCGCTCAGTGATAAACTTACGCAGCAAATCAACATCTTTGTAATCGATTGGTTCTCCCGGCTTAATCGGGGATAGACGACGGCGGTAATAGCTCATTGTTACTTAATTTCCTTGTGAACCGTATGTTTGTTGCAGTGTGGGCAGAACTTTTTCAGTTCGAGTCGATTGGTGGTGTTCCGACGATTCTTAGTCGTTGTATAACGCGAAACTCCAGGAGAGCGCTTGTCTGAATTCGTACGACACTCAGTACATTCCAGTGTGATTATTATCCGGGCACCTTTACTCTTGGCCATAATCTTACAAAACGTTGACTCTGACGAGAATTAGCAGTTATCAGTTATCAGTTATCAAGTACCAGCCGCAGTTATCAGGGAGGTTAAGAAATTGCTGACTCTGTTCCCTGTTTCCTGTTCCCTGTTCCCTGTTTCCTGTTCCCTGTTCCCTGTGTCACTGTTCACTGATTTAACACAAATAGCTATTATCTCATATTACGTCGTGTTTTTCCAACTAACCGCTTAATTTTTCTGTCAAGCGAATAGCCACGACGCGACTTTTCTTTGTATGCGTTCTTGAAGTTCTGGTGATAACTTTTAGAGTTGTTTGAAAACACGTTTAGAAATTTCGACTGTATAACTCACGCTATAACTCAGCCAGAAATCACCGCAACACACTCAATCTCCACCAACACATCCTTCGGTAAACGCGACACCTGGACACAAGCACGTGCTGGCGCTGTCGCCTCATCAAAATACTTTGCATATACCGCATTCACCGCCGCAAAATCATTCATATCCGCTAAAAACACTGTCGTTTTGACCACATCCTCAAAACTCGCCCCAGCAGACGTGAGAATTGCCTCTAAATTTGCCATCACTTGTTGAGTTTGTGCAGTCACATCCCCTTCACCAACAATCTTTCCCGTACTGGGATCAAGAGAAATTTGCCCAGCCACAAAAACCAATTCACCAGAAGCAACAATTGCTTGATTATATGGTCCCACTGGTGCAGGTGCCTTATCAGTACGAATAACTCTTTTACTCATTTCTTCTTCGCGTCCTTCGCGTCTTCGTGGTTTATATAATTAATCCAACTTTGGACGTATCCCATAATGCCGATACCGCCAATAATCCCGCAAAATTTTATCATGGTCAAAGCATAAATTCACTGGCACACGCCAAGACTCAAAAATTCCCATAGCCTTAGCATCATCCCCCGCCTTGGGTTCACCCGTTGCAGTTGCCAAAAAGACAACGCTGAGTGTGTGCTTGCGAGGATCACGATTGGGATCCGAATACACATGAAATTGTTCAACCAACTCCACCTGCAAGCTAGTCTCTTCCAAAGCCTCGCGCCGCGCTGCTACCTCTACAGATTCTCCGTAATCTACAAAACCACCAGGGATAGCCCAACCAAAAGGGGGATTATGTCGCTCAATTAACACTATTGGTCGATGAGGACGGTCAATCAATTCGATGATGATATCAACTGTCGGAGCAGGATTTCGGTAAGTCATGAGTTATTAGTCGTTAGTCATTAGTCATTTAAAGGCAAAGGACAAAGGACAATCAACATCAGGTTACTGGACACATCCCCAGTTACTGTTCTGTGATACATTCAATGCGATGCTTCCTGTGGGAGCCGCCCAGAGGCAGCATCGCGGATTTGTTTGCTCAATAACAATAGGTTTAGTATGCCTTTTCCCAGATCCAGCGGTATTTTGCTACATCCCACCTCCTTTCCCAGCCGATTTGGCATTGGGGATTTAGGAATCGAAGCTTATGGCTTCATTGATTTTCTCAGAGAGAGCAGCCAACAATTTTGGCAAGTGCTACCTTTGGGACCAACTGGGTATGGTAACTCTCCTTACGCTTGTTATTCAGCAATGGCTGGAAATGCCCTGCTGATTAGCCCAGAAAAACTAGTAGAACAAGGTTTGCTAGCTGAGGAGGACTTTGCTAATTTACCAGTTTTTCAGGAATCCAAGGTAGATTACGACAAAGTCATACCCGTTAAGATTGAACTGTTAAAAAAAGCCTGCGAGAATTTTAAAGATAGGGCAACATCCTTGCAGCAGAAAGAATTTGCTGGTTTTTGCGACAGCAAGGCTTATTGGCTAGAGGATTATGCTTTATTTATGGCGCTCAAAGATGCTCATGGTGGAACAAGCTGGCATAATTGGGAACCAGAACTTGTCAAGCGTGAACCCCAAGCCATAGAACAAGCACGACGGCAGTTGACTACGGAGATTTTTTATTACAAATTTACTCAATACGAATTTTTCCGCGAGTGGTCGCAACTGAAAACCTACGCCAATATGAGCGGTATTCAAATTATTGGCGATATTCCCATCTACGTAGCCCATGACAGTGCTGACGTGTGGTCTCATCCCGACATTTTTTGTTTGGATGAAGAAACCGCAGAAGCCGCCCTGATGGCGGGTGTCCCACCAGATTACTTCAGCGCCACAGGTCAATTATGGGGTAACCCGATTTATAATTGGGAGGAATTGAAAAAACAAGACTTTAGCTGGTGGATCGGACGCTTTGAGGCGATGCTGGATTATCTAGATGTGATCCGCGTTGACCACTTCCGAGGATTTGAAGCTTACTGGGCTGTGAAAAAAGGCGAACAAACAGCCATGAATGGAGAATGGATAAAAGCCCCCGGAGAAGAATTGTTTGAAGCAATTAAACAACAATTAGGCAAGCTACCTGTGATGGCGGAGGATTTGGGAGTCATTACGCCAGAGGTAGAAGCGCTGCGAGATAAGTATGAATTTCCAGGAATGAAAATTTTGCAGTTTGCTTTTGGTTCTGATCCTGGTAACCCGTTTTTACCTTTCAACTATTCACGCAATTGCATTGTTTACACCGGAACTCACGACAACGACACAACCGTAAACTGGTTCAATACAGCCTCAGAACAGGAAAAGCAAAACTTATTGCTTTACTTAGGTTGTCAAAGTCCTGAAGGTATTCATTGGGATTTGATTCGACTTGCTATGACTTGTGTGGCGAATCAAGCAATTCTTCCGTTACAGGATGTTTTGGGCTTAGGAGGTGAAGCGCGGATGAACTTCCCGAGTAAGGCTGAAGGTAACTGGGAGTGGTGCTATCAAGCGGATGCTTTGACTAAGGAATTGAGCGATCGCCTACAAACTCTCACCCGATTATGTGGACGTGCGCCTCAACCTAAGTAAGAAGATAGAAGGAAAAAAAGGGAGGGAGCGAAGGAGGGAGCAAAGGATGTTTTCCCACACTCCCATACTCCCACACTCTGATTACTCTCCTTAAGACCTTGTATTAGCTGCGATCGTCACTTCTTTGGCTGTACCCGGTTTTCCGAGTTGCTTGGCTTGTTGATTGTTGACACTCATCAACACGCCACCAGCATTACCTGCTTTCACAATCAGTTGCCCCTGAGCCATCCAAGTGCGTTGAGTCCCCCGTGGGAGTTCACCCTCATACTGGACTTTGCCATCCGCTACCACTTTTATCCAAGATGTCTCTTTCAAAGTCACACCAATTTGCACCTGCTGCTGTTCTGTAGCATTGTCAGATAATTTATTGACCGCTTGAACAAGTTGTGCATTTTCATTTTGAGTGACTTGTTGTTGTGCAATGGGCTGTGTTTGTTCTTTCTGATTATTTTCGCTACGACTTGCTTGTAATGTCGTTGCGTTGAGTAACTCAGACAAACCACTGACAGCGCAGAAAATCAAAAATATATATAGAAGATAAAGATGGACAGGGCGTAATTGACTCGCTGATGTGGTTTTCCAACCTAAGTTTTGGCTGAACTGGTCTATATCTGTGGGAAAGGTGCTAGAAAACTCCGCGCCATTCAACCCTAGTGCATCAGCATATTGCCGTATTAAACCCTGAGTGTAAACGGGTTCTGGCAAATCAGTCAAACGACTTTGTTCTATCGCCTCTAATAGTCGTTGGGGAATTTTGGTCAAAACGACCATTTCCTCTAACGATAAATTCTGTTCTAAACGTAACGCCAACAGTTGAGCACCCTTTTCGGCTAGAATTTCGGCTCTTTGTTGCTCGAATGAAGGTATTGACTCATGCTTGTCTTGCCTTGTTAGCCACGTCATCATATTGTGATACACTCCTTAACCACACTGAATCTTTAATAGGAAACTGCTGCAATTGCTTTTTTTAAAAAACGAATTTCAAACTCTTCTAGATGACGATACTCACCCTCAGCTAAGTAACCTTTTCCAGGCGTTTGTAATTGAATAGAACCGATGGCGGTGCGATGTAGTTCAATGACTGGATATCCCAATTGTTGAGCAACACGGCGAATCTGACGATTTCTCCCCTCCTTCAAAATAATTTCCAAACAGCAAGAATAAGCAAACTTTTCTATGACTCGTACTTGTGCTGGTCGTGTTTTTGTTTCCTCCAACACCACACCCTGACGCCACATCTGTAGCACGAATTGTGGAGGATGTCCTTTGACCAAAACACGATATGTCTTAGAAATACTATGACTAGGATGGGTTAGACCAAAAGTGAGGTCTCCATCGTTTGTAAGTATTAATGCTCCTGTAGAGTCTATATCTAACCGACCTACTGGGTGAATACCTTGACCGGAACTTATTTGTTTAGGAAGTAAGTCTAATACAGTAGGTCTGTTTAGTGGATCCTCACAAGTGGTAAGCACTCCAAGTGGTTTGTGCAGTAACAGGTAAATGAAAGCTGGGCGCTCTAGGACAGACACCCGCTTTCCATCAACCGTGATAGTATCTCTTTGAGGATCAGCCTTTTGACCCAAATGTGCTAATTCACCATTGATGAGCACGCGTGACTGCCTGATCATCTCTTCCGCTTCACGACGTGAGGCTATACCCCATTGAGAAAGAATTTTTTGTAACCGTGCCTGCATGTGTAAATTACTGATAATCAATCAAAATGCTAATCAGCAAATAATATCTCTACATTTTGTCATGAGTTGCCCAAAACGCTACAGTAACATAGCGTAAAAATTCTAGGTATTTGTCAATTTGGATAATCATAAGCAAAACGGTTAGATGCAACAGTTTAATTCACACTCGAAAAAATCACACAAGACACGTATTGTCACAAACGTGTTGACAGCAGCACTCAAACTGTGGTTAAAAACTCAAGTCAGTCAAGTATCCGAACTGGAAGTGGAAATCAGGGCTAGCGATCGCCAACTTCTCTCTGGTTGCATTCCTTGGGTATCTGTTTTTGCCAGTCATGCTGTTTATCGAGGTCTCCATCTTACGCAGATTCAACTAGTTGCAGAAAATATTCGTATCAATATTGGCTCAGTACTTAAGGGACAACCACTACGACTATTAGAAACAGTACCAGTAGTTGGCGAACTGATCCAATCACAGGAGGATCTCAATGCCTCTGTGTCATCTACCTTGTTATCGACTGGTTTATATGAGGTTCTGGTTGAACTTTTACCAGAACACTACCTCAAATCGAAGTCAATAACTTGGAAAAAAATTGACCTTAACCAGAGTCAGGCAAAACTCTTCGCTATTTTGGCAGACGAAGGCGAACCTACTCATTTAGATATTAGTATGAGTCCGGAACTACTTAGCACACAGGAGTTGAAACTCTCATCAATCCAAGTAAAAAGCCATACGGGAGTTCTGGTTGAGGATACTAACAAACAACTTTATTTCAATCTGGGGTCGGATGTTGATATCCAAGAGTTAACTCTTATCCCAGGAAAGTTAGTTTGTCGCGGAAGGATTAACGTCAACCCCTGATGATTAAAAATAAAAAAATTAAATCTGTTAATCTTTCTTTGTAATTATAAATTTAGCCAGAAAATTTAGCTAGAAAATTTAGCTAGAAAAATTTTGGTTCACTTGAGTACAGTCTTTCCTGATTCCGTAGCACCGTGGTTTTGGTTGGAATCTTGGCACCTTAGCCAACAATCGCTACGAACTTGTGCAAGTCTGTACTCCGTGGGCATTGCCTTGCTGCGCCAGTACGCCCAGGAGGGTTTCCCTCACTTGGCGTCTGGCGTCCCGTTGTGGCGACTGCGAAACACAGGAAATTTTTTACAGAAGTGGTTTCTCAATTATGAGAACCTACCCGATGATTCTCATCAAAGCATGAGGTCATCAGTTGTTCATCCAAAAACCACAAACGTTTGTCAATAACGCTAGAGATTTCTGCGTAAAGGTACGCTGTCTCAGCATCCCCCAAAATAGCAGTACGGTCAATATTCTCCCACAGCAAAGAGGCATAGATGGATAGACGCTCTGCTAGGGATGCTACGTGTTCTTGACTTTGTGTAAGATGAAAGGGATATTCAGGTAAAACTGAATATTTGACAGCAGACCGAGCTGTTCCTCTGGCTAAACCACCAAGAGTTGTTACTCTCTGGGCAAGCATATCAATGTACAACTCCAGTTCAATGGCAATTTCATGAAATAATTCGTGTAAAGAATGAAAGTTCATGCTTTTCACATTCCAACGCGCTTGCCTGAACTGAGTCTTAAGATCAATAGTAGTAGCCAGCGTTTGGTTGAGAGTGTCAATAAGTTGCGCTTGAACTTCTAAAGTTGTACTATGGCGAATAGTATCAGGGCGAGTACAGCGAAGCTTATAATAATCGCTCATACGCTCTCCTTAATTTCTCCAGGTAAGAAAAGGACGTAGTGGTAAAACGTCCAGCAGTTGTTTGCAAACGTCTCTTTGGAGATGCACCGCAATACTCATCACTCTGATGCAATTTCTCCCAACCTCTTGAATTAAGCCGGACTATTTCTGGACGCCACAACAAGAAATGCAGGGGATAAGGGAGGATGTTATCCCCTGCCTCCTTCGATTACAGCAAGAGTTGTTAAATGAACAATCTTGCTGAATTTGAGGGGCAAGAAATGAGTCCTGTGTTTCCAAGGGGAGTGATTAGGAGAGTCTTCTGGATCGAATACCACTAGCCGAGACTAATAGGGACATTGGTGTTTATTTAAAGGTATATAAAATCCTGATTCCTGCTGTATAGAAGATTCTTGCTCTTTTGTAATATTCTTGCTATCTTTTTGCACGAATTTGTTTGGGTGTTACTCCCACTACGCGCTTGAAGTGACGTGTGAATTGACTTTGGTCAGCAAAACCAACCTGTGAGGCAATCTCAGAAATTTTTAGTTTATTCTGTAGCAGCAGCATCCTAGCACGCTCAATCCGGCAGTGCATCACATATTGGTAGGGAGAAAGCCCAGTAGATTGCTTGAACAAGCGGCAGAAGTGGTACTGACTTATGCCTGCTTCTTGTGCCATAATCCCAAGGAGTAAATTATCTGCCAAATTGTCGATAATAAATTCGATGACTCGTTGTAACTTATATTTCGGCAATCCTCCTTCATATTCTCGAAGTTTGTGTAATGGTGCAGAATAATGCTGCAACAAGTGAGCTGATAGCGCAGTTGCCATTGATTCAGCATAAAGGCGGCTAGCCGACCCATCTGATTGCAGTGCTGTCTTAAGGGCAAGCCCAATTTGATAAATTAAGGGATCAGACTTGGAAAAGTGTGGTATAATCTCTACAACATCCTGATTAACTGAATCACCAGCAATAGTTGAGACAAACTCAGAATTTAAGCACAAAGCGATAAATTCCGACTCTTGAGAAGAAAATACCTTATGGGTGGTCTGGGGAGGAATAACCGCCACATCGCCAGGCATGCAGGTCTCAGTTTTGTGGCAATCACCTAGCCATCGCTCCAGACGTAACTGACTACGGAGGCGAATTGCAAGTGTATAATGTGATGCATAATGTTCCGGACTTTCATACTCTGGTTGAAGGTGATACTCCAGATATAAGTTTTCCCATTTAGCATCGTGGCTAGATAGGAGAGGTCGTCTAGGAAGTACACGCTTGCGAGCTTCTACTCTAGTCACATCAATGGCTAAAGCTTTCTGTTGTGGCATTAATTTCACCTCATCTACTGGGCTTTTGCTGTTAATCGTGTTAGAAATGTGTTAACGATGGCTTGTAACCTGTCCCGTATTTAAAGGGAACAGGGAACAGGGAACAGGGGGATAGTGTTTCTTTCTTGGTTGCAAGCGTGTAACCGGGCTAGTTAAAGCCTCAGAAGTTACGCTTATATGGGAACACAATTTTGATCAGCAATTGTACGGGTATATTTTACATATGTTTTCTTTGAAAGCATGATTTGGCTTTAGTTATCGTAAATTAAAGGGTTTAAGACCCCTATGTCTACAGGTAGTACGCCAGAAGCTAAGCCTAAGGGAAACCCGCCCAGGGCTGTTGCACCTCAGTTTCAGTTGGGGTTTAAATCCCCCTATGTAACTGTCTTTTATTTTAAATTTTGTTAGCGCTTTTGTTAGAGGGTGTTTGAAAAGTTTTGAAAGGTCAAATTTTATGCCAGTCGCCTCACCATGATCCGGATCATGGCAAGGTAGATAAATGTCTCCGATGTTTCCGGCAATAACTCATAGTCTCTGACTAATCGCCGACACCCCATCAGCCAACCGAAAGTGCGCTCCACCACCCAACGTTTTTTGAGCAACGTGAAACCTTTGGTTTGCTGCGGTCGCAGCACCACCAGCACAACCCAACGGCAAAAGTCCATCACCCACTGCATGAACGGCTCACCATCAAAGCCGCCATCCACCCAGAGGGTTGTCAAACGAGATACCTGCTTGCTAGAGTGTTTGACCCGCTTGAGAACTTGTTTGCCCCCTTCACGCTCACCCACATCGGCAGCCGTGACCAAGACCCGCAAGATTAACCCTAAGGTATCGACCGTCATAAATCGCTTGCGTCCTTTAATTTTCTTACCCGCATCGTAGCCCACGGATTGACTTACCATCGCCGCACTCTTGACGCTTTGACTGTCGATAATCGCTTCCGATGGACTCGGATGGCGCTCCTGTTCAATCCGAGTCCACTCTCGCAGACTATCGTGAATTTTCAACCATGCCCCGTCTTTTCGCCAGTTGCGGAAATATGTGTACACTGTCTGCCAAGGGGGAAAGTCGCCAGGTAACGCTCGCCATCGAACTCCTTCTATCAGGACATAGAAGATCCCATTGAGCACTTGCCACATATCCACTTCACGGGGGCGACCACCGGGTTTGGGTTCTGGAATCATGTCACTCAGAAATTCATATTGAACACGGGTCAGGTTGCTGGGGTAAGCTTTACTCATGTTACTCTCTCGGTGCTGTCTACTAACTATTCACAGCGTATACTGAGAGAGCTTTTTTACAATTTGTCCGACTTTTCAAACACCCTCTTAGCGCAGCGTGCCCTCTTGGCATATTTTGAATTTTGAATTGTTATGAGTCCTGTGTCGTGACAAACAACTAGTCAGTCATAACAAGAAAATTCGCAATTCAAATTCGTCACAACTGACAAACAAAGTTGCAACCCTTCGACTATGCTCAGGGTGAACCGTTTTTTTCTTAAACGCAAGATAACGGAAATGTCTCCCTTGCTAAGGAAATTAGCTCAAGGTTAGATACCGACAATATCTTGTTGCTTTGAGTAATACTTATCATTACCATTGACACAACATATTATGAAAGTATTTGTTGCAAATACTAATTTAACTATATAGTTCCACATTCAGCACCTTGAACAATTAAACAGCACAATTACTTAATAACTGTCCTTTCTAGAGTCATTAATTATGCTTAATTACTGAAAAAAATGTTATTTGAGATACACTTTTTCATTTTTTTGAGTATTTTAGATAGTATTTTTGCATCTTTAAAAACAGTAAAAACCGATAGTACCAGTTGAGGGTGCATCGATATGCGATAAATATATTTACAAAAAAAGTAGATATGAAAAATGATGAACCGGAGTACCTGCCGGGGCAACATACGAGCGAGTGTTATCCAAGCTTCCCTCCTTTAGTCGCTGTCAGCTAAAAAAACTGTTAGTTTTGCACAATTCCAGGGAAATATATCAACGTACTTCTGTTGATTGTCGAGAAAGCTATGCGAAGTTCCTTAGCAGCCAAAAGCTTATATCGCTTCGATGACAAAGCGCACGACAAGCGAAGTTTTCTTGTTAGATTTTCCAATTGTGAGGAATAAACTGTGAAACAGCTTCACGCTAGTGCTAGTAGTTTTGTATTAGGTGCCACTGCAATGATAGTTTTCGCAGTTCAACCAGTATGGGCAGAGACTACTCAAATTACTGGAGTGCAGCTAAGTCCAGTTGATGCTGGAATTAACGTCATATTGAAAACTGCTTTGAGTTCGCGCCCACAAATTTTTACGACAAAAAAAGGTCATGCTTTAGTCGTAGATATTATTGACACTCAATTACGTCTACCAAAAGGAAATAGTCTCCGCCAAGATAAGCCTGTTCCAGGAATTGCCTCAGTGACAATTCATCAGCTTGATGCAAATAGCATTCAGGTAATAGTCACTGGAACCACCAGCGCCCCTAACACTCAACCTGTGGTGCAACAGCACAATCAAATTATTCTCAACTTTAGCTCAACACAGGAAACACAGGCGACGGCTACACCACAAGCGATACCAATACAAACTGCACCTTCTGTTTCCGGCTTACCTCAACCTAGTCAAAAGCCAGATGTTACACCTACACAACCAACAGAACCCAGTTTAGACACGACGAACCAAACTCCGCCTATTTTGGCAAAAGCGATCGCACCACCAGTAGGTGATATTGCTGTCTCCAATTTCGATGCTTCTTTTAGCAACATTGACTTGGGAACTCAAGAACGGGTGTCTCGCTTGGTATTGCGAGAAGCGCCGGTACGCGAGGTTTTGTCACTGCTGACTCGTGCTGCTAATCTTAACTTGGTTTTTGCGGGAAAAGAGACACCAGAGGAAGCTTCTTCTGGACAGCAAAGTACTACTAGTAGGAGTGAGGAACCAACAATTTCGCTGGAAATCAAAAACGAATCAGTGCAAGATGTTTTTAACTATATCTTGCGCCTGAGTAATCTTGAAGCAAACCGCAGGGGACGGACAATTTTTGTTGGAACAAAATTGCCTAATACCATTCGTGACGTCATTGTACGCAGTGTGCGACTCAATCAGGCAAAGGTGGACACAGCGTTAAATTTTTTGGTTGGTTTAGGAGCAGAAAGTGCAGTCAGCCGCGAACGTCAAGTGACTAGTGTCAACGCACTAGCTGTGGGTTCTACAGTTAACCCTGTCACACAAAGCCAGACGACAACAGAAACTAAAATTGAACGTTTAAGTGTTGATGACTCCAAATATTTAACACCCTTACTTCGAGGTTTACAAGCACTAGGAGACGAACGCACCAATTCCATTACTTTAATTGGTTCTGCCAAACAAGTTGAAATGGCGACATCTCAACTGACTCAGCTTGATATCCGCCGCCGGCAAGTGGTTGTTAATGTCAAAATTGTCGATGTTAATCTACAGAACACAAAAAACTTTAACACGAGCTTCTCGTTTGGCATAGGCAATAACTTCTTTGCTAATGATGGCGGTGCTGCAGTTCTAAATTTTGGCGGTTCTAGACCAGCTACAAGTTCTGAAGTGAGTGGAAGTGTGTCTAGTTCTCCAACAATCAATAACCCTTTACCAGAAAATCCGCTTAAGTTTCCTAGACGTTTGCTTGTTAATTTGCAAGCTCAGGTACAAAATGGTAATGCTAAGATTTTGACTGACCCCACTTTAATTGTTCAAGAAGGTCAAAGCGCCAGTGTTAACCTGACTCAGGAAGTCGTAGGTAATATCAAAAGGCAAATCATTCGCGATCGCAATCTTGCTGCGGAAACGATTACAGCTGACAAAGAACAAGTTGGTTTAACCTTGGCTGTCAAAATCGAGCGGATTGATGACAATGGTTTTGTATCTCTCTCTGTAGCCCCCACTATTGCAGCTCCTCAAGCCCCAGCTGAGATTAATTTGGGTTCCAGTGGTAGCCAAAGAATATTTTTGGTTTCTAAGCGTGCTCTTAATTCTGGCTTAATTCGCCTGCGTGACGGTCAAACGCTCATTTTGAGTGGTATTATCCAAGATTCAGACCGAGTAAATCTCTCTAAAGTTCCCATCTTGGGTGATATTCCGCTTCTTGGCTCACTCTTTAGAAGAACAAACAAAATTAACGAACGTAATGAGGTGATTGTATTGCTAACGCCTCAAATTTTGGATGACTCAGAGGGTTCCTCTTTTGGTTATAACTACAACCCTAGCCCGCAAGTGCGGCAAATGCTAGAACGTGGTGGTTTACAGGTGCCGAAGCGTTAGGCTTGTCAACTACCCACACTGACTGAGTACAGTACAGTGTGGGCTTGAAAGAACCAGCTTTCAACGCAAGAGATAACTATGCCCATAAGACTTGTTTTGCTACAGACTACCGAATATTTCCCTAGTTCGGGCTATCTCTAAACTTACTGGTTGTAAGTGCTTGTAGAAAGGACATGTTACACAAGTTGGGCTAACTGAGATCTTGCACCATTCTCAATAATCGGGAGGCTAAGCCTCCCAACCCTGGTTCCCAGGCTGAGCCTGGGAACCAGATATCGAGGCTCTGCCTCGTTGTTGATACTGGTGCAAGATCTGAGGCTAAGGGACTTATTACTTTTTCACGAGAGGATTATCTCCATGATTCGTGTTCCAGTACTAGATAAAAACGGCACACCCAAAATGCCAACTTCATTTTGAAAACCCAGTTTCAGGCGTTCCAGGCAACAGAAAACGAAAAGGCGGAACAATTACCCCGTTTGGCTTTAGGTCTGGTGATTTAGTTAAAGCCGAAAAAGCAGGAAAGTCTTATATCAGTTGGATTGGCGGTTACACCAAAACCGAGAAAACTAAGAACGTTTCAGTTTACGACCACAACTGGTACAGGCTAGGACAGTTCAGTCCATCCAAAGTGCATTTAATTAAACGGAGCAGATTATGCGTCGCAGTATAGGAGATTGGGACATTCCTCCCAACACCGAATCAATAGATAAGGTGTGGGACTCCTGCCCGGTTTAGTTGAAGAGGTGGGAGTAGACGTTGATTTTACCCCACCCCTTAATCCCCTCCCCGAGTTCGCGGGGAACTCACCGCTCCCCTCTGGGGATTAGGGGCTCTGAGGTTTTGGCGTTAGACAAAACCGGGGTGGGGTCGAGCGACAATTGCGGCCAACCATCAGACCATGATGTAACATCATTTAAGGAAATACCTCTGACTCGCTATGCTCAAATTCCCCTACAGGGTATGGAGATATTCTGATTACTATGTTCAAAGATTGTGCGTTCTTTTTAAAAACACAAGTCTTTGCCGTAAAAATACAACTTAATTGAGCGATAATGGTATACAGAGGTCATTGTACTTGAGATGTCGTTAACCACTTCTGCTTGTTGTGCTGTTAGTCTTAGTCAACAACAAGAGCAAAACAATTATCACCATAAAACACAGTGTGATGAAATGCAATGTGTTGATACTGCAGTTGACAATTGCAAGAGTACGTCTAAAAATTGCACTGTTGTGGAAAATGGTCGTGTCGTTGTTAAATCAGCACAAAACCCTAATACCAATTCTTAATTCAATCCGCTATATTGAGCGAAATTCCCGTACCCCCTAATATTCTTGATGAGCAACGAACAACAACTCAGTCTCTTCGAGGACTCAAACCTTGACTCGAATGACCAAAAAGAGCTGATTCCTAAAGACGCGAAAATTCCCATTCCTCCCGGAACCTATGCCAATATGACTGAATTGGCACAGCATTGCAACCAGTGTTACCGTTGTGGTTTGGGAAATACACGTACTCATGCTGTTGTTGGAAGGGGTGATCTTAAAGCAGCAATTATGGTTGTGGGGGAAGCACCAGGTCAAACTGAAGACGAAACTGGCTTACCCTTTGTTGGCAAGGCAGGGCAGCTGTTAGAGAAGATTTTCGCCTCAGTTAAATTAGATACTCAAACTGACGTTTATATCTGTAATATCAACAAGTGCAGACCTCCTGATAACCGAGTTCCTACGACTGAAGAGATGGAAGCTTGCAAGCCTTATTTATTGGAACAAATTCGCCTGGTTGATCCAAAAATTATTCTTTTTGCAGGTGCAACGGCTTTTAAAGGATTAACTGGTGATAAGCGGGCAATTTCCAAAATTCGTGGACAGTGGATCGAGTGGGATGGGCGTTTGTGTATGCCAATTTTTCACCCGTCTTATTTGCTACGTAACCAATCCCGTGAAGTCGGCAAGCCTAAGTGGTTAACGTGGCAGGATATACAAGCAGTGCGTGCTAAGTTTGATGAAATTCAGAAAAACCAGTAACTGGTAAGTATGTGGTGTTAGACCAAAAGTTTGGCAGAAAATCGGGAATGCTGTCGCTTTTGTTGGTAGCTAGCTACTCCGTTCGCGGTGCAAGATTACCTATCTTCTTTTTGATTTTCTTGGCGTCCTATGCGCTAAGGCGCACGCTACGTTAAGGCGTCTTGGCGGTACCCTGCGGGAAGCCCTCCGGGTATGACCTCCGGTCACGCTGCGCTAACGCAGTCGCCTACGGAGGGAAACCCTCCTGCAGCGCTGTCTCACCGCTGCGCGTCTACGTCAAATTAGGTATTCTTCTGGCGGGAAGGGAGTAATCATCCTCGATCTATTAGGTATTTCCCAATCTTAGCAACGTGATAGTGTAAAGCGCCATCACGTTTAGCGCCGTAATAGAGGATTAATAAAGTTGATTTTTTTATATGTAATTTTGACATCTTTTTATCTAAATTGCTATGTATTGAAGTAAGGCGACAAAGACTAAAAACTTTATATAGTAAGAGTTACAAGACGGAAAAATAACAAATAAAACAGAATTCTGGAGTTATAAGTAAGATTTTTCTACCATCTCAAGAGCTATAGGATAGTTAACTAGAGCCATATGGAAAGCAAATCCTAAATTGCTCCTAGTGTTTTGCTGAGAAAACTTGGCAGGGTAAAGGAGAAAGATGTCTTATCCTTTACCCTTTTCCCAACCCATACCCAAGTTTTGGTTTGGCAGACTACTAGCTATGGCGTCAAGAACATCCAATGACGAAGGAAAAACAAATCATGATTGACTTCAGCCTCACTCTTGAACAGCGGATGTTGCAGTCGAAAGCGCTTGAGTTTGCCCAAGCAGAGATGAAACCTATTGTTCAAATCATTGAGGAATCTGATAATCCAGAAATTGAACCTTGGGATTTCTGTCAAAGTCTGTTCCGCAAAGGAACTGAACTAGGATTTACGTCATTATTACTCCCAAAAGAGTACGGTGGTTTGGGTGGAAAGTGCGTAGATCTCGTTTTGGTTTTGGAAGAACTGGGTGCGGTTGATGTCAGTATTGCGTCTAGTTACTTCAATCTGACTGCTGCAATGTCGCTTTTCGTGACTAGGGCTGGAACAAGTGAACAGCAAAAGCGAATATTGTCGCATGTTCGTTCTGGAGAACCTCACTTGTATAGTGCTGCAGAAAGTGAACCAAACGTCGCCACCTCAGATTTGTTCTGTCCAATACCAGATCCTAACATCGGACTTAAGACTTTTGCACAACGTGATGGTGATGCATACATCCTGAACGGGAAAAAGTCATCGTTAGTCACAAATGCTGGTATCGCGGATGCATATTTCATTATTGCACGCACCGCTCTTGATAAGCCTTTGGGCGAGAGTATGTCTATATTCTATATTCCAGCAAACACCCCTGGTTTGAAATTTGGTAAGAGAACCGAGATGATTGGTTGGAAACCTTCTCATCATGCAGAAATTCATCTTGATAACGTCCGAGTACCTGCAGAGAATCTTCTTGGGAAAGAAGGAGAGGCAGCAAAACTTCTGATGTTGCTTCCTGAGGTGGCTATTGGACTTGCAGCTTCCTACGTTGGTTTGGCTCGCGCAGCATATGAGTATGCCTTAGATTATGCCAAAAAGCGAGTCAGCTGGGGGCGTCCAATTATCCAGCATCAGTCAGTCGCCTTGAAACTTGCTGATATGATGATAAATACCCAAGCTGCAAGATTAACGGTATGGGAGGCAGCAAATACTGCAGACACTAACCCCCAACTCGCTGCAATGGTGAAGGCACCAGCAGCTAAGACTTTTGCTGTGGATGTGGCAATTAAAAACGCGCAAACAGCAGTCGAAATTCTTGGTGGCTATGGAGTGACTAAGCAGGCGAAAACAGGTAAGTTTCTTGCCGACGCCTCTATTGGATATTCATGTGACTTCACAAGGGAAGTTTTGCGTCTTGGACTTGTTAATTGTTTGTAGCTTGGTACAGCATTTTACCAATAGGCTTTTCTTCTGTTGTGCCTGTTGTTCTTGGGGCGAGTAAAAATTAAAATTCAAAATTATTCTTGTTACAATCCGGCGATCGCCCACTCTTCAAAATCGTTTCATTTCACTCTCAGGGCGATCGCGTAAAACCGTCAGCACCGAACCAACAAATGACTGACCACACCGGTAGCAACTATGACTCTGGCGGCGGTTGCGACAGTGGAGGCTTTAATGGCGGTGGCGGCGTTTGTGATGGTAGCGGCTTTTGAAATGAACCTTTCAAAATCCGAGAACGCACACGCACGCTTCCCGCTTGACAATCTCGCAACCAAGCAGTTATCCCTTGGGCAATAACACCATTACTACTATCTCGTGGTGGTGTCGGTGGCTGATTCTTGGGAGACAAACCAATTTGGGAAAACATCATCACGAAACGCCAATCAGTTTTTGTTTTTGCGAGAAACAGCCAGTGAAATTGCTGCAATTGAAATGGTTTACCACCAGTATACTGTCGTTCTAAAGTCGTAAAAAAGACTTGCTCTACTCCATCTGAAGCAGTTTTCACAGAATCTGCCGTGTATCCACTAGGGTTAAGAGGTAGCGGTGTAAACTCAGGTCTTCCCGCCACTACCATATAACTGTAAGCGTCAGTTGCCCTGCTTAAGCGACGGGCGCGTTGACTGGCTCTATTAGCATAATTTGGTAAATCTTGCAAGAGTTGAGTCGTTAGTGTTTCTAGATTTTGGTTTGAGCAAGAAAACCTCTCTCCACCAACGACTCTCCTCTCGGCTTTTGGAGAGGCGCTAGGGATGAAATTTTGCGCTTTTGCGGCGTCATTTAGAGAATGTGAGAATAACAGCCAGAAGCTACAACAAAGAAGCCACCAGCTTTTTTTCTTTTTTACGACTCTTGACTTCATGTCACCGCCACTAACTCCTCACAAATCCTCCTCCACGCTAACTCTGGATCGGCGGCTGCAGTAATCGGACGCCCAATCACCAGGTAATTTGCTCCTGCAGCCAAAGCTTGTGCAGGAGTGAGCGATCGCGCCTGATCTCCTTTTTCTGCCCAAGTTGGACGTACCCCCGGACAAACCAGCAAAAAATCATCTCCACAACTTTGTCGCAGTTGCGCTACCTCAACAGGAGAGCAAACAGCCCCATCTAAACCCATTTCTTGAGCCATTAGAGCCATCTCCAAAGCATATTCTGGTAATTCTAGAGGAATTTTCAAATCAAACGCCAACTGTCTGGAAGAAAGACTCGTCAACAGCGTAATCGCAATTAACTTCGGCGGTTTCACACCCGCATCTGCTGATCCTACAAGTACCGCCTCAGTTGCTGCGCTCAGTGCTTTTGTACCAGATGTTGCATGAATTGTCAATAAATCAACGCCATAACGAGCCGCCGCACGACAAGCGCCAGCAACAGTGTTAGGGATATCGTGAAACTTCAAATCCAAGAAAATACGTTTTTGGCGAGATTTTAGCACCTCCAGAATTTTTGGTCCTGTGCTTGTAAATAACTCCAAGCCTACCTTAAAGAAAGTGACTGACTCCAGGCGTTCGATGAGGGCGATCGCCGCTTGTTCATCCGCTACATCCAGAGGTACGATTATTTGCTCTTGGGCGTTCATCAGCTTTTCTCCCCTACGGTATCAGTCGGACAAACTTGTTTTTCCCCAGTTGCAAAACACGTCCATGCAATTGGTTCTTGTCACTAAAAGTCGTTTCAATATCAGTGATGCGATCGCCATCTAAGCGCACCCCACCCTCTTGAATTTTCCGCTTACCTTCTCCGCTACTTTTGCACAAGCCACTCACATTCAGAATGTATGGTAACTTTGCGGGAAACTGCACATCAGCTAGGGAAAACTCTGGTACGTCACCCGCCTCAATATCCTTGATAGCTTGTTCGCCGTGATATTGCTTGACGATTTCTTGTGCTAGTAGTTTTTGGCGATCGCGTGGATTTTCCGGTAGCTGATCCAATGACAAATCCGTAAGTAGTGTAAAATAATCATTCAAGAGATGGTCGGGAACTTGTTGCAGTTTTTGGTACTTCTGAGTTTGGTGTTCTAACAAACCAACATAATTACCTAAAGATTTTGACATTTTTTGTACACCATCCAAGCCAATCAAAATTGGCAGCAGGACTCCGTACTGTGGTTTTTGTCCAAAATGGCGCTGTAAATCTCGCCCGACAGCAAGATTAAATTTTTGGTCTGTCCCTCCTAATTCGACATCTGCCTTAATAGCGACAGAATCATAGCCCTGCATCAGGGGGTACAGGAACTCATGAAGGAAAATAGGATTCTCTTTCTTATAGCGCTCAGCGAAACCCTCCTTAGCGAGCATCTGCCCTACTGTCATTGTCGAGAGTAATTCCAAAATTTCGCCCAGGTTCAACTTCGAGAGCCATTCTGAGTTGTAACGTATCTCCAACCTTCCTGGTGTATCAAAGTCTAAAATAGGTCGCACCTGTTCAAGGTAAGTCTGGGCGTTTCGCGCCACATCTTCTTCCGTAAGTTGGCGACGTACCTCAGATTTTCCAGTCGGATCACCAATGCGAGCGGTAAAATCACCAATAATGAGTACTGCCGTATGACCAGCATCTTGAAACGCTCGTAGTTTTCGCACTGGTATACTGTGACCGAGATGAATATCGCTACCCGTTGGATCAATTCCCAATTTCACCCTTAGAGGTCGGTCAGTTGTTGCTAAACGCCTTTCTAAACTTTCAACCTCACTATCGGAATCAGTCGGTTGTGGGAAAATTTCAACAATACCACGACGCAGCCAAGAATAATCCTGCGTCATACTACTAGGAGATTGACTGTTAACTATGCTTTGCACTATCAAAGTAGGATTGTTTATGGTCACTGACAATTTGTATGATTCTCGTTTGCCAAACTAATATCATTGCAAAAAATTAACCGCCTTGCTTGATCCAAGACATTACACTATATATTTACTAGTGAGGAAGTAAAACCACCGTGTCGTCCAGGACTTTTGAAGATAAGCAGCCACAACCTCAGCAAGCTGCCTCAGGTTTTGAGTTTCTCAAAGGAGTCGGTCAGGTAGCTGGCGGTACTCTACTTTCCGCAACGATGCTGACAAGTTCTATTGTAGCGGGAGGACTTGTTGGCTTAGCGGTGAGTTTCCGCAATTTGCCAGATGTGAGACAGTTACGCAGCTTCTTGCCATCAGAAACAACTTATATCTATGACATCAAAGGTAAACTGTTAACGAGTATTCACGGAGAAGCCAACCGTGAGGTGATGCCATTAGATAGAATTTCTCCAGATCTCAAGCGAGCAGTATTAGCGAGTGAAGACAGCGACTTCTACTATCACCACGGAATTAATCCCAAAGGCGTTGGTCGTGCAGTAGTCACCAACTGGTCAGCAGGTGGTGTGCGAGAGGGTGGTTCAACCATCTCCATGCAGTTGGTGAAAAATTTATTCTTGTCTCACAAGCGTGCCTTTACCCGTAAGATAGCCGAGGCGGTACTGGCAATTCGCTTGGAGCAAATTCTTACCAAAGACCAAATTTTAGAAATGTACCTCAACCAAGTTTATTGGGGTCATAACAACTATGGTGTACAAACAGCAGCACGCAGTTACTTTAACAAGTCAGCGGAAAATTTAAACTTGGCTGAGTCAGCGATGATGGCTGGTTTAATCCAAGCGCCGGAAGAGTATAGCCCCTTTGTCCACATGGACAAGGCAAAAGAGCAGCAAAGAATCGTTTTGGGTCGGATGAAGGAATTGGGCTGGATCACGCAGCAAGAATACGATAAAGCCCTGAAACAACCAATCAAACTCGGTAAAATTAAGTCGTTCCAAGGAAGCGCCTTGCCTTACGTGACAAACGCCGTGGCGCACGAAATTGCCAAAAAGTTTGGTCGTGAAGCACTCCTCAAGGGTGGAATGCGAATTCAAACCACAGTTGATACCAACTTCCAAAGGATGGCGGAGAGTACTGTCAAAAGCTGGCATGAAAGACTCAGAGGGCAAGGGCTATCTAAAAACCAAATTGCTCTGGCTGCCGTTGATCCCCGTACACATTTTGTCAAAGCTTTGGTAGGTGGCGTAGATGCTAAAACCAGTGAGTTTAACCGTGCAACTCAAGCTTTACGACAACCGGGTTCTGCTTTTAAGCCGTTTGTTTACTACGCAGCCTTTGCAACTGGTAAGTACGGTCCAGACACAACGGTCTACGATACTCCTGTAGGTTATCGAGATGGCGACGGATGGTACTACCCACGCAACTACGATGGTGGGTATGGTGGAGCTATGTCAATCCGCACTGCGTTGATGCAATCTCGTAACGTTCCCGTCATTAAGCTTGGTAAAGCTGTGGGAATGAATAAGGTTGTCGAAACCAGCCGCACCTTAGGTATTATGAGTCCGATGGAACCTGTAACTTCTCTGCCATTGGGTGCTATTGGTGTCACGCCGTTGGAAATGGCAGGTGCTTATGCCACCTTTGCCAACTATGGTTGGCAGTCTCCAACGACAATTATTGCCCGTGTGACTGATAGTGGTGGCAACATATTACTTGACAATACGCCTAAACCTATACAAGTTCTTGACCCGTGGGCATCAGCAGCAACTATTGATATAATGCGCTCTGTCATTAATGGAGGTACTGGTAAACATGCTGCAATAGATCGCCCAGCAGCAGGTAAGACAGGAACAACGTCCTCTGAGAAGGATATTTGGTTTGTTGGAACCGTACCTCAGTTAACAACTGCTGTTTGGGTCGGTCGGGACGACAACAGAACTTTGGCGAGTGGTGCGACGGGTGGGACTATGGTTGCTCCAATTTGGCGCAATTTTATGATGAAGGCGCTTAAGGATGTACCTGTAGAGAAATTCAAGTCGCCTTACCAGTTTCCTCGACCCAAATCAAATTAAAGTAAAAAAAACTAAAACTGAAGAGTTTGGTATCAAATCCAAACTCCTCATTTTTGCTCTCATCCCGCTTAATATCCCGCTGAATGTCAAGTTTGAACCCATTTAAAATTACCAACCAGTGTTAAACTGTCCTGTTCAGACGATACACCTGTGGACAACCAACAGAACTGGGAATGAACCCAGATAAAATTTAAAAGTTCCGTGGCGTACTTTATCACGGCAATAAAGACAGGTTCCCACACTTACCGCGAAGTTTTATGATTGTTGTTCCAGTTCGTTTTTCATCCGCTGTAGGGTGAAGTCCATTTGGTCAAACATTTGTTGCGGAGTTACACCAAACTGACTTAACTGTGTCTTAAGCTGTTCTATGGTCATTTGTGCCATGAAATCTTCTGATAGCTCAAAACGCTTCATAAAGACCCGATAGCGATCCATCATGGCTTCCATCTGCTCAATAAAAAGCTTTTTGCCCTCGCGGTCAAATTTGCCATAGTTACCGCCAAGCTTGATGAGTGCTTGATAATCTTCAAACAGTTGCTTGGCTTCTTGCTGAATTATGTCAGAATCAAAAAATCCCATTTTGGTTACACCCCACTGAGTGATCAGACTCAGTAGCTATCTTAATTGATGCCTCTTGTTTATTCTAGTTTAGGGACATAATTTAGAAAATAAACCTCGGTTTGAGTACGGTTTTTTACCGCAATTTCAACACTTGACTTGTGCAACTAAAAATTGAGAATTTGAAGTTCAAAATTCAAAAAACAGCGAGACACACAGTGCGACTTCCTTGGTATGCTTTTTGTTTCCCCAACTTCAGGTATTTGCTGTTATAGCATTTCACGATCAAGCCTGATATAAATGGAGAGCACACTTGGGGTTAATCAACAGTGATTGATTTCCTTAGAATCGCTAACAATTGCTCATCTTTAAGTACAAGGATGAGCATTTTTATCGCTCCGGTCTTTGTTGCTCCTGAACGCTGGCAATATTGCTCAAGAATTTCGTGGTACTCATCAGGAAGTCGAATGTCTAATCGTTTACTCATAGTAAATGTACGTCAAATGCTGTACAATTTTACTATGCTACTAGAATTTAAGACAGAACTCAAAATTAACAAAGTGCAAGGCTTGATACTGGCAAAACATGCTGGCGTAGCGCGTCATGCTTGGAATCAAGGGCTTGCCTTGTGTCAACAGGTGTTAGCACATAACCATGCCAATCGTGACAACAAGATTAAGTTTCCTTCCTCGATTGATTTGCACAAGTGGTTGGTGGCTTGTTAATAAAAAAGGAACGGTAGTTCATAAGATAGGATTCAGTTACGATAACAGCAATGCTGAATTTATTATGGTGCTTTAATCATGTTTAATCAACGAAAAAGCCGGAGCATTGCCGCGATTTTAGCTTTGTCTGGTACAGTGACAATTTCCGGATTACATAAGTTTTATTTAGGACAACCACTATGGGGTGTGCTTTATCTGTTGCTTTCTTGGACACCCATTCCCAAGGTAGCGAGTGCTATTGAAGGAGTTTGGTATTTAGCCCAAGACGAAGAAGCTTTTGACCGTAATTTTAATTTAGGTAAATCAGCCATCAAAAACTCACAGTACGCCAGCAATCAAGTAAGTACGGTTGCTCAAGCCTTGCGGGAGTTAGAAAGTTTACGTCAAGATGGATTGATTTCTGAGTATGAATTTGAGCAAAAGCGCCGCCAATTGCTAGATCATATTTCCTAAAGCAAGCAACACTATGAAAAATTGGCTACCTTTAAACTCTAAGTTACAAAAACTACGCTATAAGTTACTGAACGACCCATATTATCGATTACAATCAGCAGAAGAAATTGCGATCGCCGCCCAACTTGGTATCTACATTGATGTTAATCAAGCAACTGTTGATGATTGGTTACGTCTACCAGGGTTATCGATTCACCAAGCGCGATCGCTTGTACAACTTTCTCGCGCTGGTGTCAAATTTTACTGTATTGAAGATATTGCCGCAGCCTTAAGCTTACCAGTACAAAGGCTAGAGCCACTCAAGCCAATTTTGAATTTCAGTTATTACGATGATGAATCTTTAACTCTTGGTAGCCATAAAATCAACCCTAACACGGCAACAGTTGAGACTTTAGCAAAAGTGCCATTTATTGATTTATCTCTCGCGCAAGCAGTGGTTGAAAATCGCACTTCAGCAGGAGCTTACCTTAACTTAGCTGATTTTCAGCAAAGGTTAAATATTTCGGGTGAAACTATTTACCAGCTTATGTACTACCTGCAATTTTAATGTGAAAGTGCCTGTGAGTCCAGCGCTGCAGTCCTTGTTACCCGACAGAGGCGACTGGCGCGCTTCGCAGCGTCTGGTGCAGGAGATACCCAATAGCCGTAAGGCGGGGCAAGAGCCATAGGGCTACGTCTGTAGAATTAAATTACCCCAATCCTATCAAAAGGCCAAAAGCGGAACACAGCCCGACCAATAATATTTTCTTTGGGTAAAAACCCCCAGTAGCGGGAATCGTTACTATCGTTGCGGTTATCTCCCATAACAAAAAATTCGTCAGGAGGAACTTGCCGCTCTTGCATTGGTAAAATTGGTGGCTCAGCTATATAATCTTCTTGTATTGGTTGCCCATCAATGTAAACCTTTCCACCTGCGATACTGATTTTCTTTCCAGGAGTGCCAATAATACGCTTAATGAAAGCTTGGTCTTTAGGATATCCTCGATGTTGTAGTTCTTCTGGTGGCTGAAAAACGACGATATCCCCAAACTGTGGAGGATGAAACAAGGAAGAAATTTTTTCCACAACTAGGCGATCGCCTTTATGCAACGTTGGTAACATCGAGTCGGAAGGAATGTAGCGCGGTTCAGCAACAAAAGTCCTAATTAAGAGTGCTAAGCATAAGGCGATCGCAATCAAGATGAGATTTTCCCGTAAAGTTCGCCATCCTCGCGACGATGCAGGAGATTCTTTCGCTTCACTTTTCTGATGAGTCATAGAAAGTCTGATGAATAAGTTAGACGAATTCTAGATTATTTTGACCCTAAAAGGACGAGGGGGTGTAGGTGCAAGAAAAACCTTACATCATTGAACCTAGTTTTGACGAAGTTTTAAGAAGGAATTTCTAGATTGTAACGTTGGTAAAGCAATTTGAGTTTTTCTTGAGCAAGCGATCGCACGTTTTCCGGCGAGATAATCAAAACGTCCGGTGTATCTCGCAAAACTTCGCGGAGAAACCAGTAGGTATTGGAAATGCGTCTGACGACTCGACGAACTGGTGGAGAAGCTTCCAACAATTTACTGTCTACATCCTCATTTTTGGTTTTGTAAGCAAAAGCCAAGCGTCCATGTATATGCATTTCTACTTGCAGTTCATCTAAATTGGAACGCCATTTACCAGAAATTGGTATCACACCTGCTTCTGGAATTCTATCTAGACGTAAACTCCAGTTGTGATGCAATTCTTCCACATCCAAATTCCCTTCTGTTTCTTCACACCAGCAATCAAGATATTGACGTTCTTCATAAGGAACTATTTTGGCGTGGCGAACGGTAAAGTTCCACAAGCGCCCTGTTGCATCTTGGTAGGAAAGCTGAAATGGTTGCTCGCGCCGGATGTATTGGTTAAGTTCTATTCGCCAGGGTGGGGGAGGATTTCCTAAAAACCGTTCGATTTCTGCTCTCAGAGGCAATGATAGCTCGCTGCGTTCCAAGAGTAAATTGGCAATAAGCAAAGCTTCTTCTAGCTTACCTAAATCTATTAAAGCATCAATAGCGTGCTTTAGCGCCGTTATCCGCTCTTGTAACCAGTTGTTATTGGGAGTAATCAGCAATCGCTGTTGAGCAATGGCTTCTACTAACTTGGAAATGTTTGGGCGATCGCCCCACATCATCCCAAATTCACGAGCAAGGTTTTCTAGTTCAGCTTTGTCACGTTCTGATACTGATAGGGTTATTGACTGACCTTTGCGAGTCATATTTATACGGACACTTTATACTTACATCTTCTTGTCAATCTCTATTTTGCGTGCCAAGATAGATTTCAACAACCAGTTACGGACACTATTTAAATTTATGTCCGAATATAACATTATTCTTAAACCTGTTTATTCATGCCCTGCATCTATATCGGATGTTCCCAAGGGGGTGAAACTACCAGAAGGCTGGATGCTTTCCTGGCATCAAGCAGAAACTCTAAAGGCGATACGCAATCCAGATGTAGATGTTATTTCCAACACTGCTATGACTGGCGATGGCAAAACTCTTGGTGGTTATCTGGACATTTTACAAGTATATTCTCCTATCTTAGGATTATATCCGACTAACGAACTGGCAAGAGACCAAGAAATGCAAGTTCGGGGATATATTGATTTATTTCAGCCTGAACATGAACCGCGTGTTCATCGCTTGAGTGGGCAAGAGTTAGAAATTTACGCGGAACAAGAAAACTTGAAAAAAGGCGCAGCCTTAGAAACACGAGTCGGGCAAACCGAGATTCTACTGACAAATCCAGATATTTTTCATTACCTGCATCGAGGCGCGTATCTACTTCCCAACGATAGTCCAGATAAACTGTGGGGAAGGATTGATAAGCGTTTCAATGTGATTGTGTTCGACGAGTTTCATGTTTTCCAAGCACCGCAGATTGCTAGCGTCATCAATACCATGCTGTTAATTCGTCGTACCAATCGGCGTAAGAAGTTTCTGTTTCTTTCTGCGACACCAAATCCGCAGTTAGTTGAGAGGCTTAAATTAGCAGGGTTTCGTTGTTATGAAATTGATCCACTCAAAGAGAACAAATATAAATTCCCTGATACTGCTATTGAATATCAGCAGGTAAAAGCTCAAAGTTGGCGGCAAGTCTCGCGAGAAATATCCTTACATTTTGTCCGGCTAGAACCTACCTCAAAAGCGTCTGAAACTTGGCTGAAAAAGAATAGTGAGTTGATTTTGACTCACTTGCAACACAGTGGTAAAGGTGCAATTATTCTGAACTCAATTGCCGCAGTCAAGCGGTTAACTGACTTTTTTGATAATTTTCTTAAGCCGTACGGGTTTCAAGTTAGCGAAAATACTGGTTTGTCAGGGAAGAAAATAAAGGAGGAATCGCTTGAGGCTGACTTAGTTTTGGGAACCAGCACTATTGATGTTGGTGTAGATTTCAAAATCAATTTCTTATTCTTTGAGTCAGCGGATGCTGGTAATTTTATTCAGCGTTTGGGTAGATTGGGACGACATGATGGATATGAACGTGACGGACAACATATAACTTTTAGCGATTGTACTGCCTATGCACTTGCACCTAACTTCTTAATTGACAAACTTTTTAAGAGTGATTCCCCAGCTTTGAAGTCAGGGGAGGTTTACGAACGTCCTTTTTTTCACGAACAAATTCGGGAGAATTACCGCAAAATCAATAATTTTGAAGGTTACTACTTCAAGTGGGGTGTTGTACAGTCAATGCGACTTGTTCGACAGTTGGGACATCCTAATGTTAAGCAGCAGTACGAAAGTAGCCAGGAAGTATTTAAAAACGATTGTGAACTCGTTTTCAGTACCGATAAGAAAAAAGTAAACCTCAAATGTGTGTTTGTTCGTAGCAAAGAATGGGAAAAGGAGTGGCAGGAACTATCAGGAACAGACAAGGGAAACCCAATTTTAGAAGAAGCGGCGAGTTTTCGGGGTACGAGTCCTTTGCTATGCGGAATTTATGACACGACTGAACCAAATGAGGTAGATAGATTTAAAACTTACGATTTACCAGGGATTCTCAGCAATTTGGAAATTGAACCGATGAGGGGGACAGAATTTGAAAGGCTGCGTTGTGCGATCGCCACAGGCGGGGCTTTGCCCATCGCAGAACGAACCAATACCCCCATCCCCAAAGGCAGATTTAAATACTGTCTAGGATTTATGAAGTTGCTTGGATATCGAGAGGAAAGACTGGATTGGAAATTTACTTATCCTGGGGACTTGCAAGCGATCGCCAATGCTTGGAAAGTTCAAGTTTTGTTGGGTATCCAAGTTTGGCAGCCAGGAAACTACTGGATTAGTGATATTAATAAGCAACTGAAGAAACAGGCGTTGGTTTCTTATGTGGTACCTTTACGTGTTGATGAAGTACGGGGGCGACTACAACTGCCGATGCACTTCGAGATTTACCCAATTAGCGATCAATTCAGCGTCCACGATGCTACACCACCATATTGTATAGCGTTTGGGCAGTCGGCGCTGTTGTTGGATACGCTGGCAGGCTGGCTTAAGAGTGAGGGGATATATGTTGTTTAGATTTCAAAAGTTCTCTGAAGACGGCTAAACACAGGCTTTACAAAAATTCCAGTTTATTTCAATCGGCTTTAGCTATAGCAGTCCTAAATCATTCGTGTGAAAGTCCCTGCGCTTGCGCTTAACTCTCTGTTTTCCTCCTCTGCGTCACGCCAGGTGCTTCAAGTCGGGAAACCCGCCCAACGCACTGGCTCCTCTGCGCCTCTGCGGTTCATTTCATCAAAATTTTTTTCACAAATTATCTAAGGTTGCTATATTAGCACGGAAACTTATTTATAAGCAACAGATAAGCTTTTTGTTTTAAATTTGAAGTAAGAATATGCCGAATAAACGCAAAAAATCAGAAGAACAAGCACAACTAATCTCTCTTGATGAAGCCAATCATGACATTGACTCCGAAGAGTTGGAGAACTCAGATAATGAGTGGATGTCTGGAGATGACTCAGACTATGAAATAACATCTAATCGCACAGTCGAAACCAAACCATCTGAACTCCTCACCCTCAAGTTATTGCAAAGAGCGATCGCAACAGAAAATCCTGATGATTTTATTATGCGGGACTTTAGTCATTATGTCTTACCAAACTTATTGCGGGTAGCTATTGGAGTGACGGCGAAGGGTGGTAAATTTTTTGATTATCTCGACCAAAAGAAAGGTAAAGAAAATGTTAGACGAGATAACGCAGGTGACCAATCTTTGAATACACACTTACTTAATGGATTGCTTCCAGCTAATCTGATTGAACGTCGTCTCAAAAAACTAAACACAACTGCAAGAAGAGTCATTCATGAAAAAGAAAGGCGGTTACTAATTGCTGGATTTATCCTACATGATTTTGAAAAGTTCGATTATCGGCTGTTTTCAAAAATGCCGGAAGTGTACAAAGCGATCGCTTTAGACAGAGAACAAAAAATCCGTGAGTTACCTCTAGCAGCACACCGTGAAATTATAGATGTGATTGTTCGGGAACTGAATCTTGATAAATTTCTCAGTCCCGACGAACCAGAAACATGGCAAGAATATCGAGATGATTTATTATTCATTGCGTATAACGCCCAAAGAAGAACTGATACGAATTTAAATCTTTCTGAGCATGGGTTACAGCCAATACTTAATGATTATGTCCTTGTCTGTCTTGCTGACTTAACTTGTATAGCTGATTTACTCGCCTCCGTTATTAAACATCCTCAAGATGCTGAACACCGTACTTTAAATGGTATTCTCCACAATATAAGTGATGGACAACTGAAATTAACTTATCACCGAGTTGCTGAGAACAGAGGTGTTTTAACTAATGTGGTGAATAATGCTTTGATGGAGGCTCACACAAGTTTAAACACAAAAGATTGTGAATATTACAAGCCATTGTTATATTTACCAACGGGTGTTGTTTACTTAACACTCTGCAATTCACCAGCGATATCGACTGAAGATTTACCAGATAGAGTAGTTCACAAGATTAAAGAATTTTGTGGTGGACAACTTATCAAGCGTCAAACTGGTTTTGGTAGAGATGGTAAAGGCATGAAATATGCCGAGTATTATGATAAATTCTTTGATGACATAGGATTGATGCGGGTTGCACTCAAGGCAACTTTACGGATTCTCAAATCTGGGAAAAGTTCAGTTGCTAAAAGTCGCAGTGATAATTTAGTTAAGTTTCAGCAGCAAGGCGTTCTCTCGGCTGATTACAATTTCACTTTTTCTGATGATATACGTATCGACCAAATTGCTGAGTTTGGTGACGTCATCACTCGTAAAATTTGGGGAGAAAAGGTTAAGAAAATTGAAGAATTACGAAAAGAAAGCAAGAAAAATAAGAAGGAGTTACTACCATTCCCTAATTTAGACTTAGTAGGAGAGGTGGCAAAATTATGGAATTTAGAGGAGTCTTTATCTCCAATTCGAGAAATACAAGGAATTAACGAAAAGCTCAAGGAACTAAAACTTAAGGGTAACACTGGAGGCGTACCTTATGAGTGGTATTATTTGGCGTCACAGTATTTAGAACGTCACCCAGAAATTGAAAATGTAGAGCAAGTTTGTGAGGATGTTATCAACCACCTGGAAAAGTTCATCTCGCCAATTGTATTGCAGTACAAGTTACCAGATGGGTGGGACGATTTACGCTTGTGGGTGCAGCGTGTTGTCATTCTACCCGGAAAGGATATGCAAGATATTGATTCTACAAAGATTTTTCTGGATGAATTGGAACGCTATCAACTCGCCAAGAAATCTGGGCGAGGACGACAGTTAATTTGTTCTGTTTCTCATTCTGCTTACACCGTCACAGAACAGATGGAATCTGCGGTGCTGTTTACTCCTCAAGTTTACACAAATAAGCAAATGCTGGGTGGTTCCAACGCAAAACGCAACATTTCCAGCATTGCAGGTATAGAAATGATGTTGCGTCAAATCTTGATGAACCAAACTCAAGCGGTGGGTAAGAGGTTTGAGGATGGTAAGTACCGTTATCTCTATTTTTATCCAACTTATTACTGCACGCCAGAGACGAATAAGTTTCTTCAATGGGCTTATACTAACATTGCTCAAACTCGGTTTAATGCTAGTATCCGCAATCACTTTATCAATGATGAATTGCAAGCAGATTTTGGACGACAACGTTATCAAAGTGTTGACACATTCCTGATTGATGAGGACTTACAACGCAAAAAAGATTTACCAGAAAATCATCCAGAACGTAAGCAAGACCGAACATTTAAGCTTTCTTATCCCGAAGACCAACCTTTAACATTTTACTTTATAGCGCTACCACCAGGACTCGATCCGACTGATACTGAATCCTGGGTTATGCCAAGTTGGTTAGCGTTTGCTTTCCCAATGATTTTGGATGTTAAGACTGTGGTTTCTGAGTCACCCATTCCACCATTTAATGATGGGGCTGAATTTGAAGAAACTGTGTTTTTGGATAGTGCGCCGCAAGCTTTTCGGGTGTTGGTAGGACGAGATAGGTTTCGTCTTGACTATATTCTTGAAGGCTGGGAGGAAAATAACAAAAAATATCCTGCACCTCTGAACGTATTAACCGCTGCTTATGCAATTCATCTCGATGTTAATGCTAAACAAAGTAAAGGAAAATATGAATCTAACTGGGGCAAGTTTTCTGAATTAGCAAGAGATTTAGAAACAAGTCCACTGAATGTCTTTAGCTACCTCAAAAGTTGGACGCGACGCCAAGGCGTGGAAACACCTAGCATAAATAAAATCAAGCTCTATGCTTATTACTTTTACCCTTGTTTTGACCCCTATGCAGAATATGATTTTCAATCGGAGACATGGAAAGTGACACAAAAATCGCAATTGAACCATCCTAAAGAATTAACAGAAAGATTCCGAAAATTCTACAGACACGCTAAGAAAACTGGTAAGCAACCAATTCCAGCAAATGCGATTCTTAAACCCATTGATGTCGCTGCTGATATCATTCTCAAAGCTGACACAAGTTTTTCTGATGATGCATTGATTGATTTGGTAACAGCGGAAGTCTTCCAGTTAATGAAGCGAGTTCATGCTTCTAGGGCGGAAGGACGTTGGGTAATTAGTAATAAAGAGGAGGAATTACAAGCTATTCGAGATTTTGCTGAGTATTTTGTGGTTAAGGTTTTTCATGAATCTTTTGCAGGCGATCGCGCTCGTTTACAAGGACGCCAAATGAACTACATCCGTAACACTTGCGAATACCTTTACCGCTTAGCCAATTATCAAGAACGTTCTCTAAAAGAAGAAGAGAAGACAGATGATTTAGATATGGATGACTAACTTATTCTAATATGAATTTCTGTGCTCGTATCTCTATCTAGGCTTTTTTGACACCTTCCAGTACTAACTCTGAAAAAAATCACACAATTGGAGAACTCTCATGAATTGTTTAAAAACTGTCGATGCCAAACACTTTCATGCTGAAATCCCTTATAAACCAATGGGAAAGTACGTTCATTTTTTGACCATACGTGTAACTGAATCCTATCCACTCTTTCAAACTGATGGCGAACTCAATAAATCACGAGTCCGAGCAGGAATTGAAGATAAAATAACGATTAGCCGCTTGACAATGTTTAAGCGTAAACAATCAACACCAGAGCGTTTAGTCGGTCGAGAATTACTCCGTAATTATGGTTTCATGACTGCCCAAGAGTGCGAATATAACGTCAAATTTGCAATGGATAATCCTGATTGTATTATCTATGGTTTTGCGATTGGTGATTCTGGTTCTGAAAAATCAAAAGTGGTGGTAGATACAGCTTTTTCCATCACTGACTTTGCTGAATCACATGAAACATTTACCCTCAACGCTCCCTTTGAAAATGGTACAATGACATCCAAGGGTGAAAATGGTTCAAAACCTGGTGAAGTTACTAGTCGTATCAATCAGCAAGACCACATTAAACCTCAAATATTTTTTCCTAGCATTGTTACATTAAAAGACCCCACAGAAGCAAGCTTCTTATACGTTTTTAATAACATCTTGCGTACTCGTCATTATGGGGCGCAAACGACACGTACAGGAAGAGTGCGGAATGAATTAATAGGTGTAGTATTTGCTGATGGAGAGATTATCAGCAATTTACGCTGGACGCAAGCAATGTATGACTATATGAAGAAGAATGCATCTCTAAATTCTCCAGAACCATTAAATGAAGATGATGTCATTGAAGCTGCAACTAATACAATTGTTAACTTAATGCAAGGAGAATTTATTGTACATGAAGACTTTATTGGTGAACAATTTAAACCTTTACTTGATGAAGTCAAAGCTATCACTGCCAAAGAAGAACAATTGAAAAAAATGCTTAAAAAAGCAGATGATGAAGCCAAGGCTTATGCTCAAAAACACATAAAAGGAAAAGACAAAGTTTCAGCTAAATAACAACTATGACTTTTATTTACTGCTGTCAGCTAGAACTCCACGACAGCTTATATTACGCAACTCGTGAGATAGGAAGACTCTACGAGACAGAACTAGTGATTCACAATTACGCACTTTGCTATGCATTGGGATTAGTAGATAGTGAAATCTACTCTACAATTGTTGCAGAAGAACATTCCTATCGTTACTTTTGTCCTGAACAAGTCCCCAAATATGAGGAACATCTAACACCGCTCAATCACCAGAACATTTACGTCACTCCAGGGCATTCAATTAACCATACTACCATTCTCAATACCTGGAAGTACGCTAATAACAACTACCATGTGGAAATGGAGAAAACTCAAAAGAATATTCCTAGTTTTGGAAGGACAAAAGAGATTGCACCAGAAAGTCAATTTGAATTTTTCGTAATTTCTCAAAAGCAACTCAGACTACCAAAATGGATTCGCTTGGGTAAGTGGATGAGTAAAGCAGAAGTGCAGACTCAAGAAGTCACCAAATTTGAATTAAAAACTGGTGACTTCTCTTTCCCTTACCCATTGAATCCTCTAGATGTGATGTTTACTCATCAAGTTGTTAGTTACGACGTAGTTAATATGCCTCCTGTGAGTCTGATTCAAAATGTCAGCATTCGCCAAGGACAATATTACGAGTTTGAAAATCCAAACAAATCTGAAAAACTACGACTTCCAGCCAGAATGCAGTATCGGTTTAAGGGTTAAATCGTGCAGGGTGGGTAATACCAATTCAAAATTCAAAATTCAAAATTCAAAATTCAATCCGGAAGAAAGCCGAGACGAAACTTGGGTTTGGGAGTGTGTATCTGTCGCATTCTTTTTTCAAATTGGTATAATACTCACCCGAAAATCCAATAATAATAAAATCAAAAATTAAATATGCCCCACAGCCTCGTCCTCAACCTCATCCCCCAGTCTCCCATTTACCCCGAATTCCTCACAGGTAGACACTACCACGCCCTATTCCTCACCCTCATTAGTTCAGTCGATAAAGATTTAGGAGACTATTTACACGCATCCAACGCAGAGAAACCCTTCACCCTTTCCCCCTTACAAGTCACACGAAATCATAAAAGCCACCAATACAAACACAACACCTTGCAATTTTCCCATCAACGCCCAATTCCTCCAGGTACACCCTGTTGGTGGCGTATTTCACTCCTAGACGACAACCTATTTAGCAAGCTGACTCCACTGTGGCTAAATCTTAACCCCGAACATCCCTGGCATTTGGGTTCTGCTGATTTGTATATTACTAGCATCCTTGGTACACCACAATCAATGCAACCTTGGGCAAATGCTTGTACCTATACACAATTGTACGACCAAGCAAAAGAGAGCGATCGCACTCTCAACTTTACCCTCGCCACACCTGTCGCTTTCCGCCAAGGAGGATACGATACCATTCTGCCAATTCGAGAATGTGTCTTCAACAGTCTTCTCAGTCGCTGGAACAAATATAGTGGAATTGAATTTACCAACATCCCTATAGAATCAATTTATCCAAGCTTTTGTAACATCCATACAGAAGTTATTCGTAACTATGACAACAAATTTGTTGGTTGTGTCGGCGAAATCAGCTATCGGATTTTAGGAGATATTGAACCAATCGCCATCAAACAAATCAACGCCCTTGCTGACTTTGCATTATATGCAGGAGTTGGACGTAAAACAACAATGGGTATGGGTATGATACGTCGTCTCTTGATGAGTCATTCTCCTTCATCAAATGTTGAAAAAAATCTTGAAAACTATGAATGAGACAGAATACATTCCTATTGCTTCCTTAAACCAATATGCCTATTGCCCACATCGCTGCTGGCGGATGTTTTGTGCAAGTGAATTCATCGATAACCAATACACAATTGAAGGCACAAGTTTACACGAACGAGTTCACACCCTTGGGGAAGGAAATCGTGACGACACCTGGCAAGTTCGAGCGATTTGGCTGAAATCAGACAAATACAAACTTATCGGAAAATCTGATTTAATTGAATCAGAAAATGGTGAGTTGTATCCAGTCGAATACAAGCGGGGACGTAAGGGTGAATGGGATAACGATGAATTGCAAGTCTGTGCTCAAGCTTTATGTCTAGAAGAAATGACAGGACAAACTGTCACGACTGGCTATGTTTACTACGCACACTCACACCAACGTCAATTAGTAGAAATTACAGAAGAATTGCGTCAAAGCACAATCGCCACAATTGAAGCTGTTCAAATGCTTATCCTAACAGCTATTATACCAAAACCTGTCAAGACAAAGCGCTGTACAGGATGCAGTTTGTACACACGATGCTTACCAGAAATTGTGGACAAAGTAGGACGGTATCAAGAAGTTTACTAATACCAATATCGTTTCCAGGTGGAACCTGGAAATGCAGTTCTAGCGGCTCAGCCGCAAGTAAGGCAGAGCCTCTTAATAGGCATTCCCAGTCTCTGACTGGGAACGAGGGATTAGCCCATTTTGAGCGCCTCGGAATCAATTCCGAGGCTCAAAGACCAAGTCTACTAAAGTAGACTGAAAAGCTTATGTAGTCATCTTTAGATGACTTTGACTATAAGCCTGAGATTTAAATCCCAGGCGGACGAGAATACTGTTCACTACTTCCTCTCAACTAAATCTTAACACTAACTATGGGCACACTTTACATTACACAAGACGATGCATTTATCGGCAAAATCGATGAGAGACTTCACGTCAAATTCGATAAAAAGACAATTTTAGATGTACCGCTTCTCAAAATCGATGGAGTCGTAGTATTAGGACGCGCAACAGTTTCACCTGCTGCTATCAATGAATTATTGCAGCGTCAAATTCCCCTAACATTTCTAACAGAAACAGGTCGTTATTTAGGACGTTTAGAACCAGAAGTCACCAAAAACATTTTTGTGCGTAAAGCGCAATGGCAAGCAGCAGGTGATACCGCTCAAGCAATTCATGTCGTCCAAGGGTTTGTACGTGGTAAACTGAAAAATTATCGTAGCCTCCTTGTTCGTCGTCAACGTGAATGCTCAGGGTTAGATTTATCAAACAGCATCGCACGGTTAGACCAAGCGATCGCACCCATCGACACAACTCACAACATTGATTCTTTACGCGGATTGGAAGGTGCAGGTAGCGCAGCTTACTTTGGCTGCTTTGATCAAATGATTCGCAATACAGGATTCACCTTTACCAAGCGCGTTCGTCGTCCACCCACCGATCCAGTGAATTCCTTACTCAGCTTTGGTTATTCCTTGCTGTGTCATGACGTCCAAAGTGCAGTGAATATTGCTGGGTTTGATTCTTATCTGGGATATTTACATTGCGATCGCTACGGTAGACCCTCACTCGCGTTAGATTTAATGGAAGAATTCCGTCCTTTGGTAGTCGATGCAGTCGTGTTGTCTGCGTTGAACAAACAATTTCTGAAAGTTGAGGATTTCGTCACAGAATCTTTAAGCGGTGCTGTTTCTCTCACCAACGAACCAAGAAAAACATTTCTGCGGCTATACGGACAAAAGAAATTATCCGAATTTAAGCATCCCGTTTTAGGACGCAAATGTACTTACCAAGAAGCGTTTGAACTTCAAGCCCGGTTACTCGCTAAATATTTAATGGGCGAAATCGAGAAATATCCACCATTGGTTCTCAAGTAGGCGTAAGAGTCATCAGTTATCAGGTTTCATTGCTCACTGTTAACTGTTCACTGTTAACTGTTCACTGATTCGGTCAATTTGCCTATGAATGTTGTTGTGTCCTACGACATCTCTGAAGATAAGCGCCGTACAAAAATTCACAAAGTCCTCAAATCTTACGGGCAGTGGGTGCAGTATAGTGTGTTTGAGTGCCAGCTGAGTGATACTCAATATGCAAAGTTGCGATCGCGCTTGCACAAACTCATCAAGCCTGATACTGATAGTATCAAGTTTTATTTTCTGTGCGCCTGCTGTTTTGGTAAAGTCGAACGTATCGGCGGCGAACCACCTCGCGATGACACCATTTTCTTTGCCGAATGCGCGGATGGGTAGGTGTAGAAAAAGAGGTTTAAAAAAAATGGCTGGATTGCTTACAGGACTTGGATTTCGGGGTAAAATTGTTTCTAACCATCCGCGCTTCTTGCCTAGACTGGATTTCAGCCATTTACCTGTCAATCAATTTACTTTTTTGCATGCTATCATTAGAACACCCGCGATTTAGAACCTTGAAAACTTTATATAGACCAGTTCTCAGACTGGGACCGTTGAAATTTCTCTTACTCCCTATTAGGGATTGAAACTTTGAATATATACCATTTCAGAAGGACGTAAGTAAGGTTGAAATTTCTCTTACTCCC
>NZ_JXCA02000022.1:518774-650664 GCF_000828085.3 Scytonema tolypothrichoides VB-61278
GTTGAAATTTCTCTTACTCCCTATTAGGGATTGAAACGTAGTAAACTGAGCTTTGATCTTTAGTGGAAAAGGGTTGAAATTTCTCTTACTCCCTATTAGGGATTGAAACTTTGATTGAGAAAAGTGTGGTTAAGGCGATCGCTGTTGAAATTTCTCTTACTCCCTCCGCCTGAATTGAAACAGGCGATTGCTATGGAAAGCTTTTCTTCTCCTGTCGCAGACGCTGCGCGCCGAGAGTTCCTGTCTGCAGGACTTACGCTAATGCTCAACTACGACAGCGTTAAAATAAACCCATAAATCGTAACGCCATACCCACTCGCCATGTCCCTAGCTAAGGAATTAGACACTCCTCAAGATATCCCAGAAGATGTTATCCTTCCTCCAGGTGATTTATACAGCGACGAGCCTCCCTTGGAAACCGAACTACATCTACGGCAAATAATCCTACTTTTTAAATGCCTGGAATGGTTGTGGCGAGATAGAACAGATTTTTACGCTGCTGGCAATCTTACTATTTATTACAGCCTCAGCAAACGCAAATCAGAAGATTTCCGGGGACCAGATTTTTTTGTCGTGTTGGACACCGAACGCAAAACTCGTAAAAGTTGGGTAGTTTGGGAAGAAGAGGGCAAATATCCGAATGTAATTCTAGAAATTCTTTCTGAATCAACTGCTAATACTGATAAAGAATTTAAGAAAAAACTTTATCAAAATACCTTCCGCACCCCTGATTATTTTTGGTTCGATCCATACACATCAGAATTCGCTGGTTTTCACTTATTAGATGGCAAATATCAACCAATAGATGCGAATAATCAAGGGCATTTGTGGAGTCAGCAACTAGAGTTATATCTGGGAATTCATCAGGGTTTATTGCGATTTTTCACAGCATCAGGACAGTTAGTTCCAACACCAGAAGAAGAAGCTGAATCGCAACGTCAGCAGAAAGAATTAGCAATAAGTAAAGCAGAGAGATTGGCTGCTAAATTGCGGGAGTTAAATATTGACCCAGATACAATTTAGCTTAAACTGGCATCATATTATAATGTTGGCAGAGCGTTCGCAAGAATCAATGATTTGTAAAAAAACAAGATCCCCGACAACTTTTGCGAAGTCGGGAATCTTTAATTACTCCCTATTAGAAACTGAAACTCCACAACGATACAACTGATAAGGAACGCCAACGCGATAATGCTGCGAGGAATCTATGGCGCAAGTCATTTTCTGAGAAAGTGTTATCTGCTGCGGATAGTCTCGGCGTTTTCTTCCTGGACCAACAAGCCATAAATTAAGATGAGTCGCAGTTGGTGGAGGAAGTTGAGAAAGTTTTTCCAACACAGGAGCAAAGTCTGGTGATTGCTTGAAGAAAGCAACGTGAGAGGAGGAATATTCTTCTGCTTCCCTAAGTGGTTCTAATGCTAAAGCAAAACTTAACCCTAATGCTACATCTTGGTAATCTCTGTATCCTACCACCATGAAAATAGGAATAGAAGGGTTTTGATTCATCTTTCGCGCGACTTGTTCAGGCTCAAATGGTTTTTTAAATACTAAGTTGTAAACAAGAAAAACACAACTAAGAAGACTGACAAGGAAAAGAATCACAAAGGAAGATTTAGGAAGGAAGATTGAATTCTTTCTTCTTTTTTCATTCTTGTTAATTTGAGCGAAACTCGCTGCGAGTAGGGCACAAAAGCCAGGATAATAAACAAAGTGATAGCGGGGAACTGCGGTAATATCTTTGCCGAGGAAATAGGCGATCGCCAAAAATTCCAATAACACCCACACACAGAAACTTAACAAAGTCAGCGTCGCTAAATGCGTTGATTGTTTATACCATAGCTGCTTTAAACCTTTGAAAACTTGCCAACCCACCCAAATACCAAACAAAAGCATTAACAACCCAGATACGACTGCAATTGCAAGTGGTTGATTTTCTACGGGCAGAGAAATCACCATCAGCAGCCAGCTAATAAGAGTTTGATAAATTGGGGAAATATGTTGCGGAGGATCGATCCAACCAGTTTCAGAACGATTATAGTTATGAAACACAACTGGTAACCAGGGCAAGAAACTCATGACAACAACACTCAGACATACAATGAGTGCTAGCGAAATTTGACGCTTGTTGAGAATATTTCCTGAACGCCAGCACATCAGCACCAGTAGTGTTGCAATCTGGGCAATAAAAGCAAGAATACAAAAGTAATGAACATAAAGACTGATACTGTTGATGATAGCCCATCCCAGCACAACCCAAAATCTCACTTTTTGCCGTCTTTCAATATCCTTGACAATTTGCACCAGCCCGAGTAAGGCTAAAGTGATCAGGAACATGGGCAATGTGTAATGTCGTGCTTCTTGGGAAAGGTAAACAGCCAGAGGGGAAACAGCCATAAAAGCTGCTGCGATTATCCCTGCAGACGGGAAGAAGGCAATACGATTGAGATAGTAAATTGCGACAATTTCAGCGACACCAAAAAACGCTGCAGGCGATCGCAACTTCCCAACCCACTCACTTCCCAAAGGACTCAACCACTTCAACCAA
Organism: Scytonema tolypothrichoides VB-61278; assembly: GCF_000828085.3. GTDB lineage: Bacteria > Cyanobacteriota > Cyanobacteriia > Cyanobacteriales > Nostocaceae > Brasilonema > Brasilonema tolypothrichoides_A. The sequence continues at coordinate 521,320 of NZ_JXCA02000022.1, forward strand.
CTGTACATCCCACAAAAAAACAGCGGCGGATGAGTAGACTGACTCGCAATATTCTTAGCAATTTCAGAACAACTCATCCCTGGTTGGACAGTAAAAATCTCTGACACGCGTTCGAGAGGTAACACCACTTCCATTGGTAAATCATTGTAGCTTTTACCCAAGCTGAAAATGGCAGTAATCACCTCATCCATCCACAGAGGTTTGAGATCCAAATTCCAAAAACGTAAGATGCAACCAAGGGCGATCGCCCCAACCAAAGCCAGATAATGTAGATAAAATTTACGATTAGCCATTCCTTCCATAGCAGGGAACAGGGAACTCTTAACAGGGAACACTTCGACAAGCTCAGTGCATCGCAGGGAACAGGCTGCTGATAACTGGTAACTGATAACTGGTTGAAGTTGCAACCGCAGATGCACACGGATGCACGCAGATAAAAATCTAAACATTATCTGCGTCCGTCTGCTTCCATCTGCGGTTCAAAAATCTAAAATTTTATTAGATAAGACGCTTATATTAAAAATCAGTGCCTCAAGAATCGAAATCTATAGAATCTACATTACCTGTCTCTTCCCCGCGAGAGACAGCCATAGCAAATATTCGTAATACTCTCCGCCAAGGACAGCAGCGTATGGCTGACTGGAACTCCGGTTCACTCGCTGTTTCAGCAGTTCCCGGTGCAGGTAAATCTACAGGAATGGCTGCTGCAGCTGCAATTGCGATCGCTTGTCAATATGATCAATCTACAAAATCACGTCGAAACATCCGTCGTCAACTCATTGTTGTCACCTTTACTCGCTCGGCTGCTGCTAATATTAAAATTAAAATCCGCGAATACCTTAAAGAATTATCCCTACCACAAACTGGCTTTCTTGTCCATACCCTACATGGTCTTGCATTAAACATAGCCAGCCGCTATCCTAATTTATCAGGTTTAGAGTTAGATAACGTCACTTTAATTACCCCAAATCAAAGTCATCGATTTATTCGGACTGCTGTAGAACAGTGGGTTGCCAGCCATCCCGGACGTTATTCTCGGTTATTAGAAGGTATTGAATTTGACGGAGAAGAAACAGAAAGACTGCGGCGACAGTCGGTGTTGCGGACGGAAGTTTTACCAGAACTAGCAACTATAGTCATTCATGAAGCAAAGAGTTCTGGCTTATTACCAGAAGATTTGCGTGAATTAAGCAAACAAACCACAGAGGAATATGACATCTTAAGTATTGCGGCTGGGTTGTATCAGCAATATCAGAATTTAATGCGATCGCGTGACTTCATCGACTACGACGACATGATTTTAGCCGCCCTGCGCGTTTTAGAAAACGAAAACGCCCGTAAAATCGAGCAAAATCAAGTTTTCGCCGTCTTTGAAGACGAAGCACAAGATTCGAGTCCCTTGCAAACGCGCCTACTCACAATTCTCGCCACCAACCCCGACAATCCCGACGAACCACCAAATCTACTCCGCGTTGGCGATCCAAACCAAGCGATTAACTCAACCTTTACCCCAGCCGATCCAATTTATTTTCGCCAATTCTGCAAAGAGTGCGACGCCCAGCAACAATTAGTGACAATGGATCAAGCAGGTCGTAGTACGAAAATTATCATCGACGCCGCTAACTTTGTCTTGGAATGGGTAAATAGTCTTTATGTGAAAACGGGACAAGACAATTCAATTCACAATTCAAAATTCCAAATTCCAAATTTGGAATCTTCCTCATCTCCCACTCCCTTTCGTTTCCAAAGAATTCGCCCTGTTGAACCTAATTACCGTAAAGCTGATGTCAATCCGCAAGCTGTGGGACTAGGATTGGAATTGTACACACCGCGTGACATTCATCATACAGTCGAGTTGTTGTCCGAGAGGATTGTAGAGTTATTTTCTCAGGAACCAAACGCTATTAGTGCAGCGATTTTAGTACGGGAAAACCGTCAGGGACGATGGTTGGCAGAAGCGCTGACTTCAGTGTGTAAAGAGCATAATATTTCTTTGTATGATGTGGGGGAACGCGATCGCCATTCTCACGTACCAGAAGAAGTTTTGGCACTTTTACAATTTTGCGATCGCCCCCACTCTCCCGACTACCTCAAAAAAGCATTAGAAGTTTTTGTACAACGGCGTTTGATAGAAACGCAAGACCTCAACGCCCTCGCGACTTTACCAGAAGAATTTTTGTATCCTAGTCCTTTAGCTTCACCTCAGTCAGAACCAGTCCAAAAAGCGGCTCACCTGTGTCGAAGTTTACTTCGTGCCCGTTTAGAACTGCCCCTCTACCAGTTAATTTCATTCATCGCCCTAACACTCAATTATGAGCAAGCAGAACTCGCAACAGCCGACAAATTAGCAGAAAGAGTCATCCAGCAAATAGCTGGCAATACATCGATGGGTTCAATGCTGAATGCATTGAGTGAAATCGTCAGTTCCGAACGCTTTGAACCAGTAGAAACAGAAGACTTAGAAAAACGATACACCCGTAACGGTCAACTGACAATCATCACCATGCACAAAGCAAAAGGGCTAGATTGGGACTACGTTTTCATGCCCTTTCTGCATGAGAATCTAATTCCCGGTAGATTTTGGGTTCCTCCCCAAAGTCAGTTTTTGGGTAACTTTACTTTATCAGAAGTTGCCCGCGCCCAAATTCGTGCTGCTCTCCACGAGAAATCTACCTTACCCGACATCACCGCAGCTTGGGAACAGGCAAAACATCTCAAAACTGCTGAAGAATACCGCTTACTCTATGTTGCCATGACACGAGCAAAGCGTTTGTTATGGATGTCTGCTGCCCAGAAAGCCCCATTTACCTGGAGTAAGCCAGAAAACTTACAAGACCAAACTCCTTGTCCTGTTTTTCCAGCACTCAAGCGTCAGTTTCCCAAAAGTGTAGTTAATCGTTAGGAAAAATTTATCGTAGATAGAACTTACGCATTGACAAGAAAGACAATAAGTGGATAAGAAAAAAGTAGAAAAAACAAGCGATGAGTCTTGAAGTACGCCCCAGAAGTCGACAAACGAATTCGACAGCATTTTAGTCTCAAGCAAAGTTTATTTCCAATAAAGTCTAGACTATTAATACCGAGTTGCATTCATAGGTATCACCTCACCCCTGCCCCTCTCCGATGCCTTGGAGAGGGGTGCCCGGAGGGCGGGGTGAGGTAATTGAGCCGCAACTTAGTATAAGAACCCTTAGACAAATAGGATGCGCTATGCCGACCTATCGATCCAAAACTTCCACCCAGGGACGCAATATGGCCGGTGCCCGCGCGCTTTGGCGCGCCACCGGAATGGACACTGCGGATTTCGAGAAGCCAATCATTGCGGTCGCTAACTCTTTTACCCAATTCGTACCTGGTCATGTTCACCTGAAGGATCTCGGTCAATTGGTGTGCCGTGAGATTGAAGCAGCTGGTGGTGTTGCCAAGGAATTCAACACCATCGCGGTGGACGATGGCATTGCTATGGGGCATGACGGGATGCTGTACAGTCTGCCCTCGCGCGAGATTATCGCCGATTCGGTCGAGTACATGGTCAACGCCCATTGTGCCGACGCCCTGGTCTGCATTTCCAACTGTGATAAAATTACCCCTGGTATGTTGATGGCAGCCCTGCGTCTCAACATTCCTGCAGTATTCGTCTCCGGGGGTCCTATGGAAGCTGGCAAGACGAAGCTTTCGGATCACAAACTGGACTTGGTGGACGCTATGGTGATTGCCGCAAACGATAGTGTCAGCGACGAAATTGTCGAAGAATATGAGCGTTCCGCCTGCCCGACCTGTGGTTCTTGCTCCGGCATGTTCACCGCCAACTCCATGAACTGTCTCACCGAAGCGATCGGTCTTTCCTTACCGGGTAACGGCACTGTGCTGGCGACTCATTTCGACCGTAAGGATCTGTTCCTCAACGCCGCGCGCACGATTGTCAGCATTACTCGTCGCTACTACGAGCAAAACGATGAATCAATACTACCACGCTCCGTGGCCAGTTTCAAAGCGTTCGAGAATGCCATGATGTTGGACATCGCCATGGGCGGTTCCACCAACACCATTCTGCACTTGCTAGCCGCCGCCCATGAAGCTGGTGTCGATTTCACCATGACCGACATTGATCGCCTCTCTCGCCAGGTTCCACAACTGTGCAAGGTGGCACCTAACACACCCCAGTATCATATCGAGGATGTCCACCGTGCTGGCGGCATCCCCAGCATTCTCGGCGAGCTGGATCGTGCCGGACTACTCCACACAGACGTGCCGACGGTTCACAGTAAGACGCTCAAAGAATCACTCGATCACTGGGATATCAAGCGTACCGATGACGAAGCCGTCCACACCTTCTTCAAGGCCGGCCCTGCGGGTATTCCAACTCAGCAAGCGTTCAGTCAATCGACCCGGTGGCCCTCACTCGACCTAGACCGGGAAAACGGCTGTATCCGCCGCCTCGAAAACGCCTACAGCACCCAAGGCGGACTTGCTGTGCTATACGGAAACTTGGCTGAACGCGGTTGTATTGTGAAGACCGCAGGCGTAGACGAAAGTATTCTGGTGTTTGAAGGTCGGGCGCGCGTTTATGAAAGCCAGGATGCTGCTGTCAAAGGCATTCTCAACTCAGAGGTGGAACAGGGTGACGTAGTGGTCATTCGCTATGAAGGTCCGCGCGGTGGTCCTGGTATGCAGGAAATGCTCTATCCAACTAGTTATCTTAAATCCAAGGGGCTGGGCAAGGTTTGTGCATTATTGACCGACGGTCGCTTCTCAGGCGGTACTTCCGGCCTCTCGATTGGTCATGTCTCTCCAGAAGCGGCGGCGGGCGGCAACATTGCTCTGCTTGAGGATGGCGATCGCATCAAGATCGACATCCCCAATCGTAGCATCAATGTGGATCTATCGGCGGAGGAATTAGCCAACCGTCGTGTTGCTATGGAAGCGAAGGGCAAAGATGCTTGGAAGCCTGCGCTGCCCCGGCAGCGTCGGGTGAGTGCGGCGCTCAAGGCTTATGCACTGCTGGCGACTAGCGCTGATACTGGCGCGGTACGAAACCTAGAAATGCTTGAGTAGAGGATGAGTTAGAAATACGCAGACGCAAAAACTCTAGCGATGCTTTCGCTATGTTCAGTTATTCTACGTTCCAATCCAGGATCTCTTGGATCTGCTCAACTAAATCCAGTGGTTTGAACGGCTTGGTGATCACACCTGTGACACCCAAGTCGAGAAACTGCTGTTGTTCGCTCATCTTTGCCTTTGCAGTGAGTAAAATCGTTGGAATATTTGCGGTTGCAGGATTTTCCTGCAAGTGACCAAAAGTTGTAGGACCATCCATATTAGGCATCATGACATCAAGTAAAATTGCGTCAGGCTGTTGAGCCTCAGCGATTGCTAACCCCTCTTCACCAGAAGCTGCAGTCAAAATCTTCCATCCAGCCGCCGCTTCTAAAGAGATTTGGATGATTTCCGCTCTACAAAACTTGGACAAAGTTAGACATAACGTTGTCCGGTCTGCTTCCTGCTTCATCCAGAACCGTCGGCGGCACTCTGTTCACAGGCGTGAATTCGGTTAGAGCTTAACCTACTAAGATTAATTGCTGCGTTCAAATCTCGGTCTATCTGACAGGAACATTGTTCACAAACGAAAACTCGTTCAGATAAACTGAGTTCTTGTTTAATATGACCGCAATTAGAACAGGTTTTACTTGATGCAAAAAACCTGTCTGCGATGATTAAACTACTGCCATTGAGCTTGCATTTGTATTCAAGTTGGCGTCGGAATTCATAAAAACCCATATCCGCAACCGAAGCTGCTAATTTATGATTTGCCAACATTCCGGACACGTTTAAATCTTCTATCACTACTGTTGCGTGGTTCTTGCTTAAATAGGTAGTTAATTTATGCAACGTATCTCCACGAATGTTGGCAATTTTTCGATGTAGTTTGGCAACATCTATTACCGCAGAGTACCAATTACTTGAATGCTTGACTTTCCGACTCAATCGACGTTGTAGTCTCGCTAGTTTTTGGCGATACTTTCTATAACTTTTGCTTCCATTAACAACTTCTCCTGTAGAAAGAGTGGCTAGAGATTTAACTCCTAAATCAACTCCAACTACATCCATGTTTTTTTCTTTCACATAAGTTGATACTTCTATCCGCCAAGAAATAAACCATCTATCAGCTTGACGACTAATAGTAATATTTTTTGGGCAATGACCAATTGGTAGTTTTTCATAAGTCTGCAATATACCAATTACTGGTAATTGAATTTTCTTTTGTTCTAAGACCTTAATTGTTCCATCTAACGTAAAAGAATCATCACGACCTTTTTTCTTAAATTTCGGTCTACCTCCCTTTTTACTAAACCATTTTGCAAAACCTTCTCTCAATGCTTTCAATGCATACTGTGGCGCACATTTACTGACTTCGTAATACCATGAATTCTCCGGCTTGACTATGGCTACTAACCATTTATGTAAGTCAATCGCTGTTGGAAATTTAATCTTTTTATCTGGATGAAGTCGATTGTGGTCAAGAATTCCTAAACACAAGCCTAATCCCCAATTATATGCGTGTCTTGCAGTACCTACGTGTTTTGCTAGTTGGGTACGTTGATAATTGTTCAGCTTGAGTTCTGTCTTGAATCCGAGCAACATCACACTACTTTAAATTATTTGCTACTTCTTTAAGCTGTTTGACTATTTGTTTATTTTTATGACTTCTTGACCCATATAATCGCGCACTAAATACTGTTATTATTTCTAACACATCTTGTGCTAAATCTTCCTCAAACGTTGAGTCTTCTGTACGATTAATCACGATAACTTCAACTCCAAATATTTCACATATTGTAAAAATTAGCTCTGAGCCAAAGCGTAATAGTCTATCTTTATGAGTGACAACCAATCTTTCTACTTGGTATGAACATATCAACTTGATTAACCGTATCAGTCCTTTTTTACGGTAATTTAAGCCACTGCCTAAATCTTGAATGATTTCAAAACACCAACCATGTTTGGCGCAGTACGTCTCTAAGACAATTACTTGACGTTCTAGGTCTTGCTTTTGCTCATAACTACTGACACGCGCATAACCAATTGTTAAGCTGGCATCTGTTTTTGTCCCAAGCAATTGTGAGATTTCAAATCGCCTGTGACCTCCCTCTGTACGCACAGACTTGATTTTTCCTTCCGCCTCCCAACGTCTGATTGTCTTAGTACTGACCCCAAGCAGTTCTGCTGCCTCCTTTACGCCGATAATATTGGACATTTATTCATTATAAGTTGTTTACTGTCCAATCTTATCTAATCTTGTCCAATTATTTCACTTCTGTTGTCAGCCCTTAGACCATCTTCATCGTCAATCACCAAGATACGCTTCATTGTCATGAATCTTGTGCTCCATATAGCATGCAGGCAGTGTAAAGTAAAAACTACTGCCCGAACCTAGGGTACTCTCGACCCAGATTCTACCACCGTGCTGCTGCACGATGCTACGACAAATCGCCAAACCTAAACCTGTTCCTCCTTTTTGACGAGAGTCGGAAGCATCAACTTGGTGAAAGCGCTCAAAGATGCTTTCAATTTTTTCTGGAGGAATACCACGCCCAGTATCTTTGACACAGAATAATACAGTTGCTCCTGAGCCTGTCAAGAACTCGTCTTTTTGTTGCAATTCTACATTTAAGCAGACTTGAGAACCTTTGAAAGAGAATTTGATAGCATTGCTGAGTAAGTTGGTGATGACTTGGATAATGCGATCGCAGTCAACCTCTAACTCAATACTTTGGGGATAAACACATACGTTCACTTCGGCGCGGTTCGCCATCACCTGCATCATATCCACAGCTTTTGTCATCAACTCGGCTGTATTGTAAACCTGCTTGGACAAATTGATTTTTCCTGACTGCAAGCGTTCCAAATCTAGAATATCGTTCACAAGCCGCACGAGGCGTTCAGCGCTATCTGCTGCAATTTCGATCAGACGCTGACCTTTCTGGGATTGAGGCTCGATCAGGTGAGTCGATAGCAGGTTTAAAGCACCATGAATTGAAGTCAAGGGGGTACGTAATTCGTGGCTGACAACAGAAATAAATTCGTTTTTAATTTGTTCTATGGCGTGACGTTCGGTGATGTCACGAATAATTTCTAATAATCCTAGAATATTTCCCTCACGGTCTTGGACAACAGTATCAATTGTTTCGCCAATGAATTCTTCACCATTTTTCCGACGATAATTCACTATATAAGAATGAAGCTCCTCGCGGGCAAATAGCTTGAGCCGAATTGGACATTGAGCTTCGTAATCTTCATATAAAATATGATGTGCTTTGCCAATGACTTCTTCTGTTTTATAACCAAATAAAGTTGTAAATGCTGGATTTGACCTGGTAATATAACCATGATTATTGACAAAAATAACTGCATCTGGTATGGCTTTAAAGATGGCTTCAAATTCCCCTTGAGTTTTCTGCAAAAAGTCTTCAGTTTGCTGATGTTCCGTAATTTTATTTTTCAGAATTTTATTAGTTTCTGCGAGTTGTTTTGCTTGTCGTTGTATTTCTGCGTTCTTCTGAAAAATATCAATAAACACCGCCACTTTTGAGATTAATATTTCTGGTACAATTGGCTTGAGCAAATAATCGACAGCACCAACAGAATAACCTTTGAACACCAGTTGTTCGCTTTTGCTAAAGGCTGTGAGAAAAAGAATCGGGGTGTGTTGGTTTTTCTGGCGGGACCTAATGAGTTGGGCTGTTTCAAATCCGTCCATACCGGGCATATGAACATCGAGCAGAATGACAGCAAAATCTTGAGAAAGAAGACACCTCAACGCTTCCTCACCTGATGTGGCTTTCACCAAGTTCTGTCCTAGACTATCCAATATTGCTTCCAGAGCAAGTAAATTGTCTGGATGATCGTCAACAAGAAGAATGTTAACTTTCTGTTGCGGCTGCATATGCTTACCTTAAGACAGTCAGGAGTGTGAAGTAAAAATTGCTGCCCGAACCAAAGGTACTCTCGACCCAGATTCTACCACCGTGCTGCTGCACGATGCTACGACAAATCGCCAAACCCAAACCTGTTCCTCCTTTTTGACGAGAGTCAGAAGCATCAACTTGGTGAAAGCGCTCAAAGATGCTTTCAATTTTTTCTGGAGGAATACCACGCCCGGTATCTTTGACACAGAATAATACAGTTGCTCCTGAGCTTGTCAAGAACTCGTCTTTTTGTTGCAATTCTACATTTAAGCAGACTTGAGAACCTTTGGACGAGAATTTGATCGCATTGCTGAGTAAGTTGGTGAGGACTTGGATAATGCGATCGCAGTCAACTTCTAACTCAAGACTTTGAGGACAAACACATAGGTTCACTTCGGCGCGGTTCGCCATTTCTTGCATGACATCTACAGCTTTTGTCATCAACTCGGCTGTATTGCAAACCTGCTTGGACAAATTAATTTTCCCGGACTCCAAGCGTTCTAGCTCCAGAATATCATTGACAAGCCGTACTAAGCGTTCAGTGCTATCTGCTGCAATTTCGATCAAGCGCCGTCCCCTGTCAGATTGCGGATTTACCAAACCACTCGATAACAGATTTAAAGCACCATGAATTGAGGTTAAGGGGGTGCGGAGTTCATGACTCACAACCGAGATAAACTCATCTTTCATTCGTTCTATAACTTGACGCTCGGTAATGTCTTCCCCTATACTCAATGTTCCAATTGCCTCACCTTGTATATTTTGCAGTAGTGTGTTGTCCCAAGAAATAACTCTTTCTTCACCAGACTTGGTGAGAATGGAATTTTGGTAATGATTACGGAATCCTTGCTCTAATAGCTCACAAAACCAACCTTCCACCCGGTTTTTCTGGTGAGGCGGGAGGAAATGTTCAAACCAATCTTTGCCGAGAACTTCTGCTTGGGTGTACTCGCTTAACTCCAGAAAAAAGGGATTCACATAATCAACTTTGCCATTGCGATCCAATCCCACAACGACTAAACGGACATTTTCCAGCAAGCTTCGCCAACGTCGTTCTGATTCCAGTAAAGTTGCAGCGATTTGCTTTTGTTGAGTGATATCACGGGCAATAGTAGAAAGATATTTAACTCTACCATTGGGTGACTTGTGGGCGATAATCAGTTGTGAAACTAGAACTTCCCGTCCATCGTGACTCAAAAAAGCCGTTTCACCTAACCAAACCCCATCTCGCATAGCTGCGGGAATTGCTTCGTTTTGGACAGTGTCATAAACCCAATCTGGGTAAGCATCAGGTATGGTGAAAGTTCCCAAGTCCTCATCTTTATCAAATCCGAACACCTTCCGAGCAGCACTGTTCAAGTAATGCACCTGCTGATCTACGCCAGCAGTACCTATAATGTCAGATGTGGCTTCGAGGATGTCTATCAACTTGGCGCGTTCTTCTTCTGCGTGTTTACGTTCGCTAATGTCAGTGGAGATTCCACATACGCCGTAAACAACTCCTTTATCGTCTTTTACAGGAAATTTGATAGAAATATAAGTATGGATGCCATCATCGTGAGGGGCAGTTTCCTCCAATTCTAAGGAAGTTCCCGCTGAAATCACCAAGCGGTCATTAGCACGAAAGTTATCAGCGATTTCTTTAGGGAAAATATCGTAGTCGGTTTTTCCTAGAATCTCCTCCTTGGGTATGTGCAAGAGATTTTCAAAGTGACGGTTCACCAGAAGATGACGACCTTCAAGATCTTTGAGATAGATAATAGCTGGAGCATTTTCCAAAATCGCCGCAAGCCGTCCTTCACTTTCGCGCAGTTCTGCTTGGGTTCGTTTACGTTCGCTTAATTCACGTTGCAAGCGATCGTTCGCTTGCATGAGTTCGGCTGTGCGCTGTTGCACTTTGATTTCCAGTTCTTCGTTTAGCTTTTGCAGGGCTACTTGTGCAAGTTTACGCTCAGTGATGTCTAATGCTGTGCTCATAACCAAGCGTCTACCATCAGGGAGTTTCCCTAAGGGAGCAGAACAGAATTCCCAAATGCGAGTTCCGCCAGTGCGAGTGGTAATCCAATACTCCCCTTCTGCAATGCGTTTATTCAGGCTGTACAAGCGATCAATATCTGCCCTGACGATTTCTTTTCCTTCACCGTAAGCTTTTTGTGTCCAATCTGCGATTGTCGGTATGTCTTGATGGCTATATTCAGTTAGTTCCGTCCATGTGTGGTTAATTTGCAGAACTTCCCCACCTTCAGCATGGAGTATAATTGGCAACGGTGCATCAAGAATAGCGCGACGGAAGCGTTCTTCGCTTTGACGCAATGCTAATTCTGCTTGAAACTTCTCGCTAATATCCATGACTGTCCCCACCATGCGGACAGCCCTACCTTCTGCATTGTAGAAAAATTTTCCTTTGCTCTCAATCCAGTGAATGCTATTATCAGACCAAACGACTCGATATTGATCATGGAAATCCTGTTGCGAGTGGCGGGCACAGTTGATTGCTTGAAGAATCGATTCTCGGTCTTGTGGATGTATGCAGGTGAAAAAAGCTTCATAAGTACCGTTAAAACTACCCGGAGATAAACCCAACAACTGTTCACAACCGTTTGACCAAGTCAGTTGGTTACTCAGCATATTCCAATCCCAAGTTCCCATGTGAGCAGCATCCATTGCTAACCTGAATTGCTCTTCTCTCTGGATAAGTGCTAGTTCTGCCTGTTTCTGTTTTCGTCGAGTTTCAGCCTCACCCAGTGAGCGTTCAATCGCTGGAACCAGTCGCGCTATACGAGCTTTGGTCACGAAATCATCCGCCCCCGCTCTTAAAGCATCAACAGCAGTTTCTTCGTCGATTTTACTAGACATAACGATGAAAGGCAGGTCAAGTCCTTTATTTTGCAAAAGGCTTAAAGCCGCAAAAACACTGAAATTAGGCAAAAGATAGTCACATATAATCGCATCCCACTGTTGCTGCTCTAAGGCATCGCTCATACCTTCGGCGGTTTCTACCCTTTCATACGTGAGGTGATAGCTCTGTTGCAGTTTATATACTAGCATCATCATATCATCTTCTAAATCCTCAACGAAGAGGACTCGTAACGGTGTGTGTTTTGTTACATCTATTCTCATTCTGATAAGATTTACGAAATTATGTCATAAAGGAACAGCAGTCACTGTGTGCAACTCTTCAATTAGGAATTGAAAAATTTTCCTCATCATTCAGAGTAAAATAAAAAGTAGCTCCCTGTCCCAATTTGCCTTGCGCCCAAATTTGACCTTTGTGACGGTGAATAATCTGCTGCACCGTTGCTAAACCAATGCCATTCCCCTCAAATTCAGATGCAGAATGTAACCGTTTGAAGGGTTTGAAGAGTTGATGGCTAGACCTTATGTCAAATCCAGCACCATTATCGCGGAAAAAGTAGATCATGGATTTTGGAGCTTGAATTTTTGATTTTGAATTTTGAGATTCTCCTGTGTTTTTGTGCTTTTTTGGCTTCCTTAAGAGGACACCAAATTCAATTTCAGCTTGGGACTGTTTTCTTGTATACTTCCAAGCATTGCCAAGCAAGTTTTCCAGAACACAATGGATGAGCCATGCATCTGCATAAGCAGTGACATCATTTGCAATTGAAAACTCGACTTGGCGGTGTGGTTCGGCTTTTTGTAGGTTAGTGGCGATCGCCTGCACCATATCACTCAAATCCACTTTTTGATAATGCATCTCACTGCGACTGACTTGTGCTAGCTGTAGCAAACTTTCAATCAATTGTTCCATTTGCTGACTAGAAGCAAAAATCCGAGCTAAACAATCTTTACCAACAGTATCCAACTGGTTAGCATAGTCTTCCATGAGGATTTGACTAAAGTTATGAATTCGGTTGAGAGGAGCGCGTAAATCATGAGAAGCTGAGTAGGAAAAGGCTTCTAGTTCTTTGTTTGCTGCTTCTAAGTGCATAGTGCGTTGTTGCACCCGCACCTCTAACTCTTCATTTAAAGTGCGTACCTCTGCCTCAGCTTGTTGACGAGCAGTGATATCCTGCTGTAATTGCTCATTAAGGGCGTTCAGTTCTGCTTGATGGTTTTCAAGCGATGTCATAAGATAACTTAGGAAAGCAGAAAGAATTGCAACCTCATCTTGTCCGCGCACCATTGGTATTTTGACCTTGACATCACCAGAACGGATACGATGAGTAGCCACAGTAATTGCTAATATCGGGTTGACAATTCGGTTGGTGAGTAACCAGGATAAAGTCCCAGATACCAGCCCAAACACCACTCCCCAAATCAAAACTTTTCGTTGTAGCGATCGCGCTGGTGCAAAAGCAATGTCAGTTTTTTGGCGCACTAGCACAACCCAGCCCAAACCTGGATAACTTAGATAACCGACACTGGGAGCAAAGCCAGTAACATAGTTGTTGCGATCGTACCAAGTTTCTATCAAATAATTGTTTTTACCGCGTCGAGCTGCCTGGAAACTCTCCAGTTCTGACAATTTTCCCTTGTTACTTGGTGGTCCCATCAAAACATCGCCATTTTTGTTAAGAACCAGCATCTCGATGTTTGCGTATTTTTGGCGGCTTTGCAAAAGAGAATCTTGGACTTTTTTCGCCCACACCCAATTAAGATGCGCCCCTAACACCCCTACTGGCTTGTCCTGATCTGTGACGACTGCTGTTATATCAACAAAGCGCATCGGTTCCCCTGTGGAGTTGGGCAGGATTTTCGCCAACAGCAAAGCATCATGAACATCACCCACGTAAGAACTTTTCTGTCCATGAATAAACCAAGGTCGTTTGGAGACATTTTTTCCCTGCAAAATTTTACCAGTGCTGACTATGACTTTACCCTCAAGATTAGCTAAGCCAATCCAAGCATAGTCAGTGTAAGTGTTTTGCAGCTTTTCTAGCAGGGCGCGTTTGGTATCTAGGGTTGAGTTGGGGTTACCTAGTGTCTCCAAACTAGCAACAATCTGAATATCCCGATAACGCTCAAACATTCCCCTGTCTAGCTTATCTGCCATTTGGTAAGCTAACTCAGACAGAAAGCGTCCGGTATCCGCTTCCAGCTGCTGTTTTGTCACATATCCTACTAACAGACTTAACAATATTAAGAGTGCCAAGGCAACACCGCCGACTGCCAAACCCAAGCGGGTTCTCAGGCTGTGACGCGGGTTGATGCTCATGTGTAAGCGCTGTAAATGCTTAAGCATAAGGTCTTGTTTTTGACAACCCCGCTCATTAACAGCAGTTTATTTATGGATGAATGACTGTTTGGTAGTCATCCCTTTAGGAAAAGAAGCTTGACTTTTTTAGCTTATCGCTTCTTCTCTATCTTTTGTTTCAATGAGTATGTGTCTTTTGATAGATATTTTTATTTAATATTTCATGTAGCCGCTGATCGCCCCTTTCTTGCCCGGTTGAGTTTACTTTGCACACGGGCAACTAACTCTGATGTGACAATCGGTTTATTCACGTAGTCATCTGCACCTACTGTAAACACTCGCTGGACTGTTTGAGCATCTGTGTGCGCTGATAGAAACAACACGGGTAAGTTTTGCCAGCGAGGGTCGTTGCGAACCACTTGGCATAATTCAATACCAGTTATTTCCGGCATTTCCACATCTCAAATCAGCAAATCGGGAGCAGTTTGCTCTAGCGTGTCCCAAAACTGCTGTGGATTGTTTAGTAGAGTCAACTTGAATCCCCAAGGCTCTAGTAAAGTACGTAATAAATCTAACATTTGTTGGTCATCGTCAACAATCAGTAGCTTGGCATCAGGTGTACTCGATTGTTGCAAAACTTGAGTGATACGCATGATTGCGTCTGCGCTCCGCGCAATCGCATCCATGACTTGATCCGCAGATATCGGCTTTTGGAGAAAGCCTTGTCCGCCTAAACGAGCGACTCTAACTCTGTCAGCAAAACTTTCTATAGCAGTGACTATCAACACAGGTATAGGTGGTTGATAAGTTGCCAATTGAGCTAACAGTTCAAAGCCGTTGTCTTTAGAGTCACTAAGGCACAGATCCAGCAGCACAACATCCGGTCGAGCCTTGGCAAGTGCAATTCTACCAGAGGATAAATCTGTTGCGACAACAACCTGTATTCCCCAAGCTGTAGCTTCTTTTTGTATTGCTTGAGCGACTGCTGCATCATCATTAACAATTAAAATTTAGGATTGCTGCTGAGTTAAAGTTGGTTGCGCCTGGAGAAGAACTGGCGTTTGCCCAATTTCTTGCCGCAACGCTACAACTAATCCAGAAAGATGTTGTACAATTTCTTGACTTGGTTTGTCTTCAGTTTTCAATATCTGTTCAATTTCACGACACAAACAGGTAGCTTGGGCAAAACCAAAACTTCCTAGCGAACCTACCAGGGTATGAGCTTCCTGTAAAGCTTTTTGTTGTAATTCTTCACTTTTGTTGCCTTTGCTCAGATCTGTGACAGCTTGCTCTAGAACTGTAATGCGATCGCTGTACTTTTGCTTATGCCGTTCCCAGATAGCAGCCATCTGTGGTGGAATTTGTACCTGAGACTGGAGATGCAGATTTTGGATTGAAGATTCTTGCTTACTCGTCCCCTGACTTTCCTGACTCTTGACATCGGCTTGTTGGGCTTTCAGGCGATAACCTTGTCCATAGACTGTCTCAATCAAATCAGCCGCAGCCCCTGTTTTCTTGAGTTTCTGCCGTAGAGTTTTAATATGCGCTCTAACGGTATTTTCTGATGGAGGTTCTTCAAACGACCAGAGATGATCGAGTAATGCACTTTGGCTGAATATTCGGCGAGTGTTGCGTAAGAAAAGCTCCATGAGAGCATATTCTTTAGAAGTCAGATGCAACAGTTGCCCGTTGTATTTGACACAGCAGTGACTCGGATCAAGACGTAGGAAACCCCACTCAAGGATTGGTGATCCAGTTACACTACCTCGAGGCAGCAAGGCGCGAATTCTGGCTAATAATTCTTCTAAGTTAAAAGGTTTGACAACATAATCATCTGCTCCAGCATCTAACCCCATAACCTTGTTAGTGCTACTATGTTGAGCAGTCAGTAAAAGAATTGGGGTGTCTTTGCCTTGTTGCCGTAGCTGTTTACAAAAGTTAATACCATCAAGCTTAGGCAGCATTAAATCCAGCAGAATCAAATCATATGCAAATGCTTCTGCTAGTTCCCAACCGGACTCACCATCACTAGCAAAATCAACTAGATAATCCTGATTTGTCAGTGCGTTCTCTAGCACATCAGCAAGGCTTTCATCATCTTCTACCAACAGAATTCTCACAGTAGCTAGTTATCCTAAATACCAATAGCTAACTTTTTGTGACATTTTGCCGCACGCCTCTGAGAGATTATGATGCAGGCTTCCCACCTCGCGGTAAGATATTCTTCTAAGCGTTATGTTCAGACAGAGGACACGCTGCTTTGAACATTGATCCTAACCTAGACAAATGTCTCCAGCTTAAAAGCAAATGGTAGAGTCACAAATTTTTTTAGCTATGTTCAAATTAGCAAAGTTTTGGATAATCATAGTCATTACTTTCAAAAAAGTATACCTGATTTCCTCACAAAATTCTCAAATTATTTTTCTACTATGAATAATTTAGCGCAGCTTCATACAGAAATGGTATGAGGCGCACGCTACGCTAACGTGGTTTATTCAAATAGGTATTCTTCGAGCGGTTCGGGAGCAATCAAACAAACATCTCTTTCCCTTACACCCCTACACCCTTACACCCCTGTTTTTATTTCAATGCAACACATCGAGGTGCGTCCCGTCAAAAATAAACAAGAACTAGATGATATGTTCCACCAAAGGTGGCTTGTTCTGAGAGCAGCTTTAGGAATGGACAAAGGAACAGAAAAAGACAAGCATGAAGATAGCGCTTTTCATCTAGTTGCTGTTTGTGATCATAAAGTCGTTGGTTCAGCGAGACTGCGTTTACTCTCAAAAGAATTGGGAAGTATTGCCTATCTCGCTGTGCTACCTGAGTTTCGCCATCAAGGCATTGGTACAAAACTCATGGAAAAATTGATAGAAATAGCTCATGAAAAAAATCTCACCACTTTGAGATTAATGTCACGAGTTCACGCCGTCAACTTTTACAAGCGACTAGGATTCTGTGAAGTAGGGGAGCCATTTGATTATTTGGATGTGAGTCATATTTTTATGCAGTGCAAGCCACAGCCGTCTCAGAAAAATGCGAGAGACTAGCTACAGAGTATTTAACGAACAACGACTCTTGCTTGGCATTGCAAGAACCCTTCATCTCAATAGTCTTACTGTCATTTTTCACAAGCTTAGCTTGGTAAGTGTCTAGAGAAGAATCAGGTTTTTCAACAGTTAGTTCAGCCAGAATTGTTGTCTTATCTGAACTCTCCTCAATAATTCTGCCTCCAACTCTGTAATCAAACCAATCCCATCCGTGGCGAAGAATAAGTTCTCTTTCCAAAACCTGAATAGAAGTTGGCAGAATTCCCCAACCTCGATAAACTTTATTCAAGCAGTTGATATCACCAGTTCGCGTCAAAATCGACCGAAATGAATCTTGCTCGAGGGCACCATAGTATCTTCCTTCTGGCAAATCTATTATTGTTGGTGCAAATCGATGTCCACCAAAGTGACTTGATTTCCAAATCCGAACATTGTCCAAGCACAAATCTTCCGACATCGCTACAGCTTGGGCATAAAAGGGATTTCCATACCTAGCACAGCAAAGATCATGGCTACCGTGGGTACACACTAAAATATCCCTAGTTGCACTGTTTTTCACTTCATAACTGCTAGATTGACCAGATAACCATTTTCTGACAATCCCTGCTGCTTGCTCAATATGTGCCAGATGAAACTCTTGTTTGTGGTATCCGTTACTGAGTCCCTCTTTTTTCTGATAGATTAATAAAGTTGTACCGTCTACCTTATGTGATAAGTTATTAGCAATTAAGAGAAATTTTATCGGAACTTTACTCGACTTACACTTTTGAATTAAGAGCCTCAAATTCTCTGGAATCCACCTAGAATTCAAGGCTTCTGCTGCCCAGGGAGTGCGACACTCAATCAATATGTAAGTCTGGTTATTGGTGCCGCTGCCAATAATATCTTCTCCTATTTGGCGTGAATGATCGGAACAAAAGAAAGTGTTCATTTAGTGGTAATGGTTGTTTTTTTTAAGATGAATAAGGATATGACACAGAGGTATGAACGAAAATGATGCCTTCAGTGACCAAGCGAGACAAAAGAGGAGCAATATCAATTTCCCAATCATAATCTGGTAGCCAATTGATGACATCCTCCCCAGTAAAGATTTCTCCAGTGAATAAATTTTCCACAAGAGAGATAGGTACCCCTTTAAGAGAGACTTCTTTACCAGCTACTACTATTTTGTAGCCACTGCCATTTGGCAGTTCGGTAATTTTAGTTCGCTGAAACTTGGCGCTTTTGAATTTGGTTTGCGTCCCTTGCTCAAATATATGAAATCCAGCTTGATAAGGTAGAGAGTAGGGAGCGCTCGCCTTGCCCAAGCCATCAAGATAATTCATATAATCATCAGAAAGATTGCTATGATCAATATGTTTACTTAATTTTTCAATTAAGCTATCTACATAATTCTCCACAGCCTCCGTCTCTACACGTAATGGCATACTTTTGCGCCACTCTTCCTGCTGACGCAGTTCGTTAACTAACCATTCCAGAAAGTTAACACCCGTTTTACAATGCACCCCTAAAGTCAGGTGCAGTGATGGTTCATCAACAGCAACTGCATAGTGCCAATGACCACGAGGAATATAAAGAACGTCTCCAGGTTTGAGAGTACAACTTAAATACGCTTCTCCTTCTGGAGGCGAGAAAGAAGATGATTTCTGTTCAGGTAAAGGATACTTAATCGTGTCACGAAATACATACCATTGCTTTGTACCATCTATTTGTAAAATAAAGACTTCATGGGTGTCATAGTGTGAAGAGAATCCCTGTTTCTGAGGCCAGGAACAGTAGGCGTTGACTTGTACACCATAGCCAAAATCATATTTGATTTCGGAGGCTAAAGTAGACAGTTCTGGAATCAGTTTATGTACTCCGTTGAGGATGAGAGTTGCACCTTCTTGGCATCGCTGGATGATATTAGCATTTGCACTTTCATCCAAGACTTTTTCATCTAATGCTAAACGGAGGTCAGGATATTTGAACTGATGAAAGTTCAAAAGATATGTGAGTTTTTCCCAAGAAAACAAGTGAGCAAATTTCGTTTGATCTCCACTAGAGATAAATACTGCTTCGTTTGTCCAATTCTTTTTGAAAAACTCTTCAACGGTATATGGCTTTAGTATATCTCTAAACATGATTAATGTATAATAATTCTCAATAAAATAACAAAAAAATAAATAGAACCAATCATAAACGGGAGTAGGGATCATAGCACCTACTCCTTAGTACAACTCATCATTAATAGGGTTCGAAAATCAAAATTATGCCAAAACAGCGAAACGAATTATCTGTTAAGCCAATTCCGAACCCGTTTTATAATGACGTGTACTTAGTGTTTAAGTGTAATGAGATAATTCGCAACTATTAGTTGCTCAAATCACTTCCATCAGCATCAGTATTTAAGTCACTTCCATCAGCATCAGTATTTAACTGATCAGCAGTATTTTTACTGAGTTTCTGAGCCAATTCTTTGATTTCTACTTCAATTTTGCTGGAACGGAAATGTTTTGGAGCATTTTTTTCAAATTGATTTGACATGTTGCCTCCCTGAGTGTCTTAGTGAGCTTTTCACCAAGTTGAAGTTCTTGATCGTTTCACCAAGAATCTCGTCTAGGTGTTCACTTTGACTGTAACCGAACTCAATCGCAAATGCAAGTCATTACTAAGTAATATAGCTAATTCTAATACCTTTCGCCTCCATACAGCAGTAAGATTAAGCTTATCTGGTAGCTTAACTGGTATTTAACTGGGAAAGTGTTGCCATAGTGACGATTTCCTTATATCTAGTTGTACTCTGAAGATAATAGATAAATTTTCTCATTTTTTTTCCTAAGGCATAAACAATTCTCTTTTTAATATTTGTTATATATTATACTCGTTTAATCTTATGTGACAGATGCTTCGGTTGGGTAGACATAAACGTTACCCAAGTTTTACAAACGTTGTAGGCGTTGGGTTGAGGTACTCTACCCAACCAACCTACATTGGTATTAATTTGATATTTTTATATAACCAGAAAATAACAAGAATTCAGAAGATTTTGTCAAAAATCTGCAATTAGCCGAGCTTTTCTCAGGAAAAATCGCAGTACAGTCTCTTCGCGGGAAATAATATCAACTCTACCCTGCATTCCCAATTGAATCTGACACAGATTTTTCCTTTTACCTCAGATCTTGCAGCATTCTCAATAATCGGGAGGCTTCGCCTCCCAACCCTGAACCTATCCCACTAATATCAAAATATGGTAATCTCTTCTTGTGCAAGAAGAGTGTATCTATTTATGGCTGGGCGTTTTGAAGGATTAAGTGACCTTGAATGGAAACTGTTTGATGATGTATTTCCTGAAGAACCATCTAAGCGTGGAAAARGAATGCCTCATGCACCGTATCGTCATGTATTAAATAGTCTATTGTACATCCTAATCACCGGGTGTCGATGGTGTGACTTACCACGGGGAGATATATGGGCATCCAAAAGCTCGTCTCATCGATGGTTAAAGCGGTGGCGCTCAGATGGAACATTTGAACATTTACAAGCACGTATATTGGCGATACGCGTAGCGTCAAGCCTCCGGCTTATCGCGAACGAGAAAGGACTTATAAATTGGGACTTTGGGGCTATTGATGGCTCTTTTTCCCCCTGGAAAAGGTGGGGGTGAAGAAATTGCTTATGGTGGCAAGGGTAAAGGTGTTCTTATTCATACCCTGACGGAAGGTAACGGAATGCCCTTGGCTAATTGCACTACACCAGCTAATGGTAATGAGAGGGAGCAGGTAATACCTCTACTCGATAAAGTAAAACTTAAAACGTTAAAGCGCGGTAGACCACGCAAGAGACTCCTTGTGTTGGCTACTGATAAAGGTTACGACTCAAAAGAAAAGCGTGCTCTTCTACGCAGACGAGGTATTCGACCTCAAATACCAAAACGAGTCTGGAAAAATAGGAAAAATAGAGGAAGACCGATTAAAATTTCTGTTCCTAGATTTCAGCAAGAACGATGTTTTGCTTGGTTCCAACGTAAATATCGTCGTTTAGTTGTTCGTTGGGAACGTCGAAAAGTATATTTTGATGCATTCATTGACCTTGCCACTATTTATATCTGGATTCAGAGAATTTTATTAGTGGGATAGGTTCATGGTTATACGGGCTAGTAGAACCCAAAAGTGGAGAAAGTTTCTTCTTAGAGTTTAGCCATTTAGACAGTATTTGCTTTGAAAAATACCTAGAATTGTTCGCCAAGAAATATCCCGAAGAGTTTCACGTAATTCAGTTAGACAACGGCGGTTTACATCAAAGCTTAGATTTAGTTATACCGGAGAATATAGTTTTACTCTTTCAACCACCCTATAGTCCCCAAGTTAACCCAATTGAACGATTGTGGAAAGAATTGAAAAAGAGACTTAAATGGAAACTGTTTGATAATTTGTTTGGATGAATTAAGAGATAAGCTCTCAAAAGAACTGAATAAGTTAACTCCAGAAACTATTCATTCTGTGACTGGATGGCAGTTTATTCTAGAGGCACTATCTGTAGCAAACATTTAGGTAATCGATATAATAGTATGTGGTTTAAGTAGTTTGCAATTGCTTTCGTAATTCGTGCCGAGGTTTCGTCATTAAAGGATAAGCTTTCGGGCGACGTTTACGAACTCGTGCTTCACTGCGACCTGGGCGTTCACCGAACAGCCTTGTGAGCAATAACTTTCAGTAAAGTGTGATAAATTCGCGCTCCGTTTACGTCAGGAACAGCTAACAATTCGGGAATTCAGCTTTTCTTAGTGCTATTCCTTTGAGAAACTTCTGTTGTTTTGAGTAGATTTCTACAGCAGAAGACAGAAACAAAACCGGCACATCAGCCGAAACTTTGAAACTTGAGTTTGTAGTCTCTAATTGTAGAGCGAAAGCAAAACAGACAAAAACCGCGCGAGGGGCACTACCCTCAGCCGCGATTTGATTGATTCAATCTTCAAGGTGTTCTATGAAAGACATAAACAAACTATATCCTGCACTTAACAAAATCCTCAAGTCCCCTAAAGGAATTTTATTGACTTTAACCTTAACGAGTCTGTTCTCAAGTGGACTCGGAGTGGTTGGAAACTATCCTGCAGCGGCTTCTGGCGAGGAGGAGCAGATACAGAGTAGCTACACTAGAATTCAAATATCCCAAACCACAAACCAGAACTCAAACTACAGTAGAATTCAAATATCCCAAACCACAAACCAGAACTCAAACGGTTTGCCAAGACGGATAGAAAATGCAATTCTGCGTGATGCATCCATTCGTTCCGGCGTACCAATTCGTGAATTACAAATTACTGAAGCTACAGCAAAAACCTTCAGCAATCCTTGCATCTTCAAATTTGGAGAAGTTTGTACCAGGGAATTCAACCCCATTAAAGGTTGGGAAGTGGTTGTTCGCGTGGGAGATAATTCTTGGACTTACCACCTCAACGAATCCACCTCAGAAATTGTTTTAGATCCAAAGGTGAGTACATCACAATCAACCGCACTGCCAAAAGAAATTGAAGATGCAATTTTGGGTGACGCCTCCAAGCGTTCCAGAATACCAACTTCTAACCTAAAAGTTACCAAAGTCACAGCCAAAACCTTTGGTAATCCCTGCGAATTCAATTTTGGCGAAATTTGTACCAAAGAATACAACCCCATTAAAGGTTGGGAAGTTCTTGTCCAAGTTGGCAAACAATCTTGGACGTACCATGTCAACGAATCTGGCTCGCAACTCGTATTAGATCCCAAAATCAGCGGAGGGCTTAAAAATTAAATAAAAGTGTAGTAGCGCGTCTAGTCTATTTTGTTGGGTAAAAGTTAATCGGCGCACTTTGTCTGTTTTCCTTCTCCCTTGCGCCCCTGCATAAGAGCACCCCAAGAGCTTCAACCCAACATTTTAGTGTGGACGCGCTAGTAGGGTGGGCATTGTAATGCCCACCCTACTGAATTCCAGGGTATATTGCACTCGCTGGCTCAAATTAGGTTCATTTTGACAAAACCACCGGTTTTAGATGTTTCACCTCAGCCTTTGGCGACGAGTTCAATAGTACGGTAGCTGGAAGTTCAGGAGTCTTCCATATAGAGCTAAACAAGATATCAAGAACATCAGCTTGACGAGCAAGTTCGATCGCACGATGAGTGATGATATCACCAGGACTCAGAATGATGTTATCTTCCCGGTCAAGGATAATTCGATTCACTGGACGTCCTAAGGCTTGCTTCATCCGTTGTTCTTCCAGTACTTGAAGTGCCTGTTTACGTAAATGTTCAAACCTTTCTGCGAGCACGACTAACAGAGTACTCGCATTGTCTCGCATCTGAATGACACCATCCACGACTCGCTCACCCGTGTCTGCAAATGTTTTGTTGGCATTGGCATAAGCTGCTTCAGTTGAGGTCAAACCAACAGCATTTAGTAAAGCCTGCTCAAGTTGATAAGCCTGCGCCCGTTTTATCACCTCTGGCGTCACAATTTGTCCTGGCGCAGCCACGACTAATGCTTCATTAGTCTGAACAATATGATGTACACGCCGACCTAACGCTTGTTCAACCACATGACCAGCAAGGAAGTTATTTGCTAAGTTGCTCAACTCGGTTGATAAGCTACCTCCTGCTGCCCGAAAGAGTTGATCCAGCACACCTTGATGCTCAGCTTCATCGGCAATTTCTAACGTGACTAACTGACCTTGAGCAATCAGCAACGTTCCATCTGGTGCAATGACATCGCGGTCAACCACTCTGTCAATGATAAGTGCCTTCTGTTCTTCTGGATCAACCACTGCATTTGTTAACTTAGCAGCGGCGGTACGACTCATTTCTCGTAGTTTTTCATTCGCAACGCCAGCACCCTGTTGCAACTTTTCACTGGTAGTGTCTACAATTTCTTGGAATTGTGCGCTGGTTGTGTTGGCTGTCTGTTGTATCTTGCGGTTTAACTCTTCTGCAACACTACCTCCTGTTGCCCGGTAGAGTTGATCAAGCACACCAAGGCGCTCAGCCGAATGTGCAATCAAGAAGGTAACTGTCTCTCCCTGCATAATTAATAGTGTTCCATCCGCAGCGATCACATTTTGATCTGCAACTTTACCAATCACGAAGGCTTTCTGTGCACCCGGATCAATGATCGCATTCGTAATCGAGGCAACAGTTGCCTGATTAACATCTTGTAGGCGCTTACCAACAGCCTCTGTTGTTTCTTGCAATTTTTCCGTTGCAGTCTGAGTCGCTTCCTGAAACTTCTTACCAGCTATAGCAGTCGTGACTTGCAAGCTGTCACCAGCAGCCTGAACAGCCCCTTTAATACCGCCAACTTGCTCTTGCATCAATTCCGCTGTTTCTACTGGTACAAATGCCACATCCTCACCGATTTTTAAGGTTTGAGGAGCAGGAACAAAAGAACGACCAGAGTAGGCATCGGCAAACAAACCGCCAGAAACTTCATAGCCTTCAACAGAGCCTGTTTCCTCGTCAAAGTAAAGGTCAACCATAGTACCGAGATCGCGCCCATTGACCGTGAAAATCCGGGTTGCCCTGAGCACGTTATTGCGCTTCATAATCGCCTTTATTTCAGGCACAGCCCTGAGTTTCACAACCGCCTTTTTGGATGGTACAACGACTGCATTCGGACCAATTGTTTGTATACTGGTGAATGGAATAAGGCGGGTCGCACGAAATAACCCTCCCTCATCCACAAGTAGTCCCAGAAGCTGATGGCTGTCTTGATCGAAAATTAAATCTTGAACCCGCTCAATTTGTTCTCCGGTGTCGTATGTAATGACGACCTTACCGATTAAATCGCTTCCTTTACGCATCTTCACAACCTCTAGGCACTTATTTGTTTATCAAGTAAATTAGCAATACTAAACTCAGCAGGCAGGCTACTCTTATGAAACCTAATTTTCGTCTGCTCAACTAAGTTTCGAATATTAATGACACCGGAGTATTTAAGTACTCCTGCGAAAGCGATCGCAACAATAAACGCAGATAAAACGTACAAACTACCCTTAGAACGCCGACCTACTAGTCTTGGCATGACATTGCTCCTTTGCTCCAAAATTCAGATGACAAGATAACTATCCACATAAGAAAAACTTAGTGAGTTATGAGAACTCCAATTCAATTGACTTAAAGCATCGGATGATCTGTATAAAAAATAAACCACAATATTTCTCACCAGACATAATGTATCTGTTGGTGAGAGTGTATCTTTATAACAGCAATGGATTATCGCTGGAACACTGTTAGACTCTACTCTAGACTCAGCCCTTGTATCCTAATTATTCAAGCCATTTCTTGACTTGATTTTTCACATCTTCAACTTTATCTTTCACGTTTTCAACCACGTGACGAGCCTCAGCCTCAGCTTGCTTTGCCTTACCCTCCACTTGGTCTTGTGTATTGCCAGTGATATCACCTACAACTTCTTGAATTTTGCCCTCAATGTTTTTAGCCGTTGCTTTGATGCGGTCTTCTAAACCCATAGAATCATTCCTTGCTGAAATACCAGACTTAAAACAGTTTGTTGTTTCGTATGTTACTTAATTAAATCCTTATATGTCAGTATTTTACTGGCCATGTGTTAGTAACAGTAGTCACAATATATGCTAGTAATCGTAACTAGGGCTTCCCTCCCAGGAAGGAGCTTTTGTTACATGTGGTATATTTAGAGTAAAAGCCTGATTCTACTTAAGAAATTGTGATTTTTAAGTAAAGTATTATATTTTATTAAGATAAAGGTTATTCTCAAAATTTCCTCAAATTTTCTTTTTAAGATTAATCTTAAAAGTTAAATTGAAAACAAATCGAACATTTGAGAGACTTCATGATTTGGAATAAATCTTATTTCATCGCTGTCAAACTTTACTTCAACAGCAAGATTTGATTCAAGGGTTAACTAATTTTCATTGGTAGATGAAAATCGGAGTTTACAGCCGTTTTCTGTAAGGCGGGCATTGCTGATTAATATCTCAAATGTCTATGACATCGGCTTTTGTTCGCAATGCCTACCCTAGATTTGTGGTCTATTCATATGAAAACCCCTGTCATCGTAAGTGATTTACCGAACATGATATTAGGGGGTGCGGAAGCGGTAGCGTCAGCTACCGCTTCCTCTTTAAAAGAACCTATCAAAAGTGCTGACAGTCAGGGAATTCCAACAACATCTGTTATTTCTGGCTTCTGCACTAAAGTCACTATTGCTGCAAGCAATGCGTTATAAGAATAGTGACAATCGAAGAAACGACCTGTTGACTCATCGGTTTTGGAGTTTCCATTTCGGCTCGTAGCAGGTGTGCTAAATGAAGAATCGAGGGATCGGTAATTTGCATCTTTAAGATGGGCCGCTGATTGGGAGAAAGCATTGTTTGGTCAAAGATTTGCTGAAATCTCAACAAGCTGAGTGTGATTTGCAGATACTCTAGAAGTGGGGTTTTCTGAACATCGCTCAACTGATCAGATTCAAATTGTTCTGCGTTCGCAGCAGCGACTCCCCGAGTCAGTATCGCAACACGCATCATTAAAGTATTACCTGAGCAAAGAGGTAGTTTTTCTGAATGTACGTACTTGACTATAAGCTCATCCCAAGAGGCTTTGAGGATGGAAATATTAGATTGCATCTTACAATGTTATTGAGCAATTCAGTGAGTGGACAAAATTAAAATAATGGTGGGCATTGCATATCAAAAGCTTATAAGCTTTGCACAGCATATATTTTAGGCAATGCCCAACCTACTGATATGTTTTATTTTTGTCCATCTACTTAACTGGGGCGAGTACCTTCTTCGTAAGTCCACATCATTTTCATTTGTGTAACTTTCCAGCGATCGCCTATGCGACTTAGCTCATGATTGTAGAACCCACCGAGTGTCCAAGTTTTGCCCTTCGCACTGTCAAGATAGACGTGATGCGCCCGAAAGAGGGAAGTGCAGGTTGCTTTCTCGCTATTGACTATGACTGAATGATTGGTAATCATGTGTTGACTGGCTTTGAAGGTTTTGCTGAAAAAGTCTGCCCATCCAGCAACTAAGGTATCTGCTGCTACAGTATTGGGAGTACCGCCGTTGAGGGAGGTGTAGTCTGTGAGAACTTTATCCGCGAAGGCTGCGCGACACGCTTTCCAGTCTCGTAAATCTGCACCCATGCCGATGATATTCACAGCATCAATAATTTCGGCGCGATCTGCTAATGTTTGTAGTATTGTGGTATTGATGGCTACTTGATTCTTTGGTTGCCTGGAGGATTTGGTACCAGCACCGGCAATAGCTGTGGTTGATAAAAGACAGGTCAGACTGGCACCTAAAGTAAGAAAGACATTGCGGCGTTGAAGATTCATGGTTGTATCGAGCAATCAGATTTGAGTTAAGTTCTATACAGTAGCTAAGACACACCTGCACCTGTTGACTGAATCAGTACGTCAGGATGGTATCCAGCAGGCTTATATCCAACCGTTGCACCACCGTGAATCATTCCTTGAATTTCTGAACCAAAGAAACTGTAAGGAAACTGTGGTTCGGGGCGGCTAATAGCTTCAAGACGATTAGCCAGTTCGGCGGGAATCTCAAAATCCAGTGCTTTGAGATTGTCTTCTAGTTGGGATAGCTTGCTCGCTCCGATAATCACCGATGCGACGCCAGGGCGATTTGCTGTCCAGTTAACAGCAACTTGAGCCATACTGTGCCCAAGTTCCTTTGCAACTGTTTCAAGTTCTGCCACAATTTTCCAGTTGCGCTCGCTAAACTTCTGAAACGCTGGATTTTGGGTATCACTCATCGTTTCCAGTCGTCCAACTCCTGTGAAGCCACCTTCACTAGGCTTATACTTACCACTGAGAAGACCACTTGCCAACGGACTCCATACCATCGTACCCATTTCCAGTTCAAGACCGAGGGGAATAAATTCCCGCTCAATGTTACGCTCAATCAATGAGTACTCTAGTTGAAGAGTAGAGAGTGGTTCGTAATTGCGCCATTCGGCGATCGTTTGTGCTCGTGCTGCATACCAACTTGGTGTATCGCTCAGTCCGATGTGCCGCACTTTACCCGAACGAACTAAATCATCCAGCGTCCGCATCACTTCTTCGGCTGGGGTAATCGTATCCCAAGTGTGGAGAATGTAGAGGTCGATGTAGTCAGTCCCCAGTCGCTGCAACGAACCTTCCACCGCCCGCATAATATTTTTGCGTCCGTTACCGCCTGCATTGGGATTTCCAGGTTCGGCATTATAGCTAAACTTGGTTGCTACAACAATGCGATCGCGTAAATTGCGCTCGGCAATAAATTTACCCAACCAAGTTTCGCTGGTACCGTTTGTGTATAAATCTGCGGTGTCGATAAAGTTGCCACCTGCATCAACGTAGGTATTAAACATTTGGCGTGCAGTGTCTTCATCCGCTCCCCAACCCCATTCAGTGCCGAAAGTCATTGCACCGAGCGCGAGACGGCTGACGCGCAGTCCAGAACGTCCGAGGGTGTAGTAGGTGTTGAGAGACATATTCGTAACTCCTTAATGTGTATAAAGGTTTAGAAAAATTTCAAGTGATACTTAAAATTCAAGTACAGTCCAACTACGGTAGTAACTGATTCAAATTGTTCTGCCCTATTTAATTTAATTACCGCTGTTGAGTAAAGCCACTGGGATTACCCCAAGCTTCTTGGAACACGATAGGATCGTAGTATTCGCGAAACAGCACCACTTTACCATCACGGAATTTGAAGAGTCCAGCGTAGGTGTTGTTGTAAGGTTTTTTCGTTGCCAGGACTTCAATTTCGCCGCGAAATTCTACAAAGAAGGTATTGGGGTCAGTTGTGGGGTAAATTCTCAAGTCAGGAAACACCATTCGTCCTACACTGGTAGGTAGTGCGGAGTAATGTTTGGCAACGGCGGCTTTACCTTCAACTCGTTTGGGAAATCCAGCAGGAGAGTAGGGCATATCCTGTACGCCATCATCTGCCCATAGTTTTAACCATTCGTCCATGCGTTTTTGGGACAGTAACTCAAAATATGTCCGAATAGTTTGCTCGTTTTTCTGGCGGATAGCTTCAGCATTGGTTTGGGCACTTGCCATAGTAGTTACACTTGTCTCGGTTGCTTTTGTAGGTGTAATTGTAAATAGACTTAGTATCAAAGTTGCGCTAATTAAAGCCTGTCGCATTAACATTATGAACAGTTCCTTTTTTGTTTTTATTGAAAGATTTATACAGAAGATTTAAAGTGCTTAACTGCCTCGGAAACTGCTTTGTTAACAGTTGACTCTTCGTCATAGAAATCAAATTGAGTGCGATTTTCCAACCAAACAAAGTTCTTATTATTTGTAGGAATTGCTGCGAAAAATTGACGAGCACCATCGGGAATTGCAGCTTTTTCGCTGTGGACGAATAAGGTAGGAACTTTGATTTGCTTGGCTTGTGGCATGGCGTTAAAGGTTAACCACTCCGCCCAAGACATAACCGCAAACTCGTTCGCCCATTGGGAAATTGCACCTCGTTTGGGATTAAGATAGTAATCGATATTGCCGTACATCGCTGCTTGGCGATTCGTTGCACTAGCTGCGGGAACGTATTCTGCCTTGCCAGTTTGCTCAAATTTCGCTCGCGTCACCTGTGCGGTTTTAATTTTTTCCTGCACCGCCTTTTCACCACCGTAGACGGTATTTATAATTGCCTGATCATGAATCCAAGGTGCAACGGTGACAAATGACTTGATGCGGGAATCCTCAGCAGTCGCCACCGCCATGTAACCTGCCGAAGCACAAATGCCCAACCCTGCAATTCGGTTGCTATCGACTGCATTCACCGTTTGCAAGAAACTAACAGCGTTTTTGATATCTGCAATCTTGGCGGTGGGAGACTCGAAATTGCGAACCTTACCACCACTTTCCCCAAAGGTGCGAAAATCAAAAGCAAGGGCTGCAAATCCCTGTTGGGCGAGTTTTCGAGCATAAGTGGCTGGCATTTGTTCTTTCACTGTGATCCAAGCACCTGTGACAATAACTGCGGGCAATTTATCACCTGATTTGTAGTTGGCGGGGAGATACAAGTTACCAACCAGCGTTTCACCTTCGCTTTGAAAACTGACTCGATTGACTCCGGGTTTGTAGGCGTTAGCAGTAACGACAGTGTTGGAAACTTGCTGCACTTGCGGCTGTGTTAAATTCTTGCTTGACGACAGATTTTGAGCTTGGGCATAAGCGCTACTAGTTAACAAAACCAGTGAGAGGGCAGAAGCTTTAATGGTGGTAGACATTGCTTTCATGGTTGATTCTGCGTTGTTTTTTGTTTGTTAAATCCAATTTAGAGAATCTGCCTAAAAGACTCACGCCCGATTCTTGCGCGGTTATATCAAATTCTTGCTCAGTACAGTGTTCGCCCCAAAAAACTTCCTCGACCACGCGGTAAGCTCTCATCGCTACAACTAAAAGAAATAATTGAATATATTCATGCCAATTTTTCGGAGGAACTTAGCCTCACTCATCTCGCAGAACTCTTAAATCTAAGTGCTTTCCACTTTGCCCGTCTCTTCAAAAATTCTCTGGGGTTATCTCCTCACCAATATGTCTTACAAAATCGGGTGGAACGAGCCAAAAAGTTAATAACCGTCTCTGCTGGTTCTAACTTGACCGACATTGGCTTACAGGTGGGATTCTACGACCAAACTCATTTTGGCAAAGCCTTCAAACGAACTGTAGGTGTTTCTCCTAAAGTTTTTGCCAAGCTTCGGGCAAGTTAAGCAAGAATTTATAAGCAAGAATTTACTATTTTGCTGAGTCGTTGCTTCGTTAAGCTTACCCCAGAGTTCATAAGGAAAAAGCAATGACGCCAAATCGCCGCGAAATCATCAAAGGTGCCGCACTGACTACTACGGGAATGGTTCTAGGGGCAATGTCGCCTCTCAAATCCCAGGAAGCCGCTGCTGAGAAACAAACCAAACAAACCAGCGATCGCCCTCAGCCTTCAACCTCTCGACTTCTTGCTGGGAAAGTCGCTCTAGTAACAGGAGCAGCTCGCGGTATCGGACGGGCGATCGCCATCGATTTTGCCAGAAACGGCGCTAATGTTGCTTTGCTTGATATTGCCGATCCCACTGGAGGAATGCCAATCTCAGGCTACCGTCTTGCCAATGAGAGCGAGCTTGATGAAGCTGTGGCTGCTGTACGTGCGCTTGGAGTTAAGGCACTTAAGCTCAAGGTTGATGTACGCAACCATGACGCTATGAAAAAAGCCGCAGCCCTCACCGTACGCGAACTCGGCGGTCTAGATATTGCGGTTGCCAACGCTGGCATCGCTATCTGGACTACAATCGAAGGCTCGAACGAGCAGCAGTGGCGCGATACAATTGATGTCAATATCAACGGCGTATTCAACACAATTCAGGCAGTTATCCCGCACATGAAAGCGCGTAACGGCGGTCGCATCATTACACTTTCCTCCATCGGCGGACGTCAGGGTGTGGTGGGCAATGGTGCTTATGGCACTACTAAGTGGGCTGTCATTGGGTTAACCAAGTCAGCCGCGATAGAACTTGGACCATCCAACATTACAGTCAATGCCATTGCGCCAGGACCTGTCAACACCCCGATGTATCGCTCACAGGGACAGCTACGCTCAGGGGGTCTGAAAAGCTTTGAAGAGCAGGACAAGGTGGTTGGTGCGATGCTGCCGATAAAGGTTAAGCCTGCGCTTGACCCGCAGGACATCGCCGACACTGCTACTTTCCTGGCTAGCGACCATGCCCGCTTCATTTCAGGCGACGTGATAGACGTAGCACTCGGCTACAACACGATATACACAGCTTGAAAATTTCATTAAAAATTTAATTGAAAATTTAAACACTGTCGCGAAACTGCTTCGGCGTTACCCCCAAAAGTTTGCGAAATTGTGCACTAAAGTGACTTGGGTTGGAAAATCCTACCTGATAAGCAATTTCTGCCGACGAAAACCGCGTCACCTTTAGCAAAACTTTTGCTCGTTCTATTCGCCGTTGCAGAATGTAGCGGTGTGGTGGTTCTCCTACCTGCATTTTGAAGGCACGGGCAAAATGAAACTGACTCATTGGCACAAGTGCGGCGAGATTGGCGATCGCCAATTCTTCCGCTAAATTCTCTTCAATAAAATCTTTAATTTGCTTGAGCTTCAGCACATCGAGAACACCCACTTCCGGGGTAGAGTCACTTTTAACTCCACCGTAGTTTCGCAGCAGATGCACTGCTAGTAGGTTTCGCAACGACTCGACATACAAACTGCCCGCCAAACCGCCGGTGATGACCTCTGATTTCAACAACTGCGCCACATGCACAATAGTTGGATCTGGAAAAATCACCCGGTGTTGCAACTCAACGGGAGTAGACAGTCCGCTTTCATCTGCCAGTCGGTTGAGCAAAAGCGGTTCTAGCATCAAATTCACATATTCGCTCTCCTTCTCGCGCCGATGCCATACAAACTCACGGGATGAATACAAAAACACGCTCCCAGCAGGCAATGCAGTCGTTTTTGGCTTCTCCCCATCCACCGACCAAGCGACACGTTCATGGGGAGTAAACGCTACACTAATAGCGTGTTTGGGCATCGCAAAGTCAAAATCTCCGACTGTTTCTAAACGAGCGTACTCGACAATCAAGTCATTCCACTCGGCTTTGAGAATAGCAGCCGTTTGTTGGGGCTTGGCTAGTTGCATGGGAGAGTGAAAGATTTAAATATCTTAAACAATCCTAATTTTAGTTGAGTTTGGAGTATGGAAGTCTCTGAATTCTGTAAAAAAACCTTATTGCGGACGTTCCCGCCGCAGATGAGTCCTGAATCTGATTGCTTTTCAAGATTTTGACACTAGACCTCTTCAAAAATGATTTTTAGTGCAAGCGCGGGGTATTGGTTTCATAGCCATTTTCGGAGAGGTCTACTTGGTAAAGAGTCTTTCAAGATATGAATTTTATATGGCAAATATGTGACTTTTCTGTTGCTACAGGAAAAATCAAAAGATATCAAACTATAAGACCATCAATATTTGTTTTTACTTGATTAAAAAAATCACTCTTTAGACAGTATTTTTATTATTCATTTTAAATAAAAAATAAATATGAAAAAGAAAGAAAATATGTCTTAAAAAATTACTAAAAAAGTAAAACACCGGAGAAAGTATGTAGCACTCATATATGAGTTGTGAAAGCACTTTTTTCTGATATTCTCATACCTGGTGCGTTTTATGTGTCTTGGTGAGTCCAGCCCCCGTCTTGGCGGCTTCCGTCACGTAGACGCGTTCGCGTCGCTTGCGCGTTTCCCCTTGGGACTCAGCGTGTCACTCTGCGACTCACCGGCTTCCCGTAAGAGTAGGGGGACTGGCCCGAAGGGCGGTTTGATTCAGAAGGGACTGCTATAGTCAGCAATAATAGGATTCACAGGATGCAGGGAAAGTACGCACTATCTCGGATGGCAAGTTGGTTAGTTTGTTGTAGGAAATAGTTTTATGGCTTTACCAACGCGAGAGTTGCAACCCAAAAATCAGTATGGAGACACAATTCAAGAAACTCCGCCACCAGGTACTCAAAATGACCCTTTAATAGCTAAAGGGTTGCAAAGGGTGCAGTATATTGGCATTCTCGGTCTTGCGATCGCCTTAATTGCTGTGATTGGATTTTTTAGTCGCAGAGTCGAATACGCCATCTTGTTCGCTATTACCCTCAGTGTGATTTTGATTGTTTTCTTTTTAACGTTATAGCAGAGTAGTTTATCAATAAACGTATCTCCGAACAAAAGTACTTAATCTTGGCAAAGCTGGCTTCAGTTGATAATATTAATCACACTCTCTCAATTCTTTGACATTGATACTCAAAAGATGATTATATTAATTATCCTGGCTGAAGTCGTCTTTTTCGTATTTATTTTTTCCCTATTTAACTTGCTGATTGGAATAATTTTCAGGCAGTTTAATAAGGTTTCTTGGCTTCAAGGGAGAACTGCGAATATCACCTTCCTGCGCCGAAATATCAGCAGACTTTTGATTTTGATTTGTGTGGTACTGTGTCTGGCGCTGATTGCTATGAATGGGGTGATCATTTATCGAGGCGGAAACATCAAGGAATTCCAACTTAACTTAGTTCGCAGTATTCCGACTCAATTTTGGCTCAATTTCTTGACGGCGAGCTTGAAAAGTGTGAGCCTGCTGCTCCTGGTTAAGTTTAGCATACCACCATTACAGCGAGGTATAGAGTCGGTCTGCGATTACGCCAAGAAAGCTGATCAAATCAAGGCTAATGATGAGAGTACCGAAGCTTTTTTTAAGGTTTTAAAACAAACTATCACTAATACTATTTGGATATCATCTGCTATCCTATGCGCTAAATTTTTCTACCTCCCAGAAGTCGTTTCCAAATATCTTTACATTGCCTTAAAAATCTATATCATCGTCACACTTGGTTTACTCATTGTCAAAGCTGTTGCTACTATCGTTGATACCCTCGATGCCCTTAGTCTTAAATATTCCAGTTATAACAATCTGCTGCGTTTCTACGAGCGTTTACGCCACCTTATTCCACTCTTCAAAAAATGTTTGGAATACGTCCTCTATGTCGGCATAGTAAACCTCGTTGTTCCAGAAATAGAGTTTATCGCTTGGATAAGTGCTTATACGCCCACAATTGTTCAGATTATTGGGGTCTTCTTTATTAGCAATGTTTTGATTGAAGTCGCCTACTTCATCCTTGATGAATTCTACCTAAGAACTACAGATTCAAATGACTCAGAC
Source organism: Scytonema tolypothrichoides VB-61278 (assembly GCF_000828085.3). Lineage (GTDB taxonomy): Bacteria > Cyanobacteriota > Cyanobacteriia > Cyanobacteriales > Nostocaceae > Brasilonema > Brasilonema tolypothrichoides_A. The sequence continues at coordinate 556,217 of NZ_JXCA02000022.1, forward strand.
CGTCAGAAACGGCTGACGCTTATTCCCTTAATGCGGAGTTTCGCGAAATATTTCATCTACTTCACTGCCGGAGTTACCATACTCAAGCTCATTGGCATTGATCCTGCGCCTATCTTAGCAGGTGCAGGGATTGTGGGTATAGCAGTTGGTCTTGGGGCACAAAACTTGATTAATGATGTTGTTTGTGGATTTTTGATTCTGTTTGAAAACTATTACTTGGTGGGTGACTATGTCGAAGCTGGGAAAATGGAAGAAAGAAGTGTTGAGGGGATTGTGGAGGCGATTGAGTTGAGAACAACTCATGTCCGACATCCTGATGGTCAATTACAGATTATTCGCAATGGGGATATTGGCTCAATTATCAACTACTCTAAGCAGTATATATATGCAAGGGTAGAAGTTAGCGTTTCCTATGACTCCAATTTAGATCATGTCTACAGGGTCGTTGAGAAGGTAGGACAGCAGTTAAAGGCGGATGATCACGATGTTCTCGAACCCACGCGAGTCGCTGGAATAGAAAATTTTGGGGAGCATAACCTGTTGCTTCTGACGCTGACGAAGGTCAAACCTGGAAAACATCTTCATATCCAGCGTGTTCTGCGCAAGATATTAAAGGAAACCTTTAGCCAGGAAGAAATTGAAATTTCTGGTTTTTCCAAGGATTGATAAGTATAGCCATAGCCATCTTCATTAGGACGCTGCTTGTTTGAGAACGACTTGGATTGCATCACGTAAATGATCCAAGTGAAGTAATAAATCTCCTTATAGTCTACGTCCTAACCTGACTGGCTATGGCCATAATAAATGGCATCTGCCAAACAGTAAATTTTCAAAAAATCAAAGAGGTAATTGATGAGCAACATTAAAGAAATACTACCTGCTTCAGAATTTCTGAAAAAGAACTTAGGTATTTCCGAAATTCCCATTGAAGCATACCTTAACTATGGATATGCACTACTTGCTATTGCTGGATCTGATGGAGAAGTTTCAGAAGCCGAACTTAACTAGTTACTAAATCATCAGCGTCTTGCTGGCGCTCCTGAAGAAGTAATAGAAAAATACAAAACATTTGAATAGAAAAATGCTGATTTAGAAAACCTGGTGAGTAAGATTACAGTTGATGTTTCTACTTGGTCAAAATCAAGGTCATTGTTGTATCATGCAATTCAAATGTCTCGTGCCGATGAGGATTACTCACTTGAAGAGCAAAAAGCTGTAAAAAAAGCAGCTAAACTGTTGAAGGTTGAAGATGATATTGCACTTGATCTCAATCGGTTGATAGAAACAGAAGAAGCAGTAACTGCATTACTCAGATCTTGCACCTTTCCGTATAAACCTGGGCATAGTTAAAAGCAGCAGAATAAAGTTACATTACTTTTCTTGGCTTTTTTCGCTATATAAAGGACTTTTGGTTTCATACTGAGTGACAAAATACCATCATTTTTTATTGGTGCAAGATGTAAGCGCCCAAGGGGCGCGACTACACGCCCCCAACGAATGAAAGAAACACCTGTTCCCTGTTAAGCGTTCCCTGTTCCCTGTGTTTCTTAAGAGATTACGCAAAGCGCTACTACAGACTGAAGTTTTAACTTGAGCGAGCATAATCACCACATGCTCATTACAGTAACTTAACTGCAAACGTACCAGAGGGGTGCGATACGCTCGCGGGTCAAGCCAGGGGGAAAAGAAATAGTTCAACCAGACGCTGCGCGTACCCCGCTTTCGTTGTATTAAGGCTGCCCGATTTTTTACATGTAAGACCTCGCAATAAACAAATGAAGACGGCAGATCAATTGCTAGCGCCTGATGCCGTTCGTTTCAAAATTCTTAGTTTATAATGATGGATTGTGTCGAATAAAAGCCAGTCCATGCCTAAACTCAAAACCCGTAAAGCCGCGGCAAAGAGATTCCGCGCTACAGGTAGCGGTAAAATTGTACGTCGCAAAGCGTTCAAAAACCACCTGCTACAGCACAAAACCTCTACTAAGAAACGCGACATGTCGAAAATGGCAGTTGTCGATGAGCGCGATGAAGAAAACGTACGTCTCATGCTCCCTTATTTGTAACTTGTTCAGGAACTAAAACAATATGACACGGGTAAAACGCGGTAACGTTGCTCGCAAACGCCGCAAAAAAATTCTCAAACTCGCCAAAGGTTTTCGCGGTTCTCACTCAACTCTGTTTAGAACGGCGAATCAAAGAGTCATGAAGGCGCTGCGGAACGCCTATGGTGATCGCAAAAAACGCAAACGCGATTTCCGCCGCCTCTGGATCACCCGCATCAACGCTGCTGCACGCCAACATGGTATGAGTTACAGCCAGTTGATCGGGAATCTGAAAAAAGCTGATGTCCAACTCAACCGCAAAATGTTGGCACAATTAGCAGTCCTCGATCCAGCAAGCTTCGGCAAAGTCGCTGAATTGGCAAGTCAATCTAAAGGATAAAGGTATAAACAGATGGATATCGGATGTAACAGATCGAAAGCAGGTTGTCGGTTACATCTGCTCATATCCGCTGCCATTTTTTTCCTCTTGACTTTTTCCCTTGTCACAGTCGCAGATACACAACTATCAGCATCTGCCGCAGAAATGCCCGAAATTCAGCGGCGGGGCTATATCAGGATTGCCGTCAAAGATAACTTGCGCCCGTTAGGATTTAAAGATACAAACGGTAACTTACAAGGCTTAGAAATTGATTTAGCTAAGGCATTGGCAGTAGATTTACTGGGCAAACCAGATGCGGTGAAATTACAACCTGTTGCTAATGGCGATCGCCTATCTGCAGTCTTGGATCATAAAGTTGATTTGGCGATCGCCAGAGTCACAGCAACTGCCTCACGTTCTCGCTTAGTCAGCTTCAGTGTTCCTTACTACTTTGATGGCACTGTATTAGTCACAAAAAACATATCATTTCAACGACTGAGTGATTTGTCAAAACGGAAAGTTGCCGTCCTCAAGAACTCTAGCACCATTGCCGATGTGCGCTACTACATACCAAATGCTGAGTTAGTGGGAGTAAATTCTTATCAAGCAGCGTTCGCACTGTTAGAAAAAAACACAGCTGATGCCTTTGCCGCAGATGCTAGTATTTTAAGTGGTTGGGTGCAAGAATATCCCCAGTATCGGTTACTCTCAACTAAGCTATCAACCCAACCGTTATCTGTGGTCATGCCCAAGGGATTGCAGTACGATTCATTACGAAGACAAGTTAACCAAGCCATTGCCCGTTATATTAATTCTGGGTGGCTTAAGCAACGCTCTACATATTGGGGATTACGCTAAATTAGGAACTTCTCAGTTATTAATTAGAAATTAAATTTTTTAGAATTCATAATTCATAATTCTCATTGTCCCATATAAGCTGATATATAGATAAGAAGAAACTTTTACTAAAGACAATGGATAGCAATCTAGCAACTATTTATCTATCAATTTTAGTCGGTCTGCTCTTAATTGCAGTTGTCAGCATTTTTCGCCAGGTATTCAAAAGTCGTAGAGTTGAAGGTTCTATGTCAAGGTTGCGAAAAAAACTGACCAAAGAAAGCGGTACCACTCAAGAATATTACGAATTAGCCAGTATTTATTCTGAGAAAAAACTATTTTCCCAGGCGGTAACTCTCTTTCAAAAAGCTATCAAAGCTGCTGAAGAAGATAGAGTTGATGGTGAAGAAGAACAACAGGAACTAGCCTATATTTACAATGGGTTAGGCTATGCTTACTTTGCTCAAGAACAGTATGACATCGCCATTCGTCAGTATAAAGAAGCTCTCAAAATCAAACCGGATTATGTGGTAGCGCTGAATAATCTTGGTCATGCATACGAGCGGAAAAAATTAAATGCTCAAGCCCTGCAAGCATATGAAGACGCCCTCAAAATTCAGCCAAATAACGCCACCGCCAAACGTCGTTTAGAATCTTTGCGACGCTTAGTATCTGCATAAAGGTGAAGTGTTTCTCGTTCCCGCGCTTTGCTTGGGAATAGCTTGGGGAGGCAAAACCTCTCCAATATTACCTTTCGTAGAGGCAAACATCTATCAATAGTAAAAACCGTTAGATAACAATCAAGTAGGTGTTTGCTCAAAATATCTGGCTTACAGCCACAGTCACTAGTTATAAGAAATTTGCCTAAAAGTTAAGATTCGTATCACTTTGACAACAGAAATGTTGTTTAAATCAAAAGCCCAATCCGAATTAGTAAGCTGGTTTCAGCGATCGCACCTCTATTACAATTCTGTTAAATCTCATTTCTTGGGGGCTACAAGTTCTGCGAAAATCAGAAACGATTTAAAAAACAAGCACACTATAAGTCCACCTATTATCGGATATAGTTCATTTCAGAAAAAGGGAGAACACTAAAGATGAAATTGGCTTACTGGATGTATGCAGGTCCCGCCCACATTGGTACTCTGCGGGTTGCCAGTTCCTTTAAAAATGTTCATGCTATTATGCACGCGCCCTTGGGTGATGACTACTTTAACGTCATGCGCTCTATGCTAGAACGGGAGAGAAACTTCACGCCAGTGACAGCTAGTATTGTTGATCGCAACGTTTTGGCACGCGGTTCACAAGAAAAAGTGGTGGACAACATTACCCGTAAAGATGCAGAAGAACACCCAGACTTGATTGTGTTAACTCCCACCTGCACTTCCAGCATTTTGCAAGAAGACTTAGCAAACTTTGTGGAAAGGGCATCTCTGGAGGCGAAAGCCGATGTTCTGCTGGCGGATGTGAACCACTACCGCGTTAATGAACTCCAAGCTGCTGATCGCACTCTCCAACAAATCGTCCAATACTACATCGAAAAAGCACGCAAGAAAGGCGAACTACCTCAAGGCAAAACAGAAAAGCCCTCCGTCAACATCATCGGTATTTCCACACTTGGTTTCCATAACCAGCACGACTGCACAGAACTCAAGCGGTTGATGGCTGACTTGGGTATTGAAGTCAATGCTGTGATTCCTGAAGGTGCTTCTGTTCACGAGTTGAAAAACCTTCCCCGCGCCTGGTTTAACCTTGTCCCTTACCGGGAACTCGGTGTAATGGCAGCTCGTTACCTTGAAGAACAATTCGGAATCCCAACCGTAGATATCACACCAATGGGAGTAGTGGAAACTGCTCGCTGTATCCGTAAAATCCAGCAGGTAATTAACGCTCAAGGCGCGGATGTTGATTACGAAGACTTTATCAACGAGCAAACTCTGTATGTATCGCAGGCTGCATGGTTCTCTCGTTCGATTGACTGTCAAAACTTGACCGGTAAGAAAGCTGTTGTCTTTGGTGATAGCACTCACGCCGCTGCTATGACTAAGATTCTGGCACGAGAAATGGGCATTCACGTTGTCTGGGCTGGAACTTACTGCAAGTATGATGCAGAGTGGTTCCGCCAGCAGGTGAGCGAATATTGTGATGAAGTGCTGATCACTGAAGATCATGGGGCTATTGGGGATGCGATCGCCCGCGTCGAACCCTCTGCTATCTTCGGTACCCAAATGGAACGCCACGTAGGTAAACGTTTGGATATCCCCTGCGGTGTCATTGCTGCACCCATTCACATCCAAAACTTTCCCATTGGTTACAAACCATTCATGGGTTACGAAGGAACAAATCAGATTGCGGATTTGGTTTATAATTCCTTTACCTTAGGAATGGAAGACCACCTCTTGGAAATCTTCGGCGGACACGATACCAAGGAAGTCATTACCAAGGGCATTTCTGCTGATTCTGATTTGGCATGGACTAAGGATGCTCAAGCAGAATTGAATAAGATTCCTGGCTTTGTGCGTGGTAAAGTAAAACGTAACACCGAGAAATTTGCTCGCGAGCGGAATATGACTCAAATTACTGTAGAAGTCATGTACGCTGCTAAAGAAGCTGTGGGCGCGTAGTTTTTAGAAACGCGAATTCCTGCTCGTTCCCATGCTCAGCATGGGAATGCACTACCAGAGGCTCTGCCTCCCAATGATTATTATAATATTGAGGCAGCAGCCCACAGCTATGCATTCCCAGCTAGACGCAAGGAACGAGAAAAGGAGCACTTCTGAGGTAGAAGGACAATGAACTCACAGGAACCTCACTCAAGGGTACAGCCGCAAGAGGAATGGATGCATCCGAGTACAAATCCGAAAGATTGGTCATGGTCATTTTGGCCTGCTGTACCACTCTACCCCTACGGTAAGCGGCGGACACTGTGTAGGGAAATAGTTAAGGACACTATCTGGACATTCGAGCAGCTTCAAGGCATCCTCTACACCATCGTACCGATTCGTATGACTGTTGTAAAGCTCTGGGGAGGCGGTTTACTTGTCTATGCACCCGTTGCTCCCACGACTGAGTGTGTGCGCCTGGTGAACGAGTTGGTAGCAAAGCACGGTGAGGTTAAGTATATCATTCTGCCAACCAGTTCTGGTTTGGAGCACAAAGTTTTCGTTGGTCCCTTTGCCAGACGCTTTCCCCGCGCACAGGTTTTCATTGCCCCGCATCAGTGGAGTTTACCGTTCAATCTGCCGTTGAGTTGGCTTGGCTTTCCCCAAAAACGAACTCAAGTGCTGCCAGAGGACAGCAGACAAGCGCCCTTTGCTGATGAGTTTGATTATGCAGTGTTGGACATTAACCTTGGGCGGGGTTCTTTTGCGGAAGTTGCGGTTTTGCACAGGCGATCGCGCACCCTGCTTGTAACTGATTCTGTTCTATCTGTGCCAGAAGAACCACCGGCTATTATCCAATTAGATCCATATCCCTTGCTGTTTCACGCCAGAGACAATACCTTCGAGGCGATTGAGGATAATGAAGCAAACCGCCGCAAAGGATGGCAACGCATATGTTTATTTGCGATTTACTTTCGTCCAAGTGCCTTGGAGGTAACTGGACTGGTGCAGACATTTCGCGATACTTTTCAAGCACCAAACCACTCACCAAAGGCGTACTTCGGTTTATTTCCATTCCGCTGGAAAGAGAACTCGAAGCAGTCATTTGATACCCTACGAGGAAATGGGCGTCCATTTGTCGCACCAATTTTGCAAATCCTCATTCTTCCCCAAGCACCAAAACAAGTACTCAACTGGGCTGACAAAGTTGCAACTTGGGATTTTGGGCGAATTATTTCCTGTCATTTTGACTCACCAATTCAGACTAGTCCATATGAATTCCGTCGGGCATTTGGTTTCCTTGAGAAGAAACCCAAGGCATGTGAAAATTCATTTGGAAGCTTAAGTCAGCCTCTGGTGGAGGAAGACTTTAGATTCATCAAGGAACTTGAGGCAAATTTAGTCCGGCAAGGAATCGCGACACCAGCCAAGGAGAAAGTTTGATCCGTACTTCTATTAGCTTATTAACTCATACTTTATATAGATTCAATGACCCTCAGAATATCTTCATCAGTAGCCGGACCATTATTATCAATAATCGCATCCCATTTATGATTAATGCTTCCTGCTATCTGATTGTATTCTTCTACTTTCTCATCTGATACTGGTATGTGATCTGAATTATCTCTATTTCTCACTTTTCTCAAACAGTCTTCTAAATCAGCAGACACTTTTACCAGTTTGACTTCATATTTATTTCTTAACGACGAATGCATTTGATTGAATCCTTCTCCTGCCCCCAAACTTTCAATCATCACTTTACTATGTTGCTGAAACTCCTTGTCGATTTCCTTCTCTACTCTTTTCCAACCATTCTCACCAGGCGTTAATTTCAGCCATATTGGTTCTACTCTTAAGAATTTTATGTCTGTATTTTTATTAACTTTATTTCCAATATATGTCTTTCCTGCTCCTTTTGGACCAATTACAGCGTATTGCAAGTTCATGAGGTACACCGTCTAGTCATGATTGTAAGGACTAATGATTACCCTCGTTAATGGTGTACCTCACTTACCTGAAAAGTGCTGTAAGATGTATAGTATTTTCCTCATCTTCTTATGACCTTTAACAACTAAATTGAACAGCAGCGAATACCGCATCATTCAGTCTTAAACTTTTCAGTCTTAAACTTCCGTAAGCGGTGAATGATTTTGTACGTATTGCGAGAACGAAATTTAGACTTTGAAAAACCAGCGTCGCCTATACATCACATAAGCAACTGCCACCCAAAGTAATACAGTGACAATAGCAAACAATAAAGAACCATTCAACGCACCAGCCCAAGATGCAAAGACATTCTGGTAAATCCAATCATAAGTGTTAGGAGCATTTTCTCCAGAACCGACTTTAGTTCTCACCAAAACTTTAATCAGCAGTACAGAAGCAACAAAAAGGGAAATGGCATTTAATCCCAGCACTTCAAAAGGTTTATCCCAACGCCGTACCCGTCGCACTTCAATAAGTTCATAACAAGATGCAAGTAATAATAATGCCCAGCCACTAGTAAAAATAACATAAGAACTCGTCCATAGCTTTTTGTTAATCGGGAATGTCCAGCCCCATGCCCAACCAATAATTAAGCAACCAATACCAAATAAGACTAAACCTACGCTTGTACGAGATTTAACTGGTTGTTCGCGTATCCATTGTCCAGCAAAGTAACCAGCCAATACACTCACAATAGCGGGAATAGTGCCAAAAAGTCCCTCTGGATCACCCAGATTCTTGAACCCATCGCCCTTGTAAAGATGTGCTTGAGGAATAATTAAGCGGTCTATGTAAGCACCGAAATTCCCCTCTCGCGTCAGGACTCCAGCGCCATAACCAGGAACAGGCACATACATCATGGCTAACCAGTAGCCGATGAGTAACACCCCTGCCAGTATCCATTGTCCTTTACGTGGGAGTTTAAGGACGGCAATAGAAGCAAGCAGATATGTCAAGCTAATGCGTTGCAACACTCCCATCATGCGGATAGTATTCAAATCAAAAGTCCAAGGACCTTTATTCCAAAAGCCATTGAGTAATAACCCTAAAGCAAATAAAATCGCAGCGCGACGCAGGATACGCCAGTAAACAGGTGCTGTGGGTTTATTATCGCCAGTGTACTTTGACAAGGAGAAAGTCATCGCTACACCGATAATAAACAAGAAGAAAGGAAAGACTAAATCAGTTGGGGTACAGCCGTGCCAATCTGCATGGAGTAGTGGAGGGTAGACTTTAGGAGGTTCGGTAACACCCGCCATGTTAACAAGAATCATGGCTGCAATAGTTATACCGCGAAATACATCAAGCGAAGTCAGACGACCCATAAGCGGAGTTTTGAATGAAGTACTATAAAATACTCCACCTTGTACAGATAATCAAGATAAATTTGTACAATGAAATACAAGTTAAAATGTGATTCAAGACCTGCCAGTCTTTTCTCAGCTTCCTGTTCCTCGCTCATTCTCTATTCAGCATGGAAATAATGTACAGGACTTACGCAAAATACCTCTCAAACTCTCATTCCCCTGTGTCCTCTCTTGCCTCGTCCGGTTTGATTCTTCCGTTACTTGTGCGTAACTCCTAATGTACTTTCTACCATTGGCTAATCCTGCTCCCCCAAGGAACTGATGCCAACCTGAAAAATTTGTTCGGCGGTTAAAACAAGTTCTGGGAATGTCGGTGATTGAATGTAATTGCCTCCCCTAAACTGAGTCACTTGATACTCGCCTTCAACCAGCTGATACACAGAGATAGTCGGCTGCTTGGGGTTACCAATTGTCATCTCAATAATTATTCCATCATGTAGTTCATACCGTAGTTGCGGATTCTCTGGATACCAGGCAATAAACTCATGGAAGGTTACTTGTTTGGTTAAGGCTTGGGTCATTTGTCCTCCTTATCTTTAGGTGAGGCGATACCTTTTCTGCGAGACGCACTGGCGTTCAGTAAGTTCTGCCAAAGCACTTCCAGTTAGAATTTGAAGGAATAATATCATGTCCGCTTGAATACCCATCATTAAGATTGACGGTCTGACACGGGGACGATCCGACGCTACGAGATTTTTATTACGGTTGATTAGACGGACATCATATAACCTAATCTTATCTTGTTGTAAACAATCGTAGAATAAGGGCGATAGCTAGCCCCTAAGGGGGCGCTGCGCTAACGCGCTCTGCATAGCGGCAGATCACATTTGTTTGGATACAGAGCGATCGCACCATTACTACCAAAAGCCGTAACGTTACGTTACGGCTGGGAACTTCCGCGAAACAGTTAAAATAAGATTTTATGAAGAAATACTACAAGTACCTATGGCAGTCAAAGTAGGAGACACAGCTCCCGACTTCACCCTATCATCACAAAACGGCTCACCAGTTAGCCTGAGAGATTTTCGCGGCAAAGCAGTCGTCCTGTACTTTTACCCTAAAGACGACACACCAGGATGTACAACTCAATCGTGTGCCTTTCGCGATCAGTACGAAGTTTTTAAAACAGCAGGCGCAGAAGTTATTGGTGTGAGTGGTGACTCACCAGAGTCTCACCAGAAATTTGCCACGAAGTACCAACTGCCTTTTACTCTTTTAAGCGATAAAGGCGACCAAGTGCGGAAGCAATATGGTGCAACTACAGCCTTCGGTTTGATACCTGGTCGTGTGACTTATGTTATTGATAACCAAGGAGTTGTACAGTATGTCTTTGACTCAATGTTTAACTTCAAAGGTCATGTTGAAGAAGCACTCAAAACGTTGCAACAACTGCAAACGGCTTAATAGGATGAGTTAGCACTGTTTCTAGGCCATCGATGTGAATAAAGCTAGATTTTAGAATAGGGTGAGTGAAGCGATGCTCCCAGAGGGAGCCGCCCCACAGGGGCAATTGCCGGAGGCGCAGCTAGCTTAACGCCCAACAGAACAATCGCTCCACTCACCTTACTTCTTTTTACACCTTATTCTGGAAAGTCTTCTCCGGCATAGCAACGTAACCATTGCTTGTCTTGCTGTTCTTGCCGTTGGTATGACCATTATTGGTATGACGTGGTTGAATCACACCATAACCGCCGTGATTCCGTTCGTAAATGACATTAATTTCCCCAGTTTCTGCATTGTGGAACATATAAAAATCGTGTCCTACCAATTGCAGATGTTCTAAAGCTTCTGCCATAGTCATCGGAGGCATGGCAAAATATTTACAACGAACGACTTCTTCGGGCAATTCTGGAGTGCGATCGCCAATTAAATCTGTAACTACTGCCTCTTGAACAACTCCTTCAATTGTTTCTTGCGCGTGTGTTTTCTTCTCTTGACGCCGCTCTTTATATTTACGCAGGCGACGGGCAATTTTGTCTGCGACCAAATCTATACTGGCGTAGAGGTTCTCGCTACTCTCCTCAGCACGGATAACACTGCCATTGGCATAAATAGTGACTTCAGCTGACTGCTTGGGATTAATTCGGGGATTACGAGCTACGCTCAGATGGACATCCACTTCATGGGTGATGTTTTGATAATGACTTGCCGCTTTTTCAATCTTTTGATGCACGTAATCCCTAATTGCATCAGTGATTTCAATATTTTTGCCGTGGATGACAAGCTTCATGTAAACTCTCCCGCTCAATGTTTTATGTGAATTTTGTATTGGATGAAAAGGAAATGCGGTAAGGTGTATGACTGTCGCCAGAATCAATCGTGAACAGATTTAAACTGACTACCGAACAATGAGTGCCCGCTTCTTACGCAGAGGCTTACTGCGCGTAGCCTGTACTGTGCTTCCCGTGTCCGTAGAGACATTGGAAGCTACAGCGGAAGACGCCGCTAACGTAAAGTTACACTCCGCTTATTGCGACGACTTATCGCTGGTAAGACGCCTAGCCTAAGCCCACTGAATCTGAGTTTTTGTGACGTTTCGCCCATCTTTACCTAACGAGTCTTTGCTATGATTTCAATCGGTTGAAAAGCAATTAGCTATTCACGCAGACATCTTCGGTTTTCTCCTTCAGGAGGCTTAATCGTTTTTCCTAAAATACACAAGTTTTTTTTGCAATTCTTATTTTGTATTTTATGTCAACCATTGTTTAGGTGTCATCAGCCAGTCCATTCATGACTATTTTTTTGGCGTGATGGTTATTGCAGAGAATTCCTCCCAACTCCATTGAGGTTATATATTCAAAACTAGCATCTTGTATTTTGGAAAACCAATTCCTTGACTTTCCTTTAAAATCCTTTGCATAGCTTGACAATTTTGAATCCCTATTGGTTACCAGAGATACATTTTGCTCTGTATTCTAGTTGAGTTTTTTCTTTGTTTGTAACATGTCTTTGCACAAAAATCGATGTTTGCTATATAACCAAGTAGTAATACCATACTCAGATGCGCTGATGTGGCAGCGTACTCTTCTAGCTGAGCGTATTCAAAACCCTACCTTAGAAGACGTGCTAATCTTGTTAGAACATCCGCCTGTCTACACATTAGGACAAGGAGCTAGTTCAGAATTTCTGAAATTTGACCATAGTAACAGTACTTATGAAGTGCATCGAGTTGAACGAGGTGGCGAAGTCACATATCATTGTCCCGGTCAACTGGTAGGATATCCAATTTTAAATTTGCAGCATTATTGTAAAGACCTCCACTGGTACTTACGTCAACTAGAAGAAGTCTTAATTCGGGCACTCAAAATTTATGGCTTACAGGGAGAACGCAATCCAGGTTTCACAGGTGTTTGGTTAGAAGGGCGTAAAGTTGCTGCTATTGGGATTAAAGTCAGCCGTTGGATAACCATGCACGGCTTTGCATTAAATGTCTGTCCTGACATGACAGGTTTTGAGCGTATTGTACCCTGTGGTATTGCTGATAAACCTGTGGGTAGTTTAGCTCAGTGGATTCGTGATATTTCTTTGTTGGAGGTACGCTCTTATGTGGCAAAGTGCTTTGCAGAAGTTTTTGAGGTTGAATTGATTACACCTGATGTGAATGGAAGTTCTATCAGGTGCAAGTGGGAGGATGAGAACCCTTGAAAATGTGGTATTAAACACGGCGGAATGACACATCTGTCCTTTCAGGCAGGAGGGGGCGATGACTCCATAGGTAACAGGTTTAAAACACCACTACTCATCTTCAGGACTTACGCAAACAAACCCGGTTTGTACCAAAAATCGTCTGTTTCGCAACCAAAGACAAACGAGGAAACCGGGTTTCACAGCAGATGGTGCGTAAGTCCTAATCTTAATTTTTTCTCAATCATTAAAGACATAGCAATATACGTATAATTGTCGAGAAAATTTACAGCGCCAAATAACTGGGGGCACATGGTAGTATCAGTTCTCAAGGAAGGCTCTACGGGATCAGAAGTCATAGATTTGCAGTTTATACTGAAATTTCGAGATGGAAAGAACGAGTTTGATCCAGGTGCAACAGACGGCTCGTTTGGTTCTAAAACTAAAGCCGCAGTGGTAAAGTTTCAGCAGAGTAGAAAGCTTACTGCTGATGGGATTGTAGGGGGAAAAACGTGGGAGGCTTTACGTCCTCGCTCTGATTGGCCCAAAGAACCAGGAGAATTTTTGAGAGAAGGCGAAAAGGGCGAAGTCGTGAAACAACTCCAGGAAGGTTTAAAATCTAAAGATTTTTATACGGGTGCCATAGACGGTATATTTGGTCCAAACACAAAAGCAGCCGTCATTAAAATACAAAAGTTTGGCGAGATAGTCTCTAATACGGTAGGGGTTGTTGGTCCACTCACGTGGGGTGGAATTATCGGCGATTAATACAAGAAGCTGTGTGAACTTGTGCCATCTGGTAAAAATACTTACCAGCTGTTTATTTAACCCCTTAGCAGCAAATCCCCCTGTATTGGCTCACTAGAAAAAATTAGCGTGCTAAAATTTTAGATACGAACATTATTGCAGTGAGTGTACCCTGCTCAGTAGAGTTGTTTTGTTTTTCTTATGTGTCGATTAGTTGGCTACCTTGGTAATACCATCCGATTAGATGAGTTGCTCTATAAGCAAGAGCATTCGCTCTACAACCAAAGTTACAATTCTGTTGAATTAAAGTCAGGAGTAGTTTGTGCAGATGGAAGCGGGGTAGGCTGGTACGATAAAGAAGGTAAACCATTTATTTACCGGAACACTATTCCGATGTGGAACGATCCGAACCTGGAAGAGTTGAGCCACTATGTACAATCTACTTGTGCACTGGGCTATGTCCGACTCGCTGGGACAGGCGAACCGCTCGACATAAGCAACTGTCAGCCATTCCGCAGTGACAAGCTGTTGTTTGTGCATAATGGTGAGATCACAAACTTTCAACAGACGCTCTATAGACCCATACGTGACAGCCTTTCTGATTCCACATATCGGTTAATTAAGGGTATGACTGACTCTGAACATATCTTTGCCTTACTGGTGGAAATGTGGCAGTCATCTCCAGGTACTACTCTTTTGTCAGCCTTACGTGCCACGCTAGAAAAGTTGACGGATCTGGCTACAAAATACGACACCAGCTTTAGTGCTAATGTAATTGTCAGTGATGGTCAAGCACTTGCGGCAACTCGCTACGCATACGGCACACAACCCCCTACTCTTTATTGGTCTTGCGATGATCCAAAGCACTCAACCCAAGTTATTGTTGCGTCTGAGCGTTTATCCAACCAAAATTGGACAGCCTTTCCTGACCAAAGTACGCTGTTTGTTCAAGCGGAGTCATTACAGCCAACGACTTCTTTGATCATGTCTCAGCTTCCGTGTTTTTGAGCAAGTCTTTTGTTACTTTCGACTTAGTTATTGTGAATTTTGAATTCTTTTTCAAAAATGACTCCTCACAAATAGCAACGCCCGTTAAACTTAATAGAGCGCTAGGGTGATAATAAGACTACAACTCAGACTGGATAAAGTTCATAGGACGCTAAGTTCTATGACTTCAGGTAGAGGCAAGTGTTTTTACAAGTTTGGAACTATTATTTGGGTAAGGAATGGTTGTCGTCGGGCAGAGTTCTCAGTTAGCAACAACAGATACGACAAGATAGGGAGAAGCGCTATTTACCAGTCTAAAAGGCTTATCGCTTACAACAAACAAACCCCTCACAGGTAATCCTGGAAGGGGTAGATATAGTCATTTGCTGTTTTAATAATATCTGGATCAAATTTATTTTAATTCCTTCAAAAGCCGGAGTTCAGATTAAAAATTTGCGTGCTGGGAAATAGAAGCGGGTTAAGATGGTTAGTACTTGTGTTCGCTCCCTTAAACAACGTAGAATTATATGTGCACTTGGTGCGGTTCAATCCTCCAATATCTCCAACAACTGCCCTTCACTCAATTGAGGAACACCCAACTCTTGCGCCTTTGTCAACTTAGAACCTGCCTCTTCCCCAACAACCAAAAAATCTGTTTTCTTACTTACAGAATCAGTGACCTTTCCACCAGCTTTTTGAATTAATGCTTTTGCTTCATCCCGCTTCAACGTAGGAAGCGTACCAGTAATCACAAAAGTTTTTCCAACAAACTTTTGATGACTCTGACTCAGTCCTGTTTCTTCCACTGTGCTAGCAAATTGTAACCCAGCATCTTTCAAGCGAGAAATCAAAGTTTGATTCGCACTGATGTGGAACCACTGATATACAGACTGGGCAATTTCCTCACCGATACCATAAACAGTTTCAATATCAGCTTGTGAAGCTTCAGCTAACTGTTCTACTGTGGGAAATTTCTGTGTCAACAATTGAGCATTCACGCTACCAACGTGACGAATACCCAAACCATACAACACGCGTGACCAAGGTTGGTTTTTTGATTGGGCGATCGCCTCCACCAACTTCTGTGCCAACTTTTTCCCCATTCGTTCCAAACCACACAAATGATCTTCTGTCAAGTTATACAAATCAGCAACAGAATGCACCACTTCTCTATCCACAAGTTGATGCACCAGTTTTTCGCCCATACCTCTAATATCCAAAGCATCGCGACTCACCCAATGTTCAATCGCCCCCTTAAGGATAGCCGCACAAGAAGCATTAACGCAGCGAGTCACTGCTTCTCCCATTTCCCTAATCACAGGTTGTCCGCAAACTGGACAATGGGAAGGCATAACAAAGCTTTGAGTATTATCAGGACGGAGTTCTTTAAGAACCCGCACGACTTCTGGAATAATTTCCCCAGCTTTGCGGACAATCACTGTATCGCCAATGCGAATATCTAATTGAGCAACGCGGTCTGCATTATGTAGAGTCGCACGAGAAACCGTTGTTCCCGCGAGTTGTACAGGGCGCATTTGAGCAAGAGGAGTCAGCGCCCCGGTTCTTCCCACGTTCACAGCAATATTTTCTACACGGGTGGGTGCTTCTTCGGCTGCATACTTCAGCGCCACAGCCCAACGAGGAAACTTTTGCGTAAACCCAAGTTGTTCTTGAAGCTTAAAAGAATTCAGCTTTACCACCACACCATCTGTCATGTAAGGCAAATTCAACCTTTCAGTGTTCCAGTATTGGTAATACTGTGCAACATCATCTATAGAAGGACAAAGCTTATGATTAGGGTTGACGCGAAACCCCAACTTTTGTAATAATTCCAGCGCTTCCCACTGGGTATTAGCAATACTGGCGTCATCCAACCCTGGAATGTGCAGCGTGTAGGCAAAAAAATCTAATCGCCGTTGGGCTACAATTCGGGAGTCTAATTGTCTGAGAGTACCTGCAGCAGCGTTTCGAGGATTAGCAAAGACTGATTCACCTCGGCTTTGCCTTTCCTCATTGATTTGTTTAAAGACTTCCAATGGTAAAAACGCTTCACCTCGCACTTCTATCCTCTCTGGGAGAGAATTTTCACGTAACGTCTCTAAATTTAACCGCAAGGGAATTGAGCGAATAGTGCGCACATTTTGTGTGATGTCTTCACCTGTCACTCCATCACCCCTGGTTGCACCTCTGGTGAGAACACCATTTTCATATGTCAACGCTAAGGCAGAACCATCAATTTTCAACTCGCAGACATATTCTACCTGTCCTACGTTAGCTGCTTGTCGCCGCCAGCGTCCCTCCCATGCTTTTAATTCTTCAATGTTAAACGCATTTTCTAAACTATATAGTGGAACATTGTGACGAACTGAGAGAAATTGAGTTGCTGGTTTCTCTCCCACTCGTTGAGTCGGGCTATCAGGTGTCACCAATTCTGGATACTGATTTTCCAGCTGTTGCAATTCTCGATACAGCTGGTCGTAAACTGCGTCCTCCATGATGGGAGAATCGAGGACGTAGTAGGCATAGCTCGCTTTTTGTAGTAATTGTCGCAGTTCTTGAACGCGCTGTTTAACTTCTGTGTTTATCGCTTGCACTACATCCATCTCCATCAATCAATCAGTTACCAGTTATCAGTTATCAGTTATCAAGGAAGCGCAGTATCAGTTACCAGTTCTTGTTCACTGTTCACTGTTCACTGTTCACTGTTTTAATAGCTACTAGCTGATAGCTTTGAGCATTCTGCCTTTTGAGGGATGGAGTAGGTTGGCTATTTATCCTTACACCCAAAGAGCAGCAAAGCCACAGCTTATAGCGTGACGTTCTCCCAACACCAACCCTGACGGGTATGGTGTGGGCTTTACAAGATTGCTCTTGTTCAATTTCCTGCTTCCTTCGTCGTCACTCCAGATGCCCTAAGTCCGAAAACATACAGCAACATCCACGCTCCGATACCCTAAAGGGTTCGGAAGTTTCGACTCGCCGGGAAGCGGAGCCACTCCGTTGGGCGGGTTTCCCGACTTGAAGGAAGTGGCGTCCAAGACTCGAACTTCCTCACCTCCACAGGCAGTTTTGAGACTCCTGACGCCCCACGGAGTCTTCTTATGTAGCGAATCCAAAAGAATTCTATGTTTGTTTTACGTTTCCCAACGTTTGCACTGTTCACCTGTTTTACCAGTCCGTTTGTGTCAAGTGGTTGGTCGTCACCAATGTTTTTCTGAGGAGCGCTAGGCTCTAATGTTATTATTTTAGACTTGTTTTGCTCGTTTGAAATTCCTAGAGAGTGGAGATTTTTCAGCCATCCCACTTCCGCGTTTTATCTACGATAAACATTGGTTGGGGATGTCTTTATCATCGACCAGCATTAATCCCCGCGCTAAGTGGAGTACCACTATAGCGGGGGACTTACGGCGATTAGTTAATTAAATTTAACAAGTATTGTCCTCTACTTCCTAACAGAGGCACATTTTATCAAGTGAGAATCTGCCGTACTACAGAAGCGCAAACTTTATCGATTTCTATCAATGGACGGATGCAAAAGATTCCAATGTAATTCATACTCTTACTCGATAATTTCCTGTCCCCAAAGCATCTGCTTATGACACTCTACCGTTTTGACAAACCCTGCTGAGTGATATAATTTTCCAGCAACGGGTAGTTCACTGATTGTCTTTAGGAAAATGGAAGTGTATCCACAATGCTTTGCAAATTCTAGAGCTTCATTGAGCAGTCTATGCCCAATTCCTTGACCTCTGACAGATGGATCAACGAGTAACCAGGGTAACTGTCCTCTGGCTTCGGAAGCTTTGATAATGCCAATACATCCAACTAATTTTCCTTGATGACGGGAAATGGAAAGTAGGGAATAACTCGACAGTCATTCAGATTTTCGTCAATCACATTTTGTAGTAAAGTGGGATTAGGATACATTGCTCGGTAGCTACACCCAGTTTCACTTGCTGAATATCCAGTGTGGACTTCTTCTGGATTGAGCACAATAAGAGCGCCAGCAGGGGCAAAATGGGTTTCTCCTCGATAAGCAAATGCTTCTACACCTTTGTAAACAGCTCCAATAGCAAATCCCTCATGTATATGCCGACAGAAGGCGTGAGAGATATAATTGGCACTCAACAATTCCAAATTACCCAAATCCTGGTCTAACCAGAATTTTGATTTTTCCTGGTAAGTTTGGGGTTTCATTAGTCTGAAAAAATAATGGTGAATCTTTCAGATTGTAGCTCTTTGGACATGACAACAAACTTTCTGGATTTTCGAGCTATTGCGATACGTCTAGCAGCATCTGCCTTTTGAGCGTTAAGCGTAGCTCTGCCGTAGGCAATCGCCCCCTCTCATCAAAGATTTTGAACAAGCGATCGCCACAGGCGCTTGCACTCCTAACGCTTCATCCACAAAGTTTTTAAAAAAGCAATTGTTCCTACCAAAATTTTCCTGTCACAAATGTTGGGTAACTCAACCCAAGCGACAACGTTTTTTATTGCGCTGAGTAACTTTGTCTGAGTACCTGTGGTAAAGTTTCTTATACAATACCTAAGTCAACTTTAGTTTTAGTCATTCGCACCTCGACTAGCTCGCTTGACTGTTTGTCTTAATAAATAGAAATTATTATCAATAAATTGATATGATGGATGATAGCGTAAGATAACCCTAAGTGTGGAGTACTAACTAAAGTACAAGAAATGATGTAAAAAATAACTCAGAACGCATGACTTACCAATCAAAACTCTGAAAAGTTTTGGCAACAAACACCATACTTTGTCATCTAAGCACAGGTTAGTATAGACGTGAGAGTTGCTTGAGGCGTCAGTTTATGACAAGTGCTGTGAAATCTCCCTATACCAGCGAACAAATTGCCGCTTGGCTGCGTGGACTCCTGACGATCGCTTGGGCTGATGGTGACTTCGACCCCCAAGAACAGGAATTAATTACCACCATTACCGAGGATGAGCTCGCTCCTGGTATCAAGATAGAGTCATTAGAACCAATAGAACCAGAAGAATTAGCTGCAGTCTTGGGCAAAGGTACAAAGACAGCAGAAAATTTCTTACGGACAGCAGTCTTAGTTGCGATCGCAGACGGTACATATTCCTCCAGCGAAGACTATCTACTGCACCAGTTGTGCAAAGCCCTAGAACAGCCAGAGAACCTGTTAGAAGCCCTCCGCCACACACTCGAACACCCACAGCAGCTCAGTTCTACAACGACTGCAATTCCCTTACAAGCCCCACCTACAAAACGTCAAATTGATGCGTTGCGCCCCATGCGCGACTGGCTTGACAAGCTAGACATCCAAGACCCCAGAGTCGCTCGTTTTTTATGTAAGATGATACCTTCACAGTGTCCTTTCGAGCGTGATGTCACGCTGTTTGGACGCAAAATCGTTCACATTCCGCCATTGTGCAAACTAAACCCACTCTATGAACAACTTGTAGGTTTACGTTTCCGCGCTTTATCCTATCTTGCTGATGATTGTGGTGAGGATGTTTCGCCGTATATTTAGTCATTATGACTAATCACTAATGACTAACTAAACTATGCAATTTATTGATCAAGCAAAAATTGAAGTTGAAGCAGGAAAGGGAGGGGATGGTATTGTCGCCTTCCGCAGAGAAAAGTATGTGCCAGCTGGTGGTCCTTCTGGTGGAAATGGCGGAAAAGGCGGTTCAGTGTTGTTCGTTGCTAAAGAAAACCTGCAAACGTTGCTCGACTTTAGATACAACCACCTGTTTAAGGCAGAAGACGGTTCTCGTGGTGGACCAAATAATCGCACAGGGGCAAATGGCAAGGATTTAATTATTGAAGTTCCGGCAGGAACTGTTGTCTATAATGCGGAAACTGATGATATCATCGGAGACTTAGTCGAACCTGGACAAACTTTGCTCGTTGCTGAAGGTGGTAAAGGTGGGCTGGGAAATAAATATTTCTTAAGTAACCGCAACCGCGCCCCTGAGTACGCCCTCCCTGGCTTAGCAGGGGAAATCAAATCACTTCGTCTGGAGTTGAAACTTTTGGCGGAAGTCGGGATTATTGGCTTACCTAACGCCGGAAAATCAACTTTGATTTCAGCTTTATCTGCTGCACGTCCCAAAATTGCTGACTACCCCTTCACAACTTTGGTTCCAAATTTGGGTGTGGTGCGCAAACCCACTGGAGATGGCACAGTATTTGCTGATATTCCCGGACTCATTGAAGGTGCTTCTCAAGGAGCAGGGCTGGGACACGATTTTTTACGTCACATTGAGCGCACACGCGTACTCCTACATCTTATTGATGCAACTAGTGAGGATGCGGTTGCAGATTATAACATAATTCAACAAGAATTGCAAGTCTACGGACGGGGTTTGGCAGAACGTCCGCAAGTTTTGGCGCTGAACAAAATTGATGCTGTTGATAGGGAAACAAAGGATTTGGAAGTGCTGGCGACGCAGTTAAATCACCTTTGTTACTCTCCTGTTTTCTTAATCTCGGCGGTTACAGGTACTGGTTTAGAACCGATGTTACAGTACATTTGGTCAATTCTTGAGCAACTCAATGCTGTCGAAGTTAGCGAGAGAATGTCAACTATCCCCTCTGGGGACCCCGAGTCCCCCCTATCCCCTCTGGGGATCCCGAGTCCCCCCTATTCCTAAAGCTGCCTATTTGTATCAACCTTAAAGTGAAACGATCTTAGACCCCGTCCTACCACATTCAGGGATGGGGAATTTTATAGAATTCGTGAAGAAAATGCGGATTTTTACGTATTTGACCGAAAAATAAAATAATTTCCTCATCACTTTGTCACTTAAAATTAACAGAAAAACTTATATTCTTTATTCAATGGTGCAGATGTGAAAGATAAAATTTATCTGACGAAATTGCAGCTGGTTTGGTAGGGCATGTTGCTGCATCTCTACAGACCACCAGTATAGGACTTCATAAAAAATAGTTGGTTCACATTTGAGTAGTCTGTTGGGTAAACGCATAAAAAAATATGTACAGCGAGTTAACAGGCACGTATAAATTAGAATTAGTCGGACTTTCGTTTGCGATCGCAGTTATTTCTTCATACACAGCCTTAGACTTATCAGGAAGAGTGCAGCTTGCTTGGAACAGGCGTTTACTCTGGCTGTTGGGGGGGGCTGTCGCAATGGGAATGGGCATTTGGTCAATGCACTTTATTGCCATGCTAGCTTTTGAATTACCTCAGCCTGTGACTTACGATGTGTGGACGACCCTGTTGTCTCTGCTGTTTGCAGTGCTTGCTTCTAGCATCGCTTTATCGTTGTTGACCCGTTCTATTTCAACAGCACTTTTAATTGGCGGTAGCATTTGCATGGGACTAGCCATTGCTTTAATGCACTACACGGGCATGGCAGCTATGCGACTTCAGGCAAAGCTTGATTATGATTTAAAGTTAGTTACTCTGTCGGTGCTCATTGCCATCATTGCCTCTTTCGCAGCTCTTTGGCTAGCGTTTCGACTGAGAAAAAATCAAGACTTGAAAGGGGCGATATGGCAGAAACTTGGCAGTGCCTTTTTAATGGGAATTGCTATCAGTGGAATGCACTACACAGGAATGTGGGCAACTCACTTTATGCCCCACAAATATTTATCAAAACTGCAATCTCCCGTAATGAATCAGTTCTGGCTGGCTGTTGCCATTGGGGTTGCGGCATTATTCATGTTAACTTTAGCCTTATTAACTTCTTTCTTCGACCAATCTTTAACAGATTACTTATTACAACAAAAAGCTTTAGAAGAAAGTGAAAAACGCTTTCGGATGCTGATCCGAGAGATGCAAGTAGGAGTTTTACTACTCAATTGCAATGCTGAAATTCTCATCAGTAATCAAGCAGCAAACAATCTCCTGAATCGAAATCCCCATGATAAACAGCGTCAAGTATTTGGTGCTGGTTGGTTGTTGTTGCGTGAAGATGGTACGCCTCTTCCGGAAGAAGAACAACCCGTGCGCCAAGCAATAGCACTGCAAAAACCCATTCACAATATAGTCATGGGGATTGAAGATCCCACTCGCCAAAATCAACGCTGGCTATTAGTCAATGCAGATCCCCAGATCGGAAATGATGGTCGTGTAGAGAGGGTTGTCTGCACTTTTAGTGATATCACTCAAAGAAAGCAAGTTGAAGCCACACTGCAATTAATTGTTGAGGGAACAGCTTATACAACTGGTGATGAATTCTTTCGCTCATGCGTACGCTATATTGCCAAAGTGTTACAAGTTCCTTATGTGTTTGTTAGTGAATTTACGAATGAAACCAAAACTGAACTTCGTACCCTGGCATTCTGGAATAGTGTTGATTTTGATGAAAACTTCAACTACGACATCGCTGCGATTACCCACAAACAGTGTAAACTCGTCTTTGGCGGAACATGCTGCTGCCATTTTAATGATGAGTTATCAAGACTTTTACTTAGAAACAAAGATATCGCCCAGTTGAATATTCACAGCTATTTCGTTCCTCTAGTCAATTCAAACGGCGAGGTTATTGGTTATTTGGTGGTGATGGATGTTAAGCCTCTAGAGATTGATTTGGGCAAAGAGTCAATTTTAAAAATTTTTGCTGCCCGTGCAGAGGCTGAACTAGAACGTAAACTAGCAGAAGAATTGCTCGCTAAGAGTGCAGAACGAGAAAGAGCAATTGCCTTTGTGATTCAACGCATGCGTCAAACTTTGGAAATTGAGAAAATTTTCAGTGCGACAACACAAGAGTTGCGACAGGCGTTAAGCTGCGATCGCGTCCTCGTTTATCGCTTTCATCCTGACTGGAGTGGAGACATTGTTTCCGAGTCAGTAGCAGAAGGTTGGAAAGCGCTAAAGCGCTTACAAAAGAATCAATCCCAATTCACACAAAACGCAGTAAACCAAACCGATTGTGTGATCAAAAGTGTTGGGGATGCAGACCATATCATAAAGGACACCTATATGTACGACACCCAGGGCGGTTATTTCCGTTCTGGCGCAACTTCTCGGTGCGTTTCGGATATTTACAAAGCTGGATTTGACCCTTGTTATGTTGAATTTTTAGAACAATTTCAAGCACGCGCGTATATTACAGTTCCCATCTTTTGCAACAATCAACTTTGGGGCTTGCTAACAACGTATCAAAATTCTGCTCCTCGTCAATGGAAAGAAGCAGAAATCAAAATGGTCACTCAAATTGGAGCACAATTGGGAGTCGCAATCCAACAAGCACAATTGTTAGCACAAACGCAAAAGCAATCTACCGAACTCAAAGAAGCGAAGGAAGCCGCTGATAAAGCCAACCGTGCTAAAAGCGAATTTTTAGCAAATATGAGTCATGAACTAAGAACACCACTCAACGCAATTCTTGGCTTTACCCAACTGATGAACCGCGACACTTCCTTAAAAGCAGAGCATCAGAAATACCTGAATATCATTAATCGTAGCGGTGAACATCTGTTGGTGTTAATTAACGACATTTTACAGATGTCCAAAATTGAAGCGGGAGGTATGACATTTAATGAGAATAAATTTGATTTATATTATCTGCTTAATAGTTTAGAGGCAATGCTCAAACTCAAAGCTCAATCCAAAGGCTTAAACCTGATATTTGAGCGTACCCTTCAAGTCCCGCAGTATATCACAACTGACGAAAGTAAATTGCGTCAGGTTTTAATAAACTTACTAGATAATGCTACTAAATTTACCGAAAAAGGAAGTATCACTCTTCGGGTATCAATAGACCAAAGTAGTAGAGACAGACAACAGCAGCAACACAGTTCACCATTCCATCTCCTGTTTGAGGTCACAGACACTGGTCCTGGCATTCATCCCAATGAATTCGATAAATTATTTCAAGCTTTTGAACAAACTGCAACAGGCTTAAAATCTGGTGAAGGTACTGGCTTGGGTTTATCCATCAGTCATAAGTTTGTGCAAATGATGGGAGGACAAATCAAGGTTAGCAGTACCTTGGGGGTTGGAACTCAGTTTAGCTTTTTTATTCCTGTAGAGGAGGCAACAGAAACGAAAACACAAACTCTTGAGTTCACAAGTCATAAAGCCATTGGCTTAGCTTCTGAACAACCCGCTTATCGGATTTTAGTTGTCGAGGATCAGCAAACCAATCGTATGCTATTGGTCAACCTACTAAACAACCTAGGCTTTCAAGTACAAGAAGCCACGAATGGTCAAAATGCTCTCACTCTCTGGAGAATATGGCAACCGCACTTAATTTTTATGGACATACGGATGCCCTTAATGGATGGTTGTGAGGCGACTCGCTTGATTAAGCAAAGGGAAAGGAAGACACATCAACATTCTCATAAAACCATCATCATTGCCATAACGGCAAGCGCTTTTGAAGAAGAAAAACTCAAAATTTTGAGTGCTGGCTGTGATGATATTTTAAGTAAACCCATTCAAGAACAAGATATTTTGGAAAAAATAAGCAAATATTTGGGCGTGCAATTTCTTTATCAAGAAAATACAACAAATACAGATATCACTCCACCTATTTGTAAGGTTATGACCAATTTTCCTAACCTGGCTTCTGTGATGGGAACTATGCCTACCGAGTGGATACGACAGCTTCACAATGCTGCTTGTGGTGGCAACGATTTGCTCATTCTTCAACTGATGGAACAAATTCCAGTAGATAAAATAGATTTGATTGAGGCTTTGAATGTTTTGGTTGAAAATTTCGACTTTGAGCAAGTTATAGAACTGACGAAATCAAGAAAATGATCACTCCCAGATTTATCTATAGGATTCCTCCGCAGATTTTTGCTCAGCTAGGTACAGTTTACGTTCCCTGTTAAGCGTTCCCTAACGAGACTAGTAACTTCATAAACTAAACCGGATTCCTATAGATTTTTGAGCGATTGTTGCTAACCCCACAATCGCCGTCCTGATGATCCATTCAGCCTACTATGAGTATCTTGTAACAAAGTTGGTATATCCAACTCTTCTGGACACCGGGGCAGACAGTCACCGCATTCTGTACAACGACTCGCTTTCATTCCAGTAAACCAATGACCAGCATTTTCAAACATTCTGTAGCGATATTGCCCAAAATCATCCATGTCATAGGCAACTGCAAGATTGCGTAATCGCAACACTTCTGGAATGTTGATATTTTCTGGGCACGGTAAGCACTCATAGCACTGGCTGCATTTGTCTGTTCCCAAAACAGCCTTTTGATGATATTCTAAACGTTCAAAGACTGTTATTTCCTCTGGGGTTAGCTTTTGATCACAATCTGCAACTCGCAAAGGTTCTGTTAATTCATCTGGGTGTGCTGGTCCGGTGCTAAGAGTGGTGATTCGAGGATCACTGAGTAAAAACCGATAATTTAACTCTAAAGGTGAAAAAGGATCACACAAATCTTTCAAGGTTTGGGGTGGCGTATACAGACGTCCTCCTTTATCAGCAGGAGAAATAATAAATACACCCATATCTTTCTCATAAGCTTTCTGAATTGCCTCTGCGTTGCGTTGAAAAAAATAGTAATAATGCAGATTGACAAATTCAAATAAATCTGTATCTATTGCTGCCAAGATAATCTCTAAAGGCGCGTGGGTAGAAAAACCAACGTGTCGCACCCGACCATCGGCAATAGCTTCCTGCACCGCCTGCATACAGCCACTCTTGGCTTTTACGCAGTCAAGATGTTCCCATGTGTTTAAACCGTGAATCCCCAGGCAATCTAGATAATCTAACTTTAATCGTTCCAGAGATTCATCGATATACCGACGCATAGTGTCAGCATCCGCTGTTGGTGGAATTTTGCTGGTGATGTGAACTTGGCAACGGTTAACTGGTAACCCTACCGAAATTGCCTGACCAAGATACTCCTCACTCTTTCCGTATCCTCTAGCAGTTTCTAAATGATTAATCCCCAACACTATGGCTTTGTGAATGGTCTGCCATGCATTTTCCTCTGAAGCTAAGTAGCGCATTGTCCCCAAGGAAAAGACAGACAAGCGTAGATTCGTTTTCCCAAAACGTCGGTATTTCATTTTTAACAGAGTTCCGAGTTAAGAGTTTGCTGCAAGTCACTGATAACTCATTGTTTATACCTCATTTACGTTTCGCTACTGCCAAAGCGTTTGATCAAATCCTCGGGTCGGAGATCGGAGATAAATTCCCGGAAGGCTTGCTGTTCTGCTTCATCTGCATCCCGATCTACAGGGATAGAAGCATCCGCAATCACTTCTTCCATGACCCAAATAGGAGTATTTGTACGGAGGGCGATCGCGATCGCATCACTAGGACGCGCGTCTATTTCTTTTTTGACATCGCCTTGCTTCACAATTAAAGCTGCATAAAATGTATCTTTTTGTAACGAATGAATGATGACCCGTTCCAAAACGATGTTCCATGCATCCAGCATATTCACAATCAGGTCATGAGTTAAGGGTCTTGGAGCCTTTTGATTCTCCAGTGCGCCCATAATTGCCCTAGCTTGTTCTTGACCAATGTAAATTGGCAATGCACGGCGGTCTGAAGCATCTTTCAACAGTACAATCGGGCTGCGGGTTATGGCATCTAATGCTATGCCAGCGACTTTCATTTCAAGCATTGGCTAAGCCTCTAAAATCCTTTGAGCGCTATGGTAATTTGTAAAAAATCGTACTTGTG
Source organism: Scytonema tolypothrichoides VB-61278 (assembly GCF_000828085.3). GTDB lineage: Bacteria > Cyanobacteriota > Cyanobacteriia > Cyanobacteriales > Nostocaceae > Brasilonema > Brasilonema tolypothrichoides_A. The sequence continues at coordinate 583,411 of NZ_JXCA02000022.1, forward strand.
TTGTAATCATTTTGGGGTTAGGATAAACATAACTCTTCATTCGCTATAATTGCCTCTATTAAACTCCTAAATGGATGTGAACACTAGAGTAAGTCAAACAAGCCTAATTCGACAATAATCTACTTTTCTAAATGTGCGCAGTCATAAATGTAAATATTTTGAACTTTTAACATAATTTTTAGTCTTAAATTATACTTAAATTTTAGAAATGTTTGTGAGAATTACTAGCTGATTTTGGGCAAAAATAAGCAATAAATAGAGTTAGTTTTGCAAAAAAGCCGTGTTTACAGGAATAATCCAAGCATTGGGAACCATAAAACCCCTGGAGGGGGATTCTTGGCAAATCACTTGTGTGACTGGGCCATCTAATGTCATTATGCAAGATTTAGCGACGGGTGACAGCATCGCTGTAGATGGCATCTGCCTAACGGTAGAAAAAATTTTAAAAAATGGATTTATCGCTACGGCTTCACCAGAAACCCTGCGCCGCACAACACTAGGACAAGAAGAAACACAACAGAGGTACGTTAACTTAGAAGCATCGCTGAGAGTGGGGGGTAAAGTGGGCGGTCATTTCGTTATGGGACACGTGGATGGTATTGGTCAACTGGTGTCAGCAGAAGCGACACAAACTTCCTGGGAAATGACGTTTACAGCTCCAAATGCCATCGCCCGTTATATCGTCCCCAAAGGAAGTATTACTATAAATGGCATCAGCCTGACAGTAGCCGACTATCAGCTTGAACTCTCGCAGTTTAAAGTCGCAGTGATTCCCGTCACTTACAAAGAAACCAACCTCCAATATGTCAGTCCAGGTAGTTGGGTAAATTTAGAGGGGGATATTCTTGGCAAATACGTCGAAAAATTCCTTTGTTTTGGCAATCCAGACATGAAAGAAGGTACACAGACAATTCCAAATGACATAACACCCGGATTCTTGGTTGAACACGGGTACTTGTAAGCAAAAAGGGACAACCAGAAAGAGGAAGGAGGAACAGAGGGAGGGAAAAGTTAATGCTTAATAATTCTTTTCGTTGACTCCTTCACTCTTTCACTCCTTCACTCCCACACTTTTCTAGCTACCTGGTCGCCGAGGAGTCTGAGCTGTATGTAACGATTGCATTAATTGACCAAGGGCGGACTCTAATTGAGCGCCTGGATCAGTCGCAACCCATCCTTCGGGTGTCAGCTGGCGCACCTCAAAGTGCAAGTGGGGTCCTGTGGACAAACCAGTGCTACCAACTCGTCCAATAACGGTTCCCTGTTGAACCAATTGACCGGGCTGAACAAAGATTTCTGACATATGACCGTAAAGAGTTTGTTGGGCGTTGCTGTGGTTAACTATCACTGTCATACCGTAGCCGCCCAACCAATCAGCACTCTCTACTTTACCAGTGTAGGCTGCCAAAACAGGTGTTCCCATAGCTGCGGCTATGTCTGTACCAGAGTGGAAACTGCGATCGCCTGTAATAGGATGAGTTCGCCAACCAAACAGAGAACTAATCGTAGAGGGTACAGAAAGGGGATACATCAATCCCGAACCACTTGCGACTCTACCACCATAGACACCACCGTAGTTTACTTGCGGCAATACTGCTGCTAGCGGGATGTCATAAGTGACATTACTGGGACGAGGTGCAACATTTTCAGCCGTCATTGGTGCTGGTAAGGTACCACCTAGTCGGGGAATAGGTACAGAACTCACTGTTGTAGGGGAGGAAAAGTCGGGGATAAACCGGTTGGGATGATATGTATCTTTAGTTATACTTCTATAAGCCGTTCGATAACTGCGATGCCGACTAGGAGTCATGGAACGAGAAACAGTCCTATGAGTGGGACGTTCCAGAGAGTTTCGTTCACCTCTTTCAACATGCCTGACTGGCGGAACAGTTGCTAATGTGGCAGGTTTGCTTCTTCTAATCCAACTTGCTTTCTTTCGGGGTAATTCAGTATTGGACTGTTGTGTAATAACTACAGAATTCGGTGGTTGATACCTATCGGTAGCACCAGTGTTGTATTCGCCTGGGTCGATATAAGCGTTGTTGTAATCTTTCGGGGTGGAGTCGTCAGTAGAAGAGACAGTGCCTTGGCGTGAGTTCAGCGCCGTGCGGAGGTTATCGATCTTGGTGGAATTGGCGTAGGGTTCCCTCCAGTGTGCAAGGTGGCGTGGAACAGGCGAGTTGTTCTCTTGGGAAACCTCTTGTCGAGGTTGTTCCTTGCTCACACTTACGTTAAATTGTGGAATCTCTACTTGAGGTGCTCTTTGTAACCTTGCTCTCCAGTTTCTAGCACTTTCGCTACGTACAGAAACTTGCACACGGGGTTTGAATTTTCTGATCGCCACCTCTGGCTGTGAACTTTGTGCATAGCGTTTGTAATTCCTGAGAGCGACTGCAGGACTTGGTCTTTTTGCCTGAGAGAGTCTTTGTCTGAGTCTAACTCGGCGTTGAGAAAATTCGTCGGATTGCGATTTTGTCTCTTCTTGTGGAGGGCTGCTATTGTTGTGTCTAAAAGTCTCTCTTTTGACTCTATTCACCGATGGTGCTGGTTGAGAACTTTCAGCAGTGGGAACAATATTATCGATTGCTGATTCAGTTTGAGCAAACACCAAGCCACCATTACTTAGCATAGTAATGGTGCCAAGCCAAGCGAGACTTTGTGCTGGGAGCGTAGACGCAAAGCGTCTTGTTGATAGGCATTGCTGCCACAATTGATGCAAACGGTTCTCGGCAGAGTTATTGCGCTGCGTCATTGTTTTTTTTGGTGTTTTGTGTATTGTAGAGCATGAACTACCTATACTCCCGTAAGCTGTGAGTATAGGTTTCCAGTCTCATTCGCTGTTGCTGTGTTGGGTACACTCATTATTGAGCATTTGGAACCAAATCTGATCTAAGTCTTACACAGCGTTTTGAGTTCCTAAGAACGTTTATCCGGTGGGCCAGTAGTGCTCTTGGGTAACCCAAAAATGACTAGTAATGGGTAGCTTTGTCCAGAAATTAAGTTACAGTTTCAAGCCCCATAACCCAAACTGATTGTACCGGGCTGAAGGTAAATTTCTGATATTTTTACTGATTTCAGTTCAGATGTTTCCATACGAACCCGAAGTTCCCCAGTATTTGTCACGCCAATGATAGTCCCTACAGTGTTGTTAACGTACACTTTCTCACCTATGTTGCTCAGTAACTTTAGATAACGATATATTAGTATGTTGATTCCTTCTTGCAATAAGCATTGTATACCGGATTCAATTCCAATTAAAACTCTAGAAATAAGCATTTCCAGAGATGAGACAAATTTAGTCTGCTGATTTGCTTGCCACATTTCCAGATTGATTCCGGTTTCTGGTACAGGGTTTGCCCAATTTAACCCTACACCAATCACTGCTTGAGTGATGACACCCTTGTGTATTTTGGTTTCTGTCAAAATACCGCCAAGCTTTCGGCTGACTAATATTAAATCATTAGGCCATTTAATATCAACAGGAACACCACAGTTTCGTAACTCTTGAGCAATTCCCCAAGCAGTAGCCAGGGTGAGTTGGTAGCTGTTGGTAGCATATAGTTTGGGGAGAGAAAAAGCAGTCCTATTTTCTGCCGCTATATTGCCGTTTGCTATAGCCACTGAAAGATATAATCCCCCTGCTGATGATATCCATTGACGACCCCATTGTCCTCTTCCTGCTGTCTGGTCAGTCGCAATGACGACACATCCTGATTCAGCCCCTTGGGCTAGCAAGTCCCAGAGGATTTGGTTCGTTGAAGAAACAGTGTCAAAAAGATGTAGCGAAAATTGTAAATAAGGACTCTTACGCCCTACTTGTAGAGCAGTTTCCAACTTTTGTTGATCCAATGCCATAGCAGTTCACCTAAATTTCCAAGTGCTAGGATAAATTGGCTGCTATTGATTTTGTTTTTAGGTTTGGTTAAAGATGCACGCTTGGCACTGGCGCACATGGGAAGGGTTACCCTATCTAACCTGTAGTCTATTGGAACCCTGGCATCATGGCTTTTTTACTCAGCAGTTTTCACCTAGTTATCCGTCAGAACTCACAAAGGTGCTGCATCCAGAAGCATCAGCTTATCGCTTAAAACAGGTACATGGCAATACCGTCCTGACTCCAACAGAAATTGTGGCTCTTTTAGCAGAAGGTGGTGACCAGGTCGATGGAGAAGGTGAGAACGCCCTAGTATCAGGAGATGGGTTAATATCCAATCAGCCTTTGCAAGCAGTATGGGTCGCGACAGCTGACTGCACGCCTGTACTGATTGCTGATGAGAAAACAGGACAAGTAGCAGCAGTGCATGCGGGTTGGCGTGGCACTGCGCTCAAGATAGTACCCCAAGCTATCACTCGAATGCAAGCACAAGGTAGCAAACTTGAGGATTTGCGAATCGCGATGGGACCAGCGATCGCAGGTGAAGTTTATCAAGTCTCAGAGCAAGTTGCTGCTGAAGTTGGAGCTAGCATTATACCACAAAACGACGAAAAAGCAATTGTCGCTGCATTGTACGAGCTACCAAATTCTCCCTTACTACCAGATCCAAATCCAGAACGGGTACGGTTGGATGTGCGGCGGGTGAATACTTTACAGATCGAACAGTTGGGGATTAGTTTGGAACAGATGGCGATCGCCCCTTATTGTACTTATCAAACCCCAGAGTATTTCTTTTCTTACCGCCGCGAAAAGCAGAAAAAAGTGCAGTGGTCTGGTATTGTTAGCGTTACTTCTACTTAATGTCACAATACTTGTTTCGCCACAATGTTTATCAAATCATCATAAGATGATGTTTTAACAAAGTAAGAGCAAGCGCCTAAGCCAGCGGCTTTAATCAGATCATTTGGATCGTCGGCGATACTTATAACCATAACTGGTAAATGTTTCAGTTTGGGATGCTGCTTAACCCATTCAAGTAATTCAAAACCAGACATATGGGGCAGCTTGATATTTGTCATTATCATCACTGGTAGTGGATAAGACTCTCTGTTAGTGTAAGGCTCTTTACCCGACAAGTAGTTTACAGCATCTTGCCCATTTTCAACGACTTGAAAAGATACTGGTAAGTTAGCTAATTCAAATGAAGTTAAGATTAAAAATCGTGCATCAGGCTCATCTTCGACTAACAAAATGGTTTTGCAGGCTTTACCCATCAGTAAAATACAACATAAATACAATACTCCACAATCCGGAGAGTAACTAATTTTGTTTTACCCTAACTTCTTCTCTAAGAATTAGATAATATTAAGTTATTATGTGCTCCAGTATACTTTGTAGCGAAAAACACATAAAAACTTAATAATGATATCTATCAATAGGTGATTAAACATTCGCTAACATTAATTAAATATTATTATAAGTTAGGAAAACATCCACGTCATGTCAGTTCCTCTGTTGTTTATTCCATTGGCGCAGAGGAAATTTTTTTATCTATATAGCAATCCTCCGAGGAATCCTATATTTTCTTTGTTAAAAACAATATAAAAATTGCCAGCACGTCTATCTAATATCATTTTACGATCGGGCCTGATACAAATGATTGGTTTCTAATTCTTTCCTCCAAACTGAAACGGTATTACGTCTTGACTCAAACATCCAGCACTCATGAATGTCTCCAATACATCTTAGGTGTCATTCCTGTCAGCTTGCGAAAATGCTTGGTGAAGTGGCTTTGATCAGCAAAACCACACGCCAACGCAACATCACAAATTGTCATCTTTTGGCTTTTCAGTAACTGCTTTGCTCGTTCTACCCGCAACTGAAGTACATATTGATATGGAGTTACACCCACTGATTGCTTAAAGAGTTGACAAAAATAGTACTGGCTGATTCCTGCCATCTCTGCTAATTTTGTCAATTTTATTTCCGAGTTAACATGGCTGTGTATATACTCAAGTATTTGTTTTAACTTAGACTTAGATAACCCGTCAGTATAGGTTGATGTTTGAGGTTTTTTACCACAATATTTTTTTAATAAGTGAAAGACTAATGTCGTTTTTAACTGCTCAACATACAAATTATCCCTTTGATGCGTTGACTGTAGTTCATCTTTGAGGGACGACATGATACCCAGAATCAGGGGATCTTGGAATGTCGCAAAGTGAGGAATCAGCTCAATATCCTCGGGTTTAGCGACTTCTACGCCCAACTGCACCAAAAGTATAGGGTCAACTGCCACAAACATAAATTGAACTTCTGCTTCCCACAAGCAACGATGGAGTGTCCCAGCGGGAATAATTGCTGTGGTTCCTTTTGTCTGATATTCGCTTTCTCTATGTCCGTCAAACCATCTTTCTGAGGGTGTGGTGTCTAAGGCAATACTAACGGTATGCATTGTCAAGTAATGCTCAGAGGTATCATGAGCAGGTTGATGATGATACTCAAAATGAATACCACTCCATCCTGCATCCAGACTAGTTAGCAGGGGTGCGTTAGGAAAGAGTGCTAGCGTTGATCCTTGCTCTTTAAAATCCACGAGCAAAGGCTTTTCCTGATTTAATGAGTGGCAGTTGCTCATCTTTGGGTAAGCTGCATAGATATAGAAGCAAGCCTATCTAGTTAATTAGTCAGTTTTTCAGACTTTATCTAAAAATCTAAACCAATTCGTTACGATATCGAATTGCAGACGAAAATTTCATTGATTTAAATCAAGCCGCAGGTAAATTTTGAAGTGTGATCTGTAAACGTGTTCGTGTAATCATCCCATCGCGTTCCAACCTCGTCAATGCCCGGGAGAGGGTTTCAGGCGTAAGACTCAAATCAGCCGCAATATCTTTGAGGGGGCGATCAAAGTTAACGACGGTTTGTTCACCAGACTGTGCTTGATAATGTAGATATCGTAGCAGTCGCTCGTGGGCTGCTCGAATATCTCGCAATTCTACGCGTATCTTCAAATCCTGGATTTTTCGTACCAGCATTGTCATGAAATCTTTTGCGAGATCCGAATTGTTACAGATTGCTGACAAAAGAAGTTTCTTGGGGTAAATAATAACCCGTGAATGCATTTGTGCAACTGCGGTACAGGGATAAGTTTCTGAAAACAGAGCAATTTCAGCGACACCATCCCCAGATTCAGCAATTTGTAAAGTCACCTCTTTGTCGCCACTCGTGTAGCGAACAAGTTTCACTCGTCCCGTTTCTACAACAAAAAAATATGATGCTGAGTCTCCCTGCAGAAAAAGAGTTTCTCCTACAGCTAAATCACGGTGTACAATTGCATTCTGTAACTCTACTGGCAAGCTCTCTAACGTCAACAAATCCATACAACAGCACTCCAATTTTGGATTTTGAATGAATAGAGCGCGTTCTGGATAAGCCCTTACGCACTCCAAGCGGTTTTTTCAGAGTTATTGGCTGGCTAAATAAATAGCTAAGAAGCAAGCTTCAGCTTAGGTTGTTGAGAACCTGTAAAAGCAACCGACGAAACAGTAATCGCTCTTCCAGTGTTAAATTAACTAATACGCGTTTTTCTAAACGATTCCAAGCACAGGTGAGTGGTTCTTGGAGCGATCGCCCCGCTTGAGTCAAGTAAATTCGGCAAATTCGTCCATCTTCTTCATCTTTACGTCGCTCCAATAACCCAGCTTTTTCCATTCGGTGTATCATTTTTGTGAGAGTTGGGGCTTCCACTTGCATTCTTGAAGCCAGTTCAGATTGAATTAACCCATCGTTTTCCCATAGATACAACAGCAAAATCTCTTGCCCAGGATGCAATCCTAGTTCAGCCAAAACCGTAGCAGCTTGATTGCGATGTGCCTTACACACTTGCACTATCAAACAGCACATGGTTTCTTGTATGGGTTTTTCAGACATACATGAGTTTTATTTAGCCAGCTAAATAAAATGTACAACGTTTGATGAATACTTGGCAACTTGTTGTTTGTACAGAAAACCCGACAAAATTTTGCAAAATTGGAATATTTTTAGCAATATCAGCCAAGACAGCAACTCCTGAGGTCATGTAATCTCTATTTGATCCAGTTAGGAACTGCTGGATGAGATAACTAAACAAAAGTTTTAACCTTCAATACTAAGTCAGGAATAATATTTATGGCATCTTTGGGTGGAAAAGTTGCAATAATCACAGGCGCTTCTGGTGGAATTGGACGAGCAATTGCCGAACGACTCGCCAAAGATGGCGCAACGGTTGTCATCAACTATGGCCGTAGTGCTGAAGAAGCAGAGAACCTTGTCCAGTTTATAAAAGCCAATGGTGGACAATCTCTAGCCGTGCAAGCTGACATCAGCAAACGAGCAGACATACGTAACTTATTTCAACAAACGATTGAGAAATTCAGTCAATTAGACATTCTAGTGAACAACGCTGGTATTGCCAACGCTGCTCCTGTTGCTGACGTAACCGAAGAACAGTTTGATCAAGTGTTTGCGGTTAATGTCCGAGGGGTCTTATTTACACTCCAAGAAGCAGCACGGCACATAAATAACGGTGGACGCATCGTTAACGTCTCATCTAGCACCACTCTTTACCCTGCAGCAGGTTTAGCTGTTTACATTGCTAGTAAAGCTGCTGTCAACTCGTTTACCGAAGTCCTTGCTCTAGAATTAGGGGAACGGAGAATTACAGTTAACAGTGTTGTTCCAGGTCCAACAACACCAGGAATGTTTGCCAAAAGATCGATTGAAGAGCAACAAGCTGCTGCTGCAAGTTCTCCTTTTGGTCGTATTGGACGAGCTGAGGATATAGCCGATGTTGTTGCTTTCCTTGTCAGCGAGGAGTCACGGTGGATTACTGGACAGCATATTGTCGCCAACGGTGGGGCAAGGTTTTGATTTGTGTCAATGCCCGTAGGGCAGGGTATAAGGGTGTAAGAGTGTAGGGGAAAAGAGAGGGGGTAGGCAGGTCACCGGTTCAGTCATCCAAAGAAACTACCCACCGTCATAATGCTTTGGCATTATGACGGTGGGTTAAGACGAAATAGTTATAATGACGCTCTTGAACAGTTCAGAGTATTTTTAGAAACCAGTTTATTACGCTTAGTTGCCAATACAATTGCACTTATTGAAAGAATTGCAAGTACACTTGCTCCTTCAGGTACCGTAGCAACTCGAACAACTTTAGCATCAACTTGTACAATTCCACCCAACACACCTGCCAAGCTTGGGTTGCCAAGTATACCAGCAAACTCTGGAGAAAACAGCAATTTAACACCACCTAGGGTTAAATCTTTGCCATCAAATACCAGTGTTTCTGGAGCGCTCAAATCAAACAAAGTTGTATTTAGAGAAACTGTGTCTTTTAGAAAAAGACCACTGGTATTGTTGGTGGCACGTGTTGCATCGAAACCAACTGAAAAGTTACCAACAGTAACTTGGTTATTAAAGGTAACAGTTCCAGTGTGTTCGATTGTACCTGAAAGTGGAGTCAAACCATTCACGTCGCTGAACGTGAAGTTTGTACCTGGGCTAATGTTGAAGCCAACCAAAAAATTACTATTAATTGGTTGCACTGTATTATCCGTGCCTGTCAAGTCTAGCCCAACACTGCTCAGAAAACTGAGGTCATGATAGACGCTGGTCACTCCAGACTGCACCTGATAAGTTGCAGCCTCTGCCTGTATGGGTGCAGCTGATACAAAAGCTGCGATCGCGCAGAGCGCAGACACCTTTAGGCGTATCGCACCCCCAACAATTACAGGAACCTGATAAAAACGCATAGATTTCCCTCAGTTTTTTGTGTTTATTGTAACAAAGTAGTTTTGCTGAGTAAACTATTTGAGTTTAAATTTAACATGAGGTAAAATGCAAGATGGAAATAAATTTCAATTTTCAATTATTTTTTATGTTTTTAATAGTTTTTCGTTAAAATTCTTTTTTTAATACTTTTTCTCACCAATTTTCCTATTTTTCCTGATTTTCCAAGAATTGAGATTCAGCTTCTAAATCAAATTCTTTTATACTCCATACGCGTACTAGTAGGGGATAACTCCATGAATACGGACTTGTTCAGGCTAGATGGGAGAATCTGCGTGTCAAAAGAGCACAGAGTGTCAATAGTTCTTTTATTCCTTCTCAAATTTGTTCGAGTCTAAAGTGTCGATGCAACGCAGGAGGTAATCGTTAAAACGCTCTTGCTCCTCCGTGCTGAGGTTTGAGAACAGCCGCGCTTCAATCTCATCGGCAATGCGATCGCCTTGTTGCAATAGAGCCTCACCGCGTGCAGTGAGATGGGTTTCAAGCGCTCGACCTCGTGAAGGGGGACGACGAGTAATAAGTCCTGCCTGCTCTAAACGTTGCAACATAGTAGCTACGGCTTGTGGGGTTACGAAGGCAATGCGCGCAATATCAGCACCACTAGCTCCAGGGTGTTCGCGCAAAATCCGCAGAGTACCCCATTGTGCGACGCTCAGCCCAAGTGGAGAAAGGGCAGCATCAAGGGCAACTTCAAGCACGGCATTTGCTCGGTAAAGGTTGAGAATTTTGCGGTAGTTAGTGGACTGGTTCACGTCGGTTCTGTACTTAGGACAACCCAAAATGGGTGCTAATTTTATTTTGACCTTCATATAAAAGCATTGACAATCACTGTTCTTTATATCAATATATTGATATAAGAAAGTTTATATCAATATATTGAGCTAACTAGTTTTAACTCACATAGTTGAGTGTGGAGACACACTCAAGTTCAGTCTTGAGCTTAAACGTATAGCCAATAGAGCAGAACCTACGTGGGACATTATGAGCATCCAATCAATATTAAAGCCAAAGCCATTCATACTATCAAAACCTTCAAAACGATGGACGGTAGTTCTGACAATTATTGCTACTGCCCTAACGGGTGCAACGGTTTACTACGGTTTTTCCCAAGTTGGACATCAAAGTAAACCATCGGAACCTGTTAAAACTGTTTCAACAATTCGCCAAATCACAGCTTTGGGACGATTGCAACCAGAAGCGGAAGTGATTCGAGTGTCTGCACCTGTGACGCTTAGCAATGATCGGATTGCTCAATTACTTGTGCAAAGAGGCGATCGCGTAAAAGCCAATCAAGTCATTGCAATTTTAGATAGCCGCAATCGATTGCAAAGCACTTTACTCGAAGGTCAAAAACAGGTGAAAGTAGCGCAAGCTGAAGTCGCAAAAGTGAAAGCTGGTGCAAAATCTGGAGAGATTGCAGCACAGAAAGCCGAAATAGCTCGCCTTCAAGAACAACTGCGGGGTGAGATAACTTCTCAGACTGCTACAATTTCTCGTTGGCAATCTGAAGTCAACATTGCAAATGCTGAATACAACCGCTATCTATCGCTGTTTAAGGAAGGAGCGATCGCAGCCTCTGAACGAGACAAAAAGAGATTGTCTCTAGAAACAGCTCAAGCACAGCTTAACGAAGTCAGAGCCAATCAAAATCGTACAGCAGACACACTACGAGAGCAAATTAACCATGCCTTAGCTACATTGGAAAAAATCGTAGAAGTACGTCCGGTTGATGTGCAAGCAGCTCAAGCTGAGGTAGACAAAGCAGTAGCATCTGTCAAAAAAGCAGAAGCTGACTTAGCCGAAGTATACATCCGCGCACCCATGACAGGTCGAATTCTTGAAATTCATGCTAAACCAGGAGAAGCCGTTGGCGATAAAGGGATAGTTGACCTAGGACAAACCGACCAAATGGAAGTGGTTGCAGAAGTTTATCAGACTGATATTAGCAAAATTCGTCAAGGTCAACAGGCAATAATCACCAGCGAATCATTCTCCGGATTTCTCCGGGGAACAGTTCGCCAAATTGGCTTACAAGTGACTCAACAAGAAGTTAACAGTGGTCAACCAGGAGAAAACCTCGACCGCAGAGTAGTGGAAGTGCGAATTCGCCTAAATCCTAAAGACAGCAAGCGAGTTGCAGACTTGACAAATATGCAGGTACAGGCTGCTATCCAGCTTTAAGTTGCGTAGATCAAAAATCAAGGAATCTCTGAAATGTTCCGTAAACTCTTTCGTAAAACACCACTAGCGTGGTTGCAAGTCAGACGAGAGAAAACTCGTCTTGCCGTTGCCTTAGCAGGAATTGCGTTCGCAGATGTCCTCATGTTTGTCCAACTTGGTCTCAATGATGCGCTTTATGACTCTGCAGCAAATTTTCACAATACACTCAAAGGAGATTTGTTCCTCATTAATCCACAGTCTGAAGCTGTACAGTCTTTCAAGAGTTTTCCAAGAGAGCGTTTATATCAAGCGGCAGGATTTGAGAAAGTCAAGTCTATTAACTCTTTATACGTTGGTAGTGCTCAGTGGCGCAATCCTCAAAATTATCAGCGCGAACGCACAGTTCTGACCCTTGGTATTAATCCTGCCAAACCAGCATTTACGTTAACGGAGGTGAATCAACAGATAGACAAACTCAAGCCGCTAAATCGAGTATTATATGATCGCGCAGGGCGACCTGAATTTGGCGATATTCCTGCCCTTTTTCAACAGTCTTCTCCGCTTTTGATTCAGGTAAAAAATAAACAAATTTGGGTCACTGGATTGTTTACGCTCGGTGTCTCTTTCGGAACGAATGGCACCATGATTACTAGTGATTCTACTTTTCTCCGTCTATTTACTGAGCGCAAACCAGAGGACATTGATGTTGGTCTGATTTCGTTAGAACCTGGCGTGAATCTTAAACAAGTACAAGCTCAAATACGAGCCACATTACCAAATGATGTCTTAGTACTGACAAAAGAGGAATTTGCCAATCGAGAGAAGAAATACTGGTCAAGTAGCACTCCTACTGGCTTCATTTTTGGGCTTGGAACCATCATTGGCTTTGTGGTGGGAATTGTGATTGTTTATCAAATTCTCTACTCTGATGTGTCAGAACACTTACCTGAGTATGCGACCTTGAAAGCAATGGGCTACAGCGATAATTACCTTGTTGGGATTCTCATTCAAGAGTCTCTTATCTTGGCAATCATGGGTTTTATACCAGGATTTGTTCTTTCCAGTGGGTTGTATTTGATTGCTGGAAGTGCGACTTTGTTACCTATTGGCATGACACCAAGTCGTACTGCTTTGGTGTTATTTTTGACAGTTATAATGTGTGTTGTTTCGGGCGCGATCGCTATGCGTAAATTACAGTCAGCAGATCCAGCAGACATTTTCTAAGGAGTTCAAGTTATGGGTGCTGAAGTTACAGCGCAGACAATTTTGTTGATTACACTGTTCTTAGTTGACTTTACAGTCTGTACTCTAAGGCAAAACTGTTTAGTCCGTGGAGGTTGGCGGTGAGAGAATGTCAATTGACAGATCTAAATTGGGGAAATGACTATATGTTGCAGTTCTTGCGTACATGTTTGTTTGCAGGGTACTTTTCTGTAATAGTTACAATTGCAGTAACTCCATCTGTCTCGGCTGAATTATTTAATAGTCCTGTTGATAAATTACCTGTTGCTGAACGGGTAAAATTGAGAAATGGTGAGGCTTTAGTCAGTGGAGAAAAAGGAAAATACACGGCTAAAATTTTGGTGACAGGCTCGCCAGATCTTGCTTGGGAAGTGCTGACTGATTATGATAATTTTTCTAAATTTTTGCCTAATACTGTATCGGGTAAAGTGATTACGGTGAATGGCAATCAGAAAGTGGTGGAACAGGTAGATAAGCGTCAGGTATTCTTAATGAATATTCAATCACGTATCCGTTCAGCTACTACTGAAACTCCAAAAAGCCGCATAGATTTCCGTCAAATTGATGGAGATTTGCAAAGCTTGGAAGGATACTGGAAAATTGAACCTGTGGCTCCCTATTCTGGTGCAAAGGCAAATCAAGTTTTAATTACGCAGGTAGTAGACGCTCAACCAAAATCGGGAACTCCAAAGGGAGTTTTCTACAATCTTTTTAAAGATTCTTTGGGTGAGATTATGATTGCAGTAAAAAAAGAAGTCGAGAAACGAACTCCTTGAGCAAAGCTTTCTTTTCCTGTAGGCGAAAGCCTAAGCTTATACAAATCAAGTTTACGAAAGCAGGCTCAAACTTCGATTAGTTGTTTGTTATTAAGCCTATGATTACATGATAAAAAAATCAAATTCTCCAAATCAAGCAACAAATTAGCCTCTATTAATATAATTTTTATCTCTCATATTCAAGAAAAACTATTCATTATTATTAAGGTAGTTATCTCGCTTACAAAAAACAATGTAGAATCTGCCTTTAACTGAAAACAATAACCCGTGAAAAATCAAAATTGACTGCTTCCTGATAACTGTTAATAATGAACACCTTATCATCAAATATTTACAATCATGCAGAAGCAAACTTTTACGACTACCCTCAACCAATCGACAATAGCTAAACCCATTATTTCAGCTTGCAATCTGAACCATTATTTTGGTGAAGGAGAACTTCGCAAACAAGCTTTATTTGATATTAATCTCGACATTTATCCAGGAGAGATTGTGATTATGACTGGTCCTTCTGGTTCTGGTAAAACCACATTGCTGACTCTCATGGGAGGCTTACGTTCAGCGCAAGAAGGAAGTCTTAGAATTCTTGATCAACAAATGTGTGGAGCAAGTAAACAGCAAATGATGAAAGTCAGGCGGCAAATAGGTTACATTTTTCAAGCACACAATCTGCTCACGTTCCTAACAGCTAAACAAAATGTACGAATGTCTTTAGAACTGCATGATGAATACTTGGAACAGGATATAGATGGGATGTCCGCTGATATTCTCAAAGCAGTTGGGTTAGGAAATCGCATAGACTACTATACAGATAGCCTCTCTGGAGGACAGAAGCAAAGAGTGGCGATCGCCCGTGCTCTTGTAAGCCATCCCAAGATTGTCCTAGCTGATGAACCAACAGCCGCCCTTGACAAAAAATCCGGACGAGATGTTGTGGAGATGATGCAGAAACTCGCAAAGCAGCAGGGCTGTACAATTCTTTTAGTCACACATGACAATCGCATTCTCGACATTGCTGACCGCATCGTTTATATGGAAGATGGTCGTTTAGCAAGTAACCCAGCTTTGACACTTGGTGAGTGATTACAGCAATTTTCGAGTAAATAGACCACATTGTAGGGACGCAAGGCCTTGCACCCCAAGGATTGATTGTGGTTCAAATAGATGAAAAACGCTGTAACTCCAAAGTTGCACGGTTTTTCGAGTTTGTTGCATAAAAATATTGTGAAAACTCTGCCATTTCATACTCGTTATGATTACAATAAAATCATACTCATAACGAGTACGTTTTATGGAAACTGCCATTCTTACGGTAGTCTTTGAGAGAATAATGGAGAGGCAACACTATGGATTTATCAAACTCAAACACCGCAAAGAACTTATCTGAAGCATTTGCAGGGGAATCAATGGCGAATCGTAAGTATCTGTTCTTTGCAGAAGTCACTCGCCAGTTAGGGATGACTGAAGTATCTAAGCTGTTTCGAGAAACAGCTAATCAGGAGACAGAACACGCTTTTGCTCATTTTCGGTTAATGCATCCAGAGTTAGTGGTGGATGATGTTGCTTCGTTAACTGATGAGCAAAAGAAAGCGATCGCAGCTCGTTGTCTAGAGTTAGCGATTGAGGGCGAAACCTATGAGTACACTACCATGTACCCAGAGTTTACACAAGCAGCACGTACAGATAGAGATCATAAAGCTGTTGTAGAGTTTGAAGCACAACAAGCAGAGTCCCGTGAACACGCTCAAATTTTCCGCAAAGCAGCACACAACTTTGGATTGCTGACACCAATCGAACATCATCATGCCAACCAGTATACAGAAGCGCTTCAAGCTCTGGAAGGAATTGCTCCTGCACCGAAAGCAGCAAGCGGTGATCCTGCAACCCAGAAATGGATTTGCCGTCAGTGTTCGATGATTTATGACCCCGTAGAAGGCGATCCTGATTCTGGAATTGCTCCTGGAACAGCGTTTGAGGCAATTCCAGAGGATTGGCACTGTCCGATTTGCAACGCTTCTAAGAAAACGTTTGTTCCATATCAGGAAGCTGTTGCAGCATAAACATTAATTAATAGTTTTGGCTTGTGTTATGTGAGGGCGTAATGTATTACGCCCTTTACCTTTACTTGTTGCAAGTCGTATTCATTTCGAGTATGATATATCTATCAGGTTGAGTCATATCTCAGGAGAAACTAGCTTATGAGTATAAAAGACACAATCGTGCAGGAAGTACAAACCTGGCAAGGTGTGACTGTCGCACCTCATCGCTTTGGTGGTATGGAGTTTCAGGTCAATGGTCGAGAAATTGGTCACCTGCATGGAGATTATCAAGCAGATATTCCTTTTACAGCTCGCATACGTAAAAAACTTGTAGAATCAGGTAAAGCTTCACCCCATCACCTCTATCCAAAAAGCGGTTGGATTTCTTTCTACATTCATGGTGTTGAGGACGTACCTTTACTGTTAGAACTGTTGCGGATGAATTATGACCGATTGGCAAAGAATCGGTTGGAAGTTCAAGTTGAGGAAATTGCAGCGTAGCTATCAGGCTATGTACAATTTTTCTCAAATAATTTTTCTCAAATATTGTGGGTTGGACATGTTGTCCGCCCACATAAGAAATTTATTCTGCTTGAGCGTTAAGACTACGAAATATTTTCCATCAAGATCTCTGTGGAACGTCTGGACTGTCTGGAATCCGGCTTTTTCACATATCCGTAACGCCTGCTTATTAAATTCCGCAATGGTAACACGAAACAGAATTGGTGCAAACTTCTTTTGAGCAAAATTAAGTACCGCATCAACCACACGAAGACCAAGTCCCCGCCTGGTCAGGTTCGGACGTATACCAAGCCCAACATCGAGTGCTTCGACACTGTAGTCACCTCCACTAACTCGCGCATCTAATCCAAAGCAACAGTAGGCTACAAGATCATTATGACCATTGGTAATAGTGTAATAAGCATTGTTGGGATCCAGAAATTGCTGTACACTTTCGGAGATTTCACCAGAGTCTAAGTTATAGAAGTCATACGGCTCGTCATATTGCCACGTCAGAATAACAGATGCACTCTCAAAGTTCATTGGTGAGAAGATGAAAGACATAGGTTTGAGTTGTAGAGTTGTGGTTATAGAAATTTACTTTGTCAAATCTATAGTTAGTCCTTCCCTTAACACATCGCGATGCATCAGTGCTCTATCTATCAAAGACTGGATTTTTTCAGAAGATAATGGGTCGCCATTGGCGTAATGCTCCATCCATGTTTTACTAATAAAATTAGGATCATCTGGCAAATTAGCCAAATCCCAACCAGGCATATCCAAATCTTCCATCAATCGATTCACTTTGGGATCGTAACTCAGAGCAAAACAGCGACAACCTTCACTTGCTGCCATAATTAAGCTATGCAGGCGCATCCCAATCGCCATTTCCACGCCGCGAAACACTCCTTTTAAAAGTTCCGGTTCTTCCAAGCAGATAATTTTGCTAACATCTTTAAGCTGCGGTTGAATCGCTTGGGCGATCTCTAAATCTTCACTCTTTTGAAAAGGCAGTAATAATATAAAAGTCTGTGTGGCTTTTTGAAAATCAACCAGTGCGCGAGTTAAGTTAGCAAGGCGAGTTTGGGTTAACTGGGGGTGAGTTCGCAAAGTCACCGCCACTCTAGGGGCAGGTAAATCCCAAAGTCCGGGAACTGGTTTACTTTGTAGCGCCCAAACTGGATCGGGAGCTAAGATAAAAGGAATTTGCCAATCAGTGAGTAATGCAGCAGAAGCGCGATCGCGCACACTCACTTTTGTACAACCAGCAAAATTTTGCCGTGCTAACCAACGCGTCACAGGACGCTTCAACGGACCAATTCCCTGTCCCCAAGCGATGGTTTTTAAGCCCATTTTTTGAGCTAATGTCATGATTGCCCCATAATAAAATGGACTAGCAGCACTGGTTGTATCTTGAATTAAGCTACCACCACCCCAAACAAAGGCATCGCAGGAGCGCAAAGCTTGTAGTACGGTGAAAGGTGCCATGCGATCGCACGCTTGGACACCATAGCGACTGTTAGTTTCCTCTGGATTGCCAGAGAGAACCACAGGTGTGACTGATGGTGGTAGCATCTGTAGAAGCGTTGCTAACAAAGCTTCGTCTCCACCATTTCCCTTACCGTAATATCCAGATAGTAGTACCCGCATCTTTCTTTTTGATTTTTAATTTATAACTTTTGACTCTTGACTTTTTGACTTTTATGAATGTTCTTTCGATTCCGACTTGGATTATTCACGTATCTAGTGTTATTGAGTGGATTGTTGCCATTTGGTTCATTTGGAAATACGGTGAAGTCACTGGTAACCGTGCTTGGTGGGCATTGTCCTTTGCTATGTTACCTGCTTTGGTTAGCGCTATGTGTGCTTGCACTTGGCACTATTTTGATAACCTAGAATCTCTGGAATGGTTGGTCACACTGCAAGCTAGTATGACTTTATTGGGTAATTTTACCCTTTGGGCAGCAGCGGTGTGGATTTGGCGTTCCACTAAATCTGCCGAAACTGCAAATAATCCTGTCTCCAGCAAAACTATAGAATCAAAGCAATGATTTCAAAAGAAACCCTGTTTGCCCTTTCCCTGTTTCCCTACTTGGGTTTCTTGTGGTTTATCAGCCGCAGTCCGCAAATGCCTCGTTTAGCACTGTATGGTTTTTACGGTACTCTTGTATTTGTTGGTATCACCATTCCAGCGGGGATTTATGCCCAAGTGCATTATGGAAAGGCTTTGGCAAATGTTGATTGGCTGCACGGAGGTGCAGAATTTTTCTTGACGCTTGCTAATATCTTGGTTGTGTTGGGTTTTCGGCAAGCTATTATTCAGAAGCAGCAGGCGAATGCTTCTAGTTCTGTGAAGAAACACTCTTGAGGGAGTGAGGGAGGGAGTGAAGGACAAGTAATGGCAGATTTCCAACAAGTTGCTAACCTCTAGCCGTTAGCAAGGGCGAAAAGCGTTCTAGGAAATGTGGGTAAGAACGATTCAACAGTTGTCATTTTAGACTGGGATGGGAGTCGTTTCAAAAGGAAAAGTTCTAAATGGAAGTAATTCCAGCGATAGATTTACTCGAAGGTCGCTGCGTGCGACTTTATCAGGGAGATTATGAACAATCACAAGTTTTCAGCGACAACCCAGTTGAGGTTGCAAACCAGTGGGTTGAACAGGGAGCTACTAGATTACATGTAGTCGATTTGGATGGAGCGAAAACTGGTAAACTAGTAAACCTGCCAGCAATTGAAGCGATCGCTCAAGCTGTATCGGTACCCATTCAACTTGGGGGGGGAGTGCGCGATCGCTCTCGCGTACAACAGCTACTCAACATCGGGGTACAACGCGTTATTTTAGGAACTGTAGCTGTAGAACAACCCCAGCTTGTGCAAGAACTCTGTCAAGAATTTGCACAGCAGATTGTGATTGGTATAGATGCTCGTAATGGAATGGTAGCAACTCGCGGGTGGCAAGAAACTTCTGAAGTTTTCGCAACTCAACTGGCTGTACAAATGCAAGAATTGGGAGCAGCCGCCATTATCTATACTGATATACATCGTGACGGGACGCTTTCTGGACCAAATATAGAAGCATTGCGATCACTCGCAGCGACAATTTCCATTCCGATTATTGCTTCTGGTGGTGTGAGTTCTGTTACCGATTTGCTGAGTCTGTTGGCGCTAGAATCACAAGGTGTGACTGGTGTGATTGTTGGTCGTGCGCTGTATACAGGGGACGTTTCTCTTAGAGAAGCATTGCGTGCTGTCGGTCAAGGGCGTATTCAGGATATTCCGCCCAATATAGATTTTTCAGCGTTTGCCTAATGTTTTCTACTCTCTGGTGTAGAGACACGCCTTAGCACGTTTGTTGTTCCAAATTTTTTACCGGCTTGTAGCCGGTTCTTTTTTAAAAATTTCCGGAGTCGTCATTTCCCGTCGTGTATCTCAAGTTGTAAGCAATCATCCAGTTCTGAATGCGCTCGTCAAACACTTCTTACTAGAGGTAGACTACGCGAAAAACCCTGGTATTATCAGATTCTAACTAGAAAGTATTGGATGAGAGTAAAGTGTCTGACTAAATAATATTTATTTTAAATATTTCGATTTTCAATTTAACTTTTAAGTTTTGCAATTTATGGGTTTCCTCTATAGAGACGTTTGATTTATGCGTCTCTATTTTCTTTTTATATCAGTTCGTTTAATTAGTTATAGCAGGGAACAGGGAACAAAACAATTCAAAGTATGCCCTGCAGGCATGCTGCGCGTTCGCGTAGCGTCTCCGCAGGAGATACAAAAAAATTCTTAATTTTGAATTTGGAATTATAATTTTGAATTTGAGCGCAGCGAGTGGTGTCCATATTTTCTCATTAGTTTATGTCCTGATCTACCCGCCAACTGCTATAGAATAAAAAAACTTCACCGTTCCCG
Source organism: Scytonema tolypothrichoides VB-61278 (assembly GCF_000828085.3). Classification (GTDB taxonomy): domain Bacteria; phylum Cyanobacteriota; class Cyanobacteriia; order Cyanobacteriales; family Nostocaceae; genus Brasilonema; species Brasilonema tolypothrichoides_A. The sequence goes on from NZ_JXCA02000022.1 coordinate 603,747, forward strand.
TTTCCGCGAATTCGGAGAGGGGTGCCCGGAGGGCGGGGTGAGGTTCTTCATTATGATAAAAAAACAAGAACCCCAACAACTTTTACGAAGTCGGGGTTCTCAATCAATAGGAGTTCATTTCAATTTCTGTTTTTAAAAACGCTGTAATTTTTCATGTTGTCTGTCTGGAATGACTCATAGAGATGGTGTAGATAATTTTGTACTTCACTCAAAGAATAAAAATATGACAACTCCAAAACCAAAACCACAACCAAAAGATAAACCTAAAAAGACCGAGCCAGGTCTTATGAGTTCAGAAACTAAAAAGCAAAAACCATAACAATTCTACTCAGTTATCTTGACATGATTGATTCACACCTTGAATAGGCAAACGTACTCGAAAGGATGTATGACCAGGTTGGGATTTAAAGTGAATATCACCGTGATGTTTGTTCACAATAATGCGATAAGCAATTTCTAAACCCAACCCACTGCCTTTTCCAACTCCTTTAGTTGTAAAGAATGGTTCAAAAATCCGCGATTGAATGGCTGGTGGAATACCTACCCCTGTATCAACAATCTCCACACCAAGACAACTATTTTCTCTATAAGTACGAATTGTCAAATCGCCTTTGCCTTTCATGGCATCTATGGCATTATCAATTAAATTTGTCCATACCTGATTCAGTTCACTAGCGTAAGCAGAGATTTTTGGCAGACTGCGATCATAGTCTCGGTTAACAATAATTCCCTTTTTGAGGTTATGATGCAGAATGAGCAAAGTATTTTCAATTCCCTCATGTATATCTATTTCTTGTAGAGGTGCTTGATCCATATAGGAATAGCCTTTGACAGCTTTCACTAATTCAGAAATGCGAGTGGTACTTTGCTCAATTTCATGAATCAACCCAAAAGATGAAAGTGTGGCATCAAGCCATTTAAGAACATTTTCAAGACAGTCAATGGAGACGTTGTCAGCAAGAGTATCCAGCTTTTCTGTGTCTAATCCTGCGTTGACAAATGTGGGAGCAAATTTCCAACTATGACTGATATCATGGTCTTCCAACCATTCTGTCACTTCGTCTTCTTTATCGCTGAAGGTTAGAGGATTCAGTTTAGGCGAGTGGATGGCGTGTTGTATTGCTTGATGTTGAAAATCAGTGATGAATTTTAGTTGTTCTTTAGAGAGTAAATTAAGCTGTAAAGCCAGAGTTTGTAAATTTTGAAAATTTTCGCACAGTTGGCTAGCTGCCCGTCGCGCTGCTGCGCCTGGATTATTCAATTCATGTGCCAATCCTGCAGACATTTTACCTAGCGCTGCCATTTTTTCTTGCTGTCGTAATTGCGCTTCTACATCTTTTGTTCGTCCTGCCATAGCAGTGAGAATTACGTCAGCCATCGGCGAACATTCAACGAGGATATGTCTAAATGTTTCAACATCTATTTGTAAAATGCGACTGGGTGCGATCGCATGCCCACTAGCAATAGCACCATGACCCGTCAGCATCGAAAGTTCGCCCATAAAATCGCCATGACGATGAATAGCCAGTACTTTTTTTTCAGCACCAACTTGTTTAGTAATTTCGATTGCACCCTCTAAAACAACACAAAAGTGATACTTTAAATCACCTTCAGTAAACAGCACATCACCTGTATTAAGTTGTATCTCAGTACCAAATTGCTTCATCTCCTCCAAAGCATCATCTGGCAATTTAGGAAATAGCGTCGTTTCATTTGGATCGTGCAGCATGGCAACTCCTTATATGAAATCTTTTATGAAATATCTTTAATAACTGCTGCCTACCACAACCGTTCAACGGGATAAGCATCAAAGACTGAATCAATACTCAAAATAGGTATTCTTTCTACAATAGATTGTGAAATTAAAAGTCTGTCAAATGGATCTTTATGATGAAACGGTAGCGTTGCAACAACAGCAAGGTGATCTATTTTGATGTCAAGTAAATTGAAGTCATTAAGACTGAGTTGCTATGTGATAAACACCTCAAATGGCAGATGAAAACTCAGCTTGCCTGTAGTTTGTTTAATCGCCATTTCCCAGAGACTAGCTGTACTGACAATAATTTCATTACTGTTGTCATCAATTAATATCCGTACTGTAGTACTGAGTTTCTGTATGTCGAGAATGTACCAAATCAAAACATGAGTGTCTATCAACAACCTCATGACATATAGTCCTTAAAATCTTCTAACGGTTCGTCGAAATCATCAGATATTGTCATCAAGCCTTTAGCACTTCCAGCACGGCGGCGATGCTTAACAGGCGATACAGAAGTTAATTTTACGACAGGTTGATTGTCTTTTGTAATGACTACTTCTTCACCACTCATGGCGGCTTCAATTAATTCAGGCAAATTTTTAGATGCTTCAGCGAGAGTTATTTCTTGCATGGTTGTCACCTCTGGGTTTCTAATTCATACTTACATCAAAAATTGGTTGTTTGATGCAAAAACCTTAGCTTAGTTTATCGAACTGGCAGATGAGTGAGTGAACTAGGAGACGACATACACTCATATCGATACTCGTGGCTGACACATCCCTTAAAAAAGTCCGCGTTTTCTTTTGTAGATATGTGATGAAATCCAAGTGATTTAATAAGTTCAATGGATGCGACATTACGAGTGTCTATCTGGGCTGTCATAATGTTAACTTGATAATCGTTGAAAAGATGATTTAGCAGTCGTAAACATCCTTCCTTTGCATAACCTTGTTGCCAGAATGGTGGGAAAATCATGTAGGCGACCGCCGCTGTCCGGTTAGCATATACTGTTGCTTCCAATGTTCCAATATATGTTTCAAATTGGCGAAGACTCACAGCCCAATTTAGCCATGCTTCTTGCCCGTCAGGAGAAAGCCTTGAAGATAGCGTACGATATCGAGTCTGCAAAACTTGCAATGATATGGGAGGCTCCTGTGGGATAAACTGATAAAGCCTTTCATCCTGCAATTGTCTGTAGATATGTACTGCATGAGATTCTACCAGTGGCTCAAGCAACAGCCGTGAAGTCTCAAGTGTTGTTTGGTGTGCAATCAATTTCATCATTGTACTGTTGTTATGAGGCATTAATGATAATTTATTCGCCACTGATGACTGCCTCAATTAATTCTGGCAAATTTTTAGATGCCTCAACAAGAGTTATTTATTGCATGGCTGTCACCTCTTGGTTTCTAACTCAATGTTGACATCAATTCAGTTAACTGTTCACTGATAACTGATAACTGATTGCTATCACAACACATTGCTGAGGTATCGATGAACAAACTGAACACAGATTGAACCCTCACCAACCCCAGAAGCAACTCGCTTGACTGAACCATGACGCACATCACCCACTGCAAAAACACCAGGGACATTCGTTTCTAGTAAAAAGGGATCGCGTTCTAGTGTCCACCCCTTGATACGTTGCCCATCTCTTTGTAAATCTGAACCTGTTATGATGTAGCCATGTTGGTCTCGTTCAATCACACCATCTAGCCATCCCGTACGGGGAACTGCGCCAATAAAAATAAACAGTGATGTTGCAGGGACAGTTTGCGTTTCACTTGTCAAAGAATTGTGAATAGTAATTGCTTCTAAACTTGTTTCTCCTTTTGCCTCTATCACACTAGTATGTGTCTTGACTGTAATATTTGGTGTTTCTGCAATTTGGTCAATCAGATACTGAGACATACTCTTGGTTAGGGAGTCGCCACGCACCAACATTGTTACGTGGTTAGCATATTTGGAAAAGTACATCGCTGCTTGTCCTGCTGAGTTTGCGCCACCCACAATGTAAACTTCTTCACCTTGGCAACTCATCGCTTCCGCCTGTGCAGCACCGTAATACACCCCTGCACCCGTGAAACGATCAAGTCCAGGAATATCCAGCCGTCGCCACGACACACCCAGTGCTAACATCAGGGCGTGGCAACTGATTTCACTACCGTCTCCAAGTTGCACAAATCGATACTGATTATCTACGCGGATACCCTTAACTTCTTGTGGTGTGAGAATTTCGACGCCAAACCGTTTTGCTTGGGTGACACCACGCCGTGCCAAATCACCTCCACTCAAACCAACGGGGAAGCCGAGGTAATTTTCGATACGTGAACTGGTTCCAGCTTGTCCTCCTGGGGCTTCACGTTCAATCATCACCGTGCGTAGTCCTTCTGATGCAGCATACACCGCAGCTGCTAAACCAGCAGGACCGCCACCAACGATAATCAAGTCATAAAACGGTTTTTCTGCTTGGGTTCGCAGCCCAATTTTCTCAGCAACTTGCAGGTTAGTTGGCTGCATGACATGGGAACCGTCGCCAAAGAGGACGAGAGGTAAGTGTAATTTATCACACTCAGCGTATTCTGCTAGTTTTTGTGCCTCTTCTGATAATTCGATATCCAACCACTGGTAAGGCACTTGATTTCGCGCCAGAAAATCTTTAACTTGATGAGAATAGGGAGACCAGCGGTTACCAATGACACGAATTCCTTCAAAGGGTGGGTGGAAAGTTGCTTGCCAGTCACCAAGCAAATCGTTTAGGACTGGATACAAGCGTTCTTCTGGTGGATCCCACGGCTTCATTAAGTAGTAATCGATTTTTGTGTTGTTGATGGCACGAATAGCAGCATCAGTATCTGCGTAGGCGGTGAGTAAGGCACGTTTTGCATCTGGAAACATTGATATGGCTTGTTCCAAAAACTCTACGCCAGACATTTGCGGCATCCGTTGATCGACAAGGAACAGTGACACTGGCTGATTCCGGAGTTTGAGTTGTTCTAAAGCTTCCAGGGCGCTGGCACCAGACTCAGCGCGGATAATTCGGAAGCGATCGCCATATTCCTGCCGCAGATCTCGCGCCACGGCTTGCAAAACTTCTGGATCATCGTCTACCGTTATGATGACAGGTTTAGCCATAGCGCTTTGGTGACCTCCATTTTGAGATAGTTGCTTTTTTATATATCACACAAGAAACTCGTATAAACCAATGAGAGTTCCGTCTGGATCTCGAAGATAAGCTGTTTTAAGCCCGTAGTAGGGATTACTCATAGGCGCTGCGGTAAATTCTACCCCTTTGTGTCTGAGTCGTTGATATTCCTCTTCTAAATCATGCACACTAAAAATTAATGCTACAGTATCTTGACATTCTGCATGAGCAGGCTTCTCTACATTGTGAATCATTTGTGCCATTTCTTGCCGGTGGGATACGGCAAGTCTCATATCTCCAGCTTTAAACTCAGCATATCCTGCTTCTTGATCTTCTACAGTAATCTCAAATTCGAGAACATCTTTGTAAAACAAGAAACAAGCTTGCCAATCTTTTACAAGCAATCTTGTGTATGATCGAGTAACTTTCATTATTCTGTACCTCTTTTCTTTGCGCCCTTTGTGTCTTTGCGGTTTTATTCCTTTATTAATTATTGATGACAACTAGAATACGGTGGTTATTTATTGGGTGAAAGACAGGTTTTTGTTGGGGGACATCAAAAGAAAATCCATTCAACCGTCCGTAGCCACTTGAAAGATTGATGATGCGGGCTTGGGGTGCCTTGGACAGTAAGGGTAGGAATGCTTAACTTGTGCGAATCGATCCAAAAGCATTAGTGTTCATTGTCTAATTTAGCAACTGCTATTCAAAACCTAGACAACCTTTGACATCAGTTTTGATTGACACTTTCAAGGAGCATGGGAGCGGTTATTCGTCAGTGTCCAGATCCGGCTTAGCCTTCCGGATAGGACTTACGCATTGACAGAAGAAACCAAATGTGACAACTCTCGCCGCTAACTGCAAGCAGTGTAGCGGGAGCATCTCAAGGTACGAAATGAGACTTGCTGCTTCACAGGACTTGCATCCAAGTATCCTCCACAGCCAGGAATCGGTAGTCCAACCGACCCATGATTTAAAAGATTAAGTGCGCTGTTCCAATCCCGGTCAATAACTAACCCGCACGAACAACTATGAACACGAACCGCCAGAGTTTTTTCAACCCTTTGTCCACACCCGGAACAATTGATACTAGTTCCTCTTGGGTCAACTCCTCGTGTATGCTTGCCGCATTTTACTGCCACTGCTTGCATGATTTGGAGGAATGCGCCCCAGGCAACATCTAGTATCGACAAAGCTCGTCGTGTTCTAGCTAGCCCTTTGATGTTTAGGTCTTCAAAAACAATTAAGTCATAGGAATTGACCAACCAATGTGCAACTTGATAATGAAACTCTTTTCTTTGTCTGGCAACGTGCAAATGAAGCTTAGCAACCTTCGACGCTTGTTTTTGGTAGTTCTTAGAGCCCTTGGTTTTACGTGCAAGCTTGCGTTGAATACGTGCTAAAGTTGCTTGTGCTTTCCGGTAATACTGCCGCACTTCAACACTTTGTCCATCTGCAGTAGTTAAAAACTTTTCTAGCCCAACGTCTATGCCAGTAGCAGTTTTAATTTCATCGATAGGTAATGTAGCGGGTACAGTTTTATCTTCTAGCGAGAAGCTGACATACCAGCCATCGGCTTTGCGTAAAATCGTTGCTTGCTTAATTTCAAATCCATCTGGAATTGGTCTATGCAAGATGACTGAAATCTCGCCGATTTTAGACAGTTTGAGGGTATTGCCCGTTAAATGTGCGCCTGCCTTGGAAGAATTAACACGCGGGAACGTAAAAGAACAGATATCGCCACGCTTTTTAAAACGTGGTCGTCCTCCCCTCTTACCGTTTTTGTCGGGGATTAACCAACGTTTCCATGCTTTATCCAACCTCATCAAGTTTTGTTGTTGGCAGTCAGCGTAAATGTTCTTGTACTCAGGAAAAAGTTCTTTCGTTTGTTTGAGATCTGATGCTTGTGTGTAGTAGTCAACTTTATCTGGAATTTCACCAATTGGTTCAGAAGCTAAACTACAACGGTCAATTTGACACCTTGTACGGTTTAACCAGTCCAACCTTTTCCCTAGTGCATAGTTGTAGTGACGACGCAGCAATTCACCCCAGGCTTCAAGTGTGACAACCTGTTTTGGTGTGGGATTGAGTTTGAACTGGTAAGTAAGTAACATATAGTCATGATAGCATTTAGTGCCATGACTTACAATATAGGCTATAGGTCAGTTTACAGTCTTAATATTCACTTGGTGCTTGTAACCAAATACCGTAGAAAAGTTATCAATCAAGCAATATTGAAACGATTGCAGGAAATCTTTGAGACTACTTGCCTTAAGTGGAGAAGCAAAGTCAAAGAATTCAACGGGGAGCCAGACCATGTTCATTTGGTTATTAGCTACCCGCCAGATGTTGAAGTGAGCAAACTAGTTAACAACCTTAAAACCGTATCTAGTCGTTTAGTCCGTAAGGAGTTTCATGAACACGTCAACCAGTTTTATCGCAAACCCGTGTTTTGGACAGGTGCCTACTTCGTTGCATCGTGTGGTGGAGTCACTCTTGAACAACTTAAATCCTATGTTGAGAAACAAAGCAGTCCTGGTGATTGAAGGCGCATCGAACCCCCTCAATCACCCCACAATTCCCCTCACCGCCAACCTGCGGTGTGGCGGGAGTACCCTTGTGGAGGGCTAGATGGGGTATGGATTTCAGGCATGACAGCAATTTTCGGGTAAATAGACCATATTGTAGGGGCGCAAAGCCTTGCGCCCCAACGATTGATTGTGGTTCAAATAGATGAAAAACGCTATAAACTTTGATTTTTCGATACTTTTTAGGCGTTAAGCGTAGCTCTCCGTAGGAATCGCTATTTATCAAAGGATGATTGTTTGCAGCCTGAAACGACGTATTTTCGTTGATGCACAAGACGATAAATTTGTACAGTGCGTAAGTCCTACCGGATATAATTTTCTAAGTTCAAAGCCGCGTTAAAGTCCCGATTTAAAGTAAAGCCACATCCATCACATGAATAGATCCGATCTGATAGATTCATTGTTTTTTTCTGACCACAACATGAACATAGTTGAGTTGAGGGGAACCATCGATCAACACAATGAGTGCATGAATCAGCAGAACGATTAGGAAGAGTGCCAAGAGTCGTACTACGGTCATGACAGATCACTTCTCTGGAAAAGGTTCTAGAGCTTTGAATGCGATCGCATCCGCATCACTATGATTAACTCCTAAAGATTTAAGAATCAACTTCGTCACTTGTTCTGGATAGTTAAGTTCGCTATGTCCTTCCAGAATGGTACGCATTGCCATCAGTGCCGTTCCTAAAACGAGATCGATCGCGGCTTGCGTACTCTCCACCTGAAACCGCTTCAACTGTATTCCGGCTTCCAGATCTGACATCAAACCCCGTTCGACCGTTTCACTCAAAGGGGCTGCTACTAATCCAATTCGGACAATTACCCATCCCCAAGTCGCATCTCGCATGGCTTGATGTAGAAACTGCCGCAAGCCGATCGCCATTCGTTCAGCCGGGTCTGCGATTGCTGCGTACTGCGCCCAAATCTTTTGGTTGATCACATCACTTAAGGATGCGGCAACAGCCCTCAATACATCCTCGCGGGTCTGGAAATAGTTATAAAACGTTCCCCTAGCAACCCCTGCCTCTGCAATGATGTCGTCGATCGTGACTGCATCCATTTCCTTTCGGGCAAATACCCGATAGGCGGACTCAATCAAATGCGATCGCGTCCGTTCCCGTTTTTCCATACCAATGGAGGCGCGGCGAGAGGGCTTCATGGGAGTTACTCTGAACAGTATCGAACCTAGCATACCCTGCTGTTGACATCCTCATAAAAATGACGTTATCGTCAAAATGACATTTTTGTCACTTATAGTTAACCAACTTCACCACCAAAGAATAGGAGTCTCCACAATGCGTATCGCCATTATTGCTTTGGGAAGCCAGGGAGATGTTCAACCTTACATCGCATTAGGGAAAGGGCTAAAAGTAGTGGGTTACGATGTTCGTTTACTGACCCATGAGAACTTTGAGGGACTAGTCACTTCCCACGGACTGGCGTTTTATCCCATGCAAGGGAATGTGCAAGAACTGATTGAAACACCAGAAATGCGCGAACTTGCCGAGAAAGGGAATTTCATTACAATGACCCTACGAACGGCAAAAGAAACCGAACAGGTAGCAATCCGATGGGCACAGGCGGGTTTGGAGGCTTGTCGAGGAATAGATTTACTCATCGCGGGCGTAGGAGGGCTTTATCTTGCCCTGGCGATCGCACAAAAGCTAGAAATTCCCTTGCTGCAAGCGTTTGTGTTTCCCTTTACGCCAACCAAAACGTTTCCGGGGGTTTTGTTTCCTCAGTCCATTGAGCGGTTTGGCGGAATGGTGAATTGGCTAACCCATCAAGCGCTACGTCAAATTATCTGGCAAGGCTCTCGTTCTGGCGATACCGCTGCCCGTGAGCAAGTTCTCAACTTACCCGCATCTTCGTTTTTCGGTCCCCACCAGTCTCCCTATCTGCATCGTTTGCCAACACTCTATGGTTTCAGTCCTGCTGTGATTGCTAAACCGTCGGATTGGCGAAATATCTTTGTTACAGGCTACTGGTTTTTAGATGCCGCACCCAATTGGACTCCCCCTTCAGATCTGGAGGACTTTTTGCAAGCTGGTTCGCCTCCTGTGTATATCGGGTTTGGCAGTATGGGCAATCGCAACCCTGAAGAAACCGCCGATCTAGTTTTGCAAGCCCTCGACAAAACTGGGCAGCGTGCGATTCTGTCGGCTGGCTGGAGTGGAATGCGAAAAGAAAACCTCCCAGACAACGCTTTTCTAGTCAATTCGGTTCCTCATGCGTGGCTATTTCCGCGAGTTGCGGCAGTGGTACATCATGGAGGAGCAGGCACAACAGCCGCAGGACTTCGGGCAGGCGTTCCGACGGTAATTATTCCATTTTTTGGTGATCAGGGCTTTTGGGGGCAACGAGTTGCAGACTTAGGAGTTGGAACAGCACCGATTCCCCGCAAACAGCTGACAGTTGAACGGCTGGCACAAGCGATTCAAACGGCTACGGGCGATCGCGCTATGCGTCAATGTGCAGCAAATTTAGGAGAAAAAATTAGAGCTGAAGATGGGGTTGCTAATGCAGTAGAAATCATTCAAGAACTCAAAAATTTGAAGGTTGGCTGATGCAGCGTTTTGGAACTACTTGCCTTCCACTGAGCTGAACGCGAAACAATGCGACAGGGTAAACTGCTAGGTACCAGACTTTGAGATTTGCGATTGTGCAAAGAAATAGACAATGCAACAGCCGTTTTATGACTTCATTTCCAGGCTTTTGCCTAATCACGGAATTGACTTTTCTAAGCTGGATTCCCAACTTAGAAAACAGACGATCGGCAAGGGAGACTACTTATTCCGTGAGGGAGAGATTTGCCAATTTATTGGTTTTATCATCAAAGGCTGCTTCCGTATCTTCATTCTCAAGGATGACAAGGAAATTACCTTTGACTTCTTTGTGGAAAATCGTCCGATCGCAGACTACGAAAGTTACTTTCGCAAACAGCCGACGCGATTTTATCTTCAAGCGATAGAGTCCTCAGAAATCCTGATCTTAAATGATGTTTGTCTTGATCTGTTGTTTGAGAAGTCGCAAAACGGACAACGCCTGCAAAGATTAGTGGTAGAAACCCTCTTTTTCAGATTTCGTGATAAGCTCTTATCTCTTTACATGGACGAACCAGACGAACGATACCTCAAATTGCTTGAGACTGAGCCAGCCTTATTACAGCGAATTCCGCAATACTATTTAGCTTCTTACCTGGGAATTGAGCCCGAATCTCTCAGCCGTCTGAAGAAGCGCCTTTTGTCGCGATCGTAAAATTAATTCAGCGCAGCTTAACCCACATCAATGACAGGTTACTGTAACCTTTCTTAAGGTTGAACCATAGTCTTCAACCTCACCAAGGAGGGCAATATGACAACTCAACTCCTTTCACGGCAACAGCTAGTTCACAAAGCGCTTTCCTATGTTGGCTACTATGATTTGCACCCCGATGTCAGCATCAACTTTCAATTGAATCGCTGGGTTCAATGGCTTGGAGACGCATCGGCTCTAAAAGACATGCAAACCGTTGCACCCAAGATCAAAACCTATACAGACTTGCGACACGAATTTTTGCTCCTCAGTGAGCAAGCCCTTCAGCAAAATCGTTCTCTGGCGGCTGCCTATTACCTCCGCACGGCTGAATTTTTCGTTTGGGCAGATGATCCCCAGAAGCATCCCATGCGCGATAACTTTGTTCAACTGATGCGGCAATGCTATGGCATTACTGAGGATGAGCAATACCAGATTCCTTACCAAACAGGTTTCCTTCCAGCCTATCGTTTCACACCACCACAACCCAAAGCTACTCTTGTTTTCTTTGGCGGCTATGACAGCTACATTGAAGAGTTTTTCCCGATCGCCTTTTTCTTTGTTGAAGCCGGATACGATGTCGTTATATTTGAAGGACCAGGACAGGGAGGCGCTTTAGAAGACGCTGGCTTGAAGATGATTCCAGAGTGGGAACAGCCTGTTAAAACAGTGTTGGACTACTTTGGACTGAATGAGGTGATTCTAATGGGTATTTCCCTCGGCGGTGGATTGGTAATTCGCGCTGCTGCCTTTGAGCCGAGAGTTCGCTATGTCATTGCAGATGACATTCTATGTAATGCGACTGAAACCTTCTTAAAATCGTTTCCTGCAACATTGAAAGCACAGGTTGAACAGCATTTAACGAATCACGATATCAATCAGCTAAACACTCTATTTAATCAAATCATGCCTCAAAGTCCAATTCTAGAATGGGGAATTCGTCAGGGAATGCACATCATGGGAACCGCAACTCCCTATGATTTCTTGCAAGCTACCCAATCCTACAACACAATCGACATCTCGCATCGCATCAGGGCAGATGTGCTATTACTGGCAGGCAGCGAAGATCATTATGTACCGCTTCATCAGTTGTATCAGCAGGCAGAAGCTTTAACGAATGTGCGATCGCTAACGACAAGAGTTTTCACCCGTTCTGAGCAAGCACAAAACCATGTTCAGGTTGGTAATATCGGCTTGTCTGTTCGCTTCATTGCCAACTGGCTTGATTTCATGATTCACGAAACGATTTAATTTTTTAGCTAATTTGCTTTTATCTTCACAGAGAGTAAAGGCGGAAGCCCACGATTATGTGGGTGACTCAGGAACCCACATATGTCCTTCAGGCGTGGGAGGAAGCCGCAGGCAACTTTAAATTTTGTGGAGCGTGATCCTTACGGATTCGGCAAGCATCTTCATCAAAAGCAACGTCTAACACCCAATGGAAATGGTTTTCGACTGTCCAATGAGTGCGGATGGCAGTTAAGAGCTTCGCTGCATTTGAGTCAAGACTACTGATGTAGCAGTGGGTTTCGCGGCTGATTTGTCCGTTGATTTTTCGCTTCCGCTAGTGAATTCAAGGTTGTCCATAGATGTGCGTTATCAGTGAGCAGAGCATGAAAGTGATCGATAATTAAATAAACTTCCGTCAAATTTTAGTGTTACCCATTACCTTAAACTCAACCAGCGAATTTTAATAGGTTAGGTGAGAAGTTAATCGGTAGATGAATGTTGAGGAAACCGCCTCAAAACGTACCAGAACGCCAAACTATTGACAACGAGCAATCCAAACTTCAGCCAAGAGGCGGTATACAGTAGCTCTAAAACTTCGAGCGGTAGGCTTGCTCCCACCCCAACAAGTACTAGCCAGCGTGCCCAAGTTTGCGCGTACCAAAGCCCAAGCGCCTCAATTGCAGATAGAACCCCATACAACCCAGGAGCAATGGCAGCAAATTGCAGAGTATGAGGTGATAGCTGTGCTATGTGCTGTAATACCCATCTGATAATAAACCGATGGCTTGGCAAGGTGTAGTCAGACAGATGGGAATAATGGAGCCATGCGAATCTGATTGCCACAGAAATCAGCAACAGCACGATCGCAATGCCCACCTTATAAATCACCAGTAAGACCAGTCCCAATGGGCGCTGTTTGGTTCGACGAACAAAGTTAGACACAAGAATAGAATATAAGTCTAAAGGGTTGCTAATAAGCCTGAGGATAATACAGGCTTTGTTTTTACGCTAGAAATAGAATTGCACAAATTAATAGACAATCTCAGTAGATCACAAACTTTTTTCAACAGAGCGATCGCTGGTTATGTACAAGGTGGGTGAAGATTAGCGTCAATCGCCAAACTATAAGATAAAATTATCAATAGAGCGGACATACAAACATGAAATAATTCATGTTATACATTATAATTTTGTCCAGCTAAAATAGCTATAGATAGTCTGTGCTGTTGCTCTTGCTACATCTGAGCACACACTAACTAACGTGAGGGCTAGTGGAACCAGCTACACCTTAAAAAAGTGAGTATTATTTGCAACTATTTTATACTTATAAATACTGGGTTTCACATCTAGTTGAATTTTCTCTTGCCAGATCTTTTCATGACTTGTAGGCAGTACGGGCAATTACTGCCGTAATGTATCATTTTTACAATATCACGTTTAACGGCTGTAAAAATAGCAACTTTCCCAGTCAAAGATACGAGAGAGTAAGCGCAATACGGTTCAGTTCAGAGTTATTGTAGGTTGGGGAGGACACTGCCCAACCTACGCCTAAAGATACGAGAGAGCAAGGGTGGAATTATGTGGTCTTCCAAACTACTGCAAAAGATTACTAGATTGCAGTTCCAAAAATGGGTAATCGGTGTATCCCTTTTCGTCTGGTGCGTAGAATGTTTTTACATCTGGCTGGTTTAAAGAAGCATCCAGTTCAAAGCGTTTTGGTAAGTCGGGATTAGAGATAAACAACTTGCCAAAGGAAACCAAATCTGCATCACCATTGGCAAGTATGCTATCTCCCTTAGCATGGTCATAGCCGCCATTAGTTATCAAAGTTCCTTTGTAAATTTTACGGAAGTATGGTGTTACCGGGTTCATCACATCGCGGGATGCCAAATCTACCTCATTTGGTTCCATCAGGTGGAGATATGCCAATCCAAAGGAATTAAGAGCATTTATTGTATAACCAAAAGTTTCTTGTGGATTCGAGTCACCCATTCCGTAAAATGTGTTACTTGGGGAAAGTTTGATCCCAACACGATTTCCATCCCACACACTGGCAACTGCTTCCACGACTTCCAGCAAAAATCGTGCTCGATTTTCTATTGAACCACCGTATTCATCAGTGCGTTGGTTTGTCCAATCTTGCAAAAACTGGTCAATTAAGTAACCAAATGCCCCATGTAATTCTACACCATCGAAGCCCGCAGCATGGGCGTTTTGTGCACCTTTGCGAAACTGCTCGACAATTTCAGGAATTTCATGTGTTTCTAGAGCACGAGGAGTTTCCATTGCTACTTTTCCGATAGGAGTGTGCAGCTGCCCCGAAGCAGCAATTGCAGAAGGTGCAACGGGTAATTGTCCACCCAATAAAGAAGGATGAGAAACCCTTCCGGAGTGCCACAGTTGTAAGAAAATTTTTCCCCCTTTCTCATGTACGGCATCTGTCACTTGCCGCCATCCGGCTACTTGTTCTGCTGAGTATATACCCGGACAGTTAATGTAGCCTAGACTCAGGGGTGAAACCATTGTACATTCAGTAACGATGAGTCCTGCTGTTGCCCGTTGTACGTAGTAAGTTGCCATTAATGAGTTGGGGATGTTGTCAATAGCTCGCAAACGGGTCATTGGTGCCATCACCATCCGGTTTGGTAGAGTGTAAGGACCAAGTTGAACGGGAGTGAAAAGATTGATATCGGAAGTCATAGAAATTATCTCCATTATTCTTGTTGACCTCGTTCCCAGGCTCTAGCCTGGTAACGCATAACTGTGGGCTGCTGCCTTAGCTGTTAACAATAGAGGCTCTACCTCTAAGATTTCATTCCTTGGCTGAGCCAAGGAACGAGGAAAGCAAACAAAGCCAATTAATCGGTGTTGTTTTTGGCAATCCTAGGCATTCCGTTATCTCCTCATGTGTTGGTGAATGGCAATTAATCGGAATCACGCAAAATTGGAATTTGAAAGCATCGTACTTTGTGTCATGCACAACTGCTACTAGCCATTTTTTTAGGTTGTTAATCACAAAAGTTATGCGAAGACATATTGTCTGACACAGGCGTCTTTGCTTGTTCTCTGAATGATTGGCACACAATATTTCATGATTCATTAACAGAAAAACAATAGGTGGAGATGTCCCCACCGACTGAGTTAATTTACCGACGAGTTTCAGTAGGAACTCTGCCATCCTCAACGGGCTGTAGCTGTGGAGATTTACGGCGTCGTGTTAGGCGATCGCGAATTTTCCCAATCACAATATAGAGAATTGGCACTATAAACAAGCTTAATAAAGTAGAAACTAACGTCCCACCAACAATAGCTGTCCCCAGAGATTTTCTGCTTGCTGCGCCAGCTCCTTCAGGAAATAGCAATGGCCAAACACCCAAAATAAAAGCAAATGTTGTCATGAGAATTGGTCGCAAGCGCTGTTCTGATGCTTCTATTGCTGCTTTGGTAATTGAGCGCCCCTGCTCGCGTAGTTGGTTGGCAAATTCCACAATCAAAATCGCGTTCTTACTTGCCAAACCAATCAGCATCACCAGACCAACTTGGCAGTATACATCATTGGCTAAACCTCGCAGCGACTGCCCGGATAACGCCCCTAAGATAGCTAAGGGAACTGACAGCATAATAATGAAGGGGTCAACGTAATTCTCGTACTGGGCAGCTAGCACGAGAAAAACGAAAACAAGTCCCAAGGCAAAAATCAGTGGTGCTTGACCTCCAGATTGTTGCTCTTCAGCTGAGATTCCCGACCATTCGTAACCATAACCTGCTGGTAAAACCTGCTTTGCCACTTGCTCCATCGCTTGAATGGCTTGTCCTGAGCTAGTACCAGGAGGAGCTGAACCGTTAATTTCAATTGATCGGAACAAGTTGTAGTGGTTAATTGTTTGCGCCCCTGTTGTTGGGATAATTTTCACCAGGTTGCTCAGGGGAATCATTTGATTACTGGCTTGATTGTTTTGAGAACGGACATACAAACGATTAATATCCTGAGGATTGGAGCGAAACTGAGTGTCTGCTTGAACATAAACGCGGTAAGTTCGCTGGAGATAGTTAAAGTCGTTGACGTAGCGCGAACCCAAGTAACTTTGTAGAGTATTAAAGATATCGTCTATATCGACTTGCAGTGCCTTAGCTTTATTACGGTCTACTTCAATCAAAAGCTGAGGCGTATTCGCAGCAAAAGTGCTAAATACAGCTTGCAACCCTGGTGTTTGATTTCCCCGTTGGAGTAATTGACCCATGACTTGCAGCATGGTATCTAAGCCACTGTTGCCTCGTCTGTCTTGTAGCTGAAATTGGAAGCCACCAAAACTGCCTAAGCCTCGAATTGCGGGCGGGTTAACTGGCAAAACTCTTGAATCTGTAATTGTTGAGAGCTTTCCTCCCAAATTCTTGATAATTCCTTGTACTGACTGATCTGGCTCATGGCGCTCTTCCCAAGGCTTCAGTGTCGTAAAAATCACACCATTATTGGCAGTAGAGCCACTAAAACCAAAGCCACCTATGGCGAAAGTACCTACAACTTCAGGTAATTTGAGGATTTCTGCTTCTACCTGACGCATGACCTTGTTGGTATAATTTAGGGAAACACCTTCTGGGCCCTGAATAATGGTGATGAAATAGCCTTGGTCTTCTTCAGGGATAAATGCTGTGGGGACTTGGGTGTAAAGCCAGCCTGTGAAACCTAATGACAGGATAAACAGCAGCACCACGACTGCGCGGAAACGATTTAAGAAGATAAGCGATCGCTCATACTGCCTGCGAGTCCAATCAATCAAATTATTAAACCGTTCAAACACCCAACCGATCCAACCGCCTAGTTTTTGCCCGCGACGCAGTAGTAGTGCTGAGAGCGAAGGAGTTAAGGTAGTGGCAAGAAACGTCGAAATTGCCATCGAGAAGGCAATTGTCAGCGCAAATTGGCGATAAATCTGTCCTGTAGAACCTGGGAAGAAAGCAACAGGGACAAATACCGCCATCATCACCAAAGAAGTAGCAATGACAGCTCCAAACAATTCATGCATTGCGTGTGAGGCTGCTTGACGCGGCGACATTTCTTCTTCCTCAATCAGGCGAGAAATGTCCTCAACTACGACGATCGCATCATCGACCACCAACCCAGTCGCTAAAGTCAGACCAAACAAGGTCAGGGTGTTGATTGAGAAGCCGAAAACTTTAATAAAAGCAAAAGTACCAATTAATGTCAGAGGAATGACAATTACCGGAATCAGAGTGGTACGCCAGTCCTGCAAAAAGATAAAAATGACTACGATGACGAGGACAAGTGACTCAAACAGCGTCTTAACCACTTCGGAAAGGGATGCTTCCACAAAAGAGGTAGTATCAAAAGCTACTTGAGATTTCAACCCTGGCGGAAAATCTTGTTTGAGTCGCTCCATTTCGGCTTTAACTGCCCTGGCAACATTCAAAGCATTACTTCCTGGAGTAGCAAATATCCCTATACCCACACCCTCCTTACCTCTAAACCGGAGGAATGAGTTATAGTTTTCTGCTCCCAGTTCCGCCCGACCCACATCTTTTAGCTTGACAAGCGTACCATTCTGATCTGTTTTAATAATGAGTTCGTTAAATTCGGATGGTTCCGTGAGTCGGCTGAGCGCTCGCAGGTCTATTTGATACATTTGCCCATCTGGAGCCGGCTGCTGACCAATTTGCCCAGCACCTACCTGAATGTTTTGTTCGTTGAGCGCATCAACCACATCTTGGGCGGTAAGGTTGCGACTAGCAAGACGATTGGGATCAAGCCAAAGACGCATAGCATAGCGGCGTTCACCAAAAATCCGCGCCTCACTGACACCGCCGATTCTTTGTAGGGCATCTACCAAGTAGAGGTCGGCGTAGTTGCTTAAAAAGACGTTGTCGTACTCATTATTATCGCTGTAAAGCCCTATCGCTAACAGAATGTCGTTGGTTTGCTTACTCACAGTCACCCCAGTTCGCTGTACTGCTTCTGGCAACTGCGGTTCAGCCAGCGACACCCGATTCTGCACATCGACCGCTGCAATATCTTTGTTGCGGGATGCATCAAACGTGACTGTAATTGTACTAGTGCCACTGTTACTACTACTTGAGGTCATGTACTTCATGCCCTCGACCCCGTTAATCTCTCTTTCTAGAAGAGTCGTAACGGTGTTTTCTACAACTTCAGAACTAGCACCGACGTAGTTTGCAGAAACGGTAACTTGCACTGGGCTGATTTCTGGATACTGCGCCGTGGGTAATGTGGGAATGCTGATTGCCCCAACGAGCAAAAGAATAATGGCGCAAACACTCGTAAAGACAGGTCGCTTGATGAAGAAGTCAACAAACATAGGGAAATAAAGTAATCTGGAATTACGAAATAGGGAGTACGGGATCGAGTGCGTCCTTGGAGGTTCCCCCTAGGAGTGCAAACTGCCGTGAAGTAGAAGGAGATTTTAAAATTTTGTACTCGCTATGTCCACAGGAAACCTTACGCGTCCCGTAGGGCATATTTTGAATGTTGAATGAGATCCAACGCGCTTTGTGCGCATTGCACGATAAGCCGGAGGCTTCGCATGTGCGTATCGCGCAAGGCGCACGCGCAAGGGACGCGATGCGTGAATGAGCGAATGCGTGAATTTTGAATTTTGAATTTTGAATTTTGAATTTTGAATTTCGAATTTTGAATTGTTTTGTCCCCTTCCCCTTGCTCCTATTGCTAAGACTCAGGAATAACGGGAACGCCATCTCTAAGATTGAGCAGCCCCGAAACAATAATTCTGTCTCCTGGCTGTAATCCTTCAAGAACTTGGTAGTTATTACCTGTGATGTTGCCTAGCTTCACACGTTTTTGTCGAGCCACCAGTTGGAACGCTCCTTGCTGATTGTCTTGAGGTTTTTCTCCTTGAGGTTTTTCTCCTTGAGTTTTTTCTCCTTGAGAAGATTTTGCTGGCGCTGGAACTGCCACAAAAACAAAAGTTTCTCCCGCCACACGAGTGACTGCTGTTGCTGGGATCAATACTCCTGGGCGCTTACTCCAGATTACTCTTGCGTAAGCCAACTGATCTGCACGCAGTTGATTTCTTGAGTTATCAAACAGCGATTTAATGAGTATAGATTGAGTATTACTATTAGCATTATTATTGGCACTAGGAGCAATAAAAAATACTCTACTCATACCTAGGTTTTTGCCTTGTGCATCCAAAACCTCTACTGGTGTTCCTTTACGGAGTTGAGAACCTCGCTCCACAGGTACATAAACGTTTAATTCTAAAGGTTGGTTTTGAGTAATGGTAACTAATTGTGTAGATGTATTGACAAAATCACCAATTTTCACTGGTATGTTCCCAACTGTGCCAGCAAAGGGAGCGGTAATTCTGTAGTACTGAAGCTGGACTTGTTGTTCTCTAATATTGGCTTGTGCTTGCTTTAAAGATTTTTCAGCTTGGCTAATGGTAGCTTCCTGTGCTCTAATCTGGGCTTCTGTTTGACGGAGAGCAGCTAGTGATGTTGCCAGTTTGTTGGCATATTGGTCACTCGTTTGTCGAGAGACAGCTCCTTGAGATGCAAGATTAGTATACCTTTCGTAGTCCTGCTGATTCAACTTCAAATCAGCTAGTCTAGACAACCGTTGAGCTTCCAAGGATCTGAGGGTAGCGCGGGTATTTTCCAGTTGTGACTGAGAGACCTCAGCAGCAGCGTTCACACTACTGACGGATGCTTGTTGCTCTCTTGCGTCTACTTGGATAATCGGAGTTCCCGCAATCACTGTATCTCCGTATTTTACAAATACTTGTGCTACTTGACCTTGAACTCTCGGTTGAAGAGTTACTGAGCGGCGCGATTCTACTCTAGCAAGCAACTGTTCACTATCCTCAATTACCCCAGCTTGTACTGTAGATATCTTGACTCTTGCTGCTGGCGGTTGAGCGTTAGCAGTTGCAGGTACTTTGTTTTGAGGAGCCAACCAACGCCAAAGTGCAAAACCTCCGCTTGCTAGTAGTAGGGCTAACAATAACCAAAGCCACCTTCGCTGTCTGCGGGGTGGCTCTTCTAATTCTGTTTCTTGACGATTATCTTCAAAATGAGTTTGAGGCTCAGGAGATTTCATGACTTACGCAGCACCTAAAAACAAATAATCATACAACTTAAGCACAGTAAAAGCCTTGATATAAAAATTGCTTAGCTAACTTCAGGCTCTTACGGAAACCACTTAGTCATTTATTTAAATGTACTTCTTTCGTCTAGTTGTTTAATCTATCTAAAGGACAATGCTATAAATAAGCTTACATATAACTGTTCCATGTTGTCTTTTCTGTTTTTGCGAAAAATGTTTTAATCTTGCTATTACTGACCAAAATAATTCTAAGTCCCAAGGAATCACGCTCGTTGCAGAAGTTCCGCTTGTTGCATGCAAACTGCCCTCCGTGATTCACATATCTTGTTAAAAGACATTGAGTGTCATTTTGTAAAAATAAGCACTTTTAAGTCATGATTTTGACGGAAACTGGATAAAAAAGCTTTATATAATACATCATATACTTAGAAGTTAACCTTTTGTAATGACAAGAGCACACTTTAGTGACTTGATTGATATGACTGGGGGAATCGTGCTCAAACTGCTGTCGAATGTATCTTTGCGCAAATACTTGTCCTGGATTTATCGGTGGTGAACGACGTAAGAAAAGTCGTCAAATCTCTTTTCAGGAATATCAAATGAATGTGATGTAGGAGTAGACAGACAATAAATTTTTAAGGCTGAAAAATCAATGGCAATTTCAGGAACTCCTACACCAGAACGTCAGACAGCACAAGGATATCGTATTCCTGATTATTCAAAGAATAATTATAAAGAATTGATGAATATCTTGTATGGTTTTGGATATGTAGACCCAGAAGACCCAAGCAATAATGTTGATAAAAAAGCTCTTATAGCTTTTCAAAAATATATGAAAATTACAGCCGATGGGGTGTATGGTCCAAAAACCCAAGAAAAACTGGCTGAAGCTATGAGAATTCTGCACGGAAACTTAAATACAGTTCTCAAGACAAACTTTTCCTTTAATGAACCATTTTATGGACCAAAAACGACTGATGCAGTTAAACAGTTTCAGCACAAGTACAACGTAGGAGCACCAGCAGGAGAAGCTAATTTAGTAACTCGTCAAAAACTTGCTGAACAAGCAAGTAAATAACTCATTAAAATCTGGTAAGTAGCTCAACAAACAGAAAACGTAAAATGTCATTCCGAGCTAAATATAACCGCATGATAAAAGGGCAATCACGGAGAATCAAAGTAATTGCCAACACTCTATTTTACGTTTATTCATGTTGAGCTACCTAGCCAGCACTCACAGTTTCAGACAACAAACGAGTACAAAACCATGCAATGTAAAAAAAGAGATTTTCAAGCTATAGGCTTATCTGTTTCTCTCTTTGCCGCCTCTACTATTGGCTTGCTGGCTAGCCACAGTGTTGTACAAGCAAAGAAGCCAGTTCCAAGACCCACAGTTGCCACAGTAAAAAGCATGGTCAATGGTGACCTCATGTGTTACGTCTACTTAGTAGATGAAAAAGGAAAACAGTATAACAGTGTCGGTGCATCGTTTGAGATTTGTGCAAAGGAAAAACGTTTTTTAAACAAGAAAGTACAGCTATCTTATAGTAAAGCTTCAGTCAATGATTGCGAAAGTATTGATCCTTGCGGTAAATCCCGAATAGAAACTCTGATTACGAAGATGAAAATCATTCGGTAATTGTATAAGCGAGTTGGCAATTATTAAGAATCACTATCAAGGTGCATCCTATCAACCTTATGAGGGAAATAAAAGATTAGAGGTAAATTGGTATCGCAATTAAGTTTTTGCTGTTTTTCTACCACAATCTTCTAGTAATCTAGCAATAAGCGCTGTCCAGCCGGTTTGATGACAAGCTCCCAAACCATGACCCGTATCACCACAAAAATACTCGTGAAAGAGAATGAGACGACGCCAGTGAGGGTCAGAGGCAAAGTATTGATTTTGACCTTGCCAAGGGCAATATCCCCGCTCATTAGGAAGGAATATCTGGGAAAGGTGTTGGGCAATTTGTTGCGCTACCTGTGATAGGTTCATCATTTGTCCAGAACCTCTAGGACATTCTACAACAAAGCTATCACCGTAGAAGAGGTAGTAACGTTCTAAAGCTTCCACAAGCAGGTAATTCAGGGGAAACCAAATTGGTCCGCGCCAGTTGGAGTTACCACCAAAAAAGCTGCTGTTAGATTCACTTGGAAGATACTCGACGCGATACTCTTGATCATCAAGAGGAAATACATAAGGGTTTTCTAAGTGAAAACGTGACAGTGAACGGATACCGTAGGGGGAGAGAAATTCGTTTTCGTCAAGCAAATATTCCAGCACCCGTTGCAGGCGTTCTTGTGTGGGAATTGCTAGCAAAAGATGATTGGTCGCTTGCGCTTTCTTCATGCAAGAGATATGTTCAGTAACATCTTTGCGGTTTGCTAAAAACCACTTCATCCGTTTCAAGAACCCAGGCAAATGCTCTATGAGTTGAAAATCTAAAACCTCCACAGCAAATAATAGAACGATTCCGACGAGGGATCGCACTTTTAAGGGACTAGACTTACCATCCACCGTCAGCCAATCATAGTAAAAGCCGTCTTCTTCATCCCACAGCCCAGTTCCTCCAATTTTATTCATAGCATCGGAGATGGCAATGAAATGCTCAAAGAATTTTGATGCTATGTCTTCGTAGGCGGGGTCGCCATGAGCAAGTTCCAATGCCATAGCCAGCATAGTCACGCAGTAAAATGCCATCCAAGCAGTACCGTCTGCTTGCTGGAGATGTCCACCAGTGGGCAGGGCTTGGGAACGGTCAAACACACCAATGTTATCCATTCCTAGAAAGCCACCAGAAAAGATGTTTTTCCCTGCAACGTCTTTGCGGTTCACCCACCAAGTAAAATTGAGCAGAAGTTTTTGAAAAACACGGGCAAGGAAAACACGATCTCTGTGTCCCTTATAGGCGCTAATTTTATAAACGCGCCAACAAGCCCAAGGGATAATAGGCGGATTCGTACTAGAAAAGTCAAACTCGAAAGCTGGGATTTGTCCGTTTGGGTGCATATACCACTCACGGAGGAACAAAATTAGCTGCTGCTTGGCAAAGTCTGGGTCAATTTTGGCAAAAGCAACAAGGTGAAATCCCAAATCCCAACCAGCATACCAGGGATACTCCCATTTATCGGGCATGGAAATGATATCACGGTTGTAAAGGTGAATCCAATCAGAATTGCGAACGTCTCCATCTCTTTCTGGTGGTGGTTGGGCAGGGTCGCCTTCTAGCCAGTCTTTCACCCCATAATGATAAAACTGCTTTGACCACAGCAAACCAGCATACGCTTGTCGCGCCACTTGCTTTTCATATTCAGAAAGTTCTGCACAAATGTGCTTTTTATAAAATTCTTCTGATTCGCGGATGCGTTGCTGAAATATCTGCTCAAAATTGTAATCGAAGGGTTGTTCTGGGGCTTCTTCCTCACCGAACAACCGTAATCGCACAGTGATCTCTTCCTTTGCTGGTACTTCCAAGCGGTAGTGAGGTGCTGCTTTTGTGCCTACCATTTCCGGATTGATTGCATCCTTACGTCCATTCACAATGTACTCGTGGAATGCATCTTTCACGTAAGAACTAGGATTTTCTGCACCAAACAACTTTGCTGCGTTTGTTTCATTTTCAGTAAACAGAAAAGTTGGCGCATCAATATTTGGCAGAGGTTCAACGACAAAACGGAATTTACCTAATGTTTCCTGAGAAAGTAACAGTTCTCCATCTTTTTTATATTCAATACACGGTTTAGACCAATAGCTTTCGCCTGTACGACCCCAAGACCAAGTATTTTTGAACCAAATTGTTGGCAAAAGATGTAGTGTTGCAGCTTGTGAACTGCGATTGGCAACGGTAATTTTAATTAAGATGTCGTTGGCACCAGCTTTGGCATACTCGGCAAAGATGTCAAAGTAGCGGTTTTCCTCAAAGATTCCAGTATCGATAAGTTCAAATTCACCTAGATCTTGACTCCGGTTACGATTTTCCTCAACTAAGCGTGTGTAGGGAAACTCACTTTGGGGGTACTTGTAGAGTGCTTTCATGTAAGAGTGAGTTGGTGTTGAGTCGAGGTAGAAGTAACATTCTTTTACATCCTCACCGTGATTTCCTTCGTTACTACTCAACCCAAATAAGCGTTCTTTGAGAATGGGATCAACTCCGTTCCACAGGGCGAGGGCAAAACACAAACGTCCTTGGCGATCGCACATACCCAAAAGTCCATCCTCGCCCCACCGGTAAGCCCGACTGCGTGCTTGATCGTGAGTCAAATAATCCCAAGATGACCCATCTTTTGAATAATCTTCGCGTACAGTTCCCCATTGCCTTTCTGCCAGATACGGTCCCCAACGCTTCCAGTTTTTCTCTCTTCGCACCTCTTCGGCAAGACGCAAAGACTCGGCATCAAGATTGTCGTTCTGGTTCATCAAAAATTGCTATAAATTGCCAGTTTAAATAACCTAATGTCAAGCGTGCCGGAAAATAGCGACGAATAAATCCTTCTTAGGTATTGAAATTCCTCGCTTCGGTCAAAAAGTTTTGCTAGATGCTTTTGTTGACTACATCATTTTTTTATCTAAAACCATTAAGCTGTCCCAAGTAAAGAATTCTTCAATTGGGACCAGAAAAATGACTTATCTCAAGCTATGCCACCGTTAACACGGACATTTTGCCCAGTTATCCACCGTGCTTCATCGCTAGCAAGAAACGCCACAACATCGGCGATGTCTTGCACTTGTCCCAATCGTCCTAAAGCTGCCATTTGAGAGAAACGATTTATTTGTTCTTCCGTTTTGCCTTGTCTAAACAGTTCTGTATCAGTTGGGCCAGGAGAGATAACATTAACTGTAATACCTCGTCCTCCCAACTCTTTTGCTATAACTCTTGTGATTTGTTCAACAGCACCTTTGGTTCCCACATATGCACTATAAGTGGGTAGCATCATAGCAGTTGTTGATGAAGAAAAATTGATAATGCGTCCACCATATGCCATGTGATGTGCAGCTTGTTGGCAAGTAAAATAAGTGCCTTTGACATTAATGGCAAAAATCTTATCGAAATCTTCTTCTGTTACCTCAATAAGTGGCTTATAGAAATTGATGCCAGCGTTGTTGACTAAAATATCAACTTTGCCAAAACGTTCAATTGTTTGCTCAAAAAGTTGCTGGATATCAGTAACTTTGCTCACATCAGCTTGGAGTGCAATTGCTTGTACTCCAAGATTTTCAATTTCTGTAACAACTTCTTGTGCTTTGTTTGCATTTCCTGCATAGTTAACCACAACTGATGCACCGTTACCAGCTAATTTGAGTGCTATTGCACGTCCAATTCCTCGTGATGAACCTGTAACGATTGCAATTTTTCCTGCAAGAGGTGCCATAAATTCTTTCCTTTACTTAACCTTGACTTAATTTTGCATTAACAAGAATCTTGCTCCTAGGTTCAACCTAGGAGCAAGATTCTTAGAGAATTATAAAGAATGAGCTACTGCTGAACAAGCATTTTTATTTATTCAGGTAGGTCTCACGCCAAATCGAAAAGCAAGATTTCTCCACCAATGTTGGTACTAATTTCGAGTTGTTCTTCACCACTCATTTGCACGCCATCACCTGCTCTAAGTTCTTCACCATTCAAGGTGATTATGCCTTGAGCTATTTGCAACCAGGCATAACGATTGGGTTTGAGGTGATAGTTGATAACGTCACCAGGTTCCAAAACAGATGTGTATAACTCAACATCTTGATGAATTATGATAGCACCATCACGTCCATCTTTGGCACCAATTAAACGCAGTTTTCCGCGTCTTTCTTCAAGGGAAAAAACTTTTTGATCATATCTTGGTTGCAATCCTTGCTTATCAGGAAGAATCCAAATTTGTAGAAAGTGAACTGGTTCAGTTTCAGAAGGATTATATTCGCTGTGCATAATACCAGTACCAGCGCTCATGATTTGCGCTTCACCTGGGCGTATGATTGAGCCAGTTCCCAAGCTGTCTTTATGTTCTACTGCTCCTTCTAGAACATAGGTGAGGATTTCCATATCGCGGTGTCCATGTGTCCCAAAACCAGCACCGGGAACAACGCGGTCATCGTTAATAACTCGTAGAGAACGAAATCCCATACGGTTTGGGTCGTAAAAATTACCAAAGGAAAATGTATGGTAACTATCTAGCCAGCCTATCTTGGTATGACCGCGTGAATTTCGATCATGAATGAGGTGAGTTTTGGTATTGGAAGCCATAAGTTTTCTCTCCATTTTGATGATTGATTGCAGCAAAAACATTAAGCACCTTTATTGGCTACCAGTCATCAATTCTGGTTCCAAAAGCGGGAGCATGGACAAACTTTCTCTTTGGTGGCAATACTACTGAAATGATTATTCTTGATTGATCGAAAAACTAGGGATTTTGTGAATTAATATTCCACTTAGGTATGGTTGAATAGTAGGTTACAACGGCGAGGTTTACAAAATAACTAAAATTTTTTTTCTTTAGATTTGCCTTGTTGCACCTGTTTTTAACTATCTCAATCTTAAAATATGTACATATAAAATGAAAAGTACGCACTTAAAAGTGCTGTACTTACCAAAAAGATACTGTCAAATTATTTTCTTTGCACTTAACAATCACCATTACTATAGGTTGGATTGAGCTAAGTGTTTCATAAAAGATAAGCTGGGTTGACCAAGGTTACCCAGCCTACAATATATGACTAATAGCTATGAGCTATTAGCAACAACAGACTTATCTGACAGCAGCTTGTCTAACAACAGCTTGCTCTTCAGATTTAATATTGCCTGCATTACCATTTCCATTTTGGGTGACAGCAGCTTGCAAATGCGCTTCTAGGAACCACAGGCGCTTGTCAATGGTGCGAGACACTTCGGTGTAGAGGTCTGCGGTGTCAGCATCGCCTAGCTCGGTCGTTTTGTCAATAGCTTCCCGCAACTGCTTAGCATAGGGTGCAAAGCGCTCTGCCAAAGCTGTGACATGCTCCATACCCATTAAAATATCAGTAGGATATTCTGGCACGAATGAATTTGCAGCAGCCATACGAACTGTGCCACAAGCATAACCACCCAAGGCGGTGATGCGCTCAGCAAACATATCAATGTACTCTTCTAACTCACCTGCAATTTCATCAAACAATTCGTGCAACTGGTAGAAGTCGGTGCCTTTGACGTTCCAGTGCGCTTGCTTGGCTTGGCTTTTCAGATCCGATGTTGCGGCTAGAGTCTGGTTGAGAATGCCAGCAATCTGCTTGCGCGCCTCAGCAGGAATGTCAATCCGGGTTGGGTAAAGACGTGTGGATAGGTTATTGTCGCTCATAGTTCTGCTTTTTTGATTGGGGTGACAAAACAAGTTTACAGATAGTGCTATGCTCTCGGAAACTCTCTACCGACAGATGGAATTTTTGCTGAAAAAAATATAATTATTGTTAATAATTTACTGTTCAATATATAACCAATTGCGATAGTTGTCTATGGCACTGAATGTACCACCGTAAAGGCTATCGCGCAAATGGTGCGATTTTGCAAAAAGTCGTAAAATCAATTGAGGAAGTTTAATATCCGCACGGGTGTGAAAATTTCGCTACCCTTTTTTGCAACAGAACCAGTGTTAGAACACAAAAGTTGTCCTAAGTGTACCAATAATTGCGTCACGATTTTCAGAGTTTTGACCTGGTGAAAGAATCCAAGTTAAACCAGGAGTGATTGAAATATTGCTATTTAACTGGTACTTGTAGAAGCCTTCTATATGAATAGGTATGTCGTTATTTGCACCGGTTGCAAACTTACTTGCATTACCTAAATAAGGCTCCACGCCTACTACAATGCCACCCAAGTTATTTTTTTTACCAAGGTCAGGAAAGGCAAAGGTGAGTGCATAAGTCCAAATATCTCCAGTTCCAAGATTAACGAAGTCAGCATTGATGTAAGAAAACCAGCCGTTGATTGCAAACTTAGAGCTGACTTTGTAGGTAAACTCTGCACCATAGGCATTGACTTTTGATGCAACTGTACCAAAATCAAATCCTCCACCATTAGCTAGGTTTGTCCCAACTGACGCAAGATTGCTCCCTGTATCAAAAATGGCAGATTTCCGATAAGCATTAATATATGTAAAACCAATTGAAAACTGGTTATTTGGTGAAAAAGTGAGTTGACCTAAAGCTGCATAATTGTCATTAAACAAATCAGAACTGTCTGCTAAATAACCAGCAGATAATGATAATTTTTTACTCAATGAGTAAGTAAATCCCGTTCCAGAACCACCTCCAATCAAATAAATAGGATTGCGCTGACCAAAGACAGAAAGTGAACCTGCACCACTACCGTATCCTTCTAAATAAGAACTCACTGTGGGCGCGTAGTCATAGTTAACTCCTCCAACCGCTACAACATAACCTTGAATGTTTTCACCAATTGGGAAAAAGTAAGATAACCAGTCAACATTGATTGAATTGTTGGTATTTCCAAAATTAAAGGTCGCAATACCTTCAACTCCATTACCTTTGAGATTGAAGACATTCGTGTTACCTCCAGCGAGGCGGATGTGTAGGATATCTTTGCCTGTAAAGCTGTTCTGAATATCCAAGCGAACTCTTTGTTGGAAGACGGTGTTATTGTTAATCGACTGATTAAATTCGTCGGTTATTGCAAAAATAACTTCACCAACTAGTTTAGCTGTAGTAGAAAACTCTTGTGCCTGTAAAGTAGCTGTCTGAGCCTCAAGTGTATCAACTCGACCTCGTAAAGTCGCAAGTTCTGCTGCGAATTCCTCTTGCAACTTTTTTAAGGTTTCTAAATCTTCTTTCTTAACCAAATCAATAGTACTTTCAGCAATAAGTTCATTGATGCGACTTATGCAGGCATTTAACCCAGCCGCAAACTCGTAACGGCTCAAAGCACGATTTCCTTTGTAGGTTTTGTCAAGATAGCCAGCAATGCAGCCATATCGTTGAACCAAAGACTGTACTGCTTGAAATGCCCAATCTGTTGGTTGTACGTCCGAAAGTTGAGAAACTGAATTGATTTGAGTCATCGCCTCTGTGGGGCGATCGCTCTGCGCCATCGCTTCTGTTACAAAAGTTGTATTTGTAAGTAATAATCCACCAACTAGACTTGTCAAACCAATCGTTAAGTGACTCGAAGCTATTTTGAACATAATGGTTTCTCAAACCGAACAACAAAATGTACTCAAGTCCCTTATTTAGCAACGCTGCTGTTTTTTGTAGGACGGCAAAATCTACGCTCATTAGCGAAAAACAAAAGTAACTTTAGGGGTAATCAAGATTGTTTTTCATTCTTCCCCTGTTCGTCTTATTTGATTAATTTTGGTACTGAATTGTTGAGATTGCTGACACATAACTCTATTCAAAGCACTGAAAATCAAGGATTTGCCAATTAAATGGCAAGTGTCAAGCTACGGATATACACGCAGATAGAACAGACATACATCTGCGTCTATCTGCGTCCGTCTGCGGTTTCAAATCCAAAATTGCTAGCTATTTCTTACTGTTGGCGTACCAGAGATAAGTCCCCCACACTAACTCTTATCAATTGGTTGTCCCGATTAAAAGAGGTAGATGTGTGAATTTTGTGTGCGACCTTTGGTATTGAGATTGTCCCAATTAATGTGCCATTAGATTGCCATTGCCCCACATACCGTGCCGATGCTAACCGTGGATAAAACGAACTGCAAAACTGGTAGAGTGCTAAGCGCAAACCACTTACAACCATACTGCTTGGCAAGTAGTCAAACCATTGCTGTCCAGTCTGACGTGCTAGGGGTAGTCTGGGCATTGCCAGAAACAACAACGCAAGCTTTGGATCGTCACCTTCCAATCGGTGGAACATAAACCTGTCCTCATCCCGAGTGTAAAACAATTTGGCATTCCCGGAGTCCAGGTAAAACGAGCCATCAGCTGCCATCCGGACACTCACAGCCAGCCGACCAATCGCTTGCCCCTTTCGAGTCATGCTAAAGTGTAGCTGAGAATCGAGGGGGTAACTCAGTGCTTGTCCGAGGGCGCGATCAGGAGTCACAGACTCCAGCACAGCATTTACCCCTGGTGTGCCATCGCTCCAGAATTCTCCGTTTACTATGAGGTTGGCAAAACTAAAGGGAACAGTGGCTGCTCCTAGTATAGAGGTAAGCTGCACCTGGATATGGATATGAGGCTGGGGAGAGTAGCCGGAGTTACCGCAACGTCCGAGTAAGGCTCCTCGCTCAATGCGATCGCCCTGCTTGACTACAATACTGTTCTGGGCAAAATGCGAGATTTCAACGTAAAAACCCCGCTCATCATACAGCAGCACATGATTACCCCAGTTATGATCCTGGTCTACGCTACCAATCTCACAATCTGGTAAATCACGCACAACCTGAACCACCAAGCCACGAATCGGTGACAGCACAGGTTTTTGGAAGGCGTAGTAGTCGGTTAACTCCAACCCAGTATCCCGATAAGTCAGCCCCTGCTCATCTTGGATGAGAAAATCATAAGCATAGCGCCAAAGTCCTTGATGAGTCCATTTGCCATCAAAGCCCTGCCAAACTACCCAACGTCCCGCAAAGGGTAAGGCAAGGAGGCGACCACTATTGCCCTGAAATCGCCGCCGTGCCGTCAACTCATAATCCAGAGTCTTCTCTGGTGAGGATTGGGGGTATCGTGCCAGCAACTGATGCCCCACAAGACCCAATAGATACAATAGCAACAAGGTGACTAAGTTGTAGGGTAACGCATGCACCGGCAACGCTACTGCTGCCCAGAAGACACTCACAGCTTGACCCAGCAAAGCTGCCAATGCAACCCCAAGGGCTGCTAGCATGTAGCTTTGAGGCGATGGCAGTAAATAAAACCCACCAAGCGCCAGAGCCACCAAAATAAAATTCAGTGCCCCCGGGTCGTAATATACATAAGCGAACGTTCCTGTCAAGATACCTTGAATAAATGATCCAAAAGCATAGCTAAAGACTGCCAACAAAAATTGAATGCGCGAATTCAACAACAACAATAAAGCGACTACCATACCAACCCACACATTAGGCAAAAAGAAGATTAACCCGAGTGTGCGTAGGAAGCCCTCAAGGGGCACTGGCAAACCAATCGAGTAGGCATAGGCAGGAACGACGGCGTGTTGCAAACCAGCAAAGCGAAACGCTGCTAAATGAACGCTCCAACTCACAACAACAAACGGCAAGCTCAAGACTGGTAGTAAAAAGAATGTGTACAAAACATGAGATAGTGTCCAAGTCAGAACAAATGCCAGTATGCCAGCAGTCGCCGCCAGAAACAGCGATGCCACACTCGGTTGGAACAGGTAACCAACACTCAGCCCCGCTAAGAGCGGGTTAAATAACAATGGTCCCCGCTCTAAATACATCAGATCAACTTGCGTCACTCTGGCAAAGGCAACTGCCGCCAACACCCCAACAAGCCCCATCACCATAACTGAGGGTTGCAACAGCATAGCGGACAGCAGCAGCGCCCCAACCCCGACACCTCGCAGAAACAGAATCTCCGCAGTGGCAGCACACACAGCACGCACCAGATATTGAAGTGTTCGTAACCATTGCATGCTCATCCACCCTTGCGTCGTTTGTTTCTGCTTGTTTGAGGTTGTCAGGTTAAGACGCCCCAGGGCGGATTGAGAAAGTACATTCCACATGTCCTTAGCTCCGTCCTGTGGTTTAAAGGTTACAACTTAGTTGTGAGATCATAGAACATAGTGTTTGTTGCCAGTCGCGGTGGCAGGTGTTCGCGTCGTTCTAGATCACTGAGGTCTTCTGCTGCACGAATCAGTTCAACATCCCCCGTCTCTGTGATCAACACCACATTGGGACGGTATTCAATGAACTGTAACCATTGCGTGTTATTATAGGCACCCACGGTGGAAATGACCAATTGGGTGCCACGCGAGAGCGGAGGAAGGGAAATTCTCTCATCAACAACATCAATATTCATGCACAGTGGTCCATAGATGACTGAAGGTTCGTACGGACCAGAAACTGGTTCAGCGAGGGCGATATCAAAGCGATACCAAAAGCTTGTAAAGAGTAAATTGACACCAGCATCTATGACATAAGCACGGGTGCCATCGGGCAGTCGCTTGGTACCGCACACACTTGTAATGAGCGTCCCCGCTTCATCAATGACTGCTCGACCGGATTCGATAATCAGTTGAGGCGTATGCTCAGGTTTCAACGCCGCCCATAAAGCGTCACAAACAGCATCCGCGTATTCCTCAATTGATGGCAGCATGACATCTGCAGCATGGTAGCTACCTTTTAGACGGCTGCGGGATGGGAAGCCACCTCCTATATCGATGTAGTCCATCCGCCAACCGCACTCTTGCTCGATTTCATAACCAAATGCCACCATTTTCTCGACTTGACGAGCATAAGCCGCCGGTTCCATGATAAAGGTTCCAATATGGCTGTGTAACCCGTTCACCCGCAGTTTACCACCACTGGCGATGCGCCGGATGGCGTCCATTGCCTGACCAGATTCTAGATTGAAGCCAAAGCGCGACCAGCAGGGTTGAATTCCAGCATCCAGGTTGAGTCGGATACCCACGGGAATGATTTTCTGGAGGCGGGTGGCGATCGCCTCCAAATCCTCAATTTCATCTAAGTGATCAATATTGATTGTGACTCCATCGCGCACAGCAGCTTCTAGAGTGGCAAAAGGTTTGTGCGGTCCGTTGAGAATGATTTGATTCCCTGGAATACCTAGTGCTTTTGCTTTGTCGTATTCCATTTTTGAAACCAATTCAGCTATTGCTCCTTCTTGATGCAGGATGGCGCAAATTGCCTTCAAATAATTGGTTTTGTAAGACCAGCCAAAAGTCACATTTGGGTAACGAGTCGCGAATGCATTGCGGATACTGCGGAACTTCCGACGCAGCATCTGTTCTGAATAGACAAACAGCGGTGAGCCGAACTGCGCCACCAGTTCGTCGATACCAACACCTGCAATTTCTGTTTTCACTTTGCGGTGCAACAGAGTGCTCCCCGCAAACTTGTTCATCAATCCAGTGTGTAGTTTTTGAATCACGGGTTTTTCGTACTGAGTCAGCATATTATCGTTCTCCCAAGGTCACCAGAGTTTGTAGAGGGGTTGCATCCGTTACCATCTCGTAGGTGTAGCGCATGAATAACTTGCCCGCTTCGTAGGAGGGCAAGGGGGGTAAGGGTAATCCGAGTGCTGCCCTGACTAGACGTGCTGGCAGATTAACACCTACCCCAGTTGCAAAGTAAGTCCACGCTGGAAAGCGCGGATTGATCTCAATCAGATAAATCACACCGTCGGCATCGACAATGCATTCCAACTCAAAAGGTCCCTTCCATTTGGTATGCTGTAGGAATGCTTCTGTTGCTTGCAGTAAGCCAGGGTGATGGATGGTTACACCGCTCCAGATTTTGCCGAGTTCGGTCACCGTCATCTTTTTGGTTGCCACTAAACCGAGATGGCTTCCTTCGCCATCCCCAATGCCTACCAGGTTTAGCTCGGTACCACTGATAATTTGCTGCACAATGATCAGATAGCCCCATTGGGGTGCCAACTGATAAAAGCGTTGCAGTGCCTCATCTTCAGTCAATACCCGGTACGCTCCGTGATACGGACCTTTGATCATCAACGGTAACCCTAGTGATGCGATCGCCTCACGTAGTTCTTGGATCGAGGTCACAGTCAATGTTTCCGGTGTTTGGACACCAAACGCCGTCGCCACTTTAGCTAGTCGTGTCTTGTTGCGTAAGGCGAACTGCTCTCGCGTAGGCAGATAAGTCTGGATGCCTAACGACTCCAATTCTTTGGCACATCGGATGTAAAGCGGTAATTCCACATCCAGATTGGGAATAACGCAATTCAGTTCAACCTGCTGTTGGATCTGCTGCAATCGCTCAATGAGAACCTCCGGTTCTGAGGAGGGATAAGGCATAAGATATCTACGATCAAACAGCCAATCCATATACAGCCCCGGCTCCATGACATCGTAAGCAAATCCGATGATTCGAGTTGGCAATTGGTTGTCTTCGCGTAGGCTGCGGGCAATACCCGTACCGGGAGCAGGATTATCAACTGCATTGATACCTGTAATGGCAATTGTGAAGGGTTTCATCAATTATCCTTTGTTAGTCCCAAGGTTTTGAGTTGCTGACAAAAGTCTGTAACATCGCGTTCTGCGGTGTTAAGAGTGATGTCAAACTGATCGCATAAAAACTGGACAATTTGTTGCTGAGTTTCGCCGTGTCGCAGCCGTTGCAAGACTAACTGACCACAACGGTTTAATATAAAGCTTTCGCCTGTGGCATAGTCAAAAGCAAAGCCATCTTTATTGACAGTGAGTGATTGAAATGCTGGCATTCGTTCCTTGGTTGTGTTGCAAAAAGTTGTTGAGGACAAAAGATTTCTAGTCATCAAATTGGGTTATGCAGCCACGCTAAAAATTTGGGCAACAAAGTTGTGCAATATCGTTAAGCCAATTGTTCTAGCTGCAATTAAAAAAATCCTACTAAAATTCATGAGAATCTCCTGTCATTTGAGGACACCACACATCTTTGCGACATTTGTATCGTAGGAGTTTACCTGTCTTGAGCGAATCGTTCTCAGTTCCTAAAATTACTTAGGGCTTAGGTACTAAAACTCACTAGGACATTATTACCAATTTTTCTTCACTTCCATAGAAAACTACCAATAGAGGTATTGACTTAAATAACAAAAGCTATTATCAAAAAGACATGTCATACGAGTGTAACAATTGTCACTAGGACAAAAGTCCTACCCTGCTGTTGCAAAAATGGGAATAACGACCCTAGCAGTAAAAAATCCTGTGTCTATAGAGTAGGAAAAATTCCGTTAGTGGATTTATAAAATGCTCTATCACTCATACTTACTGCCGTGAATCGCCTGATTCAACTCCAATCTCACCCATTCCGCTTACTGCTTTATTTAGAATGGATTCTCTTGGGGATTACCCTGCTTCTGCCGTCGCCGCCTATGCAGCAAGTCTCTGCCCGAGAGCCACTGCTGTGGTTTTTGAGCATTGCCTGCTTTGGTGCAATGGGTTTATGGTTACCAACGCTCAACAATTTCTCAAAAGTACTTTACACTGGGTTGGGGTTTGGATTAATTTTGTTAGTAAATGTAATGGGTGGTAAAGGTATTAACTTTCCGCCACCATTGCTGTTGATTTTAGTCATTCGCAGTTGCCTGATTTTTAATTTGACCGGACGCTTGTTTGTAGCAAGTCTGGCTTTTATATCCTTTGTTTTCACTTCGTTGATTCCGCTAGTAGTATTGCAACCACCAAAAGACAGTTTGCAAAGACCATTTGTAGATATCTGGAATTTGGTGTTTAATGTAGGACTGATGTTTGGCTTGGTGCTAATGTTTGTGTTGTTGTTAATCAATGCTTTGCTTTCAGAACGGCAGAGTAGGGAGAAATTAGCTATTGCTCACCAACAACTCCATCGATATGCTCTCCGCATTGAAGACCAAGCAACGCTACAAGAACGCAACCGCATTGCCCGTGAAATCCACGATGCTTTGGGACACTCGCTCACGGCTCAAAGTATCCAGCTAGAAAACGCTTTACTGTTTCTGTCATCGAATCTTGATAAAGCGAAAACCTTTTTAGAGGAAGCCAAGCAACTTGGTAGCAGTGCTTTGCAAGAAGTGCGACAATCTGTAGCGACGCTGCGTTGTGACGCGCTGCAAGGAAAATCTTTAGAGTGTGCGATCGCACTTTTGCTTTCGGACTTTCAGCGCCGCACTGGCATTATCCCAGACTACAGGTTCTACCTACCTCAACCATTATCTGCTGAAGTTGGTACGACTATTTACCGCATTGTTCAAGAAGCCCTAACAAATATTTCCAAGCATAGCGCCGCAACTGTAGTCACAATCGACTTACAAACAACTGCTGATTCCCTCTATTTACAACTTTATGACAACGGTCGAGGCTTCAACCCATACCAGAACACCACAGGATTTGGTATTCAAGGAATGCGAGAACGAACGCTGGCGCTAGGTGGTCATTTTCGCATTTTCAGTGAATCAGGATGCGGTTGCCAAATTATCGCAGTCTTTCCATATCACGGTTAACGCAATAATATGATTTCTCTGTTGCTATGATTCGCCTGTTATTGGTAGACGACCAGATGATTATTCGTCAGGGCTTAAAAAGCTTGTTGGAGTCCAAACCCGACTTTGTGATTGTTGGCGATGCAGATAATGGTGAAAGTGCGATCGCCCAAGTAGAAGTCCTGCAACCAGATTTGGTATTAATGGATGTCCGTATGCCCGTCATGGATGGTGTAGCAGCAACTGAGGTGATTTCTCGGCAATTTCCCGCAGTGAAAGTGTTGGTGTTGACAACTTTTGACGACGATGAATATGTTTCACAAGCAATGCAATTTGGAGCGAGGGGTTATTTGTTAAAAGATACACCTTTAGAATTATTAGCAAATGCTATCAGGTCGGTTTATCAAGGATACACTCAGCTAGGACCAGGCTTATTCGAGAAATTCTTGTCTCCTTTAGGACACTCTACAACGCCAAAACCCCTAAATCCCCCACCTGAGTTTGCTGAACTCACCCCTAGAGAAAGAGAAGTGTTGCGTTTAATTGCTGCTGGTGCTAGCAATCAAGAAATTGCAGAGTCTCTCTACATTGCTAAAAGAACGGTGAAAAATCATGTCACGAATATTCTGGGTCGGTTGAATCTACGCGACCGCACCCAAGCTGCCATTTTTGCCCATTCCTTTGTGTCCCTGTTGGATACTTCTTCCAGTGAAAGCAAAAAAGTTGAATTCTAAGTTCTGACCTATGTGTTCTGATTTTTTGATTTAGTCAAAGGTAAAGACGATGTCACATTTTCACCTGTTTTCTATAAGCGTTAGGTGTTGTACCCATAAGTTTACGAAAGACGTTTGTGAAATGGCTTTGATTTTGAAAACCTACTTGCGGGTAGATTTGGTCTATCGCTTGTTCTGTTTTAGTTAATAACCTTTTCGCTTCCTCTATTCTGCAATTCATAACGTATTGGTGCGGTGAAAAACAAGTGGATTGTTTAAACAGACGCGAGAAATGATACATACTCATCCCCACTGCTGTCGCAATTTCAGCTAAACCTAAATCTTTTTCTAAGTTTTGATTAATATATTCAATAGCTTGCCGCAACTTTAAACGCGAAAGTCCTTCTGAATGTTTAGTAATCTTTGAAGAAGATACAGAATAGTGTCTTAGCAGATGAATGCATAGAGTCGTTGCTAGAGATTCTATATACACACGACTACCCATACCATCTGATTCTAGTTCTGATTGTAGTGCGAGTCCAATTTGTTGAATCAACGGATCTGAATCAGCAAAATGTGGTATTATGTCTATGCATTTAAGATCTATCAAATCATAAGCAGCACGAGCAAACAGAGCTTTTTCCAAACTAAGCACTAAAAATTCAGCTTCTATCTCCCAGCTTAATTTGTGATAACTGCTTGCTGGAATAACGACAATGTCGCCATATTTAATACACTCATGCTGGATGTGTCCGTCCAACACCCGTTCTACGTTGATAGGCTGTTTTGTAAGACTTATACTGATGACGTGTTGTTGAGGAGTATGTTCTGGTGTCTCAAAAGGAGGCTGTTGATGACAGTCTAGGCGAATGCTATCCCAGTTAGCATGGTAACTGGTCATCAGGGGTGATCGCGGAAGAATTTGTGAATATGCATCTTCCTGAGCAAAATCAACACTAATGATTTTTTCTGTTCGCATCGCTTTCACCCCAGAAACGATTGCTTTGAAGGTACGCCCGTATACTTGCTCTCTAATACAGCTTGGATGCTGTCTTTAAAAACAAAAGTTTAATGCTATAAATGTTAACACACTAATTAAAATATAAAGTGTTCAAACAGAATCTGCGACTTCTATGAGTTACTTAGTTATCTACGATGGGAATTGCAATCTCTGTGTCACAGGAGTGCAAATGCTGGAAACTGTTGATCAGGGACAACTTTTTCGCTACGTTCCTATGCAAGACGAGTCAACTCTCCAACAGTGGGGAATTACACCCGAAGATTGTGAGTTGGGTATGATTCTCATAGATGCAGATGCACCAGAAAGACGCTGGCAAGGCAGTGCTGCTGCTGAGGAAATTGGGCGATTGTTGCCTAATGGTAGTGTATTTGTAGATGCATATCGCGCTAACCCTGGGCTAAAGTGGGCGGGCGATCGCTTTTACGAACAAATCCGAGATAACCGCTACACTATCTTTGGCAAGCGTTCTAGTACTTATGAATCTGCATATTGCATTGATAGTGGCTGCAAGGTAGCTAAAAATGATGGATGACTGTCACGATGATGCCCGTTACTTTCTGAATATCGAAGTTACGCTGTTTCGGATAGGGACCATTAAGGCCAACTCGCGGACTGAAAGCTTCGTCTTGTTGAAAGATAGTTGTCGAAGCAATCAGATTTTCCTGCTCCTGACTGATAATATCAAAGCGACCGCCCAGAAGTAATTTCAGGTTTTCTGCCAGAGCAGGGCGAACGCACCTTAAAGTGGCACATACATAATTGACCTTTAAATATATATGTGTAGGATTAAATCTCTAATATTTATTTATTAAAGATTAAAATTTTATATCTTTTGACAGATTGACAAAAGGTTATTGAATTATAGGGTTCACGAATTAACTTAAATTAGGTCAGCAAAAAAGTCTGCGATAAGCGAAGCTTAACGCCTCCGGCGTATCGCTCCCAAGGTTTCAACGTACAAACAAGCGAAGTATAGCCATAATCATCCGAGATAACCGCTATGCCGGAATTATTAAATTTTTTATGGCGTTGCATAATAGAGGGATGAATTGAGGAATTCTACTGTGCATTGTCCATACTGCGAGTCTACTGAGATTAGAAAAAACGGTAAGCGAAGAGGTAACTCAGATCTTGCACCTGGAAATATGAATGTCAAATCCATGACTACGTGCTAGATGAATCATGTGTTTGATATGAAGTAAAACAAGAGACACAAGTATTTGCGGAAAGATAAATTCAAGTGCAGTCTGTGCGGCTTCTCCCCAATCAGGTATGTTGGGGGAATTGATTGATAAATATGCCCAGTGCGCCAAAATATAAGCAATGAGGGACAGCACTAACCAACGATATACTCCAAGTAGTGTGCTTTGACCAAAACGATGTAAACCAAAACGATGTTTAGCAGTTTTAAACCAACCTTCGATTTGCCATCTTCGTTTTCCCCACCATGTAATCGTACTTGCCTTGAGGGGTTTAGTAGACAGAACAAACCGTTTTTCTAGCTTGCCATCACGTTTGAGGTAATACCAAGACACAGAGACGGGAAACTTTAAACCGACTAAGCGTACTTGTTGTCCTCGTTTGTGTAAATGTTTCAAGCATCGCCCATCAACAAGCAAGCGATCGTAACGTAAACCCGTAACCGCATGATATTTGAGCTTGCGTATCCCGTGCAGAAACTCCACACTGCCGAATGCTGTATCAGCTAAAATCATCACCTGAAAGTGTTTAGTCAGTGCTTTGGGCAAGCCTCGTACTAGTTTTAGTCCCAGATGTGCAGGTGAGTCCGTATCTTTACCTCTCCAGACACGAAAACTCCAAGGTACACGCCAGCGTCCCACAACCAAATACAGTACCACTAGATGCAAGCCCCGTTTTCCGTTGTAGACTGAGATGAAATGCTCAAAAGACTTGAATTTACCACATTTTTCCAGTGTAGTTAAGTCAATGATGACCTGCAACATTGGTCTGCGTCCTTTAGGACACTCAGACAAAATTTGCGTAACTACATAGTTGCGAGTGGTACGAATCACCTGCCGTGTTGACCACAGATGAATATTGAGAAACCGACTTAAGGCACTCGCTGACTTGCCTTTGCTATGTTGGGGTAGGGGATACCCTTGAGCCTCCAAAAATAGTCCCAGCATTGTTTCTAAATTTTCTCGTTGGTAGTGTGACGGCATCAACGACAGTAAGATATAGACTAGTTTTTGGGCGTGGGCAAGAACTGAAACCATTTTTCTTGCTTTTCTATAACCTTTTCACGCCTTTTTTCTCATATTTCGGTTCGGAAATGCAAATCCAGTCACTCTCCGAAGTTGGCGTTAAGCGTAGCTCTGCCGTAGGCAATCGCCCGTGTTTTTCCTTCTTGCGTAATATCACCACTAATGAAGTTGTAAAAACTGCTCTTTATTGCGTACGCACCTTCTTGCTTCTAGTGTCACTTTCTTACACTCCCATTCGTGTATTAGTGGTTTATCCTTACAGGTGCAAGATATAAGCCTCTAACTAGCGGCGTACTCCGCTAGTGATATATGGAAGAAACACAGGAAAGAGGAAAATTTAATAGCTTGAGACTATAATTAACGGTTACCCTAACAGTTAAAACCGTCTTTACAGTGGTGCTAACTACGCCCGTATATGAGCCTGGTTCTGAGTGGTATTGGTGAATTTATTGGTGAAGTAAGAGTTGGACTGTTACTATCCCGGTTAGGAGATTAGATTTGGACACTACACTCAGGTTAGGGTACATAATTACTGTAAAAAAGCGCGATTGCCATGACGGAGGTTCTCATGAGCAAAAAAGAATCGCCTCAAGAGTCACTAAATTCTAATTTACCACTCATTAACCCCAATGCAGCAGGTATAGATATTGGTGCAGACAGACATTGGGTAAGCGTTCCTGTCAATAGAGATCAAGACCCAGTACGTAGTTTTGGCTGTTTTACTGCTGAGTTATATGCAATGGCAGACTGGTTAAAGCAATGCCATATTGAAACTGTGGCAATGGAATCAACAGGAGTTTACTGGATACCAGTCTTCCAAATTTTGGAAAGTAGGGGGTTTGAAGTTAAACTCGTTAATGCCCATTATGTGAAAACCGTTCCTGGTCGGAAAACTGACGTACTGGATTGTCAGTGGCTGCAACAGTTGCACACTTACGGGTTGTTGGCAGGATCATTTCGTCCTGATGACCAAATTTGCGCTCTCCGCAGCTACATTCGGCAACGCGACAATTTGATCAAAAGTGCTTGTATTCACGTTCAACGGATGCAAAAAGCCTTAACTGAAATGAATGTACAATTACATCGCGTAATTAGTGACATTACAGGTACTACGGGTATGGCAATTATCCATGCCATTGTTTCTGGCGAGCGCAACCCTACTAAGTTAGCCGCACTCAAAGATCAACATATTAAAGCAAGTTGCACGAATATTGCCGCCGCTTTGACTGGGGACTATCGAAGCGAACTCGTTTTTGTGTTGTCACAAGAACTCGCACTCTATAAATTTTACCAGGCACAAATTACTGAATGCGACGCTCAAATTGAGCAGTGCCTAGCTCGATTCCCAGATAAAATCGATGTTAAAAGCAACCCTCTTGGTAAACCAAAACGTCGAGGAAAAAAGCAACCAGGAAACGCCCCCCAATTTGATTTACGCACTCACTTGTACCGTATTACTGGCGTAGACTTCACTCAAATTAATGGTTTTGGTGCTCTAACTGTGTTAATTATATTGTCTGAAGTCGGGTTAGATCCATCCCGTTTTCCCACAGTTAAACATTTCGTTTCTTGGTTGGGGTTATGTCCTGGTAGTCGCATCACTGGAGGAAAAGTCAAAAGCTCCAAAACCCGTCCTGTTATCAATCGGGCTGCCAATGCTTTCCGTATGGCAGCACAAACCCTTTGTCGCAGTAATTCTGCATTGGGAGGATTTTACAGACGGATGCAGTCCCGTATGGGAGCACCAAAGGCAATAACTGCCGCCGCCCACAAACTCGCACGTATTTTCTACCGTCTTTGGACATCAGGAGCTGCTTATGCAGACCCTGGTATTGATGCTTATGAGCAAAACTACCATGAACGCATGGTGAACAACTTAAAGAAAAAAGCTCATGCTTTAGGCTTTGATCTAATTCCCCAGCCTACTCTTGGTGAGGAACAGTACGCTTTGTGAATGCATCTTTGATTCATCTAACTTACTAATATACTTGGCACTGCCGATCCAACCACGGATTAATGGCTTGCCACTTTACAATCATTACAGCACTCAGATGCCACGCTATTTGTTGAGAATCAAGCGTGATTATTGGCATACCAATCCTAGTCACTTTCAAGCATGAAGTTCCTACCAACTCTACTGCGATGGGATGTGTTTCTTAGGAGGTAAGCAAAACCACATTTGTGTAAGTTGCGGTCGTCAATTTATAGATGTCTATAGTCCACCAAGAGGGTACTCAGATTCGGTCAAACAAGAGTGTTTAAGGTCATACGTTAATGGCATGGGATTTAGAGCGATTGAGCGTGATAAAGGCGTTCATCATACAACTGTGATTTTGTGGCTCAAACAAATTGGTGAGAAATTGCCAGATGCACCAGCAATTGAGGAGATACCACAAGTAGGAGAATTGGATGAATTAGAGACTTTTGTTGGGTCAAAAAAAACAAAGTCTGGTTATGGACAGCAGTAAASCACTTTCGTCAAGGGATTTTAGCTTGGGTTTTAGGACGACAACCAGTGCTGAAACATTTGAACCTTTATGGGAGATGGTTTGCTGCTGGCAATGTTATTTTTATGTCACGGACGGATGGAAGGTTTACCCAAGTTTTATTAAGCCAGAARACCACATCATCAGTAAAACATATATGACAAGAGTAGAAGGCGAAAATACACGTTTACGTCATTATCTGGCACGATTACAATGCCTAACGGCACGCTTCGCGAACGAAAAACATTATGCTATTCCAAATCAGTAGATATGCTTAAACATTCAATTCGATTATTAGTTCATTATTTTAAGTATAGAGAAATACCTGTATTTAGCTGATTCATCCCGCATTTATACAACGCCATAAAAACTTCCAGGCTTTCAATAGGTCTGGAGGTTTTAGCCTTTGAGTATAGTATGTTCCACTTCTACCAGTTGAAGCGAAGCGGTGAGTGACATTCTCGGTGAATCCAGGAGGAAACGAGTCAATGTGAACGAATGTCAGTCATCAACTGGTTATATTCGTTAACAAGGCATTGACCGATTTAACCAGTTTTTGACTGACAACCCTTCGGGTTCGCCAGATGCTAAGGCTAAGGGAAACCCTCCCGCAGCACTCGTCTCACCGTTCACGTTTGCTCGCTTCCTTCAAGATTGTTTTCGGTTGTCAGTCACCCTTCGGGTTCGCAGTCGCTACAACGGGGGGAACCCCCGCAACGCGCTGCGAACCGCTTCGCTAAAACTGGTTTGAAATGAGATTTCGCTACATTATCTGTAGATATGCTCAAATTCTCAATCAGATTGTTACTTGACTACTTAAAGTATAGATAAATACTTATATTTGGCTGAATCATCCCGCATTTATGCAACGCCAAATTTTTTATATCTCAATCGTCACGATTTGACTCCCCGCCGTGTCGTCTTTTGTGCCAAGCCCAGAAATGTTCTTATGACTGGTGAGGAATCATGCTGCCGCCAAGTCAGATAAAGTCCGGTTTTAGGTATCTGCTCTTGTAAGGGTCTGTAAATGACTCCGCTTCTGTGGAAGTTTTGCAAGGAGGCAGGAACGATAGCAATACCCAGTCCTGCTGCAACTAAGCCGACGATAGTTTGCATCTGAACTGC
The DNA here is from genome assembly GCF_000828085.3 of Scytonema tolypothrichoides VB-61278. Taxonomy (GTDB): domain Bacteria; phylum Cyanobacteriota; class Cyanobacteriia; order Cyanobacteriales; family Nostocaceae; genus Brasilonema; species Brasilonema tolypothrichoides_A. The sequence goes on from NZ_JXCA02000022.1 coordinate 647,512, forward strand.
CTCTTGAGCAACTTTCGGACGAAATCCAGCTTGTTGACAAATGTTAATAATCTGCTCGTAAAAGACGGGTCCCATTTTGGCAGGAAACAGGATAAATGATTCCGAAGCCAATGAGGAGAGCGACACTTGAGTTTGAGCAGACAACGGATGGGTTTCTGGCAACGCCAAGACCAATGATTCTGGCAAAAGGCACTCCACACTCAAACCTGGTTCGCTGATGGCAGAACGCACAATGCCGATATCAACCTGTTTGTGATGCAGCGCTTGAATCTGTTGAGCCGTCGTCAGTTCATCCAATCGCAGTTCTACCGCCGGAAACTCTTCTCGAAAGAGCCTTACAATCTCTGGTAGTAACGTATACATTGCAGAGTCAACAAAGCCGATCGCCAACCGTCCAACCTCACCCCGCCCTATCTGTTGTGTCACTTCGACTGCCTGTTCGAGTTGTGCTAACACTCCATAGGAGCGCTCTAAAAACACTTTGCCTGCTTCAGTTAGATGCACTTGCCGCTTTGTTCTCTCAAACAGCTTGACTCCTAGTTCATCTTCCAAATCACGAATCTGCTGACTGAGCGGAGGTTGGGAAATGCACAACCGCTGGGCTGCTCGACTAAAGTGTAGTTCCTCAGCCACGGCGATGAAGTAGTGCAGGTGCCGTAATTCCATCGTACTTATATGTCTAACCTATTAATCTTAGTCAAATATATATTGGACAGTCGCATGGCTGTCTCCTATCGTAAGAAATATGAGGCGCGTCTCATTGTTTTCATATTGGAGAAAACCAATGAACTCTGACAAAAATCGTGTCGCTCCTAAAGTTTGGTTAATTACAGGATGCTCAACAGGGTTCGGACGTGCCCTAGCAGAAGCTGTGTTGAAGAAGGGCGACTACCTGCTGGCTACTGCTCGCGAACCAGAGCAACTTCGCGCTTTGATTGAGCATTATCCAAAGACTGTAAAAGCTGTACGTCTGGATGTAACATTGTCCCAAGACATACAAGCAGCCGTTGATACAGCGATCGCCACATTTGGTCGAATTGATGTGCTGGTCAACAATGCTGGACATGGACTAATTGCCGCACTCGAAGAAGTCAGTGATGTTGATATTCACCAATTTTTTGAAACCAACTTCTTTGGGGCACTCCGTCTGATGCGAACGGTCTTGCCTGTGATGCGGAAGCTCGGCAACGGTCACATTGTGAATATGTCATCCACAGCAGGATTAGTGGGATTTGGTGGAAGCAGCCTCTACTGTGGCGCTAAATTTGCCTTGGAAGGCACATCTGAAGCCCTAGCTAAAGAGGTTGAATCCTTTGGAATTAAAGTGACTTTAATTGAACCTGGGGCATTTCGCACAGACTTCAACGGACGCTCTCTAAGAGCAGCCGAACAATCAATTGATGCCTATGCGACCGTGAGCGGGGCTTCATTGCAGTGGTTCAAAGATATGGATGGTAAGCAACCTGGCAATCCACGATCAGCGGCGCAAGCCATCATTCAAGCTGTGGAAAGTCCTCATCCACCGATGCGACTGGCATTAGGCACGGATGCCATGAACTTGATTCAGGAAAAACTGGAATGGGTCAAAACGGATTTGGATGCTTGGCAGCAGGTGAGTGTAAGTACGGATTATACAGATAGTAACAGTGAGGTAATAGTTGGGTAGCCAAGCTCTGAGCGAGTTATGAGACGGTGCATACGCCCACTAGTCGGTAGAAATAATAGCTAGCTGGCGGCTTCGTTTACTGGTGTTGGCATTATTTGGAAATCATCTGTTGATATTCAGATTTGAGTCAGATGACAGCTTTCCGATCAGTGCCATACCAGCGCACAGCTAGTTCATAAAGGTGATCGAGTGTTCCCGATAATTCTTTGCCACGTTCCGTGAGAGTGTAAGTGACTTGCGGTGGAATTGTGGGTTCGTGGTGACGGTGAACAAGTTCAATAGACTCCAAAAGTCTCAGCCGCTCGGTTAGGACTTTGGTAGAGATGCCGTCCACTTTTCGTCTCAGTTCACCAAAGCGAAGTGCGCCATTCGTGTCAAGAATCCAAATAATGTAGAGTGTCCATTGCCCTGAGATGTGGCTTAACAGAATTTCCAACGGACAGCATTTAGGCTCAGTCATAGTGGCTCACCAGTTTCTTTTAGCTTTTTAGTTACTTTTTCGTTCCTACTTTACTTTAGTAAGTAGCAGCCTTACTGTCTAGATGGCAAATGAAATTTCTGGTTAAGGCACTATGGCAAACATTTTGCATCTTGATTCAAGTCCACGTGGCGATCGCTCCAAATCTCGCAAGTTAGCCAAACAGTTCATGGCTGCTTGGCAAGACCTACATCCTGATGATGCGATCACTTATCGCGATCTAAGACAAACGCCAGTTCCTCACGTTACCGAAGAGTGGATCGCGGCTGATTTTACTCCTCCAGAAACACTTACTCCAGAAATGGCTGAACTGCTGAAGTTTTCTGATGAATTGGTAGATGAGTTTTTGGTGGCCGATCGGTGTGTTTTCAGTGTGCCGATGTACAACTTCAGCATTCCGTCCAACTTCAAAGCGTACATCGACCAAGTGATTCGTGTGGGTCGCACATTCACATTTGAGGATGGTCAATTCAAAGGACTTGCGAATGGTAAAAAAGTGTTGTTCATCACATCACGAGGCGTTGAGTATAGAGCAGGTTCTCGTTACGAAGGATGGGATTGTCAGGAACCTACGCTCCGGTATGCTTTTCAATTTATTGGTGTGACTGACATTCAGTTCATTCATGCCAATGGTCTAGATATGGGAGACGAGGCACGGAAACGAGGACTAGACGAAGCACAATCTAAGATTCAAGAATTAGTTGATAGTTGGTAGCGCCAGCCAGCTAATATCGATTACCTAAATGTTTGCTACAGATAGTGCCTCTAGAATAAACTGCCATCCAGTCACAGAATGAATAGTTTCTGGAGTTAACTTATTCAGTTCTTTTGAGAGCTTATCTCTTAATTCATCCAAACAAATTATCAAACAGTTTCCATTTAAGTCTCTTTTTCAATTCTTTCCACAATCGTTCAATTGGGTTAACTTGGGGACTATAGGGTGGTTGAAAGAGTAAAACTATATTCTCCGGTATAACTAAATCTAAGCTTTGATGTAAACCGCCGTTGT
>NZ_JXCA02000023.1:0-14426 GCF_000828085.3 Scytonema tolypothrichoides VB-61278
GACAAGAGACAAAGACAGTATTAAACGTGGATGGCAGTTCAACGATAAAGATGGTCTGTACCATGAAGTAAGCGCAACTTAAAGGGGTGAATGAGAATTGCTGGTGGTGACACACCCTCTCTATTGCATCCAACATTTATCACATTACCCGAAGCGCGTCCATCAACACTGTAAAAAATGCATCCAATACCAAGCGAGTTCAAGGATTATCTATTTCGCGATTGGAAGCATTGGCTTTGTAAGCATAAGTTAAGCAAGTCTCTTTGAAAGCATAAAGTGAGCAAGTTGCTCAACTTATCCTTACAGTGACAGTTATTCCCCAACAAACGAATATGGTCAACTTTATCTGAGTTAGCACCTAAGAAGGAAAAATACACTGCAGGGTCGTTATTTGGATTACCATCTAAAATTGCATCTGGTCTGCCATTAGCAATAATAAATGGTGCCAAGATTGAACCAGGGCTAAGATTTTGTGTGAATGTAGCAGTACTTTGGTTGCCCACTGTTAAGTCAATTCCTGGAACACGTCTCTGCACCGCCGCTTGAGTATAACCTGCATCACCAGGACGCAAGTCCACCGTACCGTTGCCATCAAGATCAATACCACCATTGGTATCAGCCACTTGATAGAAGCCGACGAAATTGTCTAACTTTGCTTTTCTGTTTAAGACAAAGTCTGCTTTGACCTGAGTTGAACCGTAGCGCAAATCAATCAGTTCTCCAAAAGGATTTCCCTGAAGACCAGCACCCAGAGGTAACGATTGATTTGTTGCCTTAATGTTCACTACCAGATTTCGGAAGTCAGAAGTGTTGCTACTTGATGCATCATTCAAAGCCAATGTAAATTCGCCATTCCCCAAGTCTGTCACTTTTTGCGTTAAGGGGTTGGAAAAGATGACGTCTTTGGTAGAGGTTGAACCACCTTGGACAGCGTCGATACTACTATTGTTGACTAAGAAGAATTGCAGGCGTGCCCCTGAGTTAAATTCAAGTAGACGTGTTAAATCAGTATTAAACCCCTTGGGATTATCGCTAATCACCGAGAAAATGGTGTTAGCTCTTGAAAGTGCAGCTTGGGCATAATTTTCTGTACCAGGAGCAATACCATTAATTCTTCCTTGATCATCGTCAACCACAAACACTCCCAGTTCATTCACCTGCTTAGAACTGGCTTTGTTGAGAGTGACTTCAAGTTTTGGTTTGACGCCTTCTAACTGGAAAATATTGTTAGACGCTAGTTTCAGGGTAGAAGCAACTTTGCTGACAGGATTATTGACAGTACCAATAGTAATTGCAGCAGTGTCAGTCGCACTGCTAAAGGCACTAGCGCCACCGTTGACGGTAGTGTCCGCAGTGCTGCCGTTAGTACCAGTGGTTTGGTCCCATGCACGGAAAGTCAAAGCATTGTTGATAATGCCATTGAAGTTGGCGTTGGGCTGGAAGTAAATGCGGGTGTTGGCATCAGCCGCCAATAGACGGGCGTTGGTGTTGGATACAGACCCTAAGGGTGCCCAGTTATTGCCGGCGTCGGTGCTGTAGAAGAAGGTGCCGTTGGTAGTGTCAGCATTTGCGATCGCAACACCTGTGAGTGGATTGCTGTCTGGGTCAGTGACGTTACCATTAGCACCCAAACTCACCAACGAGGAAACAAGTGTACCAACTGCCCCTATGGGTATACCTGCATTTTTGTCAATAGCAGTTAGAGTGACGTTGGTGTCACGGAGGATAGGAGCATCATTGATGGCATCAACGGTAATTGCAACAGTGTCAGTCGCAATGCTAAAGGCAGTAGCGCCACCGTTGAGGGTGGTGTTTGCAGTGCTGCCGTTAGTACCACTGGTTTGGTCCCATGCGCGGAAGGTCAGACCATTGTTGATCGAGCCATTGAAGTTGGCGTTGGGCTGGAAGTAAATACGAGTGGTTGCATCAGCCGCCAATAGGCGGGCGTTGGTGTCGGACACAGACCCTAAAGCTGTCCAGTTACTGCCATCGTTGGTACTGTACAACCAACTGCCATTGGTAGTGTTCGCATTTGTGATGGCAATGCCTGTCAATGCATTATTTGTAACTGGATTGTTGTCTGGGTCGGTGACGTTAACACCAAGGCTGACTAACGAAGAAACAAGAGTACCAACTGGTCCTGTGGGTGGACCTGCATCTTCAACTGTGCTTAGGAAAAGGTTGGTGTCAAGGAGGATAGGAGCGTCATTGACGGCATTGATGGTAATTGTGCTAGTGTTAGTTGCAGTGCTAAAGGCAGTAGCACCACCGTTGAGGGTGGTATCTGTGGTACTGCCGTTGCTACCACTGGTCCCGTCCCACGCACGAAAGGTCAGAGCATTATCGATGGTGCCATTAAAGTTGGCGTTGGGTTGGAAGTAAAGACGGGTGCTTGCATTCGCCGCCAATAGGCGAGCGTTGGTGTCGGATAAAATTCCTACGGGTATCCAGCTGCTGCCGTTGTTGGTGCTGTAGAACCAATTGCCGTTGGTAGTGTTCGCATTTGTGATGGCAATACCTGTGAGTGCATTGCTGTCGGGGTCGATGACGTTATCACCAAGACGGACTAGGGAGGAAACAAGGGTACCAACTGCGCCTATAGGTGCGCCAGCATTTTCGTTAATCGCAGTTAGGGTGATATTGGCTTCACTGAGGGTAGGAGCATCATTGACGGAATTGATGGTAATTGCTGCAGTGCCAGTTGTACTGCTAAAGGCAGTAGTGCCACCACTAATAGTGGTGTTGGCAATGCCTGTGTTGGTACCAGTGGTTTGGTCCCACGCACGGAAGGTTAGAGCATTGTTGATGGTGCCATTAAAGTTGGCTTTGGGTTGGAAGTAAATGCGACTGATTCCATCAGCTGCCAAGAGGCGAGCGTTGGTATTGGATACCAACTCTAAAGCTGCCCAGGTGTTGCCATCGTCAGCACTATAAAAGAAGTTGCCGTTGGTAGTGTCAGCATTTGTGATGGCAATACCCCTCAGTGCATTGCTGTCTGGGTCAATGACGTTATCACTCGTGACTAAGGAGGAAATAAGGGTACCAACTGCTCCTGTGGGTTCACCTGCGTCTTCGTTAATGGCAGTTAGGGTGATGTTGGTGTTATTGAGGGTAGGAGCATCATTAACGGCATTGACGGTAATTGCTCCAGTGTCAGTCGCAGTGCTAAAGGCAGTAGTATCACCGTTAGGGGAGGTGTCTACAGTGCTACCGTTGGTACCAGTGGTTTGGTCCCACGCACGGAAGGTTATAGCATTAACAATAGGACTAGAACTACTAATGTTGGGGTTGGGCTGCAAGTAAACGCGGGTGATTGCATCAGCCGCCAGTAGACGAGCGCTATTATCAGAGACAGACCCCAAAGCTGACCAGTTAATGCCATTGTTGATGGTGTAGAACCAATTGCCGTTGGTGGTGTCAGTATTTGTAATGGCAATACCTGTGAGTGCGTCGCGGTCGGAGTCAATAACGTTACCACCAAGGGTCACCAGGGAGAAAATTGGGGTACCAACTGCACCTATGGGTGCCCCTGCATTTTCGTTAACGGCATTCAGGATAACCTCGGTGTCATTGAGGATAGGAGCATTATTGAGTACAGATGGATACGCTGCCATAACTTCAGGAGGGAATGCCAGTGGTTGATTTGAAATGTTGCCAATGTTGACTTCTAGGTTCCAATCACCCCCCAAAAGAGCATTGCCAGTCAGGTTGGCGGAGGCAGCAACATTTGCTTTCGTGAGTTGGTGTAGCTTGGTGATGAATTCTACCCCAGCATCACCTGCAGCGACACTGCAACCGTAGAGGAGAAGGGAGGGAACTGGAGAGATGGAAAAGTGAGAATCTGGGGAGAACCAATTCTTGAGTTGGTCTGCGTAAAGTTCTAGGGTGTTGAGGCTGAGTTCGCTATTGCCAAGAGTTAGGGTTCCCGAAGAGCCGTGAGAGACTATGTGGACATTTTCCACTCCACGGTGTTGAGATAATACCTGGGTAATTTGTATGACTCCATCTTGCTCGGGGTCAAGAACAATAGCCTTGATATTTACAACAACAAAATTAAGTAAAATTTCGTAGTTGTTGACAGATGGATCAACGAAAAGAATGCCTGTAATCTTCATCTGGTGCTTTATAAAACAATATTACGTTTGAAATCTGATGACTAATCGTTCATTTATAGGGAACCAAAGGATGGAGAGAGTTCTAGGTATTTGTCAATTTTTCTAGATGACTCACTAGCCATGAGAGTTTTGGTTAGTAACACAAGGTTAATACTCTGTGTAATGGTATTTTTATTGCTTTGTATTCTGATACAAAGTAAGTAGAAGCATTTATCCCAAAAATTGTTAATACCTGTTCAAAACTACTTCCTGACTTTCGTATTTCCGTATAAGTGACTAGTGTTTTACAAAAAAATATACTAAGATTTAGTTCTAATGAAGCTGTAAAAATTTTGGTAAAAGTATTTTTTTTTAGTGTATTATTGATAAAATGTGCTCAAAAATATGGGCAAAAAACAAGCAAATGCCTGCGGCAACGCTTCGCGAACGTGGTGGACTCAAACCAGTCGTTTGTCATATTTGGGTTGATGAATTCGCAGTACCGATGACAAAGATTATTCTCTGGAAATCTCTTAATATTCTTCTGAAGTTTCGTTTTTTTAAGTTGTGCGGTTTTCTACGCAGAGGTGCAAGATATCAGCCTCTCACACTTCGCTAGAAAACCCCTAGCAACATATGAAAGAAACACCACTAGAGTTCCTTGTGTTTTTTAACGTCCAAAGAAGTCGATTACAAACCGTCTTTGACGACGACACGTTTGTACTACCGTCAAGCGTTTCTGCGTCAGATTGGCTACAAGCCATTCGTTCTTCTCTTGTTATAGTATAAATATACTATTTTGACCTTCGTTGCTTATATCTAATACTATGTAACACTTCAAGGTGCGGAATGTGGGCTACAAGCTTTGATTGTGTTCGCTTTGAGCTAACTCTATCCAGAATCGGCTACCCTGTCCAACTGTGGATATAACACCAACACTTCCTCCACAGCGCTCAACAGATCTGCGTACAATTGCTAAGCCAATACCCGTACCAGAGTATATTTTGCGAGAGGGTAAAAGACGCTCAAACGGGCGAAAAATTTGCTCTTGATACCTTGGGTTAATACCGATACCATTGTCTTCTATCCATAGCCGTACCCGCTCTTGTTCTATTTGGGTATAGATGTGTACTTCTGGTTGCACATTGGGAGCTACAAACTTAATTGCATTGGAAATAAGATTGGCGATCGCCTGCATCAGCAGCGTAGAATGAGCCATGACTTTGGGCAAGGGTGGCGTAACCCTCACAATAGCATTTCGCGCCTGTAGGTCGAAATCAAGTTGAGCGAGTGCAGCGTTAATAACTACAGAAAGCTCTACTTCTGTGAGCTTTACTTTGGTATACTTGATGTGACTAAAATTTAACAAGTCACGAGTTAAAGCATTGAGCGATTTAACAGAATTTAAAATTCTTTGGATATAATCTTGTCCAGATGCATCAATGCTATCGTTGTATTTCTTGAACAATAGTTCAGTGAATCCTTGGATTGTTCGCAAAGGAGCTTGTATGTCGTGGGAAACAGTAGAAGTAAATGCTTCTAGTTCTTGATTCGCTTCCACAAGTGCAGCAGTTCGTTGCGTGACTTGTTGCTCTACTTGATCTGTGTAGAGTTGGAATTGTTCCCGCAGTTGAGCTTGTTGAATGGCGACTGCTAAGTGGTTGACGACTTCACGCGCAATTGCTTGGTGTTCCAAATTAAATGCAGCAGATTGGAAAGCAAACAGATAAAGTTCAGTGATCAAATTTCCTTCAATCTGTGAAGATACGGCAAGGAAAGTATGCAGATCTTTACTGAGTTGGCGCTCTAGAAAAATAGTCCGATATTCTAGTGCTGCAATATCCTTCACATAACAAATTTGTTCTTGTTGCGCCAAAACTTCAGTAGTAAGTATGTCATTAATTAATACTCTCGTACCAGCAGGATGATCATCTATCGTTCCTGCTAATACCAGTGCTTCGCCTGTTTTAAAGTTATGCAGCACAACCGCAGCTTGCTGTAATGGTATTAAACGACTCATGCGTGAGAGCGCTGCATGAGCAATTTCTTGAGATGACTCACCTTTTAATATGCTACGGTTAATGTCTTGCAGAGTTTTCAGGCGTTGATTCAAGCGCGATAAAGGTTCGTTAGCCTGTTTGCGCTCTGTCATATCCCTATCCTGTGCCATATTCATGAAATTAATGACATTGCTATTGATAGTAGACATAGCCAGAGAATATATTTAGTTAGAGTGAAAAAGAAGTAGATATGTGCCAAGTAACAACAGACATTGCAGTAGGTGTTCAAACTTAAATCTGAGTCAAGGCTGTGTTTTTAGAAAATCTTCAGACTAATTATAGAAATGTTATTATTGAATTAACCAACTATGACACCTGTAAAATTTCTTTAAGTAATATTCTATCTTCCAGAGCAAGAACACTTTGTAGAAAGGTAGTCTTTGCCTTTTGTGTGATTAATATTTGACCTTGGGTATTTGCACTAAAATCTTTACCAGGAGTGAATCCTTGCTCAACGAGTTTATAAGTTGCATAGTAGCTGACTATTTTGATAACACTTTGGTAACATTTTAAAGATTTTAAATTTTTTAGGAACCATATAAAAATCTCTGAATTTGTGTCTGACAGTAGAAATAAGACTGCTATGAAAACGTCTACTGTAAAGTCAGAACCCATAAAACAATGCAGACTATTTTCATAGGAATACACTAAATCTGGATTTTTCCATTTTAATAATTCTATCAGTAACGAGACGTTTAAGTTAAAGATTTTAATATCTTTCATGTCATACATATTTTTTATCTCTCTTTTTCAAAAAAACGTCATTCAAGGAAGATTGTTTTTAGAAACACTTGCCATCCAAAAAATCAGGCTGTAAAAAATGTCAGCAGTCAGTGGGAAGTCGCTTTAAATAACTTAACCACTGACAACTAACAGTTGACCAATACCAGTGAATTGGTATCAGTCCAAAGAGGTCAGTTAAGTTACTAGTATTTTGATCAGTTTTTTTAAATTACACCTAAAAAATGTAGAACTTGTGCAGATTCATAGAACAAAATAAAAAAAAGCTTAACAGTGAACAGTTATCAGTTATCAGTTACCAGTTATCACTGTTCACTGTTCCCTGATTTAATCGTTCCAGCCTAAAGCCCCTGCAATCTGACTGGGTAGCTTCATGGCTTTGAAGGGTTTGGTAATAATAGCTCGTACTCCCAATTGGGCAAATCGGCGTTCCTCTGCGGCTTGTGCTTTTGCAGTCAGTAAAATGACGGGAATGAAGCGAGTACCAGGATTTGCCTGCAAAGCACTAAAGGTGGTAATTCCATCCATATCAGGCATCATGACATCCAGCAAGATGACATCTGGTTGTTCGGCAGCAGCCTTAGCCAAACCCTCACTCCCAGAAGCTGCTGTCGAGACTTGCCAACCACCAACCGCTTTGAGGGCAAGTTCAGCCACTGCGCGGATATCGTATTCATCATCAATGATAAGAATCAGCTTGCTAGTCATTGGGGCTGTGTACTTCTTAGCTTGTGCTCATGCGGTTTTTGCTTTTTTGCGTCGAATATCTCGATATTCCCCGTTTACATGTAAGATTGTATTTATAATTGGTGACAAATGTTCTGAAGAAATCCCTCTGAGGGCTGAAACTGATGAACCACGAGCACTGAAAAATTCAATCCGGGACTGGGGAGCTGAGCACTGCCCACCCTACAGTCTACTAGTACTACAGTCTACTAGTACGATAGGCAGGGTAAAGAAGAAAGTGCTACCCTCACCAAGAATGCTTTGTGCCCAGATTTGTCCTCGATGATGCTGTAAAATACTGCGGCAGATGGCTAGACCCAAACCAGTGCCTCCTTTTTGACGCGAGTCTGAAGCATCCACCTGCCCAAAGCGTTCAAAGATAACTTCCATTTTATCAGCCGGGATACCTCGTCCTTGGTCGCGGACTTGAAACAGTATGTAGGGAGTACAGGAAAAAGGCTGAGGAAAAGTTTCTTCCCCGCTTGCTGCTGTTGTTACTTCCTTCTCCTGTCGAATTTCAGCACTCAACCAAATTGTAGAACCTGAGGGCGAAAATTTAATAGCATTGCTCAGCAAGTTGGTGAGAACTTGAATGATACGATCAAGATCAGCCCATAGGCAAGCTCTTAGAGGAGAAACTAATAATTTGACTCCTGCTTTATCTGTCATATCCTGCACAACCTCTGCTGATTTCGTCATCAAGTCAAAAGCATCACATGCAAGCAAAGTCATTTGCACCTTTCCTGAGTTGATGCGTTCGATGTCTAGGATATCGTTGACTAGACGTACCAACCGCTCTGTATTATTAGCAGCAATGTTAAGCATACGTTCAGCTTCTTGAGGTTGGCTGTGTAAGATACCGCTTGCCAGAAGATCCAAAGCAGCAGAAATTGAAGTTAGGGGTGTTCGTAATTCATGGCTCACCACTGAGACGAATTCATCTTTGAGTCTGTCCATTTCTCGGCGATCGCTAATATCCTTCATCAAGCGATAGCACCCAACAAATTGCTGCTTTTGGTCGTATGCCTTAATCATAACCACTTGCTGATCAAAAACTGATCCGTCTTTGCGCACAGCCCTGACTTCTGCTTCCACTTTGTCGTCAACTAGCATTTGTTGATAAGCAGTCCACATTTTTTCTCTGTCTTCAGGCTGAACAGTTAATTTACATTCCATTCCCATCAGTTCTTCTGGCTGGTAGCCCAGCATATTTGCATAAGCTGGATTAACTTTGATGTAACGCCCTAAAGTATCCAACTGAGATATACCTTCTACTGCACTTTCTAATGCTTTGCTCAGGTTGCTGAGTTCTTCTTCTGCTCGCTTGCGAGTGCTAATATCTGTTTCTGAACCTGCCATGCGCACGACATTGCCCGCTTCATCCCACAAAGCAAGTCCCCGATCCAAAATCCACATATAAGAGCTGTCTTTGCGCTGTACTCGATACTCTGCGGCAAAAAATGGCGTTTTTTTGGCAAAGTGGTCTTCAACAGCCTGCATCACCCAGTCAATATCATCTGGATGAATTCGCTTTGACCATTCCTCTAATGAATCACTAATTTCATGCTCTGCAAAACCGCGCATTTCTTTCCAACGGCTAGAAAAAAAGACCTGACTTGTTTTGACATTCCAATCCCATATGGCATCATTGCTACCACGTACTGCTAACTGCCACCGTTGTTCACTCTCCCGCAACGCTGACTCTGCTTGCTTGCGAGCAGTGATATCTGTCAGTGTCCCGATGTAACCAATGACTTCTCCATTTGAGTTTTTCTCAGCAACTGCCTGACCAAATACCCAAGTGACGACACCATCATCACGCATAAAACGATACTCACAGGCAAAGGGCAAATTTGCTTGAGCAGCTTGATACCACTCGGCAAAGACGCGATCGCAATCTTCTGGGTGTAAGGTTCTTGACCATCCTTCTCCAATCGCTTCTTGCGGGGTGAGTCCAGTAATTTTACACCAACGGGAGTTGACATACAAACAATGTCCCGACTCATCTGTGCGAAAGATGCTTACAGGTGATGCTTCTGCTAAAGTGGCATAGCGCTGTTCACTGGCTCGCAGAGCGATTTCTGCCTGTTTGCGCTCTGCTATTTTCTTACCTAACTCTTGGTTAACTCGCTTAACTTGTTTGGCAAACCGTTGTGCTGCTTGAGTTTGATAAACTGATAATGCTAAAAGTCCAGCCATTACAAGTCCACTATATAATACGACTGTAGGCAGTGGAGATTGCTCTTGAGCCAGCAACGGTTGTGTTGGCCAAACACGAACCCGCCAAGAAACGCCATACAAGTTTAGTTCTTTCTCATGTCCCCATTTTGCTTCAAGTTGTTTATTGGTATCGGACGTATCGCGGCGATAGATTTCTTGCTCACTGTCAAAAACTGCGATCGCATATCCTTGTGTCACATATTTTGTTAAAATATAGTCCAAAAAGATGCGACTCCGAAAAACACCAATAATAAAACCATCAAAGGAATTTTTTGAGGAATTTTTTGAGGAATTTTTTGAGAAATTATTTGATTTTTGATTGTCTAAAAACAGAGGCAGATACACCAAAAATCCCTTGCCACCTTGTACAAGGTTAACTGTGTCTGTTAACGTCACATTCCGGCGTTTCACAGCTGCCTCTAAAGCAGTCCGTCGTCGCTCTTCAGTTGCCAAGTTCATGTTTTGAGCAGCTTCATTTCCTGTTAGGGGAACAACCCGACGCACATAAAAGGAGGAGTCTACCCATTCAATTGCTTGAAAACCAGGATAGTCTCGCTGATAATTGTTTGCATCTGCTTCCCACTCGGCTAAAGGAGTTTCGCCCCTGAGTTGCCAACGCTCTGCCATCCGAGTTAATGCTAAAATCCTAGTCTGTAGCTGCTGATTGATCACCTCAGTTGTATGAACAGTTGCTAATTCAATTTTTCGTTCAATGGCAGCATGTTCTTGAAGGAGTAGCGATCGCCAAAGCAACAAAGTCACAGTCCAGACGCCAACACCAACCAGCACTGGTAGCAACTGCCGCCAGTACTTTATTTTTCTGACTACGGTCAATAATGGTCTCATCCCATGCACTCTGCCGTGACCAATCAATTATCAATTATCAAGGAAGCGCAGTATCACTTACCAGTTATCAGTTATTAGTTATCAGTTAGGAAACGGACTCGTCCACTCCTTGTTCACTGTTTACTGTTTACTGTTCACTGTTCATTGATTTTGACGTCTGCCGCAGTTATTTATATTACCTTGCCATTAGAGAGATGATATGATACGGTTTCTTGCTGCTTCGTTAAGAACTGTATCAGCAGCATGGTAGAGGGTTTGTAGGTCTGTACCATCTTGGGGATACTCAACGACTCCGGCGCTGAAGGTTGCTTGAAACTGGGTACCGTTGGCAGCTTTAAATTCTATTTGACGAAAAGTTTTCAGGGCTTGAGATAGCCACTCAACTGATTCACTTTTGCTTAACCCACGCATCCCGATGACAAATTCTTTGCCTCCCCAACGACCAATGACATCTTCTTGTCGCAACGTCTGTCGCAATAGTTTTCCCAATTGTGATAAAACTTCATCTCCGGTTGCGTGACCGTACTGTAGGTTGATTGGCTTGAGGTCGTCTATAGTTGCGATCGCAAGACAAAAAGGTTGCTTATTGCCATTACCCCATTCTAGCAGTTCAAGCAAGTCTTGGGTAGACTTCGGTCGATTGGCAACACCAGTTAAAGCATCAATTTGAGACAAACTCCGCAGCAAACGCGTTCTTTGCAGACGATTGAGAATACGGGTCACTAGTTCTGGTTCAACAATCGGCTTACTCACGTAATCGTCGGCACCTACCGCAAATACCTTGTGCATGGTTTCGCTATCTGTATGAGCAGTGAGAAACAAAATCGGTAGTCCACTCCAACACGGTTCATGACGGATAGCATGGCATAAATCAATACCACTTAAATACGGCATTTCCACATCAAGAATGAGGACATCCGGTTGTTCAGCTGCTATTGTGTCCCAGAACCGGAGTGGATTGTCGAGCGTGGAGACTTTGAAACCCCACGGCGGGAGTAAACTGGCAAGAGCTGTTAAGACCAGGGGGTCATCATCGACAACCATCACCTTTGCCTCTATTGTGTTAGCTTGTTGACTTTCATCTGACAGTGCATTTACTGAAAACAGGTCAGGCAACTGTTGAGAATTCAGGTGTTGCACCTGTTGGCGCAAAGCAACAACGAGCTGCTTAAGGTGCTGTATCTGCTCTTGCTGGGGCTGCACTTGAGCTTGAAACTGTAGTTCGAGTTCAACAGCCAGATCAGAACCTTCATCCGCTCCAAACATACCTAATGAACCCACAAGTTTGTGAGCTGCTTGTTCTGCTTTTGACTGCAGTTTCTGATCTATCTTTTCTTCAAGTAGTAGCGTTGTTGCTTGCTCAATAACAGCAACGCGTTCTTCGATATCTTCTTTTGCTCGTTCCCAAATTTCCCTAACACTCGGTGCAATCTGTTCTGTAATTGTAGATGTTGGATTTTGAACTGTAGACGGACGCAGATGCATGCGGCTGAGTGTCTTATCTATCTGTATGTACTTGGGTGTATCAGTAATGACTGTTTTGGATTTTTTATTTTTCCCCGTCTTTGCTTGTTCTTCTTCCCTTTGAGTCGGCTTGAGTCTGTAGCCAATGCCATAAACTGTCTCAATGGGGTCGTCTGAAACTCCTGCTACCCTTAGTTTCATGCGTAACCCCTTCAAATGAGATCTCACTGTATCATCTGTAGGGGGTTCTTCAAACGACCACAAATGGTCTATCAAGGAACTACAGCTAAAGATCCGGTGATGATTGCGAAGAAAAAGTTCTAGCAGACCATATTCTTTAGGCGTTAGATGCACAGGTTGACCTTTCCAGTGCACTTCGCAAGTACTGGGATCAACTTGCAGGGAACGCCACTCCAACAGTGGTGGTAACGCTGAACTTCCGCGACGCAATAAAGCACGGATGCGAGCCAATAATTCGTGCAAATTATAGGGCTTGTTCACATAATCATCTGCGCCTGCATCCAAACCTAACACTTTATCGGTGCTTGTGTTTTTGGCAGTCAATAGCATAATCGGTGTTTGATTGCCTTGGGAACGCAAACGCTGACACAGACTAATTCCATCTAACTTGGGTAGGTTGACATCTAGTACAATCAAATCATAAGTTTGAACCTCAATGAGTTCCCAACCTGCTTGACCATCTGTGGCAACTTCAACAGTATAGTGCTGGTTTTTTAAAACTTTAGCCAGTAATTCAGCAGTCAATTTATTATCTTCAACTAATAAAATTTTCATGGCGGCTACTGACTGAATCATTTTAAGACCAACAAGCGAGGAGAGACATAACTTGTGAAGCTAGTAAACCTTGCGTTGCATAAGAAATCCCGAATATTTCCTCATCATAGATGAGTGTTGCATGGTTAACAACAGCCCGAATCACAGCATTAAACCCAGAACAGTCGCCACCGCTAGTAAGAATACTAATTCGTTTGCAGTTTTTCATAAAAAGAAGGGGGGTCACGGGTATAAGAGTGTAAGGGTAAGAAGCAAAGGGACAAAAATTTTACTGTACCCCTACACCCCTATACCCACTCGCGAAGCGAGATAAAACTATTTAGTCAAAAAATATGTACATTACAGAAACGCCGGGTTAAATTGAGGATGCCACATCCAACCAATCAAAAATCTGGTTAAGCTGGGTCAAAGTTACCAATCCATACTGCCAAAGAACCATAGGCAACAAACTTGGAGTTTGCTCAACACGACGCAAAGCCAAGCTGATATCAGCAGCAGGAATTGTGAGGTCTTCTTGCAAAAAGCTGATGAATTTAGCCTGTTTTCTAGATTCCATGTTGATTCCCCTCTTGTTACTTTGCCTATGGCACTGACCTAAAATTAGGCAAAACTTTTGAGGAACCTGTGAGGAAGTGTATGTTCGCATGAAAATACAAGTATTGTTGGTCGCCCTTTTTGGGAAACACGTTGGTGGACGATTTCGACCGAAACTCAAAACCAATTAAAGGATGCGATGGGATTCGCACCCAACCTGTAGATGTTAAGTATTTGTACAGACCGGACAAATTCCTCAAATTGTTTCCCGACACCAGTATATGTGGGATACAACTGAATTCCTGTGACTGTCAGTGCTGCTAAATTCCGAAGTCAAGTAAGTTGAGAAGAGGTATTTTTATGCAAAATTTTGAACTGAGATAGTACTAATTACAGAACTACAGATACACACAAATCAAAAAAATCTGTGTGTATCTGTGGTTCAATATATCTTTCAATATGGCATTAAGCTATCCACTCTCCCCAACACTGCCATATCTTCCTCATCCAACTCCACTGGTGTTCCACTACGAATCAATTCCGCAAAATCTTCATTCGGAACCATAATAGTCAGCGTATATAACCGACTAGAACCTGTATTTTCAATCACATGAGTGCCTGTGGGAGGAACTAACAAACTATCTCCTGCTTTAATTGGGACTCTTTTCCCATCACAACTGGCGATTCCTTCTCCTTTGAGGACAAAAAACATTTCCACCGCCCATTGATGACGATTGGGTGGTGTTTTCCCACCAACATCAAAAATTTCTACGCAACAAGTCAAGGAAGTGTTAGCACTTGCTGTATCGAAGATAATCGCCAAGCGGTTTGAGTCATGGGGAGTGATGCGATATGCTTGGTAATCTCTAGGAGATTTGACAATGGGAATGACACAACGAGTCGCGTACATAATTTGTTTCCTTTAGAGTTATCGGTGTAAAGAGTT
>NZ_JXCA02000023.1:14971-28429 GCF_000828085.3 Scytonema tolypothrichoides VB-61278
TGTTTCCTTTAGAGTTATCGGTGTAAAGAGTTTCAAGTTTGGAAGTAGATTCTAACCATATCTCTTTGGCTATATAACCATAGAGCTGGAAAGCCAAATCACTATTCAACACTCAGCGCTTTGAAGTGCGTTTAAGATTGCTTGCGAATCAGCCACAAAACCAAAACACTGGTTGACGTTGTAAAGTGTCGCTAACCAACAATACTCAGGAGAAGTTGTCGCAGTACAATCTTTAACTAAGATGCAGTCGTATCCTAAGAAGTTGGCATCTTGTAAGGTAGCCATCACACATTGATCAGCATTCACTCCTGCAAACAATAGTGTTGTTCTGCCCAAGTTCCGCAAGATACTATCTAAAGGAGTATCCCAAAAGCCACTCATGCGATATTTATCCACACGAATATCCTGGGGTAATTGTTGGAGTTCATCTACCACCGCTGCAGCCCAACTACCTGCCATGAGTACTTTAGCACCGTTACTAGGCAACGGATCACCTAATCCCACGCCTTCACCTGTGGGGTTGTAGACGTGAAGAACATTGGCACTAATATTAAGTAAGTCGGGACGGTTTCCCCAATTCACCCAGATGACGGGGACATTTTTTTCTCGGAGTACTGGTAATAAGATTTGTAAAGGTTGAACAGGTTTCTGTGCTGGGGTGACGTCTACACCAATATGCGCCAACCAGCCATCAGGGTGACAGAAGTCGTTTTGCATATCAATGACGAGAATGGCAGTTTTTGCCAAGTCAAGGCGCAGGGTTTTGGTTTCTGTTGATAAAATAACGGGTTGTGGGCTTTGGGGAGGACGAGTGATATCTGCGAACGTATGGTTGACAGCCCATGCGTTTGGTGCAATTCCTAAATTCCGAACAGGTATATTCATACATTGCGACACTCAACACCATCCTTTATTTTGTAACTTGAAAATCTCCTAAACGTTCTATTACTTATACTTAATCAAGGTTTAAGCCATGAACTTTACAATTCAAAATGTTTTAATTGCCACTGTTGATGATTATGCAACTGTGGATGTGCAAGTTGTCGATGGGGCGATAGCGGCTATTGCCCCCACTCTAGATGTTATCGGTACGACAATTAACGGTGAAAACAAACTCCTCCTACCGGGATTTTTCAACGCCCACACCCACTCCCCAGAAATGTGGCAACGAGGTATCATTCCACCGTTTCCTCTAGAATTATGGTTAGCACAACTCTACGACTTTGCGCCTCTGGATACAGAAAAAGTTTACCTTAGTGCTTTGGGAACAGCAGTGGAAACTCTGCTTTCTGGTGGAACGAGTGTCGTAGATCATCTCATCCTCATTCCAGGGAAAGAGTTGGAAACAATTGCTACCGCCGTTCGCGCTTACAAGGAAGTTGGTATCCGCGCCTTTGTCTCCCCTCTGATTCAAGATGAATCTATCACTGCTGGGATACCATCCGGAGAAACCACCGCACTAACTCACAAGCCTTATTTTCGCTCAACTCAGGCGACACTAGAATTGATAGAAGAAGCGGTGAAGCAGTTTCATCGCCCAGATGAGGGTGTAGGTATTTTAGTTGCCCCTACAGGAATACAATTATGTTCTGATGCTTTGTTCCAAGGATGTATTGAGTTAAGCGATAAGTACAATCTTTGCCGTCACTCGCATCTGCTGGAAACTAAAGCGCAAGAGAAACTCGCGCAGGAAAAGTATGGGTGTAGTGCGGTTGAACATTTGGGGCGGATTGGGTATTTAGGCGATCGCACATCCCTCGCCCATTGCATTCACTTGAGTGACACCGATATCACAATACTCGCCGAAACCAAATCTACAGTTGTCCACAATCCCTTAAGTAACTTGCGTCTAGGTAGTGGTATCGCCCCGATTCTGAAATATCGTCAAGCTGGAGTCAACGTCAGTTTTGGTTGTGATGGTGCATCTAGCAACGATTCCCAAGACTTACTAGAAGCCATCAAAATCGGTTCCATACTGCACAATATCACAGATTTCGATTACCAACACTGGATTACACCTCGTCAATCAGTGGAAATGGCATCTCTGGGTGGTGCAAAAGGACTGAACATGGCTGACACACTTGGTTCTCTCACCGTCGGCAAAAAAGCTGATTTGGTGATGTATGATCTCACCAGTTTATCACTGCTACCGCGTACAGATCCCATTGGTTTATTAATTCTTGGTCGTCCCACCAATGCTGTAGAAAGTGTCTGGGTAAATGGCAAGCAGATAGTCGCTGATGGTAAAGTGACTACTATTAACGTGGATGATTTGCGTCAACAACTATTTGAACACAGTCAGTGGGATACAAAGCGCAAGTCTGAGACTGTTGCTCAACTTGAAGCTCATTATCGTACAGTCATGGATTTATTGTAGTCATAGGTGCGGCGTTTCGCTCTACTGGTTTTCGCTTGGAGGAGGGAATAGGGAAATTTTAAATTAGCCCATGATTGTTCCCTGTTCCCTGTTCCTTCTTAATGTGAAATTATCCCAACGTATTTCTATTAGTGCGTTGACCAAACAAACCTGTCATACTTAGACCAGTGATTAATAAACCGATTAATCCTAAACCATTCAAAAAGGGATAAAGTCCTTGTAAATTCAAGACTTCTAGGCTATGAATTTTGATGAGAAATACAGCTAACTCATGCTGGTGAAACCATTCGTTGAGAATAGTGTACGCCATACCAGTGAGCACAGTCAGAAATAATGGTAGGCACAAAATAATGGCAATCTGGCGATGGTATTTTCGGAAACTACGTAGCATAACACTTACTGAAATAATCCTGAATACAACTCATCATTAATAGGGGTAAGAAATTAAAATTATGCCAAAACGGAGAATTGACATTCTCCCTCAAGCCAATTTTGAACCCCTTTTATGATGATGTGTACTTAATAACTGTAACTTAGAGCTAAACTTGAAAAGACTGAATATATTTTACAAAAATTAAGAAGTCTAAAAGAACTAAGCACAGTTATTTTTTTAGCCTTCATCCGGGTTCTTGTACCTTTACGTAACCCACTTTCCAATTAAGAGGCTGTTTTAACTCATCTTTCTTACCTTGAGAAATGAGCCATACAGCAGCCCGAGTCTTAAACAATCCCTTCATCAGGTAATATCCTGGCTTAGCGTAAACACCATCAGCAACAGTCGTGCCAGCAAAAATAAGTGCTCCGCAGAAAGTGCCAGTATCTTTTATAGTGACTGTGAACCGCTTATCACTGAGATGTCCACCAGGAATCATGAAAATTGCGTAAACGTGATGTTCACCCCGCCAAGGCTCAACGATGATTTTGCTGGGATGTGTATAGAATTTGTCGCTGGTTTCTTGAACAAGATTTGCTTGCGGGCAAGTTAAAACGTTTTGTAGCCTTGAAATAGTAGTCCAGCTAAGGACAATGATTAAGGTCAGGGTAAATAGAACGTAAGTGATTTTACTTTTAATCATTTTGATTTTTAGAACTACGTATTACAAAGTAACCCATTCTCTATTGTGTGGCGATGGCGCGTACGCTTTATATATAGTTCACTACAATTGACGAATATTCAGGGTAAACACAGAGGTTTTACGTTGTTTTCGATATGTGTAGCGTCAAGCCTCCGGCTTATCATCCGTATAGGTTGCCTCCCTGAACCAAGTTCAGGGGAGGGGATTGTAGCGTGAAATAAAATCAAGTGTAGAGTTCCCTGGCTAAATGAAATCAAGTTAAAACTAACCTTTGTTATCCTCTTCTGTACTTTTACGAAGCTCGATATACTGCTTACCAAAATCAGTAACTTTCACGTAATCACAAAGGTTATTATCTTTATAAGGAATGTCACGAATTCTACCAACCTCTACATATCCTATATCTTTCAGGTGATAAAGTTCTCTTTCTAGAGCATCACTCATTTCATAAACACCAAAGCTACCCGCAGCCAGTTTCTTGAGGGTCTCAAACATAGATTTAGACATAGATAACAAAACTAGCTTGTCAGTTCTTGCTTTAGTCGTAGAGATTTTTTTCCCAATTGAATTGATTTTACTATCTAGCTTTCCTCTATCAAAAGTCAATGCAATAACCTCATCAAGCTGAGGAATAAGAAATAGTAGACAAGCAATAGCAATGATTGCTACATAAAGGAGTGGAGTCGCTTGTCTAGAAATTAACAAAATCAGCAAAACTGCTTCGATAAATATAATACAGATAAACGCCGCCCACCATTTTGCCGAATAATCTTGAGTCACAACTTTTCTCCTGATAACTTTCATTATCAATGATTTTTATTGAATGAGTTTAATTATAATTGCTCTTTTGGAAATGTTTATCTTCTGCTCACATGAGGTCTGAATTTGCTTGACTATTTCATATAAGATTTTGTTGAACTGATAAAATGTGAGCGTTCGATGACAAAAAAGAGAAAAAAGTACATTTTGGTAGAAAATTTTTAATCATATAATTTTGGGATACTAGAAATGTTCAAAATAAACATTTTTTCATAAATATTCAGTTTAAATGTGTCTCAAAATTTATGTCTTTGCAGTAAAACTATGATGTTAACTTATTCCAATCATTGTTGATGTCTGATTAACTTTATTATCAAATTACTAAGTTTCGTGGCTGACTATAGCGACAGCTTTATCGTTCAATTCAAACTAGAAGTAAGTACTGGATTGCACAAGTTCGCAGCGAATAACAGCTTTTTTAGATTGAGTTTCACATGGCGTTGGCAGGGGCTTATAAACGACACTCTATTACGCTTGTTTGAAAAGAATTAGCCAGATGAACTCAAAAAAACGTTACGAATTTCACAAAATGCTGTACTAAGCGCAAATACCTGGAACCCTAAACTTTGCTAAAGATTAATGAAATATCACAGCATTGATGAACTCCTGAAAAATAATCAAGCTTGGGTTGCAGACAAACTAGCTTTGAACCCCAACTACTTTGAACAATTAGCAAACGGACAAAAACCCCCCTACCTTTACATTGGGTGTTCTGACAGTCGTTTACCGCTAACAAACTTTACCCGCACAGAACCTGGAGAGTTATTTGTCCATCGCAACATAGCCAATCAAGTGTCTCTGACGGATATTAACTTCTTAGCCGTTTTGGAATACGCAATTTCTCATCTTCAAGTTCAACACATTATTGTTTGCGGTCATTACGGTTGCGGTGGAATTAAGGCGGCGCTGGAAGGCAAAACCATCGGAATTATTGATAATTGGGTGAATCCAATTCGAGAGATATACTTACAAAACCAAGACGAAATCGATGCTTTGCTCACAAAAGAAGAACGTCTAAATCGTCTTGCAGAAATCAATGTTCTGGTACAGGTGAAAAATTTGTACCAAACTTCTATTATGCGTAAAGCACTTCATGAAGAAAAAGCACCACTCGTTCATGGTTGGGTACTGGATATCCGAACAGGATTAATCAAAGATTTGCAAGTCTCAACGAAACAATGGGAATTACGTCCACCAGCCTTGGTTGTTGAGTCCATACCTCCTCTGCCTGATTTTAAATTTATGGATGGGGATTTGGGTTGTTTCTCTCAAGAGGCATATTGAGGTATTGTGTTCTTGAGTAACTATAGGACTAGTATTTGATTTTTGAAAAACCAAATGAGCTAAGAGCTTACCGTATAAAGGTTTAATTCTCAGTATACGTAGCAAGAATCAAGTACGCTTCCTATAATCGTTTCCAATACCTGTTTTCCAAAAGGGTGTAAAATGAGCGAACCACAGATTAAGATTGATCCGGGAACTCTGCTTTTAGTTGTATCTGTCCTTCTACTCTTGCCTCTTTTGCTCGCTGGTTTCGTCTTTCAATAAGCTATTTGGAACGACTATGACTGCAACAAAATCATCTGCGAACCTACCGATTTTGGAAGAATTCCGGACAGGATTACCCAATATTTGTGGCTGGGAGGCAGAAATTCATTCTGTGGTTCAACAAAATCACCCTGTATTTCTCAACACCACCAATCTCCGCTTAGAAAATATCACGGCTGGGTTTGCTTGTGCCCTCCACATGCATCAACCCAGCATCCCTCCAGGTACTCACGGGGAAATTATTAGCAATCTCCAGTATATGTTTGAACATCCCCATCAAGGAGATAACCACAACGCAGAACCTTTTGCTTGGTGTTATGGCCGCATGGGCGATTTTATTCCCCAACTCATATCTGAAGGTTGTAATCCTCGAATTATGCTCGATTATTCGGGTAATTTGTTGTGGGGGTTACAACAAATGGGACGAGAGGATATTATCAATAATCTCAAGCGTTTGACTTGTGACTCCCAATATCAGCCTTACGTCGAATGGTTGGGAACAATGTGGAGTCATGCGGTTATTCCTTCCACACCAATTCCTGACATTAAACTCCATATTCAAGCTTGGCAACATTACTTTGCAGCCATTTTTGGCTATGATGCCCTACAACGCGTCAAAGGCTTTTCTCCCCCAGAAATGCACTTACCAAACCATCCAGATACTTTGTTTGAATATATCAAAGCTCTCAAAGAATGTGGATATCGTTGGCTCATGGTGCAAGAACATTCAGTAGAGCGTCTGGATGGTTCGGGCTTACATCATGATGATAAGTATATCCCAAACCGATTGATTGCCCGCAATTCTAAGGGTGAAACCATCAGCATCACAGCATTAATTAAAACTCAAGGTTCCGATACAAAATTAGTGGCTCAGATGCAGCCTTATTTTGAGGCAAAAGGAAGAACTCGGCAGCAAGTTGGTCATGTTGCGATTCCTTCTTTAGTCACTCAAATTGCTGATGGTGAAAATGGCGGCGTCATGATGAACGAATACCCCCGCGATTTCTTTAGAGTATATCATGAAATTCGCGATTCCGGAAACAATTCTTCAGGAATTGTCGCACTCAATGGTACTGAATATCTGGAATTAATTGAAGCTGCTGGTGCGAATCCAGATGAATATCCAACCTGTCAAGCCGTACAGCAACACAAAATTTGGCAGCGAGTACAACCAGAAAATTCCACACCAGAAGCCGTGGAAAAAGCAATAGCAGAATTACAAGAAACAGACCATCAATTTCATATGGATGGTGCTTCTTGGACAAATAGTTTAAGTTGGGTTCAAGGCTATGAAAATGTCTTAGACCCAATGAAGAAACTCAGTGCTTTATTTCATGAAAAATATGATTCCTTAATTCAGCAAGACCCTTCAGTGACACAAAGTTCCGACTATCAAAAAGCGTTACTGTATAACTTGTTATTGCAAACAAGTTGTTTCCGATACTGGGGACAAGGAACTTGGACTGATTATGCTCGCGAACTTTATCGACGAGGTGAAGCGCTATTGGGAGTAAGCTAGTTCATATCTTGCACTTAGCGATCAAAATTGAGAAACACAGATCCCCGAAACTTTTGCGAAGTCGGGGGTCTTGTTTTTCACAAATGATTTAGAATTGCACTATAGCAATGCTAAATAGGATATGAATATCCTCCTTTTCTTCTCTTTCTTTTCTTTGCGTCCTTTGCACGCCAGGTGCTTCAAGTCGGCGGAGCCGCCCAACGCACTGGCTCGTCTTTGCGGTTTGTTTTTTTTGTTCACGACTTATCTAGGATTACTGTATTACCCTTGATAAACAATAAAATGAGTTGGTTTGTAGGTGCGAATAAAGTTTGTCATAATGTCTTTTTCCTCAACAGTTGGTGTGGCAAAACAGCCTGCTGTACCACTGTTAGCATTTTGTAGCAAAGCTGATGGATCGTAGTGAATACCTATTTCTGAACGTCCTGTGTTGAAAGTCGGCGTAACTGGAGACCAAACACCACCAAATTCTCCTCCTTTGAATTCTACTATTCCTGGATAGTTGAAAGTGTAAATTCCAAAAGGTAAAGGTGTTTGAGAACCCGCAATATCAGATGGAGTTTGCTTGTTTGCTCGACCAGAAACACCTCGCACTGTATTCACAACTTGATTTCTACCATCAATGAGTCGAGTCTGGTACACTCTCAAACCGCCACCGATAGTTTTTAACGAGCGATTAGCAACCACTCTCGCTCCTTTGATGATTGTCAGAAAGTCATTCGCTACCCAACGATTCGCTCCAATTTGTACCCAATTCCTGTTTCCCGCATATACAGGTTCGCTGCTTACAGTTACTTCAGTACCATTGATCACAGAATCTATTTTTTCCCCGTCAGGAAGCTTGCGAACCGTGAGGGAGTCACCATCTTTTGTTGAAACGTAAGCAATGTAAGGCATTAAATTATATCCTAAAGCTAGTTAACGATATTTCATCGAAAAGTTATTTTTGCACTGCTATTAAACTTCAACCCGTTCTACGAAGATTACGGATATTTTGCGATTTCACTTCTGTCCTTTAAAATCCAAAATTGATATAAGTCTCATCGAAAAGCTGAGTTTTGAGAATAGCTTGATGAATTAACACTTGTAAGTCGGATTCATTATGAGTATGATTATTAAGGAGATTTACTAAGGAGCTAAGCTTATGTTGTCTAATCGGGAAGGACAAAAAGTTCCCAATGTTACCTTTCGCGCCCGCAAGGACAATAATTGGGTAAATATGACTACGGATGACGTATTCGCAGGTAAAACTGTGGTAGTCTTTTCCCTACCAGGAGCATTCACTCCCACTTGCTCATCAACCCATGTTCCTGGGTACAACCATTTAGCAAAAGTTTTCAAAGAAAATGGCGTAGATGATATCGTCTGTATTTCTGTCAATGATACTTTTGTGATGAATGAATGGGCGAAAGAGCAACAAGCAGAAAATATAACTTTTATACCCGATGGCAATGGTGAATTCACAGAAGGCATGGGAATGCTTGTGGATAAATCAGACCTAGGGTTTGGCAAACGGTCTTGGCGCTATTCCATGTTGGTGAAAGACGGCGTGGTTGAAAAGATGTTTGTTGAGCCTGAAGAACCAGGCGACCCCTTTAAGGTGTCTGATGCAGAGACAATGCTCCGATATATCAACCCTCAAGCAGTGAAGCCTGAATTGGTTTCTCTGTTTACAAGAGTCGGTTGTCCTTATTGCGCTCGTGCCAAATCTATGCTATCAGAACGTGGCATTGATTACGAAGAAATTGTTTTGGGTAAAGATGTCACTCCTAGAACGTTACAAGCTGTCACAGGTGCATCAACTGTTCCTCAAGTGTTTGTTAATGGCAAACTCATCGGTGGTTCCGAAGCATTAGAAGCTTACTTAACTGCTAAGTAGCGCTGTAGTTTTTGATTGGCAGGCGTATAGCCTGCCTAACAAATATTCCATCACTAAAAACTTATTTTAAAAACCGCCGTAGGTCAGCGCTCATCATATCTTTTATAAAAATAAGACCAAGAAAAACTATTAAAATTAATACATATCAAGTTTCTATCCATTTTGTCATCAAATACCGATTTTGATCTGTGAAACCAACTTTGCGATAGAAGCTTTGTGCAATTTTATTTTCCCGTTCAACTTCTAGGTGCAATGCTTTAATTTCTAAAGAGGGACATACGCTCTCTATAAACTGTATAGTTTTCACGCCGATTCCTTGCCCTCGATAAATTTCCCTAATATAAAATTCATCAATGAACGCATCACGTCCTCGGTATTCTAAACTGTAGCTAAACGTCAGGACAATATATCCAATTGCTTGATTATCTTGTTGGATTAGCCATACACGCCCTAGAGAATTATCATTCAAAAATTTTTCCAAAGCTGTACAAACAGTTGCTTCATCAAATGGATGACCATCATACTCGTAAAACTCTTGGATAAACTGAATAAGAATTTCGGTGTCTAAATTGTCCGCAGGTTTGAATGTTGTTTCCATTTCAAAAAAGTATTGTGGGATGAAACGTCTAAATGTGGAAGAGTCGCTACTAAAGCTGAAGTTATGTTTTTTGAGCTTTGAGCCGTTTGACGGTCTGTAGTGTTTTTAAAAAGTTTTAGACCACTTTTTTTGTTGGCAATGAAAACGCTGTGAAATTTTTCGTCTACGTCACGTTGGGCGATCGCGTGCGTCGCGGTTGCAGCATCGCTTCCGCACCTGCTACTAGTCTAAAGTCCAATGAATCAACAGATGCACCATGCAGCATCTAAAAAGACACGCAAGAGCTAACTTATACTCTACAAGAAATTCGATAAGCACAACATCGCGCACCTGCCACAATATGTTCAGTGCGCTCAATGACCGTATTCTCACCTAGGACAGATTGAAAGACTTCTAGTTCTTGACCACAAAGTCCTGTACAAGCAACCGCCGCAGCGCAGATAGGACAGTGATTTTCAGTCAACAAGAACGAACCATCCGCTTGAAGTTCAACACAAGCCATGTAACCTTCTTTCGTACGGATTTCAGCCAGCGCTTCCAGCCGTTCCTCAAGTGAATTTTCACCAGTCATTTGCATTTGATAATCTGAAATCTGCTGACGAGTTCTGATTTCCAGCAGACGTTCCAAACCAGCCTGACCAAACGCTTCTGTGACAGACTGAATGAAGCTTAACGTCAGTTCTGCGTAACCATCTGGAAAGAGACACTCAGCAGCAGGTGTCAATTGCCAAAGTTTAGCAGGACGACCCATTGTGCGGGCTTGTTCCTCATAAGTAACCAACCGTTCCGTTTGCAAGGCGTAGAGATGTTGACGGACAGCCATTGCAGACACACCCAAACGAGAGGACAATTCTGAGGCATCCATCGGTCCAAATTGTTTGAGTAGGTTTACAATCGCCCGTCGTGTCCGAATTGCAATTGCTTTGTTGTTTTGTTTGACCATACCAACAAACTAAAGAAAAATCTTTACAAAGTCAACTAGGAATGAGTACTATACTTTATAAAGATATTTCTTTAGAAAATCGTCAGCAACAGACAAAACTTTCTTCCAGCAAGCAAAAGGAGGTTATTGCATTGGAGACTTCTGAACTTCAATTCCTGAATCCCCCAGGCTTATACGATCCATCCCAGTACGGCTACACCCATGTAGCAGTTGTATCATCGGGATCAAAAACGGTCTACATTGCTGGACAAGGCGGTGAAGATGAAAACGGTCATCTCGTCTCTAACGACTTTGCAACTCAATTAAAGCAGGCTTTTGTGAATCTTCGGACGGCATTATCTGCAGCGGGCGCACATCCAGAAGATGTAGTAAAAACTACTGTCCTAATAGTTGATCATAACGAAGCGAAACTTCAGCAGTTGATTGCGGAAGTACAAGCAATGTGCGGAAATAAAGCACCTGCGTCTACCCTCATTCCTGTACCAAGACTCGCACTGGACGGTATGTTGTTTGAAATTGATGCTGTAGCGATCGTTCGATGAAAGTTACTCCCAAAGAGTGCTATGAGATTACCTATTTCTTCTTTTTCTTCTTCTCTCTCCTCCTTGGCGTCCTTGGCGTCTTGGCGGTTCGTTTATAAAAATTAGGAAATCATATGACTCAAACTTTTGAACCCCCAACAGGGACAAACCGATACATCCGTGCTGCCAAACTTGCAGATGTCCAAGCAGCAGGAAGTTTCATCGTAAATCTAGAAAAGCACACCATCGCCCTCTTCTACTGTGACAACAAAGTCTATGCCATAGATAACCGTTGTCCTCACATGGGTTTTCCCCTCCACGGCAGTACTTGTAAAGATGGGATTGTCACTTGTCCTTGGCACTATGCCCGCTTTGACATGGCAAGTGGAGGAACATTTGATTCTTGGGCAGATGATGTGCGTGCCTTTCCTGTAGAAATTCGGGATGGCGAGGTGTGGGTGAATTTGACTCCCCAAGTTGACTCTTATGTCCATCAACGTCAACGGCTTCAAGATGGGTTAGAACAAGGCATTTCCCTTGTGATTGCCAAATCTGTCATTGCCCTACTAGATATGGGCACAGATGCGACCGAATCCTTCCAAACAGGATTAGAGTTTGGCACCCGTTACAACAAGGAAGGTTGGGGTGCAGGCTTAACTATCCACACCTGCATGATGAACTTGCTGCCCTATCTGGATGCAGAAGACCGACCCCTTGCCCTTTATCAAGGACTTGCAGCTGTAGCCCGTGACAGTGCAGGTGCGCCACCTCACTTTGTGGTTCACCCATTGCCCAATTCCACTGCTGACATCAAGACTCTCAAAAGTTGGTTCCGTCAGTTTATCGAACGACGAGATAGTGAAGCAGCAGAACGCTGTTTGGTGTCTGCAATTCGCATGGGTGCTGATAGAAAACAAATAGCAGATATGTTATTTGCTGCAGCCACAGACCACCGCTATATTGATGTGGGTCATACACTCGATTTTATTAACAAGGCGTTAGAAGCACTTGATGTTGTAGATTGGCACAGTGCCCAGAAAGTTTTAGCAAGTTTGATTTCTGGTTTGGCGAATGCCTCCCGTATGGAAGAGTCGAATTCCTGGCGCTACCCTGTAGATTTAGTCGCAATTTTAGAGTCTGCGTTTGAGGAGTTACCCGCAGCCACCGAAGAAGGACAACCTCGCTGGGGAACTTGGTCAAGTCGGGAACAATTGGTTCCTATTCTCTTAGGTGAAGATGCCCAAGCTATAGCCGACGCGCTATTGACTGCACTCAAACAAGGTTGCACTCAAGAGCAATTAGCAGGTGTCGTTACTTACACAGCCGCCCTGCGGGTTGCCCGATTCAATACCAATAACGATTTTGGAGACTGGGACACAGCACACCATCCATTCACCTTTGCCAATGCAGTTCATCAAGGATTGCAACGGGTGCCGTCGTTAGAGTTACTTCGGGGTGTGTTTGATGCTGCTATAAGTGTGTACCTCAACCGCTTTTTGAATGTGCCACCTGCCCGACTTCCAGAAGCAAAACAACCAGTTGAAAATCCAGAGAAATTGCTTGAACAACTGCCAGAGTTGTTGAATCGTCAACAGCAGGTGAATGAAGCAGGTCAGTTAGTCGCTCAGTATCTTTACGGTGGTGGTAATCCACAAAGATTACTGGCAATGCTGGGTAAATTAATGCTGCGAGAAAATCGGGACTTTCATGTTACTCAAGAAGTAGAAGCGGCTTTGCGTCAGTATTCTATTTTGGGTGAAACTCCTGCTGGTATTCACGTGTTGGTTGCTGTGACTAGGTATTTAGCAGCACATGCTCCAACCATGCGATCGCAAGTCCAAACATATCAAATCGCACATCGGTTGCATAAAGGCGATCGCCTATTTGAAGAGTGAAAAACGGCGTTGCATAATAGAGGGATGAATTGAGGAATTCTACTGTGCATTGTCCATACTGCGAGTCTACTGAGATTAGAAAAAACGGTAAGCGAAGAGGTAAGCAAAACCACATTTGTGTAAGTTGCGGTCGTCAATTTATAGATGTCTATAGTCCACCAAGAGGGTACTCAGATTCGGTCAAACAAGAGTGTTTAAGGTCATACGTTAATGGCATGGGATTTAGAGCGATTGAGCGTGATAAAGGCGTTCATCATACAACTGTGATTTTGTGGCTCAAACA
>NZ_JXCA02000023.1:29959-386483 GCF_000828085.3 Scytonema tolypothrichoides VB-61278
TTGTAAATGTTCAAATGTTCCATCTGAGCGCCACCGCTTTAACCATCGATGAGACGAGCTTTTGGATGCCCATATATCTCCCCGTGGTAAGTCACACCATCGACACCCGGTGATTAGGATGTACAATAGACTATTTAATACATGACGATACGGTGCATGAGGCATTCYTTTTCCACGCTTAGATGGTTCTTCAGGAAATACATCATCAAACAGTTTCCATTCAAGGTCACTTAATCCTTCAAAACGCCCAGCCATAAATAGATACACTCTTCTTGCACAAGAAGAGATTACCATATTTTGATATTAGTGGGATAGGTTCTTATATTTGGCTGAATCATCCCGCATTTATGCAACGCCTGAAAAACTTTTCAACACAGGACTGAACCGCTGGTATAGTTCTATTGCCAATCGTAATACTTCTCTGTAATAGGGATATTATCAACACGATGAGGTTAATGTAGGCGAACGCACCCTTGATATTCATACTCTTGTAAAGGCGATCGCTACTGCTTTATTAATTAGTGCCAGCTTGCTGTCTTAGTGTAGATAGTTCGAGTTACTGCTGGTTTTGCAACCAAACTGCCAAGTCAGATATTTCAGAAAAGTCAAACAGCGCGTCGCTTAAATCATCTAGCTGGTTAATCGACAGTGCTTGAAGCTGTTGCTGTAATTCAGGAGAAATTGTGCCAAATCGCCGTGAAAGTAGGCGAGTTAAGGTTTGTAGCTTTCCTTGCTTGGCACCTTTTTCTAGTATTTCTTGATAAATTGGTGACTCTAGCATTAGTTCCTCCCTGAAATATTGGCGAATGAGTTGTTTATTGAACTTCAAGGCAGCTAGTACCTCTACGCAAGCTGTGATGTTTTGCTGTTGTTCTGGTTCTTCAATTTTATCTATTTCCACAGCAACTTGTTCTAGCAAACCTGCTGGTGCATCTGTGGAAGCCAAAACTGCTAATGGTAGCAGTGCGGGGTTAGCCAGAAGCGGTTTCGGATCTTGCTCCCACAAGCGTATAATTCTATATTCATGTCTTGTATTCCCAACTGCAACCTCATTGATGTAAACAGCAGGGGAATCTGTTTGTTTTAGAAAAATGACTACTTGTTCGATGGGACATTCGTATTTTCGATATATCCTTAACCAGTAATCCAGCATTCTCACAGGGAGAGATGGTTTTGATTTAGGAACAGTTTGGAACTCCAAATGAAGGATGCTGCCTCGTTCTGGTAGTTGGAATAAAGCATCAGAACGGATTGGTTCCACGCTTAATTCTGTGGGTAAAACCTGAATATTTGTTTCTTGCGAGTTCAGCAACCACTGTACAAAAGGTAATGGATACTCAGATGTTAAAAACCGACAGATGCTATCGTATGCCAAGGGTATTTCTTCAAAATGTACAAAACAGATTTTAGTACGAAATAGGACTGTTACAAACAAAAAAGAAGGCAACAAAAATATCACCTTCTTCATGTTCTTCATTTCCTCAATGAGAAAAAACCCTTTAACCAACGACAAAGTTCACCAACTTCCCTGGCACCACAATCACCTTTTTAATTTCCTTACCTTCAATAAAACGCTGAACAATTTCTGACTCACGAGCATACTTTTCCAACTCTGCTTTATCAGCTTGTGCCGGAACTTGAAAATCTGCACGCTTTTTGCCGTTGACTTGAATCACCAAAGTGATTTCATCAGCAACCAAAGCAGATTCATCATACTTCAACCAAGCTTGTTTATGGACAGATTCAGTGTTACCCAATTGCTGCCATAATTCTTCAGCAATGTGAGGTGCAAAAGGTGCCAACAAAACTATTAAAGTCTGAATACCTTCTGCATAAACTGGTGAATCTTTGCAGCTAGCTTCAGCCAAAGCGTTACTCAACTTCATCAATTCTGATACCGCCGTATTGAATTGATATTCGCCTTCCACATCTTCCGTAGCTTCTTTGATAGCAATGTGAATTGCCCGCCGCAAGTCTTTTTCTGCTTTACTCAATTGAGTTTGCTGATTATTAACCTCTCTTGGCTGGGCGGTAAAATCAGTTACCAATCGCCAAACTCTGTTCAAAAAGCGGAATTGTCCTTCCACATCAGCTTCATCCCATTCCAAGTCTTTTTCTGGGGGCGCTTTGAACAAAATAAACATCCGGGCGGTATCTACACCATATTTGCTGATAACCTCTTCTGGTGCGACACCATTACCCTTAGACTTAGACATGGTGGCGTAAAGGCGTTGCAATGGTTCACCAGTTTGCGGATCGCGAGGATCATCTGGATTGCTGACAAGATACGAAGGAATCCATTTATCTTTTCCAGACTTGTTAGGATTCAAATAAGTTAAACCCTGCACCATGCCTTGAGTCAACAAGCGTTGAAAGGGTTCATCAAAATTCAACAAACCTCTATCTCGCAATACCTTAGTAAAGAACCGCGAATACAACAAATGCAAAATCGCGTGTTCAATACCACCTACATATTGATCGACTGGCATCCAGTCATTTGTCTTCGCGGAATCAAAAACCTGCTTGTCATTCTTAGCATCGGTAAAGCGCAAGAAATACCACGAGGAATCAATAAAGGTGTCCATCGTGTCGGTTTCCCGCTTTGCTGGAGTGCCGCAAGTTGGGCAAGGAACATTTACCCAATCTTCCAATTTAGCCAAAGGTGAAGGTCCGCGTCCAGAGAATTCAACATTTTCTGGCAACTGCACCGGCAAATCTTCTTCAGGGACTGGTACTATACCACAGTTAGGGCAGTGAATCACTGGAATGGGTGCGCCCCAGTACCTCTGCCGCGAAATCAACCAATCGCGTAAGCGATACTGTACCCGCGCTTTACCAAAACCTTGTTGTTCAGCGTATGCGACGATCGCACTCTTAGCATCAACAGAAGCCATTCCATCAAATTGACTGGAATTAATCACAATTCCTGGTTCTGTATATGCCTGTTGTAGAGACGTTGCATCCGAGAGTTCTACATTATCAGGTGGCACAATCACCACTTTGATGGGCAGATTCTGTTCCTTAGCAAACTTGAAATCTCGTGCGTCGTGTGCGGGAACACCCATCACCGCGCCCGTACCGTACTCGTACAGCACGTAATCAGCAATCCAGATAGGAATTTCTTCCCCGGTAAACGGGTTAATTGCTTTACCCCCAGTCGGAATTCCACGCTTAGGTTTATCTTCAGCGGTGCGTTCCAACTCGCTTTGATTGGAAACCTCTTGAATAAAAGCTTCTACCGCTGCTTCCCGTTCTTGTGTTGTCACACGCTTTGTCAAGGGATGTTCTGGTGCTAACACAACGTAGCTAACACCATAAACTGTATCTGGGCGAGTGGTGTACACACCAATTTTCTCTTCCATCCCAACAACAGGAAATTCCAAGTACGCCCCTGTTGACTTACCAATCCAGTTTGCCTGCATCAACTTGACGCGTTCAGGCCAACCTGGTAACTTATCGAGGTCATTCAACAATTCTTCAGCGTAGTCAGTAATTTTTAAAAACCACTGCCGCAAGAGTTTACGTTCAACTTTAGCACCACTGCGCCAAGAACGTCCCTCGCTATCAACTTGCTCATTTGCCACGACAGTTTGGTCAATTGGATCCCAGTTTACAGCAGCTTCTTTTTGGTAAGCTAATCCCGCTTTTAAAAATTGCAAAAAAATCCATTGCGTCCACTTGTAATAGTCTGGTGAACAAGTAGCAAGTTCGCAATCCCAATCAATCGAAAAGCCAAGACGCTTTAATTGTTGCTGCATCTGAGACATATTTTCGTACGTCCACTTCGCAGGCGGTATTCCTCTGTCAATCGCGGCGTTTTCTGCTGGTAAGCCAAAAGCATCCCAACCCATAGGATGTAGTACCCGATAACCTTGCATCCGTTTGAGGCGGGCAATCACATCAGTAATCGTATAATTACGGACGTGACCCATGTGCAGGCTGCCCGAAGGATAAGGGAACATGGACAAGGCGTAGTATTTTGGTTTACTGCTATCTGTAACAGTTTTATCTAAACCTTGTTCAGTCCATGTTTTTTGCCATTTTTCCTCAATTGCTGCTGGGTTATATCGGGACTCCACAACGAGAACTCCTAACTGAATTTAATAGTCGCTTCTGTTTCGCTATTGTGGCATAATCTAGAGTTACCGTGACGGCACTGCGATCCGTGCATATTAAAGCGGTGGTGCTGGGAGCGGTGCTAGAGTTGACAATAGAAGAACATGAAATCAGACATCATTCTGATTGGTCCGATTGGTACTGGCAAAACTACGATTGGGGCGCTTCTAGCTTACAGGCTCAGTCTTCCACAATACTCGATGGATGAGCGACGGTGGGACTACTACAAGGCGATCGGCTATGACGAGGAACTAGCAAAGCATAAGCGAGAAACTGAGGGGTTCTGGGGAGTCTACCAGTATTGGAAGCCATTTGAAGCCTATGCTGTTGAAAGGCTGCTATCCGAACATAACCAATGCATCATTGATTTTGGGGCTGGTCATTCCGTGTATGAGGACGCTGCTTTATTCCAACGAGTTCAGCAAGCTCTAGCACCGTATCCTAATGTTGTTCTTTTACTTCCATCACCCAACGAATATGAGTCAGTGCAGATCCTCAATGAGCGCAATAAGTATGTGCCAGATGATAAACCAAACATCAACGAACACTTCGTCAGACACGCCTCAAACTATGAGCTTGCGAAGTTCACGGTATACACCAAAGGCAAGACACCAGAAGAAACTTGCAGCGAGATTCTGAATTTGATAGAGGGTAACTCCTTGTATCCTTGGAACGACTCAACTAGTTGCTGAGTTTTTTGCCTGTTTTCTTTAAATTGCACTAACTGGTGTACTGCTTTGCTGCGGTAGAGCTCTACATAGCAATTAGACAGCCAGGGGTCGTATCCCTGTACCATGTTCAAATATAAGAGTTGTCATCGTCTATAGATACTCAAGGGGATTTTTCAAAAACTTTTTATGTATTATTAGTTACTTTATTTCGGGAAGCCATACTACGTTATAATTTTTTGTAACTTAATAACATTTTAATAATTAGATACTTGTTTTTTAAATATCAAAACTAAGCTAGCTATATTTTGTCCATTTCTTTTATGCTGAGGTCAATAAACTCAATAAATTTACTGCATTAACTACATATACACCATTAATTTGCTTGCTCTGCTCGATTTTCTCTAGATTAGCCTGCGTAAAACAAATGATTGGTTGCACAAAACTCACGCGCTTCATGTCTTTTAAAGCGCTTGCTTGACCTTTAACTGCTTGTAACAAGTTTTTCCTATTGTTAAAATCATGAACCTGCTTGCCGTAGCGTCGCTTCAGCATAGTACCATCAAAAAATATTCTGCCTTTGTTACTTTTGACATCTACTACAAAATAATTGCTTTTAGGGGAACGCAAAAATACATCTGCATCACCCCAGCGCTTAAGCGGAACATTGTATTCAATTATCCAGCCTTGGCGTTCCAGAGGTTTTAACAGTCGCGCTACCTCTTCTTCTCCGTGGGCACCTTGATCTGCTTGATTGGCTTTGATCCACAACTTTTGCCCTTGTTGGTAAAGCAAAGCTGCACCAACCCAGCAGCCAACCACAATCAATATTCCCAATCCCAACGTGATTGGTATCAGTAACAAAATCAAAAAAGGAGAGACGACTAAACTAAATACTCCTCCAAAGCGTGCTAAAGCTTCACTTCTACGTTCTTGAGCTAGTTGTCTGATTCTCCTGCCAGCTTTTGGCACATCGAGTCCCCTAGTTGAAATTGTTATATTTATAATATTGGGACAATTAGCAAAATTTTACCTTGAAACAGGCATTTTTGTAACTAACAACTTCAGGAGTTATTAAGGATTCTTGGTGATAAAAATTTTTGTCTACGGGACTCTTAAACCAGGTGAAGAAAATTATCAAATATACTGTGCTGGTAAGGTAGTCAATACTACTAGAGCCGTTGCACAGGGAAAATTGTTTGCCCTACCAATGGGTTATCCAGCGATGACGCCAGGAGATAGCGCAGTCTACGGATATTTACTCTCATTTGAGAACCGAGACGTGTTGATGGCTTTGGACGAGTTGGAAGATTACCACCCTGATCGAGACGCATCAGAAAATCTTTACAACAGAAAACAAATAGAAACCCAGGATCTACAAGGAAACTTGCTTGGTTATGCCTGGGTTTACATAATGACAGAAGAGCTAACTATTCAATTACAAGGTATCCACCAACCCAATGGTTGGTGGAGTGGTTTGAATAAAGAGAAATAATGAATTATAAATTTTTTAACTGATTTTTCACTTAAAATTCATCATTCATAACTTTTTAATTTACATTGTATTCAGCATGAAAGTTGTGCTCAATATCTTGCGATTGAGGCTCTACTTTTTTATCATCTAAATTTTCCGGAGAGGCTTCTGCTGTTTTTGGAATTGGGATCACCGGATTATTTATAGCAACCCTAAGCGGTGAGGCGACACCAGGAGTAGACATGACTGATTGTGTCTGCTGCATTGGTTGGTTCTGAGCCAGTTGAGGTATCCCAGACTCACCACCTGTCAGTAAACCAGATAAGGCGCTAATGACGCAAGCTGCAATAGCAGCGCCTCCAGCTATCCATACTAGCCTAGGGCGACGGCTCAAACGTGCCATCACTTGCTCGACTGTTTCTTCTACTGACCGTTGTGATTCTGGTACTGGAATAGCCCGTACACCTTGCCGCAACTTTGATAGTCGCCCATACAAACGCTTAACTGTCGCATCCTCTGCAAGCCATTTCTCGACTTGCTTGCGTTCAGCAGCCGTCACCTCACCATCGAGGTAAGCACTTAATAACTCGAAGCGATCGCGCTTCACCATATCCATAGCACCCGTTGATTCATTGGTATGCTCAGCATTCCCACCTGGCAAATCTTTGTGATGTTCCAAGGGAGAACGGTCATCAAACTGAGAATCAGTAGTCATTTTAACATTATTACCAATTCCTACACGGGTAAACACGGCGGATTAAGGATGAGAAATGAATCAATTCTTCCCCTATTGGCAGAAGCACTCTGTAATCTCTTTAATAATACTAACGAATTATCATAATCTGCCATTAACCAAAGGACGGAAACTGTCATTACGAATCTAAATAATTTTGCAACTGAGATTGCAATCTCGCTCTTGCTCTAGCTATTCTCGACTTAACTGTTCCTAGAGAAACACCAGTGATTTCGGCAATTTCTTCATATGCCAATCCTTCAATTTCTCGCAGAACAATTGTTGTGCGGAATACTTCTGGCAAATCGGCGATCGCCTCACGTAGTTGCTCATAAAATTCTCTAGTCGTGAGTTCTTCCTCTGGTCCTGGAGTATCTCCTGCAATTTCCCAATCCATCTCGCCATCGTCTACCGAACGGGGAGCATCCAGTGACAAAGGACTGACAACCCGCTTGCGCTTACGCAACTCATCGTAAAATAAGTTGGTGGCAATACGGCTTAACCAGCCTCGGAATTTGGATGGTTCTTGTAATCGGTTAATATTCCGATACACACGAATCCAAACTTCTTGAGCCAAATCAGCTCTGTCAGGCCAATCAGGAGCCAGATGGTATAAAACTCTATCAACCTGGGATTGATATCTACGTAACAACTCAGCAAACGCAGCACGATCAGGGCGTAATCCTGCTTGACAACGCAAAATTAGGTCGTGATTTGAGAGTTTATCAACTTGTACTGAGGTTTCTGGAAGCCTCGTATCAACCGTTGACCAGGATACAGTAATCGATTGACTCATAGATCGCACTGGCTTTAAATCATCCCTATCTATTAGACCTGTTAATGAGTTGGAAGTTCCTTGATTGAGTGACGGATTTTTGACTGGAACACTCTTGGTATACTAAACTGGGCAGAACTACATGGAACAAAAAACGACCACCAACGTCTTTTACAAAGACACTCGCCTTGGTGCACCTCTTTTGTTGAAGGTACAAGCTATCGGGCAATGTTACTTATATTTGTGCGATCTTGAGAACTGACCACCTACGCTTGACAAATTTGAACCAGAAACAAACCAGAACGAAATCAACTCAGTAAGATTCAACAATCCCAAACTGAAGACTGCATTTTGTGTTCTGTGAGTTCTGAATTCAATGCAAGTCAATTGCTTGTTTTAGAAAACTTTTATTGCCGTGGCAACGTTACCACGATATTTGGTGCTGTTTCAGCTTCTTGTTGGTAATGGATATTTGTATTCGTTTGCTTGGGTATGTGAACCTGCGAAAATAGATTTAAAGAAAAAGTAATCGTAACTGCTAGCAATAGTTTTTCCAACATAATTTTTCTCTCACCCACGCCAATAATGATTGCTACATTTAGTGAAGAGTTCCACCAGAGCAAAGTTTTTTACCTGAACTTGATTCACCTGAAAGCAGTAACGCAATGTCCTTAAGACCAGTTTGCCTGGGACTATTGACAAATTCATGAGGGAACTGATAAGTCTTGATGAATTTTTGGTAACTCGATCATGAAAAGATAAAAAAATACCAGTATAACTATTCCTAGACCAAGATCATTAAATGCCAGTTTCAAAGAGTTGGCACAGGGCAAGGGTATGGTGGGTGCAGTAGGTCAAAGGTTAGAGTAAGGTAGGGTAAGCTGATAGCTAAATGGAAGAACTGGGTCTGCTAAAGAGAATAGACGATGGCGAGAGTAAGAAACGACTTATTAACACGTGTAGTGATGTTGCTCTGTTTTGGTACAGCACTGCTATCTCTGGCTGTCCGGTGGCACATGACGAGTTCTACGACTGCTGATACAAACTTAAAAACAGGTGGAAACGTTATGTTATCGGAAAAAGCCTTTGCAGCAGAAAAACCGTGGCAAGCGATACAGGGAAGACAAAATTCAATTGCGTCCAACATCTCAAATTTTTTATCAGCCAAAGGTTCGGTTCAAGAAAAATTATCTTTCAGCTTGGCTTCTGCGAAGACTCAATTGGTTGTTGCTTTGAGCGATCGCCGCGTTTACGTTTATCGTGGGGATGTTGTGATCGCAAGCTACCCAATCGGTGTGGGGAAGAAAGGCTGGGAAACCCCCATTGGTACCTTCCAAGTTATACACAAGCAACTAAATCCGATGTGGCGTCACCCAATTACTGGCAAAGTCTTTCCGTCAGGTGAGGATAGTCCTTTAGGAGACCGATGGATTGGTTTTTGGTCAGATGGACGCAATCAAATTGGCTTTCACGGCACACCAGATGAGGAGGTTGTGGGCAGTGCAATATCTCACGGGTGCTTGCGGATGCGTAATCCCGATGTGCGCCTACTTTACCACCAGGTGAGTTTAGGTACACCAGTGGAAGTACGTCAATAGTTGACTGTTAACAGTCAACTGTTAACAATCACTTTATTTTTGCTCAAAATGGGGTGCGTATGCTTGGAGTAAGGTACTAACTTGGCGCAGAACCTCATTACCAGTATTTTTAGTTCCGACTGGCGTCCTGTCATCATTAGGTCGGTCTAAGTTTCGAATGATCGCCTCGCCAACCCGGTGGGCAATCAATTCCTGCAGTTCTTTTTTAGCACGTTGGCGCTGGTAGTTGGCACCTTCTTCTGTCGTGGCATACAAAGGTGGTAGGCGGTTGAGGGCGTAAGCGGCAATATCCCCAACATCCAAAGAACTTTCGCTAGTTGCCTCAATTTCTGCTACGCGGGATATCGCTTCTGTAAGTACCAACTCTTCCATAACGTTGATAAATTGTTTGCGTGGTACCGCCACCACTTCCTCAGTCAATAGCGCTCTCATCAGATGATCCAACGCCATGTACTCTTCTCTTGAGAGTTCATTAGCGCTGTCACAGATTCGCCCGACTTCTGCTTCCATTGCGGGTGTAAGATAACCATCCAGGAGAGCTTGTTCCACAATTTTTTCAATACTCATAACGCTCATCATTTTTTAGCCATCCAAGCAAGGGGGGCACGGTACCAATCAATCCTATTCATTTTGCCCACATATGAGCAAATAATACGCAAATAGTTACTATTTTACTGCCTGATTCCTCCAAGGTACAGGGTCAATAGATTTTCCATTCACATAAAGTCCCCAATGTAAATGCGGACCTGTAGAAGCACCAGTTGAACCCACCGCGCCAATGAGTTGACCAGGTTTGACAATATCACCTTCTTTGACATTAATACGACTTAGATGCATAAAAATACTTGCCACTCCTTGCCCGTGGTCAATTCCAACAACATTACCATGAACTCGGAACCCTTGAGATACTTTACCTACTAAGACAACTCGTCCAGCAGCTGGAGCGACAACAGGCGAACCAGCAGCGCCAGCATAATCAACGCCACGATGATAATAATCATTTGCAAATTTACCATTATAATAGCGACGTACACCATAAATTGTTGTGATCGGTCCTTTATTCGGTGCCAAAAAAGGACCATCCCAAAACTTTTCTGGTGTTCGTACTGCCCTGAATTCTTTGGCACGATTGAGTTCATACTCTGTGGCTTTCACCCCAGCTTTTCCTGGGGGCAGATTAATGCGCTGTACGGGGAATTTGCGATCGCGTACTTGTATAGATAAATTCTGCACTTGACCTTCAACAGAAACCTGAACATTTCTGGTTCCAGCTTTTTCCAAAGGCGTGGTGGGGATA
Source organism: Scytonema tolypothrichoides VB-61278 (assembly GCF_000828085.3). Classification (GTDB taxonomy): domain Bacteria; phylum Cyanobacteriota; class Cyanobacteriia; order Cyanobacteriales; family Nostocaceae; genus Brasilonema; species Brasilonema tolypothrichoides_A. Next base: position 40,621 of record NZ_JXCA02000023.1, read on the forward strand.
AAAGCCCGATACTGTTGTGGTGCTATTTCATATGCTGGATAAGTCTCATCACCATTAGTGACTGTAACATTGCTACCATTAGCTGGATTATCTAAATTCACGACAACTGATATAGTATCGCCAAGTCTAGGAGTTTCTGGACTGACTTGTACTTGTAACGCTTTAGCTTCCCCCGCTAAAGCAATGGGCAAAGCAGCGAATATTCCTAGGACAACACTGATTGCGCTGAAGTTCGCTTTTTTAGCTGGAACGCCTAAACTCAGCACTTTCTTATTAAAGTTAGTGGTGTGATACTCAACAGTCATAAAGATGGTACAAAAATTTTCAATCCTTCTGTTGAACAACAGACTACCGTATTGTTTCAGGTGTTTCCCAATTTTGACTAATACTAAAATGACCAAAACCTAAATATGAGTTTCCTCCCCACTTCTAAAAGGAGTGGGGAGGAAACTCGATGTTCTTTGAACAACGAATTATTATGCAGGATTCGCTTGCATTCTCCTTTGCAGGAGACTGATAATTGAAGCTTTCTCTAGAAGTCCGACGAGTACGCCATTGTCACAAATTACGGCAAGTGCAGATAACTTCCGTTGTTCTAAAAGCTGCATCACTTCCAACAAGGGTTTGTCAGATTGCACAGTGACGACCTGTTGAACTGGTCGCATCACTTCCCGCACTTGAGTTTCTGACCAAAGTACTGTAGAGACGGTTCGCAAATCTTGAACGGATATTGATCCTACCAATTGTCCACTTTCATCAGTCACCAAGAAGCGATCCCAGTTTTGACCATTCAAAATACGCTCATCAGCAAACTCTCTGAGGGTTAGATCAGCAGACACAATTGGACTATCCAGCGTGACTGCATCGCCTGCTGTGAAACCAGTCAGCTGTTCCTGTACTTTAGCAAACTGAGCTGCATTCCCAGCATTTTGCAGTAAGAAGAAACCGACTAATAAGTTCCACAAGTTAGCAAAGCTACCAAATAACAGTATTGGGAGTAAACCAGAGGCTATTGCAGCGCCACCAAAGATTTGCCCAACTCGACTGGCAAAAACCACACCTCTATATGGATTACCTGTCATTTTCCAAACAATAGATTTCAGTATATTTCCACCATCTAGAGGCAAGCCCGGAATAAGGTTAAACAGAGCTAATGCCAAGTTAACAGAAGCCAGTAGTCCAAGAATCGCTGCTAATGGTCCTGTTGGAGTAGCCACAAAACCAATACCTGTCAGTATCCCAAATAACACTAAGCTAACCAAAGGACCTGCAATTGCAACCCAAAAAGCTTCCGCTGGGGTTTTCGACTCTCTTTCTAGACTTGCCAATCCACCAAATATGAATAGCGTGATTGATTTTACATCTATTCCTTGACGAATAGCGACAAAGCTATGTCCTAATTCATGAGCGACAACCGAGGAAAATAACAATAGTGCTGTCAGCAATCCCAGTGGCAAAGTTAATCCACTACTAACCAGAGGAAATTGTGCTGCTAGTCCACCGCTGTAGCTTAAAGTCACTAGGAACAGGATTAAAAACCAAGACGGATGGATATAGAAGGGAATCCCGAAGAGATTGCCAACGCGAATAGTCCCATTCATACCTTTCACCTTTGATTTAAACTTGCAGAGGTTTTGTTTCACCTCTGTTGATGTTTCTATCGTAACGAAATGTTAAGCATTTTTAATCTTTGTAACTGTCGTGATATCCGTCTGTTTAGATGCGGTAATCATACCGAATAGTTGGTGAAACTATAGGTAAATATTACATATTCTGAGAAACCATCTGGTGATTTCACCTTGGTGTCATACAGTCAGCTTGGGAAGAGGGTATATGTTTACCCTCCTCGCTTGCTTCAGCAATGCTGGCTTTTAATTTCCAATTGGTGGTGCCAAAGGTTGGCGTGGTGTACCACCTCCACCAATGTTATTCGATTCGTTGTTGTCCACTACCTTCACGGCAGCAATAATTTTGGCGAAGTCAGCTTGAAGCGCTGTATCTCCATCTATCTGATGTCCGGTGACTGCCTGGTACTCTTGGTCGGCACTTCGCTCAACGCAAAGGTAATTGTAGTCCCAGCCTGCATCATCAACGACGTAAGCACCATAGTCTTGCATGGCTTGAAAGATTTTTTTGCCAGCTTTGGAGGTCACTCCTAGGCTTTGTGCTGTCACATTAGGTGGAATTGCTAACAACGAACCCATGACCAGCGCCGGGTTGGAACCCTGGTATTGGTATGCTGCATTAGCATCAGCCAGACGGGCTGGCCACCGGCGACCGGGGGTTGAGGATGAAAAATTGTAGTGCAGCCACTTGCCCCAAATCACCATCTTGAGTGCGTGACGGATAGGCTTGTTGTTCAACAACTCACCTTTGCGAATGCTACCACCAATGCTCGACATCCCTGAGCCACCATGTCCACCGTCAATGCCATCGCCGTAAATGTCTTGCTGTCCAAACCAAACGCCGTAAAGTGGACCACCCTCCTGACAACGGGTGGTCACGTTAAAAGACACCAATGTTCTGCCATCCGGCTTTAAGAATGCTGAGGAGTTATTTGGCGTAAAGTTTACCTTTGCATCCTCAATGATCAAATTTTTAGGAACCTTCAACGGCTGACCCGCTTCAGGATGCCACAGCGCTTGCTGCTGCACAGCAAAGCCACTGCAGCGAGCTGAACTCCATGAGCCAGGCATGTAGGTTGGTACAGCCGGGTCGCTTTCCTGGGTTATGATGAACCAATCTGTGTCAACTCCAACGCCCTTTGAGCCGATGTAAGCATCAACATATTTTGCGTTGGCTCCAATTGGCATATTCCAAATGCTGTCGCAGGCAAACGGCTGTGTGTACTTGTCGCGTGATTGACCACGACCGCATTTGCTTGTATCTGAGTTTGGTGTTGAGGTGGTGGTTTGGACTGTGAGACTAGGGATAGTCGTTCTTGTCAAAAATGAAAGCTTTCTTGGGCTATTTGCTAACTCTAATTGAGTCTTTTGACTCAGACTCAAGGTTGATTGATTTTTAGTGTTAACACTGATGACAGAAGTTGTATTGATAGTATGGTGCATCGCACTCAGGGTTATAGGGTCGAAAATGATCATTTTTTCTTTTGTTTAAAATTGGTTCAATTTCACATATCGTCAGTCTTTGTACTCTAAATAGATAGAGGAAAAACCCTGAAAAATTGTTTAAATTTCGTTATACCAATTCTGTATAAAGATGCGCCCAACTATATGAAGAACGAACTACAAAGAAACAAATAAAGAAGAAGTCAAGAAGAAGTCAAGAAAATTTGGTGCCGCCTCACAAATGGTATGAGAAGAGATTTCACGCCTAGAGTGAAGCCAAGCTTTCTTGACGAAAATTAGATTTGTTCATACCTTTGTTCAGGTTATTTAATGAAAACAATATGTGAGAAAATATTTGAAGATATCAATCTCTATAAACAGAAAATATCTTCTAATTTTTCAGCCCTAAGGTAGAAGTTATCACTTAATTTTCGCGCCTTTTGTCCTCATAAAACACAATACTAGGCATTGTTATGGAGAAACCTGCTCATACGCAATTTCCAATTGATGATTTGCTGAAACGACGCTGGAGTTCCCTGGCATTTTCCAGTCAACTTGTTGAAAAAGAAACGCTTTGCAGTTTCCTAGAAGCTACTCGTTGGGCAGCATCTTCATATAATGAGCAGCCTTAATACTTTATCGTTGCAACTCAGGACAATCCAGAGGAATTCAACCATCTGCTGAGTTGTTTAGCAGATGGAAATCAAGTGTGGGCAAAAAACGCCTTCGTTCTGATGCTTTCAGTAGCAAAGCTTTACTTTGAAAAAAATGACAAGGAGAATCATCATGCATTTCATGATGTTGGGGCGGCGACGAGTCTTCTGACAATTCAAGCAACTTCTTTGGGTCTGTTTATCCACCAGATGGCAGGATTTGATGTGCCCAGGGCGAGGAAGTTGTACAATATTCCTGAAGGGTATGAGCCAGTAGCGGCGATCGCTGTTGGATACCCTGGCCTATGCGCAAAGCGCACGCCCTCTGGGCTAAAGCGAAGCGTGTCCGTTCGCCGCAGGCGAAGACAGGCGTACGACATACCCGAAGCACTACCAGAACAATACCAACAGCGCGAGTTTTCTCTATGCCAGCGCAAGCCCATTGAGACGTTTGTCTTCACTGGAAGCTAGAGACAAACTTCGCTTGTGTTCAACTATTAGTTATTAAAAAAGAGGGATTTTCCCTCTTCACCCAGTATTTTTTCTAAGCTTTCTTTTTGACACTCCCCTGACTTATAGTCAGGAGATTCTTGGTTCTTCCACAAATCTTACCCCAACAGGACGTATCCAGCGAGAGAAAAAGATTCATGTCCCAAAGCAAAAATTTCGGTAGGGCATACCGTATTTTGCTTGATAACAATTAATTTTTGACGTTTTTTTGGTTTTCGTAGGTGACTCAATCGTTAGATTGGTTTACGCACCATTTCAACTTAAAGATGCTTTTTACGTTACCTACTTATTGTTAGGCAGTATACCAATCTAGGCTAAAGCCTGTCAAGCTGCCCTAAATCCCTGCCTTTTTGGGACAGGGTTTTCGGGCTGGCGTCCTTATAAGCTTTACTAAATAGCCGGTGTATCCAACCACAACGGCAAATGCATTACTCTTCAATAGCTGCTGGTATTTCTTCTTCAGCTGCTTGAAATGCTTCAACTTCAACTGCTTCAACTGCTGGTGGTATTTCTTCAGTAATATCACTGGCTTCATCTGATGGAGCACTCACAGTAGTAGCACCTTGCTGTTTCGCTAGCAACTGTTCCCTATACTTAGCAGCCATTTCTTCTGCCTTGTCATATACCAAATCGCGATTTTTAATCATGTCACCTGGTTCAGGTTCCAGTTGTTTGGTAGACAAGGAAATACGACCACGTTCTGCATCTAAGTCAATGATCATGACTTTGACTTCATCATTGACATTAAAGACACTATGAGGTGTATCTATATGCTCGTGGGAAATTTCGGAGATGTGGAGTAGACCACTGACACCGCCAATATCGATAAAGGCACCGTAGGGCTTGATACCGCGTACAGTACCAATCACGACCTCACCAACTTCTAGACGGTTCATCTTGCGCTCAACCAGCGCACGACGGTGAGATAAAACAAGGCGGTTACGCTCTTCATCTACCTCTAAGAACTTCAATGGTAGTTCTTCACCAACCAATTCTTCTTTTGGTTTGCGCGTGCTAATATGAGAACCAGGAATAAATCCACGTAAGCCTTCTATCCGAACCAAAGCTCCGCCACGATTGGTGGCAAATACACCAGAACGAACAGTAGCATCTTCTGCTTGCAACTGTCGTACGCGTTCCCAAGCCCGCATGTATTCAATACGGCGAATGGATAGCGTCAGCTGACCATCTTCGTTTTCATCGGTAAGGATGAAAAATTCTCTTGTTTCGTTGGATTGTAATACTTCTTCCGGGCTATCTACCCGGTTGATAGACATTTCTTGTATAGGTATATATGCTGCTGTTTTAGCACCGATGTCAATCAGAGCGCCGCGCGGCTCTATGCTGAATACTGTTCCTGGTACTATATCACCTGGGCTAAAATGATAATCGTACTTGTCTAGCAGAGCAGCGAAATCATCGTGAGTAAATCCAATTTCAGGAGCGGTTAATTTCTGATTGACCATGCTGATTGTTTCCCGGTTATTATTCTCCGTAAAGGTTTTGCCTCCTAGCGATGTAATGCAAGAGCCGAATAGGCATTCCACACCTACATCATTTTTCATCCTAGCGCAGAAAAGTAGATCTGAACACATTACCTTCCAGATCGTACATCATACCATAAATTATTTACTCTTTTGTATTCGTTAATAATTAATTATCAATAATAGTTGCGCGCACTCTTTTTTGTGCAGAAAGGGCGCAATTGTTGATGCGCCCTAAGATTTCTACCACTTTACACCATTAGCGTGGATGGATAATGGTAATTGTATTTCTCTTCATTTCTTTTGGATGCGAGGAGGTTCGCGGAAGGCGATCGCAAAGAAGAGAGTTCCGAGTGCCAAGGTCAAAATTAGGATGTACGCAACGCTTTCCATAGCTGTAGTTCCTGCCTATTTATCCCACTATTATTAGTGTACCAAGTTACAAGAAAGAATGGTCTAGGGAATTGGGGGTTAGGGATTGGGGATGAGGAAGAATTTTTCCGTTCCCAGTTGCCAGTCCATAGTCCCTCTCATTAGACCATTCTTAACTTTTCATGACAAAGTTTAGAGAGGTTCCGCACGGCGGGTTGTTTTGTCACCCACTTTCTGGAACAGACCCCATTCAACTTGCTCTTCAAGATCCGCATCAACACCAGCAAAGACATCTCGGTAGATTGTCCTTGCGCCGTGCCAGATATGACCAAAGAAGAACAACAGCGCAAACACAGCGTGTCCAAATGTAAACCAACCTCTGGTACTGGTGCGGAATACACCATCAGAGTTTAAGGTTTCTCTATCAAATTCAAAGATTTCGCCGCCTTGAGCTTTACGGGCATATTTCTTCACATCAGCTGGGTCTGTGAAGGTTTGACCGTCTAAGTCACCACCGTAGAAGCTAGCGGTAACGCCTGTTTGTTCAAAGCTATACTTGGATTCTGCTCGACGGAAAGGAATATCAGCACGGATAACACCATCACTGTCGGTCAAAATCACTGGGAAGGTTTCAAAGAAGTTGGGGAGACGACGCACGGTCAACTCACGACCTTCAGCATCTGTGAATACCGCGTGACCTTGCCAAGATTGGGCAATACCATCACCCTTATTCATTGGACCTGTACGGAATAGACCGCCTTTTGCAGGGCTATTGCCGACGTAATCGTAGAACGCGAGTTTTTCTGGAATGTGTGACCAAGCTTCAGAAAGGCTTGCACCTTGACCAAGGTCAGCTTGCACGCGGCGATCAATCTCTTGCTTGAAGTAAGTCTGATCCCACTGATAGCGGGTCGGTCCAAACAGTTCGATTGGTGTGGCGGCATTTCCGTACCACATGGTGCCAGCAACAACGAACGCTGCAAAGAAGACAGCAGCAATACTGCTAGACAACACTGTTTCGATGTTACCCATCCTGAGAGCTTTGTAGAGCCTCTCGGGAGGTCTGACTGCCAGGTGGAATAAACCAGCAATAATACCTACGATTCCCGCAGCAATGTGGTGAGCAGCGATACCACCAGGGTTAAACGGGTTAAAACCATCTGGTCCCCACTCTGGTGCGACTCCTTGGACATGGCCTGTTAAGCCGTAGGCATCAGAGACCCATATTCCAGGTCCAAATAATCCTGTGACGTGGAAAGCACCAAAACCAAAGCAGAGTAGACCAGACAAGAACAGGTGAATGCCAAACATCTTTGGCAGGTCAAGGGCGGGTTCACCAGTGCGGGGGTCTTGGAACAACTCCAAATCCCAGTAAACCCAGTGCCAAACAGCAGCTAAGAACAGCAAACCGGAAAGAACGATGTGAGCTGCAGCGACGCCTTCAAACGACCAAAAACCAGGGTCGGTTGATGGACCGCCAGTAACGTTCCAACCGCCCCAAGATTGGGTGACGCCTAAACGTGCCATGAAGGGTAGCACGAACATACCTTGACGCCACATCGGGTTGAGTACTGGGTCGCTGGGGTCATAAATAGCGAGTTCGTACAAAGCCATCGAACCAGCCCAGCCCGCCACCAAGGCTGTATGCATCAAATGTACAGAAATCAGCCGCCCTGGGTCATTCAGAACAACTGTATGTACTCGGTACCAAGGTAGTCCCATCGACTACGCTCCTCCTCGACGATTTATGTTTACAAAGCAAACAAAGCAATTTTTCAGTTTTTGTTATTGCCACAGCCGGAGTTATCCCACAGCGAATGTCTTATGGATGAGACAGTGTGGTTTATTTGGCAAGTGTTAAACACTTCGGGAGTTTTCATCCCAAAGAGTCGTGGTCGCCAAGTGAAAAATGAGAATGTTTAAAAAAGTGTAACTTTTGATGGAGCTGTTTGCAAGCGTGTCAACATAAGCATATACGTAGCTTGAGGGTGTCTCAAACTACGTAACTTTTGAGGATAAACAAAGCAGGGGATAAGAAAATTCACGCATTCGCTCATTTTCATCCCCTTGATCTGGTGTAACCTTCGTGATCCCTGAAACTAAACCATAGATTTAATATCTTGCAGCTGACATCTAGCTGAGGCTGTTCCCAAGCGTTCAATAACCTGTTCAGCACTCATCAACCGCTTGAGGACAACTTGACCTATGGCAAGACCCGATTTACTGACTTGTAGTTGTGTTGTCGGTTTCACTTCCACAGTTAAAACGACGTCTTCAACCTGATAAAGCCATAACACTTCGTTTTGTTCTACTAGACAGATATTCATGCGCTGAATGTCTGGTTGGCGTCGCCATGCAGTCATCTGCCAAAGTCCATCAGATGCCCACACTCTGCCAACTGTCCAACCCTCAGATAGGAAGAAGTATTTCACACTTTTTAGTCTCGCTATTAGACTCGAAATCTACTTGTTCTCGATTGGCATTGGTGGGTGCCACTCGGTTTCCCTGAAGCTAAGTATTTTTTCCTGTATTGAGATGCACGTAGACAAAGCTATAACGTAAAGCTTTGAGACTACGAGAAAAGCTTAACAAATGTTTGCCCTGGTATAGTTTAAATTTAAAACAAATTTAGGCACTGTTTATATGTTTAATCAAATAAAATTTTTTCTGTTATTCAGGAACATGAAATTCTATATATTGGTCAATTTTTTTGATTTTGACGCTAGGACTTAAATAAACTTAGTGACATCCTCCTACACGTTCACGGAGTACCGTTACAGTGTAGGCTTCCCAAACTTGCGGTTGGGCTTTCCTGCTTCTTTGGTCGTGTCTAGACTTACGTCCCCGAACAACGATACCCTAAAGGGTTCGGAAGTTTCGACTCGCCGGGAACCGCCAAGACTCGAACTTCCTCACCTCCACAGGCAGCTTGACTGCGAATCCCGCAGCTGCAAGACCTCTCTGTTCTACTACCATTGCAGCAGCAACATCGCGGTCTGTTGTATGTCCACACTCATGGCAAACATGAACGCGTTCAGACAGTTTCTTCTTCCCGGTATGAGTTCCACATTGAGGGCAGGTTTGACTAGTGCCGTTGGGGCACGCACTTTACAAAATTCAAAGTATGCCCCCAGGGCACGCTGCGCTATCAAAATTAAGTATCTGAATTCTGGCTTGTGAATTCTGAATTCTTCTTTAAACTTGACTTACAAGAACTCAAAACTCACAAAATGAGAAGGTCTTCTCCTAAATTTTGATTTTTTTATCGGCATATTGCCCAAAAAATAGTATAATGCGTGACCACTAAGCTTAGAAATATTCAAGTTATGACCAGGTTTTCCTTGTCCGCAAGACAGTGGAGTCGAATTACTAAATTCTTTTGTTTAATTTGTTTCTGTTTACTTTTGGTGGCTAGTTGTTCGCGAAGCCAACAGGTGACGACAACATCTGGTGCAGTTAATGCTTTAACAGGAAATGGTCGCATTACTATAGGCACGACGCTTAATCCTCGTACTCTTGATCCAGCTGATGCTTATGAATTGCGATCGCTTGGGTTAGTGTACAACATGAGCGATCGCCTTTACACCTACGAACCAGACAGCACTAAAATTAAACCTCAGTTAGCCACAGCTTTACCCAAAGTGAGTCAAGATAGTTTGACTTACACAATCCCTCTACGCCAAGGAGTTATTTTTCATGATGGAACTCCTTTTGACGCCAAAGCAATGGCGTTTAGTCTGGAACGCTTTATCAAAAATGGTGGAAAGCCTTCTTTTTTGTTATCAGATGTAGTCGCTTCAGTAAAAGCAACGAGTGAGTATGAGTTAACCATACAACTGAAAAAACCCTTTGCAGCGTTTCCATCACTGTTAGCATTTTCGGCTTTTTGTCCAGTTTCCCCCAAAGCTTATGAAATTGGTACAGATAAATTTAAGCCAAATATCTTTATTGGTACTGGTCCATATAAATTAGCACGGTATGGCACAGATTCTATACAATTTGATGTGTTTGATAAATACTGGGGAGAAAAGCCAGCGAATAAAGGCATTAATTTGCAAATTTTAAGTAGTTCAGCTAATTTGTATAATTCCTTCCGCACAGGTGCAATTGATGTTGCTTACCTCACTTTAGAACCAGATCAAATTCGCAACTTACAAGAAAATGCTAAAAAAGAAGATTGGCAACCGATTGCAGTTCAAGGTAGTGTAGTTAGTTACTTGGTTTTAAATCGAAATCAAAAACCATTGGATAAGCCAGAAGTTCGACAAGCCATAGCTTCAATGGTTGATCGTTTACTAATGACTCAGCGTGTTGTGTTGGGTCAAGGCAGTCCCTTGTACAGCATGATACCAACAACGCTTGATGTTTCCCAACCATTATTTAAAGAGAAATACGGTGATGGTAATGTAGACAAAGCTAAACAATTGTTGACTTCTGCTGGTTTCTCCAAACAAAATCCAGTTAAGCTACCAGTTTGGTATCCTGTCAGTTCTCCAACCAGAAGTTTGGCAGCACAACTACTAAAAGCTTATGCCGATAAATATATGGATGGAATGCTGCAATTTGAACTGAACGTTGTGGACGGTGCTACCTTCTTTAAAAATATGCCTAGGAGTTTTTATCCCACTGCTTTGCTAGATTGGTATCCAGATTTTATAGATGCAGATAATTATATTCAACCGTTTTTGGGTTGTGATAAAGGATCAGAGGCGAAGGGATGCGAACAAGGAGGAAGTCAGACGCAGGGTTCATTCTACTATAGTCAGACTATGAATAAATTGATTGCAGACCAACGTCAGGAACAAAATCCTGAAGTACGTAAGAAAATTTTTGCAACGATTCAAGCACAAATAGCAACTGATGTTCCATATATTCCCTTATGGCAAAGCAAAGATTATGTATTTGCTCGCAAGGGAGTTAGTGGTGTGCAAATTGATCCGACTCAAAATTTGGTTTACAAAGCAATTAAAAAATAGTCATTAGTCACCCGCAAGGAAATAAATTTCCTTGCTCATGACACCAAGTCCATTGAAATGGACTAAATTATTTTCCAGTCTTCTGAAGGGAACTTGTGCTATTCGCCTGCAAATTTCTGTGTGGGTAAATCATCTATTAGGTGCAACATATAATTATGTCTAGATCCAAAGCTTTACAATATTACATCATCGTCCGTGTACTTTTAGCTCCATTGATGCTATTGACTGTAACAACAGTCGTATTTCTTTTACTACGTGCAACACCAGGAGATCCAGTCGATGCAATTATTGGTGGACGTGCGCCAGAAAGTGCGAAGGAAGAATTGCGAGCTAAACTGGGTTTGAACCTTCCAATATGGTTACAGTATTTGAATTACATAGGAAGATTGCTGCAGCTAGACTTAGGAACTTCTATAGGGAGTCGTGGACAATCTGTTTGGGAAATAATTGGGCAATATTTTCCTGCAACTGTGGAATTGGCGGTTTGTAGTATGGCGATCGCACTCACAGTTGGAATTGGAATTGGTGTGATTTCTGCCTCTCGTCCTGGAAGTTATCTAGATATTGGAGGGCGATTATTTGGGATTATCACATATTCTTTGCCTATGTTTTGGGCCGGGATGATTCTGCAATTGATTTTTGCAGTCCAATTGCGTTGGTTTCCTTTAGGAACACGCTTTCCGACAACAATGCCAACTCCTCATGGTATCACTGGTTTATATACAGTTGATAGTTTATTAACTGGAAACTTGAATCAGTTTTTTACTGCTTTATATTATCTTGCGCTTCCTAGTATCACTTTAGGTCTTTTGCTGAGTGGTATTTTTGAGCGAATTGTGCGAGTGAATTTAAAACAGACGATGAAAGCAGATTATGTGGAAGCAGCAAGAGCAAGGGGTATTCCTGAAAGAAAGATTTTGTTTTCTCACGCTTTAAAAAATGCGTTGATTCCTGTGATTACTGTTATGGGTTTGACGTTTGCTTCACTATTAGGTGGGGCGATTTTAACTGAGGTTACTTTCTCTTGGCCTGGATTGGCAAATAAGTTATATGATGCGATTAATGCGCGGGATTATCCTTTAATACAGGGAGTATTAGTGTTTTTTGCGGCAATTGTGGTTTTTGCCAGTATTGTGATTGATATTATTAATGCTTATGTAGATCCAAGGATTAAGTATTAGGGATTGGTGATTTTTCGATTGAAGTTTGATGTATGAGTTTTCGGATTGATTCCGGAAACTTTTTTGTTTCAATACATTTTTTAACGTTCGCGTAGCGTGCGCCCTTGTTCCTACCGCCAAGACGCAAAAAACGCAGAGAGAAGAGGAGGATTTGTTTTTAGTCGCAGTCGAGCATGGTATTCTGTCATTGCGACTGGAACGTAGACGCCGAAGGCGGCTTCCCGAAGGGTAGTGGAAGGAAGCAATCTTAATAAGAGGCGATCGCACTTTTAATGCTGGCAAATCCCCTCGATAAGCGTGATCCAATCATTATAGTGTTATATTCTTCAGTAACTGAACTCTTATAATTACCTAAATGAGCGGTGCTATTTCTATAAAAATTCTGTTTTTAGCAGCCGATCCGAGTGATGCTTCTCGGTTACGTTTAGGGCAAGAGTTACGAGATATTAAAGAAAGATTGCGAATAGCCAAAGCACCAGAAAAATATCACTTAGAACAGCGAGAGTCAGTTCGTGTTGGGGATATAACCCAGGCTATCTTTGATATTGAGCCAAATATTATACATTTTTCTGGACATGGTACGAGTCAAGGAGAGCTTTGCTTTGAGAATGGACTGGGCAAAGTCCAATCTGTGAAGGCTGATGCTTTGGCAGCAATGTTTGAATTGTTTGCACAGCACGTAAATTGTGTGGTGCTAAATGCTTGCTACTCTGAAATTCAGGCAAAGGCGATCGCTCAACATATCCCGTTTGTGATTGGGATGAATGACGCAATTGGTGATCAAGCGGCGATTTCTTTTGCTGTTGGTTTTTACAAAGCATTAGCTGCAAATCGTTCGATTGAGGATGCTTATAAGTTTGGCTGTGTAGAAATTCAATTACAAGGTATTCCAGAGCATATCAAACCAGTTATTTTTGTAAAAAAAAAGATTTAGTTCTTGTTCCAAAAGCGGTGACTCCCAATCCCTTCATTCCCCAGCATGGCAGAGTAGAAGATACACAACGGTTCTTTGCACGAGAAAGGGAAATGCAACGGGTGTTTGAGGTACTTAACAGCGGAAGTAGTGTTGCTTTGATAGGAGAAGAAGGAATTGGCAAGTCATCTTTACTATGGGCGATTTGCCAACAAGCGAAAAATCGCCTGCAACCGTCGCGTCAGTCAGTTTTTCTAGATTTGAATTATATAGATAATGAAGAAGACTTTTACAGCGCGTTGTGTCACGAGGTGGGTATGGCGGAATGTACAGGATATCTGTTAACCCGAAATTTGAAAGCGCATAAAAATAAAGTGCTGCTGGCTTTAGATAATGTAGGAAAGATGACTTGGCAGGGGTTTACCCGTGGAGTTAGGGATAAGTTGCGCGGTTTAGCTGAGGGAAGCAATGCGCCGCTGAAGTTGATTTTAGCTGCGACTGAACCACTCAACGATTTGTTTAATGATAGTCATGATGATGGTAAGACATCACCGCTGGCGGGTATTTGCCAAGAGGAACATATTCAGCCTTGGGATGAAATTACCATACGTGATTTTATTGCTAGTCGTCTGGCTGGGGGTTCTGTGAGGTTTACTGAGGAGGAAATTGTGCAACTGTTGGCGGAAAGTCGCGGACATCCTCGGAAACTCATGCAGCTATGCTATGGAATTTATGCGCGGTATATGAGAGGTGTGGAATGAATTCAGTTCTTGCACAATTATCGTATATCGTCCACGATCGCCTAGGATTAAAATCCCAGGCTGATAGCGAAAGTCCACTCAAGTGGACTCTCATAATCATTATGCTTTGCAGTCCTCTTCAGAGGACTTTGCCTACTCGCTGTGGAAATTTATTTCCTGGCGGATTGTGCGGCTTACTGAAAATGGCGCAGAACCTACAATGAACCAACACCCACCCGTACCCCGCCTAGACTTAGCCCCCAAACTCAAGCGCCCCCTCTCGCTGTGGAACCCCCTGGATTACCTGCGCCTGTTGTACTGGGTGTTTTACTTCCCCCAAGCTTTGCGATGGTATGTGGACACCTTTGGGGGTGGGTATATTCCTGAAGGAGAAATGAATTGGCGCAAGGGATGGGAGTTGCTGCGTCAAAATCGCATTCAACGGAATTTGCTTTTCCAAGGATTGGTGTTAACAGTTGTGACACCTCTGGCTTTGAGTGGACTTCTTGAACAAATAGCTGTTCCTGTTAATTGGTTAGGCGTGGCGTTTGGCGTGGCGTTTGGCGTGGCGGGCGGCGTGGTGTTTGGTATGGAGTTTGGCGTGGTGTTTGGTGTGGCGTTTACCGTGACGGGCGGCGTGGCGATACTCCGTCTGGAAAATTGGCTTTTAGGTTTACCTCTTGTTGTGCGGTTCCCCAACAATAGACAATGGCAAATCCCCCGTGTTACCGCACTTCCCCTTTACTCCCTATCTTCATGGTTGAAAAATTGGCTGCGTCGGGAGTGGAAGACTGGTTTGTATAATGCTAACCAACTGCTAGCTTACACTCTTCAGTTCATTCCCGTGATTCAAGCTGTAAATCAGGTACTAGCAGAAACGCCTCCAGAGCAAGTCGTTTTTCGTGTCGTTCAGCTAGCTGAAGCCCCTTTTGATTGGCAACTCGTGCGTTTTGTCTCAGCTTCTCTCAATGAAACGCTCAAGTCAACATTTGTCAAATCTTTCTTTTCTTACCTGTGGTTCTTTTTCTTACCTCGTCGTTGGAAAGAACAACTCCAAGCTCGTTTTTCCACAGACACTCGCTTAGACACTCCCGCCCGTGCTACTGCGGCTGGTTTTTGGTATCTGCATGAAAAAGAACCAGCGAAAGCAATGCAGGCTTTTGAAGTCGTGCGTTCTCTCCTCTACGGTGAGGAAATGTTCACCCTCGCCCAAACTCTAGCCGCCTTTAATAAAGCTGAAGAAACAGATGCGATCGCTACTGTTCAAATTCCTCCTTTTCCACAAGAACCTCTGCTGCGTCCAGTCACTTGGCAAACTCTCACATCTCTACGTTCTGTCGTTGAAATTGCCAACATTATACAGCGCAGTCGGTCTGCTTATCAACGCTCCTCAGCCCTCAACCGCGCTTTAGGGGAACTCACAGAAATTCTAGATAATCCTGATACTCTGCCGCAAGCTGAACGCGGGTTAATTGTAGACATTGCCCAGACTTGGAGAAAAGCCTTGGAGGGGATAGCCAAGGAAGTCGGGGAAATTGCCATCACTGAGCCTGTGAGTAATCCTTACATCATTGGCGATCCAGTTGTGGGCGATCGCTTTGTTGGACGGGAAGACTTGATCAGACAGTTACAGGAGTTGTGGGTGAGAAGTTCTCAACTCCAGTCTGTTGTGATCTACGGTCACAGGCGGATGGGCAAAACTTCCATCTTGCGGAATGTCGCCAGATTTGTCGGAGAAGGTGTACAGGTAGCTTATGTTAACCTCATGGCATGTGATCCCCAAAGAGTGGTAGAGGTGCTGATGGCAATTTCTGATGCAATTTCTGAAGTGATGCAAATTCCACCTCCAAGCGATAAAGATTTGCTGAGTCTTCCGCAACCGACATTTAGAAGATACTTGACACAGGTGGAGAAAGAACTTGGAACTAAAGGTTTAATTATCGCCTTAGACGAGTTTGAAGAAATCGAAAAACTGATTGAGGCGAAAAAAATTCCTGTAGATTTTATGGGATATCTCCGGGGGTTGACGCAGAAAAGTTCTAAAATCGCTTTTGTCTTGGCAGGTTTGCACACCTTGGAGGAGATGACAGCCGATTACTTTCAACCTTTCTACGCCAGTGTCATCACAATCAAAGTTGGTTTCATGGAAGCCGGGGCGACTCACCAAATTCTTGCAAATCCATCTATTGAAGACTTTCCCCTCGACTACACGCCGGAAGCCCTTGATAAAATCTACGAACTCACCCACGGACAACCTTATTTAGTACAACTTGTCGCTTTCCAACTCGTCCGCCGTTACAATGAGCAAGTTTTTGAGACAGGACGCGCCCGATATCATATCCTTACAATAGGGGAAGTTGAGGCTGTTGTCAACGACTCTGAGTTTTTCCAGCGGGGACGTTACTACTTTGATGGCGTTTGGGGTCAGGCGGCGCGGGGTGCTGCTGGTCAGCGGGCGATACTTCAGGCGTTAGCGTGTCATCCAGAAGGATTAAGTCTGGAAATGTTATCAGATTATACAAAGATAGAAATTGCTCTTTTAGAAGAAGCGCTTAATACTCTGATGCGTCATGATGTTGTTGAAGAAATTGAGGGACGCTGGCAAATTATTGTAGAACTATTTCGTCGGTGGGTTTTACAATTGTAGAATATTTGTTCTCTAACAGGACTTACGCAAAATCATGAAAAAACAAACCGCAAAGGACGCAAAGGACACAAAGGAATAAGAGTTTTAGAGAGTTATTGCGTAAGTTCTATCTAAAGGTGACATATTTTGGAGAATAAATATGATTAAAGTATACTATTGATGGCAGAAAATCCATGACATGGACACCTTTAAGAGAACGGATTAATCAACTGCCACTTGTTCTCGCTGGACCAATTTTACGACGCACTGAACCCAACGCTGTAACTGTATGGGTGGCTTTGAAAGAAAGCCGTAATGTTACTCTAGAAATATTTGATACGAAGAAAAGAAGACTTTTTAGTGGTAGTCAGAAAACGATTAAAGTTGGTACTTATTTGCACATCGTTGCTGTCACAGCTAAAACTTCATCAAGTCTCTTACACGGAGAAAATTATCTTTACAATTTATATTTTGGTCATGGGGAAACGCTGAATCAGCCCGGTGTGTTAACTCCAGAAGGTTCAATTGAAAACATTATATATCCTCCATATGACTTACCAAGTTTTGCGCTTGTGCCAAGTCGTTTAAATGATGTGCGAATTATTCACGGTTCTTGTCGCAAGCCTCACGGCGAAAGTCTTGATGCGCTTGTGACAGTGGACAAAATGATTAGGGAAGCATTAGAAGTAGACTCAAAAAAACGACCACATCAACTCTTTCTCACAGGCGATCAAATTTATGTGGATGATGTGGCTGATGCTTTACTTTTCATGTTGATGGATGCTAGCCAGACGCTTTTGGGATGGACGGAAACTTTACCGGATGTCCAAAATTTGGAAGAGTTGAATCCAGGAAAGCGTAATAACTTGGCAACATATACTGCTGGTTTAACGGCAAGTTTTAGTAAACTGAACAAAATTTCTAATGTTGCCAAAAGTCATTTATTCACATTGGGTGAATTCTTAGCAATGTATTTATTTGCTTGGAGTGATGTGCTGTGGATAAAACCCGAAGACTTCCCAAGCTTTGAAGATGTTTTTCCCGATGCGCGAAACGTTCATCCTGATGTCAAAATATCTGGAGAAAATAGAACTTCATTTACAGAAGACGTTGTTTATTTAGAATATTTTCGAGCAGCTACTAAGGATATTAGGCGTGCTTTAGCAAATGTTCCTACATACATGATCTTTGATGATCATGAAATAACTGATGACTGGTTTTTAAATATTGCGTGGTGCGATCGCACTCTCAACAAACCCCTCGGTAGGCGCATACTCCAAAATGGTTTACTCGCTTATGCTATCTGCCAAGCTTGGGGAAACACACCAGAACAGTTTGAACAAGGAAACCCAGGAGAAGCACTACTCAAAGCAACCGAAGCATGGTTAGCTTCCTTTGGCACAAACCCACAGTATGAACAAGAAATTGCCCTGCGTGTTGGTTTGCCATCCTTTGCAGATATTAAAACAAGTCAGCCAAGACGAGTCATCCATCAAGAAGGTTCTTTAAAATGGCACTATACTGTAACTACTCCAGAATATGAAGTCTTAGTTTTGGATACGCGCATGTGGCGGGAATTTCCAGGGAAGGACTTTGATTTTCCCGGACTTTTAAGCGCTGAAGGATGCGATGAACAAATCTCAAAAGTCGTTCGTCCCCAAAATACACGAGTGACTTTGGTGATCGCGCCTAGTCCAGTTATTGGCTTACCGTTTTTAGAAACCTTACAAAAAACAGCTAAAAGTATTGCAGAAAAACTGGGTGCTGCTGCTTGGGGTTTTGATCCAGAAGCTTGGGGTTTAGAAGAAACAGCATTTGAAAGATTGTTTGCTAGACTCGCACTACGGGCATTACCTGCAAGGCAAAGTCGTGTCATTATCTTATCTGGGGATGTTCACTATAGTTTCACCGCGCGTCTACAATATTCGGCAATACGTCCTTTCCAAAGTTCCAAAAATGTCAAAACTGAACTTATTGTTGCCCAATTTACGAGTAGTTCGCTTAAGAATGAAGCTAAGGGATTCGGTGGAAGTCATTCCTTGCATAAGAAAGGTTTTGTTCCTTTTGCAATTATCAAGTATCTGCCAACAGCAGAGGTTATAGGGTGGGAAAATAAAGGAGGGAAGGAACTAGAAATTGGTGGTTTTTATACTCTTGTCGATCAAACCGTTCAACATCTTCCTTGGAGAGTCAAATGTAGTCCGGCTAAAGTGGATTTAGTCCAAGAACGCGATTGGTTTAGAGTCTTACAAATCACGAAACAACCTGAATGGTGGTACCGGATTGATTTTTTATCAGCGAAACCAGAAGAAATTAATGAACCGAGAAATTACAATTCTCAGCAATTATATTCTGTCAAAGCACCTCTACCAGGACAAGACCGTAAGCAGCCTTTGGAACAATACCTCGCAATGGCAAAAAACTCTCATGATTATATAGGTAAGAAAGGAAAAGGCAGAGAAGTTGTCGGATTAAATAATATTGGTGAAATCACTTTTGAGTTTGTTGATGGTAAGGAGATAGCTGTACAAACTCTTTGGTGGCGTTTGGAAAGTCGGGAAAAGGGCAAGCTTTTGGAACCTTTTCCGTTAACTAGATGTGAAGTGTCGCTCGCGTTTGATAATCCAAATTATCCAATGGATGAGGTGTTGAAGGAAGTGAAATGGTAAGTCATTAAATTTTTAAAAACATCTAATTTTTAACGAACCGCCAAGACGCCAAGAACGCCAAGAAAAGAGAGAAGAGAGAAGAGAGAATTTTACGAATGATTTAAGATTGTAATAAATTAGTTATATTTGCTATTTGTATAATCATTTTTGCTCATATCAAATCTGTTTGTACCGAAATTATCTCTCCTTCTTCTCCCTCTGCGACGGACACATTCCTCAACGGGGGGGAACCCCCGCACGGTGAGACAGCGCTGCAGGAGGGTTTCCCGACCTAGGCGACTGCGAACCCGAAGGGAAGTGTCCTCTTCTCTGCGTCTGGAGCGGTTTTTTAAGAATTCAGATTTAACCAAAAACGATATCATTTATTTTTTAAAAATCTCCAATACTGGTGTGCTGCTTCAGCTTCAATTTGATGATCCACATGCCATTTCTTGATAGAGGATATATCGTAATACCCAACATTAATAGTTTCATGGGACTCTTGCAACGTTCCACCGACAACCGTGCAATAAAACTGGAGATGGTAAGTGGTGTGGGGCTGTCCAAAATCTCCAGGCATACGATAACCAAGACGAATCAACGAACCAACTTCCACAAGTAAACCTGTTTCTTCTTGCACCTCGCGCATAATCGACTGCTGCGGCGTTTCTCGAACTTCAGCCCAACCACACGGTAAGCACCACGTACTATCATCAGTTCGCTGAACCAACAATAACTCGCCGTGATCGTTTAAGATTGCAGCTGACACTCCTATTTTTGGCGTAATGTACCCCAGTTCTGCGCGAAATCGCTTTTCTACTTCTGAACGAGTGAGGGAAGAGAGTGCTGAATACTGTGAGGAAGCAAGAGTGAGAAGTCGTTCGTAGCGTTCGCGATCATAAATGTCTTTTGAATAGTTTAATCCAAGTTGTGCGATCGCTCGCAGTTCTTCTAGCAATTCGATAATACTCATGGATAAATATTTGAAATAAATTTATTGCGTTAACTCTAAATAAATATACTCTAACCGCACTGGCTGACGAGCAATCGAATCGAGAGGAATACCATCAAAGCGAGAAAGAATTTCTTTTAATTCTAGTTGTTCAGGTACCCAAAATGCCAAATCACGACCATAACGTCGGGGTGTGAAACCGTATTCAAGTCCTCGTGCGATCGCCCCTTCCTCTTCTGAAGTCTGTACAATGACAATTTCTTGTGCTGGAATTTTTTTTCTAAGTTCAGAGAGACTTCCTTCAGCCAAAATTCGACCACTTTTTAAAATACCAATATTATCACAAAGACGTTCAGCTTCATCTAATAAATGAGTCGTCAGTAAAATCGTAATTCCTTGATTTTTCAGTTGTCGAATCAATTCCCAAATTTCGTATCGCGCTTCAATATCTAAGCCTGTCGTTGGTTCATCAAGAATAACGAGCTTTGGCTGATGTACCAATGCAACAGCAATATTTAAACGTCGTTGCATTCCTCCACTGAGAGTCTCTACCGGACTTTTTGCCCTATCTAATAGATTAACAGCCTCCAAAGTTGCTTCTACTTGTTGGCGACGAGTGTGAGAGTCTAATCCATAGATGAGAGCAAAAAAATTGAGATTTTCTTGACAAGATAGAGTTTTATATAGTAAATTTTCTTGAGGGGCAATTCCAATTAATTTTTTGGTGTCTTCTGAAACTTGCTGATTGTATATCGTCACATACCCACTATCAGCTTTGACTAAGTTACAAATAATATTAATTGTTGTTGTTTTACCGGCTCCATTTGCACCCAGAAGACCATAAATTTCCCCATATTCAATATGTATGCTCAAATCTTGAAGAACTTTTCTTTTTCCGTAAGCCTTATTCAGATTTTTGATTCTTAACATATTTCTGAGATTAGTATAATTGCAACTACACATAAACCACGCAGTTACTCTGTTCCCTGTTAAGAGTTCCGTGTTCCCTGTGTTTTTAAAAATTGATTTACTTATCGAGATAATTATCTGCGTCGAGAATGCAAGAAAAAACAGAAATCATTTCACAGCCTTTTTTCTACCATCAACATTCGTCGATAAGATAACCATCCACCTAGAACCATGAACAGAGAAAATACCGTTAAAAATTGAAAGTGAGATGCGATATCAGATACTGTATTATTCTGAGCAGATACTCCCAAAAGTGCTTCATTCATATGATATATTGGATTAAAGTTGGCGATATCTAATAGTGTTTTAGGAAACAATGAACTGGGCAAGAAGACGCCACCTAGAATTAACAAAGGAACTCCAAACGCTGCTACCAAAGCATTAACATCTTCGGTACGACGCGCTAATTGTGTACCCAAAATAAATCCTAAGCCGACATAAGCGACTATACTCATAACAATAATAATGAGTCCTAAAAATATAGAACCTTTAAAAGTAGCACCCCAAAATCCAGCAATCGTATAAACAAGCAATGTTTGTCCAAAACCAATACAACTATGAGCCAGAAAAATTCCCAAGAAATAAGATATACCACTTAATGGGGAAATAAAAAGGCGTTTTAGAGTGTGCTGTTCTCGTTCTGCTACCACTGTTGCGACACTACCGCCCAAACAACTAAAAAACAATGCTGCACCAACTAAAGTTGAGGGTGCTGCATTCTCAAAAGCACGATCCATTGATAACTTGGCCCGTTCTGCCAAAATCATGCCGTTCAGAATTAAGACTGAGATTGGAAAAATACCCCAAAAAATCAAGCTGCGTTTCCGGCGCAATAATTCAACTAGAATCCGTTGAGTTACAGCTATTGTTTCACGCCAATACTTCATATCAAAACCGCTGACCAGTGGTAATTTCAAATCTTATATCTCCCTGGTCGTTAATCCCCAAGTCACCCCGAATTAGCCCAAACGGTGAGTTGACTCGCAGTCCTAACCCGTAACCAAACCCACTCCCAGATTTACCTCGCACTACACCCGGTTCCCCTAGCACCGTTTTGCCAGATCCAAAATCCGAGGCGAAGTCAGCAAAGACAACTCCTCCCACTGACTGAAGAATCGGGAAACGATATTCCATAGAAACCAAGCCATAACTACGTCCACTGGCGACTTTACCACCTCCGTAGCCTCGTACAGAATTTAGTCCACCCAAATCAAACGCTTCTGCTGGTGGAAACTCCCCAATATTTGTACCAGCTTGCAAATTAAAAGCCAACATTTCTGGATTTTGAGTTAAGCGACCATGACCTATCCAGGTGACTGGCACATATAAAATATAGTTTGCCCGCAGTCGGTTGCTGGAAATCTTACCCAGTCCAATCGGAATTGCTTGTTCAGTGCTGAGGGTGAGAAGCGATCCTTGAGTTGGATTGTCACGGCGATCGCGCTGATCTTTACTCACAGCAAAGGACACCGTAACCAAATCATCTATGCCAGTACCGCTGACTGACAGAGGGCTTCCTAGTCTATCCACTCGTGCAAGATTATAATCGCGATCGCGAAGGCTAATCCTGGTGTAGTTAAGACCAAAAGCTGTATCCCAGTCATTGAAAGATTTTAAAACTGCTATAGACCCGCCAAATCGTCCTTCCCGCGCTGTGCTACCGTTAGACAGCTTGATATCATCGTTGAAGGTGCGAGATAAATCTCGCTCACGAAAAACTCTGAAGCTGTAGCCTAGGCGGTTTGGTTGTCCACGACGATAAGGACTGGTAAACTGGCTGTCAAACTGAACATCTTTACCGCTGACCTGAACGCTGGTATCTAGCTGTTCATTAAGACCATTAATATTTGCATCTTCATAACCCACTTGACCATAAAGCCCAACATCACCGTTATTACCACCGCCGAAGCTTAGAGAAGGGAAATGACGTTCCTTAATGTCGTAGATGATATTAACACCAGTATCATCTTCTTGTAGGGAAACATTGACTTTATCTAATGAATTTAATCTCCGCAGTCGTTGCAAGTCTTTTTGAAGTAAATCCTCACGGAATACTTGACCTGGCTTTAGTTTCAGATTGTCGATGATAAAATCTTTCTGAGTCCGCCCTTCAATGGGTTGACCCTTATCATCGACAAACTTGCCTTTATTATTGATAAAACGGATCTGGATATCTTTGACAATTTTTTGGGCAATCTCACCAGTCTGGGCACTTTTGCCTCTAAGTTTTTCGAGTATTGGAGAAGTTGGCGATGGGGTTAAATTATCTGTTTGCAAGACAGTAGATTGAGAGTTTGCCAGCACTTCCTGATTTTCCTGAAACACCACCAGCCCCACAATGAAAATGACAACTATTTGAATACGCATTAGCCTAAAAAGTTCAGCAATTGAATTTGAATGTTGGTCTGTGGACCGGCAACTAGAACCGCACAATCCCCAAATTTGGGCGGACCTGTGAGAATTTTGGGGTTTTGAGAAAAGCCAAACTGTTCAGTGGGGATACCCAATAGATTGCGATTGAGGATGCCGTCGTTGTTGGCATCATGATAGGCGGCGATCGCATAATTTCCTGATTTTAAGTTTTCAAATTTAACTGTCAGCGGAGCGTTTTCTAGTTTGACGCAACGGGCAGCCACCGCGCGATCGCTACTGCTAGGAAATCCTCGCCCACCAGAAAACACGCTCAGACAAACTTGCCCACGCTGGTTTTTCAAGCCGTTAATGGTGATGGTGAGACTACTGTTAGACAGTGCAAAAGCACCGGGTGAAGCTGTCAAGTTTATGACAGCGCTTATAAGTAAAAAGCTCCCTAAAGAACGTTGCATCGTCATTGACTCCTATGTAAAACACTATTGATTTGATTGCAATACGGTGACATTTGTTGCTCAAAACGTGCTTGCATCTTGCGATATTCAATGATGGGGCGATCGCCTTTGCGTTGGCGGGCACGGAGTGCCATCGATCGCTCTCAATCAACCACTAGTCCCTTTCTACTTGAGGTTTTATTCCATCCAGCAAAACGGAAATTATTTCATTCACTATCACTTCACTCTTAGCAGCATCTGGAAGTTTGGTGACGTAGGGAATGCTTTCAATACATGACAAAAAGAATCCAGTTAGTAGTTTCGGACGAGTGTCGTCTCGGATTTCCCCTCGTTCTTGCGCCTCGGTAAAGATTTGTCGAATTGGTTCAAAGATAGATTGTTCAGCACAAGCTGATAGCCGTTTGATATTTTCTTCCCCTAATAACGGCATATCTGTGTGGAACATACTCAAGAAATGGATGGGAGGTTGAGAGAGAAACCACGTA
This sequence comes from Scytonema tolypothrichoides VB-61278, assembly GCF_000828085.3. Lineage (GTDB taxonomy): Bacteria > Cyanobacteriota > Cyanobacteriia > Cyanobacteriales > Nostocaceae > Brasilonema > Brasilonema tolypothrichoides_A. The sequence goes on from NZ_JXCA02000023.1 coordinate 65,023, forward strand.
GAAGCTGCATGAAGTTGCGATCGCACAAGCTTAACCGAACCTTCACCTCCAGATTGCAATCTTTGAGACTGCAAGGAAACGTCGTGCGCCCTATGGGTTCGCACCTCGCCTCCTGCATCCTGAATAGCCTGCTGTAAACCTGTTCGGTGGCGTTCAAACATTCGCTCAGTGACTCCCACAAAAAGTTGCTCCTTACTGGGAAAATGATAGTACAACGATGCTTGACGAATTCCCACCTCACGAGCAATATCCCGCATGGTTACTGTATTGTAACCTTGTGTGCGAAATAACCGTTCTGCCTGCTCAAGGATACGCGAGCGTCCACTACAGGAGACTTCTTTTGGAGAGAGAGAGTCGTCTGGCAATCTGGAACCTACCTAACGTTTAGTAGTCAACTATTAAAGATTATATTACACTGGCAAATAATGTTCTCTTTTTTTACCTAAATCTTCCAATTTTCTTGTTCCATCAGCTAGACACTCGTCAGCGACTAAAGTTGAGGATGCAGCATTCTCAAGGGGATATGCTTTTGAGAATTTTGCCGATTGCTCAAAATCAATTCGTTGAGAAAAACTCCAAAATATGAGGCTGTGTCTATGTTCCAACAATTCTATTAAAATGCCCTGTTGTGATGGCTATTGTGTCACATCAGAAGAATCCAGAATACAGGAGTCAGGGATCAAAATAATCCTATAGATTCATCTAGGAACTTGTAACCCCAACTCAACCCCTAGAATTCAAATTCTTTTTGAATTATGACTTCTGAATTCTTCTTCGGTTAGTACTTCATGGTGAGGAGTTAATTGAGTAACGCATGAGTCAAGTATTCAATTCCCCAGAATTATCTACTATTTCCCGTCGCACATTACTAAAATTATTTAGTGTCGGTGCTGCTACAGGAGTTTTGGGATACTCTCGTTTGACTAAACCAAAACCAACAGTTTTTCGACAAGATACCCTAAGTTTGCCACTGTTATTAAATCAACCAAAAAGTGTTGTCGTCGTTGGAGGTGGGTTAGCTGGTTTAGCTTGTGCTTATGAACTGAGTCAGAGAGGATTTGCAGTCACATTATTGGAAAAATCTCCCCAACTTGGGGGCAAAATTGCCAGCTGGCAAATTGAAGTTCTGGGTGACACCTTCAAAATGGAGCATGGCTTTCATGGCTTTTTTCCTCAGTATTATAATCTGAATAATTTAGCTTATGAACTAGGAATTTCGGAAAATTTCAAGTCATTAAATTCTTACTCTGTTGTTTATCGTGACACTAAGTATCAACCAGAGGTCTTTCGTCCCAGTCGTTCAGCTTTTCCTTGGAACATTGTGGATTTAGCCATAGCATCTCCCAATCGCTTTCAATGGGGTATAAATCTCACAAAATTGAAACATTTACAAGTTTTCCAAGCAATTGGTGGTTTTGAGAGAGAAAAGAATTATCGGCGTTTTGATAATATTTCAGTTGCTGATTGGGTAGAGAAAGAATTTCCCAGAGGTTTATACGACTTGTATTTTCTGCCTTTTGCTAAATCTAGTTTGAATGCACCAGACGTGATGAGTGTTGCTGAACTTTTACAGTTCTTCCACTTTTATTTTTTTGGTAACCCAGAAGGACTTGCTTTTAATGGTACCAAAGATGATATGGGAACAAGTTTGGTGCAACCCATAGCTGAAGCGATTCAAAGTAAGGGTGGCAAAATAATTACAGAAGCAATGGTGAGTGAAATTCAATTTTTAAAAACTAAAATAGACTCACTTAGCTATCAGATTGGTAATAATACAAACAATGTTCCTTTTGGGGTTAAGCGTAATCATACTATAGAGACGCGCCAAGGAACATCTCTACAATATTTTGGTGCGGCTGATGAAGTCTTTGCTTTATCAGATAATAGTCAAGAAGCAATTTCTCTTACCTGCACTCACCAAGGTTGTACCGTGAAAATGGCGGAAGATGGTAAGTTTCATTGCCCTTGTCATGGAGCTGTGTTTGCGGCTGATGGTAAAGTATTGAAAGGTCCAGCCCAACGTGATTTATCTAAATTTAAAGTTGTCCAACGTCAGGATGATGGTTTGCAGTTGGTAGCAGCAAATCTCGATTCACCATCATCACAGACAATTCAAGCAGATTATTATGTCTTTGCTACTGATGTACCAGGTGTACAGCAGTTGTTTCGGCAAATAAATGGTAATGTTGATGGAGTTGTGGGTACTACGCGATCGCAAATCAAAAAACTAAACGTCGCCGATCCATTCGCTGTCTGTCGTTTCTGGTTTGATCGTGATTTTGAGTGGAACCACAGTCATTTTACCTCTTTGTCAGGCTATCAACTCACAGACAGCATCACTCTCTATCACCGCATTCAAGAACAATTCATTGAGTGGACAAAACGCACTGGCGGTAGTGTGGTGGAATTACACGCTTACTGTTACAAAGAAAAACAATTCCCCACCCAAGAAGCATTGTTAACAACTTTTGAGCAAGAACTCTACGAAATTGTCCCTGAGTTGAAGCAAGCAAAGATGTTGCACAGAGAATTGGTGAATCAAAAGAACTTTTCTGGATATCCGCCAAATAGTTACGCCGAACGCCCAGAAACAAGCACCAATATTCCTAACTTAGTGTTTGCAGGCGACTGGGTAAAAATGCCATTTCCTTCCGGCTTGATGGAACGCGCGGTGAGTAGTGGCTTACTTGCAGCCAATGAAATTTTACATCGGGAGGGTTTGCAGAGGCGAACACTTTTGTCAGTTAATCCAGAGGGGTTATTGCAGATTTAAGGCTGGGTGAAGAAAAAAGCCACTAGGGGTGTAGGGGCAAAACAATTCAAAATTCAAAGTATGGCACTTCGTGCCACGCTACGCTATCAAAGTATGCCCTATGGCGTTCCGCCACGGCTACGCCATAGGGCACGCTGCGCTATCAAAAAAAAGAGTTATTGTGAATTATTTCTTAATTTTGAATTTATAATTTTGAATTTTGAATTCCCCCGGAGGGGGTGTGGGGTATAGGGGAATAAGAGAATAACAGAAGAAATGCATTTTCTCTATCCCAAGCGTAAATGCATTTCCCCAAATACCAACAATTCACCCTAAGCTGGTAAAACACCCAAGGTTGGTGATGCGGCTCACAATCACGAGTAATGAATACTTTAAGCCACCAATTCCACGTTGTGACTTAAAAGGTGTAACGCAATGTGACTCAATGATTTTCAGCTATATTCAGATCTTGCACCACTATCAACAACGAGGCAGAGCCTCGATATCTCGTTCCCAGGCTGCAGCCTGGGAACGAGGGTTAGGAGGCTCAGCCTCCCGATTATTGAGAATGGTGCAAAATCTCAGTATAAATTTTTTACTTTGATTGCAGAATTCAGAACAGAGACAGTGTAGTAATAAGTAAATAGAAAACTGTTAGACGAGGTAGTATATGCAAGCATTTACTGCGGTTTAGTCCATGAGCAATTTACAGGGATTTATTCTGTTTCTATCCCATTACTGCATAAGTTAATTTCGGTTTCACCTATAAAGAAGTGTTTATCCTGTAGCATTTTTGATGCATATTTTTTACTTTTTATAGAAATTAATACTAATATTATATGGTTTCTCAGCAACTGTCCTATGGTAACAATCCCGATGTCAAAACTATTTTAATTTTGGCAGCAAATCCAACAAGTACCTCAAGGCTACGACTGGACGAAGAGGTACGGGAAATTGATGAAGGATTACGACGCGCTAACAAACGAGAGGAATTCAAGTTAGAGCAAAAATGGGCAGTGCGATCGCGTGACTTCTACCGAGCCATGTTAGATTTTCAGCCCCAGATTGTTCACTTCAGTGGGCATGGTGCTGGGCAAGATGGTATTGTTTTAGACGATGAGACGGGACAGCCAGGGTTAATCTCTGCAGATGCACTGGGAAGTATGTTCAAGCTGTTTGCCACAAAAGGAGTGCAGTGTGTACTTCTCAATGCCTGCTATAGTGAGGTGCAAGCAAAAGCTATTAGCCAACACGTCAATTATGTGATTGGCATGAACCAAGTGGTTGGGGATCAAGCAGCAATAGCATTTTCTGTCGCATTTTATGATGCTCTAGCAGCAGGACAACAGGTGGATTTTGCTTATGAATTAGGTTGTGCAGTCTTAATTAAACATTTAGAACAGCAAACTCCAGTTCTGTTTAAAAAAGAGCAAATTAGTATCATCCCCAGCCAACCAGAAGTAGACATTATTCCACCCAATCCCTATCAAGGATTAGCAGCATTTGGAGAAGAAGATGCAGCATTCTTTTTTGGAAGGGAAACATTTGTTAACGGTTTGGTAGAAGCAGTTAAAAAACAGCCCTTAGTAGGAGTCATTGGTCCTTCTGGTAGTGGAAAATCTTCTATTGTGTATGCAGGGCTAATTCCCCAACTGCGTATGACAGAAAACTGGGTGATTGAATCATTTCGTCCTGGTAATCAACCATTTTATCACCTCGCATCTGCGTTAGTTCGTCAATTAGTGCCAGGAGTTGATGAAATTCAACAATTGCGCTCAGCAGCTGGACTAGATAAAAATATACAGCAGGGTTTGGTTACTTTGGAGCAGATAACATCTCGGATTATGAAACGTAACCCTGGTAAACGTCTGCTGCTGTTTGTCGATCAATTTGAAGAACTCTACACCCTTTGTCAGAAGGAAGAACAAGAACGCTTTGCTGATTTGATGCTTCAAGCTATCCATCAGGAAAATTTAACATTGGTTTTCACTTTACGGGCTGACTTTTATGGCTTTGTCCTTGCTTATCGTCCTTTACGAGACGCATTGCAGCAGTTTACACCGCAACTGTTGAGTGCAATGAATCGAGAGGAACTACTTCGAGCAATTGAACAACCAGCCCAGAAGATAGAAGTCCAATTAGAAGCACAATTGGGGCAACGAATTTTAGATGATGTTGGCAATGAACCAGGGAATCTCCCATTGCTGGAATTTGCCCTGACTCGACTTTGGTCTTTACAGCAAAACCGCACACTCACTCATCAAGCATACCAAGAGATAGGGGGTGTGAAAAAAGCGCTAGCTAATCATGCCGAGCAAGTTTACCAAAAATTGAGTGAAACAAAACAAAAAGCTGCACAGCGCATCTTTGTGCAATTGGTGCGCCCAGGGGAAGGAACAGAGGATACTCGTCGCATCGCCACCCGCAAAGAAGTAGGAGATGAGAATTGGGGATTGGTGAGTGATTTAGCAGGATACACAGCCCGTTTGGTTGTCACCGGACATGATGAGAAATCTGGAGAAGATACAGTGGAAGTTGTCCATGAAGCCCTCATCCGCGAATGGCTGACTCTGCGCGAGTGGATGAAAAAAGACCGTTTGTTTCGAGCTTGGCAAGAGCGGTTAAGGGATATTATACATCAGTGGGAAGAGACGAAACGAGATGAAGGAATATTGTTGCGTGGTGTGCCGCTGTCAGAGGCAGAAGAAAAATTAAAGCAACGTCGCGAAGAGCTAAGTATACCAGAACAAGATTTTATTCAACTTAGTATTGAAATGCGCGATCGCCAGCGTCGAGAAGAGAAAGCGCGTAGGCGAAGGGGAATTTTTGGCGTTTCAGGGGCAGTATTGACGATTATGACGACATTGGGTGGGGCAGCTTGGTATCAGTCGAATCAAGCAGAAACTAGCTCTACTATAGCTGAGCACTACTCACGAGCGTTTATTCAGGCTGCAACGGGAAACAAGAAAGGCGCATTAAACTATTTTGACCAAGCGGTGAAACTAAATCCTAACTATGCTATTAACTACTTTGCCCGAGCATTTGTCCGTGATGAGTTGGCAGACAAAAAAGGGGCATTAGAAGATTTGAACCAAGCCCTGCGCCTAGATCCTAACTATGTTGACGCCTACAACAACCGAGGGCTTGCCCGTAGTGACTTGGGAGACAAAAAAGGCGCAATAGACGATTACAACCAAGCGCTGCGCCTCAATCCTAAGTATGCTGACGCTTACTACAACCGAGGGAATGCCCGTGATGACTTGGGAGACAAAAAAGGCGCAATAGAAGATTACAACCAAGCCCTACGCCTCAATCCTAACTACGCTAACGCTTACTACAACCGAGCGCTTGTCCGTAGAGATTTGGAAAACAAAAAAGGCGCATTAGACGATTACAACCAATACGTGCGCCTTAATCCTAACGATCCTGACGCCTACAACAACCGAGGGCTTGTCCGTAGTGAGTTGGGAGACAAAAAAGGCGCAATAGACGATCGTAACCAATACGTGCGCCTAAGGGGCGAGGGCGCGAAGAACCAAAAAAATTAATTTTATTATGGCTTATCCTAATTATGGCAACAATTTTAAACTTAGTTATTAGGGCGCGTAATTTAACTGGGTAAGCTTTTTCTTCATTACAATCAAGAAAAGTGTGTTTCTTTGATATGTTGCTAGTGACGATTGTCCAAAGGGCTTCATCCTTAAGAAAGAGGACTAATTCTTTCCAATAGAAGTGGCATAGCTATAAAATTAGCGACTTAATTGAAATTAAAAAGTATGAAAGATAAAAAAGATGAATAAAACATTGATATCAATTCTAATGTTTGGATTCTTACTGTTGTTTATCATTTCTCCCTTTGCTGGTCTTGCAAGCTTGATGATTTTGTTGTTATTCACAGCTTTTTTCTCTTTAGTATCGAACATCTTCCAAGCAATTATTGGTAGCAGTGATACCAACTCTAATTCCTCAGGTTAACGGGCTATGAACCCCGCATCAATAGCAGTTTGTATTTATAGCGGTTCTCATTTGAATCACATACACCACCACGAATGATGTAGAGACGTAGCATGCTACGTCTCTACAGCTGTGTAAGGAAAAGCTCTTCAAATAGGCGACTCAAGTAAAGGTAAAAATTTCCTAATCAACCCAATCGTAACAGCAGGAAGTTCCAATTGGGGAGTCAAACCCACGTCCTCCAAACGATAAAAGATACGAATTGCCTGAGGGTTCATTTCTGCCAGTCGCCGACCGACTTCAGGTCCTGTAAATTCTGACTTTTGCCCCCAAATTATGGCAGTAGGAACGGTCAATTGAGTGATATATTGAGATAAATCAAAAGATAAATCACCACGTACGAAAGCAAGAGCAGCATACTCTCCATTAAACTGTTGAGCAGATTGCAAATATGCTTCGACAATTTCAGGATAAACTCGTTCTGGACGAGCAAATTGACGTTCTTCCAAAAAGCTGCGAATGCCAAAACTGCTAGAAACCCCAGTCATGTAAAGCAATCGATCTACAAGTGGGATATTGACGATTTGAGCAGATAAACTCTTGCTGTAATCTTGTCCAAATTCAGCCAAACCTGCTGGTGTGGTCAAAATTAAAGACTTGAATAAATCGGGGCGAAGAATCGCGGCGCGAATTGTGAAAGCAGCGGTGAGTGAAGAGGCGATCGCACTAATCGGACCATTGCAAGTCCTCTCTATGAACTCAATAATAGTTTGAATGTAGTCATTAACACTATAACTTCGAGCCGGATGATCAGAGCGTCCCCACCCAATCAAATCCGGCGCGACAATTCTATAGTCACAAGCAAAAGCTGGATAAACTTTAGACCACTCGTAAGCAGAAGAACCACCACCAAACGCGTGTAGGAAAACTAATGTTTTTTCGCTTGATTGCTCAATTTCTGTGTCAGACCACGGTTTTCCAACAGCAGTATAGTATACCATTCTTCCTAGCGTGGTCATCACATACTTTTCACCAAACCCAGGGGGTAAAAACATAGAAATACCTCAGGTGCTGCATCATCCATTTCCATCGTGGAGACGCATAAGGGAAACGACATCATTCTAAAGTTAAATCTAATATGCTGTCGTTTAAATTAACCCCTTGCTTCTATGGAATTCCTATTTGATTTTTGAACAGAACTCCGTACAGTTTATGTTAAACGTTAAGAGTTCTCTGTTCCCTGTTCCCTATTCCCTATTCCCTATTCCCTATTCCCTGTTCCCTGTTCCCTCTACCCAAACAACTTTGCCCAATCAGAGAGTCGGTTAATGTGGAGAAACTAGCCTCAGTCCTATCACACCCGTGACAATGAAGCCAATGCAAGTGAGGCGGCGCGCTTCAAAAGGTTCTTGAAATAAAATTATACTCAACACAACCGTACCAACAGCTCCTATACCTGTCCAGATAGTGTAAGCAGTTCCAACTGGTAGTGTACGCAGGGCTTTAGACAAAAAGGTCAAACTGAGTATATAGAAGGTAATAGTGGCGACACTGGAACCAAACTTAGTAAACCCTTGTGCATACTTTAAACTAATTGCCCACCCTACCTCAAATAAAGCAGCAATAAAAAGATAGATCCACGCCATGTGCTCGTCCTTATAGGTTGCAATAACTTAGAACTGTGATTTGATTTTTTTAGTAGATGCAACCAAATACGAGGAGTTTCTATCTGAGTTATAATAGGGGACACTTTCTCGCAACTAAGCCCGTGTACGTGGTATCTAGTGTAACATAGTTGTCAGAGTTGTCTATAACGAAATCTGTCTCATAATTTCAGTTTCCGACTTCCAAAGAGCTGCTGGCGATAAGCCCGCTTGCTTGACGCTAGCCTCGATAGGCAAAGCTGTGCCGTAGGCATAGGGGGCGCGATCCGCTACGCAAACGCAAACGCGTATCGCCAGTAAAAACCATTTTTCCGTTCCATAAGCTGATAACCGATAAGTTCCCGTCGTAATGTCGCATAGTCACTCAGAATTTTCGGTTAAAAAGTATTGTAAGCTACAGTTTTTTTAGGCACTTTCATATTTACCCTGACTTCTTGTCTCTAAGTTAGTCTACATAGCTGAAAATTGCTGTAAGTGTCTATGTTTAAAAAGCTAGGATAGAGCTTTTTCTCAACGAGTCCTAAAATTTCTTCAAATTTGAGCACAGTTTTGTCAAAAACTGCGTCTAGCGAAACAGTATCTCATGCTCTAGGTTAGGTAGAATCATCTATCATCTCAATTTTTTCAAGGCAAACTGGCTACGTCACCACTTGACTATGGTTATTTGGTGTCTATCCACGTCAAAAGGTTGTGTTACATTAACTACTGAAATGACCGACCTTTTAAATAACTGAAGTTGATACACTAACTTGAGCAATTGCCTTGACTTAACTTCACGTAGGTATGCAAATACTGCGCCGCAGGAATGCAAATGGATTGGATTAGCTTACTAAAGGCTCAACAAGCTGATTTCCTTCAACGAATCAAAAAACCTAAGACTTACGATCTCTTTTTGCTGGAAAGTCAAGTCAAAGGTTGCCATAGCGAAATTATGGGATTTTGGGGCGAATCATTGGCAAAACTGCTGGAGATTGCTTGCCAACAAGCAGAAATTATTGCCAAAAATCCCCCTCCGACACCGCCTGAATATCCTGATCCTCCTGACTGGGCAATTCCTTTTCCAAGATACTTCCAGCACCAAGCGGAAGATTATCTTTTGCGAGAGCAAATCGTTGACCGAGTCATGAGCGATCGCCTAAGCAAGCAGGTGAAAAAAGTGGCACAAGATACCTTGAACAATATAGTTCTAGATGATGAGGGAAATTTACGTGGTGAAAGCAAATTTTCCTACGTGCTTAGCTTAAATCCCAAAGTCACTCTTCAAGTTTATGCTGCTGATGGAGAAAGTTTTAACAGTATCAAGAAAGACAAAGTTAGATGGTCGATCACACAAGAAGATTTAAAAAATCATCAAGTGTTAATTTTTCTATGTTTGTTTTACCCATTTACTGGTCAAAGAGGTTATGAGAAGCAGGCAATTATAGCAGGTTTTTTACCCACAAATCAAATTGAATTTAGTGAGCCAAAACTATACATTACCCCAAGTCAGTTGTTGTACGCGGGAGGGCTGAGTTGGTATTTAGAATCACTCAGTACTCAAAAAGACAAGCTACGAGTCTTGAATGAAATTGTGATCACAGAAACGACTCAGACTCTATCATCAGACCATCCACTCAAGACAATAGTAGGTGAATGGGAATGCTGGCAGACCTTAAAAGGACATACCAGGGGAATTAATTGCTTAGCCTTCAGTCAGAGGGGTAACAACAGCAACACATCTCCCCTTGTAGCAAGTGGTAGTCGTGGGGAGACAAAGCTATGGGATTTGACCAAAGGTGAGTTAGTAGGGACATTATCAGAATATCCTTGGATTTTATCTGGGTTGGTTGATGAAGTGAATTCCCTAGCTTTCAGTCCAGATGGGCAGACATTAGTCAGTGCTGGTGCAGACTCCACAATTAAACTTTGGCACGTAGGCGCACAAGACCTGATTGATATTTTGCACAAGCATAATGGAATGGTGCGGTGTGTAGCCTTTACCCCAGATGGACGAATGTTAGCAACTGGGGGGGATGATAGAACAATTATGTTTTGGGACTTAATGCAGCGTCGGGTTGCTACTGCCTTATCTCTAGAAGATACAGCAGCCCATTCACTTGCTTTGAGTCCTGATGGACAAATTCTCATCACCGGAAGTTACCGCAAAATTAAAGTCTGGCGCATGTCCCAACAGGAACTTGAGATACCTTTGGTTCCCGAATTGCTGCACTCGTTTACAGGTCATTCCCATATTGTTCGTTCCTTGGCTGTCAGTACGGATGGCAAAATTTTGGTCAGTGGTAGTCGAGATAAAACGATTAAAATTTGGCACTTAGATAGTGGAGAATTACTTAGGACATTGAACGGACACACAGATGGAGTGTACGCCATTGCGTTGAGTCCGGATGGACAAATTATCGCCAGCGGTAGTGCAGATAAAACGATTAAGTTGTGGCACCTAGAAACGGGAGAACTGCTTGGTACGTTTACAGGTCATACGCATACGGTGACAGCATTGGCTTTTACTGCTTCAGGGGAACTATTAGTGAGTGGGAGTTTGGATAAGACGATTAAAATTTGGCAGCGGAGTTGACAGGATTTTCGATGCTAAATTGTAGAGACGTGAAGCGCAAAGTTTCTCACGTCTCTACAGCAGGTAATTCTCATATGATATAGCCATAGCCATATACGTTAGAGGATGTTTGTAAAGTCTACCGTTGTATCGAGAACCCCCCTACCCCACTTCAAAACGGGGGAATATCCCTCTCAAAGTCCTCCTTTTTAAGGAGGATTTAGGAGGATCTAAAATTTTGGATACCTCAGCCACCACTTTTAAAACATCCTCTTAGGACATATAGCAGGGAACAGGGAACTCTTAACAGGGAACAGGGAATAGGGAACGCTTAACGCTTAACTCTTAACAGCCGTGTGAAAGTCTGGTGGTGTCCGTATTTTCTCATTAGTTCATGTCCTAATCTACCTGGCTACTGCTATATTTTAAAGGCAGCTCTTGCAGAATATAACTTAGAGCAAACCAACGCCTCTTTATTAAGAAGTTTGGGTAACTCGACATATAAAGTTATTGCTGATGATGAGAAATGTTTTTCCTTAAGAATATATTCGCCAGATAACTTTGATGAAGCTCAAGTTTCTTCCGAATTAACTTGGCTGCGTTTCCTATCCTCAGAAAATAGTATAGCAGAATGTCATTAATTTGACATATTTTTTCCAAGTGCAAGATGTTAGATTCCGGACTTTTTTGAGAAGTCGGGAATCTTAGCATGCACGATTTATGTGCTACGCGCAGGCACTTTCACACAAATCTGCGGAGGATTGCTATATCTAAGTTTAACCATTACCGCTGATGACATGAAAACTGTAAGCTGTTGATACTTCCTCTACTCTCTCGTAACATGGAAAAAATAAGGTAGAGATGTTTCGCTCTCCCAAAATACCGTAATGATTTTGACATTTTTTCCAGGTGCAGGAAGTCAGTTAAATTTTTATTCGTGTCGCGATAAAGATGGAATTGACTTGAGGCTGTCTGGATTCCATGTATAGTTTTTCATATCGCTTGGCCATGATACTTCATCGGGTGTGGCAATTTCTAGAGTGCTGGAATTGAGTTTATTATATAAGCCCATAAAATCACCAACATCAATCTTATTTTTTTCAAAGGTTTTGCGAATAAGTTCAATTGTAAACATCATGTTATGGGCTTCAAAGCTGCCTTTAGGAAACAAACGCTCAAATATCAAAAATTTTATATCCTTTCGTTTTTGTTTAATAGCTCTTTGGGGTGTTATTCCAAAATTCTCTGTTAATGGATCGCCTTGAATAAAAACCATAATGTAATTTGGACCTGCTACCCATTTTCGATAGCCGTTTCCGAAGGTGAAAACATTGATAAGTTGACTAGTGCGCTGCTTCCAGATCTGTTCTTGAATTCGTCGTTGTTTAAAGTCAAACACTTTAGCGTGTTCACAAATAAAGTTTGTTTTAGCAAGCTTAATAGCTCTAGCCAAAAAAATTGTTCCAAGACTATCGCCTGAGAAATTAAGAGGTGTTGAGTTGTTGACAGCATAAGTAATCAAAGTTGCTGCATTTTCAATGACTGGACTACCAGATAAACCAACATAGTCAAGAACAGCATTAACCCAGTCAAGGCGTCGGTTAATGCAAGCGATAATTGGACGTTGTTTAAGAAAAGTGGAGTTGTTCATATTGGCAATGCCAGTTAAGAGAGTATTAGCATACCTACGGCTCCTTTTTGAAGACTCTGACTCACGTTGTCCCAGACCAGAGATAAATACTGCAAAAAGTTCGCGCTGATCGCTTTCTGGATAATAAGTAATCTCAGATGCAATCATATTGATTGGGTCAGGTGATGCCATCACCGAGTCAAAATCAAAAACTTGTTCGTTACCTGGATTTTGAAATTGTCCATCAAATTTTTTATCCGGGAATAGAACTTCAAGAGGCCAGCGCCACCACGGAGATACGATTTGTTTTGCCTTATCTGCATCTGATATCTTCATAAAAGACTCTCCTAAAGTACTCGAATTTAGACTAAAAAAGCACAAGCGTGAGAAAAGCAGTGTGTTTGTACAAGTATAAAAAGAAAAGGAGCCTGTGTTTAAGACAGACCCCTCGGAAACTAGGGGTGCAGGGGTGTAGGGGAAACAAGGACTGTTTTCCCTGGTGACGCTACCCCGAAGCCCACGGGGTAAAGTTCCCACCAAAATCGTAGATTTTGATGGTTCTAACTGCTAGTGCAGGAGTGCCGCTACTAATTAATTTCCCCTCCTCCCCCGATCCCCAGAGCTTTCAAGGGTAGGTATTTAAGAATCAGGCAGTAGAGAGAGTGATTTGAGAGACATGGAGTTGTGGAGTGAAGGTGGGCCAAGGTTCAGGGAAAAAACTACCTTGAGGTAGTGGAAGGCGATTGAGAACGGTAGCCTTAATAATCAAAAATCCACGTCTAAAGCAACTAAGCCATCGATGGGGGAGACTATTTTTAAAATTACGTCGCGCAATATGAGTTTGTGGTAATTCATCTAAACCGCTAATGGGCATATTGGCATCAACAGAACCACCAACACTGACTTGCCATAAAGTAGCGATCGCCAGCGCTAACCAATGTCTTTCAGCACGTTTGGGGTCAGTCATTTTAGTTTGATGCCAAGCAAAACCACCTCGTTTACCGTCTTTAAATAGACACTCAATCCAAGAACGCATCGAATACCAGCAAGCATCCGCAACTTCAGGCTGCAAATCGGTGAGAATCAACCAAGGTTCGGCATAACCCTGATCATGACGAGCTAACAAGGTACACTCAATGGGGTTACTTTTAAAACAAGTTACCAATGCCTCGAATGACTGACCAGTTTCTGGGACAAGACTATTTAGAGGTAGCCAAAAATCCTGACCCTTAATTTGAAACTGTCCTTGAAGGTTAATCCGCATAAAAGGATGCCAACCAATGTTCTTGATTTGTTGGTATAACCACTGACCATAAAGCCCTCTGTCCGTGGTGACAATTACAAACCAATCTGATGGTACGGTGTTGTTTATATGACGAAATAATTCTTCCCAGTGAGGCTTCCAACTTCCTGGTTTGGTTGCTTCAACTATTTTCCAGGCAATCGGAATTCCACAGCCACGGTAAACAATGCTAATCGCTAATACTGTAAAGCGATCGCTTAGAGTCGAAGCATCTGCCGCCAATGCTAGCCGTTTTTCACCTCCGGGCCACAGACTTAGAATCCAGGATAGTAGTGGACTAAAACAAGATGTCACATCCAATGAAATTCGACCAGTTTTTGTTTTATCTTCAGCGTCTCGATACCATTCCCGCAGTTGCTGACGTATGGTATTTTCCTTTTTATCCAGTAGTTCTGCTAAAAAAACTGAAACCGTTGTTAATCCGCTTGATTGGGTCATTACTATCCCAAAAGTCCACATTGCAAGTACTACTGCTTGAGGCTTTGTGAGATTTGGGATTTTTTCAATCACTTTTCTAGTCCATTCTCTTAATTCCTCACTTTTCCCTACTTGCATTCCCCCTCCTGCACCCTTAGATTCTGCTTTGCTGCTACCTTGGATATTTCTGCTGACGATAGTCAGATAAGTATTTTACCTGCTAAAAGACTCCTTTGTTAAATACCTACCCTTGAAAGGATCCCCAGAGGGGACCGGTGAGTCCCCCCTATTCCCTTACAGAGTTACACAGCTTTTTTTGACACTAGCGCAGTATTCAGAATATATGAAATTACCCTGAAATTTTGATTATTGAGTGCTGCTAATCGTTTAATCTACTACTAAATATATCTCACCTTTGAAATGTTAAAAAACATATGGGAAAATGCAAGCGTATTGGCATTCTTACTAGTGGAGGAGACTGTTCTGGTTTGAATGCGGTGATTAGAGCTGTTGTCCATTGTGCTTGTGGAAAAGGTTGGGAAGTGCTAGGAATTCGTCAAGCAACTGTGGGGTTAATGGCGCGTCCACCGCAATTCACAAAACTGGAAATTGACCAAGTTGACCCGCTGTTAACTTCTGGTGGGACAATGTTAGGAACCACCAACAAAGGTGATCCTTTTGCTTTTCCTATGGCTGATGGCAGCGTATGCGATCGCTCAGAAGATATTATTGCAGGTTACCATCAACTCGGTTTAGATGCTTTGATTGGGATTGGTGGCGATGGTAGCTTGGCTATTCTCCGTCGCTTGGCACAACAAGGCGGTATTAATTTAGTGGGTATTCCCAAAACAATTGATAATGATATTGGGATTACTGAACATGCCATCGGTTTTGATACCGCAGTTAATATTGCCACAGAAGCACTCGATAGGTTACATTTTACAGCGGCTTCTCACAGTCGAGTCATGATTTTAGAAGTCATGGGTCGTGATGCAGGACACATTGCCATTGCTGCGGGAATTGCTGGGGGAGCAGATGTGATTTTAATTCCAGAAATTCTCTACACGATTGACCACATTTGCCACAAAATTAAACAGCGTCAAGACAAAGGGAAAAACTATTGTTTAATTATTGTTTCTGAGGCAGTTCGTACCCAAGATGGTGAAACTCTCACAATGACAAATCGTTTGGGTCAATCTCGGTATGGTGGTATTGGTCAATACTTAGCTGACCAAATTAGCGATCGCATTGGTGCAGAAACCAGAGTCACAGTCTTAGGACACATCCAACGGGGTGGAACCGCTTCACCACTGGATCGACTCGTGGCAGGTGCCTTTGGTGTAGCAGCAGTCAATCTCATAGATGAAGGTAAATATGACTACATGGTGACATGGCAAAATCGCCAGGTTTTTGCTGTGCCTATTGCTGAGGCGATCGCTCAGTATAGAGCAGTCAACCCAGAGGATACTTTAGTCAAAACTGCTCGTGGTTTGGGTATTTATTTGGGAGATTAACATTTGTGAAGACGTTGCAGTGCAACGTCTTGACGCTGCTCATAAATTGGGGAAAGAATGAAAAGTTACAACGTGACACTCTTGGTGCTTCTTTAATTATTTCCTTTCAAAACTGCGACTAAAATTCGCATAACTTGCTCCAAATCTTCAGGAACCCGATAGCTATTAATCCCTTGTTCAAAATGCTTTGTGTTGCGGTCGAGCCTACCGAATTGCCATATTGTGCCTGTAGAAACAACGCCAATTAAAATTGGTTGTTGGTCAACTGTAGTCGCTGCTGACCACTGATCGAGTGCCACCAATTCGGCGACTAACTGCGTAAAACCTCGCGTCAAATCCTCGTATTTTGCCTCAATGACTAATAGTTTATTTCCGGAATTTACCCGCAATAAATAATCTAAATTGCCCTGAAGCCAATTAGAAACTTTCAAACTATATTCAATTCGTAATTCTGCCTGTGTGTAGTGAATTAACTCCGTCACTACCCGCGAGATGAGGATTTCTCGTCTTGCGAGTTCGTTAGTCAATGGTACAAATGGTAGTACTTCTTCAATGCGAGCGCGTAATTCCTCCAAGCGGTCAAGTTCATCAGGAAACTGCGGTAAATTGAGTATTTTTCGAGTTAAACTATAGCCAAATTCTTGAGCCAGTTCGCTAGCTTCAAAGCCAAGCTCAAAGTATCGGCTGAAAGTATAACTTTGATTGGAGTCAAGAATTGACATAAGCTACGCTGCACATGAGATTTTTCTTATAGGAATCCGGTTTGATTTCTGAACAACTCGTCAGGGCAGGGAACTCTTAACAGGGAACTCTTAACAGGGAAGAAGCAATACAGGTGTACGGAGTTTTTTTCAAAAATCAAATAGGAGTCCCATATATAGCAATCCTAAATCATTTGTGAAAAATTCAACTCATCGATAAGCTTGATATAAATCGTACCTGTTACACCTGCTATCAATCTGCTACTTAATGGATTGAACGTGTTCATTTATTTGAACAAGACATTCATTCTAACCCTTTGAAATTAGCGTTACGCCCTTGGCGTCTGCGTTCCGCGCAATCGCCTATGGGTGAAAAATCACCTTGATCCTGACGAGGAAAAACTACGGGTTTCAACGTAGACGAGGTTTATAATGAGTACGATTACTTTTGGGGTTGCCTTCACACAGTGGCTTGCTGCTTCTTGACGGGCGCATATCCGCGCCTATTGTCAACAAAAAGTTACAAACAACCACTTTTGTCTAAAAACCTGGTATGAGTACTCAAGGACGGTAATTGGACAACTTCTCTTAAGAATACTGTTTTTTAAATATGAAACAGGTGCGTCACCCATTCTTTCTTCTCACCTTACCCTTTGCAGCTGTATTCAGCTTGACCTACTTTACTGTTGCAAGAGCACAAATCACTCCCGATAACAGTCTCGGTGCAGAAAATTCTGTCGTCACGCCCAACGTCCAAATTAACGGCACCCCTAGCGACAGGATAGATGGAGGCGCAATTCGTGGAGGGAACCTGTTTCACAGCTTTCAAGAATTTAACATCAATGCGGGTAGAGGAGCTTATTTTTCCAATCCAGCGGGAATTGCAAACATACTCACCAGAGTGACTGGAAGTAATATCTCAAACATTCAGGGTGTGTTGGGTGTGTTGGGCGGTGCTAATCTGTTTTTGATCAACCCCAATGGAATTATCTTTGGACCAAATGCCCGGTTGGATGTGGGTGGTTCATTTTTGGGAAGTACGGCAAATAGTCTGATTTTTAACAATAATTTTGAATTTAGTGCGACGAATCCACAAGCACCGCCATTGTTAACAATAACTGCTCCGGTTGGGTTGAGCTATCGGGAGAATTTCAAAAATATCACCAATCAGTCGAGGGCTGTTGATAATAGTGGTAATTTTGTTGGTCTTACCGTTCCACAAGGAAATTCTTTAACACTGGTGGGTGGTAATGTCAACTTAGATGGTGGAATACTGTTTGCACCAGGAGGACGAGTTGAATTAGGAGGATTATCTGCTCCTGGGACGGTAGGACTCAATGGTGATGGCAGCTTGAGTTTTCCTGTGGGAGTGCAACGAGGCGATGTATCGCTGACGAATGGTGCGGGAGTTGATGTAACATCAGGTGGTGGGGGTAGTATTGCAGTTAATGCTCGGAATTTAGAGATGACGGGAGGAAGTTTCCTCGGCGCTGGAATAGGAGAAGGTTTGGGGACAGTTGGTACTCAGGCGGGAGATATTTCGGTTAATGCTACTGGGGCAATAAACCTTAATAATAGTGACATTTTTAATCAGGTGCAATCACGAGCAAATGGACAAGGAGGTGATGTCAGCATCAGTGCGAGCAGCTTGCGGCTTGAGGGTGGGGCACAGATAGGTGCTAGTACTAGTGCTGCGGGCAAGGGAGGGAATTTGAGGGTTGATGCCCAAGATGTGCAACTGATTGGTACAAGCGCTGATGGTCAGTTTTCCAGTACCTTGGGTGCTTCTGCAGAGCCAAACTCAACAGGGAATGCGGGTGATTTGACAATCAAAACCAATACTTTGCTAGTGCGAGATGGGGCACAGGTAAGTGCTAGCACTTCCGGTGCGGGCAAGGGGGGTTCTTTGAGGGTTGATGCCCAAGATGTGCAACTGATTGGTACAAGCGCTAATGGTCGGGTTTCCAGTGGCTTGTTTGCACGAGCAAACTCAACAGGGGATGCGGGTGACCTTAGTATCAAAACCAATACTTTACTAGTGCGAGATGGGGCACAGGTAGATGCTAGTACTTCCGGTGCGGGCAAGGGGGGAAATTTGAGGGTTGATGCCCAAGATGTGCAACTGATTGGTACAAGCGCTAATGGTCGGGTTTCCAGTGGCTTGTTTACTCAAGCAAACTCAAACTCAACAGGGGATGCGGGTGATCTTACAATCAAAACCAATACCTTGCTAGTGCGAGATGGGGCACAGGTAAGTGCTAGTACTTCCGGTGCGGGCAAGGGGGGAAATTTGAGAGTTGATGCCCAAGATGTGCAACTGATTGGTATAAGCGCTAATGGTCGGGTTTCCAGTGGCTTGTTTGCTCAAGCAAACTCAAACTTAACAGGGGATGCGGGTGATCTTACAATCAAAACCAATACCTTGCTAGTGCGAGATGGGGCAGTGGTAGGTGCTGGCACTTTCGGTGCGGGCAAAGGGGGTTCTTTGAGCGTTGATGCCCAAGATGTGCAAATCATTGGTACAAGCGCTGATGGTCAGGCTGCCAGTGCCTTGGGTGCTTCTGCAGAGCGAAACTCAACAGGGGATGCGGGTGATCTGACAATCAAAACCAATACCTTGCTAGTGCGAGATGGGGCACAGGTAGGCGCTGCCACTTTCGGTGCGGGCAAGGGGGGTTCTTTGAGCGTTGATGCCCAAGATGTGCAACTGATTGGTAGAAGCGCTGATCGTCGGGCTTCCAGTGGCTTGTTTGCTGATGCACAGCGAAACTCAACAGGGAATGCGGGTGATCTTACGCTCAGAACTAATACTTTGCTAGTGCGAGATGGGGCACTGGTAAGTGCTGGCACTTACGGTGCGGGCAAGGGGGGTTCTTTGAGCGTTGATGCCCAAGATGTGCAACTGATTGGTACAAGCGCTGATGGTCAGTTTTCCAGTGGCTTGTTTGCTTCTACAACGCCAAACTCAACAGGGGATGCGGGAGATCTTACAGTCAGAACCAATACCTTACTAGTGCGAGATGGGGCAGAAATAACCGTGGAGAGTCGTGGAACAGGAACCGCAGGCAAGATGACATTAAATGCACGCTCTATCCGTTTAAACAACAATGCCTCACTCAGCGCCAATACACAAAGTGCTAAAGTTGACCCCAATAGAGAGCAAGCGACAATTAATATTAACTCAAAAGATTTGATTATGACTGGCAACAGCAACATCAGAACTGACGCCAGAGGAGAAAACGTTATTGGCGGCAACATTAATATTAATACTGATGTTCTGGTTGGCTTTGACAATAGCGACATCACTGCTAACTCTGCTAATTCTCGTGGCGGTAATGTCAGAATCGATACTAAAGGTATTTTTGGCTTTCAGTCTCAGAATCCACCTGACCCAAACACAAGTGACATCACCGCCACAGGGGTAAATAGCTTGTTGAGTGGTAATGTGCAAATAAATATACTTAATATTGACCCCAGCCAAGGGTTATTTGAATTGACAGAAGCTGTCATCGACCCTGCACAGCAGATTGCTCAAAATGTCTGTATCAAAGGGTTTGGCAGTAGTTTCACCATCACCGGACGTGGGGGGCTTCCAACGGATCCAAATAAAATCCTCAGTAGTGACAATGTGCGGGTTGATTTGGTTAAGCCTGTCCCTAGTAGGGTAAGTTCAACAAGTACAACACAAAAGCAGCCATCTCAAAAGCCACCTGTCAAAGAAATAATACCCGCCCAAGGATGGATATATAACGAAAAAGGTGAGGTGTTGCTGGTTGGTTATGATCCGACTAAGACTGGTGTACAGCGTAAGCAGCCAGCACCTACTAGTAGTTGTGCTGCAGTGAAATAGCATCCGTTAATGCACCTTTCCGCAAACTGTACAGGATTTTAAGACCCCACTGGTCAAGTGGGGTTTAATTTCGTCACCTCACTCGTCACCAAGTGCCACCACCGCTGGGTATTTCATCCTCATTTCATTTCTGTTTGAAATACTTATTGACATACTCACCGCCCTAAAGGGTCGGTGATTCTTGACACTTCGTTGAGATGTGCTGGCGAACCAGTCTTACCTTCTCTCCATGTCCGTTTAAAGTCTGGCAATGCCCTATCCCGACTTTGATAAGGATTAATCCCCGTCCTTAAGGACGGGGTCTTTCCTTGTTTATATTTTTAGCTGCGTTCTCGTCTCTGTCTTGCTCAATTCCGCAATTTAGGCAGAGCACAGAACGAATCGACAAATCAAGTTTGCCCCACTTAAAACCACAATCAAAGCAAACCTGGCTAGTTGGTTCCCACCGACTGATGACCCTAAACGTTCTACCCAGTTTCTCGGATTTTGCGAGCGCAAGCGTTCTGAATTCGCGCCAACCCTGCAAACTAATCACTCGTGCTAGTTTACGATTTTTGACCATTCCTGAAACACTTAGATCCTCCAAGACGATTGTTTGGTTCTCGCTAACCACCTTGGTTGATAATTTATGTAGAAAGTCTTTCCTCGTATCTGCAATTCTGTTGTGCAACTTGGCTACTTGAATCCGGGTTTTATTCCGACGTTTTGAATCTTTCTGTTGTCGTGCTAGTTTGCGTTGCTTGCGGCGTATTCTTTTGTCCAGCCTTGAATAATTGGGGCTGACAGCTTTTTCACCATTACTCATTACCGCAAAAGTTTTTATACCCAAATCAATCCCGATACTTTGGTTTTTAGCATCTACATGAATTGGTACAACTTCTACTACGAAGCTAAGAAAATAGCGGTTTGCGCAATCTTTGATTACAGTTACCGAACTGGGTGCAGATGGTAGTTGCCTAGACCAAACTGGCTTAATATTGCCAATCTTGGCTAAGTAGACTTCATCACCTTTTGAATCCCCGTCCTTAAGGACGGGGTATTTAAACCCACCAATTCTGAATCTTGCTGATTGCTGGTTTGTCCGCTTCTTGAATTTAGGGCTACCAATTTTCTTCCCTCTGCGTTTACCTTTGAGCGAATCAAAAAAGTTTTTGTAGGCGACACCTAAATCTGCGACCGATTGTTGCAACGGAATATTTGAAACATCAGCAAGCCAGGAACGACACTCAGTTTTTTTGGCTTGAGTAATTACCAATTTTTGCAAGTCGTTGTTACTGGGCAGTTTCTCCGATTGTTTGCAAAGCGCCAGAGCATCATTCCAGACTACGCGAACACAACCAAACAACTGAGCTAGAAGCTGCTGCTCTTGGTCTGTTGGGTAGAAACGGAATTGGTACCTGGCTTTCATTGCTCATGCTATTATTGGTCTGTATTTTAATACTATATTGGTCTACACCAGATGACAACCCAGTTCCGGAAAGAAAGGCACAGCGTTACAGACTTAAAAATTCACTTGGTCTGCGTAACGAAATATCGTCGGTCTGTGTTTACTGGTGAAAGTTTAAACTTAATTGAACAGTCGTTCCGAGAAGTTGCTAAAGCAATGGATTTCCAAATATTGGAATTCAATGGTGAGGAGAATCACGTTCACACACTGATTGAGTATCCCCCAAAGTTATCTATTTCTCAGATGGTTAACGCATTGAAAGGCGTATCAAGTCGTCGGTACGGGCAATCAGGCTACAAAAAACCGCATAAAGAATCTTTGTGGAGTCCAAGTTATTTCGCTGTTTCTGTGGGAGGTGCGCCACTGGAAGTGTTGAACAGATACATTAAAGAGCAAAAAAAGCCGTCCTAGAAGGACGGGGCTTGCATCCCATTCTTTTGGTCAATGTAGAGAGGTTGCAACGTCTCTACACATGTGCAATCTATGGCACATTCGTACCATGCTATACCCTGCGGCACAGACTCGCGTTCACTATCACCAACAATTCTTAACTGAATCATATTAAATGATAGTTGACTCTCTAGTTGACTAGAGATTTCACAATAGAGGAACAAACCACAATATGGATAGAAATTCTATGCAATCTATTTCCTGGAAAACTGGGTTTTTTACGGTTACCTTTGTCGCACTCGCATCCCTAACCGCCTGTTCTACGCCTGCTTCCCAAGATCAAACTCAAACGCCAAACACCACCCCGACTGAGGCTAGCGACAAGCAGCAGATGAACCACAACGGTATGCATCATGGTGGTAGTATGAATCACGGCATGGATTTAGGCCCAGCGGATGCGAACTACGATTTGCGGTTTATTGATGCGATGACTCCACACCATGAAGGTGCTGTGGTGATGGCAAAAGAAGCCCAGCAGAAATCAAAACGTCCTGAAATTAAAAAGCTGGCAGACGAAATCATCAAAGCTCAAAATAAAGAAATTGCCCAGTTGAAACAGTGGCGCACAGCATGGTATCCCAAAGCATCTAGCACGCCAATGGCTTGGAACGCCCAGATGAATCACATGATGGAAATGTCTCCTGAACAATCTAAAGCTATGCGAATGGACATGGACTTGGGAGCTGCGGATACTCAGTTTGATCTACGCTTTATTAATGCAATGATTCCGCATCATGAAGGAGCGCTGACAATGGCGCAAGATGCGTTGAGTAAGTCTAAGCGCCCTGAAATCAAAAAACTGGCTCAAAATATCATCACCTCTCAACAGCAAGAAATTGCACAAATGAAGCAGTGGCGACAAGCTTGGTACAAGCAGTAAGGGGAGCAGGGGAGCAGGGGAGCAGGGGAGCAGGGGAGCAGGGGAGCAGGGGAGCAGGGGAGCAGAGGAGCAGGGGAGCAGGGGAGATGGAAAGAGAACCAATTAAAAGTCATAAAGATTTAAAAGTTTATCAAATGGCTTTTGATGCTGCAATGAAAATATTTGAGGTGTCTAAAAAGTTTCCTATAGAGGAACGGTATTCTTTAACTGACCAAATTCGTCGATCCTCACGTTCGGTTTGTGCCAATTTAGCAGAAGCATGGCGCAAACGAAGATATGAAGCTGCATTTGTGGCTAAGTTGAGCGATTGTGAGTCAGAGGCTGCTGAAACCCAAACTTGGATAGAATTTGCTGTTAAATGTAATTATTTGGATGTTGATACAGGTCGAGAACTTTACGGAATTTATAACCAAATTCTAGGTAGCTTAGTCAACATGATCAACAATCCATCTCCTTGGTTGATGAAGCATTAGACATTGTTTCTTCCCTGCTCCCCCGCACCCCTGCACCCCTGCCTGTTCTAAGCGTGATTTCATCCTAATTTCATTTCTGAGTGCAAAACTAAAAGGTGTGTGCATCAACAGTGAACAGTGAACAGTGAACAGTGATAACTGGTAACTGGTAACCGATAACTGATAACTGGTAACTGATAACTGGTAACTGGTAACTGATAACTGGTAACTGATAACTGATAACGACTTTTGAAGCGCGATGCCTAACTCTCTGCGTTCCCAACCACCCTCAGCAATTCGTTGTGTTTCTGGCACACTTGCAAGCTTGCTGTTATTCGCAAGTCCTGCAGCTGTTTTAGCTCACGGCGGACACGGAAATGAATTTCAAGGAGGAAGTCAAGCAAGTAGTGCTACTAGTTCTATTAAGGTGGATGCTCAAACTGCTAAACGGCTTGGAATAAAAGTTGAGCCAGCAAAACGCCACCGGTTAGCTGTTGGAATTAAAACCACTGGACAAATTGAAACTCTACCCAGTCAAAAAGCGGAAGTCAATACTCCAATTTCCAAGGCAAAAGTGGTTGAGTTATTGGTGGAACCGGGTGCAGTGGTGAAAAAAGGTCAACCCGTTGCTGTTGTCACCAGTCCGGACTTGGTAGAACTGCGGGTTAACTCTCAAGAAAAACTCGCTGAAGCTCAGGCTGATTTACAGCAAGCGGAAGCTGATTTAAAATTAGCTCAACAAAACTACGACAAATATCAGCAAATAGCTGCAGCAGAAATAGCGTCTGCACAGAGCCAAGTCGCATTTGCTCAAGAAAAGTACGACAAGGACAAGCAGTTGGCAGATTCCGGCGCTTTACGACAACGTGATGCTCTAGAATCTGAAACTAAGTTAGCAGAGGCAAAAGCTGAACTCACCAAAGCTTCCAGCCGTCGAGACGTGATTGATGCTGAAAATAAACTCAAACGTGCTAAATCCGCAGTAGAGGTAGCAAAAAAACATATTCAACTTAGTAATGCTACTTATCAAACTCGGTTGGAACAACTGGGAAATCGTGGCAATGCCAAGGGGCTGGTAACGGTAAGTGCCCCGATTTCTGGTCGGGTTGCGGATAGGGAAGTCACCTTAGGGCAATCCTTTGAGGATGCAGGTGGCAAGCTGATGACGATTGTTAATGACAGTCGAGTTTATGCTACTGCAAATATCTATGAAAAAGATTTAGGTCAGGTAAGGAGGGGTCAACGGGTAAGCTTGAAGGTGACTTCTGTGCCTAATCGCACATTCACAGGACGAATTGCTGTGATTGGTTCAGTGGTGGAAGGCGAAACGCGGATAATTCCTGTGAAAGCCCAAATAGATAATTTAGGAGGAGTTCTCAAGCCAGGGATGTTTGCAGAACTAGAAGTTTTGACGAACCAAACATCAACAGCTACCTTGGTTATTCCTAGTTCGGCTGTGGTTGAGGCGAACGGTAAGAAACAGGTTTATGTACAAAATGGTAACGCTTACCAGCCTGTTGAAGTGACTTTAGGTCAAACTTTTGGGGATATGGTTGAGGTGAAGACTGGTTTATTTGAAGGTGATATGATAGTGACTCAGCGTGCGCCTCAACTTTATGCTCAGTCTTTGCGGGGTGGTGGACATGTAGAGGAGCATAGCAAGGAAGCAGGGGAGCAGAGGAGCAGAGGAGCAGGGGAGCAGAGGAGCAGAGGGGCAGGGGAGAAAGATGTAGCTGAAAATTCAGCACTTCCTTGGTGGGTTGTAGTGGGGGGAGGGGGTGCGATCGCCACTTTTGCTTTTTGGGTAGGTCGTCGTACCAAACCTCAACTGGTAGCATCCAAAGAGGATGTTATAACTACCAGTCTTTCTGAGAGAGAAGAAACACATAAGGTTCCCTCTTTTCCCACCAAAACCCATCTACACCCCAACTCAACCCACCCAACCTCACAGCAACAGCAGGTAGATGTCCAGTCGGAGCTGAAGAGTTGAAGGTCAATTCATTGATTTGTAACCAATTTTTATGCACGCGCCATTCCACACAATCACCAAAGGCTTCATAAATCTTATCGTTAGCTTTGAGATTTCCTCCTACGCTTTTCCAAATGCGCTGTTGAACGCTAAATCCAAAGCGACTATTGGAATATTCTACCCAAAGTTGGTCGATAGCGCGGAGGTCTTCGCGTGGGAAGTTGTGGATGGATGCTACATTTAGCCAACCTTCTTGTTCTCGATTTGTCACGTTAAGCATAATCCTGAGTGTTTCCTGATCAGCTTCTTTCCATCTTTCAGATACTAGGAGATCGCGCAATGTTGTAGTTAACTTTGGTGTCCTTTGTAGGCTCAACTGCTCTTGACTCAAGTCTTTGAGCTTTCTTGCTTCTTGATGCTGGCGTTTTTCGTGTTCGAGTTGAGTGAGTAAACGATGTTCTGCTTCTTGATGCTGGCGTTTTTCTTGTTCGAGTTGAGCGAGTAAACGATGTTCTGTTTCTTGATGCTGGCGTTTTTCTTGTTCAAGTTGAGCGAGTAAACGATTCTCTGTTTGTTGACGCTGGTGTTTTTCTTGTTCGAGTTGAGTTAAGAGGCGCTTTTTCCATTTAGACCACAATAATACTCCTACTGCTACTGTCACAACTACTACAACGCTTATGCTTATGACAAGCCAATTCATATTTATGCCTTCCGTAATTTCACGCTGATTTCATTATTATGTTGTCAAATCTTTACAAGATAGCTTCTAAAACTGATACCTGACAAATGCTGAGTGCGATTATTAAATGGGCGATCGCCCGCCGTTGGCTAGTCATTCTTGGTGCAATTGTTGTCACGTTTTGGATATTTCGTACAATCATCCAAATGCCTTTGGATGTTTTCCCCAGCTTTGCACCACCCCAAGTCGAAATTCAAACTGAAGCCCCCGGACTTGCCCCGGAAGAAGTAGAATCTCTAGTAACTTTACCGATTGAAAGTTCCATCAATGGAACTCCTGGAGTCACAGCAGTACGTTCTTCGAGTGCGTCGGGACTTTCGGTTGTCAAAATTATTTTTAACTGGGATACTGATATCTATCAAGCTCGCCAACTGGTAACAGAGCGATTGCAACAAGCACAAAGTAAACTTCCTGAAGGAGTCGAAACGCCACAAATTTCCCCCACGAGTTCTCCCATCGGGACTGTATTACAATATGCTTTTACTTCAGAAAGTACTCCTTTAATGGAAGTACGGCGTATAGTTGATTGGCAAGTCACAAACCGTATCTTGGCTGTTCCAGGTGTTAGCCAAGTTATAGCTTATGGTGGCGATGTTCGCCAATATCAAGTCTTAGTTGATCCACAAAAACTCCAAGCTTTTAATGTCACTTTAGAAGATATTGTAGAAGCCACATCTGCTGCTAATGTCAATGCTCCTGGCGGGTATTTTATCACTCCTGACCGAGAAAAATTAATTCGGGGTATTGGTCGGATTGAATCTATCGAAGAATTGCAGCAATCAGTCATTACTGCTCGCAATGGTACGCCTATCAAAATATCCGATATTGCTGATGTACAAATTGGTGCGGCTATCAAACGGGGCGATGGCATTTTTAACGGTCGAAAGGCAATTATTGTGATGATTAATAAACAGCCTCAAGCCGATACTCCCACGGTTACCCGTGCCATTGAAGCAGCAATGAAGGAGATTCAAGCAGGCTTACCTAAAGATGTTAAGGTACAAGCTACATTTCGGCAAGAAAATTATATTGATTCTTCTATTGAAAATGTTAGAGAAGCTTTAGTTGAAGGCAGTATTATTGTTGCCCTCATCCTCATACCGTTTCTCATGAATTGGCGTAACTTAGCTATTTGTTTAACTGCTCTTCCCTTGTCTCTTTTGATAGGAGTTTTACTACTGAATTGGTTAGGACAAGGTTTAAATACAATGACTTTGGGAGGATTAGCAGTTGCAATTGGTTCAGCGGTTGATGATGCAATTGTCGATGCTGAAAATGTCTACCGCAACTTGCGAGAGAATAAACACTCTTCCAATCCGCGTCCTATTTTAGATGTGGTCTTTGACGGGTGTCAGGAAGTGCGGGATTCGGTCTTTGGAGCTACCATCATTACTATAGTTGTCTTCTCTCCAGTTTTTGCTTTGACTGGTGTAGAAGGAAGTATTTTTATTCCAATGGGTTTGGGTTATATGGCAGCAGTTATTGCTTCTAGTCTGACAGCATTAACTGTGACTCCAGCTTTATGTGCAGTTCTTTTGCCTTACGGGAATTTACCAGAAAGAGAACCTTGGATTGCAAGATTCTTCAAGGGGTTGTACCATCCGCTTTTAACTTTTTCAATGCGTTATTCTGGAATTATTTTAGCTTTAGCTGCTGCCAGCCTCATAGCGGCAATTGTGATTGTTCCCTCGTTTGGAAGAGTGTTTTTACCTGAGTTTCAAGAACAAACTTTAGTCAATACTTTAACACTTTATCCGGGTGTGTCTCTTGAAGCGACAAATAGTGCAGGATTTGCTCTTCAAGATGCACTAAAAAATGACCCGAGATTTCCTTATATACAATTACGTTCTGGACGTGCGCCTGGTGATGCGGATGCAGCAGGGGTGAACTTGGCACATTTGGATATTGAGTTAAGCGACAAGGGAATGAAAGATAGGGAGGGAAGTATTGAGAAGCTGCGGGAGGAATTTAACAAATTACCGGGAGTTGCACCAAATATTGGGGGTTTTATTTCTCACCGGATGGATGAGGTTTTGTCGGGGGTGAGGAGTGCGATCGCCGTCAAAATCTTCGGTCCCGACTTAGAACAACTCCGCACTATTGGGAGTCAAGTTAATGAGGTGATGAAAACCATTAATGGTATTGTTGATTTACAACTAGAACCTCAAGTTCCAGTAGAACAAATTCAAATTAAGTTTAACCGTCCTGCTGCTGCGAGATATGGTTTAACAGTAGGAAAACTTTCCGAAATTCTCGAAACAGCCCTCAATGGAAGAGTCGTCTCTCAAGTTTTAGAAAACCAACAAACCTTTGATTTAATTGTCTGGTTAAAACCGGAAGCACGTCAAAACCTAGATACTATTCGTAATTTGTTAATAGATACCCCTTCTCAAGGAGGGGATGAAAAGGGGGGTAAGATTCCTTTAGCACAAGTTGCCACAATTGAAAATGGTACTGGTGCCAACACGATCAACAGAGAAAATGTTTCCCGTTTGATTGTTGTATCTGCAAATGCTAGCGGTAGAGATTTGCGCTCTATTGTTAATGAAATTCAAGACAAAGTAAATCAACAAGTACATCCACCTTCTGGTTACTATATTCAGTACGCTGGGCAATTTGAGGCGCAAGAAAGAGCAACTCAAAATATTTTAATTACTAGTGTGATTGCTTTTGTCATCATTACTGTCATCATGTACCTTTCAGTTAAATCTATTCCTTCAACCGCCATGATTATGATTAACTTACCTTTGGCATTAGTAGGAGGAGTCTTTTCTGTGGCTTTGACTGGCGGTGTTATTTCTATCGCTTCTTTGGTTGGCTTTATCACCTTATTTGGAGTTGCAACTCGTAATGGTTTGCTGTTAGTAGATAATTACAACACCAAATTCGCAGAAGGGATGCCTTTGAAAGAAGTTCTAATAAAAGGCTCAATGGAACGTCTAAACGCCATTTTGATGACAGCGTTTACCTCAGCTTTAGGATTAGCACCCTTAGTTTTTGAAAGTGGTCCTGGAAAGGAAATTTTACAACCACTTTCAATAGTCGTTTTAGGGGGATTGTTTACTTCTACAGCGTTAACGCTACTCGTTTTACCAGCATTGTATGCTAAATTTGCCAAGATTTTGTTACCAAAGCTTAATAGAGGAGTTGTAGATGATGGGAAAGCAGTCGTAGCAGTCTTGAAATAAGATTATTGTGAGAAAAATTGTTAGAGTCTTTCCAAAATATAATTTATTTGAATCAGGAGTTAATCAATGAATACCCTCAAATATAGCTTGGTTATTTTAGGAAGTGCAGGTCTACTTTTCTTAGGTTCTTGTAGTAATGGGAATCAAGCAGCAAATACAGAAACCAGTCCAGCGACTTCTACCTCAAATACTCAATCATCAGCTTCAACTCCTTCAGCGTCACCGGTTGCTAAAACAGAGGGACAACATGGTGAATCTCATGGGGGTGAAATTGTTGAGACAGGGAAATATCATCTAGAATTTGTTCCAGAAAAAGAAGCAAATAAAACTCACCTGGATTTCTATTTGCTAAAAGGAGATAACCATGAAGCGATACCGAATGCGAAAGTGACGGCTCAAGTTCAGTTACCTGATGGAAAGCAAAAGACAGTTCCTTTTACTTATGATGCAAAAGATAAACATTACACAGGTTTATTATCTGAGACAGCAACTGGTCAATATCAGGTGAAAATAACTGCAGATGTGAAAGGTGAAAAAGTAAACGGGCGTTTTAGTTTTAATCGATGATTGTTCTCAGTTAGACAAATCCCGATGAATCAATACTCTCGAGCATCCCAATTTTGCAAAAAAGACGGTGAGTCCAGCGCTCTTGGGAGGGTCTCCCTCCCGGAGGGTAATGCGAGCCGGAAAGCTCCCTACTTCAATTGAAAGCAGGCAATCTTTGCCCCCACTACAACATAAAATAAATTTACACACTTGGGATGCTCCACTCAACACATCAGTTGGGTGGTGCAAACGAACAGCATCACTCTTGCATTCCTGCATACAGCAGTCGTACAAATAAGCGGACGCCATCATCATTCTTCAGAGTTGAATAGGAGGGAGCTTCACCGCTACCAATTGCACGCAAATCCTTTAGGAGTTCTGGATGAAACTGGCAAGTAAACGATCGCCGGATTTTCTTAGTTTCAAAGTCTTTATAGTTAATACAGGTAGCCGAACATTCTGTCACTATTTCACCAGTTTCTTCTGCTGTCGAACAAAGAATTTCCACAGAATCAGGTAGTTGTATCAACCATGACAAAGGGCTTCCAGCTATCACATGGCGATAAGGAACAATGGCATCATGAATACTGTGGTAAGCCCAGTTAGCAAACAGTATTGCTTCTTCGTTGACTTCATCTGAGTGAAACATCGAAATCGAGACTTCACGTTCATATTGAATCGTCGTGTCAATCACACCTTCATGAGTATCACTTGTAACATCATGGCTGTGAATAATTTCCCAAGGAATACTTAAAGTTTCGCCGTCGGGAGATTGATAGGGCAACAACACGCGAGCACCAACTTCTTTTGATTCATTGCGCGTAACGGCAAAATGGTTATCATCCCAGCCAGAGGCAACGAGGCGTCCATCACGCTTTTTGATTTTGAGTGTCTTGCCCATAGCCTCAATGCGTTCTGCAACTGCTTGCAGTGATTTGAGTGCTCTGCCATCCTTGTCACGTTCTAGAGATGTTATGCTCAGGACTTGTTCAACCGCTTTACGAATGAGTTGTATGTAAGCGAACCCCATGCCTAAAGGCAGGGGCTTTGTAGTAGCCCTGACGCGTCGGTGTTGAGAGAACAACACAAACGCTTCGAGCCTCCAGGCTGGCTTACGGACAGCCCCAATAATTCAATCATCTTTGCTCCGTTCAAATCGGCATCACAGGACAACCCACAATTGCCACATTTGAATTTTTTCTCAGAGCGTAAACCAATGTATAGACATTGATGGCACGTTTGGCTCGTGTAGGCAGGGGGGACAGCAACAACTTCCACGCCGTCCCTAAGTCCTTTGTATTCCAAAAACATCCGTAATTGGTAGAACGCCCACGAGTTACTTCTACGGCGCTCTGTTTTGTTACGTGGTTTTTGGTTTGTTCTTTCACGAATACCTGTTAAATCCTCAATGGCTACAAGCGCTTTTTCACTTTTGGCTTGCTGAATGATTGTTTTCGATATATTGTGGTTTACCCACGATTGAAATCGTCTCTCTCGCCCCGATAGCCGTACCAAGACCTGGCGACATCTACGCCGACTAGATCTTGTGCGTGTGGAAGCCTTTTTCTGGAGAGACGCTCTGAGCTTGCTGTATTTATCCCTGGTTTTTGTTAGTTGTTTCCCGCTCCATGAATCGCCGTTACTGGTTGCAGCAATATCACGGCGTCCAAAATCAACACCGATTACTTTTTTAGTTGGTTGTGGGTCGGCAACCCCATCTTTTAATTGGATGTGGATATAGTACTGACCATCGCGGTGTTTGCATAATTGAGCGCTTGTTGGCTTGCGTCCTTTGAGTTTGCCGCGTTGATAGTTGCCAGCATCAATTTTGATGTGTTCCCGACCAGATAATGTTGTTAGACTTACCGTCCAATCTTTCTCCCTAAATGCAAAAATCCTAGCATCATAGTCAGCACTGGTTGGTTTAAACACCTTAACAGGTTTTCCTTGGCGCTTGGCTGCTAGTCGATTAGCACCCACTCTGGCGCAAGCCCTAACTGCCAAGTTTGCAGCTAACCCAAATATGAAGCGCAAATCTTCATAAACAACGTTTTGAATAGTTGTTTTACTGGTTATTTGCGGCTTGATAACTTCGTTGGTATAATTGCAAGCCGCAGCAAAAGCATGAAGAACTATTTCCAGTTTTTCAGACTGTGTTGGGGTAGGGTTGAGTTTGCAAACTAGTGTCAGTACTTGTTCCATGAGTTCAACCTGCTCACTCATGACTAATATTGTAGTCCATGATTTCTCATGTTGTGTTCCTAGATATTTGACGGCAATTAAAATTGCCTGCGGGCTTCCTCCCCATGTCTGAAGCCAGGGGCTTCCGCCCTTTTATTCTCGGTGACATTCAGCAGCAAGTTGATGCCCTACACAAATGAAGATGACGGGGGCGCTGGCGGGCGATCGCGAAATCAGCAATTTTTCCACTAATGCAAACATATCCTCTCGCGGGCAAGCCGGACTTGTCCAAGTGGATGGATCGTACGTCGATGGATCGCCTCCTTCCACAACCACCGCATAACCAGAGGTAATCGCTGGAACAACTAATTCTGGATCGATGACTCCACAAGACCAAACAGGCAATAAGACTGAGTCCATGTCAGCAACTTTCTGAGCAATGTAGGCAATGTTCTTGGAAGCCCGAACATCTTCACCAAGAGCATTAACACCCACATGTTCCCAAGGTTCAATAATGGTTATAGACTTGCGTAACAGATTGGGATGTTTGAGTAAAAACTCAAAATCTTCCCGTGAATGAATAAGTTTTTCTAATGGCTTTGCATGACCCCATTCAAAAATACCATCAGGAGAAAATAGTTCTTTTTCTACTAATGGATTTCCAGAGGTTCTATCCGCTAAAAAACGACCTAATAAAATATGTACTGATTCAAAATCTGCATAGCCTGGATGCAAGTAGCCAGAAGCTAATCGCCAGTCGGCTGTGGAAGCTTGTCTTTTGTCAGCGTTTAGAGAATCTCTCATGTTTTAACAGTTTATCGTACTTTTTCATTTGACGTCCTAGTTTATGATGTAGTCAATCGATCTAGTAAAACTTTTTTTTAAAGTTTTTTTAATATTTTATGAAAAAATATTTCGTCATAAGTAAGTCGGCACATTAACAATTCAAAATTCAAAATTCAAAATTCAAAGTTGAAGACAGTTTGAAATGTATTGAGAAAATCTGCCATAATACCATTTCACGAAAATAGTGAAACATATCAAAAACCCCTCCCAACCTCCCCGCGAGTTCGGGGAGGTGCCGAACGCGAGTGCGTGCTGAAGGCATAGGCGGTGGGGTGCATTTGTTTCAATCATTTAGTGAATTGGTATAAGTATTGCCCTCGCTTTAACCCTCCTCTTAACTCAAGGTTGTGAGTCACGAGTTTTCCTCAACCAGGAAAATATAAACTTTGGGGTCAGTTTAATCGTAATGGCAAAATTGTCACTACTGATTTTTGGGTAGAGGTGCAATAACCAAGTTAAAGTCTCATCAGATTCTGATGATAAGCACTGAAATTTCATCTCGATTTCATCTTGACCCGTCATTCTAGTAAATAGAGGAAGTTTACCTCCTCGGTAAAAATCTTATCGCCGAGTTGAACTAGCTGAGAGAAAGTCACTTATTTAAGGACTCCCTCCATTAACAGCTAAATTGAGGGGGTATTTGAGCATTGCTTAACAAAAATGTCGTTCCTCCATTCAGAAAAATTTCGTTTTTGAAAATGGACACAAAACTTCGCGAGCAGAATTTGTTTATGGTAAATAAAATATGAAAAAACTACTGCTATATCTTGCTACATTATCTCTGGTTACTGTAGTCTCAATTCCTGCTAAATATGTAAGTGCTAAGCCAAATGACGGTAGTGTTACCCATCTTGATGGAAATGTGCAGTTTCCTCCTACGCGCTGGCGGCTTGTTAGACATACTTTTCGAGTACACATTCCTAAAAATAGTAAGCCTGTTTCCCAGTTAAGTATTAGCGTTCCACCAACTGTAACTTGGAGTAACGATCTCAATGATATTAATGTTGCAGATGATAAAAGTCAGAAAATTAACACTAATATTTCTGTCAATGGCAAAACTATACTACTAGCTTTCCCTGAACCAGTTCCTCCTAACACTAAGCTAGAGATTGACATAAAAAATGTAAAACAACCAACTCTTGGTAATGGTCCTGTCTACAGGTTCTCTGAGAAAGTTGTTGGTAGTGATGTAGAAATTCCCATAGGTGTAGCTTGGTTTCGTATGTATTAATCTCTAGAGATCTTTCAACGTGCGATAGCTCCAATTTCATTTTGTTTTCATCAATGACATTCAAACTAATAAATAGAGACTTAAGAAGTGATTTGATGAGGATAAATGAAATGAAAAAGTGGATTTACATAGCTGCATTCAGTCTAGCAATTACATCTTATGTTCCTGCTGTCTTTGCAACTGGAAAACCAGGCGATTCTATTGCTTCCCATCTGGTCAAAAGTGTTGCTTATCCTAACGATACTGTTGCCGTAGATGCTACTCATAAAATTGAAGTTCACGTCCAGGGAAAATCTCTAGCAGAATTAGCAATTGATTTACCAGAGGGGTTAAGAGTTAATCGGGTAATCGAAGTAAAAAATCAATCTGGTCAAAAAATCCCAACAACAGTTTCTATTAATAACAGAAAAGCTACGGTAGCTTTCTCACAACCAGTGGAGCCTGAGACAAAGTTATCAATTTTGATGAATGGGGTTAATACTATAGGAAATAGCGAAGCAGGATATAGCCGACCTTGGATATACCGAGTCTACGCTAAGACTGTTGGATCTCAAGGAGAAATTTCACTTGGTGTGGCTCGAATTCAAACCTACCCTATTTAGGCAGAGTCATTGGTTATAAATTTCATCAAGACTGTTTTAAGATACAGTAATGCCATAAAAATATGTTTTATAATAGCAAATAAAAATGGTATTACTGTTAGCGTTTTTTGGTAATTAGCAATTTGTATAGGAGTCCTATAGGATTCCTATTTGATTTTTGACGAAACTAGGTACACCTTTATTTCTTGTTTCCTGTTAAGCGTTTCCGTTCGGCTGACCCTCACCTTGGCGTTACCTGTTAAGAGTTCCCTTCCCCTACGAGTTAGTATGGCTTTGCCACGCAAGCTAACAGAAATCAAACCGGATTCCTATATCATCATTTATGTATGCTTATTTCACAAAATTTTAACCAACTGTTGACAGCTTAATTTTTTATGAGAGTGCTGCTAGTCGAGGATGAACCAGATTTAGGTGCTGCTATTAAACGAACTCTTTCCCAGCAGAAGTATTTAGTTGACTGGGTCATGAATGGTACTGATGCATGGGCATATTTAG
The DNA here is from genome assembly GCF_000828085.3 of Scytonema tolypothrichoides VB-61278. GTDB lineage: Bacteria > Cyanobacteriota > Cyanobacteriia > Cyanobacteriales > Nostocaceae > Brasilonema > Brasilonema tolypothrichoides_A. The sequence goes on from NZ_JXCA02000023.1 coordinate 100,385, forward strand.
AAAATAGGTGGACACAATACACTGTAGCTATCTTCGATTGGATGATACCAGAAATATCAGGTTTGGAGTTATGCAAACGGCTACGTTCACAGAAAAATCCTTTGCCTGTGTTAATGCTGACAGCAAAAGATAGCATGGAAGATAAAGTCGTTGGATTAGATGCAGGTGCAGATGATTACTTGGTAAAGCCATTTGGTATGGCAGAATTATTAGCACGGTTACGTGCTTTGCAACGTCGTTCTCCACATTTTCAACCCTCAGAATTAAGTGTTGGTAATCTCACACTAGATTATGGAAACTGTACTGTTGTTTTCCAAAATGGTCAGGGTGAGAAACAAGAAATTCTCCTAACTAACAAAGAATTCCAACTGCTGGAATATTTTATGAAGCATCCAAACCAAATTGTCACCACTGAACAAGTTCGCAACCAGGTTTGGGAGGTGTGTGCAGAACCTATTAGTAATGTGGTAGCGGCTCAAATGCGTTTGCTGCGCCGGAAGTTAGCGTCGAGTGGCTGTGGGAATCCAATTGAAACTTTGCATGGCTTGGGATATCGTTTTAACAGTGAACAGTGAACAGTGACCAGTGAACAGTGACCAGTGAACAGTGAACAGTGAACAGTGAACAGTGACCAGTGAACAGTGACCAGTGAACAGTGAACAGTGAACAGGGAACAGGGAACAGGGAACAGGGAACAGGGAACAGGGAACAGGGAACAGTGAACAGTGAACAGGGAACAGTGAACAGTGAACAGGGAACAGTGAACAGTAAACAGTGACCAGTGAACAGTGACCAGTGAACAGTAAACAGTGAACAGTGAACAGTAAACAGTGACCAGTGAACAGTAAACAGTGAACAGTGAACAGTAAACAGTGACCAGTGAACAGTAAACAGTGAACAGTGAAACTGATAACTGATAACTGATAACTGATAACTGGTTTAATCTAACTCATGAATCAAAATAAACTGTTTCAGCGAACTCGCCTACGTTTGGCTTTGTGGTATGCACTCGTTATGGCTTTGATTTTAAGCTTATGCGGATTTGGCGTTTACAAAGCAGTTTCTCATGCGCATTGGATAACTTTGGATCGAGAAATAGAATCTATTGCGGGAACGCTTCATGACAGTATTGAATTAAAATTGAAGCAACCTGGAAGCTTGGAACCTGTCATACAAGAGCTTTTACCTAATATCTGCATGGTTGGAAACAGGTGTATTGAAAAACATTCACCTGCCAAAGGTCATACTCTCAGCCCGATCAATCAAGGCTACTACTATGTACGTTTTTTTGATAATTCCGGACGCTTGTTTGCTATAGCTGGGTCTTATCCGGAAGGGCTTTCCCCAGTTTTTAAAAAGGAATTTTGGCAAACTCTTAAAGATAAGGATGGTAAGTTTTATCACCAAATTTCGTTTGTGCTACATACTCAAGACAATCGCGATTGGGGTTATATGCAAGTCGGGCGCAGTCTTGAGGACTTCCTTGATTATCTGGATGCTGTGAAATTAATTTTAGCTTTGGGATTACCTATGGCTATGGTGATTGTTGGTGTCGCGAGTTGGTGGTTGGCAGGATTGGCGATGCAACCTATTTACCAATCCTACAGACAAATTCAACAATTTACAGCAGATGCCGCACACGAGTTACGAACACCTTTAGCTGCGACAGGTGCAACAGTGGAATCAGTGCTCATGATACCACAGCTGGATGAAACAGAAGTGCGAGACGTTCTGCAAACTATACAACGTCAGAATCAGCGACTGATTACTTTGGTTGCTGATTTGCTGCTGTTAACTCGCTTAGATAGACAACCTATACCAATGCGACACGATTTATGTTGTCTGGATGAGATTATCAGCGATTTAGTAGAAGAATTTGCCGCGATCGCTATCGCCTCTCATGTGAACCTGACATCTTCAATACAAATCCATCAACCTCTCAACATCATAGGTAATTCTGAGCAGCTTTATCGTCTGATTTCTAACTTAATTATCAATGCGATTCAGTATACACCTCAAGGAGGAAAGATAACTGTTGTCTTAGACCGTAGTGATTATTATGCTGTTATTCAAGTTGAAGATACAGGCATTGGTATTCCACAAAACGAGCTGACTCGAATTTTTGATCGCTTTTATCGAGTCAGTAGCGATCGCTCTCGTAGCACTGGCGGTTCTGGCTTAGGGTTGGCGATCGCCCAAGCAATTGTTCAAGCACACCACGGCAAATTGAATGTACAAAGTGAATTAGGCAAAGGTAGCACTTTTACAATTCTATTGCCTTTTGATGCCACTCCGTTTGAAGGTGTTCGTTCTATTTACCAATTGAAGTGGCTGTCTCGCCGTCCACGTAAATTTCAGTAATATTTTTAAGTAAAATTTTATATTTTTCTTGTGTATACCATCTACCCACAGCACCAGCTATATTTGCTAGTCTAAAACTAGTGCTAAAGCATCGAAACAAAACTTTTTATTGGAAATACTAAAAGAAACAAAATTATGACGGTTTTTGAAACGAGAGTAGCTAGGACATATACACAAGAAGATATACAGCAGATTCTCCATCTGGCGATCGCTCGTCAAGCTGACGATAACAACAAAGAATTTTCCTACGAACAACTGCGAGAAATTGCTGGAGAATTAGAAATCTCGCCAGAAGCACTCAAACAAGCAGAACGAGACTGGCTAGAACAACAAGGAGAAATGCTACAACGGCAGACTTTTAACGCTCATCGTCAAGGTAGATTCAAAAAGCGTTTTGGTAATTATGCAATTGCTAACGTCTTTTTGTTATCTCTGGATCTACTTGGTGGTGCTGGTCTTTCCTGGTCACTATATATCTTACTCTGTTGTGGGTTTGCAGTCGGTCTTGATGCTTGGAATACTTTTCAAACCAAAGGCGAAGAATACGAACTCGCTTTCCAAAGGTGGCGTCGCAAGCATCAGGCGAAAAAATTCCTTAACACAGTGGTGAGTAAATGGCTCAAGGCATGGCAGATTTAGTCACCAGTCAAAATTGCAGACATCGCCCGTTATTAAAACAGTTATCAGTTATCAGTTATCAGTTATCAAGCAATTGATAACTGTTCCCTGTTAAGAGTTCCCTGTTCCCTCTTTTACGACCAAATGCAAAAAAGGAGGTACCATCATTCCAAATACCATTCTCTGTCACTAATGCCTCCAATTGAGCATCAAATTCAGCCTTAATTTCTTCTAGTTGCTCTGGTGAAAGCTGGAACAGAGTGTTAGAAAATTTGGGGGCTGGATAGGAACTTATAGTCCATCTTTGCCTTGCCTCCTCTAAACTAATATAACTACCGTACTGCTCTGTCTTAATTTCAATCGCTTCAAAGCCAGCTCGCTCAAGGAGATTGTGACATTTTTCAACTGTACCTGTTGGCTCGCTCAACTCTCGCGAAACACCATACTTTTCAAAAACTTTCTGCCAAATAACAACTCCAACTAAAGCTGTATCTGCAAGTGCATGAAAGCCAACTATCCCATTCGGTTTGAGAAATCCTATCCATTGGCGTAATGTGGCTTCCATATCAGCCATCAAAGGAAATGCATTCGCGCACAAAATTCGGTCAAAACTGTTGGCTGGGAAATTTAGTGCTTCAGCATCCGCAAGCTGAAGTTCAACGTTGCTTAAGCCTAACGCCTCAACCTTGCGCCTAGCATGCGAGAGCATCTGAGTTGAAATATCCACACCAACAACTTTACCAGAAGACCCAACTGTTTGAGCCACTTCAATTGCAACATGACCTGTTCCAGTTGCAATATCCAAAACATCATATCCAGGGCTAATTTGTGCGTATTCAACCAGACGATGAGCAATCCTCAAATGCCATTCGCTTTCATCATAGTTGTGACTTCTGCGATTATACACATCCGCTATCTGCTGCTTGTAGTCATTTAACTTAAGTTGTTTAACCATGACTTGGTTTGAAGTGCGACTGTTTTTTTTAGAACTTAGACTTATGATAAATGCTGTTTGGCAAGCGCGACACTTCAGTCATGCTGTAATACAATAGACCTGCCTCAAAAATCTACTTTTATCCTTCCTTGTGAGCTTTAGCTGATGAAGTCTCCTACAAAAGTCAATTTTTTGGAACATAAAATCACAGATAAATATAGATAAATTCTCTGTATTTATCTGTATTTATCTGCGTCCATCTACTTCGGCACGGCAGGTGCTATCTCCTATGCCCTGCGGGCACGCTACGCTAACAAAGACGCTGCGCGTTCAAAGTAGCGTGCGCCTTGCGCTTATAAGTCGCTTAACCTCAGATCTTGCAGCATTCTCAATAATCGGGAGGCAAAGCCTCCCAACCCTCGTTCCCAGGCTGCAGCCTGGGAACGAGATATCGAGGTTCTGCCTCATTGTTGATACTAGTGCAAGATCTCAGTTAACCCGACTGCGGAGGGTTCCCCCCCCAGCCAGGGGACTGGCGTGAAACCCCAAGACCTCAGCGACTCCCGCACTGCCTCCCCAACGCACTGCTTTGTCCATCTGCGGTTCCAAAAATTCCAGAAACATGGTTAAATCTACCATCCAATAGAACAAAATTAATCAAAGTGAGTCAAAAGAATCAAAGCTTTCCCTTTCCTTTCATTCTGGCATTTTTCATTCTTTTTTTTATCATCAAGTTAATCATTAATAAGCCTGTCATTCCTATTTTGGGTTTTCATGGCATTCTTTCTGCTAATACTCCCACTTCTCAATTGCGAGATATGCACTACCCAGAAAAAGATTTAGAGAAAATATTAGAACATTTAGTTCGTCAGAACTATTGGTTTTTAACCACTCAAGAATTATATGATTTATTCTTAACAAAATCTCGTAAAATACCCAAAGAACATTCCAATCAAAAGCCAATCATGATTTCATTTGATGACGGATATAAAACAGTACACACGAACTTGCTACCCATTTTATCTAAACTTGAAAATAATTACGGGAAAAAAGTAAAAGTAGTCTTATTTATCAACCCAGGCATTATGGAACGAGAAGGAAGTACCTCTACTCACTTAGGATGCCAGGAATTGAGAGAAGGTTTGAAAAAAGGTTTTTATGATGTTCAATCTCACGGCTTGAATCATAAAAACTTAACAACACTGACTCGCCGCGAGTTAGTTAAAGAACTCCAGCAAGCCCAGATTCAACTGAGACAATGCACTCAAGATTTAGATCCACAACAGCAAGTAGCATCTCATCTCGCCTATCCTTACGGGGCTTCTAATAAACAGGTACGATACTATGCATCTAAATATTATTTATCAACGTATCTCTACAATGACAAAATACTCGATTACGACTGCAATCAAAACTTCTATGAAATTCCTCGTATACCAGTTAATCGAAAAATGACATTTCAACAAATGCTGGAAATAGCTGAAGGTTTTCACCAAGACAAGAGTATACAAAAATGTGAAGGCAAATAGGCAGGATGAAATATTTTCCGTAAGGCTTAGGTATGGGATAAATAATGTATGACAGCTAAAACATAGGAATTAGGATGAGATTTTTATGCAAGAAAAGACTGTCAACCTAAAACGTGCCTACGCCTTAGATGCACTGCGTGGATTTGCAATTTTGGCAATGATCTTATCAGGCACTATAAGGTATAAAATTTTGCCAGCGTGGATGTACCATGCTCAGGAACCACCACCTGCTCATACATTTAATCCTAATCTGCCTGGGTTAACTTGGGTAGATACTGTATTTCCAATTTTTTTGTTTTGTCTGGGAGCAGCTATTCCTTTAGCGCTGTCGAGTCGTCTTGCTAAAGGATTTACGACAAAACAAGTTATTTTATACATTCTTAAAAGAGGATTTTTATTAGGAATATTTGCAATATTTCTTCAACATCTGAGACCATATAAAATCAATCCAAATCCAACTCAACAAACATGGTGGATAGCTTTGTTGGGTTTTTTAATACTCTTTTTTATGTTTGTTCGGTTATCTGTCAATTTACAATTGAGGCACTATATAAAATGGATTCCCCTTGCTGCTTTCATAGCAGCAATTATTCTTATCTCTTTTCTTCAATATCCAGATGGACGTGGATTCTCACTTTCAAGAAGTGATATTATCCTAGTCGTTCTGACAAACATGGCAGTTTTTGGTTCATTTGCCTGGTTTTTTACCAGAAATAATTTGTTGTTACGTCTAGGATTCTTAGGCTTATTGATTGCTTTACGGCTGTCGGTTACTGTTAAACAAAGTTGGATTGGTATACTCTGGCACGCTTCACCTGTGCCTTGGATTTTTCAATTTTATTATTTACAGTATTTGTTTCTTGTGATTCCTGGAACGATTATAGGAGATTTGATTCTCAACTGGCTGCAAACTCCAACTAGAAATGAGGAAGATGAAGAAGTTGATTTTTCTTGGAATCAGCTACATTTTTTTAGCATTATTTTCATGATGTTGAGTCTTTGTTTGGCACTACTCATTGGCTTACAGACTAGGTGGGTATGGCAAACAACATTACTGAGTTTCGTTCTTTGTTCAATAAGTTGGTTTTTATTTGTCAATCCAGTGAATGACACGGAAAGGTTGCTGAAATCATTTTACCAATGGGGGATTTATTGGTTGGCGCTTGGCTTGCTTTTTGAGCCATTTGAAAATGGGATAAAGAAAGACCCTTCGACGTTAAGTTACTACTTTGTCACTACGGCGATCGCACTTTTTCTCCTAATGATCTTCACCATACTCCTAGACATCTTCAAACAGCGAAAATTTCTTCAGCTACTCATAGACAATGGACAAAACCCAATGATTGCCTATGTAGTATTTGCCAATCTTCTCTTGCCCATTCTGAGGTTAACTCACATTGAGCCATTCATTTTAAACTTTACACAGACTCCTCTGACAGGTTTTTTGAAAGGTGTCATTTATACGTTAACGATTGCCTGTCTTGTCAGTCTTTTTACTAAGTTGAAGCTCTTTTGGAAAATTTAATAGTTAAATATACTGATAAGACTTTTGCTGTAAAGTTCTTTATTTTACCATATTATCGGTTATTATAATTTCGGGTAACTCAAATCTTGCACCTCATCCATAGTACGCCTTGAATTCAAGTTCGGGAATTTATTTATTGGCGGACGAAAATTATGGTGCAAGATTTGAAGTAATAAATTAACAAACAACAGAAGCTTCAACGCTTCAAACTGTGATACTAGGAGATGCATCAATGCCAACAATCACTTTAAGAGTGAAGACAAATACAACTTTCAAGCAGGACTGGCGACTACAATCAAATGATCTTCAGCTACAACAACAAAACAAGTATTCAGCTAAAGCAGGTCAGCAACTTCGTGTTACGTCCATTGACCGTAATGCTGAGAAATATGGTGGTGACCACTGGCTAGTCACTTTTGAGCAACCACTCCAGCCTAATCAAGGTACAGCGAAAAGTACTTGGTACGTTTACGCACCTCATGTAGAAGAATTATCAGGTGTTCCATCAAGTTCAGTCACTTTAACACCAAGGACAACTACAACTTTCAAACAAGACTGGCAGCAACAATCGTCAAATTTAGCACCACAAGATAAGTACACAGCCAGAGTAGGTCAGCAATTTCGCGTTTCATCTATTGACAATAATGCCCTCAGATATGGCGGTGATCACTGGAAAGTCACATTCGTGCAGCCACTTCAACCCAATCAGGGTACAGCGAAAAGTACTTGGTACGTTTATGTGCCTGATGTAAGATTATTAACTAACACATCAACCTCAGCCATCCTTAGAGTCAGAACAAATACAACTTTCAAGCAAGACTGGCGGGAACAATCGTCAAATTTAGCACAACAAGACAAGTACGCAGCCACAGCAGGTCAGCAATTGCGTATTTCATCTATTGATCGCAATGCTTTCAGATATGGTGGCGACCACTGGAAAGTCACATTCGTGCAGCCACTTCAACCCAATCAGGGACAAGCCAAGAGTACCTGGTACGTTTATGCGCCTGATGTCATATACGAATCACCTTTCTCTCAGTCTAATACGGAGATAGCGCCTAATCGTATCAACATTATCCAGTATCTGCGGCAGCAAATACAGGGAAACACTTTTATTCAGCCTGCAGGGGAAGTGAGCCTGCTTTCTCCCTCCTCGGTTTTTCTCCTCTGTTTTCTTTGTACCTCTGTGGTTCGTTTTAAAAAGTTTTGCAAAAGTCAAAGCCCTACGGGCAGGGTGTAGGGGTATAAGGGTGTAAGAGTGTAAGGGTGTAGGGATCCCTCCGGGCGTCTACATCTGTGTGCATCTGCGGTTTGAAACTATAGTTATATGACTTTCATCGATTTCCATAGTAGGGTAGGCATTACAATGCCCACCCTACTTAAGAGATTACCAACTAGCCACAGCTTGTGCTATAGCTTCATGTGCTTTTGCAAAAGATTGTTCGCGAACTTCATCACCTGCACCGAGGTTTTCTACATTGATGAATGTAGTGTCTGTAATTCCAAGAAATCCAAAAATCGCTTTAAGATAGGGTTCTTGATAATCGTAGGGTGCAGCAAAGCTTCCTGGAGAAAAGTCACCACCACGAGCAGTGATCACTAGCAACTTTTTGCCTTCAACCAGCCCTTTAAAGCCACCTTGCTCGGTTACAGCGAAGGTGCGACCAACGCGAACAATTTGGTCAATGTAAGCTTTCAACGTAGAAGGTACGTTGAAATTATACATCGGCACACCGAAGACGTAGCGGTCAGCGGCTAAAAATTCATCAACTAAGGTATCTGACAATTCAATTGCCTTAGCTAGGTCGGGTGTGCGAGCATCTGGTGGTGTAAAAGCAGCAGCGATCGACGACTCGTCTACATGAGGAATTGTATTATGACCAATATCCCGGTAGGTGACTTTATCTCCGGAATGAGCATTTTTCCAAGCTGTGATAAACTCACCAGAGAACTTGCGGGAGAAAGAACGTTCTCCACGAGGACTAGAGTCAATATGTAAGATATGTGCCATGAATTAATTCTCAATAGCAAACAGTAGATTTGGGATTAGTGACTGGGTTTGTTGGTTACGCATAAACGCAACTACGAACTAGTCCCATGATTTGTGGTTAAACTTTTTATCCGTACTAACTTTAAACTATGTAAAGTTAAGATGAGAAGTAGGCACTTAAAAGTAAGCTAGTTACCAAAAAGAAACTATGAAAGCTGAAGCACAAAACCATAGCCGACTAACTTGTGAAGTAGAAACCACACTAAAAGTCATTGGTGGACGCTGGAAGGTTTTGATTATTAGAGAATTAATGGATGGTGTGAAACGCTTTGGTGAATTACAGCGATCTTTAGATGGAATTACTCAAAAAATGCTGACCCAACAACTCAGGGAGATGGAGGAAGATGGGGTTATTGCTCGCAAAGTTTACGCGCAAATTCCTCCAAAAGTAGAGTACTCTTTAACACCTTTAGGAGAGAGTCTTCAACCAATTCTCTATGCAATGCACGAGTGGGGTGTCAAACATTTATCTGAAATAAATAATAAAAAGCAAAATATTTGAGAACTGGACTTTTTTCGTTAATTCTTAATAATTGTAAAGTACACAAAACTCAGAATTTTACTCACCCTGTTTGTAAATATTCAATCGCAGCTTCTAATCTTGACGGATATCCATCAGCAAATCTTTCAAACCAAAGTCCTTCTAAAGACAAGGGGTCTAATTTAGCTAGCCAATCTTCGGCTTGCTTTTTCAACTCCTCTAATTTTTGAGCTTTGAGTTGTTCTTGTCTGATTCGTTCTTGTTCTTGTTCTTGCTGTTTTTGCAATTTTTCCGCTAAATCTTTTTGCTCAAAATCAGCTTTGACTTCGGCTAAAAGGTTATCTATTAAGGAATTTGATTTTTGTTCCATTTTGCTGACTGGTTTGATTGAATTTGCTTTTAGCTGATGCTGTTGGGGTTTTTGTTCCTCATATTCAGCTTTCAGTTCAGCTAAAAGTTTATCAAGAGAATCCATGATATGAAATCCTCGGTAGTATTGCACATTAGACTTTTTGCAGGAGTAGGAACAGGGAACAGGGAACAGGGAACAGGGAACAGGGAACAGGGAACTCTTAATTCTGAACGCTTAACTCTTAACAGAACCTCGTAAAATCTCACTTTTGCAATCTTGTCTATTCAGTTTGCTCCTCAATTCCATGAAAAATCATCAAAGGTGCTTAATCATTAATAGCATTGAGCAGTACTTCTGATAAAGTCATGTCTTCCATATCTTCTATGGTGATGGTGTCGCAGATATCGAATTTTGCACCTGCACTTTGCAGTTCATCATCTAATACTTTGAGAAAGCGAGTAGCTTGGGCATCTGTACCTACTTGAATAAAAGAAATACCAAGTTCCTCATCGCGATCCATCTGGCGAGAAGCTTCAATAATCACCTTCATAACCGCTTTACGGTCATCTGGTTCACCATCAGTCACAACTAAAATAGTTTCACCATTTGCCTTAGTTTCACCCGCTGCTTTGCGTTGAAAGTAGTTATCAGTTGCGTGTTTCAGCACACCTGCCAAGTCAGTTGTACCAGAAGGGTCATTTTCTTGGAAAATTTGCAATACCTTACTTGATGTCACATTTTCATAGCGCTTGAAGCGTCCAGAAAAGAGATAAACAGTGATACCATCTGGGTCAAGTTGCTCACATTTACTCGCCAAGGCAAAAGTAGATTCTTGTGCAGCAACCCATCTGCTTCTACTACCCTTTTGGTCTTGAGTTGCCATACTACCACTTTTGTCAATAATTAAGGTATAGTCACGATTTTCTAGCATTTTTAAATTCCCCCTATTTGTTATCAGTCATCAGTTATAGGACTCATTTTTGATTTTTAACGAAGCTAGGTACACTTTCTGTTCCCTGTTCCCTGTTCCCTGTTCCCTTATCAGTCATCAGTCATCAATAACGAACAAATGACACAAAACTGATTAATCAGTGACCGCATTCATTAACACATCAGCAAGGCTCATATCTTCAAGATCATCCAAGGTGATTGTGTCGCAGATGTCAAATTTAGCACCAATACCTTGCATTTGGTCATCCAAAGCTTTAAGAAACTTGGTTGCTTGAGGATCTGAACCTACTTGAATTATAGAAATTCCTAATTCTTCATCGCGTTCCATCTGGCGCGATGCATTAACAACCACCTCAAATACTGCTTTGCGATCATCTGGTTCACCATCGGTGATCACTAGAATTGTTTCTCCATTGGGCTTGGCTTGACCTGCTGCTTTGCGCTGAAAGTAATGATTGGTGGCATCTTGGAGTACACCTGCTAAATTTGTCGTGCCACCAGGATCATTTTCGAGAAAAATCTGCGCTACTTTCGCTGAAGTGACATCATCGTAGCGTTTAAATTTACCGGCAAATACATAAACTGTGATGCCGTCAGGGTCAAATTGCTCACACTTCCTTGCCAAAGCGAGTGTAGATTCTTGAGCCATTTCCCAGCGACTTCTACCACCAACTTGGTCAGGAGTAGACATGCTACCGCTTTTATCAATGATCAATGTGTAATCGCGATCGCTCATCATAATACCCCTTCGATTGTTAACCTTGCTACCTTGTTGTTCTAGTCTAGCTATTGGATTGTAGTTTTAACATCTCGGCTCACTTCGACAAGCCCCTTCGGCTATGCTCAGGGCAAGTCAGTTATCTGTTTAGCTACAGGTATAGGGCATACTTTAAATAGCTAAATAAAAAAAGCCATTAGATACTTTAAGAGAAAAAACTTTGTATCCTGAGGTTAATACGTCTTAACAGTTCTTTTATAAGCTTGTGCAAGAAGATTTTAGACTAATAGTTGATTTAGTTTCAGTTTTTGCCGTTGCAGCCTGTGGCGGACTCTTAGCAGCGCTTTTAAGACAACCCGTTCTACTAGGGTATCTTATTGGTGGGATGGTCGTTGGGCCATCCGGACTGGGACTGATTAAAGAATTGATTCAAGTAGAAACGTTGGCTCAGTTTGGAGTCGCTTTTTTACTATTTGCTTTAGGTGTTGAGTTTTCCTTTACGGAACTGAAAAAAGTCCAGGCCATCGCCCTTGGAGGAGGAGGACTCCAAATTGCCCTAACAATTCTCATCACAGTTTTAGTATGTGGAGTTACAGGGGCTTGGGCATATCTACCAGCTAAAGGCGTCTTTTTAGGGGCAATTTTATCGTTGTCTTCCACTGCAGTTGTTCTCAAGTGTTTGATGGAACGTAATGAGACGGAAACGCCCCACGGACAGGTGATGCTGGGAATTTTGGTCGTTCAAGATTTAGCACTAGGACTGATGATCGCAGTCTTGCCTGCCCTTCACGAACCTGGAGAAACACTTGTTGTCGCAGTTTTGTTGGCACTGTTGCGAATTGGTTTATTTGCTGCTGGTGCAGTTGTTGCAGGGATTTGGCTTATCCCTCCTTTGTTGCGACTGCTAGCCCGTACTGAAAGCCGAGAATTATTTTTATTAGGTGTTGTCGCACTGTGTTTGGGTATTGCCCTACTGACAGAGTCTTTGGGGCTTTCTATTGAAATGGGGGCGTTTGTCGCTGGCTTAATGATTTCGGAAGTGGAATACGCTGATCAAACCCTTACTTATGTTGAGCCATTGCGAGATATTTTTGCCAGTTTATTTTTTGCCTCCATTGGGATGTTAATCGACCCAGTGTTTTTGTGGAAGAATCTGGAATTGATTCTGGGATTAGTCACACTGGTATTTATTGGTAAATGTTTAATTATTACGCCACTCGTAAAATTATTCCGATATCCGTTGAAAACAGCGTTAATTGCTGGGTTGGGACTGGCCCAAATTGGAGAATTTTCCTTTGTTCTCGCTAGCGAAGGACAAGCGCTGGGGCTGGTTTCCCGACAAGTCTATTTACTAACTTTAGGAACGACAGCAGTCACATTAGTGCTGACTCCTTTTGTGCTGCGTTTGGTTCCAATTGTATTTGACTGGGTAGAATCAATACCTTGGTTAAAGCCCTATTTTACCACAGAGGGTAAACCGTTAGCAGTTGCTGAAGAATTGCCAATCAAAGACCATGTGGTTGTCTGCGGCTATGGGCGAGTGGGACGCAATTTGGTAAAGTTGCTTCAGCAGCACAATTTGCCTGTTGTGGTGATTGACCAGTCAGAAAGTCGAATTCAACAGTTGCGCGAAGCTGGGGTGGCTTATATTTATGGTAATTGTGTGAGTTTTCATGTTTTAGAAACTGCTGGAGTTCATACGGCACGAGGAATGGCGATCGCACTTCCTGACCCCATGAGTACCCGTCTTTGCCTCAAACGCGCTTTGGAATTGTCTCCTGATTTAGATATTGTTGTTCGCGCCACCAACGACAAAAGTATTGAGGTGCTTTATCAACTGGGAACACGGGAAGTTGTGCAACCAGAGTTTGAGGCTAGTTTGGAAATGGCGACTTATATCTTAACTAATTTGGGTTTGTCACCTGCTGTGGTGCAGCGAGAAATGCAAGAAATTCGCAATCGTCATTATTTGGATCTGCGACCAGAACAATCTGCATCTGAGGTTTCCCGTGATTTACAACAAGCAACTCAAGACCTGAATAAACGTTGGTATTCTTTACCATCTGGTTCACCTCTGGTCGGTATGACTTTAGAAGAAGCAGATATGCGCTACTTAACAGGCGTGAGTTTGATGGCGATTCGTCGTCAAGGAGGTGAGGAAATAGATTATCCTCCAGTGCAGACTAAGTTGGAAGAGGGCGATCGCCTATTAGTAGTTGGTTCTGATGATGAATTCGCAGCTTTGGATGAATTCGCCAAAGGTCAAGCCGCCGTTCCCGGAGAAAATAGCGCTTGTCAGTGGGTTACCATTAGTACCGATAGTCCAGTGGTTGGGAAAACCCTTGCAGATTTGGATATCCGCAACAAATATAAGGTCATGGTGCAGGCAATACGACGAGATGGCAAGTTTATCCGCCTTCCCGATGGTAACAAGGATTTGCAAGTCCGCGACCAAGTTTTATTGTGTGGAAATTTGCTTTCTCTGAATCAACTTGTGCGGTTCCTTGTCCCAAGAAGCGAAATACCGCTAGCTATCCCAATCGTGAAAGCAGGCGAGGCAGAAGCACTCAAAGAGTTTTTGCCTAAAGATAGTGTGTTGGATTAGTCATTAGTCATGAGACATTAGTCATTACTCCCGAATCGCGATATTGCGGTTAAGGGAGTGTGGAACCAATCGTTCATGAACAAAGGACAAATGACTATTCTTTCGGCTTAATATAAGCAATAGCTTGCTTCCAAACAGTCATCTGTTGACCATTTTCATTCATAAGACACATACACTGAGAATCCTGCCATATAATTCTCCCAATCAATATGTCGCCAGTAAGCAGTTTGATCTCAATTGTGACTGCTTGCTGTATCAAATTTTGTACTTGCCGAATGCTGGGCAGTGAGGTGTCAAGTGCCATAATTGTCATCAGTTATCAGTGAGACAGCGCGAATGACGGCTCTCCCGACCTAGGCGACTGCGTTAGCGAAGCGTCTCCGTTCGGCCTCAAGCCGTGCCCGAAGGGCATAGGAGATACCCGAAGGGTCATCAGTTATCAGTTATCAGTTATCAGTCAGTCATAACGAACAACTGACAAAACACATTACACTAATGACGTAAAACTTAAATATAATTCATCGACTTTGACAATGGCAATAGAATTTACTAAGTATCATGGTCTGGGCAATGACTTCATATTGATTGACAATCGCTCGTCATCAGAACCTGTCATCAGTCAAGAACAAGCGGTTAAGTTGTGCGATCGCCACTTTGGCATCGGTGCAGACGGTGTCATTTTTGCCCTACCAGCAGAAAACGGTACTGACTACACCATGCGGATTTTTAATTCTGATGGTTCAGAACCAGAAATGTGTGGTAACGGTATTCGCTGTCTAGCTGCTTTTTTAGCTGATTTGGAGGGCGACGCTAAAAAAAGCGACCAATATCGCATTCATACTCTAGGTGGTGTTATGACACCCCAACTCATGCCAGATGGTCAAGTGAAAGTGGATATGGGTATCCCCAGGCTACTTGCTGGTGAAATTCCCACGACTGTTTGCCCAGCTAACGAAAAAGTTATCAATCAACCGCTAGAAGTCGCAGGCAAAACTTGGGATGTCACCTGTGTCAATATGGGAAATCCTCACTGCATCACCTTTGTAGAAGATGTGGCAACAATTCCTCTAGAAGTTATTGGTCCTCAGTTTGAGCATCACCCAGTTTTTCCTCAACGAATCAATACTGAATTTATCCAAGTGGTGCGTCCTGACTACGTGAAAATGCGTGTTTGGGAACGAGGTGCTGGTATCACTTTAGCTTGTGGAACGGGCGCGTGTGCGTCGTTAGTGGCGGGTGTGTTGACACAGAGATGCGATCGCAAGGCTACGGTGGAACTTCCAGGAGGACCATTGCTGATAGAATGGTCAGAAATTGACCAACGCCTTTATATGACAGGACCAGCAGAGCGGGTTTTTACTGGCAAAATTGACTAAAACTAGGGGTGTAAGGGTGTGTAGGGGCGCTGCGGCCTTGCGCCCGTACGGGGTGTAAGGGGAATAAACAACAGTTCCAAATAAAATGCATTTCTCCCTATTCACCTATACCCCAATACGGTTGGTGATAAGACTAAAAGCGTTATCAGTATTGCAATGTAGAGACGTTGCATGCAACGTCTCTACATACGTGGAATGGTTATCAACAATCCTTAACAGCAACCGTATTCCCCTATACCCCTACACCCCTACACCCCTAATTATCTAAAAACCAAAGCCTACAAAACCACCATCAACTGCAATACACTGTCCAGTAATGTAAGTGGCTGTTGGCATACATAGAAAAGCTACTAAACCTGCAACTTCCTCTGGTGTGCCAACTCGCCCCATTGGAGTGCGCGATAACACGGAGGTTAACACATCTGAATTGCTTAAGAAAGGTTCAGTTAAAGGAGTGAGAATAAACCAAGGAGCAACAGTATTTACACGAATTTGGTTTCCTGCCCATTCTACAGCCAAAGAACGGGTCAGTTGTACAAGCGCTGCTTTTGTCATTCCATAGGGTGCGCCTGTGCGAACTCCAGTTAACCCAGCAACAGAACCAATATTGACGATGCTGCTGTTGTCTCCAGCTTTCAGCAAAGGGTAAGCGAGTCGGCACATTTCAAATGTAGAGGTTAAGTTGGTTTCAAAAATGTGCTCATATTCTTGTTCTGTATATTCCAACGCTTTTTTACGAATATTAGTGCCAACATTGTTGACGAGGATATCTAATCCTCCTAAAGTTTGATTGACTTGTTCAATTATTGCGTGACGACCATCAGATGTGGCAACATCTGCAGCAATTCCATAAGCTTTCCATCCTTGCGATCGCCAGTTTTCAAGCTGGTGGTTTATTGCTTGTGCATCTCTAGCAACAATCATAATTTCAGCACCGAGAGACAAGAATTCTTGGGCGATCGCTCCTCCAATTCCTTTCGTTGCCCCAGTAATTAAAGCTTTTTTTCCTGTGAGTGTCCAGCGGTTATTGTTCATTGCTTTTTTGAAATCTTGATTTTTTGCTAAGAATTCAGGAGTCAGAATCCAGGAGTCAGAATAGTTAAAGAATCAGGAGAACATTTGATGAATGAATATACCAATCATACTAGACTCCTTACAAATTCTGACGAATGACCTCATTGGTGCTGAATTATTACATTTTTTGTAAACAGTTGATGCACTCTCAAACATTATAAGATTCCCGACAACTCTTACAAAGTCGGGAATCTGAACATTTCTATTTTTAGAAGATTTCTTGAAATTCTTCTCAAAAACTTCTCAGGAAACTTCTTGGTAGTTCTCAGGAAAAACTCATACTAAACCAGAATCAAAAAGCGAGAATATTTTTGTGCTTGAAACGCAGCAAAACAAAAAACGCTCAACAAATCTTGTTTTCATAGGTAAAAATTATGAAGTTGAATCAGTTAGTACAACTAGGTGTTATTTCTTCTTTAGCTTGTTTTCTTTCGGTCGGTGCAGTGGAAGCATTGACTCCATCTGCCAAAATATCGAATTCTCCAGTTGAAACTGCTAATTCTGGCACTCTTCTCGCTCAAAAACAGCAAGCCATTGCTGCATCTGGTAGTTTTGTAAAAGCAGAAAAGCCTACCACTGGAACAGCGCGGATTATCACAGAAAATGGGCAACAATACCTTGTCTTTGATTCATCTTTTAAGACTAGTAATCAGGGACCAGACTTGCACGTTCTTTTAGACTCATCTGAAAAACCACCAATGAACTATCAGAATTTCAGCAGCTATGTGAATCTGGGTAAACTGCAAAAATTCAATGGTGAACAACGCTATCCAATTCCTGCTGCCATTAACGTATCTAACTTCAAGTCTGCGGTTATTTGGTGCCGTATGGCAAATGCAACTTTTGGTTATGCTTCACTTCGTGCTAGCAGTAGTACAAGCAATTACTAGCTTTGGGAGTATCCAATTTTTGTAAAAAAGATGGTAAGTAGGTCAATCTAATTAAACGTGAAATGTCATTGCGAGTGAAACGGAGTGGAACGAAGCAATCGCAAAGATTTTATTTTACGTTTTTCAATGTTGACCTAGTTATAGCGCTTCTCGTTTGAATCAAATACAGATTTATCTGCGTCCATCCGCGTCCATCTGCGGTTCCTAAATTCTTTGATGTATTGCACCCAACTGATAACCGCTATATAGCGCTTCTCGATTGCGTGCAATACACGGTTGTAGAGACGTAGCATGCTACGTCTCTACATTATGCGTGGCAGTGTATGTGATTCAAATGAGAACCGCTACAGTACACCACACCATAAATAAGGGTTGAAAATTTTAACTGTAGGTTGGGCTTACCGTGGGGAAACCCAACATAATGCTCAGATGTTGGGTTTCGTTCCTCAACCCAACCTACGAAAATTAAATTCCGCACTCTTTTTACGGTGACGTGTACTTATACCAAGTTCGGCTAATTAGTTATAATTCCTGAATCTATGCATCAACCTTCAAAACCCTTCCCCTCTGCTCCTCTGCTCCTCTGCCCCCCTGCGGTCTTAATGATAAGTCTTTAACCGAACACGATATTAGTGGGAGCAATACGGTTGACTTAAGGGTAGTTCGCTTGCTTAGAAACCCGGTTTCTTTAAGAAACCGGGTTTCTGTTCGGGTGCTTATCCGAACCGTATTGGCAGTGGGAGCATTTTGCTCCCTACTTTTTTACCAAAGCGGGCAAGATGCCCGCACTACTTGCTATATATGATTTGTGAGAATTGAAAGTCACAGATCCCCGACAACTTCTGCGAAGTCGGGGATCTTGTTTTTCACGTAACATTGACACCAATCGCAGAGTGCCCAACCGACATAATCTATTTCACCGCAGCACAATTACTAGTCGGTGCTGGTGAGGACCGTTGTGGACCAGTCTTAGTCGGATCATAACCTACCAGCAACACCTCACCTTTTTCGTTATATATCCATCCTCGGGCTGGTATTATCTCTTTGACAGGTGGCTTTTGAGATGGCTGCTTTTGTGTTGTAGTTGTTGAACTTACCGTACTTGCAACAGGCTTGACTAAATCAACCCGCACATTGTCACTACTGAGGATTTTCTTTGGATCAGTTGGAACTCCGCCACGTCCGGTGATGGTAAAGCTGCTACCAAAACCTTTGGTACAGACATTTTGGGCAATCTGCTGTGCAGGGTCGGTGACAGTTTCTGGGAATTCAAATAATCCTTTGCTGGGGTCATTTTGTGGTGTGTTAAATTGCACAGTGCCATTGAACTGCGGACCAGCTTCAGAAGTGGCAGAGATGACGCTATCTGGTGAAAGAAATCTGCCTCCGGTAGTTGTGATGATGATATTGCCTCCATAACCTTGTTGGGCATTGGCGGTAATATTGCTATTTTCCAGGGCTACCAAGTTAGCAGTGTTAATGGTAATGTTGCCTCCCGTTGCTGTACCTGTGGCGTTAGTAGTGATGTTACTGTTGCGGCGCAGGATTAAGTCACGGGCGTTCAGGCTAATGTTGCCCTGTCCCCTTCTGGTGTTGGCTTCAATAAATGCTTTGTTGTCTAGCCGGATGTCTTTAGCAGTGGTAACTGTTATATTACCTGCGGTACCGTTACTCAAATTAGTGGTGGAGATTGTACCGCCATTGGTTAGAGAGAGCGATCGCGCATTAATTTCAATATTACCTGCATTGCCCACAGCCCCACTTCTCACATCACTGAAGATGCGACTGGGGGTATCATTATTACCCACTCCCGTAATTGTGACGGCATTGCGAATATCAAGCTTTATATTTCCGGCATTGCCATTACCACCAGGAGTTGTTCCTAAGGTACCACGGACAAAGGCATTGAGTTGACCCCCATTAGTCAATTCGAGTGAGCCTGCAGTAATGTTTATTTCGCCACCGTTGCCTACACCTCCTGCTTCTACGGTACTGAAGGCAGCACTGGGGTTTCCGTGTATCTGATTCACTCCAGAAAAAGAGACGGTATCGGTGGCATTAATCCTCAGACTACCTGCATCTCCCTTGCCAAGTGTATTGGCAACCAGTTGCGCGCCATTAGTCACTGAAACCGACCTCGCCTGAAGTTCGATGTTGCCACCTTTGCCTTCCCCCCCGCTTCCCACATTACTGAAGATGCCACTGGGGAATCTGAACAACGGATTTGCCCCAGAAAAAGAGATTGTGTCGGTGGCATTGATCTTCACACTACCAGCGTCCCCCTTGCCACTGGTATTGACGGACAGTTGCGCGCCGTCAGTCATTGAAACCGACCTCGCCTGAAGTTCAATGTTACCACCTTTGCCTTGTGCCCCACTCCTCACATCACTGAAGATACCGCTGATATCATTGTTGTCATCCACCCCAGCAAAAGAGATTGTGTCAGTGGCATTAATCCTCACACTGCCTGCATCCCCCTTGCCAGATGTGCTGGCTCTAAGTACAGCACCATTAGTTATTTCGACCGACCTACCCCGCAGTTCAATATTACCTGCATTACCTTCTGCTCCTGTGAACGCATAGCTGAAGATACCAGTTCTGACGTCACTGCCTCTTCCATCAAAGGAGATTTTCCCACCTGCGGAAACAGTGACATTGCCTGCATTCCCCTGTCCAGAAGTGGAAGAGTTCAGATCTGAACCTCCTTTGAAAGAAACATCCTCCAAAACATTAATTTGAATATTTCCCGCATTGGCTAATCTACCAGCTTCTGCTCGTCCCGAGGTAGTGGTGGACAATGAAACGCCATTGTTGAGAGAGAGATTACGTGCTTTGACTGTAATATCACCAGCTTTGCCAGTACTGGCTCGACCTACAAAAGTGCTGACTAAACCTCCATCAAAGGAAACAGCAGCATTAGGAGCATCAATAACTATATTGCCTGCATTTCCTCTACCGAATGTACCAGCTGCTAACTGGGAGTCACCACCTAGAGAAATAGATTCAGAAACCTTGAGTTGGATATTCCCCGCATTTCCTTGTCCGGAAGTGCCACTTAGTATAGCGGTGTTGAATAAAGAGAGAGACGGCGTATCGATGACAATGTCAGCACCATTGCCTGTACCTAATGAACCCACAAGACCACTCACCTGGGCGAAGCTATTGGCGTCCGCTGTTAAGGAGACTTTATCCTTAGCTGTGATGATGATCTTTCCTGCATTTCCTTCTCCGTTAGTCGTAGAACCTATCAAAATATTGCCGTTTCCTTCCAGGGTTCCTGTGTTGATGACTACATTTCCGGCGTTTCCTGGTTCTGTAATGTTGGAACTGTTCGATGAAAAGCTGCCTGTTGAGTTTAAGATTCCACCATTAGAGTTCCTTGTTCCTTCGATTCTCACCCTATCTGTAGCATCAATTTTAATATCGCCTGCTTGAGCGCCTGGAGTTCTTAAGCCTGACTGTATCCCCGCCAAAAGAAGACTTCCTCCCAAAAGATCTAAATTTCGGGCATTAACTGCAATATTGCCTCCCCCGCCGCCGCTAACAAGAACTCCTGCCCGATTTGTGAGCGAGACATCAGCACGTTGCACTCCCACAGGAAAATTCAAACTTCCATCAGTATTCAGCCCCACCGTTCCTGCTGCAGATAATCCTCCTAACTCAATTCTTCCTCCTTGTGCTACCAGTCCCCCGCCATTTAAACTGACGTTACCGCCTACCAGTGCTAACGAGTTTCCTTGAGGAACACCAAGAACAGCAGATTGACTGGTGATATTTTGGGGATTATCCCGAAATCCCAACCCAATCGGAACATTTATAGTTAACAACGGCGGTGCTTGCGGATTAGTGGCACTAAACTCAAACCCATTCTTAAATATCAAACTATTTGCCGTACTTCCTAAAAAAGAACCACCCACATCCAACCGAGCATTTGGTCCAAAGATAATCCCATTGGGGTTGATCAAGAACAAGTTAGCACTGCCCAACACACCCAAGACACCCTGAATGTTCGAGAAATTACCCCCAGTCACTCTGGTGAGTATGTTTGCAATTCCCTGAGGATTGGAAAAATAAGCTCCTCTACCTGCATTGATATTAAATTCCTGAAAACTGTGAAACAGGTTCGCCCCACGAGTCGCGCCTCCATCAATCTGATCACTAGGAACATTCTTAATCAGGACATTGGGAGTGACTACAGAACTTTCCGCACCGAGACTGTTGTCAGGAGTGATTTGTGCTGTTGCAACGGTGAGGTAGCCAAGGCTTGCTAGGGTAGCTAGGGGTAAGGCAAATAAAAAGAGTGGGTGATGCACCGGTTTTATCCTCAGCATTCTAGGAGTATTTAATATGTAATTGAGAAAAATACTTGAAAATAAGTAAAATTGTCGCTCAGTAGTACAAATATCAGGTTTTTAGGCAAATAGTACTTATTTGTAAGATTTTGTGATAAAAGCAAAGGGAGAGTTAGGGAGGGGTAGTTTTTTTCTAAGTAAAATTGCTAAATAAGCGCTTTAGTGATATTCATGAATTGCTCACCGATTTCGCCTTCTCTCCCCAAAGTTCCCCAGTTGCGTCCTCATGCTCGTTTTGTCAGGAAGCAATCAATTTTGCTACAAATAGCTTTGGGGATTCTCAGTATTGGGTTAATCCCTATTCTAACCGCTCGTCCAAGCTTAAGTGCAGAGCGGTTGACTCTTTCTTATGGTATTGCAGCTCGCTCTATTTCGATTAATTCTCTGGAAACCTACGCCAAGACAGGTAAAATAGATGATGACCTGGCTGCATATGCTCAGTATGCAGGTAAAGAGCAACTCAACCAACTGCGGGAATTTTTGCTGACTCCTATTCCCCTGAATGCTGTACAAGTTTCCCAGTTTCTTTATACGCCTATTGGCGAAAGATTGTTAGAAAATTTGGGAGAAGTCGTACAACAAGAATCTCGCATTAGCGGGTTCTATGCAATTCGAGCTGCACTTATTCTTGCAGCAGCTGATCCACAAAAGTTGACTATATTAAATGTACTACGCAAGTTTCCCTCAAGAACGATTTCGATAAATTTAGTTCGCGGTTTTGAAATCGCAGAGGCATTCCAAAATGCTGTTAATCAAACTCAACAGGCGATCGCACTCATCAACAAACAGTCCTTAGATACAGCCAATATCTCTACCTCAGATAATATTTCAGTCAGAGACTTGCCACGACCAGGAAAATATCGTTGGCAGAAGCGGAGTATTACGCTCAACGATACATCTCGTAATCGCACTTTTCCTGCTGATATTTATTTACCAGATATATCTGGCTCTCGTCCAGTCGTTGTCATCTCCCACGGACTCGGTTCTGATCGTAGCAGTTATGCTTATCTTGCAGAACACCTTGCTTCTTATGGTTTTGTCGTTGCCGTTCCAGAACATCCTGGCAGTGATGCCAAACAGTTGCAAGCACTATTATCTGGTAAGGCGGCAGAAGTCACAAGCCCTAGAGAATTTATTGACCGTCCTTTGGACGTAAAGTATTTGTTGGATCAACTCACTAACTTATCTCAAACCGACCCTGGATACAAAGGGCGTTTGAATTTGGAACAAGTCGGCGTAGTCGGTCAATCCTTTGGTGGTTACACAGCTTTGGCTTTAGCAGGGGCACCAATTGATTTTAAGCAACTAGAAAAGAACTGCCCAGCGTCACCAGACACAATCAATGTTTCGCTGTTACTTCAGTGCTTGGCTATGAGTTTACCAAAATCTGCATATAATTTATCTGATTCACGGGTCAAAGCGGCGATCGCCATTAATCAGATTGACAGCAGTATCCTAGGAGAAGCCAGTCTCAGCCAAATTAAAGTTCCAATCATGATCATGTCTAGCACTGCTGATACTGTTGCGCCAGCACTTCCAGAACAAATTCAACCTTTCACCTGGTTAACCACCCCAAATAAATATTTAGTCTTAATTAATGGTGCTACCCACTTCTCAACAATTGGAGAATCACAAACTTCTGGTGTACCCGTTCCCGAACAAGTCATTGGTCCGAGTCCTGCCTTAGCACAGCGATATGTCAAGGCTTTGAGTCTTCCCTTCTTCCAAACCTACGTTGCTAATCAACCAAGTTACCGTCGCTACTTGAGTGCCAATTACGTCAACGCTATTAGTCAACAACCCTTACCACTAAGTTTGGTGCAGTCTCTGAGTTTGAAAAGTTCTTCCTTGAGTGAAACCCAACAGCAGTCTGCTGTTTTGAATTCACAATATTCTATTGGTGAAGCCAAGTAAGTAGCCATCATCAACTGCGTTCACCACAACTGATGATAATTTTTATCATCTTCTCCTGCTTCCCTGCCAAGGCGACTGAAACAAACGGGATTGAGGAGTGGGGTCCAGTCAACGTGGGAATCATAACTTATTAACCGGACACCATATCATAGGAATATCTCTACTTATTTTCCTACCAATCTATCTAAGAAATCAATCTTCACACCCAGGTTGATTATCGCTCTTCCATCACGAGTTTTGATTTCTGCATTATTAAGACCAATTATATAAGGTTGATTACCTATGACACCAATAATTGCTCCCCCGGAAGAACCACCAGTGGTATCACAGTCGTGTAACAACACATTGCCTTCTTCACCCACGATGCTGCAACCTTGTTGCACGCTGGCTGTTCGTCCCTTACCTGCAGTAAAAAATCGATACTTTTCTTTGTCTGTGTTAGGGAAATCACCAGAATAACCAACGAAAATATATTTATTGCGGTTTTTGGTGAGAGTTGATGACGGTAAAGATTTCCAACCGAGATATCCGTATTTTAATCCGATAGGTTTATCGAGTTTCAAAAGCGCCCAGTCGTCAGTTTGATTCTCTAACTTCGTTTTAGTGAAATCAGTGCCATAAATGACATTTTGAACTTGGGCAATATCCGATTCATTGGCAACTCTGCCATTGATAAGATTTGGGAGAAACAAGATTTTTTGACTAAATTGGCGTGTTTCAGGGTCAATGACGCAGTGTGCATTGGTTAAAACCACATCTTCACTGATTAATGTACCTGTGCAATGATAGTCCTCGCCTTTGGTGGTCAATCCCTGTACTCTACCAATTGCCGACCAAGGATATTGTCGGCTTAACATAGGAACTCGGTCATCCCAACCAATAACTCCTCGTTTAAATTCTTGATCATCCGCTTTATCTGGTTTATTCGTCTGTTGCAAATTACGAGGTTGATAAGCTTTACCGTTTCCTTTGATACTGAAGTTCTTCACATCTTGCAATTTGGTATATTTGGGTGGAGTTGCTTTTGCTGGGGTGGTTTGGGCGTTTGCATTCCACCAGGTATTTAGCGTAATTACGCTGAGAGTCGCTGCGATAAATAATGCGATTGATTGTTTGGTGATGAGTTTGTTTTTCATGGGTATTTTGTGTTGGTTTGACTGTTTTTGTATATCGTCTGTTCCAAGCGAAGAAACCTCACCCGCCTTCTTACCCTCTCCTTATCAAGGAGAGGAGAGGGTAAGAAGAGTCTTTTCTTTCTCCCTCTCCTTTACAAGGAGAGGGCTGGGGTGAGGTATCTTGGTGTCGTTTCTAACCACAGGGCTGGGGTATTGTTGTGTTGGTTTGAGAGTTTTTGTATGTCCTGTGTTCCCAAGCGAAGAAACCTCACCCGCCTACGGCACCCTCTCCTTCAAGGAGAGGGTTTAGAGAACTTTTCTCCCTCTCCTTTATAAGGAGAGGGCTGGGGTGAGGTATCTAACGCCACTCTCCCTGAACAGTGAAACCCGCCCAGTAATACGGGCTACGCCAGTTTGGGTTTTCCCATAACTTGCGTTGTGCTCCACGCAACGCCTCTGATGGACTTTTCTTTTGCTGCAACATCTCTTTGTAAAATTCCTGCATCAATATTGATGTACCTTCATCGTCAATCTGCCACAGCGACAGCATAACCCGCGCTGCACCTGCATACATTAACCCGCGTGTCAACCCCACTAAACCTTCACCGTTGACGTTTTTACCAAGTCCGGTTTCGCAGGCACTCAACACGATTAACTCTGCTGGGTAGTCTTGGTTAAATAAATCTCCCAAGCGCAAGTATCCTCTGATTGGCTTGCCTTTTTTATCAACCAATGACAGTACAATCCCGGATAACTCTGGTTGCTGTTGATTGACAAACCCGTGAGTGGCAAAATGCAAGAGACGGAATTGATTAAGGGTTTTGCTTGTTGCCCAGTCGTAATTGGCATCAAAGCTCAATGCTTCCAGGCTAGTTGCTGCTGGTATCAGTTTTAAAATTCCTTTTGCTTCTTCTGCTGTATTGGCTAGCCTG
Organism: Scytonema tolypothrichoides VB-61278; assembly: GCF_000828085.3. GTDB lineage: Bacteria > Cyanobacteriota > Cyanobacteriia > Cyanobacteriales > Nostocaceae > Brasilonema > Brasilonema tolypothrichoides_A. The sequence goes on from NZ_JXCA02000023.1 coordinate 126,162, forward strand.
GGCAAACCATTGCGTTTCAGGCTTCTGGCGGAACGGTTAAGGGCAGAGCGTTCAACTTCGAGTTCGGAACCGAGTTGAGTATTTTCTGGTTTACCTGTCACTCGTGTGTCGGTAGCACTGTATACCGGATCGGCGAGAATAGCTATGGCTCTGGGTGCGGGTTTGCGGTTGGCAAGTTTTTGGCGTTGGATGGCGATGGTGGAGGCTGAGGGTAAATTGACAATTTCATGGTTTATCATCAGTGGTTGGTATTTACTTGAAGTGATATCAGCTAATGCCCCAAAGGGAATCGTTTGTAGCCCACCATCAGCAACAATCACCAAACGCTTTCCGGGTAATTTATCAGCAACAGGTGCGAGAATCAGTTGACTGAGTTGTTTTGCGCTGTTAATGGCTAAGTCAGTAGTTGTTGCTTGCTGCAAATCTGTATGAAATCCCGATGCAACTTTTTCTATTTCCTTTTGTCCGGGGAGGGTGTAAACTTGCATTGAGGTGGGAGTGACTGCCCACAAATAACTGCGTTCTTCTCCCAAGGAATATTGCAATAGCAGAGTGTCTTTATCAAGTTGTTGTTGGATTTGCGGTAATTTGAGAATGTCCTTGGAGGGATTTGGGTTTGTCAGTTTTGCATATTCTGGGCTAGTCGTACGGATTTTGGCTTGCACTTGTTGGTGTTGGCTGAAGAGATTTTCAATTTCTATGGTGTGTCTTTGAATAGCTGCTTTGGTGATGAAGTCGTTTTTATTTGGTGAATTTGCTAAATTTTGCCGTAGTGTCTCTGTTGCATCAATTTGCTGTCGTAAGTTGCGTTCCTGTTGTATGAGTTCTGGGTTTGCACCTTTGAGAATGTTGGCATGAGCTTCGTTTAACAACTCTATCAAACTTCTGGCACGAGAACGTTCGCTGATGTGTAGGGCTAATGCATCGTATCCTTGGGATGGGTCTTTTTTGTGCAGTTGCATCAGCAGGTCGATGTAGAATTTGTAAACGTCCTGCTGAGTGGCAAAGTAGGAAGTGCGGAGTTCTTGTCTGTCGATTTTGGTGCGTAATTCTTCGATAATTTTGATTGCGGCTTCTACGTTGGTGCGGGCTGCTTGTAGGTTGCTGCGATCGCGTTCTATGTACGCGAGGTTGTAAAGGGTTGTTGCTTCAAGAGCTTTGTCGCCCACTTGTTGACTCAAAGGCAGAGCAGAGTTTAAGTATTTGAGGGCACTTTGTTTATCTCCTAATGAGTCGTAGACAGCGCCAATATTGTTGAGGGTTTTTGCTTCTCCTAGTTTGTCGCCCACTTGTTTACTCAAAGGCAGAGCAGAGTTTAAGTATTTGAGGGCATTTTGTTTATCTCCTATTCCCCTCGTTTATCCCCTGCCTTGCGCCACAATACCAGCGCTTCTTGCCATTTTTCTATTGCCTGCCGCCGAGATACTGCTGTCCCTTGTTTGTAAAGTGCCATCCCCTCGTCATAAACTTTTTTTGCTGCGGCGCTGGTTGGATCTTGCTGTGTTGTGGCTGGTTGCTGTGCGATTTGCGACTGTTTTAATGTGCTTCTTGCTCCGACTGATTCGGATAATAAAACGACACTTAGCAAGCAGATTAAACTGTAAAGCTTAATTTTTGGTCTTATATATCTGAAAAAATCGCTTTTTGTCGGTTTTGCTTTCATCTTCAAGTTGATGTTGGTAATTATGCATAGGGAAATTAGTTCCGTATCAATACGGGAGGTAGATACAAATTATTAAATTTTTCTCAGAAAATACACGAAATCTACATGGAGTTTAGTTTAAAGCCAGCGTGGAAATTAAATCAACCTGGTTTCGTTTTCTGCAACAAAGTTTAGAGAAATTGTCTTTTTGGACTGGAAGATGATTTTAGAGTTGCTCATGGGTGTTTGTCGGAGCTTTTATTACATCTATTTCTGGGGTTTGAGGACTTATGCAGTTTTTGTGAGCAAAATCAAAAATGAGGATTAGCATAAGTAATGTAACTTCCTCACAATCACCACGAGTTACTCATGAACTTCTCGACTTATGTCATGCACTTAGTTGGTTCTGGTGCAATGGCTTATTACTCTGCTTTGCAAATCCGCGATCTCAAAACCCGCCCCAATGTGCTTGCAGGCTTTCAGTTAGCAGAGTCTGGTTCTGTTCCGTTTCTGACTAAGCTGGGCGATCGCGCTGCAGCAGAAGGCGACACATGGCTAGCCGAAAAGCTGGCAAAACACGCATCCGATGAAACCAGACACGGTCAAATCTTTGCTCATGCCTTAAAACAACTTAACAAAAGAGTTATAGATTTTAAAAGTTTGCCTCAGAATACAGAGGAAAAGAAAACTCAACAACGACGCAGCCCCTTTTTTGCTGCATACTATGAAGGTTACTCTCAAGAGCAGGTTAAACCTGAGATCATTGATTGGGATGTGTTCATGGCTAGCACCTACATCTTAGAATTGGATGCTAGCAAAGACTTTACTCGCATGGCAAATGTCTTACCTGAAGATGATCCAATTGCTCGTAACCTCAAACAGGGGATGTTGAGTATTGCTAAGGATGAAACAGGTCATGCTGCTTATTTGTATGAAGCCATGACACGGCGGATGTCTGCAAGCAAAGTCCAGCAACTTGTGGATGAGTGGCGTACTCGTAAGATTAATGCTTTAGTAGCGTTTGCAAGTAATATGTTGCAAGGCAATGATAATAGATCTTCCTTGGTGCAGGATGGTGCGCCATCGGAGAGTGAGTCTGAGTTGATAGTTGCGTGATAACTTGGAGGTAGGGTTAGAAAATACTACCACTACCTCCATATGCAGAATTGATGTGAATTGGAGTACTTGAGGTGAAAATTGAAATTCCCCAATCCATAAGTTTTTCTGAGTATGCAAAGCTACCCTACTACCCGGAAGATCTTTTAGAGTACTTTGGGTATAAACTAGAGAGGAGAGTGATCGCACATGAATTGGGTGAGATACCTCCAGGGACAACAGCTCTTGCTGAACGCATTAAAGCTTATTTGCCCTACGTCTCCCTAATTAGTGAAATAGGAAAAAGAGAGTTTTTAATTGCTCCGGTGTTAATAGAGCTGGCATTAAGCGCTCAAGTCCAAATCCGATCTGAATACCCCGTGAAAGTGTCAGACCAACTGCGAGGTTCTTTGGATTATTTGTTAACTCGCAATCAACAGTTTGTTGTTATTGAAGCCAAAGATGACAACTTACAGAAAGGATTTGTGCAACTTGCTGTGGAACTCATTGCCGTTGCTATAGCAGAAGACAAACAACTTCTACGGGGTGCTGTGTCAATTGGAACTGTTTGGCAGTTTGCCGTACTCGATAGAGAACACAGTGTCTTGACGCAAGACTTGAACTTATACCGAGTTCCCAATGATTTGGAAGACGTAATGCAAATTTTGTCGGGAAGCTTAGAATGAGTTATTCAGAATTGACCATTACCTTTCCAGATTACCAGCGTTAAACACCTGCTCTGCGATGATTGCCAACTCCGGAAAAGTCCGTGATCTTATCTCCTGACTATCAGTAAACACTGTTTCTTCATACAGCCCTTCTTCCAAAAATAAGACTGAAATTTTCCCCTCCAAAGGATCTACAATCCAATACTCTGGGACTTCCAGTGCTGCGTACTCAGAACGTTTGTAGCGATAGTCCCGCTTTATCGATTCCGGACTGACTACCTCTATAATCAACAGCGGTGGTGACTGAAATACTGCTGACGAATTCATCAATTCTCTTGCTTGTTCTTGTGTCACCACACACAAGTCAGTTAATCTGGATTTATTTCTACCTGTTCTGACTCCAGTTTCTCGCAAGCACAGCCACAGCAAACCCAATCGTTTCATTTCTGTATCCAGCAGTTGCTCAAGAAATTTGGCAATTAGGAAATGTTGAATTGTGGGTGGATTCATCAGTTCCAGCCTGCCATCCACCAGTTCGTAATGAAAACCAGTGCCATCATCATAGGTTAAATACTCCTCAAATGTAAGACTGGTTGCTGGTGTAGTGACCATCCCGCGTTCCTCCAGTGACGGTATTCCCATACTAGCTTGTAAAGTTTACAGGTGAAGTGTTGCAGTTGTAGAGTACTAAAATCGTGACTCATACTCAAACAGCAAACGACTTTCATCTGCCAAATTAGTTGAACCTCTCACCAGAACATCATCATTGACTCGATAAATAACGTTGTAACGAAAAGACTCATTAGTCAAGAAAACCCGCGAGAGGGAAACAGAGAAATTCCTACTTAAATCAAAGACACCTTCTGCTGTCAAGCCGAGAACTGAAGATCCTGATGTTTGGTTGGTGCTAGGAGTCGGAGAGATACGAAATTCACTAAAGCCGATCGCCTGTCCAAGCGAACTAATGCTTCCTTGCAAACTACCAAATATAGTAGAACCAGCTAAGGTAGCAAGTCCAGTTGTTGCATCTGATTGACCGAAGCTACTAAGACTATTAATAATAGAACCGCCTAACAAGGAAATAATTTCTGCTTCACTACGGCTAGGTTCACTAGTCAATTCTAGATTACCAGTTGACAATCGACTCGCTGGTCCTGTTGCCCTAGCGCGAACGCGAACGGTACGTAAAGTCCCAAAGTTATTGGCAGAAACATCACTAATTTCGCTAGAAAAAGGAGAGGCTAAAGTACGATTAGCTGTTATCCCGCTTGCCTCTGGTACAATTGCCACAAGCCGGACATCTAAATCGGGGTCGAGTCCTCGACTGGGAGTAAACTCTGCAGTGTGTTCATAGCCCCGTTCTAAGGTAAACTGAGTTGTAAATAAGTTGATTTGTCCTCCCGTCAGACTAATAACTCCGTCGGGACGAGGTTTGGCCAATGGACCATTGATAGTCAAATCACCTTTGGCGTCAAAGCTGAGTATGGAAGGACTCAGTTCTCCTCCTGGTACAAAGCCGCCGAGTATGGGCTGAGTGGAGACACGAACACCTTTATCTAGAACAAGCTGTAAATTATTAAATGTTATAGGTAAATTCGGTGGAGTCGCGCTGGCTGCTGCGTTACCTTGTGTACCGTTTGGTTCTATGCTATAGGTCGTTGTTGTACCATCAGGTGTATTAGATTCTGCCGTTTCAGTTCGTTGGACGTTGAAAGTCTTTATTGCATTATCGGTTGTCTTTTTTGTACCTGATGATTTTGTACTCGCTGTATTCGATTGTCCAATCACAACTTGACCATCACTCAGGGTAATTTTTCCACCAATATTAGGCGATCGCGCTGTTCCACCAATGACGACATCACCCGTGACACCGCCTTGATACAACCCTTGAACTTTCAAATTCAGATTGTTCACCGATACCGTCAGGGGATTTGTTGCAGCTTGCTGCTGTGCTGCTTGATTTGCAAAAATGGGAAGAATTCCCGCAGCAGTTATGTTACCCTGACTGTATTGCCCTTGAATACTTTCAACTGTGAGCGTGTCACCGTTAAATTGGAGGGTTCCTGTGACATTTGTCAAGGGGTCGGTTAAAGCTTCAGCTTCAAAAGTCGCATTATCGACTCTGGCGACTCCGTTAATAATTGGCTCCTTTAAAGTTCCTTGAATATCTACATTAACTTCCCCTTGACCATTCACCCAACTCACTTGTTGATTGGTAAACAAGTTTAACAAAGCTAAGCCTTCATTCTGCACTTTGGCGTTGATCCTGATTTGATCGCTATCTGGTTGAACTGAAGCGAAGGGCAATGCAAAAGGTATGTTTCCTGTAATGTTAACGGGCTGTGTCCCAGTTAACAACAAGGTACTACCAAAATTCAAACGAGCTTTGTCATAGTTAAAACTCAATTGCCCTGTCTGCACTGGCTCTTTATTTAGAGTACCATCCACCAGTGTTAGTTCTCCTATGGCGCTGGGGTCTTTTAAATTACCACCTAGCGTAGCGATCGCACTCACATTTCCTGTGACATCAACTGGTAATCTGTTTATGAAAGGCTGTGCAAGTGATAAAGGTAAATTTGTCACACGCAACTGTCCGGACAGTTGTTCTGTTCCTAATTGTCCCGAATAAGCCAAAACTCCTGGATTCAAGTCCACACTCAAGGGTAATAGTGTCACAATACCATTTGCAAAAGTGCCTCTGGCTATGACATCTTTAATTGAGTAGTCGCCCCATTTCCAGTTATTGCCACCAAAATTAAAGCTAGCATTCAACCCCGACTGTAAAGAACCAGACACCTGAAGTTCTCCACTCAGGGTACCTTGTAATTCTGCAAGTGTGGGCAAAGTTGTTGCTTGTTTTTGCTGTTGTTGCTGTTGTGCAATTCGGGTTGCAATATTTGAGAAATACTTTATCTGTGTGAGCAAATCTGTATTTGGCAAACTGACAGGCTGAGTTTTCAGGACTTCTGGTCCTGCTAATTCCGGAAGCTGTAACCCTCCACCAAAGTCCCCAAAGTCAAAAACGTTGAATGCTTCTAGGAGTCTTTGGATTTTCGTTTTGTCAAAGTTAGCTTGGAGTTGAAATTGGGGGTTGTTTCCTGTTTGGACATTTCCAGTGAAAGCTATACTGCTATCACCTATTTGCAATTGACCATTGGTTAAGCTAGCAGTACCATCAGCATAACTGATGTTACCTCGAAATTCATCTGCTGTGACTCGACCGACGCGAGGTTTGGCGATCGCCACCTCTCCCGCCGCACTATAGTTATTAAGATTAACAGTTAAATTACCCGATGCTTGTCCTGCAAGAGGTCTTAATGTATTATTGGGAATGAATCCCTCAGCAAGAGCTATAGGAAAACTTCGCACATTGACGAGCAAGTTGTCTCCTTCGGTTCTGCCAGTGGCGATCGCCCCATCACGTCTAAATAAAAATGAAGTTGGGCGATTGTTCGGACTAATATCAACTGCAACCTGGTCTTGCCTACCAGCCAGTCGCAATTGTCCCCCTTGCCCTCCCTGATATCTTACATTCCCAGCTAACACAGGGTCAAATGCTAAATTATTGACATTCAAATTCTCCAACCGGATGTTTCCAAAAGCTGATGGTGCAGTTGGGGTTCCTGTGACTTGTCCTGTAAAATCAAGTTGTCCTTTTAGAGCTATATTACTTGGAAGATTCGAGCTCGCTTTTTGCAGGTTGTAATTCCGCGCCTGGACATTGAGATTGAAATTAGTGACTTGAGGTGTACCTGTTTCTGGTACTTGAACAGCAACAACACCGTTAGCACTCAGTCCCGGAGAAGTTGCGCGTTGAAGAATAATTTGTTGTCCATTCCACTGAACTTGTGCTGTGATTGGTTGTGCAAGCAAGGCTAAACCTTGTGATAAGCCGACTTGTCCTGCAGCGCGAATATTTGAAAGCGCAAAAGATTGAGTTGTTCCTGCTAACTGTAAGTTGCTATTGAGTCGTCCTTGCAGTTGTTGGGAGAAACGGTTGAGTTGAACTTGAGAAATATTAGCAGCAGCTTGCCAGCGACCATTATCAAGATTAATATTTCTGACGTTAACCGTACCTCCTGCCACACCACTAAGGTTTGCTTGTCCGGAAGCTTGAATTGTTGACGGTTGAAAGGAAGCAGTCGTTCCGGATAAATTCAACTGACTGTTTAAAACTCCCGTTTGAAGCTGGGGTGGTACTTGTGCAAAACGGTTTAATTGAATTTGCTGCGCATTAACAAAAGCTTGCCAGCGACCATTATTAAGACTAATATTCCTTAAGTTAACCGTACCGCCTGCGACACCACTGAGGTTTGCTTGTCCGGAAGCTTGAATATTTGAGGGTTGAAAGGAAGCTGTGGTTCCCGATAAATTCAACTGACTGCTTAAGACTCCCGTTTGAAGCTGGGCTGGTACCTGTGCAAAACGACTCAATTGAATTTGCTGAGCATTAACAAAAGCTTGCCAGCGACCTTGTGTTAGCTGACCTCTCCCCCTAATTGTACTACCTGCCAGTTTGACAACAGCATCTGGCAAGAGAATACTATTACCTTGTTGATTTACAACAACTTGTCCGGCTGTGGGATAGGTGGCTGTGGGTGCTTGTACCTGGGCGACTGTTTGTAGATTGCCGAGTGAGCCAAAAATCTTGGCGTTTGAGGAGACATTACCAATGGTAAAATTGGGAGAGGCTTTATAGGCTTTAGCGATCGCATCACCTGGCAAATTTTGAGCGAGGACATTAAACGAAACTCTGCCTTGAGGTGCTAACTGAAGTTGACCGTTTGCGGTGATTTGTCCTCCGACTTCTGGAGTCACTTGAACTCTGGAAACATTAACTTGTAACGGCTGCTTACCAAGTGAACCAGAAACTTGAGCGTTAGCGGAGATACCACCAATATTGAAGGGAACTGAAACGCCGTAACCTTGGGCGATCGCATTTCCTGGCAAACCTTGAGCCTGAACATTTAACAAAACATTACCTTGAGGGACAAGTTGAATTTGACCGTTTGCGGTGACTTGTCCTCCTGCTGGCGGCGTTACTTGAACGCTAGCAATATTCATCGTCAAAGGCTGTTTCCCACCGCTTGGTGAACCAGAAATTTCAGCTTTCGCTGATACATTACCAATAGTTGTGGGGGGAGTAAAGCCATAAGAAGTTGCCAGTGCATCTGCTGAAATTCCTTCAGCTTGAATATCAAATTTCGCTCCACCCTGTTGGGGGTTAGTTCCGAGTGGAATTTGACCGTTACCTGTAATTTGTCCACCTGTTGCAGGAATGACCTGTAGATTAGAAACAGCAAGACTAGATGCTGCTTGAGATACACTCAGACGAAAGCCAGTGCTAATAGTCTTAAATACAACGCGGTCAACTTGAACCGGTTTTGTGTTGCTTGCGGTTCCGCTTAAGATTGGCTGTTGAATTGGTCCTTGCAACTGAATATTTGATTGTACTTCTCCAGCAACCGGAACGGGTAAATTCACTTTCAGCGAATCGAGGAGATTTTTCGCACTGACTGCTTTTACCTGAGCAGAAATGTTGTAACCTGTTTGAGTATTGAGAGATCCATTGACCAGAGTAGGAACTTTGCCATAGTTCGTGCTGAGATTTTCTAGAGCAATTGTCTGCCCTTGGAAGTTTAATCTGCCATTGGAATTGATAAACTTTTGGGGAACGTTTTGAATTTGAGCCGTGACTTGATTAGCAACAGCCGTTCCATTAATCGCAACGTTCTGCTTTTGTGGTTGTTGCTCATCTGGCTGTAATTCTACAGCTAAGTCACCATCCACACGACCTGCTTCCAAAACAATTGGTAACTCAATTAATCGACTGACATCAGATGCTTCAAAATTCTTGGTTTGTACCTTGAGGTTCGTTTGTTGTGATTTCAGTCGTGTGTCTCCGGTTATTTTAACTGTTCCTCCTCTGGTTGGTTGAGCATTAATGTCATAGCTAATTCCTTCATTTTTCGGCAAAAATCGGGCACTTCCACTAACTTTATCTAAAGTAACTGAGCCTTTGGGTATATTTGGTGTTGATTTTGGCACTAACACCACATCTCCATTTTCAACCCTTATTGTCTGCAACTCAGTTTGAATAACACTTCTTCCCTCTCCCGTCTTAATTTGAGTTGTCACCCAGCGCCCTTGCTGATCTTGTTCAAGGTAGACATCAGGTTGAACTAAAGTCACATTTAACCCCAATGTCCGTTTGAAGATAACTTCCAAGGGGGAGAACTGTACTTCCACGCCTTTTGCTGCAACTCTGTCTGAATCTGTGGGAGTTGCTGGTATTGAGAGTGAAGCAAATCTCAAGCTAGAGAGCGAAAACCGTTCAACTGCTCCTAATCGTACTGGTCTTTCAAGCAGTTGCTGAAGATTTTTCTCAACCGTTGGTGCTAATTCTTTATACACATAGTTCCTTGCCCACAAAACACCACCAGCAATTCCAGCGAGTAAAATCACTCCGAAAACAAGACTAGTACGTCCTAACAGAAGGAGCCACAGACGACGATTATTAGGCTCTTGTTCATTTCCTGAGTTTGGAGAGCGCGTCATAGTCGTTACCAGTAGTGTTAGCTGAAGTGGGGAGTGAAATTAGCTATTCACAATTTTCCAGAGTCAGTCAAAAGCGATGGTTTTCAGTTTTGGATTTCAAACAATACAACATTATGTTACTGGAAATTGTCGTGTTTATGGAACTACACTCATCTGATGAAGGTGACTGTTCAACTGTAATGACATCAATACTGACAATGACTATAGCGAGAAAACAGGGTTAGATGCCGTAAAATTCCTGGAGAAATTCAAGTTATGGTCAGAAATCTGACTTGAGAAGTATTTTTGATACTATCAAAAGGAAGAATTCAGCTAAGACACGTAGAAGTTGCAAATTTTATAGTGATGACTGTCATGATTAATAAGCAAGAAACGAGCTTATTTTGAACACGTAAGTCAACGGTTATCAGTGGTTGTTATTCACTATTTATAGTATTTCACGAAATGCCTGGCTGATACAAATGATTTTTTTACAATTATTTTCCACCACAAGAGAAATTTATGCTCTTCTGTTGCCCATTTGTATTAATCTTAAAGTGAAATGGTGTTAAGAGAGTCAGAGTTTCTCACTTTCTTGCATATGGTGTGTTTTAGTCGACATAGAAATCTTGTTATGTAACCTTGATCACCGCGTATGTAGCTGCTCACTCATTTAACCCTCCTTAGTTGTTGTTGCTTTATTTTGACTGTGGACTTTGTTGGAAGTAGTCAAACTTTAGTCACCTATTCAAAAAATGATTATAATGTTAAGATTTTTGTCAAACTCAATACAAATGAGTATAAATACTAAAATTTTGTCATTGCATGAATTAAGGATATGCATCTATGCAATCATTTCAACGTCGTCGAATATTAGTTGTGGACGATTGTCAACTCAATGTAGCTTTGCTTGAAGCTGCTTTAGAAGCAGAGGGCTACGACGTTGATACAGCCAAAAATGGGAGTATAGCTTTAGCGAAAATAGAGGCTTCGCCACCTGATTTAGTCCTGTCAGATGTGATTATGCCTGAGATGGACGGTTATGAGTTAACCCGATGTATCCGCCAAAATAAGAAGTTACCTTTCATTCCCATTCTGCTGATTACAGGTTCTGAACAAATGAGTAGCATGCAAGAATTAGATATAGGGTTTGATGATTTTATCCGTAAGCCGATCAATTTGGATAGATTACTTGCACGCATTCAGGCGTGTTGGAGGTGACCAAACAATTCGCTCATCAAAGTATGCCCTGCGGGCACGCTGCGCTATCAAAAACCAAGAAAGAAGTAATTTTGAAATTAATCATTTTAGGATGCAAGCCCCTTTGCTGAATTCAGCGAAGGGGCTGACGTGGGGTTCTTAATTTTGAATGAGCGAATTTTGAATTGGTATAATCCTGCCTGCCCTCGCGTTAGTAGTTTTCAACTGCGAATGCTGCCAAGTCCAGTTAAAATAAACGATTACCTGTCACGCTGTCACTTTTGTGCTTTACAAGCGTGCTTTTGTATGCGCGATCAGCAATGCTAGCGCCCCCTGCTGGGGCATCGCATCTAGAGTTAGCGCTAATTTATGACTTTAGACAGTTCAATCAGCAACCAAGGTTAGAGGAGAGATTCTTTCGGTGCTGTTTATACTTATTTGCGTGAGTTACATCGAAGAGTTGGGTTAGTGTATTCAAGCATATCGTAGCTCATTCACCATCACTCAGCAGGCTAACCGTGAAATGAGCAGGTGGGATCAAACGACCAGTGCAGACGCAATCATAGGTGTGCTTGCCAAACCAGGCAAACTGCCAGTGGAAATAATATTAGCGACGAGCATTTGAGACACGCACTGTTTAGCTTTACTGGTTACGGTGGTTTGAAGTAGAAGAAATACAACAAAAGGAGTAAAAGATCATGGATAATTCGTTGACCCGACCCCTAGCTGTCGTGACTGGTGCCTCTAATGGTATCGGCTACGAACTTGCCAAACAGTTCGCTCAAAACGGCTTTGATCTGGTTGTCACAGCTACTGGTCCAAGCATTAACGAAGCTGCTCAAGCATTCCTTGGGTTGGGTGCTAAGGTGGAAACGGTCCAGACTGATCTGGCCACTTATGACGGTGTCGAGACACTCTACAACAAGATTAAGGCGACTGGGCGACCAGTGGATGCGATCGCTATTAACGCGGGCGTAGGAGTCGGCGGCGACTTCGCCCGCGAGACCGACCTGAAAGACGAGCTCAATCTCATCAACCTGAACGTCGTGTCATCTGTACATCTGGCTAAACGGGTGGTGAAGGACATGGTCGATCGCGGCAAGGGACGAATTCTCTTCACTTCGTCCATTGCTGCCCTGATGCCCGGTCCGTTCGAGGCGGTCTACGCAGCTTCCAAGGCATTTGTTCACTCCTTCTCCGAAGGACTACGCAGCGAGTTGAAGGATACCGGAGTCACCGTCACTGCGCTCATGCCCGGACCCACCGATACCAACTTCTTCCACCGTGCGGATATGGACGACACCAAGGTGGGCGCGAGCGAGAAAGACGACCCAGCTGAAGTAGCGAAGCAAGGGTTTGAAGCTTTAATGGCAGGCAAGGATGACGTTATCGCGGGATCGCTGAAGACGAAGGTTCTGGGTACTGTCAGTAAGGTCTTGCCTGATACCGTTAATGCCGAACTGCACCGCAATCTCACTGAGCCAGGGTCTGCTGACAAGTAATATCAAGTCCGGTTAAAGACTTATCATTAAGGCTGCAAGGGGGACTCACCGGTCTCCTTTCTTTCAAGGGTAGGTTTTTAAAACAGGCAACAGGGAACGCTTAACAGTGAACAAGGGGTGGACGAGTCCGTTTCCTACTGCGCTTCCTTGATAACTGATAACTGGTACTTGATAACTGATAACTGTTAATAATCTAACTCTCGGCGACCTTCCAAAGCTCTTGCCAAAGTCACTTCATCAGCGTATTCTAAATCTCCACCCACAGGCAAACCAAAAGCAATCCGCGTCACTTTGGTAAATGGCTTTAGTAGTTGACCGATGTACAGTGTCGTTGTTTCACCTTCCACACTTGGACTGATTGCCAAAATCACTTCTTCAGGCTTGTGCTGACTCACCCTTCGCACCAAAGCTTGGATAGTCAACTGTTCTGGACCAATGCCCTCAATGGGAGAAATCACCCCACCTAAAACATGATACTTGCCTTTGAACTCACGGGTTTTTTCCAAGGCTATCAAATCACGGGAATCTGCTACCACACAGATAGCTGTGTTGTCACGGTTTGGGTTGCGGCAGATTTCACAAACTGGTTCAGCAGATAGGTGAAAACAAACAGAACACAAACCCACTTGTTTTTTTGCCGAAATCAGAGCTTGCGCCAGAGCCTCAACTTCTGCTTCTGGTCGCTTTAAAATATGTAATGCCAGACGCTGGGCAGTTTTAGGACCGACTCCAGGTAAGCGTTGGAGTTGTTCAATTAAGCGTGCTAGAGGGCGTGCGTAAACCGTTGTCTTATCTCCAATGTGTTCTCACCATAACTATGATGGCATTTGTCAGAGCTTGGTGGGCACCGGGGGCGGGTTATTTAGTTAATTCCTCTACTCTGAGCCTAACTGTATTCGCTTGTTGCTTATTTCCTAAGGATTCATATCCAGTCTGGGCATTTTTTAGATAACGGACTGCTTGCTTAACATTACCACGCGCCGCATATAATTCTCCCAGTCCTGCTTGCGCACCGGCTTTTTCTTCCACATCTTTAGCAGTTGTTGCGAGTTCAACCGCTTTTAAGTAACGCTTTTGGGCCAAGTCTTGTTGATTTGTCTGTTGATAAAGATCTCCGAGTTGACGGTAAACAAATGCTGCTTGGCTACCTTCTTTAATCAATGTTTCTAGTGAGGTAATAGTTTCTTGTGTTGTTAATCTTGTGTCTATACTTCTTTGACGCCCAGACTGATTTACCCGAAAATCCTGATCACTTCCATCAGTTGCAGCACCATTTTGCACGGTAGTTTGGCGAGCATCTTGATTTTGGTGAACTTCGGAGGAGCCATCCTCGCGGTGGACAAAGCGACCACTTCTTTGATTTTGGATTTGGCGGTTGTTGGTTGTGGAAGTTTGAGTTGTAGAACTACCGTTTACACCACTACCATTTTGTTCTGTGTGCTGATTAGTTATGACTCGTTGAGTTAAGAGTGATACTTGTTGTTGTCGGCAAAAACTATTCACACTTGATGGAATCTCTTCAGGTACTCGCTTGGGAAGGAAATTAGTCGAACTTGCAGTGCAAAGTATTTTGGCTGTTACTCCACTTTGCGGTTTCAGAAGGTCGTCTTTGTATAAATCCGCTCCTTCAACTACTTTGACCCACTTTCCATTTCTTTTGATCTGCACTCTTTTATTCTTTGGTGTGACCAAAACAATTTTTCCTAATCGTGTGGGTGCTGCAAAAGCAGATTGTGCTGCTACCATCATGATTGCCAAGACAATAAAAAAAATACAAGCTTTGCGTCTCATTACTTATCTCCTTTCAAACGTTCTTGTGCCATTCCTATCCAGTTATCTTCATCTGGTAAATTAGATGAAGCTTGGTTCAGGCATTTTTCCCATTCACTGAGTGCGTTCTTCTTTTTATTTTGACCTTCCAATACTTGTGCGAGTAGGCAGTAAGCTGGTGCTTTATCACGTCCTAATTCAATAGCTTCCTGAAGTTCAGCTTTGGCTTCTGCATAGCGTTTTTGCTTCAGTCTTACCCAACCCAGATTTTTGTGGAGGCTATACCTGACATCTTTATCTCTGACTTTTCTTAAACCGTCCAAAAGCAATGTCACAGCAGCGTCATATTTTTTGTCTTGAAGAATATAGATACGAGCCAAGTTGTTGTAAGCTTTGTTGTTACCTGCTTGCACTGCTAGTTGGTACTCAGCACTAGCACGGTCAAAGTCAAACAGTTCGGTGTCGTACAAAGATCCTAAATAATAGTGAGCATCGAAATCGTCTGGGTTAAGCTTAATTGCACGGTTAAAATTAAACAGAGCACTAGTTAATCTACCAGCGTAGTAATCTTCAACTCCTTTCTTGTTGTATTCCTTAGCAATTTCAGGTAACGAAAGGCGGAAGGCAATAGTACATAGCAGCAGCAATCCTGCAAAACCGCAACTCGCCTCATGCCAAAAATGCTTGGGAATTTTTAATTTTTTCAAAAGGCTTTCTATTGCTTGTCGCCCAGCGGTCGTCAATACCCCACCAGCTGCTAGCAAAGTTAAACAACTTTGAGAAATAACTGCAAATGCTGCCAACGTATCTGGTCCACCGCTTAAAAAGCGTGTAGAAATGTCTACGACTAAACTGAGGGTAGCTGTTAGAGACGTTACACTCAACGCACTCCATAACCCATCAAGGTGATCCCATCGCTGAATAGGAGGTTCAAGAAACCACCACCAAGCTTCTGGTGATGGATGCAAACTAGCACGCCACTCAGCTAAGTTCACTATTTTTGTAATTAACCCGGCTTGTTTTTTTAAGCGCTGATCAAGAAAGATGATTACCATCAAACTTTCTTCGTCGTTCTGAGTTTTAGCAGTCAGTACTGCGCGTACTTCATCCCGTGCTATCAAAACATTCAGAACTTGTTGTGGTGATGGATGTGTCGTAGCTGCTTTTTCTAGCACCGTAAGTGTTAAATTGTATTGTTTAACAGCGCTGACTAACTCAGAAACTGTCATTTCTGCGCTCCTGTCTGGTAAGGCTTAGTTATATATACAGTGAATGAATATGAAATTTCGCACGATAAGACAAGAGTATGAGCGCATTATTTTGGTGGTTACCACGCTTTTTATCTTTCTGTTTTTACGCAAAGCGTAGCTACTTAACAACAACTGCTACGAATAAAAAAAAGAGTGGGAGCAAGCATACCAAACGCCTTCAAAGCTCCCACTTACCATTTACCGCTGAAGAGACAGGAATATGTACAGACACTGCCAGTGATTTAGGGGGCTAATGTGCAGGTCAAGGACAACGCCTGTACGGGCTGAATATTCCTGGTGCGGTAAATGTAAACTTGATTATTCATATTTATTTATCTCGACAACTAGTCAGTAGATCATTTGGAGATATACTTTCTATTTTTCTTGGGTTTTTTGGTAAAAGGTGTATCAATATTTTATGGTATGTGATACACCCTGATAACAAAACCCTTGAAGTCGTTTACCTTCTTTAATTTAATCGATTCACTCATAGGTTGGTTGCCACTTTGGCAATTTTTTTATTTTTTTTTTGCAAACTACCTAACAGAGCATAAATGGGTAATAAATCCAGATATATAATTGCTTTTTTTGCAAAATCATCCTGAGTCTAGCTTAATTTATGCACATTGCTGAAATCGCCTTCATTACTCTCTGACATCTAATTTTATGCCTGTTTTGGTCACACATTAATGTGGGGTTAGACCCCTAATTTCGTATGAAGAAATGATGGGTTACACCCCTTAACATTCTATAAATAAATGATGGGTCACACCCCTTTATCCGTAGTAATTTATAGGAATTCGACTGGAATTTTGAAAGCATACTGAGACTCAAAGCCTTATATAGCAATCCTCCAAAGATTTTTGAGAATCACTGGTGGAGACGCTTAACAAGGAACAGTTAACAGTGAACGCTTAACAGGCAACAGGCAACTCTTAACTCTGAAGAAGAAAAAGGTGTACGAAGCTTCGCAAAAATCTTTGGAGGAGTTCTATCCCAGTTCGTGAGCCTAAGCGCCTTTGGGGGTTCTCCTGCGACTGACCCTCATAGCAAAGCACACGCTACTTTGAACGTCGTCAGACGAAGGCAGGCATACCCGGAGGGCTAAAGCGTAAGCGCAAGCGCACGCGGCTTGGGCTTACGCGCAGCGTGCGCCTTTGGCGCTTAGCGTCTGGTGGAGGAGATACGCCAGTCGCCTGGCTGTCGGGAGAACGCCAGATGCTCTACTTGGGGAGCCACCCCTCGGCTAGAGTTTCCCGACTTGTAGACGCCTCTGGCGGTGAGGGGGTCGCAGTTTTGGACGCCACTTGCTTCAAGCCGGGAAACCCTTTCGGCAGTTCCTCATGGGGAGCCAGTGCGTTGCGGTGAATAAGGGCGCGAATGACGGCTTTCCCGACCTAGGCGACTGGTGAACCCGAAGGGGGGTTCCCAAGGACGGTGCACCTGGCGTGGAAACCCCCTGTTCTGCGGACTGCCTCACCAACGCAGTGGCTCCGCAACAGTCGATTGCTTATGCGCTCTGCGCTTAGCCGTGCCGCAGACATAGGACTCAGGAGTTACCCCCGGACGCGAGTGCGTCTGGTGCAGGAGATACCCGATAGGCGCAGCCGTGCCGTAGGCATAGGGCTTCCCGTAGGGTAGGGAGTGGCGTGAGACCCCAAGACCCTTACGGGTATGCCTGCGGCACGCCCTCCGGTCTAACACCAGTCACCTGCGCCAGGGTTACCCTCCCGCAGTGCGCTTACTCACCGTAAGGCGTGGCAAGAGCCATAGGGTTGAATTAGTCCAAATTGAATTATCTGTCTTATCCTCGCAGTGTTTGCAAAGACGAATTGATCAAAACAAGCGAGGAGCGCGATTGCATGACTGTGGTCAGAAAGCTGGAGCTATGACCTTCGGTCACGCTGCGCTATCGCAACTCATCAAACACGTTGCCTTCCAACTTCTAACTTCCGACTTCCAACTTCCAACTTCCAACTTTTTTTGAAACGGAATCTCCGACCGCTGAGCACAGCGTATGAAGTGTAGAAATTTTCGACTCCAGTACGGTTGAGTGAATTGTGTTAATTATTGTGTATTAATCTTTACGTATAATTGTTGACAATGGAGTATGTTTGCGCATATCCATCATATTCGCCAGAGATTCTTTACCCTGACCCTGTGAGACATTTTGCTCTGGTGGTAAAACTGTGACTACAGATTTTGTTTGAACTGGCATTGCTACAACAGGCGTCTTTGGTTTTGATGGCACAAACGCTGGTACACTCTTGTTGGGACGAGGTTCTAATCCTGGACGACGTTTTGCTAAGCGTTTCTGATAGCGATTAATGTGATTTCTGGCTTCAGTACGCTGTGCTGGACGGTTTAGCAGTAGGAATAATATTAAGGTACCACTACCACAACTTAGAGCAATAGCAGCTACCATCCATAAAGGTGTAGGATTGATTGGGTTGGAGGGTGCTTTGATTGGTTTGATGATTTCAGTTTCAGCTATTTCTGCTTCTTCTGGTTGCACACGCCCTACATAGCCCAAGCTGTACAAGGCAGCAGCACTACTACCTAGAAAAATCAATAACAATCCTGCTGGCAATAGCCAAGTATGATGTACGAGCAGATTTATTAAGGGATTTTTGCTCTGAGTTCCTCTTGGAACTTTCTTCCCAGACTCAGGTATAGGTGCTTTTGATTGCGATGACTGCTGCTGTACACTCTGGCTATTTTCCATAGTTGCTTTGCTCATTTTTACCCTCCAGTTATAAATTGTACTGAAGGGTTAACCAGGATGTATCCGTAGAAACTTATGTTATTTAAGTATAGTTTTTGGAAACACTGGTGACTTAATCTGATGTTTTTTTCTGGTAAAAATGTATTTTTTAATACTTTTTCACCAAAGATGGGAAATCACTTTTCCTCTTGCGTTGTTGAGAAAGCAGAATGTCTTTCCAGAGCCAGTTGGATTAATCTATCAACTAATTCCGGGAAAGAGACACCGCTATGCGCCCAGAGTAGAGGGTACATACTTGTTGCTGTAAAACCTGGTAATGTGTTGATTTCGTTAATGAAAATTTCTCCTGTCGCTTCCACGTAGAAAAAATCTACCCTTGCCAATCCAGCAGCATCAACGGCAGCAAAGGCGCGCATTGCCATTTCCTGAATTTGACGAGTCACAGCTTCCGGTACAGATGCTGGTATCAGTAAATCTGCTTTTCCTTCTGTGTATTTGGTTTCATAATCATAAAAATCGGTTGCGTAAGTAATTTCACCAACAATTGAAGCTTTTGGACTATCATTTCCTAAAACCGCACATTCTAATTCTCGTGCGACAACTCCAGCTTCAACGATAATCCTTCGGTCGTAACTGGCGGCGTTATCTAATGCTGCTTCTAATTCTTGGGGCGATCGCACTTTAGCAATACCAACCGATGAACCTAAATTAGCAGGTTTGACAAAGCACGGATAACCCAAACTTGCTTCAATTTCATCACACAGTTTCGGGAAAACACAAGGATTCGACCAAACTTGGGCTCGATTTAACGCTTTGTATTTTACCTGCGGCAATCCTGCTTGGGCAAAGGCTGTTTTCATGGCAATTTTATCCATTCCCACCGCTGAACCCAACACTCCAGAACCAACAAAGGGGACTTGCATTAAGGTGAGTAATCCCTGTATTGTCCCATCTTCTCCGTTGGGACCGTGGAGAATGGGAAACCAAACATCGACTTCTGCAACTTGGGAAGGAGATTGCCAACGGCTGAGAATTTGAGTTTTGGCTACTGATAATTGCTCATTAGATGTAGTTGGTAATTGCGACGGTTTTCCAGATTCCAAAACTTGTTGCGGGACATCTCCTGCTAGCCAACGTCCATCTTTCTGAATGTAGAAAGGCAAGATTTCGTATATATCAGTATTTTGCTCTGTCGTCAATGCTCTGGCGATCGCCCGTGCTGAACTTATAGAAACTTCATGTTCTCCCGAACAACCACCAAAGAGTAACCCCACTCGCAGCTTCGTCATCTGAAATACCTCTATCACCCTCAAATTCAGATAGCGTAGCACATCTGAGTAAAGTTCCTCTATTTTTTTCTATTGTTTTTTTTAATTGAGTTATACGGCTCCCTTGATTATGACGACAGCTGTCGAAACTATGAAAATCATACAAATCCCTGAAACTATTGTCAAGTCGTTATTTATTGATGCTATTCTCAACAATGAGAAAAACTTTACAAACTTCATAAAGATTTGTAATTGCAAATTTTAAAATAAAATTGTCTATTAAATGAGTTATCCTTATATAAAAACAGCTTCCCGCACTTCCACAGGTTCACCAGTTAAACTAAAAGCGCGAACTTCGGTAATTCTTACCTTCACCAACTTCCCTTTGAGTTCATTGATATTACCAGCGAAGAAAGTAAGACGGTTTCCACGGGTGCGTCCCATCACCTGAGTTTTGTCTTTGGGGCTTGGAAAAAGGCGTCCTTATTTTAAGCCCAGATTTCCTGCTCAGAAAAACCAAGCTCGCGAAAGTCATCCTCTCGCAGTTGTGCTTCGTTAGCACAAAAGAACTCATCAACTTGTGGAGGTTTTATTGCTGTTCCTGCAAGCATTGCATGTACTTGCCCACGATGATGAATCTGGTGTTGAAAAAGGTGAGCAAGAATTCGCGAAATTTGTTCAGTATGAATACCGTTATGTCGAGGAATGCTAACTAGATTATTAACTACTGCATCTGTCAAGGTTTTGCAAAGTGTAATGAGACGCAAGTCTATTTCACGTTGCGCCTGTTGTAGTTCTGCACATGTTTCAAAAGGCTCTTCAGGTTCAAAGAATTTCCAAGCTTCATTGTTTGGTGACTCACTTTTTATGCTGCGTTCCAAACTATCAATGTAGTACCAGTCAACAGTTAGTATGTGATTCAGTGTTGCTTTGATTGAAGGAAAAAAACTTGTTCTGGTTGCAACAAAATCAACCTGACTCAGACAACTGCAAGCTTTCAACAAACGGTGATTCGCCCAAGCATTGTTGTAAGCCATAGTCACAAAGTGATGTGAAATAGACGCCATACACAATTTCAATTTTTGTTGTGTGATGTCATAAACGTAGCAATGCTACGTCTTATGTTATCGCATTTAAATTTTGTGCTGTCACACACAGCGGGAGCATTCCAAGACCGGAATCTCCTCACCCGTTAAGCTAAAAGCACGAACCTCGGTAATTTTTACTTTAACCAACTTCCCTTTGAGTTCATTGATGTCACCAGCGAAGAAAGTGAGACGGTTTCCACGGGTGCGTCCCATCACTTGAGTTTTGTCTTTGGAGTTTTGGTCTTCTACTAGGACTTCTTCAATGCGTCCCATGTAACGCTCTGATCGCTGGGCTGCTTTGATCGCAACCAGATGATTGAGTCGTTGTAGGCGATTGCTCTTGGTTTCTTCACTCAATTGCTCATCCCAAATTGCCGCAGGTGTTCCAGGACGTGGAGAATACGCTGCTGTATTCAACAAATCAAAGCCAATATCTTCTACCAATTTGAGAGTATTTTCAAACTGTTGTTCTGTCTCACCTGGAAAACCGACAATTGCATCAGCACTAATCGACGCATCTGGCATATACTGTCGAATTGTGTCGATTATCCGGCGATATTTTTCATGAGTGTAACCCCGACTCATGCGCTTTAGAACTTCGTTATCTCCAGATTGAAAGGGAATGTGGAAGTGTTCGCACACCTTGGGTAATTCCGCGCAAGCTTTGATCAGGCGTTCGGTGAAATAACGCGGGTGAGAAGTCGCAAACCGAATCCGCTCAATTCCCTCCACATCATGAACGTAGTAAAGTAAGTCTGTCAAAGTGTTCAGATGGCGACCTTCTGGCGTGACTCCTGGTAAATCTCGCCCGTAAGCATCAATATTTTGACCGAGTAAAGTTACTTCTTTAAAACCAAGCTGCCCGATTTCTTCAATTTCCGCCCGAATTGCTTCGGGTGTACGGGACTGTTCCACACCGCGTACATTAGGAACCACACAGTAAGTGCAGCGTTCATTGCAGCCGTAAATCACATTTACCCAGGCGGTTACGGTGCTATCCCGTCGCGGCTTGGTGATATCTTCCATAATATGAACGGGTTCAGTTGCGACAACTTGGTTGCCGTCGAACACTTGTTGTAGTAAATCTTGCAGACGGTTCGTGTGTTGTGGTCCCATCACCAAGTCTAATTCTGGTACACGTCGCAACAGTGCTTCGCCTTCCTGTTGGGCAACGCAACCTGAAACAACGATAGTTAAGTCTGGCTGCTCATGCTTACGCTTTGCTTGCCTACCAAGATATGAATATACCTTTTGCTCAGCATTATCACGAATGGAACAGGTGTTGTAGAGAATTAAATCTGCTTGATTCGGGTCTTCTGACCACTCAAAGCCCATGTCTTCTAGGATGCCAGCCATACGTTCTGAATCGGCTTTGTTCATTTGGCAACCGAAGGTAGTGATGTGATAGCGACGGGATGAAGTGGTCATGGTAACTACAGACAGAATAAGATAGCGAATTGCACTACTCAAGATTATAGATTTTTGACACTAGAAATGTCGTAAGAGTGCCCTCTTTGTACAAACAAGCGAGTTAATTCTTGTACGCTTGGAACTTGTCTCCATAGCAGTGTTAATACCCCTGCCACCATCAAAGACAAATTAATTATACGATTACGCAATCCTAATTGCTTATAGTATTTTTGTTGGGCATCAATTGCTAGAGTTAATAAAGCTTCTAACTGTTGGCTAATTACTTCGTTATTAATAGTGGGAGTATTATGTCGTTTGACATGGTCAGGATTACGATTTTTTCTTTTAGACATCGTGATCAACCAAACTTGTCATTACTGAGTCTGACATCTTTGTGCGACCCAACAATAACCGATTTATCCTGAAATCGTTCGGGTTGTTCTGCCGAGTTATTCGACCTCAACAGTGTAGCTGTCTTTGCAGGCAACATGAACAGCAGAAAGAAACTTTAGTTGTACGCTATCTCCAAATTTTTCTAGCTTCTCTCGCAATCCTGAAAATAGTAACTCTTTCGTTTGTGGTTCCAGTCTCCTAAGGGTACTTAAAAGCTTGAGATAATTATCAATGCTATAGGTGACTTCACACGCAGTTTGCTCAACGACCAACTCTTTGAAGCAACCGGAGTCCAAAACTTGTTGTCTGAACCCCCTCAAAGTCTTCGCTTTAACTTCCGCACCTTCATATCGGACAAATGAGGGAGCATAAGCTTGATACACTTCCTTGATCGCTCGTTGAGACTCTGCGCTCTTTTGACACGCAGATTCTCCCATCTAGCCCAGTTCTCCGTAGAACTGTATTCATGAAGTTACTCCCCTACTATTGCTAGAACTGCTTCACAGCAGTATTAGGGAGGGAGTTGAGACTCCGGGGACTGCCAACACCCCATCTCGTTTACCAACTACGACCCTTACAGTCGCTGTCGCTGACAGGATTTTCCATAGTTTGCTATAGGTCAACGCGATTGTTCAGAGGTTGTTTTCATTCTCGCCATTAAACAACTTGTTTTTTTGAGTTACAGCAATTTTCGGGTAAATAGACCACACTGTAGGGGATCTAGGCCGCAGCGCCCCTACGAAAGATTGTGGTTCAAATAGATGAAAAACGCTGTAACTAGGAACATCCTAGTGAGTTATTAGGAACATTCTGATATCATCACTGTACCACTATTAGAGGTACATAATCAATGGCACAACCCAATAATTACGTAACTTTTCGGGTGACTGAACAAGAAAAGGAAATTTTAGCTAAGTACTGCGAGCAAGAACAAAGAACGCAATCCGATGTGTTAAGGAATTTTGTACGTTCTCTAAAGAGAAAGCTTGACGGGAAATAAATTTCACTCAGAGTCTTTCATCTCCGGTCTAAAGCACGGAGTTCGGCACTACGTGCCTGCTCCTCCGGAGCTTTCATACTCCCGCGCAAATCACCGTAAAATGTACGGCTTAATATTATGTCACAACAAACCTCGTCACCAGCAGCAGACAAAAAACTCAAAACAAAAAAGGGTAAGAAGTCACTCCCACCAAAGCTCATCATTAAGCTAGGAAAGTTTGTCTGGACGACTATTTGGCATTTGATGATGTCGAAACTCGCTCCTCGTAACAAGTCAGGCGAGTATATTCGACCAAACAGCGAATTTAGAAACTCTGTTGGAACAGACCAAGGCAATTTGTATCAACCAGCAACAGGACGTTACAATCTCATAGCTGGGCTGGGTTGTCCGTGGGCACATCGTACTCTTGTTGTGCGATCGCTCAAAGGACTTGAACAAGCAATATCGCTTCACACAGTCTCACCCTCCCCAATTGAAGGAGGTTGGGTGTTTAATCAGGAATACGAAGGTTGCCGTACGCTTGCCGAACTTTATGAATTGGCAGAACCTGGTTACGGTGGACGCTTTACAGTTCCAGTTTTATGGGACTCTCAGACAAAGACGATAGTTAACAACGAAAGTGCAGAAATTATTGTGATGCTGAACTCACAATTCAACGAGTTCGCAAACAATCCCACACTAGACCTCTACCCACAGGAACTCAAAGAAAAGATTGACCAATGGAATGAAAGGATTTACACAAGCGTAAACAACGGCGTGTATCGTTGCGGCTTTGCCCAAACACAGGAAGCCTATGATCAAGTTTATCATGAATTGTTCACCACTCTTGATGAAATTGACACAGCCCTGAATGCCACTCGATACCTTTGTGGAGATACTGTCACACTGGCAGACGTCCGTTTGTTTACAACGTTATTCCGCTTTGACACTGTTTACTATGGGCTTTTTAAGTGTAACCGCAAAAGAATTCAGGACTATCAAAACCTGGGACCTTATCTTCGTGACTTGTATCAAATCACAGGTATTGCTGACACCTGCGATTTAGAGAGTGTCAAGCGGGACTACTACGGAAACTTGTTCCCACTCAACCCAGGTGGTATTATCCCCTCTGGTCCCGATCCAATGTTTCTTCAAGAACCACATCATCGCGACAAAGTGAACACTGAACAGTGAACAGTGAGTAAGCGTGCTTGATGAGGGTTTCCCTCACGCTTGCTCTGGCGTATGCCTACGGCACGCCCTCTGGGCTAAAGCCGTCAGGCGTACGCTTTGCGCATACCTGAAGGGTAAACAGTGAACAGAGTCAGGGATTTCTTGACCTCCCTGATAACTGGTAACTGGTAAAAAACTCTTAATCTGGTTGCAAAGTCGTGCTCAAAGTCACTGCACAATCACCCATTAAAGCCTCTCGCATCGCTTTTTCATCGCTAAAAGTCTCTTGTAGAAGTCGTCCCTCATAAACGAGTTCTACCTGACTGGCCTGAAAAGGCCAAGGAGAGACTGCGACTTGATAATGGTTGTTTTTGACCTCTTTCAAAGTCAGTGTGAGGGTGGTTTCACCGTCAATTGTTGGTACCCCAGAAAGATATGCATCATCAGTTAATTCTTGACATAAGATAATAGATAGTGCATCCCATATCGCTACTAACTTTCTATTACGCTCAACAACTTCCGGTTTTGTGTATGGTGCATAATATTCGTCATTTTTGAGAAAAGCAATCACTTGTTCTTGGAAAGCATACTCCCTCTCTAAAAAGTTCTGCACAATTTGAGAGGAAGTTGCTGAGTTCTGCCAACTTGTAAATCTTTCATACAAACTTGTTCCGTGAAGTGAGATCAGGAGTGCTACATATCTACCCCAAGGAAGTGCAAGTTGTCTAGCGCCAGACCAGATTTCTATATGTTCCGGCGTTGAAAGTTCCATAAATTTATTGGGATAGCCTGTTTGCGAGTTGAGTGTAGGTGCTTGTTCCCAGAAAAGCCAACCAATATCATGTAATTGGGCACCTAGACAAACTTCTTTTTTGGGAGCAAACTCACCAAAGCGTTCATTTCCCCAAACTTGTGCAAATTGACCTGCAAGCCAAGCGTGATTTGGTTGAGTGATGCAAATAAGTCCTTGTTTTGTTAAACGATGTAACATAAATAGAAAGCAAAAAATATTGTTCTACTCTTTATTCTGAACTAATCACCAAACAAAAAACCTATGCTAAATGAATGTAACGAAAGCTATTCAAATCTTCCACTAGTTACTTTTCACGAGTGGACGCTAAACACCTTTTTGAACCTAGACCTTAATGGTGTAAAAGATGTATATAAAAAGATATGAAACTTAAAAACTCAGCTTGGAATTTGGTCATGTTCAAGCGACTTTTCTTAGTATTAGGCTGTACTATAGCTGGTACTGGTGCTATTGTATTCTTCTTTTGGCAACAAGCGACTCAGCTACCTGTTTGGTACTCAAATTCACCGACAACATCAAGTTTACCTCCCCAAACAGACCAACACAAAACTCAGATTCAACCATCACAAGAGCAAGTCTTGAGTAAAATTTCTGACAATTTAAAAGGGGCAAATGCTAAAGGTGAAGTGCAACTAGATGCAAATGAAGTCAATACGCTGATTAGTTCAGGAATTGCTCAAACGACTGATAAAAGTCCGCTTGCTCAAGCAGTTGTTAAGACAAATACTCAAATTCAAGATGGCAAAATCTCCGCAGGTGCTGTGATAGATTTCAGAACAATTCCCTTAAACGAGTTGCCATCCCAAGAACAAGTTGCAATTTCCAAACTGCTATCGACTGTGCCCATCTTAAAATATCGCCCCGTGTACATAGAGGTTGAAGGAAAACCCAAGGTGCACAATAAACAAATCAGCTTGGATGAGACAACCCGCGTTAAGTTTGGTAACCTCAGCTTGACTCTCTCGGATATGTATCAACGTTTTGGGCTTTCAGAAAAACACCTCAACCAACAAGTTGCAAATGAATTGAAGAAACTTCCAGTGGAGGTGAAAGACGTTGAAGTTATGGGCGATCGCCTCATCGTTCGTGGTTAGTGGTTAGAAGTTGAACTGTGACAAACTCAGCACCAATTTCGTTACACAACTGCTGCCAAATTTCCTGTGTGCTAAGTGCAAATATCTGTCTCAGAAAAGACATGGAAATCCACCTTTTATAAAACTGTACAACTGTAACGTTAGCGAAGCGGAACGAAGTTCGCCAAGCCTTACTAACCCCACGAGTATCCATCTTATCCGACAAATCAACCTGAAAGGAAGCTCCCTTTGGGAGCCGCTACGAAGACAGCGAGTTTTTCAGTTGGAACCCCGCCACCACAGATATCTGTGGGTGTCTCAAGAGTACACGCGAGTGAAGGAAGTCCTGTTTTGTCATGGTTTCACCCAACCCTACAAATTCAACCAAAAATCTTATCATTGGTGTCATCCAAATACTTAAGCGAATACTTAACTATTAGAAGAACAGTAAGCAATTCTTTAAATATTAACTGCCAATATTAAGAAATGTTACAATAACACGTTATTTTGCGTAATACTAACCAACTGGAACTGAGTAATTATGGAGACAGTGAAAAAAATTCAGGAGATTGAAGATGTGACAGAAACCTGAAAACTTTAGATATCTGTGGGGACTCCACAAGTACTGGTGGGGAAGGTTGTTCAATGCATGTCTACGTTCACCCAAACCCTAGATGGTGTTGAGTTGGTAAACAGGCGTTGGTCACATTATGTTTGGCGTTGAGGTTTAGCGATGTAAATGAAGTTTTAGCAAACTTAAGTAAATCCATTTGACAAGTCAAGAAACTAATGAGAAGATATCGTCATCTCACAATATATACCTAAAGAAAGATGTCAAAAAAGTAAAAAATAAATATGAGCACCAGTTGGATTGCAGATAAATCTATCCAAATTCCAAAATAAAAATAAAAGCAGCATCTTGGATAAAAACTGGCTAACTGTAAGTAGGTAGGCACGGTTAAAGATAACTATGTAAACTTATGTAAAGCAGCATAAATGTCTTTAACAATAAGCTTTTAAGCGATTTACATTTCTTAACTTAGTTAGATTTTTTTGCGCCCACCTACTTAACTGATTAATTAATAGATATGCCAGTCCAATTCCAAAACACTAAATTGTGTCTGCAATAGTAACTTGACAGTCAGTGTAATGAGTGATTTGTAACCTGATCTCACTCCAAACGCTCATGACTAATTGCAATATTTCGAGATAATTGTAATTAATTATGGTCGTATTAAACGCTGTTCATGTTCAGTGCAATCAGCAGGAGCAATTTCCAAATTATGTTAAACAGACTAACGGTGTTCCAGGAATTCAAACACGTGAACATCGTGTAAAAACCTGGGGATACACTCTGAAATTTGAGTGTCAAATTAATTATTTTTTGTTCAAAAAGTAGATTAATAAGAAAATATTATTTAGAACTTTTGCGTAAAACAGAGAGATGGGCTTGATTACTACTTATAGAGTTTAAAACAAACGAAATGCAACTGAAATAACTGAGGCTATGTCAATCAGCTACACGATTACTTGCAATATTTAAAGAGAATTGTGAACCAATGATTATCATCATGAAATCCAGCACTCCAGTAGCAGAAATTGAGCGAGTCAGCGCTGAACTCCACCGCAGGAAAATCACTCCAGAAAAATCTGTAGTATAGAACAAAGTGGTGATTGGTTTGGTAGGTGATACTGCTGCTCTCAAACATCTATGACAACTGGGTGAGTGCATCTTGCATTTTCAGAAAATAGCTCATTGGTAGCTGTGGCTACCAGATGAACTGTGGCAGTAGTTAACTTCCTTGTTGGTAATCAGGCAGGGATTTTAGTAGATAAAAACCTTGAATGAGGTAACTCTGGTGAGCCACAAGATAGTTTCAGAGATTTTAATTTTGCTTCGACCTGACTGCTTACCTAAAAGTTATCAAGTAAGTGGGTCTAAGGACAAGCTGTGCACAGTGCTCAATTTGCTTCAACAAGCTTTAGATGAAACTTCAGATCAGTATGCTCTAAATACTGTCAACCAAGCAGTAGAGATACTTGGGAATGTGGAAGTCATTGAGACTGAGGAAATCCCCCCCACTAATACCTGTTTAGAACAATGGGAAATCGATGATTTCAATAGATTTTTCGCTTTAAAACATGTGCAGGCTAGAAATCCTGCTGAATGTTTAGTTGCAAGTGTTTTAACCGCCTATCGCGCTTTGCTTGAGCTAAATTGTTGCACCTCACTTGAATCAGCCAAGTTGGAACTAGAAAGTCAAAAAATTGGTTTCAAAAGCTGTGTAAATCTATTTGTTAGAGTCTTCAACCTGTGTTTAGAAGAAAGGCCATGACTAATGTTGAGGCAATGGAAATCTGGAAGAAATCGCATTGGACCTTTTCTGTTTATATCCAGTGCTTAATTATCTGCCTTCGTCGCTTTCAAATGGAGGTAGAAGTTGGAAACATAGACGGTGCTGGAATTGAGCTAGAAACTGCAGCAGAACTCTTGCTTGCATCAGCTGCAGCGATGGAGTTAGCAGGAAGTTTCAATAGACAAATGTTTGAGGACAAGATTCGTCCGATGATGATGCCTCCTAACGTTCAAGCGGATGACTTTAGCGGACTTATGCACTGGGACCATACATACCTTATGACTATGTTGAAGAAAATCCAGCCTCTTTACAAGGCACTACCAGCCTCTCTTCAATTTCAGCACAGCAAATTTGTCTCAGCCTATAAAGTTGTTTGTGCTTCCCACAAAGCTGTTTGTCAAAAATTTGGGGGTGGTGAAGCGGGAAGTTTGCGAGCGCCCCAACACACAGCAGTAGATATGCTTGATAAATTCCAGCAGAACCGTTTGCGACTTATAGATCCAAATGGTCAATTAGCGAGTGTGTGTCCGTTCCATGTAAGTAAATCCTCAAAGTAAAAAGTGATGGTTGAAATTCAAATTGACAAGAGCATTTTTATTTCAACTCCTGATGATGGTTCATAGTGGTGACTATTGTCAGAAACCACGGCAAAATGCTAGATTCTCAAGCTATGCTCAACCGTGCCGTTACAGATTCCGGCATACAAATGACCTTTTAGCAACAGATTTAAGGAGATTTATCAATGCAAAGAGTTCTTGAACCAGAAGTCATGGATACGTCGGAAGAGGCTATTGAGTACGATGCGATGGACTTTACTGAAGTAAATACCGCATTTGCACAACGTGCTATTGAGTTGGGTCCGCAATCTGGTCTGATTCTTGACGCAGGTACAGGTACTGCCCGCATTCCCATCTTAATTTGCCAGCAGTGTCCGCAGTTGCAGATTATCGGCAGCGACCTGTCAAAAAATATGCTGCTCATTGGCTCAAAGAATGTCGAGCAAGCTGGCTTGCAAAAACAGATTTCTCTAGAATTAGCTGATTCTAAGCAGCTTCCTTATCAGGATGGGCAGTTTGATATGGTCATCTCAAATAGTATCGTTCACCATTTGCCCGATCCACTACCCTTCTTTCTAGAAATCAAACGAGTGCTGAAACCAAACGGAGCAATCTTTATCCGCGATTTAATTCGACCCGTGGATGAAGCAACGATGAATGCCTTTGTTGAAAGTATTGGTACAGAGTCAGAGTACGACGAGCGCCAGAATATGTTATTACGAGATTCTCTCCATGCAGCCTTTACACTCGATGAGGTGAATGAACTCGTGCAAAAGGCTGGTCTGGAGAGCGTGAAAGTTTATCAATCATCCGATCTCCATTGGACAGCAGAAAGAAAACACTCGGGTAACAGTTAAAAATAATACACTTTTTTTCCAGTGTAATCCGAATTTTTCTAAAGTCTTGCTTGCCATGGGTACTGTCCGCTGCCAACTAGAAAACCACTAAATAGTCAGGATTGAAGATTATGGATAAACGCTCACGTAAGTACAACTCTTCAAGAATTTTTCAATCAATGAAATCAGCTGTATTTTGCGTAACTAGTTCGCTGCTAGTTACTTTGGCAATAAACCCTAAAGCAGAAGCTCATGGAATGCGAGTGCTGACAGGGGTTGACCTGCCCACCTTTATAGAAACAGCAGGAATTGATGATTTCGTACCACCGACAACGGAAACAATTTCTAATTATGAAGCCCTTTGGGTGGTAGGAGTTGACCGGGCTACGTTTATAAAAACGGGCAAAGATACCGGCGGGCGGTACACGCTAGCGGAATTTTTGGTTCCACCGCAAGCCGGGGCACCACCGCACATCCATCGTCGGGAAAACGAGTGGTTCTACATCACTGACGGAGAGTTGTCGTTCGAGATGGATAACCAACCTATCAATGCAACCCCCGGAACCCTTATCTATAGTCCCAAAGACCACGTCCACACATTTAAAAACCTCGGAACAGATCCAGCGACGATGTTGGTCGTTTGGACACCTTCGGGAATCGAGGAGTTTTTCAGGGAAGTGGGTGACCCAGTATCACCGACAGACCCATTTACTCCCCCATTACCCCCTGACATACCAAGACTCATAGCAGCAGCCCCTAAGTACGGAATAGAATTCCTAAACGCAGAGGCTAACAATCCCACACAAGTGCCTGAACCTTCGGCTTCATTAGCTGTGTTAGCATTTGGTACTCTTGGTGCAATTTCACTCCTCAAGCGCAAACACAAACCAGTTAGTAGTGTAAAGGTCAAGTATACAGTTGACCTAGAGAAGATGGCTAACGTGGTGGATGTGGCGCAAGTCGGAGTCCGCAATATGTAGAAATTTCTGGCGTTGCTGATTTTGGTAATGATTTTGGTACAAGATACCAAGAACGGAGGTGCCTTATTATTCCATCATTCAGCAACGTCCAAAGGCAGGGGCTACTTGCAGTGTTGGTAATCAACAAACTGAATAAATCGGGTTGACTTCCCCCAAACATTAATATCCTGATGAGTTTGTCTGACGTATACAAGGTTGCAATGAGAGTTCTTTCCCCAGGAATTTGAGCCCAAATCTCCCTTTCACGACCAAGCCCACTCACATAAGTCTACCAGAGAGAGATTCCTCCCATTCCTAGCTAATAAGCAGTAAGGAAAAATTTTTCTGGGCAGGTTTATGAAACAGTCAATCGTTTATCATCTAATTTACCTATTATGAGCGCTGAATTTCATCATACAAACGCGAATACGTCTGAAAAATTGGAACGAGACACCTATGTTGAGTTAGCGCCAGCTGATGCGCTTCTCGAACATCGCTCTGCATCTTCCGTTCTCTCGCCACCTACGTCAGCCTCGCCTCACTTGCAAGAGGCAATTGTCCATCCGGGTTGCCCATCAGGCATCTTGGCTCTCCTTAGCAATCGGCAACCTGGGTCTGTTTCGGTCTCCGAAGCGGTGACCAAAATGCTAGTAGATATGGGAGTGAAGTATGCATTTGGAGTTTCAGGGGGCGGTATCGCACCGCTTTGGTCTGTGCTGCTGCATCAGATTGAGGTGCTTCACTTTCGCCATGAAACGGGAGCGGTTTTCGCAGCCATTGAGTCGTACTTTGCAAGTGGACGCCCTGCTGTAGTGTTAACCACAACTGGACCTGGTATTACCAACACGCTTACCGGGATCTTGGGGGCGCGTTGGGATGGGGCAAAGATAATTCTGCTGTCGCCTTCCACCTCAGCATCACAGCGTGGGCGGTGGGCATTTCAGGAAACTAGTGCGTACACGATGTCCAACATAGGCTTTTTTAACTCAGGAGCGCTGTTCCATTACGCCACCACCCTTGAGTACGCAGATGAACTTCCAGAAATATCTCGAAGGCTCGCCCAGGGTTTGGCACGACCAGGCGGCTTTGTCGCTCATCTTAGTATCCCCAGGGCTATCCAGAGCAGTTTCATCGAGACATCGTTGCTACCGATCAATCCTGTTCATGCGTCGCCAGCCGCCAGCGAGGCAACGATCTCGGAATGTGTAAAGTTGTTGTCTGAAGGGTCGTTTGCGATCTGGGTCGGCTTCGGTGCGCGGGGTGCGGCGGAGGCAATCCGCGAGCTTGCTGAGAGGACGGGGGCTGCAGTGATGTGTTCGCCCCGTGGTAAGGGCATCTTTCCTGAAGAACATCCTCAGTTCGTGGGCGTCACAGGCTTTGGTGGGCATTCGTCGGTTCTGACCTATATGCGAGAGCAGCGCCCTTTGCGGGTACTGGTGCTGGGAACACGCCTCAGTGAGTTCACCTCGTTTTGGAATGCCGCTATGGTTCCTTCGCGGGGATTTGTGCATGTTGATATCGACCCAGAGGTACCAGGAGTCGCGTATCCATCCGCTGAGACGTTTTCTGTCCAGTCCGACGTGGGACTGTTCGTAACGGCTGTGTTAGAACGCTTTCCCAAGCGTCCTAGTCAGCCAATGGCGGTAACACTGCCTCAACCTGCTCGCAATGTGGTCGTTCCACATACGGATGGCTTGGTGCGACCCGATGTGCTCATGGCTGCAATTCAGCGTGTGATTGTTGAAGGTAGCGATGCGGTGGTGCTCACTGAGGCGGGCAACTCGTTTGCCTGGGGAACCCACACGCTACGATTTGCTACACCGGGGCGTTACCGGGTCAGCACCGGGTTTGCAGCTATGGGGCATGCCGTTACGGGAGTCTTGGGTGCTGCACTGGCACACAATGGCAAGGCAGTCGCTATCGTCGGGGATGGTGCCATGCTGATGAACAGTGAGGTGAGTACGGCTGTACAGTACCGCATTCCCGCCGTCTGGATTGTACTCAACGATGCTCGCTACAACATGTGTGAGCAGGGGATGGCGCTACAGGGGTTTAAGGGCGTGGAGTCGGAGTTCCCGATCTCGAAGACGGATTTTATCATGCTTGCCCGCAGCATGGGAGCAGACGGCATCCGTGTTGAAAGGGAGTCTGATGTTCAGGCAGCGTTGGAGAAAGCTATGGCCTCTCCAGTCCCGTTCGTTGTTGACGTGGTTATTGATCCAACCCGACTGGCACCAATTGGGGCTCGTATTGAAGCTTTGATTTCGCAAGTAGCTACGGAATCTAAATAAGTTCTGTAATCATGCATCATGCGTTAGGTATTCGCTCACTAGGGAGGTGTTATACATTTTCGGTATCCGAACCCGCTATTACATTAGGTCTATTGAGTCCGGGTGCTTTCGGTGTAGGTTTTTGGTTCAAGTGCAAACAAAAACAGAAAACTCTGTCCTAGTTCTCAGTTGAGATTTTCTCAACTCCTTTCAGGGGCAGGAATTCCCAGAATTCATTCTGAAATTTCCTGCTTTTTTGAAGCGATACCAATCATGATTGCCATAATACGTGGGGTGACATCTACTTCTAATTTTATACAGATATAAAAACAAGTAGCGTACTGGAGAAAAATGAAAGATTCTATTGGGATTCTTGGGTTTGGATATTGCGTTCCCTCCCATATTCGGACTAATGGCGATCCGCTATTTAACAATATAAAAGCAACCGCCAATTCTCAGGGAATATCCGAAAAAAGCCTGTTTACAGGAATGAATGAACGACGCTACTTAAAGCTAGGGGAAAGACTAGAGGATTTGATGGTACAAGCCAGCCAACAGGCGATTGTTCAGGCTGGGTTAGAACCTGAACAGATTAATCGCCTTTACGGCTATGCGTCTGTTTCTGAGTTTATTACACCCAACGCCCTTTACAAAGTGCATGCAGGTCTAAAATTGTCTACCCAAACTCTAGTAGTTCCGATTAATACTGACTTCGGTAACTTTCTGACCAGCATTATTCAAGCATGGGAGGCTATTGCTGCAGGTCACTGTGAGAATGCACTGGTCGTTTGCGGCAGCCACTGGACGAAGTTTGTGGACTATACTAAAGGTCACTCACTTAGCATAGGAGACGGGGCAGGAGCTGTGGTAATCGGTCGCAGCAGTAGCTTTACATTGCTTGATTACGAAGCAGAGACACTTAGCTATGAATATGGTGCTATGACGATGCAATGCCGCCCATCAATACACAATGGTATTCACAGCATCATTGTAGATGAAAACAACCTGCCCATTCCAACTTATGACATTACACCTGAAGCAGGTATTCAATCATTCCTCACTTTAGGAATGGAAGGACCTCCGAGAATCATAAAATCCTTGCTGGAAAGACATGGTTTAACTGGCGACCACATTGCTTTAATCAGTCACCAAGCATCCCGCAAACTCATGGATAACTGGAGTCAGGCTATCAAACCTAAAGAGTATTTCGATACACTTGAACAATTTGGCAACATGCTTTTGGCTTCAATTCCGGTAACACTGGCATACTATTTCAACAAGATAACTGTCGAATACATTGTTCTTGTTGGACTGGGAGTAGGCTCTCATCAGTCTGCTGTTTTGATTAAAAGGACGTGAGTCTTGTTGTGCGATCGCTCAAAGGACTTGAACAAGCAATATCGCTTCACACAGTCTCACCCTCCCCAATTGAAAGAGGTTGGGTGTTTAATCAGGAATATGAAGGTTGCCGTACGCTTGCCGAACTTTGACTGTGCCCATCTTAAAATATCGCCCCGTGTACATAGAGGTTGAAGGAAAACCCAAGGTGCACAATAAACAAATCAGCTTGGATCAGACAACCCGCGTTAAGTTTGGTAACCTCAGCTTGACTCTCTCGGATATGTATCAACGTTTTGGGCTTTCAGAAAAACACCTCAACCAACGAGTTGCAAATGAATTGAAGAAACTTCCAGTGGAGGTGAAAGACGTTGAAGTTATGGGCGATCGCCTCATCGTTCGTGGTTAATGATCGTACATTAAAGGGTTTAAATGCCCAACGAAAACTGTCTTTAATTTTGAATTTTGAATTTTGAATTTTGAATTGTTAACACCTCCCGTAGGGTACTCAGTAATGCCTGAGCTGTGAAGGGTTTTGGCAAGAAGTATTGGATACCAAGACTTGTGTTTTGAGTCGTCGTCGAATTGCTCATCAGTCCGCTCATTGCAATGATTTGCACCTGCGGATTTATACGTTGCAATGTCAGAATTGTGGTAGAACCATCCATGCCTGGCATCATCATATCTATCAACACCACAATGATGTCATTCTTGTACTGAGCGTAGAGTGCAACTGCTTCAATTCCATCGTTGGCGGTTAAAACCCTATAATTATGACTTTCTAAGGTGCTTTGAGCAATCTCGCAGATTGTGGCTTCGTCATCTACCACCAAAATCAATTCGCCATTACCGCTTGGTAGTTCTGCATCGGCTGCTACTTGAGTTTCAGTAACTTGGCTACTCGGTAGGTACACCTTAAAGGTGCTGCCTTTGCCCATCTCGCTATAAACATTCACAAAACCGCCGTGATTTTTAACAATCCCCATAACAGTAGAAAGTCCTAGACCTGTTCCCTTACCCACCTCTTTAGTTGTAAAAAAGGGGTCAAAAATGCGGTCTATAATTTCTGGTGGAATGCCCTTTCCGGTATCAGTAATAGTCATCACAATGTATGAGCCGACCTCAGCATCCATATGCATACGAGCATAGCTTTCATCAACCCAAAGGTTTTCGGCGCTAATGGTTAGGGTACCGCCATCCGGCATGGCGTCGCGAGCATTGACACTCAGGTTCATTAGCACTTGATGAAGTTGAGTTGCATCTGCAAAAACCGTCCAAAGATCCGGTGCTATATCAGTTTCGGTTTCGATAGATTTTGGGAAAGTTCTTTGAGCGACTTGTGCCACATCACGAAGCAAATGTCTAACCTGGACGATGGTACGACTTCCTTCCACTCCTCGACGGCTAAACGACAGAATTTGCTTGACCAAATCAGCACCACGCTTGGCACTGCCTTCCAGTATGCTCAGCAGTTGCTGAGTGTTCTCATCAAGGTTGGGGAATTTGAGGGGGAGCAGTTGAGCAACTGCTAAAATGGGAGTGAGGATATTGTTGAAGTCGTGGGCAATGCCTGAAGCGAGAGTGCCTAAGCTTTCCAGCCGTTGGGCGCGGAAAAACTGGGCTTCGAGTTGTTTTTTCTCAGTAATATCAGTACTTACTGTTAGAATAGATTTGGGATTGCCAGCTTCATCGCGCACCAATGTCCAACGACTTTCAACAACGATGGTCTTGCCGTCTTTGGTGACTTTCTGAAATTCTCCCTGCCAGTTGCCCTCCTGAATGAGTGTTGCCTGAATCGCTTCAAATTCCGGCAATGTTTCCCCAGGTCGGTACAACAGTTTAATGGCATTTTTGCCCAAGACTTCTGCTGTTTTCCATCCGTACAAGCGCTCTGCACCTTTGTTCCAGAAGAGGATACGGTGTTCCAAATCTCGAACACAAATTGCGTCAGTAGCGACATCGAGCAAGGCTGCTTGTTCGCGGATTTTCTGTTCTGCTTGCAGGCGATCGCTGATGTCGTCGATGAGAACCAAGCTTGTCCATTTACCCGCAAATGAGAAAATGTGAGCCAATGCCTTGATATCAATTAGACTACCATCTTTCTTGCGATGTTTCCAAATCCCAAGGTCGTTCTGTCCCGGTGTGAAGTTAGATAAAGCCTGGTGCAGTGAGGTGATGTAGGCGTTCGGAATAATGTCGGCAAGCGTCATGCTTAAAAATTCTTCTTTGGAATAGCCGTAATGGGCGATCGCCGCCTGATTCACCGCCAAAAAAGCCAAAGTTTCCAAGTCAAAAACCCACATCAGGTTAGGGTTACTTTCAAACAGCAAGCGATACCGCGCTTCCGAGTCCCGTAATTCATTCTCTGAACGCTTGCGATTGGTAATATCTCTGGCAAGATGCGATGCCCCAAGCTGCTGATGGTTTGCATTGCGAATCGAACTATAGGTAATCTCGTAATAATTCTGCTCTAATTGTTCGTCCCCAAATTCCTCAATCACCGTGAACTCTTCTCCCCTGAGTGCACGCCCCCAAATTGCTACTGCTTTGGCTTGTTCTTCTGGCAAATCCGCGAGTGCATCTATCAAACTCATCCCCACTGCAATAGTTTTGCCGAATATCTTTTGAAACTCTCGTTTGTATCCACTATTGAATGCAATAAACCGAAACTCTAGATCTAGAGCTGCGATGAGGTCATGGGTTCCTTCAATGATTCCTGTGAGGCGATCGTTGACCAATTGCACATCCTGGTGAGCTTGCTGAAGTTGTTCCTGTGCCTGTTTACGTTCGCTGATATCAATCACCACACTGCGACTCATCAGGTATTCACCTGTCATATCCGTCATCACAGTGGCGCTCAAGCTCACGGGTAAGATAGTGCCATCCTTGCGAATCATTTGGAACTCTAGATCTCGTACCCTGCCTTGCTGCTGTCCAAGCAAGAAATTTTCTTGAAAGGTCTGTAAGCTCTCAGCAGTCAGTAGGTCATAAAACTTCTTCTTGCCAATAATCTCATGCCGCGTGTACCCCAACATGTTAAGTTCTGTGTCGTTGATGCGGACAAAGACGCCATTTTTATCCAGGGAGTGATAGCCACAGGGGGCATGATTGTAAAGTTCTTCTAACTCCAGTGTATACTCTTGCAATACCTCGTCTGCTTCTTGTAACGCCTGTTCTGCGTGGTGTCGTTTCTGTCGTTCCTCTGCCTCCCGCAACTCCCGCTCCACAGCAGGTACCAGGCGCGCAAGATTACCTTTTATGATATAATCATGTGCCCCAGCTTTCATGGCAGCAACAGCAGTATCTTCACCAATCGTGCCGGAGATAATAATAAAAGGTAAATCCAGTTTCCGGCTTTGGAGGAGTTTCAGGGCTTCCAAAGCATTGAAAGCAGGCAGCGTGTAATCTGCAATCACAATGTCCCAGGACTGTTGATCTAGAACTGCCTGCATGGCATCCGGCGTATCCACCCGAACATAGTCCACAGTATAGCCGCCTCGACGTAACTCCCTCATTGTCAAGAGAGTATCATCTTCAGAATCCTCAACAATCAGAACACGCAGGTGAGAGTTCATCGTGACTGCCTTCCTAAAGTTGCGGTAGTTCGTTCATAAGGAGCCAGTACATCCCCAATTGCCGGACTGCTTCCGTAAACTCGATAAAATCCACGGGTTTGCGGATGTAACTGTTGCACCCTAAGGTGTAACTATTAAGCATATCTTGTTCTTCGCTAGAGGTGGTCAGAATCACCACTGGCAGAAGCTTAGTGCGTTCGTCTTCTCGCAAGCGACGCAATACTTCAATGCCATTGATGCGAGGCAGCTTTAGATCCAACAAAATCACCGTAGGCTTGAGGCTGATATCTCGTCCGGCATAAACTCCGGTTCCAAACAGGTAATCTAGAGCTTCAACACCATCATGAACCACTACGATCTCATTGCTGATGTGATTCCGCTTCAAAGCTCGGATTGTCAAAGCTTCATCATCAGGATTATCTTCCACTAGAAGAATAGTTTTGTTGTTCCCGTTCATGCCCCTGCCTCCTCTCCTAGTAATTTGACACTCCCACGGCTATCAAAACACGGCGTTAGCTTGTTTTGATTTAAAGCTGTGGGATTCTTGCTTCATCGGGACTCCAACGAATTTACCCGAAGCCGCGCATGCAAGACCCGTCTGCCCGACGGCTGCACACCCTCGATTTCGGACGACTTGAGCGGCTGCAACATCTCTATCCGTTGTATAGCCGCAATTTTCACAAACATGAACACGCTCTGACAACCTGATTTCATGGTACTATACTTTTAAAAATCATCGGAGCAAATACTTCAGTTTATAAAATTGCACTTTTAGGTGCAACGCATTCATGAGCGAAAATCCGGTTCGCTCGTGGTCTCCCGCGTTATTCGCGTTCCACGGCTAGAAGCTGATCTCCTTTCTCCTCCAATAATGTAAAATAAAAAGTAGCCCCTTGTTCCACTGCCCCTTCTGCCCACACCCGACCACCATGGCGATGCACTATCCGCTGCACAGTGGCCAGTCCAATCCCATTTCCCGGAAATTCATTCATACCATGCAAACGCTGGAAGGGAGCAAATAACTTGTTGGCGTATGCCATATCAAAGCCCGCCCCATCATCTCGAACAAAGTAGACACTGACGCCACTTTCACTCTTGCTTGCTCCAAACGAAATCTCTGCCTGGGGGTGCTTGGATGTAAATTTCCAGGCATTATTCAGTAAATTCACCAACAATACCCGCAGCAGACGAGTATCTCCTTGGGCTACTAGCCCTGTTTGGATCGCAAACTTTACCTGCCGTTCGGGCTGACTCTGTTGTAACTCAGTACAGATTCCACTAGCTAATAAACTCAGATCCACAGCTTCGAGGTGCATTTCGCTGCGCGTCACCCGAGATAGGTTGAGCAGGTCATCGATCAATTGCCCCATCCGCTGAGTCGCTCCTCGAATTCGCTGTAAGTAGTCCTGTCCGGTTAGATCCAGCAGGTCAAAGTAGTCTTCCAGCAGCGCTTGACTGAAGCCGTCAATACCGCGTAAAGGAGCACGCAAATCATGGGAGACAGAGTAGCAAAAAGCTTCCAATTCCTTATTCACTGCTTGTAGTTCAATAATTGCTCGTTGCAGTCCCTGATTTAACGATTGTACTGCTTGCTGAACCTGTAGGCGTTCTAGTACTTCTGCCCGTAAGTCCGCCAGGAGTTCTGCGTGCTGGAGAGCGACCCCCAAGTGACTGGCAATTTGGCTGACAAATTCGATTTCTGTCACTTGCCACTCTCGCTGAGCGCTACATTGGTGAATACAGAGCAATCCCCAGAGTTTTTCACCTTGCAAAAGCGGTACCGCCAAGTTAGCCCGTACCTGAAATTGAGAGAGAACTTGGATATGACAGTCGCTCAGCCCATAATTATAGATATCTGCAACCGCCTGAATTCGCCCTTGCTGATAATGGACTGCAAACTGTTCACCAAAGCAATGATCGTGGATTTTTTGCCCCATAGCTGAAGGAAATCGGTGATCCACATCCTCAGAAACAAATTCTCCATCATCCCAACCTGAGTCTGGATAGAAGCGAAACATTCCCACTCGGTCTGCTTGCAAGAGTTGGCGAACCTCAGTCGCTGTGGCTTTAAAAATTGTTTCTAAATCTAAAGGTTCCCGTAGGCGAGTAATCACGCGGAACAATGCTTTCTGCTGCTCCACCTGGAAATATGCCTGATTTCTTTCCTGTTCTAAGTGTTGAACCTCTTCTGCCAGGATCTGCTTAAGCGTCTCAAATGCCGCCTGATCTCGACACAAGTTTTGCAACTTTACCAATATCTCTGGGTTCATTCGTCTGGCGGTAGTTAAGTTGGGGAATTTACAAAAAATAAGCTAAACACTTGCGTCAGCCAGGTCAGACAGATTGAGAAGTGTTGCACAGTTTTAAGGGCTTAGCACAAAGGGTGCAATGAACAGCGAACAGTGAACAGTGGACAATTATCAACCAATTGATGACTGATAACTGATAACTGTACGAAGCTTCGCAAAAATCAAATACGAATTCTAGATTTTTACAAAAATTGTTATAGTCAAGAGTTCTGTGTCAGATTGATTATAATTATAATTGTAAATTAATTATACTAAAAATAGTAGGTAATTTTTAAAGTTGCTAGCATGATAAATAAAAAAATACATTGTTAACTAACTGGAAAAGAGTGTGTCTTTATGAAACCTGTAGACGTGGAAACGACGGATGGTCATAGAGTTGAGATTAATGCTGATGCAATTTCTGAAATCGTAGAAGTAGAAAAAGAACAACCTGGGTTTTTATTTCTTCCTGGAAAGGAAGCAAAGTATGACGTTCATATGATGAATGGAGAAACTTACCAGGTTGGACAGAATGAGCATGAGAAATTGAGGGACTCAATGCAGTAACTTTCTGCTAATTATGATCGATTCCAATCCCAAGCTTATCGTTCCTTAAAAGTAAGGTGAGTTGACTAACGGCTTTAGTTCTTAGAAAACCAGACTTTAACCAAAGTAGTCAACTATGAATAAGTTTCACTCAACAGTGTTAAGAAAGCGGTTAGTCATAGCTACCTGATTTGCGGTGCTCGATCGCACTCACGCCTATCGGTTCTAAAACTTTCCCCTCGTCTACTGTTGCGTAAATTAACCAGCGATCGCCACATTCCATCCGCTGTTGGACGGTACATTCTAGATAAACGAGGGCATCACTGAGAATTAAGCAACCGTTGTTAGCATTTTCAGTCGCTAACTCAGCAAAGGGATTGTCTCCTGGGGTACTGCGATAAGAAAAGTATCGCCGCAGGTTGCGTCCTTCCTTAAGGATGTTGAGGACAAATTGATCACCAGGATGAATGATTGCATCTGTATTTTGATCTTGAGCGATCGCAATCATCAAACCAGGGGGATTGAAGGTAGCTTGAGAGACCCAAGATGTGAGGATACCACTATGGCTATCACCGCGTCGAGAACTGAGGACGCACAGAGAACCGATGATGCGCCCAACGGCTTGTTGTGTTCGGTCAATTTGCGCTTCTGTCAAAGCTTGGCGAGGTGTACGCAGCTTTTGTTTCTTTTTCAAGACTTGAGCAAATTCTGCCCCAGCATCCTGACACTCTTGTAAAGTGGACTCAGTGGGACTGAAGCGAACGCGGATAGTTTCAAACCCTAAACGGAAATTAGCATCCAACAATTTGCTTTCAATCAAATCGGTAGCTTCACCACTCCAGCCGTAGGAACCAAAAACTCCTGCTAGCTTAGTTTTCGTCGCCGCTGACAGAATAATTCCCAAGGCAGTTTGAATTTGGGTGGGTGCGTGACCTCCTAATGTAGGAGAACCGATAATGAAGCCATTGCAAGCTTCCACTGCACGGGTAATTTCGCTGGGTTCTGCTAGTTCGCAGTTGATAGATTCGACTGCAATCCCATTTTGAATTAACCCTTGGGCGATCGCCTGTGCTAAAGTCGTTGTGTTACCATAAGCAGACGCATAAAGCAAGGCTACTCGCAATTCCTGGGTTTTCTGTTCTTGGCACCATTGACGGTAATCGTAGGTAAAGCGACTCAGGCTGTAACGGACAATTGGACCATGACCAGGTGCATAAAATTTGGCTTTTAAAGGTGCTAATTTCTCTAACGCTGCTTCGACTTGTTTTGCCTGGGTGGCGTGGAGGCAGTCAAAATAGTAGTGCCTATCCCCATCCAGTTGTTTCCAATCCTCATCAAAAACAACATCGCTACAAACATGAACCCCAAAAAATTTGTCAGTGTAGAGAATGCGGGTCGCATGGTCGTAAGTACACATTCCATCCGCCCATCGGGGAGTCGGTACAGTGACGAATTGCAGTTGATGTTCTCCTCCCAAATCTAGAGTGTCTTCGGAACGGACTATCTGAATTTTCGACTCCCACTTAGGGAAAATCATTTTCAGAACATTTGCACCTGGTTTAGAACAGACAATCTTAACTTGGGGTGCTTGTTCGAGGAGAACTTTGAGGGTTGCCATCCGGTTAGGATTGACGTG
The DNA here is from genome assembly GCF_000828085.3 of Scytonema tolypothrichoides VB-61278. GTDB lineage: Bacteria > Cyanobacteriota > Cyanobacteriia > Cyanobacteriales > Nostocaceae > Brasilonema > Brasilonema tolypothrichoides_A. Next base: position 169,108 of record NZ_JXCA02000023.1, read on the forward strand.
ATTGACAATTATATAATCTAATTGCGTCAAATCCAAATTTTTGTTGAGTTGTTGTAAGAAAATCTGGGTAAAAGACTCACCCGGAGGGTCAATTAAAGCAGTCCGATCAGCTTGGATGAGATAAGAATTCGCTGTTGTTCCTTTTTGGCGGGCGTATTCAACTTCAAACTTGAGGCGTTCCCAAGTGCGCGATCGCAAAACTAAAGTATGACTCGCAATTTCAGCAACTTGAACGTCACGAGGGCGGCTGGTTGTGGGGGCTAGAGTTTGCATTAGTATAGCAATGGGTTGGTTGTTAATGATTGGTGGAAAAGAGAGATTTTCAGAACTCAACATGAGTCTGAGATTGAGCCATTTCTTCGGCGAGGTGCTTTTTGTATCGTTTTGAAACTTCTTGTTCTGGATCGATACCTTCAAAGGTTGGAGGTAGCCAAACTCTCACAACCAGTAACACGCCTAACACCACTAAGAACGCACAAGCGGCGAAAACTTGCATAAACGATGTTTCTAATACACCTCGCACAATCATTTCTCGTAAGACAGAAACAATTGAGACTTCTACAGCAACTCCAATAGAAACTCGTTGTTCTTGCAGGTAAATGATTAACAGACGAAATAACTCTACTAAAATCAGCAACGATAGGATATCGGCTGTGACAACGTGAAAGTGAATCGGGGGGATGAGAGAGAGGAACATGGTGCGGATTTGCAACACCATAAAGCTAAATAGCCCGATGCACAAGGAAATCACGATTAAGTCCTGAACCAATTCCAGTGCTTGCACAATTCGACCGAGATTTAACCAGCTTTCGCGCTTGATGGGTTTGACTGGTATGCTTTTGAGTAATTGCATTGTTTAAAGACTCCGATGAAAGTGAGGCAGTGATATCAAATCCGTTAGTACCGAAATTATTTCTCCTTCCTCTGCGTTCTGATGCGCCCACCGCGAACGAGTGCGCGAGGAACATCCACACCGCAAATTCGCGCCTTGTGCGGTTTTTTAAAGCTATTTTCAGTTAATTGAACTACAAATCTTCGTAAAGCACGACTACCCTTTGCCTTTACCTTGTAGTTTGTTTACTAGGACTTACGCAAGAACTCTCTAAAACTCTTATTTCTTGGCGTCCTTTGCGTCCTACCCTGCGGGAAGCCGCTGCGCGTCTATGGCGGTTCGTTTTTCCATAATTTTGCGTCAGTCCTGTTTACTTGAAAAGCGCTGTAATGATTCAGATTCAACCAGAAACGATATGAGGGAGTGAGGGAGGAAAGTGGTTTGCAGTTAATAGTGGTTCCCAACCTTACGATGGTGAACGGCGGTGAGGGCATCTAGTTTAGCCACTCTGCCAGTTTGGACGCTGCTGTAAATAATCCAGTGATCGCTGCACTCGATTCGCGTCGTGACTTCACATTCCATATAAGCTAAAGCATCTGCCAAAATGGGACAGTTATTGCTGGCGGGGTAGGTTTTGATGTTTGCAAATCGATCTGAACCGGGAGGGAAACGCTTGAGGAAGTGTTTCATTAAGCTTTGGTAGTTGTCTTCCTCTAGGACGTTGAGAACAAAGCGATCGCCCACATGAAGTAATGATTCAATTGCCCTGTCTTTCGCAACTGCAATCGCAACTCCCAAAGGATTCATACTCGCTTGCATCACCCAAGAGGCGAACATGGCACTGGTGACATCTGCTTTCTGGGCGGTAATAATATAGAGTCCACTGCTTAACCGTCCCAATGCCCGTTCTAAATCATTATCTATGGCTTTGATTTGTTTGATCGTGCGATCGCGAGTCAACCACTGTCCGATATCAGTCCCCGCTTCATCACACATTTGTTCTGTGATGTGCGTTGGTGGTTCTTTCACCAAAATGGGTGGAAAAGCTTCCGTCAGACCGATTTCTTGAAATTTGTTACGCAAGGGATAAATTGGTTCATCTTCCCTACCGCCACTTTCAAACAGTCCGACTGCTTGCTTACGGTGTGCGGCGGCGAGAATAGTACTTAAAGCTGCATGGGCATTTTGATTCGATTGGGATGGCATACCAATCACCAAACCCGCTGCTTGATTGACCAATTCTCGTACTTCATGGGGTTCAGCAGTATTTAAATCTACCAGTTCTACCGTTACCCCATTTCTCTGGACGCCATGAGCGATCGCTCTTGCCAATTGGTCACAAAAGCCGTAATCTTCACAGTAAAATAGGGCAACAAGAGTATCTGCTTTGGCTTGTTCCTGACTCCATTTCTGGTAGCAACTCACCCAGTCTGATAAATGATGTTCTAATAAAGGTCCATGTCCTGTGGCGATTGTATTTATATCTAATTTTTCCATCCGCTTGATAGCAGACAGCACGGAACGGGCATTTGGACCCATCAGGCAGTCGTAGTAATATTTAAAATCGGCTTCAAGTAATTCTGGATCTTCATCAAAGGTGTGATCGTCGCAGTAGTGCATGCCAAAAGCATCGCAAGTGAAGAGAATGCGGGTTTTAGCATCGTAGGTAAAAATAGTATCAGGCCAGTGAAGATTGGGGGCACTCACAAATTCTAACTCATGTCCGTTGCCTAAATCGAGGCGATCGCCATTCTTAACTATCAGCGATTGAAATGGCTGATGTACCATATTTTCCAGGAACTGAATCGCAACTTTTGCTCCTACTACCGTCAGTTGAGGAGCTAATTGCAATACATCTTTCACCAGTCCACTATGATCCGGTTCGGTATGACTAATAATCAGATAGTCCAGGGTTGAGAGGTCAATTAATCCCTTCAAGACATCTAAGTACAACTGCTGAAATTTGCGGTGAGAGGTGTCAATTAGAGCTGTCTTTTGACTTTTAATCAGAAACGAATTATAGGTTGTACCATTGTTCAATCCAAACTCGATGTCGAAGCGATCGCGGTCCCAATCCAGAGAACGAATAGCGATCGTTTCAACGCCAATATCCACTGTTTGCATGGTCAAGCGACCGTGGAATTGAGTATTTTCAGAACGAGCAGTGAGTGCAACCATACGCTTGTGCCTCCAACAATCTTTTGGCGTGAGTGTTCTTAACTCTCATTCTGCTTGGAAAGCACTGCAATTGTAAAATGTCAATTTTTAAAGCTAATCATTAGTTATTCCAATAATAAACATAATTTTATTTTTCTATTCTTATCATTAAAATTTGCATTGATTTTAGGCTTTTCTCCTGCTCCAAAAAGCGGTATTAGGGCATGAAACTCCAACGGTGGGCACTCTCTACTCACGCCACGCCAATAGTATAGGAAGCTAGTAGAACATAATTTCTAAAAACCGTATTTTCATTCCTCATGGAACTTGCCTTGAATAAGCGTTTTACAGAAAACAAAAACACGGCTTTTAACGATCAAGGACTACTAGCAGTGCCCAACGCCAGATGGCAAGTGAGGGAAAGCCGTCATTCGCACTGGCTCCCCTACAAATCAAGATTTTCCGCGAATCCAAAGCAAGGCTAGATGTAGTACATGAATTCCATCTGTCGTCGTTTCCCTCGTTGCTCATAAAGGTCATGGATGGTATACTTTTGTAAAACAGAGTAAGCTGCCTCACACGCTTCTTGCCAAACCTCTTGAACAACTTCAGTTTCTACTGATGTAGGGGTAGAGTTTTTATTGGGCACATCCTCGTTTGCTTCCTCCATACAACGGAAAGCATCTAGAAGTGTAATCTTTCGCGGTTCTCGTGCCAGAACGTAGCCACCTTTGACGCCGCGTATGCTCTTAATTAAACCTCCACGCCTTAATGTCGCCAGAAGTTCTTCCAAATAGCGGTTTGGTATGTTTTGTCGTACTGCTATTTCTCGGATTTGTAATGATTCACCGCTAGAATAGCAGGCTGCTAGCGCTATCAGGGAAAGAATCGCGTACTCAGTTTTATTAGAGAGTTCCATAGACGAGAAAATATAGACCCATTTAGTTATTACCTGTGATCAAGCTGGGTGTCAGTCTAACCATAAGAATTAGGATCACAGGCAGTATCTCGCCAGTCTTGTACTTGTAGGCTTACGACAAGTATAAAGAAGATCATTAATAAAATCAAATATTTTTATTTGTTTGTTTAATCAAAAAAAGTGATTAATATCAAGTTGGGCTCAATACCAAGTTGTGCTCATAGATCTTATACCATTTCACGACCGGGCCTGATACAAATGATTGGTCTCTAATTCTTTCTCGGATTCTCCCTTCTCCCTACTAAGAGTTAAGCGTTCGGGTGTTCCCTTACCAGTTATCAGTTATCAGTTAGTCGTTCCCTGTTCCCTGTTCCCTGTTCCCTGTTCCCCATTAGTTGAGTTCCGAGTCGAAAACTTTTGACTTTTGAGTTTTTGACTCTGGACTTTCCACAGCGGTCAAAATCTCTTCAAAGGCGATCGCAACTCTAGTCTGAAAACGCTGTTTGTGTTTGAGCTTCCAAACAGGTTGAACAATATCTAGCTTGGTGCCAGAGTTTCTTTCTACCACACGAACGGCGTGAAGTGTAGATAGCTGTATTTCCTTTTTGACCATGACTTCCGGAATAGCAGCAGCACCAACACCGCTTTCAACCACTGCTTTCACCATTTCGCTACTGCTTAAGACGAGAACAACATCCAATTGAGTTGGGTGAATTCCCCAATTTTGTAAAGCTTGCTCAAACATTTGCTGTGCCCCGGAACCGGGTTCTCGCATCACCCAACTGGTTGTTAGCAGTTCTGCTGGAGAAATTTCTGTCCGCTTAAACCAGGGGTGAGATGTGCCAACCACAATTTGCAGGCGATCGCTCCCCACAACTTCTTGTTCCAAATAGTTCTTCAGTGAGGGTTTAACGTCTCCTGTCACTAAACCAAAATCAAAAAGTCCTGTCGCAGTCCCTTCGCAAATTTCTTCTGCATTACCCAGCGTACAGTCGATATGAATACCGGGATATTGGCGCTTGAACTGGCTAATTTTCTCTGGTAACCAGTAGTTACCAATGGTGAGACTTGATCCCAGCTTTAATTCACCGCGTTGCAGATTGTTCAGTTCTTTCAAGCCTCGTTCAGTTAAAGAAACTTGGTCAAGAACTTTCTGTGCCTCCATTTGCAGTAACTTACCAGCATCAGTAATTTCGATATGGCGACCAATCCTATGGAATAGTCTGACGCCATATTCTGCTTCCAAACTTTGAATTGCCGCACTCACAGCTGGTTGAGTGATATAAAGCGCTTCTGCAGCACGGGTAAAGTGCATCAGTTCCGCAACTGCCAAAAAAATTCGCAACTGCTCAAGCGTCATTTTGAACCTTAAGGCTTTTTGGGTGTTGAGTCTGACCACTGTGGTTGATGACTTCCTAGTATTGTACGGTAATTAGAGGCAACTACCGTACTTAAAAATCAAATTTTTGTGACATATCTGGCTGTAAATGATGTGCCTAAATGTGAGTAAAAAATCAGGCAAAGTGGTATAAGCGGTGACTTTATGGTTTTCTTTTCATAAAATACTGAGTTGTGAATAAAGCTAATAAGGATTTGCATAATCAACATTACCATAAGTGTTACCGCAAAAAAAGAACAGCCAAGATAATCATCATTTGTTAACTGTAAATGCAAATAAAAATTGAGTGATTGATTTGACATCAAATTTAAAAATTAATAAATTCAATCTATGACTTTGACAAAAAAGAATATTTGCTTTTACTGATAGAGAGCCATAAAGTGAAGACTGTGCTACGGCAGAGGAACTTCGTTAAAGCAAAGTTTACCAATATTACTCGGATATCTACACTCTTAAAAATTTGCTTACCATGACCATTACTGACGAAACTCGACACAAAAGGAGTGCTCACGGCTTAAAGCCGAACTGTCTATCATTTGGAGAAGTACTAGCACAATCCTTTGCCGTTATCGCTCCCACTACGATCCCAGCATCCAACATCGGCTTAATTGTTGCCCTATCGGGAAATGGTACTTGGCTGTCGTTTGTGATTGGCTTAATTGGATTAGTGCTCGTCAGCATTAATATAAATCAATTTGCCAGTCGCTCAGCTTCACTCGGTTCATTGTATTCGTATATTAGCAAAGGACTTGGTCCAACAGCAGGTGTGATTTGCGGCTGGAGTTTGGTACTGGCATATTTATTTACAGGGATGCCAGTGTTGTGTGGTTTTGCCAACTTTGCCCAGTGGTGATTCCTTCATCGCTTGATCAGGAAATTTAACCTTAGCTTAGACAACGCGAACACAAGAATTAAGGAGAAACACCAAATGAGCTTATATACTGCAATTCCCACTGGACTGTCTGCCTTCGCTGCGACCAACCTTGACGACATTCTGATTCTGTCTGTGTTTTTCTCTCAGATCAACGCAATCTTCCGTCGTCGTCACATCGTTACGGGTCAATACCTTGGTTTCAGTGTCCTGGTTATCGCCAGCCTGCCCAGTTTCTTCGGCAGCCTCATCCTACCCCAGTCTTGGATTGGATTGTTAGGAGTTGCTCCTATTGTGATTGGTATCACTCGCTGGTTAAATCAGGAGGATAGGGATAATCCCGAAGCACAAACAGAGCAAGAAAAATCTGATAGACCCTGGTTTACTGGCTTTTTGTCCCCCCAAAGCTACAGTGTTGCTGCAGTAACAATAGCTAATGGGAGTGACAACATTGCTATTTACGCACCTTTGTTTGCTAGCAGTACCTGGGAAAATTTAGCAGTTATCCTTGGAGTTTTTTTCTCACTCGTGGCAGTTTGGTGCTATGCTGCATACCAGTTAACTCGCATACCCGTTATGGTCGATGCCCTAACGCGCTACGGTGATCAACTTATTCCCTTTGTTCTGATTGGATTGGGTGTTTTGATTCTGGTGGAGTGTCACACTTTGGAAAATCCTGGTTTAGCTGTACTCACTTTAATCACAGGTAGTTTTTGTTTGCTAACTCTAAACAGGAACCTTTGGAGAACATCTGAAATAGCATCTGAAGTTGAAAAAAATTGAGTCATTAGTCAAGGGTCAAAAGTCAAAAAAATGTCATTCTTTTGACTTGATGTCAAGAAAGAAAAAGAAGAAACATCATGAAACTTTTCCAAATCGCTCTCAATGCACCAATTAATGACTGAACATCACTCATTCGTTGTGTCAACCCGACAGCTAAGAACTGATGTTTCTGGCTTATAACGAAAGTCCTCTTGAGAGCAATACGGTTGGTGATAAGATTAAAACTGTGCTCAAGACGATAAGTAATGAAAGTGCATGCACTTTCACTACACATCACTGAATCTCACTCTTGAGAAGATTTTTTAGATGTTAATCACAGTATTTTTATTTTTGTTGATTAAGTAGCTCAACCAAATTAAACGTCATATAAAAATCCTAAATTATTTGTGAACAACAAGATTCCCGAGTTTTTTGATAAGTCGGGAATCTGAACATGCACGATTTGAAAAAATCAAATAGGATTACTATATCAAGTCCGTCTTAACAAGTGAAAGTCATTTCAATTTGTTTGAAATTGTTGTGTGAGCAAATCTTTTGAGGAAAAAAGTATTATTGGATACAGTCAAAATTGATTAATTATCCAGTGTCATTCACAATTATTTAAGATAACACTATTAAATTTATTGTCAAATTTTGAATATAGAATAAGACAGAGGAAAAGAAATTTTCATAGAAGTAAATTTGACTCAAATTCATCAAAAAGATTAAAAAGTTTTGTATGCAACTACCATTCAAATTCATGAAAGCAAATGCAGAAATTTCAGAAAAAGAAAAGTCAAAGAAACCTAGTTCAACAGAGAAAGTGCGGGAACATTTAGCAAATGAACGTACCTATCTCGCGTGGATGAGGAGTGGAGTTGCTTTGATGGGGTTTGGTGTTTTGATTGTCCGCTTACGTATTCTTCGTCCTCCTCTTGCACCTCAAGCACCTGGTGATGGTTGGAAGTTAGGTTTAGCCTTTTCATTAGTTGGTTTGTTAACAGTGCTGCTTTCAACCCAGCATTATCTTGTTGTACGTCGTGATATTGAGGAGGATACTTACCAACCAGCAGACCGATTGGTCATCCTCTCTAGCCTTGCTGTTATACTTCTTGGAATTGGGGTTATCTATTACGTCTTCAGTATTCCTCTGGAGTCATTAAACACAGTCATAGTTGAGTGAAGAGACTGGGTGTGGAGTGTTACTCCCCTGACTGCGTGTAAGATGACCGATGTAATTTCTTCTCCCCTGCTCCTCTGCTCCTCTGCTCCCACTAGCGAACCTGCACACCTTACGGTAATCTTCGGGCGGGAAAGGAGTAGGAGTACCCTTGCACCCTGCACCTTTTATGAAGGATTGTTAGAATAAGATAGTCATCCGGTGGTAAATCCCATCATTGAATCGCGTAATTCCTGGGTGAAGTGGCTGTTGACTCGACCAGCATAGTTTTTCTGATTAAACTTGAGTCTACTTTTTCTGTTGTTTCCTAATCGTCATTTCAATCGAGTCTTTGGCAGAAGTGACTGGTTTGGTGAGAAACAATCTCCAACTGTTTGGGAATCTCTTTGAAACAAACGACAAGAATCCGTCTGCCTAATGCTGTGATGTTTTTTGCTATCTGCATATGGTAACTGCGAGAATGTCTAAATATAATACATTGGACCTTGCTGCAAGCGAGCCTCTCTTTGCTGACACAAATCTTGGAGTGTATAGTTCTGTAAAACCTTAATAGAGGCGGTGTTGGCTTGGTCCCAGATCTCATGAACCAAATCCCTTTCCAAAGTGGAAGTCACAGAGAGTTCTCTGTCTTTACGTTCTCCTTCCACCAAAGTGACAATCTCCAGCAAGGTGATTTGCCAAGGTTCACGCGCCAGAACAAAGCCTCCTCGCGAGCCACGATGACTCTGTATGACACCTGCACGCCGCAAACTAGTCAGAATTTGTTCCAGATAGCGTTCAGGTATGGGTTGTTTAGCAGCCATTTCACTCATAGTGAGAGGAGTTTTTTTTCCCTTGTTGGTTGCTAGTTCTAAAAGTGCTAGCAGCGCGTATTCAACTTTGGAAGACAGATCCAAAAGGGTGTAGTTTTGGCTATTCAAGTTCATACTCAATATACTACTTTTAGTCGATAATTTTATCGTGTTTTTATGATAAATTGATTCTTGTGAGAGTGTTAAATGTAATAAAATTGCGCTCATAAACTATCAATATTCATAACTTTATCGATTTTTCGTAGTTTATTTAACACAATTGCCACAAATAACTTGATTGATTACAGAACTTACACACCTGGCTTGTCTGTTGAAATTTGGTGTAGGGGCATATTTTGAATTGTTTATGAACTTCCCGAGATAGGAACAAATTATGCTGCTAACTGATTTGCGAACGATTTATGAGCGTGATCCAGCCGCCCGTAACTGGCTGGAAGTGTTATTTTGTTACCCAGGTTTTCAAGCTATAATCTTCCATCGAGTGGCGCACTGGCTTTATCAAAGGGGGATTCCCTTCATACCTCGGTTTATCTCTCATATAAGTCGGTTTTTTACTGGGATTGAGATTCACCCTGGAGCAAAAATTGGCACAGGAGTTTTTATTGACCACGGTATGGGAGTCGTGATTGGTGAGACAGCAGTCGTGGGTGAGTACAGCCTAATTTACCAAGGAGTGACCCTAGGTGGTACTGGCAAACAGACAGGAAAGCGCCATCCTACTCTCGGCAATCACGTTGTTGTGGGAGCAGGTGCTAAGGTATTGGGTAACATTAATATTGGGGATCATGTCCGCATTGGAGCAGGTTCAGTCGTCCTGCGAGATGTGCCTAGCAACACCACAGTCGTAGGGGTTCCAGGGCGCGTGACTCGTCAGACTAAGGAAAGCACCGATGTTCTCGCTCACAATAAACTGCGGGATGTGGAAGCAGAAGTGATTCGCGCTTTATTTGAACGGGTTAAAGCTTTAGAAAAACAAGTTCAAGAGTTAGAGGTACAACCTTCTGTACACGCATTGCAAGTCAACGACTCACAAACGAACAATGGTAAGTCGAATAGTGATTTGGTGATTTCAGAGTTTTTAGATGGTGCGGGGATTTAGGTGTGATGGGCGATCGCAGTGTTGCTTACAGTGCTGCGATGGGGGGTATGGCATTTTCAAAGAATGAAATTTACCTAAGCGTAAAAGCTTTAATCAAGCTTTAATGTAGTTGCACAAGCCACTGCCAACACAAAAATACCAGCATTCCCAACACAATAGTTAATAGCAAATTCTTTGTCCAAAAGCTGATCAAAATTGCGGCGATCGCTCCCATCAAACGAGCATTGGTATAACTGAGCATCAGTTCACCAGTACTAGTTATCAGAACAGCAGGAACCACAATTGCTGTTAAAACTGCGGGAGGGATATAGCGCAGCATTTGTGTTACCGAAGCAGATAGCTTAATCCGACTACTCATCCCAAGCAATCCATAACGAATGAAAAACGTTATTAATGCCATTCCAACGATCAGACACAGTTCACTCATGGTGCGACCTTTTTGATTGAATTTTTTCTGTCGCAATTCCCGCTAAGATACCTGCCAAAACTGCTACAATTAAGCTCAATTGATGTGGTAGCGAATGTACCCACACTGAAACAATCCCAGTCACAATGACTGTCACAACCATTGGCTGAGTGATGAGGTAGGGAACGACCATGCCGATGAACGTTACACACATAGCGAAATCCAGTCCCCAGCTTGCAGCATCAGGTAGCACTTGACCAACCAACACTCCAACTAAAGTACAAAGTTGCCAGTTACCATACATCAGTAAGGCAGCACCTAGATAGTACCAATGCTTGTGGGGAGAACTGTCATTAAGGTTATAGCGAGCAATTCCTACCACAAAACTTTCATCTGTCAGCCAGAACCCAATCAGAAGTTTCCAATGCTGAGCCAGATGTCGGACATAGGGAATCAAACTCATGGCATATAGCAAATGCCGTAAATTTACCACAAATATTGTCAACAAAATCAGTGGTAGTGACGTTCCTGTCGCCAGTAAACTTAGTGCAATAAATTGCGCTGCACCAGCATACACGAAAGCAGACATTGCCAAGGTTCCCCCTAAGGATAACCCACTGCTTGTTGCCAAAGTTCCAAAAATAATGCCAAAGGGAATAGCCCCGACAATCAAAGGCACAATTGCTCGACTTCCCGCCAAAAATTCTGAAAAGGGTGTTGAAGCAGATGCTTCCCACGAAGATGAACGAGTCATCACAGTTGAAAGGTTAAGTACATTTCCAACCTAAGCAATGTGAAGTACCCACCACTAAAACGGAGTACCGTTTATAGTGGAGGCTTCCAGTTTCGTTGGTCAGCGCCACGTTAGGGATTTCTATTGCTAGAAATTCGTTACCAAAAACGATGATGGTCTTACCTGTCCTCCGGAGGTTTGGAACTAGTCCCTTACTCCCGTACACCCGTGTGTACCCTGGCAGCAACCCGCCTTCCGCAGGTTGTTTAATTTGTGTTTTGAGGATAAGCATGGAGTGTGCATACGCGCCCCAGCGGCAAATCCTTTTCCCCCTTTCTCACGCTCTTAGACGCGGGTTCGCGTCGTACCGCTACTGGAACCGTTTGTTATGAGCCGTGTGGGTGGGTCGCAACCAGATTTATGATAACATAAATGTACAGGCGTTGGACAGGCAAATGAAAAATAAATCATTGAATTTACGAATATCTGAGCGTCGGCTGAACAAGCTGCGAGAATACTCCGCCATCGAAGACAAAACGATGACTCGAATACTTGAAGACTTCATCGACTCGTTACCAATTCGGAAAGTGGGAATTCCTCATACAATTGATAATCTTGTTGATCAAGAACAACTTTGATTGCAGTTGTAATCGTCATTCCCCGCCTTATATCCCCGCGCTAAGTGGAGTACCACTATAGCGGGGGACTTACGGCGACTAGTTAAAGCAGCAAGTCTTGGACGTTTTTGCAGCACCCTAAAACGTATTTTCTCGGCGTGACTCCAACTAGACGTTTAAAGTGGCGAGTCAAGTGACTTTGATCTGTAAAGCCTGTATCAGCAGCGACTTGAGCAATTGACAATCCTTTGCTTAACATCGCCTTAGCACGAGCAACTCGAACCTGTACTAAATAAGCATGAGGAGGTAACCCAACCTCCTTACGGAACGCTCGCAGTAGACGCAATGGCTTGAGATTAGCTATGTATGCCAGTTGTTCCAGAGAAATACTGTCAGAGTAGTTTGCTCTCAAATAGTCTTGAATGCGTTGGACAACTTGATGCTCTTGCTTGATGGGTGCAAGATAGGGGGGGCGATCGCCATACCTCGTCACCATTTGAGCAACAGTCCAAAGAAAACAAGATTCCCGTTCCAATACAGAGGTCGAATTTTCGAGTATTATATGAAGCTGACGCAATTGAGCTGCCAGTTGGCAGTCCTGAATCACCGGATTTGGAAAATAGGGAAGCTTTTGTTGTCCAATCAACTCAGCAGTCGCTTTTTGAACCAGCGTTACCTCTGGATACAACATCCGATAAGTCCAGCCAGCTGGAGTTCCAGCGTGTCCTGTGTGAACCTCTCCAGGATGAATAACGACAATGCTACCAGCAGGCGCTCTGTGAATGGCACCTTGGTATGTAAACTCTTCAATTCCTTGCTCTATCACACCAATGGCATAACCGTCATGGGTATGACGTGAGAAAGTATGGGTAACATATTTAGCACGTAACATTTCCAAGTTATTCAACGTTGGTTCGCGCCAAAACTTGGCTTGTTCTTTGGAGTTCGTGTTCAAGGTACAACTCCTATCGAATGATGGTATCTAAGTCACTAAGATTAGCAGCCCTACTTTATATCATCACCATAGAGTTGTCTTGTACATTTTTGCACGTTGAGCACGCATATTAGACTTTTGAGCAGTCAGTCAAAATTTCGTATTGTGCAAACCCTAGCCTGTCATTTCCTGAAAACGGTATGAAATAGAGCTTTGCAAGCATAAGTAAAGTGAACTTGACATCAAGACAAGTTAAGTTTACTATAGGATGCAGGCTAGGCAAAAACTATACAAATAAACTAGTTTTTTTCAGCCAAGCAATGCAAAATCGTTTACGTCTTCTTAGAACTCAACGCAATTGGTCACAGGCGGAATTAGCACAACGTTTAAACGTGAGTCGTCAAACCATCAACGCTATTGAAGTTGGTAAATACGACCCAAGTTTGCCCTTAGCTTTTAAAATTGCCCAGTTGTTTCGCTGTCCAATTCCATTCATCTTCTTACCAGAGCAAAGGTCTATGTTTGAAAGATTTACCGCGAAAGCATACCGTGCAATTGTACTTGCACAAGGTGAAGGTGAACGCTTAGGACATCAATTTGTAGGTACTGAACAAATTTTGATTGGATTAATTGCAGAAGGTAATGGTCTTGCTGCTAAGGTTCTCAAGTCTTTTGGTGTCACCTTGGAAGCAGCTCAAATAGAAGTAGAAAAAATTATTGGTCGTGGTTCTGGAATTAAAGGCATAGAGTATCCCTTTACTCCCAAAGGTAAGCAAGTTTTGGACTTTGCTGTTGAAGAATCTCAGAAGCTAGGTCACACACACATTGGTACAGAGCACCTTTTACTGGGTGTGCTGATGGTTACAGATGGGGTAGCAGTGAGGGTGTTGGAAAAGCTAGGCGTAAACCTTCAAAATCTCAGGCAAGAAGTGCTCAGAGAAATCACATCTGTTGGCATACCACAGGTAAATATTGATCCTAGTAGAGACTTTGGCAGTGAGGATGACTTAAGTAATTCCCCACCTGATTTTACCTCTGGTGAAATTAGCGCTCGATTTTGTGCATTTTTGTTTTCTTGGGTAGAACCGCGCAAGCTAGGACATATCATTGGCTCTAAAGGCGGATTTCAATTACCCAATGGAGAGATAGCTGCGCCGCGTATCTCATTCTTTTCACGGGAACGCTTAAAGCGAGTACCGCGAACTTATCCCGAATTAGTACCTGATCTCGTTGTGGAGATTAAATCTGCCTTTGACCGACTTATATCTGTACAACAGACGATTCAAAGATTCTTAGATTTGGGAGTGAAAGTCGCGCTACTCATTGATCCAGATGCTCAAACTGTGGCTGTTCATCGCTTAAGCAATGGGGCGACAGTGCTAGGGAATGGTGAAAAGCTGACTATTTCAGAGTTGTTCCCTGAGTGGGAACTTGCAGTTTCTGAAATTTGGCCCCCTGTATTTGATTGAGGAGAAAGAAAATATGCCGTGGATAGAGTTAAGCCTCGATACAACACATGAGGCTATTGATTGGGTCTGTACGCTGCTTGCAGAAACTATCGATATTGATGACATTAATATCGTAGAATATACAGAACCTAACCTACCCCACCCAGTTGATCAGCACCCTCAATGGACATTCACGATTTACTTATATCTACCACTAGATGCCCAGTCGAGAACACGTGTAGAAAAAATCGTTAATTTGCTCTCGCCCTTGCACCGTACTGGACTAACAACTGCGATACAGACGAGTGTGGTTGAGGAGAAACCCACAGACGCAAACAGACTCAACTCCAGAGTTCATCGGATTGGGAAACGCTTCGTTGTGCTGACTCCTGATGCACCATTACAATCCAAGACAGCAGACGAAATCACTTTGAGACTGAAGACAACTTTCTCTTTTGGCAGCGGTTTACATCCAGCAACCATTCTCAGCCTTCAACTGCTTGAGCAGTATATCATCCCCAGCATGAATGTCTTAGATTTGGGTTCAGGTTCAGGTATTCTGAGTGTGGCAATGGCGAAGCTTGGGGCAAACGTCTTAGCGCTAGACAATGATAGCATTGCTGTAGAAGCCACTCAGGACGCCGTACGTTGTAACGGGGTAGAACAGCAGGTAAAAGTGATGAAAGGAAGCTTGGGGTCTGGAAGTGAGATGGGGCATTGGATGGGTGCAGACATTATCGACAATGTGCCAAGCATCAAACCTACAAAAACTTTTGACCTTATCGTCGCGAATATTCTAGCACGAATGCATATTGCTCTTGCTGATGACTTCCAGCGTGCGCTGCGTCAAACTGATGCACACGGGGGACTTCTGATTACAGCGGGTTTTACTGCTGATCATGAGGATAATGTTGACAAGGCTCTAACAAAAGCAGGATTTGAGATCGTTGATTGTAAACGATTAGACGAGTGGGTTGCATTTGCTCACCGGCAAGTCTAGCAACAAAACGAGTGATTGAAGCCCCACTATTTCAACGACCTCGTAAATCTGCGCCTTCTAAGTCACTCAAGCAAGTAGATAATACAAGGAAAGACCCCGTCCTTAAGGACGGGGTTTAACCTCATAAGAATTAGTTATGGGTATATAGTGTCAGCAACGAACACAGGCTTGTTTCTGTAATCTGCTTCCAACTGTCGTCTCACCCTGTCATCCCAAGTTATGCCGTAGTCTCGTTCAATATCTGCAACGACAAAAGGACGAACAACACCCACCATGCCTACTGTCTGATTTTTGTTAATCACCCGTTTTGGTGTTGCAACGAATAAAACCAGCAAATTGTCCGCGCCTAGGGAGTAGCTTTCATTGAGTGTGAACAAAACGGGACTTTGGATATTATCAACATTACCCATAACTGCAACCTTTGTACCATAGTACTTGCGAGGGTTTTGGGTAATTTGTCCCACTCTCGGCGCTAATAAAATTGACTTAGCAATAATCGCAGGTTTATTGATGTAGTCTTTATAAAATTCGTCCTGCAAATTGAGGTTATAATCTCGCTCAATGTTTGGAATATTTAAGTTACGAACATCACCCGTCACTTGAACTCTTGTATCACTGTCAGTAGGTAAATCGAAAGCCAGACCCGAAGCGTTGACGACTACTACAGGCTCGCCGCCTAATAATCTTTGATCAGTTACCGTAAAGGAAGCTAAACCTACTTTTTTCATCGGTTGGCTTCTCACTGTCACGGTTTCACCGATAAAATTGTTCGTCTTTGTGCTAACATCATATGTATTAACAACTTGTGTAGGTGCGAGTGTATTACCGCCATAGCCTACTCTCACCAGCACTGCAATCAATACTAGAGATACAATGACTCTTGCGTCCCAAAGCCTTTGCAGTAGATAATCTCTTTCACGACTGATTTTGCCCTTCATCTCTTGGTCATTCATAATTCAGACTTTCTTATTCTAAATTTATTTGTTGTCCAAAAATGCTAAGCTTATATTAATAGTCACATACCACACATATTTCCGAGAAAGCAATAAGTATGAGACTTTCACGAAAAATTAAAATTCAGTTCTTCATTGAGTTATTAATCTGAAGAAAGAGAAATTTGTTTTTTGAACATATGCAAGTTTAATATTAGCGATGTCGTGTCATTTCCTCTTCCTGCTGAGGTAATATAGTTAATATCAAATAAGATTAATTGCCAATACTATAGATAGATTCTTATCTTCCTGTTGGCGACAGGCTAAAGTCTATAGCTATCTTAGCTGCTGCAACTATGTGAGTCAGAGCTAACAAAGCTTTTTAGTGGTACATATGTACTGATTTGGGATGATGGGGATAATTGAGCTATCGCCCAAAACGTCAAAAAAATCTAGCACGAACATATATTTTACAGGCTGCGCAATACTCTACGCGTATCGCGCAGAGCAAGAGACCTCGTCCATGCGTATCGCACAGAAAAAACCAGGTCGAAAGGGAATTTTGAAAGGGAACTATAAGAGTAAGCCAAAAGCAAAGACAAATAGCAGTGAGTAAGCCTGGAATTATAACCCAGGCTTTTTTTTGAATTGTAGCGTGTCCAGAGGACATACCCTACGGGTTTGCTTAACGGTCATCAGTTGTAGTTTGGTGTATTTTGGTAAGTAAGAGACACTTGAATAAATTGTATTTGCATTTTACTCACCAAACCACAACGCACTAATGCTACCAGAGCTTAACCCCGGAACTTCGATTAACGATCGCTATCAGATTCAAAGACTTCTTGGACAGGGAGGCTTTGGAAGAACTTACTTAGCAGTTGACACGCAACGTTTCGGGGATTATTGCGTCCTCAAAGAATTTGTCCCTGCAAACACAGCAGAACCCGTACTTCTCAAATCCCGTGAGTTATTCGAGCGCGAAGCGAAAACTTTATACCAACTCAATCATCCCCAGATTCCTAAGTTTCTGGCTTGGTTAACCGAGAAACAGCGGATATTTATAGTCGAGGAATATATTGAAGGTGATAGTTACTCTCGACTGTTGGGCGATCGCCTTTCGATACAAAAAAAGCCATTTTCCGAGGCAGAAGTTATTCAGTGGTTATTAGAACTGTTGCCAGTTTTAGAGTATATCCACAAACACAATATCATTCATCGGGATATTTCACCAGACAATGTGATGCTTTCCCGTAAACTTTCTAAACCTGTACTAATTGACTTTGGAGTGGTAAAGCAAAAAGTCACTCAAATTCTGGCAGGTGATTCTTCAAATTCTTCGCACTCTGTTGCTGGTTCAGTAGTCGGAAAAATGGGATATTCTCCACCAGAACAGATTCGTATGGGACGCTCTTACCCCTGTAGCGACCTTTATGCACTGAGTGTTTCTGCTCTTGTTCTTCTGACTGGAAAAATGCCACGTTTGCTGATTGATCAGTCTTTTCAGTGGCAATGGAAATCTTATGCTCAAGTTAGTGATTTTCTCTCTCAGATATTAGAAAAAATGCTGGCTGAAAGACCAGCAGATCGTTATCAATCAGCCAGAGAAGTTTTGAATCTGCTTCAGTCACAAAGTTCATCTGGCGGTATTAATGTGATATCATCACATCAAAACGTACGAATTCATCCTGAACCTGTTAATCAGGTTGGATTACCAGAAACTAAACTACCTAAAGAAACTAAAGAGTCTTCTCAAAAATCACAAAAACCGGTTCAAAACACTGAAAAAGCAAACGAATTGCCAGCCGAAAATACGACTAGCATCAAGCCAGAGTTTGTGGAGTATTGTCGGCGAGAACTGACTAGTTTTGTCGGTCCTTTCGCCAGTTTTGTTCTTGAAGACACTTTGGATAAAAATCCACAAATAACACCAGAGCAATTGGTAGAAGTTTTAGTAGAAAAAATTCCTGATCAGCGAAGAGGGCAAGAATTTAAAAAGCGCCTTAACCTGCCTCGCGATTAAACAAATTATATCAAGTTCGCTTAATCGCTTATAAATCGCACATTCAGCCCACCCGCCTTTGTCATCGAGTATTAGGTGCAGTTTTAGCTTTGTGTCCCCTTGCGGGGAAGTATTGAAAACTGACTCAACGATTCGCAATACACGAGAGAGCGAGTTTCAATCCCCTTGCGAGGAAGTTACTAAATTGTGGTTTAACCTCGTAGTCTACTGTTTCCACTTTAAGTTTATCTTGTTAAGAATCAATATACAACTTTTAGCTAAAAGTATTGTAAATATAGCTGATTAGTGTACTTGTTAAATACCGAGATTAATCTCTAGACATAGTATATAAACTTACGGAAAATTACGGACAAACCAGAATTGGTCTATTACAATCTAAAGTAATGTTCAAAGGAAAAATACATGGAAATCCCAGATGGATAAAACCAGTAAACTGACGCAACTATTCAGCATACATGAGACTAGCGATTTTTATACATAAGGAAAGCAAATGACAATCTATGACTACGGAAACACTCCAGGAAGACACTCAACAAGCTTCAATTCCTGGGTAGCGTTGGATTGCAAGAATGGGAACAAGGCTTTGTTCCAAGCGGACGGACAGTCATTCAAGTGGTTAACTATACCAGGAATCCCGCAAGCAACGCAGACTAAAAGCATAGAGTTTATTATCTTGCCTGTAGCATCGGTACAAGTGCTACCTCAAAATCAGGAATCCCTCACCTCAAACCAGGATTCCTCAATGAATAAGATTTATGCTGTGAACTCAGTTGCAAAATCAACCGAGAATGTTTTGACACGCTTAATTGAAGTTTTATCCAAGAATCTAGAGTTAAATCTAGATTTTGCTCTTGTTTGCAAACGTATTGGCTTGGAGTGGAAATGCAAAGCAGAGTTAAAGTTATGACAGACTCTCAGGAGAGGGTTTTGATTTAGTTGAAGTCAAAATTTGTGAAAAATTATCTGACTCAAACTAAAGCCGAATAACACTCTACCAGATTTCCTGCTGGTGGAAAACGCCTATTCCACCAGTATGACATAATAGCAGTCGATAAAAAGCTACTTGGAATTATGAGTGTACTGACTGAGTACTATATCTGGACTGAAGTGGACTGCAAATTATTGAAAGTTTGAAATAGTATATGACAAATTCTCAACACAACATCACAACAGCAATTTGCTGGTGTTTGGCTTGGGGAGACAAGCGAGAACCCAAGTTTGATATAGCTGTTTTAAAACAAATGCGACAGGTGATAAATAATGGAGGAGTCATTCCAGAAAAAGTGCGTCTCCTTGTTGAACAAGTAAAGAAACTACAAGAAATTGAGGAAAATTATTTTCCACCAACTCTAGATGAATTAAAAAGCAAGTATCCTGAATTATGGAATCAGACTACCCGCATTGGTTTAGTTTATGGTGGGGCTACCAAAATTAAGCAATACATGTTTGAGTCGTCAAAAAATCAAGATATTCGCGGTGCATCTGCCTTGCTGGATCGGATAAATTTAATTGATTTACCTGCTTTTTTTAACGAAAATTATCAACCTGATAAAAATCACCCTAATCTTTATAACGCTCAGTGTAATGAAGCTAGGCAATGGCTAGATAAAAACTTTCCCCGTGAACATAAGCTTTCTGATGTTCTGATTCCAGAACTAAAAATTTATTCCACGGGCGGTAATCTTCTCGCGTTTTGTCCGGCTGCATATGTTAATGATTTAGCTAATGCAATTGAAAAACGTTACACAGAAGAAACTTTAACAGCCAACTCCTGTGCGGTAGGAGATACATTTAGACTATTAGAACTTCGCTTTGGATTGCTACGAGAACCAATTGAAAATACATTATGGTTAGATTGGTATCGCCGGGAATATAAAAAACCATTAGTTCAAGCTTACTTTGGCTATCCTAATAATGATGCGGAAATATTTGAAGTTTTCAAAAACCGTAAAAGTTTTAATGAACTGACAACAAAATTAGCAATTCTCTTTAATCAGCGTCGTAGTGGACATGACTTTTCTAATCGTCCCAGTCGTCGCTATCCTCCCATGTTTGAAACCCATCCTTACTTGATGCGTGATGGTAGCGATCGCCGTTCTGCTATTCTCCGGGTGGAGGAATTACCCAGACAACCTTATTTCTCCGAAGCCTCTGCCCGTAAGCATCTTGTAGGTGATAGGGCTAAAGACGGCTTTAGAAATAATCCTCAGTGGTACGATGAATCTCACCTCACTTGGCAAAGAGGCATAATTGAAAGTTGGGTAGATAGATTCAATCTATTTTTAGAGAGAAATCCTAGTCTGTACAAGAAATACTACAAGAATCTTCAGCCGAATCAAATTAAAATCGCCCAAAGAATTAGCCACGTCGCCAACGCCAGTAAAGGTTTTGTTGCCTATATCTACGCCGACGGTAATAACATGGGTGGTTATATACAAAAAATTCTGACTGCACAAAAATATCAGGAGTTTAGTCGAGATGTGGAATTAGCGACGCAGTACGCAGTTTACCAGGCATTAGCAGAGAATTTAAATCCTCATAAACTGCGAAACCTGAATGATGAAGAACCTACACTAAAAGATGGTGAATTAGTTCATCCCTTTGAAATCATTACTATTGGTGGTGATGACATTATTCTGATTGTGCCAGCTAATAAAGCTTTGGAAATTGCTCAATTGATTGGAGAAAGGTTTGAGAAAATTCTGCTCAAACAAGTGCCATTAGTAGAATTACAACCACCAGGAGAAGAAATTAATATCACCGGTTGCTATCGAATCAAACAACCATTACAGTCAGTTGAACTAAAAAAGCCAGTTGATCCAAAAAAATGCCACCGCTACAAACCTACAGAGGCTCCGCTTTCTGAATGCCAACTTAGCACCTCGATTGGTGTGTTAATTACGGCATATAATACACCTATATATTACGCAAAAGACCTGACAGAACAATTACTAAAATCAGCTAAAGAGCGTGCCAAAAAATTGAAGAAAGCTGGATACTGTGGTGGAACAGTAGATTTTTTGACAATGAAATCCGTCACTATGATTTCATCCGACATCAAAGAATTTCGCCAACAGGCGTTGACGAAAAATCTTAGACCAAAACTTAAACTCTATGCTGCTCCATACACTTTATATGAATTGGGAGGATTGCTAACTGCAATATCAGCCTTGAAAAAAGCTAATTTTCCCAAATCACAACTCTACCAAATTCGGACTTTATTAGAACGAGGTAAGCATACTGCCATTCTTAACTATCGCTATTTTCGAGTCCGGCTGAAGGAAGGGAAAAAAGAATTGCAAGAACAGTTTGAAGAAGCTTGGTGTCAGCCGAAAGACGAAAGTAATGGAGGTAATTTAGCCCCGTGGATGTATGACAATGGAAAACTTGATCCACAAAATCAAGAAGATCCATTATATGAAACCATTTGGCGAGAAATGGTAGATCTCTACGATTTTCTAGAAATACCAGATAGTGAATTATCAGAGTTTTCATCTGTGGAGACTGAGTTATGATTAATCTTCAAGAACTATCAAACTCCATTACTTCATACCAAATTACAGCAGTCATTGACACGGCTTTGTGTGTTGGTGCAGGTGGTTCTTCTGGTTCACTTGCAGATAAACCTATTGTCCGCAACTCGGAAGGAAACTTACTTATTCCAGCTTCTCAACTCAAAGGTCGTTTGCGTCATGAATGTGAAAAAATTGCTAGAGGGTTGCATTGGGATATCTGTTATTCTCCTAACCCGCAAACCATGTGTCCTCAAAGAGCAGGGTTAACTGGTAACTTTGAGCGAAGCGAATATCAAGTAAAAAATTACGAGGAGCAGCATCATTGTCTAATTTGTCAAATTTTTGGGAATCCAGCATTACCATCTCGCGCCATATTTGATGATCTAATTTGTACTGAAGAACCGGATAACTTAGCAGAAGTGCTGCGTCCAGGTGTTACCATCAACCGCCGTCGCCGCATCGCCGAAGAACAAAAACTTTACTTTTTGGAAACCTCTCCTGCAAACGCTCAACTCAAGTTTACAGGACATATTCACCTATCTGGTACGCCAGTCTATGCGGGAGCGCTAATTTTAGCTGGATTGCGACACATAAATGCTTTGGGTGGGAGTAAATCAGCGGGTTTGGGTTGGTTGCATTGGGAATTCCCCGCTTTAGCTTTGGAACAGGAAGCATGGGATTTTCTAGCAAAAGGAGGTGTGCAATGAAACGAATTAATTTGGAAATAAAAGCACTGTCTCCTTTAGCGATTGGGCGACAAAAACCAGGGGGAAGCGTTAGTGAAGCCCAGACATATATTCCCGGTTCTGTTATTCGTGGTGCAGTTGCGGCTAATATTTTGAAGCAGGCTAATACATCTATTAGTGATGGTGACAATTTTCACGAGTTATTTTTGGGTGAAAATCCAGCAATATTTCAAAATGCCTATCCTGCAAACTTAGAAATTGATGATTGTATCGTTCTTCAAAAAGATGTCAAAGTATTACCTGCGACGACACTCAGTTCTAAAACAAAATCCGGATTTAAACCAGAAAAAAATGGTGTGTTCGATACGCTGATTGACCATTTCTGTGCTAGAGGTTATGGTCAGCTTTATGATCCAAATTGTCCAACAGCTCGGACAACTGATGGAGAAAGAGTTGATAACTTTAGTGGATTTTACAGCGAACATAATGAGGAATACTACAGCCACTCTGCAACTACTCGTCTGCTCACACGAGTTGGTATTAATCGACGTCGAGCAACTTCAGAAGAACGCGTACTCTACAGCATTGAAGTTTTAAACGAATCTCAAGATAACAGACAAAAACCTGTTACATATACAGGAGCGATTCTCGTAGTAGATGAATTAGCTGAATCTCTACAAAGATTCATTAATAATCATAAAGAAGACCTACGTTTGGGGGGTGCAACTTCACGAGGATTAGGAAGAGTCAAAATAACTGCAAAGCCACCTGTAGAAATCAAGTCAAAAGAAATCAACTCAAAAGTAACTAACCAGATAAAGCAGTTTAATGACAAATTACATCAACGCTGGCTTGAGTGGAATCAGATATTTGGTCATCCCTTACAAGATTTGCTGGAAAATCGTACCTATTTCACTATTGATTTACAAGCCGATGCAATTTTCACTGAAAACTGGCGACGAACTACTGTTATTTCATCGGAAATGCTAAAGCAATTTACAGGGATTAGTGATACATCTCTACAACTTCACGCCGCTTACAGCAGCTATGATTACCTTTCTGGCTGGAATTCAGCTTGGGGACTAATGAAAGATGTAGAGTTGATTACGAATAAGGGGTCTGTATATCTATTTAGTATTAATAATAATGAAGAAGAATGGTGGATTGAGGCTTTGGCAGACTTACAAGTAAAAGGAGTAGGCGATCGCACTTGTGAAGGTTTTGGAAAAATTCGCATTTGTGATAATTTTCATCTAGTTTTAAGAGAAGAGGCTGTGTAGAAATGACAGAACTTTTAAAAAATCGCTTGCAAGAACAATTAGCCTTAAGAATTGAAAAACAAATTAGCTACCAAATGGATGAAGTACTGGGGAAAGTCAGGAAAATATCAAGAGATTTTTCAATTGCTAGTAAAGATAAAAAATCTCCATTTAGAAATGTTCTTGCAGTTGCTACTGATTCTGGTTCTTCCCTTGAGGTAATCAAAAACTACATTCGTTATCAGGTTGGTCGTAGTGGTTCTAGTCCAATTTGGACAACCTTGAAAGATAAAGAACTATTTGCTAAAGCTGTAGTTCAAGACCTTGATAATTTAATTCAAGATGCTCAAGCAATTTTAACCAGAATCAGAAAAGATATTCCTAAAGATCATGCTTTAGAGCCTTATCTTGAAGATAACCAGAATCGAGAACGACTGAAAAAAGATATTCATCTCAAACTTGTGCAATTATATCTAGGATATTTAGCAAGAGAACATACAGCTTTAGTAGGGGAAAGCACTCTTAATAAATAAGCTCAAATTTCTTGGTTTATGAGGATATAAAAATTATGCATCGTCTTGTTATCTCAACTGTTGGAACAAGTTTACTTACTAATCAAATTCGTTTAAGAGTTGATCCGAAAAAATGGACAGAACTTATAGACAGAACTGCTAATCTTACTCAAGAGCAGATTAGTTACTCTTTTCCAGAAGTGATAGAAATTATAACAGAATTAGAGCAAAGAGCTAAAAAGAAGCTCGATGAGGGTAATACACTAGAGATTAGAGATACAAGTGCTGAATTGAATGGTATTTATGGTTTATATAAAGAACAATTAAGTCAAGCTTATCAAGACATCCATTGGTTAATTGCTAGTGATACTGCTCAAGCTAAAGTAACAGCAGATTTATTGCAATTATTTCTAAAGAGCAATGGTTTAAATACTTCAATTTATATACCTAAACAATTATCAACAAACTGTAACGAAGACTTCGCTAATGGTATTGATGAACTACTGAAATGGTTTGAGGAGCTAATTCCTGGTTATCGAGACAATAGTTATGAAATCTGTTTTAATTTAGTTGGTGGATTTAAAGCTATTCAGGGCTTTGCTAATACTATTGGTATGTTTTATGCCGATAAGATTATCTACATATTTGAAGGTAGTAAAGAAATTATTACTATTCCTCGCTTGCCTATCACGATAGATACATCAGTAATTAAGCCTGTTGAATTTGCACTTATGGCATCTGATGCAGATATTTGGATGCCATTATCAGAACTTCAGGGAGTTCGTGAAAGTTTACTATTTATAGTTGATCAAGAAGTAAAACTTAGTAACTGGGGAAGACTCACTTGGAATAACTGCAAACGTGAACTCTTAACAAAAGATTTACTACAATTTCCTCGTCTGGTTTATGACCAGTCATTTGAAAAAGATTATAAAAGAAAAAATGTAGATGCTCAAAGAAAATTGGAGTTACATGAAGTATTAGCTGAGATTTCAGCTTCAATGCTCAAATTTAATGGCAATACCACACTTTTTGATTCAAGATTACACTTCACTAGATATGAGGGTCAACAACGATGTGAAGGTGGGGTAAAGAAGAATGAAATTGATCATTTTTACATGAATAATGATGGTTGGCGTGTCAGCTGCATTGTCAAACAAAAAGATATTTCCGAAAAAGAAAAAATCAAGTTATTACATATGCGTCACTTTGGAGAACATGATTATGTCAATGACAACCCCTAGATATCTTATGTTTGACACTTTCAAAAATCGCCTAACAATCACAGGCACACTAACCACAATAACAGCATTAAGAATTAGTGCAGGACGTTCCACCGAACCAATTGGTTCTGATTTACCTGTCATTAAAGATGCTTTAGGTAGACCATTAATACCAGGTTCTAGCTTCAAAGGTGCAATGCGATCGCGCTTAGAAAGTTTCCTCCGTGGTATCGTTGGAAATAACCGCAAACTGGTTGCAAATCCAGCTATTGAAGATGAATGGTCGCTCACATCTGGTGAAATTAGAGATATCAAGAAACTCAACTTAGAGCAATTAATAACTTTGCATCAAGTGCAAGTCAGGGAAACAGACGATTTTAAAGATTTATCTTTGGAGGAGATAATAGAGCGCATTATAGAAGATAAATATCTACTACCGGAAAATGAACTCAAGAAGCTAAAAGAAGAATATAATCATGACTCTGCTTTCACAGCAGTAATTCAACAAAACACAGATTTAGTATCTCACCTCTTTGGTTCTCCGTGGCTAGCGAGTAAATTTCAACTCAGAGATTTAACTATAGTACCTGACACCTGGTTCGGACAATACCAAGAAAGAGATGGTGTCGCCATTGACAGAGATACGGAAACAGCCGCAGATGGTAAACTCTACGATTTCCAAGTTGTTCCTGCTGGGACACAGTTTGAGTTTCAGGCTGTGGTAGAAAATGCTGAACAATGGGAATTGGGATTGTTGATGATTGGTTTGCACCAGTTTGAAGCAGAACAGGTACCTTTGGGTGGTGGGCGATCGCGTGGGTTAGGCGTTGTTAAACTGGACATTGAGGAGATGCTTTGGTTTGACTATCCCGAAGACCAACCGCAGTTATTACTAGATTATCTCAAAAAATTGGTTATGGGAGATAAGAGTCCCTATAAAAATGCACAGGATTTGAAAGACCATTGGGTACAAAAATTAATTGAACATATTCAGAGTAAAGCACCTAATAAAACGAACACTGAAACGAAGAGGTAAATATGTCTTTCAGCAGTTACAAAACTATTGGTGAAGTTCTCAAAGCATTTCAATTTATCTACACCGAAGCTAATTTCGTAGGCGAAGTAGAATTTAATATCCCTGATTACTTTCGAGAAGACTTAGAAACCATGATGCGGGATGGTGTCGTTGATAGTTCAGAGTTTGCTATTTGTGAAAATCTGATTTATCCAGTACTCAAAGAGATTTGGAAATGCTACCGTAGTAAGTTTATTTTATGGAGTCATCACTCACTCAACTACGACGAAAAACTATCAGGATTTCCTGAGTATATTTTAGCTAAACGCTCTCCTTTAGGAAAAGTTGTTTTTGACAAACCATACTTCATCTTAGTCGAAGCAAAGCAAGATAACTTTGAAGCTGGATGGGCGCAATGTCTTGCAGAAATGATTGCTGCCCAAAGACTTAATGACGAATTTCAAATAACTATATTTGGAATTGTATCTAATGGAGGAACATGGCAATTTGGCAAGCTGGAAGCAAATATATTTACCAAAAATATCATTCCGTACACAATTTTTGAACTAGATAAATTATTTGCTGTCGTCAATTACGTCTTTCAACAATGCGAATTACAACTCAACACTCTCATAGCTGCTTAATGCTTTTTCGCCAAAAACTATAGTTATGCATAAAAGATTTGTTAACCACTGCACAATTGATATAACTCTCATTCCTGATGGTCCAATTCTCATCAAATCTGGTAAAGAGGGTGCAGATCCAACTAAGCCTGATATGGAATTTGTGGAAACTTATCATGCTGGAGGACGTTCTATATATTTACCGGGAAGCAGTTTAAAAGGAGCAATCCGCGCTCATGCAGAACGAATTGTTAGGACGGTAGGTAAAGACAAGCGCGATTCTAATAACTGGAATCTGCTTTGGGCGAATGACCCATTAAATGATAAATACGATTATCTGCAAAATAAATCAGCTAGCGATATTTACAAACTTTCTTCTTTTACAGACCAAATATTTGGTAATACTTCCATAGCCAGCCGAGTCAGAATAGAAGATGCTTATCCTGATAAATCTCAACCTCTCAAAATTGAAGAACGCAATGGAGTTGCAATTGACCGAGTATTTGGTTCTGTCGCAGTCGGTCCATTCAATTATCAAGTTTGCACTGCTGGTGAATTCCATACCAAAATTCATTTAAAAAACTTCACTCTTGCACAGTTAGGTTTAATTGGTTTAGTGTTGCGAGATTTAAATGATGGTTGGTTTGGCTTGGGTTTTGCTAAATCTCGTGGCTTGGGTACGGTACAGGTGAAATTAAATCAAGCTGTTGTACAATATCCTGGCTGTATTTTATCGGAAGATAAACAGCAAATTTGCGCTCTTGGTAGTAATGAAAAAAAATGGTCTAAGACTTTACTCTTAGGTGCTGGAGAATTTTTAGAACTTGAGGAAGCACAGTCATATGGTTTCTCTACACAAGACTGTCAAGATACCCCAGTTGCAGCCCAAGAAATGGATTTGGGTTTTGGAGTACAACTCACCTGGCGAGAAGGTACAGTCAAAGATTTATTTGAGCGTTCTGTTAGGTCTTGGAGTCATTTACTGGTAGGAACAAAATGAAACCTTTTGTTGGTTATAAGAAAGAAGTTTTATCTGTACCTCAACTGCTAGAATTCATTCCAAAATTCATAAGTGAACCTAGCTATTATTTCTTTCGTTGGACTCACAAAGTCAGTGGAATTTTAGAAAAACCACCTACAAATGGTGAGTTTCCCATGATAGAAGGACAAATGTTTAATCATGAGTGTGAACTGCGGTGGAAGTACAAGCGCCAAAATACTTATGAGGTGTTGCTGTTAACTATTGCTGACAACCATGATGATTTTATCCCAGTCAAAGAAACAATTAACAAAGAAGAAAAAGAACCTTGGCGGATAGAACCTAATAATCCTCCTTATGGATATCCCGCTTATGGGTATCGTCGGGAGGAGACTCGTTTTCCCAAAAAGCTAATTTTCCCTGAGAGTTTGGATACTCGACGAGAAGAAAAAAACAATCAGCCAAAATTAGCTCAACGTTATTTTATTGATAATCAAACCTCAACTGTGCAATTTATTGCCCTCACTGTGGAGGTAACGCAACCATGACTGGAAATCGTCCGCAACGACCTCAACAACCAAACAGACCTAACCGTCCTAGCAGTGCAAGTTCATCAAATCCTGAACTTGCACCGAAACCTTATGAATTCGTCTCGTTTCCCAAGGAACGTCCTAACTTACAGCGTCCGGTTGGACATGATAAATATTTGAGCGATCGCCTACACGGCACTTTACATCTTACCCTAAAAGTCCAGACATCTCTCCATGTCTCCACTGGTGTAGTTGTCATGGGTAGCGATATTGGCAGTCGCATTCCCCTGATTAAAACAATGATACAAGGTGTTGACCAAAAACTCTCGATTGGTGGCAGTTCTCTCAAAGGTTGTATCCGGTCTGTTTATGAAGCGATTACTAACAGTACTCTAGCAGTTGTCACCTCAAAGTATGTCAAGGATAATAAGTATCCTACCGAACGCTTACCTTGTCGCAACAAAGAACAACTTTGTCCAGCCAGTCGGGTTTTTGGTGCGTTAGATTGGCAGGGCTTGCTTGATTTCAACGATGCTAAGTGTGAAAGCATGGGCTTTTCCACCGGATTTATGCCTTCCTTATATCGTCCTCGTCCAGATGAAAGCAGCGCATACTTTATTCAAGGCAGAGTTGCAGGTCGGAAGTTTTACTACCATACTATCAGGGCAATTGATAAAGGACAAAATGCTGGCATTCCTGTACAACAAGCCGCAAGAGAGTATACTTTCAAAACCGAATTACACTTCAAGAATTTGCTACCAGAAGAATTAGGAACTTTGCTAATTGTCTTAGGACAAGACGCCAAAAATCCCATCGCCTTAAAAGTGGGAGGCGGGAAACCCATTGGTATGGGAACGATGACAGTTACTGTGGAGAAAATAGAACAGCCGCAAAACCTGCAACAGCGCTACTCGTCTTATCATCTCAATGATTCTGACGAGTTAACAGGAGATAAATTAAAAAAATTTATACAAGAAAATATTCAAACAGCCGACTCGTCGCGTCTGATTCAAAAACCCCAACTAGAGGAACTCACAGCCGTACTGCGTTATCCAACTGACCGCGAACCTCCATCTGGAATGTACTAATTATGACTATGGTTGAAACTTCTTCGGAATCATTGACGGATGCAGAGTGGGATATTGCTCATGCGATCTGCGTACAGCGCAGCAGCGAAGCTATCGCTCAAACCCTAGTAAAAGAAAATACAGACGTTAACGAATTGGGGAAAGTCGTTGCTTATCTGCGTACTATTGTTGACAAACCAGATGCAACTTCTCGGTTTTTCAAGTATTTAAAAACCTTGGTGAGTAATGGTAAAGTGATTGGACACAGTGGCAGAACTTCAGATTATTACCGCAGCATCGAGAAAGCTTGTAGTGATTCTCTCAAAGGTGTTGGGAATGCCTACACAATACTGCAAATTTTAGGCTGGGTATCTCGACTCATGCGTTATTACAAAGATGCTGGTGTTCCAATTGGAGAAATTCCTACTCCTACTACATCCCCTGTAGAGTCATCGCGTCAAGCAGAAATTGCCAAAGTCGTTCAATCTCAAGACTTTCAAGTTGAGCAAATATTAGAGGCAAAAGTCATCAAAATCAATGGTAACAAGGTCACTTATGAGATTTTGGGGACAATTAAATTAACTGAGAAGGAACCGAAGAAAGCTAGTGTTCTTCAGGAAGGACAGACGGTGAAGGTGAAAATTGTGTCTCTCAAGGAAGATGGGAGTATTAAAAGTGTGAAGACTGTGTCTGATGACTTCTCCATTAAACAAATCTCACAAGTTTGAAGTTTTGGTAAAATCTCAGTATTATTCGCTAGATATAACTTAATATGGTTATAAATTATAACCTAAATGTATGGTGGTTCTAGTTAGAGGTACAACAGTGTTATGCCTCTACAAAACTTTGTTTTTACCAAATTGAGAACTAGCGTATTTGCTCAAAGGTAGGATTGGAAGACCCCAATTCCACCTATAGGTAATAATCATACGCAGTTGAGCACAACAACCGTGAAGTGTAATGACTAACTCAAACGCTACCAAAGCTGCATTGCAAGTTGCGCAACAAGCTGTGTGGGTTTTAGCAGATTTAGCTGGTGTACAATTACCCAGTGAATGGTATCCGGAGGATTCAGAAGCAATCCAGCGAGCAAAGTGTATCTTATGGTGTAACAACCCAAATATTCTATGGTCTAAAGAGAAAGAAAAAAATACTCTAACTCCCTTACACTTGTTGTTTGACCAAGTACAACTATCGCACAATCAAAATAAACAAAATAAACAACAACATTACTGGGAAGCAATCTACATCAAAGGATTGAATCCGCAAATTCCCTACCCACGGAAAGAGAAACCACCAGAAAAAGATATTGAATTACTCAAACGACGTATCCGACGGGTTCTCACTTTAGAAAAATTTGACGAGAAAAATTGGAAGAATCTATCACTACTCACCCTAATTCTAGAGAAATTTGGCTCTTATGTTAGCTTGAATAATTCAGATATTGCCCTCATTGATATGGTAAGGGCAACTGGTGCTGTAGCAGCAGCGCTAGCAAACAATCTTGAAGCTAAACAACTCAGGTTAATTGCTGGCGATTTGTCAGGTATTCAAAAATTTATCTACACAATTAGTTCTGCGGGTGCGCTTAAGTCTCTGCGTGCGAGAAGCTTTTACTTAGAATTAGTCACAGAAGAAGTTGTTCAACAACTGCTGCAAAAACTAGAATTACCACGTATCAATGTAATTTATGCTGGCGGTGGTAACTTATATCTGCTTGCGCCTATAGATGAGACAGAAGATAAACTGAAGGAGGTGAGTCAGAGGTTAAATAAGTGGTTAGTAGAAGAATTTCAAGGTAAAGTTTTTCTAGCCTTAGCTCATGTAGATTTCGATATTAAAGCAATTGCTGATAAACAACTTGTTGATAAACAATTTGCTGAATACTGGTCAGAAGTGACACAGAAACTAGCAGAACAAAAATCACGGAAATTTGCCGACAAAATTGTAGACTTTCTCGCACCCCGCGACAGTCACACACCTTGCAAAGTTTGTCATCGAGATGATTTAGAACCAGAAAAATTACAACCATTAAGTGATGAAATTTCAGTGGAAGCCTGTCCTACTTGTCGTAAGATGTTTGAGTTAGGTGGCAAGCTTTTAAGAGTACAGGCAATTGTGCGATCGCAGCGAGATAAAATTCCAGGAACAACACCCATCAAGTTAAATCTTGAACCTGAACCTGTTTATTATCATATCTTTCAAGCGAGAAAAAAGTCCAAACTTGTTGAAGATTTCAAACAAATTCCTGACACAGAAACTATTTATCTAGTCAATGACTGGACGATATACGACTATTCTCGCGCTGCAAATACCATCCCTTTGCTGCTCGGTAATTACGCTCAAAAAAGCACAGAAGAACCAGGTTCAATTATCCGCGCAGGCGAGATGGCGAGAATTGCCCAAGGAATTGAGAGAGTCGGCTGTTTACGGATGGATGTAGACAGGTTAGGACAGATTTTTGCAAAAGGGTTACGTGATAATCGAACCTTGCCAAACTTAGCTGGTTTATCTCGCCAGATGAGTTATTTCTTTAAAGTCTATCTCAACAGTTTAGCCGAGAATCGTCAGGAGAATTTTCTTGAACAGCAAGATAGAGTAGAGGTTTTAAAAAACACTAAATCTCTGACTCAAGATGAACGAAAAAATTTAGTTTTCATTTACGCGGGTGGAGATGATGTCTTTGTCAGCGGTGCGTGGAATGAAGTTGTAGAATTTGCCTTTGACGTTTATCAGTGCTTCCGCGCTTATACTGGAAATCATCCTGATATTACCTTATCCGCAGGTATTAGTATTGATGATATTAAATTCCCTCTTTATCAAGCTGCGGAATCGTCAGGTAAGGCTGAAGATGCTGCTAAAGGAAATGGTAAAGATAGTTTAGGGTTATTTGGTCAAGTCTTTAAGTGGGATGAATGGTTGGGAATAGAAGATATCAATCTTCTTGATTCTGAGATGAAACAATATCTACATCCAGAAGCCAAACCAAAACTATTGGGTGTCTTACCATTTGTCGAAATACTGGAACAGCAAGATATTGGTGCTAATTATTCCCGTAACTTTGTGCGTAATTTACTCATAACCGCACAAATACAAGAGCAGGCGCTCAAGAAGTTTAAAGATAGTAAGTCAAAGGAGGCTTTAGGAACTCGCTACTATTTGCATTTACCAAAGATTGCCTATACTTTAGCGAGGTTACCCAATAGGGTACTAGATGACAGTGATTTTCGCACTTCTTTAAAAAGTCCGTATAATGCACCTTATTTTCGGGCGATCGCTACTTGGATTGAACTACTTAATCGCTGAAATATTTATGACCAATATTCCTAAAAAACCTAATCCACGAACTCCATCTGAAGCTAGTAAACCACAGCTAAATTCTCCTGTATCAAAATCGACTCAGGAAAAATCTCAATCTACTACTGCTGTTAACACACAGACAAATATTGTAAAAATGATTAAAGATGCGATAAATCATGAAGAAGTAAAATCATTAAAAAACTATTCAATCCGAAATTTAGTTAACCATGCTAAAGATTTTGGTTACTATCTTAAAGCGCAAAAACTGGAAACTAACCAAATTCGTAAATTTTTAGATGCTGTTAATCAAATTAAAACTAGGCTTGCTCAAGATGAGGATGGCAAGCTTAAACAAATTCAGGAGCAAGCAGAAGTTGAGAAGGAAAAAATAAGATGGTCTGAAATCAAGGAAGAAGAGAAAAACAACAAAATTCAAGAAATTCAAGTCAAGTTAGAAGCCGAGCAAGAAAAAATAAGATTTTCAAAAATTGAGATAGATGTTGTCTTGCTAAAACCCAAACTAGCTTATGCAGCCGCACGTCAATCAGCAGCTAAAAGCTTAAATGAAGTCATGTCACTAGCCATTGATAAAGTACATAGTACAGAAGATTTTTATCGCTTAGTTCAGTTCATTGAATCAATCATTGCTTATCACAAAGAAGCGGGTAGTTGGAGAGAATAATGTCTACATCAACAGAACAAAAACCCTTACTTGGTAAATGTCGTATCACCAGCACTCTAGTTGTAGAAACGGGTTTACATATAGGTGGCGGTGGCGAGAATTTAGATATCGGTGGACTTGATAAACCTGTTATTCGCGATCCTCTAACCCAATATCCTTACTTACCAGGTTCATCAATTAAAGGTAAACTACGTTCCATTTTGGAGAGGTTGTTAAACAAACCACTGAATCGCACGGGAGGAAGTGATACTTGGCGCTATGAAAGCGATGATTTAGCAGATGGTTTTACCGAAATTGAAGGGCAATTTATTCCCTACAAAGGCGCTCGTACTTGTCAAATAAGTCGCGTTTTTGGTTCTACTGGCGGTTCTCAGTTTTGGATGTCAATTCCTATTGCAATCTGTGAAGGTTTATTTGAAGATAAGAATCTTACTCGCACCATACATAATCAAAATTGTACCAAAATTAGTCGCGGACGCAACGCTCCAGCTCGCCTGATTATTCGGGATTGTCATTTGCAACCAGATTCAGCAGAAAAGCTGAAACAAGTTGACACTGGTTTATTCATGACGGAATGGAAATTTGAAAACGGTATTGATCGAGTCACAGCAGCGGCGAACCCCAGACAAGTAGAACGTGTCCCAGCAGGGTCAAAATTCCAGTTTGAATTAATTTATACTGTAGAAGATGCGGCGCAAGCCATAGAAGACTTACAAAATATTGCGATCGCTCTCGCTATCCTAGAAGATGATGCACTCGGTGGACATGGTTCCAGAGGTTACGGCAAAGTCAGATTTCAGAACTTCGAGTTTTCCTATCGCAGCTTAGAGCAATACCGTCAGATAACCAGCACTCCTGCTGGAACATCAAGTTTACAGCAATTTGCACCCATCGCCAACACACAAGCACTCTTAGATAACTTCGGAAGCTTACGCGAGTACATTGAGGGGCGGTTACTGCCAGGAAATGAATCATGAGTGTCTGGAAATTGGTTAAACTTAACTTTGGACGCAGTCCCGCTCATTTTGGGGAAGTCGGAATTGGTATTGAAGAAACGAGCGATCGCGTGCGTTCAGATAGTTTATTTAGTGCTTGGGTGAGTGCTTATGCGCGGTTGTTTGGTAAAGATGTTGTTGAGGAATTATTACAGAAATTTCCCACTGATAACCAACCTCAAGTGATATCTCCCTTGCGGGTAAGTTCAACATTTATCTATCGACAAGAAAACGAACGCACAATCTACTATCTTCCCCGTCCCCTTAAATTTCCCATCAACTACCCGCAAGGAACTGAAAAAGAGTTAGAGTTTTTTAAAACCTACAAAAAACTCAATTATTTGCCTTTGGAAGTTTGGCAAAGATGGTATCAAGGCGAAGGATTTATAAACGCTGATGCTGAAGAGTTAATTGCGGAAACAAAAGGTAAATCTCAGGGACATCTGCGTCAAGCAGGAACCTTTGACTACAAAAAAGCCTTTGTCATTGACCAATTCCCCAAAATTGCAGTAGACAGAATTACCAGAGCCACTAACCTTTATCATACAGGTTTGGTTCAATTCCAGTGGGAGGAAAATGGCAATGGAATTCAAAGTTTATCAGGTTTATATTTTCTGCTGCAATTCTCGCCAGAAGGAGAGAAATTAGCAGATAACTTAAAGGCGGCTTTGCATCTTTTGGGAGAAGAAGGACTTGGGGGAGAACGTTCTAGTGGTGCGGGAAGATTTCACGTTGAGTGGTTAGAATTTCCTGAAGTCCCTGAAAACTCGCAGAAGAAATTACCTACAGTCCCTGAAAATTGGCAGAAGGTAGTGAAGTTTTCTGCTGGAACTCACCACACCCTGATGAGTTTGCTTTGGGAATCACCCTTACCGGATGACTTTTTAAATAACGCCAGCTATGAAATTCAAGAACGAGGTGGCTGGATAGCTGAAAATCAGGTGCGTCGCAAAATGGTGCGAATGTTTAGCGAAGGTTCAGTTTTTCTCGCACCACCACAAGGAAAGTTGGTAGATGTCACACCTAAAGATTTTAAAAAACATTGCATCTACCGGAGTGGTATTAGCTTAAGTCTGCCTATCAAAGCACTGGATAAATAAAATTATGGTTGTTTCTCCTGAATTTGCTCTCAAGAAACCGGATTTATATCAATCAAGAAGGATACAGTTGACTAGTCCTATTTTACATATTGGGTCATCTGTATCAAGATTGAATCCATTTGAATATGTGCAGACAGAGAAAAAAGTTTATCTCCCCAACCAAGAAGCTTTGGCAAAAGGTCTGATGCACCAAGGAGGGCGATTTTTAAATGACTATATCCAGGCAATTGAAGAACGTCAAGACATCACAAAACTTTTAAGACAAGCATTTGGTTCTGAGTGGTGGAATGCGACTAATGCAGATGGAGAGGCAATTTTTCCTAAAGACGCTATTAGCCAAAAGTTAACAGACGAGAGAATTACAGATTTACGTCCGATGATTCGTAATGGTATGGGACAATTATTCATTCCTGGTTCTTCAATTAAAGGAGCAATGAGAACTGCCATAGCATATTATTTACTGAAATATAGCGATCGCTATCAAGTTCCCTCATCAAAGCGAGTTAGCGAAATAGAGAAAACCTTAAGACAAAGACTAGGTCAACTCAACCAATATCAGCAGAAATTCTTAGATGACGACTTATTTATGGAGAGTTTATTCTCAGAATTTAGTCTTACGTATCAAGAAAGAAACTTTCCTGGTAAAGGTCCAAATACGGATTTCTTAAGAGCGCTCAAAGTCACAGATTCTGACCCTCTTTTAGAAAGCAAAATCTACAATAAACGAGGTCAACCAATACCAATAAACTTGCCAGTTGTCGCTGAGGTAATTATTTCTAGCAGGTTTCCTGATTATATAGCTAAATATAAAGCATCGATTTATGCTGAAATGGTGCGGAATGTGCAAACCGGATTTACTCTCAGCTTGGATACAGAAATGCTCTCATGGTTTAAGCATAAACAAGGTATGAAAATACCATTTAGTAATTTAGATGAACTCTTACAAATATGTCAGGAGTTTACTCAAGAACAGTGGGACTATGAACATGATTATTGGCAAGAAATAGAAAATAATCCTAGAGCATCCGGCAAGAATTTAGATTTTAATTATATCCGCGAATTTTATGAAACAGAAAAATCTCCCTATAGCCTAAGACTAGGATGGGGTAGTGGTATGACAGGAACTACAATTGGTTTACTGCTAAAAGATGAACTGCGGGAAGAAATTCGCGATACTTGTGGTTTAAAAGCACCAGGTTTTGAAGCACCAAAATCTAGGCGAACTGTGATGAATCCAAACGGCGAAATCAAATTTGTTCCAGGATGGGTTAAGTTTAAAACTTTATAATACTCATGCTAATTCGTTCAACCTGGATATTAAACGTATCCGAATCAACAGTTTTACCCCGTTCCTACGGCTTAGAACTCGTTAAGCAACTACACAAAGAACTAGGCTTAGAAATGGGAGACGAAACCATTCCCCCAATTTCTTTCTCAGGAATTCTTGGATTATCAACCATTACTAAAGACTTTTTGACTTTCCATCCAGAAGAGTTTTACCGATTATCTTTATGTGGATTGCAAGATATTACAGCGAAAACAATCTCCGCTTTAAATTTATCAGAATCTCTAGAATTTCTCGGAGCGAAATTTAACATCATCAACCGCGAAGACGAAATCACCAGCTACGAAGAACTATACACAACTTTGGTGGCAAATGAACCAGAACCAGTCAGACGATTTGACTTGCAATTTCTCACACCAACAGCTTTCGCACAGGGTAGCACACCATTACCCTTACCCGTACCTGCATTGATGTTCCGCAGTTGGTTAGAACGTTGGAATCATTTTGCTCCCGTTTATTTGGGAAGCGATGAATTAATTGCCTATCTTAGTAATGCAATTCTTCTTAAGCATCACAAAATGAAAACCCAAAGTTGGCAATTACATAAAGGTTATGTGAATGGGTTTGTTGGTGATGTGACACTACAAGTTTTCAACCGTGCTGATTCTTTACTGGCGAATGTCGCACATTTGTTGGTTCAATACTCAAGGTTTTCGGGTACGGGGATGAAGACGCGGTTGGGAATGGGACAAACACAAGTCAATTTTTAAAAATAAAGGATGGAAACTATGAAAATTATTTCGTTTCTTGGTTTTAATAATTATGATGAGACTACTTACCTCAATCCACGTGGTTCTGGAGGATATAAAACTCCTTTCTTTCAAGAGGCGTTAGTTGAGTTTTACAAGCCTGAAACTCTCTACGTTTTATTGACCAAAACAGTAGAAACAGTTCCTCCAAAGGAAGCATCAGAACCTAATTGGGATGCTCTAAAAAATCGATTGGATAAGAGGGTAAACTTACAACCAATCAAAAATATTCCTGAACAAAACAGCCCATTTGATATTTGGTGGATATTTCAGCAGGTAACTAATTGTTTAGAGCATGGAGATACCGTTATATTTGATATCACACACAGCTTTCGCTCTGTACCTGTGGTGGCATTGATTGCCGTCAGTTATCTACGAGTCGTGCGAAGTGTGAATATTGAGGGGCTTCTCTACGGTGCCTTTGAAGCTAAAAACAAGGCAACTAATGAAACACCCACGTTTGACCTGTTGCCTATTGTTAGCCTCTTGGAGTGGACAACCGCTACTGATCAATTCATTAAAACAGGTAATGGACAAGCGTTAGCAAGCTTGCTGCACAGTAGTAACTCCAAAACCGAGAATTTAGCAACAAGTATAGATGGGATTGCTCAAGGGTTGCAACTGTTGCGACCGATGGATGTTATGCAAGAAGCCGCTAATTTACCACAACATATTGCAGAGGCAGCACCCATTATTTCTCAGTCTGTACCACCATTTGTTAGTTTGCTAGAGCGTGTAAAAAAAGATTACTGTGATTTTGGATTGGCAGATCCAATCGATTATGAGAAAAACGCTCAAGCGTCCTTATTGCGCCAACTGAAGATGGTGGAATGGTATGTACAGAAAGGACAAATTGTTCAAGCCCTATCTATGGCGCGAGAGTGGCTCCCTTCCTTGTTATGCTATCACTTTGGAATAGATCCACAAATTTACAGACCCAATCGAGTCGAAATGGAACTCCTGTTGAGTGGAGGAAACACCCTACCAGATGCACAAGGTAACAAATATGAATCGCCTTATTTAGAACAGTATAAATCGAGTGTTACAAAAGAGAAAAGAAAACAATTGACTGACCTTTGGAATGATAAATACAAACTAGCAAATCTAAGAAATGATGTGGTGCATTCAGGTTTTCGCAAGAATCCCCAAAGTGCAGAATATATTATTGATCAGACTAAGCAAATTATCAGCGAACTTAAAGCCATTGCAAATGCATGGAACTTGAAAGGCGAAACTCTATAATCTTTAGCAACTTTATGAATATTGAGCAGTAAAAACTAAACACAATAGACATCTCCGGTAAACAATGTAGAGACGTTACATGTAACGTCTCTACAAGGGTTTCACGTAACGCATAATTAATTTCTGGAGATGTCTAATCGCATCGTCGTTCACCTTCACTAAGAGCGAAAATTTATCTTTCAACTTCCATGCCCAAAACACTCCTCGTCACCGTCGGCGGTTCCTTCCAACCCATCATCACCGCAATTCACAGTCTCCAACCCCATCGCATCATCTTCATCGCCTCGGATGGCGACAAAGGAAGCAAGTCGCAAGTCATTGGCGAAGGAACACCTTGCGAAGTCCGACGCGGAAGCGAAGTTATTGAAAGATTACCAAATATTCCAGCACAGGTAGGACTGGGAGAAAGCTTTCAACCAGAACGAGATTTAATTCTCATCCAAAACCCCGACGATTTATCAGAATGCTATCTCAAAATTCACCAGTGCATTCACCATCTCCAACAAGAAGCACCTGATGATGAAATTCTCGCAGACTACACAGGCGGGACAAAAACCTTATCAGCTGCTTTAGTACTGGCGGCGGTTGATAACGGGATTTCTCTGTATCTTACCATTGCCACTTCAAGGGAAAACTTGCTAAAAGTAGAACGAGGAGAAGCGACGCGACTGGTGGACACCAGTTTTAGAAAACATACGAAACTACACTGGTTTCAAAGCCCGACGACTTAACTTGGCATAAGTCTTCACCGTTTCATAGGGCATTTCCAAATCTTGTGCGATCGCCTGCAACGACTCCCCCATTTCCCGCCGCGCCAAAATAGTCGCCCATTTTGATGCTATCTCTTCTGCGCGATCGCCTCCAGTCCGTTTACGCTGTGCCTTAAAGATATCTGTCAGTTCCTCAATACGTCTTGCTAACAAGCTTTGCACATCAGGTACTTCTGGTGCTGCTTGAGATGAC
This sequence comes from Scytonema tolypothrichoides VB-61278, assembly GCF_000828085.3. Lineage (GTDB taxonomy): Bacteria > Cyanobacteriota > Cyanobacteriia > Cyanobacteriales > Nostocaceae > Brasilonema > Brasilonema tolypothrichoides_A. The sequence continues at coordinate 209,014 of NZ_JXCA02000023.1, forward strand.
CAACCCAACCGTGTTTGTCCCAACCCAAACGTCGTTTTATGACCAGTACCACAGTAAGGTGCTAACTTCCCCAAAGCATAAAATAGCTTGCAAAAGTCTGGTTGTCTGGAAGCCTCTTTGGTCAAACCAAATTCTATTGTTCCTGTAAATCCCGTTACCGCACCTTTCTTACCTGCTAGGACTTTCATAGATGTGAGTTGGTGACGGGTAATCAACACGTTATCATCCACCCAAGCCAGAAACGCCTCCTGTTCAACACACATTCCAGAAAAGTCATTCCAACGACGCAGGTAACTGTGAAAAACATTTGTTGGCATTGGTAAAGGGAAATGATGACCTTTGCGACGGAAACTGGTCGGGCTGAGAAATTTTAAGGTAACAGTTTCTCCATGTTCAGAGTTTAGCAGTTGAGCATAAGTTGTGGGAGCATGAGCAATATTGCAAGAGCGAATCTGTAAGGATGCATTTCGCAAGCTAAGTTCTTTTGGTAGATTTTGCACCCACTGTTCCATCCATTGTGAGACTCGACTCGACAACACTGTCACATACCAGTAGTAAGAGTTGTTAGCGCTTAGTTGCACTTGCCTACCACTGCTAACTAATTCTCCATCTAATGCAGAAATCGTAAACGGCTTTTCTGACTCGCCATCATGAAGGTAGGCAGAGAGTTCTGGATCATAGAAACGCACTTGGTCAAGAAACCAAGCGTGCAGTCCAATGGTGTACTGAGGGTAAATAGAAGCATCTACTTGTGTGACGAACTCAAATACTAACCCGACGAGTTCCGTTTCTGATGACCAGTTTAAGTTAGATTTATAGTCAATTGTTTTGTTTTGTAATTTGCGAGCCATTATAAATTTTTATAGCGATTCTCGTTTCAATCAAATATACTACGGTGTGTAGAGACCTTACTATACGGTCTCTACTGTATTGCACGCAATTGAAAACCGCTCTTCTTCTCAACAATCAGTAAACAATAGTTCACTAATTTCCTCCACGGTACCGTTCAAAACTCCTGATTGCCATAACTAAACTTATCTTCATACGTGTAAAAGCTTCCACCAAACTGCCAACTTCATCGTTACCCACTTTCTCAAATTCTGCATCCATATCACCAGTACTCACGGCTTCTGCAACACGGACGACACGCTTAATTGGTCGTACAACATATCGCGTTAGCCAGAAGTTAGCGACGTATATGGCGATAGCAAAAATTATAGTCACAATTCCCATGACCCATACGAGCGATTGATTAGCTTTCTGGAAAACCTGGCTAGCAGGAATAGACACTATTTGAACACCATTAATAAGATTTAATTTCCACCCAAATCCATTTTCTGTTCCATAAATCTCAATCATCTTCTTGGGCGCAACATCTGGTGTGCTGTGACATCTCAAGCAACTAGATTCAGTTATGGCTAAGGGACGTGCAATGTAATAAAAATTCTGGTTATCAAAAGAACGGAATCCTGACAAAACTTTCAGATTTTTGTCTTGACGGAATTTTTGTATAAGTTCTGTTTCAACGCTATCAGCTTTATCTCGGATATTTGTTGGATTCAGCATCGCCTCTTTATAGAAAAAATCTTTATAGGCATCGTCCTCATTTCGTAGCTTTTCAAAAACTTTCCGTGCTGAGTAAGCAGGGATAGTCTGTGCTGCAAATTCATCCTTTCCTAAGCGTGCTTCCAACTCGGGATTGATTTCATCATTTGTGTAAGAACGCACAGAGTTTATAGTCTTGAACAGCAATTTACCATTTGAACTCACTTCATCTTGAGCTTTGTAATTTAAGATTTGAGACAAAGCTATACCACTCAGAGTAATTCCTGCAAGAAATATAACGAGCAGTAATACAGTTAGCTTTCTGCCTAATGGAAAATTGTTAAAATTCCAGGAAAATTGTTTCAGCATATTTCTTAAAATCCATTAATATAAATCAAAGGTATTTACTTAGAGATTCAGGATACAAGGCAATGCGTTCGTAAAGACTCTTTTAAGTCCAATAGATGCTAAAATCCTTTAAAAAGCAATAGTTTTTTCAAAAAATAAAATTATTTTCTATCTGGTAGTTCATTTCATTAACGTTCCTTTTGATGAATTTTATGGAATTTATTCTATATCTATTCCTCAACAGCCGTTTGAATCTTTACGGAAATTTTGAATTATTTACGACCAATTACGTACATTTTATGACTTTTTATGACTTTTTTAACAACCAGCAAGTTACATTATCAAAGGTGGTATTGATTGCAGTGATAGCTTTATCCGAATTAGGCGTGTACTAACATCTTGTACATATCCGTAGAAACCATATTTCACTAAAAAGTACATAAAAAAGATACATCTTATTATGCGGCTTTTTATCCAAAATCAGGCACTTCATACTTAATACTTAGTGCTTAAATCGCATTCATTGGTTCAGATGGAAGATGCCAGCCTTTAAGTAGCACAAGAAACCCTCCGGGTATGCGCAAAGCGCACGCCCTCCGGGCTTTAGCCCAGAGGGCGTGCCGTAGGCATACGCCAGTCGCCTGGCTGTCGGGAAACAAGGACCGCAGCGCTGGTCTCACAGCTAGCAACATATGAAATAAACACCATCCCCTTTGTTCACTGTTCCCTGTGTTTTTTAAGAAGAATAGAGACGTTGAACTGCGACGTCTCTACAAATGTTATCGTTCTTGCAGATTATTTTTCACTTAAGAAATTGAGCAAGCTGTTCCAACTTCTTCCAAGCAAGTCCACTTTGGAGAATTTCTTTGGCAACAATAACAGCTTGAGAAAAAGTTTGACAATTATCTCCTTGATCTGGTATTACTTCACCCACATACAGTGCAAACGCAGCATTGAGAGCAACCACATCTAGCTGTGACTGAGTCCCTTTACCTTGAAGAACAGCTTTGAGAATTTCTGCATTCTCTTCAACATCTCCACCCCGTAATTCACTAATGGGAGCGGGGTTTAAGCCTAACTCTTGTGGAGAAAGTTCGATCAGGTGTATTTGTTGGTTTGACAACACAGCCAAATCAGTTTTATCTCCCAAACCTGCTTCATCTAATTTTTCGCGTCCGTGAAGTGTAACTGCTCGCCGAGTCCCTAATTGATTTAGAACTTTAGCAAAAGTCTCTACCAAAGCCGGAGAGTTGACACCAATAACCTGTCCTGTTGGTTTTAAGGGGTTGATTAATGGACCTAACAGATTAAAAATTGTGCGTACTTTCAAAGTTTTTCGCAAAGGAGCGATAACCTTAAGAGCAGGATGCCAATCAGGTGCGAACAAGAAAGTCATACCAACTGCACTCACAGCTTCTTGAGTTTTCTCCAGACTTGCTTTGAGATTGACACCCAAAGCTTCTAACACGTCTGCTGATCCAGTTTTTCCAGATGCTGAACGATTACCATGCTTAGCCACTTTTACCCCAGCAGCAGCAGTCACAAAAGCAACAGCGGTGGAAATATTAAATGTTGATGCTCCATCTCCCCCAGTACCACAAGTATCAACAAGTGGTGAGGTGCCAACGATAACATCTCGTTGGGTTGGTTTGTTAGATTGGGAATATAGAACCTCAACCATCCCAAGTAACTCTTCAGCAGACACTCCCTTGGCTTGAATTGCTGCTAAAATAGCACCCGATAACACCGGGGGAATAGCTTCTTGTAGCCAACCAGACATTAAATTAGAAGCTTGAGATACCGAAAGAGATTGACGCTCTAACAGTTGCTGCAACAAGGCAGACCAATTAGAGGAGTCTTGATCTAATGGATTTGTGTCAACATTAGCTGTTATCATAACTTCAATAGATACAACTCTTTTACGACCGTGATGTTACTTTAGTCGGAGTATTTCTTTACCGTAAGGATTTTATCAGAAACAAACGTCTCTTAGATATCTCGAATATTCTAAATGTAGAAGAATTTACCTTTATTTTTCAAATCTCCTCACCATTTTGCAAAACATCTTGCAGCTAATCGTTCTCCTCCAAACTGGCAAACCGTATCTGATCCCCAATCAACAGAAAGACAAATGAGTTAACTCAGATCTTGCACCTATCCGTATAACCCAGACCTTAGTCAAAAGCAGCGCAATAAAGTTACATCACTTTTCTTAGCTTTTCTCGGTCAAATAAGGGCTTCAGGCTTAGTACTGAGTGTAATAAAAACATCAATGTTTCTTGGTGCAAGATGTCAGTTAACAAAAAACGCCATAAACTTCCAGAACTCAGTCACGATAACCTGAGTACACGGCATCATGGCAATCCGAGAACCAAAATTACCCAAAATCAATCCTGTCGTCACAACCCCAATGACTCCAGATCCACCCAACTCTTCAACAATAAGATATGTAGCCTAGCTAGAAACCAAAGTTAAAGACTGTTCCACAAGTGGTAAATCGAACCACTATGACTTCTTCACCAATTTCCGAAGCATCCACCATAAGAGCACTCTTAATACAATTCACCGTAAATATTAACCAGATAAGTTGTTAAATAGCACTCATCCTGAAGTGAGACCTTAAGATGGATTGACTGTTTGGACGTTTCAGTATAGTTTTAGTTAATGTATGGGTAAAACTTGCCTAATTCAATCCAGTTTAGTTTTTGAAAAACTCTAACCTGGGTTAGAAGCGGAGGAACCAATGTATTGGGGCGAATCTTGAATGGAGAGACACCTTCCAGTCTTAGCCCGTCAGCTAACTCCGTCGGCATTGGAAGGAGTACCTATGGCATCAGCTGATTCCAAGCCGTTGTCCCTAGGTTCTCCTAGCTAGAATAGCTGTCACAACTGGCAGTATAGACATAAAAGACCGTTGATTTCGTTTAGGGAATATCCTGTATCTTTTGTCAATTAAAAAGTCAAAAGACATCAGAATTGTGTGCATTTGTAGTTTTTGCAATTCCCTCTACTCAAAAGAATCAGCATCCTTTCCCGTAATGGTTGAAAATCAATTTGAACCAGTCGCACCAATTCTTAGAATTCAGGAGAAAATATGCCAATTAAAAATCAGACATCATTATATACTGATGAAGTCAACTTCTTTCCAGATCATCAGTTCAGGTTAATTGGAGAGTGTGCAGGAAAAAAACTTTTATTAATTGGTAGAACCAAAGCATACAATGACCCAATTGTGGCAACAAGTCAAACTGACGAGCCAAGTCAGGAAGATTTATATGCTTATGACCTTTATGAATTAATGAAGTTTAGCCACGAACCAGTTAAAATTCACGGCGAAATTTAAAAAAATTTGTGGAGCAGATGCCAATATGGCTTTTGACCGCAGACTGGATACTTTTTCACTAGCAGCCTTGCTGGTATCCGCGCATTACGGTTTGGGGTTTCTTTTGGGAACCGCTGAGAAATCCCTAAATTTAGGGGCTGCTGGCAGTCTCTATACTGTCTCCCTTAGCTTGGGTACAATAGCTCTTTTAGGACTGGCAAAATTTTACTGGACACGAGCAGAGCCAATTTGGACATTGGTAGGTTCTGCCTACGGAGATGGGGCAAAAGTTTTTGTGAGCTTAATGTCTTGGTCATCGCTGATTGGCATTGAAGCTGTTCAGTTGATTTCTGGAGCATTTATCCTCAAGGTCTTCGGAATAGCTACTCTTCCCACGATGGTTGTTTTGGCTATCCTGTTTGCAACAATTTCCCTACTCCCAATGGAAAAAGCAGGCTGGATATTGCGAGGGTTACTGATTCTGAACTTTTTGGCTTTGCTTTATGGACTGTGGGTGTTACATGGTTTTGGTGATTATGTGCGATCGCCTATAGAGTTTACTAGCTCACTCAAACATATGAGTTTGCCAACTATAGTGGGCATCTCATTGTCTACAATTCTGCTGGTACCTATAGATATGAAGTATCAGCAGTTTCTTCTCCAAGCAAAAGATGTAAACAGTCTGTATCAAGGGTGTACTTTGGCCGCAATTTTGCTACTACTGCTTGCTTTTTTACCTTCAACAATTGTTGTAGCGGCACATAACGCAGGAATTTTGCCTGCTGGCATTGATGGTAAGGAAACTCTCCCATTTATCCTAGCCTGGGTTGGCGGTGGTACCGACAAGCCTTTGGGTATGCTGGTGATTGTGTCTTTACTGGTTCCAGCGCTGGGTATTGGCAGCAGCATATTGCGAGTGCAAACCAAAACTATTTTGGACTTCAACATTCTGCCTGCATCTTTTTGGAGTCGTATACTCGTCACTGCTGCCAATGCTCTGTTTGGTCTTGCTGTTGCTTTGAAAGGTGGGGAAATTGTTAATTTAATTGTGTATTTTTATGCAGCATATGTAGGAGCGGTGTTTGCTCCTTTTGTTGCTTTTTTGATCGCTCAAACGGGACGCTATAACTTCTCAAAAGGAAGTGTCAAGCTGTCTTTAATGATAAGTAGTTTTTCGTCTCTTTCATTGCTAATTATAACACTTATAAATCCTGCTTTTGTAGGATTTGGTAGCGTTGAATTGAACATCATGGGAATAGGAATTCTGAGTGGAGCCTTATTTTTGTTGCTTGGGGAGGTATTAGAAAAATACTTTCTAACATCCAAGGTTGAGGAAAAAGCTTAAGAAATTAGAAAATATAAAGATATTACAAAATCGCTCCATCTCCATACCATCGCGTAGCGCGCCCTACGTCCCAATCCTCTTTCGGAGGATTGCCCTATGCCTTCGGCATAGCGGGAGGGCTGTCCTCCAGACAGCCAGGAGGGCGTGATACGGGCGATACGTTGCGCGTCAAGCCTCCGGCTTATCGCGTTGGACACGAAAATTTCTTCCTTTTTGGACTAACGGCTGAACAAGTTTCACAGAATACCGGAAATTTCTTCCTTAAGGTTACATCCATTGCCAGAGGAAACACTACCTGCCTGAGTCTTAACTTGTGTACATAGTTAGTTCATAATACTTCAATAAAGAGGCCAAAATGACTCAGGAACCACGCAAGCCCATTAATTTATCAGTCCACGAAAGCGCTGATCCAAGTGTAATTAACCCTAATCCAGATAAAGAAGCTTCTGGAAATAGGAATGACTTGAATGACTTGAATGACTCTGTTCATGATGAAGAAAACGTAGATGTTCCCATTCCAGGGACTTTTGATGATGCTGACGACTCTAATCCTGTGGATCGCCAACTCGGTATTATAAGCCGAACTGCAGGATAAGCTGACTTTACTAGGGTAGGGAAAATAATAAATAGATTACATCATCTACACCCTACCCTAACCTGAGCGCGCTGTTTTCCTCTTGGGATGGTTGGTGCCTACCAGAACGTTTGCGATGTTCTGCTTCATAATGATGTCAAATACCAGTTTGCGGCTGTGTACATCACACTGCTAGTTACAAAATCAATAGCTGTGGAGCCAAATCCTCCGTATTTCTAAGCTTCATCCACCAACTCATTTGAATTTATATCAAAAGTTGGGCAAAGAAAAAGTCAAAAATAACAAATAATTGATGAATGTTTACCAATACTAATTATTTTTTAATAATAGCTTTCTTCTGATAGATGACAAAAAGCTTGAGTTAGTATAAGCATAGAAAAAGAGAGATTTTCTGTTTGACATATTCGATAAACACAGTCTAATGAAAAGAATACGCTCAAAGAAGAATCAAAAATTTATCAATCTAAAGATAGATGAATTAGATAAAAAAATAAATATAGGCAAAATCTCTGAAAAAAAATCGATAACTCACTTATTGCTACCACTTATTGGAGTAGGAATAGCATTTTTGAGTGGCTGCTCAATAAACTCATCAAGAAACGTGCAACCTTCACGGGAGACTGATACTGCTAATGCTCAAGCAGTCCAAGAGTCAGCGACTCCAAATAACCGTCCTCTGACGCCAACTCCTGAGGATAATAATTTTGTCGTAGCAGTTGTCAATAAGGTAGAACCTGCGGTAGTGCAAATTAATACAGCCAGAACTGTAAGAACTCAAGTACCAGAGATATTTAATGACCCGTTCTATCAGCGGTTTTTTGGTCAACGAGTACCCGCGCAGCCTCAAGAGCGAGTTGAGCGTGGTGTTGGTTCTGGTTTTGTGATTAATTCTAACGGACAAATTCTCACAAATGCTCACGTTGTCAACAATGCTGATACAGTGACGGTATCATTTTCTAATGGTCGCACTGTTGAAGGAAAAGTCTTGGGACAAGATACTGTGACTGATGTTGCGGTTGTGCAAGTTCCAGTAAATAATCTTCCAACTGTAGAACTGGCAAAATCTCAGCAAGTTAAGCCAGGACAGTGGGCCATAGCAATTGGTAATCCCTTAGGTTTGCAAGAAACAGTAACAGTAGGCGTTGTTAGTGCAACTGATCGTTCTATTAGTGATATCGGTGCATCAAATAACCGGGTTGGTTATATTCAAACTGATGCAGCCATTAATCCTGGAAACTCCGGCGGACCACTACTAAATGCTCGCGGTCAAGTTATTGGAGTCAACACAGCGATTATCCAGGGCGCTCAAGGAATAGGCTTTGCGATTCCCATCGATACAGCTCAACGAATTGCCCAGCAATTAATTACTCAGGGTAAAGTTGAACATCCCTTCATAGGGATTCAGATGGTATCCCTCACACCTGAACTTAAGCAACGGATTAACAGCCTTCCAAATAGTAACGTCCGCATGCAAGCAGACCAAGGTATTCTTATTGTCCGCGTTCTTCCTGGTTCTCCGGCTGACAAAGCCGGAATACGTCCAGGAGATGTCATCCAACAAATCAATAATCAGTCTGTGACCACAGCGGATACAGTGCAGCAGATAATTGACAAAAGTGGGGTAGGTGCAAATGTGCAAATGCAACTGCAACGCAGTGACAGAACTGTGCAAGTCACAGTACAACCTGGACCTCGCCCAGCAAATGCGCAGTAGCAATGCTTGGATTTATGCTTTAGCCTCACTAGCTTTATCCAGAACATCAGCAACGCTTGCAGAAGTCATTCGGAGTCGCCCTGTATTTGTAACTCAGCTAAAAGAAGCTGAGTTGAAATTTGCGAATTTTGCATTTGCCATTCCACAGTGCAGGCTCCTTTTGACTTCTCAAATTGCGACATGGGGGCTATTTTTTCCGGAATTTACTTAAATCCCAAGTATAATAACCAATTTTGTCAGGAACTCTAGAGAATCTTCCTATCCGATGACCTCTAGAAAGTTCATTATGCACTGCAGTTTTTATCTCTGTTAGTTGTTCAGCATTGAGTTCTCCATAAAGTCCTGTGATGACATCAGCGACGCTGAAAATTTTCCCGGAATTTTTCTGCAAGAGTATGCAGATGGCATCAATCAAAAACTTACCTTCATATTCAGATAGCATTGATGCCCTTTTTGATTTAGGGAGTAGGAAGGGTTTCTTCCTTTTAGGTTTGATTGTCTTGGATTTGACCTTACCATTTGCTGGTGTTATCAAGTTTAAATCCAAGGTGTAACACCCTGGCTCATCGGGAACGGCTGCCCAATAACTCTTTTCTTTGCCATGTGTTAGAGAGGACTGGATGCGACTTTTGACGATTTTGAACACACTTGGCTCTAAATCGCCAAAAAGTGAGCGTACAACGAAGTCTATATGACAGACACTCCCAGCATTTTCTCGCAATATTTTCTCTATCGCTTGCATTCGCGTGAGAACTTGGTACTGGGGCAGCATTGGAATATCTGTCCCAGGCATAGAGTTATCGTTGTTTTGTGTTGGTATCTCCTTTTGTGGGGATGGAGTGGGTGATGTAACTACTGTGTTTTCTCCGTCGGATGACTCTTCATCCAAATCTATCTGCTGATCCTCATCATCAGTGAGTTCTGAGTCGATAGCTTGTTGTTGTTCAACATCATCTAAATCTATCTGTTCGTCCTCATCATCAGTGAGTTCTGAGTCGATAGCTTGTTGTTGTTCAACATNAAATCTATCTGTTCGTCCTCATCATCAGTGAGTTCTGAGTCGATAGCTTGTTGTTGTTCAACATCCGATTGATATTGAGTGGTTGATAGGGAGTCTTGCTGGTCAGGAGTGGGTGCAAAAGACAACATCTCAACGACAGCCCTTAGATTGTCGCGTTCATCGACACCAGACCAGTTGGATAACAAGGCTTCGATATGTACAAGTTGCGATCGCGCCGTTTGCCATAAACGTTCATACTCTTCAGTAAGAGCAGTATAGTAGTCCCGTAATTCCAAAAGTGGCTCCAGCAAGGTTTGGGGTGGTGGCTCTAGTTTTCCCTTAGTAATCATATGGCGTCAACTCAATCCAAATCAGTTTTAGATTTATAGGTCATGGGTCTAGGTTTAGCCTTTTGAGGCTTCATTAACGATTTTTTGGGTGGTTGAGGAGGACGACATTGTTCACAATACAAAGGTCGAGAACCGTAAGTCTCGCGCTTCGCCGGAATACCGCATTCCTTACACAGAAAGTTGAAAACCCGGGTATGAATCAGTCGTTTATGTGCCTTAACAGTGTATTCTCGAACAGAGACTAATTTACTTGCCATAATCAGAATTGGTGAATTTTTGTCCGGTCAATATAGTTATTGGAGCAGAGGAACTTGCATAAATATGACGCAAACAGCACCTTTTTGCCACTCATTGACTTAAGCTTTGCTTTTTGTGCAACGCCCGAGGCAAAACTCCGTTTCGTCAAGTCGAAAAGGCTTTCTCATCCTTTGTGAAAATGAGAAATGGGTTTATAATAAACACCCAAACACCTTTCTACGACCATATCCTATCCCTCACGCTAGCGCCAGTGTTGTCACTTTAGCACAGCATTTTGTACTGACTGTGCCAATATGAGGCAAACACTAGATACATTTTTTTGGAGAGTGCCATCGTTCTGCAAGATTGTCTTGAAGAGTTCTTTGAGGCACTCAGACAGAGTGTAGGAATCAATACTACGAAGTAACACAGGCTTTTAACTACAAAGAAGCAAAATTATCTACATATTTTAATTAAAGCATTGCAAATTCCCTGTTGGTTCATTTTAATATTCAGCATTTCAAACAAAAAAATAAGTTCTACAAATTCCAGATTTCCCCGGTTAATCTTTCGTGCCACTTGTAGCGTAGTTTTCATACGCCGTCAATCCACCGATTACTCCCCTGACTGCGTGTAAGATTACCGATGTAATTTCTTCTCCCCTGCTCCCACTAGCGAACCTGCACACCTTACGGTAATCTTCACAGCACCGAAAGGAGTAGCTCAACCATCACCAAATAATTTCTGCAGTATGTTTAAATCTGTCAAGCTTTGCATACATTGTTTTCAGACTTTTGCCAGATTTTTACTTTTCTCATTAAAGAATTCTTCTTATAGGACTCCTCCAAAGATTTTTGCACTAGCTAGTACACCTCAAAGAGCCTTTATTAGAGTTAAGCGTTAAGAGTTCCCACCTCCCTGGCCTACTCCCTACTTCTTAGGGGGGTCACGGGAAAAAGGTGTTTGTTTCATTTCATAACGGGCAGTGCGCCGCCAGTAGGGTGCTTTCAACAAACACAGGCAACAGGCAACTCTTACTCCTGTCCCACCCGTACGCCGCCCTTGCGTTCCCGTAGGGTAGATTACTTAATTAAAAAACCGCACGAGGCAAGAGAGGAGCCAGTGCGTTGCCCAGAGCAGCGCCTTGCGGGGGTTCCCGAGGCAGTGCGGTCTTGGGGTTCCCCCAAGTGGAGCACCTGCCGTCCCGTTGTGGCGACTGCGGAGGGTTCCCAAGGACGGTGCACCTGGCGTGACACAGAGGAAAGAGGAGCCAGCGCTGTGGGCGGGTCTCCCGACTTGAGGCGACTGGCGTCACCACGAAAACATCGGTAATCTTTTAGCGGGAAGGGGTAACGCTTAACTCTTAACAGGCAAGAAGGGAAAGAGTGTTTGTTTCATTCATAACAGATGGTGCGCCGCCTGTGGGTCGCTTTCAAGAATCACATACATCACCACGAATAATGTGAAAGTGCATGCACTTTCACTACAGATATAGCAACAGACATATCGTTTAGGACATCGTACTTTGATTAAGAGGGAACTCTTAACTCTTAACTCTTAACAGGGAAATGTCCTAACAATTGTGGCGACTGCTATATGTATTGCACCCAACACCAGAAGCGCTATAATAACTGTCTTGCACACCTAATAATGAATACGGTGAGGCAGTGCGGTGAGTCCAACACTGGGGTTCTCACTCAGCATCCTCCTGCAGATCTTGTGCGATTGTTAACAGCTTGTCTAAAGACTTCGCCACTGCCATGACTTGCTCTGAAGTCTTGCTGGCAATACTGGCAACTTCTAGAATAGATTGGCTTGCTGAGGTTGAAGTTTTTGCTTGGACAGGAGCAGTGTGGACAAGCTCTTCGACCAGTTTTTTCATTTGGTCACTGATAATAACAATCTGATTGAACTTCTCCTGACTTTCCTGCGCCAATCTAATCCCGGTCATTGCCTGTTCTGCCCCGTATTCCATAATAGCAATAACTTCATTGACTTCTATCTGAATTTCTGCAACGAGTGATTCTATTTCTACAATACTCGCGTCTAATTGATCCACTTGAGAAAGTGCTTCGTCAGCGAGCCAAGCAAATTGTTGACCAGCTTCTGGGGTTCGACTCGCTTCAAGTACTGTATTCATAGCTTGGAGCTTTATTTGAGATGCTATATTACTAATAAAGCTCACTATATGGGAAAGCTTTTGAAAAGGTTGGTCTAGACGCTCGACCTTCTCGGCAGCTTCCATAACTCTTAGTTGGATATCACAGAAGTTTTCTAAAATTGGGTCTATGGACGAATGTCCATCCTGTACTATTTGACTGAGTTGCTGTTCTTGGAGTTCTGCTTGTTGGGCACAAATCAGCATTATCATCGCCGAATCAACTAACGTTTTAATTTGATTGTAGGCACCTGTAAGGGACTCCACCTGGCTAAAAGCCTCACCTGAAAGGGTTTGGACAGCGGTGTCACTACTTCTGAGCAGTTCTAACACCTGACGCTGGAGTGCTTCTTTTTGTTCACGCTGCTCGTCAGAGGTCGCTTCAGCAGACTGATACGCCTGCTCTACCCGGTATAGGAGTCTGGCATGGTCAAGAGCAAATCCCACCTGCGTAGCTATCTGAGCGAATAAATCAATTTCATATTGCTGCCAATCACGAGGTCCTGAACACTGATGCGCTATCAATAAGCCAAATAGCTGGTCATCTTTGAGAATCGGGGCAACCAAATTTGCCTTGACAGCAAAGGGTTCGAGTTGACCAATGTAACAATCGCTCAATCCTGCTTCATAAATGTTATTGGTCGCTTGAACTCGACCTGCTTGGTACATTTCCACATAGCCCTCAGCAAAGCAGGGGTCTTTGATTTTGGCTCGCAACGCTTTCGGAAAACCTGGAACAACTGATTCTGCAACCACAGTTCCATACCAGTCGCTGTCAAACCCATAAACAACCACTCGGTCAGCGCCCAGTGCTTTGCGAACTTCATTAACGGTGGTTTTGAGGACGTCTTCTTCGTTGAGCGATTCCCGAATGCGGCGGATTATGTCCGTAAGTAATTGAGTTTGCACTCCTTCAGCATCGATTCGCTGAAGGAGTCTGGCATGGTCGAGAGCAAATCCTACTTGCGTAGCTATCTGAGTAAACAAATCAATTTCATACTGCTGCCAATCACGAGGTCCTGAGCACTGATGTGCAATTAATAAGCCAAATAGCTGGTTATCTTTAAGAATGGACGCAACCAAATTTGCCCTGACACCAAAGGGTTGGAGTTGACTAATGTGACAAGCGGTCAAACCTGCTTCATAAATGTTATTGGTGGCTTGAACTCGACCTGCTTGGTACTTTTCTACATAGCCTTCAGCAAAGCAAGGGTCTTTGATTTTGGCTCGCAACGCTTTCGGAAAACCTGGAATCACTGATTCTGCAATCACTGTTCCATACCAGTTGCTGTCAAAGCCATAAACCAGCACTCGGTCAGCACTCAGTGCTTTGCGGGTTTCTTCAACGGTGGCTTTTAGGACATCCTCTTCGTTGAGCGATTCTCGAATGCGACGGGTTATATCTATAAATACCTGAGCTTGATCGGCTTTTGTATCTATCCGTTCTAGCAGCTTAACATAGTCAAGAGCGAATCCCACTTGCGTAGCTATCTGAGCAAACAAATCAATTTCATACTGCTGCCAAATACGGGGTTCAAAGCACTGATGTGCAATCAATAAGCCGAATAACTGGTCGTTTTTGAGAATGGGCGCGATGAGATTGGACTTGACAGCAAATCGCTCTAGCAACCCAATATGACAATCAGTAAGATTAGCTTGATAAATATCATCAATAGCACGAACGCGACCATTTCGGTATTGTTCGACATACCCTCCGTTGAAACAGGGGTCTGAGATGGTAGTCCATAAGATTTTTGGCAAATCAGATGCCGCAGATTCTTCTACAAAAGTTCCATCCCAGTTAGAATCAAAACGAAAGATAACCACGCGATCAATTCTTAGGGCTTTGCGAACTTCTTCAACAGTGCTTCGCAAGACATCTTCTTCATTGAACGATTTCCGAATACGGCGGCTAATGTTAATCAACACCTGCTCGCGTTCGGCTTGGGCTTCTTGTTGCCAAAGCAAATCCGGAAGCTGTTCTTTGACCAAGTTGATGTTTGTCTCTAAGACAGCCAGTTCATCGTTGCTGACGGTGGAGGTGGGAGAATCCGCGCTTTCTCGACGTAACCTATTCACTATAGTGGTAGAGACTGCGGCAGCATTCAGGACTGGACGAATGGCGCGAATCCCTAAAATTGCAGCGATCGCACCTGCCAACACTGCCGTCACCCCCGTTTCAATTAACAGGAGTGACAGTAGTTTGTTTAGTGCAAGTTCAGCTTTTGCCAGACCTCTGGTATCCGCAAGTCTAGCTTGAGAAATCTGTTTGGCAGTCAACTGGCTACCAAAGTAGTAAGTGGTTGTCCCTACTGTTAGCACGGGAACCATACTAACAACCATAGCCCAAGCCATTGCCTTGGTCTTCAAACTCCATTCCTGTCGCCCCTGCTGAGGATGAGCAGACTCTTGAAGCCCTTTTGGCTGATTAATTGGCTGATTCAATTGTTGCTCGGCTTGCTTTTGAGAAGAAGGCTGAGTCATAGACGAAATCTACTTTATGCTGCAAAAACTTATTGAGGACATAGGTGTTGGTTGCGATATTCAGTTCCTCAACTGGGGAGGTAGAGTCATGCACCTTTTGGATTGCTGCTGAGTCAAAGGTAGATTTTTACAGTTGCAACCTTCTGTTGACTTTATCTGGGGCTTTTGTGTAGGAGTGCGCGCTACCATAAGTATCGGTAAAATTTAGAGTTCGGTGCAACAAGCGGCAAAGTAACCCTAAAAGCTTGACATGGTTTGCTTTTCACTCCTTAGGCCTTTTGCCTCTCCTCAAGGGTCTGATGCGCCGAGTTAAGAATTTGAATGTATTTAGTATTTGACGCTATCAGAGTATATTATATTATTGATTGATTCAAGTGAATGATAGAAATTTGTCAATTTTTGTCACTTTTTAAGGTGCAGCAAGTAGCTAAACAAAACGCTGCTTTTGGCGGTGCTAAATAACTCGTGTACGACTTCCTGTCTCCTCCTAAAGCGAAACTCTGCTAAGTATAAAGAATGACATAATGATATGCGACAATATCATCGCTTAAGAATGCTGCGTCTAATTCTTCAACCGTGTCCACCACAAGTGCACGGTCAAGAAAGAGGTGATGACAAGCATCGCTGATGTTTGCGTTGCCTTGGATGCATCTTTTATATCAGGTTCGGATAATCACTTATAATTAATTTGGGAATCGTTGCGTGTATCTATGACCTATGCCAAAACGTATTGCGCTGGCAGAACACTTAAGCTCAGAAGAACTATATAGGCGGTATCGTGAAGCAACGGATGTAGTGGAACGCAGCCACTACCAAATAATTTGGCTGTTGGCGACTGGAAAAACACCACTGGAAGTATCACTCTTTACAGGGTATAGCCGGATTTGGATTTATCAAATCGTGCGTCGTTATAACGAAAAAGGACTGGATGCGATCAGCTTCGCTGGCCCCCTGCTGGGGCATCGCTGACCTGCGACGTCAAAACTCAGGCAAAGAGTCATTACTCAGTGACGAGCAACAAGCACAGTTACTGTCTCTTATACACATCTAGATGTGTATAAGAGACAGCAGTATCCAGCACCGGATGGTGGATTGTGGAATGGTCGAAAAGTTGCAGATTGGTTAAGTGAAATAACCGGACGTAGAATCAGCCGTCACCGTGGATGGGAGTATTTACAACAAATGACTTTTCGTCTTCGTGTTCCGCGACCAGACCATCGTGTTGCTGACCCAGTGGAACAAAACGAGTGGAAAAAAAACTACATAAAGAACTCGAATTTTTGCAATCTAAATATCCTGATGCCGATATAGAGGTTTGGAGCATGGATGAACATCGTTTAGGGCTTCATCCAATCTTGCGTAGAGTTTGGACTCCAATTGGGGAACAGCCAGTTGCCGAAGTCCAACAAAAATACGAGTGGTTATGGCTTTACGGTTTTGTACACCCAGAGTCAGGTGAAACATATTGGTGGATTCTACCCCGAGTCAGCACAGAATTATTTAATCGTGTACTTGCAGACTTTGCCCGCGAATTTAATCTTGRTGCTAACAAACAAATTCTCCTAACTGTTGACCAAGCAGGTTGGCATACAAGCAATGATCTCATCCTTCCAGATGGAATTCACTTTTTCCCCATGCCTGCCTATTCCCCTGAATTACAACCAGCAGAACGACTGTGGCCGCTCACAAATGAAATTGTTGCCAATCACTCTCCCCACACCTTAGAGGAGTTAGAAAAATTGTTAGTTTATCGTTGCCAACAATTACTTGAACAACGTGATTTTATTCGCGGGTTGACTTGCTACCATTGGTGGCCGATGACCAGGGCAATTTAATTATAAGTGTTCATCCGAACTTGATATTAGGCGTTCTTCGCGCGATGACGTCCGCCTATACTCTTGTAACAATCGCGACAACTTTAACTCTGACGCATCCTCAGACAGCCCATCAAGAAAGTACTTGACTTCTAGACTAGCAATTCGCTCATCAAGATGAAGTCATTCAACCGTTCAAAAGCCGAGTAGGCGAACTTTTGACAAAAATGAGTAACACAAGAACAGCTGCACATGCCAAAGCCAATATTCTCAGAGTCGGATTGTTCCACTGTTTGAGAGCAATCGCTACCATTGCCCAAATCACGACTCCTGTGTAAGCGATGTCTCGGCGCTGGACAGCTATGAATATAGCAAGTGCTGCTGCAACTAGCAACATGATAACTGTCCAGACTTCAGCAGAAATCCCCCAGCCGTTCCAGCCCACAAAAGACAGCGCACAAGCCACATTAACTATCGTTGCGACACTAATCCACGCCAGATAAATACTAATAGGAAAGTGGACGCACCACTTCTTGATACGAGATACAGAATTTGTGCCAATTCCTAATCTTATATATATAACAATGAGAGGCAGTAAAATTCCCAGCATAGCTACAACTGAAAGTGAAAAAAGCCGGGAGAGGAACAGATAAACCCAAATAATTTGAGCAAAGCAAGCAACTACTAGCAAGTAACCTGTTTTACGTAAATCTATCTCATGTCTCTGGTTTGGCAAAACTTGATAGATTCCGAAAGCAAATAAACCAAGATAAATCAATCCCCAAATTGCAAAGGCGTAATTAGCGGGAATAATCTGCACGTTTTTGAACAGAGTATTAGAAATTTCACCAATGCTGAGTCCATTTAAGGGAAAGATGTTCGACAAAACGTTAACTACAAAAGCGCCAACGATTGCAGCTAGGGTAGCAAGCTGTCGTAAAAAATCTCGGTCATAGCTAGAATTGGACTGCTGCATAGGTCAGATGGCATCATTCATACATGAGAACTTATCTCTATTGTGCTTCGTAATGTATCTATGCAGCGCGATTGTTTGATGAGCCAAAAAACATCTCCAAGAATGAGTCCCGAACCCTGATGAAACTGTGGTTAATTTTTGGAAACTTTTATCTTACTATCGACCTTGTGGTTCCAAAGACACAGATTGCCCATTTATCGTTAGTGTTGTCGCTTCTACAGTCTGTCCAGAATCATTACGAGTGCCAAATCCCTCCGCTTGGACTTTGTCTCCCACATTTGCGATGCTGTCTAGCTGATGGCTCGCATAGCGTGGAAACCTTACAATAGAACCATTAGAAAGGACAACGCCATTAATTTCTCCTCGGTGTCCCACCAACCAATGTTGAGCAGTTCCTTCCACAGATACATTACCATAGTTGCCAGAGTTGGGTGGTTGAGGGAGTATTGGAGAAGTTTGTGGCATTAAAGTCTGCCCTGTTTGAGGATTGGTGATGCTTCTTGCTCTGATTTCCTGACCAAAGCGGGTGGGAAAGCCTAAAGTACCTGAAATGGTGATTTGAGTTCCTGGGGAAACTGTCGCCATCAAACTATCTCCCATAAAGGCAGCAAATTTTACCTGTAACCCATTGTTGAGTAACAGTCCATCTACCTGCCCTTCAGGATTAAAAAGATACTGTTGCACTTCTCCTGTTACATTTGTTATGTGTTGCCTGTGATGCCTCACATGTCGGAAGTGGTCTGGTGGAAGTCGATTTTGGTTTTCACCTCTCCAAAAGCGAGCAGCGTGGAAACGATGTTCTGGCGAACGCCTAGTGTGCGTAAACTGACTCGTGATCATGTTGTAAACCAATACACCGAAAAGCATCAGTGCAGCTCCTGCACTACCACTAATGAGAATTAACTTTAATTTTTGTTGTCGTTCGCGAGCTTGGATTTGCTTTGCTTTTATTTGCTGTACAGCTCGTATAATGAACTCTGAGGGAATTTCTACTTCTGCCCCAGCCTGTATCAGTTCTTCTAGGGAATAATCCTGACTTTCTTTCGTATACGACTCAGCAGCAAGCGCAAAAACATCCGCAGCAATGTCTTTAGAAATGCGAACTTTTGAATTATTCATTACTTTGATTGACTAGTTTGATGGGTCGCGAAATCTGGATTGTGTGAGATTGGGATTCGTCTGTACTCAATATTTTTATCTTAGAAGTTAGAAATGTCACCTAAATGAGACAAAAGTCACGCTCTTAGTGTTACCAAAGTCATAAATTTGGCTCCAATCTACTCATTCATGCTAGCTAAAACGAGTTTATCCCCTTTTCTAAGGAGATTCTGTATTCTGTGTTCTGCCTTCTTCCTCAAGTCTAAAGCTTGACAAGCCAGAAGTAATGATAGTAACTTAATAAATAACTAGCGTTCGATATAAAATATGTGAACAAAAATGCCAAAGATTGTTGACCATGACCAATACCGTAAGGAACTCCTCAGTAAGTGCTTTGATTTGTTCGCCCAAAAAGGCTACTCAGCAATTACCATGCGCCAAATTGCTGAAGGCTTAAGTGTTTCTACTGGAACGCTCTATCACTACTTCCCGAGTAAACAGGTGTTATTTGAGCAATTAATGGAAGATGTATGTGAGCAAGATGTATTGCTGGCGAAGGCTGAGTTGGAAGGAATTCAAACTTTGCACGAACGACTAGAAGCTTTAGGGAAATTTCTGGCTAAAAACGAAGATTATTACATCAAGTGGATTTATTTACAGGTTGATTTCTGTCAGCATCAAGACGTCAAGGAAATCCAGGATAGTGTTGCGTTTAAACGTGCAACAAAGCGATATGAAAAGGCAGTGCATGATATTTTGGGTATTCAAGACCCAGTACTCACTTGGTTTATCTTGAGTCTGATTGATGGCTTAATCTTTGAACGCTTGACGGATAATAAAGCGGTTTCTATTACTGAACAATTTTCTTTATTAAGCAAGATGCTAACAGCATATTTAGAAAAACCAACTGTCGAATCAAACTTATAACGGTTAATGGCAGAGCAAAACTATGGTTTGAAAAGTATTATCAAAACCAAGCATATGAGAAACATAAATTAAAAGTCAACTTGTCTTTTGTTCATTTTTTTATCAGGAGGATTTTTCAACAAAATGCTTTGCAAAACTTCCCGCATTTGGATGATCAGGAGAACTTACCCTTGGGCGACTTTGGCAATTACAGCTTTTAGGCTCACTTACTCAAAGGGTGTCAAAAGAAATAGAGAAAAAATGCGTTTTTTGATGGTTTATTTCAAGATTGACTTTGCAAGCGTTCTATCGCTTGTGAATGACATGATTTTTTGAACAAAACAGAGGTGTCAAAATGTTGAAAACGATATACTTAATTCTTTGCATATTAGGTACTGTTTTACCTTACTCACAATTTGTTCCCTTTCTTATACAAAACGGACTGGATGTGAGGCTCTTCTTAGAGCAGCTTTTTGCTAACCGAATTTCGGCATTTTTTGGTATGGATTTAATTGTCTCATCATTAGTTCTGTGGGTATTTGTCTATTGGGAAGGTTCACGTCTGGGAATGAAAAATCTGTGGATTTATATTGCCAGTAATTTGCTTGTTGGTGTTTCGCTGGGACTACCTTTATTTCTGTTAATAAGACAACGCAAGTTTGAACAAACATCACTAACTGTGTAGTGTGTCAAAAAGTTTTCTGAAATGTTTCGTAAATGGCTTCGTAGAACGCCGCGTTTCTCATAACAATAGTGATGTGTACCTTTTCTGGCGCAGTGGCGATGCGGAAGTTACAATCTGCCGACCCTGCAGATGTATTTTAGTGAGTCATATCATGTCTGGATAAAAAATACCCCTCCCCAACCCTCCCCGAACCCGCGGGGAGGGTGCCGTCAGGCGG
Organism: Scytonema tolypothrichoides VB-61278; assembly: GCF_000828085.3. GTDB lineage: Bacteria > Cyanobacteriota > Cyanobacteriia > Cyanobacteriales > Nostocaceae > Brasilonema > Brasilonema tolypothrichoides_A. The sequence continues at coordinate 229,808 of NZ_JXCA02000023.1, forward strand.
GTGGGGTAAACCCATGGGGATGATAAACAATCAACCAAACTCAAGATTAAGTGATGACAGGAATTAGGAGTACATCAATGTCAAATGACTTGACAAATGCACTGAATCATGAAAATCGTGATGCGTGGAATACCAACGCTAGTGTATGGGACGCCCGCATGGGTGATGAGGGGAACGACTTTCATCAACTGCTGATTCGTCCTGCAATGGAAAGACTGCTGCAGGTAAAACCAGGTACCCGCATTTTGGACATAGGCTGTGGAACTGGGCTGACAACTCGCAGATTAGCTAGCTTGGGCGCACATGTCGTCGGAATAGATTTTGCTGAGGAGATGATTACTTGTGCCCGCAAAAGAACTCAACAGCATGAGACATCAATTGAGTATCACGTTCTAGACGCTACAGATGAGACAGCTTTACTTGGGCTGGGGGAACGTTCCTTTGATGCTGCTGTATCCGCAATGGTACTTATGGACATGGCAGAAATTGACCCTCTCCTACGGGCACTCACAAAGTTGTTGCGTCCTGGAGGCTGCTTTGTCTTTGCTCTCATGCATCCTTGTTTCAATAGTACACATACCAGTATGGTTGCAGAAGTTAAGGATTGCGAAGGTCAATTAGTGACGCAATACTCAGTTAAAGTGTCTGGATATTTACAACCCAGTACCACAAAAGGATTAGCAATTGAAAATCAACCAAAACCGCAATTGTACTTCCATCGACCATTGCACGTTCTGTTAGGTGCAGCATTCCGTGTTGGGTTTGTACTTGATGGCTTGGAAGAACCTGCTTTTCCTGCTGACGATTCTTTTGACAGTCGTTTTTACAGTTGGTCTAACTTTACGCAAATTCCACCTGCACTTGTTGCTAGGTTGAGATTTTCTGATAATTTTTAAAGTTGCCTCCTTGGCTAATAGGAGTAGTATTCAAACAGTGAACAGTGAACAGTTAACAAAAGAAACGAATCCGTATTTCTCTTTGATCACTGGTAACTGATCACTGGTAACTAATAACTGATAACTGATAACTGATAACTGGTAACTGGTAACTGATAAATTCTCTGCCAGTCAGCAAGGCAATAAATTCAGGAGCCATCTATTGATTTCGGCTCATTATACATGGATTTTAGCTTTTTTTGTCAACTCTTCAGCGGGAAAATATTCCTTAGCATGAGAGAAATAACTGCTAGATTCATTTTTCTCAATGATCCCATTAACCACCAAACCTAACACGTTTTGACCAGAGCGCTCTAACATCTCTTGAGCAGTATTAGCACTGTTAGAATCAATGACCCCGGGTCTGGCCACTAACAAAATTCCATCAGTCATTTGGCTTAAAGTAAGAGCATCAGCGGCGAGGAGAAGGGGAGGAGCATCGATAATGACAAAGTCATATTCAGATGAAAAACCCTCAATAAGTGATGCCATTCGCTTAGAATCAAGCAAAGCTAATGGATTGGGAGGTCTAACTCCAGCAGTTAAGACATCAAGATTATTCATTACCTTAGACGCAGCAGTGCTAGATTGAGTCTGTCCCACAAGAACCTCGCTCAAACCGACTGCATTAGTTAGTTGCCAGAGATGATGCTGAGAAGGAAGGCGCATATCTGCATCAATGAGTAAAACTTTACGTCCTAGTTGAGCGATCGCAGCCGCTAAATTTGCTGAAACTGTGGATTTGCCTTCTTTGGGAACTGCGCTAGTTACCACAATAGTTTTCAGTACTTTATCTGAACTCAGAAATTTCAGATTAGCTTGAATCATCCGGTAGATTTCGCTAGTTAAGGAATGGGGCTTATCTCTAACAGCGATTTCTGGAGTCGTTGATTCTAAATCACGATGACGGGAGCGAACCTTACTAGCAGACAACGGCACAACCCCTAGCAAAGTATATCCAAATACCTCTCTAACTTCCTTAAGTGTTTTTAGAGATCTATCTCTCAATTCTAGGAAAAGAACGGTACTAGTGGACAAAAAGGCACCGAACATCACGCCTATCACCAAAATGATAGGTTTTGACCCTCCTATAGGCTTTTCAGGAAGTAAAGCCGTAGCAATGATCCGGGCATTAGCTGTATTTTTATTCTTGGCTACCTGTAATTCTTGAACCTTTTTGAGTAGAGTTTGATATGTAGATTGAGCAACTTGAAGTTTCTGTTCTAGTTCGCGTTGATTTTGTACTAACTGGGGTATAACTTTTGTTCGTTGTTCGTAGGCAGTCCGAGAATTATACAGAGAAGCCAGTTTTTGGGCTAAAGCAACGCGTTGTATTTCTGATTGCAGAAAATCTTTAATTAAGCTTTGTTTGAGTTCTCCAATCTGCAATAGTTTTGATGGAACTTTTGCCTGGCTGCCAACTGTTTGTTCAATTTGCTTTTGCAGAAGAGTCTGTAAGTTAGCTTTTTTAGCTTCTAGATCGACAATTGTAGGGTTATTATCCACAAAACGGCTGCGCTGAACTGCTAACTGCCGTTGTGTATCTTGCAGTTGTGTAAGAACTCCCTGGACAGCAGGCGACTGACTTAGGGCACTCACAGCGCTCGCTTGTTGGAAATTTAGACCTACTTTCTGACCAAGCTCATTGGTTTGGGCAGTTACCTGATCCAATTCAGCCTTAAGATTATCAATTTGGCTGTCTAAATTTCCAATATTTGCAACGGCTGTCTTAGCTTCTTCTGATAGATCAACAACATTATTCTTCTGTTTAAATATGCGTAGCTCTACTTCTGCTTGGTGAACAGCTGCTTGAGTTTTAGGAAGCTGCATTGCCATAAATTGACGAGTAGATTCCGCCTCAGAGCGACTTGTGAGAATATCATTTTCTAAATAAAGATTCATTATTTTATTGACTACTGCCGCTGCTTCTTCCGGGTTACGGCTTTTATAAGTAATCTGTAAAACATCCGTGCCACCAACAATTTTCAGAGTCAGAGCTTTTTCAAGCTCTTCAGTTTTCAAGAGTTCACCTTTTTTGTTTTTGAGTTGTAGTTCGTTAATTGTCCTCTGCAACAAAGTTGGGGAAGATATCACTTCTATCTGACTACTAATAGGATTTTGAGTTGATACTAGTGATCTCAAATCTCCTGTTTCTCCTCCTTCAGAAATACTTGGCAAGAGATTAGAACCAACTATGTTAAAAGAAGGACTTTTGAATAATAGTTTTCCTTGTGCTTCATAAGATGGTTTGAGTAAAGTTGTGGATAAAGCGCTGAGGGTAACTGTAGCTGCAAAAATACTAACAGCGGGTAACCACCGCCGCTTCAATGTTGAAAAATAACGACCAAGGTCTAAATCAATTGATTCTCTAGATTGCATAAAGCTTTCCAACATAAATTTTTACAAGAGCAGATTTTGAGCAAGGGAATAAATGTTTATTTACTGAGAGCAGATAGAAAACACTGTTATTTACATAACTGATAGGTTTGACAATAATACTAGACTATCTAGATTGTACAATGCTAAAATCATCCTTAAGTTGGGGTTTCATTTACCGGAAATACAAAATCCTAGTTACGTTTGGGAGCGTGATCAAAAGCACGAGCGATCGCATTCCAAGCTAATTTGTGCTGCATTTGAGCATCAAGAGGTAAAGGACGAACTGGCGCACGATCAGATCTGGGTTGAGATTCGTTGACGTAAGAATAGCGATCGCTCAGTCCCCACGTGATTACAGCAATGACTGCTTTTTCGTCGAGCACGGTTGAGAGATAATCTTCGTAGACTCCAGCGATGATGCGATCGCGGACTTTTACGTCTATAGGCAACTTTTTATCAACGACATCCATTTCTGTAATCATAATTTTTAATCCCATACTGGCTACATCCTGCAGAAATTTTCGTAGCTTGCTTGGGTTAAATTTCTTCTCACCAGGTGACAAGTGAGCTTGAATACCAAGGGCATGAATCGGTGTACCCTTAGTCCGTAAACGCTCTAGTAACTTTAGTACCGCCGTTCTTCTTGCTTCCTGATCAGGAGTGTCATAATCCAAACCAAAATCGTTGTAGACTAATAATGCTTTAGGGTCAGCCGCAGCAGTGAGACGAAACGCTAAATCAATATAATTTTGTCCTAACACTTTTAACCAGGAAGTCATTCTCAAACCGTCATTTCTGCCATCTTCTGGTTGGATCGCTTCATTTACTACATCCCAAGAATGAATTTTTCCGGCGTAGCGTTTCACAACTGTTTGAATGTGGTTCTCTAATAGCTGTGCTGCATTATGGCTATTCACTGTTTTATCAAACCATGTGGGTAAAGAATCATGCCAGACTAAAGTATGAGCACGCAACAGTAGGCTGTGAGTTTTAGCAAAGTTAGCCATCCAGTCTGCTTTGCTAAAATCAAAACGATCTGGACTTGGACGAAGTGTTGCATTGCCAGCAGTCCACTTAAATTCCAATTCTGGCACGAGCACACCGCAATTTTGGACTATGGCAGCAGCATATGAAGCATCTGATGAGAGAGCAATATTGTGAGCCGCTGCCCCATAAATTATTCCTTTCTTAGCAGCACGTTCTTTTAAAGAAAGTCCCTCACTAATTATAAAATTCCTGTTGGGATTATCAAGCGCTTGTATCTGCTGATTCTGATAAGCAGCTTTACTCGTTGCTACAGCACTCATAGTTGCTAAGCTACCTAAGCCGAATAAAAAACTGCGTCTGCCAATTAGTCTACGCTTTTGATTCATAAAGACTGTGTTTTTTTGTGGGTGTCAATACTGAGTTATAGACATTGAGCAAAGAATGGAGATAATTTTTAATATCGTATGGCATCACACGTTCTCTTGCAGTTCTTCCCATGATCAACCTTAATTCCTCATTAGTAATTAAAGATAGTATTGCTGCTGATAACTGTTGAATATCACCAGGTTTAACCAGCAAACCATTCTCATTAGAAACTACTAGCTCAGGAATTCCTCCAACTGGTGTAGTAATTACAGGCAATCCCCAACTCATCGCTTCAAGTATTGCCATCGGCAAACCTTCATTGTAAGAGGGCAATATGAATACATCCGCTTTAGCTAATAGTTTGTCTCGTTGTTGTGAGTTTACCCAACCCGTAAAAGTAATATTTTCTGTAAGATTTAGATTCTCAACTAACTTGCGCCCTTGTTCTATATCTCCATCTCCGGCGATAATTAGCTTTGCGCAGTTTTTTTGCTCAGCAGGTAGGTTGGCAAACGCCTCAATTAAATCAAATGTTCCCTTGCGTTGACCAACACGCCCGCAAAAGAGTAGAGTTACTTGATTGACATTCTGGCGTTGCGGAATTTGTACAGGCAATTCTGTAGGGTTAGGCAGTACAAAAACTTTTTGTGGGTTTAGACCTAGATTCTGAACATAGAAATCTTTCCAAGAATTTGACAAAACAATCAAACCATAGCATCCCCGGAATATTTGCCTAACCAATTGCTGTACCCATTGAGGAAGTTGAGAGTAATTTAAATGAAATTCAGCCCCATGAGCATGCATGACAACTGGCTTGTGAAAAAGAAAAGCGATGACGGCAAGAATGGATTTTCTCAAAAGACTACCACGTTCTGAAAAATGAAGATACACAATATCTGTTTTCTGAGATAATAATTTCCAAATAAGCTTTGCTAAAGCTTTAGTAAATAGTATCAATTTATATGTGATCGAGCCATCATCAAAGCTAGTAATATGTTGAATTTCAATATCAGTAGGAGCGTGCTTCACTAAAAGTTTTTCAACACTTGCGATGCCTCCATTTTGCTCTAAACTTGAACCCACCATGATAATTTTAACTTTCGTCATTTACCAATTCCCTTTCAGTGGTCTTCTTATAGTTAGTATTGGGTAAATAAATTAAAGTTGCCTTAACTTAGATTCCCAAAGTATAAATTTTGGGTTAATTTCCTAAATGCTTTGCTACATGATTATAGTTTCCTTCTTAAACCGCAAGAGAAACACTATCTAATGGCTAATTAGAGCTTTAGATATACAGTATCCTCTTGGAAGTAATAAAAATATCCGCCTAGCTATCCACTTAGCAGTAGCGTGCAGATAGCGTTAGGTGTTAAGCCAAATTTAAATTTATACACAGCACATTGCACTTTTTGTGAAGTACAGAGATACGCCACCCGCGCACATCAAGCACCAGCCCCGATTCGTGGCCAGGGTTGGGCAACTCACCGGTTCGCTTTGGGGATTAGGGGCAGGGTGTACTCCATTTAGATGCAAAGTGCTGTATTTATTCAAGTCAGGACTTATACTTAGTTGACAGACAGTCAGAGATTAGGGATTATCGCTAGATAAAATTTCTGTCTAATCCTGCATGAATTCAACCTTATTAAAAAAATTTCCGCTTTTTTTAATTGGGTTTACAGAAGCTATTTGCAATGATAAAGCAACTGCTACATAAAGCACCCAAGTAATTCGATTTGATTCTAGTAAAGTGGATTCAGTCAGGTTACTCAATACTACATAAGTCAAATATAATATTGGCCACATCGCTTCTGCTGTCTTACTAAAACGTAACAAAGCTATTGCTTTGATATAAGCACGTAAAAATCCCAACAGAAATATCAATAATCCGAGTAGACCCAAATCGAGCCAAATAGCTAAAAAACCGTTGTGAGGATGTGTAACTGGCCATCCAACTCCACGCAAAATGTAAGCAGATTCACCATTTAAGCCTTGCCAAAATCCACCAAATCCATAGCCTAACCAAGGTTGTTTCCGGATCATGTCTATTACTAATGGCCACAAATCTGTACGACCAGTCAATGTTGCATCTTTACCAATTGCATCAAATAAAGCTCCAGCATTACTACTCAAGAAGAAATATAAACCTTCACCTATAGTTGTTATAGCGATTAATGACGGTATCATAATTTGATATGACCACCGGAAAGTTTGAAAAAGGTAAAATGCAAATATCATTATTACCAAGGTAACTAGAGCTGAGCTTGAAGCCGCACGTAATAAGATAAAGAACGACAAAGCAAAGGTAGCCCATATAAATATACGCTTATTTTTAACATTATGGCCAAGAAGCAGAAAAATAATACTACTCACTACCATCCTTGCACCAAGAACATTTTTGTGATGGAATACTCCCCGCCACTTTCCTTGATGATTGCCACCCATAACTCCATATTTGGGCAAGGCTACAGCAAATACAAAGCTCAGTAATATCTGTATACTAAATGCCAAAGCTAGCAACTGTAATTGCTCTTTTAAAGTGTAACGTGTGGCTAAATAAATTCCAAATAAGCTTGAACCAAATAGAGTAAAGCCATTCTTAAGAGTTGTCGCTGGTTCAAAAGACCAAAGAAGAGAGAAGATAGGTAGTAAGATTATAATGCTAATTATAAATTTGTCTTGACTTAAGACATAAAGTGTTTTACGCCACCGCAAAACCAGTAAAAATAAAGTAACTATATAAAGTAATAAATTAATAATCCGAATTAAAGAACTATCAAAAGTCACAGACTCGTCCTCTTGTACTCCTCCTGAGAGAACAAGATATAAAATAGCTCCGGAATAAATTAGTAATCCTGTGATTGTGAAGGTCAGTTCAGCAAGAATCAGCAGCTTTCTCATAAATTGACTAAATGATATTTTTGCTTTTTATTGACGATACTGTGATAAATATCAACTGTTTGAGCAGCAATATTCGCCCAATTTAAATCTTGCTGACAGCGGGCTAATGCCGCAGTTTGCATCCGTTGTTGTAAGTTGCGATCGCTCAATAAGCAAATAATGGCATCAGCTAAAGCCTGAACATCCCCAGGAGGAACTAACAAACCATCTTTTTCATGTTTAATGACTTCTTTCAATCCACCAACATCAGACGCAACTATTGGTGTTCCCATGCCATAAGATAAGGCAGCTACACCACTTTGAGATGCTTCAATATAGGGTAAAACAGAGATTGTAGCGCGTTGAAATAGTGCAGCTACATCTTCTTCAGGAATAAAGTCGTTGATTATTTCGATACGCTTAGTATCTAAGCCATTAGGAAAATATTGTTGAATATTTTCTCCTCTCCCAGCAATAATCAATTTAACTTCTGGAATTTTTGCAGCAATTAATGGTATTGCTTCTATTAAGTAGTTTAAACCCTTATAAGGCCAAATTCTACCAAAGAAAAGTAAGGTATAAGGTTCTCGTTGTATATTGTTTTCTTTAGCTCGACGTTGATATAAACTACCAAGTTCTCCATGTTGCAAAATATTCACTCGATGCTGGGGAATCCGAAAGTCTTGAGTAAGAATTTTCTTCAAAGATTCAGCATGAACAATTATTTCTTGAGACCTATAAAAAGAAATGCGTTTAGTATAGTCTGAACCAAAAATATTGTTGCGATCGCCTGGATGCCAAAATACATCATGGATTGTTGTGACCAATGGTGGCATTTCACTAAGCAGCAACGTTAGGTCATACCAAGGATCATTAGTTTCCTGAACATGCAACACGTCGGGGTTTATTTTATGAAGCGATCGCATCATCTCCCTCATTGATAGTAGATTTCTGGGATCCCGAATGCGAGGTTTTTTGAAACTAAAAACTTGAATGCGAGGATCAAGGGCATCCTTACAAAAATCAGCAATTTTACAAGGTTGTATCAAAGTTAAATCAACGTAATTTGTTAGTGCATTTGCTAACTCGATAGTATAGTCTTCAAAACAAAAATGGAGTAAAGCGACTCTGAGCATAATAATTTTCTACTTTTAATCCGTACTTAATTAAGCAAATTTTCCAGTTTTAACATCATTGAGATTCCAAACTTGAATTAGAATGGAAAGTGTTTTATTCACTGAATATTTATTTGCTAGTTATCCTCGCCCATGCTGCTCGAAATCCTCCAACTTCATAAATGGCGATCGAGCCAACAATTATTAAGTATATAGAAGTTAAAATAGCTAAAGTAATACCAAAGTTCAAATTTATTTTTTTTAGTATAACAAAAAAAGGTGTTATCACCAAACATATCAGTAGAGGGTAGCGAAGAGATTTCATAACATTTATAACATACAGACGATTATAAAAAGCATACATATACTGACAGAAAGTAGAAGTATAAATTACTAGGTTTAAGATGACTGCTCCTATCAGCTTATAGCTTGGTACTATAATCAATCCTAACCCAAGCTTAAGAGCCGCGCTTATGCTAACATCGCGCATGTTGACTTTTTCTAATCCATTTGCCATTAACACATAGCTAAGAGGGCGGTTAAAAGACCAAATAATTAGCGCCAATGAATATATACTTAAAACTGTTGCAGCTTCTCGAAAACGAGGGCTTCCATAGACAAACTCCAATAAATCACCTGCAAAGAAGAAGAAACCAATGGAAGTTGGTAGCGCAATTGAAAGTAAAATTTCAATAATAAATTGAGAAGTTTTTTTCTGTTGTTCAACTCCTAGCTTGGCTGACTTTGCTAAACTTGGATAAACAGCTGAAGTAATGCTGTCAACAATTATTAGAAATGGCTGCATTAATTGGACTACTCCCCCATAAAGTCCAACTAAAAACTCACTACCAGTGAGTGAAATAATTAAAATTTCTATCCTAGAATTGATAACTGTTACACTATCAATTAAAAAGAAATAACTAGATGATTTCAATATTCTAACTATAAACTTATGGTCAATTATCCACTTAATTCGGGTATTATAGGTTAATAAAAACCATTGAACAAAAAGTATTAAAAACTCAGAAGTAACAAATAGTGCAGAGACAGCTTTCAGCCCATACCCCTGTTGCATTGCCAAAATCATCAGCAATAGACGAGTAACGTAAACAGGTGCAGCAGATAATGCAATTAAATGCATTCTTTCCTGCGCCTGAAAAATCGCCTCCGTCATATTAGAAAGTGAAAAGGGAATAACCGCTGCTCCTACGATATAGCATATGATAGATGTATCATTTTCATAAGGTAATAAAGTTACCGTTATCAATAAAGCTACATAACCAAATAAACTAAGTAAAAGTTGTAATAAACTACAGTTGATTAAGTAAAAGCTTATATTTTCACTATCTGTTTCATGAGCGACTTCTCTAACAATTGAAATCTTGAGACCAGCGGAAAAAATACCAACAAAAATAAAGTAAATACTGAATGCTAATAAATATCTCCCTAGTTCATCTGCTCCTAGAATGCGAGCTATTGATGCTGACAATATAAACGTTACAACGCTTTGCGTTAACCGATTGATGAGTACAGACAAAGAATTACTCAACAGTTTTCGTTTATTTTCCATAATGGTATAAGTTGATTTTTTTATAGCTTCAAGCTTAACTGACTGAACTGAATAACAGGACTTTAATTACTAATCCAAACCTATTTAGGTTTTCTAGCAGAATGAACATCTTTGATATAATCTACGACTGTGCTTGTGAAATGTTCGACAGAATATTGATCTACAGCAATTTGATAGGCACGCTCAGCACGCTCTCTTGCTTCCTCTGGGTTCTTAAGTAGATAGGAGATCGCTTGTTTAAGCCCCTCAACATCTCCAGGTTCTACAGTAAGTATTGCGTCTGTTTGAAGATAGGAGCTAAGTCCTCTTGTTTTAGTAGCAACGATCGGACGTTTACAAGCTACAGCTTCTTGGAGAGATGTGATACCAGATGCATAATTGCTTTCAAAAGAACTTACAACCACAATATCTGCATCACGATATAGCTGAACTAGTTCATTCCACGCATAGAAGCGACGAGACATATTATCAGGAAGTACTTTTGGGAAAGAGCGCTTTAATTGTTTTGCATGCGGAGAAACGCCACTAATCCTAACATCAACATCCATCTTCTCAGTTGCAAGAGCTAAAAGTCGGTAATCTCTATTCTCTAAACCTACGCTTGCGATCATGGGTCTTATTTTTTTGGCAGAAGAACCAGGCGAAAAGAAGTTAAAATCAACGCAAAAAGGAATGAAGCGAACTTGAGATTCTGGTAAGTTTAGATGCTGGCGCAAACGATCGCGTTGATACGTAGAGCAAACTATAAATAAATCAATAGCACGGGAAACTCTCAACAATTTAGTAGATGCTAGCCCTCGAAGACGAGTAAAGTTTTGAAAAAATGCCACAATTGTAGGGCGATTCTGACGATTTGCAAACAGAGTAGCGATTGGGGTTGCAGAATCTTCGCAGTCACAGAAGACGATATCATCTTCATCTAATTCATGAGATAATTTTCTTGCCAGTGCCCAATTTTCAGGTTTCCCTTCCCATACTGATAAAAGTTTATCTGTGTTGCTTGGCTCAACATGAGGCAAGAGAAGAGATGCCTTAAGCTTTTCTTCCAGTAAAAGGATGTAATCTCTCGGACGTTGTTTTGTCTGAGCTTCTTGTTTTATTTGCTCCCAATCGTCTACCCGTCTTAATACGATATAAGGCTGCATATTTTTACCACCAAAAACACAATGAAATCAACTTAACTTCGAGATATTAAAAAGAAGTCATAATTCAGAATAAATGAGTCAGAATCACTTTTGTTGGCGATTGAAACCCAATAATATGTAGACACAGTGTAGACTTTGGGTATTTAAACCCCAAGACGAGTCCGCCAGCGAGGTGAAGTTCATTTTGATTTCTGGCGACTGACGCCTTCGTTCTCCTATTAATGCAAAGGGCTATCTTCTTTGATTTTAATTAATATCCGAACTGCTAACAAGGAATGCCCCCTAAGTCACTCAACAGTATTCTTTACCTAACAGTGAATTCCGCTATTTAACGACTATCAGATTTTGGTCATACTCTTGGTAATTCACCAATTGAGGAAAGTTTTAGTTAAATAGAGGAACGCATAGCATCTGCATATACCTTCTCCAGACACAACTTCAGTTTTTCAGCCAACTCTCGAACATGAGGTTCTCTCAACACACTATAGTGATCACAAGCAAGACTATGAATTTCTAAGCCTCCACTCACCAAATCACCCCAGCCCAAGTCAAGGTGTTCGGCAAACTTCACAGGCTGCAACTTGGAACGAAAAAGAGTAACTGTTCCTGGATACACTTCAGGTTGATAATTTTTCCTAGCTTGCGAATTGGTGTCTAAAACCCTAAAGTCGTAATCAGGTTCAGACAACTCATTAATCAGTTCATCCTTGTAATTTCCACCTTTAAGATGCGACTGCACCCAGTCTTTTACATACTTCAGCCTTTGTTGAGGTTTAAGTTGCTTAAGGTTACTTAAATGAACCCTTAGAAATTTAGTAATTGATGAGCGAGTTGGTTGCAAAGTTGGAGAACTAACATCAAATAAGCCTAGTAAAGCTACTTTCTGACCTTGGGAATGAAGTTGCTGAGCCATCTCGAATGCGACAACTCCCCCAAAAGAATAACCTGCTAGAAAGTAAGGACCATTGGGCTGAATTGTGCGAATCTCTTTAATGTAGTGGTTCGCCATGTCTTTAATACATCTTAAAGGCTCTTGTTTACCAGTTAGCCCTTGTGCTTGCAGTCCATAAACTGGTTGCTCCCGACCCAAATAATTTGCTAAGTGATAATAATCTAAAACGTTACCACCAACTGGATGAATGCAAAATAAAGGTAGTTTCGAGCCGCTTGGTTGAATTGGCACAAGCGAGGAAGTCCAATTTTCTGGTTGTTCTTCTTGGCGTAGAACATCAGCCAGTCCCTCAACCGTTGGCGTCTCAAACAGGACAGCCAAAGGAAGCTTTCTACTCCAAATTCTTTCAACATCAGCAATTAAGCGCACAGCTATCAGCGAATTACCTCCCGCTTCAAAGAAGTTGTCTGTGACGCCAATAGGTTGAACACCTAAAACTTTTTCCCAAATTTTCGTCAGCCGAAGTTCCAACTCATCTCGGGGAGGTACAAATGTTTCTTCAGGTTCTTGTTTAAAGTCCTCGATTCCTGGTAATGCACGGCGATCTATTTTACCAGTCGGCGTAAGGGGAAAAGCTGCAAGCATTACGAAGGCAGAAGGAACCATGTATTCAGGTAACTTGTGTTTTAGGTAGTTTCGGAGTTCTTTACTAAAAGCCGTTTGGTTAATTTTACTTGAGAATGTTTGCGGAACGATATAAGCAACCAGCCGCGTATTACCTAATGTATCATCTTTACCCATGACCACATTTTGCTTAATGCCAGGATAAAGAGCAATATTTGATTCTATTTCGCCTAACTCAACACGCTTGCCTCTAATCTTTACTTGATAATCAACACGACCCACATATGCTATGTTGCCATCAGGTAGATAGCGAGCTAAGTCTCCTGTCTTGTAGAGGTGGGTGCCTAGGCGATTGGCTTTGCCACTGCGCTTTGCGCAATCGCTAAAGGGATTGGGAATAAATATTTTTTCCGTCAAATCTGGACGCTTGAAATAGCTGCGGGTAAGACAAGTACCACTTATGTACATTTCCCCTATCTCGCCTACTGGTGCAGGGCGCAGATCTTCATCTAATATGTAAATTTGCGTGTTGGCGATCGCACCTCCTATAGGGACAATTGTTACTTGATCTTCATCTGAGTCTGGAATCGGATAGACAGCAACAATGCCAGTGGTCTCGGTCTGACCATACATATTTATAAAGCTGACATCCTGCTTAAACTCAAACCGCCACTTCCTCGGAATGTCAGACAGTAATGGTTCACTAGCAGATAAAATTAACCGGAGTTGATTATCTAAAATATTTTTTCTTTGGTCAGGTGCCAAATTAGCCAGTACATCGGTACAACTCCGCCAATAAGAGGGAACAAGGTCGATGATGGTAATATGATGCTGCTTAATAAATTCAAACAGTGCTAATGGTTTTTGTAGCTGCTGGGCAGTTGCTATAACAACAGTAGCTCCTTGAGAAAACGGCACCATGAGTTGCCTGATTGATGAGGAAAATGAGAAGGATGCTGTGTGGAGATAAATATCTTTGCTGTGAAGTTGCAATGCCTTACTCATTGCTTGAACATAATGATTAATGTTCACATGAGGAATTTCAACTCCTTTAGGCTTACCAGTAGAGCCAGAAGTATAAATCACATAGGCAAGGTGCTCTAATTTCACCTCACTGACTGGGTTTGCGTCACTTTCTCGTGCAATAGTCTCCCATTCAGTATCCAGACAAACCAGCCGTGAATCTAACTGGGGAAGTTCATTGACCAGATGCTTTTGAGTTAGCAGTATTAATACTTGAGTTTCTTCTACTATAAAAGCAATGCGTTCTTTTGGATAGGCGGGATCTAAAGGTACATAAGCTCCACCAGCTTTGAGAATACCTAACAACGCCACTACAATCTCTAGAGAGCGCTCCATACAAATGCCTACAAGGCTCTCTGGCCTCATGCCCATTGCTTGCAGATAGTGTGCCAGTTGATTGGCGCGGCAGTTCAGCTGTTGGTAGGTTAACTGTTTCTCTTCAAAAATGACTGCAACAGCGTCTGGTCTTTGCTCCACCTGGTTTTCAAACCATTTATGAAAACAAAAACCTTTGTCGGTATCAAGAGTTTGCCTGAAATCTGGCTGTGTTACTTCATTAATATATACTTCGGTGTTACGTGTGTTATGTGTAGATATTACTATTGGTATAACTTGTTTGTTCATAGCTCACTTAACTCCCAGACTTGTGACTTGTAAATCAAGTCTAAGTACAGTATACGTCTCAAATAGTGATGAGCAATACTATCTAGCGGTTAATTAAAACCCTGTGTATACAGCATCCTCTGGGGAGATGAAATTGTCCACATGACTATCCACTGGGGTGTAGCGTGTTGAAGCTTTAAAGCTAATACTAGATTTATAAGCATTGTGTGAGTAAGCCTTTGCGTTTCGGTAACCAAAATAGCTTGATTCATTTAAGTTACTTATCTACTGTGCGATCGCACTTCATAGATCTCTCAATCACGTATCACATGAGTTGGTTTATACTCCAGCATTGGTAACAAGTTCTGACAAGTTGCTGTTGGCTGAGTTACTTTCTACACTAACTATTATGTAAATGGCGTAGCAAAGGACACAAAAGGACACAAGCATAGAGAAAAGTTTCGTTCTTTGTTCTGATTTTTTTGATCATAATTTTTCAAGGTACTAAGGTTTGTTATGTCTGCAAATAACTTAACTATGGCTCAACATCAAGAAACAAAACAAATTGACGCGCTGTCCATAATTCCTGTTGCCAATACCGGAGGCATTACAGTCACTGAGTTACGCCCTTGGGGTTCTTTCACGGTTTTGGAAGAAGGACATGGATATAAAATCAAGCGCATAGAAGTTAAGCCTGGGCACCGTCTCAGCTTGCAAATGCATCACCACCGCAGCGAACACTGGATTGTTGTCTCTGGTACAGCTAAGGTAACTTGTGGCGATCAACAAGTGCTGCTGACGAACAACCAGTCTACCTACGTACCTCAGTGTACAGCTCACCGTTTGGAAAACCCTGGCGTCATTTCCTTAGTTTTGATTGAAGTGCAAAATGGCGAATACTTAGGAGAAGATGATATCATCCGCTTTCAGGATGACTATGCTCGTACCAAAAATTAAACTCCAAAAATTAAATTATCAGGGGCAAAGCACTATTGGTTTAATTCACAGACGCTCTCAAACTTGATCAACAATCTGAATGTTTGCTAAACATTTACTTTATATAAGGGGTTCATTTACTAGAATCATAAATTCATTATTGACTTTCTTACCCTTACCTTTTCGAGTGCAGACTGAACAAAGAACAAAATGTGTTTGCAAGCTATAACTAGTGCTAGGAGTCAGAAGTCAAGAGTCAGGATAAAAAACTTACACCACCAAGGTTGGAACCTATTTCTAACTGTTTAGTTACAGCGTATTTCAGGTAACTGTGGTACACCATTTTTATAGACAGTTATATATCTATTTTAATAGGCGATTTCTGAATCATCCATAAGATCTACTTCATTTACATACAAAGGGGTGTATTTCTGTTGTCCTGTACTATAGGACTCCAATTTTATTTTTTCAAAAATACTGAGACAGAAAAGCCGATGTTAACAAAGTTTTATCTGAAATCCTGTTCATAAATCAGACAGAATTCCTATAGTAAGCGAGTTAATGAAAAATTTACTATCTGAAAATGAAATAACTAGGCTTGAGGTTCTTCGGCAATATCGGATTCTGGATACTGTCTCCGAAGCAGCCTTCGATGACCTCACCCTTTTAGCAGCACAAATTTGTAACACTCCGATAGCTTTAATCAGCTTGATTGATGAGTGTCGTCAATGGTTCAAGTCAAAAGTCGGATTAGATGCTGAGTCAACACCACGGAATATAGCGTTTTGTGCTCATGCGATTTTGCAGCCCGACATTTTGATTGTTCCCGATACACGACTCGACGAGCGATTCGCCACCAACCCACTGGTAACTTCTGACCCGTATATTCGGTTTTATGCCGGTGTTCCGCTGATTGCACCCAATGGATATGTACTGGGAGCACTTTGTGTCATTGACCGTGTCCCACGACAGCTTAGCTCACAGCAAGTGCAGGCATTGCGTACCTTAAGTCGTCAAGTTATTGCCCAAATGGAGTTAAAGCGTAATTTAGACAACCTGGAACGTATAACCACCGCTGAACGCCAACACATTGAAGATCTCATTTCTGCCCTTTCCCACGATATGCGTACTCCGTTGCTCGCAACTCGCGCCACTCTGCGTGCTATACTCGGTGGTGCTTTTGGTTCCATAAGCGACACTTGGACACACCTGCTTGAAGATTGCCGCCAGGCTAACGAAGGCCTCCTTAAGCTTGTCGAAGCTCTCGTAGATATTTCTCGCCATAAAATAGAAGTTTGTAAGACTCTGAACTGCGAGATCCTTGATTGGAAAAATATCTTTGCCCAAGCCATTATCCAAAGCGATACCACGAGTAAGCGAAAGTGTGCAATTATCTATAAAATTCCTTCGTCACTGCCCACTGTCTGCGGTGATCAGCTTGACATTCAACGGGTTGTACAAAACCTGCTGAATAACGCTGTACAAGTGAGTGAGCAGAACCAGCAAGTTATCCTTGAGGTAGCACCGCTTGGAGTTGACAAAGTGAAGGTATCTGTACATGACTGTAGACCAGGAATTCCTCCCCAAGAAAAGGAAAGGCTCTTCCATCGCTTTAGTCACAGACGAGGACGAGGTGGCTCAGATGAACTGAGTCTCTACTTGTGCCGCCAAATTGTAGAGGCTCACGGTGGTACTATCAACGTCGAAAGTACTCTCGGTGAGGGTAGCACCTTCTGGTTTACTCTACCTGTTGCCCCAGTTGGGGCTAAATTCCAGGATCACCAACAGATGTAAAAAGTCATTTAAAATAAGTTAACTTCTTCGCCGTAAGTCCCGCACTATAACGGTACTTCGTTACCGTATTGCAGTATAAGTAGACATTACGAGCCTCCTGGTATTCAATCCAGTTTTACTGGAGAAGGAGGCTTTTTACAGCAGTAGGAAAACAATTCTGTAAGCGATCGCCTGTATCATCCCTTAAAAAGTAACGCTCATCTCCACAACGCTTCACCCATATGCGATTCGGCTTATCTTAGTGCCATTCCACTTTGGGCTAGTCTTTATTGGCACCAATGGCAGGGGAATCTACTAGAGAACACCGCAAACTAACAAGTAGGGCAGTTGATCACATCGACATTACATTGAAACCGTCTTTAGTGCCATCACTCATCTTTTTCCAAAGTCAATTCACGCGGTCAAAAACTCAGGGTTTTTACTTAAAAAAAAAGCATTTTTATTTTTATGTATTTTTACATAGTTATTTGAAATACGTCATATGTAAGACGAGAAATATGTTTTGTACTTAGATAATTGACTGAAGAAAACCTGCGGTTGCGCGATCGCACTCTATAAATTTCAGTCTGTCATTCATTACCCGCAAATTGAGTTAAGTAGAAAAAGTAAGAAATTTTCTGTCTAACTACATTAATTAAATTTTTTAGTGTATCATTTGAAAATAATAAATAAACTATAACTTGTCTTGCACAAGATTAATTCTGTGAAGGAAAATAAAAATGGTTTATTCTGCTGAACGATCATCTGGCGAAAAACTTTACAAATTTATGTAAGTTGATTCAACGAAGAAGTTTATATGAAGATGGCTAAATGAGGCCTGGTGGCGTTGTTTAATACAAGTAAAGATAGTGGTGACTTGTAATGCAATGTTCAGGCTGCAGATCTACTAAAAACTGCAAAAACGGTCAACAACGAGCTAAAAAGAATTACATTTGTCAAGTGCATCGCCAGTTTGTAGAATACCATTACCGTAAAGAATATGCTGATACTTTATACCAACCTATACATTATAATCACCACTGCCAAAAACCCAGCGCTGGCAAAGGCTTGAAAGCAAAGCAATTTTGGCTCAACCAATTTTTGCTCAACCAATACGTGAGCTAATAGTGTGATATTAGCTGTATAAGCATAAACATTTATTAGATAGTGTGAGCTATTAATTTAGTGCGTTTATTTGCTTCATCCACTTTGAAAACTCATTTATTTGCACCTCTGTACATTAGCCTCGGGATGCTAGTGTTATTGATACTTGGCCAACAAGGCTTAAACCTGTTGATAGCCTTCCATACTCAGCAAGCAGGCGATTTGGTAACCCGTACTTTAATTGTGGAACGTGAAGGAGAACGTCTGCTCAACGCTGTGATAGATGAGGAAACAAACTTTCTAGAAGTTCGCAGTAATGGACAGTTGCCTTTCTACAGCAGCCTCAGCCGCCTATACACTCTTCTACAAGACAATCCTACTCAACTCCAACAACTCGATAAGATCAAAAATGTCCATACCCGGTGGCAAAGCCAGTTGGCTCAGAGGGATACCTTGAGCTTGAGTAGTAGCTTTACTTGGGAGGAAAAGACCTTATTCGATTCCCTGCGCACTCATATTCGCGTCTTGCTTGAGGGCGAAGAGAAACTGTTGGAGGAACGCAAGCATAATTTACAGCAACTCAATCATGTAAACACTGCTGTAAACATCTTTAGCACAATCGTGATCTTGGTAGGAGTGGGCTTTAATCTCCGGTTTTTGTATCGACGAGTAGAGGTTCGCTTGCACAAGTTAATTAACGTAGGTGAAGCTTGGCGGACGGGTCAAATGGAAGTCCGGCTTGGCTATTCGTCTGCCGATGAAATCGGTCGGCTGGCTAGGGTTCTCGACGCAATGGCAGGCGAGGTTCGCTATCGTCAGGAATGCATTGAGGAGCACACTCAACAGCTTGAAAACCTGATTTCTGCTCTCTCCCACGACCTGCGCACTCCTCTGCTTGCTAGCCGTAATACTTTAGAAAGTATGCTCAAAGGAGCTTTTGGTCCTGTTAGTGACACTTTGAGGGAAGTGTTCCAAGAGTACCGCGAAGCTAACGATGATCTCCTCAAGCTTGTGGAAGTCCTATTGAACGTCTCCCGTTATGAAGCTGGTTATTGCACTCACCTAAACTACGAGCCCCTTAACTGGGAAAAAATTTTTGTCAAAACAATTGCTCAGATAAAAGCTACTTCAAAGCGTGAGTTAACCATCAGCTATAAAATTTCTCAATTACTGCCGACAGTCAACGGTGATGAGATAGAGATCCAACGGGTTGTACAAAACCTGCTTGATAACGCTGTGCGCGTGAGTGAGCCAAATAAAGAAATCCTCTTGAAGGTAACGCCTGTTGGGAAAGCTCAAGTGCAGGTTTCTGTGCGCGATCACGGTTCTGGGATTGCGCCACAGGAGAAGGAACAACTCTTCCATCGCTTCGTTCAAGGACGAGGTCGGCGTGGAAAATCTGGTCTGGGTCTGTACTTGTGTCGTCAAATTATTGAAGCTCACGGAGGCAGCATTGGCGTCAAAAGTTCTCTCGGAGAGGGTAGCATTTTCTGGTTTACCCTCCCACTAACCCCAGATAAAGCTAGGTATAAGCATGAAAAGATGTAGGAGAAAGAATGATACCAACGATACTTGATAATGGCAAACAGAAAACTGTGCAGATTCTGCTGGTCGATGACCACACTTTAATACGCCGAGGAATGAAAGGTCAATTTAGCCTTGAACCTGGTTTTAGTGTAATTGGAGAGGCAGGTGACGGAGCACAGGCTATTGAATTAGCTGCTCAACTCCAGCCAGATGTCGTTTTGATGGACATTGATCTGCCAGTTATGGATGGAATTAGAGCTACGCAGCAGATAAAAAGTAGTTGCACAGCTACTCGTATCCTTGCCTTGAGTGCCTTTGACAACGACACCCAGGTTATGGGAATGCTCGCAGCAGGTGCAGATGGTTACTGTCTCAAGACCATCGAATGGGAACAACTCATTGCTGTCATTCAATTGATCCTCCAAGGTGGTGCTTATCTGGATCCTCAAATAGCTCAAAAGGTTGCCCGGATGCTCAAGCCCACCGTTGTTTCCGGCGAGATTCCTGAGTCTGGAGGACTCGAACAACCAGTTCTTAGTAATCGTGAACGCGAAATTCTTAAACTTATTGCCAAAGGATACTCAAACCAAGAGATTGCTAAAGAACTCTATCTCTCACTAGGAACCGTCAAATCTTACGTGCGTATGGTTCTCAATAAACTCAGTGTTGATGATCGCGTCCAGGCAGCAGCTCTAGCTGTGCGCGAAGGGTTGATTTAACCTAGGAGGACTTCCCGCAGACAGACATCAAGTTCTGTAAAAGTGGTAACCCATGGTAGCTTTTCATCTATAGGATCTTCTAACCACAAAATGTATCGGTGATTGATCTGGCGCAGGAAGTTCTCAGGAATGGGTAGACATAGCACCAAGACATCGGGCGCAAACAGAGTTAGCTCTTCATCCGTAGGAATACCATAGTAGGGGAACACTTCTGCACCTTGTTTGAGACAGTAGCTGCTAACGCGCTGTACTGTAGTAACTCTGCTACCAATGACCATAATTCGATGCCTATTCATGGCAATTATAGGTTAATTAATTAGGTTATCGTCATATCAGTTTTCTGCTATATAAAACCTAGACAAAACTAGTCTTTTATTGGCAATAAGCCTGTGGCAAAAACCACGCTGTTTCGTGGTTTGAGAACTTCCCGTGAATAGTTAGGTTTTAATAAGCAATTGCCCTTGGAAATGATATAGCTGAGTCATTTTCCTCTGATTGGCTAAGATGACGTCTTTTCCGTCAAAAGACCATATCAGCATTAGCACGCAAATGCTACATATCTAGCAAAATTACCACGTAGTTGTCCAACGCCAACTACAGCCAATCATGAAAGTTTAGCACCAAAACGCGTTAATCTCATCATTCATTTAGGTTAATCTTATCATTCATTAGACCTCTCCAAAAATTCATCTCAACCCTTTACTTTCTAGAGTTAACGTTCAATTTTTGGAGAGGTCTATTTAGTAGATGAATCTAGTATAAGACTTAAACTATCTGCACACTACAGCCAAGCGGATAGCTAAGTGGACAATTTTCTCCTCTAATGAGGATGCTGTATGCATAAAGCTCTAATAGCCATCAGATAGTATTTCTATCGGTATTTACGGAGGAAACTATAGTAAGACTTTAATCTAAAAGTCTTAAATCAGATCAAGTTTTTTGTTGTGGTTCCCCATAAACAGGTGATGCAACTATGGTAAAAGCCCCGATAGCTCAAGATTTTAGCCTAGTTGCACTCATAGTTTGTATGACCAGCAATTGGACTGGCTTGATATCAGCTAGACATAAGGCTGTAAGTATATTCCGGGTTAACACAAACCAGATATACCGGTAAAAATACACATTCTTTATGCTTTTAATTACCGTATCTACCTCCTTGAAAGAACGAACTTTAAATTATATGGCAGACAAAGTTAGTTTTCTCAACACCCATTTTGATCGTATGTCCTCATCTGAGGCGATCGAACTGTTACTGGCACGGTTATTGAAGCGGCAGGGGGGTCGCGTGTATTATGCTAACGCGCACACCATGGTAACAGCTGCCCAAAACCCGTCACTGGCAGAGGCTTTAGAACACAGTGATATGTTGTTGGCAGACGGAAGTGGAGTTCGCCTGGGTAGCGCCTTGTTGGGTACACCATTGGTGCATAACCTCAATGGCACTGACCTAGTTCCGGCTCTGTGCAAGGCTGGGGCGGCGAAAGGCTTATCAGTCTATCTTCTAGGTGCCAAACCAGACGTAGTTGAAGAAGCGGCAGCTAACCTCAAGAAACGGTATCCTGGCTTGGTAATTGCAGGAACTCATCATGGCTATTTCTCTGAAGCAGAAACCTCACAGGTATTAGAGAACATCCGGGCAGCGCGTCCGCACTTGCTGTTAGTGGCGATGGGCGTACCACTACAGGAAATTTGGATCAATCAATATGCTTGCCAACTGCCTGGTATTACTTGCATGGGTGTGGGGGGTCTGTTCGATTTTGTGGCTGAACGTGTACCCCGTGCCCCGTTTGCAATTCGTGCTGTTGGTATGGAGTGGGTGTGGCGACTAACAATGGAACCAAGTCGACTATGGCGGCGCTATCTCATAGGCAACCTTGTCTTCTTCGGTTTAGTCATAACTTACGCCTTTTCCCCACGCCAGGATGAACAAACAACATAGGAACATAAACCTGACAGCCAAATCAAATCAATAAATATGTACTAGCAGAACCAATAGTAAGATTTATGACTCTCACACAAGAATGTCAATTGATTGTGCTTCAGCCTCAAGGGCGCTTAGATTGCCAACATGGTAAGGTTCTGAAGGAACAACTTTCTAGTTTAGTGCCGAAATCCCACCACCTTTGGGTGATTGATCTAGCCCAAGTAGATTCTATGGATAGTTCAGGGTTAGCCGCCCTAGTGATGGGGCTTGCCGCTGTACGTTCCAGTGGTTGTCGTCTTGTCATTTGCAACCTGCAAGCGCCTATCCGGATAATCTTTGAACTGACTCAACTAGATTCAGTGTTTGAAATTTTTGAGAGTTACGACGCTGTCTTGACCACGGTTAACGTTCAGTCGTGAAGTCTTGATCAGGCGCTATGGTCTTAGCGATTCACTTTAGTTAACCAATTAATAATCCTGCCAAAGCTGAACAACTTGCTCAATAGACTGACTTTTCAGCCAATTAACTTCCTAAACTCACCTACTGAAACTCTGATCACAATGTTTAACTTCTCTACTTCCGACTCAATTCACATACCAGTTCTAGATAGTGCCTACACCGTTCCTTTTGCCAAACTTCCAGTTCATGTTTCTGTAACAAGCAAGGCGAAGCGTATAATTGACATCCTAGGTGCCATTGTAGGACTAGGGATTACGGCAGTCGTAGCGATTCCTCTTGCTATAGCTATTATGCTGGATAACCCAGGAGCCATCTTTTACAGTCAAATTCGCTGCGGTCTGAACGGACGCTCTTTCCGGATCTGGAAATTCCGCTCTATGGTGGTTGGGGCT
Organism: Scytonema tolypothrichoides VB-61278; assembly: GCF_000828085.3. Classification (GTDB taxonomy): domain Bacteria; phylum Cyanobacteriota; class Cyanobacteriia; order Cyanobacteriales; family Nostocaceae; genus Brasilonema; species Brasilonema tolypothrichoides_A. Next base: position 253,158 of record NZ_JXCA02000023.1, read on the forward strand.
GAACGACTCAAGCATTTAGTCAATAATGAAGCTAAAGATCATCATATCTTCAAGAATGAGAATGACCCCCGCATGACTCGTGTAGGCAAGTTTCTCCGCCGTACCAGCCTAGACGAACTCCCTCAGTTCTGGAACGTACTGTTGGGGGAAATGAGTTTAGTTGGTACCCGTCCCCCCACTCCTGATGAAGTGATGCACTACTCAAGTCACCACTGGAAACGGTTGAACGTCAAACCGGGCATGACAGGCGAATGGCAGGCTAATGGTCGCTCCACCGTCAAGGACTTTGAAGATATTGTTCGCATGGATTTAAACTATCAACACAATTGGTCTATTGCTTACGATATTAGTTTGATATTGAAAACCCTAAAGGTTGTCTTAAATAAGAATGGCGCTTGCTAGTAAAAGAGATGTCAGAATTGATATCTCAGTCTAGGGCTGTATTATGGAAAGCTGCGGATTCGCTTTTCGCAATCTCTCCGTCATTTCTGCATCTAACGCACAAGTATCAGCAGCTTGGTAATATACCTAATCATCAGTAGAATCCGCAGTACCGTCCCAACGAATCAACGCCGTCATCCGTTCCGTTGGGAAACTTCAAAAGCACTACCCGAACCCTGATTCGCCATCGCCTCCGCGCGCCAGAAAGTTTATCGGGTGGACAAAAGCAAAGAGTGGCGATCGCCTCCCTTGCGCGTGTCGCTTTGCGACTCAGCGTTCCCGAAAGGAACTCGCCCGCGCCCTCATCAGTTAACCAAAGATAGTTCTAGCAGATGAACCCACAGCAGCACTCGACAAGAAATCCGGGCGTGATGTCGTGGAATTGATGCAGACGCTAGCGAAAGAACAAGGCTGTACAATTTTTCTCGTGACTCATGATAACCGCATTCTTGATATAGCTGATCGCATCATTTATATGGAAGATGGTCATCTTATCAGTGATGGGGTGGATGCTGCAGCGAAAGTGGGTTAATTACTTCTTTTCTGCCATAAAATTAGCGATTTTAAACCGCAGAGGCGCAGAGAACGCAGAGAAAATACGTTTTGCTGTCAGAAGTTTTGATATGCCAGCAAGAGATATCTATTTGAACCTGAAACGACATTGTATTTGGCGGTGCGCGATAATATATTTACAGCTTTGTTCGAGGAACCAATTGGTAAACTTTTGATAGAGACAGAAAATCTCTATCTAGTCGTGTTCAATCCTGACAGTGAGACGATTGTGCAATGGATTCCTTAGAGACTTATCGACGTATTATTAAAGATGTATTAATTCCATATACACAGATTCCTTACTCGCACGGAGATATCCAGTGTAAAACAGTCTTCGATAGTGAAAATCATAGCTATTTACTCATTACCTTAGGATGGGATGGTGTTAAGCGGATTCATGGTTGTTTAGTCCACATTGATATTATTGATGGTAAGGTTTGGGTGCAACGGGATGATACAGAGGATGGCGTTACCTATGAATTAGTAGCTGCAGGAATTCTCAAAGATAGGATTGTATTAGGATTTCATCCAGCTAATGTTCGTCCTCATACAGGATATGCAGTTGCTTAAGGTTACGGTTGAAGATTAAGTTGTTCCAAAATTGACAAATTTCTGGTCTCTGGATATCTGTGCCAAAATAAATTCAAACTTTTGTGACTATCAATCAATGACGTGGGCACCAGGACAGAAATTACACCGCGATAAGTACGAAATAAAACGAGAGTTAGGAAGAGGACGGATTGGCATTACTTATCTTGCCACAAATAGGGATGGAAAAGAAACTGTTATTAAAACACTGAATCCCGATTTACTCAATCAACTTGGTTTAGAAGACCGTAATTACTTAGAATCAGGGTTTTTAGATGAAGCCCCTAAACTTGCAAGATGTCAACATCCTAATATTGTCCTTATGATAGAGTCCTTCAAGGAAGGGGACTTACCATGCATAGTCATGGAGTATATTTAAGGAGATAATTTAGGGAAACTTGTCAAATCACGAGGATTTTTTCCAGAAAAAGAAGCCCTCGGTTACATTCAGCAAATTGGACAAGCACTTATTGAAGTTCATAAACAAGGATTCTTACATCGCGATATCAAACCAGAAAATATCATGGTGCGGGCGGGTACGTATCAAGCTGTTTTGATAGACTTTGACTTAGCCAGAGGATTTGACAGTCCGTTGACAAGTCGCGGTGCTAGGGTAGACGGATTTACACCGATTGAACTGTACTCCAACTCTACCAGACAGCAGACGCGACGCGGTGGTTGGACGGATATTTATTCTCTTGCTGCAACTTTATATGTATTATTAACAGGACAACAGCCAGTTAGTGCGATAGACAGGAAAGACCAAAATAAAAGATTAACTGAACCCAAAGAATTGAACAACAAAATTAGCGATCGCATTAACAATGCCATAATCCACGGAATGGAACTAGAACCAGAACAACGTCCCCAGACAGTAGAGGACTGGTTGAAAGAATTGGGGTTGCAAACAAGAGGTTTTTCTCCCCTCAAACTTCTTTGGATAAAACCTCTGTGGGCACGGATAATAGGCATTTTGACTGTGTTGGGGTTATTGGCAGGAATAATATCAGGATTAGACGCCACTATAAATTTGCGGGATAAATTGTTTCCAAAACCATCACCTACACCCACCAATTCCACAATACAAGATACGACACCATCTCCCAACCTCTTGCAAAAAAAGTGAGAAAATTTTGCTTTTATGACTGATACCACCATTAGTCCGCGCAGGCGGACTTTGTTTGTATAGCCGCGATTTCTAATCGCCAGGTCTTTTTGCAAAATTGGGATGCTTTCAGTACTTATGGCAAACTGTAGCACCTACCACACCCGCAAAAGGCGTGTCAAAATCAATAATAGTTAACGACAAACCTTTAATTATGTACTGGGGCGAGGGGCAACTCATACACAACGGCAAATACAAGATAGAAAGACAGTTGGGCGGCGGCGGCTTTGCTGTCACCTACCAAGCAATACATACTCAGCTTAATCGCCGAGTCGTCATCAAAACACCAAATTTAAGTGTCCAAAACGATCCAGACTATCCCAAGTATCTTAAACGCTTTAAAAAAGAAGCACAGATGCTGGGAGAATGTTGTGCAGACTCCCATCCTCATATTGTGCAAGTCTTCGACTTCTTTGAGGAAGATGGTCGTTCTTGTCTGGTAATGCAATATATACCAGGCGAGAGTTTGTGGCAGTTTGTACAAAACCGAGGGGCATTACCAGAAACTGAAGCTGTGAAATACATCCGACAAATAGGATCAGCTTTGGTGGAAGTGCATAAAAAAAGTATCCTTCATCTTGATGTCACCCCTCCCAATATTATGCTCAGTTTTGAGCCAGTAGTTCCTAACTCTGGTAAGGCGGTGCTGATTGACTTTGGTATTGCTGGGGATATGTCTCCACCTAGTACACTTTCCAGAACTTTTGGTAATAAGGCATTTGCGCCTTATGAATTAGTGCGTAAAGGAATTCGTCACCCAACAGTGGATGTGTATTGTTTGGCTGCGTCCCTGTATTATGCTGTAACTGGGCAACGCCCCACCAACTCCTTTGACCGCTTTGATGACGAGGAATTAGTACCACCAAAAAAACTTGTCCCCAATCTTAGCAATGGTGTTAATCAGGTAATTCTGCAAGGCATGGCGTTAGAGGCAAAAGACCGTCCTCAGACGATGCAAGAGTGGGTGAAATTATTGCTTGAAAGCACCCCACAGCCAACCCCTTCTGGCAAGCAGGGATCAGATTACTCTAACCTAGAAAATTTACTCATAGACAAGAAGTGGCGAGAAGCGGATGAGGAAACTGCTAGAGTGATGTTGAAAGTAGCTGGCACAGAAGAGCAAGGCTGGCTAGATGTGAAAGACATTAACAACTTTCCCTGCACTGACTTACGCACTATTGACCAACTTTGGGTAAAATACAGTGGTGGACACTTTGGCTTTAGCGTACAAGAGCGCATTTGGCAGGAGTGCGGCAGCAAGGTGGATTATGAAACGGAGTGTAAGTTGGGCGATCGCGTTGGTTGGCGAAAGAATGGTAGTTGGTTAACTTATTCAGAACGGGACTTCTCCCTGAGTACCCCACGTGGGAATCTTCCTTCATCTGGGCATCTTCCTTTGCAATACTTCTCTCGTGTCCAGACTTGTAAAATGTCACATATTTATTACTGATACCTGGCACTCGGTCAAACAACAGTCCTCTTGTTGTGTTTGTAGTACGATGCTGGCAAACTGAGGGTTATAAAAGTTAGCGAAGATATAAACCCACACTACCAGTCTAAACCCTCACCCCTTCAATCTCCTCATCCGTCAACTCATACAACTCCCGTAACTTCTGCAACTTATCCTCACCAGCCTCCCAAAACCCGCGTCCATGCGCCTCCAACATCCTCCCCACAAGATTACGAAAAGCTTCCGGATTCGCCTTCCGCAACTTTTCCGCCATCTCTGCATTTAAAGCATAAGTATCAGCAGCTTGGTCATATACCCAATTATCAGTAAAATCCGCAGTACCGCCCCAACCAATCAACGCCGTCATCCGTTGAGAAATCTCATAAGCACCACCCGAACCCTGATTCGCCATCGCTTCCGCCCATTTAGGATTCAGCAACTTGCTGCGATACTCCATCCGCAACAAATCATCCAAATTTCGGGGAGTCGTATCCTTCGAGAAACTTTCCACAAAACTAGTTGTTACTTTTTTCCCGCGTTGTTTTTCCGCCGCTTTCTTCAAACCACCAGTATTGGCATAATATTCTTGAATATCAGTCAAACCGTATTCCACCGAATCAATTTCTTGGACAATGCGATCGCTTGTTTGCAAAAGCTTCTTCAACACTTCTGGTCTAGCTTGACCCTTATCTTGTCTACCATAGCTAAACACATTGCGACCTTGCCAAGTATCCCCCAACTCATCCCCAGATTCCCAATTACTATCAACCACTCGGTCATTTACCAAAGAACCAAAATCACCAGCAGGATTAGAAAACAACCTCGCCGAAACATTCTCCACCCCTTGCGCCTTCAAAGCCAAAGCGTGTTTTCTGATATAATTTTCGTCTTCAGGTTCATCAGCCTCAGCCGCCCGTTCAAACAAATCATCCAGCAACTCAATAATATTCACAAAACTATCCCGAAAAATCCCCGATAAATTCCCCAACACATCAATCCGGGGATGTCCAACCTCAGCCAAAGGCTTCAACTCATAACGAACAATTCGCCCCGTCCCCTCCTTCACAGCATCCGCACCAACCAACTCCAACAAAATACCAAGAGATTCCCCCTTCGTCTTAATCGCATCCAAACCCCATAACATCACCGCCACAGTTTCCGGATACGTCCCATTCTCTTGCAGATGCTGGGCAATAATCTTTTGACCAATTTCCCGTCCCCGTGCAAACGCCGCAGGCGAAGGCATACGATAAGGATCTAAAGCATGAATATTTCTCCCCGTAGGCAAAACACCCGCACCATCCCGCAACAAATCCCCACCAGGCGCAGGAGGAATATACTCCCCATTTAAACCCCGCACCAAATTCGTCAACTCATCAGTCGTCTGCATCAACAAATCTCTAACTTGTTTCTCCTCTTGTTTGCTTTCTTCTTCTTTTCTTTCTTCTTCGCGCCCTTCGCGCCTATGTCCTTCGGACACGCTTCGCGAACGCGGTTCGTTTCCAAAATAAGCCTCCAAATACCCCGCCAACTCCTCCTCACTTGGCTTTTCCCCCAAAACATGCAACCCAGAAGAAAACAGACGATTCTCCAAAACCTGCAAATACTCGTACAACTTCACCAGATAATCATCAAAAGCATGACCACTAAACATCCGGACATTCTCCGGCGTAAACCCAATCCCCAACCGCTTCGCATCCTCAAACGGACAATCAGCATCCAAACCAGTATCCACAATCTTCTTACAAATCGCTTCCTTAAGAACATAATTCTTCTGCGGATCCTCTCGATACTCCGCAATCAAATCCCGCAACGTCACCAACTCCTTATACAAACCCGCACGCCCATAAGGCGGGACATTGTGAGAAATCAACACCCCATAACCGCGACGCTTCGCCAACATAGACTCCGAAGGATTATTCGCCGCATATATATATAGATTCGGCAAATCCCCCAACAAAATATCAGACCAAGAATAACCCGTATTCCCCAAAGGAGAACCAGGCAACCATTCTACAGTCCCGTGCATCCCAAAGTGAACAACAGCATCAGCGTCAAATTCATTTTGCAGCCATTTATAAAAAGCAGCATATTGAGGATGAGGAGTTAAATCTCGTTCAAACATCAACCGCATCGGATCACCTTGTAATCCCAATGGTGGTTGTACACCTATCCAAACATTTCCTAACTGAACACCGCCAATATGAAATTCATCGCCATAAGTTTTAATCCCTGTACTTGTGAGAGATTTCCATTGTTTCTCAATCCGCGATGTGCGGAGATATCCCAGCCATTTCTCCAAAGTTCTGACATTAACTGATGAGGAAGCAATATTTTCCTCATCTTGCTTATCTTCCCCTGAAAGTTCATCTGCTTGTTTCACCAGACGAATCAACTCTTCTCCATCTTCGGGTAAATCCCCAACAGTGTATCCCTCGTCTTTCAACGCTTTAAGAAATTTTAGTAAACTTCTTGGCACATTTAACAACGCAGCTGTTCCCACAGCACCATAACCAGGCGGGAATCCATACAAAATAATAGCAATCTTGCGTTCAGAGACAGGTTTTTGCCGTAAAGCAACCCAATTTTTCACTCTCCCAATTAATCGTTGCACCCGTTCGGGAATCAGATAAATCTTTTCTCCTACCAAACCACCAAGAGGAACGGTGTCGATCGCCCCATCCAATTCTGGCAAAGCATATAATACAACACTTTGCAATCCTCCAATACCTTGGCGCGTCCAAGAATAAATATCTTGAATCAGCAATGGTGCGGCGACAATGTATGGTACATTCTTAGCAGTAAGGATGCGTTTTGCAACATCAACTTGTCTTCCTGCTTCCATTGAACCAGCCGGACCACCTACAAGAGGAAAGCCAATGGTAGAGACAATGGCGTCAACCTTTACTGCTTCTTTTGAAAGTGAGGCAATTTCTACGTTTCCTAGTTGTCTTTGTTGGGTTTCGTAGTTGGTTGTCATCCAATCTCGAACCGCGACATGACCTTCTACACCATTAATAAAAATGGGTAATGGTGTCAAACCAGCTTCTTCAAAGTGACGAATGAGTTGGGGTATGTAAGGTTGTTTAGTAATAACGTGCTTGCGATAGAGGAGAATTCCTACAACGGGTTTTGTCTTGACGTGCGGCGTTGGCTTTGTCTTGACGTTGCATGAAACGTCAAGACACGATTTTTGATACCATTCCAGATACTGGCGTGGTGATTCAAAAAATCCTTGGTAGTCGGGATGTAACAACCCCATATTCGGGGTTTCGACTGGCGGAGGAATTTCGCCCACCTTCAGACTTAAATATTTTTCTGCCAATGTCCAGAATAAAGCAGCGACGTTTTCTGGTCCACCAGCATTCCAGTAACCATATATAATAAGCCAGTTGCGTAAGTCTTGCACTTTTTGCACTGGCACATATTTCAATAGCTTTGGTCCTATTTTTAAAAAGCTAATATAACCTGCGAGTTTATCTTCTTCTCGTCCGTTGCTGAATTTGTCTAAGATAAATTTAACTGGTTTGGGCATTCCTTTGGGTTTATCGCCGATGGCGAAAGCACCCAGCTTAGTTAAACTCAGCAATTCCAAGGCTGACTCAAATATGAGGCGGATGGGGATATGGGATATGCGATCGCGCAACCACAACACCTGATCATAATCAAACAGCAAACTGCCAAAAAACACGTCAGCATCTTTTAGTGCTGCTTCCACCTCAGTTCGTTTGGTGGTGATGTCGCGATCGCTAAACACGCGAATATCCAACTCACTAACACGAGAAGTCGCCAAAAAAGCTGCCTTCCGATACAACTCGGCGTTGAATGATTCAAACCCAGCAATTAAGACGATACGTTTCATGTCTTGCGATAGAAAGCTAGTGGTTTTCTATCTTTATATTGTGACCGATAATTCCGCACAAGGTACAAGCGCCTATCAGTTATCAGTTATCAGTTATCAGTTACCAGGAAGGTTAAGAAATCGCTTCCTCTGTTCACTGTTCACTGTTCACTGTTCCCTGTTCCCTGTTCACTGTTCCCTGTTTACACCGGCTGTAATATTGTTAAATGAAATCTTTGTCTTGTCTGGGCTTTCAGATACTGCTGCTGTAAGGGCTGCCATTGCTGCCATAGTTTGTAACGATTTTGGGCGAACATTGAAGCAAGAGTTGGAAGTTGAGAATCTATTTCTGAGTTGAACACATCTGCAAGCCACTGCGCTAATACTGCGCTATCTTGCATTGCTCCCAATATCTCTTGGATATTTTTCACTTCTGCAATACAATTGGCATAAGACTCGCCGTATAAGTCAGTAAATAACTCCATTTGGTAGCGTAGGCGTTTGGCTTGTTTGCGTAAATCATGAAGAACTTCGCCATTCGTTGCTAATTCTTCTTCTACCTTCTCGGCTTTCCAGCCTCTAGGTATAATAATTTCGGCTTCAGCTTTTTCTACTTGTCCTTCTAGTTGTGTTCCAATCAGCCAACCGGGATGCAGTAAAAATGTACTAACTTCTGGTAAAAGTAAATCTGGTAGCACTTGCTGAATTGGCAAATATGCTAGTGGTTGATAGAATGGATCATCTAACCACTCATTCAATGTCTGTTTGAGAGACTTGTAATGATCGTTTTTGAATGTTGACTTTACATCTGCCACAGCCTCTTCACGTTGTTTGCTTAAAGCTTCCATTGCTGTTTGCAATGAACGTTGTTCTTTGCGGGGTAAATGTGATTGCTCAAGATTTTCCAAAGTTTCTTTTAGCACGTCTAAATCCCGGAGGTTACCCAGACGACGCGCAATTTTTCCAATATTTTTATCACTAGCTGGTTTTGGCAAATCTACAGCAGGGGAAAACCTTGTTACAGCTGTGCGTAGGCGACGCATCCCCACTCGCATCTGATGTAGTGCTTCTGGATCTTTATCTTTTTTTACTGCTGTTTCCCACTCTAAAGTTTTTTTACTATGTTTTTTAATTGCTGAGTAAGCGTAGCTTCCTAGAGTTTTTATTTTGGTTCTTGTCGCTAATGTCATACTGCTTGAGATACCCCTTAGATAATAGCACTTAACTAAATGAAGTTCTTGAATGGTAGCATTTTTTTCCAAATCCATCTATCCTTTGTAAAGTTTTTATGATTTACATTTTTGCAAAAAAATATTTTTTTCCATAAGTTTTCACCCATCTTTAGTATAAAATACTGAAAAAATCAGTTTCCTAAAAAACAAAAATAAAAAATATCTTTAGGAGTATATACAATGGACTATTCACATCGAATAAATCAAGTTTTACTGACTTTTACTGATGGTTTTAAAGAACATCGGAACGATCTTTCAGCACTGCTGCTAACTCCTGAAAAGCACTTGTGGTTGGGGTCAGATGAAACCTCAACGATTGAACGGCTATCTTTTGTGGATGTAAGTAACTTTGCAGAGCATAAACAATTCCACGTAGTAGACTTTATCAGTTTACCTGCACCAGAAGAAGAAGAAATTGATATTGAAGGTTTGGCATATGCTGACTATTATCTGTGGTTAATTGGTTCTCACAGCTACAAACGCAAAAAACCTAAACCTGAATTTTCGGATGAGAAAAATATTAAAAGACTCGCAAAAATTGCATCAGAACCAAATCGCTATATCATAGGACGTATTCCCTTGGTGGATGGTGAATTATTGCCATTATGCCAACATCCAAAAAAACCTGATGTACAATTAAGCGCTGCCAAAGTTGAGGTAACACAACAGGGTAACTTGCTCATGGAAGCTTTAGCAGATGATCCACACTTGGGCTTTTTTGTGAAAGCGACAATTCCAGGTAAAGATAATGGCTTTGATATAGAAGGGGTTGCTGTTTACCAAAACCGAATTTTTATGGGTTTGCGTGGACCTGTGTTACGAGGTTGGGCTATCATTCTGGAAATAGAGTTAGAAAACTCGGGTCCAGGACTGCTAAGACTGAAAAATATTGGAGATGATAGCAAGGGATACAAGAAGCATTTTCTCTTCTTGAATGGTTTAGGAATTCGGGATTTATTTTTAGATGCTGAAGACTTGTTGATTTTAGCAGGACCAACAATGGATCTGGATGGACCCGTGCAAGTTTATCGTGTAAAGAATGGCGTACATTTACAAGAAAAGGTTCTTAATTATCCAGAATTTGTGCTTGATATCCCATATGGAAATAGAGACGAACACGCTGAGGGAATCACTTTATTTGATGATATAGCTGGGGTACCTTCAGTACTGACAGTTTATGATTCTCCGGCAAAGAATAGGCTGGTGGGAGATGGTGGTGTACTGGCAGATGTTTTTAAACTGATGTAAAAAAAGCAAGACTCTTAGCGGGACTTAGACAAAAATTAAGCCCAAATGTTACTCAAACTGGCTAGAGGCGCAAAAGTCAGATCTACCCAGTAAGCCTGTGTAGGGGAAGAATACGTTTTTCACGTGAATTGGTTTCCCCCCCCCATCAAAAAACTCCTTTCTTTCATTTTTCTTTCCTCTACACACGTCAGATACTAGGGAAACCCTCCTATGTCCTATGGCTAACGCCACGGCCCCGTGCCGAACAGACACGCTGAGTCCCAAGGGGACACGCACTCGCGTTCGCTATCAGTACTCACTCCCCTACGCCCCTAGTTTTTGACTCTGGGGAACTTCAGGTTAGAACAACATTCAAAAGAGGCGATACGCCCTTGGCGATCGCGCAAAGCACAAACGCGTTAAATTTGACCGAAACAGTGAACAGTGAACAGTGAGTCCAGTGCTGCACAGAGAAGTGCCTTGCGCGGGTTCCCCGCGTTGTGGCAACTTCGGAGAGGGTTTCCCTCACTTGGCATCTGGCGTATGCCTACGGCACGCCCTCTGGGCTAAAGCCGTCAGGCGTGCCGCAGGCATACCCGAAGGGTGACCAGTTACCAGGTAACAGAGAGACTTTTCACTGTTCACAAAATGGTACAAGCCCCCAAATTCATTTGTGGAAAGAAAAGAAAAGTTATTCCTTAGAGGTGTATTTAGTCCGCGAGATTATTTTCTGTCAAAACTAAAAAAAAGGGGCGTTGGTGAATCAGGGTTAAAATCAACAACGCCAAAAAAGGATGATCAGTTAGCGGCTGCAACTTGTGCAGATGTCTGCGTCTCAACATCAGTTTCTTTAACATCAGCTTGACGATGCACTACAAAGACTGAACAGGAGGCATGGTGCAAAACATAATTACTCACGCTACCTAGTAACAATTCAGTCAGACCAGAACGACCCCGCCGCCCAACTACAATAAGGTCAGCACCCCAACTACGCGCTAAATCACAGATAACTCGACCTGGAGACCCAATGTTTTGTGTAAATTCGGCATTAACACCTGCGGATAAAGCTTCAGTAGCACGTAAGCGCAGCATCTTCAAACCTTCAGTTTCATAAGCATCCCACTGCTTTTGATAAAACTCAAGATTTTGAGCACCTAGTCCAAGATAACCATCAATACTTGATGGCATAGGCATATATGGGCTACCCTCTTCTTCAGTAGATAGGACGTGCAGCAGCATGACTGAAGCTTCAGTCTTTTTCGCTAAGCCAAGTGCTTGCTCAAAAACTAAATTGCCCATTTCAGATGCATCCAATGCAGCTAAAATTTTGTTAAACATATAAACCTCTCATGCAATCTGCGTCCTACAGTTATAGTTATACGGAAACAATTTGAGGAACTTGTGAGCAAAGCAAGTATCCTTGTTAGGATAACTAGCTACCGTGAGAATTTTGTTGAAAGACTTTCTTACCGTTTTACCCAGTCCCAAGTGTATTGAGGAAGTCTTGCTAACAGCTATTTACCAACTAGCCCTCTCCAAAAATCGATTTCTAATGCAAGCGCCGTAAAGGTTTGATAGCCATTTTTGGAGAGATCTACTGGCTGAAATTGATCTCAAGGCTTGTCGCTGGATATTGTGCAATTCTCATTATCTACAACCATCACTTGATTTAGTTGAGGTTGCTAAAAAGTTTGCACTCACAAAGCTTGAAAATCAAGGTTTCTTAGTGGAAGAAGACTTTAGGTTTGATCCCAATGGTTATCTACAGGTTAAGAAAAGAGCTTTACCTGGGTTAATAATGGGGAATTCGGCGGGCGATACGCTTTGCGTCAAGCCAAGGGCTTATCGCTTGCTTCTACCACAGATTCTACAAGGAGAGCGATTTCACCTGACATCTGTACCATTGCTGGAAAGCGCTACTCACATCTTAAATAAAGTTCATAGACTAAACATTTTACACAAAAATTTTTTGTTGTTACTCAACCACTCAGTACTAAAGCTAAAGTCCTTCATTTATCTCGAAAAATCAAAAAAAGTAATGTAACTTTATTGCGCTAATTTTTCCGAAAACTCGGTTTCTACGGTAAGGGGCAAGAGATGAGCCTATTTCCTCACAAGATCTTCACAACTTTTTCATACATTGAGAATCAGTTGAAGGTGAAGTGATTCACACAAAGCTAAAGTTTCTTATCTCAATTGAAAAAAAAATTAATTTGAATTTTTACTAACTTGCTTGATTCACCTAGAAATTTGGGGTAAAAAGATCATGAATGAATGTCCTTGCTGCTCTCATCAATTATTACGCCACATTCGCCATCAACAAATTTACTGGTTTTGTTCGTCCTGTAGGCAGGAAATGCCGAATTTTTGCAATTCAGTGAAAGTGAGTAACTTATTCTCCACGACTCTAAGCCAACGTTTGTCAGGGTACAGCATGAAAGTTAACACTATCTGATACCTGTTGAGTTATGAAAACATTACTTAACAATAAAGCCGCGAGGCTGGAAGCCCTACTCAGTTATCAGATTCTTGACACAGAACCAGAAGAGTCATTCGATGCACTGACTCGTTTAGCCGCATATATTTGTCAAACCCCTATTGCCTTAATCAGCTTAGTCGATGAAAACCGCCAATGGTTTAAGTCGAAGATTGGTTTGCATGCAACTCAAACACCCCGCCACATCGCATTTTGTAACCATGCGATCTGCGCAAAGCGCAGCAGCGAAGCTATCGCCCAATCCGACGTTTTTATTGTCACTGATGCATTAACCGACGAACGGTTTGCAACCAATCCTCTCGTCACCTACGATCCCTACATCCGGTTTGACGCTGGTGTACCTCTTATTACATCCCAAGGATATGCGCTAGGAACGCTGTGTGTGATTGACTATGTGCCACGGGAACTTGATGCTCAACAGATAGAGGCATTGCAAGCCTTAGGTCGTCAAGTCATGACACAACTTGAGCAACGGTGTACATTCGCACAATTAGTATACCGCACTACTACACACAGACGAAATGAGGAGCGTTTGCAGTTAGCTCTAAATGCTGCCCACATGGCTTGTTGGGATTGGGATATTCAAACGAATAAAGTGACTTGGACCAAGGATCATGAATTGCTGTTTGGTTTAGGTGTTAGCAGTTTTGGCGAAACGATTGAAGCCTTCCTTGAATGTGTTCATCCTCAAGACCGTAAATTGCTAGACCAAGCAATGACTCGTTCTCTAGAACAACGCTATTACGAACATGAATTTCGCGTTGTTTTGCCTGATAACAGTATCCACTGGATTGTCTCAAAAGGAGAAGTTTTTTTGAACGAAATCGGCAAAGCAACCCGTATGCTTGGAGTTGTCTGGGATATAACCGATCGCAAGCAACAAGAACAGCAAATTCGAGAGGAAGCGACTCTGGTGAATGAATCACAAGACGCTATTCTCGTTTTAGACACACAAGGGCGTATCACCTTTTGTAGCAAGAGTGCTGAGGATTTATTTGGTTGGAGTCAGAGTGAGCTGCTCGCCACAAAAGCTGACGAACTTTTATTTCAGCAAGCTTCTTCTGAATTTGCACAAGCCCAGAATATCACCACTGAGCATGGTTCATGGCATGGTGAGTTGCATTTGTTGACAAAATCCGGCAAAGAAATCATCGTTCAAAGCCGGTGGACACTGCTGCTAGATGAGGAGCAAAAACCCAAATCAATCCTTATTGTTAATACAGATATCACACATCAGAAAAAACTTGAAGCGCAGTTACTGGACACCCAGCGCTTGGAAACTATAGGCAGACTCTCCAGTGGCATCGCTCACGATTTAAACAATATACTAACCCCCATTTTGTTAACCGCTCAACTTTTGCAGACACAACTTCATGATAAGCGAAGTCAACGTCTGCTACCAATACTAGTTAACAATGCGAAGCGTGGAGCTAATTTGGTCAAGCAAGTCTTATCGTTTGCACGGGGAATCGAAGGAAAGCACACGATTCTTCAAGCAAAACACCTGATCTTGGAAATTCAGCAGATTCTCACAGAAGTCTTCCCAAAATCTATTGAGCTTGACACTAATATATCACCAGACCTTTGGACAGTTTCAGGAGATGCGACACAACTGTATCAAGTACTGTTGAACTTGTGTATCAATGCTCGCGATGCAATGCCTGACGGTGGAAGCCTGAATATTTCTGCCGAAAATCTGGTCATAGATGAACACTATGCTTTGATCAATGTTGATGCTAAAGTTGGATATTATATTGTTATTACTGTTTCTGATACTGGAATTGGGATTCCACCCGAAATTATAGATAGAATTTTTGAGCCATTTTTCACGACTAAAGAATTGGGCTTCGGTACAGGGTTAGGTCTTTCCACAGTTATTGGAATTGTTAAAAGCCACGCTGGTTTTGTAAACGTCTACAGTGAAATCGGGAAAGGCACAGAATTTCAGGTGTATTTGCCTTCCTCGGAAAAAAGCGAAATGCAGCAGCATTTCCAAGACTTGGAAGAACTCGCAGGAGATGACGAACTGATGCATGGTTGTGGATGACGAAGCTGCAATTCGTGAGATTACCAAATTATCTTTGGAAGCGTATAACTATCGAGTGCTAACTGCAGCGTGATGGTGTTGAGGCATTAGCAACATATGCTCAGCATCAACAGGAAATTAGTGTCGTGTTGCTTGATATGATGATGCCAAATATGGATGGACTAACAACCATGCGCACTTTACAAAAAATGAATTATTGTATCAAAATTATTACTATGAGTGGACTGGTGTCAAACGCTAGAATAGCAAAAGAAACCGGAATTGGAGTCAAAGCCTTTTTGTCGAAACCTTTTAATACGAAGGAATTGTTACAAACTCTTAAGGCGGTCAAGGGCAGGAATCAAAGGAATCAGTAACAATGAGGATTCTCATCGTAGAGGATGACGAGTTAACTGCTAAAGCGTTGACAATGGTTCTTGAGGACCAAAATTATGCTGTTGAAGTCGCCAGCGATGGTCAAGCAGGTTGGGATTTGGTACAAGCATTTGAGTATGACTTAATCATGCTTGATGTCATGTTGCCCAAGCTGGATGGCATTAGCCTTTGCCAAAAGCTGCGATCGCACGACTTTAAAATGCCCATTCTCTTGCTCACAGGTCGAGACAGCAGCCATGATAAAGCAATCGGGCTTGACGCAGGTGCAGATGATTATGTTGTCAAGCCTTTTGACTGTGAGGAAATAGTCGCTCGTGTTCGTGCTTTACTGCGTCGAAGCAATTCTACCTCACTCCCTGTCTTGGAGTGGGGAAATTTACGTTTTGACCCGAGTATGCTGGAAGTACGTTATAAGACACGCATTGTAGAATTAACTCCCAAAGAGTATGCTCTGTTGGAGTTATTTCTGCGGAATCCTCAACGGGTGTTTAGCTGTAGTGCAATTCTTGATCGCATTTGGTCTTTTGACAAAACACCCACACAAGAAGCAGTTAGAACTCAGATCAAAGGTTTGCGACAGAAGTTGAAAGCAGCAGGAGCTGCTGCTGATTTAGTGGAGACTGTTTATGGCATTGGGTATCGCCTCAAACCACATAAAGACGTTGCATCCTTCAGTTCTCCTGTGGAACAAATTCAACAGCAGACATTGGCAGCATTGAGTGGAGTTTGGAACCGATTTCAAGGAAAAATTAGTCAGCAAGTGTCCGTCTTGGAACAAGCTGCCACAGATGCGTTGCAAGATGCACTCACTCAGGAACTACATGCTCAAGCAGAACAGCAAGCCCACACACTAGCAGGTTCGTTAGGCACTTTTGGTTTTAGCAAAGGCTCCCAACTGGCGCGGAAGATTGAACAAAAGTTGCAAGCTGGTCAGTCGGTTGGAAAGAAACAGGGCAAACACTTGCGTAAATTAGTGTTGGAACTACGTCAAGAAATCGAGCAATCACCCAAAGTGTCAGTTTCAGCAACCCAGACTAACCAAGATGAAAGATTTGACACGGATGCAGAAGCAGTGGTGATGGTCGTGGACGACGATCCGCAAATTTTGGTCACTCTGCAAACCTTACTAGAACCTTGGGGACTTAAGGTCATCACCCTCAACGATCCCCGGCACTTCTGGGAAACGCTAGAGGCATGTTCACCGGATCTGCTAATTTTAGACATTATGATGCCGCATTTGAGTGGAGTTGAACTGTGTCAGGTGGTGCGAAACGACCCGCGCACTTGTGGTTTACCAATACTTTTTTTAACCGCTCACACAGATGCAGCCAGTGTGAATCAGGTGTTTGCTGTAGGTGCAGATGACTTTGTGAGCAAGCCGATTGTCGGACCAGAACTGGTAACTCGCATTATCAATCGCTTAGAGCGAATCAAACTGCTTCGGAGTTTAGCTGAAATCGATCAACTGACTACAGTATTTAACCGTTACAGAGCAACCCAAGACCTAAATAAATTCCTGCACTTGAGCGACCGACACAATCAACCAGTGTGCTTAGCTATTCTAGATTTAGATAACTTCAAGCTTATCAACGACGCTTTTGGTCACGCAACTGGCGATACGGTATTACGCCAATTTGGACAATTGCTCAGGCAATCATTTCGCTTTGAAGATGTAGTCGCCCGTTGGGGTGGAGAAGAATTTGTCGTGGGTATGTACGGTATAACCAAAAGTGATGGCGTTTCTCGGTTTGAAGAGGTGCTAAAAACTCTGTACAAGGAGGAGTTTTTATCCCCCGAGTGCACCAAGTTTCGGATAACTTTCAGCGCTGGCGTAGCTCAGTATCCTGAGGATGGGATTGACTTGCAATCATTGTATCAAGTTGCAGATGCAGCCCTTTATCAGGCAAAGGCAGCTGGACGCAATTGTGTGTTACCTGCTGCAAGTGCTCCCAAATCTGAAATCAGTGTTACAAAGCATTGACTAGAAATAAGTATAAATACATTTTATGACTAATTCTTTACTTGAAAATGAAGCTCAGGAACTGAGGTTAGCCTTAGAAGCAACTCATATGGGTATCTGGGATTGGAATATTTTAACTAACAAAATGACTTGGGTTGGGGAACATGAACAATTGTTTGGTTTAGCACCTGGTACTTTTGGGGGAACTTATGAAGCCTTTGATGAAAGAGTTCACCCAATGGATCGTCAAGGAGTTACACAGGCAGTAAACCGTGCGCGTCAAGAACGACAGAATTTCTGCCAAGAATATCGGGTTGTCTGGCCTGATGGTAGCGTTCATTGGGTCGAGGGCAAAGGACAATTTTTTTATGATCAAACAGGTCAAGCAGTACGCATGATTGGCACTGTTATGGATGTGAGTGAACGTAAACAAACGGAAGTCGCACTCCGAGAAAGAGAAAATCGTTGGCGTGCCATCATCGATGCTGAACCTGAGTGCGTTAAGCTGGTTGCAGCGGATGGCACGCTACTAGAGATAAATGCTGCAGGTCTAGCTATGATTGAGGTGGAAAGCGCTGATACAGTGATTGGTCAGTCGGTATATTCTCTGATTGCGCCTGAGTACAAAGCGGCGTTCCAGCATTTAAACGAGAGTGTGTGTACCTCAGGCAAAAAAGGTAAGCTAGAATTCGAGATGATTGGTTGTCGAGGCACTCGTCGCTGGATGGAAACTCATGCAGTCCCACTGCGTAACGAATCAGATGGAACGTTGCTACATTTGGGGATTACACGTGATATTACCTTGCAAAAGCTCTATCAAAAAAGCTTAAGTGCACGACTCGACCAGCAAGCAGCCGTGGCTAAATTAGGTCAATTGGCTTTATCAAGTTGTGACCTTTTTACCTTAATAGACGAAGCTGTTGCCCTGGTAGCCCAATGCCTGAAAGTAGAGTATAGCATGGTTTTGGAACTGCTTGGTGATGGTGACGCTTTACTTTTACGAGCAGGTGTAGGATGGCAAGCCGGACTTGTTGGTCATATGAGAGTGAGTACAGGTATTGATTCTCAAGCTGGCTATACCTTAGTTGCTAATGAGCCAGTGATTACAGAGGATTTGCCCAGAGAAACTAGATTTAGCGGTTCACCTTTACTGCATCAACATCAAGTCATCAGCGGTGTAACTGTTTCCATTCCAGGAAAGAACAATCCTTATGGGATTTTAGGCGCACATACAACAAAACAACGGACTTTCACTCAAGATGACATCAATTTTCTCCAAGCAATTGCCAATGTGCTCGCAGAAGCAATTGAACGTCAGCAAACCGAGCAAATTCTGCAAGCATCACTCAAAGATTTGGCAGACATCAAGTTTGCTCTAGACCAGTCTTCTATTGTAGCAATCACTGACCACAAAGGAACGATTACCTACGTTAATGATAAATTTTGCGAAATCTCAAAATACTCTAGAGCAGAACTTTTGGGACAAAACCACCGCATCATTAATTCTGGGTATCATTCCAAAGAATTCTTTAAACAAATGTGGACGACTATTACCAGTGGGCAAGTTTGGAAAGGCGAAATCAAAAACCGTGCCAAAGACGGAACATGTTACTGGGTAGATACCACTATTGTACCGCTTTTAAATAGTCAAGGACAACCTGATCAATATGTAGCAATTCGTAGCGATATAACGGAGCGTAAGCGGGCAGAAGAGGCGCTGCGACTAAGCGAAGAGCGCTTCCGCGCCTTAGTGGAAGGTGTAAAAGACTACGCAATTTACATAGTCAATCCAGAAGGATATATTGTCAGTTGGAATGCTGGCGCACAGCGCATTAAAGGCTATCAAGCTGAGGAAATTTTGGGTCAGCATTTCTCTTGCTTTTACACTCATGAAGATATCCAACTGTGTAAGCCAGAGCAAGAACTGAGGATAGCTGCTATTGTTGGTCGCTGTGAAGATGAGGGCTGGCGCGTACGCAAGGACGGGTCACGATTTTGGGCGAATGCGATCATGACAGCCTTACATGATGAGTCTGGACAGCTATATGGCTTTTCCAAAGTAACCCGCGACATCACCGATGTCTACGACGAGCTTCGCTTACGCAAGCATACTGAAGAAGCGCTACGCAAAGCTAAGGATGAGCTAGAAATGAGAGTCGCAGAGCGTACAGCCGAATTAATTAGCGTCAACGCGCAGTTACTGTGTGAACTCGATGAGCGCCAGCGGACGCAGGAAGCTTTGCGGCTGTCACAAGCTCGGTTTGCGGGAATTTTGGAAATTGCTGATGATGCAATTATCTCAATAAATGCAAGCCAATGCATTACCCTGTTCAATCAAGGAGCAGAAAAGATTTTTGGTTACACAGCTGCTGAGGTTATCGGTCAACCCCTTGATTTGCTCCTACCAGCCAGATATACTTGTGTTCATCGCCAGCACGTCGCTGGTTTTGCCTCATCTTCTGGTACAGCCCGTAGGATGGGAGAACGCCGCGAGATTTTTGCCCGCCGCAAAGATGGTACAGAGTTCCCCGCAGAAGCTTCGATTTCCAAGCTCGAATTGGGGAATGAAATAATATTTACTGTCATTCTACGTGATATAACGGAAAGCAAACGAGCAAGGGAAGCTCTAGAAAAGCTCAGTCATCAAAATGAGTTGATTTTAAATTCAGTCGGAGAAGGCTTGTGTGGATTGAATAAGTCAGGCAAAATCACCTTTGTCAATCCAGCCGCTGCCAAGTTGCTGGGATACGAGGTGAGAGAATTAATCGGTCAGTCTATAGATATTCTCTTGCCCCTCTCAAAATTAGACGGGACAACGTACACCTTGACAGATTCTCCCATTTATGAATCGCTAAAGGATGCATCAGTGCATCAAGTCACGAACGAAGTCTTTCGGCGCAAGAATGGTTCTAGTTTCCCAGTTGAGTATGCGTCAACCCCAATTTTAGAACAAGCTGTGGTAAAAGGAGCCGTTATCACCTTTAAGGACATTACCGAACGCCAAGTCGTAGAACGAATGAAGGATGAGTTTATTTCCGTCGTCAGCCACGAACTCCGCACACCCTTGACTTCAATTCATGGTTCTTTGGGGATGCTGTCTAGTGGGTTGCTCGATCCGGGTTCGGAACGGGGTAAGCGCCTGCTGGAAATTGCTGTAGATAGTACTGATCGCTTGGTGCGACTCATCAATGATATTTTAGATATCGAGCGCATTGAGTCCGGTAAGGTGACAATGGCGAAAGAGGTTTGCAACGCGGCTGATTTAATGACTGAGGCAGCAGATGTGATGCAAGCTATGGCACAACGGTATGGGGTGAATTTATCAGTTTCACCTATTTGTGTTGATTTGTGGGCTGATAGCGATCGCCTGATCCAAACCCTAACCAACCTACTGAGTAACGCCATCAAATTCTCACCCTCTGGCAGTACAGTTTGGTTAACTGCCGAACGCCAAGAACTGGAGATACTATTTCAAGTCAAGGATCAAGGGCGAGGCATTCCTGCTGACAAACTCGAAACCGTTTTTGAACGCTTTCAACAAGTCGATTCCTCCGACTCGCGCAACCATGAAGGCACTGGCTTAGGTTTAGCAATTTGCCGCAGTATTGTGCAACAGCACTCTGGGCGTATTTGGGTTGAGAGTCAATTGGGTGAGGGTAGTAGCTTTTACTTTACCCTACCAATCTTCAAAGATTCAAAGCAAACCACACAGGAAACTGCCAATCATTATCATCCCTTAGTATTGGTGTGTGATCATGACTTAAGAGCCAGAACTGTGTTACAAACAATCCTGGAACAACAAAACTACCGAGTTGTCACCGTGGCTTCTGGTGAGGAAGTTCTACAGCAGGCAGTAGCCTTGCAGCCAAACGCCATTCTACTTGATTTACTGATACCAGGGATGAATGGCTGGGAAATTGTAGCGGCGATCAAGCAGCACCCGGATACTAAAAATATTCCGATCATGCTTTGTAGTGTGTATTTACCAACGGATTCTTCAATCGGTGAGATTGATTCATACACAACAGCCCTCACTAGAGATGGAACACCACAAAAGCTTACTGTTGAAGTGTTGGACGATAATGAAAACTACTACAACACTGGTTTTGTTGATTGGCTGTGTCAGCCTGTGAATGAACAATCGCTGCTGGAGTCACTCAAGCAAGTTATCGCTAAACCTCATAAGCAAGTCCGTATTTTGCTAGTAGAAGATGACAAAGATTTAGCACAGCTGCTGATTATGCTGTTTGAACGTCATGAAATTGAGGTTTTTCATGCTCAAACTGTAAAGGAGGCAATCCGCCAAAGCCAGCAACTGCACCCAGATTTGCTCATTCTCGACTTGATACTACCTGATAAAGATGGGTTTGCAGTTGTAGAGTGGCTTTCTCAGCATAACTATTTGCACAACTTACCTTTAGTAGTATACTCTGCTAAGGATTTAGACAATTCTGAAAGAAATCGCCTCAAGTTGGGGCAGACCGAGTTCTTGACAAAAAGTCGTGTCACACCGCAAGAATTTGAGCAACGGGTGCTGGAACTCCTTTCCAGAATTACCCAGAACCAACGAAAGGATGACAGTGATGACAGCGATGACAACTAAACGCATTTTGGTGATTGATAACGAGGAATACATTCGAGAAGTTGCTCAGATTTGTTTAGAAACTGTGGCAGGTTGGGAGATTCTAACTGCTGGTGATGGGCGTTCTGGGTTAGTTTTGGCTCAAAGTGAACAGCCTGATGCTATCCTGCTGGATGTAATGATGCCTGATATGGATGGTCCTACAACATTTCAACATTTACAGGCTAATGCTGCAACTAAAGACATTCCGGTGATTTTGCTGACAGCGAAAGTGCAGGCTTCGGATCGTCGCCGATATGCGTCTATGGGGATGAAAGCTGCAATTGCTAAGCCGTTTGATCCGCTACAGTTAGCAAGTCTTGTAGCAGAAGCCTTAGGCTGGAGTTCATAACAGATTTATGAGGTCTACTGGAAAAAACTCACTTCTTATTGCTCTCAATTGTTACTTTCCAGGTGTCTAATGTGGTTCCTAAAGTTTTATCAAGGTTCGTCAAAGCGTTGAGATATTCAATAGTTCCATTCAGTTCTGCGTTTCTTGCCTCTACCAAACTATTTTCCAGACTTACAATCTCAAAAACTCCAGATCCTCTGCCTAATCTCTGTTTTTCTCTTTCAATCTCTAGTTGTCGTTCAGAAGACTCCCTGGCAAGGCGTGCAAGTTCCACCTGCTTGAAACTCAAATTCACATCTCTAATCCTGTCTGTTACCTGAATTTCTAAACTTTCACGCTGATCGTTCAAATTGTTTTCCGCTTGCAATTGGTTGACTCGGCTGCGCTGAAACCTCTGTTCCGGTGTGAGATCGCCCAATGTTTTGCCAAAAGTTAGTCCGGCTCTCACGTCTGGTGTTGCGTTGTCTCCTGTACTATCATAACTGACATTCAAACCCAAGTCCCAGCGTCTGTTATTTTTTGCCTGCAACAGGTCAAGTTTAGCTTTGTCCAAGTTAAGCTGTGCTTGCAAATACTCCGGCTGATTTTCAAACGCTAATTGCCGAAGTTTGTTCGCGTCTAGAGTCACGGGTGACGCCTTTGGGACTTCTGCTGCCAGAATATTGGTATTTTGATCAATGTCGAGAATCTGAATTAGAGCTAACTTTGTTGACTCAAGATTATTTTGAGCAGCCACCAAGCTGACTTGTCGGTTAGCGATCGCCGTCTGACTTTGGATAATATCAACCGGTGCCAACCTACCCGCCTCTATCAGAGCTTGGTTTATTTCCAGAAGTTCTTGAGCACTTTTCAGGGAAAGCTGCTCGATTTTTACCCGTTCCTGAGCACGTAGTAAATTTCTGTATCCTATTATAGCATCCGTCATGGTGTTTGTCAATGTCGATTTTAAACCCAAGACGTTACTCTTTTCAGTGAGTCGAGCCGTCTGAATCGAAGCTGTGTTTACATCGATTCCAGCTCCTCTTAGTAGAGGTTGATTAAAAGTTATCTTTGGCGTTAGAGCGTTAGCTGTCAACCCAAAACTCAGTTCCCCCCCGGTGGGAATTTTCATTTTTGCCTCAAGACCGACTTCATTAGTCGTTGTGGTTGAACTTGAGCCGGATGATGCTATCGATGTTGACAGGGTAGGTGTGAAGTCAGGAGCAAATTTATCTTCTTCCACTGCCAAGTCTTGTTTTTGCGCTATCCTTTCGAGATATGCGTTTTTTATAGATCTATTGTTTTGCAAAGCCAAGACCACAATATCAGAGAGCTTTAGTTCAACAGGACGTACTTTTGGTAATGGTTTGGGTTGACTTTGTTTCAGACTACTTTGAGTCACTCTATTTGCTTGTTCTACTTTTGAAATTTGTGTTGAAATTTCATTTTGATACGAAGTTACATTCTGTCGTGGTACTTGACGCGTTTGAGAGAAGACATGGTGAAGCGGCTGTGATGACATGGAGAGGGAAAGACTCGGTGACGCGAGAAAAGACGCACCCCCTCTAAAGTTACTCTGCTTGCGGGACAACATCGGCTGAGTCTGCTGTTTTGAAGGAAGGTTTGGTGAGGTTGAAAGACGTGGTGACGTAGAGATATCCCTGTGTCCTTTTTCCTCGTGTCCTTTTGTCCCTTTGCTTTCTAATCTTTGCGTCCTCGTGTCCTCTTTTCTCGTATCTTCTCGTTCCCAGGTGGAACTTGAGAATGCTTTACCAGAGACAGAGTCTTTCATTTCTGGCGCAGGTATCGCCAAAGCCTCTCGTCTGTCATTTTTTGGTTCTTTCTGTAAATGAGAGGTTGAGGAGTGTGATGTAAAGGCGACTTGCGATTGGGCGGAGTGCAGCGTTTGGGAGGGCGATCGCGTCGCGTCATTTAGCTTCCAACTGTTAACAAGCAGTTGGTTGTTTTGGCTCTGAGGTTGGGAATGAGTTATGGGTGTATTCGCGTTTACCGTTGGCATTCTTGAAGCGTAGTGTGTCAGTTTTCCGCTCTGAGTTTGCTGTGGACGTTCCCACTCTGTAGGAATTTCCGAAGGGTTTTTCAAGGGTAAGACAATCGCCTCACCCTTGTTGATCTGTTGATTGTCTTTGCTTTGGTGTTTGATGTTTTCACCAGCCACAGGTTGAACGATTAACGGTTTGACACCTGGTTCAACGCTGACTGCTGGTTGAAGTATCTTTTGAGATTTCAAAATTGGGGTGAGAATACGAGCTGTACCCACAATTACAGTTAGAACAACGACCACATTAAGTAACAAAAAGTTAACGGGTCGGAGAAATTGATGCTCGCGTTGGTTTTGACGTTGAGAGTCTTGGTTAGGTGGCTTCTGCATGATCAGTTGAATTTAGTAAATTGCTCTGCTTAGCCTGACTGACAATAGTTTTTTCCTCAACTCTCGCGCTGATTGTAACATCTTG
Source organism: Scytonema tolypothrichoides VB-61278 (assembly GCF_000828085.3). Classification (GTDB taxonomy): domain Bacteria; phylum Cyanobacteriota; class Cyanobacteriia; order Cyanobacteriales; family Nostocaceae; genus Brasilonema; species Brasilonema tolypothrichoides_A. Next base: position 277,962 of record NZ_JXCA02000023.1, read on the forward strand.
TCCGGATATGTCCGAAGAAATATTTCTTTAATCACGACTCTTTGGGATTGAGATTGATTTGGGACACCACCAGGACAAAGCCATTCGCTTTGAAATGAACGGTCAGGTCTTTGAACACCACCGCCACTGTTAAATTGGCGATGTTAGATTTAGGAGTTGCATCAGGCAGTCATTGAGTTTAGTAAAACTCATTGCTGCTGTCTGAATTATTGCCTTGATTTTACTTTACACTGCTCATGTTACTTTCTGTGTAAGTTTCAAAAAACAAAAGTGCTTTACTTTTGAGCGGAAAAGATGATGATTTTACTAATCATTAGCTTTCTTAAAAGCCGGAAGCACTCTAGATATTAATATTCAGCACCGCTCATACTCTCGACTATTTAAAATAGTTAACAAAATCAAAACATAAATCCTGTAGTTATGTTTTATAAACCAGCTGCATCTCCTTGTTTTTCTAAAAAAAATCGTCTAAAAATTGAATTAAGTAGATTAGGCGTTGACAGTTTAGTTCTACTGAAAAAAGTAGGTGAAGACTACATCTCAACCTACATTATGCTAATGCAAACCCAAAAGTCTCATAAGAGTTTGAATCACTTTTCAGTACAAATTCCAACACAAATCATAGGCAATTAATTCTGGCAGTCTAACACAGCAACTGCTGGTATTTATATTGTCCTTTTTCAGGAAAATGGAAGAACAACGTACACGCTAAATTCTGACAAGACAACTCAACTTATCAAAGGAGAATACCCATGTCTTATCTCGCAAAACTCAGTCGCTCGCCACGTTTAATGACTCTTGCTGCTTGTGGTGCAATCATGGCTACAATTCCCATTAATCCTCCTGCTTTGGCAGCACCCACCGATCCTAGTAGTTATCAAAATTCTTGTCAAAATATTGGTGTTTCTGGAGCTACCCTAACAGCACAATGTCGTAGAAGAAATGGCACATTCAACAACACATCAATTCTGATTCGGGGAATCTACAATGATGATGGAAATTTGCGCTATACTAGTAACGCAACTGCCGCTAGTAGTTATGCAGCTTCTTGTCAAAACATTCGTGTTTCTGGAGCTACCCTAACAGCGCAATGTCGTAGAAGAAATGGCACATTCAACAACACATCAATTCTGATTCGAGGAATCTACAATGATAATGGAGTTTTGCGCTATTCATAGGTAGCAAGTAGGATGCCATAGAGACAGTTTTGTTGCCCGAATCTTTTGAGTAAATAAACTACCCCACCTGATTTTAAAAGTCAGGTGGGGTACTTCGCTGCAATGCCTGCGGCAAGCACTACGTGCTACGCAGGGCGGTAACTGGATTTAGCTGGCTAGCGCGTAGAGCCGGGAGGAAACCAGCGCCTACCCCCACCAGCAGCGCCGAACCTAAGGACAAGGCTGCTGTACTGCTTTCAAATTGGTAGGGCAAATCAAAAGTACTAGCAACCACCAATGTCAACCCATGCACCGCAGCGATCGCCACAGTTCCCCCCAACAAGCTCAAAACCGCCGCTTCCAGAATAAACTGCAACATGATGTCCAGCTTTGTTGCCCCGATTGCCAGCTTCAAACCAATTTCAGAAGTACGCTCCGCTACAGTGGCGATGGTAATATTGGCAATGCCGACACCCCCCACCAATAGAGAGATGACTCCCACTGCTGCCAGTGCCATTGAAACGGATTCAAGGGTTTTCTGTTGCTCCAAGATGTCTTCCACATTGTTGGAAACATAAAATTTTTGACCTGGAAAGCGCTGCTCCAACAGTTTCTTTGCCCGGTCTTCCAAGTTTTTCAGGTCTTCGAGTTTGCGGGGGCGCATCCAAATAGTTCCAATATCGCGACTACCCATTAAAGCGTTGAAAACCGACATCGGTATCAGTAGCTGACCCTCAGGTGCCTCGTTGTTACCAGCATTAGTTTTTACCACCCCCACAACGATATAGGGTCGGCGATCAGCATAAATGCGTTTACCCGTTGGCTTTTGACCTTTGAAAAGTTTCTCCGCCAGAAATTGATCAATGACCACCACAGGTCGATAGCGGGCAAAATCTGCTCTTGTGAAGAACCGTCCCTTCACTAATTGCTTACCCGACGTGAGCAAGAAGTTTTGGGAAACACCCAACATCAAAGGATTCTTCGCCTCCTGATCTTGAAAAAATGTTTGAGAAGAAGTTGGGATACTGGACGCACTGATTGCTTGTAAGCCCAAGAGCCGTTTTTGCAAGAATTTCATGTCTTCTAGCCGAAGAAGTTGGGACTCCGGGTATACTACGACCTGAGGGGCATCTCGCTCTGCCATTTGACGGGCAATCACTGCCCGACTAATGCTGCCGACCTGAAGCGTTGCTGTCACCGCAGCTACACCCATGAAAACGCCTAAGGTGGTTAGGGTCGAACGCAAGGCGTTGCCGCTTAAAGAGCGGGAAGTCAGAGCTAGTAGGTCGAAAGGTGTGAGACTCATTGCTATTCGCTTTTAGTTTCAGTTGGGTTGTCTTGGGGAACAATTGGCGTTCCTGGTTCCAATTTGGAATCAGCTGAGGGCAGCACCACTTGCTCTCCAGGGCGTAGACCAGAGGTCACCTCCACATTTGTCAACCCCTCTAGCCCTAGAGTGATGTTTTTTTTCTGAGCCTTACCTTGTTTATCCCGCATCCAGACAAAGGGCTTTTCTTCTGAGCGCTGAATCGCTTCCGTGTCCAAAACCACCACGTTCTGCCGCTGTTGCAAAATAATCTCGACATTTACCTGGCTGCCAGGAATCAGCTTGCGGGAAGGGGTATTAAGTCGCACTTTTGCAGATACCGTTGCTTGCCCCGCTTGTTGGCTACTGCTTTGGCTCTCGTTCCCACTAGAGGTTGTTGCTATGGGAGACAAACTCTGCACCCGTCCCTCGAATGTCTGAGCATTGGGACCGATGACACTAATACGAGCTAATTGGTTGACGCGGACTTTAGCCGCATTCAGGGTGGAAAGCTGGAGGGACACCAGTTCTTGGGTGGGGTCGCCCAGGATGAGCAGGTCAGTACGCACCTGAACCCCTTCCCCATCCTTGACTTTGATGTCAAGAACGTTACCATTAATTGGTGCAGTCATGACGTTGTTCTGGAGTTGCTGCTGGATTTTTTGCAGTTCAAGCCGAAGGCGCTGAAGTTCACGGATATCATTATTGACCGCTAACTGAGCATCCTGCACAGCAGATTCAGCCTGCATAATTTTATCCCGCGTTTGCTGTTGCGTATTTTGGATCTCAAGCTGAAGGTTCTGAAGTTCGATGGTATCACTGCTGACGGTTAACTTCGCTTCCCACAGGGCAGTTTTTGCACGGCGAAGCTGTTCTTCCTGCGTCCGAAGTTCATTTTTGGGAATGAAGCCCCTTTGATCCAAAGCTTCAAGTTCTTGGAGTTTCGTTTCCTCAGCTTTGAGTTCTTCCTCAGCTTCGACAACTTTCTGGCGGTTACGTGCTACGGTGAGTTCCTGTTTTTGAATCTGCAACTGCTTGTTGGTCTGGTTTTCCTGTTTAGCTACTTTTAGCTTTTCCTCAGCTTCGACAACTTTCTGGCGGTTACGTGCTAAGGTGAGTTCCTGTTTTTGAATTTGCAACTGCTGGTTGGCGAGGATAGTTTGGCGCTCGGGGTTACGCAGAATAATCAGCGGCTGACCGGACTTGACTTGCTCCCCAAGCCGCACTAGCACCTGCTCAACTGCGCCTTCTGCTGGAGACTTAAGGGTCTGTTGACCACGCAGTTCAAGGGTGCCGCTTTCATTGATAGTGGTTTCAATGTTGCCCCGTTCTACGGTAACTACAGGCAGCGCCGCCGATTCTGCAGGTCGATTCCGAGTCTGGATATACACCAGCCAGCCCCCGGTGCTAACCAGAGCCAAAACTCCTGACCAGGCTAACCATTGAACTCCAGATTTGAATTTCTTTACAGTTGGCATTGAGATAAGCACGCTGCCAGTCAATGAAGTTACTTGTGATGGAATTAGCTGCTTTATTGTCTAATCCCTCTTCAATATTTTGATATGAAATCTAGAAATTCAAGGATTTGAAATTTATTTTATATGCATAACTAAAGTAATTATGTTTTTTTTAAAGCTTTCATATTCAAAAACAAAGGTACTTTTATCTAGGACTTACGCACTGTACAAAAAGACCGGACCCGTGCATAACGTGGGCGATTGCCTTTGGCACTGGCACCTGTGCAATCGTGAGGGAAGCATTGTCTGTATTTGCGGATCAATTGCACTGCGGCGGCAAAATTTTTCAGCTATCTACAATCCACGTTCCATCTTCCGCTAGTGCATAAGTTGATTTCACTTACACCTATATGAGAAGTAGAAGGAATCCTCGCTAGTTCAAAACCCCGACTTTGTTGAGGTGATTTATGTCTACTATGGCAAAACCCACACAATCAAAATTTTGTTAATGCGTAAGTCCTATTATCTTACAAATCAAAGTGTAGTGATGCGCTCAACTGTTCACACGGGCTATGTCTTTGGTTGTAGATGCTGCCTTGTCACAGCCTCAACATCTCATAAAGCGACACAGGTGACCGCTACCAAGACTAATGTGAATTTTTGTAACGAGTTGCAGGATTGCTGGACTTTTGATTCCGAGAAGTAGGCAGAGGTTCGCTGCCGAGCATCCAAACGAACTTCCAACACCCCAAGTTTTACCAGAAGGAATTGCTGTGGAAAACCAAAACCAAGGTCTTTACCTAACACCTAGAGATCGCAAGCTGCTGCTGAAAAGCCTAGAAGCCGAGTTACGTCCAGAATATCGCCGTCGTATTGAAATCATGCTATTGGCAGATGCGGGTCAATCTCAAGCACAAATCTGTGAAGCACTGTTGTGTGCTCAAGAAACTGCACGGTACTGGATTGCTATGGCACAGACAGGTAACGCTCATAACTGGGGCGATCGCCCGATAGGACGCCCCAAGACTGTGAATGAGCAATATCTCGCTCGGTTGAAAGAATTGGCAAGCCATAGTCCGCGTGAGTATGGCTATCCATTTAAACGCTGGACAGCACAATGGTTAAGCAAGCATCTGGTAAAAGAATTGGGAATTCAGGTTAGCACTTGCCACATTAACCGCCTGCTCAAGGAGATGGGGCTTTCCACTCGACAGAAAGACAACACAACTGAGAAAAAAACCTCTAGCCAACACAATTGCGGCATTATAATTCAAGATTTGCCACCAAGTAATTGCTACAACAACAGAAATCTCACAACGGACTGCCCTCTCCTCGCTCCAGAGCTTGTTCATTGACTCAAAATGTAAACAATTGTAAAAAATACAGTTGTTTTGCATAAAGTGCCATGCTGTGATCACGATAAAGAAATAGGAGTTCACTTCGGCTCTTGAACAAGGTTTGGAGTTTCAAGTAATGACCAGAGATGAACTTGATTCGTATCTGCTACACCTTGCAACTGTTGCACAGCGACACCCGCCGCATTCCCAGGAACGGCAAATCGCTTTAACAAAGCTAATTCACACCATTGTGCGCTTTGGCAATCTTTGGTATCCATCCAAAAATCAATTTTTCAGTAATGTTCAAGATATTTACAATGAAGCACGTCAGGAACTTTTTCTTTATATTTGTCAAAATATTGACAAATACGACCCGGTACGCGGTACGGTTTTGGTATGGGTTAATGTTCTTTTGGAACGACGATTTTTTAAAGATACTCTTCGGAAAAACCTTAGTCATAGTTCCATAACAAAAATGACTATTACCGACCTAGATAATCTTGCCTTACCTGATGAATCACAAGACCTCACAACAGTCGTTAAGGAATGTATAGAATCAGACCCAGAAGACATTTTTAAAAATGAATATATAGAGAAATGTCCTCAAGCAACGTTTCAAGCATTAGCTATGCTCAGATTCTCTGGAAAATCATGGAAAGAGATTTCAGCAGAATTTGAAATAAAAGTTCCTACATTGAGCAGCTTTTATTACAGATGTATCAAAAAGCTTTCTTTTAAGTTAAAAGAATATTGTGAAAATCAGGTAGATTAAGGAATAGGTGTACAAATGAGAGGAAATTTATCAGAATCTTTAACCTTTACGGTACCGATAAGCTTAGATGCTCACGCACTTGGAGAACGTTTCCGAAATAAACATAGGAATCCTCAGAAAGCCAAACAGGTTTATCTCAATACTTTGGCAGTATTTTCTGTCCAGTTTTATCTGCGTTGTATGGGAATTCAAACTTCTTGGGAGGAAAGTTTAAGTTGGAACCCTCTCATACAAACTCTCATGGATGTTGCTGATTTAGAAGTTATTGGTTTAGGAAAAATAGAATGTCTCCCAGTGTTACCTAACGAGCAAGTTATTCATGTTCCACTAGAAGTTTGTTTAGATAGAATTGGCTATGTAGCTGTACAGTTTGAGTCATCACTTGAAGAAGCAACATTACTAGGATTTGTTAAAACAGTTCCCGATGACGGTGAGTTACTTCTAAGCCAGTTGGGTTCCCTTGAAGATTTACTTATACACCTGAACCAACTTATTGATAGCAAAGCGTGGCACTCTGATGCCATAAAAGTTAAACAGCCAATTCACTTGAGCCAGTGGTTTCTGAATGTTGTTGATGCTGGTTGGCAGACTATAGAATCACTTTTGAATCCGCAACAATCAGAACTAGTTTTTAGATTTCGAGGAACTGAACACACTTTAGTTCACCCAAAAAATTCAACTTCTAGTCTACAGAAAGGTAAACTGCTAGACTTAGGACGAGATTCCAAAAGTCAAATCATCGCTTTAGTGATAGGACTGCTCCCAGTCTCAAGAGAAGAAATAAATATCGGTGTTAAAGTGTACCCAACTGCTGGTCAAAGTCACTTACCAGAAGAACTTGAACTGATAGTATTGGATTCAGATGGAATAGCAGTCATGCAAGCAACTGCGAGAAATACAAAAAGTATTCAACTAAACTTTAGTAGCGAAATTGGAGAACGTTTTAGCGTTAAAATTGCTTTAGGTGATGTCAGTTTGACAGAGTTTTTTCTAACCTAAAGCTCACCAGACCAAATGACTTGTGATCTTTGCAATACCTATGTTTAATTTATTAAGGAAACGAAGAACCTCACCCGCCTGCGGCACCCTCTCCTACCTTGCGGGAAGCCTTATGCCTCCGGCACGGGTGCGCAAGAGCGGGTATGTCCAGAGGACACGCTACGCTTTGCGCATACGCCACCTCCTGTACCCTGACCGAACCCTTTCAGCAGTCTTCCCTCGTCGGGAAACCCTCACTTGATCGCTGCTTCACCACCGGACTGGTTCCAGAAGTCTAATCGCAAATTTGACAAAAGTCAGAAAATTTGCTATAAATAGTTTTTTGTGCAAACTTTAGCATTTTAAGAAACACTTGGCTAACGTAATTGTTATAGGTGCCCAGTGGGGCGATGAAGGAAAAGGTAAAATAACAGACTTACTCAGCCGCTCCGCAGATGTTGTTGTACGTTACCAAGGGGGCGTCAATGCTGGACACACAATTGTAGTCAAGGGTCAAACCTTCAAGCTGCACTTGATTCCCTCTGGTATCTTGTATCCAAATACCGAGTGCATGATTGGCTGTGGGACAGTCATAGATCCACAGGTTTTGATCGCAGAACTTGACCAACTAGAAGCACTTGGTGTTTCCACTCGCAATCTGCTCATTTCTGAGACGGCTCATGTTACGATGCCTTACCACCGATTGATTGACCAGGCATCGGAGGAGCGAAGGGGAAGCCATAAAATTGGCACAACTGGTCGTGGGATTGGTCCAACCTATGCTGATAAATCAGAGCGGACTGGCATCAGGGTATTAGATTTGATGAACCCTGAGGGGCTGCGTGAACAGTTGGAGTGGACAATTAATTACAAAAACGTCATTTTAGAAAAGCTTTACAACTTACCACTATTAGACCCCGAACAAGTGATTGACGAGTACTTGGGGTATGCGGAACGCCTTCGACCATACGTTGTTGACACGTCCTTAAAAATATACGATGCGGTTCAGAGGCGGCGCAACATTTTGTTTGAAGGAGCGCAAGGTACTCTTCTCGACTTAGACCACGGAACGTACCCGTATGTCACCTCCTCTAACCCAGTGGCGGGTGGGGCTTGTGTTGGTACTGGATTAGGACCGACAATGATTGACCGAGTGATTGGGATAGCAAAAGCTTACACCACTCGGGTAGGCGAAGGACCTTTCCCCACAGAAATAGACGGGGAAATGGGAGAATTGTTGGGTACGCGCGGTGCCGAATTTGGTACAACCACTGGACGAAAACGACGTTGCGGTTGGTTTGATGCAGTTATCGGTCGCTATGCTGTCCGGATTAACGGTATGGATTGTCTAGCAATTACCAAACTTGATGTCCTCGACGAATTAGAGGAAATTCAAGTTTGTGTTGCTTATGAAATCGATGGGGAACGCTGCGAACACTTTCCTAGCAACGCCCGTAAATTTGCACGGTGTCGCCCTATCTACAAAACCATGCCAGGATGGAGAACTTCAACAACTGATTGCCGTACTTTAGAAGAATTGCCCAAGCAAGCGCTAGACTATTTAAAATTTTTGGCAGAATTAACAGAAGTGCCGATCGCAATTGTCTCCCTAGGAGCTAGCCGCGACCAAACTATCATTGTTGAAGACCCCATCCACGGTCCAAAACGTGGTTTATTGCACCAGGATGGTACACCTGCTTCGTTGCTGAGTGCTTAGAGCGAACAACAGAGCGCAATGCCTTGTGCCCGTACTAAGTGATAGTATCAAAATCTCAAATCTAAAATCTAAAATCGGAAAATGGAGCTAACAGTCGATTGTCAGAAGCGACCAGAAGGCACTAAGCCCAATGCTTTGCGCCGTTCTGGAAAAATCCCCGCGAATTTGTACGGTCATAAAGGTACCGAAGCAATTTCTCTCGTCCTTGATGCTAAAGTTGTTGAACGCCTGCTCATCAAGGCTTCGGTTAATAATACTTTGATTGACCTTAATATTACTGATGCTCCTTGGCGGGGAAAAACCTTGCTACGGGAAGTTCAGTCTCATCCAGCAAAACGTACGACTTACCACCTGAGCTTTTTTGCCGTTGCAGGTCACGGTGATACTGATGTGGAAGTACCTGTGAATTTTGTCGGAGAACCAGTCGGTGTGAAGCTAGAAGACGGTGTATTGGACACACAAATTACAGTCGTGTCGCTGCGTTGTGCACCAGAAAATATTCCGGAAGCGATTTCGGTTGATGTCTCCAACCTGCACGTAGGAGATAGTTTGTATGTCGATGCACTTAATTTACCTGCAAATGTGACATATTTGGGTGATTCTGAACAAGCTATTGTTAGAATTTTGGGCCGACAAGTTAATGCTGAGGCTGAGGCTGAGGCTGAGGCTGCGGCTGCGGCTGAGTCAGAATCGGCAACATCAGAACAAGCTTAGAATTTGATATAGTTACAAAGAACACCAGGGGTTGACCTCTGGTTTTTTTGTATCTTAATTTTAACCGCCAAGACGCCAAGGACGCAAAGAAAAAATGACAGAAGTTTCTATGCCCCCTTTAATTCAGCAAATGTTGCAGCCTGAGTTTTATCCGCATCAGGTGAAGGAACCTATTCAATTGGTTCAGACGCATATTTCTTATGTTCTGTTGACTGGGGATTATGCATACAAAGTGAAAAAGCCGATGAATTTTGGCTTTTTGGATTTTTCAACTTTGGACAAGCGGGGACATTTTTGTCAGGAGGAGTTGCGTTTAAATCAGCGAGGTGCTGGAGAACTTTATTTAGAGGTGTTCCCGGTGACTCAAGTTGGGGAACAGTACCAACTGGGAGGAACGGGAGAACCAGTGGAATATGTGCTGAAAATGCTCCAGTTCCCTCAGGAGACGCTGTTTAGCAAAATGTTTGAGCAGAATCAGTTAGATGAGGGACTTGTAGAAGAGTTAGGACGAGTCGTCGCTGAATATCATGATACCAAAACTGTAACGAATGATTACATTCGCTCTTTTGGTGAGGTAGACCAAGTTCGGGCTGCATTTGACGAGAATTACGAGCAAACGGAAAAATATATTGGTGGTCCCCAGACGCAGAAGCAGTTTGAAGAAACAAAGCAAGACACAGATAAATTTTTTGCGGAACGTGGCGAACTCTTTAAAAGGAGAATTCAAAACAACTATGTTCGAGAATGCCACGGGGATTTGCACTTAGGCAATATTTGTTTGTGGCGTGATAAAATTTGGCTGTTTGACTGCATCGAGTTTAATGAGCTGTTTCGCTTTGTCGATGTGATGTTTGATGTTGCTTATGCTGTCATGGATTTGGAAGGCCAGCAACGTCCAGATTTGAGTAATGCTTATTTAAATACTTACCTTGAGGTGACTGGCGATTGGGAAGGGTTGCAGGTATTGCCCATTTATTTAAGCCGTCAATCTTATGTTCGGGCAAAGGTGACTTCATTTTTATTAGATGACCCAAGTGTATCTTCTTCAGTAAAGGAAGAGGTGGCAAAAAAAGCAGCTAATTATTACAAGCAGGCTTGGGAATATACAAAACCCCGTCAAGGGCGACTGATTTTGATGTCGGGTTTGTCGGGTTCTGGTAAAAGTACGACAGCGCGATATTTAGCTCGTCAATTGGGGGCGATTCACGTTCGTTCGGATGCAGTGCGAAAACATTTGGGGGGAATTCCGTTGATGGAACGCGGTGGTGATGATTTGTACACCAACGCGATGACTGAGAAAACTTATGGACGACTGTTGGAATTAGGAATTTTGTTGGCAAAAGAAGGGTATGTGGTGATTTTGGATGCTAAGTATGACCGACAGGGGTTACGTGAGGAGGCGATCGCCGCTGCTGCCCCGCATAAACTTCCCCTCGAAATTATCTCCTGTACAGCACCACCATCCGTTTTGCAACAACGACTGAATAACCGTACTGGCGATATTGCTGATGCCACGGCTGATTTATTAGCGTCTCAACTTCAGCAAGCTGAACCCTTGACAGAAAAAGAACAACTACTGGCTAAAATTGTGGATACAACTCAACCAATAGAGGCACAATTAGAGAATATTATTCGCCAATAGGTAGGCTACATCTTATGGCACCACCGCAACTCAACTTTTCACCAAACTTCGTCACTCAAATCTTATTAGGGTTATTTTTTACACTAGTCTTTTTGAGCACGGGATACGATCCAGCCCTCAGTATTTTTCTGGGTGTATTGGGTGGTTTTGCCTTGGGCTGGGTGACAGCATCAACCAAAAGTGGGCCCCAGTCATCTACAGTCGCTACCTCTGAGGGCGTTGATGCGGGCTTGAAGTATTGGTTATTTTTCTTACTTGGCTTTGTGTTCGCAGGGTATCAACCACCTATGAGTATTTTCTTGGGTGCGATCGCTGGTATAGGCGGGGGCTGGACGATTGCTTGGTGGCAAAGCAAGGAAGAATCAAGAACTCAACTACCACAAGAACAACTAGAACAAATCGACGAAGCTGAAGTTTCTGGTGAAAGATCAAGCAGACGCCAAGTTAAGAAAACCACTCGACGTTTTCGTCGCCGTCCTGGAAGTTTTAATTTCAAATTTTGGGAAAAATAGTCAGCAACTCCCGACTATAAGTCGGGATTACTGACAAGCCCAGTATTTTCTTCACTTCTTTGATGAATTGGTTCAAAATTTGAGGTAAGTTGTTGATTTCTCGCATCAGATCTTGAGGACTGAAACCAAAAAACATCAAGATAACGACAATGATAAGAATGGCGATCGCCGTACTAATCGCTGTTTGTAATAAACTGAGCAAAGCCCGGAAGACTATATACGCGACAAAGAGCGCACCAATGAGAATTATGAGGTTTGTTGGCATGGTTTTGCCTGAATAAATCACAATTTTATAGTTGTGAATCTCCTGACTATAAGCCAGGAAAGCGTTAATTATATAGGATTATGTATGAGTTTCAGTAGAAAATTTCATTCTGCTGATTTTCATTTGTATAAATATTTTGCTCTATTTGTCAATAGATGTATGAACAATTCAATAAGTTTCTCTGGGTCCAACTCTTACACCCGTATACCCTTACAGAGTTACACCCTTTTTTTTGACGTTTAGCAAGGTTTTCAGCGATAAACCAAACGTTCAAAACCAAGGCTGAACACATTAATCAAACTACAAATACTCAATTAAATGCACAAGTTTAGCCTGAATCCCTATCCAGGCTAGATTTGTGCATCTTCATTCAGAAATGGTATCAGCTAACCCATTTGTTGCACTGCACTCAGCATGAAATTAATCCGCTGCTCAAAGTCTAGCTTTTTAACCTTTGCTGTAAATTCGTCCGTTTCAGCAGGTAGTTGATAATCAGACGGCACTCCTATGATGGTTCCGTTCTCCATTCCTTGTGCCAGCAGCAGCCAAACATCTAATTTGGCATTGGGACTTAGAGCATCATAACCAGGGCTGATATTGGTACCTGCACCATTAATAAGGTCGCGTTGTGCTTGCAGTTGTTCTTCCTTAGACAAACTCTGGATTTGGTCAAACACTGCCTTAGCTGGTGTTTCTACGCTTGGAGGTGGTGCTGGGTTTAGTTGGTCTTTAATATCCAGGTAACCGAACCAAAGTATGCCCAGTTGAGTATCCACATCAAAGCGTTGAAAAGCTTCTAGAGCTGGTTTTATGCTTTCGTCAACTGTGTAGGTCATAAAAAACTCCAAACAAGTTAAAGTTATTCTCAATTTCCTGAGTGACTAGGAAAATTTGCTCTTAGTAACTTTACACAAGTTAACGAATAAATAAAGATAGATAACCCTACTTAGGGTAGGAATAGGATTCACTACATAAGATAGATTACCGTCGTGGCAAATGGTTTAGTTGTTTCCCTCAATACCGTGAAGTATCACCAACTGAAAGCGACAAGGTAATTGCGCTTGATCCAGGAAATTGCACTTTCTTAACTGGCTACGATGGGGACAATGTCTGAGAAGTTGGAAACGGAGACATCGGAAGTATACAACGATGATGTCAGCACCTTGACCGAAAATTGAAGGGCGCAAAAGTTCTTTCAACTCTCAAGAAACACAGGGGTGTAGGGGAGCCAGTACTGCAGGAGGGTTTCCCTCCGTAGGTATCTGGCGTGTGTAAGGGAAAAAGGTGTTTCTTGAGAGTCAACTTGCTAAAAAGAAACTCTGTCTTGCCTTTCATAGTAAATATGCATCCATACTCTCAAGAGTCCAAAGTCCAGTCAGATATTAATTGGCAGTTAAATCTGTCAGATACCAAAGCTATAAAAGCTTACTTTAACTGCCCCTCATCACACTGGACACACTGATTTGGGAGTAAACTAAAGAGAGCACTGGCTGTGCGGATATCATAGGGCTTGTGGCTGAGCACAGACAACTTGGAGGGATATACAAAATGATCAAGACAAGTTACGACTTTGACCAAGCTATCCTACCTGCAGGATCTTCATTAAAGACCAATATTCTGCTGCGTTTTCGTGCTGACATAGCTGAATCTCCCCGACGTAACCTTAACCTTTCTCTTGTCATTGATCGCTCAGGCTCTATGGCAGGTGGTCCATTGCATCATGCGCTTAAAGCTGCTGAATCTGTGGTGGATCAACTTGAGCCAAACGACATTCTCTCAGTGGTTGTTTACGACGATGAAGTGGACAGTGTTGTGCCACCCCAGCCTGTGACTGACAAAACCGCGCTGAAAAATTCCATACGCAAGGTGAGAGCAGGCGGTATTACTAACTTATCCGGCGGATGGCTCAAAGGCTGCGAACATGTGAAGACGCAACTTGATCCGCAAAAAATAAACCGTGTTCTCCTGCTTACCGATGGTCACGCCAATATGGGCATTCAAGACCCTAAGGTACTGACGGCGACATCAGGGCAAAAAGCTGAGCAAGGCATTACCACAACTACCTTGGGTTTTGATCAGGGTTTCAATGAAGACCTCCTAATCGGTATGGCAAGGGCTGCCAATGGGAACTTCTACTTCATCCAGAGCATCGACGAAGCAACAGAAGTGTTTAGCATTGAGCTAGATTCTCTGAGGGCAGTAGTGGGACAGAACCTCAAGGTGACACTTGAGTTGGCTGATGGTGTCAGCCTCGTTGATACTTTAAGTCTTGCGAAAGTCAGCCAGAATGAGGCGGGTCTTGCTGTCATTACGTTGGGAGAACTTTACGAGGGTGAAGACAAACTTCTGGGGTTGAGTCTGCTGATATCTTCTGCTCAAATTGGCGAGTTACCTGTGATGAAGCTGCATTACAGCGCTGATGTTGTGCAAGACGACTTGATTCAAAGCGTGTCAAGCACAGCAGATGTCGTTGCCAAAGTTGGCACCGTTGAGGAAGCAGCTGTTGCCTCTACGAGCCGTATCATCCTTGAACTGAGCCGCCTCACCATTGCTAAAGCCAAAGAAACTGCCCTCGATCTCGCTGAACATGGTAAGCATCAGGAAGCTGAGCAAATCCTGCGTGCGCTTGTGCAAGAACTGCGGGATAAAGGATTGAACGAGAATTTTGAAATTGCTGAAGAGATAGATCAGCTGGAGTATTTCGCGGGTCGGATCGCCCAAAAAGCTCTAGGCAATGCCGGACGTAAAGAACTGCTGGATCAGACTTACCAGACGATGACGCGCAATCGCAGCGATTTGGTGGGTCGTGGTGTCACTGCTGGCGATGAAGTGTTCGCAATGCCAGTTGTGAATGAAGTCGGTTCTGGTGTTGAATTGTACTGCGTTCGTGAAGGGGGTAAGCTGCGAGTAAAAGTGATGTCCGAGGGTTATGATTCAAGCAAGAACGTCCAGTTTCCCCGAGCCATTCGTGCCGAAGGAGCACGCTATGTCGTTGAAGGACTGGAACTCTCAAGCGATCGCACTTTCTACCGTGTAAATGGCAACATCAGCCGTTTTGCTCAACCAGGTGAAGCCGATATCTTCGTTACCTCTAGGCAATCGAGGTCAGCTAGCACAAGCAAAGCCTCCAAAGGTCCTGCCAGTGCTGCCGACCTCCCCACAACTGACACTGTCAAGGACGGTATTCTAGTTCAGTGTGTCAAAGATGGCAGCAAGCTGCGTGCTAGGGTGGTTTCCGATGGATATGAACCGGATTGGAACATGCGTTTTCCCCGCTCAGTTCGTGAGGAAGGAATGCTTTACGTTGTTGATGAAATCAAAACAGCACCTGATGGTAAGTCTTATATTGCGTGTGGTGAAATTAAGCGATTTGTGCAACCTACTATTAGCAATTGAACTGAAGTAAAAAGATTGTGAGTAGTTCAACACCGTTGAAGCAAATGGACGAAAGTTATGTAAGCTTCCTACTGGCTTTTATTCTTTAGATACTCTGCAATTGCCTCAGCTACATTGTCTTCAGGGCTATACACTTGTGAACTTGGATTTTCAGCATGAGCTTCTCAACAAAGGCGTGTCAGGCTTCTTCATTATCCCGATGTTCTAATGATTCAAACAATACTAAAGTAAAAAGGTTTAGTAAGATCAAGTAGATCGTCCAAACATTTGTTCACACACTGCTTCAGATAAACAAAATTATGGCTCAAGGTTTTGTCTATGTTCTCATCAATCCGTCATTTCCCGACCAAGTAAAAATTGGGCTTACAGAACAAACATCTGAACTGAGAGCCAAACAACTTCGGACTACTGGAGTGCCGACTCCCTTCATCGTTGTTTATGACGAGCTGGTTTCTGAATGCGAGTTGGTTGAGAGGAAGTTACATCAGAGGTTTGCTGCGTATCGTGTCAATTTTGACAGAGAGTTTTTTCGTATACCTGTACGTGAGGCTGTTCGCGCACTGCAAGAGGAAGCAGCTATTTACAAAATTTCTGACTCGGTTTTCTCAAATAAAGTTGAAGTCTTGCCACAGCTAAAGCAGTATTACAGCAAATATTTGAAGCCAGATATTGCAAGTGTGGCAATAGTCCAGTTACCGGATGTTTGCTTCCTGGAAATTACTCGTCGAAATTACTATCCAAGATTGCGTTATGAAATAATTGAGCGTGTTGACCTTGCAATTGTTGCGCATGAGATGTTCTCACTTCAGAATTCTATTGATGAGAACACCCGACGTTTTGTTGATGATTTAGATGCATACGATTTAATCATGATTACACCACTATTTACTGAGGAGGGTTGCAAGCAGATTGCTCATGAATGGGAACGTGGAAATAAACTTAAACATTCATCCTTTTTTATTGATTAACGTACCAAGCCGCCTAACAACCGCCCTACACCAGAACGTACTAATATGGTCGATTGAGACTCAAAGGTTATCTGCGTCCGGTGAGCACGAACGTTAGACGAAAGATTTTAAATCTAAAATCCAAAATTGACATATCCAAAATTGACATTACGCCTCGATCGCAGGATTATACTCATCTGGGTTTGTAAAGCCTGCGATCCAAGCGGCTGCTTGATGACAACTGCGCATGTTCGGGGGAACACGTAGGATATGAGTGTGTTCTGTGGAAGGACAGGTGACTTTTAAGACCATCAGCGGTTCGTCATCCTCAAAAGGAATATAGACTAGTTGACGTTCCCCACCTGCGTCGCGATCGCGATCGCGAACCAATCCTCCCACTTGCTGCAAAAATGTCTCGTATCCCAGGCGCTCAATCAGTACACGACGCAACTCAACATTCTCTACATTGAGGATATCCTGCCCCGTTATGGACTGGGATTCAAAGGCAATCTTGTCACTCACCTGCACGCCTCGCCAGCGCAAAACGAAACCATGCCCCGCAGGCAAACTGGTAATCCCACTTCCAGCCAACTCGATCCAATAAGTGACGTGGAGACCTTTGGGAAGGGTAGTCAGGTTCACACAGTCTGTAATATCTAAACTTTCACAGGTGAGATTTTCACGTAGATTGTAAAGACTCGACGCCCCACTTAAATCCAGATGACCTAAAACGCGCATACCATCCCATGCGCGATGCTCAAGGATGAGTTTTCGACCACGTTGGGCCGATATAGGCTCGTTGTTTTCGTTTGGGCGCTGCAAAACTTGTTTATTAGGCACACGTCCATTCGACATCATCCTAAACATTAGTCGGTTACCTCAACGTAAGCATCAGGACGATATTCACGTTGTCTCCAGACGCGGTAAAGCCCTTGGGGTAATTCAATCGCCCGATGTTCTTCATGAATCAATGTGGCACTTGGTTCTTTAACCTCTAGAAAAAGGTTACTACCATGTACCCACAACTGAACAGCATTGGATTGCTGAATGCGGTGGCTGTGCCCTGTGACTTCACCGTAAGCCAGAGTAGCACCTATACGCCTTTGAGCGCCAACTGGTAAGCCAGCAAGTCGTTGAATCAGAACGTCGCCGTGTCTGTAGAGAACACCAGGTTGGTTAGCTTGGGAGTTGTTACGGTTGTTCAACATGTTTTGATTATACAATACCTTGTAGACAGGTAATATCTAAATAACACGATGTATGGCAAGAGTTCCAGGAACTCCTGACGAAAAATTGGCTTTACTTTCTACCATCGACCAGACAACTCTTCCACATCTAGTCGGTGACATTCTTTATTTTGTCTATAACCATCGTGACATAAAGGTAGTCGATGGTCCTGGCGATGGAAAGCGCGATGTTCATTCTGTAGAACCTGATGGGACAAGACATATTACCCAGTGCAAATATCATCAAAATGTACAGGCAACAGTGAGTTCTAGTGAAACTGATGAACTCATTCTTGCTCTCATGAAGTTTGCTTGCAAAACTGGCTTGTTTGTAACCACAGGCAGGATATCACCTCAGGCAAAGCGAGAATACCTTGATAATTATCCAGGTTTCGAACTCAACTTCTTCGATGGAACATCACTTGTAGATATCGTTTTAGCTAGTCCTGTTCTCTCTACTGTATGGTTTGATGGCGAGAGCTTAACTCAAGTCGCCAAAAATTTAGTCATTCCATTTGTGCTTAGAACTGTTCAAGAAGATAGACCTATACTTAAAAATTCATTTCAAGGTTTTTCTACTAACAATGTACTTTTTAAGTTTGATTCAGATTTGGGTGAACCATCAGATTTTGAGCCATATAGACCACCTCTTGAAAGAACAAGAGCAGAACATGGTAAAAGTTTTATAGAATGTCATGCTGTGACCTGTTCTAATCAAGTTAACACACATGATATACCTGATTATATAGATTTGATTGCTCAAAATGTTGCTCAATCAATTGATGAATTATATTTACCTATCATTATTAGGTTTGGTATTCCGTCTTTGATAAAATATCAAAACCATGCTAGTAAAGATAACTATGACTGTGATGATAAAGTTAAAGTATATAGAGCAAAACCAATTTCTTTTGTAATTGACAAATCACGCACGATTGTAGAAGAGCAGAAATGGGTTGTTATACAAAATACCAGTGACTGGATATTTCCCAACAATCTCTCTGTAGCAGAAGCAGATTGGGCTGGGTGGTTAAATTGTAAGCATAACACTATATTCATGCAGCAATTGCATGGTCCAATCTATTTAGAATCATATTTCACCTTTGAACAGCGTAAACTTCGCCAACAATGGCTAGAAAAATCGTTATTTGCTGTGGGAAGTAGGGAAGATTGCGAAACTCTAATTTCAAATTTCTCTGAACAATATAAGCCTGATTGGTACTGCTTGTATGGATTAGATGGCTATTTATTAGGATGGTTTAATCCTATAGTAAAAATACTGGATGAAGGATATTTGACATTTCAATATAATCCTTCTACAGATACCAATGATTTGATGTTGCCAGAAGATTTACCTATTAATGAGTTTGAGAAGGTTATACAAAAAGTCAGAACAGAAATTTATGACTCTTCTTTAACAGAGATTGATTTTCAAAAAGCAAATCTTATTTCTGCTGTGGCAGGAAAAGATTTACTTCCAAATTGTAAAGAATTTGAATTTCGAACTGCTGAGCTTTATCACTGCTATGAGGAAGTGCCGTCCCCTGTTTACTTGAAGAAGAGATTATTCTTATTCGTTCGTATGTGGCAAGTGCCAGCATCGCCTTCAGAGGCACGTGAATTTCTTTCAATAAGAACAGTCAGCTTACCAAATGAAGTTGATGTGCATTGGGACGCAAGACGTGGACCGAAAACAAAAGAAACCTTCATTTTATGCTCTCTTATCTTTACTTGTCCTCCTAATTTGTCAGCCGATGAGTACTTCTACTCCATAGAATTGAAACGAGATGAATATCTTGGCATTTTGGCTCAACACATTAGTTCACTTTGGAGCGAAGCAATTCTTGCTACAGTCCACTTCTGGAAAACAGAGATAGGTTTTCAGATTGATGACAATACGTTTGAAGGAAATCCTTGGGTAAAGTTCTTAAATGAGAAAGAGCAGTAAAGCAGGCTAAGAAAGCGGTGTCGCCCACGGCAGGGAGATCTTGGCGTTGAGTTCAAGTTCATCTGCCGCCGCTCAACTTCACCGTTAGTGCGATGCCAATCTTATATACTGCATTAGAAGAGTGTGTAACGCATTCAAAATTTGCCTATGCCCAAAGGCTGAATTCCTCACTTCAAGTAATGTACCCTTGATTCGTTGAAAAATTCATAAATTTTGGAATACAGTTAAGTGTCCAACCAAGAACTACCTAAGTATTTTCCTATCGTGGATTTGTTTAATTAATTCACAGGGATAGGGAACAGGGAACAGGTTAAGAAGTGTTTTCATGTATCCGGGTGTACGCAGTTCATGATGGCTACTTAAGTGTTATTTGAGAATTTGGTATGAAACAAGTAGAAGCAGTCGTCGCGAATATTAACGACTTAAAAGACGGTGAAATGCAACAGGTGTCTGTCGGCGAGACAAAAGTTTTGCTGAGCCGATTGGATGGAAAGTTTTATGCCGTCGGTGCACACTGCAGTCATTATAAAGCACCACTGGCAGAAGGGGTGTTGAGTGGGCATTATGTTATTTGCCCTTGGCACAATGCCTGTTTTAATGTGACAAATGGCGACCAAACAGAACCTCCTGGCTTGGATTCTTTAGCGTGCTATACGGTACGCATTGAAGGTGAAAAGGTCATTGTCAGCGTACCAGAGAAAACAACAGGGTTGCGATCGCCCTCAATGGCGCAATTCGACCCCAACGTTGATAAACGCACATTTGTTATTTTAGGAGCGGGGGCGGCTGGTTGTCATGCTGGAGAAGCTTTGCGAGTCGCTGGATATCAGGGGCGAATTGTCATGATTACTCAGGAAGATAAGCTGCCCTATGATCGCACCAAGCTTAGTAAAGACTACTTAATTGGTGACACACCAACAGAGGAAATGTCATTGCGCTCGCCAGATTTCTACAAAGAACACAATATTGAAGTGCTGTTGAATAAGCGAGTTGAGCAGGTACAGACAACAACGAGTGCGATCGCCTTAAGTGATGGTGATTCGTTGACTTATGATGCCCTGTTGGTAGCAACAGGAGGAAAGCCAGTAAGGCTCGATATTCCAGGTGCAGACTTGCAGAACATTTTCACATTACGTAGTTTTGATGATACCAATCGCACTTTGGCACTCACCGAGCAAAAAAAACAGGTGGTGGTGATTGGTTCGAGTTTTATCGGTATGGAAATGGCTGCTGGACTGAGTCAGCGAGGCTCACAGGTAACCGTTGTTTCGCCCGATTCTGTACCTTTTGAGAAAATCTTGGGTGAGCAAATTGGCAAGCAATTTCAGCAGGTTCATGAGGAGAATGGCGTTTCCTTTGAATTGGGCAGGAAAGCGGTTCGATTTGAAGGTAGTGGCAAGGTAGAAGCCGTAATATTAGATAATGGCGATCGCTTAACAGCCGATATAGTCATTCTAGGAATTGGCGTACAGCCTGCAACAGAGTTTCTTGAGGGTGTTAATTTGCATTCCAAAGATAAGAGTGTTGTTGTTGATGAATACTTGCGTGCGGCTGAGGGCATTTACGCCGCAGGCGATATTGCTCGTTATCCCGACTGGCGTACAGGAGAACCAATTCGCGTTGAACATTGGCGAGTTGCGGCAGAACAAGGGCGGATTGCAGCTCATAATATGGTAGGAAAAGCAGTCAAATTTAAAGGACTTCCTATTTTTTGGACGATGCAATTCCAATTTCCCTTACGCTACGTTGGACATGCTGAAAGTTGGGATGAGATGATTGTAGATGGGGATCTGCAAAAACAGGAATTTATTGCTTTGTATGTGAAAAATAATCAAGTGTTGGCAGTTGCAACCAGCAATCGGGATACCGAAACAGCGGCTATCTTTGAACTGATGCGTTCCAACCAAATGCCAACACTTGATGAATTACGCAGCGGTGCAGTTGATTTTGTTCAGAGACAGCGTCAAGTTAACAGTAAGTCCTAGGCAATCGCGAAACCCCTACTTTCTCAACCGAAAGCGCACCGGCATTCTGTCGGATGGATAAATCAAAAGGTTCTGCTGTAACTGTTCCACAGAGGAACGATCGTTAACTAACTCCCAGTCGAAGTAACGCAACAATAATGCCAGCATCACCGTTGCTTCCAGCATTGACAGATGCTCTCCCAAGCAACGATGATAACCTGAACCAAAGTCTATCATTGGAAGTAAACTACTTTCCTTACTCTTGTCTAACCAACGTTCCGGCAAAAATTCTTCGCTCTGAGGATAGACTTCTGGATCTCGTCCAGCAGCAAGCATTGACCAGAATACTTTCGTACCACGAGGAATAAGCTTACCTTCAATAACAATGTCACGTTGGGCTTCCAATGAAGTCGAGCCGGAGGCGACTGAATAAAGGCGCAAAGTCTCCTTGATAATAGCGCGAATGTAAGCCAATTCCTTTAAGGTTTGTGTATTAATGCCATCTTGACTTTGCCAAGCTTGGTCAACAATAGCCTGTGCCTGCTGAAAAACCCTTTGATTTAAGGTCAACTCTGCTACTGCAAAGGATAAAGTATGAGCTGTGGTGTCAGTACCAGCTATTAACAGTTCAATAGTTTCTGCTATGAGTGTTTCTCGATTGTATTTCGGTTCTTTGGCAGCTATTTTCACTAACATTGATTCTTGGAACAAAGGACTTACCTGTGCTAAGTCGGTCTTGTTTTGTTCTCTCATCTGTAAAGCTAAGTCTACTCTGGGAGTAATAAACTCCTCTAAATATTGCCTTGCTGCCCAATAATCTCGTGAATTTTTAGTTGGCAAATATTTCATCCATCTCTTCTCGCCAGTAGCTACCCGTAGGAACCGATAGCCTACAATAGACATTGCCTCGTAAACCTTGAGAACTTCAAGGGGTGGCCCTTCATGACTAGCGCTGTTTTTATCTACAGGAATCCCCAGTACTAGACAGCAAATCACCCTCATCGTCAGTTCTACAAACAGAGGATCTACCTGAACCTCTTTTGGTGGAGCAGTTTCTTTAAGTTTCTCGATTACTTGTTCACAAGCTTGGCTAATAATCTCAACATATTTGAACAGATTGCTAGAACTAAATTCGGGGTTCCAAGCCTTGCGTCGCCACTGCCACTCAGCTCCGTTTTGACCTAAAAGAATCGGCCCACTGATATCGTTCCAAGCTTTGCTTGCTCGTTGGGATCTAACTAGGCTACCGTCTCTCATCCCATTGACAATCGTGTCTTCAATAACTTTTGGCTTACTTAATACCAGAACTGGATTGTTAGTCCAGAAGACATACATTGGTCCTAGCTGCTGGCTCCAATCAAATAATAATTGGAAGTATTTCTTCTGTTTTACTGCTGCTAATACTTGAGGGACATTTCCTAACAGCCAGTGTCTGGGAGGAGAAGGAAGCGAGTGTAGAGATTTGTAAGTGTTCTTTTGTTTCCACCAGCGTAAGCCTTGTATGACTGCTATGCTAGTAACGCCTAAGACTGTAACTGAATATGGAAATGAGTCATAGAAAGCAATCTGAGCAGCAATCTTTTGGAACATGAATCCGCCTTTGTCTAACAAAAACTTCAGATTATCCAGATATTAGCGTATTGTTTCGGTGATTTGTTGATGCGATTTTCATCCGAAAATCGACGTTTTGAGAACTCATGGTGCTTCAATATCCACTTGCTGAAGAGATGCTCCCTTTGTTCGCGGCACTTTTGGCTGTTGGTAGTGAGTCACGCTCATTTAATTGTGACGGAACTTTTTGCTGACATAGCTAACCTTAGCAAAAGTAGGACACTCTTCCAGTCTTGCCAACTCAGATTCAAGAAAATATTGAGATAAAAAGTACTGGTCTTCGTTAAGAAACCTGTGCGAAAATGAGTTTAATTTTTTTTGTTATTTGATGGAATCGCGCTACAATCCCCACCTCCTTACAATAATGATTATTCTTACTATTTATTGGTGATTTTATTCTTTGGAAGTCCGTAAATGAATCCTACCATTAGAGCGCTTGTCACTCTGCCCTGAATGAATGAACTTGTTAAAATCCTCTGAATCTAAGCTAATTTTCCAAAAGCCTTCAAGAGGAGGTGACGAAGATGGTTGAGTGTCGCCTACAAAATTATTGTCAGGAATCAAGCCAATACTGAATGCCCTATTCAGAAAAATGTGCCCGAGTTTTCCAAAACCAGAAATATTGCTTGGGTCAGTTATAACCTTCTGCGACAACTGTATAGTAGTTTCGTATCCACCATCAAAGTAGATTGTCGCTCGATTCTGTTTGAAGCGTACCTGAACATCGTAAACTCCACCAGTTGCACGATAGTAAGCTTTGGCTGCTAGCTTTGTGCCATCAATATTTTTCCCCTGATACTCAACTGCCATAACAGGTGGCGTCAGCAAAAACAGGGTAGGTAAGACTAGCCCTAAGACTTTCATGACTTTGACCGTGCGTAACTATCGAGCTATATCCTTAGCATAACGTTCACGTGAGGCTGAGTGCCATGAGAGGGCGACATGTTCTGGGGTTCATAACTGTAACTTAATTTCTACAGGAAAATTTTCCAATTACATTTATTTTTCTTAATCATTCGTCATTCAGCTTTATTAATTACAGCGTTTTTCATCTATTTGAACCACAATCAATCGTAGGGGCGCAAGGCTTTGCGCCCCTACAATGTGGTCTATTTACCCGAAAATTGCTGTAAGTAGCCATCATATACTCCCGTACATAATGGCTACTTAATGACTATTTCAATTCATACTCAAAGTTATATTCAACCAACTCAATCTCATTTCCATCTGGATCGTTAACATAAATTCTGTGCTTTGTTTCAGGCGCTGTCATTGTGTAATATTCAATGTTCTCGGTATCGAGCAATTTTTTCATGGCTTCGCCGTCTTTAATCACAAAACCAGTATGGTTTATGCCAATGTTTTCGTAGGCTGTATGTACACGCTCTTGGCTATTTTGATCATTGAGAGCCAGATAAAATTGATTATCTCCAAAATGCATCCAGTTTCTACCTTCAAACACCCCCTCGGCGCGTACATACCAATCAGGAAATAGGATTTGATAAAACTTCTTGGTTGTTTCAATATTTTTGCAAGAAACGTTGATATGTTCAAAACGAATAAGATTCATATTTTTCTCCTTTGCGCCGAACCCCAGCATGATTCCTTGCGATAAGCGGAGTATCAAACCTCTGGCTTATCGCCTTTTGGGCAGTTCTGTCTGAAAGCATCGTCGTGTCAGATTGATTGGTAGTCAAATCGCCAAGGCACTGAGAACTGTTGCAAGTCCTGCACCTAAGCTGCCAACTGCACCGATAACAAGGCTTTACATACTTGGGGTTCTTTAGTTTATCTCTCTACATAAATCATACTCATTATGAGTTTGAGTTGCCACTATTTTGTTTGCCAAAAAATCCTTGGTGTTTTGTCCACCTGCAATCATTAAAGGAGTGTTGAATGACTGTGTGCTTTTTTAGTACTAATGTATTATTTTAAGATTTAGCTCAAAGTCAAAAAGCACTACTTCATCAGATGGATAGGAACTTAGAAAATACTTTACAAGCACAACTCAACCAATCCCTTCACTTCACAGGCTGCATGGGTGTGAATGTGGCCATTCATGATGAGAAGCATGGAATTTGGTTAGGAAGCAGTGGTTTCTCAGACCTTAAAGCCAAGGAACCTCTTGGTGTCAATCGCTCATTTTACATTTACAGTATTACCAAAACCTTTGTTTCCGTTTGCTTATTGCGTTTAGCTCAAAATGGGTTGTTAAATTTAGATGATCCAGTAATCAAATGGTTACCTCATATGCCATTTGAGGATACTGTCACCTTGCGTCGGTTACTAAATCACACAAGTGGAGTACCGAGTTACACGAACCTTGAAGATTATTTACCTGCTGTTTGTGAGAATCCTTCCGTTCCTTGGACACATGAGAAAGTTGCTGAATTAACCTGTACAGGAAAACTCGATTTTGAACCAGGAAAAGGATGGAGTTATTCAAATACAGGTTATATGTTGCTGTATGAGGTGATTGAAGTTGCTACCAGTAAGAGTTTTGCCCAAGCGTTAGAAGACAACGTGTTTTCAGTATTAGATTTACAAAATACCTACGTTGCTCATGATGTTGACACAAAAGGCGTTCTAACACCTGGTTATTGCCGATACTTAAATTCAGAACGAATCATGGAGAATGTCATTCCTCGTTATCATCCAAATTGGTGTGCAACAGGACTCATTGCTTCTACGCCTGAAGAAGTTGTGAAATTTTTTGACGGTCTTTTCTCAGGTAAACTATTGGCTTCCAAACAATTAGAGCAAATGCTCACTCTTGTACCCACTGGTACTCGCGAGCCTTGGTATAAAAAACCTTGTTATGGTTTAGGAATTATGGCAGATCCTGAATCTAAGTATGGTGAGAAGTATGGTCATGGTGGAGATGGTCCTGGCTATAATTTGTGGGCTATGCATATACCCAATTTTCACGGACGCAAACTGACGTTAGCTGTTATTTGTAATACTTCTGTTAGTGAGCATCCCTATGGAATGGTTAATGATTTATTGCGTGTTCTTGAAGCTGTATAGCAAAAGAGTGGAGGATATTCCTTCCACTCTACCTGCGGTAAGCTTTTGGATATCGGCGATCCCATTGAGCAGAGTGCCGAATATGTGATAATGCCACAGCAGCGGTGGTCATTAATTTTGCAAAAAAAATCGCTGCCGGAAAATGTCAGCGATTCAATAAAAATGTATCTTTGGATAGATGACAAACTCTTATCGTGCTATTTAGCCAGAGGATTGTTTAACAATTCCCCTCGGCACCATACAATGTGGCAGCATGATTATTCTCGGCGTGCAATGTTAATTTGGTAATCATCCTTGATCTTCTTGAGCGGGAACTGGACAAACTTTGCTTTGCCCGTTGAGTTCCAGTGAAACATACGTAGCATATGAGATGCGAACACCTTAGTGACCACCATCGCCATCTGTGCTCCTAAGCATGCGTGTACACCGCCACCAAACGGGATGAACTCATACATCTTCCCCTCCCCGCGCTCGGGCAAGAAGCGCTCTGGAGCAAATATCTCTGGTTGGTGAAAGTATTCTGCCATGATGTGCGCGATTCGTGGCTCTGCAATCAGGACACAGCCCTTCTCATACAGCACACCATCCAGCACAACAGACTTGGTGAGTCGGCGATTAGCAGTGGAACTGGGAGGTAGCGTGCGCAGTGTCTCTTTGATCGTCGCGTCTAAGAATACCATCTGCTTCAAATGGTCGGGTGAGAATATGCTGACATTGCTCTGTCCACCCATCACCTCTGCCTGTTCCTCCTGTAGCCGCTGCATCACCTGCGGATGCTGTCCGAGCAGGTATATGAGCGAAGATATCAGTCCAGAGATCTCATAGTGTGACGCCCATAACTGCAGCAGGCACTGGTTCTCAATCAAGGTATCACTAAATATCCCATCTGGATTTTCCTGCTGACTGGCTAGCATCATAGATAGAAAGTCCGCCGTAGCGTTCATCGCTCCGCCTTCTGTCCGTCGCCTTTTTACCACTGCACGCATGAAATCGAGCAGCGCACCGCGTGCTTTGAGTCCTCGACCGTATGCTGTCAAGGGGGACTTCCACTTGGACAAGCCATAAAAGCCATCAAAGAATGTCTTGTACAAAGCTTTTAGCTCTGCTTTGGAGGACACAGGTAGTCCTGCAAAAGTGTCTGGATTTGAATCATCCAAGCTGACTCCCAGCAGCAGAGGGGTGAGTACATCAAAGCAGATCTTCTCTACTGCAGGGTAAAGCGCCATTTGGCTGGGGGTAGTCCAACCTTGGATGCCATGCATAATTGTGTTATGGATGTGGGGGGTGTATCCATCAAGTGCACGTCCAGTAAGCCCAGGACGCAGTGAACTTTTGCGTTGGCGATGCAAGTCAGGGCGCTGGAACAGACTGTATTCGCCAAACATATCCATTGTGGTTTCTGGCAATGCAATCTCTGTATATTTCAAGTCCCCATTAAATGCCATTTGAATCGCTTTAGCACAGCCGACAAAGATGGTTGTGTTACCAAAGACACCTGTGTTGAAGATAGGACCATATTCTTCCAGATTTTTGCGGCAAAACTGATCGGGATTCGCTATGTAATTAAACGTGTCATACCACCTTGGCTTTCGTGGTGGAGTGGTAGTACCTGAAGGAGGTGCTTGTCCATCCTCTAGTACGAGTACCTCTTCAGTATTAGTAGTGTTTTGCATAGGCTTACCAAGCTCAACTCAACTAGCCCAATTTTTTCTTCTTTGGCAGTGTTATGCATGAGTTTACCCAATTAACACTTCTTATATCTGTTAATTTTTACTTCGCCTATTAACCAGGGTAGCGCTAGCCTGGTCAACTGGCATAAGCACGACTTCGTTGATATTTACATGGCTTGGTCGCGTAACGCAGAAAAATATCACATCGGCAACATCATCTGGAGTCAGAGGCTTGACTCCTTGGTAAACCTTGTTAGCGCGTTCAGTGTCGCCATGAAAGCGCACTTCGCTAAACTCGGTTTCCACCATACCAGGATCAACAGAACTGACGCGGATGGATGTTCCTAACAGGTCTTGTTTCAAACCTTCGGAAATAGCTCTGACTGCGGCTTTAGTGCCACAGTAGACATTACCATTAGGATAGGTTTGATGTCCAGCGATGGAACCAATGTTGACGACATGACCGCGATCGCGTTTCACCATTCCAGGCACAACATAGCGCGTCAAGTAGAGCAAACCCTTGATATTGGTATCAATCATTTCTTCCCAGTCTTGGAAGTCGCCTTCGTGGAGTTTGTCTAAACCGCGACTCAGACCAGCGTTGTTGATTAAGATGTCGATATCAGACCAGGCAGGAGGTAGGTTTGAGATCGCAGATTCTACAGCAGTGCGATCGCGCACATCCAGTTGTAATAAATGAATCTCCGTTGCAAAGTTTTTGCTCACCTCATCTGCTAACTCCTGCAAGCGCTCTAACCGTCGTGCGGCTAAAATGAGTTTTGCACCTGCATTTGCGAATACTTTGGCACAAGCAGCACCGATACCGCTGCTTGCACCAGTAATCAAAACAATTTGATTTTGAATCGATAGCATTTCAGTTATCAGTTATCAGTTATCAGTTATTAGTCATTAGTCATTAGTGAGACCAGTGCTGCGGGAGGGTTTCCCTCCGCAGGCATCTGGCGAACCCGAAGGGCCATTAGTAAATGACCAATGACTAAGTAATTAGTTTTTCACAACCTGTATGCGCTGAGTAATCATGACCATACCATCTCCCCGCATGATGACAGCAGAAACCCATTGACTACCAGGGACAACTGGTGCGCGTCCAACTTTAAAAATTCCACCAGATGAAAGTAATTCTAAATCCACAGGTGTAGCACTCAGCAATTTGTCTGGTTTAATGGGTTCATCCAACGCTGTTCCTAATAGATAGTCCTCACCAAGAGGTTCTTGGACAATCGCGTCAAGATTAAACTGCTGACCAACTTTTACTTGCTGTGGTAATTTGAACTCTACTTTAGGTGGCTTGGCACCGGAAGTCAATTCAGTGCGTTCAGACAAAATGTCTTGGCGGATAATTTTACCTGCAGCAATGCGCTGGCGCGACCTAATTGTCGCATTGAAAGTCGAGTTCTCACTGTTCGTAGAGGGCCCACCAGTTATATTGGTAACTGTTTCGGCGACGATGGCATTACCTTCAGATTGCCAAGATTGTACCTGGGTAGTGTATTTCAATTGGGGGTATCGTTGCCAAAATGCAGTTAAAGCTTTTTCCATATTCTGACGGGTTAAGCCATCTCCGTGAACGAAATTGGGACTATAGAACTGCATGACGCCTTTGATATTCCCCTGACTTGCTGCTGCATCAATTTGCGCCAATAAGTTTTTTACTTGAGAGGGTGCATTTTGAGAGGCGCTACTGGGTTGGACAGGTTCTCCGGCTTGTGCGAAGTGTTGTGGTGTACTGGCTTGAGCAGTTTTCCAACTCGTTAATAAACTTAATGTAAGCAGAGAATAAACTAGTAAGCGAGTAGGTTGCAACATTGTTTGACGTTTGTGTAAAAAGGAAGCAAAATTTGGCATGAGTAAGATTAGGCAATTTGACGACACGAGGGGTGGAAATTGTTTTATTTTAGGTTAAGCTAAGCGCTAACAGGGTGGAGGGTGATGGTAGAAACTCCTATACGGTTACTAATAGCTGCTAGTGGAACGGGCGGACACGTGTTTCCAGCGATCGCACTAGCTGAACACTTGAGGGATTATCAAATCGAATGGCTTGGTGTCCCCAATCGATTAGAAACTCAGCTTGTTCCCAAACAGTATCGATTGAATACTATTGCAGTTGAAGGTTTTCAGCAAGGTTTTGGAATTTCTTCACTTATGGTTTTGGGAAAACTGATTGGTTCAATTTTAGAGGTCAGGAAACTTTTACGACAAGGAAACTTTCAGGGAGTGTTCACGACAGGTGGTTACATTGCTGGACCGGCTGTTATTGCAGCACGTTCTTTGGGTTTACCTGTTATTCTCCATGAAGCCAACGCCTTACCAGGTAAAGTGACTCGCTTTTTAGGACCTTGGTGTAGTGCAGTGGCGGTGGGTTTTGAAGCTGCTTCTGAGTACTTGCCTCGCGTTAAAACAATTTACACCAGTACTCCGGTGCGTTCTCAATTTTTAGAAGAAGAAATTGAAGCATCCTTGGATCTCCCGATTCCTAAAGACATTCCTGTGATCGTTGTCTTTGGTGGTAGCCAGGGGGCAGTTGCGATCAATAAGCTGGTGCGACAGTCTGCCAATGCTTGGTTTGATGCTGGTGCTTGGGTTGTGCATTTGACAGGTGATAATGATCCTGAGACTGATACTTTGAAACATCCTCAGTATATTTCCTTACCATTTTATAATAATATGGCTGCGTTGCTACGACGGGCAAATTTAGCAATTACTCGTTCGGGAGCAGGTAGTTTAACGGAGATGGCTGTGTGCGGAACACCAGCAATTTTGATTCCGTACCCATTCGCAGCAGAAGACCATCAGACTTACAATGCAAAAGTTTTTACCTCAGTTGGTGCGGCGAGTCTGTTTAAGCAATCAGAATTGACGACTGAGGTGTTGCAAAGTCAGGTTTTGAAGTTGTTGCAGCATCCGGAAGAATTGCGAAAGATGAGGGAAAAGGCGTTGGCGATCGCAGTTCCTGATAGTGCAGAAAAATTAGCACAGTTAGTGCGTGAGGTGGTAGAAAAGTAAAAAAACTACATAGACGCCAAAGATCCAACAGATCAGTTACCTAACTCAGAATGAACTACGTAGATACAATAAATCATCTACTAAAACCTGCATTTTCCCCTAGTCCACTGGTGGTAGACTTATTTGCTGGCTGCGGTGGTTTATCTGTTGGGTTTGAAGCACAGGGATTTGCAACTCACGGGTTTGAAATGGATGCTGATTCCTGTGCTACCTATAGAAAAAATTTAAAGGGAAACTGTACTCAAATTGTTCTCACATCTGAGACAGAATTACCGTTAGCTAAAGTATTAATAGGTGGACCACCTTGTCAACCTTTTAGTGTGGGAGGAAAACAAAAAGGTTTACAAGATTCACGCGACGGATTTCCAATTTTTCTGAGTGCAGTCAAGAGGCTTTGTCCTGAAATTTGGTTGTTTGAAAATGTTCGTGGACTTCTGTATAAAAATAAGTGGTATTTAGATGAAATTGTTCAAACATTCCAAGATTTAGGGTTTATAGTTGAATGGAAATTATTAAATGCAGTTGACTTTGGTGTTCCTCAAAATCGAGAGCGTCTTATAGTAATAGGACACAAAGGCAACTTCAAATTTCCGGAACTATTCGAGAAAAAAGTTAGTGCAGGCGAAGCTTTAGGAGAACTTGCTTTCTTGGCTCCTCCTGAATCGAAGTTTCTGACACCTAGTATGGATGAATATGTCGCAAAGTATGAAAAAGCATCCTTTTGCAAACGTCCTCGCGACCTTCATTTAGATAAACCAGCAAGAACTTTGACCTGTAGAAACTTAGCTGCTGCAACAGGTGATATGCACAGAATTAAATTACCATGTGGTAGGCGACGACGTTTGTTTTTAAGAGAAGCTGCGAGATTACAAAGCTTTCCAGATTGGTTTGAATTTGTAGGAACACAAACAAGTTGTTTTAATCAAGTGGGTAATGCAGTACCACCATTATTTGCATTTCATCTAGCTGGAAGTGTTAGAGATTATTTGCAATCTATAATCTAAAAGTTATAGGCAACTCCCAATTGTACTCCCACATTGGTTTCCTCGACGAAACCAACATTAACCGCAGCCGTTGCTGTAAATCTGCGTGATAGCGGTACGTCAACTCCTCCAGTTACCAGTCCCCGCACGATAAGATCCTCAAACAGAGACTTTGACCTTAGTAACATACCACCTCCAACAAAGGGAACAAGCTGAACTTGACCTGATGATGTTCTCATTGGAAAATTGACAGTCAAGGCAAATGTAGCGTCATTTCGGTCCCCACCAAACACGGTGGTACTTCTAATTGACAAAGAATCACTCAGGTGAGTTTTCCTGATAATTGTCACTCCCCCATGACTCAGTCCTTTACCATCACCACTAATACCAATGTTGCCACCAACACCAATATAGTTCCTCAGAGAGCGAGGTTTAACTCGCTCAGTAGAGGATGTGTCAGGTGGTATGGGGGTTGAAGACGGTGAAGGTTGATTAGAATTGGGAGTCGCTTCACCGGGGGTATCTGTTGGCGGTAGAGATTGAGCTTGAACGACTTGATCGCCAATTATAAGCGCCAGGGTAAAACCCAGAATTACAGGGATAAATTTGACGGGAGGAGAGTACATAACAGCCTCAACTATAAGTGAGTTCGACCTGACTTTTCACGGCATCTGGAAAAGTCACTTTAATGGGTTATATCATGTCCGGTTGATTACTTATAATAAAGATGGAATCGTTGCAGTGCGTCTACTTACACTATGCCGAAACGGATTGCGATCGCCAACTACTTAAGTCCGGAAGAACTGTTTTCCCGTTACCGTAAAGCAACACAAACAACGGAACGTAGTCATTACCAAATAATTTGGTTATTGGTAACAGGAAAGACCGTGCTGGAGGTATCTCAAGTAACAGGTTACACGAGAATTTGGATTTATCAACTCGTCAAACGTTACAACCAAGATGGTCCAATGGTCTTGGGAGACCAACGGCATCAGAATCGAGGCAAAGAATCATTATTAACAGATGTACAACAAGCCCAACTGTGGCAAGTGCTTTCACACAAGGCACCAGATGGGGGATTGTGGAATGGTCGTAAGGTGGCAGATTGGTTAAGCGAACTAACAGGACAAAGTATTGATCTGTCTCTTATACACATCTAGATGTGTATAAGAGACAGATTCTGCCCAGTGTGAATACTCAATTATTTAATCGAGTTTTAGCTGATTTTGCTCAAGAGTATGGTCTTGGAAATCAAAAACGAGTCCTCCTGGCTGTTGACCAAGCAGGTTGGCATACAAGTAATGATTTAAACCTGCCAGAAGGTATTGATTTAATGTACTTACCCGCGTACTCACCTGAATTACAACCTGCTGAACGATTATGGCCCCTGACAAATGAAATCGTCGCGAATTCTTCACCATCGTCTTTGGACGAAATGGAAGAGCTCTTGGTTTATCGCTGCCAACAACTAATGAAACAGCACGATTTAATCTCTGGACTAACTTGCTACTACTGGTGGCCCAGAACCAGGGCGGCTTAATTATAAGTATTCATCCGGACATGATATAAATTGACGTTGTGTAAAACTTGTTTGCGCAGTGCGTCTCGACCGAAGTAATGACTCAAGTTTTGAATTGAAATAATTGGCATATACTCAGGATTCATGACGGATCTACTCTACGGTTGATATCAGATGTCGTCATGGATGAGGCGATAATGAATCACCTCGTCCATGATGGCGTGACACATCCACTGATAGTCGCTATTCCACCGCTTTCAGTGTCATGGTTTTACTGAATAGACCCATTGATACTTGCACTTTTAACTCATTTTCATTCGCTATCGACAGTTTGGCTTTCATCGTTTTACCAGCATTTGGAACATAAATGCTGCCACCAGTCAATTGTTTCTTGTCTGGGTTGTAAGTAAATCCTTTCAGCATCGCCACGCCAACTAGATCACGCGATCGCAAATTCTCATCAGGGTTCTTGACATCTTTAGTTTCTGTACCAGGTGCGACCCAAACGATAGTACCATCATAGACACCATTGTTCTGAGAGATTTTAATTCGATATTTATCTTGAGCCTGCCAGGTTCGCTCGATGAATGAGTTTGATTGTTGGGCGATAATTTGAGTCGAGGCTTGAAGTTTTGGCGCTTCTGCTGTAGCAACTGGAGTAGTAGCAAATACATTTGAGTAAAAGAATGACGTTACTGAAATCATCAGCGATAATCCTTGTTGTTTAATGTTCATAATTGACCTGAATAGTTGGAGTTAGAAAAGTTGGTTAGTTTAGTAAACAAATGGTTCACCAGGGGCGGAGCGCGTCCAGAACTGTTGATGAAAGGGAATAGCATCAGTGATTGGGTGAGTTTTCATTGGGATTTTGAGAGCTAGAACATATCAGCAGGATCGGCAGATTGGAGTTTGCGCGTAGCGATCGCGCCGGACGTTAAACACATAAGAATTGTTAAAAAGAACACCAGCACTGCGCGGTCTAATTTCATTGAGATTGATAATGCTGTAGCCTTTGCTGCAACGAGATATAAGCCATTAGCGAACAACACACCAGGAAGAAAGCCAAGAAATGCCAAAATCAATGCTTCTTCCAAAATCACGCCGAGAAAATACATCTGGTAATAACCCATTGCTTTGAAAGTGGCATATTCCCGTAAGTGAGCATTGACATCACCAGAAAGCACTTGATACACAATGACTACACCCACCACAAATGCCATTGTTGCACCCAGCGAAAAAATGGTTCCTATCGGCGATTCTTTGCGCCAGAAATCCATTTCTTCTTCAATAAACTGCGCTGTTGTGAAGACTTTCACATCACGGGGAAGATGCGATCGCAAAGCCTTTGCCACCTGCACTGGATCTTGTCCCGGTTGGATATCAATCAGCCCCAGGCTAACACTTCCAGCATCACGCCGAGGAAACAACCGCAGAAAGCTTTGATCACTTGTCATTAGTACACCATCTGTACCAAACGATGCTCCCAAGCTAAATAATCCGCGAATTGAGAGCGTGCGTTTTTCTGCCTCAGTTTTGACGCTTCTGCCCTGGGAAAGCTGCGCTAATACATTCTTGTAGTTGCCTCTGGAAGCACGATCAAACAACACGACATCGGGTAATTTCAGCTTGTTGAGTTGTTGATTAAGTTCGGGAATTTGAAATGCCGGATAGCTAGGATTGAAGCCAATCACCTGAATCGCGGCTTCCTGTTTGGTTTGTGGATTTTTCCAATTTACCGTGCCGGAATAGAGTAGGCGTGCCGATTTCACTCCTGGTATGTCCATTGCCTGATAAAGTCTCCGACGGGAAAAGGTGGACATATTTTGAGTATTTTTTGCCTTGGGGCTAACTAGCACTATATCTGTCTTTAGAGACTTACGGATTTTGGTGTTGCTATCGTAGAGTGATGCCTGAAAGCCCAGCTGTGTAAAGATCAAAATATCAGCAAAAGCAATGCCACACAGTGCTACTAACAAGCGACTTTTGCTGTACCGCAATTGCAACCAGCCTAAAGGGGTACGTCGGTGAAGTAATCTGATCCAATTTTTCATGATTGTGGCTCCAGTTGAATCTGAGCTTGAATTTGCAGGTTCGTAAACTGTGCGGCTTTTTGGCTGGAGGCGGGATCTAACTGGATGTGAACTCTGACGACGCGGGCATCTACATTACTGCTCGGATCAGTATTAACCACACTTTGCCGTCGCACCTTGGCATCAATCCAATCCACACGTCCCTGTAATGCTGTAGACAAGGATTCACTCGTGATTTGTACCGATTGTCCTGGATGCACGGCTTTAATGTCGCTTTCATAGACTTCGGCGATCGCATACATATCGCTAGTTCGTCCGATTTCAACAATGCCATCGCTGCTAGAAATGATTTCTCCAGGGCGGGTAAGAATGTCCAAAATCACACCATCTTGAGAAGAACGAATAGAGGCTTGCTCAAGTTTGGCTTGAGCTTGTTTCAGAGCGGCTGAGGCACGCTCGATTTCCAACTGTGCTGCCTCTACATCCACAGGGCGCACTTCTACAATCTTATTGAGCGTGGCTTGGGCACGCTCCAAATCTGGTGATCCGGTGGTTTGCAGCCGACTCAATTCTGCCTGGGCTTGTTGTAGATTACGTTGTGCAGTTTTTAGAGCTAGTTGTTTACTGTCCCGTTGAGATGCTGAAATGGCTCCAGCTTGATAGAGCGAAGTGTATCTTTGACTTTCTGTGAGTGCGTTCTGCACTTCGGCACTCAGGCGATCTACAACGGCTTCCTGAGCACGCACACTCGATTTTTGATTGGCGACAATCCGCGCAATTTCTGCTTTTTGGGAAGCAATTTCTCCTGATTTAGCACCCGCTTTTACCTGTGCCAGCTTATTTTGAGCAATTTTTACCTGTGTTTGAGCTTCAAGGTAAGCAGCTTGTAGGCGATCGCGGCTATCCAAAATCGCAATTACTTGTCCGGCTTTGACGCGATCGCCCTGTTTAACTAACAGTTGCTCTAACCGGTTACCCTCAGCACTGCTTGGAGCCGAAAGCTTAACCACTTCTCCCCGAGGCTCTAGCCATCCCAATGCCGTCACGGTTGTGATCGGGGGCGCTACCTGTTCTACGGTTGTAGGCTCTCTAGGTGATGGCAATAAATGCAGCAAAATCAGACTGCCTCCTGCGATCGCTACAGTCGCGACTCCAACTAAAATGCGACGGATTGGCAACTTTGCAATAGCACCAGATTTCCAAGCTTTTTCCATGAGAATTCTCTTGAGCCAATTTATGAAAAGACAAGAGTGATTGCCATTCTGAATTTACTAAACGGTTTAGTAAATTTGTGAATATGCAAATACCATCCCGCAAATCCATTACAACGTTGCTAGATTTGAGTAGTAGTGCAAAATTAAATATGATTTTTTACTGTGAAGCTCGCTTTCAGGGCGATTTTTCCGACTATACCGGCAGATTTTTAGCTTGTTTTCCTCAATCCTGCGGGAAGATTTTCAACGAACGCTACATTTTATTTTGCTTGCAATGACATAAGATAATTTTGCGTAACTATTTAGTATTGAATTATTGTCACTTTACTAAACCGTATAGTAAAATGTCAAGTATCAGATTCATGTTTCTCTAGCAATTCTCGTTTCCATCTCCTTCATCACCCATGAAACCCACGAAAGCTGAGTCGCTACACCAAGATTCCGAAAAAGCCGAAACGATATTGATAGGAGCTCAGCAGGAGTTTATGGCACATGGATATTCCGCTGCCAGCATGAATCGGATTGCGGATGCTGCAAAAGTGTCTAAACCCACGCTTTACAGCTACTTTCGAGATAAAGCAGGATTGTTCACCGCGCTGATTGAACGATTATCGCAGCGCGATTCAAAAGCGCTATTTTGGCTGCAAAATGCCCAAACTCTGGAAGAATCACCTGATATAGTGCTGCGTGAGCTGGCAACGAAGATACTAGAGCATTTTGCTGGAGAGCAGCCATTATTTTTTTTGATTCGGATAATCATTGGAGAATCGGGACGTTTCCCGGCTTTGGCGCGGGCGTTTGTCAGCAATGCTGAAAAGCAACATATCCAAATCGTCAGTCAGTATCTCGCCGCCCATCCCCAAATTTGTGTCCCCGATCCAGAAATAGCTGCCAGAGTTTTTATGGGGACTTTAATTCATCACATCATTACTCAGGAGATCCTGCATGGGCGGGATGTTGTGCCGGTTGAACGCGAGCGGTTGATTGAAGGGCTGGTTGCTCTGATTGTAAAGAAGTGACAAAACAATTCAAAATTCAAAATGGACCGGAGGCGGAGCGGCTGGTGGCTCCGCTGCGTCCTTGTACTCTACGAAAATTCAAAAAAATACTTCAAAACTTTACTTAAGGTAGTGTGTCGAATCAACCATTTAAACATCTACTTGAAATCGGAGAATAAAATAATTAATGCACATAAACGTTCAACCCATGTTTTAGCGTAGAACCAAATATTTCTAGCTGTCGAACTCACGTTAATTATATGTAGAGGTTTTTTGGAAAAGTTTTGACCTTTAACCTGCTACATTGAGCGTGCCTTTAATTTTTTGCAACACAACCATCAGATAAGATTTTATGAATAAATTAATCAATGAAACACGAGTGATTCTAATTGGCGGCTCCTCTCATGCAGGCAAATCGACCCTTGGACGATCTTTGGCGGCGAAGCTTGGTTGGAGTTATCGTTCTACGGACAAATTCGCTCGGCATCCGGGACGTCCTTGGATGGGTGCAAATGGAAAGGCTCTTCCAGAGTATGTAGCAGAACATTATAGGACTCGGTCTATCGAGGCTCTTTTTTTAGATGTATTGTCGCATTATGAGAAAAATGTGTTGCCCCAGGTTGAGAGTATTGTTTATTCTCATGCTTTTGATTTATCAACTCAATGCCTAATACTTGAAGGTTCTGCGTTATGGCCAGAATTTGTAGCGAATTTAGTTGGCGAAAATGGTGTTAAAGCGATTTGGCTTACGGCTAGTGACCAACTCTTAGGAAACCGAATCAAGCGTGAAAGTGATTTTTCTAATGTAGGTGAAGATGAAAAGCACCTAATTCAAAAGTTTCTAGACCTTACCTTATTCTACAATAAACGCATGAGGGAAACGGTTGAGCGTCTTGGATTTATATGTATTGATGTAGAATCTGTGTCAATGGCAGCGGCAGACTTATTGTAGATTAAGCATTGCTCCTTTGCACCCTACAAAACCTAGTTCTGCTTGCTTAGGTTGTGTAATTTAGTAATAGTTAAAGAAATATTTAAAAACTCACTGTCAAACAAATGTCTGAACAAAAGCCCCTCAGTCCTTGGAAATACAAACCGTGGTGGTGTCAGCCTTGGTCTATTCTTCTCACAGGTATCACGCTGATGGGTGGTAGCTGGGTCATATTTAGGACAATTTGGTTAACTATTCTTGTCTGTGTGCCTGTACTGACATGGATGGGTTTCTTTTTGATAATTTGGCCTCAGCTTATGATCCGTAGTGGGATTTTGGAATCATATGAGGATTCGGTTTAAATATAAAGTCGCTTCCGCAGCCTACAAGTATTTTAGCCCACGCAGGTGGGCTAAGTTTCTGTAGCCACAGGCTTCTAGCCTGTAAGTATTTGCAAATACTCTAATTCACAACTTGAGCGCCATGACTGCGGGGGTCATCTTGAGTATCTGTTGGTGCGACTGGTGCATTAAATTGGGAAACTCTGCCGTTTGCTTGAGCATAAGGCAAAGGCGAAGCAGCAACCAAGGCTTCTAAGTTACTTGACAAAATCGTGCGGGGTTGATCACCAATGGCTTCTGCGATCGCCTCCCCTTTCTGATTCATATACACGAAATGAGGAATACCATCCACCCGATATTTCAACATTTCTGGCAGCCACTTTGTATTATCCACATTCAGCATGACAAAATTTACCTTGCCAGCATACTGCTGTTCTAGTTGCCCGATATCTGGTGCCATTTTTTGACAGACAGTACACCAATCTGCATAAAACTCTACAAACGATGGCTTACCATTGGTTAAAGCAACTTCAAAAGGTGTAGACTGCTTATCTAACTGAGTCAGAGTTGCAGAGGTTGTCTCAGTTCTCAGCCCCAAAATTAAGGCAACGCTGAGGGCGATCGCCACAATTGCGATTAAGAAATTTCTCAAGCGCGTCCCAACCTTGGATTCTGATGTTTCTTTTGAATGAACAGGTGTATCGTTACTCATAATAGACTTTTATTAAAACTTATTAAGTACTACTTTCTTCAGTTTAACCTCCTCGTGATCTCTGTTCGCATTCCTGACGATTGATCAAACCACGGATTTTAAACAGTGAACAGTGAACAAGGTGTGGACGAGTCCGTTTCCTACCTGATAACTGATAACTGTTAACTGGTAAAATATGCTTGGGATACCCCCAAAATGAAACTGTGAAAAAACGAGTCACACTCACCTTTCCCAAACGTGTCATTCAAATGCCAGTCACTTACCGATTGGCAAGAGATTTTAACGTTGCTGCAAATATTATTCGTGCTCAGGTTGCACCAAATCAAATTGGTAAACTGGTGGTGGAACTCTCGGGAGATATTGATGAATTGGATGCAGCGATTGAATGGATGCGATCGCAAAACATCACCGTCTCCCAAGCTTTAGGAGAAATCATCATTGATGAAGACATATGCGTCCACTGTGGTTTGTGTACAGGAGTTTGCCCAACACAAGCGCTCAATCTCGATCCCCAGAGTTATAAGTTGACGTTTACGCGATCGCGCTGCATTGTCTGTGAACAGTGTATTCCCACCTGTCCCGTACAGGCAATTTCAACCAATCTATGAAGAAGACACAGGGCAGAAAAGGTTTTTTCGAGTCTGATTAGTATTCACCAGCCCCGCAATGTTATTTGACAGCGCGGGGTTTTTCTGATTACTCCATTTATAAAGTTTTGTAAATATTTAGTAAAATTTGCATAAAACTTGTGCGCTGAAGCTGAGAAGTAGATAGATATTACTTTGACGAAGGGAAAATGTGGTTGACTCAAAAAAGAGTGCAACTGGAAAGGAGTGCTAGGGGGTGTCGGTTGTGTTTAGGATGAATGCTCTTGTGTGCAGGTTCTTCTTGAGGTTAGGAATTTCTCCTTGGTGTGCGCTAAGCGCAGCCGTGTTGCTGCCAGTTGCATTCTCTACAGATTCTACTCTCGCTACTGAACTCAAACCCGTGGCTGATAGGACTTTAGGAGCAGAAAGTTCTGTGGTCACACCAACAAGCCCACAAGCTGACAGAATTGATGGTGGAGCGATTCGTGGCGCTAACTTATTTCACAGTTTTTCGCAATTTAGTATCGGTGAAGGACGAGAAGCGTATTTTGCTAACCCAAGTGGAATTGAGAATATTCTGAGTCGGGTGACGGGGAGTGACGCATCTAGGATTTTTGGGAAACTTGGTGTTTTGGGTAATGCTAATCTGTTTTTGATTAATCCGAATGGGATTATTTTTGGGAAAAATGCCAGTTTGGATGTCAGGGGTTCGTTTGTAGGGAGTACGGCGAGTAGTTTGAAGTTTGCGGATGGGATAGAGTTTAGTGCTTTAGCTCCTCAAACAAAACCATTGTTGACCGTGA
Organism: Scytonema tolypothrichoides VB-61278; assembly: GCF_000828085.3. GTDB lineage: Bacteria > Cyanobacteriota > Cyanobacteriia > Cyanobacteriales > Nostocaceae > Brasilonema > Brasilonema tolypothrichoides_A. Next base: position 318,750 of record NZ_JXCA02000023.1, read on the forward strand.
GTGTTCCCATTGGTCTACAATTTGGGGTGAATCCGGGAAGTATCCAAAATCAATCTGTCGCCACTAATAGTAGTGGTACAACCGTTGGTCTACAAGTCCAGCCAGAGAGAACATTGGCGCTGGTGGGTGGTAATGTTGTGTTGGATGGCGGCTCGTTGCAAGCTGCAAATGGTCGGGTCGAGTTGGCAGCAGTCGCAGGAGTGGGAACGGTAGGGCTTTCAGTTAATGGCAATAATCTTTCCTTGAGCGTTCCACAGGATGTAGAGAAAGCGGATGTATCGCTTACCAATGGCGCTACGGTTGATGTGAGTGATAAAGGTCAAGGTAGTGTAGGGATTACCGCCCGAAATATAGAGATTTTGGGAGGAAGTGAGATTAGAGCAGGCATTGGGCAAGGGTTAACGGCAGATAGCTTACCTCCTGGAAATATTACCTTCAATGCTACTGGGTTAGTGACAATTAGTCAGGTGAGCCGAGTTACCAATATGGTTAATACTGATGCTATTGGTAATGCAGGTGACATTAGCATTAAGGCTGGTGAGATTTCCATAACTAATTTGGCTAGCGATCCAGCACTCGATTCTAGTAGCCGTGGACAGGGACGTGCGGGAAACATATCACTTGAAGCTACAGGCTCGATTTCTTTAATTGGGCAGGATAAACAAGCCGGCGATAGGCTGATTTCGTCCCGTAGTGCCTCGCAGGAGGGACTGGGATCTGGAAATATATCATTGAAAGCCAATGGTATCTCTTTATCAAATGCTTATCTTGACGCCATCAACAGGAGTCAGAAGGGAAATGGGGGAAACATATCACTGGAAGCCAAGGATTTCGTATCCATAGCAAACAATAGCTCGCTTAATGCCTCAAGTTTTGAAGAAGCGAACTCTGGAAACATCACAGTGCAATCGTCCGGTTCTGTCTCTTTCCAATCTAGCTTAGTGGCAACCACTAAACGTGGTTTTGGAGGCAATGCAGGTGATATTAATATACGTGGGCGGTCTGTTTCTGTCAATGCTGGAACGGAAGTGACAGCTAGAGCAGTCGGAAAAGGAAACTCTGGCAATATTCAAATTAATGCCACAGACAAAGTCGAAATATCAGGCAATGATCCATTTAATGATACGAACAGCGATCGCGCTACAAGCTTTCCAAATAGTACATTGACGACAAGCGCAGAACAAGAAGCCACGGGTAATGCAGGTGACATCAGTATCAAGGCTGGTGAGATTTTCATAGATAATCAGGCTAATAGCCCGGCACTAGATGCTAGTGGCAATGGAAAGGGACGTGGTGGAAACGTGTCCCTACAAGCCAATGGTTCGATTTCTTTAATTGGGCAGGATGTTGATGGCAACGATAAGGTAATTTCCACTCGCAGTGCAGAGGAAGGACTGGGCGGCGGAAATATATCACTAAAAGCCAATGGCTCTATTTCTTTATCAAGTGCTTATCTTAGCGCATCCAGCAGGAAAACAGATGCGGGCAACATATTACTGTTTGGCAATGACTCTGTATCTTTGGCTTCCAATAGTTCGCTTGTTGCTAGCACCATTTCAGGAGGGAATGCCGGAAACATCACAGTGCAATCTACCGGTTCTGTCTCTATCCAAAATAGCTTGGTCAATGCCAGTTTTGGTACTGATGACACAAATTTCCCCGCAGCAGAAGGTAATGGTGGTAATATCAACATAAGCGGACAGTCTGTTTCTGTAACTGATGGGTCGGAAGTGTCAGCTAGGTCGTTCAGCGGTACAAACTCCGGCAATATTCAAATTAATGCTATAGATAAAGTCGAAATCTCTGGTCGTGACCCATTGATAGGCAGAGATGGCGATCGCGCACAACAATATATTTATAGTACCTTGACAACGAAGAGTGAGAAAAGAGCCAGCGGAGTTGCTGGTGAAATCAATATTAATACTCCTACCTTACGTGTATCGGATGGGGCGAGTTTAGGGGCGAAAAGTGAAAATACCCTCAACGGCGGTAATATCACTGTTGATGCTAAGGTAATCGAGCTAACTGGTGGCGGACAACTTGTCACTACTGCCTCAAACAGCGGCGATGCAGGTAACATCACCCTCAAAAACACTGAACGCATTCTGATCACAGGTAATAACCCCAACTTTGATAGTAGTCAACCTAACCAAGCAGCAAGTCCTGCTAGTGGGATATTTGCCAGTACACAATCAAGTGATGGTGGCAATGTTACAATAGATGCACGAGATTTATTGCTATTGCGCCGTGGCGGTCAGATATCTGCTGAAGCTGGCGAAAAAGGCAATGGTGGCAACATTACCATCAATACCCCCAATGGCTTCATTGTGGCTGTGCCAAGTGAAAATAGCGACATCATTGCTAAAGCGATCCAAGGCAATGGAGGTCGGATTACAATTAACGCTACTGGCATCTACGGACTCCAGAACCGCACCCAGTTGTTTGAGGATGAAAAAATCAGTGAAATTAACGCTTCTTCCGAGTTTGGCACAGACGGCACAGTTGTGCTAAACACACCCGACATCGACCTCAACAGCGCCTTAATCAACCTACCCTCAGTCCCAGTTGACACCAAACTCGCCCAAGGTTGCTACTCTCCTGGTTATGCTCAAAGCAGTTTCATCATCACCGGACGCGGCGGCTTACCTCCCAACCCCAAAGACATTCTTACACCTGACGCCGTACAGGTAGATTGGGTAACTCTTAATCCCGAAATAGAAAAAAACTCAACTACAAATATTTCCACCAATCCAAATCCTACCACACCAGCCCCAATAGTTGAAGCCACTGGCTGGGTGTTCAACGCCAAAGGTGAAGTGGTCTTCACAGCTTCGGCATCCACTACTACGCCTGACAGTTCATGGCAGGCACAAACTCACTGTAGTACAGTGACTTCAACTTCCAATAATTAACTGGGGAAAGACATAACTACTCATAAACGGCAAATTCCTCAACTCTCTAATGATGAAGTTTTGTAAATAATTGGTAAAATTTGCATAAAACTTGTGCGCTGAAGCTGAGAAGTCAGTAGATATTACTTTGACGAACGGAAAATGTGGTTGACTCAAAAAAGAGTGCAACGCCAAAGGAGTGCTGGGGGGTGTCGATTGTGTTAAGGATGAATGCTCTTGTGTGCAGATTCTTCTTGAGGTTAGGGATTGCTCCTTGGTGTGCGCTTAGCGCAGCTGTGTTGCTTCCACTCGCATTCTCTACAAGTTCAACTCTTGCTCAAGAACTCAAACCTGTGGCTGATGGTACACTGGGAGCAGAAAGTTCTGTAGTTACACCAACAAGCCCACAAGCTGACAGGATTGATGGTGGAGCGATTCGCGGCGCTAACTTGTTTCACAGTTTTTCACAATTTAATATCGGTGAAGGACGAGAGGCGTATTTTGCTAACCCAAGTGGGATTGAGAATATTCTGAGTCGGGTGACGGGGAGTGATGCATCTAGGATTTTTGGGAAACTTGGTGTTTTGGGTAATGCTAATCTGTTTTTGATAAATCCAAATGGGATTATTTTTGGGAGAAATGCCAGTTTGGATGTTAGGGGTTCGTTTGTAGGGACGACAGCTAATGCTATTGGATTTGGCAATCAAGGTTTTTTCAGTGCAACGAATCCAAATACTCCTCCACTGTTGACGGTTAATCCTTCGGCTTTACTATTTAACCAAATTCGTGCCGCATCTATCCAAAATAACTCAGTTGCAGACTCCGGCTTAAATCCATCTTCTGAGTTTACAGCAACGGGTTTGCGCGTACCAGATGGCAGGAGTTTGCTGTTGGTAGGCGGTGATATCAATATGGATGGTGGAGGATTATATGCTTTTGGTGGGCGAGTTGAGTTAGGTGGATTAGCAAGTGCGGGAACAGTTGGGTTGAATGGGAATGGTAATAATCTGAGTTTGAGTTTTCCCGATAGTGTAGAAAGAAGCGATGTTTACCTGAGCAATGGTGCCCCTGTAAATGTGGCTGCTGGCAATGGTGGAAGTCTCGTGGTTAATGCCCGGAATTTAGCGATGACGGGAGCGAGTTACCTGTTTGCAGGCATAGCGAGTGGATTGGGTTTTAATAATAGTAAGGCGGGAAATATTGAAGTTAACGCAACTGGAGCAATAAGTCTTAACAATAGAAGTTCCATTAATAATCAGGTGCTAGCAGAAGCAAGTGGACAGGGAGGCAATGTCAGTATCAGTGCTAGCACGTTGCAAATTTCAGGTGGGGCACAGGTGAGCGCTAGTACATTTGGTGCGGGCAAGGGGGGAAATTTAAGGATTGATGCCCAAGATGTGCAACTGATTGGTACAAGCGCTGATAATCGGGTTATCAGTGGTTTGTTTGCTTCCGCAGTGCAAAACTCAACAGGGGATGCGGGAGATTTGATGATTAAAACTAATACCTTGCTTGTGCGAGATGGGGCACAGGTAGGTAATGGTACATTTAGTGCGGGCAAAGGGGGGAATTTGAGGGTTGATGCCCAAGATGTGCAACTGATTGGTAGAAGCGCTGATAATAAGTTTGGCAGTGGCTTGTTTGCTTCCGCAGAACGAAACTCAACAGGGGATGCGGGAGATTTGACAATTAAAACTAATACCTTGCTTGTGCGAGATGGAGCACAGGTGAGTGCTGTCACTTCCGGTGCGGGCAAAGGAGGAAATTTGAGGGTTGATGCCCAAGATGTGCAACTGATTGGTACAAGCGCTGATAATCGGGTTGGCAGTGGCTTGTATACTTCTGCACAGCCAAACTCAACAGGAGATGCGGGAGATGCGGGAGATTTGACAATTAAAACTAATACCTTGCTAGTGCGAGATGGGGCACAGGTGGCTACTGGTACATTTGGTTCTGGCAAGGGGGGAAATTTAAGCGTTGATGCTCAAGACGTACAAGTGATTGGTAGAAGTGCCGATGGTCGGTTTGCCAGTGGCTTGCGTGCTGACACACTGCGAAATTTAACCGGGGATGCGGGTGATCTTACGATCCGAACTAATACCTTGCTAGTCAAAGATGGCGCACAGGTAGCTGCTGGTACATTTGGTTCGGGCAAGGGAGGAAATTTAACTGTTGATGCCCAAGATATACAACTGATTGGTACAAGCGCCAATGGTCAGGCTCCCAGTGGCTTGTATGCTGAGGCAGCGTCAAACGCAACAGGGGATGCAGGTGATTTGACAATAAAAACTAATACCTTGCAAGTCAAAGATGGCGCACAGGTAGCTGCTGGTACATCTGGTGCGGGCAAGGGGGGTTCTTTGAAGGTTGATGCTACTAATATACAACTGATTGGTAAAGCAGCCGATGGTCAGTTTCCTGGTGGCTTGTTTGTTTCTGCCGACCCAAGCTCAACAGGGGATGCGGGTGATCTTACGATCCGAACTAATACCTTGCTAGTTCAAGATGGGGCACAGGTGAGTGCTGCTACATTTGGTGCAGGCAAGGGGGGTTCTTTAATTGTTGATGCCTCTGATGTGCAGCTGATTGGCACAAGTGCTGATGGTCGGGCTCGCAGTGGCTTGGGTGCTTCCACAACGCAAAATTCAACAGGGGATGCAGGTTCTTTGACAATTAAAACTAATACCTTGCTAGTTCAAGATGGGGCTGCAGTAACCGTGCAAAGTTTGGGAACAGGAACCGCAGGCAACATGACAGTAAATGCTCGCTCTATCCGTTTAGACAATAACGCCTTTCTTACCGCTAACACACAAAGTGCTAAAGTTGACCCGAATAGGGAACAGGCGACAATTAACATTAACTCACAAGATTTAATAATAAGTCGCAATAGCAACATCAGAACTAACGCAACAGGTGAAAACGTCATCGGCGGCAACATCAATATTGACACCGATTTCCTCATTGGTTTTGAAAATAGTGACATCAGCGCCAATTCTGCTAACTTCCGTGGCGGAAATGTGCGAGTCAATGCTACTGGTATCTTTGGTACACAGTTCCGAAATGTGGCATCTGATAGAACAAGTGACATTACCGCCACAGGGGGAAGTCCTGAGCTAAGTGGTACCGTGCAAATTAACACACCTGAGATTGACCTCAACAGCGACTTAGTCAACTTACCATCAGTCCCAGTTGACACCAAACTCGCCCAAGGTTGCTACTCTCCTGGTTATGCGAAAAGCAGTTTCATCATCACCGGGCGCGGCGGCTTACCCCCCAACCCCAAAGACATTCTCACACCTGACGCCGTACAGGTAGATTGGGTAACACTCAACCCTAATCTAGAAAAAAACTCAACTACAAATATTTCCACCAATCCAAATCCTACCACACCAGCCCCAATAGTAGAAGCGACTGGCTGGGTATTCGGTCCGGGGGGCGAAGTCATATTTACAGCACAAGCCCCAACACAACAGCAGAATTCTTGGCAAACACCATCGAAGTGTCATGAAAACTAATATGCGCTTTGCATTCATGACTTATACCCTCCGGGTATCTCCTGCGGAGACGCTACGCGAACGCCAGATGCCTACGGAGGGAGAGCCGTCATTCGCACTGGTCTCACCTCACCCCCCTGCCCCTCTCCTTATAAAGGAGAGGGGTGCCAAAGGCGGTGGGGTGCATTTGTCTCAAAACCTCCCCTTAGTAAGGGGAGGTGCCGCAGGCGGTGGGGTGCATTTGTATCAAAAATTTAGTGAGATAATACTATATATAAGTATAGTTGCATTGCTGCTCATCACTCCTAAACGCCTTTTAGCACAAGTTGTACCTCCAGCACAACTACCAAACGGCAATTCTTTCCAAACTCAACAACTCCCTTCACCGCAGGATGTGCAACCACGCCCATCTTTTCCAGTTCCCACACCCAAACCCCCACAGCCACTTCCTCCGCCAGAAAACTTACTTCCCCCTTCTCGCCCAACTCCCACACCGAGTGAACCAATTCCTGGTAAGTTTCCTGAAACTATCGTTGTTAAACGATTTGAAGTTATAGGTAGCACCGTATTTAGCCAGCAAGAGTTAGATAAGGTACTTGCTCCCTTTACCAATAAACCTATCTCATTGACTGAAGTGTTTCAGGCTCGTAACGCTATCACAGAATTGTACATCAAAAAAGGTTACATCACTTCTGGAACATATCTCCCACCTCAAACAATGGAGTCCGGTGTTGTCAAACTCCAGGTAATCGAAGGTAAATTAGAAGACATCCAAGTCACAGGTACCAGACGACTCAGACGCAATTATGTACGCAGCCGTCTAGCGAGAGGAACTTCGCCACCTCTCAATAGAGAACGCTTGCTAGAAGCCTTGCAACTGCTGCAACTTAACCCTTTGATTCAAAACCTGTCTGCTGAACTCACCGCTGGAACGCGTCCCGGTACAACTATATTACAAGTTCAGATACAAGAAGCAAAAACTTTCAGTAGCCAAATTGTTCTGGATAATAGGCGATCGCCCAGTGTTGGTAGTTTCCGCCGCCGATTACAAGTGAACGAAGCTAACTTACTCGGATTTGGAGATGGTCTGAGTTTAGCTTACACCAACACCGATGGCAGTAACGCCTTTGATAGTAGCTACACGTTTCCCCTCAATCCCCAAAATGGCACTCTCTCTTTTTACTACGGTACGACATCCAGCGAAATCATTGAACGTCCTTTCAATTCCCTAGATATTCAATCAGCTTCCCGCTACTACGAACTCACATTCCGTCAGCCAGTCATCCAAACTCCCACACAAGAATTTGCTCTTGGCTTTACCGCCTCAAGACGAGAAAGTGAAATTTCTTCCCGGCTGTTCCAACAAGAGGGAGTTCCCCCGAATTTACTTTCGCCTGGCGCTGATGAGGAAGGACGCACTCGCGTATCAGCATTACGATTTTTTCAAGAATGGACGAGTCGTAACAGCCGTGAAGTTATCGCTGCTCGCTCTCAATTTAACATTGGACTGGGTGCATTAGATGCGACAATTAATAGTAACCCTCCCGATAGCCGCTTTTTCTCATGGCAAGGACAAGCTCAATGGGTACGTCTTTTGGCTCCTGACACTGTACTATTACTTCGTGCAGATATGCAACTGGCATCAAGAGCACTGCTACCTTTAGAGCAGATTGGTTTAGGCGGTTTGGATAATGTTCGCGGCTACCGTCAAGATTTCTTACTTACGGATAATGGTGCTTTTGCTTCTGCGGAAGTTCAAGTCCCAATTTTCCGTGTGCGCGAGATAAATGGCGTTTTACAAATCATCCCTTTTGTTGATTTCGGTGTTGGTTGGAACAGTTCAGATAGAGATAATCCGAACCCTAACACTTTAGCATCCGTCGGTCTTGGTTTACGCTGGTCACAGGGCGATCGCTTTACTGCTCGTCTTGATTGGGGTATTCCTTTAATATCTGTTGAATCAAGGGAAAGAACATGGCAAGAAAACGGTCTGTATTTTTCCATACAATACAACCCTTTCTGATGTCTGGGCGAGTGCGTAGAAAGTGGCTGAATCAGGCTATATTAGCACTGCTGACTGCATTTCTCTGCACAGTACTTTCACCAATGGTAACAGCCGTTGTTGCTGTTAATTCTACTACCCAGACTCCCCCAAGTCAGAGGGCTCAAAGCGAAAACTCTGTGCAACAGGGTAAAGCACTGTATGATGCTGGAAGATTTTCTGAAGCACTTAAAGTTTTGGAACAAGCAGCTGCTACTTTTAGAGCTAGTGGCGATAAACTCAAGCAAGCGATGACTTTGAGTAATCTTTCCCTAGTTTATCAGCAACTGGGACAGTGGACTGAAGCTGAAAGTGCAATTACCCAAAGTCTAAATCTCTTAAAAAATGGCGACAACTCAAAACAGGCTTCTGTAATCTTCGCCCAAGCTTTAGATGTGCAAGGGCGGTTACAATTGGCAAAAGGACAAACTCAAACTGCACTTTCCACATGGCAAGAAGCCGCAAAGATTTACAAGCAAATAGGGGATGAAGCAACATTAACTCGTAACCGCATTAATACAGCTCAAGCCATGCAAGCTTTGGGACTTTACCGTCAGGCGAGTAAGATTTTAACTGAGGTTCAGCAATCTCTCACAAAGCTTCCAGACTCTCCACTGAAAGCAACAGGATTGCGTAGTCTCGGCAATATCTTGCGAGTTGTCGGTGATTTAAACACCTCTAGGGAAGTCTTGAAGGAAAGTTTAGCAGTGGCGCAGCGAGTGCAATCATCAACAGCTATTGGTGAGACTTTGCTTAGTTTGGGTAACACGGCGATCGCGCAGGGAAAAACTCAACTCACTCTGGGAAATACAACCCAAGCCGAGAAAGAAACTCAAGCTGCATTAAAATACTACCAACAAGCTGCCCTTGTCGCACAACCCACCACGCGCATCCAAGCACAACTCAATCAACTTAGCTTACTTGTAGAAAAGGAACAATTTCCTGCGGCTTTAGCATTGGCGTCTCAAATTCAACCTCAAATAACCAAATTGCCCGCCAGCCGAACGACAGTATATGCCCAGATTAACTATGCTCAAAGCATAACACAATTAAGACAGAAAACGAATACAGATAATTCTTCATGGTTGGATATTGCTCAGATGTTGTACTCTGCTAAAGAGACGGCACGAAACTTAAAAGACCCGCGAGCAGAATCTTATGCACTTGGGACTCTTGGCGGGTTGTACGAAAAAACAGGGCAATTCTCTGAGGCACAAAACCTAACCAAGCAAGCCCTACTTATAGCTCAAACTCTTGAACCGCAAGACATTGCTTATCAGTGGCAATGGCAGTTAGGACGTTTGCTCAAAGCCAAGGGAGATATAAAAGGAGCAACTGCAGCATACGATTCAGCATTCAAAACCCTTGAGTCTCTGCGTCGGGACTTAGTCGCCATGAATCCGGAAATTCAGTTTTCCTTCCGGGAAAGTGTGGAACCTGTCTATCGGGGGTTGGTTGATTTGCAGTTGCAAAGCCAGGGTAACGCTGAAACTATGCAATACAACCTCACGCAAGCCCGTAACGTGATTGAATCGCTACAGCAGGCGGAACTGAACAACTTCTTCCGCTCACCTTGTGTAGAACCTAGGGTAACAATTGACACTGCGCTTGGGCAAGACAAAAAAGCAGCCATCATATATCCAATTATATTACCAGACCGCATTGAAGTTATTCTCACCTTACCTGGACAAAAAGAACTTCGTAAATATACAACGGCTATACCTCGGGAGAAAGTAGAAAGCACTGTCGCTTCTGTGCGAAAAGACTTACTGCAAGTCGAACAAACTTTTCAGGTTCAAGAGCAATCTCAGGAAATTTATGATTGGTTAATTCGACCAATGGAACCAGAGTTAACCAAGAATGAAATTAAAACTTTAGTGTTTGTACTCGATAGTGAATTGCAGAATATCCCGATGGGGGTTCTCTACGATAAACAGCAGCAGAAATATCTGATAGAAAAATATGCTTTAGCTCTTACCCCTGGTTTGCAACTTTTTGACCCCAAACCCTTGCAAAAAGTACAGTTAAATGCTTTAACTGCTGGAGTGGGTGAACAACGCTTTGGGTTTCCGGCATTGCAAAATGTGCCACGAGAATTAGAAGAAATCAAGTCTGAGGTACCCAGGAGTGAAGAACTGTTAAATCAGAAGTTTACTGAAAACAACTTGCAAAACGAGCTAAAATCAGACCCATTCTCGGTAGTTCATTTGGCGACTCATGGCGAGTTTAGTTCTGATCCAGAAAAAACTTTTATTCTTGCTTGGGATAAACTACTTAAGGTGAAGGAATTTGATAGCTTACTGCGAGTCAGTGAATCTAGTAGGTCAAGTAATATTGAATTACTTGTTCTGAGTGCTTGTAAAACAGCAGCAGGAGACAAACGTGCAGCATTAGGATTAGCGGGAGTTGCTGTGCGGGCGGGTGCACGCAGTACTTTGGCTTCTTTATGGTCTGTAGATGACCAGTCTACCGCAGATTTGATGAGCGAGTTTTACCGACAGTTAAATAATGGGGTGAGTAAAGCTGAAGCACTCCAGCGTGCTCAAGTTGCGGTTTTTAAAAAAAAGAGCGAGCCATATTACTGGGCACCTTATGTGTTGTTGGGGAATTGGTTATGACGAAACAATTCGTAATTGAAGGAATTAAAATAATATTCATTACTTAAATTTTTCCAATCAATCAAATTGAATGACTCGATTTATTTATGACCAATTTTCCAAAGACTATCTTGAAGAATTGCTAAAACCTTATGGGGAAGTACAAGCACCCAAGCGCGTGGCGGGAGAAGTAAGAGAAATTGATGTCTTTTTTGCTCCTTCATCACAACAGAATTCTAATTTAGAAACACTGGGATTGTTGGGGAGATTTGCGGCTACACCTGCTATCTTTGAACCGTTTCGCAATGCTGCATCCAAAGACGAAATTTGTGATTGTCTTCTGAAACTATTAGAAGTCAGGGGTGAATTACAGCGAGAAGCCAATAGAAACAAAACATCCATTGCAGAATCAGCCATCCCAAAATTATGGATTCTCACACCCACAGCATCCACAACATTGTTATCTGGATTTGGCGCAACACAACGAGTAGATTGGGTGTCTGGAGTACACTTTATGGCAGAGTATTTGCGAACAGCCATAGTTGCCATTCACCAGTTACCAAGAACTCCAGAAACACTGTGGTTGAGAGTTCTTGGGCGAGGAACGGTACAAAACCAGGCAATTGATGAATTCGTTGCGCTACCAGCAAATCACCCATTCCGGAAAGCAGCGTTAGAATTGTTGTACAACTTGCAGAAAAACCTATTAGTAGCTCAAAATCCAGAAGAAGATGATAGGGAATTAGTTATGAGATTAGCATCACTTTATCAGCAAGACAGAGAACAAGCAATACAGGAAGGAAACAAACAAGGAGAACAACGTCTAATTATACGTCAACTAAATCGCCGTTTTGGTGAGATTGATTTATCATTAATTGAGCGAGTGAGAGAATTATCCATTGAGCAATTGGAGGCGTTAGGAGAGGCGTTGTTAGATTTTTCAGCCCTAACTGATTTAGAAGCCTGGTTAAGGCAACAAGAAGGATAAAAGAACCGGTAATATTAAGGATTTGATTTAAATCTTCCGCACTTAGGTGGTGTTTGCCAAGAACTGCGAGGCGTGGTGGTGGGTGCATCAGCTGTGAAGACTACCTCGCCTTTATCGTTAAACACCCACCCAGTCGCTTCAACGATAGGTTCTGGCGTGGGGTTTGTTGGATGCGTCGAAACAGATGGACTCTTGCCCTTGTCAGTATTTGGGTTGAGACTCACCCAATCGACTTGCACAGCGTCTGGTGTGAGAATGTCTTTGGGGTTGGGAGGTAAACCGCCGCGCCCGGTAATAATGAAACTGCTTTTCGCATAGTTGGGAGAGTTGCAACCTTGAGCTAGTTTGGTGTCAATTGGTACTGACGGTAAGTTGACTAAATCACTGTTGAGGTCAATGTCAGGTGTGTCGATTTGCACGGTACCACTTAGCTCAGGACTTCCCCCAGTGGCAGTGATGTCACTATTGGGAGTAGCTGCATCTCGAAATTGTGTACCAAAGATACCAGTCGCATTGATGAGCACATTTCCACCACGGAAGTTAGCAGAATCGGCTCTGATGTCACTATTTTCAAAAGCAATGAGGAAATCGGTGTCAATATTGATGTTGCCGCCAATGACGTTTTCTCCTGTTGCGTTAGTGAAGATGTTGCTATTGCGACTCATTATTAAATTTTGTGAGTTAATGTTAATTGTCGCCTGTTCTCTATTCGGGTCAACTTTAGTGCTTTGTGTGTTGGCGCTGAGTATGGCGTTGTTGTTTAAACGGATAGAGCGAGCATTTACTGTCATGTTGCCTGCGGTTCCTGTTCCGGAACTCTGCACGGTTACTCCAGCCCCATCTCGCACTAGCAAGGTATTAGTTTTAATCGTTAAATCTCCCGCATTCCCTGTTGAGTTTCGCACTGCCTCAGCACTCAAGACACTACCAAACTTATTATCAGTGCTTGTACCAATCAGTTGTACATCTTGGGCATCAACACTCAAATTTCCCCCTTTCCCCGCACCACCTGTACTAGCACTCACCTGTGCCCCATCTCGCACTAGCAAAGTATTAGTTTTGATCGTCAAATCTCCCGCATCCCCTGTTGAGTTTCGATCTGTAGAAGTAGTCAAGCCACTGGGAAACTGACTATCAGCGCTTGTACCAATCAATTGCACGTCTTGGGCATCAATCCTCAAATTTCCCCCTTTGCCCACACCGAAAGTGCCAGCACTTACCACTGCCCCATCCCGCACTAGCAAGGTATTAGTTCGGATCGTAAGATCTCCTGCATCCCCTGTTGAGTTTTCCCCTGTTGAGTTTCCTGCAGAAGCAAACAAACCACTGCCAATCTGACCATCAGCACTTTCACCAATCAGTTGCACATCTTGGGCATCAACGGTTAAATTTCCCCCCTTGCCCGCACCAAATGTGCTAGCACTTACCTGTGCCCCATCTCGCACTAGCAAGGTATTAGTTTTGATCATCAAATCTCCCGCATCCCCTGTTGAGTTTCGATTTGCGGAAGCAAACAAACCACTAGGAACCCGATTATCAGTAGGGCTTGTACCAATCAGTTGCACGTCTTGGGCATCAACCCTCAAATTTCCTCCTTTGTCCGCACCAAATGTACTAACACTTACCACTGCCCCATCTCGTACTAGCAAGGTATTAGTTTTGATCGTCAAATCTCCCGCATTCCCTGTTGAGTTTGGCTGTGCAGAAGCAAACAAACCACTGCCAATCTGACCATCAGCGCTTTCACCAATCAGTTGCACGTCTTGGGCATCAATCCTCAAATTTCCCCCTTTGCCCACACCGTATGTACTAGCACTTACCTGTGCCCCACCCAAAACTTGTAACGTGCTAGCACTGATATTGACATTGCCTCCCTGTCCATTTGCTTCTACTAGCACCCGATTAGCAATTTCACTTTCATTGTTAAGGTTTATTGCTCCAATGGCATTAACATCAATATTTCCCGCCTTACTATTATCAGAACCCAGTCCACTCTCTATACCTGCATACAGGAAACTCCCTCCTGTCATTGCCAAATTCCGGGCATTAACCCCGATACTTCCACCATTATCAGCAATCACCGCTACCTTAGCACCATTGCTAAGAGAAACATCGCTTCTTTCTACACCATTGGGAAAACTCAAACTTAGATTATTACCATCCCTATTCAACTCAACTGTTCCCGCACCAGCTAGCCCACCTAACTCGACTCGCCCACCAAAAGCAAACAATCCTCCACCATTCATATTGATATCACCGCCTACCAACAGCAAACTCTTGCCATCTGGTACGCGCAAACCCCTTACTGTAAACTCAGAAGATAGATTGAGACCGGAGTCAGCTATTGAGTTATTTTGGATAGATGCGGCACGAATTTGGTTAAATAGAAACGCAGAAGGATTGATCGTCAACAGTTGTGGTGTATTCGGATTCGTTGCGCTGAAAAAGCCTTGATTGCCAAAAGCTAGAGCACTAGCTGTAGTCGCCACAAACGAACCACCAATATCCAACCGCGCATTTTGACCAAATATAATGCCGTTGGGATTAATCAAAAACAAGTTTGCAGTGCCATTTGCTTTAATTAACCCATTAATGTTAGATATTGAGCTACCCGTTACTCTGCTGATGATATTTTGAATATCCACTGCATTATTAAAGAAAGCTGTGTCACCAGCACGAACAGAAAACTCCCGAAAGCTGTGGAACAAATTGCTTCCCGCTTGAGTTCCTCCAGTGATATTGAAGTTATTACCCTGTTGTGTGACATTCGAGTTATTAGGTAAAGTGCCATCTGGAGTGATTTGGGCAAGAGCACAATTTGCAGACAAAGCGTACGCACCACCTAGCGTAATTCCTAACAACCAACCCCAACGAGTACTCCCAAAGCCGGACATTGCACCTCCTCAAGCGTTTCAGTTCCCGAACAACGATTATGCTGCACCAGTATAAAGTAAACCACATTTAGTGGTGCTCAAAGTAACATCTGCCTTCTTCTCGGTTTCTGAGGTACGAGTTTTATGCAAAAACTCCTATTTCTTAACAAAACTTCATTAAATAACTAATAAGAAAACTTTTGTCCAACAATTTGACATTGCCCAAAGCATCAGTGGTAATTGAACTGGCGGCAATTGGCTCGCTATTCTCACTCTGTGTTTATCAACCGCATAACTCTCCTGCAACAATTATCTTTGGGAATCATAACGCCCAATAATCGGCGCAGTAGCAAACTCTTCCAACCCAACAGCTTTTAGCAAATCATTCCAATCCCGTGCAAGCACCGATGAACTTGAATTAGTACGACGCATATCAGCTAAATTCGTAACAGCATCCTGCCAAATTTGATTAACAGCATAAGCAGTGTATTCTTTCGGTTTTGCCACCTTTAACTGACTTTCAAGATTCGGGGTGAGCGCAACTTTTTGCACCCATGCTTTTACGTAATAATAATCAGATGTGTTTTCCGGGTTGCCACAATAAACTTTGAAGTACCATTGATACTTATTGTCTTGCTTAAGGGCATATTGCGGATTTTGTGGTAGAGTCATGCCAATGACACCAGACCTATCAGGCAGCGTCAAAGGTGTCTTGTAGATATTTTTGCCTTTTTCATCTTGAAATATAAACTCTCCAGAACGCAGATTCGTGGGTAAGTCGGGAAGATAAACCCAAAAGGTTGGATACTCAGAGACTGTCAATGATAAAAAAGATATCGATTCATTGACAGTTTTCTCACCTGGAACTAAAGCGGTTACAGACTGTTTCAGGTCTGGACAGCCATTACGTCTTGCTCCTCCTTGACGGCGACCAGTGGGTGCGCCGGTACGTGGAAAGTTCAATTTCTCAAGGCGGTTTTGTGTATTTGCATTCTTATTCTTGACTGGTTGAGCAACTTGTGCTTGCGCTTGTGGAGAGTAACTCGCAAGACACAGAAGTATCACAGGGATAACGCCAGCAAGTTTCATAATTAAATATCCATATGCCGATGCTACCATTTAACATCAAGACGCAATACTTGTATTCCGGAATTTTATCCTCGTATTTTCCACACCACAGCCATCGCTGTTAATATTAATGTCAAGGCAGGGGGAATCAGTGGTATCCATCCCAATTGTGTAAAGATGCCAAAACAAATTCCAAATAATATGAATAGCCCTCCTGCTACTGCCAATCCAAGGTACACCGGCTTTGAGTAGCGCCTAGCTATCATTCCTCCTATCAATGACCATATCCAAACCCAGAGTACTTCCACCCACCAAGACCACCACCATAACAAAGGTCTACCATCTTCAACAGCACTGAGGATATGGCTTATCATATGCGCCTGCACGAACACTCCTGGTATTTTCTTGTTATGGGAAGGAGTCTTCCAATAATCAGTATCACTTGGGGCTGTAACGCCAATAAGGACAATACGATTTTTTAATAACTCAGAGTTAATTTGGTTATTGTTATTAAGGATATCTCTTAGAGATATAGTCTCAGCAATCTTTTCCTGAGTCCGTAGCGAACGATAATTCAGCAGCACTTGATATCCGGCTGACGCATCCACTGCTTGGTAACCGCTAGTGTGTTCCTTTAATGGTTTAAACACAACGTTGCCAATTTTTAAGTACCCTTGTTGAGTGATATCTGCGTTGATATTTTTAGAAAGTAAATAGTCACGTGCAAGCTGAAGGCTCAAAGCATTGTCTGCTGTACAGGGAGACTTTGCCGGAGGAGTGAGATACAATAACTGGCGACGTGCGACTTCATCGTCATCTGCTACAAAATCACTAAAGCCCTGGCGTCCTGTTGGAACTTCGTACGGGGGATGAATACCATCAGGTGCATCATCAGAATTAGCAGGAACTTTGCACACTGCAAAAATACGGTCATCCTGCTTTAGGCGAGTGATTAAATCTGGATAATTGGGATCTACAGAGAAATCCCGATAAATATCTATACCGATAGTTGTTGGTTGATACTGCTCAAGTTTTTGCAACAATTGAGTCAGTGCTTTATCCGAAAGCGATCCTGTCCTTTTCATCCCTTTCTGGTTCTGATAATAAATATCTGCTTCATCAATAGTGACTATTAACAAGCGCGGATCTGAGCTTTCAATTCGGGGCCGCAGTTGCATAAGATGGTCGTAAGCTTGCAATTCCCACGGTTGTAACATTCCGAAATAGCGCACTCCCATGACTATGCTTGTGACAAGCACACTCGCTATAAGCACAGTCAGAATTTGACGTAATGGGTCGCTTTTTTGAGTGCTTAATTCTTTCCATGTAGGGGGGACAACTCTGGGATTTTGGATCAGGACTGGTAACCAAGTCGCATTGGGAAATTTATCCTCCAAGCCTTGCAACTTTTCTCTTGCTTCCCGTGAAGCCAGATACAAAGATTTACCACCCGAAAAAGCTTTTAGAAAATGCTTTAAAAATTCCTGTGCTACCTCATCTGGTACGGGTTCCCGCATGACAATCATTTGCGGGATGTTTAAACAAGATAACTGCTGCGCTAATCCTAAACCATCGCAGGAGTTAAAAATTGCTAGCTGTAAACCTTGTGCGATCGCTCTTTTTAAACCAAACTCTAACTCTTCTATTGTTAAGCTATCCGTTTTATTGATATAAATACGACCTGTATTATCAGCAGTTTCACTATGTCCTGCAAAAAATAAAATATCCCACTGCTGCCAAAGATAAGTGTTTAGCTCTTTACGTTGTGGTTCTACCAGAAAAACTGTTTCAGAAGAAGGTAAATTTTCTAACAACTGACGGTCTATTTGAACATTAATTCCATCACTATTTCCCAGAATCGCCAAAACTCTGACTCTCGGTTTACGCGTTGGTTTTGGAGGGGTTTGTGACGCTGTTGTCGTAAGAGCAAATTCTGCTAATGAGTATCTATCAAAAAAATCCCATAAATGCCAGGGAATTCTTTGTAATTCACGATTATCTGTGCGAATGAGTACTCGAATAGCTTCGTTTCGTTTTAATTCTTCGCGTAACGTGTTGTTTATACAGCGAAATTCCTGAGAATCAAACCATCTTTGTAAGCAGTCAATTAATACTTTAGCTTTTTGGCGGCATTCTGAAATTCGTGTTGTGATAGAACCGTCGTAAATAATTTCTTGTGGCTTGATGCGACTTGGCATTCCCAAACTGCGATACTTACGTTGCCACTGGCACAGGTAGGTAGCCAAGTCGGGACATGGTGGTAATTTGCCAGAGATTTCTATTTCTGGGGGAGCAGATTCTTCGCCAATCTCTAGTGTCACCCGAAATCCCTGGTGTTCTAAATCACCATCTAATTTAAGAACAATTAACTTCGCCATAGACCCATTTGAAATTTGGGATTTTGGAGTGTCAAAATAACACTAGCAAATTGTGAAAGTTTTTTATACTTAGAGGTAATTTCTAAAGTAAATCTTAAGAAGCGATCTCTACTTTATTCAAAGGAGAAGCGCTATCCAATGAGCAAACTTTTATACCTATAACTTCTTGAGTCCTGTTTTGAAGATAAATCGCAGTGCCTTGCAGATAAGAAAGTCTTATGAAATTTTACCCACCCACAACTTGTTTTTTTATTTGTTACTGTTAATAATAATTAAAATTTTTAGTCTTGTTAAAACACTACTATGACTTTATACGCAGAATTACATAGGCATCTGGGCGGTTCGGTTGTACCTCGTATTTTATGGCGGTACTTTGAGCGCCATTCGCCCGAGTTGATTTCTCGCTTTGCTGATTATTCAGCATTTGAAGATTTCTACACGCGTCCACGCAACACTCTAGATGAGTATTTGCAGTTGCATACCTTGGTGGAAAGCGTGCAAACTGTGGAGACTTTGCCTTATTTTATCTACCGCTTGCTTAGGGGTGCTTATATTTTTGAAAATTTGGCTTATTTGGAGTTGCGCTATACCCCTTATCTACGAACACCAGACCATCTGAGTCAATCACAGAGAATTGACATGATGGCCGAAGTTGTGGAAGTTGTGGGTAAAGCAAGCAAACTCCCAGAATATCCGATTGTTACCAGCCAAATTCTTTGTATGCACTCGCGCCTACCCTTTGAGGTGAATAAGGCAATTATTAATTTAGCAGCGCAAAGCAGACAGTATGTTTGCGCAATAGATGTAGCTGGGGGAGATAGTTACTCAAGAGAACGCATAGAAGAATGGATAAGGTTGTATGATTATGCGCGATCGCTTGGACTCAACACCACAGGACACCTTTATGAAACGACTGCTGGATGTGATCCCCAACTTTTACCATATCTGATGCGGATTGGTCACGGTATCCAAATTCCCCTACTGTATCCCCAATTGCTCAAAGATTTGGCTTTGCGAAATCAGTGTTTAGAGGTTTGCCCCACAACGTACCTCAAAACCGGTACTTTGCAGGATATACGTCAACTCAAGTTAGTATTTGAGCGTTGCTTTGATGCAGGGGTAGATATTGCTATTTGTACTGATAATGCTGGATTGCACAATGTGCGTCTACCTTTTGAGTACGAGAATCTCTTAACTTACGACATTATTAACTTTGAACAGCTACAAGCTTGTCAGGATGCAGCATTCCGTCATGCTTTTGCTTGGCCCTATAGACAACGCCCAGTTTCCCTGTTGAATGGGTTGCTAAACCCGCAACCCACTAAAGCCCTTATCAGTTAACAGTTATCAGTTATCAGTTAACAATTAACAGTTAGCTGATAACTGATAAACTTTTTCTGTGGAATCACCTGCTGCCTTCCAAGCAGAAAAAACACCAGAAGCCTACAACATTGTTGCAAGCAGTGAATTTGTCCTCTTAGTATCCTGCTAACAATGCATCACGGAGAAAAACGTATTGTAGTTCAAAGTCAATCGGCTCAAGCCTAGACAACAACTCTTTTGCTTGAGCAGAAAGTTGATAGTCAGATGGTACTGGAACAATGGTAGAATTTTCCATGCCTTGAGCCAACCGATACCAAAAAGCTAGCTTAGTATTGTTGCTTAACGAGTCATATTCCCGCCTGATATCTGTGCTAGAAGGTGTCAACAAATCTCGCATGATTTGAAGTTGCTCTTCATGGGACTTTCCTTTAACCTTATTAAAAAGTTCATCAGAAGTATCGGGTGCTGTTCCTTCAGGGTCTCCGGGTCTGGTCGAACCACCCATTTTAATATAGAGATACCACAGGAGGGCAAGTTGGTTATCTATGGACAGGTTTCTGAAAAGTTCAGCATATTCTGCTGGTGCTGATTGAGTATATTGTGTCATAATTACCTTTCAAGTTCTACAAAAATGGGTCTTTAAGGTAGTGAAAACTAAAATAGAAACTCCTTAAAGACTCTTACTTAAATTAACGATTGGTTGATGTGTATACGTCTTACTGAGGATATAGATGTAAAAGTTTATGAATTTGTATAATTCCAAACCTGAGTAGAGTGAAGAAAAAGGATTAATGACCTTTAGAGGTAATTTATAAAGTCAGTAGATAGAAAAGTTTTGTTTGAAGAGCGATGTGTTTGAGTGAACATTCACTTCCAATAGTGTCAACGCTTACTGGAGTTTCGTGGGGTGGGCACTTCCAAAGTTGCCTTGACAGACATCTTGCACCATTCTCAACAAGACCTAAAAAACCGGGTTTTGTGAACAGTAAATTAAGGTTTGCAAGTGTCATCTTTCTCAAGAAACCCGGTTTTTGACCCTGGTGCAAGATCTGAGCGCCCAACAGGCGCGATTACACGCCCCCAACGAATGAAAGAAACACCATTTCCCTGTTAAGAGTTCCCTGTTCCCTGTGTTTCTTAGGAGTTGACAGACTACTAAGGCAACATCTCTACAATCTTGTCATCCATCCTCTACACTGTAATTTATGGCGTCAACTATTTATGCTTTACCAGCAGAAGTCGTACATCTGATTACAGCCGGAGAGGTTATCGACTCCTTAGCCTCTGTGGTGAGAGAATTGGTAGAAAATTCCCTTGATGCAGGTGCAACACGAATTGTTATTTCCTTATGGCCACAGCAATGGCGCGTACGTGTGGCAGATAATGGTTATGGAATGACTTTAGATGACTTGCACAAAGCAGCAACTGCCCATAGTACCAGTAAAATTTGCAGTTGTGCAGATTTGTGGAAAATTACAAGTTTGGGGTTTCGTGGAGAGGCGTTGCATAGTTTGACGACGCTGGCAGATTTAGAAATATTAAGTCGTCCACAACGAGGAGATTGTGGTTGGCGATTTGTCTATGGGTATGCTGGAGAAGCCTTGTATGTCGAAGCTTGTGCGATCGCCCCCGGTACCATTGTCACAGTCTCAAATTTATTTGGAAATTGTTCAGGTCGTCGTGAGGGATTACCGACACTAGCACAGCAAATGAAAGCAGTGCAAGCAACAATTCACCAAATCGCCTTATGTCATCCGAATATCACTTGGCAAGTCTGGCAAAATGACCGAGAGTGGTTTAGTCTATATCCTGCCACTTCAATAGGACAACTGCTACCCCAGATTCTACATCAAGTTAAAGAAGCTGATTTACAAGAGTTAAACCTGGAAATACCCAATCCTGAGAATTCAGAATTCGGAATTCAGAAGTCAGGACTCCATTTAGTGATAGGATTACCAGATAGATGTCATCGTCATCGTCCAGACTGGGTACGAGTTGCTGTGAATGGAAGGATGGTGAAGTCATCGGAATTAGAACAGACTATCTTGTCAGGATTTTATCGGACATTACCGCGCGATCGCTATCCAATCACTTTTCTGCATCTATTGATTTCTCCGGAACATATCAACTGGAACCGTAACCCAGCAAAAACAGAAATTTATCTTAACCAACTTAGTTACTGGCAAGAACAAATTAGTACGGCGATCGCGCAAGCACTCCGCATCAATTCTACATCTGTTAAAGACGCTGTTCACACAACGCGAGTTGGTAAATTACTCAAAGCTGCAGAAGAAAAAGGCGGATATAATGTCAATCGTTCGCTTACTTGTGAAGAAGACAAAACGCATGAAGAGATGTTGCATGCAACATCTCTACAACTAAAAGCCGTTGCTCAAGTTAATAACACTTATATCGTGGCAGAACATCCTGGTGGAGTGTGGTTAGTAGAACAGCACATTGCCCATGAACGAGTTTTATACGAGCAATTGTGCGACAATTGGAAAATTATTCCAATTGAACCTCCAGTCATTCTCTATCAATTATCTCCGGCGCAAGTCTCGCAACTACAACGAATTGATTTGGATATAGAACCCTTTGGTGAGCAACTTTGGGCAGTTCGTACGGTTCCCACACTTTTACAACAACGAGACGACTGTGCAGACGCCATTTTAGAACTGAGTTGGGGAGGTGATTTACAAGCAGCACAAGTTGCTGTCGCCTGTCGTAGTGCTATTCGCAACGGTACAACTCTCAGTTTACAAGAAATGCAAACACTTTTGGATGAATGGCAGCGCACACGCAACCCTCGTACTTGTCCCCACGGACGTCCAATCTATTTATCTTTGGAAGAATCAGCTTTGGCGCGTTTTTTCAAACGTCATTGGGTGATTGGGAAAAGTCACGGGATTTAACAGTTATCAGTTAACAGTTAACAGTTATCAGCAGGAATTACGCAAACAAACCCGGTTTCTACCAAAAATCGTCTGTTTCGCAACCAAAGACGAACGAAGAAACCGGGTTTCTAGCAGATGGTGCGTAAGTCCTATATTTATTTCAAGCATTACCCCCAAATGCAAAAGCAAATGAGCGTCCATTAGTCTTGGCTATCCAACAAGGTGAGAAAGGACATATACTCATTCGTAGTCCAGAAGTTTTTAAAAACAAATAAGTAGGTCAGTCCAAGTAAAAAGTAAAAAGAATATCCTTTCCTCATAGATCAATGATGCTGTTGGCGAATAAATTCGGGGTCACACGCCCTAAGCTTCTCGTTCCCTGGTTTAGCCAGGGAATGCCCTACTAGGAGGCTCCGCCTCCCGTACTTAGGTTGAGGCAGAGCCTCGTCGCTGGCATTTCCAGCCTGAGACTGAAAACGAGTTTATCAGGGGTATCACCCCAGACGAGTTGAAAAATTCTGACTTATGACTCAAAAAGTGCTGAATTCTTACGTTTTTAAAACCAAATAACTAAACTCCAGGGTTTAACGGCTCATTGCTGGTACTTTTGATGCTTGCACAATAAACCCATATTTCTTCAGTACAGTCTGAGCTGGCTCGCTGGTTAAAAACTGAACGAATTCCTTAGCAGCATCAACATTCTTACTGCTTTTTAGCACTGCCATTGGATAAACAATCGGGGAGTGAGACTTGTCATCAGCGACAACTACCACTTTTACCTTGTTAGAGATTTTCGCATCAGTTGCATAAACAAGACCAGCATCAGCGTTACCACTTTCCACAGATGCTAGAACTTGACGGACGTTGTTGGCGTAAACAAGTTTGGGTTTGACTTGCTGCAAAAGGTTTAATTTCTCCAGAACTTGCTCACCGTATTGCCCTGCAGGAACGCTTCTGGGTTCGCCGATCGCAATTTTCTTGACTTTGGCGTCTGTCAAGGCGTTAAAGCTGGTGACACCTGTAGAGTTACTAGGCACAACCAAAACCAGACTATTGTTTGCCAAGTTAGTACGGGTTCCTTGAACTAATAACCCCTTTTGCTCTAAAGCATCGATTTGCTTTTTCCCAGCTGAGATAAAGATATCTGCTGGTGCACCTTGTTCTATTTGTTGCTGTAAAGCACCAGAAGCACCAAAGTTGTAACTCAGGTTGACATTTGGTTTACTTTGTTGGTACGAAGTTTTGATTTCTTCCATCGCATCTTTAAGACTGGCGGCTGCAGATACGAGGAGGTCAACCTTGGATTGTGCTACCACAGCAGATGGATCAAACAATCGCAAACTAAGTGCCAGAAGCAAGCTAGCAATGACTATGCTGATAAAGGGAAAAAATTGTCTTCTTTTCATAACAGGGCTGGACTTACAGAAATCTTCTTTTAATGAAATTGTGGTTGGTAGAATCGTACCAAGATAATTCCAAAAATACCAAGAAGATTGGTAAAATAAAGCCAGGAAAAGAACTAGGAAATTTGAGCAACGGCGATGCTCCCAATGGATGTAACCCAAAGGGAGCATGATGTGCAAGGTAAAGTTATGATTCCTGCTTTATCTGACGCTAACCCTCTCCTTAATAAGGAGAGGGTGCCGGAGGCGGGTGAGGTATATTACTCTTGTGGGATAAACTTTAGAGCAACACCGTTAATGCAATAGCGTTTACCAGTGGGTGCCGGACCATCGTCAAACACATGACCCAAATGCCCACCACAGTTATTGCAATGCACTTCAACTCTGGTCATAAACAACGACTTATCTTGTGATGTGCCAATTGCACCCTCAATTGGGTTAAAAAAGCTAGGCCAGCCAGTACCGCTGTCAAATTTTGTTCCAGATGTAAACAGTGGCTGACCACACCCAGCACACACATAAGTGCCTTTAGCATACTGCTTATTGAGTGGGCTGGTGTGAGGACGTTCTGTAGCATGTTGACGCAATACACAAAACTGTTCCTGTGTCAATTCTTCACGCCATTCTTGCTCAGTTTTGTTGATTTGCGAGTTGCTGTTTGAAGTTGCCATAATTACTAAAATTTGTGTTGTATGGTGTGATGAATGTGTTCCAGTGTTGGTGTTGTTGAGTTGCCAAAGAACTCTGTCATCGAGTTATGAAATGATGACATACCGTATTTACTAGAATGAGTTCTCTTCTTAAACTAGCGCTGATAAATGACTTAAAATTAGCTGAGAATGCGGCTATATGTTCTGGAAATGTTGTATCTGAGCCATTTCGTCAGTGCCTGATGCACGGATTTCACTTAACTCTCACCAGCTTGACTAGTAAACAACTTATCTACTTGGTAAAGTTTTCACAATATTTAGTTTTACATAAAACCAAAAGAAAATTTATTGCAGATATTACGACAAAAGATTCGGTATACACTAATGAGGAAGCTAATCAACAATAGAACTGACGAGCCTAGACAGGCTAGCATAAATATGCTATTACAATCCTATTTGATTTGTGAGAATTGAAAGCCACAGAACCCCCACTTGTTTAAGAAATCGGGGTTCTTATTGCTCTATTCGTCCAAACTGCCGACAAAGCCTCCACATCTATCTCCTTTATCTCACCCTCTTCAGTATTTTGAAACAAAACTGTAAACGCACCTGCACCCAACCTATCTTGAGGAAACATCCGATAAGAAGGCACAGAAGTTAAATGCGACTGATAACCTTGTAAATGACTAATTTCAACTGCCTGAAACTGAGGGAATCTTTTTAAAAACCATTCGCAAACCTCCTCATTCTCCTCTGGAGAATAAGTACAAGTCATGTAAGCGAGATATCCTTGCGGTGCAACTATTTGAGCAGAATTTGCTAGAATCCTCTTTTGCCGATTGGCGCTTTTATTAATGGCAGTTGGATGAAAACATCCAGGTGCTTTTTCACCTTTAGCAAGTAAAGATTGTCCGGTACAAGGCGCGTCCACTATAACTAAATGACTAGATAAAGGTATTGTTTCAGCGAAAGAAGCAGAATCTTTACTAACGACGATAGAAGAGTTAATCTGACAACGTTTTAAGTTAGAAATTAACATTCCCAAGCGTTTACCAATGACTTCGTTGCTGATTAACAATTTAGGTTGTAAACTTTTCCAAGCAAAGATACTTTTACCTCCTGGTGCAGCACACATGTCAAAAATTAATTTAACAGGACTAGGAATTGTTAACAAAATAGAAGCTGCAAACACAGAAGAAAAATCTAGACAATAAAAATATCCTTGTTCATGTAGAGGATGTTGACCTGGTCTTTCTCCAAATGATAAACGATCTATAAATTGTGGTTGCCAAGTTGTTGGTGTTTCTATAGAAAAGGGAGAATCTTTAGGCTTTTCTTGACACCAAAGAATACAGGGATGAAAAGGTTTGGGATGAATTAAAGTTTCAACAAAAATCTCTTGTTCATCTAAGTTGTTAAATAAACGGCGTGAAAGTTTAAGTAATAAATTAGAAGCCTTTTCCATAAATTTTTCTGAATAAGTATGTCTATGAATAAGTATGTCAATGTAAATATGTTCAACACTCAAAAACCCGGCTTCTCCAAAAAACCGGGTTTATCCATCGCTATTATTTTAAGTTTAAATCTGTTTCCTCATTCAGTTAAGTATAAATAATAGGTTTGCAACCGCGCTTAAAGGCAGCTAGCTACCAGATCATAAATCAGCAAACTCTTTCAATCTTCATGCCGATGTTGCCATGCTGCACCAAAAGCTGCCCCAGCCCCAACTATTAAACCAGTACTCATTCCCTCGATAGTTTTAGTCGTTTGATCCTGGGTTAGACATTCACTTGTCACTGTGCTAGCTTGCAAACACGAATTGCTTTCTGCCCAACTTGCGGTACCTCCGACAACAACACCAGCCAAACTACAGGAAACGACAAGAAGCAAAAGACGTTTAGTTTTTATGTCTTTAGGCAGTTGCATAAAATCTCATGAATGGTAAGTAGTCCATAACTACTTTACACATCTATACTGTTCTTGTCACCAGCTCAGATGTTAACTCTTTTTGCACAGATGAGGAGGTCGGGAGATGGGAAAGTGAGAAAGTCAGGGAGTGAGGGAAAGGAGTTACCAGTTATCAGTTACCAGTTACCAGTCGTCAGTTATCAGTTTTCCCTGTTCCCTCTTCCCTGTTAAGAGTTCCCTGTTCCCTGTTAAGAGTTCCCTATTCCCTGCGATATCACTCAATCTTCAAGTTAAAGGGTAAGCGAGCATAGATACCCTGTGGATCGTTCATCTTCCGCAGAATTGCTAATTCCTGTTGCAGTTTTTGGAATTCACTCATCAACGGATCTGGTGCTTTGAGTTGCACTTTATCCATGCCTAAAACAGTTCGTACTTCTTCACTCACTCGTCCAAAAAAGCGTTCTCTGAGATTGCCTCCTTTGGGATATTCTTGTAATTGCCAATTATCTCCCAGATTTGCGGCAGTAGCTGCGTATTTAACAGCAGCATCCAAACCACCAATGTCATCCACCAAACCTATTTTCTTTGCTGCTGCACCAGACCAAACTCGTCCTTGAGCAATTTCAGCGACTTTTTGCTTGGGAAGTTTGCGACCTTGTGCGACTTTGTTAAGAAATATGTCGTAAATTCGGTTAACACTACGTTGGTATATTGCTAATTCCTCGGGAGATTTAGGGCGAGCAACAGTTTGAGTATCAGCATAGCGGGCAGTTTTCACTGCATCCCAGGTCACACCATTGTCATTTGCCAGTTTTTGGAAATTAAGAATCTGTCCAAACACGCCTATGGAACCTGTAATTGTATTAGGTTCAGCAAAAATGCGTTTAGAATCTGTAGCAATCCAGTAGCCACCAGAGGCGGCGACATTACCCATGGACACAACAACGGGTTTTTTTTCACCAGTCAGCCGCACTTCTCTTTGTATTACTTCAGAACCAGAAACGCTACCACCTGGACTGTTTATCCGCAGGATGACTGCTTTGACGTCTTCATCTTGACGTAACCGACGGAAAATTTTGGCAAAGCGATCGCCCCCCACATCTCCATCATCTCCCTGTCCATCGACAATCTCTCCCTCAGCATAAACCACCGCAATTTTATTTTTCGAGTTGCGTTCAACACCCAAAGATTTTCCAGCAACTCCTGCATAATCTTTGAGGCTGATTTGAGCGAATGTGTTATCTTCCTTATCGCTGTTGGTCAACTGCTTAAGGTCAGCAACCACCTGATCAAAATATCCTACTTTATCAACTAAGCGATTCGCTTTGGCTTGATCTGCTAACAACAAAGCTTGATTATCGGCGATCGCCTGCAACTGTTGCGGTTTTATTTTGCGACTTGCTCCTACCGTAGCACGCCACTCTCCCCAAACATCATTCAACAATTCCTGAGTTTGTGCACGGTTTTCTGGACTCAGCTTTGTGAGTATAAATGGTTCAACTGCTCCTTTGAACTTACCTACCCGTACAATCTGAACACCAACACCGTACTTCTCCAAAGCCCCAGCATAGAACATTGGTTGAGCGCTCAAACCATTGATTTCCATTCCTCCTAAGGGGTTAACCACAATGCTATCAGCCACAGAACTTAAGTAATACTCTTTTTCACCCCAATCCATCCCATATGCTATAATTTTCTTCCCAGCAGCACGGCACTTCTCCAACGCCTGACGGATTTCTTTGAGGGTGGCAAAGCCTGTTACTCTACCCTCTGTGGCAACATCAGTTGCATCCAAATATATACCAACAATTCGTTTGTCGTTCCGTGCTTTGTCCAAAGCCTCCAAAACTGTCCGGAGTGATATTGTTTTGTTGTCGTCACCTGATAATGCATTTTGAAGCAATTCACTAGAACTTGGCTGACCATCAGTGATGTTTGTAGACAAATCAAAAACCAGCACTGATTTATCTTTCACAACAGGACCGACATCTTTGGATGAGGCTGCTGCAAACAGTAGAAACAACAGTCCAGTCGTTCCCACACCGCAGAAAATGAACAGTCCCAATAGGCTTCCGAGTAGGCTGGCAAAAGTTTGTTTGAGAAAATTACGCATATTTGTTATCAGTCATTAGTCATTAATTATTAGTCATTAGCCATGAGTCCTTAGACTGAGGACTAATCACTTCGTATCTTCTTAATATTTCCACTTAATTCCTCACTCTTACTACTTAATAACCTAAAAACTAAGGGTTTTTATTTTTATTTTATTGTAAGAATTCAGAAGTCAGAATTCAGGAGTCAGAATAGTTAAAGAATCAGGAGAACATTTGGGGAAATGAATATACCAATAATAGACTCCTTATAAATTCTGGCTTCTGACTTCTCAGTGCTGAATTCTTACCTTTTATTTGTCGTAAACTTTTGGAACACTTTAGTTGTTCTAGTGTAGCGTTACCAGTACAAAATAGCACCGTGATGATTTCGGCAAATAACACTTTAGCTAAAGCGTAAACAGCGGCTTCTCTTTGGCAAGCCACTTGCAAAAAAAAGCATTACTAACTCAGCAATGTCTGCTCGCAGTGTTAGCGCTTTTACGATATTTGACACTCCTCAGCCGTCGCGGCTGAGGATTCTTGCTAAGCCCTTCGGGCACGCTGCGCGAACATCCGTCCTCTCTAGATACCCAAATGCAAGCATTCAAATATCCCCGTTTGGGTACGTCCACAAGCGCACACGGACTGCCCGACCGCGTTTGAAATGATTTATTCAATTTCTTGCTTTTACTCTTACATTTGTGAGCCACTGCCGTGGTGAGGCAGTCCGCAGAACAGGGGGTTTCCACGCCAGGTGCACCGTCCTTGGGAACCCGACAGCCAGTCGCCACAACGGGACGGCAGGTGCTCCACTTGGGGAGCCACCCCCGTGGGCGGGTCTCCCGACAGCCCGGGGAGTGGCGTGGAACCCCAAGACCGCACTGCCTCGGGAACCCCAACGCCAGATCCCTCTGTCGGGAAACACTCATCAAGGACTGGCTCCGCAAGGCGCTGCTCTGGGCAACGCACTGGCTCCCCATGAGGAACTGCCGTGCATGGTTCCCCGGCATAAAGCAAGTGGCGGTGCAAGATCTAGGATTTATACTACCTTTCTTTCCGGATCAGGAGTTGTCCGCTCGACCTACTTCGTCTTTTTTATATGCGCTTTACGGCTATATCTTATCGCATAACGGGGGCGTTTTTGTTCGCGAATTTAAAAGCCGTTCTAGAAGGACCTTGCTCTAAACCCAATTTTTCGGTAAAAATTCTTATCCCAGCAGCTCTACCAGTTCGCTCACGGTTCATACCAATCACAACACCAATGAGTAGAGCTACGGATAGCCGGAAAACTACACTCTGCCAATCGTTTGGACTGAAAAACATATCACTCATTGCACACCTACCAAGAAGCTAGAACAAATACCCAAGCATCGACCAGCGTCTTGAGTGGAAACAAGCTCTCCCAAATCGCACTTATTGTGTTTAACGCTGCCATGTTATAGTTTTAAGAACTTAGTTAAGTACGGTTTTTTACTCGATTTTTCGTATTTAAATGTTAAGTTTCGGTTAAAAAACGAATCTTTGATGGAATTCGTGAAAAAACTTATGAAGAAAAGATCAATCTAGCGCATAGATTAATCAAGACAACAAGCTCTCATTTTTGGCTTTTCACTTACTTAGTTGGTAGAATTGGAGTTCCCGAAAATGTACGTAAACTTATGCAAAACAAAAGTTATAAAAGTAACTCTTGTTAATTTTAGATTAAATACGATTAAAGTAAATTATGAATAGGAGGTAGACTTATGGAACACTCTCATCAAAGAGACAAAGAAAAACTTCTCTACCCTCGCGCTCGTTACTACGGTCAAATCAAACCAGAAAATTTAGTGTTTAACGCCAATCTCCAAGAATTTTCTCAGAAGGTTAGCTACATCACTTGTTTAGAAACATCAGGGAAACTAGCACCACACGAAGCTTATGAAAATATTAAGGCACTTTGGAAACAGCTTAAACGCAGCAAAAAAGAATTGGGAATTGACAACGAATCATCATCAGACATCACCTAAGATATCTCAAAATCATCGTTGACGACCTCAAACTCTTTTGAGTTCAAAGACACGACAATGTCTTCTGAATTTACCTGAATGAGCCAGCGTTCACTAGGATAATCGCCGGATAAAACTTCTTTGGCACAGACTTTTCCAACTCGTCCAGCCACATATGCTGGATATAGAATCAGCACTTTATCTCCGATTTTAGGGGCAATGGCACTTCTCAACTACAACTTTCAAAAATGGACTGAATATACGGTAAAAACCGATGTATTCATAACCTTATATTAACCATAAACACGATGAAAATCCCCCTTGAGATATACATCAATGGGAATCAATAGTGTTGTGGCGACTACAGAGGGTTCCCCCGAGTGTGTAACAGACGCGTTGTGTTAGCGCAGAGAGTACGGCACCAAAGTCTATGCATTAAGTGCGTCATAGACTTATAAAAAACGAAAAACCTCACCCCCCGCCCCTCTCCGCGATTTCGGAGAGGGGTGCGATGAAGGGCGGAGTGAGGTCTTTTTATTGTAAGTAATTAGGCGAACTTGATGCGGGTGGTACTTGATAACTGAGTCAAAGCATGATTAAACCCAACCTCACACCAACAGTCACAGCTTCTGTGCGCGTCGAGACACCCAGCTTTTGAAAAATAGATGAGAGGTGAAATTTAACAGTATGGTCGGAGATATTTAAACGTTTGGCGATCGCCTTATTACTCAATCCCGAACCAAGCATCTGCAAAACTTCTATTTCTCGTGGTGTGAGTGCTTGCACAGGATGTGCAGTGTCTTTCTCTCGTACACTCGACTCTTTGAGAGGAAGCAGAAACTCGATAGTATCAGAATGGAGTACGACTAGTCCAAGGGCGATCGCCTCAACAGCCGCCACAATTTCCGACTCTGTACTGCTACTCGGCAATATGCTGCGTACACCAGCACGCAGCGCTGCTTCCAAGTCTACACTATCGAGTTCATCAGTCAGAACAATCATTGCAGGGTATGGCTGCTGTTGTGAAGAAAGCAATTTTTCCCAAACTAATTCTTGAAAGTGACCACTCACATCCAACAGCAGAACATCGGGTTGGACATCGGGTTGTAGTTGCGAAAATTCCCTCGTCAATGCATCCAAATCTGATGCACTACCCACGACAGTGAGTTTAGAACTTGTCGCCACGACAGCTGACAAGCCAGCACGCACCACAGGCGAAGCAGCAACTACAAACACCTGAATCATACCACCTCCGCTACCTGATACGTGCGTTACATTCATGAGTTACACCTCACCCCAACCTCACCTTATTAAGGAGAGGGGAGGGGGTCAGATTTTGAATGCAACTTGGTATGACAAACTAATTGCTGTCCACCGCGCAGGATTTGTAACGATAATGCTTCGTTGCTGTTGGTGTTTTCAAGATAGCTGTTTAAATCATGAGGACTGGTGAACAATTTTCCTGAAACTCCAATGAGGACATCACCAACAAGCACACCAGCAGCTTCAGCAGCACTTCCAGAATTGACCGATAACACCAATAAACCCAAGTTACGTTTGTTGGTTGCATTCACCAGCACAGGTTGCAGCGTCACACCAAGCTTTTGACGATTTCCATGCAAAAAACGTTCTACAGCTTCGCTTGGTATTGCAACAGCCAAACCGTTGACAATCATGGTGTTAATCCCGATGACTCGTCCAAGACAGTCAGCAAGTGGACCACCGGAATTACCAGGAAACAGCCGAATATCAGCCATAACCACACGTTGATGATTAGCGTGGAGAATCCCACTTGTGACAGCACCACTATCACCAAAAGGATTACCGACTGCTAAGACGAATTCACCCACGCGTAAAGCATCAGAATTACCGATAGTTGCAGTGGGTAAATCAGTGGCGTTGATTTTAAGAGCAGCTAAATCTTTTGTTGGATCTATATTAGTACGTACAGCTTCAAAAATCCGTCCATCCGACAGTTCCACAGTTGCTTTATTGTTGGTAGCAACATGGGCATTCGTAATAATTAAACTATCTCCCTGGGTGGATTGCCAGATCACACCAGAACCACTACCAAAAGAACTACTACGCACTTTTACAGTCACTTGGCGTAGATTTTCAGCCACTGATGCGAATTCATCACTCAAGCGTGTCATTGTTGTGATACTCATATTCCATTCAAGTGCATTGAAACTAGCTATTTTCTATCTCCCCCATCTCCCTTGTCTGTCTCTACTCTTCGCTTGCAGGTTTCTCGCCAATTAGTATTGGTAACTCAACTAACGCGCCAGCACGGATAATTTGCACTTTGACAGTTTGATTAATGCGATCGCCACTATTCAAAAGTGCCAACACATCACCCGTATCATCCACAGGAGTCCCATCAAAACTAATCAACACATCTCCAATCAACACACCAGCCTTGTCAGCAGGTGCATTTGGCTCTACATTAACAACAATCACCCCACCAACAGAAGTTATATTGAGTGCAGTTTTCAAGTTCTTTGGTAAGCGTACGGGTTGCATTCCTAAACCCAGGTAGCCGCGTGGAATATGTCCTTTTGCCAACAATTCGTCAATCACGCGATTAACTGTAGAAGCTGGTATGGTAATAGCAGTACCGCGTCGTCCCGATGTGTTCATACCTACCACGAAACCCGCAGCATCTATAAGTGGTCCACCTGCAAAGCCAGGGTAAAGCGTGATGTCTGGACGGATGAACTGGTCTATATTTCCACCGATCATACTCTGCCAAGCACCACTGACAACACTCACTGCACCGATAGCTGCCCGGATGTCACCTTCGCCACTTCTTCCTAACCCCAGTACTAAGTGACCAACTTTTAGTGTTTTGGCGTCGCCTATTTTCCCCACTGGGATTTGTGGATTTTCGACTTTGAAAACAGCGATATCAGTGGTAGGGTCACGTCCGATGAGTGTGACAGGTACAGTACTGCCATTTGATAAAGTGACTGTGACTTCGTCGTAGCGCCGGAGTGACTCGTCGGAAGTGATAATAATTCCATTGCGCCAGTGGATACCGCTAGGAGAAAAACGCTGACCAGCATTCACGGCAACAACAGCACCACCAACTTGCTCTACAATGTCAGCTATATTGTTGGACAAAGCCATTAAGGCGTTAGGTGAAGACATTTTATTCCTCTACTTTTTGAGAGATCACACAGGAGTAACTTTTCCTGATGTTGCGATCGTGCCGTTTTGTTCGTGTGAACAGCATCAGAAGAATGGGGGGAATTTGCCCTAGAAATATGGCTAGTACTCCAAGGCATAAATTCGGTTAGGGTATAAATATGAGCTTTTAAGGGAAGCTTTCGGCGGCATAACCCTATCTAAACTTACGCCGTAGTGTACTAGGTGGGGATAGGGAGGAAGGGAAGGGG
The DNA here is from genome assembly GCF_000828085.3 of Scytonema tolypothrichoides VB-61278. GTDB lineage: Bacteria > Cyanobacteriota > Cyanobacteriia > Cyanobacteriales > Nostocaceae > Brasilonema > Brasilonema tolypothrichoides_A. The sequence goes on from NZ_JXCA02000023.1 coordinate 352,734, forward strand.
TTTCTACCAAATGAGTGAAGCAGCCATCTATGGGGTTATGACACGGATGATGTTACGTCGTTTTACCGCTTAAAAATTTACTTTATAAATGGTCTGCTACAGTTATTTTCTCATCTGTAATTCCCTTTTGGAGAATTGGTATTATGTCTTCTGTTTGTATACAGAAGTGATCGAAAAATTTACACTCAAAGAGATTTTTTTATACATGAGCAACTGAAAAGTTAGAATTAGCTGAGAAAATCATAAGAGCTTTCTAGATAAAATATAAGGTTTCTAGACGAAAATCCTTAGATAGTCATAATCTGTAGACTAATTCTTCAAGCAACAATTAATTTAAAGTTCAAGCCAAAAGTTTCACTGTTAATTGATGTTGCGTTGAGGAATTTATCATGAAAATGAAACATTTTTTACTACCAAGTATAGCGTTCCTGGTAATAGTTAGCTGTGCAAGAGAAGTTCAGTCTGCTGAAACTGATGTTGCGGTGAAGACTCAAGCAAATGCTGTCGTTCAGTTAGCACAATCTGAACAGTCAACTGCTACAAAGTCTGGCAGTTTTGTTTCTGGAGAACACACAACTCAAGGAACAGTCAGTATTACTGCCAAAAATGGCAAATCATTTCTAGAACTTGATAAGTCGTTTAAAACTTCCAACTCAGGACCAGATTTGGTCGTGATTTTGCATCGTTCAGATAATGTGATTGGTTCTACCAAACCACCATCTTATCCATTAAAAAAAGGAGATTATATCATCCTTGGTCGCTTAAAAAAATTTACTGGTGCTCAAACTTATTCTATCCCAAACAACATTAATTTAGCAGACTACAAATCTGCTGTTATTTGGTGTCGCAAGTTCAACGCCACCTTTGGTGCTGCCAAGTTGAGCAATAGCTAAAAATTAACAACTAATCACAACTCACAGGGAGAAAATTTATCAAGACTTACGCAACTGTCACAAGCGAGGGCGCGGGGCAGCCGCGCAACCGCGCCAAACAACTAGATAATAAACATGGGAACATTTGGACGTTTTAGTTGCTCAACTGAATAATGTTTTGGATGTTAAAAAATCCATCCCTGCTGTGCTGATTAGCAATGGCGTTAGTTTTTGCGAGTTCTAGGGCGATTTATAGCATATTCAAGCAGTACATCCCCATCCAACTCGTGCCATCAGATTGGTTGATGTGTCCACCTGTGGGTAGAGTTGCGCTGCGGTCAAATACACCAATATTAAACATCCTCTTAATTACGCAGTTTTCAATGATGTTCCTTGTTAGGATAATAGTCAGAGCAATTGATAGCTTCTTCGGTTAAAGCAGTTGTTGGATGTATCGCACATTTGAGATAAGGATTGTTTTTGAAGTATTGACATTTCTTACAAGGAACTTGAGAAAGGATTTTGGCTGTTGTCAATCTATGTTGTCTAACTTTCCAAGCATTTGAAAGCCGAAAAGCAACAATCATCCAAAAAGTGATTAAGCTCAAGGGAAGCCAAAAGAGTATTCCATCAGGTACCGCTGTTTGTTGCTGTTTTGTCCCGTGTGATGGTGTAACCTCTGGTTCTGCTTTGACCAATTCTATTTCTATTAAATTAGTTTTATCAACACTATTATTTATAGATATATTAACTTTAACAAAATCTTCATGCATATTATGCAATTCCATTAAAAGAAGAAGAAATAAAACAAGAAGAGATTTTGCACGCTTCACAGTTCCATACACATGTATGGGAAAAATCCGTCTCAAGTCGTGCAAGTTGTGTTCAGTTCTGCTACTTCTGCTTTATAGCTGAAAAATTTTTGTGACATATCTATCCAAGGTTTTGCTTGTTGCTTATGATTATGTACCCAACTTATTCGGAATTCCTTCGCAACCACCGGGAATAGTACTTCTGGTTTGTTCTCCTCCCCAAGCGCAGCAATAGTAACGCGCAGCTTCAGACATTCGCTGGACATCACTGAAATCGACATTTTCTACAACAGCCCCTGTGTGTTCGCCAGTTTCATAGTTTGGCGGTTCAGTGCGGCTACGGGGCGAGGCAGTTTCAGCGGAACCATAGAATAAGCGAATTCCGTTTAAATCTGCACCCTCAAGTTTTGCTTCATATAAAATAGTTCGGGAGAGATTAGCTTTTACTAAGTCACAGCCAGTGAGATCAGCGCGGACAAGATTTGCTTCCGACAAATCAGTCCAACGCAAGTCAGTACCACCAAGATCTGCACCAGCAAGCATCACCCCTAAATCGATGACACGCAAACCCGCCTTTCGATCTTCTGCATAACCACCATTACCATCAAGAATAGCTCGACCAAGGTGGCGATCGCGCTTTAAAGGTGTCAGCAATTTGGAACGCGAGAGAAAGCGGAGAATTTTCGCTTTCCCACTTCCATCAACGCTACTCAAAATTGCTGCTGTGCGTCCTTCCGCAATCATCCTCTCTTGGGGCCAATCTTCTAATAATCCTTCTTCATCCAATACTAAATCAGAAACGCCTTGGAAATAAGAATCAATTGTCTGCTGTTGGGTAATAATATTTTGCTGGACAGTGAGCAAGTTTTGCTGAATGGTCAAATCTTTGGAAATGACGTACTGTCGCCAAGCAACATAGACAGCAATAATGGCGATGAGAATTTGCCCCAAAGCGCCAAACCATTCCGCGAGTGTTCCAGAAGCCTCCCAGTTAATTCGGCGTCCAACAGTTAGGATGCGATCGCCCAAACCACTGAACTTCAGAAAGCCAATCAAACTTGCTACAGCCCCTAAAAAAGCAACAAACAGCGATCGTTCTTGAACCGAAAACCACTCTTGTATCGCATTTATGAGTGCTGGTAACAGCACTGCTGAGGAAATGAGCAAAGCTACCAGTGTTCCTAAGGTACCAATCAACCAGTTATTGATGGCAATTCCGATAAAAATGATGGCGATCGCCACTAAGATAAGCAACAATGCCCTAGGTTTGACTGTTACAGCTTGATTGCGTCCTTGGAAGGTAGAACGCGCTTGTTGAAGGGCTGCTGTATGGCGCGGAGATTGTAGGGCTGAAATTGCAGAAAGGGCTTGTTGAGTAGCGAGTTCATCTGGTACAAGGCCATTTTCACCTGCATCCTCGAAATCATCTGGTTGTAAGATGTCTTCGGAAACAGATTCTTGTTTAGGAGACTGCGATGAGTTGGAGTTAGATTCAATCGGCATGATTATATTGTCGCACCAGCACGCCTAAGTTCAACAGATCTCTCATGGTAATCATGAAAGTATGGCGGTAGGCAACAGTCGTAGGTAATAAAACAGGGCGTTCCATATGGTGCGAAGTAGTCTTAGTCTAATTCTACATCGCACAAGTTCGTAGCGTTATGTATGTCATTTTACGCTTCACTAGACCAGTCCTTTGGTGCGTGTTGTGTTGTTTGCTGATTTGTTATTTGCTTGAGAGAGGCGGATTGACCTTTGTGTTTAGCATTACCTTAATATGTTTTCGTAAACTTCTCAAGAGTTTTTCAAAACAGAATTTATCTGTCTTTTCTCAGATAATAGACAATCCAGTCTCAAACGAGTTTTTCATTAGCTTTTTATGAAAGCTATTGACTGAAGAAAGAGCATCATAATCTTCGTAGTATTTAGCTAAATTGTCAGGAATATCTTCTGGAAGTAAAAACAAGGTTTGACAGTGAGAGCATAATCCATAACGGAATATCTCTCGCGTGCCTTGAACCATTTCTTTATCTCACTCTCTGGGTATGGCTATAGTTAATGCCAGCGTGATAATTTTATCATAGAGCAACTGTGTTAGAGTATACATTTAAAATATGAAAAAACTATTAATTACTGGTGCTAGTGGTTTTTTAGGATATCATCTTTGCCATCTGGCAAAACGAGAATGGGAAGTCTATGGAACTTACTTTTCTCATTCTTTAGAAATTCCAGACATGAAAATGCTGAAAGTTGACTTGACAAATTTTCAAGAACTGAAACAAATATTTAGTGATTTTCAACCAACAGCCGTCATCCATACCGCTGCATTATCCCAACCAAATTTTTGTCAAACTCATCCAGAGGCATCATATGCAATCAATGTGACAGCATCCTGCAATATTGCTGGACTTTGTGCAGATTTTTCTATTCCTTGCGCTTTTACATCAACAGACTTAGTTTTTGATGGTTTGAATGCTCCTTATCGTGAGATAGATCCTGTATGTCCTGTTAATATTTATGGTGAGCAAAAAGTCATGGCTGAAGAAGGTATGCTAGAGCGTTATCCTATGACTGCTATTTGTCGTATGCCATTAATGTTTGGTATGCAAACACCGACAGCAACAAGCTTTATACAATCATTTATTCAGACTCTTGAACAAGGAAAAGAGTTAAATTTATTCACAGATGAATTCCGGACACCTGTGAGTGGAAAAACTGCAGCAAAAGGATTGTTATTAGCACTGGATAAAGTGAACGGACACATTCACTTAGGAGGTAAAGAACGAATTTCGCGCTATGATTTTGGTCGCTTCTTAGTGGATATTTTTCAACTTCCTGCTCATCAATTAAAAGCCTGCCGACAAAAAGATGTAAAAATGGCAGCACCCAGACCATCTGATGTTTCTTTCGACAGTTCCAAGGCTTTTTCTTTAGGCTATCAACCTCTCTCCTTGCAAGAAGAATTACAAAACTTACGCGCTCAGATTTCTAGTAAGATTTAAGTGTGGAGTGTGTTAAAGCAGTGTAACGCACCAATCCCAATTTTTTTTAGTAGGTAACAGGAGGTCATGACAATAACTACCACCGTCAACCGTGCTGATCGAGTGCTACTTTACAACATCAGTTGGCAACAATTTGAGAATCTCCTTCAGGACTTGGGAGAGCATCGAGCGGCACGTATTGCTTATAATAATGGGACGTTGGAAATTATGACTCCTTCACCTGAACACGAATATTACAAAGTAACTATTGGTATCGCAATAGATGACATTGCTGAGGAATTGAATCTGGAATACGAATGTCTGGGTTCAACCACTTGGAGGAGAGAAAGCCGGATGGCGGGGGTTGAATCTGATAACTGCTTTTCCTTCCAAAATGTGGATGCAATTCGCGGTAGGCTGGATTTGGATTTGACTCAAGACCCACCACCTGATTTAGCACTGGAAATAGATGTCACAAATAAGTCCTTAAATCGCTTCCCGATATATGCCCTTATAGGAGTACCGGAACTATGGTGTTATGACTCAGGTGAACTGAAGATTTATCACTTGCAAGATGGTGAATATGTTGAAGCACAAAAAAGTTTAGTGTTTCCTAATTTAACAATTCCTGAACTGCCGAAAGTGATTGAGCAAAATCGTGCTAACGGAAGACTAACAATTCGTTGTGCAGTTAGAGAATGGACAAGGAAACAAGCAACCTAAAGAGTCTGCGTTCTTGCGAACCAATCTTCTCGATGAATGCCGTAGACGAGTGCCTCACTTCCAAACATTTCTGTCTTTCCTTCCAGTTTTTCCCCTAATCTCTGGGCAACTCTTATTGAAGCAGCATTCTGCGGACGAATCAAACTAATCACATGGGATTGCTGTAACTCACCAAAAGCATAATTCATCGCTGCCTTTGCACCCTCCGTTGCAAAGCCACGTCCCCAGTAAGTTCGCCGCAACGTCCAACCAATTTCAAAACCAATCCAGCCTTCAGGTTTCCAGCAACCTATCCGCCCAATCATTTCACCGCTAGAACGTTCCTCAACTGCCCACATACCATATCCTCGTAGTTGCCAATGACCAAGTATCATCGCCATATTTCGCCAAGACTCCCAACGGGATAAAGGTTTCCCTTCGCCAATGTAGCGCATAACTTCAGGGTCACTGCACATTTTGGTGTAAGCATCAAGGTCTTCCTCACTACATCCCCGTAGGATAAGACGTTGGGTTTCAATTTGAGGAATCTGCATAGGATTTTTGCATCGTGCTTGTTTCAGGGATGTAGTACTTGGTACCTGTAGTTTTACGATTGTAATAAAATACAAAAATCTGACATTTTTGTAAAGCATTCTTTATATAATGTTAAATTATTCTTTAATAATAAATTTAAATAGAATTGTTAAAAATCTTCAAAGAATAACTTATTACATTCTTGATATATTGTGAAACGAGCTACAAATTACGCAACGTGTCACTTGTTTTTCACGGAACACAGATTGGATGTTTTGTCAAGAATTGTAGGAAAACCACAATTCTCTGCAAGAAGCAACCCCTGACACAAAATGTTTTCTATCTATCCCTCAGTAAAAGGTGATAGGTTTGAAGTGAGGAAAGCAGCACGTGACGCGATTTGTAAGTAAAAAGAGTGACTTCTTGGAAGGGAATTATGTCTTACGCGCAAACGAGGACTCAGACGAAATCAGGCTATCAAGCTGGGGTAAAAGATTACAGGCTAACATATTACACCCCCGATTACACTCCGAAAGATACAGATATTTTGGCAGCATTCCGCGTAACACCCCAGCCAGGAGTTCCGCCCGAAGAAGCAGGCGCTGCTGTGGCTGCTGAGTCTTCCACTGGTACTTGGACAACCGTATGGACAGACTTGCTCACCGACTTAGATCGCTACAAAGGTCGTTGCTACGATATTGAGCCAGTTCCTGGCGATGACAACCAATTCATTGCCTACGTTGCCTATCCGTTGGATCTATTTGAAGAAGGTTCTGTTACCAACATGTTGACCTCTATTGTAGGTAATGTGTTTGGTTTCAAAGCCCTGAAAGCACTGCGTCTGGAAGACTTGCGGATTCCTGTTGCTTACCTCAAGACATTCCAAGGACCTCCACATGGTATTCAAGTAGAGCGCGACAAACTGAACAAGTATGGTCGTCCTCTGTTGGGTTGTACGATTAAGCCCAAGTTGGGTCTGTCTGCCAAAAACTACGGACGCGCTGTATACGAGTGCTTGCGCGGTGGTTTGGACTTCACCAAAGACGACGAAAACATCAACTCTGCACCGTTCCAACGGTGGCGTGATCGCTTCCTATTCGTTGCAGACGCTATCCACAAATCACAAGCCGAAACTGGTGAAATCAAAGGTCACTACTTGAACGTGACCGCTCCCACCTGCGAAGAAATGCTGAAACGGGCAGAGTTCGCCAAAGAACTCAAAATGCCCATCATCATGCACGACTACCTAACTGCAGGCTTCACCGCTAACACCACATTAGCTCGCTGGTGCCGTGATAACGGTATTCTGCTGCACATCCACCGTGCTATGCACGCCGTTATCGACCGTCAAAAGAACCACGGTATCCACTTCCGCGTCTTGGCTAAGACCCTGCGGATGTCCGGCGGTGACCACATCCACACCGGAACTGTGGTCGGTAAATTGGAAGGTGAGCGCGGTATCACTATGGGCTTCGTCGATCTACTGCGTGAGAACTACGTTGAGCAAGACAGATCTCGCGGTATCTACTTCACTCAAGACTGGGCTTCTATGCCCGGAGTGATGGCTGTAGCTTCCGGTGGTATCCACATTTGGCATATGCCAGCTCTAGTGGAAATCTTCGGTGATGACTCCGTGCTGCAATTTGGTGGTGGTACTCTCGGTCACCCTTGGGGTAACGCTCCTGGCGCTACCGCTAACCGCGTCGCCCTGGAAGCTTGTATCCAAGCTCGTAACGAAGGTCGCAACTTGGCTCGTGAAGGTAACGACATTATCCGCGAAGCTGCTAAATGGTCTCCTGAACTGGCTGCTGCTTGCGAACTGTGGAAGGAAATTAAGTTCGAGTTTGAAGCAGTCGATACCGTCTGATACAAGAGTAAAAAGTTAAAAAGTAAAAGAAAATAATCCTTATTTTTCATTACTTTTGACTTTTTTACTTTTTACCTATTCTAGGGCTGGGGTCAAGCATGGATATTAAGCAAATTGCGAAAGACACAGCCAAGACGCTGCAAAGCTACCTGACTTATCAGGCACTAAAAACGGTGTTGGCTCAAGTTAGCGAAACAAATCCTCCTTTAGCACTTTGGCTACAACGCTTTTCCGCCGACAAAATTCAGGATGGAGAAGCATACATAAAGGAACTGTTTCAAGAAAAGCCGGAATTGGCTTTGCGGCTCATGACTGTTAGAGAACACATAGCGGAACAAGTCACTGAATACTTACCCGAAATGGTTCGCACAGGCATTCAGCAAGCCAATATGGAACACCGTCGCCAGCATCTTGAGCGAATGACGCAAATAAATACATCAGCTCCCAGTCCGGAATCAGAAACACAAGCAACTTCAGATCCAAATAATGAACAGTGAACAGTGAACAGTGAACAGTTAATAACTGATAGCTGATAACTGATAACTGATGTCAACCGCAACCCATTATCATCACTTATGCAAACCCTACCAAAAGAGCGTCGCTACGAAACCCTTTCCTATTTGCCTCCTCTGTCTGATGCTCAGATTGCCAAGCAAATCCAGTACATTCTCAATCAAGGTTACATTCCGGCTATTGAGTTTAACGAGAATTCAGAGCCGACAGTATATTACTGGACTCTGTGGAAACTGCCTCTGTTTGGTGCAAAATCTACTCAAGAAGTTTTAAACGAAGTTCAAGCTTGCCGTTCTCAGTACGGCAATAACTTTATCCGCGTGGTGGGTTTTGACAACATCAAGCAGTGCCAAGTTCTCAGCTTTATCGTTCACAAGCCCAATAGCAGCAGATACTAAAGCTGATAAATTGGAATGAATTGTCAGACAACTGTAAGTCATTGATTCATCTCCCAGTAAAAGAGGTAGAGTTATCTACCTCTGTTTTTTACTATTTAGAGAGTGTGGGCTGCACTTTTTGTAACGTATTAAGTAGATTTGTATATTGAAATTATTGGCGAGATCTATGAGCTACTACATTTCTCCCCGCTTTCTGGATAAAATTGCAGTTCACATCACCAAAAACTACCTCGACCTTCCTGGTGTTCGAGTTCCCTTAATTTTAGGAATTCACGGACGCAAAGGCGAGGGCAAGTCGTTTCAATGTGAGTTAGTCTTTGAGAGAATGGGTGTTGAGGTGACTCACATATCCGGCGGCGAACTCGAAAGTCCAGATGCTGGAGATTCAGCACGTCTAATTCGTCTGCGCTATCGAGAAACAGCGGAACTCATTCGCGTACGCGGCAGAATGTGCGTGATCATGATTAATGATTTGGATGCAGGTGCGGGACGCTTTGATGAAGGCACTCAGTACACAGTCAACACTCAGTTGGTAAATGCCACACTGATGAATATTGCTGACAATCCTACAGATGTGCAACTTCCCGGTAGTTATGACGCAACGCCTTTACATCGTGTACCAATTATTGTAACAGGTAATGATTTCTCCACCCTCTATGCACCTTTAATTCGGGATGGTCGTATGGAGAAATTTTACTGGGACCCAGACCGAGATGATAAGGTTGGTATTGTCGGCGGGATTTTTAGTGAAGATCGACTTTCACGCCAAGAAGTTGATAAGTTAGTCGATACATTCCCAAATCAATCGATAGACTTTTTCAGCGCTTTGCGTGCTCGAATTTATGACGAACAAATTCGCAACTTCATACACGAAATAGGAATTGAGCGCGTATCTCAACGTGTGGTTAATAGCGTTGAAGGTCCACCACAATTTAGAAAGCCTAATTTCAGCTTGTCTCACTTAATTGAAATAGGGAACTTGATGGTAGGTGAACAGCAGCAAGTCGAGAGTTCTCAACTGGTGAGTCAGTATAATCGCAGCTTGTACTCTCGTAATCAATCCGCACCTTCTGGTGCTGTGACACCAACAACTCAGCCGTCAAGTAATGGCGCAAGTCAAGGTACAACATCCAATGGGTACCAGAAACAGCAGCAATCAAATACTCATTTAACTCTGGAGACACAAGAACAGATACGTGAAATCTTGTCTCATGGTTACAGAATAGGTATTGAGCATGTAGATGAGCGCCGCTTCCGTACAGGTTCCTGGCAAAGTTGCATCACAAGCCCAATTACCGGCGAACAAGATGCAATATCAACTGTGGAATCCTGTCTTGGGCAATATAGCAATGAGTATGTGCGTTTGGTAAGTATCGATCCAAAGGCAAAGCGGCGGGTTGTAGAAACAATTATTCAGCGTCCAAATGGAAGTTGATAGTCGCTGAACTACCCAAGCCAAGGCTTGTTTGCCTGTTCGGTAAACCCGTGTCGTTATAGCAGCACAGTGGCGCAAGCCATAGACATAGGCTCTTGCTTCTAGTTTCACCGGCGAATGCCTCTTCGATTTGATAAAATTCTCCTCAAGTCAACTTGCGAAGTACTTGACACTACCCCCTCAATTGTTGCTATATTATTGAAAGAGAAATTGATGGGGCGTAGCCAAGTGGTAAGGCAGCGGGTTTTGGTCCCGCCATCCCTAGGTTCGAATCCTAGCGCCCCAGTTAGGAAGAGAAAAAAATGCAAATTCGGCATCTTTGTTGAAGGCATCCCATGTGCGGTGCCTCACTTATTACCCATTAAACAAACATTTCACTCCCTTACTCCCTCTCTCCCTCTCTCAAGAGTGTTTCTTCAGAGTGCCCCTTTTGCGGCTAGGATAATTATAAATTTCTACCGGCGAGATTGTGCGTTCTTCTGATTGGCACTGCAAGTTCCACTTAATCTGTATACCTAAGATAAAAAAGTTAAATTCATATCATTAGGTTTTATCCGGAAGAGTATTGAGTGTATAAGAATAGTGTACTTAAGTGCATTGCTGCGGTGTTATTAGTATTTTTTCGAGACTTCAGACAGGGTTAAAGTATCTATCATTTGGTTTAGGGTAAAACTTAAATTGCCATCAAGGGTATCAAAACTGTGCCATTAACTAATGTGTTCACCAACGTTGATGCTAATATCAAACAACCTGGTACTTGAGCACATTAGAAAAATGTATACCAAGGTTTAGCTCGAAAGCGTGCAACTACGGAAAACCACAACTCAGAGAAGTTACTAAGGCTATGCTGAAGTCAGACAAATATCCTCACCCGTTGTCACAAGCCTACACAGCCCAGCTAAATGAAGAAGGTGGGTTGAATCTTGGTCAAGTTGGGGCAACTCTACGCCGTCGCGCATTATTGATTGCTGGTGTAACAGGCGTTATAGCTACAGCAGCTGTGTTGAAGGCAGAAACAGATCCTCCAGTGTATCAAGGTCGGTTTGAGATTTTAACAAAGCCTGTGACTGGTGAGGGTCGGGCAGTAGCCAATATCCCTCAAAGCCTGAGTTCCCAAGGAATAGCATCTCCTGAGTTAGCAGAACCAGTTACGACGACAATTCAAGTTCTAGAAAGTCGTAGAGTGCTAGACAAAGTTGTTAAAGAACTTCAAGATAAGTACAAAACTAAATATCCAAAGCTCGATTACGACTCACTAGTCGGCGGCTTACAAATAGCATCTGGAAAACCAAATATCTTAGAAGTCACATACACATCTCCAGACGAAGAGCTAGTTCGCGATGTGTTAACTAAACTTCAAAAAACTTACGTGGAGTATAGTGTCAACGAGCGTCTAGAGGATGTGAATCAGGCAATTAACTTTGTTAGACAGCAAGAACAGCCTTTAGAGAATCGCGTGAGAGTCTGGCAAGAAAGACAGCGAATTATTCGACAAAGGCACGATTTGGTTGAACCAGCACAGAAAGCTCAAGAAGTTTCTCAACAAATTGCTAGTTTAACGCAACAGCAAGCAGAAAATCGCATACAGCTAGAACAAATGCTAGCTACCTATGAAAATTTGAAACGGGAGTTAGCCCAACAGCCGGGTGAAAGAGCTGGGAATTCAGTGTTAAGCGAAAACGCTCGCTACCAAAAAATATTGGATCAAATCCAAACAGTAGATATTGAGATCAAAAAAACAGGAGCAAAATTCACAAGTGAAAACCCCAGTTTGCAATATTTACAGGGACAGAAGGCAAATTTACTCCCAATGCTAGCTGGGGAAGAAAATCGCGTGAAAAGAGATTATGAAAGCCGTATCCGGGCATTGCAAGCGCGTGATAAATCTTTGGGAGAAAAAATTGCTTATTTCAATAATTACCTCAGAAATTTAGCAGTTGTGATCCGTGAATACGATAATCTTCAGCGGGAATTAAAGATTGCTACTGAAGGTCTGACTCAATTTTCAGCTAAAAAACAAGCATTGCAGATTGAGCAAGCTTTAAGGTCGCCCTCTTGGAAGTTACTCGATCCCAAACTTGAGGAAGTGAACAAACCAAAAGCTGGCCCAGGCAGTGCCAAACGAAACTTAGCTTTGGGGACAATGTTAGGTTTGCTCTTGGGTACAGGTGCAGCTTTAGTTGCAGATAAGCTCAGCAACGTTCTATACTCTTCCAAAGACCTCAAGGAATCGACTGGATTACCGCTATTAGGAGTCGTTCCCTTAAGGAAAGAAATAGGAGCATTAGCTTGGCAAGAAACATCTGGTGGAATGCAACAAGCAGCCAAAGCATCCTTTTTTGAAGTTTTTCGCTCTCTTTACACAAACATTCTTCTTCTGAGCTCAGATACACCGATTCGTTCACTCGTCATCAGTTCGGCGGCAAAAGAAGATGGTAAGACGACTGTAGCAATACACCTAGCGCTCGCAGCTGCAGCAATGGGGCAACGAGTACTACTGGTAGATGCAAATCTACGCTCTCCCACAATTCATAATCGTGTGGGTCTGATGAATATTCAGGGATTAACTGATGTCATTGCACAAGATCTAGACTGGAATAATGTGATTGAGCGATCGCCCTTAGAAGACAACCTGTTTGTTCTGAGTGCTGGTCCAATTCCCCCTGACTCAATTAGATTGCTTGCATCTCACAAAATGCAGGATTTGATGAGTGAGTTACAAGCCTCTTTTGATTTGGTAATCTACGACACGCCACCTTTAGTGGGTTTTGCAGATGCTAACCTACTGGCTGCTAATACTAATGGACTGATACTAGTCGCAGGATTAGGAAAGCTAAAACGTACCATGTTCCAGCAAGCATTAGACGATCTCCAAGTGTCTGGCACACCCATTTTAGGAGTGATAGCTAATAAGTCCAAAGATACCATGCCTGCCTCATATAGCTATTACCAACAGTATTACAAGCAGACCATGAGTAGTGAAAGAATAGGAGATGATGATAGTATTGACTTCACTCATTCCAGGTCAACTTCATCTTCTTTTAGAAACGGTAGAAGAAACTCATGAAGCTTCGTGGGAGGTGTGAAAACTCAGAAGATTGTGCCTGACTCACGAAGACGGCGTTGCTGAATTTGGTAATGAATTTGATAGTGCACGATATTCAATTTGCTGCAATCTCGCAAGAGACGTTGCATGTGAGTAAGCGCGCTGCGGGAGGGGAGCCACTGCGTTGGAGAGCGTAAGCTCCAGGACTGGCTCCGCAAGGCGCTGCTCTGGGCAACGCACTGGCTCCCCATGAGGAACTGCCGAACCCGAAGGGCGAACCCGGAGGGCAACGTCTCTACATCAATGAGAATTTTGAAATTCATATTTTGATTCAGCAACGCCCAGGAAGACACAACTGTTGCTTACGGTTCAGAGAAAACAAGGGCGCGGGGGACGGAATTTGACTCGCAAACAGAGCAAGAAGAATCTTACTCAATCCAGCAAGTCAGGTTGCTGACGGACAATCATGTCATACAGTGACTGGAAATTGAACCAACCCATAAAATGTGAGCCAACTTGACGATAAGTCAGACTAGCAGTGTCGGGGTTAATCAGCACTGGCTTTCCTGCTGCTTGGGCCATCAACTGCGATTGACAGCAGCGATCCATTGTGATAAACCACCATGCTGCTTCATCCACTGAACGACCAACACTCAGTAAGCCGTGATTGCGAAGAATCGCCGCTTTCTTTTGTCCGAGAGTATTGGCAATACGCTGACTTTCTTCCAAATCCAGTACCACCCCAGTATAGTCCTCAAACAAAGCGTGGTCTTCATAGAAAGCGCAAGCATCTTGAGTTAACGGGTCGAGAAGACGTCCCAAGGTTGACCAGGTTTTGCCGTAGAGGGAATGTGTGTGAGCAGCCGCTACTACATCTGGTCGCGCTTGGTGGATTTGAGAGTGTATGGCGAAAGCAGCAGCGTTTACTGGCTTGTTACCTTCAACGACCTCACCCTTATGGTTAACCAGTACCAGGTCTGAAACTCGGATGTGACCAAAGTACATCCCAAAAGGATTAACCCAAAAATGGTCATGGAACTCAGGATCACGAGCAGTGATGTGTCCAGCAACACCTTCATCAAAACCGTAACGAGCAAACACACGAAAAGCAGCAGCCAAACGCTGCTTGCGATGGAGACGCTCATCTTCCACACGCTCAAACTCAGGTGGATGGGGAAGTTCCCCTTTGGATAATTTTGAGGGGTCTACTGTGATCATAATTTTACCTCCTCGTCAACTTAATGGAAATTTAGCAACCGAACTTTTATCAAAAAATACTTAAACTTTTGTAACATTGTATATTGATTATAATTAAATTATAATCTCCTCAAAATTTAGTAGAAAAACCTTTTCTTGTCAAAATATTGCTGGTTTACGACTTTTAAAAGGAGAACTCCCAAAAATGAAATATCTACAAGCTAAAGTCTCCATTTTCCGAACAAAAATGCTTTTATGCGATCGCGGAGCGCGTCCTACGCCCGAGGCACGGAGTGCCTCCCCTGAACTCCGTTCAGGGAACCAAGCTTTGCTTGGTTGGGCGTATACGGACGATCGCACTAAATAATATAGCGTTTTTGAAGTTACAACAATAGTCGTTATACTATATTAAGATGAAGTAAAAACTTTTCAAAATTTTCATATTTTGACAAGAGTTTTACGCCAAAAAAGAAACCCAATTTCTTGAAGCAACTAGGTTTCTTAATGTAGAACTTATTCACTAAAAACTATGAGGAATAAAGGAGAAAATTTGAAAAATTCTACTTTATATTTTCCTCAAAATCTACCTAAACTTTCTGTGTTGGCGCGGCCACGGTCCCCAAATACAATATGTAATACCAACACCTTGAGTGTTGACAAATAATGTGTCACCGTTAGGAGAGAAGCAAGCACCAGCAAACTCGCTGTTATCAGGTTGGCCATTACGGTCTGGTCTAACAAGGGCGTTACGTGCAAACTGATAAAGCTCGCCTTTTTGATTGACCCCGACAACAAATTGTTCATCACCACCATCTTCACAAAGGAAGAGGTCTCCGAAGGGTGCTACAGTAATGTTGTCAGGCTCATCGAGGAGTTCTCCGCTAGGGGAAGCCTGAACAAATAATGTAATTGTTTCTTCTCTAGGATTATAAATCCACACTTGACCATTGCCGTACGTACTATCCACCGCAGGCGGGCCTCCTTGAGTGGAAATAAAATAGATAAGATTGTTATCGTACCAAGCTCCTTCACCTCGATAGAAGATCGCTGCACCTTTAGATTGAGCTTCTTTACGGACAGTATCTTGTACAGGGTCAACATCTTCTATTTGAACCCATTCCACTGATAAAGGCTGACCGATAGGAATTAAGCCTTCAGCGCCTCCAATGTTAGAGTTATTTGACGTGTTTACTGTGGGCTTATCCTTTATCACCAAAGCATAGAGAGTCCCGCCTTTGGCTAACTGTCCAGGCGCATTTGCTATACCTACAGCAGGTACAAAACGATAAAAACAGCTATCTCCTCTATCTTCAGTTTCGTAGATGTAGCCCGTCTTTGGATCTACTGCGACAGCTTCATGACTGAAGCGTCCCATCGCTTTTAATGGTATGGGATCGGCTAAACCAATTTTGGAACTAGCAGGAACTTCAAAGTTGTAGCCATGTGGTACACCTGTGCTACTTGTGCTAAAGGTTTCTTCACAACTGATCCAGCTTCCCCAAGGTGTTGGACCACCAGCACAATTGCGAATTGTACCAGCGAGAGTTGCAAAGTGTTTCTGCAACTCGCGATTTTGTCCTATAACAAGGGTCGTCGTACCACCGGAATTAATTTGATCATATTTCTTATCACTAGGTGCGATGACTCCCCTGGTATTACCAAACTTGTTTTCATTCGCGTCTAGTTCGTGATTGCGAACTAGGATAACACTTCTTCCAGGACCACGGAAAGCAGCCATACCATCATGATCACCAGGGACAGGATTACCATCACTCATAGTTTGACCAGTGATTGAGATCGCAGTGTAATTGAAACCAGGTGGAAGTTCTAGAAGCGGAACATTCCTGAGATCGCCGATCACGGTGTCAGCTAGCTGTGCATGATTCAAAGCTAGTTTAGGTTGGAGTGGACCAAAGCCAGCTCCGGTTACCCCTTGACCACGAGCAATCTTAGCATAGAAAGCTTCTAGGGGAGAAATCGCCGTCACACCAGCAGCAGTTGCTCCAGCCAGCGTCAAAAACCTACGTCGTGAGAAAGCCACTTGCTTATTTCCTTTCAACTTTTATACCAAAAAAATTTATCAATCCATAGTTAACAACAAGTGAAGAGCTAGTAAAAAGAACTATTTACGTAATAAATCTTTGAGTTTTCAAAAGTTATGTTTTAGTCATCTCAGATGACTGTTTATACACAAAAGAAAATCGCTAATTGCTGCTTCTATTTAGCAATTAGCGATGGCAAGGAGCATAACTGTATTGCAATAATCTTTGTAGAATCTACAATGATATAGGCACGCAAAATGCTTACTCCAAAGGTGTAATGCTTTTTTTAAGCAGCCCTTTGGGCGATATTACATTCACACTTACCTTGAATATTTTTATCAGTTACCAGTTATCAGTTATCAGTTATCAGGTAGGAAACGGACTCGTCCACACCTTGTTCACTGCGATGCACTGAGCGTGGTCGTTGTGTTCACTGTTCACTGCTTGAATGAATACTTTGTCAATAGAATTAACAAATGAGAAAAATAGTATAAAAAATTACTAAATACTTTTTCAAAATCATTTTTTAGTACACAAGTACCATAAAGAAGATTTAATGGTCAAGATTGATGCTAAAAAATTTCATGTTATTTTCACTGATACAGATAATACTAACTTCCATAGTCCCTTAAGCTTCAACAGGAAGAATTCCTAAAGTTAGGGAAGAAAATTAAAATATATTAAGTTGCAAAATCTGGAGTGCCTTCATGACAGCCGATTTAACATCACAAACCTCACGTGATTTTGTCACCGTACTCTCACTGGCTGCGACTGCGTATCGAGAACAGAGTCATAATCGCCCCTCTGCTGAGGTCGTGGTCAATGCTTTGCTGCAAGCGGAAAAAGCTGCTAAACAGCAACGACTGACGTATCCTTTTGAGTCCTTGGTTGCTGGATGGCGACTATGCTTTGTCACTGGAACCAAAAAAGTCAGAAACAAAGCTGGAATTGTCTTGGGCAAAGGTTTTTATGTGCCGAGATTAACTCCAACTCATATTTTCTTTAATACCACACCAGCTGTAGATGAGATTCCAAGCAGAGAGGAAATTGGCAATTCAGTTCAATTCGGTCCTTTTTTGTTGCAGCTCAAAGGTCCAGCACAATATTTAGGTAAGAAAAACTTATTGGCGTTTGACTTTCTCCAGATGCAAATTAGTCTATTTGGTCGTGTGATTTATACCGGTTCTATTCGAGGCGGTAAAGCTGGGGCCGAAAATTTTTATCAGCAACCTGTATCTAAGCTACCTTTTTTTGGGTTTTTCTTAGTGACACAAGATTTTATTGCAGCTCGTGGTCGTGGTGGTGGGCTAGCATTATGGATTCGAGAAAAAAATTGAACTGAGTTCAATACAATATCCTCAATCTAGTAAGTTTCAATATTCGCAAAGTCCCTACCAAAAACAGAGGAGCAAAGTCCTAATAGACTATTATACTGACAAACCGATACGCTTCGCGCACGTTATAAAGAACAGAATGACACAATCTCGTTCTCACTGCCTAAGTCCTAATTTGGTATCAGCTAATTCACCTTAAATGTCTGCACACTCTGTTGCAACTGTTGAGAAATCTCCACTGTTTTTTGGAGAGATGTGGAAACTTGGTGAAATGAGTTGCTGGTCATTTCAGAGACTTTTGCAATGTCTTGCATGAGAAGAGAGACTTTTTGAGAGGTTTGCACTTGAGAGACTGTAGCGTTAGAAATTGACTGCACTAATTGGTCAATGTGACGACAGACTTCAAGAATGTGGTTCAAACTGTGTTTGGTATTTTGAGCCAGATGCGTTCCTTTACTAACGTGCGTGGTTCCTAACTTCATAGCTGTGACGACTTCGCAGGTTTCCAGTTGGATATTGGCAACAATTTCTTCAATTTCTGAACTGGCTTCGCTACTTTGAGCTGCTAATGCAGAAACTTTTTCAGCAATGACAGCAAAACCTTGCGCTTCTTTATTACTACGTGCCGCTTCAATATCAGTGTTGATAACTAAACTATTGTTGATAACTAAAAAGTTGGTTTGTATGGCAATTTGATTAATCAATGCCACCACACGCGAAATTTTTTGCAAAGACTCTCCAAGACGCTTGACTTTTGTCTCTGTTCCCTCCATGACTTCGCGCAATTTGATACTATTTTCGACTGTCAAGTCTATAGCTGTGCTACCTACTTCGGCAGCATTATATGCTGTACTAGCAACTTTTGCAGCTTGTTTGGCGCTTTTTGCGACAGCTTTAATTGATTGCCTCATTTGATCCACAGCATCCAGGGTACTTCTAATTTCCTGTGCTTGTTTGAGTGCTTCAACTGCCAGTTCACCCATTGAGCTTGAGTTATCTGCAACTGCATCATTTACCTGAGTTGCGGCTAGTTTGACTTGAGTAACAATCTCCCGCAAACTTTCCAACAAGGAGTTGAAAAAGTCAGCGACGGTACCAATTTCCGCATCGGTGACTTCAGCACGTACTGTCAAGTCACCTTGAGATGCTCTTTCTAAATGGTCTATCAATCCTAGCAGTTGCATTTGTAGTGTTTCTTTGTGCTGACATTGTTGTTGCGAAGCTTTTTGGGCTGCTTGGTGTTCTTGTTCAGCTTGGTCTAAAAAATTGGCTCGTTCTAAAGCCAGCCCAACAATTCTGGCAAATTGCTCAAACAAATCAATTTCTGACTGTTGCCACAGATGTGGTTGAGAGCATTGATGGGCAATTAACAAACCCAGCAAGTTGTTACCTACCAGAATTGGTGCAACCAAATTTGCTTTAACTGCAAACAGTTCTAGTTGTTCGATATAACACTTGCTCAGCTGAGGTTGGTAAATATTGTCGATGGCGACAATACGACCTTGGCGATACTTTTCAATATAATTTTTTAAACATGGGTCATAAATTTCTGCACCTAGAGAACAAGGCCAATCCCCAACTACTGATTCTGCAATGACGCTGCCGTGGAAATTTTCGTCTATTTTGTAAATGAGTGCTCGCTCTACCTTCAGGGCGTTACGGATGCTTTGAACTGCTAAATTGTAAATATCTTGTGAGTTACGGGTTTTAGACAAGTGGATAGCGAGGTCTTTTAGTGTGTGTGTGACTTCAAGTAAACTCACATGTTCCAAGGTCAGCCCCACTTGAAGTGCCAACTGCCGCAAGAAATTAATTTCATAGGGCTGCCAAACATGAACTTTCTGACAGTGATAAGCAATCAAAAAGCCCAAGACTTGGTTATCTTTTAAGATTGGCGTTATCAAATTCGCTTTGACTTGCAATTTTTCCATCAATTTCTGATGTTCGGGAGAAAAGTCTGCTTGCAAGACATTGCTAACAGCCATAACCCGATCTTGTTTGTAAGCTTCTATGATTTCTCTATGAATACAGGCATCTTCAAATATCTCCTCAAAAGCTACAGGCAAACCAAAAGCAACAGATTCAGCTATGACTTTTCCGCCTCCTTTGGCATTGAACTGATAAATAACGACTCGATCTGCTTTGAGTGCCTCTCTTGCTTCTGTGACTGTGATGTTGAACAATTCTTCAGCATTAAGCGAAGAGCGAATTAACAGCAAGATGTTTGTCAATAACTTTAATTGCTCGGCTTCGGCGGTTTGTTTTTGTAGTAGGTCTTGCACTTGGTCTGCCATGTGGTTGATTTGAGAAACCAAGATTGCAAATTCATCTTCGCCTTTGATGACAATCCCAGTCTCAAGATTGTCTTGACCTAATTTTTGCACTGCCATAGTAGCAGCTTCAATTGGCTTCATCAGACGATTAGCTATAAATGCTGTAACTCCAGCAACTAGTAATGCCGTTATCAGCATCCCTATTTCCAATGTTAGTAAGAATCGTCTCGGAGTGGCAAATGCAGTTGCTGTGTCTTGACTTAATACTAATGTCCAATTCAAATCTGGCAGACCTTCTACTTTTTGCAAAGGGACGTTGGTGACTAATTTTTCAACATTGTTTTTTTTGTCAAATAATATCTGAGTTGTTATTTTTTTATGTGTCTGTATTTGTTTCCAGTTAGGATTTTCTTCTTTTGTAGCTAAATTCTTTCGATTCCTTGTTTGAGACAAGAAGATTTTTCCGGAAGCATCTACAATGTCGTAATCATCTTGACTCACTTGAGGGATCCAGACTTGCTTTGCTAAAGCTTTGACAGGTATAATTGTCCTGACAACATAGATTGTTTCACCCGTCTCATTGTCTTTGACAGGCGCAGCGATATAAATTCTAGAGTTATCTTTAGATGTACCTACACTTTTTGTGGCTCTAGGCTGGCTAATATATGGCTTGTTATTTTTAAGTACTGTTTGAAAATACTCTTCGTTTTTCTGGCTCGGAATTAATTGTCCTGCTGAGTCAACAACTAAGTTACCATTTCTATCAAAAACGGCAATGCTTTCATAGCTGTTTTCAATATTTAAGTAGTTACTTAGCCGTGCTTGCATTTGTTCACGGCTTATCACTCCTCTCAAGTTGCGATTTTGTAAAAATGTCAATTGAGAAAGGATTTCAATATCTCCATATTGTCTCCGCATAAAATGGCTGATATTATTTGCCAATAACCTGGCTTTATCTTGCTGATTTTTAGTAATTTCTTTTGTTGTTGATTCGTTCGATAAGTAATAAGTGACTGCCCCAAGTCCTAAAAATGGAAATATAGTAATAAGAAATGTAAACGCTATCACTTTGGTACGTAAACTTATGTTTCTTAACCAAGAAATAGTAAGCTTTTCGTGAGAATTCTGAGCAGTCTGAGTAGTATTTTGTTGTAATTGTATTTTGAAAAAACTCTGTTTAACCATATACCGAAATTCACGGGTAAAAAATTTTTAAGGGTCACGTTTGAAAATTTTCTTGGTAGATATAATTTTTTGTATCAAGAAAGTGTTTCTTTGTGTACACCTACTTAATCACCCTGAATCATCTCAATCAAATCATGAAATTTAAAAAAAAAAGCAGAAGGTTTCTAGTTGCTTGCCTTTCAATCCTCTAAATTCCAATCAAGAAATTTGGCAATTTGGGAAACCAGAGTCAGAGGGTTAAAAGGTTTAGCGTTAAGCGAAGCTCTCCGAAGGAATCGCTCCCACCGCACCTAATTCTAAAAACCAAAACTTTTCAGTCATATTCGACTTAGATGTTAAAAAAACTATCGGTATTGCTTGAGTCTTGCTGTTTAACCGTAGTTGTTGCAAACAAGCAACACCATCTATTCCTGGCATCATCAAATCTAAAATAATCGCATCAGGTTTCAACTCTTGCGCTTTGATTAAACCTGATGCGGCAGATTGTGCTACTTCAACCTCCCACCCTCCTAGGTTTTGCAGACAAGTTTTCACAATGAGTTGTATATTAGGTTCGTCATCAATACATAAAACTCTCTTCGTAACAGGTTCTACCATTGTCTTTTGTTCCTGCTTTCTAATACATAGCGAAATAATGCAAACATTCCAGGATATTAAACTTCTGTTTGAATTCAGTACAATATTTTATAAAAAGGGATCTTAGGAAATGCTGAACCTTGATATTCGGTTACCCTAATCTCCATTCCATACCCCTTTTACGGTTATGTGTACTAAGAATGCATTAAACTATCAAATTTTCTTTCGTGAATAATAAAAAACAACTTATTTAGCCTAGAACTATATAGAAAGATGTAGATGCTTACTTTATCAAGCTTATGGGAGAAACATGAGGAAATTCTGAGGATTATCAAGATTTCATGGGTGAGGATAATATGGAATGAGACTAAAGTAAACTTATTCCCATCTCAAAAATGCCCTAATCTGGTTTGGCAAATCTACAGGGTCAAAAGGTTTGATAATCACACCTACAACACCTAACTGTGCAGATTCATTTGAGTTGACAGGCTGTGTCTTAGCAGTTAGTAAAATCACTGGAATTGTTCGCGTTACCGGATTAATTCGCAATGCACGTAATAACGTTAATCCGTCCATATTAGGTATGACAACATCTAATAGAATCAAATCAAAGAGTTCAGTTTCAGCCAATAGTAATCCTTCGCGACTAGATGTGGCTACTAGCACTTGCCAACCTCCTAGATATTCTAAAGAAATTTTAATAATGGTACACAGATTTTCTTCATCATCAACAACCAAAATACGCTTTGGTAACATAGCTTTATTTGTGTCTTTCCCTCATAAAAAATCAAATAAAAAAATATTAGACTTTTAAAAGTCATCTCAAACCATTGCACTGTCTAGATTAATGTTTAATTTATTGAGATATCTATAACAAGTTTGAGCAAATACTCATGGCTGAAAATATGCCTGCTTTTCTTAAAAAAGCTCATCTGTTAAAATAGGGACTTTTTTAATCAAATTAAGTCTAAGCTAAACTGCTTAAAATAAAAATATACAAAAAATGCGTATTTTTGACAATAAGCTGCAAAAATAAGAAAATAATGAGGAAATTTCCGATTTTGGTGTTACCTGTTATTTTGCATATACGAAGATAACACCACAATTTCATCTATCTATATTTTTTTATAAAAAAATAATACAAAAAACAATCAAGCTATTACATGGATACTTACTACGAATTCTTTATTTTTTGCAAGACACTCATAATTGCTTGATATTACTCCCACCCTACTAATTCAATCACTTGATTCACCAATTTCAAGGGATCAAAAGGTTTGGAAATCACGCCTCTGACGCCTAACTGTGCATATTGCTTCAAATCTACCTGTTGCACTCTAGCAGTCAGCAAAATCACTGGAATTTTTTGAGTCAACGAATTCTGTTGTAACTTATGATAAACTATTAGTCCGTCCATATCCGGCATCATGACATCTAGTAAGATAGCGTCGGGAAGTTCAGTTTCAGCTAATGTTAGTCCTTTGCTACCAGATAAAGCTGTTAGTACTTGCCAATGTCCTACGCTTTCTAAACAAGCTTTAATAACAAGACACAGATTTTTTTCGTCATCAATGACCAAAACGCGCTTCACTAACATAGCGTAACCTTCATTTTTATGGTCGGCTGTTGCGCGTATATATTGCACTTTCTTGAAAAATAGCTTGCGCGCGGAAACCTCGCAACGCTTTTTTTGTGATAGCGTTCACATAGTTTAGGACTTACGCATCCTACTACATACACACCATACAATTTTGGTATTTCAAACGTTGTTCAGGCAAGTCTTACACCCAACTCGCGTCAATACGCGATCATTAAGATTGTGCGAAAGCGCCTGAAACCTTCAAAGTGCAATTTTAAAACGTTACAGCTTAATCCTAAATAAATGAGGATGCATTGTACTTATGCACACACTAGGAAATAGCTCACAGAAAGATTACTTGTATTTTATAATACAAGTAATCTCATAAAAACTCTTCCTCTGTATTCTTCTCCCTCACACCCTTACACCCCCACTCCCCTATTCCCCTAGTTCTGGTCAAGCATTCGCATTGTTTTGGGGCCGTTGAGGTAGAGTGAAGTAAAAAACACTCCCTTTTCCTAAAACACTTTCAGCCCAGATTCTGCCGCCATGCTGTTGTATGATACTGCGACAGATAGCTAAACCCAAACCTGTTCCTCCTTTTTGACGGGAGTCACTAGCATCAACCTGCTGAAATCGTCCAAAAATACTCTCTAGCTGATCATGAGGAATACCTCGTCCTTGGTCTTGAATTTGAAAGACAACGTGGTCTGACAGCGCTTGAACACTAAGCGTTACTGTAGTTTCGCTAGACGAAAATTTAATGGCGTTGCTTACCAAATTGACTAAAGTTTGAAGAATTTGGTCTGGATCTGCCCAGACTTGCACGGAAGAAGGTATAATACAAAGGGTAATATTGTTTTCTACAGCTAGCGCTCGCATAGTTTCTACAGACTGACGCATTAATGCATCAGCATCGCACCATCGCTTGACTAAAAAAATTTTGTTTGCTTCTAGCCGCTCTAAGTCGAGAATATCATTCACCAAACGAACCAAACGTTCTGTGTCGCTGGCAGCGATTTCTAACATTTGTTGAGAAGTCTCAGGTTGGTTCTTGAGTACGCCAGCAGCGAGTAATCCCAAAGAACCACGAATTGCTGCAAGAGGTGTTCGCAGTTCATGACTGACAATTGAGATAAATTCTTGCTTCATTTTCTCAATCGCCTGACTTTCGGTGATATCTTCTACTGTCCCAACATGACCTACGAGTTCACCTGACTCGGAAAAGATGAGAACTACTATTACCCGAGTAAACCGGATAGTTCCATCCCGGTGAACAAAACGCATCTCCTGAGA
This sequence comes from Scytonema tolypothrichoides VB-61278, assembly GCF_000828085.3. GTDB lineage: Bacteria > Cyanobacteriota > Cyanobacteriia > Cyanobacteriales > Nostocaceae > Brasilonema > Brasilonema tolypothrichoides_A. Next base: position 377,376 of record NZ_JXCA02000023.1, read on the forward strand.
GAATTCTGTGTGTGTTGATAATGCACTCCACTGGAGTTGAGAAAGTTGGCGATCTTCAGGGTGAATAAACTCTGTCCAACCATACCCCAAAGCTTCTTTAAAGGTAAAGCCACAAATTGCCTGACAGCGAGGATTAGTATAAATCATTTGTCCTTGAGCATCCCCTTTAAAAATACCCACAGGTGCTAACTCGCTCAAAGAACGAAACAGATTTTCGCTACGGCGTAATTCTAATTCTATCCGTAAGCGTTCGTGCAGTTCTTTTCTCAGTTGCTGGTAGAGTTGTGATTGTTGAATGGCGATCGCCATTTGGCTAGTTAACTGCTTGAGTAAATCTATTTCCCAAGTTTGCCATTCTCTTGGTTGGTGACATTGGTGGACTATGAGCAATCCCCAGATGGCTTGCTTTTGGATAATGGGAACCACTAACTCTGCCCTAACTTGAATTTCTGCTAAAAAGTCCGCAACACAGGGTATTGTTTGGGCTGACTTAAGGTCAGTAAGGATGTAAACTTCTCCTTGGAGATACCGTTGGCGACATTGTTCTGGGAAAGTTTCTTGAGGAAATAACCGATCTAAAATCCTAATCGATTCTTCTTTGACAACAGCTTCCGCAACGATGCGTCCAGTTTTATCTGGCTGCATTTGGTAAACTAAAACTCGGTCAGCTGCTAGCAATTTTTGTACTTCGAGGACGACATTGTTAAGGATTGTTGCCAAATCGAGGGACTGACGTATTTGTTGAGTCAGGTGTGTTATTAATTGCTCTCGTTCTACTTGCTGTTGCAGAATTGCTTGAGAATGTTCCAATTCAAGCGTACGTTGTTGAACTCGGAGTTCTAACTCCTCATTGAGTTGCTCAAGGGCAGCTTCAGCAAGTTTCCGTTCAGTGATATCCTGTCCAATTCCTATAATACGCTGGACTTGTCCAAACTCATCCTTAACCGGAACACCTCGGTCTCCAATCCACCGTACTGTTCCGTCTGGACGCACGATGCGAAACTCACGTTCAAATCCTTGGTGCGCTTTTTCATTAAAAGTCGCTAGTACTTTTTCCCTGTCATCAGGATATAAGCTATCCACCCACTCAGTCCGATCCGCGTACAAGCTTTCACACTTGCGCCCCCAAATTCTTTCGTAACCTGGACTAACGTAGATGACCTGCTGCGTTACGAAATCTACTACCCAAAAGACATCCTCAATATTCTCTGCAATCTGACGAAATCGTTCTTCACTTTCTCTCAAAGCAACTTCGGCGAGTTTGGCTTCAGTGATATCCTCTGCAATCCCTATGACACGTTGGAGTTGTCCAAATTCATTCTTAATCGGGAATCCTCGGTCTCGAATCCACCGTACTGTTCCGTCTAAACGCACAATCCGATACTCATGTTCAAACTGTTCTTGGTAAGCTTTTTCACGAACAGTTGCTAGCACTGTTTGCTTATCATCAGGATGTAAGCTATCCATCCAGTCCTTGGAACTAGTGTACAAGCTTTCACGCTTGCGCCCCCAAATTCTTTCGTAAGCAGGACTAACGTAGAGTAGACGTTGATTTACGAAATCTAATGCCCAAAAGACATCCTCAATATTCTCTGCAATCTGGCGAAATCGCTCTTCACTTTCTCTCAAAGCAACTTCGGCGAGTTTGTGTTCAGTGATATCCTCTGCAATCCCTATGACACGTTGGAGTTGTCCAAATTCATCCTTAAGTGGAAACGCCCGGTCTCGAATCCATCGTATCGTTCCGTCTAAACGCACAATCCGATACTCATATTCCATCTGTACTTGATGCACTTCACGAAAAATCGCTAGTGTTCTTTCAGAGTCATCAGGATGTAAGCTATCTATCCAGTCATTCCAACCACCATACAAGTTTTCACACTTGCGCCGCCAAATTCTTTCGTAAGCAGGACTAACGTAGAGTAGCTGCTGGTCTTCGGAATTTGATATCCAAAAGACATCTTGAATATTCTCTGCAAGCTGACGAAATCGTTCTTCACTTTCTACCAGAGCAACTTCGGCGAGTTTGTGTTCAGTGATATCCTGTGCAATCCCAATGATACGTTGGAGTTGTCCAAATTCATCCATCACCGGAAACGCCCGGTCTCGAATCCACCGCACTGTTCCATCTGGACGCAGGATGCGATACTCATGCTCAAATCCTTGATGCATTCTTTGACGAAAAGTTGCTACCACTATTTCCTTATCATCAGGATGTAAGCTATCTACCCAGTCATTCCAACTACCATACAAGTTTTCACACTTGCGCCCCCAAATTCTTTCGTAAGCAGGACTAACGTAGATCAGCTGTTCCTTGACAAAATCTAACGCCCAAAAGACATCCTCAATATTCTCTGCAATCTGGCGAAATCGTTCTTCACTTTCTCTCAAAGCAACTTCGGCGAATTTGTGTTCAGTGATATCCTGTGCAATCCCAATGAGACGTTGGATTTGTCCAAATTCATCCTTAACCTGAAACCCCCGGTCTCGAATCCACCGCAGTGTTCCGTCTGGACACACAACACGATACTCTGTGTCATACGTATCTGGAAGTGTGTTTTGACAAAGATCAATATATAGAGCGTAAGTTCGTTCCTGGTCTTCAGGATGGATACCATTAAGCCAATCCAACCCATTGGTGTACAAACTTTCGCATGTGCGCCCCCAAATTCTTTCGTAAGCGGGACTAACGTAGAGTATCTGGTGGCTTTTGCGGTCAGACATCCAAACAACATCGTGAATGTTCTCTGCTATTTGGCGAAACCGTTCCTCGCTGTGTTCCAAAGCAATTTCGACAAGTTTCTTGTCAGTGATGTCCTGTGCAATCCCAATAAGGCGCTGGATTTGTCCAAACTCATCTTTAAGCTGAAACCCCCGGTCTTGGATCCACCGTACCGTTCCGTCTGGACGCACAATCCGATAGTCCGCATTAAACTCTTCACCTTGAAACACTGCTTCTAAATTCACAGCTTGCACTCTTTGAGTGTCATCTGGATGGATAGCATTCATCCAATCCCTCCAATTGGCGTACAAACTTTCGCGTGTGCGCCCCCAAATTTTTTCGTATGCTGGACTGACGTAGACTATTTGATCAGTCGTGTAATCTGATACATAAAAGACGTCTTGTATATTTTCTGCTATCTGGCGAAATCGCTCTTCGCTCTCTTTCAATACAACTTCTGCTTGCTTGCGCTCAGTAATATCTCGCTGCACTGATACCCAGTGAGTATACCAACCTGTTTCATCTTTTATGGGAAAAATACTGATTTCTACCCAAATTTCATCACCATCTTTAGTGTAGTTAATCAAGTCCACTTGCACTGATTGCCAGTTTTGCATGGCTGTGCGAATTTCATCTAAAGTGGCTCGATCAGTTTTTTCTCCTTGGAGAATACGTGGTGTCTTGCCTAAAACTTCCTCTAGGGTGTAACCTGTCATTTGAGTGAAAGCAGGGTTGACATAGATAATTTCCGGACCTGGAGGGTCAACAGGTTGTGCTTGAGTAATGATCACTGCGTCATTGGTATTCACAACAACAGATTCCAACAGACGCAGTTGTGATTCTTTGGCTTTGCGATCGCCAATCTCCATTATCGTCCCAAGCATCCGTACTGCTATCCCAAGATCGTTATAAAAAAATCTTCCTTTTGCCTCAATCCAGTACATCCTCCCGTCAGATCCAAAAAACCGTAGTTCCTGACGAAAATCATTCTTCCGAACACGTGCTTGATTCAAAGCTAAAATCACAGCTTCTTGATCATGTGGGTGAACAAGAGCGATCGCAGCTTCGTAAGTTTCTGGAAAAGTTCCAGGTGCTATCCCAAATAACTGTTCATCACTGCTTGACCAAATGACACGATTATTCAGCAAATCCCAGTTCCAAGTTACCATTTTGGCGGCTGACAAAGCTAGGGCTAGTTGCTGATTCACCTTGGCTATTTCGCTACCATCACACATAAAAATTTCTACAATTTGTTTTCACTATTTTTTTGATGAATTAAGATGAAGTCGAATTAAGGCTTGCCAATACTTCAGAGCAAACTTGTTATTCAGCTATTTTTAAAAAACTTAAATATAAATTTTAACAAAATATAATTTTCTTTCTCAAAATGTAATTATTTCACCTGAAGCTGTTAATTGTCATAAGATTTCAAAAGTCTGTATCAAACTTCTCTGTGCTTCTATAAATTTTCTTTTTTCAAAATATATTAAAAGTCCAGAAGGAATAGTTTACCTTTGATGAATTGCTAATTTTTGTCTCCGTGCCCGCTCTAACCTATTAACAATACGAGTGATTAGTTCTTGTGGCACAAATGGTTTACACACATAATCATCAGCTCCTACTGCGTATACTTTTTGCACTATTTTTGCATCAAAATGGACAGAGAGAAACATTACAGGTAAATGACTCCAACGATTATCTTTACGAACGACTTGGCATAGTTCAATTCCATTAAAATCTGGCATTTCAATGTCTAAAATGAGTAAGTCAGGAGTCGTGGCTTCTAACACTTTCCAAAATTGTTGAGAGTCTTGCAGTGTAGTGATGTTGAATCCCCAAGGTAAAAGCAACGTTTTCAGATGAGTTAGCATAACGGGATCATCATCTACAACCATGATTTTAGCTTTAGGAGCAATATGTTGATATAGTGCCGTCCTTACAACAAACAATATCTCATCGATAGATATAGATTTTTGTAAAAAGGTGTATGCTCCCAGACGTGCAGCTTCCACTCGATAATGAAATTTATCAGATGCAGTAAAAACAATAACAGGAATTTTAAACTTCTCCTGAGCTATTTCGCTTAAGAGGGCTAAACCATTTTCCAGTGAATTGGAAAAAGTCAAGTCTAGTAATATGACATCAGGAGGGCGTTGGGTAAGTACAGTTCTTCCCATAGTCAAGTTTGTTGCCACCTCTACCTGTAAACCCCAAGTTGCGGCTTCTAGTTTGATTCGTTCTGTTAACACAGTATCGTCATCAATGATCAACACTCGTGCAGATGCTGGTTCAAAGGTTGAAGGAGTAGTAGGTGCAGATGGCTGCTGGTGCAATATTTTTTTCAGTGATGTGATTAATTTCTCTAACTTCTTCAAGTGTGGAGCTGAGGATTGCTTCTTAGTACTAACGGGACTTAAACAAAAAAAGAAACAAGAACAGGATATAATGCTTGACTAGCATAGCTCTCACGTCAAAGTGATATCCAATGAAAGAGACAACCCCCGCAGCCATGCCACCGTGTTTTGAGAAATGGTGTCAACGGTTTGATGTAGCTTTTACTCATAAAGCCCAGAAAAGAGGGTTTAGACATTATTTGGGGGGATTATTGGGGGAAAGCGAGAGAAAAAATCTATATCAGATGGCTTCTAACGCTATAGGGGTTGAATATCATCAATTGCACCACTTTTTAACTGAAGCCCCCTGGTCAGATTCCAAGGTGAATGAGCTTCGTTTAGAGACTATGAACAAGTGTAGTCAAACTAGAATGAGTAGAGGATTTAGTTTGATAATTGATGACTCTGGTCATAGAAAAAGCGGTAATTTTACCGATGGAGTGGGAAGGCAGTACATCGGAGAAATTGGCAAAACAGATAATGGAATAGTAGTGGTAACAACTCATCTGTATGATGGACGAAAAAGCCTGCCATTAGATATAGAGTTATATCAGCACGCAGATTCTTTACCATCAGGTAAGCAAGATCCAGAATTTGAGAAAAAAACTGAATTAGCAATTAAATTAATAGATAAAACTAGAGAGARAAAATATCAACCGGCAATCGTACTTATAGATGCTGGATACGGCAACAATACATCATTTTTATTAGAGTTAGAGAAGCGACAATTAAAGTATGTGGGAGGATTAGCTAAAAACCGGAAAGTAACAGTTATTGAAAAAGACGAGATACAACAAACAATTAGGCTAGATGAATTAGCGCAGAGTTTACCTCAAGAGGCTTTTACAAAAATCCAACTCAACTTAGACAAACCTAAAACAGTATGGGTAGTCACTAGAGAAATAGAGATATCACAACTTAAAGGAAAGCGAAATATTGCTATCGTCATGAACGCTGCGTCTTTCTCTGAAGCCACTGATATTGATTATTTTATCACAAATGTTTCCTCATCAATTGCCACACCAGAATGGATAGTTAATACCTATTCTCAAAGAAATTGGGTGGAAGTTTTTTATCGAGAATCTAAAGGTTGGCTCGGACTGAAAGAATATCAAGTTCGAGATAAGAGGAGTTTACTTCGACATTTTATCTTGGTTTTTTGTGCCTATACTTTTATTCTCTGGCATCAAATGACAGGGGGCTTAAGACGAAGGTGGGCAAACAAACCTTTGAACACCTTTACTGATGCTTTGGAAGCCTTTAGAACAGCTATGTCTTATCGATTTTTTGATTGGTTAACCCATAATCGTGACGTATTCTCCGCTTATAAAGCCAGTTTGGGCTACATTTGGGCTTAATTTTTGTTTAAGTCCCACTAAGGGCTTGCAGAGATACTTCGATTTCTTTTGCTATTTCTGAACCTTGATGCAAACCATAACATCCCAAAGTACCAGCTAAGCGATGAGCCTCTGTCTGTGCTTGCTCAAGTAGCTGGTTGTTTCGGTTTCGAGTTGATAATGTTAACACTCGCTCAAATAACTCTAACTGTTCTTCCAAGCGACTCTCTCTAAAATCTTCCCATATTTTTTTGACCAGAACTCTAACTTCTGCCTCGACTTTGCGCTTTTCTGAAAGCTCAATATGTGATGTTGATTTGTGTGTGCTGTGATTGTGTAACTCTTGTTTGTTTGTTTTGTTTTCATCTTCTCGTAGCCGATAGCCCAATCCGTAAACTGTCTCAATCAAATCTTTGGTCATGCCCCGTGCTTTTAACTTTTGCCGCAGACCCTTAATTTGGGTTGTTACAGCTTCCTCTCCGGGATATTCAGAGAATGACCAAACGCTGTCAAGCAAAGCACTTCGACTGAATATTTTGCGAGGGTTTCGCAACAAAAGCTCTAATAAGCCATACTCTTTGGGGGTGAGGTGCAAACTCTTGCCATTGTAGGTAACTTCTCGAATCTTGGTGTCAAGTTGTAAGTTTTCCCAACTCAGTACTGTGGGCATAACCATCCTTCCTCGACGCAGTAACGCTCGAATCCTCGCTATTAACTCTGAGATTTCAACAGGCTTGACTAGAAAATCATCTGCACCCACCTCTATCGCCGTCACGCGAAGGTTGGTACTATTTACTGCACTCAGCATCAGAATAGGCACTTGGTAACCCTCCTGACGGAGTTGACAACAAAGGCTAATGCCATCCATCTTAGGAAGCATCACATCTAGCACAAGTACGTCATACTCAAACATCTTTGCCAACTCAAAACCATATTGACCATCATTTGCAGTCTCAATTTGGAAGTTATATGCTTTCAGTGCTTTTTGAAGTAATAAAGCATTAAGCTCATCATCTTCTACAACAAGAATTTTCATGCAAAATTCTCCCATGTTGAGGTATTTACTTCTACTGTAGACAAGAACTTTAAACCTAATTTTTGAAATTGTTTATCGACATAATTTTAGTGTTTGATAGCACAAGAGCTGCTTCTGGTGTATGCAAACCTAGTCCTGCGTATATAATAGTCATTATTAATACATTTTTTTGTTACAAATACATATACTGCTATCTTGCGATCACTTAACTAAGCAGCAAGGAATGTTTTCACATATTTATTGAAAACAGACTTTTCAACAGTATTTCTATGTAAAATCACCCTGAAGATTTATATTTGCTAGATTTTTAAACTAGCAGCAAAGTAACTAAGTAGGCATAAATAAACATAACTATGTTAAGAAATGTAAACTTTCTCAAACCCTTACCAATGAATGCCACTTGCACTCAACGAGGGAACCTCCAAGGGCGCAGTGGCTCCTAATGACTAATGACTAAGGACTGCCTTCACTAGTTAACTTTATTTGTACCGATCTACTTAAAACAATTTGACTATTGATGACTCAAAAGACATTATAGCTGTACGGCTGAGTATTGATCTATATTGCTCAGAGATATCATTTCAATTCTTCAAAAATATTGAAAAAGTAGCTATATATTGTAAATTTCCTTTAAGTGGCTTCCCGTAGTCTGGCAGAAGGGGTTGGGTGAAACCATGACACGCACAGGACTTCCAATGCTGAGTACTCATCGAGCACCGTACAAAACTTTAGGAGAGGCGGTTTTTTTCAATTACTCTTGCGAATTTCCAAGTTAACTTTGTGTTTCTTAGGAGCAGGGGCACTGGCGGCACACCACCCGCTACGAATGAAAGAAACACCTTTTTCCCCTACACCCTTACACCCTTACACCCCTACACCCCTGTGTTTCTTGAAAGGATTAATGTAGCGGAAACTGCATACAGAATTGAGATTGTTGGCGAAAATGTGTAAGTTAAGATACATAATAAAATTGAAGAGTTTGTAATTTTTTGTAAAGCTTTTGCTCAAAACATTTGAAATACAATATTCTATTAACTAAATATTCGTATCTTTTTCCATTATTAGTATTAATTCATACTATAGGACTCATATTTGATTTTTGAAAAAAACTCCGTACGCTTTTATTGGTTCTTGCCTGTTAAGAGTTCCCTACCCTGACGAGTTAGTATGGCTCCGCCACGCAAGCTAACAGAAATCAAACCGGATTCCTATAATAATGAGACATACAGATAGTGATACGCTATCCTGACTAAAGAATTCTCCAATACGTTTTGGACAGAGGTATCGATTGGTTTGAATTGATATTAGGACGCAAGCGTGTCTCGCACCAAGTGTGTATCTCCTCTTGCCTAAACCCTGCACGTTTACCTACGCCAAGCTTTGCCCTTACGCCAGTCACATACACTAGCATTTAGTTATAAATTTTACATTAAATTTGACAAGTGCAAGATATTGAGCCTACCTATATTTGACTATACGGAAGTGAACTATGAAAACAGCGCTTTTAAAAGAAGGTATTGTTCATGAAATTATTGCTCAATCGAAGGAAATTAAGACTCAGTCCAAGGAAATTATTGCTCAATCGAAGGAAATTAAGACTCAGTCCAAGGAAATTATTGC
>NZ_JXCA02000023.1:386548-450779 GCF_000828085.3 Scytonema tolypothrichoides VB-61278
CTCAATCGAAGGAAATTATTGCTCAATCGAAGGAAATTATTGCTCAATCGAAGGAATCCAAAACTAAGTTGAAGCTCATTAAAAAAGTTTTAAATCATTTAAGGGAAGTTAATATCGAAACTGCTTGTCAGTTTATTGCCTTGAAAGCTCATTTAGCCCGAATTAAAATGCATCAACAACAAATTGAAACAGCAACTTTAATCAAATGTGGAAAACTGGAACAATTGCCATTCTCCAGCAGATACACTAACTGGCTTACCGAAAATGGATATCATTGGCAACCAATTTTCATAAACGCAGCCAGTGAAGAAATCCAGTACGAGTTTAAAATTTTCGCTTCTGACTACGAAGCTTTTGCACTTCTTTCACAATTGCAGAGCGAACGCCGCTTGTACTATGCCATCCCGGATTTTGATACTGCTTTACAAATAATGAACACTGTCAAAGATTTATGTCAGATAGATTGAGGGGTTGACTACTCTCTCCGGGTATGCACTGCGGACACGCCCCGCCTGCCTTCGGGTTACTCTCGCGCGCTGCGTGCGCAGCCTCAGCGCAACGCACTGGCTCCTCTAACCAAAAGTAAGTTTTGATTGCTCAGAATTTCTTCATTTTTTTTACTTAATTTGGTTACAATGACTGCCAAAACATCGTTAACTTTATTTGTACCGACCTACTTATTAGATTCCTTAACTTTTACAAATTAGATTTTATTTTTCTGAATTGATTCTTCAGATTCTCCAATGTTTGCTCCCACTGACTTTTCTTTGGTTTTTCTGGGAAAACTGCTGGTGGAAGTTCAGGATTAAGATTGCGATAATACTCCCAAATCTCCCAATAAGGACAACCAGGTTCAATCCGAATACCAGCCCAGTGGAGATATTGTAGGGGTTGATTAACTTCAGGGTCAATCAGTATATTTCCCTGAGTCTGAAAATGGTGACTTCCTCCCCAATTTCCTGGCGCTTTACCTTCTCTGCGGACAATGTTAAAGCGACGTGGAATTCGCTTCAGGAGCATATAATTGATAATTGGTTGGTCAGAAGTTTTTTGAGAAAAATCGAAATATTCTGGGTGTGCAGCGCACTCAGCGAAAGTTTCATACAAATCTTGTTCCGAGATAAGATTTTTCTTGGAACCCCAAAAACCACCATTGAAAATATCTTTGACTTCATCTTCACTAAAGATTTTTTCTTCTAAAACTTTTGGTGTAAAGACATTAGTTATTCCACCAGCATGTTGATAATCACAACAAATAAAATCGTATTGTTTCAAATAATTAAGATTGTCAATAATTTTTTCAAAGACAACTATATCTGTATCTATGTACAAAAACTCATCAAAAGGTCCAAACCAACAAGCTTGCTTGCGAAATTGATTGGGACGAGCAAAAAACTTGTTTCCAAAAACCTCATGTAATTTTATTGATAATCTATCAATAAAATCTAAATCTTCATAGATTTGTACTCCATAGTATTTGGTGAGTGTATCTGCAATCTTGTGATAATTATCATCATAAGGAATCATGACAATTGGTGTTTCTGTATCATGCAAACGGATACTGTTGAGTAGTGCGATCGCATGGTCAGTCACCTTATCATTCGCAATAATATAAATTCCACGATTCATTGAATAATCCTCAAAAAATTTGTGTATTTACGAAGAATGAGAAATTTTAAACTACTAATCCTAACTTTCTTAAAATGCGTGTAGCTAAACTCGGTGGTGCATTGTAAGCTTTCGGCTTACTCTTGAACTTTGGTCGCTTGTCTGGTTCATGCAGATAGCGATAATGCAAGAAAATTTCTCGATAAGGAAAATCAATATTTTCTCCAGAACAAACGCGGGTAAACAACTGAGACGATAAACCGATATAGTGAATGTAAGTTAACGGATGACCTTTGTCATACAAGATATTGTCTCTGGCTTCAAAATGGGGAGAAGTGACACAACAACCAGTTCTTTCATTTTCCGGGAGATGATGGGCAAAATTATAGCTAGATATGCCTGATTTCATGACCATGTAGTTGAGAATCGTTTGGTCTGGAGCATTCATATACAAAATTTCTGCTTCATCTTGTTTGAGTTGTGATAACAGATAATTACGTCGTTCTTGATTAAATATACCCTTTTTGCTTCCATACATACCCGCGCAAAAGATTTCATAATCTATGCGCGCAAGCGGGAAAACATTTAACAACTGATTTGACTTAACATTGTAGACATGAGTAGGATCTTTATATTGGAAGTCATAAACAACGAAGTCATTCTGATTTAACTGCTGAAAAATATAATCTAAAGAATTTAAGACTAGAATATCAGCATCGAAATAAATAAATTTATCAAACGGACCATCAAAGCCGCAAAAACGACGATGCATTCCTAGGCGATAAACTCCCGAGATACCGTTTTGTTCCCAAGTTTGGAAAGCAGTAGGATGAGTTTGCCAGATTTGAGTGGCGAAATCTTCCCAACGTTCAATAGCTGCTGTATCTGCAAATATTTCTACATTCTTTCTGTTTTTGATTTCGTCTTTGACTTTTTCTAATCTATTATCATAAGGAATAATATAAACTGGATAGTTCTTGCCAGTATTGGTGCCAGCATTGGCTTCTACACTATTTAAAAAAGCTACTAATTGGTCAAAAACAACATCGTTAGCGAGTACGTAAATACCTTCAGTCATTCAAGTCTCCACAAACTCTGATATTTCCCATCATTATGAACAATTTTTCACGTAATCAGAGAGCCAACTTAACAAGTTTAACTTATGCAAAATGATTTGTCGGGCTTCGGCGATCGCACTTTTTGCCTCATACCAAGCATCACTTGTTGCTGTCACCTCTTTAATATAAAGAAGTCCTTTTTCATCCAAACTTGGTAATCTCAAAAAACTACCAGGAGGTAATAATTTATCTGCAGCCGAACCTCCATAGTAAATTGGTAAACACCAAGCAAGCAAAGCATCCCATAACTTCTCACTCACATACCAATTATTATCGGCATAGTTTTCAATTGCCAAGTTATAATAATATGGAGCCATACCATACCACTTGTTACTGAGTTCTCCGCCTCCTTGTGCCCACTCTGGTAAACCACGACCATATAAATCAAATTTCAATTCGCTGTTTCGTAGCATTTTTAAAAACTCCAAGCGCTGGCGATGGTTAACTGTGCGACTAATACCAGATGTCACCCAACTACATGGTTTAACTTTTTCTGGCGGTGGCATATCATTCAACTCACGAAATGAGTTAGAATAATACCAAATGGCAGGCATATAATTCGGCGTAGGTGCAAAATCATCTGGTCCAGAAATATAACCGCAGTATGCTTGAGCCTGTTGATAAAATTTTTGATTCAATTCAACCACTTCGTCTAAAGGTGGTTCTCGCAACAGATAAATGACTCGTTCTTTAGGAATGTTTATAAGTTTATTTTGTAACGTTTGCTGTGCCTTTTCATATTCAAGTTGTGCTTTTCTATTTTTCCAAAACCACAACTGCTTTTGCGGTGGTTCCGGAAAGGATGTGTAATTATACATTAATAAAAAATCTGGCTTGGGGGCTGTAGAATGGATTTGAATATCACCCCAGACACCAAAGGGATGAGGAGTTTGTTGCCATAGCCAATCTGGTTTTTGATCTAAACCAGGATAGCTGCTGATCATACCGACAGTTTTGAGAGTCATTTTTCATTAATTTGTGGTTCAAGAGAATAGGGAGACGCACAGGGCAAACGTATCAATTTTATTCTGCTACTCGTAGCAGAATGGAAAAAAGATACCAATACTTACTAAGTTTACTCCACAGTCTCTAATTCAGCATTCAAACAGTGTTCAATCAAGGCTTTGCTCTCATAGACTCAACTTCCGGCGCAAACTCCCGCATTTCCACAGGAATATTTTTCACAGAATTTTAAGGCGGAAGCCCACCAGTTAAAGGGAGAAAACCAAAAAGTTTTCTCCCTTTAACGTCCTTGGGGGGGTATTGTCAAAACTAGAACAGATGCGATACAAGGAAACCCGAATGGTTGGAATGGGGTTATTTCGTTGAACCGTAGGCGTAGGGGAGGTGCGAGCGGAGTGAGAGCCGAACGGCTGCGGTAGCTGCTTGTGTGTACAAGCCGTAGGCGTACGAGTTGAAACTTTTATTCTTTTGTTGAGTTTGATTTGCGCTGTAGAGCCTGTTGTATTTGTTCGGCAGTCTGTCGTATCTCATTTAAAATCTCCTGTTGCTCCTGCCGATCAACTCGTGCAAGTTCCGCAAATTCTCGTGCTTGTTCGGCAAATTCTCGTGCTTTCTCCCGCTCAAGTCGTGCTTGTTCGGCAAATTCTCGTGCTTTCTCCCGCTCATCTCGTATTTGTTCAGTAAACTCCCGATACTTCTCCTGTGACTGTCGCCACTCCTCCTGTGACTGCCTGGTTTCTTCGGCGGTCTGCCGCTGCTGTTCTGAGGATTGCCGCTGCTGTTCTGAAGATTGCCGCTGTTTCTCATGAAAATCCGAAGTATCGTACTGATGTTCACTCACTTCCATAGCGCTTCTTCTCTTACTTCTAACTAGTAAGTTTAGCTAATAAATCTTAATTTTAAATCTAATGATTTCGGTTTCTCAAACAATATTGTCTTCAATCATCACTACTTAAACCTTTGTTTAGATTTATTTGTCTGTTATTAAAAGTCATACAAAAGTCTGAATAGCTGTCATTTTTTTGTGTTGATGAATACAAATTATAAATGGAATTTTCTGTCTGATCAGCGATAGTTGTAATCAGGCTAAAGATAGTGTGCAAGATATTTAATGCAATCAATCAAAAGTTAAAAACAATCTTACAATTTGAAACGGAAGACAGTGTTTCATCTGACATCTACCCCAACCCGAAACAATCAGCAAAAGCATAGAGATAATTCAATACATTTAGGTTTAAAAGTATTGATTAACACACTAATCCTTAATATGAACTTAGACTTTTAGGAGAGTAATATCGTTTACGCCAATGATTGCTACATATCAGAGGCTGTAACTGTTGATTTTTCTAGGTTTATTTATTTCAAAGTAAAAGAGAATCGATATAAGCTAATGTACTTTTAATTTGCATAATTAGAGAGAACCAGATGCCCACCCTACAAGAGTTTTGGTTTTAGCTAACATGCAAGTTAAATGTCCAACAGCTTAAAAGTCAATTTGACGAGAATAATATTATTCGAGAGATTATCTAGTAATCGAACAGATATAAGTCTAATCAAAAATTAAATAGGAATCCTATAGTTAAGCAATCAGCGGAGGACGAAGAGATTCATCAACGTAACTCAAAATTTTTGCGGCTCGATTTTCCCAAGAAAACTGCTTCACAAAGTTGATAATATCTTGATAGCCTTCGGCTTTCCTCGGATGAGTTTTTAAAACCTGCGCGATCGCTTCGGCAAATTTTTTAGGATTATCTGGTTCGCACCAAGCAGCGACAGCGTTAGTATTCTTAAACTCCATTAAAGAAGGGATTTCCGTTGCAACAATGGGATTTCCAGAAGTTAAGTAGTCAAACAGCTTCAAGGGAGATGTGAATGTTGCAGCTTGTCCGGAACAATGGGGATGAGCTAAGATATCAGCGGCTTGTAATAAAGATGGTAAATCTTTGTGCAACAGATATCCTAAGAATGTAATGTTGTTAACTTGCTTTTCTTTGGCTAATTGCTGATAATGTGCAACTTCTTTTTCATCACCACCTGCACAGACAATTTGAATATTTGGCATGAGTGCAGCAACATCAACGAGGATATCGATACCTTTAAACTTTCTTAATGCTCCTGCATAAACCACTAAATGTGAACGTTCATCTTTGAGAAGTTTTTTGCGCCACTCTGCTGCTTTTTCTGGTTGTCTAATCAGAAACGAGGAATTATAGCCATTATGCACCGTAATGACTTTTTCTGGCGGCATTCCATGTTGTATCATGTGTTCTCGGACTGTATCAGTCACTGTGGCAGACACTTGAAACAGTGGATGATTCACAATTTCTGGCTCAAATTGCTTATCTTCGTAATGGTGGTGTTCGTAAATTGCTGGTACACCATTTTTAACTGCAGCTTTGATGAAATTCCAGTTCCAAGCGTGGACAAGTTTGGTTGTCGAAAGGATATGGAACGGAAAATAATATTTTGTGGCAATGGTGTTAGAGTCGGTGAACTTGCTATTGATATAATCAATAGGCCAAGGCATGGGTAAGGGAGCAACTTTGAGCTTTTCCTGGATGTTGTAATATTTGACGAGTGCTTCTGGTGTTTTTCTTGGTTGAAATGGACGAGCTAAATGAATTGGGTTGAAAGCTGCTAATCCTTTGCGAGGATATGCCAAAACTGATGAGTACCCCAAGTTTGCTGCCCCGTTTGCAGCGTTTGTGCCCACTATAATGTGAGCTTCTGGTTTGGGTATTTCTTCTGTTAAAAAGAAGACGTAGTTTTTCAGAAGAGTCGGATTTTTCATGATTTTAAAATTTAAGATTCTCCTCAAAATGATCTAAATTTTCTAGCAGACGCGTGAGCGCTTGATAAGCTTCCTGGATGAATTTCTGTTGGCTTTGAGCCGTGTTTATCGAATCATTGGCTAGGGAGTTTAAAGAGTTAAGTATAGGATCAAGAGTCATCCGAAACTGATTGCAGATAATGATCAAATTTTGATTTGGGGTGGCTAAGCTGTGATTTGGCTGTGCGGCTGATAAAGTCCAGTTCGTTTGTAGGAGAACAATATCTTCCAAAAGATCAATGCTGTTGAGAACTTTTAAGCCGGATTTGTAGGATTCTTCTATGAATTTCTCTCGCTGTTGAGGATTGTTTTGTCTATTATCAAGTAGTACGCGCAAAGAACCAATCATAGGCTGAAGCCGCGTGCGAATTTCAACACAGATGCGCACTAAGTTTTGCTGGCGTTTGGTAGCAGTTTCCGCCTTATCGGCAAATTGCATTGCATACAGACGCGAGTAGTGACCACCTTTTTGTAAGAGTTCTTCATGGGTTCCCACCTCCATTACACTTCCTTGATCCAAAACAGCAATTTGATCGGCTTTTTGCACTGTGGAAAGGCGGTGAGCAATAACTAATGTTGTGCGATCGCGACTGAGGTTATCTATCGCCTCTTGCACCAAACGTTCGGAAACAGTATCTAAAGCACTCGTGGCTTCATCTAAAATCAAAATTTCTGGATTTTGTAGTAACGCACGCGCGATCGCAAGGCGTTGTCTTTGTCCCCCAGACAACATCACACCGCGATCGCCAATAATAGTTTTAAATCCCTGTGGCAATTCACTGATAAACTCATAGGCATTAGCCTGCTTTGCTGCGGTGATAACTTCCTCTTTGGTTGCTGACTGACGTCCGTATGCAATGTTATTCCACACTGAGTCATTAAAAAGAAAAGTATCTTGACTGACAATTCCCATCGCCTG
The DNA here is from genome assembly GCF_000828085.3 of Scytonema tolypothrichoides VB-61278. Classification (GTDB taxonomy): domain Bacteria; phylum Cyanobacteriota; class Cyanobacteriia; order Cyanobacteriales; family Nostocaceae; genus Brasilonema; species Brasilonema tolypothrichoides_A. The sequence goes on from NZ_JXCA02000023.1 coordinate 393,987, forward strand.
TCGTATTGAGACCAAGTCGAAATCACGCAAATCGATGTCATCGATGGTAATACAACCAGATGTTGGGTCATAAAATCTGGGTAACAGATCTGCTAATGTTGACTTTCCTGCACCAGAACCGCCTACCAAAGCCAGTGTCGTACCTTGCGGTAAGTATAAATTTACATCTTTCAGTACCAATTTTTCATGACCGGGGTAGGAAAAGGAAACTGACTCAAAACGCACTCCCTTCTTTAATTTTGTGTAAACAGTTGAGCCGTTACTCATTAACGGCTTATTCTCCCAGCTTAAGAACTCAGCAACTGTGTCCACACTGGTAGCAGTACTAGCAAAGCTACTGCGAAGAGTATTTAACTGAGAAATAAATGGTAGCAGTCGTAGTAGTACCAATAAATATGTCAGTAGTACTGTTGAAAGCAAGACAATTTGGTTTGCAAAGAAGGTGCGACTCAAAAAGACAATCAGGATGATAGCTGTAACGCCCATGACTTCACTCAGGGGTGCGATCGCTTCCGAATGAACCTGAGATTTAAAATCAGCTTTTTCGCGCTCGTGAATGAGTTTCCTAATACGTTGATATTCTCTTTGTTCACTACCCGTTGCTTTAACTAGACGAATCCCGTTGAGAGTTTCTAGTATAGCGATTGAATACGCTCTAGACATATCACTAAGCTGCTTACCGAACTGTTTTGCACGGGTAATAGCATACTGATTTATTAACGTTACTAAAGACAGCAAAACCGTAGCAGCAATCGTTAATTGCCAGGAAATTGACAGTAGTATCCCGACAAAAACTAGAATTGTAATCCCTAAAATGATTAATTTTATCGTATTACCAACAGCACTTGCAGCACGGCTAATTTCTCCACCAAGACTGTTGATGATGTCACCAACTTTCATCTTGGCGTAATAAGACAAATCAATTTGTAGCAATAAGATTAAGCCAGTTTCGCGCATATCCGAAGTGACTTTGCGCGTTAAGGTACTAGATGCTAAAGTGCTAGCGTACGTCGCTAAATTTTTTAACAGAATAGTGAAGATAATTGTCCCCGCCATCACTCCTAATAGGTAATTTTCGGGAATATTATCAAACGGAGACATAAGCTTTTTGAGAATAGCTGGTGCACCATTGAAATCCACTTCTTGTCCCACTATTCTTAAAATAACTGGAACAATCAGAGCAGTGCTAACACCATTAAATAAAGCTCCAGAAAACCCTAACAATATTGTCAGGAGAGTCAAAACTGGATATGGTTTAGCAAATCTTAGTAGTAGTTTGCTGGTAGACATTGGGGATTTGTCTCTCAAGAAACACAGGGAACAGGGAACAGGGAACAGGGAACAGGGAACAGGGAACAGGGAACAGGGAACAGGGAACAGGGAACAGGGAATAGGGAACTGTGAATCACGCCATCAAATCAATCAAAATAAATAATTTTCAAATCAGATTTTGAGCCTCAGTAAAACTTGATAAATTTACCCTTGAAAATCACACATTATAAATACTCATAACCCAGCAATTACGGACTCTAAGGTAGATGCCATAGTCTCAAGGCTATATTTTTTTATACATCTTTCTCTTGCCTTGAGACCTCGCTTATTTGCTGACTCTAAATTCTGAAATATAAAATCAATTTGCTCTGCAATTTGTTCTGGTGAACCAGGGTCAATCAAATAACCAGTTTCACCTAAGATGTCTGGAATATCTCCAACTCTAGTTGATAATACGGGTTTAGCCATTGCCATTCCATCTGTTAATTTTAAGGGGAATTGGGCACGAGCGATGATTGTATCTCGCTGAGGAACAACTACAATATGAGCAGCTGCTACAACCTCAGGCATAACCTCCACAGGGCATTTGGGCAACTTGATAATCCAACGCCCCCATCTTTGAATGAGTTTATCATCATAATCATCATAAGGACTGCCACCGACAATCACTAGTCTTAAATCCGACTGGTTTAACCGATCCAACGCCATCAAGACATCTTCAACACCTTTATGTGGTCGTGGTGCACCTGGAAACATTAAAATGCGATAGTCATCAAGATCATAACGAATTCGGCTAGCCTTTGAGTCGTACATACTAGGGTCGAACATAGCAGTATCTTTACCATTAGGCAGATAAATACCGCCAAAACGTTCCTTGAGAAATTCAGTATCTATTGTTACTGCATCCGCCTTTTGTACTAAGCTTTCCATCCATTGTATATAAAGTGGATGATCGGGAAATCTCAATGCACCATCTTTCTTTAAAATATCCCTGGCAAATTGCTTCAGACTAGGACGATACTTCCAATTCATACCTCCATACCAGCTTAATTCCCAGTCATCCATATCCAAAAGCAAAGGACGACGGGTGCTGATTTTTTTCAGTAGAGATAGACCAAAACTCGTAACCTTTGGTTTGACTGCATAAATAATATCTCCATCTATTTTTTCTAAAACTTGCCGACTATAGCTGAAAAACTCAGGATAGTTTTTCCCCGGAACAGAAACAATCTTGATCCCATTGGGAGGGATTGCATAAAGTTCTTTCCCAAAAAGAAAACCGATAATTTCTACCTCATGATTAAGCTTTTTGAGTACTTGTGCTAGCAAAAAGGCACGAACACTCCCACCACCGCTTAAGTCACTTACAATTAATGAAAACTTCATAATTATTATTGATTATTTTTTTATAACTTTATTTTTGAAAACAGGATGGATATTATTTTCTTCGTACGGTTACCGCGATACTTTTCGTAGATAAGGAAACTTGGGATAATTTTTCTGATATTATTAAAAGCCTGGAGTTGCCTTTGATTCTTTATCGTAATTTTTTTGTTGAGTAAGCGAACTGGCATAGGAACTATTTTTAGTAATCTTTCAAAATCGTCTTCCTCTTTCTCCATAATTGCTTCTTCTAAGAAGAACTCCAAACCGATTTGACAAAAATTGTTTAGTTCTGGATAATTCTTGAGAATATTTTCGTAAAAGATAATATAGTAGTTTTTCATATAGTTCCAACTATTGGTACGATTTGACTGATGCTTCGTGTAGTAAGTACCAATCATCGGGGTGTAAACGAAATTCGCACCTGCCATTAAAATAGCGACAGCAAAATATCTATCCCCCAGTGCTTTGAGGTATTCCGGAAACTTTGTCTTAGTCAAGATACTTTTTTTCATCAGCATAGCTTGCTGAAGGGCGGGATGAGGTGTATCTGCAAGGAAGTCCGGAATGAGTAAACGTTGAATGAATTCATCTTTAGTCAACGAACCAATGACATTTTCCTGAGTGTTGACAATATTTTGGTTTGCATCGAAAAACACCCGTTCATAATCGCAGTAAAAGACTGTGTCGTCATTGACATTAACTTTTTCTAAATAACTGAGTTGAAATTTCGTTTTGTCTTCATGAATCCAATCATCAGCATCAAGACATTGAATCCATTCACCCTGTGCTTTATCAACGCCAAAATTGCGAGATGAAGGAAGACCACCATTTTCTTTATAGTAGTATTTCACTCGCTCATCTAAATTCATCAACTGCTCAGATACCTGACGAGTATTATCAGTAGAACCATCATCGACAATCAAACATTCAATATCAGAAAAGGTTTGTGACAAGACACTTTTTACGGAACGTTCAAGGTAGCAACCTTGGTTAAAACAGTTGACGATAATTGATACTTTAGGTGACATTTAGCAATTAGTCCTTATCTCTGAAAATATGTTGACTGAGATCTTGCACCCTTCGGGTATGCCAGTCCCCTACGGCGGGAAACCCGCCTGCTTTCTCTGGACTCACTATTCTCAATAACCGTAAGGTGGGCACTGTCCACAAGCTAAAAATAAGGGTTTAAAGAAAGTTAAGCAGTGCCCACCCTACAAAAATTGCTCTGACAATCAAGATTTTCATTCATGAATGTCTTTTCAAAATAAATCCTAGCATTAGATTTTTGGCTGCATGACAACATGTTTTCAGTCAAAAGACGCCTTGTGCATCATATTTATTGTTAATATCGCATGAGTTCCCCTGAATGTCTCGTTCGCCAAGTATTTACATCAACCAAGCGCGATACGCAAAGCGTCAAGCCAGAGGCTTATCGCTAACGCATCCTCTAACCTAGCTTCTCGCACCATCATAAGATTAATCCCCCCAAAAAATTGGCGCTTCACGATTTATCTGGTCGAGTATCTGGTCGAGAATTTCCTTTGTCTATTACAACATATAGCTTGTGCAGGTAGTCCAGTCGCTCTGTTTTCGATAGCATTGTTGAGAAATGCTAAACACCAAATTCTCTGGGAGATAGAATCAATGCAAGTCATTCGTCTTGAAGCACTTTCAGATAATTACATTTTTCTGCTGCACGATCCAAAGCAAAATATTGCTGCTGTTGTCGATCCAGCCGAGGCGGAACCAGTTTTGCAGAAACTCAAAGAGTTAAAAGCTGAGTTGGTGGCGATTTTTAACACGCACCATCATCAAGACCATATAGGAGGAAACCGCCAACTTATGCAACAATTCCCTAGTGTGATAGTTTATGGTGGGGCTGAGGATAGAGGGAGAATACCAGGACAGCAGGTGTTTTTACAGCAAGGCTCGCGCGTTGAATTTGCAGACACAACAGCCGAAGTTATCTTCGTTCCCGGACATACCCGCGCTCATATTGCCTATTATTTTCCTCCAGAAAACCCCAGTGAAACAGGTGAGTTATTCTGCGGCGATACCCTGTTTGCTGGTGGTTGTGGTCGCTTATTTGAAGGAACACCTACGCAAATGGTTCATTCTCTAAGCAAATTCCGCTCATTACCTGATTCTACTCGCGTCTGGTGTGCTCACGAATATACTTTAAAAAATCTGCAATTCGCCCTCACCGTAGACGCAGATAACACCGACTTACAAACCCGTTATGATCAGGTGAAAACCTCCCGCACTCACGGAGAAGCAACTGTTCCCTCGCTTTTAGGAATCGAAAAGCTCACAAATCCCTTTTTACGTTGGGACCAGCCAGCATTACAATTAGCTGCTAACAGTCGCGACTCAGTGCAAACCTTTACGCGATTGCGAGGAATGAAAGATAGATTTTAGTCTTGTGTCATAGAATGACCACTTGTTGTCCTATTTTTAAAAACTCAACTGGCTTCTCTTGCATAGTTTATGTGAAGAAAAACAGATATAGCAGTCCCATATCATTTGTGAAAAATCTGTTCCCTGTTCCCTGTTCCCTGTTCCCTGTTCCCTGTTCCCTGTTCCCTACAACTGCCACGAAGTCTAATGACTCGGTGCAAAGAAGATTCATTTTTCTTGCTCACAGAGTTGCGATCGCACCTTCCATTTCGCTATGATTTGTAGGTTTCGGGCTATACGCGAAGCTGCTTGGGATATAGCTGCATCCATATCAACTGTCTTGTTGAAGCCCAAGCAATTAAGATTTTAGAGAAAGCAAAGAAAACAACGATGGCGAAACGCATACAATTAGTTTTAACTCAAGATATCATCAAGCTAGGAAAGTCTGGCGACTTGGTGGAAGTTGCTCCTGGCTATGCTCGTAACTACTTAATTCCCAAGAGTTTGGCAACTCGTGCCACTCCTGCTATTCTTAAGCAAGTCGAACGTCGTCGCGAAATAGAACGCCAACGGCAATTAGAATTGAAGCAACAAGCTCAAGAGCAAAAAGCAGCTTTGGAAAAAGTTGAAAGCTTCAAAATTGCTAAGCAGGTTGGTGAAGCCGAAGCTATTTTCGGTACTGTCACTACCCAAGAAGTGGCAGATGTTATTCAACAAACAGCCGGACTGGAAGTGGATCGGCGTGGTATTACTATACCCGATATTAGCAAGTTAGGAACCTATGAGGCTGAAATTAAGCTGTATACTGACGTGACAGCAAAAGTCAGCATTCAAGTTGTGGCTAGCTAAAACTCATCATAACGAAGGCGTCAGTCGTCAGGAGGAGGCAGTGCGGTGGACGACGGGTTCCACAGGCTACAGCAACTGCCGTTCAGAATCGTTCCTGTACGACTCGGTTACTCGTCTTGGGGTTTAAATCCCCAACTCAAACTGTCTTTAATTCAATACGCTTGCTGTTAAGGATTGATCCTCCCTAGCCCTCCTTAAAAAGGAGGGAACAAATCACCCCCTTTTTAAAGGGGTTGGGGGATCTTAATAAAACTAAACACCACTAACAGCAACCGTATTGGTCTTTAATTTTGAATTTTGAGAGAAGTTTGAGCGGAGAGCAGCGCCTTGCGGGGGTTCCCCCCGTTGTGGCGACTGCGGGAGGTTTCCTCCGTTCGCGCAGCGTCTCCTCCGGAGATTCAAATCTTCGGTGATTTTGAATTTTGAATTGTTATTATTCCACCACCCAACACCTTCTCCCCTTCATACCACACAGCAGCTTGTCCGGGAGTAATGCTGAACTGAGGTTCATCAAATACCAAGCGAACACGAGAGTTTTCTAAAGGAATAACTGTGACTGGTACAGGAGTGGAACGATAGCGAATTTGTACCTCAGCCCGAATGGGAGTTGAGGGTTCAGCAATAGAAACCCAATTAACTCTTTCTACAGTACATTCTGACTCGGTGACTTTGGTGCGATCGCCCACAATCACCCTATTATTCACCGCATCCAACGCAATCACATACAGGGGTTCCGCTGCAGCGATACCTATACCCTTACGTTGTCCAATTGTGTAATGATGGACACCATCATGCTCACCCAGAATTTTACCTGAAGTATCAACAATATCTCCTTTTTTCGGCGCGAGATACTTATCAAGAAACGCTCGCATTGAGCCGTTGCTTTCCACCAAGCATAAATCTTGGCTTTCTGGCTTATCTGCAGTTTTCAAGCCGTATTCATCAGCAAGACGACGAGTTTCAGTTTTTTGTAATTCTCCTAGTGGAAATACGCTTCCTGCAAGTAACTCTTGCGACAAATCATAGAGGAAGTAGGACTGGTCTTTGTTGCGATCAAAAGCACGCAGCAATTGGTAGCGTCCAGTAGCGGGATCATATTGAATGCGAGCATAGTGACCAGTGGCAATGCGATCGCACTCCAAATTTTCCCGCGCATACTGCAACATCGGACCAAATTTTACAGTTTTGTTACATTGTGAACAAGGCAAAGGAGTCACCCCAGTACTGTAACCATCCACCAAGTAATCAATGATATTAGCCTGAAAAACATCCCGAATATCAACAATATGATGGGGAATACCTAGCTGTTCACAGATAGAAGCTGCATCAATCATACCCTCAGAACAACATTGACCTTTGCCTTTCATCAGCCAAAGGGTTAAACCAATCACTTCATAACCTTGATGGTGCAAAATGGCTGCTGCAGTCGAACTATCAACGCCACCAGAAAGACCAACTACAACTTTTTTCATAAAATACTTCGCTTATTGTATAAAATAACTACATAAATCAAGATGTTCTAGATTTTGGATTAAACCACTCGATTATTTTTTAGTCAAGAAAATCATTTCAAATTTTGCTACTAATTTGCTGTTAATAATATGCTCAGCGCAATACCGAATCAGATTATGGCATTTCTTAAATTGAGCCAACCATCTTTGATTTTGCGTTTGCTCTTTGGAGGATGCTTAGCTTTTTTATCTCAATCTAACCTAGCATATGCCCAAATCAATCCTACCGAAGTTTTCATAGCACAGCGACGCTCAGTGTATGATGGTGTTCCGCCTGCACCTTCAAACGAACCGCTACCAGCAGTACCGTTTGGTTCAGAAAATTATACAGTTCCTGAGGTGAATACATCGTCTCAACGTTCTGTTGAATTCCAAGCACCTGATCCACCCTCTTATGGATATAACCGTGGTTCTGCTCTCTACAAGGTGTATATTGATGACAATGGTTATGGACGGCGAGGAACAGGTCTGATTCCCACAAATGCTTTTAGGCAGAGGTTTAGAGGACGTTCTGTCATTCAAGTTGGGGCTTTTAGGACAAGAGAAAGAGCCACAAGGCTAGCCAGACAACTGGAATCTAACGGCGTATATTCCGCACAAGTCGTTTCTAGCAATCAAGTTATCTATAACGAACAAAATAGACGGAATGAACCCGACGTTTCCTATGATTCTGGCAGAGGTGATGATCGTAGAGACGACTATGGTAGAGGTGATGAGCGTAGACAGAGGTCTAGTTATTACTATGTCGTTCTTCCTGCAAACTCGGAAGAGTTACCCCGCTATAGGAACGACATTATAAGCTACCTAAGACGAAACGTCTACCCAAGTTCAGATGTATATGTCATCCCCAGACTTGAACCGCGAGGACCACATCTAGCAGTTGGACCTTTTGTCAACCGTTGGCAGGCAGAAGAATGGAATAGTGTTCTGCGCAAGGATTCAAGATTTGGTAATGCCAGAGTTTACTACGGTAGATGAGTATTGCAATCTACAAAATATTTCTCGTTCCTTGCCAGAGGCAAGGGATGCAGAACTTGAGGCAGAGCCTCAATATAATCATTAAAAAGCAAAACAAACCTTTCCCTCTCCTTACCAAGGAGAGGGATGCCCGACAGGGCAGGGTGAGGTTCCGAGATTTTGGGTAATTCGATAGACTTGTCTGTACACTATAAATATAATCATTGGAAGGCTGAGCCTCCTTAAAGGCATTCCCATGCAAAGCATAGGAACGAGAAATTTCTTTTTTTTTTGAGTTAAGCTTGTGTGTGACGCAGTTTTCCAGTAATATAATAAGGAAAGCAGATCGACTAAGCTACAAGCTAAAAAAGAAAAAATTAGATCGCTCCGCTCCGCTTCGCTTACAAAGAGAAAAGAGAAAAAAGGGCTGACAACAGAAGTGAAATAATTGGACAAGATTAGATAAGATTGGACAGTAAACAACTTATAATGAATAAATGTCCAATATTATCGGCGTAAAGGAGGCAGCAGAACTGCTTGGGGTCAGTACTAAGACAATCAGACGTTGGGAGGCGGAAGGAAAAATCAAGTCTGTGCGTACAGAGGGAGGTCACAGGCGATTTGAAATCTCACAATTGCTTGGGACAAAAACAGATGCCAGCTTAACAATTGGTTATGCGCGTGTCAGTAGTTATGAGCAAAAGCAAGACCTAGAACGTCAAGTAATTGTCTTAGAGACGTACTGCGCCAAACATGGTTGGTGTTTTGAAATCATTCAAGATTTAGGCAGTGGCTTAAATTACCGTAAAAAAGGACTGATACGGTTAATCAAGTTGATATGTTCATACCAAGTAGAAAGATTGGTTGTCACTCATAAAGATAGACTATTACGCTTTGGCTCAGAGCTAATTTTTACAATATGTGAAATATTTGGAGTTGAAGTTATCGTGATTAATCGTACAGAAGACTCAACGTTTGAGGAAGATTTAGCACAAGATGTGTTAGAAATAATAACAGTATTTAGTGCGCGATTATATGGGTCAAGAAGTCATAAAAATAAACAAATAGTCAAACAGCTTAAAGAAGTAGCAAATAATTTAAAGTAGTGTGATGTTGCTCGGATTCAAGACAGAACTCAAGCTGAACAATTATCAACGTACCCAACTAGCAAAACACGTAGGTACTGCAAGACACGCATATAATTGGGGATTAGGCTTGTGTTTAGGAATTCTTGACCACAATCGACTTCATCCAGATAAAAAGATTAAATTTCCAACAGCGATTGACTTACATAAATGGTTAGTAGCCATAGTCAAGCCGGAGAATTCATGGTATTACGAAGTCAGTAAATGTGCGCCACAGTATGCATTGAAAGCATTGAGAGAAGGTTTTGCAAAATGGTTTAGTAAAAAGGGAGGTAGACCGAAATTTAAGAAAAAAGGTCGTGATGATTCTTTTACGTTAGATGGAACAATTAAGGTCTTAGAACAAAAGAAAATTCAATTACCAGTAATTGGTATATTGCAGACTTATGAAAAACTACCAATTGGTCATTGCCCAAAAAATATTACTATTAGTCGTCAAGCTGATAGATGGTTTATTTCTTGGCGGATAGAAGTATCAACTTATGTGAAAGAAAAAAACATGGATGTAGTTGGAGTTGATTTAGGAGTTAAATCTCTAGCCACTCTTTCTACAGGAGAAGTTGTTAATGGAAGCAAAAGTTATAGAAAGTATCGCCAAAAACTAGCGAGACTACAACGTCGATTGAGTCGGAAAGTCAAGCATTCAAGTAATTGGTACTCTGCGGTAATAGATGTTGCCAAACTACATCGAAAAATTGCCAACATTCGTGGAGATACGTTGCATAAATTAACTACCTATTTAAGCAAGAACCACGCAACAGTAGTGATAGAAGATTTAAACGTGTCCGGAATGTTGGCAAATCATAAATTAGCAGCTTCGGTTGCGGATATGGGTTTTTATGAATTCCGACGCCAACTTGAATACAAATGCAAGCTCAATGGCAGTAGTTTAATCATCGCAGACAGGTTTTTTGCATCAAGTAAAACCTGTTCTAATTGCGGTCATATTAAACAAGAACTCAGTTTATCTGAACGAGTTTTCGTTTGTGAACAATGTTCCTGTCAGATAGACCGAGATTTGAACGCAGCAATTAATCTTAGTAGGTTAAGCTCTAACCGAATTCACGCCTGTGAACAGAGTGCCGCCGACGGTTCTGGATGAAGCAGGAAGCAGACCGGACAACGTTATGTCTAACTTTGTCCAAGTTTTGTAGAGCGGCAAAGAGCAGAGTGCAAAAGTGCCAAGGGCTATTGAGTCCTCGCCGCAGCACCGCACACAACCCGAAAACCGATGTCGCGGGCGTAGTCGAAGACGGGGAAGAACCTGCTGCGGTTAGCAGAACGGCAATAATCAGGATTGTAGCACGAACCACCGCGCAGCAGCCGGAAATGATTATCATTATCCTTATTCTTTTGACGCCAAGCACTCCCGTCTGTTGGCACCCCTTCATAATTTTCCTGCCAAGAGTCTTCACACCATTCCCACACGTTCCCATGCATATCGTATAAACCAAAGGCGTTGGGGAGAAAAATTCCTACGACTGTAGTTTTTTTTTCGATACTCACCTTTTGGTTCGTCAGCAAATGTTCTGCTGGCACAATAATTTGCTAACTGATCTGTCAGGGTTGCACCAAAGTGAAATGGTGTTGTGGTTCCAGCACGACAGGCGTATTCCCACTCCGCTTCGCTCGGAAGTCGATAATCTTTTCCTGTCTTTTTAGAAAGTCTAGCACAAAACTCTACTACATCATACCAGGAAACGCATTCTACAGGATAGTCATCACCTTTAAAACGAGATGGATCTGGCTTTAACTCTCGGTTGACTTGGGGTAATGCGGCTACGACTCGCCATTGTGTTTGAGTTATGGGATATTTACCCATAAAGAAAGGTTGAATAGTGACTTCGTGTTGAGGTTTTTCCCTATCATATCCTTCTCCTCGTGGCGAACCCATCATAAATTTACCACCGGGGATATCGACCATTTCTAAGGTGATATTATTGCCTAAATTTTCGGTGTAATATTCAGCTTGGCGTTTTTCTCGTTTAATTTCTAGTCCTTGAGCATTGACCGTGATAACATCAAACTCAAAAGTTGGGGTTTGAGGTGAGAATTTCCTCTCAATGACAGGTGCTACTTCTTGAGAAGACTTCTCACCCTCAAAAGTTGGAGTTTGAGATGAGGATATCCTCTCAATGACAGGTGCTACTTTTTGAAAAGACTTCTCACCTTGAGCAAGACCCAACTTCCATAAATAAGGTATTGTACTCTGTAAAAGATTTTCTATTTCTAATTCAATGGCAACGATACCCTCATCGAAAGCTCTTTGAATTACATCTTTATTATCAACATTGTCATATCCCAGTCCATCATAAAATCCTTGAGCAAATACAATCGCTGCTGTGTCCTGAATTGGCTGCTCCATGCCAATTACATAGTTAATATGTTTGCTAATTGCTTCAGCAGGTAGGGCAGAATAACAAGCATTAAGTAATACACATTTTACATAATCACTATGCAGCTTAAACAATGTTGCTAGTCCTCTTGGTAATACAGGTTTATCGTTTCCTCCATCATCTTCTAATAATAAACTGCCATCCTGCATACCATGTCCGCAGAAATGCACAATTTGAGGCTTTTCTTCTGCAAGTGCTCTACGAATATCTTGGGGACGTACAGCAGTTCTAATTTTAATTTCAAATGAATCTCGTCTGACTGCTCGTTTGATGGCTTCTTCTATTTGCCGGATTTCTCTATCTAAACGTAAGTTTTGCGGAAGCGCCGCCAATAGTAAAATTTTTTGTTGCTCACCAGACATATTCATTGCTTCATCTTCAAATTAATCACTTCATGTCATTTTTGTTAACATATTGAACTAATTCCGCTTCATTTCACCTGTAAAAACTACGGTGTCCAACGGGTGTGCGCAGAACGCATGCCTGACGGCGTTAGCGTTCGCGCAGCGTGCGCCTTTGGCGCTTAGCGTCTCCGGAGGAGATACACCAGTCGCCTCTATCGAGAAAATCCTCATTGGCGCTGAACTGATCTCATTATAAGTAACGGGTTCTAAGCCCGTGTTGTTGACGTAAGATGCCCCAGAATGTCAACTAGAATACAAAATAAAGATTTTTTATCAGGCTATTTTTCTTCAGATTAACTAGAAAATGGACACTAGGATCAAAAAAAGCAGGAAAAAATTACTCAGCATTCAGTACTAAAAACTTAGAACTTTAGGACTCAAGCAATGAAAGACAGGCAAGAACAAATTGCACAAGTCATAGTCACCGCACAGCAAATGCGTGATATCGAAGAGCGTATTTTTGCAGCCAAAATGCCTGTAGTTGCTTTGATGGAAAAAGTAGCAGGACTTATTGCCCGTCGTATTCACGATATTTACCCTTTTTCTTCTCAACAAAACAACAAACAGAAAGCTTCCTCATCTCACTCCCTCCCTCCCTCCCCCCCTCCCTCACTCCCTCACTCCCTCACTCCCTCACTCCCTCCCTCCCGCCTAGGAATTCTCACAGGTCCCGGTCATAATGGTGGTGATGCTTTGGTTGTTGCCCGAGAGTTACACTTTCGTGGCTATGAAGTCTTAATATATTGCCCTTTCTCTAAACTTAAAGAATTAACTTCGCAACACTTGCAGTATAATAGAAGTCTGGGTTTACCGTGTTATGACTCCATTGAACCACTGCAAGATTGTGATTTATTAATAGATGGGTTGTTTGGATTTGGTTTAGAAAGAACGCTCACACATCCAATCGCGACTGCTATCAATCAGCTTAATGAATGGAACAAACCAATTATCAGTATCGATTTACCTTCTGGACTACACACAGATACTGGTGAGGTGTTAGGAACTGCGGTACGTGCTACACACACCTTTTGCTTAGGTTTGTGGAAGCAGGGTTTATTGCAAGACCAAGCTCTCGATTATGTCGGTAAAGCCGAGTTAATAGATTTTGACATTCCCTTAGCTGATATACAAGCGGTACTGGGGAATTCACCAAGTACTAAACGCATCACAAAAACAACTGCCCTCTCTACTCTGCCTTTACCTCGTCCGCCAGTCACTCATAAATATAAAGAAGGACATTTACTCTTAATTTGTGGTTCGCGTCGGTATTCGGGAGGAGCAATATTAACTGGGTTGGGTGCGCGAGCAAGTGGTGTCGGTATGCTCTCAATTGCTGTGCCAGAATCTCTCAAGTATTTAATGGTAACACAGTTGCCTGAAGCTTTGATTATTGGTTGTCCGGAAACGGAGTCTGGGGCGATCGCCCAACTACAACTACCAGCAAAAACGGATTTGAATTCATTTAGTGCGATCGCCTGTGGTCCCGGCTTAACCCAAGATGCCAGTTCTATTTTACAAGAAGTATTAGATAGCACTACCCCCTTACTTCTAGATGCTGATGGTTTGAATATATTAGCTGAAATGGGAACTCTCGCAACGTTACAAAAACGACAAAAAATAACAGTACTTACACCACATACTGGTGAATTCAAGCGATTGTTTCCCGACATTGTTGATGCTAACCAAGATAGAGTGAAAGCAACACGGGAAGCAGCAGCGCAAAGTGGTGCAGTGGTGTTATTGAAAGGTGCAAGAACTGTTATAGCCAATTCCCAAGGAACCGTTTGGATCAATCCCGAAAGTACACCAGCTTTAGCGCGTGGTGGTAGTGGGGATGTCTTGACTGGGCTGATTGGCGGATTATTAGCGCAAGCGTCTTCTAAAAATATTTCTGTAGAAGAGATTGTTGCAACTGGTGCTTGGTGGCATTCTCAAGCAGCAATTTTAGCAGCACAAGAGCGCACAGAGTTGGGAGTAGATGCTCATACCTTGACGAATTATCTCAGCGCTGTTTTGGCATCTACTTCGATTGAACACTTATAAAAAACGAAGAACCCTCCGGGTATGACCTTCGGTCACGCTGCGCTAACGCCAGTCGCCTGCGGAGGGAAACCCTCCCGCAGCGCTGGTCTCACCTCACCCGCCTGCCTTCCCTCTCCTTATTAAGGAGAGGGCTGGGGTGAGGTAACGCAGAAATTAGGGAAAACAAAATCTTAGCCCCTTTTTTTAGGCGGTTGGGGGATCTCAAATCACTGTTATGAAAGCGTTTTCGTCTGAAGTAGACACCAATTCTCCCCTGCTATATTCGTTAGCGTTAGCTTGAGACGATGTCAATTCCTCAGCATGCGCCTTTTCTAGGCAAAGCTTCAATTGCTCTGCCAATACCTGTACATCGGGTTCATCAAGGAACGAAAGGTGAGACCCAGGAAGATGATAGACATCTACTCCTCCAGCGACTAACTCGCCCCAACCAAATTGCGGATCATACTTTACACCGACAGCATCGTCCCGATTCTTATCGTCAGTCCGAAACACAGTCATTTGACCAGGATACGCTTTGAAGGTATACTGCTCAAGAGCTTGGACATTAGCACCCATAACATCTAAATGTTTGTCGCCCTCAGGTAAAAGCTCCGACTTTTCCAACAAACGCCTGTATTTGTCTCGGATATGATACGTCCCCCACTCACTCCAACCCGCAAGCTTATGTTGAAGGTAGCTAGGTCCTTCTTGTATGATATTATTTATGTGCTCAAAAACTCTGAGCACAAAGGGTAATCGCGTCTCAGTACCCGGACGAGAAGTATCAAGCATAGCGAGAATATTCACTTTCTCACCTTGAGAGTGGAGTTGCTGTGCCATCTCGTAGGCAACTATACCCCCAAAGGAGTACCCTCCTATATGATACGGACCATTGGGTTGAATAGTTTGGATTTCTCTAATGTAATGGTCTGCCATATCTTCAACTCGAGTTAACGGAGGCTGTTTTCCATCTAGCCCCAGTGGTTGTAGCCCATAAACTGGCTGATCCGCTCCCAGATGTAGTGCCAAAGGACGGTAACACAGAATTTCTCCGCCTAGGGGATGAATACAGAAGAAAGGTGGCTTGGAACCATTGGTTTGAATTGGTACCAAGGATGACCAAGGTGCACCGGATTTGTCATCGCCAAGCGCCGCTATCAAAACCTGATCACCAACTGCTTTTTCCTCGTCAGAATGGAGCATATTAGCAAGAGCTTCCACTGTACCTGATTGCAAAAGGGAGGCTAGGGGTAGTTTTTTGCCAAATTTCTTCTCTATTTGCGCGAATAACTTGACAGCTAGCAGTGAATGCCCGCCTAACTCAAAAAAGTTGTCAGAAATACCCACTTGTGAAACATTCAACACTTCTTGCCAGATGCTAGCAATTTGGCGTTCCAACTCGTTCCTTGGTGCGACTCGCTCAGCTGCGCTACGCTTCCAGCGTTCTGTGGTGACTAGTTGCTCTCGATCAATTTCACCTGTTGGCAAGAGCGGCATTTCTTCAAGCTGCACAAAATCGCAAGTGGATGGAGTCCCGAAGCGATCTGCGCTCCGCCCAGCAGCGAAGCTATTGCGCACTTCCAATCCCTGCAACTGCTTGATAGCAACTGCGGTTTCTGCCGTGAAATAAGCGCATAACTTCTGAGTCTGATACGCTTGCATCTCCCGGTACTGTTGGATGTATTGTTTGCTTCCATCCAAACCTACCAGCAGGTATCCAGGCTCGCGGTGCAAACCCACCAAGAAAGAATGTAGTCCTTGTTCGCGCGAGATAATTGAATAACCCCGGGCACGGTTCAAGTCTTTCATTTGGTAATTGCGACTCAATCCCGTCTCGTCCCACATACTCCAAGCAAAGCAATAGTGCAACGAACCTAAGTTTTGCTGCTGGGATTGGGAAAAAGAATCTAGGAATCGGTTAGCAGCCGAGTAAGCTCCAGCTGACATACGTCCGAAGAAACCGTTCACCGAAGAAAAGGTGATGAAAACGCTATTTGGCTGGTTTTCGATCAGTTTATGCAAAACCCACGTACCTTCTACTTTTGGACGAAGCGTTGCGGCAAAGCTATCCGCCGTTTCCTCAAGTAGTAGGCGCGTCTCAATCGTTCCAGCTAGATGGAGGACTCCATTTAGCTGGCATTGCCAGCTGCGGCAAACCCGCTCAACCACTTGCTGTAACTGGCTCAAATTGCAAATATCAACGGCTTCATAGGTAACTTCTCCTCCCAATTGCTCCAAAGACAGATAAGTTTTAATACGCTCAGAGACCTTATCCCCTTGTTGCAGATGAGTTTCCCATGTACTTCTTTCGGGCAAGGGAGTTCGACCCACCAAGATTAACCGAGCCTGATGGTGCTGTAGCAAATATTTTGCTATTTCTGAGCCAATACCTCCAAGCCCTCCAGTAACAACGTACATTCCGCCTTCTTTGAAAGGTAGCTTTTGTTTTTCTTCTTTGGCAAAGTTCACTTTTTCTATGCGAGAAACCAGACGCTGCCCGTTGCGATAGGCGACTTCTTGCTCTTTGTCCATCACTTGGAGTTCGTGCAGAATGTATGCAACATTGATCTCACTGGTTTGCACTGGCAAATCCAGATGGCGGCAATTTAACCAGGTTAATTCTTGGGGAATTGTTTTGACAACTCCAAGTACGGGCGATCGCTCAGCTGCAATTTTTTCTTCCCTTGAGGTGGCTTGGCTATAGCTTGCAATCACCTGTAGTCGCACTGGCGTATCCGAACCTTGAACTTGCTCCAATGCCTGAACTAAGAAAAGCAGACTATAAACTCCTCGCTGTTGTGCCTGCTCTAGCGCTTCCAAGTCAGGAATTTCTCCAACATACTGGTCATAAGTCCACAAATGTAAGATTTGTTCAATTGGAAGCAATTCTTTTGAGACAAGTTCCAGCAGTTGTCGATAATGATCTGGATTTTCCGGAGCAATGCTATAGCGGTTATCAGCTAGTTTGGCAAACTCTGTCCCAGCCTCAACACTCACACAAAGCTGGTTGAGTTTACCTAGTTCGGTGCACAAAACCTCTCCTAAACCCAATGAGTCCAAAAATATCAAAACCAAACCCGTCTGGGGTTTAGTGTCTAAAACAACCGTTTCTTTCCGTCGCCATATTGGGCGGTAAAACCAGTCTGGTAGAGTCTTGTCATTTTCCAGCAAAATATCAACTTGCTTGAGTATAGAATCAAACTCACCAGCTTCAAAGCTCTTTTTGAGTTGCGCGTGCTGAATTTTGCCTATTGATGTCTTAGGTATGACCTCTTTTTTTGTTGGGATCAAATAGGCTGGTCTGATGCCTATCTTGCTGACAAGCCTCTGTCGAATCTGTTTAAGCAGTTCTCTTAATCGATTGTTATCAGAAATAGGAGTGTGGAAAAAGACTATTAATTCATCAGTATTACTACCAACTTGCCGAGTTGAACAGGCTGCTGTGTAAGATACTTCCACTCCTGCAACCGCTTCCACCACCTGTTCAATTTCATGAGAATAGTAATTGACACCGTTGATAATAATAATATTTTTTGTGCGCCCTGTAATGGTTAGACGCCCGTTATGTAGAAATCCCAAATCCCCAGTATTAAACCAACCATCCTCAGTGAAGACTTCTTGGTTCAATGCGGGATTTTGATAATAACCTGAAGTGACAGTAGAGCCTTTGACTTGCACATAGCCAATTGTTTGCTCGTTGACAACTTCCTGATTGTCGTTCACGATGCGAAGAGAAATCCCAGGAATGGGGGAGCCTAACTCTGCAAAGAAAGCATATTCTGGTATTGAGGTGTTTAGCAAATATTCTTCGGAAGAAGTCACACCTGAGGAAGTTTCAGCCATTCCCCAAGAAGAATGCATCGCATTGTCTGCTAGCCCGTGAGGTGAAAGCAGTTCTCGCACCTTTTGTGCTGTCTGAGGGACAATAGGCTCAGCCGTATTTAGAAAAGACTTGACTGAAGATAAGTCCCAACGCCGCTTCTCGATTTCAACAGCACGTTCACTCAGCAAGGCAAAAGCAAAATTTGGTGCCCAAGTTGTCGTCACTCGATAGCGCTCGATGAGATCCAGCCATTTCAGGATATCTTGCAAAACTATCGCAGTTGGAGCATGGATTTGCTGGCATCCTAAAAAGATACATCTGATGACACACCGAATCAAGGGACCAGGGTGATCCAAGGGTAGCCAGTTCAAGGAGATATCTTGGCTTGTAAGATGATTCATCTGGGATGTGCCAGCGACACTGCTTATGATATTACGATGCGTCAGCGTCACTCCCTTGGGCATACCGGTACTACCAGAGGTGAGCAATAATAATGCTAAATCATCTGGCTGGCTCTTGTGCCAATTTGGATCTGGATCGTGCGATCGCAAATCCTCAACTGTCTCAACTTGCAAGTTCTCAAAGTTCAACTGATTGGACAAGTTGCGAATCTGAGGGGCGATGCTACCATTAGTCAGCACTATCGGTTGATTTAAAACAAGGCATGCATTTTGTAGCTTTTTGACATTACTGTCGGACTCGTCGTTGTAGTTAGATGCGATCGTTATTGGTACTGGGACAAAACCTCCCAAAATGCAGCCCCAGAATGCCAAAATGAAGTCTTGATATCGGTCTAATTGTAAGATGACTTTGTCTTGAGGCTCAAGACCTAGCTTTCTTAACCCTGCCAGCAGCCGTTGTGCTTCTTCAAGCAATGCCTGATAAGACTGAATCGTTTCAGAACCGTCAGAGTGGATGTAAACAATTCCTCGCTCTGATGCTTCTTTAGCAGCTGTGAGTAGCACTTGGGAAAGATTCTCCAGAGCATCCGTTGGTAACTGTAGCGGTTCACCATGACTGATGGCAATAGAGTCTGACTTCTGTGTGCTTGCTTGAGGAACAATTTTGGTAGGGTGAGGTGTGCTGTCATTCGCAACTTTCCACTCAGGAAGCACATCCTTAATATACAGAGGGGGAATTTTTTCTGTGTGTTCTTGAACCACCACTGCAGCTTGATCGACTTCGGGAAGCGATTGCACTCGCTCTTCCCATTGCTGCACTAACTCAGAGTCGATCACTTCCAAATTTACTAAAGCTTGTTCGTCTACCAGTCCTTGCTCGGTAAGCGGTAGGCTAGATACCATAACATAATATTTCGGTACTATAGCAGCAGGAAGCACACCTTGCAAGTGGGACTGTAGCTTCTCCAACGAAAATGATCCTCCTGCAACCAGATAGGCAACTAGCTGTGGTTGGGAAGTTTTTCCCTTCCGAACCAGTACCACACAGTCGTCAATCAGCGGATAGCCCAGCACAGCCGCTTCCACGATGCGCTTGTCTGTGATATTGTCTGGTAGCTCCTTTTTAGCTGTTGAAAGAACAGCAGTCTTGTTGCTGATATCGTCCATAATTTCCTCATCCTTCGTTGCTATTACTTAGTCAATAGACATTACGTAGCCACTCTTATGCATTTTCCTGTCTGAAATCTACCAAAGATATGAGTTATAAAATTTGTGCTTTGTACCAGTTATAGTGCAATCATTTTCTGTCCTTCTCCCTGTTGGAAGATGACACATATTATTTTAGAAATTTTGTCTATGTATATATTAAACGCATTTTCTTTTTACGGGTCTTCCTTTTAACGGCAATCGAGGAGACTTTTATTTTTTAAGTAAATTTACGCAGCAAAAAGCTATTTTTATTAATACAATTCATAAATAACATTGGAAAATATGCTTTCTTTTGCTTCTCACAATTGCCAAATAAACGTTAAATAATAACTTGGCAATAGATGTTTTTGCCACTACAGTGTGGGTTGCTCATAAATGTTCAATTTGATGCCAAATGCAGTTTCAAAAATGGTGGGCAGCACTTATGTTTTGTTGATTTTCCGGACATCTGGCTTTCTTTCAACACAGTTTTTGATAGGTTAGTGATTTGAATGAGATTTAAATATACATTTACATTTACTGGCTAGGGGTTCATACTTACAATATTAGGCTTTATCCCATCTATTACAATACAAGAAATCATCATCTGAAAAATCAGCATTGTGGTACATTTGTATTTGACATAATAACCTAAGTTGCTAGTTATCAGAACATGCGTTGGTATAACTACAAAATCTCCATTACATTTTAAATTGCATCAAAACATAGAGTGGTTTCACTCTTTGTTAATTAACCAGGGATTTCAGATTGTGACTAATAGCTTAAGTTTGTTCAAACTGACTCTTATTCTGAGTAGAAGTTGGCTTTAACTGAGATCTTGCACTAGTATCAACAATGAGGCAGAACCTCGATATCTCGTTCCCAGGCTGCAGCCTGGGAACGAGGGTTGGGAGGCTTTGCCTCCCGATTATTGAGAATGCTGCAAGATCTGAGCTTTAACGGATTTCGGGTATGACACCAAAAAGAAATTTACGGGTGGTTATGCATAGAATGAAATAGTCCTACCTCAAAGCATGGTTTTCATTTTGTTTTAATACGCTTTTTGGCAGGAATTAGCCACTAGCCTTAATACATAATTTTACAATTTAAACAATAAGGTTAGCATTGTTTTATCGATTTTTTCATATAATCTTTATCGTTTCTTTAAAAAAATGACGATTTTTCTAAGAGGGTGTTTGAAAAGTCGGACAAATTGTAAA
This sequence comes from Scytonema tolypothrichoides VB-61278, assembly GCF_000828085.3. GTDB lineage: Bacteria > Cyanobacteriota > Cyanobacteriia > Cyanobacteriales > Nostocaceae > Brasilonema > Brasilonema tolypothrichoides_A. The sequence goes on from NZ_JXCA02000023.1 coordinate 414,958, forward strand.
AAAGCTCTCTCAGTATACGCTGTGAATAGTTAGTAGACAGCACCGAGAGAGTAACATGAGTAAAGCTTACCCCAGCAACCTGACCCGTGTTCAATATGAATTTCTGAGTGACATGATTCCAGAACCCAAACCCGGTGGTCGCCCCCGTGAAGTGGATATGTGGCAAGTGCTCAATGGGATCTTCTATGTCCTGATAGAAGGAGTTCGATGGCGAGCGTTACCTGGCGACTTTCCCCCTTGGCAGACAGTGTACACATATTTCCGCAACTGGCGAAAAGACGGGGCATGGTTGAAAATTCACGATAGTCTGCGAGAGTGGACTCGGATTGAACAGGAGCGCCATCCGAGTCCATCGGAAGCGATTATCGACAGTCAAAGCGTCAAGAGTGCGGCGATGGTAAGTCAATCCGTGGGCTACGATGCGGGTAAGAAAATTAAAGGACGCAAGCGATTTATGACGGTCGATACCTTAGGGTTAATCTTGCGGGTCTTGGTCACGGCTGCCGATGTGGGTGAGCGTGAAGGGGGCAAACAAGTTCTCAAGCGGGTCAAACACTCTAGCAAGCAGGTATCTCGTTTGACAACCCTCTGGGTGGATGGCGGCTTTGATGGTGAGCCGTTCATGCAGTGGGTGATGGACTTTTGCCGTTGGGTTGTGCTGGTGGTGCTGCGACCGCAGCAAACCAAAGGTTTCACGTTGCTCAAAAAACGTTGGGTGGTGGAGCGCACTTTCGGTTGGCTGATGGGGTGTCGGCGATTAGTCAGAGACTATGAGTTATTGCCGGAAACATCGGAGACATTTATCTACCTTGCCATGATCCGGATCATGGTGAGGCGACTGGCATAAAATTTGACCTTTCAAAACTTTTCAAACACCCTCTTATATCATGTCCGGATGAATACTTATAATTAAGCCGCCCTGGTTCTGGGCCACCAGTAGTAGCAAGTTAGTCCAGAGATTAAATCGTGCTGTTTCATTAGTTGTTGGCAGCGATAAACCAAGAGCTCTTCCATTTCGTCCAAAGACGATGGTGAAGAATTCGCGACGATTTCATTTGTCAGGGGCCATAATCGTTCAGCAGGTTGTAATTCAGGTGAGTACGCGGGTAAGTACATTAAATCAATACCTTCTGGCAGGTTTAAATCATTACTTGTATGCCAACCTGCTTGGTCAACAGCCAGGAGGACTCGTTTTTGATTTCCAAGACCATACTCTTGAGCAAAATCAGCTAAAACTCGATTAAATAATTGAGTATTCACACTGGGCAGAATCCACCAATATGTTTCTCCGGATTCTGGATGTACAAACCCATACAGCCACATCCATTTATACGTTTGCTGTACTGAAGCGAACGGTTGTTCTGCTTCTGGTATCCAAACTCGACGCAGAATTGGATGAAGGCCCAAACGATGCTCATCCATACTCCAAACCTCTATWTCGGCATCTGGATATCGGGATTGAAGGAATTGGAGCCGTAAATCGAGTTTTTTTTCCAGTTTTCTTGTTCGATTGGGTCGCAAGCGCCATGCTCCGGTCGAGTCACACGTAAGCGGAAAGTCATTTGTTTTATGTATTCCCATCCACGCCGACGATCAATACTTTGTCCTGTTAGTTCGCTTAACCAATCTGCCACCTTACGACCATTCCACAATCCCCCATCTGGTGCCTTGTGTGAAAGCACTTGCCACAGTTGGGCTTGTTGTACATCTGTTAATAATGATTCTTTGCCTCGATTCTGATGCCGTTGGTCTCCCAAGACCATTGGACCATCTTGGTTGTAACGTTTGACGAGTTGATAAATCCAAATTCTCGTGTAACCTGTTACTTGAGATACCTCCAGCACGGTCTTTCCTGTTACCAATAACCAAATTATTTGGTAATGACTACGTTCCGTTGTTTGTGTTGCTTTACGGTAACGGGAAAACAGTTCTTCCGGACTTAAGTAGTTGGCGATCGCAATCCGTTTCGGCATAGTGTAAGTAGACGCACTGCAACGATTCCATCTTTATTATAAGTAATCAACCGGACATGATATAACAATAATAATTTCTTCTGGCTAATTCTAAATTTAAAGTTCACAGTAAATTTACACAGACGTTATGAGACGAAATTCAAATCCAGATTAACTAGAGTCAAGCTATCGAGTTCAAGGCTGACAACTACAAGAACGGTACCTGGTAGTATAGCAGTACTATTAGCAAAGGTTTGAGGAAAGTTCTTCCAGCTTCTGAGTGATCACACCACTGGTGAACAATTCCTCTGCCTTGGCAATACCCTCACGCATATCTGAACAAATCCCACAACGCCAAAGGTAAAACCCTCCATTCCACAAAGCTGTTTCCATAAAGTTTGAGGGTTTACCATTCAATACCTCTTGTATATTGACAATCAATTCTTCAGTGGTACCGAGAGGTTCATTCTTTGTCGTAAAGCCGTAATCACGAGGGGACAGGTGTAACCGTTCTATTGATATATTGCCTGTTTCATCCACTTCTGGAGTTTTAGTTATGCCAATGATAGCAGTGCGATCGCGTGGTAACTCGCAGCTACCCTCCAATCCTTTTACTGTTGTTAATTCACTCATTCCTCGCAATGCTAGGGTGCTTTGAAACAATGTTTCTGTGGGAGGATGGACAAACCCAGCAATGATATGGACATTTCCTCCATAAGGACACCAAATGAGTTCCATTGTCGCCAAAGGTGGACGCTTGCCAAGCTGATCACGGTACTCCCAGATACTATTTGTTAATGGAAAATGCCTAGGAGTATAAACAAAGCCAACTCCAGTTTGCTCAAACACTTGCTGGCTTTTCTCTAGTGATAGTCCAGTCCAATCAACTCCTAACCCCTGCCAAATATCTACCAGTGGCACTCCGTACTTTGTGGGGAAACAATCTCCACCGTGCATGATCACTGGCTGTCCGCTTGCTGCTAGCAGTAAAGCCGTGACTGGGCTAATAGGTGCGGTGCGAGTTCTGCCATCATAAGGTATGCCTAAAACTATCACTGGTCGTTCGCAGGCGATTGGTTGCAGTTTTGGTCCGAGTTCATCATAAGCATCTAACATTCCAGCGATTTCTTCAGCCGTGGGACGTTTGATGCGATGAGCAATTAAAAATGCCCCAATTTGTGCTGGTGTCGCTTCTTTTAGCAGCATCATCTTCATTGCGGTGGCTGCTTCAGCACGAGTTAAGTTTTCTGCGGTATGCTCTCCACTGCCTATCTTTTTAAGTAAATCTCTAAATACTATGCTCATATTTTTGTCCTTTGTCCACCGCTACGCAACAGTCTTAAGTGCTAACAAGCCGATTTTGCAACAGAGTGAAATTCTGGTGGCACATTATCCTTAACTAACTGCCAAAAATGCTTGATAGGAGGAATCTGAAGCCGGTCTTGAGTTGTAACCATAACGACCTGCCGAGTTAAACTAGAATACTCGGGTGAAGAACCATTACTATTACTGTTGCAGGCTAAGGGACGAACTGCAAGGCTAGGATCAATACGTGCTTCAACCAATGCTGACTGTGGTAGCATAGCCACGAGTTCCCCTTGGCGCACAACTCCTCGGAAAGCATCTAGAGTATTCACTTCTAAAGCCGCATGCAGTGTGACTTCTAAGCGTTCAAATCTATCTTGTATTAGGCGTTGCATCCCATAACCATCCTTAAACACCACTTGCGGATAACGAGTGAGTTCCGACCAAGGGATGCGTTCATATTGCGCTAACGGGTGATTTTTTGCGACTAAAACTTCTATTGGTTCATCATACAGCACTTCTACTAGCATTTCTTTGCCAGTGCATAAGAAGCGATTATTCATGACTATTGCCAAATCTACGAGTCCATCTTTGAGGACTTTTAAGGCGCGATCGCTACCCAGCGATGTCACCCGCAATTGGACTTGTGGATAATCATGACAAAATTTTTGTAAAACTGGTGGTAAGTAATAAGCACAAAGTGAGTGAATGGCTGCTACACAAAGTTCTGGCTGCTTTCCTGCTAATAAATCAGCGATTTCCTGTGTAGCACTTTGCCACTCTTGGCATATTTTTTGAGCACGAGGTAGCAAGCGTTCACCTGCCAGTGTCAGCTTTGCTTGACTCGTCCGGTGAAAGAGTTCCAACCCCAAATCTTCTTCTAATCCTTGAATTTGCCGACTAACCGTCGATTGCGTGACACCACATTTTCGTGATGCACCCTGGAAACTTCCAGTTTCTGCGATCGCCAGAAAGGCTTGCAACTGCTCTAGCCGCATGTTGATGTAGCCTGAAGTACACTTATGGCATTCATTAACTTATCGTACTTTCGGGCGCAAATTAGTACTGCTTGTTACAGCTGATGTTTGCTGAGAAATTTTTTGTGTTTGGTAACTAATTATTTGGCGAGCATGCGGTATTCTGCTTGCAATAACTAGCTACTATTTCTCAAATTCTGTCTATGTAGCATCTGTACTACATAAACAGCTATACGTCTCATGCTTCCAATTTCGGGTGAAATTATCAGTTGTGTTGCAAAAACTTGTTAAGCGGCTTCCTCAATTGGATCCATCGCCTCGGCAACTTTCAGTGTATCCGTGTACTGGTGATATCTAACAACCCGACCATCTCTAAGCTTGTAGACATGAGCAAAAGCTGCTGTTGTAGACTTTCCTGTTGAGCGATACACGCCACGATATTCGCCCAATGCGATGATTGTATCTCCAGCATCTAGCCATTCGTTGACAACGGCTTGCCACGTTTCCCATTCTAACCGGAATTTAGCAAATACATTGTTCACGACTGCATGAGAGCCAAGATACCTACCACCTCCAGGAAATCCTTCATTCTGTATCCACTCAATTTGAGGGTCAAAGAGTTTAAGGATAGTCTCCGTATCGCCCTCACTAAAGACTTGATAGAGTTGTTGGATAATTTCGAGGTTGTTCATTGACATATCTTCCCTGAGTGCAAATTTTTGTCGTCATATTGAAGAATACGGGTTTGGTCAGACTACTCCTGAAACTTCTAAATTGCAATTAGCTCAGTAATCTTGGCTCGAGCCTCAGCTATTGACTCAGCTAAACGCTCCCCGCCAAACTCGTCGTTTTCGGCGTGAATAAACGTGATGTCAGAGATGCCCAAAAAGCCAAACACGGTTTTCAGGTAAGGGTCTTGATGATTGTACGCCTCGAAAGAACCACCAGAACCGTATCCACTAGCGCCACGAGCAGTGATGATAAACATCTTCTTGCTGTGAACGAGTCCTTTGTAGGGTGCGTCCTTATCCTCAGGCTCAAACACAAACGTTCGTCCGACTCGTACAATCTGATCGATATATGCTTTAAACCCGCTCGGAACACTGAAGTTGTACATAGGTATCCCGATCACATAGATGTCAGCTGCGAGAAATTCATCAATCAACTGATCGCTCATTTGGATGGCTGTCCACATGTGTTGTGTTCGCTTGGATGGGGGTGTAAAAGCTGCCGCAATCCACGGTTCATCAACGTGGGGAACAGGGTTACGACCAACATCACGGGAAATGACTATGTCGGTCGGATGTGCTTGTTTCCAAGCTTCAACAAATTCTTTTGTCAGTTTGCGAGAATGCGATCGCTCCCCACGTGGACTTGCATCAATATGTAGTAAACGTGTCATAGTTCTTGATAATCTTGTTTAACTGATGGGAAGTTTGAGGGGCTATAAGTCCCCCGCCATAACGGTACTCCGAATCAGTGGCGGGAGGATGTCACGGCAGTTGGCTATGAATACAATTTAGGTAAATTCAAGATTTTGCACTGCTTGAATTTTGCGCTGTTGTCAAAATCTTGCTGCAAGTTTTGAGTGTAGAAAGTTTCTGACACAAAAGTCCTCTAAACTTTGATTAGAGAGGGTTTTTGAACAGTTAAATTATCTGTGATGAAAGCACTAGTGACAGCACCAGCCAAAACCGTTCATCTGCCGGATAACGGAGTTAACCCACCGATTTTTTCAAGCCAATCTCAGGGTTGGGAAAACATCCTAGTTGAAGAATTTCATCACCCGCCTGGACAGCTTAAGTATCAGTCTGAGGCGGAACATGCAATTTGTTTGTGTTTAGCACCTCGTCCGTTTCGCTTATCGCAAGTTAAGGGCGATCGCCGATATACGAGTCTCTACACCAAAGGCGATATGTCCATCACCCCTGCTGGAATACCGTTTTTCGCGCAGTGGGATGGCAACGATCGCTACCTATGGATACGAATTCCCTCGCACTTCACTCATAAGGTTGCCAAAGAAGCTGTAGAAATAGATCCACATCAAATTGAACTTCTCCCAGAGTTTCGTGTCCGCAACCCTTCAATTGAACAGATTGGCATGATGCTACTTACCGAACTCAAAAATGGGGGGTTAGCAGGACGACTTTACATTGAATCGCTAACCAATGTGCTAGCCGTTCAATTGCTGAGAAATTATTCTGCGACTCAACCGAGTGTTTCTTTGTATAACGGCGGATTGAGCGAACGCCAGCTTCTGGTAGTTACCGATTACATTCATGAATATCTGTCTGAGGAAATCAAATTATCACAACTAGCAGAATTACTAGGAATGAGCCAGTTTCACTTCAGTCGCCTTTTCAAGCAATCAGTGGGAATTCCTCCTCATCAATATCTGCTCCAGCAACGGGTGGAACGAGCGAAGCAGTTGCTCAAACAAACAGAGCTATCTATTACGGAGGTTGCTTTCTTGTGTGGCTTCAATAGTCACAGTCATCTAAGTAAATGGTTTCGGCAACTTACAGGAATAACGCCCAAGACTTACCGAGTGGAATACAGCAACTAAAGAACTGACAGCCATCATAGAATTGTCAGAAATTCTTCTAAAGAACTGACACTGATCGCACTATCCATCAAACTTTCTAATTGTTCCACACTCTCGCCCTCAAGCCTTGCTTTTACTTGTTGAGGAATTTCGCCAAAGCGTCGTTGCAATACTCGTATTAATTGCCGTCGTACACCCATCTGTAGTCCTTGCTGAAGTCCACGTTCCTCACCTTCAGTCAGAATTTCCTGATACCAAGGCGATTCTCGCAATACTGCCATATCCCACCTCATGATTTGTTGGACTAAAGGCGTCTCTAACACAAAGCTAGCAAAAAATGCCAGCAATGATTCTAACTGGTTCAACTGTGCATCTGCTCGTAGTACCTGTAGTGCGCGTTGTACAACTGATGCCTCTCCTCCTCCGCGCAATATAGGCACAAACGGTAATAACGAAGGTAATGGTTGCTGAAACACGATTTCAGCATCCACTTCCCACAAATTAATGACGCGATAATCTTGAATAGCACGTAATCCCAAAAATTCTTGCTCGTAACCACTGACAACAGTTAACGTCGATGGAGGCGGCAAGATATTGATCAGCACTGGGTATGTTGGCAGTCGGTAGCGTTCTTGTGCTAAGGCGGCATAGGCTCTCATACGTAGAGGCATATGTGCCGTGTAACGCAACTGCAATTCATTGAGTACGAGAAAATCCCCGTGAGTCGCACTGTATGCCTTCACCAGCACGTCTGTTTCCCGGCTAATCCACTGAAACTCAGAACCCAAAATTTCTTTCGCCACGACTTCAGGACGTTGTGTCACCCATTTTACCCATGCATCAGGAGCTAAACTAATAAGTCGCTTACCACCTGTATCTGCGGCTTTTGCCACAGGTTTTTTTATACCGTTACTAGTTCTTAAGAATATATCATAATGTGTTAGGCAAAATGCGATACGCGTAGCGCTAAACCTCCGGCTTATCGCCTTAATCCTCCATTGTCCAATCTTCAAACCGCAAACCAGGTACACGTGAAAAATCTTTCTCGTTGCGCGTTACCAAAATACCATCATTAGAAATCACAATTGCTGCTATTCGTAAATCTTGCGTACCAATACGAACTTTTTGACGCAGGAATTCTGCGTAGTAATTGGCAGCCTCTTGGTTAAAAGGAAGCAAATTGATATTGTTAAAATAATTTAATGTTGCTTCTAGCCTGGAGTAAGCTGTCACTAGCTTATCTGAAGAGTCAGCCTGCCTGATGACATGAAGTCGCCCCCGCACCTGCTCTTCAAATGTGATAATTGTCACGGCTATTTTTTCTGGACTAACTGCATTAACACGTTGGCTAACATTTGGGTGTCCATTTTGAAATAGCGAGACATGATCCGTATCCAATACCCACAAACTCACTTCACATCTTCCTCAGCATCAAGTTGGCGGTAATATTCTTCCATCTGGGCATCGAGTTCACGACGATACTCTTCTATATATGCCAGCACCTCATCAAATTGCGGATCATCCTTAAATATACCCGCAAATTTCATCCAAGGATGTTCAGATTTTGGCTGTTCAATTTCCTGAGTCACTATTTCTACATTTTGCAAACGAGCGTTCATTAGTTCATGCAGATTTTTGAGTGCTTCTTCGCGTGTTGCTGCTAACACTTGACAGTCTGGTAAACCCCAAACTGTTGCTTGATACCCACCTTCTTTTTCTTCCACTAGTACTGAATAATTAAGTTTAGATAAGTTATCAGCAGTATTATTTACCAAATTCGTAGTCATAAAATTTACCCTTAATCAAAAGTCTTTTAGATGTACTGCACGCTTATCTCATCGTTACCCACAATACTTCATTTACTTGAGGAATGCAGCTTAAGTAATCTGGAGATTGCGATCTCCTTTTTACCATTGAGGCATTTCCCCAATATTGGACAGACATTCAAAATAATCTCATCCCTATATTGACATAACAACTAAAATATGTATGAAAGACTGTCTGCGTGAGTTGTTGCATAAAGCATCTTTGACGTGAATTCTGCTTCTTCTTCTCCTAATCACTCCTCAGTGCGGTGATTGGGTCAAGTCTGGCAGCATTGCGAGCTGGGATGACACCAGCCAGCAGTCCAATCACAAATGTTAAACCAAAGCCGAATACAATCGACCAGGGCGAAATGACGAAGGGAAATTTGAACAGATTTGAGGCTGCGAAGGCGATCGCAATTCCAAGGCATATACCAACAACCCCTCCCATGATTGCAATCACCACTGCCTCAGCTAAAAATTGGGTTAAGATGGCTGTACCAGTCGCTCCAATCGCTTTACGAATCCCAATTTCGCGTGTTCGTTCCACCACTGACACAAGCATGATATTGGCAATGCCAATACCGCCAACAATTAAAGAAATTCCGGCAACTGCTACTATCATCACCGTAAAAAGCTTGGATGTACTGGTGAGCGTTTCGATGATATCGGCTGAGTTCACCGTCCTAAAATCATCCGTTTCTCCTTTTTCGGGAAAAATGCCGTGTCGTACCCGTAAGAGATTTGTAGTTTGATACTGGGCAGCATCTAGCAAATCCTGGCTTTTGACTTTGACATAAATTCCTCTGATGGCGAGTCCTTTGACAGCGTTGTTTCCCACTAACCGGGCAGACATATTGGTAAGCGGGATATAAATTTGTTCATCCGGGTTTAGTGGACCTTGCGCTCCCTTCGTCTCCATCACGCCAATTACGTCATAGGTTTCTCCGGCGATACGGATTTGTGCGCCTTCTGCGTTGCTTCCTGTTCCCAGCAGTTCATCTCGTGCGGTGGGACCCAATATCGCCACAGCTTTCGCTGAATCGACTTCCTCCTGACTGAAAAATCTACCTGTTTGAGGATGCGTGTTTCGTACATATGGATAATTAATATCAGTTCCAATAATGGTCATTGAATCGTTGTTTCCGGCATAAACAACTTGGGCATTCTGTTGCAGGAAAGCAGACACCCGGTCAACACCTAAAACCTCTTGCGCGATCGCCTGAGCATCTTCTAGGGTTAATGTCGTAGCACTACCACTGCCTTGTCGCACTCCGCCACTTCTGGCTGCACCCGATTGTACTTGCAAAATGTCAGTTCCCAGTGATTGTAATCGTTGCTCGGTTGACTTTTGGGTGCCTTGACCGATAGCGGTAACGGCGATTACTGCCGTAATGCCAATGATGACGCCTAACATGGTTAGCAGGCTGCGGAGTTTATTATTCCACAGTGCCTCTAGAGCCATCGACAGAATTTCAACCATCGATACCGATGAACTCCCAACCAAAGCAGATGCCTGTTTAACCCGTGGTTTGCGCTTACGTGATTTTTTCATTGCTAAACCTCGCTTGTAAAATCAAGTCTAAAAACCACCGCGACGACCACCCATACCGCCATAACCACCGCCCATACCGCCATAACCACCCCTCCTGTTACTAGAGTTCCTGTCCCTATTGAGACCTCGTGGCGGACTCACCAAAACTTTTTCATTTCCTTCCAAACCAGAGCGCACTTCGGTTTTGTTTCCCACGGTTAATCCAGTTTTAATTGGCACAAATCGAGTCTTCCCGGTTTCCGTAAGTACCCGCACTCCGGTGCCATTTTCCTGGCGGGCGATCGCCACCGTTGGTACAACAAGCACATTATTTAAGCTCCCTGCATTGAATTTCACATCGACATTCATGCTAGGAAGCAGAAGAGTTTCAGGATCGGTAAGATCCACTCTCACTTTAAGGCTGGTGACATTAGATGTTACAGTTGCAACAGCGGCAATCTGGGCAACTTTCCCCTGAAAGGTTTTGTCAGGATACGCGTCGGCTGTAATAGTGACCGACTGGCCGACCTTAATTTTGCTAATATCAGTTTCGGCAACATTTGCCACAACCTGATAATTTGATGCCAGTGACAGAATCGAAGAAGAGGTTGCTCCTGAAACCGAACTCCCGGATGTTGTCGGTGTTACGAAATCACCCGGATCGGAATACTTGGAAGTCACAATGCCACTAAATGGGGCACGAATGACCATGTCTTGAATTTGTGTTTGAATCGTTTTCAGGCTGCCCTGCTGCTGAACCACCTGAGCGCGTGCAGAGTCAATATCTTCTTTGCGTGTTCCTGCTTTCAGCAGTGCTAAAGCTTCCTCTTTTTCCTTGACTGCTGCTTTTAATTGCTCGATATCTTCTGTGCGTGAGCCTGCTTTTTGCAATGCCAGGGCTTGCTGCGCTTCATTAACCGCAGCTTGGGCGCTGTCCTTGTCAGCACGTTTTTGATTGACAATCTGAAGGGAAATAGCACCAGCATTGTAGAGTTGCTGATTGCGCTGGAAATCATCTTCGGCTTTTGCTAAACTTGCTTGAGCGCTTTTTAAACGTGCTTGTGCTTGAGCAATATCTTGAGGGCGGTTACCTGCTTCTGCTTTTTGCAAGTTTGCTTGGGCTTGTTCTAATTGTGCCTGTGCTTGAGCAATATCTTGAGGGCGATTCCCTGCTATTGCCTTTTGCAAATTCGCCTGGGCAGAAGCCAGAGATCCCCGTGCTTGAATGAGTTGTCCTTGCAGGTTTGAGTCATCCATGTATGCGAGGATTTGTCCTGCTTTCACAGAATCACCTTCATCCACCAGCAAGCTTTTTAGCCGTCCAGAGCTTTTGGGGCTGACGTTGGTCGATTGTTTGGCTTCAATGATACCGTTGGCTGAGATGGTGATGGGTAAGGTTTCTCGCTGGACTGGAACTGTCTGCATTTTACTTCTGGCTTCCTGAGCGGAGAAAATAACCGTCTGACGGTAAACAAGATATCCACCCCCCGTCAGTGAACTGAGAATCAGTAACCCCATCAGCCACTTGGTTAACTTGTGTTTCATCAAGCCTTTTCCTGAAGGCTTAAATGTAGTAGCTTGGAGAGAATCAAGTGTCATAGGCTGCTTTGCACCTTAAGTGTAAACAACAATAAGTCATTGCGTTCGTGCTTTGTGCGGCTCCTAAAGGGAGCATCGCTCTTGCTTGGTTGTATTCAAACAGTGAACAGTTATCAGTTATCAGTTATCAAATACCAGCCGCAATTATCAGTTATCAAGTATCCGCAGTAGGAAACGGACTCGTCCACTCCTTATTAACTGCGATACACTGAGCGTGGTCGTTGTGTTCACTGATAACTGTTGAAACTGGAAGGAGTTGATACTTTCAATTACAGCAGCCCAACATGACAGCTTGCCCTTTGTTTAAATTACAATTTTGTAATTTGTTTTGTACTGATGTGATTAAATAATTTATTTGCTAAACATTGATGGGCACTGTGTCAAATTTGTCAAGTGTCATTCTTGAAAATCTGTTTCCAGGTTCTACGGAGAAACTGACGTTGCTCAATTATATGTAGGACAACTAGTGCTAGCAGGGTGTAGGACAGCCAGAAGTGTAGATTGTAAGCGATCGCACCAACAGAACGATTTTCCTCAAACCAATTAGGCAATGTCACAAAAAAGAACGGAATTTCATGCCCACCTGAGTTTGATAAAAAAATGCCACTGATTGGAACAACTAGCATCAGTAGATAAAGCACTAAATGCAGGGAAAAGGTTTTGATCCACTGGGGTGTCAGTCTGGGAGTGCGTTTGAGATACTTTTTTGCCATAACTTGCAGCAACGTAAAAACCCTCAAAAGCAGCAAACCCAAAACTAATACACCAAATGACTTATGGACGTTGTACAGAGAGCCTCTAAAGAAAACTTCACGCGGCAAGCGAGCCATCACTATACCAATTAGGTAGATGATGAGAAAACAGGTAGCCATAACCCAATGCAGCTTCCATAACCGCCCAAACGCATCATTTAATCGTCCTTTCAAGGAAGTTGTGGTGTTTGGCATAAAATTTTGGTTAGGTAGGAAATAGAAAACGCTTGACAGTGCCAAGCCCTGGACTATACAAACAACATTGTATATAAGTATGAAAGCATCACCAAAAATGATTGTTTATGGATAAGTTTGAGGCACTGAAAGGGATGAACAGTTGATTTTAGCGTGTCAAACTTCGATTGTCCCAATATCATTTATGCCCGCTCTAAGGGAGATTCAAATAAAAAAATGCCCAACCTTCAATAACTAGTTGGTGTTCGAGTTGGCGCGTGGAGAATGAATTTGCTTTATGCATTCTTCCCTGTTGCTGACAGCTTGATTGCCGATTAGCCAGCACCTCAAAATGACAGCCCACCTTATATTTGAATTACACTTTTGTAATTTGAGCCAAACGGTAATAAATCTAGAATGAAGCAATAGGTCGAGTCATAAATAGTTGTGAATGTTCTGTTTGTCGAAGACGAAGCAAAAATTGCTAACTTTGTCCAGGCTGGACTGAAGGAGCAGGGATTTGTCGTAGATTATTGCGACAACGGTGATGAAGGATATCTGCGAGCATTAGACAATGAATACGATGTGATTGTGCTCGACATCATGGTACCAGGGAAAGATGGACTATGGATTCTCAAACAACTGCGGCGTTCAGGTCGAAATGTTCCCGTAATTTTGTTGACAGCTCGCAATGAATTGGATGATCGTCTGGAAGGGCTGAATTTGGGAGCGGATGACTACATTGCAAAACCGTTTTTTGTGGAAGAATTAGCGGCTCGAATTCATGCTGTTGTGCGCCCGAGTGTGGGTACTCGTCAAAATTTGCTTTCGGTTGGATCGCTTAAGCTCGATCGCATCACGCGAGAAGTCACTTGCCATCAACAAGCAATAGAATTGAGCAGCCGCGAGTTTAATCTTTTGGAGTATCTCATGCGCTCTCCGGGACGGGTTTTCACTCGTACCCAAATCCTAGAACACGTTTGGGGCTACGACTTTAATCCCAACACCAATGTCGTGGATGTTTGTATTCAGCGCATTCGTAAAAAAATTGACTCTATTGATCGAGCAAATTGGATTGAAAGCATTCGAGGGGTTGGATATCGATTTTGCAAACCGGATTTAATATGAGATTGCGTTCGTTTCGACTCCGGACAGCTTTGTCGTGTGCAGCTTTGGCTGGAAGCGCATTAGTCGGGTTTGGTGCAGTCTCCTGGTTCCAAATTTACAATGCTCAGATCAATCGCTTGGATGCACAACTTTTCAATCAGTTGGTGCGGGCAACTCGTTCAGCCCAGCGAGAGCGATTGCAGTTTTTCGGAGATTCATTACCCTATGCCTTCGGAACAAATACGAAAATCCCTATCGCCGTGCTGGTGCGAGATGCAAAAGGCAACACACTTTATCAATCCGACGAAGTGCCTACAGATCTCGACGTGAATCGTCTGTTGCTTAGGCGTCTTGAGTTGACACCTTTGCCACCGCCTCCTAAGAATGAACCACCACCAAAACTCTCCAATACAAATCCCGCCGTTGCATCGCCCTTTCTTCGCCCACCCGCACCTCCGTTTGTCACACTCGCGACGACAACAGGAACTTGGCGGATTGGGGCAGCTAAATTTTCGAATGTTCAGGTTGCGATCGCCGTTAGTCTGCAAGCCGTCAATCAACAGATGGGTACCATTCGCAATATCTTCCTTGTTTCAATTTCGGGAGCGCTTTTGCTAGTTGCTTTTGGGGCATGGGCAGTTTCTGGTGGTGCCTTGCGTCCTATCCGGCAATTAACAGGCGTTATTCAACAGGTGACTGTTAAAGGGCTAGATCAGCGAATCCCGATTGGGACAACGGATCTTGAATTTGTGGAACTGATTCAGGTGTTTAACCAAATGCTGGAACGTCTGGAACGCAGTTTTACACAAGCCTCCCGCTTCAGTGCTGACGCAGCTCACGAGTTGAAAACTCCACTGACGATTCTGCAAGGCGAACTGGAACGAATGCTGCAACAGGTTGACTCTGGAAGTGAAGTGCAACAGCGCTTAAGTAATTTGTTAGATGAGGTGCGTCGTCTAAGTGGTATTACGCGGAAACTCTTGCTGCTGTCTCTAGCAGATGCGGGACAAATGAAGTTGTTTCTGGTTGAGGTGGATATGTCTGAGTTGCTCATGGAGATGGTAGAAGATGTGGAACTGCTGGCTCCCCACCTGAGTGTGCAAACTGATATTGCTGATGGGCTGAGGGTACAGGGCGATCGCGATCTCCTCATTCAAGTTCTGCAAAATTTGTTTAGTAATGCCATCAAATATAATCTCCCTAACGGCTGGATAGAGATTCACGCATGGCAAACTCAAACAACTCTGCATGTAACGATCGCCAATGCTTCAAAAGAGATTTCGGTGGGCGATCGCTCGCGCATTTTTGATCGCTTCCATCGCGGTGATCCTGCTCGAACCCGCAAGGTAGAAGGAATTGGACTGGGACTCAGCTTAGCCCGTGAAATTGCTCGGGCACATCGTGGCGAGCTTACTCTTGATTCTACATGGGATGGGCAGACGGCGTTTACTCTCACTTTGCCGATGAGGTGATTTTATTAACCCAAGTTGCGGGTTATTAAATTCTGAGTGAAAAGTACCTATCTATTCATGCGTTAAGCTAGCTGCGCCTCCGGCAATCCCCTATGACGAGTTGACAGTTGCGCTACGCGCAACCGTCACTTCAACCCAACCAAAAGTATAAGTGTTAAATAAGCTTAAAGTATTAAAATAAACTCATTGTAATCGCCGATTAAATCGCGATTTTTCTAACATATCCGGGATCAAGTTATGGTCTTTCATATAGTCGCAAGCCTTGGTATGATTTCCATGAAAGAACATTGCAGCGCAGACAGCCGTTGTCATAATTTCTGCATCACTCATATTTCTTCGGCAATCTTCATCATGCCCGTTAAGCGTAAGCGCAAGCGCACGCCAAGGGCGAACGCGTAGCGTGCGCCTCTGGCGCTTAGCTCTACCTTCGGCAGAGCTACGCTTAACACCCACAAAAGTAACTAGCAACTTGGGTTAATAAGCTTTTTAGCCTTAACTGAACCGTATTGACATCAGACGCGAGCATATCTCGCAGTTGTTCACCGTTCTTTAGGAAGCGAATAAGAGTTTTATATTCGATATCTCACAATCTCGGCGCTCAGCTTTAAGAGCAGCACTACCAAGGAATTTTGTCACTTTGGAAACAGTATCAACCGCAAAATTAATATCAGCCCGCGAAACATCTAAATGAGTAACAGCCCTAATTGATTGACCTACGGCTCCCATTTTCACACCGTACTGTTGTAACAGAGTCAGAAACATACCTTTGTCGATTCCTAGTTGAGAAACATCAAAGAAAACGATGTTTGTATCCGGCTTTGTGTCTTGAACTGTAATTCCTTCGATTTCACTCAGTCGTCGAGCCAGATAAGTTGCGTTGTCGTGGTCTTCTTGTAAACGTTCAACATGATGGTCAAGTGCATAGAGACAACCTGCAGCAATAATGCCAGCTTGACGCATTGCGCCACCAAAAATGTGTTTATATCGACGTGCTTCAGAGATGAACTCTCGTGTACCCGCAAGAACAGCACCCATTGGTGCCCCTAGCCCTTTAGTAAAGTCAATCCAGACAGAATCAACACAATTAGCAAAATCCTTGGCCTGGGTTTGAGACGCAACAACTGCATTTAAAAGTCTTGCCCCGTCCATGTGGGTGGCTAAACCTTTTTGACGGGAGAACTCGCAAACCTCGCGTAGTTCATTGAGCCGCCAAACCGAACCTCCTCTAAAATTGTGGGTTTGCTCAACACACAATAAGCGTGGATTTGCAGAGTAAAGGTAAGGAGCAGTCGCGACTCTTCCAAGTGCTTGCTCGATAGCATCGACCGTAAAAATTCCTCGCTCGCTGGCAATCGGTTCCATTAATACACCAGAAGTCAGTGCTGCACCCCCCGATTCAGCTCGAATAATGTGTGACATCTGTTCTGCTAGCACCACATCAGCAGGGCGAGTATGGGTCTTGATTGACACAAAGTTGCAAATGGTTCCACAGGCAAAGAAAAGAGCGGCTTCTTTGCCTAGTAAATCTGCAACACGTTCTAGTAATCTGTTAACGGTCGGGTCTTCTCCTTTTTGTTCATCTCCAACCTCAGCATTGGCTATCGCCTGTCGCATTGCGTGTGTCGGCTTTGTTTCAGTATCGCTGGTCAACGAAATCATAAGTACTCCTAGAATAGGTATTAGGTATATAAGGGTTTTAAGTTCTATCAATTGCTGCAATGCTTATTTGCCGATTGGACAATTTGCGAGTCTGGAAATAATTCGACCAGGTATGCCGACTACTGTAGAGTTTGGCGGTATGTCTTTTAGGACTACGCTAACAGCACCAACACGGGCGTGACTGCCGATATTAATATTGCCGAGAATTTTAGCTCCCGCGCCAACAGTAACATTACAGCCCAAGGTGGGATGACGTTTACCGCTTTCTTTACCTGTTCCGCCAAGGGTTACACCCTGATACAGCAAACAATAATCTCCTACCACTGCGGTTTCACCGATAACTACTCCCATACCGTGGTCGATAAATACACCTTTGCCTATAACCGCACCTGGGTGAATTTCAATTCCTGTCAGGAAGCGAGCGAGATGAGAAATAAAACAGGGCAAAAAGAAAACGCCACCCTTGTGAAGCAAATGGGCTATGCGATAGAGGATTATCGCTTGAGGACCAGGGTAGAGGAGCAAAACTTCTAACCAGTTGCTCGCAGCCGGATCACGCCTCATAACAACCGCATAATCTTCGACTAAAGTTTCCCAAGCTTTCTTGAGGAGATCCCAGCTTTTTTGATAAGAATAAACACTGTTTAGTAATCTGTTGTAAGCAGTCATAGTTAACAAGCTCTTTACTTATAGTTTTTTTTGGTTTGATAGTGATGCGCGTTATTTTCAGTCGCATCAATCACCAGATGCTCACTCAATCGATCAACATCTAGTGCCTTCGTTATGTTCTACAGATGTGAAAACCGTAATCAATAACACAAGATTGCCTTCACAATAGACGAATGAGAAGGCAATTCTGGTTCACTTGTTATTTAGTTCTAATCGCATCCAGAACTTTGGCTGACTTTTTGCCAACAAAAGTATTATTTAGCATCGTATGGGAATCATCAGTTGGACCTACATCAGAATCTGGATGATAAATAATAATGCTCAAGGAGTTATCAATAGCTGTGAAGCTGTGTAACTTGTTTTCTGGAAGACAGAAAACCGTTCCAGCCTCCATCTTGAACGTTCCTTCATCCACTTGACAAGTACCACTACCCTCAGCGACAAGCCCAATCCGCAATGAATGATGGGTATGGGGAGTTTGCGATATACCTGGGGGAACGTAGAGGAAATTTAAGCAGGGTTCTCCACGTCTTAAAGGATTAATTAGAACTGTCGAAGAGCAGCCATCAATATAATTGAGTCGTCCCTTAGGTTCAATAGGTCCTCCAATTGTGAAAAGTCCTGTGTAGTTGAGGAGCGTTGCGACTAAAATTAGTCCGGAACCATCTAAAGAAAAGTTTCCTGGAACTGCGGCAAAACATTTTTCTCGCAATAAGAACTCTCCGTTACTGCTTTTGAGGGTAACTTCCCCGGACGAAACAAATAGGAAGTGGGTATCGTGTTCACTGTCATCAACTTTGATAGAATTGATGACCCAATGAGCAATCGATGGATGACCCGCCATCATGTAGTCTAGTTTCGTCGTCTCTAGGAACCGTTGACAGTAAAACTTTTGTATTGCTCTAGTAGCTAGATTTTCAGAAGTAGATTTTTTCATGTTTATAGACCTCGTAAATTTCAGAGTGATTAACTTTTCCGTCAGCAACAACTTTGGTTCATAAAATAGCTAGAACTCCAGGACTATCAATCAGTTCGAGAGTTTATTTTATTTGTCTTTTTCTCTTAATTCAAAGTCAAGTTTGAATTAAATTTGAGTGTTGGCTGGTCATGTTTTCCTCTGTTCGATAGCTTTAATTTAGCTATAAGCAACCATCATCCACATCGAATAAATGTCACGTCCCAACCATTACATTTGTCATAACGGGAGTTTTAAGGGACTTCCAAAAAATAAAATGTCCAAAATTAATAATGATAATCATTTGAGAGGGAAGGAAGAGGCAGCCGTCGGCTGCCTCGGGTAATCGCGAATTACTTCTTCTTTCTCTCGTCTTTTTGCAAAATTGGGATGCCAGAATTTTGGAAAATTCGTTCAAATTCTTGTAGAGACGGGGAAAGCGGAGGATAGGCATCAGAAACAGCAAGTGAGTGTCTCACCCTTTGTTGAGAACACAAGAGTAAACCTCGCCATCCGGAGAGGAATCCACTATTTTCAACGACATTAATTTGTTAACTGACATCTTGCACTATTCTCAACAAGACCTAAAAAACCGGGTTTCGGAACGGCAAATTAAGGTTTGCAAGTGTCGTCATTCTCAAGAAACCACAGGTTTGACCCTGGTGCAAGATCTGAGTTAATTCGTTAATAACGACATTAATCTGTTAACAACCACAGATAAAGTGTTAATCAACAACACAAATCGGGATGACTGGATTCGAACCAGCGGCCCCTTCGTCCCGAACGAAGTGCGCTACCAAGCTGCGCTACATCCCGACACAGAGCAATTCAAAATTCAAAATTCAAAGTATGCCCTTCGGGCACGCTACGCGAACAAAATGAAGAAAACGAGTTATAGCAAGTTGTCTAGCTGTGTGCAAATTTCATGCACGCAAAAGTATATATATAATATCACAAAGGTTGAGAAATGAGAAAGTGGTATGCAAATTCATCCACGAATCGATGAAGCTTGCTAGGATTTACAATGTACAAATTCAGTGGTAGAAACGGATTGTGACTGTTAAACCAGACTGGTTGCGGGTAAAAGCGCCTCAATGGGAGCGTGTTGGTAACGTTAAAGAAATTTTGCGGGATTTAACCCTCAATACGGTTTGTGAGGAAGCGTCCTGTCCAAATATTGGTGAGTGCTTCAACGCTGGAACCGCTACATTCCTAATTATGGGACCAGCTTGCACGCGTGCCTGTCCCTACTGCGATATTGATTTTGAAAAAAAACCATTACCTCTAGACGCCACGGAACCAGGACGACTGGCAGAAGCTGTACGCCGTCTGAAACTCAATCATGTGGTCATCACGTCTGTGAACCGAGATGATTTGCCAGATGGTGGGGCTTCCCAGTTTATCAGATGTGTTGAAGCTGTTCGTACTATCTCTCCCCACACAACAATTGAGGTACTCATTCCTGACTTGTGTGGTCATTGGGAGGCGCTAGAGTTGATTCTCCAGGCACAACCAGAAGTTCTCAACCACAACACAGAAACGGTTCCTCGTTTGTATCGGCGAGTACGTCCGCAAGGAAACTATCAGCGGACAATGGAATTATTGCAACGTTCTCACCAAATTGCTCCTTGGATTTACACCAAATCCGGTATTATGGTGGGACTTGGTGAAACTGATGAGGAAGTTCGCCAAGTCATGCGGGATTTACGAGCTGTAGATTGCGACATTTTGACTATTGGGCAATACCTCCAACCCAGCCAAAAGCATTTGAAAGTTGATGATTTTATCACGCCAGAGCAATTTGCTGCTTGGAAAGTTTTCGGTGAAGAACTCGGATTTTTACAAGTTGTTTCCTCACCATTGACAAGAAGTTCATATCATGCTGAAGAAGTGAGAGGATTGATGGAACGTTACCCCCGCATGAAGCAGTAAAGAAGAAAACTAATGACTAATGACTAATGACTCATCCAAAATCAGTAGCAATTCTGGGTGCAGGTGCTTGGGGGACGGCTCTTGCGACTCTTGCAAAGACGAATGGTCATAAAGCTGTCTCTTATACACATCTAGATGTGTATAAGAGACAGGATTGATGGAACGTTACCCCCGCATGAAGCAGTAAAGAAGAAAACTAATGACTAATGACTAATGACTCATCCAAAATCAGTAGCAATTCTGGGTGCAGGTGCTTGGGGGACGGCTCTTGCGACTCTTGCAAAGACGAATGGTCATAAAGTGCGCATATGGTCGCGTCAGGGTTCTCAAACGCTGGCAGAGATTGTACAAGGTGCTGATGTTGTCCTTTGTGCTGTTTCTATGAAGGGCGTAAGAAGTGTAACTTCTCAATTACAGTCTTTACCCATTTCCCCAGAGACAATTTTTGTTACAGCAACAAAAGGCTTAGACCCCCAAACGACCTGTACACCGTCACAAATTTGGCAAGAAACTTTCCCCAACCAGGCAGTCGTTGTTCTCTCAGGTCCCAATTTATCTAAAGAAATACAACAGGAGTTACCAGCAGCAACGGTTGTAGCAAGCAGTGTTATGGCTGCAGCAGAATTTGTACAAGTGATATTTTCTTCTGATCGTTTTCGGGTTTACACCAATTGTGATATCTTGGGAGTAGAGCTGGGTGGGACACTAAAAAATGTGATGGCGATCGCCGCCGGTGTCTGTGATGGCTTGCACTTGGGAACCAATGCCAAAGCAGCTTTGCTCACCCGTGGATTAACAGAAATAGTTCGTATTGGTGTCCATTGGGGTGCAAAATTAGAAACATTTTATGGTTTGTCCGGCTTGGGCGATCTGTTAGCAACCTGTAACAGTCCCTTGAGTCGTAACTATCAAGTTGGCTACCAGTTGGCTATTGGTAAAACACTAGCTCAAATTGTCGCTCATATAGAAGGAACTGCTGAGGGAATCAACACCACTCAGGTTTTGCTGCGGCGAGCTAGGCAGCAAAATATTCCCATGCCAATTACCGAGGAAGTTTATCGCTTACTCGAAGGTGAAGTTACACCCCGACAAGCACTTTTAGAACTGATGTTGCGAGATATGAAGCCGGAGTAGGAAAGCATTCTGTACAGAGAAACAGAAAACAGAGAAACAGAAAATAGGGAAAGTCAGGTGCAGCAGGAAAAAGAACTAACGCTTTTATCCCACACATCGTAATGACTAATCATTTTTGAAGGAAAATTCGTAAATTATCAGGAAAGCACCTAGAGACTCGTGTAGATATGACTATGCATTTAAAGAATAGAATTTTTCACAAGTATGTATTTATACTTTAGTGCCTAAACTACAGTTAAAATTATGTGAATGTTCAAATTTTCATCAGGTCATTTGCAATTTAACGCCCCGTAAGACATTTAAATAGCTATTGGTTCATGGGAAAGCTACTGTAACGGAGCCTTCAAAGGCACTGTGTCAATAAAAACCAGTAGAGGCTTTTTGAAAAAAAACCCTAAATGGAACCCTCAACCGTGTTAGTTATTCAAAAATCACGGGAACAATAGCAACAGTTAATTAGCTGACCGTAATCTATTGTTACCTGGAGCCATTGAGACAAATCTTTATGCCAGCAACATCTTTTTACGCAGATGCCGCTTTCAATAGCAAACAATCCGATCCAATCTTTGACCCAGATATCACGGTTGACGAAACTGAGTTGCCGATTGATGAACTCGATGATCTGGAGATAGCTTCTGTTGACTCTGCGAGCTTAGGTGCAAATCTCAACCGCCGCAGCACAGATCTAGTACGTCTATACCTTCAAGAAATTGGTCGAGTTCGGTTACTAGGACGGGATGAAGAAGTTTCAGAAGCACAAAAAGTGCAGCGCTATTTGCGGATGCGAATACTTCTGTCTAAAGCTGCAGAACAAGGAGATGAAGTGATCGCACCATATCTCCGACTGATTGAAACTCAGGAGCGTTTGGCATCTGCATTAGGACATCGTCCTTCTCTTGAACGTTGGGCTGGTGCTGCTGGTGTACAGCTTTTGGAGCTTAAGCAGATTGTAGGACTAGGAAAACGGCGTTGGGCTGAAATTGCCAAAATGACTGTGGAAGAACTGGAGAAAATTCAAAGCAGTGGACTCCAAGCAAAAGAACACATGATTAAGGCAAATCTTCGTCTTGTCGTCTCCGTTGCTAAGAAATATCAAAATCGCGGTTTGGAATTGTTGGACTTAGTCCAAGAAGGAACTCTTGGTTTAGAACGAGCAGTTGAGAAATTTGATCCAACCAAGGGTTATCGTTTTAGCACTTATGCTTATTGGTGGATTCGTCAAGGAATCACACGGGCGATCGCAACTTCTAGCCGCACAATCCGCCTACCTGTCCACATCACAGAAAAGCTGAACAAAATTAAAAAAGCTCAGCGTAAAATCGCACAAGAAAAAGGTCGTACCCCAACTTTGGAAGACCTTGCTCAAGAGCTAGACATGACACCTACACAAGTGCGGGAAGTTCTTTTGCGGGTTCCTCGTTCTGTTTCTCTAGAGACAAAAGTTGGTAAGGACAAAGACACAGAGTTAGGAGAACTACTCGAAACTGACAATATCACTCCAGAAGAGACATTAATGCGAGAGTCTTTACAAAGAGACTTGCAAAATCTTCTGTCAGATTTAACAAGCCGAGAGCGTGACGTGATTCTGATGCGGTTTGGTTTGGCAGATGGTCATCCTTACTCCTTAGCAGAAATTGGACGTGCTTTGGATTTATCACGGGAACGGGTACGACAAATCGAGTCCAAAGCGTTGCAAAAGCTGCGCCAACCAAAGCGGCGCAATCTTATCCGCGACTACTTGGAGTCTTTAAGCTAGTTAGTCGATAGTCAATAGTCAATGGTTACCACTCAAAAAGAAGAATTCGGAATTCGGAATTCCGAATTCTCAATCTAATGAGTAAGGTCTTGAACTCATCAGTCTTACTGACCACTAAATTTTTGATTCAGTGAGGGCTTGAACCCCATTTTCATCCGCCGTATTCCTACGGCACTGCTGTGCCGTATGCGCAAAGCGCACGAATCGGGTCTGTTCAAAGCAGCGTGTCCTCTGGACATAGGACTTACAGGTATCTTCTCCATAAGAGGCTGCTTTAAACACTAGATACCTCTGTCGGGAGACGTCGCTGCAGTACTAGTTCACCACTTGCACAGAAATATACCCCCTAACCCTGACTCCTAAGTAGTTACTAAGTCAAAAAACTTATACATTCTACACACAAGGCAAGATGCCTGTTCTAAAAGACTTTTAACTAATAGTTGTTGACTCACTTTATCTTCGTTCCCAAAACTTTTCACCAACTTATGGCAAGTTATTTTCATCTAATTGCATAAGAATCTTTCGATTCGCCTTTGGGAACATTTATAGAGGATAGGATGGGGATCGCTTGTTTTTTTACTTACTGCTCAAAGTTTCAAAATTTACCTTTAATATTTAATAACTCTTCTCAAGAGGGTTTAATTATTGCAAATCAGTCCAAATTTTTGCTATATTCGCAACTAATGGACTTTGTTGAGAAAAATTAGTATGACAGCCTATACAGCAGCCTCGCTAAAGGCAGAACTTAATGAACGTGGTTGGCGTTTAACACCCCAGCGCGAAGTCATTCTACACATTTTCCAAGAACTGCCCCAAGGAGAACACCTCAGTGCTGAAGATCTTTACGAAAGGCTAGAGGATCAACATGAAGGAATTAGCCTATCGACGATTTATCGCACTCTCAAGTTGATGGCACGAATGGGAATTTTGCGAGAGTTAGAACTTGGAGAAGGGCATAAACACTACGAACTTAATCAGCCTTATCCTCATCATCATCATCACCTGATTTGTGTTAGGTGCAACACAACAATTGAGTTCAAGAACGACTCGATTTTAAAAATTGGAGCGAAAACAGCACAAAAAGAAGGTTTTCACCTGCTTGATTGCCAATTAACCATCCATGCTGTTTGTCCCAAGTGCCAAAGGGCACTCATGCCACTATAGCACCTGGGTTTTACGATTCAAGAAAGCGCTGGCTGCAATGAAACATTTTGGTCAATTTCATTAGCAGCTTTGAACTTGTTGTTATGGGAGGTTGGCAAACTGTTAGGTATCAACACCACCAACACTGAGCGGATGCTAAAAGCGTCCGCTTCTGACATTATTCAGACTGATACCGTAGAATTGTTGTGCTTGTCTAATAGCTTTCTTTGTCTCGTCTCCCATCACACCATTAAGAGCACCTTTGTAAAAACCCTGGTCTCGTAGTCGTCTTTGAATCTCCAAAACATTAAAATCACCACTTGTGGGAGCATCATTTGCCATGCTGTACAATTTAGCGCGGGTTGTTGGACCAGCAATACCGCTTGCCGCTAGATAATTATCTGCCTGAAACCGGCGTACAGCATCTGCTGTATTAGGACCAAAGTAACCATTTGGCTCTCCCTGTAAGTATCCTGCTTTAATTAATTGTTCTTGAAGAACTCTTACAGCCTCACCACGATCTCCCAAGCGAAGTTTATCTCCAGTAGCAGGTGGCTTACTAACTGAATCTTCTCCATAACCAATAGAGAGTGTTGGGAGTTTTGCTTGCGTTGCTGATCCGACAACTCCATCGGGGGTTAAGTCATAAGCTTCTTGGAACCGTTTGACAGCTTCTTCAGTAATTGGACCGAATACTTTTGTGGCGTTACCTGTATAAAAGCCTGCAATTCGTAATTGTTCTTGTAGAAGTCTGACATCCTCACCTTCATCTCCTTTTTGGAGAATGTTAGAACTGCGACGCTTGTTAGTTACTGATGGATTTTCAGAACTGGTTGTTACGACTTGAGAGTTGTCTGTACTGGTTCTTCTGGCTTGAACATTTCCAGTGCTGATCTTTGTCACTTGGGAACTCCCATTAGAGATACGCCAATTCTCTAATTTTTCTAAAGTGACAGAACCAGCAACACCGTTAACATCTAAACCAGCAGCTTTTTGGAAGCGGCGCACACCGGCTTCTGTCTCGGTATCATAGACTTGAGTGACGGAAGCTTGATAAAAGCCTGCTGCTTTCAACTGTTGTTGTAGACTTCTGACAGAAGGACCGCGATCACCTTTTTCAAGTGCTAAAGCGCTGCTCACACAACTCAGAACAGATAAACCGAGGGCTAAAGGTAGCATATATTTCCAAGCCCTACCAGACAGACGTTTCCAATCCGGTGCTACTGTTTGCTTAAACAAACGGCTGAGGGAGATTAATTCACTGGGAGGTAAGTCCTCGTAGACAGATGAAACGTGTAAATACGCAAGGTTTTCCATAATTTTTTACACCATTTATTTTTCTTCAATAGCTGCTTCAGCTTGATGTACTATGTTTCGTAAATGTTCCAGTGTTTGTGTATTTACATCCTCCCATAAACCGCGCTGATGTGCTTCTAACAATCTTTCAGCCATATCACGCAAAGCATATGGGTTCTTTTGATAGACAAATTCCGAAACCACTGGATCGAACAAATACGCCTCGGTTATCCCTTGATACATATAGTCTTCCACACATTGTGCCGTAGCATCGTAAGCAAACAAATAATCAACAGTCGCCGCCATTTCAAAAGCACCCTTATAACCGTGGCGCATCATTCCTGCTATCCATTTAGGATTCACAACGCGAGAACGATACACTCGTGCGATTTCTTCTTTGAGTTGACGGACTCGCGGTTGAGCAGGAATGGAATGATCACCAAAATAAGTCTGGGGATTTTCTCCCTGTACAGCACGTATTGCAGCTGTTAAACCACCCTGAAATTGATAGTAATCATCAGAATCAAGCAAATCGTGTTCGCGATTGTCTTGGTTGTGTAACACTATCTGCATTTGTCGCAACCGCATTTCAAATGCTTCTGGTGCGGAACGTCCTTGTTGAAGGGATGGAGGAGTTACGGAGTCAGGGAGTGAGGGATTTATTTCTCCCCCTGCTTCCCCTGCTTTTGTTCCACAAGAGTAGGCATAGCAACTCCAATTGATGTAGGCACGAGCTAAATCTTGATCATCTGTCCAGTTTTGTCCTTCAATTAAACCTTGGAGTCCTGCACCATAAGCACCGGGTTTAGAACCAAAGATGCGGTAGCGCGATCGCACTCTCGCCTCTGGTAAACTTAAACCAAGTTGTGTCCAAAAATCAGTCTCTTGACGCACTTGCGCGGCGAGAGGATTTTCCTCTGGGGTTTCGTCCAAAGCCGCCACTGCTTGCACAGCTGAGTCGAACAAATCAATCAAGTTCGGAAAAGCATCCCTAAAAAAACCAGAGATTCGCAACGTTACATCCACACGCGGACGTCCTAAAACAGAAAGCGGCAAAATTTCAAAATCTACCACTCGCCGCGCCGCACCATCCCATACAGGCTGCACTCCAAGTAAAGCTAACGCCTCGGCAATATCATCACCTCCAGTCCGCATCGTGGCAGTTCCCCATACAGATAAACCCAGTGTTTTAGGATACTCTCCTTCCTCTTGTACATAACGTTCAACAAGTGCCTCAGCTGCTTTTCTACCTATATCCCAAGCAGTTTCGGTTGGTATTGCGCGGATGTCAACAGAGTAAAAGTTCCTACCAGTTGGCAGCACCTCCGGACGTCCTCGCGTTGGTGCGCCAGCGGGGGCACTTGGGACATATCCACCATCGAGTCCGTGTAACAAGTTGGTAATTTCTTGGTGGGTTTGTAGTAAAGAAGCCAGAAGGGTGGTGCGTATCCAGTCGAGGACGGTTGGGAGTTGGGAATTGGGAGTTGGCAGTTGGGAGTTGGCAGTTGTGAGTTCTTCTACTAACTTGGCGGCTTGTTGTTCTAAAAATTCGACAGCGTCGCCGACAGTGCGACAGGGGTGTTGAGTTTTGTTAGCTAAAATTTGAATATCTTGAACTGATAGCCAAGTACTAAAATCAGTTGTGATCGGGTCAAAATCTAAGCCAAAATCTTGAGCCAAAGCACGAGTCAGTCCGATATGATGACGATTGGGATGACGTGCGATCGCCACAATTAAATCTCGTAACTGTCGCCCTTGAGGACACTGCCCAAAAACATGTAATCCATCACGAATTTGAGCTTCCTTCAATTCACAAAGATAACCATCAAGTGAAGGTAAAACTGAAAAATCAAAACTTGAAACAGAAGACTCTTCCTTTCGCCTAATCCCTTTTGCCTTTTGCTTCAATTCCAAATCCAAGAAAAGATTTTCTTTGACAACAAGTTCGCGTATGCGATCGCCAATCATTGGCAAACGAGAAGGATCCAAACTTTGCGCCTCATAATACTCATCAATCAAATTCTCCAACTCATGTAAACAACCATAAAGTTCTGCACGAGTTAGAGGTGGCGTCAAATGATCCACAATCACAGCTTGAGTGCGACGTTTCGCCTGAGAACCTTCACCAGGATCATTCACAATAAACGGATACAAATGTGGAAGCGCCCCCAAGGCCACTTCTGGATAACACTCACTCGACAAAGCCACACTTTTACCTGGTAACCATTCTAAATTTCCATGTTTTCCAACATGAACCACTGCATCCGCCCCAAAACATTCTCTCACCCAATAATAAAAAGCCAAATAATCGTGAGTTGGCTCCAAATCAGGTGCATGATAACTCAAACTTGGATCAACATCATAACCTCGCGCTGGTTGAACTCCTACAAAGACGTTACCCAACTGAATTCCTGAAACCGCAAAACTCTCCTGTGTTTCTCTCTCTCTCTCTTTCTCTGCGTCCTTTGCGTCTTGGCGGTTCGTTTCAAAAACCCCTCCCCACCTATCGCCAACTCCCTTCTGCACAACCTCTGGTAACGAACCAAAAAACTCCTTATACTCCGCCAAACAAACAGACTGCAGAACCCGACGCAACTCCCTACCTTCCGAGTCATTCGTCACCCCAGCAGTGAGACATGAAATCAACTCATCTCCAGTGTCAGGCAAATTTTCCACCTGATACCCAGCCAACTGCAAAGCCTTAAGAATTTCCACACAACTAGCTGGCGTATCCAACCCGACACCATTTGCTAGGCGTCCATCACGGCTGGGATAATTTGCCAGAATGAGCGCCACACGACGTTCTTGAGGAGGTTTTGAGCGCAAACGTACCCAATTTGCGGCTAAAGAGGTGACAAACTCAATGCGATCGCCGACTGGTTCATAAACCACGACATCAGTTTCCAAAGAAGAATTCCTACTTCGTACCGTCTTAAAAGACACAGCACGACTGATAATTCGCCCATCTACTTCTGGAAGCGCCACATTCATTGCCATATCACGGGGTGAAAGCCCTTGAAATTCTATCCTCCACTGTTCAATTGAACCACCACTGAGGATAACTTGCAACACTGGCACATCCAATTTTTGCCACAAATCAATCTGGGGTGTTTCTGTTTCCAACCGGGCTAAAGAAAAACTCGTCGTATTCAGCAGCAGCGCAATTTGCGGAGTGTCTTTGGGTTGAAAAAACTCACACAACTCTTCTTGAACATCAACATCACGCAAAGAAGAAACAAAAATTGGAACTGGTTGTAGATTTCGCTTTGCCAAAGCATAGCACAAAGCATCAATTACTTGAGTATTTCCCGCCAAATAATGAGCACGGTAGAAGAGAATTCCTACTTGATAAGTCAGAGAGTTATTTTTCTCCCTGTTCCCTGTTCCCTGTTCCCTGTTCCCTGTTCCCTGTTCCCTGTTCCACTCATACAACCCCACACGAGGAACAACTTGCGGTGATGGAGGATTAAAAAAAGTTGAAAAACAAGTATCACAGATAAACTGGAGAGCGTGGAGAAAATTTTCGACTCCACCTTCGTTAAAGTACCGCCATACTTGATTCACAGTACTCAAAGGTAGGGTAGACCCAGAGATGAAATCGGGGTCTATTGCGTCATCTCCTGGCATTACAATGAGAGTACTACCATTACGTTGCACAATTTCCTGCACAACTTCTAAGCCATAAGCCCAGTAGGAGCGTCCTCCTAATAGGCGGAGGATGATCACGCTTGCGGACTCTAAAACTTTTTCGGCATAGTTATCAATACTGACTTGATACTGCAATTGCAGTAAGTTAGCAACTCTTAAAGCAGGAAATGTGGTGGGTAATTTGGGTACAGCAGCCGCTAGAGTTTGAATATCGGTATCAGCAGACGTTATAAATACTATGGGAGCAGGGGTTTGTTCCAGAAAAGTGATATTTTCCGACTGAGGATTCCATCCTCCCGATATGGCATTAGTACGATGCATAATCTTGTCTTAACGTCTTAAACTGTTTGTTAGGACAGAATACAAAATTTTTTGAGCAATAGCAAAAAGCCCCTTTTACTCCTGTTTGTAACAATGTCTAGTTCTGCCGATTTGAGTTTCTCTCGAACCTTGCCGAGTATAGTGTTTGATCAGCTTGGAGCAATTTTGCAGCAGATGGCAATAGCAGTAGGAAAGGGGGCTTTAATACTCACAGAAGCTGTGTTGATTCCAATTGACATACCTCAAGAATGGCAGACACAACGCTTTATCGTAGTCGTTTCTGAACAGTTTAGTGCTCTGCTTGTTGGTTTTCCAGAAGAGATGGGGGATCGGGGGGGGCAGAGTTTGGACTCAGCATTGAATGTCAGGTTGACTTTTTGTTCAGAAGCGATCGCCTCCTTTGTTTTGAACTTAAGAGATTTGTTTCAACGAGATTCTCATACCTACCAAAAGCTTGAACAGTATCGTCAGATTCCTACTGCTAATGATGTCCAGCTTCAAAGTCAATTTTCGCTGTTGTCCTTAAAGTATTTTCTGCCGCAACAAAACTCGGAGGTGACAGAATCACCTCTGACTTATCCTCATGTTTCTGTTTGTCAACCCGTTGAGCAAGCCTTGAAAAAACAGATTGCTCAGGAGCAACTGTTAAATCAAGTGACAACTCAAATCCGTAGAAGTTTTGATTTGCCTGTCATTATAGCAACGGCAGTTGCACAAGTACGAGAGTTTTTACAATTAGATAGGCTTGTCGTTTACAAATTTGAAGCGTCAAGAGTTAAGAGTAAAGAAATAACAAATCTTTCATCTGTTTCATCTGGTCACTTTTGTGTTCCCCCTCAGCCTGACTATGTTCATTGGACGGGGTTTACGCCAAACACACCGCAGGTATACCCCAATACGGGAACTTCAAGCCCTCCATCATCCAAACCCTCCCAGCAAGACTTGTCTCATCAGACAGGTTGTATTATCTACGAAGTCTGTGCGAGTGATGAAATTCCCTCAGTTCTGAATCACAAAGAAGAAAATTGCTTGGCGCAAACAATCCGATGTTGGGAAAAGTTTAGCAGAGGCTTAACCTTAGCAGTGGATGATGTGGAAAAAACTTATGTTCTGCAAGAGTGTTTGTTGAATTTTTTAAGAGAAGCTAGAGTACGTGCAAAGTTGGCTTCTCCAATTGTGTATGAGGACAAACTTTGGGGACTGTTGATTGCTCATCAGTGCAATGCGCCACGCCAATGGACTGAAAGTGAGAAAAATTTGCTCAGTTCTGTAGCCGAACAGCTTGCAATTGCGATTCACCAAACAGAGTTAATGCGATCGCTCACTCAAGAAAAACAAACTCTAGAACAACGTGTTGTTGAGCGCACAATGGCGTTACACGACGCCCTTGTTGCTGCTGAAGCCGCCAGCCGCCTGAAAAGTGAATTTCTGGCTACAGTTAGCCATGAGCTGCTGACACCTTTAACTTATGTTATCGGCATGTCTTCCACTTTATTACGTTGGTCTTTTGGCGAGTTGACTCAACGCCAAAGGGATTATCTGCAAACTATTCACGATAGTGGAGAACATTTATTAGAAATGATCAACGACATTCTTGACCTCTCTCAAATTGAGGCAGGCAAGGCAGTTTTAGATATCACAGAATTTTCATTAATAAGTATAGCAGAATCTACGGTTAACGCGCTCAAAGAAAAAGCAAAGACTCAGGGAGTCAAGCTCAAACTTGATCTGCAACTCAACACCCAGCGCGATCTGTTCACTGCTGACATCAGGAGAGTGCAACAAATTTTGTGGAATCTGTTAACTAATGCGATCAAATTCACACCAGAAGATGGTGAGGTGACTTTACGTCTTTGGGTAGAAGACAAAAATGCCATATTTCAAGTGGAAGATACTGGCATAGGAATTTCAGAAGAACAGTTATCACTGCTGTTTGAGAAATTTCACCAACTTGATACACCTTACCGTCGTCGTTATGGAGGAACTGGATTAGGTTTGGCTTTAACTAAACAACTTATAGAACTTCATCGGGGGCGAATTGAAGTAGAATCTACTGTCGGTGTTGGCTCAATTTTTACCGTCTGGATACCAGCACAAGGTTCCAGTAGTGAGTGTTGAGTTTTGAGTGCACCGAAGCAGGGGAGTAGAGGAACAGAAAAAAGGCTTATCTGAACTGTAGTAGAATATCGTAGCGCATCGCAAGTTATTGAGGTCTAGAAGCTAGGCAGAAAGCGGTTTTGACTTCTGACTTTTGACTTTTGACTTCTGACTTCTGACTTCTGACTTCTGCTTGAAGTTGGCATTTTGGCAACTCTGCCGATTTTGCCAGGAGTATTGTAGGTGTTAATACGTTCTTGCACAAAAAATGACACAGTACAAGGCTCAATCCCTCCTCTTACCGATTAGCTACTGGGTCTTGTACTCCACGACAGCATATGATGAGTAGTCATATTGTGTCGTGGTTTTCGTATCCTCTGGGTGATAGACTAGAGGATTTTTTTTGGAACAGTTGATATCACAAAACATTCATAAAGTAAAAACTATTATTTCATATTAATTCACATAATGCCGAAAAAAATCTCTCTTGGGTTCCTGCTGCTATTCTTGGGAACCCAAGTAGGTATCACCACTAAACCTCTGTCAGCACAACAAACACAAGTTGTACCAACAGTTGTACCCACAGAAGCTACCACAAAATCAATTTGTCCTGCCCAACTGGGAGGATCGATAGATGCTGTGATTAATCGTCCTCTATTCAATCGGGCGCGTTGGGGCGTATTAGTACAACAGTTGTCTTCTACCCAAACTCTTTACAGTCGGGATGCCCAAAAATACTTTACCCCGGCTTCCACGACGAAACTCCTGACAACAGCTGCTGCACTACAGCAATTAGGGGCAAATTTCCGCATTCGCACTTCTGTGTATGGCGGTGGTAACGGAGTTTTATATGTTGTGGGTAGAGGAGATCCTAGTTTCACTGATGCACAATTAGCAGTTTTGGCAAAGCAGTTGAAACAAAGGGGTATTCAGACAGTCAATCAGTTGATTGCTGATGATACTTATATTCGAGGAGATATTGTTCACCCCTCTTGGCAATGGGAAGATATACAGTCAGATTATGGCGCACCTATTAATAGCTTAATTTTAAATCAAAATGTTTTTAATATAGGACTTTTGCCGCAAAGTGTAGGACAACCTCTAAAAGTTATCTGGAATGATATTAGTGAGGCTGGACAATGGCAAGTGATTAATCAGTCGGTAACAACAGCAGAAAATCAACCAACTTATATCAATGTGACTCGCGACTTGAAAGGAAAAATTTTGCGAATTCAAGGACAATTAGCGCTCAATTCTAAACCGGAGTTAGTCAGTTTACCTGTTGTTTCTCCGGCGGAATATTTCTCACGTCGTTTTCGTAGTACTTTGATAGCAGAGAAAATTCCTGTTGTACAGACGTTTGTATCATCAAGTAATGGCAAGAATCTAGAGGAATTAGCTAATGTGGAATCTCCTCCACTTTCTGAACTTATCGCGCAAACAAATATTAATAGTAATAATCTTTTTGCTGAGTCGTTGTTGAGGGCATTAGCGATTAAAAAACCACCGGTAGAAAATCAAACTTCTGCTGATGCTGGTTTGGAAGTCATGAAAGCAACACTAACTCAAATGGGAGTCGATTCAACAGGTTATTCTTTGGTAGATGGTTCAGGGTTATCTCGTAAAAACTTAGTGAGTCCAGAAGCTTTGGTACAAACTTTGCAGGCGATGGCAAAATCACCAGCAGCGTTGGTGTATCGGGCGTCTTTACCTGTCGCAGGAAAAAGCGGGACTCTAAAAAGTCGCTTTCAAAACACACCTGCTGAGGGTATTGTTCAAGCGAAAACTGGCACGATGGGCGGTGTTGTTTCTTTGGCAGGATATATTAATGTGCCAAGGTACGAGCCAGTTGTTTTTAGTATTATGGTAAATCAAAGTGAACAGCCTGCAAGAGTTGTGCGGCAAGCTATTGATGAAATTGTGGTGTTGTTAGCTCAACTGCAAAATTGTTAAATATCACTTAGGGAACAGGGAATAGGGAATAGGGAACAGGAAAATGTCCTAACAATGGTGGCGACAGCTATATATTCCGAAGATGGGGCGGAATATCTAACCCCATTTACCTGTTTCCGTGAGAAGGCTCCCGCCATAATCTTCGATTTGGCGGCGAGGACGCCAGATGCCTACGGAGGGAGACCCTCCTGCAGCACTGGCTCATGAATCGCGGGGCAAAAACAAAACGTCTCCCGACCAATAGCAACCACAGGTTGTTGAGGAAGTGGAGATAGTTTTGTTTTTGGCACTTTCCGTGGACACCTCACGAGCCAATGAGCTATAATTACGCTATAAAGTTGAGCGTAAACAAAATGTTGGTGTTTGAGGCAAAGCTGGAAGGAACGAGCAAGCAATATGGAAAGCTGGATGAAGCTATCCGTACTGCCCGATTTGTTCGGAACAGTTGTCTCAGGCACTGGATGGATAACAAGGACATTGACAAGTATGACCTGAGTGCATATTGTGCCGTCCTTGCAAAAGAATTTGAGTTTGCCAAGAATCTCAATTCCCAAGCTCGTCAAGCTAGTGCAGAACGTGCTTGGTCGGCAATATCTCGTTTTTATGACAACTGCAAAAAAAGCAAACCAGGAAAGAAAGGATATCCACGCTTCAAGAAAGAGCAAACGCATGGTTCTGTTGAGTACAAGACCAGCGGTTGGAAGCTTTCTGCTGATAGACGGTCTATCACTTTCTCTGATGGATTTGAAGCGGGAACTTTCAAAATGTGGGGAACCCGCGATTTGCATTTCTATCAGTTGAAGCAGATCAAGCGTGTCCGCGTTGTTCGTCGTGCTGACGGGTATTATTGCCAGTTTTGCATCGACCAAGAGCGCTTGGAGAAGCGAGAACCAACTGCCCATAATGTCGGTATTGATGTGGGATTAAACCATTTCTACACCGACTCTGACGGGAACACGGTTGCAAATCCGCGTCATCTCCGTAAAAGCGAGAAGTCGTTGAAGCGGCTGTCTCGTCGTATGTCCAAGACCAAGAAAGGGTCTAAAAACAGAGCCAAGTTTAGAAACAAGTTGGCGCGTAAGCATCTCAAGGTAAGTAGACAGCGTAAAGACTTTGTTGTTAAGACAGCAAGGTGCGTAGTCCAGTCTAACGACTTGGTAGCCTATGAAGACTTGAAGGTGCGAAACATGGTAAGAAATAGACATCTTGCCAAATCCATATCTGATGCAGCATGGACTCAGTTCCGCCAATGGGTTGAGTATTTTGGGAAAGTGTTTGGTGTGGCAACAATTGCTGTTCCACCCCACTACACTAGTCAGAACTGCTCCCACTGTGGGAAAGTCGTCAAGAAGTCTTTGAGTACTAGGACGCATACCTGTCAGCACTGTGGACATACTCAAGATAGGGACTGGAATGCTGCACGAAACATACTTGAGAAAGGACTCCGTACCGTGGGGCACACGGGAACGTTAATCGCCTCTGGAGACATCGACCTCTGCTTGGGTGGGGAAACCCCTCCAAGTAAGCCGAGTCGTGGAAAGAGGAAATCCAAAGCGTGATCTTTGGAATCCCCCACTGTATTCGGTACTCCGAATCAGTGGTGGGAGGATGTCAATGTATCAGCCGATTTCAGTAATTCCGCATCACGGTGCCTCGTCGAAGATTCACGCCTTGTTAACCCACGAATGGCTTTACCCTAGCGTTACGTCCACGTTTCGGCTAGCAGATTTTACGCATTTTCCTCTAGCTTTGAGACACCTCGGTTACCCGTGATGCCCCTTTGGGCGGGTACTGGTTTAGACATTAACCAGGAGTATTTCTGAGGTACTCACTCTTGTGAGCAACTGATAGTCGCACCCATCTCCTTTCGGAGAAGAGTTAGTGGAAAGTAAAGATGAATCACAACTTTTCGCCATCACACAGCGTCAGGTTTCCATCTCCTTTCGGAGAAGAGTTAGTGGAAAGAAGCTAGGGGGTAAAACGACTCTAGCTTACATAAAGTTTCCATCTCCTTTCGGAGAAGAGTTAGTGGAAAGA
>NZ_JXCA02000023.1:451381-484853 GCF_000828085.3 Scytonema tolypothrichoides VB-61278
TGTTTCCATCTCCTTTCGGAGAAGAGTTAGTGGAAAGTATGTTGGTGAAAATGTTTGATGATGCAAGCCTCAGTGTTTCCATCTCCTTTCGGAGAAGAGTTAGTGGAAAGCAGGAGCTGCAAACTTACGGTTTGAAACACCATAAATGTTTCCATCTCCTTTCGGAGAAGAGTTAGTGGAAAGACTTAATATAGTTTTACCAGTCCTGAAGTTTGCCGCGTTTCCATCTCCTTTCGGAGAAGAGTTAGTGGAAAGAGTTCACTTCTAGAACCCTTACTGGGAGAGGGTTTGAGACCCCCAAATCGACGCATCTCTAGGAAACGATTAAACTTTATCCAGAATAAATTAATTTTGGCGTCTAAAAAGCTTACTGGGCAAGCAATCGACGCATCTCAACGAAGTTATGCGGTTTTCAAGGATCGGAGGAGATGCGTCGATGGACTCAACACACTGTCTTAAAAATAGAGTATGTCACTTATGATTGTCAAGTTTTTTACAAAGTACGTGGTTTTGTTTCAACATTTTTCAATCAACTCCACAAAGCCAGACAAGTTGCCTACTGGCACAGAAGCATTAGTGTTGAATCGGATCACGTTGACGAGGGTTGTGTTGGCGTTAAGCGTTTGCGTTCGCGTAGCGTGTCCCCTTGGGACTCAGCGCGCCCTTCGGCGCTAGTAGCTCTGCCGTAGGCAATCGCCATAATAACTACCTCTTAAATAATCGCTTCAAAGAGTGCAAATTATAATTCAAGACTTTGCCCGTATTAAACAATTGATATCCAGCGAATAATAAAGCAGATGATGCCAGGATAGCGAAAAGATTGACTGATGCAAAAAGATTGCCTGTAAACAACATGATTGCAATTCCCAAGCCTATCAAAACCCATCCTATCTTACGATTTAGATGGCGTCGGCTTAAGACGATAACTCCTGCAAGACATAACAGCACACTAGGGATACCTATAAAAAAACCAATTCGAGTGTTTGCAGTTATTATCAAAATTCCTAAAACCATCAGCACTAAGCCGACAAGTTTACTAGGACGATCCACTTGAGGTTGTTTCTTGTTTTCAGTCATTTCAGGCTGTACAATCTGAGCCTGAAGAACTGTGGGTTGATGAGTGAGTCTGGAATGAGAAGTTGAAGCAAAATTTTGTTGAGGTTGAAAAATGAAAGTTACGTTTTCTTGTTGACCGAGTTCGATTTTATCTCCAAAATTCAGGGGATAACGTTTTTTTTGCTCTAGCTTGACACTATTAAGAAATGTGCCGTTGGAGCTTCCCAAATCAATAATATAATAAGTGTCTTCTTCTACCTGAATTTCTGCATGCAGCCGAGAAACAACATCGGCATTTGGCAAAGCTAAAACATTGATGTCCGGTGCAATTTGTTCGTTTGGCTTACCAATCCGAATCACAGGAAGATTCGGTGGTAATTCAAAGGAGGTGTTACTTTGAAGATGAAAAAGCTCTAAATTTGATCCTGTTGTGTGTGATCTGCGGAGGTTTGGCATGGCTTGCTTTTAAGGAGCAACGTTTTGATTTATCTAAAATATCTTTCTTGTCTGACAACAAAGATGCTTCGGTGATCATCTTAAACTTGATTGTCTTAATTTTAATACTTACAGATTCAAAAAATGTTTGCCACAGATAACCGTTTCAAACCGAATGGCACGCTCGTTAAGACACAGCCCTTGCCCTGACTCGTTAAGCGCCTGGAGGCTAGGAACCCATCCTAGGAGGCTCTGCCTCCGGGGGCAAGACCAGAGGCAGAGCCGGTACAGCACTGGTGGAGAGGCATATAATACTACGCGGCTCTGCCTCCGGGGGCAAGACCAGAGGCAGAGCCTCTCAAAATACATTCCCAGCTTAGAAGCGCTTAACGAGGCAATGTGATTAAAATGAGAACCGCTATATTGCTTGCGATCGCCCAATACAAAAAATCTCCATTTCAAAACCAACCATCAAGCAGGCACTTGAATACTCTGACTACCCGCAAGTCCAAATGCTGTATGAATGACTTGCAACGCTTTCACACCTTCTTCTTGGGCGACAACACAACTAATCTTGATTTCCGAAGTCGCAATCATTTGGATATTAATTTGGTGCTGGGATAGGGCTTCAAACATTGTAGCTGCAATTCCTGGTTGTCCGACCATGCCCGCTCCTACAACACTGACTTTGGCGATCGCATTATCCAACACCACCTCACCCCATCCATATTCTGCTGCTGCTTGCTGAAGCATTTTTTGTGCTGCTTGTGCATCTATTCTGGCAACAGTGAAAGCTATATCTCGTGTCGGAACTCCATTCATCATATGACAGCGTTGGGACTGAATAATCATGTCTACGCTGATGTTATGTTCTGCTAACAATCCAAATAACTTCGCCGCTGTTCCTGGACGATCTTGTACTTGACGAATAGCCAGACGCGCTTGCTTCATATCTAGGGCAACACCTCTGACGGGAGGATGGTCAGATGAGGGAGAGGGGAATTTTGAATTGATTTGTTGCGTTGTCTGCTTGTCTTCTTCAATTTCAAAGGCGGTGCGAAGGGAAGCAACGGCGCGATCGCAATCTCCATTATCAATCACGCAACTCACTTTCACTTCGCTTGTAGAAATCATCTGGATGTTGACACCAGCTTCTGCAAGAGTCGCGAATATCTTTGCTGCAACACCAGGGCGTCCGATCATCCCAGCACCAACTACGCTGACTTTAGCAATATTTTGCAGTACCATGACTTCAGCCTCTTCATTTTCTGCTGCCTTGTGACTACGCAGAACAGGGGCAATGGCTTGTGCTACGGCTTCCGCCTTTTTTAATATTGGTGTCATCACGGTAAAGGCAATATCATTTGTATTACCTTCGTGAATGGATTGAATAATCAAATCCACATCCACTTCCTGACGTGCTATTTCCCCAAATAACCGTGCTGCAACACCTGGTTTATCTGGAACACGCAACATCGACACTTTCGCTTGATGGGTATCAAATTCAATCTCATCAACTGGACGAGCAATTTCCAAATTCACAAGTGAACGCGGGCGTGGCGTTGGTGAAACCACCCAAGTTCCAGGCTCATCTGTCCAACTAGAGCGTACCACTAAAGGAACGCCATAATTCCGGGCAATTTCCACGGCACGGGGATGCAACACTTTTGCCCCCAAGCTTGCGAGTTCCAGCATTTCGTTGCAGGTGATTTCATCCATCAGTTGTGCTTCTGGAACCAAACGGGGATCTGTCGTTAAAATCCCTGGTACATCGGTATAAATCTCACAAAAATCTGCGTGTAATGCTGCTGCCAAAGCCACCGCTGAGGTATCTGAACCACCACGTCCCAGTGTCGTAATTTCCAATTCTTCTGTTCTGGTAATGCCCTGGAATCCAGCTACAACAACAATTTTGTTTTGTTTGAGATGTCGTTTGATGCGTTCTGTTTCTATATGTAAAATCCGCGCCCGAGTGTGTTCGGCTTCAGTAACAATTCCTACTTGTGCTCCTGTCAAAGAAATAGCTGGATATCCTAGTTCTTGCAAAGCCATACTCACCAAAGCAATAGATATTTGCTCACCTGTGGACAGCAACATATCCATTTCCCGGCTGTTAGGACTTTGTGAGATTTCGTATGCTAGCTTAACAAGTCCATCTGTTGTTTTCCCCATCGCGGAAAGCACGACAACAAGAGAGTTTCCTGCTTTCACAGTTTTGCACACGCGCTGTGCAACAGCTTGAATACGCTCTACTGAACCGACAGATGTACCACCGTATTTCTGAACTATGAGCGCCATAAGTTTAATGTAGTCAATTGTCCTTTAGGAATTCTATCTGTTAATTATATTTCTAGTATTGTGTTTAATTTCATAGAATCCCAGTAAACTTGTTGCTATGAGCAAAGCTAATAAGTCGTAAATTGCCCTGTAAGCTAGCGTTGCACCCAAAACGACTACAGGAGAAAGTTTCGCAGACAGAAAATGCAAAATCACAATCTCAAACACTCCTAAGCCAGCAGGGACGTTACTCACAACACCTGCAAACATAGCGAGTGAGTAGGTTCTCAACACGTCCAGAAAAGATACACTATTGGCAGGAAGTAGCAAAAAAAGCACTGCTGCGGCTATTATCCAGTCAATGCTAGAAATGACGACTTGAGCAAAAGCTATTTTGAAGGAAGGAAAACGAAACTCTTTGCGACGAATGACTAACGGGTGTTTAATAAAAATACTTCCTAATAAATAAGAAATAACCACTACTAGGAAAATAACACCAAGAGGACGTGTGTCTGTAAAAGGTAAATGTATTTGAGTAGGGATTTCCAAGGGGTTGAAGAGAAATATTACCCCAGATGCGGCAAAAACTCCTAGCCAAAAAGTGAAATTGGCAAAAGCAATGACTTGGGCGATCGCCAGTGATGATACTCCCCAACCAGAATAATAACGATAACGGATTGCACTGCCAGTTACCAAAGCAAAACCTATGGTGTTACCGAGTACAGAGCTAATAAACCCAGTGAAAGCAATTTTTCGCAGAGCTAGAGTACGACCAACATAGCTAAAACTTAGCATATCATAGGACGCCATCACTAGATAGCCTATATTTGACAAGAAAATTGACAAACTTAAGTGTCTTTTAGGAATTTTTCCTAAAGAGTTCAAAACATCCTGGTAACTATGCTCACGTAATTCGTGGCTAATTGCCCACAGGGAAAGTACTAGAAGCAGTAAGCCAAACAACGAACTGAAGTTGAGTCGAAGTTTTTTAAGCATAGTGCAACGGCAGAATGGAATGATTCATGACTAATGACTCCACATTCGCAAAATTTCCATGATGTTGACACACAATTGACATATGATTGCCGTAAGCTTTTGAGTGTAGAACAAAAGACAAGAAAAGAAATTAATTTCTTGTCACGAATTATTACTTATAGTTGACTAATGACCAATGACTAATATAAAACTCCTATTTGATTTTTGAAAAAAGCTTAGTATGCCTATTCCCTATTCCCTATTCCCTATTCCCTATTCCCTGTTCCCTGTTCCCTGTTCCCTGTTCCCTGTTCCCTTTTAATAATGACTAATGACTCTTTTCAAGATGCCTTAGTTGGCTCAACAATTCATCTACGACGAGGGGTAAATTTACAAGTTTGCCATAGTTCGGGGAGAACTCCAGCAATAGTTTTTCTTCACGGAGGAACGGGAAACCGCTTTAACTTTCGTTCTCAGTATGAGTTTGCTCAAAGTCAAGGTTGGGAAGTTCTGGTGTATGATTTGGGAGGACACGGACAGTCGAGTCCTTACCCTTGCTATTCAATAGGGCGACATCGTCGGGATTTAGAGCGATTGTTGTACCAATTTGGCATTTCTTCACCAGTGCTGTGTTGTCATAGCTACGGAGTTCCGATTGGTTTAGAGTTTGCGCAGTACAATTGTGTGAGTGGTTTTGTTGCGATCGCCGGCGGAACTCATAACTTAGCACCTTGGTGGGAAATTCCGCTGATGAAGTTTATGGCTTGGGGCGGCAGATATTTATATTTTTTACCTGGCGTACAAGCAATCTCAAACTTTTTCTCGACTTCTTACCGACACAGCGTCATAGAACGGTTTTTTGCCGAATGTCCAACACCAACAGATTTTCAATCCTACAAAGCCCTAGAAATCTTTTGGGGTTATGACTTTTTTGCGCGTCACCCTTTGCCGAAGAATTTGCATATCCCTGCTTTGATTATAAGCGCAGGTTTTGACCCCATGTTTACACACGAGATGGGGAACGATTTAGCAAGACATTTCATCAACGGTACTCATTTACATGTTGCCAATGCAGGACATTTAGTTATGGCGGAGTCTCCAGAGTTAATCAACAGTGCTATCTTGAAGTATCTTATTGGGATTAATACACAGATATATTCGTCTTCAGAGACTTCAGTTATATAGTAGGTTTTGATTGAATTAACCGCAGAGGCAAGAGAGGACGCAGAGGAGGAAAACAGAGAGTTTTACGTATGTCCTATATAAATTTTATGATTTTTTACAGTTTTGATTCAATTGCTATCAATCAATATTCTTGATGAACTGCTTCAAATCTAAAATTGTGCTGCTACTTTCGGTGTTCACTTTCTGTAACTGTAGTCATATAAAATTTGCACAAGCACAGATGCGTCCGCCAACTCTAACTTCTGTATTACCGCCACAACCAACTGCTAGCGATTTAGCTACCCTGTTAACATATAAAACCGAAACTTACGAGAGCAAAGTTATGGGAGGAAGTCGTATTTACTGCGTTTCTTTACCTCCTGACTATGATCAAAACCAAAATCAACACTATCCAGTTATCTTTCTTCTCCACGGTGGACACGGAAATGCTGACGATTGGTTTGCAAAAGGAGATGCTTTGACAGTTCTCCAACAGCTTTATGCAACAGGTAAGTTACCACCCAGTATTATTATCACACCAGATGGTAATGACAAACGTGGTTCTAGCCGCTACTGGGATCCCGATTATATTGATGGTCCTAATGGTAAAGTTTCTACAGCCATTGGGGATGAACTGGTGAAAATTGTCCAGAACCGCTACCGTACACTCCCCAATCCTGGTTTTTGGGCAATGGGAGGATTATCTTCTGGAGGTTGGGGTGCAATGAATGTGGGGTTGCATAATTTAAATAATTTTTCCATATTATTTAGTCATAGCGGTTACTTTCAAGACAAGAGTGGACCGCAAAATAGCCCAATCACCTATATTAAGACCATTTCACCTCAAGCGAAAAAACGCTTACGGATATACCTGGATGCAGGTATAGAAGATACTGAAGTCGGACTTGATGAATCCAAAAAATTTAATCAAGTGCTTAGTACAGAGAAAATTTATAATATATTTCATGCGTTTCCTGGTGGTCACACTTGGGACTACTGGCATGAACATTTGGCAGATTCGCTAACATTTGTCGGAAGACAATTTAAAATTTCGGCTATTATACACGCTACAGATAATTTGCGTTTTAAAAAGCCATGAAATTATCTAAAGTTTTAATGAGCGTTGCAGGTACGATTGCAATTCTGACTGCTGCTGGTTACTGGTATGTCTTTATCTTAGGTGCGCCGCAGCTAGATCCGCCTCAAGAGGTGACCAATAGTGGGTTGAAGTTTCAGCTAGAAACTTTTAACAGTCAAGCAATGGGCACACAACGGCAATATGGTGTTATTTTACCTCCATACTATAATAAAAATCCTCTCAAACGCTATCCTGTCATATTTTTACTACATGGCGGTCATGATGATGCCCGTGCTTATGTTGATAAATATGCAATCTTAAAAGTCCTACATGAACTTTATACAGATAACAAACTACCGCCTTGCATTGTGATTACACCAGATGGAAATGATAACCGGGGTTCAAGTCCTTTATTCGACCCTGACTATTATGATGGGCCTAATGGTAAAGTAGGAACGTTGATTGGTTCAGAGTTAGTAAAAGTCGTCAACTCACGCTACCGTACATTAGAAAATCCAAAGTTTTGGGCGTTGGGAGGTCTATCTTCTGGAGGATGGGGTGCGTTCAACATTGGGTTACGCTATCTGCAAAACTTCAATATTCTGTTTAGCCATAGCGGCTATTTTACCGATAACAGTGGTCCACAAAATAGCCCCCAACAAATTGTCCAACAATTACCACCTCAGGATAGGCAGCAACTACGCGTATATCTTGATGCTGGAGAAAGCGACTCTAATTTACTTGCTTCTACCCGAAAATTCCATGAAACCTTAGACAAATTAGGTATAGAAAATGTGTTTTATGCCTTCCCTGGAGGACATGGTTTGTCAGGTCCAGATGTTGGCTGGAATTACTTTCACAAGCATCTCAAAGATTCGCTATCTTATGTGGGAAAACAGTTTGAAGAACAACTCAGAATTAAGTGACTAAAACCAGGGGTATAGGGGTATAGGGGAGGACGAAAAAATCCGCTTTTTTGTACATCTTACCCCTGCACCATTTAGGTTCAAGCCCCCACTAACATCGTAGATTTGGTGGTTCCAACTGCTAGTGGCGGGCGTGCCCCTATTAATTAATTCCCCCTACACCCCTACACCCTCACACCCCTACACCCCTTTTTCTTAACCAATGATTCTTGATATTAGAACTCGGATTGGGCTTTGGAGTGCAGCTTTTCTCACAGGTTTGGTCGGAGTGGTAAACTTGGTATCAGCAGTGACCCCTAACCTGCATGAGAGAAATCACTGGCTAAAGCACCTTTTACCCTTTGATATTCGTGCTAGCGGTCATATATTTGCAGCACTGACTGGATTTGTGTTGCTAACACT
The DNA here is from genome assembly GCF_000828085.3 of Scytonema tolypothrichoides VB-61278. GTDB lineage: Bacteria > Cyanobacteriota > Cyanobacteriia > Cyanobacteriales > Nostocaceae > Brasilonema > Brasilonema tolypothrichoides_A. The sequence continues at coordinate 459,695 of NZ_JXCA02000023.1, forward strand.
TGCGACGAACTTGTTGCGTCGGAAACGAATTGCTTGGTTACTCACGATTGGATTATTAATTATTTCTATCTTCAGCCACTTGATTAAAGGACTCGACTATGAAGAGAGTTTCTTGTCTGGTGTTTTGCTGATGCAATTACTCTTGATGCGTGATGTGTTTACAGCAAAGTCAGATCGTCCTTCTGTTGCACAGGGAGTACGGGTGTTAATTGCAGCTTTGCTGTTTACCTTGGCATATGGAACAATTGGGTTTTACTTGTTAGATGGCAAATTTTCCGAAAATTTTAGTTGGAGTGACGCCATAGCCCAAACTTTCGCTATGTTCTTCACAGATGATAATGCCGGATTAAAACCAAGAAGCCAATTTGGAGATTTTTTTGCTAATTCTATTTATATTATTGCAGTAAGTACGATCGCTTACGCACTGTTCATGCTATTAAGACCAGTTTTTCTACGTGAACCCACCACTGTTAGAGAACGTCAGCAAGCAAGAGATATTGTAGAAAAGTATGGATGTTCTTCGTTAGCAGCATTTACATTGTTAAGTGATAAAAGTTACTTTTTTAGTCCTTCTGGTCGTAGTGTGATTGCTTATGTGGCTAAGGGACGGGGTGCGATCGCCCTAGGTGATCCCATTGGACCATTTGAAGATCGTAAAGAAGTGATTGTGAGTTTCCAGCTGTTTTGCCAACGCAACGACTGGTATCCAGCATTTTACCAAACTTTACCCAATGACATTGACCTCTACAAATCCCTGGGATTTCAGGTACTCAAGATTGGTGAAGAAGGAATAGTTGATCTCCAAACCTTCACCTTACAAGGAAAAGCGGGTAAAAACCTCAGAACAGCAATGAATCGCATGAATAAGCTGGGGTATGAAGTGAAATTTTACGAACCACCGATTGCTGATGAGTTGTTGCATCAACTCAAAACTGTTAGTGACGAATGGCTGCAATTAGTGCAAGGTTCAGAAAAAAAGTTTTCTCTAGGTTGGTTTGACGAAACTTATTTGCGAGAGTGTGAGATTGTAACGGTGCAGTCTTGCGACGGTGAGATTATTGCCTTTAGCAACATTGTGTTAGAGTACCAACTCAATGAAGTAACTAACGACATGATGCGACACCGAAAGTCGATTGAGAATGGAACAATGGACTTTTTGTTTCTTTCTATGTTCCAGCACTATAAGGAACGAAATTACGATAGCTTTAATATTGGTCTTTCTGCGCTTTCTGGAGTGGGTGAAACTCAAAACTCACTCCGCTTAGAAAAAGTATTGCACTATCTTTATAAGCATTTGGAGCGATTTTACAATTTTCAAGGCTTGCATGCATATAAAGACAAATTTCACCCTCGTTGGGAATCACGTTATTTGGTTTTCCCCAGTTTAACCGCTTTACCCGACGTCGTTGTCGCATTGGTTCGTGCTGATTCAGGCGATCGGCTTTTAGATTATTTTAAAGGGTGAGGATATGAGAACTCAGAACTCCTCAGCTAGGAACTCAGAATTAATAAACGGTACAAGCAGCTGAATTTCTTAACGAACTTACTGCTTTGCTGACTCCAAAAAAGCCGCGCTTTTCATATCAACAAGATATTGCTGTATACAGCGCGGCTGGTATTAAAATCATCCAGGATTAGGAGTGGAACTATCACACCTCTGTTAAGAGTTCCCTAGTAATGAGCAGTCTACTACTAAGAATCTAAATCTAGAGCTTGTATCCCTTGGCGTTCTACAAAAGTTAGCATACTTCCCAACTGTAACCAAATCAGCAAGGCAGTTATAAAAGCAACTGGTATACCAATTCCGTAGGCAATTAAGGGCGGAAAGCCAAATATTTCAAAACCGGAACAGAGAAATACACAAAGACCAATAGTAGTTCCTAGAAATGGTATAGATAACTGTTTAATCGGTAGACGAGACCCAGAAGTTTCTGCACCCTCATCTTGCCATTTCTGGACAATGACTTTCAGCGTTCCCCATAACGCGACATCTGAAATTAATGCTGCAAACAATCCAAAAACGAATAGAAAATAGGGTGGATGTTCAGGAATGTAGTACATGAAAACTCCTGTGGATATTGAGTACGGAAATATAGCAGTTGCCAGGTAGATTAGGACGTGAACTAATGAGAAAATACGGACACCACTCGCTCCGCTCAAATTCAAAATTATCAATTCAAAATTCAAAATTAAGAAATTTTTTTGAACTTTGAATTTTGAACTTTGAATTGTTTTGTTCCCTGTTCCCTGGTTCCCTGCTATATGAGTTTTTCATTATGAATATTCATATTTTTTCATAATTTGTAACTCATCATTCATCATTCTTTTAGCGCTTTCGGTAGAATAGCTGCTACTCCCTCTCTGGAAAATTCGGTCAAAACTCCAATCGCTACGTTGAATAAGCGAGTTGGTTTTAAGTCATCTTTGACCAAATTCCACAAGCGTTGGACTTCTTCTGTATGAAGACGATCATCTTCAGTCAAAGCAAGCGCTAACTGTCGTCGGAGAAACTTGCTTTCATCAGAAAGTAGATATTGCAATCCCAATTGGGCTGTAGGTAATACGTCAAAGTTAGTATCACTGCGGGCGATCGCAATCAAATCCTCTAACCGAGACCACTGGAATCTACCATCTTTAAAAAGTACATTCAGCAAACGTCGCCGCAGTTGTGGAGATTCTCCCGTCAGCAAGCGTCTTGCAACATAGGGGTATGCCACTTCAACAATTTTGAAATTTGGGTTGAGGCTGAGGGCAATTCCTTCCTGTGTTACCAGAGAACGAATAATCAAAGCAAACTTAGCAGGAACTCGGAAAGGATATTCATACATCAACTCTGAGAACTCATCAGTGATGGTTTTGAAGTTAAAATCCCCAACGTTTTTACCAATAGCATCTCCCAGAACTGCTTCTAGTGCTGGTACTATCGGGTGAATATCCGTGTCTGAACTCAGAAAACCTAGCTTGACAAAGTCTTGGGCTAATTCGTTGTACTCTTTATTAACCAGGTGTACTAGTGCATCTACTAGAGTTTCTTTTGTGGTTTCATTTAACTGATCCATCATGCCGAAGTCTATATAAGCCATACGACCATCGGCCATGGCAAATAAGTTACCTGGATGTGGATCAGCATGGAAGAACCCATGTTCTAGGAGTTGTTGCAAACCAGAGGTGACGCCAATTTGGATAATTAACTCTGGATCTAAACCTGCTTCGCGGATTTTGTTTGTTTCGGTGAGTTTGAAGCCGTTAATCCACTCTAGGGTTAAAACATGGGTGTTGGTGTAACGCCAATATATAGCTGGTACTTTGACTCGGGGATCATCGCGGAAGTTGTTTGCAAATTTCTCAGCATTGCGGGCTTCGTTGATGTAATCTATCTCCTCAAATAACTTGGTGCCAAACTCGTCCACAATCATTGCGAGGTCATGACCGAGGTTTAAAGGTAACCAAGGGGCTAACCAACCAGCTGCCCAGCGCATCAGATAAAGGTCTAGTGTGAGAATTGGGCGTAAGTTGGGGCGCTGTACTTTCACCGCCACTTCTTCGCCGTTCATCAAACGACCACGATAAACTTGACCCAAACTAGCTGCAGCGACGGGAGATGACGATAACGAGCTAAAAATTTCGCTAATTGGACGTTCTAGTTCGGTTTCAATAATTTTGTAAGCGAGTACACTATCAAAAGGTGGTAACTGGTCTTGCAGCTTTATGAGTTCGTCTAGATAATCTTTACGTATCAAGTCTGGTCGGGTTGAGAGGGCTTGACCAACTTTAATGAACGTGGGACCAAGGCGAGTGAGTAACTGTCGCAATTGAGTTGCTCGTTTGAACTTGTTTTGTTCGTCTTGATTTTGCCACTGGTCCCACTTAAGACTAAGAATAAAGACGGCAAAAAACCAAATAATCTTTATTGCCCGCATCCAAGCCAGCCAAGGACGGTAGCGGTAGTAGCGGGCGATCGCCATTGGATCGTAGCGTCGATGATTTTGTTGTGTAAGGGTCTGCGAGTTCACTCCCTTATCTTCCTCATAAACTGAAAAAGGTTTTACTTTACTAAAGCCAAACAAGGATACCCTAATAGCCATACAAATGCTTTGTAGGCATTTCCCTTGTCCTGATCGTTAATCTTTACTTAACGTTACTTTTTATCTTTTATTTTATATTAGTACATAAAAGTATATATACTTATCTGACTTGAGCGAAAAACTAGTAAATTCAAGTAAAAGTTATCAATATAGGTATTATTTTTTATTAAATTACTTCAGTATATAAATTTATATAATCACCAAAGTTATGCTTATTTAAAAAGATTATTGTCTTTCTCCGGAGAACTATTATTGTTTTTGATAAGTATAATAGAAAACTTTATAATTTTTTGCGAGAGTGATGATGCCGTCTATCCCAAACAAAGGGAAGAGTAAACAACTTCCAAATCAAAACTTTATATTCTTGTAAGTTTTTCTTTAAAAAAAGATAAGTTTGCAAAAATGTGAACGACTTTATGTACGATATTACGGGCATAATTGGCAAGCACATTATCTGATGAACCATGCCAAGAATTAGCATTATTACGGGAAATAATTGAGGAGTGGCTTTTTCATGAGCATTACTCAACCTTTGACAAAGCGTAAGCGGATGTCTTACATAGTTGCATTTGTTGCTAGTGTCATTGTCGCTCTACTTATTAGCTGTTTTGCAACCCCTAGTCCTGGCCAAATCTCTACACGTGACAAATTTCTTTGGCCATTTGCATCCTCATCACCTTGGAATATGCCAATTGGGTCGAGTGCAAATTATATCCCCGCAAACATTGGAAAAGCGGGCTATGCTGCAGCAGATAAAGAATATTTCTTCAAACTCAAGGATACTGATCCGTGGCGTCCAGTTTATGGTCCTGGTGCTTGGGGTGAAGGACGCTGTACAGGCACGAAATCTATGGACATCTGGCTGCCAATTCCAGACAACCTTATCGTTCCAGACGCCACAAGCAAGCCATATCACACCCCCAACAACGCATCAGCTTTCTTGATGCCTGATGGAAAAACCCTCATACAGCTTGAACCTCTTGCTCGCTGTAAAACAGGAGGGGATATCTATGGTTGGCGTTATCCAAATGTTGATATTTACGGGGATGGAATCGGCGGAGCACATTTTGGTTCTGGTCTTTCGTCGATTGGTGGGTCTATTCGCAAAGGTGAACTAACCAGCAATCAACCAATTCGTCACGCTTTAAAAGTTGTCATTTGGGGAGAAAAATACCTCTACTACTCTAAATCTAATCCTGGGTATCGCTGGCCTGCAGATAGAGCTGATGCCAATGCAGCCAACCAATACTACGGTAAAAACCCCTCTCTGGTACAGGGGACACTACTGGCAATTCCTGCATACGTAACAGAACAAAATCTCAACTTGCAAACACCTGCTGCCAAAAAGTTATTTCATGCCTTGCAAGATTATGGTGCTTACGTTGTTGACGACGCAGGCTGGGATGCTCACTACTTTGCAGTAGAGAATGGAGTTACAGAAGAGTTTCGCAACACCTTTGGTTACGATTTTGAGGGATTTAATGGTTCATTTTATGAAGATTTTATGAAGCTATTCCAAGCGCTTTACATTGTTGATAACAATAGTTCAAATAGCGTTGGTGGTGGTGGAATTCCGCGTGTAGCTCTTGCTCCACCGATTGGGAACTGATATGGAAATAAATTCAACGCATTTCTTGAGATCTTGCACCATTACGAGTAATATCAAGTTCGAGTGATTACTTATAATAAAAAGAGTTCACCCCGCCCTATGCCTAACGGCACGCTACGCTATCGGGCACCCCTCTCCTTTATAAGGAGAGGGGATAGGGGTGAGGTGATTGGTTTTTTATAAGTGTTCATCCGAACATGATATAATATCATGTCCGGCTAATTAGTTGTGATTCCCACGTTGACAACCCCACCCCTTAATCCCCTCCCCTTGCTAAGGGGAGGGGCGGTTTTGGCGTCAGACAAAACCGGGGTGGGGTTCTTCAGGAATGATAAGTAATCAACCGAACATGATATTAACTATCCTGCCAAATCTTGATAGTCTTATCACCACTACCACTTACTAAAGTGTGTCCATCTGGACTAAAGGCGATAGAATACACTGGACTTGAATGTCCCTCAAGAGTGCGAAGTAACTCTCCTGTTTTTGGATTCCACAGTTTGACAGTTGTGTCTTCACCTCCACTAGCAATCATTCTCCCATCACGGCTAAAAGCAACGGAATTTACATCATTTGAATGTCCCACAAGAGTGCGAAGTAACTTTCCTGTTTTTGGATTCCATAGTTTGATAGTATCATCATTACTACCGCTAGCAAGAGTTTCTCCATCTGGACTGAAGACAACAGACATAAGCCAATCTGAATGCCCTTTAAGAGTACGAAGTAACAATCCTGTTTTCAGATTCCAAATTTTGATAGTATTATCAAGACTACCACTAGCAAGAGTTTCTCCATCTGGGTTGATAGCGACAGAATAAACGGTATTTGAATGTCCTGTGAGAGTGCGAAGTAACTGTCTTGTTTTCAGATTCCACAGTTTGATAGTATTATCATAACTACCACTAGCAAGAGTTTCTCCATCTGGGCTGATAGCGACAGAACAAACGTAGTTTGAATGTCCTGTTAATGTGTAGAATTTCAAATTCCAAAGTTTGATAGTACTATCCCAACTACCACTGGCAAGAGTTTGTCCTGTAGGAGTAAATACAACAGATTTAACAGTATTTAAATGTCCTGTAAGAGTACGAATGAACTCTCCCGTTTTCAGATTCCAAAGTATGATAGTATTGTCAAAACTACCACTGGCAAGAGTTTCTCCATCTGGGCTGATTGCGACAGAGTAAACGGTATATATATGCCCAGATAGAGTGCGTACTAATCTCCACTTCTGTGCATTCGATTTAATAGTTTCTTGCTCTTTTACTTCGTCTGCTGTTCTTTTTAGCTCTAGATTGTAAATTTGCTGTATTTGTTTTTGAATATCTTGAAGTTCATCTACATAATGTTTTATAAAATCTTGAGGCAAGCCTTCTTGAGCTAATTCAGACGTTAATCTGGGAAACTGAGGTTGATAATAAGGGTCAAGATTGAGATAATACAAATCAGCTAAATAAGACGCCAACAGGTTATTACTTATGACCATCGATTGCCGAATCATGCGGATGGCTTCTATTTCACCATTTCCTTGGGATATTAGCGCTTTTTTTGCCCTCTCCCAGTTCCACACTTTACTAGAGAATTTGAAAACCTTACTGTTTTTTATTCCCCAATAACCGACATGGAAAGTGCAAGTGTAGTCAGTAATATTTGTATAAAAAATTGCAGTGGGCAAGGGAGATAAAATTTTATGCAGTTGCTCTAAATTAATATCGTTAACCGGACGCTTGAAATAGCCGCTATAAAACCTAACCGAGTGTTGTTGATCTTGAACCGGATAATATTGAGTAAGAAATGCTCCTACGCTTTGTACCTCAATTCCAAAGTTATTACGAATTGAAGATGGAGCATCTTGACTAACGTTTGGAGGAGAAAGCAAGATAAGTAAACTGTCTTTCTCTTCTTTTAATATATCCTCTGTTTCCTGGCGATTGATAATTCCATTCCAGTTTTCTAAATCCCAATTTGATTGAAGTTCCTTAATTTTTAACTCAATCTGTTCAGCCTGAGATTCACGTATTGAATCGCGGATTAATTCGATTAATTCACGTTTTATTTGAGTATTTTGATTTTGAGAATATTCGTACAATTTTTGCTTAGCTTCAGAATTAGAAAGGATATCTCGCAGACGTACCCTTAAACCCTCTCCTATTCCGCGAGCAATATTTCCGCCTGCTTCTCCTATTCCGCGAATAACATTTCCACCTGCTTGTCCTATGCTACGAGCAAATTCTCCTTCTGCTTCTCCTATTCCACGAATAACATTTCCTTCTGCTTGTCCTATACTACTAGCAATTTCTCCTTCCCCTTCTCCTATTCCCCTAAACACGGGGCTTAGGTAATCGTACATCAGACGGGGATCTAAATTAAAAGGTGAGATATCTTGACTCCTAGAGGATTGTGCTAGTGCCGACGGCATCTGCGGGAATCGTCCAAAATCAAATAGTTGTAGAATCATTGCGCCGACGCTAGTTTCCACGAGCTTTTTTAAAAAATAACGTCGGTTAAAAGAGACTGATTTTAATTCTGGAGTGGGTTGGCTTGTCTTTCGTTTTGCTGTTAGTTCAGATGGCATCAAAACTCGTTACTCCTTTCCCGTTTCGGGATTGCAACTTTGAATAGAAAAACCACTTGAAATTTTCAAACTAGCCTAATTCAGATCTTGCACCATACTTTTCGTCCGCCAAGAAATAAATTCTGAGGCTAAGAGTCCAAGTCCGTTAAAACGGACTCTTGTTAGTTTTTAAGTCCGTTTTAACTGAGATCTTGCACTAGTATCAACAATGAGGCTTCGCCTCGATATCTCGTTCCCAGGCTGCAGCCTGGGAACGAGGGTTGGGAGGCAAAGCCTCCCGATTATTGAGAATGCTGCAAGATATGAGCTAACGCGATCTGCGCGCAGCGCAGCAGCGAAGCTATCGCGCTGGGCGAAATCATGCCCCAAGTCTGGAAAAGTTGCACTCCAAAAGAGCTACCGTTTACTTGAAAGGCTTTACACTAGTGACGTAGGCAGTAACCTGCGTCGCCGGATTAAAAAGAGAGTACCAGTTACCGCCTGGTTGATCGAGGTATGTCAGGCGAAGATGCCGACCAATTGATACGTTTGGTCGTGAGTTGTACCATGCAACGTACCTTTTTCCCTTAAAAAGGAAGATACCCCGGAACGCTCCTCCTTGCGCATCGAACCCGTGATCTTCGATCATCTCGACTGTGCCGACTGTATACCCGACTTGGGCGACAACTGTGGCTGAAACGTCTTGATTAACGTTTTGAGCGATACATTGTTCAATTGGAATAGTAAGAAAGAGAAAGACAGTTAGGGCAAAAATGATTAGGTTCTTCATTGTAAATGCTTCCTGCACGTTAATGACAGATATCATTAGGTAATCAACACGGGAGCAATGCCTCTATTTGACTAGAGTTAAGATAAAGCAGGCGATCTGCGCGCAGCGCAGCAGCGAAGCTATCGCGCAGACTGCAGACGCCCTTGGCGTATCGCTACGCGGTCATGGTGCAAAAAAATGAAGGAATGCCTGTAGTTAGAACAAGCATCTTAATAGCGAAAGATGAGAGAATCTTTTGCAGAGTGCAACAATTTTAACAATACTGTTTTTTGGCGATCGCTATCTTTGGGCAAATCAAAAACGTAATATTTATCGTTATGATTCTAAATCTTGTTTTTCTGTGGGTGGTTTCTTACTTCGTTCCCAGTTACAACATTCCTGCTATTGTCTCAACACAGAGTTTTTGTTGATGCAATCCCGATTGATCCGAGATTTCCCTTATGTGAACCTTAGAAAGAATCCTTATTCTCAATAATCGGGAGGCTTCGCCTCCCAACCCTCGTTCCCAGGCTGCAGCCTGGGAACGAGATATCGAGGCGAAGCCTCATTGTTGATACTGGTGCAAGATCTCAGGTAAGGCAAGTTGGGGTAGTTTATTCTCTAATTTGCGACACCCTCGTTATAAATTATTAATATCCAGTTAATATCCAAAGAACAGCTGACTTACTCAGGCTAGGTTTCAAAAGCAAAAGTTAAAAAGGTTAAAAGATGTTGAGTTCTTCAGAAACACCTATTGTCGCCACTATTGTGCTAGTCGCTTTCGGAATTTTAGGTTGGGGCTTTTATCGCGCCAGATCTTATGGCAAGCTGGGAATCCTAGCCTGGTTACAGTCGGTGATATTGATGACTCCCTGGTTGCTGTTTTTTGGTTTGTTTGCAGCCGGGATTTACATCAATATAGTAGCCGTATTGTTCTTGTTGATCATATCCACCGGAGTATACATCTTTTTAGGAAGACAGTTACGAGCAGCTGGACAGGATGCAATACTTAGGCAACGGGCAACTCAAAGGCTTGAAGCTGATGCCCAGCAGCAAGCTAGCCCTACAAATAATTCCAATCTTCCGGAAGGAAATGCACAGTTAAAACCTGAAGTCTTAGCGATTCCTGAAGAAGACTTGAACATGATTAAAGGTATTTTCGGTCTTGATACCTTTTTTAGCACAGAAACTATTGCTTACCAGGAAGGAGCTATTTTTAAAGGAAATCTGCGAGGAGATCCAGAAGAGGTTCATAACCGTCTGTCTGCGAGTTTACAAGAACGTTTAGGTGACAAATATCGTCTGTTTTTAGTTGAAAATACAGATGGTAAACCTGTCCTCATTGTGCTTCCCAGTCGCAATGACCCCCGTCCCATGACGTTACCGCAGAAAGTCTTTGCGGTTATCTTGCTGGTGGCAACAATTGCGACAAGCTTGGAAACTGCTGGATTACTCCTGAATTTTGATTTCTTTAGCAACCCAGAACGCTTTCAAGAAATTTTACCCATCGGTGCTGGTATTTTAACAGTTTTGATAGCTCACGAAATCGGTCATTGGTTACTCGCCCGTCGTCATCAGATCCGCCTCAGCTTACCTTACTTTCTTCCCGCGATACAAATTGGTTCTTTCGGTGCTATTACCCGTTTTGAATCTTTACTACCTAACCGCAAGGTACTATTCGATATTTCCCTAGCAGGACCAGCTGCTGGAGGAATTGTATCTTTATTAATGTTGGTGGCTGGATTGCTGCTTTCTCACAAAGGTAGTCTATTTCAATTGCCAAATGAGTTTTTCTCTGGTTCAATTCTAGTGGGAACTTTGGCGCGAGTTATTCTTGGTTCTGCATTACAGTCACCAATGGTAGATATACATCCACTTGTCGTCATTGGTTGGTTAGGGTTGGTCGTTACTGCTTTAAATTTAATGCCAGCAGGTCAATTAGATGGTGGTCGTATTGTTCAAGCGATTTACGGACGAAAAATTGCAGGACGGGCAACAATAGCAACTTTAATTGTGCTGGCGTTAGTGTCTCTGGTGAATCCTTTAGCTATGTATTGGGCAATTGTGATTCTGTTTTTACAACGAGATTTAGAACGTCCCAGCTTGAATGAAATTAGCGAACCCGATGATGCGCGCGCTGCTTTGGGTCTTTTGGCTTTGTTCTTGATGGTTGCGACTCTGCTTCCACTCACTCCCGGTTTAGCTGGGCGTTTGGGAATTGGCGGATGATGGGTAGGGTGGACTGTACAACCATAGGTGTCAACTTAAGACGAAACCCAAGTCAAGAACGTTACCGGGATGTCTTATCCTACTCGCTCACAATTGTCGCATAACCTCACCCCGGTTTTGTCTTGCGCCAAAACCGCCCCTCTCCGAACTCGCGGAGAGGGGACGTAAAGCTACGCTTTACGGTGAATCCAGCGCTGCAGGAGGGTTTCCCTCCGTAGGCGACTGGTGAACCCGAAGGGGGGTGAGGTCAAATCAGCGTGGAATCAAGGCTTGCACGTTAAGTTGACACGTATGCTGTACACCCCACCCTCGTACGACTCTACTTGTTACGGTTTCCAACCAGCCAGCAGATTTGGATAAGCAACTGATGTTGGGAAAACCTTCTGGAAACCAGCTTGACGTTGTTGTGGTGTTTCACCAGTCATATTCCAAAGGGTTTCGTAGAAAAAGAAGGACACTCCAGCAAAGTTGCGTTCTCGCACTTTTTGTACTTGTGTTTGGATTTGTTGCATAGATATGGGTTTGGCTTTTAATCCAGCCATAATACCGATACTCACTGGTATATGAGTCCGCGCTGCTTTCACTTCTGGGAACTCGAGTTCTTTAACAAAAACACTTAAGTCATCACGGTATAGTTGTATAACTAGTTCTTCAATAAGTCCGTTCCGTTCCCAGGTTTGCCAGTCTGCTAAAAAGGTTTTATAGGAAAAGTCCTGAGGATTAGGCGATACAGAGACAAGACAATTTTTCTTAGTCGCTTTAATTGCCTGGAAGACCCGTTTCATGTAGTCAGTGATTTTATTAGCTCTCCACCTTACCCATTCTGCGTCTTGAGGATTTGTCGAAGGAGCTTGACCACGATGTTCTTTTTTGTACAATCCAACTGTGTACGCGTCGTATCCTAATTCACTTGGCAAGCCGAAATGGTCATCAAACTGAATACCATCGATGTCGTAGTTTTTAACGATTTCGACAACTAAATCTTGTATAAATTGTTGAACTTCAGGGTGAAAGGGATTTAGCCAAACCCGATCATGGGTACCTTCTTTCCAAATTTTACTACCGTCACGGCGACTGGTTAGCCATTGAGGACGATTTTTGGCGAGTTGTGAGTCAGCAGGTGCCATAAAGCCAAACTCGAACCAGGGAATGACTGTTAAGCCTTTTTGATGTCCAACTGTGACAATTTCTTTGAGTATATCTCGCCCTTGCAGTCCGGGGGCTGGGTCAAGCGATCGCCCAATCACTCTTTGTGCCACTTTGCTAGGATACAATGTCCAACCCCAGTTCCAAACAGTAGGATATACAGTGTTAAAGTTTAGGTTTTTTAGGTTTTGTAATGAGTTTTGGAGGCGATCGCGCTTAAAAAGCACATCACTATCTATATTCGTTAACCACACCCCCCGTAACTCAGATGTCTGCGGACGGTAGGAACTATTTTGAGCATATGAAGGAAACGAGAACAGCACGACAGCTACCATGCTTAAAGCTACCAAAAGTGCGAAAAATGACCGTTTTTTAAGTGCCAGAGGTTCCTGCGATAGAAGCCTGTTGCACCCATTCACCAATTTTTTCATCATCTACTTGTAAAAAAAATTAGATTTTGTATGAGAAAACTATCAATAATGACTGAGAGCAATCAGCAGAAGTTGCTACAGTTGCTTGTACATAGCATGCCCGCTTAGCGACACTAATAACATATATTGTTTATCTTTTTTCAAGATTCCCAATTTCTGCCAACTGGTCGATTATATGTACTAACATATACTCCCAATCGAAGAGTCTACTGAATAAGCAGGAACTATTGCGCTTGAGCCTGTGTTAATTATTACTATTTAGATTAGTGGCAGTGTGGGGAAGAAGCAATCAGTAATCTTTCTGAGTTTTTCTCCATCTAAATCACCACTACAGGTGAGTCAGTAGGATGAAGTCTTTTCACCCAACCAAAATCTAGTATAAAAGCAAAGGAACAATAGACAATCATAACAGCGTCTATTTTCACATCTCCTCAAAACAGAGGCGCTTTAATTATCCCAAATCCTTCTTATTATGAGGGATAATAAATTTATTTGTTCTGTGTAGAGTTTCTAGTTATTAGTTTTAGTTTATTAACGCATACTAATATCTATCGACTCATATCCAAACGTTAAAATTACTATTTTTACTATAATTTACCTTGCCATATAACAATGAAAAACATTTTTAAAAACTATACTACTACAAAACAAGGACAAATTGTCACAGCATTAGTTTTATCAGGAATTTTGTCTATTGGTAGTAGTTTATCAGCAATAAAAAGTGCTGAAGCTGCCCCTGCAAACTATTTTGCAACCAATGCCAACCAAGTTCTCAAAGAAAATATTAAAACAAACAGCTTACCGCGTCCAGTGGCTTCTGCGATACTACGAGATTTATCTAACCGAGAACCAACTCATGTGAGAAAAATAGAAATCATTGACTACAGTCAACGGACTTGGCGTGACGGATGCATGGGTTTACCTCAGCGAGATGAACTTTGCACTCAAGCATTAGTTCCTGGTTGGCGAGTTGTCCTCTCGAATGGTAGTCAAACATGGATTTATCATACGGATAGCAATGGGCGTTTTATTCGCTTAGCAAATCCATATATTCTGGCAAACAATGTACCACAAAACTTTCCAAGTTATATAGAGGATGCTGTTTTGCAAGCCGCATCCCAACGCTTAGGTTTACCAACCTCTCGGGTAACTATCATTCAAGCGGAACAGCGGACTTGGAACAATGGCTGTTTGAACTTACCAAACTCGGGTGAAGCTTGTACCGAGGCTTTAGAAAACGGTTGGCGGGTTGTTGTCAAATCACCTGAGCAAACTTTGGTTTATCACACCAATACAACAGGTTCCAAAATCAGGTTTAATAAAAAGGAAAGCGAATTCAGCGAAGGCAAGTTACCCGCAACAGTTAGAGATGCCGTGTTGCGTCGAGCAAGTGATGAGTCAGGTTTACCTGAAAAGTCGCTGAGTGTTGTTGCATCTCAACCGACTCGATGGAATGAGTGCGACCTTCAGAGTAATGTCTATCCTTGTGATTCTGTCGTTTCTGGTTGGCAAATCACAGTAGCTGCTGGGCTAAATCGCTGGGTATTTCTCACTGATGAGCGTGGTTCTCGAATTCAGCTTTCAAGACAGTATAGTCAAACACTCAATGTCAACTTACCCAGAGATATTGCCGAGAGAGTTTTGGTACGAGCATCTAAGCGTTTAAAAGCACCTATTTCGCAATTAGGGATAATTGAGGTACAACCAAAACAATGGCCCGATAGTTGTTTGGGTCTAGCAGATGCGTTAACTTCATGCGCTGCTGTCATTGTACCAGGTTGGGAAGTCATTGTGAGCGATGGACAACAACGCTTGGTTTATCGTGTTGGCGAATCAGGTGCTGTTTTTCTAGATGAAAAGGCTAGTCCAATTGGTGATGATAATAACTCGCTCAAGCCAATTTCCATCCCCATAAGTGAGTTACCACAACCTTTGGATAGCGGGGTCATTTTTCGGCAAATCTCCAGTGGTGGCTTTGCTGGCAGAACATACGAAACTGTTTTGCTTGACGACGGACGTCTCATTCGTGTTCGGATTGGTGATATTAATGACTCTGAACGTAGCGTTCGCCGCATTCCTCTAAAACAAGTGGAAAAATTTCAGCAATTGCTTGAACGCCAGGGCGATGAATTCAAGAATCTAAGTTATCCAGCACCCAACGGCGCTGCTGATTACATCACATACACTCTGACCAGCCGCTATGGTACAGTTCAATACAACGATATTTCTCAAAAAAGCTTACCTGAGGATTTACGGTTCATAGTCAAGGCTTGGAACCGGATAAGCAGTCGCGATCATTGACAATTTGCGCGTCTTTGGACGCGCAGATTCTTGTTTCATGGGAGGTAAGCGTGACTTTACCTAGATACTTAGGACTTACGCACCATTTGCTAGAAACCCGGTTTCTGAGTTCGTCTTTGGTTGCGAAACAGACGATTTTTGCTCTTAACCGGGTTTCTTTGCGTCATTCCTCATACTTAAACTAATGCAGAACTCGCCAAGTCAAGGTATAGTCTGCACCACCTCGATTAAACTTACCAGTCATTTCTCCTTCCCCAGCCTGGCTGCTGGTAGCTGTCACGCTGCCAATGAGATCATCATTGTTAAAGATACCTGTGTCTTTGTCGTACAGTCTAATTTCAGCAGTGCGATCAAAGATGATATGAGAAATATCTCTCAAGTCTTTACCTTCTGTTTCGTTGATGGTGTTCACTCCTCCAACCTGGTTACCGTTAATGACAAAGTAAACCTCATCAGTGCCGATAGTATCTTCGGTTTTTTCGCAGTAAAGAGAAATGAGTTCTAAACGCGCCATATGTTTATCCTATTATTTTTGTTCCAACGTAGCTTGATATCAACAGTATCTTGTAAAGCGATGCTTGATTGCCCAGATACGATAGAATGAGCGTGCGTATGCGGTTTTACCGTTGGATAGGCATGTTCTCTGTAACTCGGGAAACCCAATTTCCGTAAACCGATTTTCCCAGTTTAGATTTCTGTAGATAGAGAGAAAAACAAATAGCGACCGCCAAAGCGATCGCTTGCCACTAGCGTAACACAGGTTGAACCGAATCAAGTCAAAAAAAGAACCAACACCCAGCAGATTTGTTCTTATTTCGCCAAGAAACGCTGGTAGTAATTTTTACCACTCTCTAAAACTGCTTTGGTTTCTTTTATTGTGGCGATACGCATGCAGGCGTCTCTTGCTTTGCGCAATCGCCCCTCAACTAAGCTGTTGTGCATTTTTAATGCACAACAGCAAGGCAGAAGGCAGACGGCAGAAGGCAGAAGGAAAGAGAGTTTCAATGATGGACTAAACCAAAATAATATGCAAGTTAAAAGCGCAACAGCTTATGATCAGGGTTGGCTGGCTTATATCCGGACTGGTTAGTGGGATTCGGCTACCAACGAATCGCACTTAACCCCTTTCTCCGTTAACTGAACAGTATTGGGAGGGAGTGGAGTGTTACGGAAGATGGGATATTGGGCATCAACCTGATGGGCTTTTTTGACAATCCTGTTAAAAAAGAAGTTAGTCAGCTTTAGTTGCCTAAAAGTCTTCTGTGGATCAGACAGATGGGTTGTCGGTAGCTGTTGCCCCATTTCTTTAAAAACCAGACCAAGCGGCACATTGATTTCATCCTGGAGTTTGAGACAACGGACAAACAACGGACTGCTAGCGGCGATCGCCGATCCAACACCTCCTCGACCTTGTCCCCATCCGATGTAATATAATCCCTTATAGTCGTCGGGAAACGCTCCACCATAACATTTGACGACTGATCCTTCGATGCGTTGCAGTTGCTGAGGCAAGAAGGGATAAGCAACGTAAAAACCGGTTGCACAAACAATCAAGTCAAATTCTTCACAACTGCCATCGCTAAACTCGACTTCCCAACCATTAAGCTGACGTACACTAGGCTTGGGAATGATACGACCATGTTTGATGTAGTAAGGCACCTCATTGTTTAAAGTGGGGTGTTTATCGAAAACTCGATGGTTCGGTTTGGATAGACCATAGTCTTCGTGCTTGCCGAAGGTTAAATGCATTATCCCGTATGTCGTCAGTCGCTGAAACCATTCTGGCATCCACCACTGGACCAAGTCAGCGGACGGAACTCCAACAAATGTCTTAGGGATGAACCATACCGATTCGCGCATACTCAAGACACACTTGGCACCTACCCTAGCCGCTTCTGCCGCAAGATCACAAGCTGAGTTCCCGCTGCCGATAACCAAAACTCGTTTGCCACGAAGCATTTCGGGTCGTTTGTAATCTTTGGAATGAATAATCTCTCCGTTAAATTCTCCCTTGAATTCGGGAAAACGTTTGCACCAGTGATGCCCGTTGCACACTAGCACCCCTTTATAAATTCGTTGTTCCCCATCAGTGAAAGTGACTTCCCAGAGATTGTTTTCAATGGGTCGCACGTAATTGACGGTACGATTGAGTTCAATATGCTGACGTAAATTAAAATGATTGACAAAAGCATTCAGATAATCCCGCATGTTTTGAGCGCTGGGGAAGTCGGGATAATCATCTGGCATGGGGAAATGAGTAAATTGGGTAGTTTTGCGAGATGAGATGATATGTGCGGTTTCGTAAACACCGTGATACCAATTTCCGCCGATGTCATCACTAGCATCGACCTGATCGTAAGGAATGCCAGCACCCTTGAGTGCCTCAGCCATACCCAATCCGACAAAACCAGCCCCGATAATCAGATGTTTGTGAGTAGTCTCAACCATAGATTTTTTAGATGAATTAATAAAACAAGGAGAATTTGCGCGTTAAATAATCCAGCAATGATAGGCAACTTGACAGCTATTTTCAGTTAATTTCACCACAGATTTTCCCAGAAGCTGTTCTATGGCCATACCTGTCAACAATCATGTTTCAACCTTAGTCTAGTGAGGAGTGCAAAATCCAAAAGTCTTACAGTTATTGAGATAGGGCGAAATGGACTAAATCCCTTTAAAGCGGGCGTCAGGTGTTACGGATAGTCAGATTTACTCAATAGATGCAAAATAGAGTTATGATAAAATACAAATACTTTATCAAGATACAGATATTTAGATTGTAAAGGCTATAGAAAAACTTGAGTTTCTATCAGCTTCAGTAAAATTGCTGATACTTTGAGGGATTAGGCAGATGACATTATCTACAACTTTGAATTCTACATTAAGTCAGATCCATATCAGGATTCCTCAGCACTACCATCGTCAACCAATTGTCTCACGATTGATTTCTCGTTACGATTTAATAATTAATATTGCATCGGCTCTTTTAGAGACTCATGCAAAAGATGACGGTTTATTTAACCTTGAAATTCAAGGAGTTTCTCAGCGCTTAGAAGCAGGTCTTAGCTATCTTCAAGAACTAAATATAGAGATTGTAGAGTTAGATATCAAAAGCATTGCCCAAGAAAATCAGGAAAAACTCAAGATTTTATGTACAAATCACAATTTTAGTGACCTTATTGACGACAATGAAAAAAAAGCTGACTCCAATGTTGTAAAAGGACAAACCACTCGTGCTAAATTTCAAGTTTGTATTCCTCAAAATTATCAATCTTCTCCAGTGATTGCGGGGCTTGTTTCTTGTTATGGATTAACTGTTAACATTTCCGGAGCAGTATTAGATACCAACCCGGAAAATGACGGTTGGTTTGATTTAGAGGTTTGGGGTAGACGTCAGCAGATTGTGTTGGGCTTAAGATATTTAAAAGAATTAGGCTTACAAATTTGGTTGTAATTCTTAACATTATTTAAACCGCGTATCATGATTTTTCACAACCTATTGGAGAGATAATCTGGATGCCGCTTCTTGAATTTTTGGGATAAATTATCCTGTGGAAGTATCTTTTTCGGTGTCCACATCTAAATCTTGCCGAAAAAATATCACCAGTTCATTCAATGCTGTCATATCAATTAAAAATCCATCATGACCGTGAATTGATTTCAGCCACTTTAGTTGAGCATGAGGTATCAAATCTGCTAGTACACGACGGCGGAAATAAAGCACCCATTCCAAATCAATGAAACGCTTACGCTGTCTTGATTTGGAATTTTGAATTTTGAATGAGCGAATTCCGCCTTGCGGTACTAGCTTCTATGTCACCCCCCAGCCCTAACCCATAAAATGGTTAAATACGAAAAACCTACCCTTGAAAGCACTTGTATTGTCTTATATGTTTCCGTATTGCGGTGTCTTCTTCAAAGAACGCCATACCTTGCTTCTCGCAACTTACCTCGGTCTTCCTAGCGTAGTCATGTATAACACAACCTCATCCGCAGGAATACCAAGTAATTCATTGACTTTGTCATCAAAGAAACCGCCAATACCACTAACACCCAAACCAAGGCGAACAGCTGCTAGATTTAGCCTTTGTCCCAAATGACCAGCATCCATGTGCAGATAACGGTAAACGCGATCGCCATACCTCGCCACTGCTGATTTTAAATCTGCTGTATGAAAAACGACTGCTGCGGCATCCCGTCCTAACTCTTGTCCCAAACAGAGAAAGTGTAACTCTCTTCTGAAGTTTTTAAAACGAATTTGTCGTAATTCTTGTGCTTTGGGCGCATAATAATAACAGCCTGCCTCAAAACCTTCTACTCCAGAAACAGCAATAAATGTTTCTATTAAATTTAGGTCAAAGTAATCAGTCGACTGATCAAAACCTTGGTCAACATAATGTTGAGGTTGGTAAGAAAAATCGAGTAAAGCTTTTAGTTCATCAAAAGTTAAATCATCACCACTGTAAGCACGGGTAGAACGCCGTTTGAGAATGGTCACTTCCAGTCCTTTTAGTTTTTCTCCCCAGTCGATAGATTGACTGACAGTAGATATTTTTTCACAGAAAGGGAAGTTATATTTATCCTCTAAACATTTTTCTTGTTTCACTTCACCTGAAGTGAGTTTATCCGTTGTCCCTGGTAGAATTTGCGTGCAGTCATGAAAATATTTCAGGAGTTTACCATCGGGAATCTGAGGATAGTTCGTTTCTGTCGCAGAGGGTAAAGCTGTTTGTCCTGTGGGTATGTTTTGGTTGATATCCAGTAAGTCTGCTAGGGGGAGAACGGCGATCGCACCTTCCTGTTGAGAATCGATGTACAGCAATTCATTCACCGCCTGATCTACAAAGCCACCAATCAGGTAAGGGCGATACTGAGTCATAGCCCCAGCTAATTCGATATTACCTAATAGGTGTCCTGTATCCAAAAAAATTCTTCGGTAAGCCCTATCTTCATATCGCCAAGCTGAACGATAGAAAACTGCAGTAATAATAATTGCTAACTGCGTCTTTTGCAAAGTCGGATGCCATAAACAAGCTTCTTGCAGCTTATGCCAAGCATCACTTTCCCAACAAGCGATCAAAGAGTGAGTTCGACACTGGTAATTGTACACTCCCGGCGGCAACAACGCAGTGCCACGAGAAACAACATACATCTCCGCAGGATACAAACCACCCGCACTGGGTGCAGCCCTCAAATATACCGTATTTCCCATAGAAGGCATTTTTGCTGTGAGTCCGTAGCTGCAAAACAGTAGCCGCGATAATCTTTGCCACCACTGATTATCTGCTTCATCAACAAAAGCTTCTGCTTTCTCTTGGATATAGGGCTTGAGGTCAACAGTAGAGCCAATTTTGTACTCTTTGAACGGAACTGGTTGCTTAGACCAGTTTAAGCCCTTATTCTTCGACGCGAGAGTCTGCGGGTCGTACTTAGTTCGTTCGTGGTAGTGCTGAGCGATCGATTGACGTAGTTCTGGCATAAGAGCTTAAATATGCTTCTGCTACATATCTTTGCATTCTATCGGATCATCATTTAGTCTTAATTAGTACAAATAATGAGCAAACAGAAGGTTATCAGAGAATAAACGAATAAGCGGACAAGCTGGAGAGGTTGTTTAATTTTTGATCAAAAATGTAAGATTCCAAATTTTAATGTTCAAAAATTTTAATTTTTAATTTACAAATCTTTTATAAATAACTAAATCCAACTGCTGGTAATGCCAGAGTAGTTAGCTTATCGGTAGCAATGATCAATGGTATCATAAGTAACAAAAACGTAGAAGCAGTGAATAAGCTGCCAGAAGACTTAGGACTGTCGGCACTGTCCAAACAAGAGTTTAGGATGCAAAGTGTGAACTACCCCGTTAAATGGGTCAGAAGGCAGTAACAGGAGTTTAGGCAATGCCACAAAAAGTATTAATCTTAACAGCAATTCCCCACGGCTTACGCTTAGATAAAGAAATTCGGGAAATTGAAGAAGCTATTAAACGGGCAGTAAAACGGGATTTGTTTGAAATTAAAATCAGAACTGCTGTACGTCCAATAGATATTCGTAGGGCGATAGCCGAAGAACGTCCCCAAATTGTCCATTTTTGTGGACATGGGATGGAGGATGGTAGTTTGGTGTTAGAAGACGATGGCGAAAACCATAAACCCCTATCACCAACGGGATTAGCAGCATTATTTAAGCTACACGCTAATTATATTAAGTGTGTATTACTCAATGCTTGTTATTCCGAAAAATCCGCCCAAGCTATTAGCCAACACATTAATTATACTATTGGCATGAATCAGCCGATTGGTGACAAAGCTGCTATTGTATTTGCTATTGGCTTTTATGATGGACTAGGGTACGAAAATCCAGATAATCAAGATGTTATTGAAAGAGCTTTTGAGGAAGGCTTGGTTGCTATTCAAATGGAAGATGTTTCACAAGGACAAATACCAGTTTTAGTTAAAAATAACACATTAGACAAATCTTCATCACCAATTAATTCACAAATCAATCCTCCAGTTCAAATCAAACAAGAACTCAACGATTCCGACATAGAAACCTTGCGAGAACTTTTACAATTAAGCGGACGCGCTGGATCAGAAAGACGCAGAGCATTATGTATAGAAATTGGCATCAACCCAGGAGAACTAAGTTCTATATGGGTACTTCCCGAAAACGACTTTGCTATAGAACTTATTGATTTCTTACAAAAAAGAAAATTACAAACAACAATTTATAAACTTTGTAAAAAACTAGAATCTGACTTCAAAGGAGGAGGATATAGTTCTAAGTTAGAAGCAATTATAACTAAACTCAATTGTCATACCGATTCTCTATGAAAATGAACTTT
The DNA here is from genome assembly GCF_000828085.3 of Scytonema tolypothrichoides VB-61278. Lineage (GTDB taxonomy): Bacteria > Cyanobacteriota > Cyanobacteriia > Cyanobacteriales > Nostocaceae > Brasilonema > Brasilonema tolypothrichoides_A. The sequence goes on from NZ_JXCA02000023.1 coordinate 481,660, forward strand.
CTAGTAAATTTCACTTCCATACAATACATGCAACTCCGTAGGGCACGGCAATGCTTATTGGTGTCAACTTAAGCCAAAACTCTTCTAAAATCTCGTTTCCAGATTCTACCTGGAAATGCAGTTTCAGCGGCTCTGCCGCAAGTACGGCGGGCATCGCCTTGCAATGGTATTCCCAGCCAGAGACTGGGAACAAGGCATACAGCAGAAAATAAGACTTTTCAAACACCCTCTTAAAAAAATCATATGTCTTTAGAAGACCTGAATGATTCAGATATAGAAACTCTCCGAAAATTTTTACAATTAAGCGGACGCACTGCACCCGATAGACGAAGAGCATTATGCATAGAAATTGGAATCAACCCAGGAGAACTGAGTGCTATCTGGTTGCTTCCCCCAAACGACTTTGCAGTAGAACTGATTTACTTATTACAAACAAGAAGATTAGAAAACTCTGTTTCTAAACTTTGTGAAGAACTCAAGTGTGCTTTTAGAGGAGGAGGATATGCACCTCAATTAGATGCGATCGCCTATAAACTCAACCCTCATTACAACTCAGAACTAAACTCAGAACCAGATTACTCAACTTCAACAACCCAGCCTCCAACACAATATTCAAATCAATTCACTCAACCGCCGCCAAAAACTGAGGTAACTAAAGCTACATTACCAGGGCGAAGAAAGGGAATTCACCTTTCCTTACTCACACGTTCTAACCTCAAAACAGTGTTCACAGCGAGTCTTACAATCACCGTTGCATTGGTAGGACTGCGCTTTTTTGGTGTATTTGAATGGTTGGAATTGAAAACTTTTGACCACCTCATCTTACTCCGACCTGATGAAGGTATCGATAAACGCCTACTGATAGTCAAAATTACAGATGATGATATCTTAGCACAAGATACAAGAAAAGAGAAAGGACAAGGCTCATTGCGAGATCCATCTCTTAACCGTTTGTTGCAAATACTAGAGCAGCATAAACCGAGACTTATTGGAATAGACTTGTACCGTCCCTTTTTTGCTGACTCCAGTGTACCAGGTTTATTAGAGCGACTAGGAAAAAATAACATTATTGCCGTCTGCAAAGTACCCATAATCGACGAGCAAGGAAATCCACAAAAAGAAGTAGATCCACCAAAAGAAGTGTCTGCAGATAATATTAGTTTTAGTGATTTTGTCTCAGACACAGATGATACCGTGCGTCGTCATCTTATGGTTCAAGATTGGGTACCAGGAGCTAAGTGTCGCACAGAAGAATCTTTTAGCTTCATGTTGGCACGTCGTTATTTAGAACAGGAGTTGAAAGAAAATACTAACTATCAAAACCCTCTCACATCTGGAAATAACCTGCAACTGGGTGGCGTTGTCTTCCCTCAACTGCAACCATTCACTGGAGGTTATCAAGACGTAGACGCTTCTGGCTTCCAAGTCTTGTTAAATTATCGCGCCACGAGTTCTGGCAAAGTTGCCAAAGAGTTAACACTGGAAGACATATTAAATAATAACTTTCAAGATGAAGATGTGCGCGACAAGATTATCTTAATTGGCAGTTACGCCGAGCAACAAGGACCTCCTGACCGTTGGTCTACACCTTATGGTACGCTCACCGGTGTCATGGTACACGCGCACATGATTAGTCAAGTTCTCAGTACTGCACTTGACAAACGACCACTATTGTCTGTTTGGTCACAAGGTGGAGAAATTCTCTGGATTTGGAGTTGGTCTTTGATAGGTGGTGTTTTGGCTTGCTATTGGCGTTCATTCAAGCCCTTAGCAATAGCCGTAGGTTGTGGATTTTTAGTATTATACATTACCTGTTGGGTAAGTTTCGCAGTTGCCAGTGTTTGGATACCACTCATCCCACCTGCACTAGGTATGGTTGGTACGAGTTCTGTAGTTATATATATTATTTCTTTTTTTCCGCGATCGCCCAAACAAAACTCGTATCAATAATAAATATAAACAATAAATATAAACAATAATCAATGAACCAATATATATCAACAACTCAAAAAGTAACTCTCGCTTGTATTCTGGGCTTAGTGTTAACTCATTCACTAAACCTACCGTCTGCCCAAGCACAACAATCACAACGCAGCCCGAATTTAACTGAAAAAATAAAACGTTTTTTCTTTGGCACTCGCCCAGGAGGAGTCGTTAAGGGTGTTCAGCGAGGAGGAGCTGTACGAGGGAACTGTCCTAATTTAGATCAACAAACTATAGCTTTGATACCCTCAACCGAAAAAGGAATTGCTTTTGTTGAACAAACAATCAGTGAACGTCCTAGCTTTTGGTTTTATGTTCCTAACTTACCTGCTTCTCGCGTAGATGCAGAATTCGTTCTTCTCGATAGCCAAGACAACGAAGTTTATTCGGCAATTTTACCGCTTAAGCAGCTATCAGGAATTATTAACCTTCAACTGCCAAAAACAGTACCCGCTTTGAAAGAAGGTAAAGAATACCATTGGGTTTTTTATGCTATCTGCAATCCTCAGAATCGTGCTGCTGATGTAATCGTCAACGGGTGGTTAAAGCGCATTCTTGTGAATTCAGCCTTAAGCACTCAGTTGAAAACATCATCACCAAAAGAGCGTGTCTCCGTCTATACTGACGCCAAATTGTGGTATGAAACACTGACTGCACTGGCTGAACTTCAGCGTAGCAATCCACAGGATACTGAAGTAAAGACTGATTGGGCTAACGTGTTGCAATTAGCGGGTTTACCTAAAGGTGCGCCACAGACTTGGACAACTTATTCCCTTCCTAACCGCACTGAAAACAGCAGCAGAAATTAGTTGAAAGACAGAAAAACATGCAGTTGAAAAGCATTAGCCTTGCAACATTGATAGCACTGCTCGCCAGTAGCACAGCACCATTCATCTCTACAGGAGTGCTACCTGTGTCAATGCGGGTATTAGCTCAAAGCACAAACTCCCTCAAAGAAGAAGCAGATAAATTGATAGAGCAAGGTAACCAACTGTCTAAGACTAGCCAGTTTCAAGCAGCGTTGCGTTCTTACCAGCAAGCATTGAAGATTTATCAAACCATCAAAGATAAACAAGGTGAGGGGAATTCTCTGGGCAATCTGGGACTTGCTTACGACTCACTCGGTGACTACAAACAGGCGATACAGTACCAGCAGCAGAGTTTGTCAATCGCCAGAGCTATCGGTGATAAACAAGGTGAGGGGCAGTCTC
>NZ_JXCA02000023.1:485008-501691 GCF_000828085.3 Scytonema tolypothrichoides VB-61278
CGGTGACTACAAACAGGCGATACAGTACTATCAGCAGAGTTTGTCAATCGCCAGAGCTATCGGTGATAAACAAGGTGAGGGGAATTCTCTGGGCAGTCTGGGACTTGCTTACGGCTCACTCGGAGATTACAAACAGGCGATACAGTACTATCAGCAGTATTTGCCAATCGCCAGGGCTATCGGTGATAAACAAGGTGAGGGAGCATCTCTGGGCAATCTGGGAAATGCTTACTTCTCACTCGGTGACTACAAACAGGCGATACAGTACTATCAGCAGAGTTTGTCAATCGCCAGGGCTATCGGTGATAAACAAGGTGAGGGGAATTCTCTGGGCAGTCTGGGACTTGCTTACGACTCACTCGGAGACTACAAACAGGCGATACAGTACCATCAGCAGAGTTTGTCAATCGCCAGAGCTATCGGTGATAAACAAGGTGAGGGAGCATCTCTGGGCAATATGGGAGTTGTTTACTTATCACTCGGTGACTACAAACAGGCGATACAGTACCAGCAGCAGTGGTTGTCAATCGCCAGGGCTATTGGTGATAAACAAAGTGAGGGGAATTCTCTAAACAATCTGGGATATGCCCTGCTCAATTCTAACAACCCAAAAGCTGCCGAAACAAACCTCCGCTCTGCAATTGCAGTTTGGGAATCCATGCGAGCTCGCTTAGGTGATAACGACACATTCAAAATCTCCATCTTTGAAATCCAAGCTATGAGCTACCGCCTGCTGCAACAAGCCCTGATTGCTCAAAATCAACCAACACAAGCTCTAGAAATTGCCGAACGAGGTAGAGCACGAGCTTTTGCAGAATTACTTGCTAGTCGTCAACAATCAAATTCACCTGCTCCACCTAATCTTGAGCGAATTCAACAAATTGCTAAACAACAAAACGCCACTCTGGTTGAATATTCGATTGCTTGGAACGACTTATATATTTGGGTTATCAAGCCAACTGGCAAAATTACCTTCCACAAAGTTGACATCAAAAACACCAAGTTGGGCAATATCGCAGAGGATACACGCACGGCTGCTGCAACTTTGGCTGAAGGGCGCGGTGTGGCAAATAATGTCATTACAAACTTAGTTCGCGAAACTCGTTCTACTCTCAAAACAACAACAGGTAACGTATCCCCACCAAATACGACAGATATAGTACGTTCTCTCAACTGTCGGGGAAACAGTTGTCTCAAGCAGATGTACAAGTTACTGATTCAACCAATTGCTCAAGAACTACCAACTAATCCTGACTCCCGTGTTATCTTTATCCCTCATGAATCTCTCTTCCTAGTTCCTTTCGCTGCTTTGCAAGACGAGAATGAGAAATTCTTGATTGAAAAACATACTATATTAATTGCTCCCTCAGTTCAAGTCCTTGAACTCACCCGCCAGAAGCGACTGAAATTACAGCAAGCTTCTCAAAACTCAGTCTTAATTGTCGGTAATCCGACCATGCCCAAAGTTTCTCCTAAAATTGGGGAACCAGCAAAACAACTCGATCCTTTACCAGGAACAGAAACAGAAGCGAATATTATTGCTAAACTGTTAAACACTCAACCGCTGACGGGGAAAGGAGCAACCAAAGCTGCTGTTGAACAACAAATGCTTAAAGCAAAAATCATTCACCTAGCTACCCACGGTTTACTTGATAATATAGATGAGCCTGGAATACCAGGGGTAGTAGCACTCGCCCCTTCTGGTAAGGATGATGGTTTGCTCAGCGCCAATGAAGTTTTAAAGTTAAAGTTAAATGCCGAGTTGGTTGTACTCAGTGCTTGCGATACTGGCTGGGGACGCATCACTGGAGATGGTGTAATTGGTTTACCACGTGCGTTTATCACTGCTGGTACGCCCAGTATTGTTGCATCTTTGTGGCGTGTACCGGATGAATCTACGGCATTTTTGATGCCTGAGTTTTATCGTCAGTTAGGAAAGAACCGTGACAAAGCGCGTGCGTTAAGGCAGGCGATGTTGGAAACTAGAAAGAAATATCCTAATCCGAGTGATTGGGCAGCATTTATTTTTATTGGTGAGGCTGAGTAGTCTCCGAAAAACAATGTAGAGACGTTACATGTAACGTCTCTACAAGGGTTTCACATAACGCATAATTAATTTCTGGAGATGTCTAATGAAATCATCCTGCAGATATGCAACGCCCCTTTTCTTCTACCTCTCGTGCCAGAAGTGAAAATGCAGAGTTTTTCTTACCGTTTTAATGCGAAGTTATCATCCAATTAATAACGCTGAAACGAAAGCGAGAAACATGGAAACAAAACAGCTAGGCAAAACAGGTATCTCTGTAAGTGCAATTGGTTTAGGGGCTATGCCAATGTCAATAAGCAATCGTCCCCCAGAGTCACAGTCAATTGATGTTATCCATCGTGCCCTGGATTTGGGTATCACGTTCATTGACACCGCCGACTCCTATTGCAAAGATGAAAGCGACAAGCACCACAGTGAGCGATTGATTCACCAAGCTTTAGAAGCTTACAAAGGTGATGTGAGTCATGTTGTTGTCGCAACCAAAGGCGGCTTAATGCGTCCTAATGGAAATTGGACACGCAATGGTAATCCCCAGCATTTACGCGAAACCATCCGCATTAGCTTTGAGGCTTTGGGCGGTAAAAAACCGATTGATTTGTGGCAATATCACGCACCAGACCCAGATTATACCATAGAGGAGTCCCTCGCACCAGCCAAAGAAGCTGTGGATGCGGGAATGATTCGGTTCGTGGGAGTTTCCAACTTTTCTGTGGAACAAATAAAACGGGCGCGGGATGTTGTTGATATCGTTTCCGTGCAAAATCAATATAACCCTTGGCAACGTCAGCCAGAATTTGATGGCGTATTGGAGTATTGTGAACATGAGAGTTTGACGTTTCTACCTTGGAGTCCTTTTGGGGGTAGTCGTCGTCATGATGGCTTGGAGGATATTGGGGCGATCGCCAAACTTGCGAAAGAAAAAGGCGTATCAGTGTATGGTATAGTCCTAGCGTGGCTGCGTTCCAAGTCGCCCGCGATATTGCCTATTCCTGGTGCTAGCAAAACTTCCAGCATCGAAGACACAGTAGGTGCTGTTGATGTCAAATTGTCAGATGAGGAAGTGCAAAGAATAGATCGCGAAATTTAAAAATATAGCAGTTCTCATTTGAATCAAATACATCACCATGAATAATGTAGAGACGTAGCATGCTACGTCTCTACAGTTAAGTCTTTTTACCTGAACATAAAAGAAAAAATAGTATCATGCAAAACTTATAAACATTGCTGATTCAATTTGTCAAAGATAACATTTTTTATTATCTTTTATAATTCCCGAAATCTAATATAATCTGCTTGATAACGTTTTCCCTCTAGAAAGAATCTTTAAGAAAGACTATTGCATTACTCAATGATGTGTGAAAATTTCTGTTGCTCTTAGCTCTGTGTGCTCTGTGATACGTGAAAAAACCGTGTTTCGCAAACCACATAGTATTATATATGCTTGCATCAAGAGTTAGGAATATTTTACTGATGATAAATTTAACTCAAATCTAGTTAAAAAGCTATGTTCCCTTTTAAAGCAGCGAGAGGCAACATTAATTTCAGTGAATACTTTCACAAAATTTCCGCTCATCCAATATCAAAAGATTGGGGTTGGGTAATTGCTTTTTTAATCATCAGTGCATTTAACGGTTGGTTACTCAAAGTATCTTCTGCTTATTTCCCGATACTAATTTATTTTGCTGTTTTTCCCTTGGCTGCTATTATTTATAGTCGTTTTTCTAAAAAAACTTGGCTATTGGTACTTATTTTAGTTTTTTCACGTTCTATTTTAGCTATTAGTTTATGTATTTTACATTTGCCAGATTTTTCACATATCACTATATTTATGTATTCTATAAATCTTTTATTTTTCGCTTTTTTATTGATTGATGTAGCAAGCACACGTGGAATTGTAGTTCCAGCTTTAACAGTCATTTTGATAATTTTGCTGTGGATAATAATTGGTTGGCAACCAATTATCCGTTTAGTTTTGTATTGCAATTTAATAGTGACTTTCAACAAAGCTGGGCGAAGGTTAAAGAAATATTTAAATAGTTTCGATGCTGCTATGGTAGTTTTGACTGGAACCGCAGCCTTTGGATTGGCACTAGGATTGATACTGGGTAGCTTATAGTAATAGAGTTTTAACAATTGGAAGCGAATGTCAAGTTTTGCGGTAAGATTATAAACTTGCAATAACTCAGGACGCCTGCTGACTGGAGAAGCTATTATGGCCCGGATGTACTACGACGAAGACGGTAATTTAGACCTTTTGGCACAAAAAACCATCGCCATCATTGGCTATGGTTCCCAAGGTCACGCCCACGCCCTTAATCTTAAAGATAGTGGTCTGAATGTGATTGTCGGACTATATCCGGGTAGTAAGTCAGCGGCGAAGGCTGAAGCTGCTGGGTTAACCGTGAAAAATGTCGCTGATGCTGTTAAAGCCGCTGACTTTATTATGATTTTGTTACCAGATGAGGTGCAAAAAACGATTTATAAAAACGAGATTGAACCTAATCTGGAAGAAGGAAATGTTTTGTTATTTGCCCACGGCTTCAATATTCACTTTGGTCAAGTCGTCCCACCTGCAAACGTGGATGTGGTGATGGTTGCACCCAAAGGACCGGGGCACTTAGTACGCCGCACTTATGAACAAGGGGAAGGTGTACCTTGTTTGTTTGCGGTGTTTCAGGATGCGAGTGGTCAGGCACGCGATCGCGCAATGGCATATGCTAAAGGTATTGGTGGAACCCGCGCTGGTATTCTCGAAACAACTTTCCGCGAAGAAACCGAAACCGATTTGTTTGGTGAACAAGCAGTTCTGTGCGGTGGTTTGAGTGCTTTAATTAAGGCTGGTTTTGAAACTTTGGTGGAAGCTGGTTATCAACCAGAGTTAGCTTATTTTGAATGTCTCCATGAAGTCAAATTGATTGTTGACTTGGTTGTGGAAGGCGGTTTAGCAAAAATGCGCGACAGCATTTCTAATACTGCAGAATATGGCGATTATACTCGTGGTCCTCGGATTGTGAATGATCAAACCAAGGCAGAAATGCGTAAAATTCTGCAAGAAATTCAATCTGGTCAATTTGCACGGGAATTTGTTTTAGAAAACCAGTCTGGTAAACCTGGATTTACTGCTATGCGTCGTCAAGAGGCTGAACATCGTGTTGAAGAGGTGGGTAAAGATTTACGCGCTATGTTCAGTTGGATGAAGAAGGATTAACCGCAGATGCACTAGCTTTGGACACAGATAAGACACAGATAATTTTCTGTTTTAGATTTATTCCCAGGTAAAACCTGGGAATGTCTTTTTAAGCTGAGATTCTTTCACAAAATGGTAAATGCTGCAAAATGTATTTGTCGAATCTATTCGTGGCAAAATAAGAAATGATTCTTTAGTATGCTCTGCGAGAAAATTTGTAGTACAAGAAAATAGCGAGCATCGCACCCAATACTGCCACGAACAAACCAGGAAGAGTCAAAGTTGCAGAACTTATTGTCAAAGTCCCAGTTTGGATTACGTTAACTAATGTTCCACCAATAAAAGCACCAACAATACCTAGGACTATAGTCGATAAGATTCCACCACCTTGATAGCCAGGATAGATTGCTTTAGCAATAGCGCCAGCTAGAATACCTAAAACGACCCAAGCAATAATACTCATTGTTTTGTTTCCTTTTGTGTTTCTTACTAACACTTTCTATTTAAACTGATGCAATCTTTCTATTCATCATTCATCAGAAACAGTTTGAATTTATCTTCAGTAAGAAAACAAGAGTGATGCAAGTCACATTTTACTAAGACTTAGTGAATTCTCATCAGTCCAAAGTTATAATCCTCTTGGCTTAGGCAGCATCCGAAATGTGTAAATTGCCCCTCAGATAGGAAGTCAGGACTTACGCAACTGGCACAACGTAAGCGCTATCTATAGTACAGAAGTATTAATAAGTGGAATGCACCAAGAGGCTTCTGGAGGAGATTTTATTGCTTTACTGAGCCATGCGATCGCCTAAATACATAACTAGCAACTTGGATTACTAGTGAAGCACTTTTCAAATTTTTATGAGAAAATTTAGAGACTGTAGCTCAAATAAATACTGTCATTTATGAAATTTACTAAACTTAACTATTGTCAGTATTTGTTAAGTAGTCAAATTAATTATACTCTCACAAATTTGGCAGATCATCTAGAACAGATTAGCCATGATAAAATTAACCGCTATCTCAAAAATGAAAAGCGCTCCACCACGTCTACTTTGGGATAATGTCAAAAACGTCATCGAAAGAAATGATAACTCGTATATTGTATTTGATGACACAGTACTTAATAAACGACATGCCACAGAAATAGAGACAAGTAAACGGCAATATAGTGGTAACGAACATGGTGTCATCCAAGGAATTGGGTTAATAAACTGTATATATGTCAATCATGAAATTGGAAAGTTTTGGGTAGTGGACTATCGTATTTATGACCCAGACACAGATGGGAAAACAAAGATAGACCATGTGACTGAAATGTTACAAAATCTTGTCTACCATAAGGTTTTACCATTTCAAGCCGTCTTGATGGACACTTGGTATGCAACAAATAAATTGATGTTATATATTGATAGTTTAGGAAAATATTATTATTGTCCTCTGAAACGTAATCGGCTTGTTGATGATACGGCAAGTAAAGAAGATTATAAAAGAATCGAATTGTTATCTTGGGATGAGAAAGAGTTAAAATCTGGTAAAATAATTAAAATAAAAAAGTTTCCAGGCGCTAAAAAAGTGAAACTGTTCCGGGTGACTGTCTCTACCGACAGAACGGATTTTATCGCGACAAACGATTTATCTCAAGATTCTACGAACGTTGTGCAAGAAGTGTGTAAGGTTCGATGGAAGGTTGAGGAGTTTCATAGAGAATTAAAACAATTGACTGGTATTGAATCTTGTCAATGTCGCAAAGGTCGTATTCAAAGAAACCATATTGCCTGCGCTATTTTAGTCTGGCTTACACTCAAAAATTTAGCTTATCAAAGTCGCCAAACAATTTATCAAATTAAACATGGATTATTGTCCAATTATTTAGTTCAGCAACTAAAACGCCCGAATGTTCCTATGTTTATGGTTTAGTTGTTAGCCAGTCGGCGTGACACAGTCACACCTTTGCTTGTGCCAGTTGCGTAAGTCCTGTTCCATACCAAAAAAACGCAAAGGCGCTCTTATCAAACTTTGCGCCTTTGCCTATATTATTTCCAACCCTAATTAAGTTGTAAACACCTGCACTGGTAAGCGCCTGAAGGCAAGACGCTCATTCTCAATATCCACAAAGATGGTATCCCCATCATTAAATTCACCACGCAAGATAGCTTTGGCAATCTGAGTCTCTAACTCGCGTTGAATTGCTCGCTTCAGCGGACGCGCACCAAACACAGGATCAAACCCTACTTCGGCTAAAAAGTCAAGAGCAGCATCGGAAAGTTTGAGAGACATCTTGCGATCGCTCAATCTTTGCTGCAATCTACCAACTTGCAACTGCACAATCCTGCGCAATTGTTGTTTCTGCAAACTGTGGAAGATGATGATTTCGTCGATACGGTTGAGGAACTCAGGACGGAAGCTATTTCGCATCGCCTCCATTACCCGATGACGCATTTCGTCGTAGCGCGAGTCATCCCCTGACACATCTAAGATATACTGTGAACCAATGTTGCTGGTCATGATGATGACGGTGTTTTTGAAGTCCACTGTATGACCTTGAGCATCAGTGACTCGACCATCATCAAGAATTTGCAGGAAGATGTTAAACACATCTGGGTGTGCTTTTTCGATTTCGTCGAACAAAATCACCGCGTAGGGACGACGACGAATTGCTTCAGTCAGTTGTCCGCCTTCGTCGTAACCGACGTATCCTGGAGGCGCACCGATAAGTCTGGAAACAGCGTGTTTCTCCATATATTCAGACATATCAATCCGTACCAGCGCTTCTTCAGTGTCGAACATATAAGACGCCAAAGCTTTCCCTAGTTCGGTTTTACCGACACCCGTAGGACCAAGGAAAACAAAGCTTGCGATGGGACGATTCGGATCTGCGAGTCCAGCACGAGAACGTTGAATTGCATCTGCGACAGCGCTTACTGCTTCTTCTTGTCCAACCACGCGATGGTGCAGTTCATCTTCTAAGTGCAGCAGTTTTTCTTTCTCTGATTCTACCAGCTTGCTGATGGGAATCCCCGTCCACTTGGAAATGACTTCCGCAATGTCAGCTTCAGTTACTTCCTCACGTAATAAAGATTTTCCACTGTGTTGTGCTTGAGCAAGTTCAGTTTCTACTGCTTCTAAATCGCGATGCAAACTGGTTAACTTGCCGTATTTTAACTCAGCCGCACGGTTGAGGTCGTAGTCGCGTTCTGCTTGTTGAACCTCTAAGTTAACGCGGTCAATTTCTTCTTTGACAGACTGGATTTTCGTGATAATGTCTTTTTCAGACTGCCATTGCGCACTCAGTGCTCTTTGTTCTTCTTTGAAATCTGCAAGTTCTCTTTCTATTCTTTCTAGACGTTCTCTGGATGCTGCATCGCTTTCTTTTTGCAGTGACAGCTTTTCCATTTCTAATTGCAGAATTTTGCGGTCGATTTCGTCGAGTTCTTCGGGTTTGGAGGTAATCTCCATTTTCAAGCGTGCAGCAGCTTCGTCTACTAAGTCAATTGCTTTGTCTGGTAAGAAGCGATCGCTAATATACCGACTCGACAATGTCGCAGCCGCAACTAAAGAACTATCAGAAATTTTCACCCCGTGGTGAACTTCATACCGTTCTTTCAAACCACGCAAAATGGAAATGGTATCTTCCACAGAAGGTTGATCCACATAAACCTGCTGGAAGCGTCTTTCCAAAGCAGCGTCTTTTTCAATATATTTACGGTATTCGTCTAAAGTTGTCGCACCAATACAGCGCAGTTCACCCCGCGCCAACATCGGCTTTAACAAGTTACCAGCATCCATAGCCCCTTGAGTCGCACCAGCGCCAACAACGGTATGAATTTCATCAATAAATAAAACTATATTACCGTTCGACTCGGTAACTTCTTTTAAGACTGCTTTAAGACGTTCTTCAAATTCACCTCGGAATTTTGCTCCCGCAATCAAGGCACCCATATCTAAAGCAATGAGCTTGCGGTCTTTGAGGGATTGGGGTACATCACCAGCTACAATACGTTGTGCGAGTCCTTCGGCGATCGCAGTTTTACCAACCCCTGGTTCACCAATCAGGACAGGGTTATTCTTAGTACGACGCGAGAGAATTTGAATAGTGCGGCGAATTTCATCATCACGTCCAATCACTGGGTCAAGTTTACCTTGACGGGCAGCTTCTGTCAGGTCACGCCCATATTTCTCCAGCGATTGGTATTTACCTTCTGGATTTTGGTCGGTCACTTTTTGGCTCCCACGAATTTGTTTAATAATATTTTTAAGCTTACTTTCATCTAACCCAAATTCTTGGTACAATTTTTTACCAAAACGGTCATCTTTAGCGTAACCCAGCAACAAGTGTTCGATAGAGATATACTCATCTTGCAATTCCTTACGATAACCGTCAGCGCGATCAAGAAGAGTATCCAAACTTCGTCCTAAGTAGACTGAACTGCTGCTACCAGAGACTTTTGGCTGACTTTGAATAAATTGTTCAGCACGTTCGCGCACTTTTTGCAGATTCACACCCGCTTTGGTAAAAACACCGTTGGCGAGTCCTTCTTGATCCAGCAGCGCCTTCATTAGGTGTTCGCTTTCAATTTGCTGCTGTTGATATTGTTTAGCTATATCTGGGGTGTGGGCGATCGCTTCCCAAGCTTTTTCTGTAAATTGGTTTGGGTTAGTTGGTTGCATAGACTTATATTAGGGCGAGTGACTCTAGGCGCACTAATGGTGCATGTAGAACAAGTGTATAGTTTGTTCGTATATCGCCATTGTAAAAAGAGCAGGACAAGTGGCTGGATCGGTGTTCACGTCTTTCTTCAGGAGTATTACCGTCCAATGAATCCTGATTGACTCCAAACACCCAATAAGTACAAACAGAACAAAAATAACTTTTGTTTGTATACCGTGATTGTACAAACAGGGGCGCAAATAACTGGATCAGTGTTTGCGTTTTTATAGAGGAGTATTACCGCCTATTTTTTACTCATTGATGCAGTTGAGTGGGGCGTGCCATCTTATAAAAAGCTTATCATACAAGAGTTTAAGTCAAATAACCTTTGTGTTGCAAAAAGTGATGTTACCTTAGTGAAAGTGTCATCTGTGTCAACTGCCTATAGCTAGAGTTATTTATAACGAAATCCTACCTCACAGGAACTGGTATCCTCAAAAAATTTTTGCAATACAACCGTCTTGATCGGGTCATGGCTCCAAAAATCTTTACGAGCAGTCATCAAAATGCTCAAATGATAAAGAAAAATCGATTTCCTGGATGGCGCACAATCTTCTTTGGCGTTCGCACACGCATCCTCATCTGGTATGTTGCGCTGATGGTCTTCTCGATATTAGTATCTGTTCTGGCAATCTATGAGGTTCTCCTTGTCCGACTAGAAGAGCAGGCTGAAAATTTTCTCATCAAAGAGGTAAAGGAGTTTAGACGATTGACCCAGGGGAGGAACCCCAGCACGGCTCAACCTTTCGGGGATGATGTCGCTGCCATCTTTGATGTATTTTTGTCCCGCAACATTCCCCATGACGACACGTTTTTGATTACGCTGTTGAATGGGAAATTCTACAAATCCAATCCGCAACTTTTGCCGGTTACCTTACAGCCGAATTCAGCTTTTGTCAAACAGTCGGAGAAACTCAAACAGCCCAAGCAAGGTAAGAAATTAACCTCAACTCATACTATCTACTATTTGGCTGAGCCAATCCTCAAAGGGAAAACTCACGGTGTCTTTCTGGTGGTTTATTCCGATACTCTAGCTCGTCAGCAGGTGAACCAGGCAGTTGTCGTCATTATCCAGGTAACAATAGCTGTTCTAGCCATAGCATCGGTGCTGGCTTGGATAGTTGCTGGACGGTTATTGGCTCCCCTAGGCTTACTTATCGAAACAGCTCGCTCGATTACCGAGTCTGACTTATCTCAACGCATCCCTGTGCAGGGGGTAGACCAAATTGCCGAACTCACGATGACGTTTAACGAGATGTTAGACCGTCTCCAAACTGCTTTCGCCAGTCAACGAAACTTCATCAACGACGCAAGTCATGAACTCCGGACGCCGATCACAATTATCCGAGGTCATTTAGAACTGCTGGGTGACGATCCCCAAGAGCGACGTGAAACAGTGGAATTAGTGACTGATGAGTTGGATCGCATGAGTCGCTTTGTCGATGACCTACTATTACTAGCCAAGACAGAGCAACCGAATTTTTTAAACCTACAGACAGTAGATATTAGCTCACTGACCGAGGAACTGTATACTAAAGCCACAGCTTTAGCTCAGCGAGACTGGCGTTTGGAGAACAAAGGTGTGGGGCGGATTGTGGCTGATCGCCAGCGTCTGACTCAAGCAATCATGAACTTGGCTCAGAATGCTACACAGCACACGAGTGATGGGGATATCATTGCCCTTGGTTCAAAAGTTTTGAATGGTGATGCTTATTTCTGGGTGCGTGACACAGGCGTTGGCATTGCTCCTACCGATCTAGAGCGAATTTTCGAGCGTTTTGCCCGTGGTTCCCAGAGTTATCGTCGTTCTGAGGGGGCTGGTTTGGGATTGTCTATCGTAAGAGCGATCGCAACAGCACATGGTGGTCGAGTAGAACTAAAAAGTAGACTCGGTGAAGGTTCTACCTTCACTATTATCATTCCACTAGATCCACCTGGAGATTCTGTATGACTGATCAAATTCTAATTGCTGAAGACGAGCCGCGCATAGCAACTTTCATAGAAAAGGGGTTACGGGCGTCGGGGTTTTCTACTGCAATTGCTAAAGATGGTCATGAAGCGTTGAGCATGGCTCAAGGCGGAGAGTTTGACCTGCTCATCCTTGACATTGGTCTTCCTGGCAAAGATGGTTGGATGGTGTTGGAAGAATTACGCGGTCAGGGCGAACAGCTATCTATCATTATCCTCTCCGCTCGTGACGACGTCAGCGATAAAGTTGCCGGACTAGAAGGTGGCGCTGATGATTACGTCACAAAACCCTTTCGGTTTGAAGAGCTGTTGGCACGGGTAAGGGCGCGATTACGCGACAATCGTTTGCCTAAACGACAGGAAGAAACGGTTCTTAAAACAGGCAACATTATGCTAAACCTGTTGACACGCGAGATTTGGGTTGGGGATCATCTAGTCAAGTTATCCGTACGAGAATTTACGCTAGCTGAAACCTTTGTGCGCCATCCAGGGCAAATCATGAGCCGAGAGCAATTGCTGAGTCAGGTTTGGGGTTATGACTACGAT
The DNA here is from genome assembly GCF_000828085.3 of Scytonema tolypothrichoides VB-61278. Lineage (GTDB taxonomy): Bacteria > Cyanobacteriota > Cyanobacteriia > Cyanobacteriales > Nostocaceae > Brasilonema > Brasilonema tolypothrichoides_A. Next base: position 497,468 of record NZ_JXCA02000023.1, read on the forward strand.
CCCGGTTCTAATGTTGTTGATGTCTGCGTTGGTTCCCTGCGCAAAAAGCTAGGTCACGATTACATCGAAACAGTCAGGGGTATGGGGTATCGGTTGCAAACGTGAAATTTTTCTCATCAAGTTTTCATGCATACTTAATAAGTATTGATAAAAATAAAGAAGAACTGTAACAATCAGAATCTATTAATTGTTCCCTATTGTGATTTTTTCAACTTCATACCAAGTTGTTTTCAAATGTCTAACTTACAGTGCTTTTCAAGTAAATAAACCACGCTCTTTCGCGCAAAGGCTAGCAGTTGTGCCCGAAAGAGCATGGTTCGATTAACTTAAAGTATGTGTCATGTCAACAAAACAGAGTTAGTACTATTTTGATGTGCAAATTAGTATCAGTTGCTAAGCTATTGAGATGCCATTTGAAACATTAGGAGAGTATTTACAACTACCTCAAGATATAGGCGCAAAAATTGACGTCATATTTTGTGAGGTGTGAGTAAGTTAAAATGCTGGTTGAACGATATTTTTGGAAAAAATATTGTGATTAGTATAACGTTTACATCAATAGTAATACTTATAGAAAAATACGGAAAAAGCAAGATGACAATCAGAGATTTCAAACCAAAACGCTCCATTGTCAACGACTTAGTAGCGTCCGTAGTTGTGTTTCTCGTTGCTCTGCCATTGTGCATGGGAATTGCGATCGCTTCAGGCGTTCCTCCAGAGTTAGGAATCGTCACAGGAATCGTTGGCGGAATTGTTGTTGGCACTGTTGCTGGTTCACCCTTGCAGGTCAGTGGACCTGCGGCTGGACTTGCTGTTATTGTCTGGGAACTGGTTCAGCAGTATGGCATTGAAATGCTCGGACCAATCCTAATGCTCGCGGGTTTGTTCCAGTTACTAGCAGGAATTTTCAAGCTGGGACAGGTTTTCCGAGCAATATCTCCCGCAGTCATCTACGGGATGCTAGCAGGGATAGGTGTGCTTATCTTTGCTTCTCAATTTCATGTGATGTTTGACAGCAAGCCAAGCGCACACGGAATCGATAACTTAATTTCTATACCTAGCGAGATATACAAAACTATCTTTTCCGCCCAAGGCAACAACCATCTCATGGCTGGTAGTGTAGCTTTAATTACAATTGTTACTCTGGTTCTCTGGGAAAAATTTAAGCCAAAAAGATTAAAATTGCTACCCGGTTCCTTAATTGCTGTCGTGATTGCAACTGCGATCGCAACTGTGATGAAGTTGCCTATTCAGTACGTCAATGTACCCGATAATCTTATCGGCACGATTCATATTCCAAAGTTAGAGAACTTCATCGGTTTATTCAAGCCATCTGTGCTGTTGGAAGCGATGGCGATCGCCTTTATCGCCAGTGCTGAAAGCCTACTCTCAGCAGCAGCGGTAGATCGACTTCACTTTGGACCAAAAACGAATTTTGACCGCGAACTCGCAGCTCAAGGCTTTGGCAACATGGTTTGTGGCGCACTGGGGGCGCTACCAATGACAGGTGTGATTGTCCGCAGTTCTGTAAACGTGGAAGCAGGAAGCAAAACCAGACTGTCTGCGATTTTTCACGGAGTCTGGCTGTTGGCTCTTGTTGTCGCTGCGCCTTCCATACTAAATCTGATTCCCACCTCCAGCCTCGCAGCGGTTTTGGTAGTCACAGGCTATAAACTGGTGAAAGTTGAGAATATCCGCAAGCTGCAACAATACGGGCGCATCCCTGTATTCATTTACTTTGCCACCTTAGGCGGAATTCTCACAGCTGATCTACTTTTTGGCGTGCTACTCGGTCTTGTGTTGTCAGCACTCAAGCTAATATACAAAGTTTCCCATCTCTCTATCCATGTCCTTTCAGATGAAAACAACCAGCGGGTTGATGTGTATTTGGATGGTATGGCTACATTTATTCGGCTACCTTATCTTGCCAAAGTCCTTGAGCAAATTTCTCCAGGCAAGGAAATTCATATCCACCTACAGATGCTGAGCTATATTGACCATTCCTGTCTTGACTTTTTGTCGATGTGGGAAAAACAAGAGGAAAAGAAAGGAAGTACTGTCGTCATGCAGCGGGATCGGTTGGTAGAGCGTTACCGTAAACCGCTTATTTCTGGGCGATCGCACTTAACAGCGTAAAAGTTTTCACTACCTACTTTCACAAAAGAGGAGCTCACTATGAATACGATAGATGCAGTAATCTTAACATTGCTGAACACTATTGCTTGTTTTGCTTTCCCCAAACTTCTGTCTGTCATTATGGCTCCTAAAAACAAACGTACTGCACCAATACCTACTGCCATCAGATCACAAACCGAAGCTTACCAAAGTTCTTGAGCAGATTCCTCTTGGACAGGAAATTCATTTCTTCTCGTTCCCAGGCTTCTTCTCGTTCCCAGGCTCAGCCTGGGAATGCTATATCAAGAGGCTCAGCCTCCATTTACACCTTTGAAAATTTATCGCCTCAAATCTTTCACCTCACCTAAGTACGCTCAGGTTTTGCACAATTCTCACGCCTTGCATTCTCGTCCGCCTGGGATTTAAATCCCAGTCTCATAGCCAAAGTCATCGCGCATATGACTGCATAAACTTTATTCTCATTTTCTCGTTCCCAGGCTCAGCCTGGGAATGCTCTAAAAAGAGGCTCCGCCTCTTATGCTCACACCTTCGCGTACTCTATGGGTCGTTCTCGCTACCAATTTCTAGAAAACCAGCCTCATTTTCTCACCTGCACAGTTGTTAACTGGATTGCTGTATTTAGTAACCCCGACTTAGCTCAAATCCTTCTCAACTCATTAGATTTCCTACAACGCCACCAGCGTTTAGCTTTGCATGGTTATGTGATCATGGAAAACCATCTTCACTTAATTGCATCAGCTCAAAATTTATCTAGAGAAATAGCAGCGTTCAAGTCCTTTACAGCCAGATCTGTGATTGATTGGTTAAAGGAAAATCGAACTGAGTATTTACTAGAACAGCTGAAATTTCACAAGCAGTCATACAAAACTACCCAAGAATACCAGCTTTGGCAGGAAGGTTCACACCCGCAAGCAATATTGAGTCAAGAAATAAAAAGTTGGAATATATGCACAATAACCCACTCAGGCGCGGCTATGTGGATGATCCTGCTCATTGGCGATATTCCAGTTACCGGAATTACATGGGTATGAAGGGAGTTTTAGCTGTTGATTTGATTGATATGTAGTTGGAGTGTCAGGAGGCTGAGCCTCCTTGCATTGCGTTCCCAGGCTGCAGCCTGGGAACGAGGTAGTATTTCTCGTTCCCAGACTCCGGCTGGGAATGCCCATCCTGAGGCTCAGCCTCACTTCCTATTTCCTCGTTTCCAGACTCCTATTTCCTCGTTCCCAGACTCCGGCTGGGAATGCCCATACTGAGGCTCCGCCTCACTTCCTATTTCCTCGTTCCCAGACTTCGGCTGGGAATGCCCATACTGAGGCTCAGCCTCACCTCAAGGAGGGACTACGAAACTTGACTGCGATCAAACAACCACCCATCACCAACTATCTCCTCTAGACGTTGAGTGAGTCGGGGAAGATAATATTCTGGATCATTCAACCTTTGCTGAACAATCCAAATATCAAACGCTTCCTCCGTCTCAATTCCTTGGACACCCGCCGCCCCTGATATCATCCTGACACTCAATTTCTGGAGTTCCTCTAACTGCGGATGCCCTTCGCCCCGGCGGCTGCAAAAGAATAATGCTGTTGTCCCTAGCAAGGATTGCAGTTCATCACCTCGCGGTACTGCGTTATACAAATCATGAATTAGCTGAATTGTTTTTGCCAAGGGGGCGTGAATCCTCACCGTCAGCCACATAGCTTGAGCCAGGTAAACCAAACCGTTGCTTTCAGCCGTCAGGCGTAAGTTACGCAGAACATTCACCAAATCGCCATAAGCACGAACCTGTGCAAATGCCGAAGCAGCTTGCAGATTTAAATCTAACTGCCTAGCTTTATCTCCAGTTTCACCTGCCCAATAAGCCATATTTGCCAGGATAACGGCTTTACCACCAACATCACCAATCCGCTCAACTATTTCTAAGGATTGTTGCCAAAGTGCGATCGCTCTTTCGATGTCTCCTTGTTGGGCTATCACCCGTGCCATGTTGTTCAGGGTTGCGGCTTTACCACCGACATCGCCAATCCGCTCTTTTATTTCCAAGGATTGTTCCCAAAGTGCGATCGCTCCAGAGATGTCCCCTTGTTG
>NZ_JXCA02000023.1:502301-636301 GCF_000828085.3 Scytonema tolypothrichoides VB-61278
GTCTTGTTGCCAAAGTGCAATCGCTCGTTGGATGTCCCCTTGTTGGGCTATGACTCGTGCCATGTTGTTCAAAGTTGCAGCTTTGCCACGGACATTGCCAATGCGCTCAGATATTTCTAAGGATTGTTGCCAAAGTGCGATCGCTCGTTGGATGTCCCCTTGTTGGGCAATCACCAGTGCCATGTTGCCCAGGGTTGCGGCTTTTTGTTTCAAGTCTTCTTCAGGGCAAAGGTCTAAAGTTTGCTGATAATGGGCAACAGCGTCCTCAACTCTGCCCAAAACTTCTTCTGGATGCGCGATAGTTCCCAAGATGCGGTAGTCCACAAACTTTTGCAGGAGTTGATCACAAAGTTGGACAACCTCCAAAAATCGGGAACTGTTCACCCAGCGATTTGCAATCCTATCTCCAACACTGACAGCAATTTCCTGCTCCCCAGCCAGCAGTCCCAAACGCACTATTTCCAGTCCTTTCTCTTCCGTGCGTTTGTCAGACTCCTCCCACCACACTTGATAAATTTTTCTTGCCGCTTGCTGTCGCGTTGTTTGCCACTCTTCCTCACTCAATAATGGTTCCAGCAAGAATTCTAAAATCGTCGTCACGCGATATTCGGCGGTTTGGCTGGCGTGAGTTGTGGCAGATTCAACTAAGCTGAGGCTTACTAATTTCTCTAACCATAACCTCTGCTCATCTCTTGCTCCCCTCTCCTTAGTAAGGAGAGGGGCTGGGGGTGAGGTTGTGCTAAGGAGAGGGGCTGGGGGTGAGGTTGCAGCGTTAACAACATCCTCCGTCACTGGCAAATGAAACACACTCAACCTAGCCAGAAACTTTTTTTCTCCATCTTCCAACCCACTCAACAGCGTTTCCGCCAAAATATTTTCCCGAAACTCCTGCTGCGTATTCTCCAACCGCGTCAACAACTCATCTGATTCTAAGCCCGGTTGCTTAACTACATTCAACAGCCATCTCAACAAGCGGGGATTGCCGTCGGTTATTTTGATTATCCGCTGTTCGTGTACCTGTTGCCTGACTTCTTTGTCTAATTCCCGGCAGATTTTATCAACATCCGCCGGATTCATCGCCGCCAAAGATTCTAAATGCAGCTGGTGCGGTGGTAAGGTATCATCTTTTAGGTAGCGACAGGTAACAATTAACCGACTCTGGGCTGCATTTTCCTCCAGCGCTGCACAAATCGCTTCTAAAATCCTGTATGCTTCCGCCGTCATCCGCAGTGAATTATCTTCAATATTCGCTTTCGGGATGTTTTGCTCAAAGTCATCCAGCACCAACAACAACGGACGATCAATTTCTTCTGCTTCAATTCTCTCAAAAAAGTTTTGCAGTCGCCCTTTAAGAGAAACTTTTGGTTCATTCAGCAATGCAGGCACATCTGCAAACCGCTCAAACTTACTGGAAAGTTTATTGAGTAAGCCTACCTCATCCAAAGGTCCAATTAACACCACCCGCTCAAAATTCGGACGCTGTGTCTGGACTCGCGTACACAACCGCGCCGCCAAGGAACTCTTACCCAGTCCACCCATCCCAGCAATAAATACACCGATGTTGTCGCTGGTTTCTCGTAATGCTTGCAAACACCGTTGTAGCGGGCGTCTGCGTCCAACAAATTCCCAGCGACTGGCGACTTTCACGATATTGTTTTCATCCAGAAATTCGCTTTCCGGCTGTGTAAATTTCAGCTTCTCCCGCTTTTTGGTTCTCAGCGGTGTGACTAATTGCTCAATTTGGCGCGTATCTCGATAAATCCGCAACAAATGCCAGTCGGAGCATTCTTGAGTAATCATTTCCTGTTGCGCTGCTTTGACTGCTTCTTCTACCGTCGCCCCCGTTGCCAAAGCTTGATACAATGCTTGTGCCGCAATAATACCCGTCCGATCATACACCGGACGCGCCCAACCTAAAACAACACCCGCCCCCATCTTCACCAAAGCCTGCGCCATTGATGGGACTGTTCCCTGGTTAGCGACTTGCCCAGTGTGACAGCCAGAAAGAAAAATCACCCGTGGGAAGCGTCCTCGAAAAGCTTTTGCTAAATCATCCACGGTAGTCAATTGTACATTACCCACCTCATCCTCGGTGATGAAGCAGGGCGTATAATCCTTGATTTTTCTGCCTTTTGGAAGTAAACCGCCAAAATTTTCTTGGGTATAAATTATCCCGTGTCCGGTCAAGTGAAAAACATCAAAATAATCTTCCTCATAGGATTGGACTAAATTAGTTAATTCCTGAACCGAGCCGCTTTCCTCTACAATCAAAGCTAGCGGTTGGTCTTTAGTTGCTTGCAGAATATTCGTTTCTTCCCGCTCATAATCAAGAACTGGCTTAATATCTTCCGGCGAAGTCGCCATGAACAGCAACCGCAAAGGACGATTTTGCACGCCAGCCACATTCGTATTACGCTGCTGCACTGAACGCACAGGCAATACTGCTATATCCTGCCGTTCTAGTAAAAACCCTGTCCCATCGTGTAGCAATTCCCACGGCAAATGAGCGAGTCCCAACGCCACCCGTTGCGTTTCCAGGTTCAACCCCTGCGCTTCACTCGTTTGAATTAAATCCAGATATATCGTTTGTTCTTCCGCCTCATCCAGCGCCCTTCTCAGCCATCCTTCCTTACCATCTATCCATTGGTAAAGTTGGCGTCCTATGTGGAGAAGTAAGGGGGGGCGATCGCTCTCATGGGAGTAGTAATTTTGCTCACATTCATCAATTAGTTTACTCAATTCTGCTGTATCCAGAGAACGTGAGCCATAATCACAGCGTAGTTCAAAAGTTTGCTGTTGAGTGAGGGCGAAGGTGAAAGTCAGGGGCATGACTTTAATTTGTTGATTTTACAATTAGTTTCACTGTGCCACTACTGTATTCCGGATGAGTTTTGCAGACGCGCCAAATACCATAATAGGGTCGCTGTTGTAGAGACGTAGGATGCTACGTCTCTACATTATCGTCTTGGTAACGGTTTTGGTCTTATCATCAACCATATTGACTTATACCAATTCTCCATGAATATGCTCTGATAACTGATAACTGGTAACTGGTAACTGATAACTGTCAATCAACTTCTACCTCCAAATCAACCATTACGTAAATATCTGCTAGCGAAATTTGGAAGGGAACCGAACCAAGTGACAGCATCCCATCACCATTTTCATATTCACTAAACAGCCATTGATTATTATCAGTTTTGAAGTATTTCTCAATATGCATCGTGTATGGATCAATCAGAACATATTCCTGAAAGCTACAGATAGTTCGGTAAGCCGCAAATTTTTCATCTTTGTCATAACTTCTGGTAGATTTTGAGAGTACCTCAGCAATCATCAACGGATTTGTGAGAGTGTCTTTCCGTCCTTCAGCAAATTCAAGTTGTCCTGCAATAACCATCACATCAGGATAAGTGTGAATTCGCTTGTGGGGAATCCAAAGCCGTTGATCGGTGACAAAGACTCGATAAGGCTGACGCTTAAGGGCAAAGTTTAGAGATGAGGAAAGGTTACCAGCAATTTGGTTATGATTGGGTGTGCCACCTATCACTGGGATGATTTCTCCATCAATATATTGATGGCGTTCTTCTGAATTGACCTCTAGTTCCAGATATTCTTCAGATGAGTAGTTGCGTTGCTCTTGTGCTTGCATGATCATGAGAGTTAAACCCCCAATATTGTGAGTTGCTGATTGATCTGGGCGATTTCATTTAGGCGATCGCCATCGTCTTTCTATGCTTATATCAATTTCCGTCTAGCTGCGGACATAGCGAGACGGGGGAGAAATAACCAATAATTATATTGACTTTTGACAAATGACTAAAAAGCAAAAATTCCCCTACCTACTCGGTTCCAAATGGACAGCCCAGCAAAAAGTCGATGGCTGGCGACATTTCCGAGTTATCAACCGCAAAAATCAAGGTAAGTGGGTTTATGCCGAGATGGTAGCAGCTTGTGATCCCAATGTCCGCTTTTGGATTAACGCCAAATTGTTACAAGACCGTTCTCAGTGGGAAGCTGGTTGGCAAACCTTGCAAGAGATGAATTCACCGCAAGAAGAGGTTTCTTGAATAAACTTGTTTTATTAACATAAAGCTCAGTAGATTTTGAGATTTGAGAAAAAATTTAACTTATATGTAATATGTAATAATTTTTTACATTGGATTTTTGCCCAGAGGGATAGGGTTTCATCTAAGCCTTTCACGCTTAGCACAAAGCGCAAGCGACGTATGAAAGAAACACCATCCCTCAATACAGTTTGATTAAGAAAGAGATCCCCCCCAACCCCCCTTAAAAAGCAGGGCTATTTTAGCCATTTACCCCCTTTTTAAGGGGGTCGCCGCAGGCGTTCTGATCTTATCCGAACCGTATAGCGCCATTCCCCTTCTTCCCTGTTCCCTATTCCCTGTTCCCTGTTCCCTCTATTTCACATACGTCTTTCTAATCAAAACTATAGATACACAAAGATTTTTCGCTTTTTGTGTTTTGTAACTTTTTTTATAAAAACAGATTATTAAGAAATAAAATACTTTTGTTTTAAAGATTCAAAAGCGATGCAAAATAATCAACAGTCAAATTCTTCTCATTAAACGATCATTCATCTTATAGAACCCTAATACACTTGACAGCCCCCTTTATTTTCTATGTAACTTACACAATAATGACAGTCATGAGACCTCACATATCGCCATCTCAGGCTAGGTGAAGGTAAGTGTTTAAGCCACAAGTTTGACAAAAACCTATAAGAGGCAAACAACAGTGAAACTAGCAGTTTACGGAAAAGGCGGTATCGGGAAATCCACAACAAGCTGTAATATCTCCGTCGCCCTAGCCAAGCGCGGTAAGAAAGTACTGCAAATTGGTTGCGACCCCAAACACGATAGCACCTTCACCCTTACCGGGTTCTTGATTCCAACGATTATTGACACTCTCCAAGAAAAGGACTACCACTACGAAGATGTCTGGCCTGAAGATGTCATCTATAAGGGTTACGGTGGTGTGGATTGTGTGGAAGCAGGTGGTCCCCCCGCAGGTGCTGGATGCGGCGGTTACGTGGTAGGCGAAACTGTGAAACTCTTGAAGGAACTCAACGCCTTTGATGAGTACGATGTTATTTTGTTTGACGTTCTCGGTGACGTTGTTTGCGGTGGTTTTGCAGCGCCCCTCAACTACGCTGATTACTGTCTGATTGTGACTGACAATGGCTTTGATGCTTTGTTCGCTGCTAATCGTATCGCCGCTTCAGTTAGGGAGAAAGCCCGGACTCACCCACTGCGTCTTGCTGGCTTAATTGGTAACCGCACCTCAAAGCGTGACTTGATTGAAAAGTACGTGGAATCGGTACCTATGCCAGTTTTGGAAGTTTTGCCTTTGATTGAAGATATCCGTGTTTCTCGCGTCAAGGGTAAAACTTTGTTTGAAATGGCAGAGTATGACCCCTCTTTAAACTACGTTTGCGATTATTATCTCAACATCGCTGACCAAATTTTGGCTCGTCCGGAAGGTGTTGTACCAAATGATTCACCAGACCGCGACTTGTTCGCTTTGTTATCCGATTTCTATTTAAATCCGGGTAAACAACAAGTTTCTAATCCTCAAGAAGAACTAGACTTGATGATTGTATAAATCATCTTAGTTCCAGGATAGGCGACAATATGGCTTTTTTTGATAGTTTTACTGAATCTTTAAAGCAGAAGTGGTTGCAATTTTTCCAGGTGAATCGTGACTGGATTTCCCTGCACATGGAGGTGGAATCTGTTTACACTCCCGATGGCGGGAGTCGCCCACCTTCTTACCTCATCCTGGGAGTTGTTAACGCACTGGAACCGAAACTGGCGCAGTTAATGATGCCATTTTCTAAATTGAATCCTGATGCTGACACCTTGGTTGAGGTGTTGGGGTTAAATTTCGATCCTGATCTTGCTCTTGGTAACCGTGCTCTTCCGAAGTTACGTATAGAAAAACACGTGGGAGAGTCCGATTTCTCAAGTGAAAATTTAAGTGATGAAACACTGACAAATTCTCCAAGGGTACTCAATCCAAGCAGGGATAATGTTACTCAACCAAACGAGTTCCAAGGAACTCAACACGGGATTGATAATTCCTCATCTAACCAGAAAATTTCAAATAGTGAGTTTTACAAGGCGCATAACTCAGGTGATGAGTTTGGCAATCTTTCTTTTGATAATTTGAAGGAAGTAGACAGCAAAACTCCTGTAGCAAACGTATCAAATGAGAGTGGGTTTGCTGATGCTTTGTCAGATTCCTGGGGTAGCGAAACCGTAACCCAAAAGGGAGAAGCGGATAACGAAACGCTTTTAGGGGAAGAAAAATCTTCTGGTTCTTTGAATGAATCAGAGATTGATCGTCTGTTCCCCAAAACTTAACCTAAATTGAACAAACTTATGTTGAATCTGGGTGTGGCTGGTGTCATGCCATAGATTATGGCAGTTTGGAGGAAAGTGTTTATTCTTCCACACATAGTCTGCCTTACTTTTAACTGCGCTTTTAGCTTAATAAATCAAGGGGAGAAAACACTAAAATGACTCTTGCTCAACCAGAAAGCTTAACTTTTGAGTGCGAAACTGGAAATTACCACACTTTTTGCCCGATTAGCTGCGTCGCTTGGCTTTACCAAAAAATTGAAGATAGCTTCTTTTTGGTGATTGGTACAAAAACTTGTGGTTATTTCTTGCAAAACGCAATGGGGGTCATGATTTTTGCTGAACCCCGTTATGCAATGGCAGAATTGGAAGAAGGTGATATTTCTGCACAGCTGAATGATTATGAAGAGTTGAAGCGGCTGTGTGCGCAGATTAAGCGCGATCGCAACCCCAGTGTCATTGTCTGGATTGGCACCTGCACCACGGAAATCATCAAAATGGATTTAGAAGGTTTAGCACCCAAGCTAGAATCCGAAATTGGTATTCCTATTGTCGTCGCACGCGCTAACGGTTTGGACTACGCCTTCACCCAAGGAGAAGATACCGTGTTAGCAGCAATGGCGACACGTTGTCCTGATAAAGCGCCTGTGGTGGAAGCTGAGAAAAATGAGCGTAACGCTATTTCCAAACTCCTCAACTTTGGGAAGAAAAAAGAAGAAGTTGTTCAAGAAGAATCTGAGTACGTGGATCATCCACCATTGGTTCTGTTTGGTTCTCTTCCCGATCCCGTCGTCACTCAGCTAACTCTGGAACTGAAGAAGCAAGGTATCAAAGTTTCTGGTTGGCTACCCGCTAAGCGCTTCACTGAATTGCCTGTCCTTGAAGAAGGGTATTATGTCGCTGGTGTCAACCCCTTCCTTAGCCGGACTGCGACTACCTTGATGCGTCGCCGCAAGTGTAAACTAATTGGCGCACCCTTCCCGATTGGTCCAGATGGAACCCGCGCTTGGATTGAGAAAATCTGCTCAGTGTTTGGTATTACGCCTAAAGGTTTGGATGAACGGGAAGCACAAATTTGGGAAAGTTTAGAAGACTACATAAAACTTATTCGTGGTAAGTCTGTGTTCTTCATGGGTGATAATTTGTTGGAAGTTTCCTTAGCACGGTTCTTGGTACGCTGCGGTATGACGGTTCCGGAAATTGGTATTCCATACATGGATAAGCGTTATCAAGATGCTGAATTGAAGTTTTTGGAGAAGACTTGTCAGGAAATGGGCGTACCTTTGCCTAAGATTGTGGAGAAGCCAGACAATTACAATCAAGTGCAGCGGATTTACGATTTGAAGCCAGATTTGGTGATTACTGGTATGGCTCATGCTAACCCATTGGAAGCACGAGGGATCAATACTAAATGGTCTGTGGAGTTTACTTTTGCTCAGATTCACGGTTTTACTAATGCGCGTGACATTCTGGAGTTGGTGACTCGTCCGCTACGTCGGAATAATAGTTTGAAAGATTTGGGTTGGGATAAGTTGGTGAAGGAAGAAGCGAAGATTTAATTTGACCCTTCGGCTGCGCTCAGGGTGAACCTCTTGTTGTAATGAATTTTGTTGGGTGCGTTGACGTTTGTCGTGGCGCACTTTTTTTTATTGAACCGCCTTAGCGTAGCGTGTCCGCAGGACATAGACGCCAAGGACGCAGAGGAGGAAGAGAAAGAGAAAGAAAAGTGCGATAAGCCGGAGGCTTGACGCTAGCCCCGATAGGCGTTTGCGCAGCAGTTTTCTATTGGCTAGAACACAGGTTTTCCGTAGGGGCACAGCACTGCTGTACCCCTACCATTAGGTAATTATCAAAGCACATGGCTTTCATTGTTATCGTAAACAACAATGATTTCACATTTGCTTTGGAACTCGGAATATGAGTCAAGGGGAATGAAAAGTTCTGCTCCAGGTACAAGTACAATGACATCTGGATTAGCATCGTAAATGGTTTGCCAATGAGTGCGATCGCCATAAAATTTATCAGCAATCTTCGGTAGCGTATCACCATCTTCTACGGTGTAAAACATAACGTTTTCGTTTAATTAGTTATAGTGTAGTAAATAGAAGGAAATAACTTCATAACCTTTTTTCTGACTCTATATAATTGTAAGTGGTCTAAACTTACGCACTCTTAAAGAATTGTGTCATGGTGCTTGGCACAGGATTAAAGGAAGACAAGTATTTACACTCACGACTTCCAAGCGCCCTATCCTCTTACCCAAGGAGTCGGTAGTATTGAAACCAAAAATTGTTTTGCATCCTTGTCCTGTCAGTCATGCTTACAATTAAGAGGTAAACAGAAAAGCTGTTTAAAAACACCTGAATTTTTTATTACTTAATTTATTACTTAATTTATTACTTAATTTATAAATTGCAATATGTATGAGTCAAACACCTTCTCAAAATGAAAGCCGCGAGATGCTGAAGTGGTTGAACCACAACCGCCAGATGTTATTAGATTTATATCGAAATCAATATGTTGCTTATAATGCTAATGGCTTAATTGCTCACAGTGAAAACTTGCGTGAAGTGTTAGAGTTAGCAGATGCTTCAGAACAGCTATATGCAATTTACTTAGTTCCCCGTAGCACCGCTTCTATCCAAATTTTACCAATTCGCTTTCGTACAGTGAGTCGCCATGATTGGCTGCCAAATTGTCATGTTAAGTTGAAGCATAGAGATATAGATATTTCCACAACAATGTTAGTAGACTCTGGTGCAGAACTGAGTTTAATATCCTTAAAAGTTGGTCAAGATTTAGGATATGCCTTAGCTGATGCAGAATCAGCTTTACTGGCAGAAACTATCGGTGGAAGAGTTGAGTATGTTTTACGCAATGTTGAAATGACAATTGATGGACACAGTTTTCTTGCTCCTGTGGCATGGTTACAAACTAACACAGGTGGAGAGCAATTGCTTTTGGGGCGGGAAGTTGTATTTGATAAGTTTAATATAGAGTTTAGGCAGGCTGACGAGCAAATCATTTTTAAATGGCGTGAAGATTTAAACTCATCACACAAAGCTGGTAAAAATGGCTGAAATCTTTACCTTTGAACGTGGCTTAAGATTATGACAGATGAGCAACAACAGAATTTAGAATCTACTTCTACTCAAAAACCAACAACATCACAGGAAGTAAAAGAAAAAGTTTCTTTTCAACAAAAGACACAACGCATTACAGCTTGGAGTGACTTTCTTAAATCAATAACTCCTTTTATATGGGCTGTTGTCATTATCATTGTGATTATTCCCTTACTAGGCAAAGCTTTAATCACAGGTTCATCTCCTGGAAAACTAGAAAATTCAGTTAAGAGTCCTAGTCAAGAAGTTCATGTAGTCGTCCCACAAATACCCAAAGATATTGATCAAGCACTCGTTACTGCTGTGAAGAATGCACATTCTCAAGCAGAGAGTTTTGCTTCAGAACAATTAGATAATTGGGTTGATGAATTGATGACTCGTGTTGATGAAAGCTTCCTCAGTTGGTATTTTAATTACTTCAATCAAAAGAAGATGGAGTTGAGTACTCCTTTTACATGGTTATATTCAACCGTTACTCATTGGACGAATAAAAACAAACCATCTCCAGGACAAGCAGTAGCTGAAAAATTGACTCAAGATTTTCAAACAGAATTTGCTAAGCGTGTCCTCAGACCGAAAATTGCACAGCTTGAATTTGAGAAAATTACAACAGATAGTATAAAATTTTATGTTACAGAATTGAGTCAAAATATTTCTAATATCCAGAGCAGTTACAAGATTCCTCAGGGAGATTGGGAGCGTTATCTTGGTGATATTGCAGTGACTATCAATGATATGGAAGGAAATCTTTCTAATTTATCATTGAAGGTTTTGACTGGTGGAAGTACTTATTTACTTGCAAAAGCAATGATTCCAACAGTGACAAAGGTAGGAAGTAAAATTGCCGTATCTTTTGCCGGAAAAGCTGGTGCAAAAATGGCAGCAAAGACTGGTGGTGTCGTGGCTGGAAAAATTGGAGCACAGTTATTAGACCCAATTGTAGGTATAGGTATCATAATTTGGGATGTTTGGGATTATAATCATACGGTGGCGGTTGAAAAACCAAGATTACGAGAAGCTATTTACGATTATTTGAAACAAGTCAAATTTTCTCTGCTAGAAAACCCGGAAAATGGCATCATGGTAGCAATTAATCAAGTAGAGAGTGGGATTTTGAAGTCTATTAAAACATCTGCTTCCAATTAGACATCTGGTGAAATTAATTGTGCGTTATCTGCAACTCTTGTAGAGACGTTCCATGGAACGTCTCTACATTGTTTTCCAACAGATATCTATTGAATCATATTTGTGTTCAACTGTAGATTGATCTCTCTTTGAAAGCATCAATAATTATTTTTTTATCCATCACTGCTAACATGAGCGATAAATCTGGAGAAATTCTTTCTGTTAAATTTAGCTCTTGAGTAGCAATATCAAAAGTCTTTCCTTGCAGTATTTGATAACCAAGTTCCATCACTTCAGACCAAGTCGCCTCACTTTCAAGATAAGCTTTAGCCATAGTCATGAGCAAGTCTTGATATTGATTCCCCTCAGTTTTTGTCATCATTGTGTGGGGAATTTCAAAGATTTTGTCAAAGCTGTAATACCAAGATTTTGGCTGCTGTTCAATTGTAGTTTTAGAAAACTCTTGCAATTCACAGTGATTGATAGCTGGGTCGCTTTCACTATAAATAATAAACATCGGCACGGCTAAATTAGTTTTGACTCTATCAATAATTTCTTGACCCATTTCTAAAAAAATCCGCAGTGCTGGAATGCGGAAGCCTTCATAGCCAAAATTACCTGTATTATCTTTATTCAGCCATTCATAATAAATTGGGAGAACTTCCACGACAAAATTTATAATTGCGTTATTACTGCTTATGTAAGGAGCAAAGAGTAAAGCTTTTTTAATTGATTCGGGATATTCTAAAGCTAAAGTTGCTGCCAAATTTCCACCTGTGGATAATCCACCTACTATCACTTGCTCTCCTAAATTTTGTGCCACCTTCAACCAAGAAAGTGCAAACTCTTGATAAATTTCGCGTTCCGTTGGTAGAGGAGGGGGATTGTCTCCATTCCAATCTCCAGCGACTCCGTGACCTGGTTGTAAGGGTACTAAAACATTGTAACCAGCGTCAAATAGTTTTTTTCCTATGGGTTCAAACTGATAAGGACCAGCAGTAAATCCATGAAAAAAAAGGCAAACTTTTGAAGTTGGATGTGGATGGAGAAAAATTTTTGATCGGCAAGCATCATTTCTTATTGGTAGAGTTTCCTCCACTGATTTGACTTGTTGAATGATGGCTGCTTTTGTTGTGATATAGTCAGATAGATTTGACATATTTTATGCATATTGAAGTTGCTATCTTTTTAGGAAAAACTCCACTTCATTTGAATATGCTACCAGACGTATAACTCTTAAAACAGAGATTTTGCACCATTTTCAATAAGAGGCAGAGCCTCAATTTCTCGTTCCCAGGCTGCAGCCCAGGAACGAGCGCAGTAGTCTAGCCCTAGCTGTATTCATTCTTAATATGTGTGACAGCTTATAACTGTTAAAACAGAAACTCAATCGTCTATGGTAACGGTAGAAAGTCATCCATTTGTGTATAAATAGTATTTTTTTTGACGTTTTTATTATACGTAGAGAACAGAAGACAAGAAAAAAGAAGGTAGCAATGGTATTCTATGCTCCTACCTCGCTCAGGTTAAACTAGGTCTGATAACAGCCACTCTGTAAACATATGAGGCTTTTATGGCAGCTGATCTACAACAGATTGCTTATTATTTAGACAACCTTGGTTGGGACTACCGTATCGACGAAGAAGAAGACCGTATTGTCACAGGTGTAGAAAGTGATAATGTTGAAGATTTCCTGATTGTTGTCCAGCTGGACGAAGAGGGAAAATTTTTCCGGCTATTTGCGCCCCAAGTGTTATCAGGGGTGACAGATCACCCTCACAAAGCAGCTATTCTTCAAACAATGCTTTATATTTCCTGGGAAACCAAAATGCTGCAATGGGAGTATGATCCATCAGATGGCGAAATCCGTGCCATAATTGAGTTTCCCCTGGAAGACTCGATTCTCACAGAAAAGCAATTTAACCGTTGTTTACATGGGTTAGTTCAGCTTGTTGATTCTGTGGCGATACCTCGTCTGATAGCAGTGATGGAAACAGGTCATGACCCTGGTAATGTAGAACTTGGTGAGAGAATTCTACTCAGCATTCAGGAACAAGCTCCTGGATTGCTAGATCTCTTAGAAAAGGCGATGGAAGCTCGTAAAAGAAGGGGAAGTTTTCCTGGCGAATAAGCCGAATCGCCAGTGAAATCGCTATACTCCAAAGTGATACCCTCTATATACTGAAGTTTTCTAGGGCTGGATATTATGACATCCTATGTAACCTCCTCTGCCAAAGCAGAAATGAGCGAACTACGGCGGTTAAAGGGCTTACTACCACCGGAATTGCAAAGCTGGGTCACGGTTGAAGGTACGACTGAGGTTAATCCACCGATGATCCGCTGCGAAGAAATTGGCAAAGACCAAGTCGAAGTTCAAATCGACTTGGCAAAATGGGATTCACTGGCGATGGATCAGCGCAATCTATTATTCTGGCACGAAGTAGCCCGCATTCAAAATGACACTATTCCCAAAGATGGTTGGGAAATGGCGGCTTTGGCGATTGGTTTAGGCGGTGCTGTTGGTGAGTTGTGGGTACAGGATGGATTGTTGCTAGTACTCGCTTTGGGTTTGTGTGGAGTTTCCGGCTGGCGACTTTATCAAAAGAACAATGGCGAAAAGCAATTAAAAGAATTGGTTGATGCGGACGAGAAGGCGATCGCCTTAGCAACTCGCTTCGGTTACACTCTCCCCAATGCCTACAAAAGTCTGGGTAGCGCCTTGAAAACCCTTATTGACAACACACCCAGCAAGCGCCAGCGGTCTAAATACGAAGCACGCCTCTCTGCCCTTAAGCGTAGTGCCAATAAGGCAAAATCAAAATCTAGGAATATGGATGAAGGCGGAATTTAACAGTCATCAGTTATCAGTTATCAGTTACCAATTATCAAAGAGAAATACGGATTCGTTTCTTTTGTTAACTGTTAACTGTTCACTGTTCACTGATTTAAGTATGACTTCGCCGTTTCAGCCAGAAACTGCTTAAACCCAGCAATATGAGTCCAGTTGTTGTTGTTGCTTCTGGCACTTTTTGTGATGGGACAAATTTGCCGAGTTCAGCCGAACTTACCTTAAACGAGTAAAGGAACCCAGGAATTAACTTTTGACCTTCTGGGCAGCCACTGTCAATTGTTTTCTTGCTGTAGCTGGTACCATTGGTATTGCTACAAATGTCAAACTGAGTGGAATTGTCCTCTTGAGTGACGCTAAAATCATTGTCTGTTCCAATGAGCAGGGCATAAGAACCATCATTGAGTCGCGGACCAATTGTAAGACCTTCCATCTTTTCTGCTATCTTGGTCCAATCACCTGGATTGTCAGGACTCAAAGTTGCAGCAATATCCAAAAATAAAGATTTACTAACTGGGTTAACACCAGTGGGTAATGTATTGGTGTTTGCCAAACTGATTTCGGTGACATCGGTTGCAGCCGTTAAATCAATTTTGTACACTCGCTTGCTACCAACAGGTGGTGGTGTCTGGGTTGGATCTTGTACCAAATTATTCAGTGCGTCCACCCCAAACCCGCGATTATCTCTTTCTATGACTAGGAATTCCTTTTCATTGAGCGCAGTAATAGAACTCAAACCAATATTACGCCCTTGGGAATTTGCCGCAAAATCATCTTTTGTTCCAGGAATGCGGGAGTTAATGTCTGCTAAACTTTCTAGTTGATAGATGTACTGAGCCGTACTTTTTCCAGTTGCTGTGTCAAATTCTACTAATCGTAAATTACCACTACGTCGTCCGTCTGGTGAACCATCGTTTGAACCTTCGTTTACCAAGGGACCTTGTAGCACAGCATAGAGTTTGCTACCATCAGGTAAAAGAGTTAAGCCTTCAAATCCTCGATTATCTTGGCGTCCATTGGTAATGGTTGGACGACCATCGACAAAGTTCAGCTTGCCATTCGCTTCTTTTGGAATTAAATTTTCTGGGATGGTAAACGCCCGTAAGAACGAACCGTCAGGTTTGAATTCATACACAGACGGCCCATACTCATCAGACACATAAAAATGACCATTAGGAGCAAC
Organism: Scytonema tolypothrichoides VB-61278; assembly: GCF_000828085.3. GTDB lineage: Bacteria > Cyanobacteriota > Cyanobacteriia > Cyanobacteriales > Nostocaceae > Brasilonema > Brasilonema tolypothrichoides_A. The sequence goes on from NZ_JXCA02000023.1 coordinate 516,963, forward strand.
AGCAAATCCTTCTGGGTCAAAACTTAAACCAAGAGTTCCTGCATTGCCATTCAGCAATGTGGGGTTTATGCCGTTAAAATTTTGACCATCTTTTGTGAACAAAATCGTTTCTAGGACTTGAAAATTTGCAATTGCCCCTGTACTGGGATCAACATCTAAAGAAAACTTTTGTACTCGTGTGTTGTATGGGATTCTGCCGCCACCGGGACCGCGATCGCCCAACCCATAATATACATTATTCGAGCGGTCATAGTAGAGATCCGAGAAAAATCCCAAACGATTGACATTAGCGCTGTTGCCACTAAATGGGTATAAATCTGTACTTTCACCACCAATGGAGAGGGTATTGTTTAAGGAAATACCATATGCCGATTTTATGTATCCCGTAAGACTGACTGCGGACAGAATTAACGAGCAGCTTAACAGGGAAAACAAATGCTTGACTTGAATCATGCGTAAGAGAAAAAGAATCATGAATAACTTTTTTCAGCATCTGACTTTCGTGTTAAGAACAAATTAACTCTCTAACAATGTCATGTTTCTTACATCAAAAATTTATACAATTGGATTTTTGCTTGATAATATCTTCACAAAGGTTAGTAGTGAGTAGGACAATTAATAACTAACTACTAACACGTTTAGATTTTTACTCTCAAAAGTTAAAGTTGATTCAGCATTTTATGGGTTTGAGGAACGACACGTACACACTTGACAAAACGCTTCATTAATGCTTGCCAATTTAAGACTTGACTGGGAGAGGGAGCAGCCACAGGTAGTTGTTTGAACGCACCAGGATCATCTAATGGCGTGACAGATTGTAAAAATACTGGGATAGATGGATTGACAGACGCTACCAATTGAGCTGACTGTTCTAACTCAGTGGGATTTGTTGTTTGAGAAACAATTATCTTAACAAAAACTTCTACTTGTGATGTCCAACACAGATGAAGAAATTCAGCATGTTCTCGCCAACGATTTTCGCCACTTGCACTAGGCAGTTTGAAATCCATTCCCACAGAGTCTATTAGTGGTAGTATATTCTTAAGTTGGTCTGGACGATGTCCCCCAGTTTCCAAGTATACGGGTAAACTTGTCAATGAGCGTACTTGGGGTAAGAATTCTACCAAAAATGGGGTGTGTAAAAGTGGTTCGCCACCCGTAATGGTAATTGTATCGTGTAGACAAGGCAAGTTTTGTCGCTCAACCCATTCTAGTAACATGGGTAATGAAACAGGATTCGAGTAAATTTCAAAGTCACGTAATCCAGGGGTTTGCTCTATCCTACAAGTGTGTGGTGCATTCCAAGTGTGTGCGCTATCGCAAAAGTGACAACGCAAGTCACAAAGAGCAAAACGAATGAAAATTTGACGTGTTCCCACATTCAGTCCTTCCCCTTGTATGGCGGAAAAGACCTCTATCAGGCGTGCGGTAGGTGTAACAGTAGTCTTAATGGTCATGTGATGATAGCAATAGGTATGTGCTACGTTGGCACAAAAGCAAGAATGTTTTTCACAAAAGAAATATGAAGCATTCAGTCAAAAATATGAAGATACGGCAAAAATGAGAAACCGAAAGTAGGAAATGAAGAAGAAAATATGAAATACTTTATTTCTTACCCGTTATTCTTTCTTGGCATACTTCATTCTTGACACTTCAAATTAGTTAGCTTCTTGTTCCATTGTGAATCGTCCCTGATGATATCCAATCTCAACTGAAGTAACTATCAATTCGCTTGGACTAAATAGTGTTTGGCAGATTATATTGACATGGCAACGAAAGTGCAGGGTTTCATGACTAGCCAACCCAAAGAGGTAAATTTTCCGGTGACGTTCTCAAATAACACGGCAATTGTGCAGGTACCAGCGCGGTTGAGCGTGCTTGAGGCTGTAGCCTTTAAGCAAACCTGCCAAGAGATAACTCGAGCATTTCCCGATACTAAACAAATTATCATTGACTTTCACCAAACGACTTTTATGGATAGTAGTGGTTTAGGTGCCTTGGTCAGTAATTTGAAAATTGCTCATGAAAAAAATATCGATTTTATACTACGGAATGTGACTCCTCAGGTTATGTCAGTACTTAACCTGACAGGACTGGATAAAGTTTTTTCTATTGAGTCTCAAGGCGAAACACCATCAAAGAGTCAATTAGAAGAACTACCAACGACACATCCTTCTGTTCGTTCTTGGATGAAACGGTTTATAGACATAGTTGGATCACTAGTTGGTTTGGTGATTACAGGAGTTTTGTTTATCCCTATTGCTGTGGCTATTCGACTCGATAGTCCTGGCCCAATTTTCTTTAGTCAAACTCGTTGTGGTTGGATGGGCAAACGCTTTCTGATTTGGAAATTCCGCTCAATGTATATTGACGCAGAAGCGAAAAAAGCCGAACTAGAAAAGCAGAACCAGGTTCAAGGAGCATTTTTCAAAATAGACAATGATCCACGAATAACCAAGGTTGGACGGTTTTTGCGTCGAACCAGCTTAGATGAACTACCCCAATTTTGGAATGTGTTCAAAGGAGAGATGAGTTTAGTCGGTACCAGACCACCTACACCAGATGAAGTAGAGCGCTATGAAGTTCCAGAGTGGCAACGTTTGGATGTCAAACCAGGGATGACCGGAGAATGGCAAGTAAATGGACGGTCTAGTATCCGTAAATTTGAAGACGTCATTCGTTTAGATTTACAGTATCAAAAGAACTGGAACTTAATCTACGATTTGAAGTTAATCTTTAAAACAGTAGCTATCTTATTTAAGAAAAACAGTGGCGCTGTTTAAATCTATTTTTAGAGGTGTAAAGGAACTAAGAGTGTATTAAGAGGGAACTCTTAACAGGGAACTCTTAACAGGGAACAGGGAAATCCTCATAATTGAAACGTTTACTCGTTGAGGTAAGCAGTTCTTAAGCAAGGGTAGAACAGAGCACCAGGGGAAGCAATAATTGTCCATTAGCTCTTTCTTCCCCTGCCTAAAGATGCTTCCCCGTATTAGCGAATCCCATTGGGAGATACTTCACTCACCGTGAAAGCACTGAAACCACGTGGCTACGCTGACTGTCGGGAGACCCGGTGTTAGAGCCTGGCTACCCAAGAACCCCCTCCCTCACTCCTACACAATACACACGCGCTCAATTCTGACCCCTGAGGACTGATGACTTTCCTGGTCAATATACTTCACTCTCCACTACAGAATCCTTACACTCAAGTTTCATGTCCTGGCACTTATGCCAGGTTTTTTATTGTCAGAAATCTCTTGACATTATACGTATACCATATTTATCTCTGTTTGAAGCATAAAAAAAGTTCATGATACAGCCATTTCAGTGAATTTAATGATATAGATAATTGATATAGCTATTGCTCAGCAAGAAAAATACTAACGAAAGCCTTACAAAATAGCATCAAATTTTACTCAATCTTCAATAAAAATGGCTAACATTGGTAGCGTCTGAAGCGAAAATGCATATATAAACTCACACAAGTGCGGAATAAGGTTAACAACAAATGTTGTCATAGAAAAGACACCGGGGTTCTTCAGACTCAAACTAATTTGCCATGCGTATTTTGATTTACTCTTACAACTATTATCCAGAACCAATTGGTATTGCTCCCCTGATGACTGAATTAGCAGAGGGATTGGTTAAGCGCGGACATCAAGTACGCGTAGTGACTGCTATGCCGAATTACCCTGAACGTCGGATATACGAGAATTATCGGGGCAAGTGGTTTGTGAGTGAGTACAAGAATGGGGTTCAAATCCAACGGAGTTATGTTTGGATTCGTCCGCAGCCTAACTTAATAGACCGACTATTGCTAGATGCAAGTTTCGTGCTTACAAGTTTTTTCCCAGCGATCGCAGGTTGGCGTCCAGATGTCATTCTCTCAACCTCACCATCCCTACCTGTTTGCTTACCAACTGCCCTTTTAGGATGGCTTTACAGATGCCCTGTAGTCTTAAATCTTCAAGATATACTGCCAGACGCTGCATTACACGTTGGATTGTTGAAGAACAAATGGCTTATTAAAGCGTTAACAGCATTAGAAAAATTCGCTTACCACAGTGCTACTAAAATTAGTGTGATTGCCGACGGGTTTGTAGAAAATTTACAAAAAAAGGGCGTAGCACCGGGCAAAATTGTACAAATTCCCAACTGGGTGGATGTGAATTTCATCCGACCTCTACCAAAAGAAAATAACGCTTTTCGAGCAGCTCATAACCTAGATGGTAAATTTGTGGTGCTATACTCTGGCAACATTGCTCTGACTCAAGGTTTAGAAACTGTTGTCAAAGCGGCTTCTTTGTTACGACATATTCCAAATATAACCTTTGTGATTGTAGGGGAAGCAAAAGGTTTGCAGCGGTTACAAATGGCTTGCACCGAATGTGGTGCTGATAATGTTTTGCTGCTACCTTTTCAATCTCGCGAAAGTTTACCAGAATTGTTGGCAGCTGCTGATGTGGGTTTGGTGGTGCAAAAGAAAAATGTTATATCTTTTAACATGCCATCGAAAATCCAAATATTGCTCGGCAGTGGTCGGGCAGTTGTGGGATCAGTACCTAGTAATGGTACAGCAGCAAGAGCTATCAAACAAAGTGGTGGTGGAGTGGTTGTTCCTCCAGAAAAACCTGAAGCTTTAGCAGAGGCGATTTTAGATTTATACAACAACCCAGAAAAAGTGAAAACTTTGGGGTCTAATAGTCGCCAATTTGCAGTTGAACAGTATGCTTTTGAACAAGCATTAACTCGCTACGAGTCTTTATTCTACTCAGTGATAGCTGAAGATTCAACAATTGAACCACTGGTCAATTCCTTTGGCCAAAAACGTCTGCTTCTCAGACCAAAGGAATCTAGATAGTAAAACTTCGTTAGAATAAAGTTATATATTCATAACTCAACTCTAGTACTGCAACAAACCTCCATTGTCAACAAGATCAGAGCCTTATGCGCGAAAAAGTCTTAACCTGGTTAACAGAGAATGTTCCAGCTCCCAGAGTGAACCACATTCTCAGAGTAGAGCAAATGGCAATGGATCTCGCAGTTCATTACAAAGTGGATCGAGAAAAAGCTGCACAGGCCGGGTTAATGCACGATTTAGCAAAATGTTTTAAACCACAGAAACTTTTGCAAATGGCACAAAAAGAGGGATTGGAAGTAGACGAAGTGATGGCAGCAAATCCCCATTTGTTACATGCAGACGTCAGCGCTATCGTCGCAAGAGAAACATTTGGCATAGACGATGAAGAAGTCTTACAAGCTATTGCTAATCACACTTTAGGTAGACCAGGCATGAGTCCGCTGTGCTCTATCGTGTTTTTAGCGGATAGCATAGAGCCAGGACGAGGCGATACCCCACAATTGCAAGCATTAAGACAAATTAGCCGTCAAAATATTCATCAGGCTGTCGCTTTGACCTGTGACTATACTCTCAAATTATTACTTGAGAGTTCTTGTTTGGTTCATCCGCGAGTTATCTTTACACGTAACTGCTTCCTACAAAAGTGGAAAGCCAAACAGCCGATTGTACAAAAAACCGTATAGATACCTGTTTTTTTTGTTAGTATTCAAAAAAACCAACTCTCACAGTTGCAACTCAATTGTTGTTCGCGAGTCATTGTAAAAAATTGTTACAAAAAAAAGAGCAGCTGAGGTTTAATGTCTGATTATTTCCCAACTAATTTCCCAAGACAATCGATCGCAGTGACAAACAATCTAGTAGGAAGCCCACAGGTTGATACCGACGATGTGAGTGGAAAGATCGCATTGAAGATCGCCGAAGCCGCATCAGACCGCAAAGCAGGTGATATATTGCTACTAAAGGTAGCAGATGTTTGTTACCTGGCAGATTACTTTGTGGTGGTGACGGGCTATTCGAGAGTACAGGTGAGAGCGATCGCCGACGCAATAGAAGAAAAACTTAAACAAGAATTGCAAAGGCGTCCCCTACGGGTAGAGGGAAAATCTGAAGCAAGTTGGGTGGCGCAAGACTATGGTGAAGTCATTGTTCACATCATGTTGCCAAAAGAACGGGAGTTTTATAATCTAGAAGCGTTTTGGGGACATGCAGAACGTATCGAGTTTTCAACTTCCGTTTCGGGTGAGGGTCAACCAACATGATAAAATCTTCGGTCTCAAATTGCCCAGTTCCAACTGAACAGCAACCACTCAATGAGTACGAAGAGTTAAAATCCTCCTGGCTGTTTCGTGACTGTACTTTGAATTGGCGCGAGTATCTCACAAAAATCGCGTGGATTTGGGGAATATGGTGGTTAGTGGCATCCCCAGTCGCAGCAGCAAGCTTTCCCCCATACAAGCACACTGCACAGTTTATTCTCAGTAGTCTAGCAGGAGCAAGTGTGGGGGTTGTGCTAGTACTAGTACGATTATATTTAGGTTGGTCTTATATCCGCGATCGCCTGATGAGTCCAATCATCTTTTACGAAGAGTCAGGATGGTATGACGGTCAAACTTGGATGAAACCAGAGGAAGTGGTGACACGCGATCGCCTGATTGTTTCCTACTCAATCAAACCAATTATAAATCGATTACAAATGACCTTTGCTGGCTTGGCTGTATTGTTCGTTGCTGGTACGATAGTTTGGCACCTGGTGTAATCATCATCGGTCATGAGTCATTTGTTATTTGCAAAAGACTAAAGACAATAGACAAAATTATGGTAAATTTCTACCCATGACAATGGGAAAACGAACACAAGCCGCCGCATTAGAAGTCAGGTTACTGCGTGAAGGCATTATAGAATCAAAGCATATCGTCCAAGCCGTCGTCTGTGATGATCGAGGACGAGTGCTATCGGTTGCTGGAAACGCTGAAACTGCAACATTTGTTCGTTCGGCGCTCAAACCATTTCAGGCGATCGCAGTAACCAGCACAGGGACTTTAGAACGCTACAACCTAAGCGATAAAGACCTAGCGATTATGACAAGTTCCCATAGAGGAACAATAGAGCAAGTCAGACAGGCATTTAATATACTTTGGCGAGCTGATGTCGATCCTTCAGCCCTCCAATGTCCCATCCCAGAAGGTAAGTACAGTCGTTTGGAATACAATTGTTCTGGCAAACACGCAGGCATGCTAGCCGTTTGTCAACAATGCAATTGGTCCTTAAATAACTACTTGCAGCGAAAACATCCAGTGCAGCAGTTGATTCTCACCAAAGTATCAGAATTGCTGCGAATGCCAGCAGAGGAATTCATCAGTGCTCATGATGACTGTGGCGCGCCTACGTATTTGATGCAACTCGCTCAAATGGCGTCATTGTATGCTCAGCTTGCTTCTCGTAGCAGTTTGGACATGGAGCGTATTGTGCGTGCCATGACGCATCACTCCGTGATGGTGGCAGGAGAGGGAGAATTAGATACGGAACTGATGCGTTTAGCCCTTGGAGATGTCGTCAGTAAAGCTGGTGCTGAAGGAGTACAGTGCATTGCTAGATTAGGTGAGGGCATGGGATTGGCAATTAAAGTGATGGACGGAGCAAAGCGAGCAAAGTATGCCGTTGCCATTCATTTACTTAAGCAGTTGGGCTGGATTACTCCCAGCGTTGCCGAAGCCCTGTCAGAAAAATTCATGAACCTCGGTAAATACAAGCGTTTAGAAGTTATTGGAGAATTATCGATTTTATAGTTGCCAAATTTCTAACTTTGTTGTTATACTGAGGAAGACGAAGAGACGACGCGGGATAGAGCAGCCTGGTAGCTCGTCGGGCTCATAACCCGAAGGTCAGTGGTTCAAATCCACTTCCCGCCACCAAATAGAATCTCAACAAAGCCTTGCATTTGCAGGGCTTTGTTTTTTGCTGATTTCATTTGCTTAAGTAAAAAAGCCACCCATCCTATCAGGGTGGCTCAGCTTATGGGATTTATGCGCTCAAACAGCGCTAAGAAACCGTTCACACCCTTACGGGAAGCCGAAGAGTGCGTTTCCTACTCAGGAATTAAACATCGTAATAGAGGGCAAATTCGTAGGGATGAGGACGTAACCGCATGGGGTTAACTTCATTATCCAACTTGTAAGAAATCCAAGTTTCAATCAAGTCTTCGGTGAATACGCCTGGTTCTGTTAAGAAAGCGTGGTCTTTCTCCAATGCTTCCAACGCCAGTTCCAGAGAACCTGGAGTTGAAGGAACCTTCGCGAGTTCTTCTGGAGAAAGTTCGTAGATATTTTTATCTAGAGGTTCACCTGGGTCGATTTTGTTCTTAATTCCATCTATCCCGGCGCACAGCATCGCAGCAAATGCCAAGTAGGGGTTAGAAGTCGCATCAGGACAGCGGAACTCCAACCGCTTGGCTTTGGGGTTAGTACCAGAAAGAGGAATCCGGATAGAAGCAGAACGGTTACCTTGGGAGTAAGCCAAATTCACGGGTGCTTCATAACCAGGTACCAACCGCTTGTAAGAGTTGGTAGTGGGGTTAGTAATTGCCAGCAGTGCTGGTGCATGCTTGAGGATACCACCAATATAGTGCAACGCCATTTCGCTCAAGCCAGCGTATTTATCTCCAGCAAACAGGGGTTGACCATCTTTCCAAATGGACTGGTGGGTGTGCATTCCAGAACCATTATCGCCAAAAATTGGCTTAGGCATGAAGGTGACAGTCTTGCCGTACTTCTTGGCTACGTTCTTGATGACATATTTGTAAGTCATCAGCCAGTCCGCTGCTTCGATCAACTTACCAAAGCGGAAGCCCAATTCGCACTGTCCACCAGTCGCGACTTCGTGGTGCTGCTTTTCAATTGGTACTCCGCACTTTGCCATTGTCAGCAGCATTTCTGTGCGAATATCCTGGAAAGTATCGGTAGGGGGAACTGGGAAGTAACCCTGTTTGAAGGGAGGTTTATAACCCAGGTTAGGACCTTCTTCTCTGCCAGAATTCCAACGACCTTCAACTGAGTCTACGTAGTAGTAGCCTTGGTGCGCCGTTTGGTCAAAGCGGACATCATCAAAGATGAAAAACTCGGCTTCTGGACCAAAAAACGCTGTTTCACCAAGACCAGTGGAAACTAAGTAATCTATAGCTTTCTGGGCAATAACACGGGGACAACGGCTGTACCACTCATTTGTCCGTGGTTCCTTGATGCTACAAATGATACTCAGAGTTGGCTCTTGCATGAAAGGGTCGATCCAGGCAGTGTTTGGATCGAGTACCATCGACATGTCTGATTCATTGATGGCTTTCCAACCCCGGATACTAGAACCGTCGAAAGGTACGCCGTCTGTAAAGGAACTCTCATCGATTTGGTTGTGATAAACCGTCAAGTGCTGCCAAATTCCTGGCAAATCGATGAATTTCAGATCAATCATCTGAATGTTGTTGTCCCGAATCAACTTCAGAACTTCTTGTGGGGTTGTCATGGTTACTCCTTAAATCTGCCGATTTTTTAATATTAAGACTAGAGCGTTCAATGCATGTTGACCCCGTTTGTAAATCCAAATCCATGAGCCTCCTGCAATATCGTAAAGATTTGAATTTGGATGATTTTGTATCTTTTGTAACAGAATGTCAAGTTAAAAGATTATCTTTAACCTTTCCTTAACTAATTTCACAAAAGTAGACAGTTGATCTCGCAGGGGTCAACTTTGGCATAGAATCCATAATTAGCGCTATAGATTGTTTTTGTGCTGGGGCTTTTTTTACAAGAGGCATAAAAGCTTGCTAAAAGCAGTCAAATTAATATCAAACCATAGAAAGGATTGATTAGGAGAAAAAAGAATGCGGGATGCAGTAACCAGCTTAATTAAGAATTATGACGTTACAGGTCGGTATTTCGACCGGAATGCCATTGACAGCCTTAAGTCCTACTTTGAAAGCGGTACGGCACGTGTGCAAGCAGCAGCGGCTATCAATTCAAATGCGGCGTCGATTGTCAAGCAGGCTGGTTCTCGACTATTTGATGAACAGCCAGAGTTGATTCGCCCAGGTGGAAATGCCTACACAACTCGTCGTTATGCAGCTTGTCTGCGCGATATGGACTACTACCTACGCTATGCGACCTATGCCCTTGTTGCTGGTAGTATGGATGTCCTAGATGAACGGGTGCTGCAAGGACTACGGGAAACTTACAATTCTTTAGGAGTACCAATTGGTCCAACAGTTCGTGGTATCCAGATTATGAAGGATATTGCAAAAGAGCAAGCGGCTACAGCAGGTGTGACAAATACCTCCTTTGTCGATGAGCCATTTGACTACATGACTAGAGAGTTTAGCGAAATAGATGTTTAACAGTTATCAGTTATCAGTTTGAAGAAGAATTCAGCAATTGGTGCAATTCTTGATTCAGAAGGAAGAAATAAAGAATTGCGACTTCTGACTCCTGAACGCCAGACACCAAATGAGGGAGACCCTCATCAAGTGCTGGGGACTCCTGACTCCTTCACTGTTCACTGTTCACTGGTTAAAATTGCTCTGTCGGTTTTAAAATTAGGCGAGTTTCCCTGAGGAAACTCGCTTTTTTTTAGGAATCGCAAAGGCGGTCTTGGACGTATCCGAGTTTTAGCGCCGTGTTGTCTGGCTGTAACGCCACCATCTATAGCGAGAATTGCGCCCGTAACCCAACTTGCTTTATCAGTATAGGGCGGGGCGATCGCTAACTCTTTATACTGCTGTTATCTTTCTTTGTTATTTCCTTACCTTGTTTTCTAACTAACTATAGATACTTTAGACAAAGGTATGGCGCTGGAGAGAATTATGAGCGAGATTGCGAACTCCCAAGAATTAGAGTATCCCGAACAAGTCGAGCAAGATAAACTGCTGGAACCTAGTATTGAAAACAACAATAACAAAAAAGATAACGCTTTAGTGGAAACTGCTGAGCTACTGGGTGCAGTAAGTGACCTTACGCATGATGCCTATATCAATACAGTGCGGCAAGCACGGTCTTTTGTTAAGTTTCTACACAAGCAAATCAAACCATCCCAAGAACAGAGCGATCGCGGTAAGAGCTAGAGAATGCTTTTTAGCAGCGATGATACCCAAAACGTTAATTTTAAGTATAAGGAAACACCACTATTAGTATATATTTCAATCAGCGAGAGATAACTTATGAATTTGGAAGCAAGATTAAATGAATTGGAAGATGGATTAAAAAGCGCATAAGATGAATTAGCTGAGTGGGTTAAGGTTAAAGCGGAGTTGAATCAATCAGCCACTGAAGAAAGGGCGAAACTTCAGGGGTACGGAAACGGTATTGGAGGTATTTTATTTGGCTCAAAATATAGAGCATCTGTACGACGCGCTGCAACTATGGCTCGTGCCAGCATTGCACAAGAGGTTTCCCAGCGCAAGGCTATAATTCTAGAGAACAAACAAAGGTTACAGGCAACGATAAAACTCTTAAAAGACGAAATAAAAGAAATAAAAGACCAATTGAAGAAACAAAAGCCTTCTCAAAGGAAAAGTCATAGTGCCACTGGAAATAAAGGTACTACTGTTGACCAACTAGCCCAACTTTCCAAAATGTACAAAGATGACTTGCTTTCTGAAGTTGAGTTTTCTATAGCAAAGAAAAGAATCTTAATGGAAGAAAACCTTCAAAATGATAACTATTAAGGTCTTCTGTGACTATGACTACACCAGATAGCCCCTAGAAAGCTCTACACAGCACTTTAGGGGCTATTGATTTATAATTGGTCACACATTCGGTGACGACAACCGGCTGCGGGAGGGTTTCCCTCCGCAGGCATCTGGCGTATGCGCAAAGCGCACGCCCAGAGGGCTAAAGCCGTCAGGCGTGCCGCAGGCATACCCGAAGGGTTTACAAATCCAGTCCATTAAAATTGCCGAAAATCCGCCACAATAGAAGTTGCCCAACAATTGAGGCACTGGTTATGGAAGAGTTACTAGAGTTAAAAGATTTGTTGCTAAAAGGTGATGTACCAGGGGCGTTGGTCATCGTTGAAGAATTAGAAGAGATGAGCAAACAAGACATCATTGATAACATTCGTAGCTATGCTGTGATTCTGCTGTTACATTTCATTAAACAGCAAGCAGAAAATCGCACAACTCGCTCTTGGGATGTCTCTATTCGCAATTCAGTTCGGGAAATTCAGAGAAAAAATAAGCGTCGCAAAGCACGGGGTTACTACTTATCTCCAGAAGAATTATTTGAAACCCTACAAGAAGCCTACTTAAATGCGATCGACGAAGCTTCCTTAGAAGTAGAAGAAGGACGTTATCAACCAGAAGAATTAGAACAACTGATTAACCGAGAAGAAATTATAAATCGTGCATTAAAGTTAATATTACCACAATAGATAAAGAGAATTGGTTAAAAAACGACTCGACACTCTATTAGTAGAACTCAATTTAAGTTCGTCTCGTGCCTTAGCACAGCGCTTTATCCAAGCGGGAGAAGTCACTGTTGATGGTCAGATAATTGACAAGCCAGGTACGGAAGTTGATATTGCGGCGCAAATTCAAATTAAAGAGCGATCGCGCTTCGTTTCCCGAGGAGGAGAAAAGTTAGTCAAAGCAATCGATCTGTTTGCAATTCCTGTAGAAGGACGAATTTGTTTGGATGGTGGTATCTCCACAGGTGGCTTCACTGATTGCTTGCTGCAAGCTGGGGCAAAACTCGTTTACGGGGTTGACGTTGGTTATGGACAAGTTGACTGGCGTCTGCGAAATGATTCTCGTGTGATTTTGAAGGAACGCACCAATTTACGGTATTTGACGCCAGATGAGTTGTATGGTGTACCCCCCCTAACCTCAAAAGGAGGGGAATATCCTGATTTGGCAGTGGTTGATGTCTCATTTATTTCCTTAACCAAGATTTTGCCTGCTTTATGGCAGCTGCTGCAACCTCCCCGTGAAGCTGTATTGTTGGTAAAACCCCAATTTGAAGTGGGAAAAAGCCGCGTTGGTAAAAAAGGGGTTGTGCGTGATTCTAAAGACCAAGCCGAGGCAATTTTTCAGGTGTTACAAGCGGCTGTTGAATTAGGATGGAAGTACAAAGGTTTGACTTGGTCACCTGTCACTGGTCCTGCTGGAAATATTGAGTATCTATTGTGGTTGGGAATGGAGAGTGAAACTCCGCCGCCTGATTTAGAAATGGTTCAGCAAATGACGAAATCTGCTGCTGCTGACTTTTAATAAAAATAAATATTAAATCTGTTCTGTTTTCCTATAGGCTTTTAGCCTAGTCATTCTTTGTGTCCTTAATAACGGACACTTTCCTCAAGTCGGGAAACCCTTCCTGTGCAAGTGTCCTCGTCTTGGTGGTTTGTACTGTTAGGCGTTTTTGTAGCAACCGACAAGAAACGTTGCTCCCGAAGAAATTGCCTCATTAGCACTAACTTAAGAATTCAGGTTTTACTGATTGCCAAATAGCATCCACCTCTTCAGGCTTGTAAATATCTCCACTTGTAAGTTCAACAAAATCGAGTAATCGCCTATGTAAAAATGTTTTGGCAACCTTTAGCATGTTTTCTTCTGGATAGTTTGGATGCACCCATATATCTACAGTCATAGGTTTTATCCCCTCTGACTGAAGAAGAAATCTTACCTTGTGAAACTTATCATGAAAGCCTGGTCTTTCCTGGTTCTTATAAATTTCAATATTCTTTATTTCAGCATCAAAATGCATAACTTTCTCCTGTAGATAGTAAATGGTTCTCTAAGCAAGGATAACGGCAACTAGACTTTTGGTCTCGTTTTTGCTCGTTTATTACAAAAACGTCTATTAGCCCAAATATCCCCCTAACTCTTGCCGCAAACGATACAAAATCGTATTCGGTTCCACCTCAGCTAAAATTTCTTTAATAACTGTACTCGCTCCCAATTGTCCCCAAGAGCAGCCTCTTTCTAGATAGACTTGCGCCGCTTTTCCCACAGCATATGCTCCGTAGCCTGCGATACCACCTTGTGTGATTGCAGTTCCAGCATAAGCAGTGATATTTATTGGGTTTTCTCCAGAAGCAATTGCAGCTGTACTCTTACCCAAACCTAAGAGGAAACTGCTACCTAGTTCTCCCAGCAGTAAGCCACCAGAACTTAATAAAATCGTTTTTAAAAACTTCCCTGCTTCATACCCAGTCATTGGTAAGCCGTACAGGCGTGCAAGTGAGCGAATCAAAGCTAAATCGGCAACTGTTCCGCCTAGAATATCTAAGAAGGGGATGGGGTTTAGCCCTACTGCTAAAGCTTTGTATTTAGTAAATTGCCAAATCAGGTCTTCTGCTTGTTGTTGGCGTAAATCGATGGTTTTTTGGGCGATCGCCTCTTGTGCATCCCGCGCTTGGATGAGTGCGTTTAAAGCGAGGAGCGATCGCCCCTCACGATTAAGAATTTTAAGAATTGTTTCTTTGAGTTCGTCTATTTGTGGCGGTGGTGTCTCCCATTCATGTGCGACACTACCATCAGACCATTCAACCCGTACTTCCATCGGTGCAGGTTCCGCCGCCACCATGACAATTTCATCCGGTTTTAAGGGTTTGCCTTGGGGATTTCCTGCACCCAACTGTTGTAAATTATTGTAAATTGTTGTTTTGTCTGTATCTGGGTAAAGGTCTATCTTGTTGAACACCAAAATTAAAGGTTTCTGTGCCTGACGCAATTCACACAGCATCTGATACTCTGTGCGAGTGATATCACCAGACACGACAAAGAGAATTAAATCTGCCTGACGCACGACTTCTCGCGCCATTTGTGCCCGAGACTCACCCTCAATTTCATCTAACCCTGGTGTATCAATCAACTCCACCTGCACCTTACCACCAGGATTCCACCGTACAGAACGGGGGTACTGAGTCACACCATTAAGAGGACCAGTTTGTAAAATCTTTTGTCCCAGTAAAGCATTCAATACCGCTGATTTCCCACGACTCACTAAACCAAAAACAGCGATACGAATGAGATTATAGTCTAGTTTGTTGAGTGTTGAGGTCAAAAGCTCCAATTCTGGTTTGACCAAACCTGCTAATTGTGAGTTTGATGACGACTGTCCCGGTTTGCGAAGATTTCCATACCAAGATAGCGCAAGGCTTAGACTAGCACGCGCACGGTTTAAGTGAGTTTCTTGCAGGTTCTTAGACACTAGATTCGGTTGAGTGAAAGCTATATCAATTTTAGATTTTAGATTTTAGATTTTAGATTTCGGATTGGAAAAATCAAGCTAAAGGTCATCCTGGAAGGGCAAGCGATTTTGTAGTTGGGAGGACCATGGTAGGGCGATTATCCCGGAACAGCAGGCACTTCTCGCAGCAAGTCGGGTTCGTTGTGTACAAATGTAATTTGCAATGTCCCTAGGAGTTCTTTCTCTTTCAGTCTTAAGTCATTAGCAGGCATGAGTTGGTTCAGACTCTCTTGGCTCAAATGCAGATCAGTCTCTTGCAAAGATGTGGCGAGTTTGTCCAAATTGGCGATCGGCACCTCAAAGTTGATACAGGTTAAGATGTTCGAGTACAGGTGGAAGTCAGTAATCCAACCTCCTGCACGGGTTATCGCCTCACTCACACCAGCAGTCATCTGAATGCGTTCTGCTTTGGTAAACCCATCTAGGCGTAGAAACTGTTGCTGAAACATAAGGTAACTTCCAAAGTGAATCAGATTCAATATAGGGGAGTAACAACAGAGCCGTCTTCATACTGTAAGGTCACCCACTTGGGTGATATGAAGACAGCAGTCAATAGACCTCTGTTGGAAATTAATTGTGCTTTGTCTGCAACCCTTGTAGAGACGTTCCATGGAACGTCTCTACATTGTTTTCCAACAGATGTCTAATGTTGTGACAGAAGTTCGTAGCGTTATGATTCGTAGTTGCGCGCTTAGCGCTAAAGCGCGACTACAAGCTTTTGTTGCGATACGAATTTATGAAATGCAGTACTTAGTCTCCTGGATCAATTGATTCAAAAAATTGCTCTATCTGTTTAGTCTCACGAATGTGATAAACACTTTTGATGCTTTGAGCCTGCTTGATATACTCACGATATTTTGGAGTCAAATATTTGTGACACAACCAAAGCACGCGGTAGCTAGTCAGCGAACTCTTCAATATTGGACTCTTAGACGGCCAGCCTTCTGGCGGTTTAAAGTAAGCTGTGATTAGTCGTTTAGTCACCCACCATCCATGTACGTATAGCGGTAGATCGACAAAAACCAGAGTATCCGCCTCGTTCAGTCGTAGCCAAAGGGTTTCCATGCAACCAAACCCGTCAATAATCCATTGGTCAGTAGCTAAAATTTGCTGATGGGCGCGCTTATAGTCTTCATGTGGAACCTCAATGCCCCCTGATTGATATTGAATCTTGTCCAAGATGTAAAGTGGTAAACCAGTGATTTGGGATAATCTCTTACTTAGAGTTGATTTACCGCCTCCAGTATTGCCAAACACCGCTACTTTTTTCATCGCCACTCTCCTTTTCGTGCAATCAAGTCACCTGGTAAACTAGATTGCGTTATGAAACCCAGCAATCCCAGTCCTTTGAATGTCATGCTTATGGCAAATAATCGTTATTCCCAAAGTTTAACTTTATTAGGACTTACGCAATTGTCACAGGCTATCGGTAGCAAGAGCTATACTGAATACATGACGATGGCGGGATGTTTCAGTTGTTGAATTAAATAGTTTGAGAGTATCGTTAATTTCATGATCTAAATAATACATGAAGCTGGCTATGAAGTTTTGATTTTGAAGAATGAAATTTCTGTTGCTCAAATTACAAGGTATTACAATCTGAACTCAATTATGAAATATTTAACTCCAAACATAGACTGATAAGTCATTTTTTCATTTCACTTGATGTGTTCAACTATTTGGAGTTCTTGTAAATGAAACGCTCAAATTCCAATACATTGGAACGGTGCAAAAAGTTTTTCAGCAAGGCAAAAAATTCGTTTACAGGAAAGTATCAGACCTACACGGGCGAAAAACTGAATTGGTTTCAGGTAATTTTCCGACTAGAAAAGTCAGTTCTTCCAGTCATTCTTCCTTGGGTCATACTTTGTGGTGCGTATGGTTTTTTAGTATCATTACTATACTATTATGGAGTTTCCATAGGATTTCCACATAAGAGCGGTGTTCTTACCAGTGCTATCTTGACTTTTAATGTTGGCTTTACTTTGTTATTGGTATTCCGGACAAATACAGCAAATGAGCGGTTTTGGGAAGGTCGTAAACTCTGGGGTTCTTTAGTCAATACAGTCCGTAACTTGGCTCAGGGAATTTACATTATAGTTAAAGAGCAATCACCGAACGATAAAGTACAAAAAGAGGCAATACTCCGGCTCTTGGTTGCTTTTGCAGTGGCGATGAAGTTACATCTAAGGGCAGAGTGTTTGGATAAGCAAGTAGAGTCATTGATGTCTGAAATCCAATATTTTAAGCTGCAAGAGACTCATCATCCTCCTCTACAAATTGCCTTCTGGATCAGGGATTATTTACAGCATCAGCATGACCGTAATTGTCTAAATATCTATCAATTGACTGCTCTACATAAGTTGGTGGATAATTTAGTAGATATTTTGGGTGGCTGCGAACGCATTTTAAAAACACCATTGCCCATAATATATAGTATTAAGCTTAGACAACTGTTGTTGATTTTCTGTTTGCTGTTACCTCTGGAAATAGTCAGTAATTTAATTTGGTGGACTGGTGTTATTACGGCTTTTGTAAGTTTCACCTTATTAAGTATTGAAGAAATTGGCTCGCAAATGGAAGAGCCTTTTGGACATGATCCAAGTGATTTACCATTGGATGCGATTTGCAACACAATGGAACGCAATGTTGAAGAGTTAATAATGCTCGCTCCTAGTAGTGAGTTTGACTGGCGAGTTTAACAGTTATCAATTATCAGTGATCAGTTATCAGTAAAGAGCGTATCTTGTCGTGAGAACTGTTCACTGGTTTAAGACTATGGTGGCGCAAGAAAGTGACATAATAAGCAAAAATTGTCTTACGTGTTTTCAATAGCTTTTAAGCGTTTGCGTAGCGCCCCTCTTAGGGGCTAGCGAGGGTCAACTGTTATTGTTAAAACATCCCACAAATATCCGCTTGGTGCGGATTCTTCAAAGCGACATTCATACTTTCTCGCTGCTCGAACCTTTACAAATTATGCATTAAAAAAAAGCCCCCGGTTTGATACAGGAGCTTTTGAAGTAAGTGATTGTCAGTGATAAAACAAATCTGTTAGTCGAGTTCGTTCATGAACAATACTGGCTCAGTTTCGCGGTTAATTCCCTTCTCAAAACCACCAGCGGCTGCACGAGCACGTCCAGCATGCCACCAGTGACCGATGAGGAAGAAGAAAGCTAACACGAAGTGAGAAGTCGCCAACCAAGCACGGGGATTCACGTAGTTGAAGGAGTTAGGCTCCGTGATCACGCCACCCACAGAGTTGATTGAACCGTTGGGAGCATGGGTCATGTACTCAGATGCACGACGAATTTGCCAAGGCTGAACGTCGTTCTTTACTTTATCTAAGTCAAGACCATTGGGACCGCGCAGAGGCTCAAGCCAAGGACCACGGAAATCCCAGAAGCGCATGGTTTCACCACCGAAGATGATTTCACCACTAGGAGAGCGCATGAGGTATTTACCTAGACCAGTAGGACCTTGAGCAGAAGCAACGTTAGCTCCCAGTTTTTGGTCACGCACTAAGAAGATGAAAGACTGAGCTTGAGATGCTTCAGCGTTTGTTGGTCCGTAAAATTCACTGGGGTAGACAGTGTTGTTGAACCAAACGAAACAAGAAGCAATGAAAGCCATCAAGGATACAGCAGCCAAGCTGTAGGAGAGGTAAGCCTCACCTGACCAGACTAAAGCGCGACGTGCCCAGCCAAAAGGCTTGGTGAGGATGTGGAAAATACCACCAGAAATACAGATCAGAGCAACCCAAATGTGACCACCGATGACGTCTTCCATGTTATTGACGCCAACGATCCAGCCTTCTCCGCCGAATGGAGAACTCAGCAAATAACCGAAGATAACTGCTGGGTTTAGTGTTGGGTTGCTAATGACACGAACATCACCACCGCCAGGTGCCCAAGTATCGTAGACACCGCCAAAGAACATTGCCTTCAGCACCAACAGTAGGGCACCACATCCCAAAATGATGAGGTGGAAACCGATGATGGTGGTCATCTTGTTCTTGTCTTTCCAGTCGTAACCAAAGAAAGAGGAATACTCTTCTAAGGTTTCTGGACCACGGATGGCGTGATAAATACCGCCAAAACCGAGTACAGCTGAGGAAATAAGGTGCAGTACACCGATAACAAAGTAGGGATAGGTGTTAATAATTTCACCACCAGGACCTACACCCCATCCCAAGGTAGCCATGTGAGGTATCAGGATGCTGCCTTGTTCGTATATAGGCTTTTCGGGAATGAAGTGAGCGACTTCAAACAAAGTCATCGCTCCGGCCCAAAATACAATCAAGCCAGCATGGGCAACGTGAGCACCCAGTAGTTTACCGGAGAGGTTAATGAGACGAGCGTTACCAGCCCACCAAGCAAACCCGGTGGAATCTTGGTCACGACCGCCTAAAGCAATTGATCTATTAGAGAGCGTTACCACGTGGTAGTACCTCTTCAGGGAATACAAATTTTTCGTGAGGTTGATCAGCAGGAGCCATCCAAGCGCGGATACCCTCGTTGAGCAAAATGTTCTTGGTATAGAAAGTTTCAAACTCTGGGTCTTCTGCTGCCCGCAATTCTTGCGACACRAAGTCGTAAGCCCGCAGGTTCAGTGCTAAACCCACAATTCCAACTGCGCTCATCCACAAGCCTGTGACTGGCACAAACARCATGAAGAAGTGCAACCAACGYTTGTTGGAGAAAGCAATTCCAAATATCTGTGACCAGAATCTGTTTGCTGTCACCATTGAGTAGGTTTCTTCTGCTTGGGTTGGGTTGAAGGCGCGGAAGGTGTTGGCTGCATCACCGTCTTCAAACAAGGTGTTTTCTACTGTTGCACCGTGAATAGCACACAGCARYGCTCCACCTAGAACTCCTGCTACTCCCATCATGTGGAAGGGGTTGAGTGTCCAGTTGTGGAATCCTTGCAAGAACAACAGGAAGCGGAAGATTGCTGCCACTCCGAAGCTAGGTGCAAAGAACCAACTTGATTGTCCCAATGGGTACATCAAGAAGACGCTAACGAACACTGCGATTGGGGCTGAGAATGCGATCGCATTGTAAGGACGAATTCCTACCAACCGAGCGATTTCAAATTGCCGCAGCATGAAACCAATCAGCGCAAATGCTCCGTGCAGCGCTACAAATGGCCATAACCCTCCCAATTGGAACCAACGGGTGAGGTCGCCTTGTGCTTCTGGTCCCCACAACAACAATAACGAGTGTCCGAATGCGTCTGCTGGGGTCGATACTGCTACTGTCAGGAAGTTACATCCTTCCAGGTACGATGAGGCTATGCCGTGGGTGTACCAAGAGGTGACGAAGGTTGTACCGGTWAGCCAACCGCCWAGTGCTAGGAAGGCGCAGGGGAACARYAGTATCCCTGACCAACCTACGAATACGAAACGGTCTCGCTTTAACCAGTCGTCGAGAACGTCAAACCACCCCCGTCTTGCCGGGGCGCGTCCTACTGCGATGGTCATCGGACTAAAATCCTCTTTTTACTAAAATTGCAACTTTTTGAGGAATTAACTTTTTTGTGACACTGACAGCAGCCATATAACTACTGGCATTATGAGAGTCTGTCTTATTAAGTCAGCATTTCTCACTTTGATATGTGGCACAAGAGTTTCCACTAGTTGGTCATCCAGCTTGCGGAAACTTAATGATTCTTAATTTATCATATCAGTCCGGCTTTGTGCCCGATTTGCATTAAGAAATCTGGTATAAAGCACGAACCCACTAATTAATATCAATATCAGAAATTTTACAATCTGACACAACTTTTCTCAGAAAACTTAAAAATTTTAAGTCCAGGGTCATGAATTAGGACTTACACACCATCTGCTAGAAACCCAGTTTCTTTGTTCGTCTCTGGTTGCGAAACAGACGATTTTAGGTTTTTAGAAGCGGTAAACAAGGGAAGGTGAGTATTGGCTAAACTTGCAATACATCTGCTCTAATGGCAGACTTTGTAAAGGGAAGATATCACGCACCAAGGTAGTTCTAATGACGGCATCAACAACCATTAACAGAGGTGAGTCGCCCAATGGCGATAAACAAACTTCAAACGTCCTACATCAGAAGGTTCTCGGTTCTCGTCGGCTTAGCAACTACTGGTGGGCAAGTGTCGTTTCTTTAGGAGCTGCGGGCTTCTTGCTCGCTGGTATTTCCAGTTATCTCAAAATCAATTTACTCATAGTTTCCGACGCCACTCAACTGGTATTCGTCCCGCAAGGGTTGGTTATGGGTTTGTATGGTACAGCAGGTTTACTCCTAGCCTTATACCTATGGCTAACGATTTTATGGGATGTGGGAGGCGGATATAACGAGTTTAACCTAGAAAATGGCACCATTACAATTTTCCGGTGGGGATATCCTGGGAAAAACCGCCGTATTGAAATTAAATCTAGTACAGAAGATGTTCAATCTGTGCGAGTTCAGGTGAAAGAAGGTCTTAACCCTCGTCGCGAACTTTACCTGCGCGTTAAAGGTCGGCGAGACATTCCCCTAACACGGGTAGGTCAACCTTTATCTTTACAAGAGTTGGAAATTCAAGGTGCTGAGTTAGCTCGGTTTTTGGGTGTGCCCTTAGAAGGACTTTAGAGGCTAAGATACAGTGGTTGTGTCTGTAACTGGCAATGCGGTTAAAAATTCCCCAATTTTTAGTGGCTCTCATCATTGTCGGTGCGTTGATATTGGGGAGCTGTTCCACACAGCAAAATGTTTCTAATTCTTCCCCAACATCCGCAGCAACCGAAGCAAGCAACAACTCAATGGCCGAAACAACGCCTAAAGAGGCAAGCACAGAGGCAATTTCTGTATCTGAAAGTACAAACGAGAGTATTCCTGGAATGAAAGATTTACCACGACTCGAAGGAAAAGCAACGGTGGTTATGACCGTCAAAGGTTCACCAATTACCATCGAAGTAGACGGTACAAATGCGCCTATTACCGCAGGTAACTTTGTTGATTTAGTCCAGAGGGGCGTGTACGATGGCTTAGTTTTCCACAGAGTTGTACGCCAACCCCAACCCTTTGTGGTTCAAGGAGGCGATCCCCAAAGTAAAAACCCGAAAGTTCCAGCAAGTCAGTTGGGAACAGGAAGTTTTACTGACCCAAAAACTGGAAAAATTCGCTACATACCCTTAGAAATTAAGCCAAAAGGCTCAGATGAGCCAATTTACAGCAAAACACTCAAGACGGCTGGTACAGATAAGCCGCCTGTATTACAACACAAGCAGGGTGCAGTCGCAATGGCGCGATCGCAAATGCCAGACTCTGCTTCCTCACAGTTTTACTTCGCTTTAGCAGATTTGGGTTTCTTGGATGGTGACTATGCTGTTTTTGGCTATGTGACCAATGGTATGGATGTTGTCAACAAGATTCAGCAGGGCGATCGCATTGATTCTGCCAAAATCACATCTGGTGCAGAAAATCTGAAAAACGCCGGACAGTAGCAAGTGGAAATAAGACAGATGAGGGTAATAAGGATGATAACTTTAGCATCTTCCTCATCTTCCCATCTTTCCTAAATCACACACTCCCTACACCACGAAATTGGTAGCAGTTGTTGTCACTGGTATTGGTTTAGTTTCTGCTTTAGGCAAAAACCTAGAGGACAGTTGGCAAAAGTTAATAGCAGGTGAATCTGGAATTAGATACCATCAACCATTTCCAGAACTCGAACCACGTCCCTTAGGAATGATTTGGGAACAACCAACACAGATGAGAGTACTAACTGAGTTGGTTGTGACATCTGCTTTGAAAGATGCACGGTTATGTCCACCTTTGCCAAATTGTGGAGTTGTGATTGGTTCGAGTCGCAGCTATCAGGGATTATGGGAACAGATGGCACGACAGATGCAAAGGAGTACAGGGGCACAGGGACACAGTGGCACAGGAGAATGTAAATTTCAATTCTCCCCAGTTCAAGAAATCCCCTGTTCCCCATCCTCATTTTTAGAGGGTTGGTTGGATACTTTGCCGAATATGAATGCTATTGCAGCAGCACGGCAAATTGGTGCTTGTGGAGTTGTTTTGGCACCAATGGCGGCTTGTGCGACTGGAATTTGGGCGATCGCACAAGCTGCTAATCTTATCCAAACTGGGCAATGTCAGCGAGTGATTGCTGGTGCAGTAGAAACACCGATTACACCCCTTACCATAGCTGGATTTCAGCAAATGGGAGCCTTAGCGAAAACAGGAGCAAATCCATTCGATATTCGTCGGGAAGGCTTGGTTTTGGGGGAAGGAGGCGCAGTCTTTGTTCTAGAATCAGCAGAGTTGGCACAGCAGCGTCAGGCAAAAATGTATGGACAAATTCTTGGTTTTGGCTTGACAGCAGACGCCTATCATGCAAACGTGCCAGAACCAGAAGCTAGGAGTGCGATCGCTGCAGTGAAACAATGTCTAGATCGCAGTCACCTCAGTGCAAATGATATTGATTACATTCATGCTCATGGTACCGCTACGCAACTCAATGACTCTATAGAAAGCTTTTTGATACAAAAGTTATTTTTTGAAGGTGTGGCAGTCAGTTCTACAAAAGGAGCCACAGGTCATACATTAGGAGCATCAGGAGCTTTGGGGATCGCATTTTCACTAATGGCTTTAAAGCAACAGTTTCTACCACCTTGTGTTGGTTTGAAACACCCAGAATTTGATTTAGATTTGGTGAGAGAGTCGCGTCAAAGTAAAATTCAGCGCGTATTGTGTTTTAGCTTTGGCTTTGGAGGACAGAATGCAGTGATAGCTTTGAGTAAGTATCCTTAAAACGCACATGCTCAGATGCGTTACGCACTTGCTCTTTGTGCATATATCTTTGTGCATATGTTATATGTCAATTGTTTTTCTGCGTCTATTGATAGTTAATTCATTTTTCTACAGTATCTATCTGAAGACAGATTTTCTTTATTTTTATCTGATGAGAGCATAATGAGAGAAGGTACTATTTCTTATCAGTTTTCAGTTAATCTAATAAGATTTTTAATAAAGTGACTCGCCATAAAATTTTCAACCATGACATTATGGTCTGCACCCATGAGTCTGTAGAAGGTAACTACCTCTATTGTGGTAGGGTGCTAGGTTTGACTGAACCAGAGGATATTATTCAGTTACACCCAGATTTGAAGTCGCAATGGAATGTTATAACTGAACACTATGAACGCATAGGTTTAAGTTATAGCAAAAATGTTATCTGGGATGTCTCACTGAAAGTTTTGGAAGACTATCCTAGCTATGACGTTTCCCTTTTCTTCTTCGGTAATGCGACAAGCAAAGCTGTTTGTGACGAAGATAGGTTTCGCCAGGTAGATTCTGACTGGTTGAACATAGTTAAGTTGATGAACTCCAAAAACAATTTTATACAGCTTGCACAAAAACTTGGAGTCAGCGTTCCTGGAACGTCTTGTTTTGAAAACAAGACTGCTATTAAAGATTTATCTCAGTTTCTTTACCCGTGCTATTTGAAAGCTGCAATTTCTGTTAATGGTGTTGGAATCCACCGATGTGAAAATCAACAACAACTTTCCGAAATTCTAAAAATATTTCCGGATGAAAAACCTTTACAAATTCAACAGGAAATTGCGGCTTCTTCCTTTTTAAATGTGCAATATTATGTTGAAGCTTCAAAGCTACAACGTCTGGCTGTGACTTCTCAAATACTCGATGGTTGCGTCCATATTGGCAATTGCTATCCCAGTAAGCACCAACCTTGGGAAACTGTTGAACCAATAGCTGAGTGGATGGTGGAACGTGGGATGAAAGAGATATTTGCCTTTGATGTTGCAGTCGTGGAAGATGCAACACATGGCAAAACGCGTTACCTAGCAATCGAGTGCAATCCACGCTTTAATGGCGCATCATATCCCACAGGTATTGCTAAGAAGCTTAATATCCCTAGTTGGAACTGCGAAAACTTTAGCACGCAATATCGCTCACTTGAAAAGCTTGATCTCAGTGATATTGAGTTCAACCCTCAAACCAACACAGGTGTTGTGATAGTCAACTGGGGTGCTGTTCTCGTTGGAAAAATAGGTATCTTGATTGCAGGAGGTGTCCAAGAGCAGAATGAACTCAGAACCATATTAAAAGACCGATTGTGAGAGGGTGAGATACTCTGCTGATTATCCCTCCACATTTGAATCCAGGTGGTATTGATATTAATTCCTAACATACTCTGCCTGTACATTCAGCCAAAAGACGTACGACTAACTTCAGCTTCAAACCTCCGACGTAGGTGGATAAAACTCGCTTGTGATAGTTTTAGCTTCCCTCATATTCGTTTTAGTCGTTCGGTTGGAAGGATTTACACTCCCCACGCTCCCATTACGAAAAAATCGATATGATATGTAAAAGTAGATAAATCTTAAAAATAATTTATCAATGCTGGTTTCCTCCTCTGCCTTGTCACAGGTCAAAAACTCAGTCAGGGAAAAGGTTTTTTTGGGTTATGAACCTACTCCTGAGTTACTGGGAATTCTTACCGTTTATTTTGTTCAAGGCATTTTAGGGTTGGCGCGTCTCGCTGTCAGCTTTTTCTTGAAAGATGAACTAGGGCTAAATCCAGCTCAAGTTGCAGCTTTATTCGGCGTAGTTGTTCTACCTTGGACATTCAAGCCACTGTTTGGTTTTCTCTCCGATGGCTTGCCTATATTCGGTTACCGACGGCGTCCATACCTAATTCTGTCTGGGATACTAGGAGCGATTTCTTGGATAAGTCTTGCAACAGTAGTTCAGACACCTGTAGCTGCTGCGATCGCAATCACACTTAGTTCTCTCTCTGTTGCCATCAGTGATGTGATTGTAGACTCATTGGTTGTCCAAAGGGTACAAGCTGAGTCACAAGCAAAAGCAGGTTCTCTCCAATCCTTGTGTTGGGGTACTTCAGCCTTAGGAGGGTTGATAACAGCTTACCTCAGCGGTATACTCTTAGAGCATTTCACTACTCGCACTATATTTTGGATTACTGCTTCGTTCCCGCTTCTGGTGTCTGCTGCAGCTTGGTTAATTGCTGAATCACCTGTGAGCAAAGACGCCAGCGGGGATGATTCAAATTTCGTATCAATTAGGCATCAACTGCAACTACTACGTGCAGCCGTTAGTCAAAAAGCAATTTGGTTACCAACAGCATTTATCTTCCTTTTGCATGCTACACCAACAGCTGAATCTGCTTTTTTCTTMTTCACAACCAACGAACTGCACTTTGAACCAGAATTTTTGGGACGGGTACACTTGGTGACAAGCATTGCTTCCCTTGTTGGTGTTTGGATTTTTCAACGTTTTCTTAAAACCGTTCCATTTCGTGTCATTTTTGCTTGGACTACTGTCCTTTCAGCAGTATTAGGAATGACCATGCTGCTGTTGGTGACTCATACCAACCGTGCTTTAGGCATAGATGATCACTGGTTTAGTCTCGGCGATAGCCTAATTCTTACTGTGATGGGGCGAATAGCTTTTATGCCAGTTTTGGTATTAGGGGCGAGGCTTTCTCCCCCTGGAGTGGAAGCAACTTTATTTGCTCTGTTAATGTCAGTGAACAACTTCGGAGGACTAATTTCACACCAATTCGGGGCAGTGCTGATGTATTGGTTGGGAATTACCGAAACTAATTTTAATGCTTTGTGGGTGTTGGTTATCATTGCTAACCTCAGCAGACTCCTACCATTGCTATTCATTAACTGGCTCCCTGCTGCTGACTCCCAAACTGAGACACCAACAACACCAACTTCGCAACCAGCTTTAACAAAGAGTGAAGAACAACGATTTTTACCTGAATTCATCTCTGAGTTGATAGTACAACCACCAGAGTCTGAACAACCAGTTGAATAGCAAGAGAGTGGTTAGTCATTGGTAAAATCTACTAAAAAATAACAACTAACTGCTCTCTATTCTTAATCAAAAATCCAAAATTTACAATTATTCAAAATTTAAAATCCAGAATTGACATGCAAACTTTTCAAGTTTACGAACAAGGATCTACAGTTCCAGAAAAATCCTATAATCGTGGGGATTGGCAGAAAGGATATGAATCCCTAGAAAAAGAATTTGATTATTGGATTGATGATGTAGAAGGAGAAATTCCGCAGGAACTGCAAGGTACGCTGTTTAGAAATGGTCCTGGTTTGTTAGATATCAAAGGGCAACGGATTCATCACCCATTTGATGGAGATGGCATGATTAGCCGTATCACCTTCTCCAATGGTCGTGCTCACTTCCGCAACCGTTTTGTCCGCACTCAAGAGTATTTGGAAGAGCAAAAAGCTGGCAAAATTCTCTATCGTGGTGTTTTTGGTACACAAAAACCAGGTGGTTGGTTGGCTAATGCTTTAGATTTCAAACTCAAAAATATTGCCAATACTAATGTGATTTATTGGGGCGGTAAACTGCTTGCACTGTGGGAAGCTGCTGAACCTTATCGTCTTGATCCCTACACTTTAGAAACTTTGGGCAAAGAATACTTTAACGGTGTGTTGTCAGACGGTGAAGCATTTTCTGCCCATCCCCGCGTTGACTTTAGTTGTGCTCAAGATAATGGTGCCTCAAGCCTTGTCAACTTTTCCATCAAGCCAGGATTATCCACCACGATTACAATTTTCGAGCTAAACACTGACGGTAAGATTGTACGACAGCACGCCCATAGCGTTCCAGGTTTCGCCTTTATCCACGATTTCGCCATTACCCCCAATTACTGTATATTCTTTCAAAATCCCGTTAGTTTTAATCCCATACCTTTTGTATTAGGAATGCGTGGTGCTGGGGAGTGTATTAAGTTTCAGCCAGAACAACCCACTCGCATTATCATCATTTCCCGTAATCCCAAACAAAAGAAAGTTCAAATTCTAGAAACACGAGCCGGTTTTGTCTTCCACCATGTTAATGCTTTTGAGATGGAAGATGAGATTGTTATTGACTCACTTTGCTACGAATCTCTTCCAGAAGTCCAACCGGAAAGCGATTTTCGACGAGTAGATTTTGATGCTCTCAAGCCAGGACAATTATGGCGTTTTCATCTTAATCTCAAGGATGAGACAGTGCACCGGGAGTTGCTGGTCAGTCGGTGTTGTGAATTTCCCACGTTACATCCGCAAAACGTTGGTCGTCCATATCGTTATTTATACATGGGTGCAGCTCATGCAGAGTCTGGTAATGCTCCATTGCAAGCATTTTTGAAAGTGGATTTGGAGTCAGGAAAACAACAACTTTGGAGTGCTGCACCGCATGGATTTGCTAGTGAACCTATTTTTGTTCCACGCACCCCCCATATGCCTGCTTCTCAAGGGGGGACAAAGGGGGGTGAAGATGATGGCTGGGTACTGGCTTTGGTTTATGATTCCGAGTACCATCGCTCAGATGTGGTGATTTTAGATGCCAAAGATTTCCACTTTGGACCGATCGCCAGATTGCATCTTAAGCACCATATTCCTTATGGATTGCATGGAAGTTTTACTTCTGAATGCTTTGTGTGATTTTGTTGGTTAGCTGGTAAATCATTGAGATTGGGGTTTCCCCCCCCAATCTTATTGATAACTATTCAATACCTGCTCAATTCTTAGTATGGTTATCAATTATCTTAGCTAACCCCGGTACTGCCTCCTCCACATGCTTCTTGGCTGAGTTGCGGAGTTTGTCATATACACCCCGCAGGGTCTTATTCTTGCTATTCTCTATCTTTGCGTCGGTAATGCTGAGTATTGCATCCGCTGTGCGAGAACTGTTCTGGATGAGGTGTTCGACGGGGTTGCCTGACTGTATGCCCTCATTCCAAATGGGATCAATTGCTGTCAATGATTGCGGCAGAAGCATCGCAATGGCTTCAGAGCAATAATTAGGCGCAAACCCCTTGATAGCAGTGTAGCCGGCTTTAAAGGCGAGACCAGAAACCCCTTGCATTGAAGCGACTTGCTCATCCATCAACTTCGTGCAGTCAGCCACAACCATATTCTTTTTACTTGGGTTTAACAGATCGTCGCTAAGTTTCATTTCGATTCTCCTTTAACTAATAGCATTTAATTTTTCTTCAACGACTTGTCCCAGCCAGCAGGAAATTACAGTTGAAATACTCAAAAAGTTTTTAGGAGTAACATATTTACACTCAAAATCCTTTTTGAGTATCTCAAGAAGATGTTATGAAATTTATACCAATTTTCTCTGGGGAATTGGTATAAGAGGATCTTCACAAACTTTTTCATGTTATACCAATTCTCTGTAAATGTATACAAATTCTCTATGAAGATGTTTTTAATTTAGCCCTTCGACGCTTACGGTTCACT
Source organism: Scytonema tolypothrichoides VB-61278 (assembly GCF_000828085.3). Classification (GTDB taxonomy): domain Bacteria; phylum Cyanobacteriota; class Cyanobacteriia; order Cyanobacteriales; family Nostocaceae; genus Brasilonema; species Brasilonema tolypothrichoides_A. Next base: position 546,322 of record NZ_JXCA02000023.1, read on the forward strand.
GAAAGTAAACTCCGAAGAGTTTTGTATGTCTTGCTGAAGTAGCGCATTGCCGTGATTGATACTGAGTGATATAATAACAATAGGGGAGTGTCAACTTCAGAGCTTTATGGAACTTTTATCGCTTATATCTGCTCCCTTACGGAAGAACTGCTGCAAAATTTCTCCTGGTTTGCGATCCCAAGTATCGATATGCTCGTAAATGAAGCCTTCTTTATTGAGTTTGTAAGTTGAATAGCCGTTGAAAAACACTCCAGCTTTCCAAGGAACGCGCAAAACGCCCCTGACTGTCCACTTCGCCAAAATTATGTCTTCGGCTGACTGATAGACTTCGTGTAAGTCAAAGTAGATTTTCGTAAAAAATAATCGAGCGTGAAATCGCAAAGTCCAAAAGATAATGCGATAGTTAAATTTTCCTTTAAATTTATTGACTGGGTCTTGAAAGTAAATATCTCGTGTGTAGATGTCGTAGGAAATATCCTTTTGAAAAAGTGTTGGTAAATCGTTCTTAAGAGTTTCAATATTCTTTTCTACCTGTAATTGATATTCCATGCGATCGCTCCTAAAAAATGAGTTTTGTTACTGTTCAAGTAATCTGTATGCCCGTATGGAAAAAACTTTCTCCCCCTGCAACGCCTGCTTTGGGAGCATTACAAGCGTGTCATTCGTTTCTAGGCACAAGGATGGATATGTCCATTGGCTATGGCGGTTTAGCGTGTACCTACAGGTTGAACCTCTCTGGCTAAACCAATATGTGCTAACGATAGTGAGATATCCTTATACTTTATCCCAGCGAAAGCCCACTGAAGCTCAAGTGTTCCTACCCAAAAGCGTGCTCGATCAATAACTTCCGATAACATTGGATAGTCACTTTCCATACGTCGCACAATTCCTTCACCGTAATTTCCGATTTGCACAGCAATATCGCAAGCTGGGTCACCTAAACCAGCAGTACCAAAATCGATAACACCGCTAATGCTTTCTGACACAGAATCAAACAGGATATGATACACAGCCATATCGCCATCAATAAGTACAGGCGTATAACTCAGATCAAGTTCGCCTGTAATTACGGGCGCAAACAATTCGTGTATCCAAGTTTGCTGATGACGCCACAGGTGTGGAAAGAGAGTTTCCTGAACTTGCTCGTACAACTCCAACCAATCTTCACGGGAACGCGCAGCACCAGAGGAAGGCACCTCAGCATTAACTAAAACTTCATTTGGGATGCTGTGCAATTGTTGGTGAAATCTGGCTAGCTGAGAGATGATACGCGCTTGTGATGCTTCACTCAGCTTCAGCAGGGTGTTACGCGAAAGCGGTTCACCTTTAATAAATTTGTAGCTGACAAAGCCAACTTCTTGATGTTCAAAGTGTGGAACTCGCAAATCAACATAGTTTCGCACCACTTCCAACACCATTACTTCATGGGAAAGAACCTCTTTTGCCCAATCATCTTTAGCAAAGCGACATACAAGGTCATGATTAACAACTACCAACACGTTAACCATGCCATCTTGATTAAAGTCCAGATGCTCAAAAGAGATATTAGGGTAGACAGCACGAATTTTTTCGAGATACGAGGAAGGAATATTCACAGTAACTCCTAATGTCATTACAACAAACAATCAGGATTAGTCGGACATTTAGCCCGATTGCAGCGACTTAACTAATTTGCGTGTTTGTTGTATCAACGTACCATTGTGATTTAACTCCCTAGAACATCGCTACAGATAAGTGTAGCACCATTTTACGGACGGCAAATATCAATACTGGCTGCTGCTTCGTGATTAAAAAAGATTTTTTAAAAACCTCAGTAACCTCTGCCCAATAGAAAATGTTTTCTTGCTTACTCTACCTTGATTCAAATCTGACAGAGAAGGAAATGCAGCAGACTGGGCATAAGGACCTTTTCGCAACACCTCAGCTAAGGCGTTATTTTCTTCTCGCAAACCTTCATAGAAAAAGAAAACTTCTCCAGAAATGCCACAAGCACGGTTATACTCAATAGCGTGCAATAAGTCCTCTGAACTTATCCGGTAAGAACCAACTTTCATCAAAATTCCTGGTGCTAACTTCGATAGCGTAGTATCTGTAAATTGCTCGTTTACTAATTTATCAATAATGTTTTTATAAGTGAAGAAATCACGGCGATAGATTTGGGGATGGATAATATCTACAAGCCCTCGTTGCAACCAAGTAGGCGAGTCTTGCAGGTATTCTTTATATGCCCAGTCATGAATATTCGGAGTTATTGAGATTAACTGGTTAGAATTAATCGCTTTGACTTCTTGATAAAGACGGGCAAGAAATTCAGTGAGAATATCAGCACGCCACTGCAACCATTTTCCATCCTTGAAGTTTTTTGGTGGATCTTCACCAAACTGCTGACGATAGCGTTCCACAGTTCCTGAGTCATAGCCACCTTCACTGGGCAATGCAGGCAAGCGGTCATCACCTTGAATACCATCTACATCGTAATTTCTTACAACTTCCAATATTATATTTAACATAAAATCTTGAACTTCTGGATCAAGAGCATTCAACCACTCAAAACCATTTTTTTTCAGCAAGTTCCCCTCACGATCACGGGCAGCCCATTCAGGTTTTTTTGCCAGCAATTTTCCACCATTTAAATTGTAGGAACTGGCGAATCCATATTCAAACCAAGGAATGATTTTTAATCCCACCCGTCGCGCTTCTGTAACAACTTCCGCCAAGGGATCCCGTCCTACAAACTGTGGGTTGATTTCTGTATCAAAGGTTTGACGCATCAATTGACTTGGATACATTGTCGCCCCCTGATTCCAGACAACAGGGAAGACGACATTAAATCCTGTCTCGGCGAGGAAATCCATAGCTGACGCAATGTTTTCTCGGGAATGGAAAACTTTGCTATCTGTTGTGGTTAGCCAGACACCGCGTATTTCTACTTTTGCCATGCACTTTTCAACGTGTGACTACCTGACGATAACGTGCCTGAATCACCATGTAAACACCATAAGCAATTAAACCCAGTGCCACGATACCCAAAAGCCAAGGACCTAATGGTTGTTGTGCTAGCGTCTGTAACACCTTACCTAAACCTCCTGCTTGTCTAGCGTCAGACTGAGTTGCTGCTTGAATCAAAAACCAGCCAGTAATGCAGAAGACTATCCCTCGGGCTACTAAACCAAATCTAGAAATACCTATTACTAACTTGCGTTCTGAATCGTCCAATTCATTCAAATTTAAGTTTCTCAGAAACTTACTACTAAAGGCTTGATAGAACTGATAGAAACCCAAACCAATAACAAACGCTCCCACAGTACCAACTAACCATTGACCAAATGGCTGAGAAAGTAATCTTGCTGTCCAATCTTGTCTGGAGTTACTGTTACCACTACTGTTAGAACCGAGGACTATCTGCACAGCACTCAAAGCAATACCAGCATAGACCAAACCATTGATGACATAACCAACTCGCTGTATTAAGCCTTTAGCATCTGTGCCTTTATTTTCTGGGTCGTTTATTGCCTGTACAAAACGAAGAATAACGTATCCAATTAGTCCAATTGCTACTAAAGCTAATAGAAACTCTCCAAATGGCTGATTGACAATTTCCTGAAGAGCGCCTTCAGTATCAGTCATTTTACCACCACTGCCAAATGCTGCTTGCGCTGCCAATAGTCCAACGATCGCGTAAACTATTCCTTTAGATATATAACCAAATCTGGCTAGTCTTTCAATCCATAAAGAATGATGATGTGTTAGTTGCTGTGTCATAAGACTTTAATTTAATCATGGCTAATTATTTACCAGATTTTCTCTTAAACATACATCTACCAAGAGAAGAATTATCAATCCCTGAATTAAGAATGCTTGAAAACTGATTTTCTTTTCAAGTTTTTATTTCATATGGATAATTTTCAGATATTAGTTATTATTAATACTTGTATTGAGAGTTGCGTTCTTGAAGAGTATAAATTATGTCTGTACTAGAAGGTTCATGGGAGCACAAGTATATCACTGCAAACGGCGTGAAATTGCATTACGTTACTCAAGGGAATGGTCCTTTAATGGTAATGTTGCATGGATTTCCTGAGTTTTGGTACTCGTGGCGGCATCAAATACCAGAATTTGCCCAAAACTTTAAAGTGGTTGCCCTTGACTTGCGTGGCTATAACGATAGCGAAAAGCCTAACAAGCAGTCAGTTTATGTGATGGATGAATTTGTCAGAGATGTTGAGGGTCTTATTAAGGGATTAGGATACGAAAAATGTATTTTGGTGGGACATGATTGGGGTGGTGCGATCGCCTGGAATTTCGCTTACTCTCATCCCCAAATGCTAGACCGTTTAATTGTACTTAATCTGCCTCATCCCGCTAAATTTGCTGAAGGCTTACGCACTCCTCAACAGTTGCTACGTAGCTGGTATATGTTCTTTTTTCAATTACCAGGAATACCGGAATTTCTCATACAATCCTTAGACTATCAACTCATTGAAACTGCTTTTCAAGGTATGGCCATCAACAAAAGCGCTTTTACGCAAGCGGATATCAACGCTTACAAAGATGCTGCCGCAAAACGTGGTGCCCTGACAGCAATGTTGAACTATTATCGCAACATTTTTCAACAGAGAATAGTTAATCAAAATTGGGGCGTTTTGGAAGTACCAACGTTGATGATTTGGGGAGAAAATGATACTGCCCTTGGCAAGGAATTAACCTACGGCACTCAAGCTTATGTGAAAGATTTTCAAATCAAATATATTCCTAACTGTAGCCATTGGGTACAGCAAGAACAGCCTCAATTAGTCAATCAGTACATACGAGAGTTTTTGAGAGAACATTAGTTAAAATGATGAAAATCAACTTTTTGAGATGAGATACCAGCACATACATTGTTCATCAGGTAGACGAAGAAATTAATGCTAGCCAGAAAGCTAGCAATTTTCCTCAAACTACCTGATAAACAAAACTAAGACTTGCCCAATGATTCACATCCAACACATAGGAATCAGTCGCTGTAATGTTCATGTCGTTAACTGCACTGGCATTATGCAAATCTTGTAGAACAGCTTGTGCGACTTCTAGGGGGTTTATCAAGGGCTGAATGCGGTGCTGTTCTGCTTTGGGATACTTAGCAGCTTCTAAAGCAGCAAGAGACAGGGTAAAAGGTGCAGTACTAAAAATAAGTTGGGTTTCACTTAAGGAAGTTGGTGCTTGCACAACCCATTCAAAACCTGAAGTCGTTTGTGGTACTGCCAAAGTCTCCCCTGGAAAGACGACTATATCTTTGAGAAGTAGTTTGACTTGCGATGAGTCTGGTTGAGTATCCTTGTACCAGGGCAGCAGGGCGATCGGAGTTCTACTGCTATTTAATGCTAGCAGCATCAGATAAACAGGGCGCGAGCTCTTGTTTTCCACTCGATACTGTATCTTACTGCCAAGGCTGACAGTGGGAATATCACCAAGTTCAGGATTGAATGACTTATTATTTGATGTTTCAGTGCTTTGAGTTCGCACAGTTTCTCGTTGTATGAGGGAACGAGGTGTTAGAGGGCTGATTACCTCTAATGTTGCCCTAATCCCCAAGCGAGAAGATCCTGTATTTTCTGTTAGTCGCCATAACTTTGCCGCCAGTAAAGTTCCTAATTTTGGTTTTAACCGCTGCGCAGCCACCTTCACTGCTTCTCTCGCTTCTCCAGTAGTGCTTGGAATTAACTCGCCACCAACAGAAAATAAACCGTAAGGAGTGGGAGACACGGCTGTAGAGTTTGTCGCGGCTACATCTTTGTTGTTCGCTTCAGGTACTCTCCCAAACACATAATCTGCTGATTGTTCTCCGGTGACTACGCTTAATACATGGGTGGCGGTTGCAAAAGCACTTGTTGCATCTACTCGTTCAATTCTTTCGAGTCCATTCAAGGCGATTGTTAAACCAACATTTCGGGGTATTACTCGTACAGTTTCCTGAACAAGTTGTCCGACTTGGGGAGAAGTTGTACCATCAGAACTAAAAATTTGTGCTTTGGCTGTCAACCCAGCGCGCGATCGCAACGCCAGATGTATATTCGATCCTTCTTTTGTAATAACTGTAAGTCGTGAATTGACTCCGTAGTATGCCAATACTTGTAGAGGTAATCCTCCCAGCCACAGTAGGATTGTTTTCCCATCATCCTCCACTCCTGTAACCACTCCTTCTGCACACGTGCTGTCTGGGAGCAAAATATCTCCAATCGGTGTACGAGAAAGCTGATTCTTGCTATCTAGCAATAAAGCTGGCTGCTGTTTGGTACTACCCAACTGCTGAATAGAACCTCCCACATGAGACAAACAGACTCGAATTGTTGTTGTTGGTGTGGTTTCCCATAAGTACTGGGTTAAGGCATAGGTAAAGAATCCCGCACTAAAACCAGACAACTGTCCTTCCCTTGCCAATTCCTTGGGGGTAGAGGTTGCGCAAAGCACAATGACTGACTCTTCACTAGAAACTTTTTCTTGTAGCTGTTTTTGCAACTCAAGTTCTTCTGGTAAGAGGATAGCTTGTTCTGGTTTTGGGAGGGCGCGAATTCGTAGGTTTGTTGGTAAGGAGTTCGAGGGAGTATAGTAGCTTGTATCTAACACTGCTGCTACATGGTTTGTGGCAAGCGATCGCAACATGAGCAACAGTGTGTCTTCTAATAAATAGTTGACATTTTTACTTTCTTGTAAATCTGTCTCATTAAATAAAACAAGAGCGTTTTGCTCTGTTTCCTGCATTTCTAATTTGACACGACTGCCATAGCCACTATAGTGGAAGAAAACGACATCATCAGGTTTAGCTTGCTTAACCAGATGCTCGAAAAAAGTCGTCTCAATGGCTTTTCTTGTCGCTTGTTCATTAGTTAACGAGATAATATCAGACGGATGGAAACCAAAGCGGTGAATCAAAAGTTCTCTTTGTAGTTCCACATCAGTTAGACAACCGCTCAAAGCTGGAGATTGTGGGTACTGATTGATACCAACTAATAAAGCCAACTTACGCGGTGCAGATTGTGCAAAAGCTTGATAGTAGCGGCTTCCTAATGTCAACCACCCAGTTTCAATCGCACTCAACACCGCGAATATAGAACCAAAACTTTGTAAAAACGTTCGCCGCTTCATAAGTTAAGTGAATAATCAGCCCTCAGTCTATCAGCTATAGCTTAAAGGGCTGAGGTCTGAGTGTAAAGCAACCTTTTACACTTTATTATCTACCTTTAGTGTGGTTTAAATATCGTAAGTATGAACTGGTACTCGAATTGCCCGTGCCAATTCTGCTGCCACTTCTGGACGAGAAAATTCTGGTGGAGGTAATTCACCCCGGCGCAGCATTTCCCGCACTTTGGTTCCCGAAAGATGAATGCGCTCTTCTGGAAGACTAGGACTTGTTTTATTTGTCGCCATTTGCTCGGTACGCGTGCAGTAAAAGGCGTGTTCAAACATCATCGGTACAATGCCCAGTTCTTCAGGCTTAAACTCATAAAAGATGTGCTGAGCATCATAAGTGCCGTAATAATTTCCTACGCCAGCATGATCCCGCCCGACGATAAAGTGAGTGCAACCGTAGTTCTTGCGAATCAAAGCATGGAAAATTGCCTCCCGAGGACCAGCATAACGCATAGCCGAGGGATTAATTGCTAAAAGGACGCGGTTATGTGGGTAGTATTTTTCCATCAAAATTTCGTAGCAGCGCATGCGCACATCTGCAGGAATATCATCTTCTTTCGTCGCTCCTACCAATGGGTGCAAAAATAGACCATCCACAATTTCTAAAGCGCACTTTTGGATATATTCATGAGCGCGGTGGATGGGGTTGCGAGTTTGGAACCCAACAATAGTTTTCCAGCCCATTTCCTGAAACACCTGTCGAGACTCGACGGGATCAACTTGGTATTTTGGAAACAGAGGATGAGGCTCGCGTTCTAATAACCACGCATCACCTGCTAAATTTACAGAACCTTGATTATAAACCACCTGTACACCAGGATGCTTTGAATCATTGGTTCGATAAACATGAACCGCTTCACGGGTTTTGTCGTAGTGATATTTTTGTGTTAACTCTAATACACCGATATATTGACCAGCAGAATTATCCAAGCGGACTAAATCACCTTCTTTTAAAGAGGCGGCGACTTGCTCACCAACCGAAAGTGTAACAGGAATTGACCAAACGGTACCGTTGGCGAGCCGCATTTGAGCAACAACGCCGTTATAATCCTCCTGGTTCATAAAACCAGTTAGTGGACTAAAACCACCAATTGCAATCATTTGCAAATCTGATACAGCTCGTTCATCAAGTTGAACTCGCGGTAGAAAGTCGGCTTTTGAGAGAAATACTTGTTTTTGCTCAGGTGTAGCGATGCGATTCACCAATTGCCCACCGTGAGGGGCTATGCCATCTAAATGATAACTCAAGGCTGTCCTTTCTTTCGATAACTACATTTTTTTTTAATCTATGTATTAACTTATCATTTTACGTTTGGCAGATTCTTAAAAAAGTTTCTGAAAAGGGAACGCTTAACTCTGAACAGGGAATAGGGAATAGAGAACAAAGGTGTACCTAGGTGATCAAAAATATTTGGAGGAGTCCTAAATGAGACTCAGAAGTAGCAAGGAAATCTTTATGAGCGATCTGCCGAACGCGAGTGCTGAGCGCTTTGTGCGCAAGGCTAGCGTTGCTATCGCTTCTCCCGACTCTGACTATAAGCATAGTCAATACCCGTATCATTTTTTGAGAAAGCCCCGATGGTATGCAAAGTCGATTCGAGCAACTATATTATAATGAGCAAAGCAAAAATGTTTATTGCAGACAGAGAAATAATTTTCTGTCTTCACAAAATGGCACGCCCCAAAAAAGGGAAGTTTACAGATTAGATTGCACGTCAATAACTGTTTATCTGTTAATTCTTTCGCAAACTAAAGTTCAAAATTTTCCCAGTCGTAAATAGTTGACATCCAGCGACTAACAAAGCACAGGATCCGAGGATAGCTAAAAGAGATGCAGGCACAAAGGCATTGCCATTAAAAAACATGATTGTAATTCCTAATGCCATCAAAGACCATGCTAAATGACGGAATGCATGACGACAGATAAGGACTACAACCCCTAGAGCACATGAAATGACACCTGGAATGCGTACAGAAACAGCAATCTGAGTATTCACTGCTAAAATAAAAATTCCTGCTATCATCAATACCAAGCCAATGAGCTTAGTAAAAAGCTCCATTCGAGATTGGCTTGTGTTCGCAACCAATTCAACCTGAATCACTGTGGGTGAATGATTCAGCATTGTATTATCAGAGTGAGTTGCTAATTCTTGTTCTTGTTTCACCAGAAAGATAAATGTGAGCTTACCCCCATGACCTAGGTCTATCTGATCTCCAAACTTAAGTGGATAGCGCTTTGTTGGCTCTAGCTTGATATTATTGAGATATGTACCATTGACGCTGCCAACATCAACGAGATAGTAAGTACTTTTTTCGACATGAATCTCTGCATGGAGTCGAGAAGCAAAATTGGCATTTGGTAAGCCTGCTACATTGATATCAGGCATAGTCTGATCTTTGGGCTTGCCAATGCGAATAACAGAAAAATTTTGCGGCAACTCAAGAGGAGTGTCGGTTTGAACATGAAAAAGTTCTAAACTCAGCCCTGTTGTCTGTGATCTGCCTGGGTTTTGCATGCCTTATCTTTAGGGAGCAATTTTTCAATCAATTACAATTACCTTGTTTGGTCGTTAAGATGCTTCAGGTGATAACTCTCGATTTTTTGTCTTAATTTTAATACTTATATGAACTGTACAATATTATATTCGCTCAGGAACACTCTGCCGTCTTGTAGACGATAGATTCATAACAATTTATTAAGTAACCACTGTAGAAAACGGGAAAAATTTACACTTGCTTGCACCACATTAAATAAATTTAATATGGCAAAAGTCCCTGGTTGAGGCGGGTGCAGTGTCAATTTTCCACTAGCACTCAAATAGTTGAGAACCAACTCTTTCGCCAAGTCATTCAGGGGAGATAAACGTTATTGTAGTCTTAAGTCTCGGATATTTCCACAATACCTCTATACCCATCAATCCACACTTTCTGGCCATCTTGCAATAATGACATAGCATTTGTCACATCCATGATCGCAGGAATACCATACTCGCGAGCAATGATTGCCCCGTGAGAAAGTCGTCCACCCGCTTCAGCAATCAATCCTCCAGCCCTAACAAGTAGAGGTGCCCAACCGGAATCTGTATAAGGTACAACCAGGATGACGTCTCGGTCAATATCAGCAACACTTTGTAAATTCCGCAACACCTTAACCCGTCCTTCTGCTTGTCCAGGGCTGGCAGGAATGCCTTGTAAAACACGGTTAGGGGAAGGAATTGCAGTTTGCAAAGGAAATACGGGAGGATTATTGCCGTAAACTAAAAGGGGTACTGGATTTCGCTGATTATCTTGTGCAAATTGTGTGCGCCTCAGTTGTACTAAACCCTGCAACTGTTGGATAAAAGCAGGTTCCAAACTTTCAATAAGACGCCGTACTTCCTCAAACTCTAAGAAAAAGATATCTCCTGGTTGTTTGAGTAAACCCGACTTTAACCAAACTTGTTCCAACGCTACAAAACACCAGCGCAACTCAGCTAAAAGTCGAGAATATACCTCTGTGACTCGCCCTTTAAGATGCACACGCTTTTGGACAAACCCTCTCTTCTTTTTCCTTCGACACTTTTGGTGTTTAAGCGGTTCATTTGTGTGCATAAATTGTACAAACAACTGCTTAACCGCCTCTGATTCTTCTTTCCAGGTGGGAACGGCAATATCAGTTCCCACTTCGCTTAAATAACCGTAACACTCAAGCAATTTGTCGAACTTGTTTACAATTTCTTGCCCTTCGGGGGTTCGTCTTAGCTGCGCAAACACTTTATCTGGGTTAAACTCAGGTAATATCTGCCTAGCATTTATGGCTAAATCTTGAATTGCTCGCAACGCCGCTACCTCTGGCGTCCGACTGTTATCAAGATCCCCATCCTTCACCCGAAATATCGCTTGTCGCAACGCCGCACTCAACGGAGCTAATATACTGTAGTATGTTGCACGGCGAAGTAACTCTAGAATAAAATTAATTCTTGCCAACAGCTTTGTTGGATCGAGGTTTTCTACGGGTTCTTGAGTTAACTGAGACAAACCCGGAACAAACCGCTTGCGATTATCCCTGTTGAAATCCAGTGTGAGAGAAAACTCCCGCAACAGCAAACGCATTAAACCAGGAAAATTCCGCAAGGTGCTTTCTATAGGAGGCCGACTCATTTTTGCTCCCCTAGTTAAAAACTCCAAGCTTTCAGGGGGTAAACCCATGCGGCGGAAAATTTCTCCTATTAAGGTGGCGTTAAAGTAAGATCTCGAATAGTGCAATGTCGCTGTTTGGTTAAAATCTAGCCCCACAGAGCGTTCACCCAACACCAAAGCAAAAATTTCTCCCCAGACGCCACAAGTTAAAGGACGATTGATCGACCAAGTTAATGGGCGAATCAGTCCAGGAATCACCTCCGCAGCAATTTTGCGCGTCCATATAGGTAGTAGGGTGGTTATGGGTCGAGTTTGCAATGTCCAAAGAGTTTGACCATCGTATGTCCACTCAATATCTTGAGGAATACCGTGGTAATGTTCTTCCAGATGTCGAGATAGATATGCGACTTGCTTGATTAATGTTGGTGGTACATTTCCCTCACCCTCTAATTGAATAGAAGTGAAATTATCTGTCTCAACCACATAAGCGCGGTACTGTTCAGGCGTGACTCGTCCAGAAACGACACCCGTGGCGTTTCCTGGCAAAGCTTCAATGATGATCGCATCTCCTTGTTTGGTAATCGGATCACGAGTAAAAGCAACGCCGGAATAGACACCTTGCACTTGTTGTTGAATCAACACCGCCATTGCATCAAAGGCGGCGCGTTCACCCGTATGTTGCCCAGAGTCGTTCTGGGACTTTGCTGCGTTACTCTGGAATGGAGAATCCTGTTTTGAAATAACAGGGTTGGCAACAGGGGCTGAGCGATGATCGCGTCGATACTGTATTGCCCTTTCACTATTGTATGAGGCTCGACACCGGGCGATCGCATCTCGCAACTCCTGTTTGCTCGTCACATTCAAAACCGTTTCATACTGTCCTGCTGCTGAAGCAAGTTCTGTATCTTCTCCAATTGCTGAGGAACGTACCACAAACGGTAATAAATCTGAAGGTTGAAGCATTTCTATCAACGGTTCAGGGTTCTGGTACGGACCAATGATCCATCCCTTTGGAACTGGATAACCCCATCGTTTGACTTCGGCTAATCGAGCTGCCTTTTGTCCCACAAAAGCAGCATCCAATTCGTCATCTAAAGTGAGAATATTTTGATTTCCGCGAAAAAATTTAAACGCTGCTTGTGAGTCGCTTTGTGCGTCTTCAACAGGAAGATTCAAATCATCAGGAATTTGTTTGTAAATCCAGCCAAGTAACCCAGCAAGAGCAGCCGCAGCCACAATTCTTGCTGGGGCTTCAGGATGCAAGAGGGCTACAATTACAGGAAATAGAACTAAAATTCCAAATTTTGCCAATTGCCTAGACCGCACAACGGTAAAACTTGCGCTGGCAAGCAATAACACAAAAATTGCCGCAAGTGGATCATGTACGCTAAATCCCCACACAGCGTTAGTCGTGCCAGCTCCTTTACCCGCCAAGAATCTACCTAATACTAAGCCAATCAGAGCAATTAATTCCCAAGCTGAACCCTCTCCAAAGAAAATACGAGCCAGCAAGACAGCAGCAATACCTTTGATCGCTTCTGAAAAAACAGCCAGAATTCCAACCAGTGTACCGCCGTGGTAAAAAGCAGATGAAACACTAATATTGCCTGTACCAATTTGTGCTAACTGCCGCCCTGTTGTAGCTTGAGTAAGCCAAGCTATGATTGGTAGCGCACCTAACACCGGGCAGACAATGAAAACGACTACAATACCCCAAAGTTCTAACATTTTTGCTTTTGGATTTTAGATGTGTTTTCAATCTAAAATCTCAAACCTTAAATTTAATAATTATTTTTCTTCGTCATTACACCATAGTGGTACACACTTGGCTGTGACGAAAATCGTCTTTGCCAATGTCTTTTACCACTTGCTCAATTAAACTTTTTCTGCTTTTGACTATTGAAAATGATTTATAGTTCCAGTCATACCTGAGCAGAGCATTTACGCTCATACATAAGCGAAAAATGATACTCAGGATGACTTGTGATGATACATCTAGCTCCCTGAAGTTGGGAGTCCCATTATGCTATTTAGTGAACTGCGTAGGCTGCTTGCAGTGCCCAAATGATCAGCGCCAAAATTGACCCTAGAAGCAGCACGGAAGAGATGGTGACTACTTTTGGGGAATCAGCGCCCTCAAACTTCATAATTCCTCGGTTTAAGTCGGACATAGCTTTGTAATCCTCCTTATGTTACAGTGCTAACGTGTCCGTTTCGATTCTAGTCCTTCGGAATGCATTTGATGCAAAGTTTCTATTACGATTTTGTTTAAGCTTCGCAATATTTTCATCGTTATAAATACTCATATTAATAGAGTCTTTGTCTTGTTTTAGACATTTTTATTACTGAATTGATCACAGAAAATTGAATAAGTTAGAACGTGACGATTGTCATAGACGATTCAAACAGTGAACACTAAACACTGAACACTGAACAAGGGGTGGACGAGTCCGTTTCTGCCTGCTAACTGATAACTGATCACTGGTAACTGGTAACTGGTAACTGATAACTGGTAACTGATAACTGATAACTGGTAACTGATAACATCAGAGCAAAAAGCCCATCTCCCTTTCAGGCAGCAAGGCTGATTCGTTCCATAACGGTAAGAATTTTGTCAATATCATGCCCTCAGAAATGTACCATTCTGATGCCAAAATTGAGTCTGAGCGATTTTGCACCCATGATTTTCATCTCCTCAAAACTTAACGATGTAAGCCTTTCAGCGAATGAAACAGCCTTGCCGTGGATAGTACTATAGCTGACACGATACTTTTGTAAAAAATTTACATTTGAAGGAAAAGTTCACGTAATATTTACGGTTCTCTCTTGAAAATACTTGTTAACATCTAGTAAAGGGGCTAATTTAATACTAAAGCAAAGGTTTAGTATTCAGTAGAGTTATCTGTTGGTTATGCAGGCACTACCTCAACCTTTCACGAATTTTTGTAAAAAAAGACATAAATAAGCAGATTAAATACTTGTCTTTTGCAAGTCAGTATAAATACTGAATGCAGAGGCACCAGAGGTGCAAGAGAGTAAATGCAAGTTTTGCACTTTATTAAATCCCACATTCCTTGCTAATGAACCCACTCGAAACTCCCAACATCGACAGAATTGCGTCATGTTTGTATTTTGATAGCAACATTCTGACTGCGATAAGCCGGAGGCTTTAGCTTGTGCGTATCGCATATGTCTGCAGCACCTGAGTGCGAATGCTGCGCGCCGAGAGTGCCTGTGCACACGACTCACGGCTTATTGCTTTATACAGCAGCCATACAGCAGTCAGAAGTCAGAAGCCCATGAGGAGACTCCAAAGGATCGAGTCAGAAGTAAAAAGGCTTTATATCTCGCTTTTAGACGTTACTGTTTGTACTTCACGCACGAACAACGTGCTGTATTTGTACTCATCATTTGCTCTTGCTCTCAAAACTCAGTAAGCAGTTTATTTCTTATACTCTGCTTTAAATTTTTGTCGGCAAATTTTCTAATCCACAAAAGCTGTTTTTTAATGTAAAAAATGATACAGAAATACTCCAAAGATTTTTGCGAAGTTTCGTACACCTCAAAGAGCCTTCTTTCCTGTTAAGAGTTCCCTCCATACGCAAGTCATTTCACCCTTTGGGTATGACCTCCGGTCACGCTGCGCTTTAGCCCTCTGGGCGTGCGCAAAGCGCATACGCCAGAGCAAGCGTGAGGGAAAGCCGTCATTCGCAGGTTGTCGTCACCAAATAAAACCGGATTCTTATAGCTACCTTTCAAAAACACCATAAACCAAAATGAGCAGCTTTCAACCAGGCAAGATGAAAACACTTTTCTTTGTATCTACTGTCTTTCCGCCCATGATCAATCCACTTGCCAATCGAGTCTCCAAACTGCTAGTGCAATTTCAAAAAAGTTGGCGAATTCTCGCATTGACTCGTGTAGAAAATGCTTATTTAAATGAAGAATCTAGCGTTCACTTTGTTAAACCTTGGTATCCAAAAAAATTAATTGACTTCATGAATAAACTGAAGCTTGAGAAGATACTAAGGTTATTAATTTGGCCAGATCAGGATATTTTTTGGGTATTACCTGCATTCCTCAAAGGTTATCAGTTGATTAAGCAGCAGAAACCTGATGCTATTTTTGTATTTATGATGCCGTATTCAGCTAGTTTAGTGGGAATTGGGTTGAAGTGGCTAACAGGTCTACCTTTAGTACTGAGCTTAGATGACTCGATCAGTTGTACTGATATGCATCCAGAGTCTTCAAGTTTGCTGCATTATCATTTAGAACGATGGCTAGAAAATTTTTATGTACGTCAGGCTGATGCGTTAGTTTACGTTTCCCAATTCAATCTCGATCAGGTAAGAAAACGACAACCTTTATCTCAACAATCGAAATTTCACTTAATTCGTTGTGGTGCCGATCCCTTCGATTTTAGTACTCCCCTTCCTCCTTCAATAGACAAGAAACCTTTTGAGATAGTTTACATTGGTGGCATGAATGGCTGGTACGATTTCTACTATCCTCTTGAAAAACAATCGCTATTTAAAATAGTTTACAAAGCTTGGATGAGATTAGGCATCTATGAACAGGTAAAAATCGATCATCGGAGTTCTAGTCCAGTTTTTGTTGGCAAAGCAATACAGCAAGTCATGGCCCAAAATCCTAACTGGGAGAAAAAAATTCAACTTGTCATTCATGGAAACCCAGTTCCTAAACATATAGTGCATAGAGTGTTGGAAAACCAAAAACAGACAGATGTTGTTTCAGTTTTTGGTTCTGTATCCCATCACCAAGCACTTCAACTTGCTAGAACTGGAGATCTTTTACTCATAACTTTGCCTAACCGTCCGGATGGCTCTTCAGGTGGGCGGATTTCATGTAAAACCTACGAATACCTGATGACTGATCGCCCGATTTTGGCAGCAGTGCCTAAAGGTGAAAACTGGGATTATTTAAAGGATAAGCCTGGAGTTTGGTTAGTCGAACCAACAGATACAGAGGCTATGAGCCAAGTCATTTCCCAAGTGGTGTCAGCACACTTTTCTAATTCTCCCCTCAGGTTTGATCGAACTGCGATCCAACAGGAACTTAGCTATGTAAACTTAGCTGAAGATTACTTAAAAATATTGGATCAAGTTTGCTTCAATGACACCAAGGGAATTCAAGCCAAGCAATTCGTGACAAGTTAAGCCTTTTTAGGCTTTGTCAACAGCCAGTATCAGTGATGAAAAAAGCTGGGAAACTGTTGATGGTGCATCTTCCTGCTTCTAAGCAATCAGAATAAGTCTTTGTCTTCGCGAAATTATCAACGGAAGAGCGTAAAATATACGGAACTTAGAACAAACGGACTTAACAAGTGAAAGTGGTGCTGGTTATCAGTTTAGTCGTTGTGATCGGATTGTTTGTGATCATAGAGTTGGGATTAAGATTGCTGTTCGGGTTTGGCAATCCTTTAACATACATTCGGGATGAACAGATTGGTTATCTGCTAAGTCCTAACCAACGCACCCGTCGCTTTGGTCATCGTATTACAATTAATCAGTATTCGATGCGGAGTGAACCCATCGCCCAGACGCCTTCACCATCTACCCTGAGGGTGCTACTTTTAGGAGATTCTATTGCTAACGGTGGTTGGTGGACAGACCAAGATAATACAATTTCTAGTTTAATATCGCGCTTGTTAACTTCAGCAGTGAGTAGTAATTCTCAACAAGTCGAAGTGCTAAATGCTTCAGCCAACTCTTGGGGACCAAGAAATGAATTAGCCTATTTGGAAAAGTTTGGCAGTTTTGATGCTCAAGCACTTGTGCTACTCATTAACACCGATGATTTGTTTGCTACCGCCCCCACCTCTTTACCCGTAGGATGCGATCGCAATTACCCCGACAAGAAACCACCTTTAGCATTAGCAGAAGTCTTCCAACGTTATATATTCAAGCCAACGCCAATACCAGGAATAGAAGCAGTGCAAAATGAAGCGGGCGATAGAGTTGGTTTTAATCTAGAGGCGATTGGCAAAATCCAAGCACTTGCGCTTCAAACCAATACTCAATTTCTTCTCGTCATGACTCCCTTACTCCGAGAAATTGGTGAACCTGGACCTCGCGACTACGAAGTTATAGCACGAAAGCGCTTGAGTGAATTTTGTCAAGCCCAAAAAATCACTTATTTAGATTTTCTTCCAATATTTAACTCAAACCAAGACCCCAAAGCCTTGTATCAAGACCACATCCACCTTAACTTGCAGGGGAATCAGTTGGTGAGTGAGGTGATTTCGCGATCTGTGCGGAGCGTAAGCGAAGCTATCGCTACTTGAGTTACTGGGGCAAAAATAACTAATACTTTACAATTTACAATTTTTTGTAAAGAAATAAAAATAACGAAAGATAGATATGACGCCAGGTAAATATCTCGTAAAGTCAAGGAGGAGTGTATCTACGTCGGTCAAAGTTGCCCAATGGTTAAAGAATCTTTCCAAGAACTTCTAAACTTGAGCCAGCGCGTTGACGAAGCACAAACTCATAACTTCTCTTCTGAAAACTTTGCAGGAGAAGACCTTAGAGAGGCAAACCTTAGCGGTACCAACCTATTCAATACTAACCTTAGTGGGGCAAATCTCAATAATGCCAAGCTTGACACTACCAATCTTAGTACTGCCAACCTTGCTAGTTCTGACCTAAGTGGTGCAAATCTGTGTGGCGCAAATCTCAACTTTGCCAACCTCAGTGATGCAAACCTAAGTGGTGCAAATCTCAGTGGTGCAAACCTCAGTGGTGCAAACCTCAGTGGTGCAAACCTCAGTAAAGCTGACCTGAATGGTGCAGATCTCAGTGGTGCGAACCTCAGAGGTGCAGATCTCAAAGGTAGCGATCTCAAAAACGTGAACTTGAGCCTAGCCAATCTCGACAGTGCCAACCTCAAAGGTGCTAATCTCAATGATGCCTATCTTGGTGGTATTCGGCTCAGTGGTGCGGATCTCAGCGGTGCAAACCTCAGTGGTGCGAACCTCAACGTTTCTGACCTCCATGGTGCAAACCTCAGTAATGCCGACCTCCGCAGTGCCAATCTCACTAACGCTTATTTGAATAGTGCTAACCTCTATGGTGCCAAAATTAACGATTCAACGAAATTTGATGATCAGAGTTTAGATTAGACCTCTTGCAAAAGTGAGATTTTACGAGGTTCTGTTAAGCGTTCGGGTGTTAAGAGTTAAGAGTTCCCGACTTTTGCAAGAAGTTGATTGATACTCTCCGGGAAGCTACGGAGGTTATTAAGATATCGGTTGATCGTTAAGGTTAAGGAACTCACCACGTTGCCCGGCGTGGTGATGTATCATTAGCTTGTTTCGGGCGTTAAAACTCATTGTCAAGAAAGAATTACTAGAATAAAATCATACAAAATATTGCGATAACTGAAAAATACAGAAGTCGCAATTATTACTCATGTTTAACACTTGTTAGCTGTAGTGCTGGCGTCCAGTCATTCAAAAAGTACTCATGAGGGTACCGATTCATTTCTGGAATGACAAAAGCTTAGATTGTTGACTTTATCTAGAAAATCAAATCTTACAAAATTGAGGGTCAAGCAGAAAATTTATGCCTGAGGTCAAAGTTCCTACCATAACTAGCACGTATGACATTATTTGCTTTGGAGACGAAGTTCCTGGTATTCTCGCTCTAGTTTGTGCAGGACGGGAATATTACCGTCAAACGAATCAATATCCACGGATTTTGTTACTGTTAAAAGGAAATTCTAAATTAGGAATTGGGGGTCATTTAGTACGCGGTGGATTGTCTTATCTTGACCGGTCTACAGTTCCCCCAGCTATTCGTCAATCACGTAATTTAGACACTTTTGGTGATCCAGCCGCTATCTACAAGGAATTTCTCAAACGAGCTGGAGTTGCGCTAATTGCTCTTGATCCGGTTAAGGCAGATAGCGCTTTGCGAGCGATGTTGAAAGAGGTGCGTGCAGATATTATTAGCGATATTGAAATTAAGTCCGTTATCAAAGAAGGACAGAAAATCACTGCTATTGAACTGACTAAAGGTGAAACCTATGCGGGCAAACAGTTTATTGACTGCACTGTGAATGCAGAGTTGGCGCAAGCGGCTGGAGTGAAAAAACTTAAGGGGTTTGAAACCTTTGGCTTACCTGACTCAGAACTAGCAGTGACTTTAGTCTTTGAAACTCAGGGGCTGAGTATTGAAAGACTCAAAAATGTAGAGTATCAATATCTCAAACGCTTCACCAATAAAGCAGATACTGAAGCTCAAAAATGGTTAAATGTTGCAGCAGGAGGAGATTCAGCAAGAGCAGATGAACTCAGAAAAAACCTGGTTGATTCCGCAGGCAAGCTGAAAACGATGTACGCAGGTCAAGATTACATCGACGTTCGCTCTAAAGCTCTCTCCATAGCCTACCATGCTTTCCGGGGTACTCCTGTGTCCTTAGCATCTAGTGGTACCATGCTTGACAACGGTAATATAGCTGTTTTGTCTCAGGGGAGGTTGTTTTGGAATGCACTGTTGTATAAAGTCAATGCTGATCAAGCAGAAGCTTTAACACGCGCCAAATCCAAGCCAACATCAGACATGCTGCGTGAGATGGTATTTGTGAGAAAGTGGTTTGAAAGCATTGGCGCAAGTCAGGTGAAGTCTGCAGAAGAACTCTATATTCGTCATGCTGGTAATATTACAGGGGCAGTTGATCCCTTAAGTGGTTCTGAGATGCTTGCAGGTGGTGTACCACAAAGTGAAGCTTTAGGAACTTTTGGCTACCATTTTGATATTCGTGGCGGTATCAACGGCTTAGATGAAAGGGCTGCTGGTAAAGGTTTTAACGATTTTGCATTTCTGAACCCGCCGTTGTTCAACATTGGTATTCGGCACGCCCTAGTTAAAAATGTACCCAACTTGGCTGTTATTAGTCCCGGTTCTGGATTTGTTGGCTATGCCTCTTCTGCTGGGAGAATTGTGGAATTCAACTGTGGTGTTGGGCAGGGAGTCGGGATTGCAGCAGGAATTGCGATCGCTCAAGCGCGTAACCTCGCTGACATTTCTAACACAGATGTGCGAACCATCTTAGCACAAACAGGACGGCTATCTCAAGTCTATGGTACGGACAATCCACTACTAGCAAGTAAGCTAGGCAGTTTTGAGAATCAGATGATTGCTTAAGCAAGCTTAAGCAATAGCATATAGTCATCAATTGAAAAGCACTGTAACTCAAAGAGTATTTTTGACAATGAGTCATACACAAGAAACTGGAATTCCAGGTGTGTTGGCGACAAACACCAAAATCACTAAACTTGCCGATGGAATGTCATTCTGCGAAGGTCCAGTTTGGGATAAAAAACATCATCGGCTGATTTTTAGTGACACTGTTGCAGATGAACATAGATGCTGGAGTGATGCCCAAGGATTACAGACTTTTCGGAAGCCTAGCTATCAGCCAAACGGAAATGTTTTTGATTTGCAAGGCAGGCTTTGGACTTGCGAACACGAATCGAGGGCAATTAGCATGACCAACATAGATGGTCAGCGAACAATAGTGGTGGATAATTATGCAGGCAAGCACTTCAATTCACCAAATGACTTGGAAGTAAAATCTGATGAGACAATTTGGTTTAGCGATCCAACCTACGGTCTTGGTAACAGAACCAAGGAGATGGATTTTCAGGGCGTTTTCCGCTTCGATCCCAAAGCAAATAAGCTGACATTAATTGCTGATGATTTGAGTATGCCAAATGGCATCGCTTTTTCTGTGGATGAAAAGAAGCTTTATGTTGGAGATTCGGCAGAGGATAAGCGACAAATACGCGCATTCACAGTGAACCCAGACGGAACGGTTTCTGGTGGCGAAGTGCTATGCACGACTCAGAACCCAGTTTGGGGTCCAGACGGGGTTGATGTTGATGCAAATGGAAATATCTACACAGGTTGTGGTGATGGCGTAAATATTTTTTCTCCAACGGGTTTGCTGCTAGGCAAGATATTAACTGAAACTCCAATCTCAAACTTTGCCTTTGGCGGAAATGATGGCAAAATACTGTTTATGACTAGTGAACACGCTTTATATCGAGTCAATTTGCTAGTAGCAGGTGCGGTCAAACGATGGTGATTTTATAGAAAGTAAGGAAATTTATCTTAATTTAGCGCTGTCGCCAATCTAACTTGCTTCCAACCAACCAAAAGGTCAACAGGGAAAATCCTACCAAAGCAGTCAAATCAACTACCAGTTGCCCAGTCATCGTTCCAAATAAAGTTTGTCGAAGAGCAGATGCAGCGTAGGTTGCAGGACTCAACCGTCCTATGTATATTACGATATCGGGTAAACGGCTTTCTGGGATGATGACTGGACCAATAAATAGCATCAGCATCGTTACAAGTAAACTGATGGATCCGCTTTCTTCTGGTGTGCGAGCATTTGTCCCGATAAATGCACCTAGTCCAGCAAGAGGTAGCACACACAACGGAATAATCAGTATAATTACTGGGTTTAGACTAACTGAAAGCTTGAGGAACAAGATACCAAACCCTAGGATGCCTAACAGTGCTGGTAAGGAAAGTAGAAAAAATGATAGGACTGATGCAATAATTAAAGCTTCTCGGCGAATGGGTAAAGTGGCATAGTATTCTAATGTGCCAGAAAACCGCATATAAGCAAACCGAGATGCCATTTTATCTAAGTTACCGAACATCAGCGTCATCACAAGATTACCAGTCAAAATGTATCCCAGTGTTTCCTGTCCAGTTCCTTGAGCAAAGCTACCAAGGGCGATGATACTTAGCATTGGAGCAACTAAACTTGTAAGAATTATTGCTTGCCATGACCAACGCCAGTTTGTCAACTCCATGAAAAACAAGTCCACGAGTTGGACAACAAAAGACGGTGGATTACGGTTGTTGTGCATAATGCAGATACAAATCTTCTAGGGTTGCTGAGTAGAGGCGAAAGTCATCCACCTTGTCCAAATTTAGAGAATTGAGAGTAGAAGTGACTTGGTTCCATTCCAATAACACCTGCCAGTGACCTGCTTGCAAGGAGATGAAGGTTAGATGAGATGGTAAGATGGGTTGGTTTTCTGGTGAAAAAAAGAGTTCTAAGCGTAGCATACGGTCAACTTGCTGCTTGAGTTCACTAGGACGACCGACTGCAACTAATTCTCCAGAACGCAAAATACCCACTCGCTGGATTGCTTTTTCTGCTTCAATCGCATCATGGGTAATGAGAATAATAGTGGTGCCCTGTTCCTGATTGATACGGCGCAAATTATCCCAAACCAACTTGCGACGTTGGGGATCAAGGTCATTTGTGGGTTCATCTAGTATTAGCACAGGTGGTGAACCTGCCATTGCTACAGCTAACCTGAGTAATCGCCTTTGTCCACCAGATAGCCGAGAACTCGGTTTGTGACGTAGTTCTTGAATTTGCCAGAAATTTAGTAAAGCATCACACTCTTTACGAGCATTGTTGCGGCTCATCCCGCGCAAATGAGCAGTAAAATAAAGTGACTCACCCACTGTCA
This sequence comes from Scytonema tolypothrichoides VB-61278, assembly GCF_000828085.3. Taxonomy (GTDB): domain Bacteria; phylum Cyanobacteriota; class Cyanobacteriia; order Cyanobacteriales; family Nostocaceae; genus Brasilonema; species Brasilonema tolypothrichoides_A. Next base: position 569,129 of record NZ_JXCA02000023.1, read on the forward strand.
AATTGTTGAGTGCGCCGCTTTCTTGGGGCATATAACCGATATTCATTTGCACGAGATGGGGGGCTTTGATGATATTTTGTCCGAAGAAAGCGATCGCTCCACAATCAATAGACAACAAGTTCACCATCTGGCGTATCAACGTACTTTTGCCTGCCCCGTTATCGCCCAAAATACCAAAGATTTCACCCTGATAAATTTGGAGTGTAATGTTCTTGTTGGCAGGTTCGGTTTGTCCTGGATAAGTTTTGACTAAATTTTGAATATCGTAGACAATCAAGAATAATTCCTCCATACAAAACTGATATTTCCTTTGTGCTTCTTTCTTTGGGCGAAGATTGATTTACCAAAACCCGAAGCACCTGTGAGGACAATCAGGGAAAGTTCAGGAATTGTCAGCTTCATCTCACTTGTAGAAACTTATAGAACGTAACCAACATGCGCATTTAGGGCATATTTTTTCAATTCAGGACAAATCTGTGGATTTCGGGCAAGAAAGTTGTCAATAATAGCAGTTATCTTCTCTGGATAGTACATTTGCCAATGTCCTAAGCCATGTAGAGCACTTTCTTGACAAGCAGTGGAATCAAGTAATAGAGTTTTTTGCATGACATCGATAAATTCCTCGTCCATCTCTTGATACATCGGCTCATCTGGATGACCGTACCAAGGGAAGATATCCCACCACATATAACAAACGCTATTAAGAGGATTTGCATTGGGTTCGTCAAGATGCGATAGGTGAGGTGAGCATCTTTGAGCAATGCACTTTTCAAATAAGGTGAAAATCGAGCGAATACACCGTTGCCTATCTGACCAAGGCACGCCATTGTCCAGCTGTAGCAGTGAGAATATATGATCCGAGCAGGAATTGTTAATCAAATAGTACAAGCCTTGATTTAATTGGGCGTCAGAAAAAGGTTGGAAGACTTCCTGAGGGTTTTCAAAAACTTTGGTCATGTATGCAACGGTCACTTCTGGTTGAACATCCCAAAGCCAATCTTCGCTGTCCTGCCAATACCATGCAGGTTCGGTAACTGGATGGTCAAAGAGATATTTGACCCAATTCTCAAAGCTGATGTCAATTGGTTGTTCGTCTGAAATTTTTATCGTTGTGTTCTTCAGAGATTGCAGCGGACTTTCCTCAACAACAGGATTTTTGCTTAGATCGAGGAAAGTCAAGTTTGTGAGAAATTGTAATGGAGTGACATCAACAATTTGATTTTCATTGAGGTAGAGAATAGAAAGATTGGTGAGGAACTGTAATGGGCTGCAATCAAAAATTTGATTGGCGCTGAGGTTAAGACAAGTGAGTTTCTTGAGGTTTTGCAGTGGAGTGAGATCGGAAATTTGATTTTGTGATAAGTCAACTTTGGTCAGGTTAGTTAAAGATTGTAACGGACTCAAATCAGAAACTTTTTTGCCGTAAAGATTGAACAGATGCAGTTGAGTTAGGTTGATGAGAGACGATAGAGGACTGAAGTCAGAAATTTGATTATTTACAAGTTTTAATTCTGTCAGATGTGTCAGAGATACTAGCGGACGTAGGTCAGAAACTTGAGTGTTACAAAGTTCTATCTTAGTTAAGTTAGGCAAAGATGCTAGCGGACTCAAGTCAGAAATTTGCTTTCCAACAAGTGAAATAGTGGTGAGATTTGTCAAAGATTGCAACGGACTCAAGTCAGAGATGCTAATGCCACTAATATCTAGTTCAGTGAGATTCTTTAGCGATCGCAGCGGACTCAAGTCAGAAATTTGACTTTCGCCGGTTATACTAAGGCTAGTTAACTGGGTGAGACACTGTAATGGACTCAGATCAGAAATTTGCTCATTATAAATGTTAACTTTGGTAAGACCTGCAAGCCCCTCTTGGGCTTCCTGGCAATCAGAGGTGTAAGCGACCTCCTCTAACAGCACCTCTACTGTGTGCCTCGCCTCTGGAGAAAGGCTGTCTTTATGTAAACACCAGTCAGCAAAGCTGCTGAAATCGGTGGTTTGGTTTGCTTTTATCTCGGACATAACAATATTTCCTTCTGAAATAACCACGAAGGTCAACTAATAGTAAAAATCCCTATCTGCCCAGAAGAACTAACTTCTGCATCTTCCACTCATATCGCTTGAAACTGCACTGTGTAGCCGAAGCGTTCTCCAACTGGCTTTGCGCAAATTTGGAATTCTTAGTGCGTCGATTCAAAGCAGCAACGGGCGATCGCTCACGTATTGTTCCAGATTTGTACCGCATCCACACACCAACTTCACTAGATCAACATCCAAAAGTAGCGTCACAGTGCATCGTTGCTCATTTGCTTCTGGATAGAAAACGTGCGCTTGTCCAAACGAAAGAGGAAAAGACTGACAACGATCTGGGTGTTTATGCAGTAAGTACCCTAAATCTGTAGCTGGATAATATGTGGTTGTAATTGACAGTAGCATTCACAATAAACAGAGGTTCACTCTCGGTAGACTAATCATGACTACTGCTTAATAGCTCGTGATTACGGAAAAGATTTATTTAATGCTGCCATAGCACTTCCTACTTAATATTTCTTAACAGATTCTTTTGAAAATAAAAATATTTTGTTTGGCTGAATATTTGTGATACGCTAGCTTATTTTCCTGTTTGTCTTTCTATAACTTGTATATAGAATTAAACACTCTAGATCATTAGGGAGCATCTTGTGAATATCGACACTGATCGCGGTAGCGGCAGGTTTTTCCTGTAAGATTTCTGTTAATCTTGAACCTACATACCAAACTTTTTGTTAAAACTGGCAGTGAGGAGTGAACTGTGTAGTTGTAGTGGGGATTATGGTACTTTCTCTACACCCGCATGAGGCTTATCTATTGTACCTCTAATCCTACACTTTAGATTCTTGAAAGACCTTAATTTTTGTTTCATTGTGTAAATCCCGTTCATCAATACCCCACCTACACAGCAATTAGGTGGGGATTATTGTTTATATAGGAATCCGGTTTGATTTGGTGAGACCAGTGCGCATGAGGAGGGTTTCCCGACAGAGGCATCTGGCGTATGCCTACGGCACGCCCTCTGGGCTAAAGCCGTCAGGCGAAAGCAGGCATACCCGAAGGGTGAATTGACTCGTAAAGGTAGCGAACAGGGAACCTGACTTTCCACATCCCGTGAAAAGTCAGGGCACACAAGAGTGCCTCAACCACGCTAGTGCGGTGGTGGACTTGCACTGATGCTGGTCATCACGTGTAAAGTTTAGTCTTGTTCCAAAAAATCTGCAAATAAAGCTTTAATGTCCGTAACTGGAATCAAAGCTATAAAATCATTCAAGTCGTCTTGCAACGTACCACCAACAACTTTCTTTAATTCGTTTTCGGAAAGTTCTTCCAAGTCTTCAGTAATTTGAAACATGTTCTTTTGTTTTTTAAGTAAAAGGTACAAGCAAAAAACTAACTATTGCCAAATAAATCTCTCACAAATTGCTCTATTGCTTCAACGTCAATACCCAAGTCTTTTAGTCTTTGACGTAGATTGTCTATCTCAGACGAACCACCCACAACCTGCTGTAATTCTTCGTTCGACAATTCGTCAATTTGGTTGTCTGACTGTAATTCAGTGATTTTGATGTTATCCACAAGACCTTTAAAGTTTGTAAAGTTCATTTTTTCCATTGCGTTTCAACCAGGGCAAGCGTATCTTCAATGCATTGACATGATATCATGTTTGACAATACCAATTTGAAAAAAGAATGCGACAGATACACATTCCCAAACCCAAGTTTCGTCTCGGCTTTCTTTATTTTGAATTTTGAATTTTGAATTTTGAATTGCCTAACATGGACGCCTATTTGGGTCTGAATAAATCATCTGCAAAACCTTAGGTGGTTCATCACCAATGTGAAAGGCACGGACTTGTTCCTCAATCACTCTATCTGCATTCGTCACCCGCGCAAATTGCCTTTTGTGTTCTGCCCAAGACTCCACAAGGGCTGTTTCTACAAAACGACTAGGATCAGACAAATCTTGATACAAACCCCATTGAAGTGCACCATCACGCCGACGAATTTGGCTAAGTGCTTGCATCACTTTAGTAAATTCTTCGGCGTTTGCTGGGTCAATACGATACTCTAAAGTAATCAAAACAGGACCATCATTTGGGCAAGGTTCAAAAGCAATGCGTGGCTGATCCCAATGCAGCGACGCTTGCAAGTCCAATTTTTCAGCACAGCGAAGACGAAAACGCCTTGTCAGCAGGACACACACAATTAATCCTACAGCAGCAGTGGCAAGGGCAGTTGAGAGACTTGTATGTTGAGCCAAGGTACCCCACAAAAGACTGCCTAACACCATACTTCCTTGGAACACAAGCAATTGTACAGATAACGCTCTAGCACGCACCCAGGTGGGAACAGCTGTTTGTGCTGCAACATTGAGACTAACCATAACGCTGAGGGACGAAATGCCCACCAGTAGCATCACTCCCCACACAAGTGGTACAATGCGGAAAAATGCTAACGCCAGCATCATCACGCCCATCAGTAAGGATGCGATCGCCACCACCCTGTCACTAGAAAACTGCTGTCGTGCTTTGGGTAAAATAAACGCTCCTGCTAAGCCACCAATGCCCCAAAAGCCAAGAACGACACCATATCCCAAGGCATCCAGCCCCAATTCTTTACGCCCCAACAGTGGTAGTAGGGCAAACAAGGCGCTAGCAAAAAAAATGTAGGCTATTGTCCTAATTAGTACAGATTGGAAGACTGGGGCGTAGCGGATGTAACGTATCCCTGCTTGCATAGCCCCCACAAACCGTTCTGTAGGTAAGGCACTCTTTTCATGCGTACGTTTCCAACGAGAAATCACGAATATCACGCTCACAAATGAGGCAGCGTTTAGCAAGAAAACAACACCCGTTCCTGCTGTGGCGATGACAATCCCTGCTACAGCTGGACCAATTGAGCGAGATAAATTAACAACAATACCACTGAGAGTGACAGCTTGCGGGAGTTCTTCTCTCGGCACGAGTTCGGGGGTGACAGCTTGCCAAACAGGCATATTCATCGAACTACCGATACTCAGAGCAAAGGTTAGTCCTAAAAGTATCCACGGGGTTGTAATGTTAGCTATTGTCAGCACACCCAACAAAGCAGCTACGACTAACATCCAACCCTGTGTCCACAGCAGCATCTTGCGACGATCTACAACGTCGGCGATCGCTCCTGCTGGTAAAGCCAGCAAGAAAAATGGTAAGCTAGACGCCGCCTGCATCAGCGCCACTAATAACGGTGAATTGGGCGCAAGAGTTGTCATTAACCATGATGCGCCGACATCGTGCATCCAAGTCCCTATGCTTGACACTGCTGATGCTACCCACAAAGCACGAAACACTGGCTGACGCAGGGGAGTCCACATGGAATGAGCAACTGCTGATGGTGATGTCATATAGGAAGTATTGACTCGTTAAAAGGCTTTAGACAGCCCAGCTTGTTTCAAAACAGCGTTGGCTGTATGGCGTGACTTGATAGAACTATCTACCACAAATCGATAATCTGTAATTGGACTGTACCAGATTTCATGGTCTCCTTTACCTTGTCGTTCAAAGTAACAACCAGCTTTAGAAAGAATCTTTTTCAACTCAGGAGTAAATGACGCACTCATTTAGTTAGTTACCGAAATTAACTCTTGCCGATGACTGATTAACTCAAAAGTGATAGAACCCGCATAGTTAGAAGGTACAATTCTGTTTAGAACGATGAGTTCTGGAATCATTTCTCGAAGCTTTTGCGTAAGAACCTCAATTGTAGAAGCTTCAGTGACTAATCCTGGCACGTCTTCACTCGTTGCAACCCAGACTTGTGCATCTTTATCCCAAAAAGCTTGAACCTTAAATGTGATTTGTGTCATTATCTAGTACTCTGTCGAATTGACGACGTAATTTGAGTTTAAAACAAAATCAAATATCTACCTTACTTAAACAAAAAACTTGCTAAATCTTCTAAGATACGTAATCCCCTCAGAGAACCAGAAACAAGGCGAGTTGCAGCAATTGGTTGTTTGATGAGTCCCATTGCTAAAGGAAATGCCTGCAAAGAACCATCAGAGTGAAATGCATTGGTGAGGTTAGGAATATTGTGATGTGCATCATCGCTGATGACTCGCAGCATTCCTACAGCTACGCCTAACCCACTCAAAAATTCTAATGCTGCAAATCCCTCCATGTCTACAACGTCAGCATGATATGTTTGACCTAATTGAAGTTTTTCACTGGCAGAATGAATCAGGCGATCGCTGGTCAAACCAACACCCGTAAAAACTCTATCTTGTAATTTGTTTTGCACTATCTGCGTTAACTCGCGATCGCACAAAAGTTCAGCAGCATTTTTCTTTTCTTCTGCACCAGTAGAAACACAACTTCGATACACAACAGCTTTACCAACACTATATTTAGTTGACAAACTTCCACATAACCCCATCAACAAAACTCTCGGTTGCGGATGATGAGAAAGATGTCCTGCTTCTAACCATTGTTCTAAATGTTTGGTTAATACTGAAGAACCCATAGGAATGGGAAAAACAGGCGGTGTCGCAACTGCAAGCCGATTTAATCCTTTGCAAACAGCTTTGTACTCTGATCCAGTAACAACTAAAATGGCATCAACAAGCATTCTCATAATTTTTTGGCGCTATTGCGTATACTGCTATTACAGCCTTGCTTTTCGCCTCTGGGATACTAACTGGGCTGCCAACAGAATTGCTGCTTTCATACTCGTAGCATCAGCAATTCCCTTACCCGCAATATCAAACGCCGTCCCGTGATCCGGTGAGGTACGAACAAAAGGAAGACCAATAGAAGTATTAACTGCTCTATCAAATGCCATCAACTTTACAGGTATCAAACCTTGGTCATGATACAGTGCAATGTAAGCATCTGCTGCTTGTGATGGATCAATACCACCATACCAAGCTTGACCTGGCTTAACCCACATTGTATCTGGTGGAACCGGACCGTCTAGTTGTAAATTTGGGCGGTTTTTGCGTTCTTGCTCAATCCACGGAATTAACCAATCTTGTTCTTCGTGTCCAAGTTGCCCTTGTTCGCCGCTGTGGGGATTTAAACCAGCGATCGCAATCCTCGCTCTTTCTAAACCAAAATCTTTCTCCAAACACTCCACCAGCAAGTCAAGTTTTTCTGTCATCAACTGTGGTGTTAATACTTTTGGTACTTGACTTAATGGCACATGTGTGCAAGCAAGCAGAGTACAAAGTGTCCAGTTAGTGTGGGGCGAACGCGCGACAAATAACATTCCCACACGTTTTGCGCCTGACTTTTGGGCCAAAAGTTCTGTTTGACCTGGATAATTATACCCCGCCGCCTTCCATGCTGATTTAGCAATTGGACCTGTGACGATACCATCAAATTGATTGGCGAGTGTTTGGGCTATGGCTGTTTCCATATAAGCAAAGCTAGCCGCACCACTTGCTGCATTACCCGTCCCGATGATAATTTCGTCCTGTGTGTGCTTGTCTAAGGGCACATCAAGAATTGATAGTTCTTCTGGATTTGCTAAAGGCTGAGAATTTTCGACTAATTTTAGTTTCGTAAAAATTTCTACTAATAAATCTCGGCTACCCACGATTGTCACATCACAACTTTTGCTAATTTCCGAGTCTGCTAAAGCTTTTAAAATAACTTCTGGTCCAATTCCTGCTGGATCTCCGAGTGTCAATGCTAAGCGTGGGCGGCTTGGCACTGATGTTATATCTTTTTCATCTAATTTGTACATTATCGACATATTATTCCTTCTCAAGATGCACTTCAACTTCGTACAGAGCAGGAATTTGCTCAAAAGAGACTTGTTTCGTCAGTTCTTGAAGCTGTAGCTTATCGAATGCTGTTTTCCAAGCCTCCTGATTCTCCCAATGAGCAACGTTGACAAATTGAAACTGGGCATTTAGATCAAGACTTCGATGCAGTTTTGCGTCAATGAAACCTGGCTCATTTTTGATCAATTCAAGCGCCTCAGTCCACATACTGGCAAATTCATTTTCCTTGCCTTGAGGAACCGAGAAGACATTAATTAGCACAATCGGAGACTTCATTTCCAACCTCGAATTATTTCTTAACCTAAGCCAACCCACCTGTGGCGTGAAGTGTATGTCCAGTTACATAAGCCGCCTCATCACTAACTAGGAATGCAACCGCGTTAGCAACATCCTCGGGTTCTGCCAATCGTCCCAGTGGTGCAATTTGTTTCAACTGGGCTTGTTCTTCGGCTGAAACCATCTCACCAAAAGATTCAGTGGTAGTTGGTCCCGGCATAATAGCGTTGACGGTAATTCCTCGATTGCCTAATTCTAAAGCTAACGCAAAAGTAAACGCTTCGATCGCAGCTTTGCTACCTGCAATCACAGATAAGTTAGGTTGAGGCTGTACTGTATACGGAGTTGAAAAAGTGACAATGCGCCCACCGTCAGCCATGTGTTTAGCGGCTTCCTGTAGGGCAAAGAAGTTACCCTTGGCATTAAACGTGAAAACAGAATCAAATTCCTCTTCGGTGGTTTCTACGAGTGGTTTTGTGAGTCTGGGCGCTCCTCCACTGATGACGAGGATGTTGAGTTTACCAAAGTGGGTCATCGTCTTTTGGAATAAAGCTCGAATGTCGTCCAGTTTGGAAAGATCTGTTTGGAGAGCGATCGCATCTGAACCATTTGCTTTAATAGTTGAGACAACTTCTTCTGCTTTGTCTCGATTTCCAGCATAAGTGACAACTACGTTTGTGCGATCGCGTCCGAGTCGTTCGGCGATTGCCCGTCCAATACCACGCGATGAACCAGTCACGATTGCGACTTTCCCTGAAACAGATGCCATAATTTACCTGTTTGACTTCTAGAACACCTGTAAAACTGTATCAGCATCCATCTCAAGTTGACTTGGCAGATCTTGCGAAACTGTTCTAAATTTGCAAAATCTTTTGTCAGCAAAAGGGGTGTAGGGAAATCCCATCAATAAATTGACTTGAACTTTCAAAGTGAATTGCGGTAAGTTCTAGGAGACATTTCTGTCAACTTCCGAAACAGTTTTGAGAAATGGCTGTGGTTTTTGCAGCCAACTTGGAATGCAATTTCCATGATTGGTAGCTGGGTTGTTCGCAAGAGTTGCTTGGCTCTTTCTATTCGACGTTGGAGAATGTATTGGTGAGGCGTGCATCCAACGGATTGTTTGAATAATCGCTCGAAGTAATATGGACTCATACCAAGCATCGCCGCGAGAACATTCAACGAGAGATCGGTAGCGAGGTTATCGTGAATGTACTCAATCGTGCGTCTCAATTGGTGAGGTGATAAACCACCGCAGTAGTGTTGAATTTTTGGCTCTTTGACTGAATATTGCTTGAGTAGTCTCACGGCTAAAGCATTCGTCAGAGATTCCCAAAAGTATCGCCCGTTAGGATTTCCCTCTTTGAATTCAGCTTCTAAGGCTAACCCAAGATGCCAAATTTGCGAGTCAAGTCTGCCAGTACAACGGACGAGTTCAGTTTGATTGGTATCATGTAATTGAGCTGCACACTTTGCGATGACAGCAGGTTTAAGCGTCAAAATCAAAATCTCAACATCGCGATTCCATCTACCGCGAAACCTGAACCCAGCCGGGGCTAGTGTGACACTCCCGACTCCTTTATGAATCTGTTTGAGTTGTCCCTCTTCCCAAGTTTCAAATAAATGCTGTGGACTCAGTTGCAGTGTCAGCAGATGTTCGCGAACAATCACTTCAGGCGTTTCACAGGCTGACATATAGAGGCGATCGATGTTTAATTCATTTAAAAACGGAAACGAGGTTGTAGGTAGCAATGAAGTTCCTGGAGTGACAGGTAAGGGCACAGCTTTGTTGCTTACAGGATCAATGACTTTGATCTTTCCCTGAATCATGTTTAGAAGCGCCTGAATGAGAAACCAAAATTTCTGATTTTAAGAATACCAGGATCTAAAGGTTCTACGCGCAGTTCTGGAAGTCATAAGGACGCGCTTGGGCGATAAGCCGGAGGCTTGACGCTACGCGTATCGCGCAAAGCAACAGACGCCGTCCATGCGTATCGCCAGACCCCACTCAAGGACTTGCAAATAAAAAAATATTCATAGGATTTACGCGGGAACTCTCTAAAACTCTTATTTCTTTGCGTCCTTTGCACGCCAGGTGCACCGTCCTTGGGAACCCCCCGCAGTCGCCACAACGGGAGCCAGCGCTGCAGGAGGGTTTCCCGACCTAGGCGTCTGGCGTTGGGGAACCCCCGCAAGGCGCTGCTCTCCGCAACGCACTGGCTCGTCTTTGCGGTTCGTTTTTTCATAATTTTGCCTAAGTCCTGATTCAATCGGAGGGAGACAAGGAAGACAAGAAGGACGACTTGGGGTGTCGGCAACTTTACAATGTTTTACACTAGTCTAATACTAATGCAGCTTTTTCAGGCTCTGGTAAACTTAACTTAATACAAGGAAAGACCCCGTCCTTAAGGACGGGGTTTAACCTCATTAAACAATTTGCAAAGGAGAATTGCAGCGATGAGCGGCGAAATGTTAAATGCAGCTTTGTTGTCCTTCGGTTTAATCTTTGTAGGCTGGGCTTTAGGCACTTTGTTGCTGAAAATTCAGGGTGGAGAAGAAGAATCGCTTTAAATGCGCACTCATCGAGACAAGAGGCTATAAAGTCTCTCTGTCTCGTACACCCGCTTGAGAAACGTGTAAATTTTTGTTTGCATAGTCAAGTCTGATAAGATTTTATTCATAAAAGTTTAAATTTTGTAAAAAACTCTCATGACATTATTAATAGTGGGTGCCACTGGCACCTTAGGGAGACAAGTGGCTCGTCGTGCGATCGATGAGGGTTATAAAGTCCGGTGTCTTGTTCGGAGTGCAAAAAAAGCCACGTTTCTAAAAGAGTGGGGGGCTCAAGTCGTACCAGGAGATTTATGCTACCCTCATACATTGACAGCAGCACTTGAAGGTGTGACAGCAGTTATTGATGCGTCAACATCTCGTCCTGCCGATTCTCTTAGTATTAGACAAGTAGATTGGGAAGGCAAAGTCTCTTTGATTCAACAGTCTGTTGCTGCGGGTGTAGAACGTTTTATCTTTTTCTCCATACTGGATGCTGAAAAATATCCAGACGTACCGCTGATGGAGATTAAACGATGTACAGAACTGTTTTTGGCTGAATCTGGTTTAAATTACACCGTATTGCGAGTGGCTGGCTTCATGCAAGGCTTAATTGGTCAATATGGAATTCCCATATTGGAAGGACAGCCTGTTTGGGTTACAGGAGAGTCGTCTCCCATCGCCTACATGGACACTCAGGATATTGCTAAATTTGCCATTCGCGCTTTGAAGGTACCAGAAACCGAAAAGCAAACTTTTCCAGTAGTGGGAACTCGTGCTTGGAGTGCGGAGGAAATTATCGCCTTGTGCGAACGCTTATCTGGAAAGGAAGCGCGGATTACACGGATGCCAATTAATTTACTACGTACCGTGCGTCGAGTCATGCGCTTCTTTCAATGGGGATGGAACGTAGCAGACAGACTTGCTTTTACAGAAGTAATCGCCAGTGGAAAACCGCTAAATGCTCCAATGGAGGAAGTTTATCAGGTTTTTGGGTTAGATGCAAATGAAACCGCAACCGTAGAAAGCTACCTGCAAGAGTACTTCAGCCGAATTTTGAAGAAGCTCAAAGAGTTAGACTACCAAAAGATTCAGCCCAAAAAGCAAAAACCAAAAAGATCTCCGTTTAAGAAAACCAACACTCAGTAGCAATCAGTCATAAGTCATGAGTCAATAGTCATAACACAAAGACAAAAGACTAATGACTAAATAGCCCAAAATGTGCAACGATTAACATAATAAAGTGCGTCACCAATAATTGGATATTTCAGTGTGCCCAAAGCAGGCATTATCTACAATGACGTTAAGCCGGTAGCAAGTCGAATCGCTATCGAACTGAAAGAGAGGTTCACCGCTGCAGGTTGGGATATCTGTATCACATCAGCTGTTGGCGGAATATTGGGTTATTCTACTCCGGAAAGTCCCGTATGCCACACTCCAATAGAGGGACTAACACCTCCCGGATTTGATTCAGAGATGAAATTTGCGGTGGTGTTAGGGGGAGACGGTACAGTTCTAGCCGCTTCTCGTTTGGTCGCTCCTTGTGGTATCCCGATTTTAACGGTCAACACCGGTCACATGGGGTTTTTAACGGAAACTTATCTCAATCAATTACCCCAAGCAATAGAAAAGTTGCTTCTGGGTGATTATGAAATTGAGGAAAGAGCGATGCTCACTATCAGAGTTTTTCGGGAAGATTTTGTCCTGTGGGAAGCTCTGTGCTTAAATGAGATGGTGCTGCATCGAGAACCATTGACCTCTATGTGTCATTTTGAAATAGTAATTGGTCAACATGCAGCAGTAGACATTGCAGCGGACGGTGTGATAATATCTACGCCGACAGGTTCTACAGCATATTCGTTGAGTGCTGGTGGTCCAGTCGTGACTCCGGGTGTACCCGTACTGCAGCTTGTACCCATTTGTCCTCATTCTCTGGCTTCTAGAGCTTTGGTATTTCCAAATAGTGAACCAGTGAATATCTACCCAGTGAATACTCCTCGACTGGTGATGATTGTGGATGGTAACGGGGGGTGCTATGTTCTGCCAGACGATAGAGTTTATGTAGAGAAGTCACGCTATTGCGCCCGGTTTGTTCGGCTTCAACCGCCAGAATTTTTCCGGATTTTACGAGAAAAACTGGGTTGGGGTTTACCACATATTGCTAAGCCTACTTCTGTAGAATTACCCTAGGGGAATTTGGGATTTTGGATGAGTGAGTAGGTTGATTGTCTAAAAGGATAATCCATCAGTCTGCTCACAAGCAACGCCAGCTAGATTTTAAATTAGTGATTAAAATGACTGTATCTGTCGATTTGTATGGCCGATACTTGTATGTGCTAAAACATGGTCGGTAGAACGCGTGTCAAGTCAAGATGAATTGATCACCCAAAATCCGTCAACTGCACTTCTACCAACGAAATCAACATCCTAAATCTAAAATCGAACATCCAAAATCAATATGACGCTTGCTCATAACCCTTGTGTATTACTAATTGAAAGCGATGAAAACCTTGCAAATCAGCTTGCTTTCGATTTAAAAGAAGCTGGTTATGATCCCATCGTGGCTCATGATGGGATAAATGGTATACAATGTAGTCGCGATCGCGAACCCGCTTTAGTTGTCATTGACCGAATGCTCGCAGGAGAATCAGGACTCTCGCTGTGTAAAAATTTTAGAACGACTGGAATGCGATCGCCTGTGCTAGTGCTAATGGCACGCGATACAGTAGATGATCGCGTAGCTTGCTTAGATGCTGGTGCTGATGATTACTTTCTCAAGCCTTACCGGGGTGAGGACTTTTTGAACCTGGTTCGCTTATACTTAAAACCTGAAGTCGATACTTCCGAGCAGTTACGTTTTGGTGATCTCATTTTAGACATAGCAACCCGCCGCGCCATACTTAATGAACGGGCGATTGACTTAACAATGAAGGAATTCGACCTCCTTAAGTATCTGATGGAACATCCCCGTGAGGTATTAACCCGCGAACAAATACTGGAAAATGTTTGGGGTTACGACTTTATGGGTGAGTCGAATGTGATTGAAGTCTATATTCGCTACTTGCGACTGAAAATAGAAGACGAAGGTCAAAAGCGACTCATTCAAACAGTGCGAGGTGTAGGCTATGTATTGAGAGAGACTTGAACACAAGCGAGGAGAGTCGAGAAAGTCAGGGCACCCGCCCTTTAATTTTTTGGTGGGGGTGAATCACAAAACAAATAGCTAATGACTAAAATTTCTATGATTAATTGGCTAAGTTTGCTATCAATAGTTTTGAGCATTTTGCTAGCGGGTTGTTCTGTTCCGACACCAGCAGTTCCTCCCACTGCTACGCCTAATTCTCAATCCCAAGCACCAATGTCTTCAGAACAAAAACCATCTAGTAAGAATGCAGGTCAACAACTGCCAATTTCAGCTGTGGCGGTTGTTCCCGATGGTACAAAAATTGAGTTAGAAGTCGCACAAACACCCCAACAGCAAGCGATGGGGTTAATGTATCGCCCAACTTTGCCCGACAACCGTGGTATGCTGTTTGAGTTTCCATCACCATTCCAAGCCAGTTTCTGGATGAAGAATGTACCAGTACCACTGGATATGGTTTTTATGTTGGATGGGAAGGTGCAGTACATTGCGACTTCAGCACCTCCTTGCAATGCCATTCCATGTCCTACTTATGGTCCTCAGACACCAATTAATCAAGTCATTGAACTGCGTTCGGGGCGAGCAGCACAATTGGGTTTGAAGGTTGGCTCTTATGTCAAAATTGAGCCTTTTAAATCAGGGAATATACGGTAATGCCGGATTGAGATCTTTCTTACGGGGTCTTACACTTAGTATTTCTTTTGTCATATTTCTGTAAAGATTAATTACATTTTTGGAAAAAAAGAAATTTAAGAGATTCTTTAACAAGAAAGAATAGAAGCGTCAGTCGCCAGAATATGTCCGCAGGACATACCCGATAGCCGTAAAGCGTGGCCGTTGCCACTAGGGCGGATGAATAAATGGATTTAAGTCGCCTACCAAATTATCAAATTGGTGGTCTACAGTGAGTCGCGCCTTTGAGTTCTCCACTAAGTCCATTGCGACTTCCGACTTCTGTGTTAACTCAATACACATTCACAAAAGCCTTGTTGTTCCAAGACTAGATAACTAATTTTATTCTAGACTACAAAAAATATTCCTTTTGACGTACGTGTAAAGAGTAGTCAATAAGGGAATATTAGGCTAAGGAATCTTCCTTACTACAGTTGTAGCTAACTAGAGCACTGAAGTAAAAAAGAGAAAGTCATAAATTCATTTAAATATTGTGTTGCTTAAGACTAAATCAGATACGTAGTATTACTGTCTATTTTTTAATAAAAAAACTTCTTTGAGCAACACCAGAAAAACTTTCCTGAGTTATCTATTAACCAAAGGCACAGTGAAAGGAGAATTATTGGCTACTTACAACTAGTGAGAAATGGTGAATTGAAACATAAAACACACACCATGTGAGGAGGTCCAATAGAAAATGTCACCATCAACTTATTCTAGATTTATTAGCTTCTTACAGGAAGATTTGGCAATTTCCACAGCTTCCATTGCAATTGCTTTGCGTCGTCGTGAGCAAGATCCAGGTCCTTTACCAATGATTCTTTGGCAATATGGGTTAATTACCATAGAACAGTTAGAAAAAATATATGATTGGCTGGAGACAGTATAAAAAGTAATGACCTCGTGTAGGAATGTGGAACTGTGCTTAGATATAGACCAAGCTTTTTACTTGTCAAGCATAGCGAGTTTATAATTCAACTCGCTTTTTTGATTATAGAGTTCTGAGTTCTTCTTTTAACTCACATCTGTTTAAGATTGCGGAGTCGCTGTAGCTACCATCAGCCCCCACACGATATCGAAACGAACTCTAGTTGCACGGCGAATCGTAAAATTTGTAGCTGCAAGAAAGTGATGAAACTCGTCTTGGGTATAACATTGTTTATAAGCTGGGTCAAATAACTTTAATACAATGTCGCCGATTTTCCAAAAAAAATAATCTTTGCACCAATCCAGAATGACAACTTTGCCGTCAGGTTTTAAGACACGTTTCATTTCTCCTAATGCAGCCAATGGATCGTCAAAGTAATGGAACGAATTGGCAGATATAACAACATCAAAACTGTTACTAGTAAATGGTAACGCTAACGCACTCGCGGTTTGAAACGAGACTTGAGAATAAATGCTGCATTTATGTTTGGCAATCTCTAGCATCTTCTCTGAAATGTCTACTCCAACAATCTCTTGCGTTGGATATTCACTCACTAGCAGTCGTTCAAACTCACCGGTGCCACAAGCAACATCAAGTACAGTATCCAGTGGTGAGATTTGCGCCCAGTCTTTAAGAAAGGATAGTGTCTTGGATATATAGCTTTTCCAACGTTGATCATACACAGATGACATCTGATCATATTGCTGACGAACTCTTGTTTCTGTCATCTTGTGCTTCCTGTGATTATGACTTATAACTATTGCCCAAACACACCAGTTGCTGCTACCACAGATGAAAAATCTAGGTTTTAAGAGTTAAGTAAAAGGTAAAGCGAGTGTCGGGAGTTGGGATTTCAGAAAATACTGACCAAATCTCGACTCGCGACTCAACATTTCCTACTTTTGATAGTTGCCTTCATAACTGATAAAGTCACAAGGTTCGTCAAAGCGCGAAAGTAAATCCCTTGCTTGATTATTCAGAAGCAGCAATATGCTGAGTTTTGAGATGATTCAGCGACCAACGGTGGTCAATCTCAAAAGACGATTGGCAAACTTCTTCCAAATGCTTTTGTTGTACAGCCGCTTTACGCAGGGTAATAATGAGCTGATTTACCTGATGCCGCAAATTCGGATTATTGCTAACCGCTACCATAGTTTGTCTTTCTAACAGTTGCAGTATAAGTTCGTAGTGAACAGGTGAAGGCAGAGGAATTTGCTCCATGAAATTAATATTTGATTTCAAATTTTGGACAACTCAGAAGTTGCTTGTCATTAAATGAATTGTTACACAAGCATCAACGAATTGCCTAAAGCTAGACCATTAGCTAGAATTATTCATGAGCTAAAAGTTTACCAAAGAGGTTGGCGATCGCTTCTTCTGGATCTGGATGTTTGACTAAAGACTCTCCAATCAGAACAGCTGATGCTCCTGCTTGTTCTACTAAAGTCAGATCATCGCAGTTATGTAATCCTGACTCACTCACAACCACAATATTTCTTTGCTGTAATTCCTTGCCCCTTGCTGCTAAGAGTTGGCAAGTCGTTTGTATATCAACAGAGAAATCTTCCAAGTTGCGATTATTTATACCTACCAGTGAGACACCATCTATGGTTAACACGCGATCAAGTTCCGCTAAACTATGAACTTCAATCAATGCCGCCATTTTGAGCGCTTTGGCAATTTTAACGAAGTACTGTAAATCTTGATCGCTGAGTACAGCCGCAATTAATAATACCGCGTCTGCACCTCGAACACGCGCCATGTACATTTGGTAAGGATATATGACAAAATCTTTGCATAATAAGGGCAAATCTACTTGAGCGCGGATTTTAGCTAAATTTTCAAAGCTGCCAGAGAAAAACTTTTCATCTGTAAGTACCGATATACAGCTAGCACCTGCTTTTTGATACTTTAAGGCAATCTCCACCGGATGAAAATCTTCTCGTAAAATTCCTTTACTAGGAGACGCTTTTTTTACTTCAGCGATTAATGCTGGCTTTGTTTTGCCTTGCTGCAACGCTGCTACAAAATCACGGGGTTGAGGTGCTTCCAGTACCTGACGCTGCAACTCCTGCAAAGAAAGCTTTTCCCGCATTCGGTCAACTTCTTCTTCTTTATGCCAAACAATTTCTTCTAAAATGTTGTTTGGCTGGGCATCAGGCGTAGCGACTTGATAGCGTACTGTGGATACAGCAATAGGTGGACTAGGTCTACAGCGACGGATTTGCATAATTAGTCATCAATTAGGGGTGTAAGGGTGTAAGGGTGTAAGGGTGTAGGGGATCTCATCAATAAATTGAGGTGCTACAGCCGGGGGTAGTCGCCGAGATCTTGGGTAGCCACCCCTACACCCCCTCTCGTTGCGGGCTTGGTTATTAATTACTAGTCATTAATGACTTGTCATTTGTCAAGTACAAAGGACAAATGACATAAGATAAAATGATTAACTGGCAATTGCTCGTTTGTAAGCTTCGTCCAGCACTTCCGAAAGTGTTGGATGGGCGTGAACCAAATGAGCAAGGGTGTGGACAGATTGGCGGTTGGCGATCGCTGCGGATGCTTCATGAATTAAATCAGAAGCATGTATCCCAAAGATGTGAACGCCCAAAACAACGCCAGTGTCTTTGCGATAAATAACTTTTGCCATACCATCAGCTTCACCTTCTGCCAAAGCTTTGGAATTCCCTTTGAAGTAACTTTTCGCCGTCCCGACTTCAAAGCCCTCAGCACTACCTTTTTCCTTAGCTGCAGTTTCAGTCATCCCCACATAGCTGATTTCTGGATGAGTAAACGCTGCTGCGGGGATACTTTGATAATCTACTTCCTTGTGCCGCCCACAGATATTTTCTACTGCGATGATACCTTGAGCAGAAGCAGCGTGTGCTAACATCATCTTGCCGTTAGCGTCACCAATCGCCCAGAGATGAGGGACGACTTCACCTGCTGATAGCACAGCCATGCTGTCGTTAACTGGGATAAAGTTTCGACGATCAAGTTCTACACCAATAGACTCTAAACCCAGGTTCTGCGTTGCTGGAATACGTCCTGTTGCAACCAGACATGCATCGACTTCCAGCACGTCTACGTCTTCTTTGGTTTTGAAGTTGGCTAGTTCAATGACGACGGGTGAACCAGGAGTGATTTTTTTGGCGTATATGCCCACATGAGTTTCAATATCACGCCCAGTGATGAGAACCCGTTCAGCTAGTTTAGCAATATCACGGTCAAATCCTGGCATCAACTGGTCTAGGGCTTCTATCATCGTGATTTCACTGCCCAAAGCTGAGTAAACATCGGAAAATTCTAAGCCGATGTAACCACTGCCAACAATTGCTACCCAATCTGGTAGTGATTCTAGTTTCACCCCTTGGTCACTAGTAAACACAGTTTTGCCATCAACTTCAATTCCTGGAGGAACGAAGGGTACAGAACCAGGTGAAAGAATAATATCTTTTGCCGTAATGGTTTTTTCGCCCGTGTCTGTGGTTACAGAGACTTTTTGTGTTCCTGCGATTTTACCCCAACCTCGAATGATATCGACTCCCAAGCGTTTGAGGCTGTTGGTCAAGTCGCCTTGTATTTTGGCGACGAGATTGTTTGCATGGTTGGCGATCGCCTCTCGGTCGAACTCCACACTTCCCAGTTGAATTCCCAGCGACTTGAGATGATGAGCATTTCTTAACTCTCGCACACGTCCAGATGCCGCCAGCAGTGCTTTAGATGGAATGCAGCCTCGGTTAACACAAGTTCCTCCCATATCAGCTGCTTCGATAATGGCTGTTTTCAAACCACAGCTAACGGCGTGTAAGGCAGCCCCGTGTCCGCCTACTCCAGCGCCTACAATGACTAAATCGTAATCAAATTCATGACTCACCTTAGTTTCCCCGTCTGCTTCCGCCTATTTATTCTGAGATTGACCAAGCAATCAGTGCAAGTTTCTTAATTTTAGGCTGTTGTCACTCGCTTCGCTCAAATTCAAAATTCAAAATTCAAAGTTCAAAATTAAGAACCACCAAAATAAATGGAGTGTAAACCGCCTGACAGTCATGTTATTCAGTAGCGTTAAGATGGTCTTTGTGCTTTCATTTGCAAGATGTAGAATTCAACCAAGAACCATGAGGTGTCGTAGTAGGTGCTTGGGCAACCAAAATCACATCGCCATTGCTATCTACCACCCACCCCTGCGCTTCTACAATCTCATCCGCTGGAGGATTGACATTTTTATTCTTTTTTGCGTCTTCTCTATTTCTCCGCCTTGATGTCTCTCTACTTGAAGTACCAGAAAGAGAATTTGCATCCTCTCCCAAAGATACCCAATCTACCTGTACATTATTGCTTCTAAGAATTTCCCTAGGGTTAGATGGTATGCCACCGCGTCCCGTGATGATGAATTCGCTTTGATTTTGCGCGACACCTGCATCACATCCTTGTACCAATCTTGGTTCCTCTGGTTCCACAGGCAAGTTGATTAATCCACGGTTGACATCAATATCTGGTGTATTTATTTTTACGACCCCGTTTAAAGTCGGGTTCGTTTGAGAAATTGCCGTGATATCGTTTGTGAGTAGGTTTTGTGGGTTTAGTTTCGTTGGGTCGTTGGTTCCCAATTGTCTTGCCAAGTCTTCTCGACTACGCGCTGCTATGCCAAAAAGACCAGTAGCATTGATTTGGACTCTGCCACCAGAACTAGTGAAAGCATTGGCAGTGATGTCACTGTTTTCTTTTGGTTTGGCGACGATGAAGCCATTAGGGGCGTTAATAGTGATATTACCGCCATCGCCAATAGCCTGTACCTTGCCTGCGTTAGTGGAAATTTGACTGTTGCGGCGTAGTAGTAATAAGTCCCGTACTTGTAGGTTAATATCTCCGCCTTGACCAGTGTCAGTTTCAGATGTCAGTTTTCCTTGATTATCCAGAAGTATGGAGCGAGCGCTAATATTGAGTTCGCCTGCTTTCCCTAAATTGCGTGGATTCCCGAGGTAGATGACATCTTTTGGGACTTCACTGCTGACAGTTACTGTAGCCCTGTCCTGAACAATCAATTGTCCTGTGGTGATTGTCACTTTTCCAGCATCTCCGGATCCGTTAGTCGAAGCAAACAAGCTGCTGGGAGAACCAGTGACTGACCTTCCAATCACTTCTACAGACTCAGAGGCATTTACATTCAAATTCCCTCCTTTTCCTGTACCTGGTGTTAATAGCGTAAAAGTGGACTGCCTCTCTCTAAATCCACCAGCATTTACTGATACCTTTGCTCCATCTTGAATACGCAAATTCCTAGTGTTGATTGTTATGTCACCTGCTTTCCCCGCAGCAAAAGTTGTACTAAACAATGCACTAAAACGATTATTAGGCGTGGTAAAGCTACCAATCAGTTCGACAGACTCAGAAGCGTTCACGGTCAAATTTCCCCCGCGTCCTTCGCCTACTGTAGCAGTTGATACTTGGGCTCCATCACGAACAATTAATTTTCTAGCAGTGATTGTTATGTCTTGGCCATCTGTAACTCCTCCATTCTGAGTTATCACAAGCACAAGACCGCCAATGAGTTCCACTGACTTGCCCTGCACCTGGATACTACCACTACCATCTTGGCTACTGGTATTTACGAGAGTTCTGATATTAGAACCGTCAACAGTTCGTTGGATAAGTTGAATGTTTTGGAAATTCTGAACACCTTCATATCCCAAAACCCAACCTTGGTTTGTTGGGTTCAAACTAACCAGACTGTTACTAGCAACACTTCCTAGCTCAATTCGTCCCCCTGGTGCCGTTAAACTTCCACCCTGCTGCACAATATCGCCGCCCACAAGTGCCAAGGTTTTGCCTGGTTGAACCTTAAGACCGATGGGATTTGAGATACTTGCACCATCTAGAACTTGAGATTGATTGCGGATAGATGCCGCAGTTGCCCCAAATTGTAAGCCAATGGGAACACTAACTGTCAGCAGGGGTGTGGTTTGCGGTTCTGTGCCGCTAAACTTGATACCATCGGCAAAGTTAAGACTACTTGCCGTACTTGCTACGAATGAACCGCCAATATTCAAAGAAGCATTGGGGCCAAAAATAATTCCATTGGAATTAATCAGAAACAGGTTGGCTGTGCCGTTGGCTCGAAGTGTGCCATCAATATTAGAGATAGACTTACCTGTTACCCGGCTAATGATGTTCTGAATATCAAGAGCATTTTGAAAGTAAGCTGTAGTCCCAGTAGGTACAGAAAATTGCTCAAAACTGTGGAATAGATTGCTTCCTGCTTGAGTTCCACCTTGAATAATTCTGATGTTGTTCTGCGTTGTCACGCGAGAATTATTAGGTAGAGTAGTATCCGGGGTGATTTGGGCGATAGCTTGGCTGCTGCACAAAGTACAGAATGCACAATTTGCAGAAAAAGCTATTGCACTACCTATTGCGACTCCTAGCCCTTTAGACCACCCTAAAAGAGTATTCATCCCAGAAATTACATCCTCCAAGCGAAGTAGCTATTGCTGAACAACGGTGACGCTGCACCTATATTCAGTAGACTACATCGACTTTGGTAGTATGCGTTTCGCTTTTTACCAAAGCTTAACTAGGAGTGGCATTTTGACACTCCCCATGCCTGAAGGCAGGGGATTCTAGTTTCACGTTTGCTGCTTACTTTTGCAGGTCTTGCGACCAACAAAAGTAGAGGCTGCAACTCCACTAGCGTTACTTTGGGGATGCCCTCCCCTAGCGTTTGCACGACTTAAAATTACTTTGGCTGCATTCACATCTCGTTGTTCAACGTGTCCGCAGTGTGGACAAGAATGAGTACGAGTACTGAGAGATTTTTGTACTCTAGCACCACAATTACTACATTCCTGACTGGTAAAGTGTGGAGGTACTGCAATGATTTGTCTTCCAAACTTAACTCCAAAGTATTCGAGCCATTGGCGGAAGTTATACCAAGATGCATCACTGATGCTTTTGGCTAGCTTATGGTTTCTCACCAGTCCGCTTACATTCAAGTCTTCCAAGACTACCTTAGTGTTAGCAAGGCATAAGTTACGCGCCAGTCTCTTGGCGTGTTCATTCCTCTGTCTTGTTACTTTTAAATGCTTACGGGCATAAACACCACAAGCTTTCTTCCTACCAGATGACCCCTTCTTTTTCTTGTAAATATTGCGCTGTACTCGTTTGATATCTTTCTCAGCTTTACGAAGATACCGTGGGTTTTCTTCATGATTGCCGTTGCTATCAGAGTAAAAGTACTCTAGCCCTACATCAATCCCAATTTCAGATGTGGTTATTGGCGCGTCTTGTTGGCTGTCTACGTTAACGCAAAATTGAACGTAGTAACCATCGGCGCGACGCACAATCCTAACCCGTTTAATTGATTCAACCGGGTAGGTGTGAATATCCCACTTTCCTAGTAGCTTGAGTTCACCAATACCTTTTTTATCGGAGAAAGTAATACGTCGTTTTGATGAATGCAACTTCCATCCTGACACTTTGTATTCAACCGAACGGCTATGTTTTTTAAAGCGTGGATAGCCTTTCTTGCCTGGTTTTTTGCCTTTGCAATTATCAAAAAACCTCTTAATAGCGCGTTCTACGTTTTCTACAGATCCTTGGCAAGCATGGCTGTTTAAATCTTTAACAAACTCGTATTCTGCACGCAACTGAGTGTTGTACTGGTACAGTTCTTTCTTTCCAACGCCACGGTTATCCATCCAATATCTCAATACTTTGTTTCGCACAAATTGACTTGTCCGAATAGCTTCGTCTATGGCTTTTGATTGATTGGGCTTTACCACGGCTTTGTACTCTAGTACCAACACTCTTAAGTCACCTCCTTGTTAGATAGCTTTACTACAGCTATAGACTATCTAATATCAAGAAGGTTCCATGAAAAAGTTTAAATCTAACAACAATGTGGTTTATTCATGCAAGTATCATGTAGTCTGGACACCCAAGTACAGACGCAACGTGCTTAAAGATGGGGTAGACGTGCGATTAAAAGAACTCTTGGAACAGATTGCTAAGGACATTAAAGTGGAAATCATTGAGATGGAAATAATGCCAGACCATGTGCATCTATTAATTGAAGTAGACCCTCAATTTGGTGTCCACAAAGCGATTAAACGATTTAAAGGTGCAACTTCTCGATATTTACGTCTTGAGTTTCCCTTACTAAAAAGCAAGCTCCCCACTTTGTGGACTAATTCTTATTTCGTGTCCACTGTTGGAGGAGCGCCGCTAGAGGTAATTAAGCAGTATATTCAGTTGCAAAAAGAGGTCTGACGGGGAATAAATTCCCCTACGGGCTTATCCTCATAAATAGAATTTAGGGGCTTGCGCCCTCCGACCTTCGGTCAACTTAACTGCTTAAAAGCTGGTCTCTTAAGAATGATAACAAAATATCAGGTAATTGTTAACCGGAAAATCGGCTGTCTAGAGAAACTTTGTTAATTATATTCCCAATAACTTAATACCATACCGATTAAGTTGACAATACCGTTACCGCTTATGGTTAACAACAATTACATAGTGGAGGATAGTTACAACAATCGCAATTCACTGTCACAAGGTTCTGATCTACAATTGCTTGTAAACTAGCCTTTAGTTCTGGGTCTCCAACAGTATCACTATATTGAGCGTTAGTTAGGTTAAGTATGCATTGAAATTTGACGAATCTGTTTCCTCCTAAGCCATTTTTTTCAAAAAGTTCGCCTAATTTAGAGTTATTCACAGCATTCATCAGTTCCTGTTGAATCTCTTTTTGGAACTGCTGTAACTTTTCAGAAGCCATATTTTTTTCCTTACAAATTGCTAGATATGTAGACTAAGGTTGCACTAATGACAGTGCGTTGTACTATCCGTTAACGGAGAACTAACAGGAAAATAGTTAACGCTAAAAGCTTTTGTCCTTTAGCTTTACCGCCTTCCTTCTACTCCTTAATAGGAGCAAGTGAAATTAACTTATGCACTTGGGAAAGAGAAATTTGAAACGACTTTTTCCTTTCAGGTCTCAACAGTAGTCGTCATGAAACACAAAATACTTATTTTTCAGCAAAGAACTGGCAGCAGATCCATCCCAATATTACGTTTATCTTTCCTTGTTGTGCTGCGATTGCGCAAAGCAAGAGACGCAAGGGGCGCGTATCGCCATATTCCTCTTCCTTAAGAAGCCACAGTCGGCTGTAATACCGTTTCACTTTAAGATTGATACAAATAGGCAGCGCTTGGGTGCAGAGGAGCAGGGGAGCTTCAGGTGCAGAGGAGAAAGAATTAGAGACCAATCATTTGTATCAAGTATTTCGTAAAGTGGTATAAAAGATGACTTATAAGGTACAAAACTGCTATATCTTGTGAAGTCCTGAACTTCTATCTGGCTATGCCTTGCTTTGGATGCAGTAACGACAAGACCGGTAAAAGCGATCTGCAGCAAAGCAGCAGCGCTAGCCCCGAAGGGGGCGCTACGCAAACGCTATCACCATCTCCAAAAAACTCAACCCTTCTGGCGTCTGAGTCGTAAGCAGGTGTGTACTGGGAACTTTCACCTATCACTATCGTCAATTGACACCAATGCAGGTCTATAGCATTTTGCGATATCGCACACAGAGGAGAGGAGCTTGCACAAGATTCACCGTACAGTTTTAATGTTCATTGACGCGGTAATTCATAAACTCAGGAGTCAGAGCCAAGAAGCATATATGATCCATAACTAACAAGTCCGGCAGGTGGAAACTGATGTCATTCTTGGCGAACATTTCTTATTTTCCTTTGAAAAAAATAGATATTCAGAATGTTTATTTTGAGTCAGAAGTTGGTAACTCTTGGATTGGATTGAGTTTGGCAGCCGAGTGTGGATTCATGTATTCGTCCGTATACATCCAGGGATGGTCTGTACTGCTGGGCTTACGGCTTGCTTTGCTTGCCCGAAGCGCTTTGGGCTTGGGGGGTAGGACGTGAGTCGCGATCAATGCGCCCAAAAAGAACGGCCCAAAGGGCGATCGCAGTTGAGTAGACACAGACAACAATTTCCGCAATTCCAACTTTTTGATTTGAGTGGTGACTTTTTCGCCAACAATATTAGGCAAAATGAGTAATACCCAATGGAGCTGCAATCTTATGGACTTGTATGGAGATGCCTTAAACATCCTCAAGGAAACGAGTCGGACTTTCTACATTCCAATCACCAAGTTACCACTAGGCTTGCAAGAAGCAGTCGCATCAGCGTACTTGTGTTTGCGAGCCATTGATGAAATTGAGGATCATCCAGAACTAGAGAACTTCACTAAAGCAAAGCTATTACGAACAATTAGCTTGACATTACAGGCAGGAGGTGATGGCTTTGCCATCGATGCTTTCTACAAAGGATTTCACTCACATGAACATCTCCTACCAGAGGTTTCCCTCCGAGTTCGAGAATGGGCAATTCTTGCACCTGCAACCATTGCTCCTCGGATTTGGGATGCAACTGCGGCAATGGCAGATAGAATGGCTTACTGGGCCCAAAATGATTGGAAAATTCGTACCGAGTCCGATTTGGATCGTTACACGTTTGGAGTTGCAGGTGCTGTTGGCTTGATGCTCTCAGATTTATGGGCTTGGTATGATGGGACACAGACAAACCGTATTCATGCAATTGGGTTTGGTCGTGGTTTACAGGCTGTGAATATCATCCGGAACCACACAGAAGACTTGGTGCGTGGAGTGGACTTCTTTCCAGAGGGGTGGAGTGCAGAAGATTTGCATCATTATGCCCGTCGCAATTTGACACTGGCAGATGCATACATTAGCGCCCTTGCTCCTGGTCCCGCTTTGGACTTTTGTCAAATTCCCTTAACCTTAGCTTATGGCACCCTAGATGCTCTTGCCAACGGCAAAAGTAAACTCAGCCGCAGTGATGTTCTTGCACTGCTTGACCAATTGACTAACACAAGCAAATAAAATACCTGTTGTCAAGCTTTTCCCTTATGGGAAAGTCCCACGGGTGTTCACATTCACCCATACCTCAATAAACTATCAACTATGTTTATTTAGGTCTGACTAAGCGTCCACAGGTTTTACTCAACACTGCTCCTCGCACTTACTCACACACCTTAAGCCGCATTGCGCATCTGTATCTTTACAGAAAGCTGTGCAGCATCTACAACAAGCGAACAACTGTTCTTAATAGGACTAGAAATACCAAACTTTGCAAAATTATTTTTTCTTATAGACCTCTGGATGATATTCAAGGATATACTCAGCCAATGTTTTTGCATTCATTGCATGATTGAGTATTCAGTTTTTCTGATAATTTCGACTGCTACAGACTATATAAAATTTTGCAATTGACTCTATTGCCTTACTTAAAAAAAGGAGAAATCTTTCGTGAAAAAAACCCTTTTTCTTAGTCCTCCTTCCTTTGATGGATTTGACGGTGGTGCAGGTTCCCGATACCAAGCCAAGCGCGAAATTACCTCCTTCTGGTACCCCACATGGCTAGCGCAGCCCGCCGCACTCGTCCCTGGAAGTAAGCTTGTAGATGCTCCTCCACATGGTCAAACTGTGGAAGATGTGCTGAAAATCGCCAAAGATTACGAACTGATTATCATGCACACCAGCACACCCTCGCTTGCAAATGATGTCACGTGTGCTCTTGCAATGAAAGAACAAAACTCTCATGTACAAATTGGTTTTGTTGGGGCGCACGTCGCTGTCTTACCAGAGGAAACACTGCGCGAGAACTCAGTGATAGACTTTGTGTGTCGCAACGAATTTGACTACACCTGTCAGGAATTAGCACAAGGCAAACCTTGGGATCAAATAAAAGGACTCAGCTACCGAGACAAAAATGGTCAACTACATCACAACGCTGAACGTGATTTAATCCACGATTGGGATGCCATGCCCAGCGTACTACCAGTTTACGGGCGTGATTTAGATATTACGAAATATTTCATAGGATATTTACTGCATCCCTATGTTTCATTTTACACTGGTCGTGGTTGTCCAGCCAAATGCAGCTTCTGCCTTTGGCCTCAAACAATTGGGGGTCACCAGTATCGTACCAAAAGCCCAGAAGCAGTTGGGCGAGAAATGGAAGAAGCCAAAGCCATCTTTGGTGACAAGGTGCAGGAGTATATGTTTGATGATGACACCTTTACAATAGATAAGCAGCGGGCGATCGCCATCAGCCAACACATGAAACGCCTCAAGCTGACTTGGAGCTGTAACGCCCGAGCCAACTTAGACTACGATACTCTCAAGCAACTGCGTGACAACGGCTTACGCCTATTGCTGGTAGGATTTGAATCAGGTAACCAGCAAGTTTTGGACGGGATCAAGAAAGGGATTAAGTTAGAAGTGGCGCGGAAGTTTATGGAGAATTGCCACAAACTCGGGATTACCGTACACGGCACATTTATCATCGGCTTGCCAAACGAAACCGAACAGACAATTGAAGAAACAATTCGTTTTGCTTGCGATGTGAGTCCCCATACCATCCAAGTTTCCATCGCCGCCCCTTATCCTGGGACGGAACTTTATCAACAAGCTCAGACTAACGGTTGGTTTAGCGATAATTCTCTAGTTGCTTCATCTGGCATTCAAATGTCTACACTTCAATATCCAAACCTCTCTAGTGCCCAAATTGAGGATGCAGTCGAGCAGATGTATCGTCGCTTCTACTTTCGACCCAAAGCCATTATCCCAATTGTCGGTGAAATGCTAACCAATCCCCAAATGCTAGTTCGTCGCCTGCGTGAGGGACGCGAGTTTTTCTCTTACCTGAAAGAGCGTCATACACAAGCGGCTGCTAAAGAGCAATCAGTTGTGGGTGGTTAGTTAGGTTATAGAATAATTAGCATACTGCCTTTTTATCCTTAAGAGTGGACTGCCTCACCACGGCATTGTCCTCTCAAATGTGCTGGCTTGGGTACACGAGCCTGGACGAACTATGACAACGAACAAATAAATTGTTGCCATATGAAACTTGGAAGCGAAGAACACAAAGAGCTTTTTTGCCGCAGCTTTATTGAGAGCCACCTGGAGTTTGAGCCAGAAAAACTGCCTTGGCCTGTTCTCGATAGCGTAGCTCTAGAACGCATACGGAGCATTCCCTTTTGGAGAGAAGCCCTCAGTACAGAGCGACAGGCTGGGGCTATGGTGAGTACTTTTGCAGCGACAATTAGTGATCCCCTGTTGCGAGAGGCGATCGCCCTTCAAGCTTTGGAGGAAACCCGCCACTCCCGACTCATTGAGTATTTGATCAATCATTACAACATCCAAATCTCACAACCTCCTGAGCCTGTCCTCCCTAGCAATATCAAAACTGCCTTCATTGACTTTGGCTTTGGGGAATGCCTCGATTCTTTCTTAGCCTTTGGATTGTTTGGAATTGCCCGCCAATCTGGGTATATGCCTGAAGCAATATTCGACATCTTCGACCCAATTCTCAACGAAGAAGCGCGTCATATCATGTTCTTTGTGAATTGGGTCACTTACTTACAAATTCATGAGGGTAATAAAGCCAATTGGTTGCGTGGGTTTCATGCTCTTTGGCATTACTGGAGAGCGTTGCAAGATAAAATCAAAGCCTTTGGTGGCTCAGATGAAGAAAAACAGGAGGCTTTCACTGCCACTGGGGCTACGAACTTCATGGATAACTTAACTCCGGAACTTTTTTTATCGACTTGCCTTCAAGAAAACGCCAAACGGATCAGCGTCTTTGATCAACAGCTCCTTCAGCCCCAACTGTTGCCTACACTTGCCAAAATCGCGCTACGCATTATCAGGCTGATGCCTCAGCGACAGTCCAACCCAACCGCCCAGTTCTCCGAACAATAAACCAGAACTTATGCAGGCTCAGAAATTCGCCATTATCAACGGTGATGACTTCGGCTTTTCACATGGCGTCAATCAAGCAATTATCAAAGCGCACAAAGAAGGAGTACTGACGAGTACCAGCTTAATGGTTACAGGTGAGGCATTTGATGAAGCGGTTGATTTAGCACACGCTCACCCCACCCTAGCAGTTGGTTTGCATTTGGTTCTGGTGTGTGGTCGAGCTGCGCTACCACCCTCGCAAATTCCTCACTTGGTTGACTCGATAGGTAACTTTCCATACAGTGCGCCGATAAGTGGGTTGCGCTACCAGTTCATTCAGGCAACTCATGAGGAATTGCGGCAGGAAATCCGCGCTCAACTGGAAAAATTTCGCTCCTCTGGGTTGCGCCTTTCCCATGTAGATGGGCATTTGCATATGCACGTCCATCCGGTGGTTCTGCGTATCCTAGTTGACCTAGCCGATGAATTCGGCATTCGAGTTATCCGTCTTCCTTGTGAGGAACTGGGGATGAGCCTGCGGCTTGACCGTCGGAACTTACTGACTAAACTGGTTTGGGCGGGTGTATTTGGTGGACTGCGCCGCTACGGTGAGGGGTTGCTGAAATCAAAGGGGATTGGCTTTGCTGAGCGCGTTTACGGGTTGCTTCAAACTGGTTCTGTGACTGAGGAATACTTGCTTGGTCTCATACCCCAAATTGAGGCAAACCGAGTGGAAATTTATTGTCATCCAGCGGTCGCTATAGCTGGCGAACCGCTGAATGGTCCATTAGGGGCAGGTGAAGCTGAACTCGCGGCTACCTTGAGTGAGCAAGTGAGTGAAATGCTGGCTGCTAAGGGATTTGAATTGACGAATTTTGAGCAACAAAGAACTCAACCCCTGACGTACTAGGTTGTTCGTATCCTTTGCAAGACAATGAAGCTTAAAAAGAGAATGATCCCAATGGTCGTCATAAGTATTTGTACCAAGGTCATATTTTGTAGTCTCATTGCCAACACGTTGCAAATCAAAGCAATTGACCAAAGAGTCAGCGCGGCATGGCGTTGAGACAAGCCCCAAGCTAACAAGCGGTGGTGCAAGTGGTCTTTCCCAGGTGTGCTAAGAGGGTTTTTCCCCGCCATCAAGCGTCGGATAAACACTTGAGTGGTATCGAGTACTGGCAACAGCAAAAACAGAACTGGTGCTACCAGAGAGACAGCCGTAGGTGCTTGGAGATTACCTAAAATACTAGTAGCAGCTAGCACATAACCGAAAAAGTAGGCTCCGGCATCACCCATAATAATGCGCGAAGGGTGGAAGTTGTGGCGCAAGAAGCCCAACGCCGCACCTGCCAATGCTGCTAGAACTAACGTCGCTGCCGCACGGTTGGGAACCTGAGCTGAAACAGCTAATAAACTTATAGCGGTGATAAAGCTTACTCCTCCCGCCAAACCGTCCATGCCATCCATTAAGTTGATGGCATTCGTGATTCCGACTACCCACAGTACAGTGAGTATTACTGATAATGTAGAGTCGATGGGAGTTCCAAAAGAGAATTCAATGGTAATACGATTAGCAACCAGCAATAGAGCCGTGAGTATCTGAATTAACAATCGAACCAGAGGGGGTAAGCCAAATTGGTCATCAATAAAGCCCACAAGAACCAGTATCGAGCCCCCTAGAAGAATCGTCTGTACCTCAGCCAGTACTCTTTCGAGTTCAATAGGTCGTAAGAGACTGGCTAATACCACGGCAGCAATCACTCCTGCATAAATAGCTAGACCTCCTGCATTAGGCAAAGGTTCTCGGTTCAGTCGTCGCGCATTGGGTTGATCCGCCCAACCTACTCGCAGGGCAAACTTGCGGACTCCTGGAATCAAACGCCAAGTGACAGTACCAGCTAAAAGAAATGTAAATACTACCGCTAACCAGCCGGAACCGCTAGGGTCAGCAATACCGAGGGAACGAAGGGAGCTGTATATGTTCATCTCCCGATTTAACCATTAGTGTTAGTGTCGATAAGCATCAACTGTATGTTAGTGAATTTTTTCCTAACTATCTGTAACTTCATAAGAAGTTGCTTCTAATATAGAGTCATTCTGTGAGGATAAAGTGTCGGAGTAAGGGCATAACACCTTACGTCTTTTGGGTAGAGTGGGGTGTGGAGTAGAAAGATTATTTTTTATTTTGTCTTTTGAAATTAAAATTGTCACTGGTCTGACACCCTGAACTTCAACGACATTCGATGCGACAAGATGACCAAAACGCGCGGGTGTAGGGGTGTGAGGGTGTAAGGGGAAATATTGAACGATATTTTTGTACAAGAAAGCCCCGGAACCAATAAGGGTACCTGGACCCACTTAATTTATTCCCTACACCCCTACACCCGTGACCCCCCTTCTTCTTGACGATTTTTGGGTAGTTTTGTCTAAATTGTTATGATTGGTGACTTGAAGTGATTAGCACTCTTGACCAGTGAGTGCTAAATTGTCTATTGGAAGCGCTAGAGAACACAAAACATGGCAAAAATTATTGCATTTAATGAAGATTCGCGGCGGGCTTTAGAACGAGGCATCAACGCTCTTGCCGATGCTGTGAAAATTACTTTAGGACCAAAAGGTCGCAATGTTCTTTTGGAGAAAAAATTTGGGGCACCCCAAATTGTTAACGATGGTATCACCGTTGCCAAAGAAATTGAACTAGAAGATCCTTTAGAAAACACTGGCGCAAAACTGGTTCAGGAAGTGGCGTCAAAAACAAAAGATGTGGCTGGGGATGGTACCACCACTGCTACTGTGTTGGCGCAAGCCTTGATTCGCGAGGGTTTGAAGAATGTTGCCGCAGGTACCAACCCTATTGCCCTGAAGCGGGGAATTGACAAAACCGTTGAGGCGTTGGTAAAGGAAATTGCAGCAGTAGCAAAGCCAGTAGAAGGTGCGGCGATCGCCCAAGTTGCCACAGTCTCCGCTGGAAACGACGAAGAAGTCGGCAAAATGCTAGCTGAGGCAATGGAGAAAGTCACCAAAGACGGTGTGATCACTGTTGAAGAATCTAAGTCCCTGACAACGGATTTAGAAGTTGTAGAAGGGATGCAGATAGACAGAGGTTACATCTCCCCCTACTTCATCACCAACAACGAACGGTTGACGGTAGAATTTGAAAATGCCCGCATCCTGATTACTGATAAGAAAATCAGCAACATCCAAGAGTTAATTCCAGTTTTGGAAAAGGTCGCCCGTCTAGGTCAACCTTTGCTGATTATCAGTGAAGATGTAGAAGGGGAAGCTTTAGCAACTTTGGTTGTAAACAAAGCGCGGGGAGTGCTTGCTGTCGCCGCTATCAAAGCGCCTGGATTTGGCGATCGCCGCAAAGCATTGTTGCAAGATATTGCCATTCTCACCAACGGACAGCTGATTTCTGAAGAAATTGGCTTAAGCTTGGATACCGCTTCTTTGGAAACCCTGGGAACTGCTCGAAAAATCACGATTGACAAAGAAAACACCACCATCGTTGCTGCTGGTGACAACACAAAAGCGGACGTGCAAAAGCGAATTGGTCAAATTCGTAAACAACTAGAAGAAACCGATTCAGACTACGATAGAGAAAAACTGCAAGAGCGCATTGCCAAACTGGCTGGTGGAGTTGCGGTGATAAAAGTGGGTGCGGCAACAGAAACCGAACTCAAAGATCGCAAACTGCGGATTGAAGACGCCCTCAATGCTACCAAAGCGGCTGTGGAAGAAGGTATCGTTCCTGGTGGTGGAACAACACTGATTCATTTGGCGAAGAAAGTACAAGAGGTTAAAAAAACTCTTGAGGCAGAAGAACAGATTGGGGCTGATATCGTGGCGCGATCGCTCGAAGCCCCCTTGCGTCAAATTGCAGATAATGCTGGTGTTGAAGGGTCTGTTATTGTCGCCAGAGTGCTGGACACTGATTTCAACATCGGTTACAACGCCGCTACTGGGGAATTTGAGGACTTGATTGCTGCTGGTATTATTGATCCCGCAAAAGTAGTGCGTTCAGCTTTGCAAAACGCCGCTTCCATCGCTGGAATGGTTTTAACCACTGAAGCAGTCGTGGTCGAAAAACCAGAGAAAAAACCCGCTGGCGGTGCCCCTGATATGGGCGGCATGGGCGGCATGGGTGGCATGGGTGGCATGGGTGGCATGGGCGGTATGGGCATGATGTAGTCCTACTGACCAGATATCATCCGCCAAGGTGGGCAGCAGTGCCCACCTTACTTTTTTTAACACTAACTTGGCACAGGCTCGAAGTCCAAAGCTCATCCACCTATCTGCCAGTCTTAAAAGACAATCTACCTTTATTTAGTACGACAGTACAGTAGCTATTGCTAATAATAACTATTGCTAAATATAAACATTTATAACTAAATATAATCTTTTTTCAATGAAATCTAAAAATTTGTCAATATATGGGCAAGAGTGTACATCAATTAACTGGTTATGAGTGAAGACCCAATCACCCGAGATCTGGAAACAACGCCTTTAGAAGTGACCACTTTGCAACTAAGTCTGTATCAAGTCATACAAAAATCTTTTCAGATTTTAGAGGCAGTACAAAAAGCTTTAGATATTGAACCAGCAAGCCATCATAATCAAGTTAATAAGTTAGAACCTAGGAACGAGTTAATTGAGTTAGAATCTGAGCCGGAAATTATTTCACCTCAAACAGGTCATCAACTCTATTGTGAAAAATATAAAACTTACACTGTTGAAGAACTAGCTCAAGAAAAGAGCTATTTAGCAAATTTTCAGGCGGAAAATTTTAAGAAGAGGGCTGAAAATTACAACAAATTTCTTGAGGCTCAATCTAAGTTTGCGAAGAGTAAAGCTATATTTGAAACAAATCAAACTAAATTTAGCTCTATAAGGCAATATAAGAGTTTTTGACATTCTTTTTAGGTAAAAACAACCAAGTCTTGCGCGTTAGCTTAACTTTTAGTTCATCATAGTAGTTATGTTTACAAAAAAACTTAATATTCTGTCTGTCTACAGGTAGTAAACAATCGTAGCAATTTCATTAAAACTAAAAACAGGAATACATCAACCATTTAAATTGTCTCCTGCTGTCTTATGCTTCTAATTCGCAGGGGACTATTTTGTTTTGAGTATGAACTATTTGAAATCCATTGCATAGGCAACGTCTAGGGATAAGTCATACCAAATCCTGTGCCAGGGTTAAAATGGGGTTACAAAGGCGGATTCAGTATAAAGATTTCAACAAACATGAAACGTAAAATGTCCGTAGCATTCGCTCGTAGCGTGCCGCAGGCATACTCAACCCTGTGAGATCAGTGTTGCTTTGAGGATCATCGCAAAGGCTAGGCAACTGGCGTTCTTTCAAGCGTGTCCAGAGGAGATACCTAAAGAAGGCTCTATTTTACGTTTCTCAATGTTGACCTACTTATCAATACAATGTTTCGATACTGCGAGCAAGGATAAAGTATTTTTGGTGACATACTTTTTTTTTAGTAAACTTAATGACAAAATAAATGCTTGCACACGCAACTCTCTTGGTGATTTAATAGCCATGTCCAAAGCTAGTTCATCGCTAATTTCATGTTATTTTCTCCAGAGTCTTGCCTAGTTCCGCAACTTGTGATAATAACATTACACATTCTGGATATTAGACTGAAGATAAGACATGGTATTAGTGCTATGTCCTTACGGCTAATTCCGCCAAATGCTAAATAGGAGAATACATGGAACCAATTATTGCCATAGTCTTAGTCCTTATAGGGTATGCATTAGGATCCGCAAAACTTATTAATCAGGGAAATGAAGCTTTGGTTGAACGTTTGGGGCAGTATCATCGCAAACTGAAACCAGGACTCAACTTTATTGTTCCCTTGCTCGATCAAATTGTCATGGAGGACACGACTCGAGAGCAAGTTTTAGACATCAAGCCTCAGAATGTCATTACCAGAGATAATATCTACTTGGAAGTGGATGGGGTTGTTTACTGGCGCGTCAGAGATATAGAGAAAAGCTTTTACGAAATTGACGACTTGCAGCAGGCACTAACAAACTTGACTACAACTACGCTTAGGGAAATCATTGCCCAGAATACTTTGGAAGAAACCAACGCCGCCAGAGCAAGCATGAACAGTGCCTTGCTAGACCAGTTGAATCAGACAACGGCGCAGTGGGGAGTTGAAATTACCCGGGTAGATATTCAGAGTATTACACCACCTGAAAGCGTGCGGAAATCAATGGAAGAGCAGCGAGCAGCGGAAATTAATAGCCGCGCTGCGATTTTAGAAGCAGAAGGGCAACGGGAAGCCGCAATTAAGAAAGCACAAGGAACGAAAACCTCAATGGAAATCATTTCTAATGCTTTACGTTCTAATCCTGAAAGTAAGGAAATTCTGCGGTATCTTGTGGCTCAAGATTACATCAATGCCAGCTACAGACTGGGTGAAAGCCAAAACGCCAAAGTTGTGTTTGTAGATCCAGGCAAAGGTGGTGAGATGATGGATTTGATTTCCGAGATGACATATCAAGAAGGTCATAGCAACAATGGTGAAAAAGCTTCAAACTAGTCTGACGGCAGGACTTGCGAAGATTGTCGGAAAATTGCATCAGCAACCAAGGATACATCGCGCATTTCTTTGACATCGTGAACTCGGAGGATATCAGCGCCATTGAAGATAGCAGCACAACATGCCGCTGCCGTTCCCCAGACTCGTGCTTTCGGGTCTGGCTGATTTAAAATACGACCAATGAAACTTTTACGAGATGCTCCTACTAAAATAGGACACTTAAGTTGACGCAATTGGGGTAAGCGGCGCAAAATTTCTAAATTTTGCTCATAGTTCTTGGCAAAGCCAATCCCTGGATCGATGATAATTTTTCTTTCGTCAATACCTACAGCAGTAGCTGCAGCGATTTGCTTTGCCAAAAAACTATAAATCTCTCCCATCAAATCCTGATAATCAGTGAATTGTTGCATTGTTTGCGGGTTTCCCCGGATGTGCATTAATATAATAGGCACATTCATTCTTGCTACTGTCGGCAACATTTCTGGGTCTAAGCTAGCCCCGGAAATGTCATTAACTATATCTGCTCCTGCTTCTACAGCAGCTTTGGCAACAGCTGCTGTAGTTGTGTCTACAGAAATTGGCACTGGTATCTCTTTTCGGAGTACGTGTAATACTGGCAAAACTCGGTCAAGTTCTTCTGCAAGAGTGATTTGCTCTGCCCCTGGTCGAGTTGATTGACCACCGACATCGATAATATCTGCACCAGCTGCTACCATTGCTTGTGCTTGTGCTAAAGCAGCAGTGACTGTATTGAATTCGCCACCATCACTAAAACTGTCAGGTGTGACATTGAGAATCCCCATGAGGTATGTTCGCTGTCCCCACTCAAAACAGCGTTCTCGAATGATTAAATTGGCTGTCATAAGATTTACGTCCTCCACTCGTTCCCTGGCTCAGCCTGGGAACGCTCTACTAGAGGCTCCGCCTCCAGATTTCAAAATGACTTTTGCGATTTCTACGTGAGACAGAGTCTCACTGTATGCATTCCCAGGCTCAGCCTGGGAAGGAGAGAACGAGGGAACGAGAGAAAATATACATCAATCACTGATAATTCACGAGTCTGGCGAAACTTGCGGCTTCCAAACTTGCTCCTCCCACCAGAACACCGTCAATTTCGCTTTGAGCCATGATTTCGTCTATATTATTCGGCTTTACCGAACCACCGTATTGAATTGGCACATCAGGATTGCTTAATTGGCTGCGAATTAAACCGATGACACGATTGGCTTCCTTGGTTTCACAAGTGTCGCCAGTACCGATCGCCCAAATAGGTTCGTAAGCAATGACCAAATTCTCCTGATCAATACCCACCAAATCTTTTTCGAGTTGGCTGATAATCAGTGATTCTGTCTCAAGCGCATCTCGTTGTTGCTTCGTTTCACCTACACATAGAATAGGAGTCAGACCAAACCTTTGAGCCGCTTTGAGGCGCAGGTTGACGGTATAGTCCGTTTCACCAAAATATTGCCGGCGTTCGCTATGACCGACAATAACATAACGCATGCCAATTTCCTGCAACATTGGTCCGGAAATTTCACCAGTATACGCCCCACTCTCTTCCCAATGGATATTTTGCGCCCCCAATTGTACACGGGTTCCATGCAAACTCTTGGACAAAACGTTTAAGTCAGTGAAGGGGACGCATAATACCACTTCTCGGTCTTGAGGGGTTTCGTCCAAGCTGGGCAGAAATCCTTTTAAAAACTCCAGAGATTCTGCCTGGGTTTTGAACATTTTCCAGTTACCGGCAATAACTATTTTTCGCACAGGTGATTTCGTCAAGAACTATAACGCTACTAGATGCATTTTTCAGTTTATGACTTTAAGGGGTCAATTTTTCCTTCTCATTAGGTATTTATTATGAGTCATTAGTCATTCCCTCGTGAGTGTGGGGCTTGCATCCTTGCTTTTTTTGAATTTTGAATTTTGCGAAAAGTTGAGCCAGTCGCGTGGTGAGGCAGTCCGCAGAACAGGGGGTTTCCACGCCAGGTGGCACCGTCCTTGGGAACCCCCCTCCGGGTTCGCCAGATGCAGCCCGGTGGGAGACCCTCCTGCAGCACTGGTCTCACCGCAACGCACTGGCTCCCCATGAGGAACTGCCGAAAGGGTTTCCCGACTTGAGCGAACTGGCGTGCCAGGAGGAGCCAGAACAAGCGTGAGGGAAACCCTCACGCTTGTTCTGGTGAGTAAGCGCGCGAATGACGGCTTTCAAGGACAGAGGCGACCCGCGTTCCCGAAGGGCCTTGGTTTCCCGACAGAGCAAACTTTTCAAGACGAATTTTGAATTTGGGGGAAGCGAGGGTCATGATAGTAAACGAGATATACATACAAAATTTCAAATCTAAAATTGATATGACTTCGACATTACCCGATCCACATCCTAATGATTCGCCCAGCACTGACGAAAATTCTCTCAATTGGGAGGAACAACTCGATAGTGCGATTTTTACTTTTGAAGATATCCAAGCAGAACTCAACTATAAACAAGCGCGAACCGCACTCCGAAATTTGGTAGATAAGCTTGACCTCACTCAAGAGGAAAAAGACGGATTGGAGATGGAGATTGGCGATTTGGAAACAATGCTGTTGAAATTAGAACGCATGGTCGTTCAGATAGCCGCCTTCGGTATGGTGGGACGAGGCAAATCATCTCTACTCAATGCTTTGGTAGGTCAACCAGTATTTGAAACAGGTCCCTTGCACGGTGTCACCCGCAATTCTCAAACAGCAAATTGGACGATCACAGAAGAAGCAATTGGGGAAACAGAACGCGCTTTGCGAGTCACTCTACCGGGAAGTGGTCAATCTCAAGTGGAATTGATTGATACCCCAGGGTTAGACGAAGTTGATGGTGAAACCCGCGCCACACTGGCACAACAGATAGCAAAACAGGCGGATTTGATTCTGTTTGTCGTTGCTGGCGATATGACGAAAGTTGAACATGATGCGCTTTCCCAATTGCGGGAAGTTGGTAAACCGATTTTGCTGGTGTTTAACAAAGTAGACCAGTTTCCCGAAGCAGATCGTATGGCAATCTACGAAAAAATACGGGATGAGAGGGTACGAGAATTACTTTCACCTGATGAAATTGTCATGGCTGCAGCATCGCCTTTAGTGAGGAGGATGGTTCATCGCCCCGACGGTACCAGGGGTGTGCAGCTGAGTCCAGGAAAAGCCCAAGTTGAGGAACTGAAGCTGAAGATTTTGGAAATTCTACATCGTGAAGGCAAAGCCTTGGTCGCCCTCAACACTATGCTTTATGCTGACAATGTCAATGAGCAATTGGTGGAGCGAAAACTGAAGATTCGAGAGACGAGTGCTAATCAGTTGATTTGGAAGGCGACGATGACTAAGGCAATGGCGATCGCCCTCAATCCCGTCATGCTAGTAGATGTTCTCGCTGGCGCTGTGATAGATATTATCCTGATTCTAGGCTTATCAAAACTTTATGGCATTCCCATGACCGAAACTGGAGCCATAAAATTATTACAAAGAATTGCCTTGAGTATGGGTGGTATCAGTGCCAGTGAACTATTAGCAAACTTGGGCTTAAGTTCGCTAAAAACATTACTTGGTCTATCTGCACCTGCGACTGGGGGCGCTTCCTTGGGTGCTTATCTTTCAGTAGCACTGACTCAAGCTGGTGTCGCAGGCGTTTCTTGCTATGGTCTTGGGTATGTGACCAAAGCATACTTAGCCAATGGGGCAAATTGGGGACCAGATGGTCCTAAAGTTGTGATTAGTAAAATTTTGGCAACCCTTGATGAAGGTTCAATTCTCAACCGGATTAAAGATGAATTGCGATTGAAGATAATAGCTAAAACGTAAGTAGATTGGGAACAGGGAACAGGGAACAGTAAACAGTAAACAGAGAACAGGTTAAGAGGTATTTTTATGTATCTTGGTGTACGCAGTTCATGACGGCTACTTAAAAAAACACAATAATGTTTTTAATCATTAGATGTTGTGAGTGCAATTTTTCCTCAATAGCTAACCTCTTGAAGTCATACACAGCTATGCCACCTGATTTACAAAGCTTATATATTACACAAGACGATTTGAAACAAATAGCTGGTCTCAGTCGTAGAGATTTGAAAGCTGATGAAACATTAAAATACCCACGTAAGGCGCGTTTATTACTTTTAGGCGCGTATACAGAGCAAATATTGTTTTTTGGCTGGGGATTAATTCCTATTGCTTACTTAATTAAGTGGAGATTTTTCAGAGAACGTCAGAGAAATATTCTCAGGCAAATTGATGATTATAATGCAGTGTTAAAAGCAATAGATATTAATGACCAGCTAGAAGCGGCTGGAAACCAAGGAGTGAGTTTAACTGATAGAGAAAAAGTCCTTGACGTTTTAAAAACCACAAGAGCCAATTTAATTTGTGCGTTAAAAACAGAGCGTATCTTGAGGAAAAATAAGGAATTTATTGATCTCAATATGAAACATTTGGAGAGCAATGTCACTGCTATGCAAGGCCTAAAAGTCAGTCATGAGGCGAGAGAATATGCACAACGAGTTAATGAAGCCTTGCAAATTGCACAAGATGTGCAATTAGAAATGAGAAAGCTAGAAGAGGAGTGAACCAGTGAACAGTTATGAGTTATCAGTAAAATGGTGTGTTAGGGCGGAGGCTAACGCACCGCTCGAATTGGTGCGTTAACAGAGTGTAACGCACCCTACGCAAATCTTATGTTTAATTTGGTTGATTTACTTAGAAGAGGATTAAACCAATGAACAGTGAACAGCGATAACTGATAACTGATAACTGATAAATGCCTACAAAATGAACCGTCGTTCTAAGTAATAGTTTTCTTGAATTTTTTGGAGATATTCAGGCTTTTTTGTTTTGACTTGGTTTTGAGAAGAGAAATCTAATTCAGAGTTATCCATGTGAGATGTCTTCTGATTTTTTTCTTCTTTCGGAGGAGGTTTGAGTTGGAAAACTAGGGCGATGTACAGCATAACTGTTTAAGTGACTCTCTTTGTTTAGAAGTTTTTGTATTACGCTTGACGTTTTTTGTATTATGTAAATACTACAAGAAGTATCAAGGAATTTCGGAAAAATGTTTGAAATTCTTTGAAAACCTGACTACGCTTGTCTTTGAGTCTAAAATTATTGTCCTACTTCGTAGACAACGGAGTAGTGAGACAGTGCTGCAGTCCTTATTTTGCGCGCCGAGGAGACTGCTATCCTATTGGAAGAAGAAAAAGAAGATAGGTCATCTTAGACTGGGAAGGGAGTAGGATACAACTGAGATCTTGTATGATTCTCATGCCTTGCATTCTCGTCCGTCTGGGATTTAAATCCCAGTCTCAGAGCAAAAGTCGTCTAAAGACGACTGCATAAGCCTTGAAGTCTACTAAAGTAGACTTGGGCTGTGAGCCTCGGAATTCGTGATGTTGTTGGTCAACTCGTGTGGAGTCATACTCCTCATAAACTCGTTTCCAGCCTCAGGCTGGAAATGCCGGTGATGAGGCTTTGCCTCAACCTAAGTACCGGAGGCAGAGCCTCTTAGTAACGCATTCCCCGGCGATCGCCAGGGAA
The DNA here is from genome assembly GCF_000828085.3 of Scytonema tolypothrichoides VB-61278. Lineage (GTDB taxonomy): Bacteria > Cyanobacteriota > Cyanobacteriia > Cyanobacteriales > Nostocaceae > Brasilonema > Brasilonema tolypothrichoides_A. The sequence goes on from NZ_JXCA02000023.1 coordinate 610,380, forward strand.
CGAGAAGCTTAAACTCGTTTCCAGCCTCAGGCTGGAAATGCCGGTGATGAGGCTTTGCCTCAACCTAAGTACCGGAGGCAGAGCCTCTTAGTAACGCATTCCCCGGCGATCGCCAGGGAACGAGAAGCTTAAACTTGTTTCCAACCTCAGGCTGGAAATGCCGGTGATGAGGCTTTGCCTCAACCTAAGTGCCGGAGGCAAAGCCTCTTAGTAACGCATTCCCCAGCGATCGCCAGGGAACGAGAAGCTTAGGGAGCGTGACCCCGAATTTATTCGCCAACAGTATCATTCATTCCAAGGCGTCAAAATGGGCTAATTGAAAGTGGGAGTATCCATCTGTGCAGCCGGACTTATTGAGCCTGGAAATAACTAAGGGAGAACTGAGACGTTTAATTGGGTTAAATCCAGACGATGTCTTACGACCTTCTATTATGAAGGATCGCGAGAAGCGATTTCGTTTTTTGATTAACGAAATTGTTGTAGCGCTGCTGCTGACTCTCATTATTGTCGGATTTATTTATGCGTTTCTGATTCTACCGACAATTGGTTCTTCGATGATACTAGGAATTGTTTTGCTCACAAGCACGCCCATTGCTATTGTAGTTGGGCGTTGGTTTTGGCGGCGTTTTACCTATCCCAGAACACTCAGAGTACTTTTAGATGAAGTCGATAAGTATCATACGCTGCTGATGGCGATCGACATCCATGACCAGCAAATAACCTCTGAAAACACAGAAAGTCGTATAGCTGACAGAGAAAAAGTCGTTGCTGCTATGCAACTTATTAGAGAAGATTTCGTTCGCGCTTTGAAAACAGAACGAATTTTACGAGATAATAAAAAATTATTTACCAATAATCAAGAATCACTTGTCAATAATTTGACAAATTTGCAAGCCTTGCAAGCAAGCAGTCAGGCAAGCGAGTATGCTCAACTTCTAAATCAATCATTGCAGATTGCAATGAGTGTGCAAACAGAGATCAGAAAATTGCGGGAAATCTGAATCTCGATTATCTCAAAGTCTCCATTCAAAGGAGCAACGCTTGCTTTGAACTTTCCAACAAACAGTTGTCCGTTGACTTAAACATGACTAACAAACCAAAAATTATTGTCTTAGATGATGACCCGACAGGTTCTCAAACAGTCCACAGTTGTTTGCTACTCATGCGTTGGGATGTGGAAACATTATGCTTGGGGTTGCAAGATGATTCACAAATTTTCTTTGTGTTAACAAATACAAGAGCGCTTCCGCCAGAAGAAGCCGCATCTATTACCAGAGAAGTTTGCCATAACTTGAAACAGGCAATATTTAGAGTCAGGGAAAATGCGGTAAACGCAGGGGTAAAATCCAACATCACCTCACCAACAGATAAAACAGAAGGATTTATCGTTGTCAGTCGTTCTGATTCAACTTTACGGGGACATTACCCCATTGAAACTGATGTCATAGCTGAAGAACTTGGTCCATTTGATGCTCATTTTCTCGTACCAGCGTTTTTTGAAGGCGGACGTATTACGCGCGACAGTGTACATTATTTGATCACTGACGATGTTCCCACCCCTGTTCATGAAACTGAATTTGCTCGTGATTCAGTCTTTGGGTATCATCATAGCTACTTACCCAAGTATGTAGAAGAAAAAACTCAAGGAGGTATCAGTGCTGAGTCGGTAGAAAGATTTTTATTAGCGGATATTCGCGCTGGTAGCTTAGAACGACTTATGCAACTCGACTCAAACCAATGTGCCGTAGTTGATGGTGAAACTCAAGCAGATCTCAACCAGTTTGCACAAGATGTCCTAGCAGCAGTCAGTCAGGGAAAACGCTTTCTGTTTCGTAGCGCTGCTAGCATCTTAACGGCAATAGCCCGATTACCGCCCCAACCTATTGCTCCAGAAAATATGTCACAGTACGTGCGAGGAGGTAAACCAGGTATAGTCATTGTTGGTTCCCATGTGAAAAAGACAACTCAACAGTTAGAGGTGCTGTTGCAACAAGAGGAAACGATGGGAATTGAAGTGGACGTGGCGCGGTTAGTTGATGATGGGGCAAATGAATCTGCTACACTGCTAACCGAGGTTTTGCATCATGTGCGTGCAGCATATGATTCTCTTAAAACAGCAGTGGTTTACACCAGCCGTAAAGAACTGACTTTTAAGGACGTTAACACAAGGTTAGAGTTTGGTACAAAAGTTTCAGGCTTATTGATGGATATCGTGCAGGGTTTACCATCAGATATAGGATTTTTAATCAGTAAAGGTGGCATTACTTCAAACGATGTCTTAAGCACAGGTTTAGGGTTGACTTCGGCGCGGTTACTTGGTCAAATTTTACCTGGTTGTTCAATAGTGACAACTCCATCAGACCATCCTCAGTTTCCTAATTTGCCAGTCGTGCTGTTTCCTGGAAATGTCGGCGATGCGGATGCATTGGCAATAGTCGCTCAAAGACTAAGTAAAAATACAGGGTGAGGAGTGTTAATTTTTAATAACACTGTTGCAAATTGTAACTATTTAGTATGGATGATCGCTCTATCCCATATTCTGGCAACCGTTACATGAGTTCTGACTCTACTATCCCTAATAAGAAGTCAGAAAAAGCCTTTCGTGAAGTAGAGGAAATCTCTGCTCTTTCTGATATAGAGTCGATTTCACAAGCCGAGGAAAACCCAGTCCTCCCCGAAGCAGAAGTAAATTCTGTTCTACTTTACTTAAAATCACATATTCCAGATTATAATAGCGAGTCAAATTCCAATCATTCCAACGTGGAGTCAAATTCTTTCGATCTGAATATAGAACAGACAAATTCTTCCGATTCCAACGTGGAGTCAAATTCTTTCGATCTGAATATAGAACAAACAAATTCTTCCGATTCCAATGTGGAGTCAAATTCTTTCGATCTGAATATAGAACAGACAAATGCTTCCGATTCCAATGTGGAGGCAAATTCTCTCAAACCTGATGGTGAGTCACATCCTATTTCGGATACACAGTCAAATCCAACTCAATCCAATGTTGAGTCAAATTCCGTCATTCCTGATGTAGAATTTAATCCAGCCTTAATCAACCTAGGGTTGACTGAAGAATTCCCGTCCTTAGAAAGTACGGTGAATCCTAATATTCAAGTCCAAATAAAAAGTCAGGAGGGAAAACTTTTATTAATTCTACCAACAGAGTCACAATTGCCAGCTTCAGAACACGCTTGGACTGAGATTTGGCAACAAATGAAGCTGCGACTTTTAGCTTGCGAGCGTTCTTTTTCAGCGAATACAGCAGTGAATTTGATCGCGCAAGATCGCTTGTTGGATGGGAGACAACTCCAAGAACTGGCGGAAAGTTTGAATCAATTTAAAATTCAGCTAAAATCAGTTTCTACTAGTCGTCGGCAAACTGCGATCGCCGCAGTTACAATGGGTTACTCTGTAGAACAACTACAACGACAAACAAAACTTGGCGCTGAGTCAAAGTCTGATACACCTCCCCTTGCAGAACCTCTCTATTTAGAAAAGACGGTGCGTTCTGGAGAAGAAATCCGTCACCCCGGTCATGTTATCCTCTTAGGGGACTTGAATCCTGGTGGTATTGTAGTTGCAAATGGAGATATTCTGGTTTGGGGTCGTCTACGTGGAATTGCTCATGCGGGTGCCCTTGGAAACCGTGATTGTCTGATTATGACTTTGCAAATGGAACCAACCCAGCTGCGAATTGCAGATGCTGTTGCAAGGGCACCAGAAAAATCGCCATTGCAGTTTTATCCTGAGGTGGCGTATATTACGTCCCAAGGAATCCGTATTGCTAGGGTGAGCGATTTTTCTAGAATCCTATTAAGTAGGATGAATCAAGAAACATAAATCTTTTTTATTGTTGTATCTTTTCTAATCACTAATCGAGCTCGTTTCTATCATGACTCGCATTATTGTTACAACCTCCGGCAAAGGAGGGGTGGGAAAAACCACGATTACGGCAAATTTGGGAATGGCTTTAGCCAAAATGGGGCGTCAAGTGGCTTTGGTTGATGCGGATTTTGGTTTGAGAAATTTGGATTTGCTGCTAGGGCTAGAAAACCGGATAGTTTATACTGCGGTTGAAGTTCTCGCAAGAGAGTGTCGCTTAGAACAAGCTTTGGTGAAGGATAAGCGACAACCTAACCTCGTTCTGTTACCAGCAGCACAAAATCGCACCAAAGATGCGGTCACTCCTGACCAGATGAAGTTATTGGTGAATGCACTGGCACAGAAGTATCAATATGTTTTGGTTGATAGTCCAGCGGGAATTGAAATGGGGTTCAAAAACGCGATCGCCCCTGCAAAAGAAGCCCTGATTATCACCACTCCAGAAATTGCCTCAGTGCGTGATGCTGATCGCGTTGTTGGGTTACTAGAAGCACAAGGCATCAAACGTATTCACTTAATTATCAACCGCATCAGACCCGCAATGGTACGGGCAAATGATATGATGTCAGTTCAAGATGTTCAGGAACTTCTTGCAATTCCCTTGATTGGAGTTGTTCCTGATGATGAGCGAGTTATTGTATCTACCAATCGTGGTGAACCTTTAGTATTAGCGGAAAACCCTTCTTTAGCTGCTACAGCTTTCGACAACATTGTTCGGAGATTAGAAGGAGAAACGGTTGAATTTCTTGAGCTTGACTCAACTCAGGACAACATATTCTCTCGTTTGAGAAAGTTGTTTTGGACAAAAAGTATTTAATCTGTTCCGTATGCTGACTTAGCTGCAATGATTCTTGAAATATTAGAAAAGTTTTTTGTTCGTAGTGTTGACAACAGTCGCACTCAAGTTAAACGCCGCCTGCAATTGGTGATAGCCCATGACCGTGCTGACATCAGCCCTGATGTACTAGAAAAGATGCGGCAAGAAATCTTAGAAATCGTTTGTCGTTACGTAGAAGTTGAAACAGACGGCTTAGAGTTTTCTCTGGAAAGCAATCAACGGACAACGGCTTTAATTGCTAATATGCCAATTCGTCGAGTCAAAGAAAATCAAGAAGAAACATCTGAATTAGACAATAGCAATTAAGTCTGAGTCATTTGACGCTTTTTGTGCCATCATCAACAAATAATTCTGTCCTAGCTGTGCCAGAATAGATTCTCTGCGGCTGGTTAAGCAGTGCGATTCTACGAGTTCCCGTCGTGTCGGCTGTAGAGTGAATCACTACTGCACCAAGTTTTGCGTGTTCCCTTATCTATCTCTGTCTTGGGGGTTTTCCTGTTGGATGAACCCTTAAGCAAAGTCTAGAATTAGCTGATCCTTTGAATCCTCATCTGATTTTCACGCTTGCGAATTCTAAATGATGAATTCTGTATTCTTGTTTAAGAATCCCCAAGAGATTCCTCTGATGATACCTATTAATATTAACTCAAACCATCAAAAGCAACCTCGGGCATAATAACTAAAAATGGTATTTTCCCGCAAAAATTTTCTCCATACCAACAGATGAAATTAGCAATGGTTTTTTCTTAGTACAGCAGGCAGCTAAATTAACATACCAATAGTAAGGTGATTCAATTACTATTGCGCATCTTCATGACTTGGCTGAATTTTAGAGGTATTATGAAACGGAGAGAGAGGGATTCGAACCCTCGTTGAGGTTGCCCCCAAACAGCATTTCCAGTGCTGCGCCTTCAACCACTCGGCCATCTCTCCAGGCGTCACGAGTTCTCATTCTATAATGAATTAAATCAAATTGCAACTAAATTTAGTTTAAAGTCCCAAATTGAAATCAAAAGTTCAAATGTCCGAGAAACACACCGTTAAAGTTCGCGATCGCGCCAAAGGCATTATACACACCTTGCAAGTCCCTGATGACCGCTACATCCTGCATACAGGTGAAAAACAAGGAGTAGAACTGCCGTTTTCATGTCGGAATGGGGCTTGCACCACTTGCGCTGTCCGGGTACTATCAGGAGAAATTTACCAACCGGAAGCTATTGGACTCTCACCAGAGTTGCAGAAAAAAGGCTATGCCCTATTGTGCGTCAGTTATGCTCGTTCTGATTTGGAGGTGGAGACACAAGACGAAGATGAAGTCTATGAACTCCAGTTTGGACGCTTTTTTGCTAGGGGGAAAATTCGCAAAGGTCTTCCCTTAGATGAAGATTGACATTCTCCCCACCACATTGGTTGCGGGAATTGGACCAAATTAGTTAAATTTTGTTTCAAGAGCATTGGTGCAAAGGTGCAAAAAATCTTCATTCTGCTTTGTCTACTACTACTTGTAGCTTGTCAACCTCAAAACAAACCTGAAGAAAGCACACAGGTGCAAGTCAAAGTCACACAAGTTGTCAGTGGACAAACTTTGAAGGTGGTGAGTTTGGGAAATCAAGCAAGCTTGATTTCTCAAGTGCGCTTGCTGGGAATCGATGCACCCGATTTGCAGCAGCGTCCTTGGGGAGATGAAGCAAAGGAACGCCTAGAAGCAGTGGTTCAGGAACAGCCTGTGATCCTGGAGTTTGATGTGCAAATGAACGATCAATTTGGGCGGAGTTTGGCTTATGCGTGGAAAGATGGGGTTTTGTTGAATGAACAGTTGGTGAAAGAAGGGTACGCTTTGTTTGTGGGGCGATCGCCCAACCACAAATATGACCTACGCTTAGAACGTGCCCAGCAATGGGCTAGACTCATGGGGTTAGGAATTTGGAACCCGGAAAAACCTATGCGTCTGACACCTGCTGAATTTCGCCGTCAGTATCGTTAATAATTAGTAATGGGCTGAGTATGACTAATTTTCAACATTTATAAGTCATTTATGCCAGCAAAAGATGCATTTCATACTATAGTCAAAACAGCCCTCCAGAAGGATAAATGGCAAATAACCCACGATCCATATCCACTTGTTGCAGGTAGTTTCAATTTGGCAATTGAGTTAGGTGCCCAGAAGATAATTGCGGCTGAGCGAGGAGAACATAAAATTGCCGTTGAAATTAAGAGTTTTCTTGGTCCATCTAAGATTTCAGAGTTTTATGGTGCATTAGGACAGTTTTTGGCGTATCGAGCAGCACTGCAAGTACAAGAAAGTGAACGCCTATTGTATTTAGCAGTGCCCAACAACGTGTATGAGGAGTTTTTCACCACATCATTTATTCAATCACTAGTTGAGCAGCATCAATTGTATTTGCTGGTCTACGATATTGATCAGGAGGTAATTAAGCGATGGCAGCCGTAGATGAATATCGTCAGCACATTCAAAGATTGTTGAGTGAACACGCTACGTTAGTTTGGGACAGCCGCATTCGAGCAGAGCTAATTTTTGATCAAGAGCGCGTTGGCGCAGCCTCTCCGTTGGCGCAGCCGCCCTGAAAGGGCTAGGAGACTCGCTATCAATTAGTATACGTCGGCTGGCGTGATTCACAGCGTGTCTATGGAGTTGTGCTTCATGTTGACATTATTGATGGAAAAATCTGGGTACAGCAGGACGGAACTGAAATCGGGATTGCCAATAAGCTAGTTGAAGTCGGAGTGCCAAAACACGATATTGTCTTAGGTATTGACCCACCAAAGATGCGTCAATACACAGAATTTGCTGTTGGTTGAGTCAACAATCAGTTATCAGTTATCAGTTATCAGTTATCAGTTATCAGTTATCAGTTATCAGTTACCAGTTACCAGTTACCAGTTACAAGTTACCAGTTATCAGTTACCAGGCAAGAAACGGACTCGTCCACCCTTTGTTCACTGTTTACTGTTTACTGTTCACTGTTCCCTGATTTGTTGAAACTGATTAGGACGCGAAATTTTATGACTTGAGATACAGGCAAGTGGTTTGACAAATTTGGAATAATGAGTATATAGGAATCTAGTTTGGTTTATGTTAGCTTGCGTGGCGGAACCATACGAACTCGTTGAGCTAGCAAATGGGGAACTCTTAACTGTTAATAGGAGACATAAACTGTACAGAGTTCTGTTCAAAAATCAAATAGGACTCCCATAGTTTGTTTGTTATTCGTAAGAGAGATCTAACATTTAATATGAGCGTTCGTTTTCCAATAATCGCTGCTACCTTGATGGCTAGTACTGTTAGTCTAGGTACGCTTTTCAGCTTTGCTTCACCTGCTTCTGCTGAAGACATAATCACTTGTGAAAGTCGGGGTAATGAAAGGAATGTTTGTCAGATAGATAGAAGAAGCGAAGTAAGATTTGTCAGGCAATTGTCTGATGCTAGTTGTAGAGGAAATTGGGGTTACCGCAGAAACCGTATTTGGGTAAGAAATGGCTGTCGGGCAGAGTTCGCAGTGAGCGATGCTGCAAAGCAGCCGCTACGCGAACGCAGAGACGGCAGATACGACAGATATGACGGATACGATAGAAATGACAGATACGATAGAAATGACAGGTACGACAGAAATGATAGATACGACAGAAATGACCGATACGATAGAAATGACAGATATTATGACGGATACCGCAGATAAGTGAATTTACAGGCATTTCTGAGACTCAGCTGAAACGTCATATCATGTCCGGATGAACACTTATAAAAAACGAAGAACCTTATCCCTATCCCCTCTCCCCTCGCTTCGCTCAAATTCAAAATTATAAATTCAAAATTCAAAATTAAGAATTCTTTTTTTGATAGCGCAGCGTGCCCTTCGGGCATACTTTGAATTTTGTTAGCGCAGCGGGGCGCAGCCCTCCTTTGAATTCCCCTCCGGGGATGGGGGTGAGGTCTTTTTGTTGTGAGTAATTAGCGTGATATGCCCCCACACTGACAACAAGCTGTACAGTTCCAGCCGAAGCGTGAGAACGAGAAGACTGCCATAATAATGATTAATAACTAATCTTTCTGCAACCTAACGATATAATTCCAATTACAGCTTTCCTGAATGCTCTCATCGAAAGCGTCAAGTTCTTAAAGCTGAGGTTTAAATGATAAACATCTCACTCAAACCCGAACATGAGCAATTTATCCAAGCACAAATTGCTAGTGGTAGATTTACGAATCCAGATGAAGTTATTGATTTAGCATTTAAAGTTTTAGAAAAATTGGACACAGAGTACATCCAATGGCTTGAACAAACCCGTCAAAAAGTGGAAGTGGGACTGGCTCAAATTGAGCGAGGTGAAGTTATTGATAGTGAAGTTGTGATAGACAGACTAAGAGAAAAATTGCGGAAAGCCCGTGAGGCGAAAGAATGAGCCGATATATTATCTCTCTAGAAGCAAGTCGAGATTTAGAAGAAATAATTGATTATTTTGCCAGTCGAAATGTTGAAGTAGGAGAGAGATTTGTCAATGAGTTTAATCAAAAGTGCGAAAATTTAACTAAATTTCCCAAAATAGGACGTAGCTATGCAGAAATTGTACCTTCATTACGTGGTATTCCTTTAAATGGTTACATTATTCTTTACCAAGTTTTAGAGGATGGTATTGTGATTGTGCGGGTGGTTAGTGGTTATCGCAATTTAGAATCTCTATTTTCAGATTCAGATGACTAGAATAAGCTTGAAGAAACATCATGACTACCGCTACAGTGATCTAAAACATCTACTTTCTAAGTGAAATCGCTATAATACATACAAAAAGCGATACAACGTTGCAGCAAATGCTCAGGCGGATTTGGCAGTGGCTCAAAAGGTTTTTTCAGCGGTTATTTGGCAGCAAGCATCCATCTCCTCAGTTGAGGAGACACACGGTAGAACCACCCAAACAACTGACTAATGCGGAGTATGAAGCGTTGTTCCTCGAACTGTTGGCGGGTGTGAATTCGGGCTGGAGTCGGGGACGGGTAAAGGGTTTTTTGGATGCAAATAAAATCACTCAGGCTGGTTTGGTGGAGTGGTTGCGGCGCTTTGGGGAAAGATTGTTGGTATCAAGCGCCGAGAATAGAGAGTTAGGTTTCCGCATGGTGCGGCTGAGTGAGTTGGGTGTTGGGGAAGTGGGTGAGGTGGCGGGTGAGATTGGGATGCGGTTGGTGGGGAGGGGAGGAGAAACGAACCGCCAAGACGCGAAGGGCGCAAAGGAAGGAGAGAAGGAAGATGCAGAAGCTTGGTTTGACAGAGGTTGTGAGCAATTGATGGTAGGGGATTTTACAGGTGCGATCGCATCCTACGATAAAGCCGTTGAATTCAAACCCAACAAAGATGATGCTTGGAATAATCGGGGCGTGGCGCTTTTTAACTTAGGGCGAATTGAAGATGCGATCGCATCCTACGATAAAGCTGTTGAAATCAAATCCGACAAAGATGATGCTTGGAATAATCGGGGCGTGGCGCTGGTTAACTTAGGGCGATTTGAAGAAGCGATCACATCCTACGATAAAGCCGTTGAATTCAAACCCAACAAAGATGATGCTTGGTACAACCGGGGGTTGGCGCTGAGTAATTTAGGGCGATATGAAGAAGTGATCGCATCCTACGACAAAGCAATTGAATTCAAACCTGACTTACATGAAGCTTGGTACAGGCGGGGCTTGGCGCTGGGTAATTTAGGGCGATTTGAAGATGTGATCGCATCCTTCGACAAAGCCCTAGAATTCAAACTTGACTTACATGAAGCTTGGTATAACCGAGGCATTGCGGCAGGAAATTCAGTCAGTTGTGATCCCCTGCTGGCTTCCTTGAGTGCAATTGCCCGACGAAATCTCCATCTTAATCAGCGCGGTTATGAAGGTAAGTTGGTAAGCTATGAGGAAGGATTAAAATATTGCCACCAAGACACTCACCCAGAAGGTTGGGGAGAATTGCATCGGGCGATAGGTAATGCTCACTACGTTCGAGGGCAAGAAGATTCTCGTCCCCGCAGCTATTGGCACAAAGCCGTCAACAGTTACAACAATGCACTAAAAACTCTCACAGAAGCAGATTTCCCTGAATTACATCTGGAGGTTTTGCAAAACTTGATTCGCGTCCTTTTGGATTTGGGAGAAACCGCGAAAGCCCAAGAACTGCAACGACGCGGTACAGATTTGTTGCGACGCTTACTAAATGACTGCAAAAATCCTGAAAAGAAAAAGCAGTTGATTTTGAAGTTTGCTCCTTTTCAGCAGTTAACTGTTGAGTTGGCTGTGCAGTCGGGTGAGATAGTGCAAGCGTTGGAACTGGCAGAAGAAGGGAAAAATGCTTGCTTGGAATGGCTGCTGGATGCTGGGAGTGATGAGTCACCTGCATGGGAAGAGATGAAACAACTGCTCAATCCCACTACTGCTATAGTTTACTGGCATCTTAGCCCAGCCGCCCTACACACTTTCATCCTGAAACACGACGCTTCATCACCCATCCTCATTTCTCCTCCTTCCTTTGCAAGCGGAGTTGGGGAAGATTTCCAGTCGGATGAGTCAGAAGTACCCGCAGCAGCGCGACGCTTGCACGAGTTTGAAAACTGGGTGAAAGAATGGAATAAACAATACGCGAGTTATTGTCAGGGTAGAGATAAGCAAGCCGAAGAGGAAAATAACTGGCGGGATAATTTGCCCCAAATGCTCAGTTCATTGGCTAATATTCTCGATATCTCCGCTATAGTCACCGCAATACAGCATTTTTCAGGTGGCTGGAATACACCCCTCCCTAACCCTCCTACCCCCCTTTCATCCCCCCTTGGTAAGGGGGGACAGAGGGGGGTGCGCGGTAGCGCGGGTGAAGCAATTAAAGCAAAATCAGCGAGCAATAGCCTTATTAAAACAGCGTATTCAACGCCATGAAAATATGTCTGAAGCAGAATCACTACACAGAGAAGAAATATTTGAGAATTTTAAACAAATAATAGATGCAGAACGTCTTCCCGAACAAAAGTTATATTCGCAATCATGATAGTTTTTATTGACTCTGGGGTACTGGGAATTCTTACCAATCCCAATAAGTTAGGAGAAGCTTACGATTGCGAGCAATGGCTTTATACTTTGTTATCGCATGGAGTTCATGTTTGTTCTTCTGATATATGCGATTTTGAAGTCAGGAGAAGTTTAGTTTTAGCATCATAAAAGAAAACTGAACTTAATAGTATTCAAAATTTAGATGAACTTCGAGAAATAATTGATTTTTTACCAATCACTTCAGCTTTATTGAGACAAGCTGCTTCTTTATGGGCTGCAGCTCGAAGTCAAGGCATTCCTACTGCGGTTGATTCTACCGTGGAAAAAAAGCTGCAATAAATATTTACAAAGTTCTGAAACGCTTAAATGTTAAAGTTTACAAGTCTCGAAGCGAGAGAAAAGAACAAGTCTGTTGCCTGTTGCCGCCTGCTCCCCAAAAGTTGATTCGAGAGAAGAGAACAGCTTATCCAAGCCAAACCACTCCGCCCCCCCCTCAGATCTGCCCTGCCAGCCGATAGCCCTGCCGGACATACATCTAGTCCATAAGAATGGGAGGTGTCCCTCCGGAGCAGTTATATCAAAAGTGCAATACGAAATCCAGTTTTCTTTCACTCTCCAACCTACGCGATCGCCAAATTTTTCCCAGGCTTGTTCGTAGTATTTACCGTCCGGCTTACCGCCAACACTGAGGTAAATTTCCTTCTGAACGCTGAAGCCAAAGCGCCCATTGCTGTATTTTACCCACAATTGGTTAATTGTACGGAGGTCAGTGCAGGGAAAGTTTGAGAGTTCTGAGCTTCTGATGTAGTCATCTTCCTCGCGCCCGACAGCTTGGAGCATTACTTGATAAGTTTCATAGTCAGCTTCTTTCCACTTTCTTGCTGCCACTAAGTCTCGCAGTTTAGTGTAGTTTACACCTTTTTCAGAACTGAGATCATCTTTGGTGGTATGCAATTGACAAGTCTCGATGCGAGAGAACAGACCACCAGCAAATACACATAACCACGCTCTGGTACTGCTTACCACAAAACGGTATGGAAACGGGAGGTGTCCCTCTGGTGTTGAATTATCAAAAGTAAGCTTACCATATGTGATCCAGTTTCCCAGTACTCTCCAGCCTACGCGAGCGCCAAATTTATTACAGGCTTCATCATCATAACTACCGTTGAGATTACCAGCAACACTCAGATAAATTTTTTTCTGAACGCTGAAGCCAAAGCGACCATTGCTGTATTTGACCCAAAGTTGGTCAATTGTAAGCAGGTCAGTACAAGGAAAGTTTGAAAGTTCTTCCTCTGTGATGTAGTCATTTTTCTCGCGCCCAACAGCTTGAAGCATTACCAGATAAGTTTCATCGTCAGCTTCTTTCCACTTTCCTGCTGCAAGGGCGTCTCGCAGTTTTGTATAGTCTATGCTTTTTTCAGAACTGAGGTTATCAGCTTGAGCAGTTATTTGATTAACTAGTAAGTATAGATCTCCTCGTTGTTGAGTTAGCCGGTTCAACTTGCCTTTACCTCTGACACGAAGTTTCTTGCCTGAATTAATACCAGCAGGAATCGTGACGTTGATAATTTCATTTTCTGTTGTAGTGATCTGTTTCACTATCCCATTGAGCATCTCGGCTTTGGTTAGAGCAATCTCCAAAGTTAGGTCAAGTTCCTGTTCTAACTGTGCTGGAATCTGTTCTCTATAGGTTGGCTCAGAAATAGATGTGGGTGTTTCCTGGTGAACAAACTGTGTAGTCAACTCCTGTTCAATAGGCTGGATATCTGTATCCCTAAGACCCAACATTTGCTGAAATGCTTTTAACTCATAGCAGGTTTGCTCACTAAGTGGATACTCATACTTTACTGCTGCAAGCAAAGCATCTCTGTATTTATGCAAGTTCTCTAGTCTTTCTTTGTAAGCTCGCAGCACCTCCACTTCAATTTTTTCAGCTTCTGGACCGGAAAGCCCCAGTTGTCTATATAAGTTATTCAATATCATGCGACCAACTGGGGAAATTTCGCCCCGAATGGCATATCTTTGTACTTCTTTGCGATATTTCACCTTTGGATCCGCAACTGTTGCTTTCGCCAGTTGAATTTTGTAACCCTCTTTAATAGCATAAATCTCTGGCTTCATCGCGGGTGCTGCTTCCTGCACTTTCTTGCGGGCATATTCATGCAGTTCATCCACCGAAATCACACCATCATTATCGGTATCAGCTGCGCCTTTCTCTATGACCAGAAAAATAAACCAACACCAAGTCATCCTTTTGCCGATTGAAGAATAGCGCTTCAATAGCTTCTTCCATCGCTTGTCGTTGGGGATTTTTCAGCACTGTGATATCTGCTTTGTTAAACCCGCCCATATCTGGATGCTGTAAAACTCGCTGCATAGCATCGACATCTTTAACAGCGCCAGCCAGCGGGTTTAAGCCAGCCTCGTACTCACTCACTCCTATCAGCACTGCAACTTTCGCCATGTTTACCTGTCTACTCTGGGTTCAGTAATTCCTGTATTGCCTTGACTGCTGCTTCTAACTCTTGCTGACTGCTAGCTTTTATTTTAACTTTCTTGCCGTTTGCTTCTGCTTCTAGTTCGATGAGTTTATTACCTAGGCGATCGCTCAAAAACCCCCACACTTGTTTCACATTTTCCGGATTCACAAAAGCAATCACCTGAGCTGCTACCCAGCCTGTGACTGACTTGGTTCCCAGTAGCGTGTTAGGGTTCACAACTCGATCAACCGCTTCCACTTCATTCAAGTCTTTCATTTGTGCCAGAAGCTTCTGCACTTCCTCATTCTTCTGTTCGTCATCTAAGGCGGGATCGGTAAATGTAATGGTTAGTTTCAGGTCTGATGTATTAGCCATAACGATAATATCTAGTTATCAATAGTATTTACACTTGCAAAAATTCTACTGTATGTAGATACCAATCAAACAGCAGACAGTTCCGGAAACTTCTTAACTTTCGATATCCACAGGGATTCGCTCGTTCCCAGCCTGAGGCTGGGAATGCATTTCTAGAGGCTCTGCCTCACAGAACAAGTAGGCAGCAGCCCACCTATTGCGTTCCCACGCGGAGCGTAGGAACCAGAAGATTGTTCGCTCGTTCCCAGACTCAGGCTGGGAATGCATTTCTAGAGGCTCTGCCTCACAGAACAAGTAGGCAGCAGCCCACCTAGTGCGTTCCCACGCGGAGCGTAGGAACCAGAAGATTGTTAACAATTCGTAATAAGCTGGTAATGACGAATTATGAATGACTCATGAGTAATCTGCAAATCTTTTTGGATATTGCTACAGAAGCAGCCCTTGCTGCTGGTGCGGTGTTGCAAGGTTATTTGGGTAAGGTAGAAGACGCGATTATTGAAAAAGGACGCCCCGGTGATTTGGTAACTGCTGCTGATAAAGCTTCGGAAGCGGTGGTTTTAGATGTTTTGCGTCGTCACTTTCCTGAGCATTCTATCTTGGCTGAGGAATCTGGGAAACTAGGAAATCAACATAGTCAGCATCTCTGGGCGATTGATCCTCTGGATGGAACAACGAACTTTGCTCACCAATATCCCTTTTTTGCTGTTTCGATTGGGCTTTTGATTCAGGGTGTCCCGCAAGTCGGTGTTATTTATGACCCGTTTCATGATGAACTGTTCCGGGCGGCTCAAGGTTTGGGAGCAACGCGAAACCGTCGCCCGATAAAGGTTTCAGAAACTTCTGAACTTGGTAAAAGCCTTTTGGTTACGGGATTTGCTTATGACCGTCGTGAAACATCTGACAACAACTATGCGGAATTCTGTCACTTGACTCATCTGACTCAAGGAGTTCGGCGTAGTGGTTCTGCATCCCTAGATTTGGCTCATGTCGCCTGTGGTCGTTTGGATGGCTACTGGGAAAGAGGTCTTTCTCCTTGGGATATTACTGCTGGTATCATTTTACTACGAGAAGCTGGCGGAAAGGTGACTGCATACGATGGAAGTCCCTTAGATATCTGGTCTGGCAGAATTCTTGCTACCAATGGTTCTATTCACGATCGCCTGAGTCAAGAATTACAACAAGTTCCATCACTGTCTTCATGGGTTAACCCCCACTAGCAGGCTGAAAAACTAGCAGTGACGGAGTTTAATTTACAGCTGCTGTTGCTGATTTATCCGTTTGAGCAATTCAGCTTCAAATTCCTCATCTGTGGAGCAAAGTACACTTGGTTGAGAACGAATTATGCTTATAGATTGCCATCAACGAAGATAATTATACGGGAATTTTTCGTATGATAATATAGTTGTGCGGCTCAAATTATTGCTTGGGGCGTGGTTGAAAAGCCATTTGTGAGACAATCGAAAAGGTATTTAAGCTTCGGGAGCAACTGAATGCTATGGCTTGTTGTACCCCTTGGGGTATTAATTGCAGTAGTCGGGTTTGGAGCAATTTATCAAGCACTTGCCACAAGTCGCGATCGCCGAAGGTTTCTGCCACAAGGAAAATTAATTGAGATTAATAGTAATAATTGGCACTATCAAGTTATGGGTAGAGGTCAGCCGGCAGTCATTTTGGATAGTGGAACCGGAGGTACTCACCTAGATTGGCAGTTAGTGCAGCCGGAAGTTGCCAAATGTACGAAAATATTGACCTACGATAGACCAGGCTATGGCTGGAGTGATTTAAGTTCAGAACCCCGCACAGCGGAACAAGTCGTTAGTGAGTTGCGGCAACTTTTGACAGAGGCTGAAATTGAGCCGCCTTATGTCTTAGTGGGAATGTCTTTAAGTGGTTTATTCAGTCGCTTATTTGCCTATCACTATCCAGAAGAAGTAGCTGGGATGGTTTTAGTGGATGTCGCTCATGAGAGAATGTACCAAGAGACACCAGTCGAATGGGTTGAATTAAACAAACGACTTGAAGGGCTCTTAGTTCATGTGGTGCCAATTATGGGGCGCATCGGTCTACTTCGTTTACTCGTTACTTTTGATTCTTTGCCTTTTGCCGCTGGTTTATTCCAAAAATTTCCACCTTCAATGCGACCTCTTGCTAAAGCACTATATTCTCAAACTCAGTTTGGGAAAACCTTTGCTCAAGAATCGGCTGCGGTTTCAGTCAGCATGAACCAGGTTGAACAGGCACGTAAGATAAAGCCATTTCCTGACATTCCTCTAATTGTCTTGTCGTCTGGGAAGCCAGACTTCGACATAACACAACAGGTGCTTCAGAAATTGCAAGAATTACATACAGATCTAGCCAATGAGTCACCTCAAGGTGTTCACATTGTTGCTCATAAAAGTGGACATGCTATCCAACTAGATGATCCAGAATTAGTCATTGATGCAATTCGTCAAGTTGTTGAAAAAGTGCGTTGTGGTAGCACCTCATAACAACCCACTTGCACACTGACCGTATAAATTTAGTACGTAAGGTGGGCACTGCTACTAGAACCCTCATATAGTGGGATGGATCTGACTGGCAGTGCCTAACGCCGGATACCTCTGTCGGGAAACCCTCATCAAGTACTGGCTCCCCTACGTGTGTTTCTACTACTGTTTTTAGTAACATCACTGTCTACGTACTCTAAAAATAAGTTACAATTATTACATAAATATAAGTACAGTAAACGAAAAAAATCCAAGGGATTGTGGTGCAACTCTATGTCTTTCAAGTTCAATCGCGGATTGTTTAAATATGATTTTATAGACCATCACGCGGTTCTGTGTGTGCCAATTGATGCTGATGTCAAAGAAATTCGCAAACGCTATCTCAAAATAGCTCGCTGTTTGCATCCTGATAGTTGTAAGGATGAAACCGATGCTGAAAAAGAACTCGCTAATGAATTGTTATCTAAGCTGGTGAATCCGGCTTATGAAACACTCTCTCATGAAAAACAGAGAATGGAACATATTATAATTTTGTCGCAAATGGGTAAGCGTTTGGTGCAAGAATCAATTTCAGTGGAATTCTCCACAGATGTGGTTCAGGAGCTAGCTAGTGCGCCTAACTACGAGCATATCTATAAAAGTTCGCTCGCCCAAATCGCAGAAACTCAATATGACTCTTTACAGCAAGTGCAAGACATCATAGCCTTAGCCAGCGAGTTGAATTTGGTATACATAATGCGGAGTGCTGGCAAAATATTTGCCGCAGCGTCACCAGCAGAAATTCTAACGAATGCACCAGTCAACAAAGCCCCTGTAACCTCTCCACCACAAAAGAAAGACTCAGTTGTCTTGCAATACATCCGTCGCGCTCAAGATTTCATATCACAAAATCAACTGACACAAGCAAGGGTAGAATTACAAGATGCTCTGAAGCTAGAGCCAAATAATAGTCGTTGTCATAGCTTGATCGGAGTGGTCTATTTGAAGCAAAATCTAACCACGAGTGCAAAAGTTCACTTTAACCGCGCCCTGCAATTAGACCCCAAAGACCAAACGGCGTTGGCGGGGAGACTTAAAATTGAACAGATGACGGGGCTAAAACCTAGTGGTGCGAAGCGTACAGCTTCGTTTCATACTGGAAGTCAGCAACCAGGTAAATCTGGGGGTGGCGGTTTGTTTGGTGGTTTGTTTGGTGGGAAGAAAAAATAATGGTGTATCAATCTCCAGTGGGAGCAAGGGATTTATTACCCGAATATGTGGCTCAAAAACGGTGGATAGAAGACAGGCTACAGCAAGTGTTTCACCGTTGGGGATATCACAGAATTATCACCTCAACGTTAGAGCGTATGGATACGCTGATGGCGGGGGGAGCAATTGATCGCTCTGCGGTGATTCAACTCCAAAATGGTAATGATGAAGATTTGGGGCTACGTCCAGAACTGACAGCTTCTATTGCTCGCACGGCTGTAACGCGCATGGCGGATGTGAATTATCCACAACGCCTGTATTACAATGCTAATGTTTTCCAACGGACAGGCGAGTTGAAGCACAACCGTCAGCAAGAATTTTATCAAGCTGGGGTGGAGTTGTTGGGCAGTGGCGGTAACTTAGCTGATGCAGAAATTCTGTTATTGGTGGCAGATTCTTTGCAAGCTTTAGGTTTGAACCATTGGCATTTGATTTTAGGTGAGGCGCAAATCACGCGATCGCTCCTTAAAGCTTTTCCCCCTCATCTACAAGAAAAAGTCCGGAGTGCGATCGCCCACCTTGACCGCATAACCATAGACACTTTACCGTTAAGTGATGAACTACGAGAACGCGCCAGAATCATGCTTGATTTGCGCGGAAAGCCTGCGGATGTCCTCCAAAAACTCAGCAGTCTAGGTTTAGACCAGAGTCTACAAGCGATCGTTGATAACCTCAAAAACTTAGTAGACTTACTAGAGCTTTCGGTCAATTCAAGTACAACACCTTTCCCAGCAAGAGGGATAGAAATTATCCTCGACCTGAGTTTATTACAAACCTTTGACTACTACACAGGTATTGTCTTTGAGGTCGTTAGTAATACCGATGAACAGACGCGAGTTGTAGGGCGGGGTGGTCGCTATGACCAGCTTTTAAAGCTCTATCATCCTAAAGGAGAAAGTATACCAGGAATAGGTTTTGCACTCTTCTTGGAAGACTTACAACAAATTCTTCTGTCTACTCGGCGGTTACCACAAACTACCTCAGCTAGCAATTGGCTAATTGTACCAGAAACGCCGGATGCGTACACCGCCGCCTTTGCCTACGCTACAAAACTTCGAGACTCGACTCACTTGGTACGGGTAGAAATGGATTTAGGGGGACGAGATGCGGATGAGATTCGACAATATGCGCGCGATCGCAGTATCGCCCAAATTGCTTGGATTAAAGCTGATGGTTCAAGGATGGTTGAGTCATTAGTCAATTAGTCAATTAGTCATTAGTCATTAGTTTTTAATAAAAGACCAAGGATAAATGACTGCTGGACTAGTCATTCAGTAGAATTGCTAGGCTATATACAGCTGACCAAACACAGCAATTTTAACAGTGAATAGTGAACAGTGAACAGTGAACAGTGAACAAGGGGTGGACGAGTCCGTTTCCTACCTGATAACTGATAACTGGTAACTGATAACTGATTTAATCCAAGTAGAGGGGAACTATGCCGCACACAATTGTGACTAATGTCTGTGAAGGCGTCGCTGATTGCGTAGACGCTTGTCCAGTAGCTTGCATTCATGATGGTCCTGGCAAAAACGTCAAGGGAACTGATTGGTACTGGATTGATTTTGCCACCTGCATTGATTGTGGTATATGTCTGCAAGTTTGTCCAGTAGAAGGGGCGATCGTCCCAGAAGAGCGACCAGATTTACAAAAAACACCGTAGTATCAACGGTTCACATCCTTGAAAAAACAGGCAGTATAATAGTTGACTAATAATATTATACTGCCTGTTTTTACATTGATAGTACTAGTACTCGACCACACAAGTTTTGACAGGTTATCACCAAACCGCGTAACTTTGGCAAAACCAGGTTTCTAGTCATCACGACCCGTCAAAATTAATGTGGCGAACCACTAGAGCAAGATTTAAAAAAGTAACAATAAATATTTACTTTTCGGAAATTGCTAGTGCACTTGTGTATATATAAAGATAGTAAGTCTAAGTAGGATCAGTCATGAGTGTACCTCTTATTAGCAATTTGTTGAGGTTAAGTTTGGCTACTGGGGTAATCACCCTAGCATCAGTTTCCAGTGCTATAGCAGGAACACTGAATGTTGATTTTACAAAGCTAGAAGGCTTAACAGGTGGTAACCCCGGTTTGACTGGTGTTTACCGTGCGGATCTCTCTAATCTTGGCTTTGATATCAATTCCATTGCTATTGCTGATAGCAACAGCGCACAAGGTGGTCAACCTGGGAAATTTAGCGGCTTTGATTTAGATGCAATCAAGATTAGCAACGTCTTGGTTAACAATGCAACAGACGCCAAAAACTTACCAGGGTTAGATGTCTTCGATTTTACTCCCTCCGGAACTTTATTCACCCCAGGAATCCAGCGCTCTTCTGCTGAACCAACAGGTTTATTTGGCACAACGGGTGGTAACATTGATAATTCAGTTGCAACACTTGCATACTTTGATGCCAACGCCAGTGCTGATGCCAATGCTTTCGGCTTGGTAAGCTTAGGTGATGGTGGAAAAGTTGTGTTTAACCTCAAAAATCCCATTTCAAATACCACTCCACTGTACTTATATATTGGAGAAGCTGGTGATAATGGTGAGGTAGCAAGTGGTCAAATTACAGTTTCTGACAAACCTCAAGAGGTTCCAGAACCAACTACTTTAGCTGCTGTATCTTTACTCGGAATCTACTTTGCCGCTAACCGTAGAAAGAAAACGAAAGCTGCTAACTTCAAAATTTAATAATCTTTTAGACTCATGTTAGGACATAGGTTTTTGACCTATGTCATTTTAATATTGGCGCTGTGTTTGTCTTGGGATATAGTTGTATCGTTTAATTTTAAGCCAAATGACTGTATTTTAAAGTAACTATAGGATTCGTATTTGATTATTGCTCAGCTAGGTACAGTTTATCTTAAGCGTTCCCTGTTCCCTGTTCCCTGTTCCCTGTTCAACTATATTTTGTATCTATAATATAGAACATTATGTCTGATTCGCTAACTCATTCGTCTCCCCTACTATTCGTGAAAAATGTCCACGCTGGATACATCAAAGATGTGGACATCCTACAAGGCGTTAATTTCCGAGTAGAACGGGGGGAATTGGTAACAGTGATTGGTCCCAATGGTGCTGGGAAATCAACCTTAGCAAAAACCATTTTTGGGCTTTTGACTCCCCACACAGGCTCAATTACCTTCAATGACGAGAACATCGGTGGACTCAAGTCGAATCAAATCGTTCAGAAGGGAATGTGCTATGTACCGCAAATTGCCAATGTCTTTCCTTCTCTGAGTGTAGAAGAAAATCTAGAAATGGGCGCTTTTGTTCGCAATGTTCCCCTCAAACCGCTCAAGGATAAGATATTTAATATGTTTCCTAAGCTTGGCGATCGCCGCAACCAACGCGCTGGTACTCTCTCCGGTGGCGAACGTCAAATGCTAGCAATGGGCAAAGCTTTGATGTTAGAACCCAGCTTACTGCTTTTAGATGAACCTTCAGCGGCTTTGTCTCCCATCCTGGTAACACAGGTGTTTGAGCAAATTAAACAAATTAACCAGACTGGTACAGCAATTGTACTCGTAGAGCAAAACGCCCGTAAAGCTTTGGAAATGGCTGATCGGGGTTATGTACTGGAATCTGGACGCGATGCTATCTCAGGTCCTGGTTTAGAATTGTTGAATGATCCTAAGGTAGGCGAACTGTATCTGGGAGCAGGGAAAGCGCACTGAAAATATGAGGGAGTGAGTGAGAACGAAGACTTTTAACGCTTGAGTGGTAATGACGAAAATTAAATGACTCTTAAACAGTTATTTGCTAACTCTTGCATCCTTGCAGAGTTTGATATGTTTCATCTGACAACCATTTGGTTGTCAGATGGATTCAAATACTGAGATAGACTGATGAGTCGAATAAATCGATTTGTAGGACGTCGTGATTTTTTGAAACAGTGGATTGCAGGGTTTCCCCTGAGTTTGCGAACTGCGGTAAAGTTTGCTGGTATGGGAGGCTTTGCAATTGGAACTAGTATATTTTGGAATATACATAAAAGTGTTGCTCATGCAAGTCCAGCAAACCCCAATCCAATCAATCCAGGTACAGCTTTAAAACGATTACTGGATGGGAATAAACGATTTGTAGACCAAAAGCGAAAATACCCCGACCAATCATTAGAACACCTACGATTAGTTGCTAAAGGTCAATATCCTTTCGCGTCTATATTTGGCTGTGCTGATTCAAGAGTTCCTGCAGAAATTATTTTCGACCAAGGACTTGGGGATTTATTCGTTGTGCGAGTTGCTGGCAATGTCGTTAATGACATGATTATAGGTAGCCTAGAATATTCTACAGCGATATTGGGTTGCCAACTGATTGTGGTTTTGGGTCATAGAAGATGCGGTGCAGTTTTGGAAGCGCTTGAGGAACACCCAGCTCCTGGTAGAATTAGCTTGATTGTTGAGGGTATCAAACCAGCCGTAGAAGAAATCAAATTAAAAACGGGCAACATTCAAGAGAATGCAGTTGTAGCCAACATTCAATATCAGGCGAAAAAATTACAGGAAAGCTCAACGATTTTGGCTAAACTCATCCGCGAAGACAAACTTAAAATCGTTGGCGCTTGTTACGATATTGAGACTGGTAAAGTGTCTATTGTTGCTTAATCTGACTATAAGAGAAGCACCTGTACGCTGTAGCTAAAGCGGTGCGATTGCAAAAATCACTATTTACTATGATGTAAACTTTACATTTAAAGTTTCAGGTTCCAACCCTTTGAAGGTGTGTGGCTTGTGTCTGTCTCAGCTAAAGGACACAATTCACTTGTGAATTGTAATGCGTGTTCTTTCTCAAGGTACAAGACGAGTAACCGCTTGCATAAACCTACTCATATCTAGTCAAGCCTAGGCAGATGTGGTCAAATGCATTCGTAGTGGATCAACCACTACAGGGATAAACGGCAATCCCTCTATTCCCTTCATAAAGTCGGGAATTACTTTTCGTCCAATATTCAAGCTTCCATTGACATCAGCGTTGATTAATCTGCCAGTACCAGACCGATATAAACCACGCTTAATCCGTTTGCCAGAGAAGCGAGGCGTGGCTTCTCTATACTTGGCCAACGCATCACCATCTAAAGCACTCGCCTTGCTGGTGTACGCTTCCTCAGTCGTCATCACCTTGATTCCAACCAAAGCACCTTTGTACTCAAGCATTTGGATAAGTCGAGTATGAGGTATTGCGGTGAATTGCTGGTTATTGGATTTACCAATATTGATATCTTGCTTCCAGCGATCATTCTTGCCAACAATCAAGCGACTGATACCCGACGCCAAGCACCAATCAATGACACGTCTAGAAGCAGTATGGAGGTAGTTGGAAACACGGTTATTGCGCTTATGTACCAAGTCTAAAACTTGTCTATGGGCTTGTTGGGATTGAGCTTGAGCTTTGCGCTTATTAAATAATTGGTTTATAGATTTTAACGGTTTGCCATTCACAACCAAAGGTTTAACGCCTGGATTGTTAGATGTAGCAGTCATCAAATTGCTTAAACCGACGTCAATAGCTGCACTGTAACCTTGTGTCTGTTGTGCTAACTCTTTCAAGTAAACAATCTCAATTACATAGCAAGTTTTTTGAGGTACAATTCTTACCTGGTCAACGTTTGAAGTTTTTGTAGGTAGCTTAATACTACATTGTGATAGCACTACAAAACCTTTTCTAAGTCCTGGTATTGACACACTCTCGTCGGGATAAATAACAATGTTTCTACCATCTGTTTTGTGTTTGTACCCTGGTAGTCTTGGTTTACCTAAAAACCCAGCTATGTCTTTTCTCCAAGCCTTCATTGCAGCCATAAACCCAGTCCATGCCTGACAAAGTACTTTGCAAATCTGCTTTGACACCGAAGTCACGGCAACGCTCTATAAGCTTGGTGGTTCTTTATTAGATGGTAGAGAGTTGGTAATGTGTGGTACTTGCCAGAGTCAAAGAAGTATTGACGTTGAATGTAGTTAGCAGCATTGTATAAGTCTTTAGATTTGAATGCTAGTTGGTCGCACTCTTTCCACAGACGGTGATTGCGATTGATCACGTGTTTTTCTACAAGTTGCATTGAAACGAGCGCTGTCAATGTTTGCTATTTTATCTAGTATACTCGACTATGAAAGCGCTAACAATGCCTATAATCAAATTTCAGCCAAAAAATCAAGTGGCTTATGATAAAGTCCCTGTCCAATTCAAAGTTTTGCCAGGAGTCAGAGAAAAACTTAAAGCCGTCCCTGACTGGCAAGAACGGCTTAGAGATTTTGTTGACCGATTGATTGCAGGACTTACGCAACTGGCACAACGTAAGCGCTATCTATAGTACAGAAGTATTAATAAGTGGAATGCACCAAGAGGCTTCTGGAGGAGATTTTATTGCTTTACTGAGCCATGCGATCGCCTAAATACATAACTAGCAACTTGGATTACTAGTGAAGCACTTTTCAAATTTTTATGAGAAAATTTAGAGACTGTAGCTCAAATAAATACTGTCATTTATGAAATTTACTAAACTTAACTATTGTCAGTATTTGTTAAGTAGTCAAATTAATTATACTCTCACAAATTTGGCAGATCATCTAGAACAGATTAG
This sequence comes from Scytonema tolypothrichoides VB-61278, assembly GCF_000828085.3. Classification (GTDB taxonomy): domain Bacteria; phylum Cyanobacteriota; class Cyanobacteriia; order Cyanobacteriales; family Nostocaceae; genus Brasilonema; species Brasilonema tolypothrichoides_A. The sequence continues at coordinate 635,322 of NZ_JXCA02000023.1, forward strand.
CCATGATAAAATTAACCGCTATCTCAAAAATGAAAAGCGCTCCACCACGTCTACTTTGGGATAATGTCAAAAACGTCATCGAAAGAAATGATAACTCGTATATTGTATTTGATGACACAGTACTTAATAAACGACATGCCACAGAAATAGAGACAAGTAAACGGCAATATAGTGGTAACGAACATGGTGTCATCCAAGGAATTGGGTTAATAAACTGTATATATGTCAATCATGAAATTGGAAAGTTTTGGGTAGTGGACTATCGTATTTATGACCCAGACACAGATGGGAAAACAAAGATAGACCATGTGACTGAAATGTTACAAAATCTTGTCTACCATAAGGTTTTACCATTTCAAGCCGTCTTGATGGACACTTGGTATGCAACAAATAAATTGATGTTATATATTGATAGTTTAGGAAAATATTATTATTGTCCTCTGAAACGTAATCGGCTTGTTGATGATACGGCAAGTAAAGAAGATTATAAAAGAATCGAATTGTTATCTTGGGATGAGAAAGAGTTAAAATCTGGTAAAATAATTAAAATAAAAAAGTTTCCAGGCGCTAAAAAAGTGAAACTGTTCCGGGTGACTGTCTCTACCGACAGAACGGATTTTATCGCGACAAACGATTTATCTCAAGATTCTACGAACGTTGTGCAAGAAGTGTGTAAGGTTCGATGGAAGGTTGAGGAGTTTCATAGAGAATTAAAACAATTGACTGGTATTGAATCTTGTCAATGTCGCAAAGGTCGTATTCAAAGAAACCATATTGCCTGCGCTATTTTAGTCTGGCTTACACTCAAAAATTTAGCTTATCAAAGTCGCCAAACAATTTATCAAATTAAACATGGATTATTGTCCAATTATTTAGTTCAGCAACTAAAACGCCCGAATGTTCCTATGTTTATGGTTTAGTTGTTAGCCAGTCGGCGTGACACAGTCACACCTTTGCTTGTGCCAGTTGCGTAAGTCCTG
>NZ_JXCA02000024.1:0-95440 GCF_000828085.3 Scytonema tolypothrichoides VB-61278
CCTCCACAACGGTACTGGCTTAACCATCTTGATATCGTTGTCCGATGATGTCCCGACCGGGCTGCTAATTCCTCTATTGTCTTAGCTTGTCCACTTTTTAGCCAAAAAAGTACTTGAATTCGTTCCTTACTTTTGCCTGTTTTCTGTCCCTTTAATAACTCTTTGAGTTTTGACAACGACTCTTCTATCTCTATTTTCAGCACTCCCGACATTTTCACTTTTCCTCATCGTCATCCCTCCATCTATTTATAGCATTCTTTTTTCTATTTGATCTAATATACTCTGGTCAAATTTTACCAGAGTGTGTTGGACTCAACTGAGAACCGCTATAGTAGTTTGTGGTTGAGGAGATTGTTGAGTCCTGAGCTCTAGTGGCTAGGGCCACCGCTGCGCCGAACGGGCACGGCGAAGCCGAACGGACACGCGGAGCGCAAAGCGCACGCTACGCGTATCTCCTGAGTCCTATGGCTAACGGCACGCCTTGAGGCTGAATGGAGACCTTATGCCTACGGCACGTCTGTGCCTATCGCTAACGCTCCAGTTCATTTCGTATGCCCTCCGGGCACGCTTCGCAAACACAATTGACTTGTAGCCCGTAAGACAGAGATCCAGCGTCCTCGCTATCAGGGATAATTTATACCCCTATAATTAGAGTTCTGTACATGTATAAGTTTCAAATATAGATCACTTGAAAACAAATTAGGGATGGAAATTTCACTGTGTGCGGAGTCAAAACTTTTTATGCAAGAATGAACTTTATTAAATATATTTATGTGTTTATTATGTAAAAATATACATCTAATTCCGGAGAATCGTTAAGACATCGTGAATATTGATATATAGTGTAAACTTCGTGTAAAGTCTAATGCTTGTTACTTATGACGAAGAGTCAAATATCGAATGTAAAAACTGGAGTATACCCAAATATGTGCGTAGAGGCTTTAAAAATGAAAAAGACTTTTGCTTCCTACAGTTGAATTGAGACTATCTACTGCTTAAACTATGAGGTGGGAAATATAAAGTTATTCTTGATTTCTAATTGAAAGTAAACGACATAAGTGTTTGAACGCCTCTTGATATAGAGCTTAGCTTTATATAAATGCTGCACAGCTAATATTTTTCCTTATCCAGTTCTACTTATATAATTTGAAGATTGAATAATTATGAGCTATAATAGTGATAGATAAGCTGAAAATAAAAATTGTTTATTTCTCGGTAACAGAAGTTTTTTTATTAAAATATTATTTCATTTTTCAAGCGATGAAAGGAGAATTAATATGCGACTAAAAAGATGGGAATCTCCTCGCCGAGAAGGGAGAAATCACAAGGGTAGAGGCGGTTCAGCAAGGCAAAAACAACTTAATAAACAACAGCAAATGCTCCGGAAAAGACTTAAGGAAGGTAATAAACTCAAAAAGGACAATCAAGCAAATACTCTAAAACTAGACAACAAAAAAAAAGAAAGACAGGGGGAAGAAAATGTAATCTTCCCCCTAATTTTTTTCTTTCCTACCAGAGAAACATAGTTTGTCATTGCACGTTACATAGGGTATGAAAGTGGCATGAGAAGAGTGATTAACTTGATAAAGATATCCTTTGTGGATCTTGATGTCACAAAATTGTATTTAAAATCACACTTAGTTATCAATGATTAAGTATCAAAATTTGTATGTTTGATTGTCTGTAGCCTTGTTAAACAGACTTCAATATTTTTGCTGATCAAATATTTATTTTGTTGAAATCACATAAGATTAAGTTAAAATGAATAGAATATAAAATTAATGTAAAGAAGCCGAAAATATGCTTATAAAAATAGGATTTTAGAGTAGAGTACTATACAGGCTAATGTAAATAAACTCATACCAGGGAAGTCGGCGATTTCTAGTAAAAGCTACTGCATCTCCATGTGTTAACTTTCGACCGTGTACCAAAAGTTGAAACGAGTCAGTCAAGTGAGATAGACTGACACACTTCAAAATTTGCAATGGTCATAAAGATGATTTGTTCTCTGTTAGACACAAGGAGTGACTTATGGTAGGAAGAGCTTTTCTACCGACTCAAAGAGTGTTAGATTTTCCGATTACTGCCTTAGGTTTTGATGATCAGATACGAACAATGTTGCGATGGGCGATCGCACATGAGAGTAAAACTGTATGTGTTGCAAACGTACATATGCTGATGGAGGCATATTGGAATCCAGACTTTGGTACTGTACTCAAGAATGCAGACCTCGTCACTCCTGACGGTATGCCTGTGGTGTGGATGATGAAACTCTTGGGGGTAAAATACCAAGACCGCGTAGCAGGAATGGATATTCTACAGGCATCGTGTGCGCTTGCTCAAAAATCGAATGTCAGTGTTTATTTTATGGGTTCTCAAACAGAAGTTCTTTCTCGGATGAGAGAAAGGTTAACTCAGGAATTTCCCAACCTGAAGATTGCAGCGATGGAACCTTTGCCTTTTCGTCCGCTGACACCAACCGAAGATAAAGCACTCATCGAAAAAATCAATTCCAGCGGTGCTGGTTTGGTGTTTGTCTGTTTAGGATGTCCCAAACAAGAAAATTGGATGGCTCAGCACAAGGATAGAATTCAAGCAGTCATGGTTGGATTGGGTGGTGCTTTTCCAGTTTATGCAGGTCTCCATAAAAGAGCACCACGCATGGTACGTGATTTCGGTTTGGAATGGCTTTATCGGTGGATACAAGAACCCCGTCGCCTTTGGAAACGCTATACCAAGACTATTCCACCGTTTCTTTGGTTGGCTTTTAAGCAACTATTGACTTCAACTTCGTTGATCAGTACGCCGTTCCATATTCGTGAACGATACTTAGGATGGAGAGATTAGTAGATTGGTAACTGTGATGATATTAAAGTGGCTCACTCTTTCGATTAACAAAGTTCATTGCCAGCAGACATTGTGACTAGGCAAGAAGAACTTAGTTAGTATTTGATACCCACTCTTATCCATCGGAAACGATTTGCACACTAGCTTTCAGGACACAATCTAAAGTAGTACCAGGAGATTTTCATCAGAAAGTCTCCTGAGTGTTCCGTATCTTCTGCCCAAACCCTCTTGAAACGGGGAAGGCGTGCCCTCCGGTCATAGGGCTGGTGGAGATACTGTGAAGGAGTGAGTGCCGATACTGCCAGGATGAAGTCAGAAACAATACCATTTTAAAAAATGTTTACGACAGATACTCCACCCGTGCTCTTTGCGCACCCTCACGCCACTTGTGGCGACTAACGTGAGGGTTGGGGAGTGGCTTTGGCTTCATCTGTTGCATTCTTTTTTTTAACTGGTATGACCACCCTGGTCATTGTCACAGAGGTATACAAATGTAAAGAATCAAGCAATTTTTTGGTGCTTTCAAAATATGCTGAGACGCTTTACAAAACAACAGACTATTACGCACCAGAGTACGAGCGTAGCATTTTGTGGAATGATCCTGATTTGGCGATCGCGTATGCGCAAAGCGCACGCCCAGAGGGCTAACGCGCAGCGTGCCCGCAGGACTCAGGGACCCCTCTGGAGCCATCGCCAGACCCCTCAAAGAAGAACCCATTCTCTGTGCCAAAGATAGAGCAGGTGAACGACTGAAAGAGGCGGAAGTGTTTGCATGACTAGAATACTCTTAACAGGAAGCACAGGTCAAGTTGGTTGGGAACTGCAACGAACTTTGATCACTCTTGGAGAAGTGATTGCTGTGGGACGTGAAATCTCCTTTTGTAGTCTGCGCATAGATTTATCTCAACCTGACACCATTCGTCACGTAATTCGTGAAATTCAGCCTGACTTAATTGTAAATTCACCGGCATACACTGCATTAGTTTTGCCTAGTTGGCAAAGAAATTTAGAGTTAGTGCTTGGTTCGTAAGGATTTCAAGAAATTTGATAATTAGCGCTATTGCTTGTTCTACATTGCTGTTCGAGAACTAGCAGAAATTTCATGCCAAATGAATTGTAAAGATTAGATGAAGAAGTAAAAAAGATACAAATACTTCCTGATATTAAGGTCTGTGTAAAGAAGTAATAAGAGGAATGACAACAGTGTAATCTCTGAATTTTCAAATCTTTTAACTGCAAACAATCGCCCGTTATCTAATTGATGCAACATACAGGTAAGTAGATGAACACAAAAGAACTCACAATCGAGGCAGGTCGGGCTGAGAAACAGTACTGGAAAGACCTGTGGACATACCGGGAACTGTTCTACTTTCTGGCATGGCGTGACATTTTAGTGCGCTATAAACAAACCGCGATCGGACTCGCTTGGGCACTAATCCGACCGTTTTTGACAATGGTTGTGTTCACAGTTGTGTTTGGCAATATAGCTAAGCTTCCATCTGAGGGTGATGCACCTTACCCAATTATGGTATTTTCAGCGCTGTTGCCTTGGCAGTTCTTTTCCGGTGCGCTGACTGAGTGTAGCAACAGCTTAATTAACAACGCCAACCTGGTTTCTAAAGTCTACTTTCCTCGGTTGATTGTGCCGACGAGTGCAGTGATTGTCAGCTTCGTGGACTTTTTGGTTTCTGGCATGATTTTGCTAGCACTGATGGCATGGTACAACTTTGTGCCAGACTGGCGCATTCTAACTCTGCCAATATTTATTTTGATTGCGTTTGTAGCGTCAATTGGAGCAGGGTTGTGGTTAGCAGCATTGAACGTGAAGTATCGAGATTTTAGGTTCATTGTGCCGTTTATTGTCCAGTTTGGGCTTTATGTTTCACCTGTGGGGTTTAGCAGCAAGGTTATTGCTCAACGGTTTTCTGAACCATTGCTGCTGCTGTATTCGCTCAACCCAATGGTAGGGGTGATCGACGGTTTCCGCTGGGCGATTTTGGGCGGAGAGTCGCAGATATATTTACCAGGGTTTGCGCTGTCTGTTGGTTTTGTGGTGGTGCTGCTGTGGAGTGGAATCTGGTATTTCCGCAAAACGGAACGCAAGTTTGCTGACGTAATTTAGCGAGGAGTGGATAAGGTGTCGCATACAGCCATTAGAGTTGAAAATTTAGGTAAAAAGTACGTTCTGAGTCACCAGCAGACAGGGGGAAGTGGTAGCTATAATTCTTTGCGTGATAAGATTGCAGATGGGACAAAGTCTTTAACTCAAAAATTACTGAAACCTTCTGCTCACAAGACATCTAACCCTACCCATGAAGAATTTTGGGCGCTGAAAGATGTTTCGTTTGAAATCAAGCAGGGCGACAGAGTAGGCTTTCTTGGTCGTAACGGTGCAGGAAAATCAACATTATTAAAGATTTTAAGTCGGATTGTGGAGCCGACTCAAGGGAAGATTTCCATTAAAGGGCGGATAGCAAGTTTGCTAGAAGTCGGTACAGGTTTTCACGCAGAATTGACGGGTAGAGAGAATATCTTTCTTAATGGCGCAATTTTGGGTATGAGTAAGGCAGAGATTAAAAGGAAGTTTGATGAAATTGTTGATTTTGCGGAAGTCGAAAAGTTCTTAGATACGCCAGTGAAACGCTATTCCTCTGGGATGTATGTGCGGTTGGCGTTTGCAGTAGCTGCACACTTAGAGCCGGAGATTTTAATAATTGATGAAGTGTTGGCAGTAGGAGATACCAATTTTCAAAAAAAATGCTTAGGAAAAATGAAAGAAGTAGGTAAAGAAGGGCGAACAGTACTCTTTGTTAGCCACAATATGAGTACTGTTCAGTTATTGTGTGATCGCTGCATTTTTCTGCACAAAGGAGAACTGCAAGCTGATACCGATCCTAATACCGCAGTTCAAATTTATTTGGGTGATACTTCTGCTTCTGATTCTTTTACTCGTTCTCCACAAAAAAATAATAAACCTACATTAATTTCAGGTAAACTTATAAATTATCAGGAATCATTAAATTTAAATATTTCTATTGAGACTGAAATATTTAGTAGTAAAGAAGCTAATGTAGCTTTAGAGCTACGCTTAATAGATTCAGTAGGTAATGCAGTTGGATTTGGATCATTTGGAGCGCTAAATTATGATGAAATGATTCAACTGAAACCAGGTTCAAACCGTGTTTCCTTTCTACTACCAATCAACCAACTTGCTCTTGGTAAATATTTCATAAGTTTAGATTTAACGAAACCAGGAGTTGAGTATTATGACAGACTAGAAAATTGCTTTGTTTTTGAAGTTGTTCGTCCTCCAGCAGAAGAGCGTAACGCAGTATTATCTCAAGAATTAGGTTTTGGTTGTTGGGAAATAGATTTAAAAAATATAACAAATCAAAAAGCTTTTTTGGAAACATAATACCTTATGCTGTTTCTATAGACAGAAGTCTCTTGTTTATCTCAAATTTACTGGAGAGTTAGTTTAGTAAATAGGAAGAAAAACATTATTTTTGAGGTAGATAGAAAAGAAAACTATCCTTTTTTTAGGAGTAAAAAAATTGTATCTTAGCATGGAGAATCTACAGTATTTTATCTTACTCTAGTTAAGACTTCTCAGCAATCATTATTTTAGTAAAGAAAAAGGAAATCTGAATTAATGAAGATTCTCATTACTGGCGGGGCAGGGTTTATCGGAAAATGGATAGTTGAAAAATTGCCCTCCGAAACCGAAATCGTCATTGTTGATTCATTAGATGAACAGGTTCATAAAACATCACGACAGTTCGCCCCTGAACTGCAAGCACGAGCAACCTGTATTAAAGCAGATGTCCGAGATATTGAAGCCTATCGGGAAGCAGCAGAAGGAACAGATGTTATTGTGAATCTGGTTGCACAAACTGGTACTGGTCAATCCATGTATGAAATCAGCAAATATGTTCAGCATAATGCTGATGGTACTGCAAAGCTTTTAGAACTTATTTCAACACTCAAGCAAAAGCCTCGTCGCATCGTTCTTTCCTCAAGCCGTGCAGTCTATGGAGAGGGAGCCTTTGCTGATGGCACAGAGATTTACTACACTAAGGGTCGTCGATTGCATGAACTTCAAAAAGGCATATGGGAAGTCTGCAACGAACAGGGTAAACCGCTTCAGGCTTTGCCAATGCGAGAAACGCAACTTGCCAATCCAACATCAGTGTACGGATTGACAAAACTTTGGCAAGAACAACTAGTTCAAAACTATTGCGATAATCAAAATATCGATGCCGTAATTTTTAGGTTTCAGAACGTTTACGGACCCAAACAGGAATTAGGAAATCCTTACACAGGCATCATCGGTATTTTTACTAACTCAATTGTCCAGAAAAATTCTGTTGAGTTGTTTGAAGATGGGCTGATGACACGCGACTTCGTTTTTGTGGGTGATGTCGCAGAAGCAGTAGTTAAAAGCGCACTCTACAAGCAACCAATTTCGTCAATTATCAATATTGGTAGCGGTCAAGCTACAACGCTCAAGGAACTGGTGGAAATAATTGCCCATATTACCAATAAAAAACCAGAAGTCAGAATCTCCGGTCGCTTTCGAGTTGGCGACATAAGGCACGCTGTTGCTGATATGAGTTGCTATGAAACCCTGTTGGGGGAATGGAAGCCAACACCATTGGAACAAGGATTAAGAGAGTATCTGAGTTGGTATTTAGGACAAGTACCTCCCAGTGAAGCTGACTTACAGACTTCACTCAAAGAAATGGAACAAAAAGGCTTGTTGAAAGTTAGTAAATAGAGCAGGTATTTAGATTATGCCAAAAGTCAGCATTGTACTTCCCAATTACAACTACGCCAGATACCTAGACGAGCGTATTCAAAGTTTACTCAACCAGACTTACAAAGACTTTGAGTTGATTATTTTGGACGATGCTTCAACTGATAACAGTTTGGAAGTTATCGAGAAATACACAGCAGATCCAAGAGTCAAGACAAAGTTTTACACCGAAAATAGTGGCTTGCCTTACAAGCGCTGGAATGATGGTGCAGATTTAGCACAGGGAGAGTACTTGCTAATTGCTGGTGCAGATGATACCTGTCATCCAACATTACTAGAAAAATTAGTGGAGAAACTAGACAACCATGCTTCTGTCGGTCTGGCTTTTGCACAGTCTTGGGAAATAAATAGCGAAGGTAAAAAATTAGGTTTATTGAAAGAATATATAGCTTACGTAAGTAAAGAGCGATGGGAAAGAGATTTTGTAGATACTGGAAAAAACGAATGTCAATACTTGCTATTTACAAATACGATTCCTAATGCTAGCGCCGTACTAATGCGACGTAAGGTTTTTGCTGAAGCTGGAAAATTTGATGTACAACTGAGATTAGCAGCAGACTGGATGCTATGGGTTAAGATGCTAATGATTTCGGATATTGCTTTCGTAGCCGAGCCGTTAAATTATTTTCGTACACATAATAACACAGTCAGAAGTAAGACAGAGAAAGACGGTATCTCTATAGAAGAAATATTTCAAGTCCAAAAATACATATTAAACAATCCAAATATAACTTTATCGAAAGAAGCCATAAAGAAAGTATGCAATAGTATGAAAGATGTTTGGTTCAATGCAATTCTTGACTCTTCAATCAAAATTAGCTTAGGGCGGAATATCAGAATCTATAAAATTTTAGCCAGTCTTGACCCAACAGTAGGAGTCAAGTTAATTTTAAAGTTTTTATTTAGTTTGATGAAAGTCAACCAAATAAAGCAAAAATTGAGAAAAGTTTATCAATAACTATTAGAGTATTCAAGATTGGGTGAAATATGCAATCAACTCATATTCGTTTATCAGTAATCATACCCTGCTTCAACCACGGCAAATTCATCATGGATGCTATTTCCAGTGTTGAAGAATGCCAGGAGAAAGTGTACGAAATTATCATTGTGAATGATGGCTCAACCGATCCCTACACTTGTGAGGTAATGGAACAACTCAAGAAAAAAGGTTACTCTGTAGTTGAGCAAGAAAATTTAGGACTAAGTGCAGCAAGAAATAGCGGAATAAAATTAGCAAAAGGAGAGTATATTCTCCCCCTTGATTCCGACAATAAAATCAGACAAAATTATATTTTGAAGGGTATTCAAATCTTAGATAATTTTCCTGAAGTAGGAGTTGTATATGGTGATGCTGAATATTTTGGTGAGAAAAGTGGTTTATGGAAAGTCCCAGAGTTTGATTTGCGAATGTTACTTTTAGGAAACTATATTGATGCCTGTGCTGTATTCCGCAAGTCTGTATGGGTAAATTGTGGGTATTATGATACTGAAATGCCAAAAATAGGTTATGAAGATTGGAATTTTTGGTTGGATGTTGCTAAGAACGGATGGAAGTTTTATCATATTTCAGAAGTTCTATTTGATTATCGAGTCCGCGCTGGCTCAATGGTCTCAGCCTGTAATATTCCTGAAAATCAAAAACTCTTAATTCAATACGTAACCAACAAGCACTCTGACATTCTTAGAGAAGAATATAAAAAATTATATACAGATTTTCATTTGGTTTATCAAGAATTACAAAAAATTCGGAATCATTCTTTTTATAAAATCTATAAATTTTTATCAAAAATATACTCTAAAAAACGTTAATAGTAGTTTCATTTATCTTTACTATTAAAAATAATTGTCAAAAGTAAATATCAATATATCCCAATCACTCAAGACTAGTTTAGATGTAGTAAAAATGTGAGGAGAGACAATGAAAATATTTCACATTTGCACAATCGCAAACAACCTGAAGCAGTACGAAGAGATGAAGGCATCTTTCCTTAAAGCTGGATTTAATGAGGAGAAATGCCGATACTCCCTCTTTGACAATTCAGAGGGTAATATTTATGAACCTTACGAAACATTCAATAAAATTCAATCAAATACTGTTGAACCATACATTATATTTTGTCATCAAGATGTAATTTTAAATCAAGGACATGGATTCAATCAGCTTTTAACGGTTCTACAAGAACTAGAGAAGCTAAATCCAAACTGGGCAATTACAGGGAATGCAGGCATTAATAAAAATTATCAGGCTGTCGTAAAAATAACTGATCCTAATAACACACCAAATTGGTCTGGTAATTTTCCACAGCAAGTTCACTCGCTGGATGAAAACTTCTTAGTCATTAAAACATCAGCTAATATTTTATGCTCTAAAGAATTAAAAGGTTTTCATTTTTATGGAATCGATCTATGTCTCAATGCAATCCTTAAAGGATATTCATGCTACGTCATTAACTTTCATCTTACACACCTAAGTGGAGGTAATTTAAGTAAAATTTTTTGGGACTCTCAAGCAATCTTTTATAAGAAGTGGTGCTGTGAATTCAATTTCTGCTATGTAAAAACTATGACTAATGTTACTATGTGCCTCAGTAAGTATAAAATGCTCCAATTTATAGGCTCTCGAAATAGAGTAATGCATTGGTTTGTGTCTCATAAGAGAGTACATACACTAGTGAACCCGCGATTGCAGTAGGCTTTACAAGAGCTGAATCTCTTCATTTTAGCAGAGAATACTATGCAAACAAAGTTTAATTATCTCTTGACTCGTAGGCTATTTTGCTAAATAAAATTTTAATGTTATCCTAACTTATGCAACCTCTTGTAACTATTTGTATACCTACCTATAATGGCGCAAAGTATCTTAGAGAATGTCTTGATAGTGTTCTTGCACAGACATTCACTGATTTCGAGGTACTATTAGTTGATGATCAATCATCAGACGAAACACTGAGTATTGCACACGAGTACGCTGCAAAAGACGCTCGTATCTGCGTGAAACAAAATGAACGTAATCTGGGATTAGTGGGAAACTGGAACCGATGCATTGAGCTAGCTCAAGGTGAGTGGATTAAATTCGTCTTTCAAGATGATTTAATTGCTCCAGAGTGCTTAGAAAAAATGCTTGCTATGAGCAAACCTAATAGTTCTATTGTTTGTTGTCGTCGTAATTTTATTTTGGAACCAAACATACATGAAAAGATTCAAACATCTTTCCAAAATATTTTAACTCTAGCAAACTTATTTCCGGGATTAACAGACATTTGTGCTAGTGATTATTGTAAAGCTGTACTCAATAACATAGGGTACAACTATGTTGGCGAGCCAACGGCTGTAATGATACGTCGTGATATATTCTATAAATTTGGAACTTTTAATCCTCATCTAGTTCAGATTTGTGACTTTGAGTACTGGACAAGAATTGCTGCTCACACAGGAATTATTTATGTTGCAGAGACTTTGGCAACTTTTCGCGTACACAGTCATGCTACTACTACTAAAAACCATTCTGCCCGTCAATATCGAGCATCAACATTAGACACACTGATACTTCTACACGATTTTGCTCTACATCCTAATTACGCACCATTGCGAATTGTTGCTGCTGCTCAGCCAAAACCGATTGATTTAGTTGCATTGCTGAATAAAAAATCTTATTGGGCATGGAGAGAAGCTGTGAAAAATCCAGATTCCCTTGCAGAATGGGAAAAAATGACTCGCTTATATCCTGCATTTGCAAAATTTGCAAAGCGCAATCTACTACAACGTGCTGCTATTAATGTAATACAAATACTAAAATATCTAAAACGAAAAATAAAAAAACTAGTTTTATATCAAAGTCAATTCACACTCAAAGGAAGTATGTAGCTTGAATGAAGTGCTAAAAGTTAATTAATCAGGAAGCAGTAAATATGCAAACAATCTTAGTAACAGGCGGAGCAGGTTTTATCGGTTCTAACTTCATCTTGAAGGCAAGAGTTGAACAGTGGGCAAACATTATCAATTTAGATAAGTTAACTTATGCCAGCAATCCTCAAAATCTAGAAGATTTGCATAATGATTCTGGATATCATTTTGTCCGTGGAGACATTGCTGATATTGAACTTATACGCAATCTTCTAGAGCAATACCAACCAGACGCAATCATCAACTTTGCCGCCGAAAGCCATGTTGATCGCTCAATCCTAAGTCCCCAAGATTTTATACAAACAAACGTAGTCGGAACATTCCAACTTCTAGAAGCTAGCAGAACCTACTGGGAAAAATTATCCCCGCAAAAGCGTGAAACATTCCGTTTCTTGCACGTATCTACAGATGAAGTCTACGGCACATTAAGTGCAACAGATCCAGCATTTCGGGAAGATACCCCTTATGCTCCCAACAGTCCCTATGCTGCATCAAAAGCAGGTTCTGACCATCTTGTACGAGCCTACTATCACACCTATGGTCTCCCCACTTTAACAACCAACTGCTCCAACAACTACGGTCCGCGCCAGTTTCCCGAAAAACTGATTCCCCTAATAATTCTCAATGCTCTAAATGGTAAGCCTTTACCAATCTATGGGGATGGACAAAATGTCCGAGACTGGTTGTATGTTGAAGACCACTGCGACGCTATATACCTGGTTTTGCAACAAAGCCGACTCGGAGAGACTTACAATATTGGTGGCAACAACGAGCAGACTAACTTAACAGTCGTTGAAAAAATTTGTGCAACTTTAGATGAGTTAGCTCCCAAACCTGACTTTCGCCACTCCTCTCTCATAACTTTTGTTAAAGACCGCCCCGGTCACGATCGCCGATATGCAATTGATTGCAGCAAAATCAGCAGAGATTTAGGCTGGCAACCAAAGGAGGACTTTGACAGTGGTTTGTTGAAAACCATTAATTGGTATCTCAGCAATTCAACTTGGGTAGAGCAAATTCAATCAGGTGCTTACCAAAATTGGATTAAGCAGAACTACGGAGATAGAGAAGCAGTACTTTCAAGCTAACGAAACCCCAAACCATCAAAGGAGTCGATTATGAAGGGCATAATTTTAGCTGGCGGTTCTGGTACACGGTTGTACCCACTGACTCAAGTGGTGAGCAAACAACTGATGCCTGTCTACGATAAACCAATGATTTACTACCCCTTGTCCACTCTCATGTTGGCTGGGATTCGTGAGATCCTCATCATCTCAACACCTGCTCACCTACCGCTGTTTCAGCAACTTCTGCAGGATGGTAGTCAGTGGGGTCTTAAGTTTAGCTATGTTGAGCAACCGAAACCTGAAGGCTTGGCACAAGCTTTCATTTTGGGCAAGGATTTTATCGGTCACGACCCTGTATGCTTAGTTTTAGGCGATAACCTTTTTTATGGACATGGTTTAGTTGATGTCCTAACTCATGCAGCGCAGTTGCGTGAAGGCGCACTTGTTTTTGGTTATCAAGTTGCTGAACCTCAGCACTATGGAGTTGTTGAATTTGATACTACAGGGCAGGTAGTGAGTCTAGAGGAAAAGCCAAGCATTCCCAAGTCTAACTATGCTGTACCAGGTATTTATTTCTACGATTCTCAGGTTTGTGATATTGCAGCCGAACTTAAACCCTCAGCCCGCAATGAGCTAGAAATTACCGATTTGAGCCAAGTTTATCTCAATCGAGGACAACTGAAAGTTGAAATTTTAGGTCGAGGCTACGCCTGGTTAGATACGGGAACTCATGAATCACTTCACCAGGCTGCTAGCTTTATTCAAACCTTGGAACAACGGCAAGGCTTGAAAATCGCTTGTATTGAAGAAATTGCCTATCACCAAGGATATATCGATGCCGACCAACTCTACCAACTCGCTAAACCATTAGCGAAAAGTACCTACGGGCGTTACCTGATGGACATTATTAATAATGATAGCCATGCTGACCACATTCAGCAGATTAATCAAGTCGCATCAGTAAATGGCTTTAAGCAGGAATTGGCAGAAACAGAGAGGGTAACATTATGAAAATTGTACAAACTGAAATTCCCGATGTGCTGGTGATTGAACCGCGAGTTTTTGAAGATGAGCGTGGCTTTTTTCATGAAAGTTACAATGAGCGAGTTTTTCAAGAAAAGGCAGATGTTGTAGAACACTTTGTGCAAGATAATCACTCGCGTTCAACAAAGAATGTGCTACGCGGTTTGCACTATCAAATCAAGCAACCTCAAGGCAAATTGGTGAGAGTTATCGCTGGAGAAATTTTTGATGTCGCTGTGGATTTGAGGTCAGGATCAAAGTACTTTGGTCAATGGGTTGGTGTTCACTTAAACGCTAAGAACAAACACCAACTGTGGATACCAGCAGGCTTTGCTCACGGTTTCTTAGTAGTTTCAGAATATGCTGAGGTACTTTACAAAACAACAGATTACTATGCGCCAGAGTTTGAACGTAGTTTGTTGTGGAATGATCCGGATTTGGCGATCGCCTGGCCCGTTGAAGAAGAACCTATTCTTTCCAATAAAGATAGGGCAGGTAGGCAATTGAGAGAAGCGGAGGTGTATGCATAATGAGAATACTTCTGACAGGTAGCACGGGTCAAGTTGGTTGGGAACTACAACGAACCCTAATGACTCTTGGTGAAGTCATTCCTGTAGGACGTGAGGTTTCCTCCTCTGGTCTAAGCATCGATTTATCTCAGCCTGACAGTATTCGTCATGTAATTCGTGAAGTTCAGCCAGACTTAATTGTGAATCCAGCTGCATACACTGCAGTGGATAAAGCAGAGTCAGAACCCGAATTAGCAATGGCTGTGAATGGAACTGCACCAGGTGTTATCGCAGAAGAAGCCAAGCTGTTAGGAGCAGGAGTGATTCATTATTCAACCGACTACGTGTTTAACGGTAATCAGACAACACCTTACACAGAGCAAGATCAACCTGACCCACAAAGTATCTACGGAAAAACAAAACTCGCTGGTGAAAACGCAATTCAAGCAGTTGGTGTACCTCATTTGATCTTAAGAACAAGTTGGGTCTATGGCTTGAGAGGTAAAAATTTTATGCTAACGATGCTGAAATTAGCACGGGAGCGTGAAGAGTTAAGAGTTGTAGATGACCAAGTGGGAGCACCAACTTGGAGCCGGATGATTGCTGAATCTACAGCACAAATTTTGTCTCAAAGCACAAAAGATTTGATTGGTTTTTTGAGTAGTAACAGTGGGATATATAATCTCACAGCTTCTGGTCAGACAAGTTGGTATGGCTTTGCAGAAGCGATTTTTGAACATGACCCCAACTCCAATCAACATCAATTAAAGAACTTAATAGCAATTCCTTCAGAACAATATCCTACCCCAGCAAAAAGACCCGCTTATTCATCATTAGATACTCAGAAAATTTCTAATACGTTTGGGTTAGTTTTGCCTAACTGGAAAAGAAATTTAGAGTTAGTATTTCGCTAAAAATAGCTACCAGTACTGAGTATACGTATATTTGGTTTATCTGATTGGTTTGGAGATTGTCTATCTTGGCTTCGCTCTGCCTAAAGCTTAAAACAATCAGGTTAAGCATATGTTCGTTGGTAATAATAGCAATTTTTCTTCAGAATTCATGATGATGACAACATAATTTTATAGCAGTAGCCAGGTACATTAGGACATGAACTAATTAAGAGTTAAGCGTTCCGTTGTTCCCTGTTAAGCGTTCCCTGCTATATGTCCTAACGTATATAGCTATGGCTAGAATAAAAGACCAGATGATATGAAAATATTATTCATTAATAACTACCCAATGGATAAGGCTTGGGAATTATGGAAAAATGGCGATTACCCAGGACATCATCTCTGGGGAGTAACACATTTATACCAGCATGGGATTGATGTTGACATACTGCCACACGAGAAATATATTATTCTCAACAAAATTGGAAACTCTCTCGGGCTGGGAAACTATCTGGATCAGCAATTGAGAATACTTTTTCAATCGTATAAGTATGATCTTATCTACTCAGCGTGTCAAGACAACACATTTTTACTTTCTTTTTTCCGGTATTTAGGTATATTTAGGAAGCCAATCATCTGCGTAGTTCATCGTCCAATAAATAGTCAAAGTAAACGAGAGAAAATATTTGTCAATGGTCATGACAAGTTATTATGTCTGAGTCGAAATCTAATGAATCAATTGAAAGAAGAGTTTAATTTAGATGAAAATAAAATTGAACATTTAGAATGGGTACCAGACTTGACATTTTATGACAAAAAAAAGTCCAATACAAATAATGAACAAAAGTTTATTATTGCCGCAGGCAAAACCGAACGAGATTACAACACGTTAGTAAAAGCTTTTACTAAAATAAATTATCCTTTGCACATCTACTGTACAGAGAAATCTGCTCCTACGATATTTGATATAACATCAAATATCAAAATTTCCTATAATCATTCAACACAAGTAGATAGAAATCTCTCATTTAGAGAACTTGTAGCAGAGTATGAAAGAGCGTATGCAGTTGCTATTCCTTTAGATATGCCAAAGGAAAAACCAGATACAATGAACTTAAAAGGATTAACAAGTCTTCTAGAAGCTATGGCTATAGGTAAAGCCGTAGTAATGACAAGGAATAATCAAATTGACATAGACATTGAAAAGGAAAAAATTGGTATTTGGATCAATCCAGGAGATGTTGAAGGGTGGCAGCAAGCAATTTCCTATTTATTATCACAACCAGATGAGACTAGAGAGATGGGAAACAGGGGTTATCACTTATGTAAGAGTAAATATAATTTAGAAGCTTTTTCATCTAATTTAGCAAAAGTTTTAAAGAGTTAGTGTTTAGCAGCAAGACTGGGAGATTTGGGCATTAACCCTGAACTAACCAAGTTTCCTAGGTATCTACGTACCAGTCAAAATTGTCAAGAGTGAAGCGCTACGATCGCCTCAACGGATTGCTCTAGAGGAATAGCCTCTACACTTACAAGCTAGTCGTTACACCGAACTGTAGCACAATATTTTACAAAGGCTTGACAAAAATTACATAAAATCTTTTTGTAAAAAACCTGACCCTTCTAAAAGTTAAAGAAGAGTCTAGTAGTAACACGGAAATTAAGCATATTATATTGTATCGCCAAAGTTTATATGAAGCCTATCAGCAAAAACTTCCCAATTGCAGAAGCTGGAAATATTCAGTATCCCACAATTGCTTTACTTCCCGAAGGAACTACCAGGCCGTTTTGGTCTGTGATGATTCCAACTTACAATGGGACAAAATATCTAGAGCAAACTCTTCGCAGTCTTCTTGACCAAGACCCTGGATCTGAATACATGCAAATTGAGGTCATCGATGATTGTTCTACTAAAGACGATCCAGAAGAACTTGTCAGGCAAATTGGTCAAAATAGGATTTCTTTTTTTCGGCAACCTAAGAATGGTGGTCTTTGCAATAGCTGGAACACATGCATTCAGCGTGCCAAAGGTCATTGGATTCACATTTTGCATCAAGACGACTTAGTGCTACCTGGATTTTATAGCACTCTGCAAAAAAGCTTGGCAGAAGAACAATCTGTGGGAGCGGCATTTTGCCGTCATGCTTTTATTGATTCGGATAGTCATTGGCAACTTTTGTCACGGATTGAAAGTAAAACCCCCGGAATTCTTACAAATTGGATAGAACAAATTGCGGTGAGACAACTTATTCAATGCCCTGCAATCGTTGTGAAACGCAGTGTTTATGAAAAATTAGGTGGTTTTCTTCCAGAATTACCTTGCGCTCTCGATTGGGAAATGTGGAGAAGAATTGCAGCCCACTACCCAGTCTGGTATGAGCCACAAATCTTAGCCTGTTATCGCTTGCATTCAGCTTCGGAATTCGCTCGTTTATCTAAAACTGGTGAAGATACCGCTGATACACGCAAGTCTATTGAAATTGCGGCAAAATACCTGCCGGATGGTACTAGTGATCGTTTGTCAAAGAAAGCCAGAGAATTTTATGCATTTGATGCACTCAGCAAGGCATGGCGAATGTTGAAAGTAGGAGAGACAAAGGCTGCAACTGCTCAAATTCGAGAAGCACTTAGATGTAGCCATTCTTTGAAAGTAGTTTTGTCAGCACTCAAATGTTTAGTTTCGGTTAAAATATGTCAGGTTAGGCAAATACTTGGCATGAGTCTCTTGCATCCTCAAACATAGTATTTTGAGAACTGAAATATACTTCTTACATTATGAACAAAACAGTTTTATTTTTCTTTCCACACAATCCTTACCCAGCTAAATCAGGTGCTCATAAGCGATGTTTAGAAACACTATATTGTCTTAAAGAACTTGGTTTTCAAGTTATTTTTATGAGTTCTACCCTCACTTCCGAAACGAAGTGGGAAAAGTCAAGTATCGAAGCTCTAAAAGCGGATTTTGTGACAGATGTATCTATTTATGAGCCGACAATACTAGACCGTAAATTTATATTGTTTTTGCGTATTTACTACAAACTTATTAGACAAACGCCTCCAATCAGTTCGGGTATTAAAACTCCCTTTGGAATGCGTAGATGGTTTGCTGAAAAGTTTCACAGCACTCAAGCTAAAATTCTTTTCATGAACTATGCTAACTGGGATGGCTTGTGCAGCGATAGGCAATTTTCATCAAGTCGCAAAGTAATTGATACTCATGACTTGATCACACTAAATATTGCTATGCAAAAAGCTCTCAAGAAATACTTGACTACTCCCGTTTGTCATAACGCTCAAATTGATGAGCAAATTTTCCAAGAAGATTTTTTTGAAAAACTTAATTTAGAAACTTCCTCAGAGGAATTTTCTGTATTTGATAATTACGATCATACTATAGTAATTAGTCCCACCGAAATAGAAATTGTTAAAAATAAAACTTTTAAAACTAAAATATCATATATACCAGTACAACAGGCTCCCTATGATGTAAATAATCAGTATGAAGGGGCAGCCATTTTTCCCATAGGACCTAATCTTTTTAACATTCAAGGTTATCTCTACTTTATTAAAAAAATATTACCTTTAGTTTTACAGCAAGACTCAAATTTTTTGCTGCAAGTAACAGGAACCGGCTGCAAAGAAGTCTACCCTACAGAAGGAGTTTTATTATCTGGATTTGTGCCAAATTTGGCAGAGCTTTATCAAAAAGCAAGGTTTGCAGTTTGCCCTGTTTTTGGTGGAACTGGTCAGCAAATAAAAATTGTTGAAGCAATGGCTCATGGGGTTCCTGTTGTTGCTACACGTTTTGCTGGTGAGCGATCGCCAATAATCCACAACCAAAATGGTTTTATTGCCAACAATGCTATAGAATTTGCGGAGTATGTTTTACAACTATGGAAAAATAAAGACTTGTGTCAAACAATGGGAACAAATGCTAAGGAAACTATCTCTGTAAGCTTCTCTAGAAAACGACTGATCAAGGATTTATCTTTAATTCTCAATTAATTAAAATTGTGAATTTAATAACCTGCAACTTTTATATTTAAAGGTCGTCTGTATGAAATTAGCGAATCGGGGAGAGATTCAGATATTGCATCGAGTGGAACTGTAGGTACGGGTATGCCATGCACGGAATTATGAAATTATCTCGTTTTCAGAGAATCTTTTTTCTCTGTTTTTTAGTAGCATTAGTTACCACACTCCTATACGTCTTCATACCTGCAAAAGAAGCGTTTCCAACAAGTATTATTGATAAAAACTTTCCGCTTCCCCCAAAAGCGCCTGCAATCAATGTCAAGGACTTTGGGGCAAAAGGTGATGGTAAAACCGATGACACAGTAGCAATCAAGAAAGCGATCGCCGCAACATCGAATGCATGGGAGCAAATCTACTTTCCTCAAGGAACTTACCTGGTTTCAGACGAGATTTCTTGGCAACGCTTCCTAACCTTGCGTGGTGTGGGTCCCCGACGCACAATAATAAAACTCAAGGCAAATGCTATTGGCTATAACGATCCAAAAAATCGCAAGGCTGTATTGTTCTGTCGGCTGAACGGGAAGGAAGCAAAGCACAACAATATCTCCCATTCCAATCATATTCTTAACCTATCTATTAATGTTGGTTCTGGCAATCCCGGTGCTGTGGGCATTGACCTTTCGTCCCATAATGGAGGAGGAATCGAAAACGTTATTGTCAGTGCTGCTGATAACTCCGGTCTGATTGGTATTGCAATGGATCGAGACGGTCCTGGACCTGCATTGGTGAATCATGTAGCAGTTAGTGGCTTTAACTACGGGCTAACAACTAACTGGGGAGTCTATTCAATGACATTCGAGTACATCGATTTGGAGAAGCAAAGAGTAGCCGGTTTCCTCAGTAGCCAGCATAATGCTGTAGTGCGACATCTTCACAGTCGCAATCGAGTACCTGCTGTGCAACTAAGTGACGGTCGAGACTATGGACTGTTTGTACTCCTTGATAGTAACCTTTTTGGAGGTATTTCTAAGTACTCGGCGATTCAAGGCAATGGTGAACTCTTTGTTCGCAATATCCGCTCATCAGGTTATCGGGCAATTGTCAGCAACTTTGATAAGAGAATAGGCGGTAATTATCTGAAACAATACAGTTCAAGCCCACTTCAAGCCTCATCTAAAAAAGTAAATATAACATCATTGAACTTACCTATCGAAGATGCACCTTACATTCAGTGGGATGAGGATTTTTCCAAATGGGCAAACATTCAGGATTACAAAGCAGTAAACAATAACAAAACCGATGACTGGGGACCAGCAATTCAAGCTGGAATTGATTCGGGAAAAAGCACAGTCTACTTCCCAAACTTCACTCATGCTGCCTATCCGATAAAACGTGACATTATAGTGCGTGGAGCAGTTAAACGTATTGTTGGTTTATCTGCACACCTTTATGGTGACCATACAGTAATCTTCAAGAATACTAAACCAGTAACTATTGAGCAGCTCGATATGCCTATAGCAGACTTTCAAGGTTCTGGCACGGTAGTAGTCAAGCGATCGCTCGGTGCTAAACTCAAAATTCGCAAAGGTGCTGGTAAAGTCTTCATTGAAGATTATTGCTGCGGAAACATTGAGATCGAGAAGGGGGCACAAGTATGGATTCGTTCTTACAACGTTGAGTCTAAGGACATTAAGATACGCAACAATGGAGGCAATCTGTGGATATTAGGTCTCAAAACAGAGCAACCTAGTCAGATTCTTGACAATAGGCAAAATGCCTTTACTGAAATAATTGGTGGGCTTATTTATCCAGCCCAAGGAACGCCAACACAACCAATGTATAGAAATGAAGCTTCCTCTTTCGGAGCTTATCATCGAGAGTTTGGATCGGGCTATCCCCATGTGCTTCAAGAAAACGGAGTCATTATTGACCCTGCCTTTGCTCGCGGAGTTCGTATTGTGTCGAAAGCCAAATGAGCTTTAAAAGCTAGTAGTTATAATGATCGGCAACACATATTTACAATACTTTACATAAACGACATAAATTTTTCTGGTATTAATCCTGACGCTGCAAAAAGTTATAGAAAACTTTAAGTAGGAACACGGAACTCAACTACACCTAATTGATAACCATGAAAAAGTAGTCCACAACCTCAAACAAGTCAAGCATGATTAATGTTATTACCTTAAGAAGGCAAAGGTCAACAACAAAATAGGAACTTCAATGGGCTGATTACTTAGCCGCACGTTGCGAGAGTTGGGCATTGACCCCAGTGAGTTATAAGAGCGTAATGCACAAAGATCAAATCTGCAATGTGCCTACGTACTTCTGAAAATTACTAATAATTTTGGAGTGTGCCCAGTTTTTTAAGGAAGAGTAAATATGCGTATTTTTTATGATGGCAAAATGTACAGTCCACAATTATTTGGAGGAATTAGTCGCTATTTTGCCAATATAATCAGTAGATTACCAGAAACTTATACTCCCATTGTTACGACTTATTGTGATAAAGCTAATACTACAGGGACGGCTCATTACTCAGCACATCCGAATTTAAGAGATTTCAAATATTCGAGATTTTTGCACTATCGTATAGCACCAATAATAGAGAAATTTTATTTTAGGAAAGTAACGAATAATGAGAAATTTGAACTTGCCCATCCTACTTACTATAGCTTGCTGACTCAACGAGAGATTAGTGAATATAAATGTCCTGTTGTCATTACAGTTCATGATATGATTCATGAGCTTTTTCCTAAACAAAAGGATCCTCATGGAATAGAGAGAAAGGAAAAACAGAAAGCAGTATTAGCAGCACAGGGAATTATTTGTGTTTCCGAGAATACAAAAAAAGATTTGCTTGAGCGGTATCCTGCCTTGGAAAATAAGGTAACGGTCACACATCTCGCCTCAGATATAGATATAAACAAATCTTATGGTAATGAAAAAACTCCTACACAACCTTACTACCTCTTTGTCGGAAGTCGTGATAAGCAGTACAAAAATTTTGATTGCTTATTGTTAGCATTTTCCCAAGTTATATCTGTTAATTCAGAAGTTGTGCTTTGCGTTGTCGGTCGCCCATTTAACACTTATGAAACAAACCTTATTAAAGAGCTTAATTTAACAAACTACATTGAGTATTATGGACAAGTTGGTGATAATCATTTAGCAAAGCTTTATCGTTGCAGTGTTGCTTTTGTCTATCCATCTCTATACGAAGGCTTTGGTATTCCTCCTTTAGAGGCAATGTCTTGCGGTACTGTTGCCGTTGCTTCCAACACTTCTAGCATCCCAGAAGTTGTAGGCGATGCAGGCATATTGTTTGATCCCAAAGCCGTTGGCGATCTGGCAGAAATCCTGCTCTTCTTACTAGATAACCCCATAGAGCGCGATCGCTTAATTACCAAAGGTTATCAGCGAGCCAAAACCTTTAGCTGGGATAAAACCGTAGCTCAGACACTTGAAGTATATCGCTCAGTTAGTCATTGCTAAGTTGATTAGCCTTTATATTCAATCTCTCAGAGGTCTTATGCTTGAAACTCCTACAAAAGAGTGTGTGTACATCATCATACCAGTCCACAATCGCAAACAGACAACATTGGCATGTTTAGAGCATCTCCAAAAATGTGGCGATCTACAAAAATATTATGTTGTAGTGGTTAATGATGGTTCTACCGACGGCACACCAGAAGCAATTCATACCCTATATCCAGAAGTCATTGTTTTACCTGGTAATGGAGACCTCTGGTGGACAGGGGCAATGGCAAAGGGTATGGAATATGCCTACGAACAGGGGGCAGAGTATTTTATTTGGCTTAATGATGATTGTCTACCCGACCAGGGTACGCTGCCACAGTTAGTAGAGTTTCTTAAAAAGCATCCTGATAGCATCGCTGCACCAACCTGTTACGTTCCGCAAGACAACGCACTTATCAAGGTACATAACGGTGCTCAAGGTAAAAGAGGGTGTGTAGCAAACCCAGGCGAGGTTTTAGAAGTTAACAGTATGTCTGGTTGGTGTGTAGGAATTCCAACTTCAGTATTTGAAAAAATTGGTTCTCCAGATGCCAAAAAATTTCCTCATTATTCAGGTGACGATATGTATGTATTTAGGGCAACTTGCTCTGGATTTAAAGCATATTTAATCGGAGATTTAAAGGCGACCTTAATTGGACCAGTTCACGAAACCTTAGGTTTACCAAAATATTTTCGCCCAGGTCTAAGTGCTCCTGAAGTTTTTAGTTCTGCATTTTGGAATAAAAAATCACCCTACCGCATAAAAACTAAGTTTTTTTATTTAGTAGAAAGATATGGAATGATATTAGGTGTCTTTCTGTTCTTGGCTAGATTAATCTCATGGCTAGGAGAGTGGACAAAATTACAATTCCTGTTTTGGCTTAAATCTAATTTAATCAGTTCATAATCAAAATAATAAAAGAAAGTCATAGAAAGATTATGAAGATTTTGCATGTTGGTTCTTCTTCTTCTCCAAAAGCAGTAGATGGAGTCAATGCGACTGTTTGGCTAGTTGCTAAAGAGCAAGCTTTCTTGGGTCATCAAGTGACTCTAATGCTGGACTCTCCACCAGATGAAGCGGCAAAAATATTAGCTGATGAGGCTGGTTTTCAGTTAATGCATATCCCAGCGAATACCTGGCGCTACGACCCCAATAAGCTAAAGTCACTTCTTCATACAGACACTCCGAGTATTGTACATATGCACTCAGTCTATCTTCCTAAACAAGCTACTCTGGCTAGGAAGATAGTTCAAAATCAAATTCCCTATGTAATTACTCCACATGGTGGGTTAGATTCACTGCGAGGAAAAGCAAAAAAATTCTTTTATGATTTGATTGCAGAAAAGCGTAGATTCTCTCAAGCTTCTGCAATTACAGTAGTGACACCTAAAGAAGAAAGAACGATACGCGCATTTATGCCACGCTACCAAGGTATCATTCGCTGGGTGGCAAGCCCCTTTGATACTTCTAAGTTTAGTGAGCAAATCTGGAAAGGCAATATAGAAGCTAAACGATTAGTTTTCTTAGGTCGTTATGATGTTTTACACAAAGGAATAGATATTTTAGTAGAAATTGCACGTTTGTTACCAGATATTGAATTTGATTTATATGGAACAGAAGATTCAAAAACTAAGAAGTGGCTAGAGAAGATTCGTCACAACTGTCCTTGTAATGTTCATTTTAATAAACCAATATTTGGAGCAGAAAAGTTTCAAGTATTGGCAGATGCGAGTTTTTATATTCAAACTTCTCGTTGGGAAGGTTTTCCAGTCTCTATTGCTGAATCTATGTATATGGGTTTACCTTGTGCAGTCAGCGATCTGCCTAATTTTGCTGAACTTTTTCATCAAAATGACCTTGGACTTGTATTGCCAGCAAATCCTACAAAAGCTGCTCAATTACTAACGGAAGCTTTTGCCCAACCAATTCAAGTTCAGCATTGGTCAAAGTCGGCACAAACCTTTGCTAAAGACAACTTCCATCCTCGTAAAGTAGCTTTAGATTATCTAAAAATTTATGAAGATATAGCTGCTTAAAATACTTCTATCCTCAGTGGAGTAAATCATGACAAAGATCTGGAAAAAAATAGTTTATTCAATAAAAAGAATTAGATTGGTAAGTGCAGCGTATCGCAACTTTCCCTTGTGGTTCGTTGATAGGTTACATATAATGTCTCGAAAGAGAATTTTATATAAACTACGTAACGGCATTAATATTATTGCTGAGTCTAATACTTTAGATTGTCAGTTCATTAGTGAAATGTTTATTGATGAACAATACACTTATCTTTCTGGCTTTGAAATTCATCCAACAGATACTGTCCTAGATTTAGGAGCACACAAAGGTTTTTTTAGTATATTTGCAGCTAAACATGCTGAATTAGGAAAGATTATATCTTATGAAGCGTCTCCGGAGACATATCAGTACCTACTTGAAAATCTAAAAATTAACAATATAAAAAATGTTGAAACTTTCAACGCAGCTATAGGTTTATCAGATGGAACAGTCAACTTTCATATTGCTGAAGATCCAGGATGTAGCATGATTGTTAATGATGAAGAACTGCATAATTTCCTTCCAGAAAACATAAAAGTGGTGCCTACAGTTAGCTTTTATAAAACTATTGAAGCCTTAAGTAAAGTAGATTTCCTCAAGATGGACATTGAAGGTATGGAATTTTCCATGCTTATGAATTGCCCAGAAACATTGTTGTGTAAGGTTAAACGTATAGCATTAGAGTATCATCCTGAATCTGGAAATGTTGATGCCTTAGCACAGCATCTAGAAAAAGTAGGTTTTAAAATATCCTTTTGGAAGGAGCGACGTCTACTTTATGGATTGCGTGAGCAAAAAGTTGGATTGTAAGCATCCATTTTTAAGGCATCTTACCTTTTGCTAAAGCATATTCCCAAACGGTCTATTAATTTCTAAAAATTCTAACCCAAGCAAAAAATAATCTGTGTATGAAAGTCCTTCTATCCGCTTATTCTTGCGAACCAGGCAGAGGTTCCGAACCCGGAGTCGGTTGGAATGTAGCGCGAGAAATTGCCAAGCATCACGAAGTTTGGGTACTAACTCGCCCTGTCGAAAGTAAAGATGTCATTGAAGCAGAACTAGCCCGCAACCCAGTGCCGAATATGCATTTTGTCTACTTCACCACACCCATTTTGGGTAACATTTGGAAGTTAGGACAAAGCGGTGCAATGCAAATTCATTACTATCTTTGGCAGATAACTGCATACTTTGTCGCTCGTAAGCTGCATCGCGAAATTAACTTTGATGTCGTGCAGCACGTAACGTTTGTTAAATATTCCAGCCCTAGCTTCCTTTCCTTGTTGCCCGTACCTTTTATTTGGGGACCAGTTGGCGGTGGAGAGTCAGCACCTAAGGTATTCTGGCAAGATTTCAATTTGAGTAACAAAATTTACGAATCTCTTCGTATCTTGGTACGCTTTATAGGCGAAATTGACTTGTTCACACACTTCACAGCACAAAAAAGCGATATAGCTTTTGCGACAACAGAAGACACAGCACAGCGGGTGAGAAAAATGGGCTGTCCCCATGTGCAGATTTTGTCTGAGTCTGGACTGTCGCAGCAAGAAATTGAGACTCTTGCCCAAATTCCCCCACCAGATGCCGCACCTGTGCGGTTTATCAGCATGGGACGGCTATTGCATTGGAAAGGCTTTCACTTAGGCTTACGTGCCTTTGCTCAAGCTAACCTACCTGATGCTGAATACTGGGTTGTAGGCGATGGATCAGAACTGCAACGACTACAATCTCTAGCAGCAGACTTAGGTATTGCCCATCAGGTCAAATTTTGGGGACGATTACCAAGAGAAGAAACTTTAGGCAAATTAGCTCAGTGCCAGGTGTTGGTTCATCCCAGTTTGCACGACTCTGGCGGGTGGGTGTGCTTAGAGGGAATGGCAGCAGGTCGTCCGGTGATTTGCTTGGATTTGGGAGGACCAGCCCAGCAGGTGACTGAGAAGACGGGCTTTAAAATTGCGGCTCATACCTTAGAACAAACAGTAGCGGATATGGCTACAGCAATGGTAAAAATCTCTAAAGATGCGCAACTGCGAGTACAGATGGGACAAGCAGGTCAAAGTCGGGTTAGGGAGGACTACTCTTGGGAAGCCAAGGGGCGACTGTTTAGCCAGCTATACCAAAAGATTGTCACACCCGATTACTCTGTTAAGGAGGTGATACTAGATAGCCAAAAATCTAATTAAATCGAATATTTCTCGGTATTCCGCATTTTCTTTTTCAAGCTACGTATAAACTCTCGTAGCACATCAGTCCGGTTCTTCCCGGTCAACTGACAATACTCATCAAGCAATTCTAATTCTGCTTCTGTCACGCGCAAATCTATCCTTCTATCCTGTTTTATCATTACTTATCCGTAAAACGTGTGTACAATGAATAGTATAACCTCTCATGATTAAAGCAATGTATGCAATCAAAGTTGAGCTAAAACTAAATAATAAAGAGCAAACTTTGCTGCGTAAACATGCTGGGTTTTCCCGTTTTATTTACAACTACGGGTTAGCACTCATGCAGGGATTAGAAAGGGATGGAATAGTTGGTGGATACGGGAAGAAAGTCAAAGCCATCAGAAAGGTTTTGACTAACTACACCAAGAAGCGGCAAGAATTTCAGTGGATGTCTAAGCTTTCTTCCAAGGTTTATCAAAGTTCATTACAGGCTTTGGAAAATGCTTACAGACGTTGGGGTCAAGGGATAGCTGACAGACCAAGATTTAAGCGTCGCAAGGATGGAGAATCTTTCACGGTCTATGACAGCAATGGCAAAGTACTGCTGTCGCCAGGAAAGCAAATAAAGATTCCTACATTGGGGACTTTTCGCCTTAAAGAATCTTTACCTTGTCGTTACGTAACACAGACTTTCACTATTAGTTATCGTGCTGGTAAATGGTTTGTAAGTTTTGCTATAGACGCTGAAAAAATCCCACCGACGTATCATCCAGAAGAAAAAGTTGGAATTGACTTAGGGGTGAAGTGTTTTTGCACTCTCAGCGATGGGACTACCGTGGAATCGCCAAAGCCAATGAAAAAAGCGAAAACCAAGCTGGCTAAATTACAATGGCGTAACCGCAACAAACAATTGGGTGACCATCGCTTAGGTATCAAACAATCAAACAAAGCAAAAAAGTATTTTGAGTTTTTGGCTAAGCAACACTGGCGAGTGGCAAGTCAGCGTCAAGACTTTTTGCACAAGCTAACAACAGATATAAGCCGCAAGTACTATCAAATTCGCATAGAAGACCTAAATGTAAGTGGAATGCTTGCCAATAGAAAATTATCGGCAGCGATCTCTGATTTAGGATTCTACGAGTTTCGCCGTCAACTTACCTATAAGTCCCAAGTTTACGGGACTAAGGTTGAACTAGTTGATAGGTGGTATCCATCATCAAAAACGTGCTGTATGTGTGGCATTAAGCATTCAGAGTTAAAGCTATCTGACAGGGTTTACAAATGCATTAGTCCCATCTGCGTAGCTCACACAATCACGTTAGACAGGGATTTGAATGCGGCTTTGAATCTGTTGAACGCCCCAGATGAGTATGTACGGTTGGCTCAACCGGAATCGCCCGTGGACAAGTAGGAGCCGACTCCCTTGGTTGAATCGGGAAGTAAACATCGATTTGCTGATATTTGAGCGATTTGTATAAGTTTTATGGAGCAGTCCCAGAAATGCACATCCTGAAAGTACATAGCTATTACCAAATTCGAGGGGGTGAGGACGAGACGATTGAAGCTGAGACACTCCTCATGCAACAAATGGGGCATCAAGTCGAGGTCTATAAAGATACTAACGATCGCATCTCCACTTTGGGTGCAGGACGCATGGCAATCAAAACAATCTGGTCTAGGGAAGCTTATACAACTTTGAAGCGTCGTTTTGAGCAGCAGATCTACAATGTCATGCACGTGGACAACTTCTTTCCCTTAATGTCCCCCTCTATTTACTATGCCGCCAAAGACGCTGGTGTGCCTGTAGTGCAGACATTACACAATTATCGGCTGCTGTGTCCTAATGCCCTATTTTTCCGAGATGGACAAGTTTGCGAGGATTGCTTGGGCAAATCTATTCCCTTACCAGGAGTACAGCACGGTTGTTACCGCGAAAGTAAGGCAGCTAGCGGTGCAGTAGCCACAATGCTCGCCGTGCATCGTCTGCTGAAGACTTGGACAAAGATGGTTGATCGCTACATAACTCTAACAGAATTTGCACGGCAGAAGTTTATTCAAGGAGGACTACCAGCAGAAAAAATTGTAGTCAAACCCCATTTTATTTCCCCTGACCCTGGCGTTGGCTCTGGAAAGGGAGGATATGCGTTGTATGTTGGGCGACTTTCCGTAGAAAAGGGCTTAGATACGCTGTTGTCAGCTTGGGAACAACTAGGAGGAAAAATCCCACTTAAGATTATTGGCGATGGGCAATTGCGCGATCGCGTCGCCGAAGTAGTAAATAAACTACCTAATGTGGAATGGCTGGGACGCAAACCTATTGAAGAAGTCTACGCCCTCATGGGAGAGGCAACGGTGCTAATTTTTCCTTCCAAGTGGTACGAAACCTTTGGAAGAGTGGCGATTGAAGCGTTTGCTAAGGGGACACCAGTCATTGCATCTAATATTGGTGCGATCGCCGAACTAGTAGATCCCGGTCGCACTGGTCTGCATTTTCGTCCGGGTGACTCACAAGATTTAGCGCAAAAAATGGAATGGGTGCTGTCCCATCCAGCAGAACTTGCCGAGATGCGACCAGAGGCTAGAGCAGAATTTGAAGCGAAGTATACCGCCCCAAAAAACTACCGACAGCTAATGGAAATTTATACACAGCTTCAACAGAATCAAAAAACTGTCTTTTCTAACGGTGAGTTGATACACAGAGGTCAGTAAATGAATGTAGAAGCAGCATTAAGAAAAACAAATAAGAATTACATCAAGAGTTCCACTCTTTTGCTGCTAGCATTTGCTACTGCTTTTTTTCCCCGCATTATACAGTCCTATGGCGCACCAGCGGTCATAAATTTTCTCCACTTCCCCGTTGTTCCCTTCGCTTGTGGAATTGCATTAGTTACAACAAGAACTAAAAATCGCCGCCAAATTTTAATTTCAAAAGAAATTTTATTCGCATTGCTGCTATTATTAACAATTGGTTTTACTAGTGCACTTTTCAATCAAGTAGGAGCGATCAACGTTTTTGTTGATTTTTTGCTTTTTACTGAATCTTTCATGCTATTGCTGGCTATAATTAGCCTGCCCATGTCTGAAGAAAGCCTTGGACGCTTCCGCGCTTGGATAGTTGGTTTCAACGTCTTTCACCTCCTACTTGCTTTCTTCCAGTGGTTAGTTCTAGGTCTGGTTTCAGATGACATGCAGGGGGTTTTTTATCGAACTGGTTCAGGACACGTTGTAGGTTCTTCTGTTTCATTAAGTTTCAGCCTGTTTTACTTTACAGGTGCTAAAAATCGTCCTCCCTGGTTACGCGCTTTGGTGCTTGTTGCTAGTCTTATACATTTGGTCGTGTGTGATGCAAAACAGGTGATCGTGACATTCATTTTGGGGTTTGCGATTCTATCTCTTACCAAAACCAAGAATCCTAGCAAAGTATTGCTTTACATCATAGGTTTAGCTATTTTCATCATTGGTTTTCAGTGGGGTATTGAGAATGTCGAAGCCCTTAGTGCATTCAAAACCTGGATCAGACCAGAACTTTATGGTTCAGATGGTGAAGCGACTAAGATGAAACTTTTAGGAATTCACACCATCGTTTCCCATTTCCATTCTCCTCTAAATTGGTGGCTGGGTCTTGGTCCGGGTCATACTGTCGGTCGCTTGGGTGGGTGGATGCTTAAAGACTATAGCTTTTTGTTGAAGCCCTTAGGAGCAACGACATCAACTGTTGCTGATGAGGTTTGGGCAGTTACACGCGATCATTGGCTTGGACCGGAAAAGGGCAGCAGTTTCTTTGCTCCTTTCTTTGGTTGGGCTGCGATTTGGGGCGATTTCGGATTCTTAGGATTATTTGCCTATCTGTATCTTTGTTCAATAGTATGGCGTAAGCTGTGCATGGATGATTTTTCTAAGATTTTGATGCTGACTGTGTTAGTTCATGGGTTGATTTTTACCCAGATGGAAGAACCAGGTTATATGCTCACTATTGCTAGTTTGATTGGTCTGCGGTGGCAAGAACACCAAGCTCAAGCAAGGAATATGGGTGCACTTAAATCAAGAACTATGCTGCAAAACCCATCTTATTAAATATTTATATAATTGCTAAATATCAAAACCCAGCTTGTCAAATAAACTGGCTTTTTCAAATATTTCATTTGAGTTTAAAATACAGCTAAGTCACTTTAAAGCATTCAAACAATACTTTCCCAATAGTCGGAATGGTCGCAGCCAGTAGTATAAGAAAAACAAAGATTTAGGTAATGAGAAAAACGCTGAATCTGCAACAGTGGGAACGAATGCACGAAAAAGAAGATGGCGAATTTTATCGTGTAGATATTCTCTTGACTGGAGATAGAAACTCAATTCATCAATCTTCTCATGCTGGCTATCAATATCACAAAAAAGTTGCTGACAAACCCGTGTAGCTAGTGAATCTACTACCGAGTCAGCTTCTATTCTCTGCCAGACTTCATTGGGAAAAGATGTTCCTAAAAGTTTGTTTGCTAGATAAAGACCGAGCAGCAACATTCTTTCACCACCCAACTTTTTGGCTTGTTGTAACACATTTTGCCAATTTATTGTCTGATGAACCCGCACCACCTCGGCAATGTCAGAAATCCAACTTAGCCGTTGCCATAAATCTTTTGTACCGTGTACGCACAGAATTATCAGTAGTTTTTCTGGCGAGAGATTGGAAACGTTTGTACCTCCAATAGATACTTGCTGTACATCCTCCCACACACTCTCAGGATCAAAGTCAAAAGCAAAGTATTTTGGTGTAAACCCCCAGTGCAGCTCTACGAAGACTTGGTTGTCGTTACGCAGAAAGTTATATTCAAATTGCACCCGAAGATGGACTGTTTCCTCTGCACTACTCAGTTGATGCCATGCGTGATAGTCATGGGCGAGCATCAATTCTTTAGCTTTCAAAATATCTTTTTTATGCAAGAGAATATCCAAATCGCCAAATTGTCTGAAAGCCAAATTGCCATAAATAGCCGTAGCTAGAACTGGCCCTTTGAAGGGAATGGCTGGGATATTATGTGCCTTGAATAACTCAATCAACTTGAGTAATTCCTGCATCATAAACAAATTCCGCTGCGCGATCGCATAAAAGTTAACTCGTAAAGTCTCTAATACATTTTTGGGAACAGTATCTGAGTAAATTTTATTTAGTGTGTGGTATAAAAGTGGCAGGACTCTGTGCTGATTGCTTAGAGAAATGAGGTATTCCCACTTTATATCTTCTTTAAGTAAGTATTTAATTCTTTCGGCAGTTGCAGGTTCAACATGAGTACGAGCGCAACACAACAGTAATTCGACTGTTTCTGAAGTTATGAGACCCATTCTTGGTGGTTCTTTTGTTGATAACATTTCTATTTGCTCCCTGTTGTTTAATAATGCGAGCGCCTGTAGCAGCCAGTCTAATTAGGCAAAAATAATTGACTAATTTACAATTTTGAAGAAAATACCTATAAATGAGAAAACTCGCTAATAATTACTTTTTTTTACGTATTTAAACGTACAAAAAAAGTGATAATTTTTATATACTCCTTTCAAGACTTACACTTGAACTCGTCTGCATTTGGTCTTTCCAAGACTGAGCATAAAAACCACCCAAAGCCAGCAATTCCTCGTGAGTACCTGACTCCACAATCTGCCCAACACGCATAACGTGAATGATGTCAGCTCGCATTGCTAATGTGAAGCGGTGAGTAATCACCACAGCAGTCCGACCACTCGCCAAGGAACGAAAACGTTCCAACCAATCGTGTTCCGCCCAAGGATCCATAGCGCTAGTAGGTTCATCTAAAATAATAATTTGGGCGCGTCTAAAAAATGCCCGTGCTAATGCCAAACGTTGCCATTGACCACCGCTTAAATCAGTTCCTTCAGGAAACAACTTACCTAACATAGTGTTGTAACCTTGGGGTAAGCGCTTAATTTTATCGTGAATACCCGACGCTTTGGCAGCTGCTTGAATTTCTCTGTCATCTGATGCTGTCGATATGTCACCCAAAGCAATATTTTCCCCAGCCGTGGTGTAGTAGGGAATTGGCGATTGGAACAAAACAGTAATTAACCGGCGGAATGCTTTCACCGAAAAGTTACGTAAATCAATATCG
Source organism: Scytonema tolypothrichoides VB-61278 (assembly GCF_000828085.3). GTDB lineage: Bacteria > Cyanobacteriota > Cyanobacteriia > Cyanobacteriales > Nostocaceae > Brasilonema > Brasilonema tolypothrichoides_A. The sequence goes on from NZ_JXCA02000024.1 coordinate 32,884, forward strand.
TCGAGTTCGATGCTTCCGGAATCAGGGTCATAAAAGCGGCACAGAAGTTTGATGAGTGTACTTTTGCCAGCACCATTATCACCAACAATTGCTACGATTTTGCCAGCTGGCAGTGTCAGATTAAAATTATCTAACACTGGTTCTGATGTACCGGGGTAGCGAAAGGTGACTTGCCGAAAACGAATTCCTTTCTTAGGTGTTGACGGTACGGGGACAGGATTAAGCGGGTCTACAATTTTGGGCTGGATTTGTAAGAATTCAAATAAATTACCCAGAAACAAGCTATTGCGATAAATTTGTCCTAGGTTGTTTAATAGATCCCTGACAATGCTTTGTCCCTGACTGAATGCCTGAAAAAACAGAGCTAAGTCTCCTAAAGTCAAAATTCCTAGCAATACCTGCCGTCCTACCCAGGCTATAGCTCCACCAGCAATTAACAGTGCGATTATGGTAGCAACAAAGCGACCTAATGTTTGCAGTTTCAATAGACGGAATTGTTCGTGTCTGAGTCGCCGACGCAGATTATGGTAAGACGACTGGAAGTAATCAGCATAGTCAAACAATCGCACTTCCGCTGCCGTGGCATTGTTTGTCAGCAAGTAGTCATAATACGCCAGCCATCGGCGATCAGTCGTTGTACGTTGTGACCATTGATACTGATTTTTATTGAAATATGTCAAAACATAGAAAGCAGGAAAAGCACTGACTATTAAAGTGATGGGTAGCCCAAAACCATAAGGAGCCAAGATTGCAGCCATCGCAAACAAAGTAACAGTGTTTTGTAATAACCTGCCAGTATTTTCTAGTAAAGCAAGCGATCGCCCACTTGCACCCTCCCGCGCACGATTGAGTTGATCGTTGTACTCAGAGTATTCATAAAAGCCATAATCCACCGTCACAGACTGTTTTTGAATCAAACCAGTGATGTAATCCTGTACCAATTCTGATTGAGCCGTGCGAATCCATTCAGCAGAACTATTCAAAACCTCCCCCACTACCGCGATGACTGCCATCAACCCCACTGGCACAACTACCTTCTGAACGTTTGCCGCAGAAATGCCCTCACCAGTTACTGACACCAAAGCATTGATTGCCCTTGGGGTGAGGGAAATCGAAGCTGCGGGAATCAATCCTTGAACCAGCAGCAAAATCATCCAAGCCACAGTCCAGTAGCGAGACGCTGCCCACACCAAGCTGAGAGTTTTTACTAAATGAGAAAATATGGTGTTTGCGCTACGGAGTTTGCTAATCAAAATATTAAAACCCTGTTCATTCAAAAATAAATAATTAATCGGCTTTGATTTTATTTGGTAGCTAACAAAGATGTAGATACAGAATCAAGGGCATTTGTACTGTCGTTTTGATAGGATTGTGCTAAGTCATCCTCAATTAGCTTTACAAGCTTAGGTAAATCTCCTAGAGAAGGTTTGCGCGTAAAGCGAGAAAATCTGACATTTTTGATAAGATCGCTACAAAAATGCAAATGTTCTGCCATAAATTGCTGCTCAGAGATTGAGCTAATAGCGCGAGTATGACGCACCAATTCAACAAAGGCTTCTTGGGGTTTAATTCTGGTAATTTTGTGTTCGCTTCCCTTATCCAATACATAAATATGATGTAATGGAAGGGGAGTTTGTTGGAAACCACGAGAGAGTTTGTAGGCTACTTTGAATGAGTTTTGCGAAACAGGCAACAAGCTTTTAGTATCGTGTCCTAAAGAAGTTGCAGCGTCCGGGCAAAGTTTAAATTGCGGATAACTGGGAATAACAACAGGTTGACCTGTCTTAATTTGGATAGGCAGTACATCATCTGTTAAAACATCGTAGCCGCGATTGTGGAAGGCAGTTGCCAAAGTTGATTTTCCCCAACCGGAACCACCCATAAACGCTACACCCTTGTGATTGATATCAATACAACTAGCATGTAGAACTAGCAGCCCCCTTTGTCGCAGCAGTACGCATAATACAGGACCTAGAAGTACAGTGCGAAGAAGAGCCTCGTCCACACCTGGTAGAGGATTCATAAGAATTTCCCGTCCATTGTGAATAAAAAACTCACCTGCTTCTGGTACTTCTCCCAGAAAATTTTGACCGCCATCATGTTGCATTGCGGTCGCATTATCTACTTTGCCAAACCGTACAATTACATCTGGCTCACCCTCAGTTTCCATCAGTTCAGGAAGTTGCAATTCGGAAGCAATGCACAAGTTGTATGCTTTATAAAATTTCATATCCTGACTTTATCTAGTGCAATGAAAACAGAGATTGAATGTAAATTCACCAAGGATATGTCTATCCAATTACGCTCTTACATAGTAAAGAATTTTAGGTTGGATTAAATAGTATTTCAACCCACGCAAACCCTATTTACTTTCCTAAAGTTAACCAAAGTACAAAGTTTTTTCCAAAAAAGGCAAAAAATTGCGTATTTTCTGCATCAGAAGAGTGGAATTGCCACAGAGACAAACCATACATTTGGTGTTGCCTCTGTGTCTATCTGACTAAATAGGTTCTACAGCTTTAAATCAAAGATTTGACTGGTAGAATTATTAGTATTTAGGATCGCAGTTAGGTCCTTTTGGAGTTGTTCCAAGGCAGACATCTTTTGAACCGAGGTCATTACCATCAGATGTAACGGTACCGTTCAAAAATAGAAAATCTTTCCTTGTATCACCATTAGTAATTTGTGTAATGTCGGCAACATTACCGTGAACAGTCAGCTTGGGAGCAGTGTAAGAACTTTTCATGATCTATTTTTTGATTTTGAGTGTGTTGATGTACTAGTTGTTGAAGGTAGTGCCCCATAATTGGACTTACGGTGTAGCATGGTTGTCGTAAATACGACAGACAATATTTCTACTCATAACCTGCCAAGAATGCTGGACTTACGGCGTCACTTGCTTGTAGTCGAACCACAAAGCTAAAGTCACTGCCTGCCAAATTGGTGTAATATCCTCATGTCTGACTTCGTTTGGTGTTGATATCAATCGTTGATAAGCTGCTTGCAGGAAATCTGAATCAATGTACTTTTCCAAGTATCCAATCTGATTGAACATCACTTCATCCAGAAGTTGGCGATCGCGATTCAACAGTCCATCGTCGAAATTGGCTGATAAATCTGCTTTTCCCCCACGCCATTGAACTTTTTCCGGTAGAATTCCTTCTAAGCCACGACGCATCACCATCCTTCCCCATCCTTGGTATAACTTCTGATCGGAAGGCAATGCTAGACAAAATTCAATTAGTCGCTTATCCATGAATGGATGACGTGCTTCTAAAGAAAACATTGCCGCATATTGATCCGCTCGTTCTAAGGTATAGGATAATACACCTTGAGTCAGACCACGCCAATGCTGTTCTTTCACGGTGAGGGGTTCTTGACTCCATGCACCAAACTTCTGGATTCGCTCATCTAAACCAACACGTTCTGCAAAGTTACCTTTGACAAGGGGAGTTCGGGAAACAGAGGAATTTGCAACTTTTGTTTGTTTGCGCATCCATTGTTGCCGTACTTGTTCTACAACAGGTTTTAGTCCGTGATTTACGATCAACAGTTTGCGCGAAACACCAAAATGTTTGTGGATGAGCTGTACTGCTTGAAAGAACGTTATCCAACGGAACTTCTTTGCCAAATCCTTCAGGTATGGCAGTCCATAATTCCGAAATGCGGCGTAGGGTGAGACATTAAAATGTGGCGAAAATGCTTTAACTTCCTGTATGCATGTTTTCCAATTTCCCTGACGTGCTAATTCGGTAAGCCTACTTGCACCGTGGCAAACTGTAGTATCCCCATCAAAACCATCTAGGGAAATCCGCAGTCCTAGTTCTTTAAGAGCACGGTTTACAATCCAAGGATAAAAATGACTCGGACCCAAAAGACCTTCATCTTCGTACTGAAAAATGCTATCCAGGTTAGATAACGGACCAAACTTGTCACCGTGGACGTAGTGGGGAATCAATCCCCCCTGTTCCAGCACTGCATTGATGAAAGGGCGCTCGTCACACTCAGTAATTTTATCAAAAATAGTGGAGATTGTGTGTAGCGAAGTTTTCTTTGTTTCCGCAAGTAAATCTCGTGCCACACAGGTAACAGCCGAAGAATCTAATCCACCGCTCAACTGGCTGGCGATGGGAAAGGCACTACGCAGGCGACAACGTACTGCTTCGGTAAAAATTTCCCGAAACTTTTCTGCATAAGCCTCATCAGAATCCATCTTAATCTCACGATGGGGATCGAGTTCCCAGTAAGACCACATCTTCATTCCTGACTGACTGACAACCATACTGTGAGCAGGGGGAAGCCGCAGAATATCTTGATAACTAGTGATGGCTCTGTCTTCCATCGTCAATGTCAAGTAGTCGGCAATTCTCACTTCGTTGAGTCGGCGCGGAACTTGTTGCAAACATAGTAGCGCCTTGATTTCTGAGGCAAATACAAAGGCTTTACCTGGTTGGTGGTAGTAATAAAAGGGCTTGACTCCGAGATGGTCTCTAGCACAAAACAGAGACTGCTGGCGTTTATCCCAGATAGCAAAGGCAAAATCACCTAAAAGATGTTCTGGGCAGGACTCCCGCCATTTTTCATAGGCAGCTAATATCAACTCGCTATCCGTAATTTTTTCAGGGAGAAAATTATCAAACTCTAACGTATTTATAAGTTCATCTCGGTTATCTATGCGAGCATCAGACGTGATGACTAAATTACCAGTCCCGTTAGCTAAAGGTAATTTTTCGAGCAAAGATTCAGGAGTTGTCCACAGCATTCGATGCCCGAAACCAACTGCTCCATCAATCCAGATATCTGCATCATCCGGTCCCCGGTGCGCCAGAATTTCGACCATCATTCCCAGATTTTCCCGGTCTACGGGGCGATCATCTAAATAGTAAATGCCCATAATGCCGCTCATAGCTTGACTCCTTCGAGAGATGGCAGTGGAATAAAGCGTGAAAGATCCGGAAGGTTGCCGATCGCAACCCGTCCCTCATACTCAATCCAAGCATGAGCCTCTAATTGTCCTCCCTGTTCTTTAGCAACACCTATACGTAGTTCAGAGGAGTAATGATAGCGGTTCATAAAAAAGTGAGTCGTTAAGGCGCGAGCCAGACACTTTGCCCCACCAGGCATATAGCGTGTTGCTACGTTAACAGCCCAAACAATCTTGCCTACAGAAATTTGACTTTTCTGAATCTCAAATGGGAAACGAATATTTGGCTTATTTATCTTTTGCAAGAGCTTTAATAAATTCCGAAAGGCGAGAAAAAACAGCCCTAACCTAATTGCTCCCAGCAGGATAAAAGTGATTGCTAAAAGATAGCGATCGCTCCCAGAAAGCTTAAGAAAGTTACGCAACTGTTTCATTCTTAACTTCAACCAGTTCTACAGCTTTCAATTCTTCCAGCAGTGCCAAAATATCTCCCACGCAAACTTCTGGTTCTACTTCATATTCTTCCAGAAGAGTCTGTTTAATATCATTCACCACCGTGGGTTGCTGAATGAAATTCCAAATCCTTGCCCCAACTTCATTTAGTCCGTGGTAGACTCCTGATTTGAGATTCAGAATAACTGCTTCGCCACCAAGATCAGAAGATATCTGCTCTACAGCAGCTACTACTATCGACGACTCTGAGATTTTGCCGTTCAATGATTTTGAGGTCATGATTACAAAGATTTCCTTTTGATGCTTTATTTTTTTTGAAAAAATCGTATCAAGTCATTATTAACTCAGTAAATGCATTGAGATTTTCTCAACAGGTACATTAATTCTAAAAATGTGCGACTTGAAAGAATCAATATGAGTGATTGACAGACAAAAACTAACCCTACCCTACTCTACAGGGTTCTCCTTGTCTAGTAGACTACCCTAAGTATACTTATTTCTTGAGTTTCCGAAGCTTCACTTTGAGCAGAAAAACTATCACAGTTTTCACTGTTAGAAATTGTCCCTAGTCTCAAAACATGCAATAATTTAGTTCACAAACAGGGTTCTGTGTCCGCAGTGGTAGATGGCTTTTCCAACAAACTTAATTGTACTCAAGTTTGTATATGCTTATTTCAACGAACGCTTACCTGATATTCTACGATAATTTATACAATATCATGCGATTAACTTTCCTAAAGTTCATAAAAACAACACAATACTGTTAAGTATGTGTCAATTGACATATCTAATCTTTGCAATAACTCAAAAGAGTCTCTTCATTTCAAAAAAAACTGTATGTTTACCGACATAATTATCGCTTTTATATTTTCTATTAAAAAAATAAACTCTCACCTTTGTCTTGGAATTATGGAAAGAATTTTAAAGTTCAATGAAAGCAGTCAGGAGAACTCCACTTCCTACTCCTGTCCCACCCGTACGCCGCCCTTGCGTTCCCGTAGGGTAGATTACTTAATTAAAAAACCGCACGAGGCAAGAGAGGAGCCAGTGCGTTGCGGGGGTTCCCCCCGTTGTAGCACCTGGCGTGACACAGAGGAAAGAGGAGCCAGCGCTGTGGGCGGGTCTCCCGACTTGAGGCGACTGGCGTCACCACGAAAACATCAGTAATCTTTTAGCGGTTCGGGAGTAAGCGATGGAGTTTCAATTTCTTGACAGTCCCACAGACATGATATAAGGTCTTTGCACACGGAAAGACGCGTCTTGGGTTTTCTGCTTTAAATCCTGGAAAAATGAAAATCTCTACTATTCAAAGTCAACTTCTTGAAGTAAAGCTATCCACATATTGGGTGGCTCAGAGTAGTAATCAATGTCTTCAACCTGATATCGACAAGTATTAGAATTGTTACATAAAATGATATGGTCCCCGCGTTTGATACCTGTACCAAGTCCAGTCATATAACCTTTTGCCTGATTATCAATCGATTCAAATATATAGTCACGTCCACTAACATATTGAGTGTAGTCATAAGTTTTACTATGTTTTTTTTCTGTCTTTCTTAACAGAAAGTTATAAAATGACAAGAAAATAATATTAAGGTTGATGGCTGACCTGGTACGAGACATAAGCGATTGGCAAATAAATAAAGGCGATCGGATTTTTAGGGGACAATGCCTCACCTCTATTATCAGGGCGATTGCGCAAAGTAACAGACGCATAAAAGCGTATCGCCAAGCTATCAGTTGGCATAGGTTGCCGGATTTTTACACGTTTAGACCCAAGCCTCTGGGCGAAGAAGGGCGATCGCCCTTGGCGCGTCCTACCTTAATCATTGTGGATAGTCACATTGGCTAGGGTGCGTCTGATAAGCAAGATACCATAAGCTAATGGTTCGCTACAATAGTGCAGGTGTCCACCAAGCGGTGTTTTTTCTACCCACATGAGCCATCAACTCCAAGAGTACAATCCCAGTGGCATAGGTCAAATTAATGGCAACCTTTTTGCTTTACCATTTGATTACGAGTCTGCAAACCTGATTATCTTCGGCGTACCCTGGGAAGTGACCGTTTCCTATGGCGCAGGAACTGCTAACGGACCACAACGGGTTCTGGATGCTTCGCCGCAACTGGATTTGTTTGATTTCGATAATCCTGATGGATGGAAACAGGGAATTTTCATGGTAGAAATTCCTCAAGATATTTTAGAGAAGAACGAATATTATCGCACCTTGGCGGCAAAAATTATCGAGCGACTTGAGCAAGGTAAACCCCTGACAGATACACCAGATTTAACAGCTGTGTTAGTAGAAATTAATCAAGCTTGTCAACAGGTAAATCAATGGTTGTTTGAAAAGTCTAAAGAAGCAATTGAAAATGGGAAACGAGTTGCTGTGATTGGTGGGGATCACAGTTCACCATTAGGTTACTTCCAAGCATTAGCAGCCAGTTACGCAAACTATGGCATTTTGCACATAGACGCACACGCAGATTTACGCGATGCCTATGAGGGATTTGAGTTTTCCCATGCGTCCATCATGTTCAATGCGATGAAGCTACCGCAAATTTCCAAGTTAGTGCAGGTAGGCTTGCGTGATATTTGTCATGATGAAGTGCAAATGATTAACCAATCTCATGGTCGAATTGTCGCTTATTATGACCCAGCCATGAAACAAAAGCTGTATTCGGGAACGACTTGGATGGACTTATGTCGAGAAATTATCAGTCATTTGCCTGAATATGTTTACATTAGCTTTGATGTAGATGGTCTAGATCCAAAATACTGTTCAAGTACAGGAACTCCTGTTCCGGGTGGACTGGAATTAGAGCAAGCTTTTTGTTTGTTCCGTGAATTGATAAATAGCGGTAGAAAAATTATTGGTTTTGATCTGTGCGAAGTTGGTGATGGTGAGTGGGATGGTAATGTTGGTGCGCGGATTGTTTACAAGCTGGCGAATTTGATGAATTTATCTCAGCGACGATCAAGCGCTTTTATACAAGATTAGTACTGGGCGACATTAAGAGGGAACAGGTAACAGGGAACAGGGAACAGGGAACAGGGAAATCCCCTCAGCGTGGCGGAACGCCATAGGGACTTGGTCAGAGTACAAACGAGTCGATAAGCTTGCGAGCAATACTCAACTTCGGAGGAATCTGCGGTAAGTTGTCCTTACTAAACCAGGCAGCATCTACCAATTCTTGCGGTTCGATGACGATGTCACCACTTGCGTAAGTCGCTGTGAATCCAATCATAAGTGAGTTGGGAAATGGCCAGGGTTGCGAGCCAAAATAGCGAATATCTTTCACCTCAATCCCCACTTCCTCGCGGACTTCGCGCACCACCGTCTCTTCTAACGATTCTCCCGGTTCCACGAAGCCAGCTAGCAAGCTGTACATCCCCGGTGGAAACCGAGGGGCGCGAGCTAATAAAAGTTCTTCGCCGCGAGAAACGAGAACGATAATCGCAGGCGAGAGGCGAGGATAATTCACTAATCCACACTTGGGGCAACGTTTGGCACGCTCATGGGATAATTGGGTTGTCGGAGTTGCACAGTGCCCGCAGTATTGGTGAGTGCGATCCCATTCCACGATTTGGATGGCACGACCACTCAGCGCATACAACTGTTCATCCAACGTTCCGTACAATTCGCGCAATCCCTGCAAGACCATCCCATCGGGGGCGATAACTTCGTTAAGCTTTCCTTCGGAACGCTGCGCGAACGCTAACGCATCCTTGGGCAGTTCTGCCGAGTAACAAGGTTGACCATCCAGGGTGCCAAGGAATTGGGTTCGCACTGGTTCCAAGCCAATTTCTGCCAGACTGATGAGCTTGGGAATTTCGCTGACCTTTGCTTCGGCGCGAACCAGCAATTTATTGCCAACAAACGCAAACCACCAGGCGGGTTCAGACTGTACTAGGGGTGGAGCAATGCCAGGGATAAAGGTTCGGTACATATCAGTAGAAGGCGATTGCCTTGATCGTATCACCACCGCTCTCACCCAAAACCATCCAGGCATGATATCGCCTTCCCTAAGTAGGACTATCTATCAAATCAGTGCTGTCCCTCTGGCAGAGGATTTCGATGAATGGAATCATTAAAATTTTTGGTGAATTATGGAAAATTTAGCTTAGGTGCGAATCGCCCTTTGGGCGTGCCTAAGGCAATCGCACTTTGTTCACTTTTGCCAGGTTGAGTAGTTTGGAGACTGTTGGTTATGCGCTGGGAATTCGGTCGTAGAAGCACCAATGTTGAGGACAGGCGGGGAACTCGAATTTCGGCTCCTGTGGTGGGGGGTGGCATTGGGGCAATCATTCTGTCAGTGATTGTTACCCTCTTGGGCGGCGATCCGAGTGTCCTCTGGCAGCAACGAGAAGCGCCGAGCGATCGCCCTTACTCCGAGTCTCCTAAAACACAACCTTCTGCGGCGGATGATCGTATGGCTGATTTTGTTTCAGTTGTCCTAGCGGATACGGAGGATACGTGGCAGAGTTTGTTTCGGCAAAGGGGACAGACCTATGTAGAGCCTAAGTTAGTGCTCTATTCGGATGCGGTACAATCTGCCTGTGGCTTTACGCGATCGGCGGTTGGTCCGTTCTATTGCCCCGCCGACCAAAAGCTCTACATTGACTTAAGCTTTTATCAGGATCTGAAGAATCGATACCAAGCACCGGGAGACTTTGCCCAAGCGTATGTGATCGCTCACGAGGTTGGGCATCATGTCCAGAATCTCATGGGTATTTCAAATCAAGTTCAGGCAATGCAGCGTCAAGTTGATCGAGTACAGGCGAATCAACTTTCAGTTCGGCAGGAGTTACAGGCTGACTGTTTTGCTGGCATTTGGGCGCATCATGCCAATCGTTCGCGCCAAATCCTTGAACAAGGCGACATTGAGGAGGCACTGAATGCTGCCAGCAGTATTGGGGATGATCGTTTGCAACGTCAGGCAAGAGGGTATGTTACCCCAGAGTCTTTTACCCACGGTAGTTCAGCCCAGCGAGTTCGCTGGTTCCAGCGGGGCATTCAGACGGGTAATCCTGCGCAATGTAATACTTTTGCGGTAGCAAATCCTTAAAATTTGACCAGGAAGTGTTTAACAGAAGATAATTGAGCAATGCTTACGGCGGACGCTCCGCGTCATCCCCCAATGTGAGGATTGCCAAACGCAAATGTGTATGGTATGCGTTCAGGCGGGTGCTCCGCACCATCGCTTTGTTTATTCAGGCTGGCGTTCAAAGTAGCGTGCCATAGGCGTTCGCCTCATCACCAATCTGAATCTCTTTTCACCTTGAAACTTTTAAACTCCTTGAACACTTGAACTACTATTCTCAGCACCAAGACGCCTTCCCAATCACTTACCTCAACGACTTGCGAGGAGAGATTTTAGCGTGCCCCTATCTTGCAATCAACAACCTTAACCGCGACTTTGTTGACACCAAAGGGTTTTCTGTGGTGTTCCAGCGTTCAGAAATTGCGGAAGTGGAACGACGGTTTCCCTTTTTCAAGCCCTATCTCGACCAAGCGCTACAGCCCACCTGCAACGCTTTCTATCTTAACCCCCTGCTGCTTAAAGAAGGCTCGCGCGTCGATCCACATATTGATCGCTCCCTGCGATCTTACTGCAAAACGATTGAGCCTCCTGTGGTGGTTAGTGTTCTTTATGTGCAAGTACCGTCAAACTTGCAAGGCGGAGAACTCGTGCTGCGCCGCCATAAACAGCAAGTCGGGCAGATTAAACCACAAGCTAACACGCTACTGTATTTTCAAGGTGATTTGACTCATTCGGTGAATGCTGTTAAAACCACAGGGACTCGTCTAAGCTTAGTCTGTGAACAATACAGCCTGAGTGAAACTGAACTGCAAGATATTCCAGCGTTCACAGTGGAGTCTAGGGCAGTCAAGGTTAAGCGGAGGTAGCAATTCTCCAAACCAGAGGTTATGCCCGAAGTGCGATGATCGCTCTGTTTATTCATGCTTGCATTTACTGCGCTTGTGATCATCTAAAAGAGTTCGCACTTCGTTTTGAAATTCTTTAACAGCCTCAATATGATTTTGAGAAGCATTTATATGTGCCTCCACAGATTCCGAATATACTTCCACCGAAGCATCTTCTTTTAATTCCTGTGCCTTTTCCAAAAATTCCTGCACGTGCTTCTGAATAGTTTTTCCAGAGGCTTCAATACTTTTACCAATTTCCTGCTTGCTTTGGTCGTCGCTTTGCAGCCGCTTACCAACCTCTTCTACCAATTTACCATGCTTAAGTGATTCCAAGGCGTGTTTCTGTGCGATTTGCACGGTTTGCGGTGAAATTTCATGCATAACGGTCTTACCTACTTATCACTTATCGTGTGATAGCGTTTTCTTAGAGGCTTTCTCATCTACCGTAAGCTATGGTTAGAGGTAAAAGCGATCGTCCGTATACGCGATCGCCAATCTCCGATTGGCTCCCTGAACGGAGTTCAGGGGAGGCACTTCGTGCCTTGGGCGTAGGACCTGCGAAGCGATCGCCTATCCCATCACAACCCCCTCTGCAATTATTAAGTCATTTGTAGAAAACTTGTTAATTTTTTTTTAGTAACATCTGAAAATTGGTCTGTCAATACTAATCCAGAAAGTTTTAATGCTTTTAAAATAAAGATTGTGTTAAGTCTTAATACATAAAAAGAAAATGCCCACTAGTGGGCTAGGTGTGAACTAGCTTCTAGCAGGACTTCCCCCTAATTGAGTTAGCGAATAGGAGGCTACTGTATTGTGTTGAGTATTACAAAAGATTATCATCCGAAAAACGATAGAGATATTTTTCAGTATTTAGAGGGATTAAAAGTACTTGTAGTTGATGACGACCCAGATACCCGTTGCTTAATGACTTTCATTCTTGAAGATTATGGTATTCGAGTGATGACGGCTGCATCTGCCCTAGAAGCTTTAGAGGTCATCAAGCAATTTCAACCAGATATTTTGGTTAGTGACATCGCTATGCCATACGTAGATGGCTATTCTCTCATTCGCACAATTAGAAGTAACTACTCTTGGGACAATAGCATTCCTGCTATTGCTATAACGGCTGTAGGTACTGAAGAAGGACATGACTTGGCATTCAAATCTGGATTTCAAGCTTATCTCATTAAGCCAATTGAGCCAGATGATTTGGCCGAACTAATTGTATCTCTTCATTTAGAGGAAATGCATTTAGAGGAAAAGCGATCCCAAAACTGCTAACGCTTCCCCATTGCTACTATATGGACAGGCAGTATTATTGTTAGTGCGATACCACGCTGACGCATCAGCACAAAACTAACAGCATCATAAAGAGACTGCTTCCAATCCAGCCGCCTTCATCCAATCGTCTACACTCTCTGTAGCATAAAGTGTGGATAATGTTTCCTTGAAGATTTTTATCAACAATTTCGCATGACGCAGCCTTTTTTGATTCCCATCCAAAATAATCAATTGTCCTCCTGGTTTGAGGAGGCGAAAACATTCTCGCAAATGTCGCCAATCTATGGTTTTATAAAACTGTAGTTTGTTCTCTCCAATCAGGAGGCGAAGGATCGATTTTAACAAAAGCTGCCCTATTGGGTTCTGAATTGTTGACACAGTCACCTCTTTTCATCATTTACAGCTTTTTTCAGTTCATTAAACCACATATTAGATAATACACATTAACCCGCCCATAACTTGATCGACTCTTAGGAAGAATTTACACCAAAATCCTAGTACATAGCATGAAATTAAACTATCAAAATAACAATATTTTTACTTTTGTAAAAGTTCTATCCACAATTCTCATAGCAAGTGCTATTGGATTAGAATTATGGAATATTTATGCAGTTTTAACTCACACTAAAGTACCAAGCAGCCTGAATCCAATTTTTTGGATTGAGCGTTTTGCAGTCACAATCCATTTCCTTGAAGCAGTTGTAGCAGCTTTTTATGCATCTTCAAGAAAAAAGATACCATTCAAATATGGTATTTACACTTTTTTTGTAGGCACAATTGGTTTATTTGAATTGTTTCAAAAAGAAGATGACTAATAGTTATTGATAAAAAAAGCTTACACATAGCACAATACGCTTGGTGGTCAGACTAAAATTCCTATTAGCAATGTGAAAGTGCGTGCTACGTCTCTACACAGATCAGATGACTTCTAAAAAAAGTCGGGAATCTTGTTGTTAACAAATAATTTAAGACTGCTATAGAACTTATTTCAACTCCTTGGCTGGTGGTATAATACCAAACTTATTTAAACCCTTATCGAGTTCCCTAAGTAACTTAAAGTCCTCCTGTGGCAAAGAATCACTGCTACTGCTGAACCCTTTACCAGAAGACTTTTCCAAAAAGGAGAATGCTTGTCGAAACTGATGCGGCTGTGCTTGAATTGGTGAGTCAAAATGACAGGGAATAATCCACCCAAAGTCCCAACTCGCTACCTTATCAGCCCAATCTATAGTTTCCTTTGGTGCGCGGTTGAGAATGAGAGTTTGTAAAATTGGTGCGACAAACAAACGACTATTTCCTCGCAGTGCATCGAATGAGGACTTCCAATTTGAGTTCCATTTGAAGGGAAACAACCCAAAGTAAGCTTTCTTAGAACGTTGCGGTGCTTTGAAGGCATTACCAAATACATCACCCCATGCAATAATCTCTACCATACTTGGTCGGAAGTACACAGCAAACAACGAAATACGTTGCCATCCTTTACGGCGATTTGCTGGATTATCTTCAACTATGTCAGACGCTTTGTCTTTGGCGTGAAACAGCAAGGGGTATGGATCTAATTGAACGATCGCTGGTGGTTCTTCTGGTACAGAAACGACTGAATCTGTGACGAGTAAGGTGTGCGATCGCCTGTGAAAAAACGCAACTTCCGAAAATCGACCCGGTCCAAGCTCTATAGGATCCAGTATTGCATAGTCAAATTGATCAGCAAAGGGAGTTTGCCTGCTGTCTTCTGGGAGAACCTGAGTACGTTTAGGGGGTAAGCCTAACCAACTAAGTGGAAGATTCAGCGGAAAACTCCACTGCTTAGGAGTAACAAAAACCTGTGCATTCGGGAAGCATCTCGCAAACGGACCAACAAAGACTTTGTGTTCTAAACCAGAGATAGTTGGCAGAATGATATACTTTACCTCGCCGTGTTCTGCGACTAACTCATTGACAAGGCGAATACACTCGGTCGTCGGTGCGACAGGTGCATAGACAAGCAAACCACCTTCATTTAACTTAACAACCGTCATGCGAATCGGCACGACAACATAGAAAATGCCCTGAAGCTGGTCAAAAGTCCAAATTGTATCCTTGACTACTTCTTTGCGAATTGTCCGCCGTTTGCCAAAAGGGTAAAGTGGCAAAGCAAACCAGAAAGACCATGAAAAGTCCCTTGAATGAGTCTCTTGTCCTTGCGTTACCTGCGCATTCTTCTTAGTTTGAGCCACTTTATGCCCTCGAACCACGTCTATGATGCTCAAATCAGTTATCAGTTATCAGTTATCAGTTACCAGTTTTCACTGTTTACTGTTCACTGTTTACTGTTCACTGTTCACTGTTCACTGTTTACTGTTCACTGTTCATTGTTGAGCATATAAACTATCTTGCGAGATTTCTTGAACATTTTATCGAGTTTGAAAAATATTTTGCACCATTTTTTTGTCTGTACTCGCCGCCGCTTGATCCAACTCTGCTATTTCACCAGAATTTAGTTCCCAACCCAAAGCACCAATATTCTCTTTTGCCTGTTCCACACTCTTCGCGCCAGGAATAGGAATAGATCCTTTACAAAGACACCAATTTATGCTTACCTGTGACATAGTTTTGTTTCTAGATTTCGCCACCTCTCGTAAGCTTGCCAAAAGTGGACGGATTCCTGGTAACATTTGCCTAAACAGCAAACCTCGAATGCCCTTTGGAAAAGGACCTTTTTCAGAGTATTTTCCTGTCAACAGCCCCAATGCAAGAGGACTATAGGCAATGAGTTTGATTCCAAGCTGATCACAAACATCTTTCAGTCCCAATTCGGTAACGGGATATGTAGACAGCAGCGAGTACTGAACTTGCAGAGTCGCGATTGGAATTCCTCGTTCAGAAAATCTTTGATGTACGCGTTTGAGGCGTTTTGGTCCATAATTGGATAAGCCCACACCCTTGACAAGTCCTTGCTCATAAAGGTCAGCGAGACCATCCAAAAGTCCTCCCTCTTGCCAAGGAGCATAATTGGCTGTAGACCAGTGCATTTGTACCAAATCCACATTTTTTCCTAGCCGCTTGGCAGATGACTTGCAAGCCGACACCATTGATTGGCGTGTCCATCTCCACGGATAAGCAGCAAGCTTGGTTGCAATGCAAATATTTTCTTTGCCTGAACCGAGATATTCTCTAGAAAATCGTCCTAGGAGTGACTCGCTTCGTCCATTTAATTTCCCAGTTCCGTAAGAATCACCCGTATCAAATAAAGTCACACCGTTGTTCACACAAAGGTTGAAGACGGCTTGCAACTCGTCATCCATGCTTTCGTCATATCCCCAAAGCAGTCGGTTACCCCATGCCCAAGTTCCGCAGCCCATGCGAGTGAGTGAGAGTTCTTGACAAATTTGCATTTTTACTATCCTTGCTGAGCTAATCTCCGGTGTACTTATTTGCTAGATTTGCCTGATTGTTT
This sequence comes from Scytonema tolypothrichoides VB-61278, assembly GCF_000828085.3. Classification (GTDB taxonomy): domain Bacteria; phylum Cyanobacteriota; class Cyanobacteriia; order Cyanobacteriales; family Nostocaceae; genus Brasilonema; species Brasilonema tolypothrichoides_A. The sequence continues at coordinate 48,908 of NZ_JXCA02000024.1, forward strand.
AGCAAGAAAAAGACTGGTACTGTAAAGTAAACTAACCATACCATGCTCATCACAAAACTGTGCGTGCAATTGTTGCAAGTCAAAGATAAGTTGTTGGAGTACTTCTCCAGAACGTGGTATGATCGAATGACTCTTTGTTAAACCAATAAGTCTAGTTAAATCGACATCTTGTGTGTACGTAAACACACACTGTTTGATATCAATGAGGTGATAACTAGCTAAGGATTCCACTGTGGTACGATGCTTGTCATCTTGAGGATAATTTGATGCTGTTTGTATCAACTGAATGTAATGTCCTGTAAATTTGTCATTCTTATCCCAGTTATTCCAAACTGCAGCAACTCTTCCTGACGGTTTCAAAATGCGATTAAATTCCAAAAGAGTTGGTTCTGGATTGAACCAGTGGAAAGATTGAAAGCACGTGACTAAGTCCACTGAAGCATCGTGTAAACCTGTCGCTTCGGCTGTTCCTTCCCGAAACTCCACTAGAGGATGGGGTGCAGCTGCTTGTCTCATGTCGGCGTTGGGTTCAATTGCTAAAACACGCACTCCCCGTTCCGCAAGAAGCCGCGAGGAAATCCCTGTTCCAGCGCCCACGTCTGCTGCTACTATTGGGGACTGTGTTTCCATTCCCTCTAGGATGACATCAATTGCTGCTGCTGGATAGCTTGGTCGATACTTTGCATAATCTGGCGCGCGATGGCAAAATCTCCTGAGTGGATTCCTCGCGTACGGCGGCGTTTCTTCTAAATCAGACATAACCCTTAAAATGTGGTGGACAATAGTCAACTAGGATGCAACTTGGGTTGACGCCACAAGGTTATCTTTAACTCCTCGCAATAGCATCCCAAGCCTTGAGTTTCTATTTCGTGATTGTATATCCAATCAAAAATTCGCCGTGCTTTGGCAATAGCAACATTTGTTGAAGGATAAATACGGGGGCTAGGACAAAAAACTTCTCCATTAATATGGATTGCAGCAATCTGCCAATAATCGCTGCCCTCACCTTCTGGGATAATTTCTAAAAACCCGTCTTTGAAAGGTTCAATAATTCCCATATTCATTCAATCTTTACATCAATTCACTTTACAAACAGCCTCTAAGATCTCAGTATTTGAAAATACCCAATCAAGCTGTTTCTCTCTTTAGTTGAGATAAGCGGAAGCAGCAGCAACACAAAAGATAGGTAACGGACTGTTTCATTCACTGTACTCAAAATCAGAACAGCAATTGATATAATCAACCAGCCAAAAGCTACTGTGTAATTTGGACTACCTATTTCTTTTGCTATATATATATGAATGACTATGTAACTAGCTATTGCAGCTATTTCTGCCCAGCCATAACCAACCATCCCTAAGTACGGTACAAGTAAAAACGCACTTCCGGCAAAAAGTACTATGTGTGCTGTATGAAACCAGGTGACCAGAAGATTTTTACCCAAGAGATAGAGGACTGACGAATGTAAGTTGAAGATAGAATTAGAAATATAGCCAATTGAAATCAACGGAAAAACTTGCAGCAGTGGAGTCCAATCTTTGCCAAAAACGACTGGTAATACAACAGGCGCTACTATTGCAAACGCAGCCATTGGCAAACCAACAGCTAGTGCTTGTAGACGCATTCCCTCTTCAATACTCTTGCGTAGGCGAAATGGATCATTCTCCAATTTAGCAAGCGCCGCCATAGCCAAACGCCAGGTGACAGACTTTGCAAAAGCCAGCATTTCTGCTAAGCGAATTGCTAAAGCGATAAAACCAACAGCTTCAACCCCAGCAAAACGTCCTACAATAACTGGATTGACGAGCGATCGCAATTGCCAAATCCAAGTTGAACTTGAGTAACTTAAACCATACACCAACATTTCCCGAATTAAACTCGGCTTCCAGCATAAGCGTGGGCGTAGATCAGTGCTGAAGATAGTGAGTAAAACCATAGTGATTTGCTGCAACCACAAACCACCAGCAGGTGCCCAAGCACCAGCCCCTCGATTTGCTAGGGGTAAAGCTGCGACATAATAGCTAACTTGGCTAATTAACTCGATATAAGCAATACGCTGAAAATTTAAGTCTCGATCCAGTTTGATTGTCAAAGGCAGATTTAACAGCGAAATAGGTAACGTTAAACCCAAAGTTGCCAAAAGTGGTGCGGATTCTGGAACTTTCAGCATTTCGGCAATAATGTGTTGCCCAAATACAAGAGTGAGTGTAAAGACACTGCTAATACATAGCAACAAAGTAAAAACTTGGTCATAATCCTGTTTATCTGGGTTAGAGGTTTTACGTAGTAAATAAACATCCAAGCCCCATATACCCAAACCACCAAGAAAACTCACTATTCCATAACTCATTCCATAAAGTCCATACTCCCTCGGTCCAATAACTTTAGTGATGAATAATACGCCAATTAAACTGAGTAAGATACCCAAAGCTTGACGTATAACCATCAAGGCTCCACCCTTGATAACTTTACTACGAAGTCCCACAACAACTCCAAAAATAAATAAGTTGGACTTTTCTTTTGCAAAGAATTCAATTTTCAAGTTATCTTGAAAAGATGAATTCAAGGGTTATTTCGTTAACTCGAAAAATAGTTGGACAATTTTCTTGCCAATCCTGAATTCTTTCTTCTTTATGTTGCACGAGCAAACAAACCTCGGCGTACGCTGCGATTGAAAGACCGGATTTTCTCGTAACCATCAGGTCCAAGCAATCTCATGACTGCGATCGCTATATTTAAGCGAGTAAACCACGGTTTCAAAATCAGTTGAGGATACATTGCAAATGCTTGCTGAGTGTAATGAAAAGCTTGTTTATAATCTTTCGTATCAATGGCTCTCCATGCTAAAAAAACATACAATCGACCATAACTCCTCGGTCTGAGGTATAAAATATCTGTGGGTAAAGAACGATAGGTTTTCTCAATTAACTGGCGAAAACCTCTTAACATTGATTCGCAATCTTTTGATTTGTTGTTTGGGTGCTGGCGATACCTCACTAAAGGTTCTTTGACCACTCCATAGTGATAGCGAGTGGCAATACGTATCCACATATCTACATCTTCAATATAACTCTCCCGGTCAAACAAACCCAAGGTGTCGAAACAAGAACGACGTACCATCGGTGAACTTCCACAGCAAACAGGACTGTCACATGATTCTACAACTTTCTTGTAGACATCACCCTCTGTATCGTTCCTCATAACTAAACCCGTGGGCTTGCTATTCTCATCTATAAAAGCTGTCCAACAGTCTACCAAACCCACCAAGGGATTATTATCTAAGCATTGGGCTTGTTTTTCTAATTTAGTTGGTTCCCAAATATCATCAGCATCTAAAAAGGCAATATATTCGCCTTTAGACTCAACAATTCCTTTATTTCTTGCTGCAGCGGTTCCTTGATTTTCTTGAGAAATCAGTCTGATTCGCGAGTCTGTGATTTGAGAAGCCCATTCAACAATTCCATCGGAACTGCCATCATTAATAATCAAAACTTCAAAATCTGTGAGTGTCTGATTCAGAATACTCTCCACTGTTTCCGGGAGATATTTCATGGCATTATATGCCGGAATAATAACAGTAACTTTGGACATAGTTTTGAACTCTTGGATTGAATAGACTAACTTTTTGGAACGAACCACTGAAACTTTATTTTCTCTTTTCTTCTCTTTCTTTTCTTTGCGACGCCAGTCGCCTCAAGTCGGGAAACCCTTTCAGCAGTCGCCTGGCTGTCGGGAAACCCTCCCGCAGCGCTGCTTCACCCCGGCGCTGGCTCCTCTTTGCGCCTTGGCGGTACCCTGCGGGAAGCCGCTCCGCGTCTACGTTTTTTCTTTCTTATTCACGACTTATCTAAGATTGCTGTAGTAGAGAGATCAGGAGGAAACGTAAGAAATTATGCCTCACTCCTTCATCTTCCTACTAACTGTTTCCTACTCCCCATTGTCCATTATTCGTTGATGTTTGTCGCCGCAGTGCTTGGATAAATGTTTTCGCCTTATCATAGGTTTGATGCCCGAATTTTTTCAAGAGTGTCAAAGCTATGGTTTGGCGGATGAATTCCCAAGAAAAAATAAGTTGTGGACGATGAGCGATCGCCTGACGATTAAACTGCAACGCTTGCTCATAATCTCTATTATTAATAGCTCTCCAAGCTAAGTACAGATAAATACGACCATATCCTCTTTCTCTTAAAGGTAGTAAATCTGCGTGAACTGACTCAAAAGCTTTCTCAACAATTGTACGAAAAGCCTCCAAAGTTCCTTGACAATTTGTAGACTTACTACCTGGATGTTGACGATAACGAACTAAGGGTTCTTTTATAACTGCAAAACGATATCGCGAAGCAAGGCGAATCCAGATATCTAAATCTTCAAGAAATGGTAATTCTCGGTTAAATAACCCAACCGTTTCAAAACAACTGCGACGAATCAAAGGTGTACTATCACAAGCGCATACTGTTTTAAACTGGACAAGCTGCTTCCATACGTCGTCTCCTTCTGCGTAGGAAACAACAACTCTTCCTGTAGACTTGCCTTGCTGATCTATTAAAACTGTCCACGTATCTACCAAACCGACTGATGGATTTTTTTCTAGATATCGTACTTGCTTTTCCAGTTTGGTTGGCTCCCAAATATCATCAGCATCCAAAAGCGCGATATACTCTCCATTAGCTGCAGAAATTCCTGTGTTACGTGCTCCAGATGAACCTTGGTTTTGCTGCGAAATCAGTCGAACTCGTGGATCTTTTATTTGAGAAACACAGGGAACAGTTCCATCAGAACTTCCATCATCAACAATTAAGACTTCAAAATCTGTGAATGTCTGCTGTAGCACACTCTCCACAGTTTCTTTTAGGTAAGCCATAGCATTGTAAGCTGGAATAATGACAGAAACTTTTGGCATATGACCCTCTTGTATTCAATGAGTTGGTAACGACACTTTTTTCTTGGACTGCAAAATCATTTCTAAAATCAGATCGCGATAACGCAGTGCTATAGCATCCCAACTAAAGCGAGCAGCATTCTGTCTAGCACGTTGACTCCAGTCACCACTCAGCGCGTATTTGATGGCAGTTGTGTAGCTATCCAGATTAGTAACATCACACAAAATACCACTATCACCGACCAGATATCGCCGCATCTGATCGTCAGTAGTGACAACAGGTAACCCGCTAGCCATAGCTTCTAAGTAGACAAGCCCAAATGGCTCGTTAATAGAAGGGAGTGTAAAGATATCCGCACTGCGGTAAACTTCAGGCATCTGGTCATGAGGGAAAGTCCGAATCGCAAACCGTTGCGATCCCAGCAACTGGTCTCCCAGTGCTTGAAAGTAGGCGCGATCCGGTCCATCTCCACATATACAAAGACTAACGTGAGGTAAGCGGGCGACTGCTTGAATGGCTAGTTCAACTCGCTTATGATTTTTCCGGCTTAAACTAGCCACGCACAGCGCGATTGGTCTTGGTAACCCAAGATTGATTGCTGTTCCCTCTGGTGTAAATTGCTCAAGATTGACACCATTAGGAATCACACTGACAGCTTGCGTTGGTTTCAAATTATGAGCGAATGTAGCTGTCGCTTCATCCAACACAACGAGGTGATCTGGACGAAAACGAAGATTCCGGTGCAAACATTTTCCATCTGCATTTAAGCTATTGTGTTCAGTAAAAAGTATCGGTGTCCCCGTCAGCGCTCTGACACAAGCTGCCATTGCCAATCCACCATAATCATTGTGAGGAAAAATAAGGTCAGCAGGATGTCTGAGCAAGTGGAGTAAGCAAGGAAAAAAACTGGTCAGATGTTCCACGACAATCTCAGGAGTTGAGAATTTACCCACTAGCGGTGCAATCAGAGGGTGACGCACAGCATGATAAGCATGAGAACGGGGAATACATGGAATGGGGTGGCTAAACGAGCCACAAGCAGCGCCACTAAGCAGTTCGACTTCAAAGTAGGAACTGAGGCGGCGAGTCAGTTCAATCGCCACAATTTCTGATCCACCACTCCAGTTAACTCCGGTACTGGGATGGACTAAAACTATTCGGTAGGATCGTTCACCTCTCGCACTCAATTGGGTGGTGTTATTGGTGCTAATAGTTTTTGTGGTCATCGTTAAACGACTTTATAGACAACAAAAGAAATCCTGGAAACTTATTTAGGCTAATAGTCAGCCAAACCAACAATGCTTGGTTAATCAACTTTCAAATTCATCTTATTTTTCTCTTTTTCTGCATCAAGGGCGCACGCTGCGCTAACGCTCTATTTGCGCCTATATCCAGAGGACACGCACTCGCGTTCGTGCTTCTTTTCTACCCCTCAAAGTTGCCTTGGTAGAGTACTAGGTTGTCACTGCTTTTGGCTTGAAATATGTGAGCAACGGTTTTTCTATATATAAATATATAACGCACCCACACATGATAGCTATGATGGAAATAATGAATCCGATAATATTTGAGACTACCAAGTTTTCAAAAAGAGGTAATGGGAATTTACTCAAAATCTTTGTCAGTTGATTCATAAAGAAACCATGTGCTAAATACACAGAGTATGAAGCGTTTCCTAAAAAGACAAGAAAAACAGGTACATTAATATTTTTTCTAAGTTCCAAAGAAGCACTACCTATGACAATTAGTGTACAAGGAATGCCGAATAGAATAACAGATGATAATTGGACTATGGTGTACCAAGAATTGATAACTGATAACGTATAGAGAAAAAGCCCTCCATATAGAAATGGTATTCCATTGCGAACTTTGTTATTTAACACAACGTATGCGGCTAAGCTACCTAAAACAAATTCCAAATTATAATCAGAAAAAAGGAATTGAAGAAGTAGATTATCTTGAGGGAATTGAATGACACCAAGGAAATGAAGAAACACGCCTGATAACCAACCAACAATGATGGGAAAAGAAAATTTAGGCTTCAAGCAAATCAACACCCCAAACATCAGGTAAAAGAACATCTCAAAACTGAGTGTCCAACTTACTCCCAGAAAGCTTGATGAGAGAATTGTTCTATCTTGAGGAAAGAGTAGAAAAGCTTTAATAAACTCTCCAATCCCACGACCATTAGTATTAGGCTCGTAAGAGAATAAAAAAGATGCCAAAATTTTACTTGTTAAGATGAGCCAGTAAAGTGGGTAGATGCGTGTAAAGCGTTTCGAGAAAAATGTTCCTAATTTCTCTGGATGACCTATATCCTTGTAATGAATATAGAACATAATAAAACCGCTTAACACAAAGAAAAAGTCTACGCCTGACCCCCCAAACAAGAACATTTTAAACATAAAATCTTGATTGACATTTTGGTTATATATGAGGTCTGTGTGGGCAAATACTACGAGTACTGCTGCTAACCCTCGAAAAACCTGAATGAGATTTAGTCTTTTGGCTGACATAAATTTTAAAGTTTCCAACCCAGAAATTTTTTCATCAGTAAAAATGCTTTGGAGAACGGATCAACGTAGTACTGCTATCTACAGTCTGTTCATTCCAGTTCCACCCTGCGACTGCCATTAAAGTGAACCAATAAAAAAATAGAGTCGTATGACTCCAGATGTTCTCCGTAATCATGCCTACAGGTATCGCTAGAGAAATAGCGAACATGATTGAACATAACTCACGTTGAGCACTCCCAGGAGGTGCTGATCGCATCAGCTGGATAAGACGCACACCCTGACCCATAAGAAACACTAAAAAAGTTACAAAACCAAGTACCCCCCCTTCTACTAATGCTCGGACGTAATCATTGTGAGGAAGCAACTTATTAGTGGCTACATTAACACTCAATCCCAAACCGTAACCTAAGAAGGGATGCTGACGCCAAGCATTTAACAAAGTATACCATTGGGAAATTCGCCAATTAAAACTATTATTATCACTTTGGGAAAGTAAAATAGCCCGCGATACATCAATATCTGGATTGAGTAGGGGTGTGTTGGCGAGTGAACTCAGGCGTTCTCGTCCAAATTCGGTGCTGGCAAACAGTCCCAGGACAAGGACTACGAATAAAACTCCACCTATGAGGTTTACTGGGCTTAATCTGGGAGCAACCAAAACCACAACGAAAGCGGCAATCATCATCAAGCCAAATAATGCCTTAGTACTGACATAAAAAAATGCTAGTAAACCTAGCAACAACAACCACACAAAGCTTTGTCTTGATTGCCTGAGTTTCCACCAGGTTAAACCAATAAATAGTAACAGCAAGGTGACAAACCCATTAGGGTGACCAATCGTCCCTTTGATGCGAAAACCTTCAGATGTCAATGAATCACTATCATAGTTCTGCGCTGAGAGAAAAGCGGGTAAGACAGAAGGTATGAACATCTGCATCAACCCTACCACGAGTGGTGCTACCAAAGCTAAGAACAGCACAGAGATCACTTTTTCAGGAGGAACTCGGTCTTTAAGCTGCATTACCAATAGATAGACCATTAACCATGAAAAAAGACGAATCCATTCACGGATGCTGTCTGACAAAAACCCAGCAGTTAATCCCAACCCTCCCAAACACAGAAGCACCACCCATAAGCCTTGTAAAACAACCCAGCCAGCAAAGAACCACAAAAAGCGGTCAGTCTGTACAGTTTGCCTTCTCAGTAACATGACTGTTACGTAAAGTATAGTCAGAACATCTAGCCCCAGAGCAAACATAGCTGGTATTTGTTGCCCAGAGAAAGGATCTAGAGACGTTCGTAAAACTAAAAGTCCGAGAACAACTTGTTCAAAGCTGGTAAAAAAGTAAAAAAGAAATGGTATTGCACCCAAAGCTAAGCCCAAGTAGAGAGGTTTGGTACTTCCTATCAGGAATCCTGTTACCAGACCGACTACCACACCTGCTAACCCAATCAAGAGTCCCACACGAGAAGAAGGACTGAGGCGTTGTTTGGTCAACATTATTACCTCTGCCTCATGCCGTTCGCAGAATTTCTACTACTATCTCCCGCACCAATCAATTGCTTCTGAGACTTGGGTAGTCGAGGTCGGTAACGATAAGTCGGATAACGGTAGTTTTGTGTCAGATGTGTCATTCCATTCACCACGACTCCCAGGATAGATATCCGATTTTGTGTTAATTCCCGTACACATCTTGAGAGAACTTCTTTATCTGTAAAGCCTGGACGTGTGACCAGCATAAGTCCATTACCTTCTTGAGCTAATGTTAATGCATCCGCACAAGCAGTTAAGGGAGGTGTATCTATTATCACTAAATCATAATTTTCAGCCGCTTCTGCCATCAAGGATTTCATCGCGATGGACTCTAGCAATTGCGAGGGACGCCCGTGTAATTCGCCACAAGTCAAGACATCTAGGTTCTCAATATCTGTTGGCTGCACGGCATCCAGCAAGGATATATTTCCTTCTAGGACATCGGTAATCCCTGGACCAGGAGCTAGATTGAATAGTGTGTGCTGGGAAGGTCTTCGCAAATCTGCATCAATAATCAATGTTCGCCAAGATAGCATACCTACAACGGCAGCAAGGTGTGATGCGACAACAGATTTACCTTCTCCAGAGATAGTACTACTAACAACGATTGCCCGCAATTGTTCCGATCTCCGAAACTCCAAAGTTTTGAAGAGTGTGCGGTAAGGTTCAATCAACTCCATATTATCTAAGAATTGATTGGCTGGCTCAAGAACAAGCGTTTTCGCTGGTAAGCGTGGTAAAATTCCTAGCAATGGTAGCTGTAGTAGTTCTTCGGCTTCGGTAGCATCGCGTAGTGTATTATCCATCACCTCTAGAAGTAACACAACGCCAACGGCTAGCATTGTTCCAAACGCAGCAGCAAGCGCTAATACCACTTTTTGCTTGGGTTGGGATGGTGATGATGGTGCGACAGCATTTTCGATCGCACGAATGTTGCTCACCTTTTGGGCTTCTGTCAGCCGTGCTTCTTCAAGTTTGCCTTGTAGAAACTTCAAAGATGCTGCGGCTTCTTCCCGTTTGCGGGTGAGTATAGTGAGTTGTTGCTGTTTAATGGGTAGTTGAGCAAGACGATTCTGGAGATCGGCTTCCTTTTTCTGCAACAGTGTTAGTCTCTCTTTGACTGCAGACTCTTCAATCCTATTGAGGATAAATTTGGAGTTGAGTTCTTGAGAGAGTTGATCACCAGCGAAATTTTTTGTGGAGACGCTTTGATCTTTTGTGGATACGCGAGCCAGTTGTTCTGATAAGACTTTACGCAAAGCATCTCGTTCTCCAACTAAGTTTGCCACAACTGGATGATTTTCTGTGAAGCGCAAACGAGCTTCGATGATCTTATTCTCCAGTTCTGATAACTTAGCTCGCAACTTCTTGATTTCATCGTCTTGTCCGCTGCGAACGGATGAATAGGCGTTGTTCAGGTTTCCGGCGTTGGTAATTTGTCCCAAAGATGCGTCTTTTGTTTTTATCTCTTGAAGTTGAGCTGATAGAGTACGCTCTTGGTGTTCCAGAGTCGCTATACTCTGTACTAAGCTTTTTGTTTGTTCTTCAACGGAGACAATACCGCTCGATTTTCTGTATTTGTTTTCAAGATCTTCAGCTTGTAGCAGCTTTTTTTCAGCCTCGGGTACTTGTTTTTGTTCCAAAAATTGCTTGACTTTTGTAGCTTCAAGACCGATACTTTTTACATTGTCCTCAACCATCGCTTGAGAAACGGCATTGAGTACCTTTGCAGCAAGCTGAGGATCGCGAGATTGATAACTCAGTTCCAAGATATTGGTTGCTGGAACAATTTTGACTTTTAAATTATGACTGAGTTCTGCAGTTGATACAGGACTTAGAGATAAATTACCTTTTGTTTGGGGAAAAGCAATTGCGATCGCTCGTTCGAGAACACGTTGCGACTTGATCAGTTCTGCTTGGTCTGCCAAGGGACTAATTCCTGGTGCGTTTGCAGACACTTGGGTGAGATCACGACCTAATTCTGAGACACTTACTCTTTTGTCGTCCAGCATCAGTCGTGCATAAGCTTCATATTTACTTGGGGTGACTGCCAGATATGCGATCGCCCCACCCATCACAGCAACAAATGCAGCTACTGCGGGAAGACTTCGCCGCCTCAGCACTGCTAGTACACTTGATATTCCTTTTTCCATCACATATTTCCCTCTTGTTTCATGAGTCATGAGTCATGATTCATGACTCATGATTCAAAATTAATTTGAACAAATAACTTGGTTGAGTTTGCCCTATGCCTACAGCACAGTTGTACCGTAAGTACTGCGGATGCAGTACACTTTGCGAAAAGCGCCAGTCGCCTATCCCTAGAGTTTCCTCGTGGACTGCCCTAAGCAGTCGCACTCCTGTTGGAAACTGACTTGGCACTGTGGGATGACAAATGACAAACGACTACCTTGAGTGCTTATTTTTTCCCCAGAACCTCTGCAAGTCCAGTTTGGTTTTGTTTGTAAATATGTATTGGTTCACAGGAGGTTTGAAGTGTTGTGTAGAGTTTTAGGGTTTCCGAGGTGATGTGATCCCAGCTATAATTCAGTTGTACGTGCTTTTTTGCATGCACAGCCATCGCTCTTAGTTCTTGTGGATGATTGACTGCCCAGTTAATGGTGCTAATCAAAGAGGTGAGGTTTCCTGCTTCAAAGAGTTTTCCGCGACCTCCACTAATTAATTGCTTATGAGGTGGGATGTCGCTTGCTACGACTGGTATCTCTTCCTCCATTGCCTCTAACATAGCTAGAGGTAGTCCTTCTAGATTAGAGGGAAGAACAAATAACCCTGCTCCCCGGACAATTTCCCAAAGACGTTGTCCCCTCAGTTCGCCTGCAAAGACAATATTTGGATTATTTGCTACCTTTTGTAACAGTTGTGAAGTGAATGATTTCGTATCGCTTACACCGCCAGCTAGAACCAGTTTCCATCCAGGAGGATTCAAAGCAGTAAAAGCGTCAACCAGCAAGTCAGGACACTTTTCTGGTACAAGTCTACCCAAAAAGACAATATAGCGCTTTTGCTCAAGACCTAATTGAGTACCGTAACCAAAATTGGGGTCTGACTCACCATACCTGGCTGGGGCATTGGGAATGTAGACTGTGTTCCTACCATAAGTTTGTGAAAAGTAGGTTTGCAGCACATTAGATACGACAATCAATCCGTCAGCGAAACGAACTGCAGCCTTCTCTCCCATTTGAATAACGCGAGTTGAAAAGCTGCCCCATTTAGCACGTTGCCAATCTAAACCTTGACAGGTTACAACAATCTTTGCACTATTGATAAGTTTTGGTAAACAAGTGAATAGAGATGGACCCAGAGCGTGGAAATGAATGATATCGTATTTTGTGGTGGAGGCTGCGATCGCTCCTAATGCCGACGTCACCAGAGCATCCACTCCTCTTAAACCAAAACCAGGTAAAGAGATAACTTGGACGCCCTGATAGTCATAACGCTCTTGCCAGGAACTGTCCGTATAAGAGGAGCGGGCAAATAAATCAACAGAGTGTCCTTGTTTTACCATACGAGGATACACTTCTGCGCAGTAATGCTCAATGCCGCCCTGTTTGGGAGGTAGACCTTTTGCACCAATGACAGCAATTTTCATACTAGTTAAGCCGTGCTAGTTTTGCGATGGAAAAGCATGTACAAATCGAAATCAAGTTACATTCCGTAACAGTGATGGAAACAAGAACACAGGACGTGGGAACACAAAAAAGATCTGTTTCTTTGTTTCAAATTTTTGAACTCTAAAAAAGCATTGCCTCTCCCTGATAACTATAATTTTTCGTCTTTTTATTTCTTAGTTTTTGTTTTAACAGCGAATTGTGTTCATACCGGAATAGCAATGCTATTGCGCCGTTCCCAGCGATTTAACATTTCGCTGTAAACTTGTTGAACAACCGATCTCGCTGCATAAGGGTTTGCAGTCCGCACGCAAGATTCTGTCGGATAATCTCCTGGATGTAGAAGCACCTTTCGTAAAGCATCTGCTATGCACGCAGGCGTTCGTTCAGAACAAACAACCCCACTGTCAGCAGTCAGTAATTTTGGGGTTTCACCACATTGAGTCGTGACGACTGGAGTCCCACTCCCAAGCGCTTCTAAAACCACCAAAGGCAGACCTTCGTATGCACTACTGAGGACAAAAACATTGCAGACACGATGAAGCTGTGCAAGTTGACTTTGAGTCACTGCTCCCAGCATTGTAATCTTATCTACAAGTCCTAGTCTTGCAATTTCCGCACGGATTTCTACTCCTAACTCGCCATCCCCTGCTATAAGTAGGTGAATATGAGGCTCATTTAAAGTAGCAAATGCACGTACCAGCAGAATGGGGTCTTTTTGAGGATGAAGCCTCCCAGCAAATAAAATAAAACGAGTCTGTTCATCCACACCTAGCCGAGACGCCAGTTCTCGCCTTTTGATTTCTCGTTCATCTTCTCTTAACGGGTAAAAAATTCCATTGTCAAAAGAATTTTTGATGTACGCAATTCGGTCTTGCAAGTTCGGATAACGCTGCTTATATAATTGCGCGGCATCAGTATTACACGAGAGAATTTGGCTAAACTGGCGAACTAACAGACCTTCTAATGCAAAATATGCAGCGGGAAATCTTCGCCAAAGAATTGCTTTTTTATCACCACGCGCTTGCATTTGCGTCTGTATATCATTGTGGATAAACAGAGTTTTCTCTCCCTGCCAATTGAGAGCTGCTATTGTTGGCTCTATCCTGTGAAAATGCATAAAGTCAGAAGCAAAACAACGCCCTAATAGAGCTGCTGTATATTTGAGGGTTGTTGGGATCAAACTTCGGACATTATCATCTTGCAGTGTAAATAAAGGCAAAAAATGAATTTCTCTGCCTGCAAATTCTGCTTGTTGCCATTCACCAACAGGGTTTTTTGGATCAACATTTGTTCCTACGAGTTTTACCTCAAACTCGCTTGGAGCATATTTGATAAATGTATTTATGAGTGTTTGTATACCTCCAATTGTGGCGTTCCAAGGATTGAATTGGTAAAAAATCGTGAGAACAGGTTTACGCATGGAAACTACCCTGCACAACTTTTGTACAAAAGATCAAATGTTTTTTAATTGTCAAAAATGTCAAAAAGCACTCAAAAACTTTAAATATATCCTCCTACACATTATAGAAATTTGAGCGTTTTTGCATTCCTCCGATAGTCATAATCATCATAATCAACTGGGAACTCTATCAGTATTATGTTGGCATATTGTAAGATTTATAACCACTGTCGTACAAACACAGAAAAGGTTTTTTACCTTCAAAAAAGGCACATAATTTCTCTGTAATTTTTACACTTAGGTCTGATTACATTTATCAAATAGTAATATTTCGGAAGCCAATTTTTACTTGCTCAATGTTTTCTTGACATAAAATTTATACAAAAAGTCGAAAATTTACATTAAAAATATCAACATTATGGTATGCTTTTTATTTGATATACTTATAAATAAAAAAAGAAACTTTACAACAACTTAATAAAGCCAATTGTAAAAAAAAGGATGTTTTGACCTCTGTCTACGCCCAAACGTGAAAAGATGCTTGAAGAAAGCAGAAGTATTTAAAGCACCTATGCTGAAGGTGAGACAATGAGTGGGGAATTCAAACCCCAATCAGAGTCTTGACCACTAAATCGCAGATCTAGTGGTCAAGAGCACAGCAATATTCGCTACCGCATGGAATACGCAAATGGGAAGCGCTATTGTATCTGTTACGACTTAGATCTTGCTTCCAAGTTTTCTAAGCGGCTTCTGAGTTCTTGGTTTTGTTGTCTGAGTTGGTCAAGTTCAGAACGTAACTGACGAAGCGCATTTTCAGAACCAATGTTGGTTTGCACCTTGGAAATCTCTTCCTCGGCGTAGCGACGTACGCGCCCATCTGGTGTTTGGTCAGCCTTGGCTTGCAAAATTCCAATTGCTTTGGCGATTTCCATTTGTCCAAGGGCTGTGACTACTGCTATTTCAGTTAAAAAGAATGTTTCCTTGGAAATTTCCGTCAATCGCTCTAAAATCCGTTCCACATTGGCACTATTTTGACCAACAGAAATCTTTCCAAGAGCACGAATTGCGGCTAAACGCAAGGGTTGTGGTACACCAAGGTTAGTGTATTCCATGAGGAGATTTAAAGCGGCTTCTGAGGTTTTGAGTTCGGCTAGACCTGCGATCGCACCACTGCGTACGACCTCATTCCAACCCGCCCTTTTTTCCAAAACGGATTTTAGCAGCTTAATGACCTTTTCTTCCTCAGGTTTTTCTTCTGTTGTCCCAGCCGCTATGACTCCTACAGCACGAGTTGCTGTGGCTTCTACATAGTAGCTAGGATCCCCTGCCTCCAACAGTTTTTTCAACACCTTGTAGCTTTCATGAGTTTTGATTTTTCCAAGTGCTTCCACCACAGCACGCCGGACATATGGACTGTTATCCTTTAAACCAACAACTAACTCATCAAAGACTTGATCAAGCTGGATTTCTGCAAGTTGTTTAGCCACTTCAACGCGTACACCCCAGAAGGAGTCATTTTTGAGTGCAGCAGACAGTGCTTTTAGGGCTTGATTACCGCCGCCTTTCGCCAAAGCTTCCGCTGCTAAGATGCGGGAGATGGGGTTAGGATCAAATTCCAACTGTGCTTTCAACTCTGGTACTGGGTATTCCAGAGACACCGTTTTTAAAAAATGATTCCCCACATCAAAGCTGATAAATTGAGGTTTTTGCTCAAGAGGGAAGTAAAAGCTTTGTTCGTGTTCATTGACTCGTACCGTGAAAGTCTTAAGATCACAAGATGGAGTCTGTGAAGAAGTGGAGGAGGAAGTCTCGAAGTCTCCTTGTTGGACGTACCCAAAACCAATAGGGATTTTTAAGTCAAATAAATCGCTGTTATTTCCGACACTTGCTTGAGTTTGAGTCACGGTTATCTTAGCCAGCTTGCTATCAGAATCCCAAGAGTAAGCGACTTTAAAATCAGGATGACCACCTCGATAAACATACTGGTCAAAAAGAAATAACAGATTGCGTCCAGTTGCTTTTTCAATCGCCCGTAGTAAATCAACTGTTTCCACTGTTCTGTGGGCATTATCCCGTACAAATGTCTGAATTGCTTTCCAAAACAATTCTTCTCCCAATTCTGCCCGAATCATGTGATAAACACATGACCCTTTCTCGTAGATGTGGCGGTCATAAAGTTCAATAGCTTCCCGGTAAACATGGGTGACCATTGGACGGCGATAGCGAGTACTATCTTCAGCCAAATAACTACGAGCTTCCAGTAAACGATAGTATATAGCTTCTTCAGTACCGTACTCATGCTCTGTCCACATAACTTCGGAGTAAGAAGCCATTCCCTCCTTGACCCAAGCATGAGACCAGTGCTTAATCACCAGCAAATCACCAAACCATTGGTGCGCCAGTTCGTGGACAACTAAGCTTTCTGTGTTGCGGTTATCTAATGCTGCTTTTTCATCCAGCAAACATTTATCAGTTAACAGTGTTGCAGATGTATTTTCCATTCCCCCAAAGATGAAGTCATCAACACAAACTTGAGCGTATTTGGGGAAAGGATATGGATAGCCATATTTTTCGCTCAAAAACTCTATCATCTGGGGAGTTTTGCCCATACTACGTTTAGCGTCTTCTTCGCGACCTTTTTCAACGTAGTATGTAACAGGTATACCGTTCCACTCATCACGAATTTCGGCAAAGTCACCTACTGCTAAAGTCATTAAGTAGGTCGGATGAACTTGCTGTTGTGACCAGTGGTAGATTTTGTCGTTACCTTGTTCTTCAGCAGCAATGAGTTCGCCGTTGGAAATTGCTATCAGGTGTTTGGGGATGCGGATACGAATTTCAGAAGTAGAAAGTTGTCCAGGGTAGTCAAAGCAAGGGAACCAAAAGCGAGAGTCTTCGTCTTCTCCTTGAGTCCAAACTTGGGAGGGTTTATGAGGATAGTGTTTGTCGCTTTGGATAAAGTACAGACCGCGTTGTGGTTTGTCTGCTGAGTAATCAATAGCAATGACAATGCGCTTGTCAACCTGTGTAGGTGGTTCGAGTTGGATAGATAACTGTTGTCCATCGTAGTCAAAGTTTTGCGCTTTTCCATCCACTTGTACTGATTCGATACCTAAGTTGACAGCATCTAAATTTAAACGATCAATACCGTTGCGGATTGGTTTGAGTGTTATACTACAACGACCTTGGTATTTTTTGTTAACGATATCCAGACTGAGGTCTAAAAAAATATGCTCTACTTGTCCAGGATGATCAGGATTGTAGTGCGGTTTTGCCCCAGGTAATTCAAAAGATTTATACCGTTTATTTTCTGTATCAAAAAAGTACTGCGACATTGATGTTTACTGAACCTTGGTAACCCTGAAAATTCCTTGTGGATGTTGTAAGGAAAAACAGCTTTATGGCGTGTTATCCCCATATCAACTTAGGATACACCCTGAACATTTTGTACACTGTTGTCATTGAGCATACAGTGTTTTGCGCCCAAAAAATTGAAATTCTGTAATAATATCCTGATGGATTTATATAGCTTAGAATAGCTTGCTAATGCCAAAAGGAATATATTTTTCAGATAAAGAACAATATCATTTGTGGATTTGTTCTTGACGCTTTTGTTCTTCTACTTAGAGCGCTATTATACCCATTATTTCTTTGGTTGACAATTTTTACACTAAATCCTGATAAATGAGTGTAGATAGATTGTGAATCCGCAAAATCCACAATGGCGTTTTTACTAAGATCTAAGATAATTTGTTGAAGAAAAGGGAATCTTTACAATGCCCGAAAGTCGATCAAAATTTTTAATTCCTGCTGTTACTACTGCCCTAGTTGTAGCAGGAGGAATAGCAGCATATATGTATTTTAAAGGTGGTCCTTCTGGAGATATCTCTAGTGTTTTGGGTGCTGCTAAAGTCGTGCCAGATGAGGCAATATTGGCAACTTACATTTCCACTGACCCTAAAGTTTGGGCAAAGTTGGAGCAATTTGGCACTCCCGAAGCGCAACAGATAGTTACAAAAGGTTTGGAAAACTTAAATAAAAAACTGTCAACTGATAGCAACATTTCTTATGAACAAGATTTAAAACCTTGGGTAGGAGGTGTTATGGTTGCCATGCTACCCTCAAGCCCAACAAAACCTGTTGCACAAAATACTCCGCAGGCAACACAGGAACCTAAAATTTTGATGGTAGTAGGAATCAAAGATAAATTGGGTGCCTTGAATTTTGCTAATAAATTGAAGGCACAAAAAGATGTCAAGGTAGAGGAAAGTGACTACAAAGGCGAAAAAATTATTGAAACGACTGGTAAAAATGAGCACAATTATACAGCGGTTTTAAACACGACTTACGTTGTTATTGCTCCGGACAAGCAATCTGTAGAGCATGCAATTGACACTTATAAAGGAGAACCTTCCTTTGCAAGTAAAGAAGGTGTAAACAATATGTTAACAAGCGGTGTCAATGTAGACAACACCTTGGCACAAATTTATGTACCTGACTATCGCAACATGGTACAGCAATTAATAACCGCAAATCCGAACGCAACGCCGATTCCTCCAGAAACCATGAAGCAGTTAAAGCAGATGAAATCTATGGTGGCGGGTGTAGGAATTGATAATGTGGGTGTGAGGATGAAAGCCATTGCCAAGTTAGACCCAGAATTGGTCAAATACCAGTATCCAAATACTTCTGCTGATGTGGTATCTCAATTTCCTGCTGATACAATTGCCATATTGAGCGGAAAAGGGATTAGCAACTGGTGGTCAGCGCTTGTGGAACAATCAAAAGATGCTCCTGAGTTGAAGCTTACGCTAGAACAAGCTCGCGCACAACTGAAATTAGTCAATATTGACCTGGATAAAGAAATTTTCGGGTGGATGGATGGAGAATTCGGTTTTGCTGCTATTCCATCAAATCAAGGTGTGTTGGCGCAGATTGGTTTTGGGGGGGCGTTGGTATTCCATACGAGCGATCGCAAAATGGCTTCAGCCACCCTCAACAAACTAGATGACTTTGTCAAAGCACAATCAGTCAATGTAGCAAAAAGAAATATCGCTGGTAAAGAAGTTACTGAATGGCAAATTCCTCAACAAGGAGCTTTATTAGCACACGGCTGGCTAGATAATAACTCCGTATTTGTCACGATTGGTGGTCCCATAGCTGAAACTCTAGCAGATCGTAAAGGTGAATCTTTACAAGGTAGCAACAACTTCAAAGCTGTTACTAACACTCTTCAAAAACCTAATGGTGGATATTTTTACTTAGATATGGACAAAACCGTACCTCTGTTAAATCGTCTTGCCACTGCACAACAGCAGCCGATGGCTCCTGAGACAAGTGCTATCATAAGTTCCATTCGTGGTTTGGGTTTGACTGCTACTAGCCCCGACAAAACAACTACTCAAGTTGAGATGTTGCTCGCACTGAAGCCGAAAAATGGAAATTAGGACTCTTGGAATAGGGACTCACAAACAATAGACAAGATTGCAAAAGTGAGATTTTACGAGGTTCTCTTAAGAGTTCCCTATTCCCTGTTCCCTGTTCCCTGTTCCCTGTTCCCTGTTCCCTGTTCCACAAAATTCTTCTATTTTTAAAGAAAGCGCGGTTCGTCTCTAGCATTATGATTCAAATAGACAGGCTTGCTCCTGATTGCAAAGATAGACAATTCATTTGATCAACATTACTGATGAACACGGCTGTAAAAAATACTCCTGGATTAGCTTCGCGTTTTGTAAATGGCGTACTGGCAATCAAGCCTTTAGCCAATTTAGCCAAGCATCAAGCTAGGCAAATGATGATTAAACGCGCTCAGAAAATAGGGGTAAATTGGCTCGAAGAAGTACAGACGCTACAAGCGCGTGATTGGCAAACTGACTTGGCTAAAGTACAAAATCCTCAAGTTACCTACCCAGAATACTACTTCCGCCCATTCCACGCTTACGAAACAGGAAATCTCAGTTGGGAAGCTGCGTTGGAATTTGAAGTTGCTGCGCGCACCGTCCACGCTGGAATTTGGCGGGATACTGGGGCAAAGGGTGATCCCATGCTGCGCCAAAGTTACCATGACATCCTGAAAAAGCAAATTCCTCAAGAACCACAACACATTCTAGATATGGCATGCGGTGTGGGTTTAAGTACTTTTGCTCTACAAAAAGTTTATCCCCATGCCAAAATTACGGGCTTAGATTTATCTCCCTACTTTTTAGCCGTTGCCGAATACCGTAATGAGCAGCGCCATGCTAATGTTAACTGGATTCATGCGGCGGCTGAATCTACTGGGCTACCAGATACCTCATTTGATTTAATCTCCATTTTTTTGATGTGTCACGAACTCCCTCAAGCAGCAACTAAAGAGATTTTTGCTGAGGCGAGACGTCTACTCCGTCCAGGAGGACATCTGGCAATCATGGATATGAATCCAAAATCTGAAATCTACAAGAAAATGCCGCCTTACATTTTGACGCTGCTCAAAAGTACTGAACCGTATCTGGATGAATATTTTTCGTTGGATATTGAACAGGCGATTGTAGAAGCGGGGTTTAAAACTCCCACCATCACTCCTAATACCCCCCGTCACCGCACTGTTATTGCTCAAGTATGAAAGTGCATGCACTTTCACTACATCATAAAAGCATGCTACGTCCCTACACGGATTTGTTATGGGCAGCCATACCACCGCTAGTACTTGTGCTCTACTACTATTACCGCATCCCTTCTGCCCCTTCTTTGATGCGGTTGTTGTTTTTCTTCTTCTTAGGAGCAATCTCTGGTTTTGTTGCTCTTCAGTTGGAAGGGGTTTTTGAAACAGTCGCCAATAATTTTGTTGACTGGGAAAGAATGCAGCGTGTTTTCGCAGGTGTTGTTCTGCGACAACTTATAGAAGTTGGTCCGATAGAAGAAAGCTGTAAGCTGGTAGCGGTGATTGTCCCAACTTACTATTTCCAACATCGATACCGATTTCGCCCCACTTCTGTTTTTCTCTTCACGATAGCCGTTGGTCTTGGATTCACTGCCCAAGAGAATTGGATTTACCTTTCTCATGACACGGCACCAATTTTTGAGCGAATTATCAGCACACCAGTTCATGCCATGTTTTCTGCCCCTTGGGGGTATGTCCTGGCAATATGTATCGGTTCAAACATTTCTTTCTATAGATATCGGCAGTTTTTGCCTGCAGCTTGGCTCAATTCTGTGATTTGTCATGCCTTAGTGAATGTTCTATCTATGAGCGATCGCTATCCAATACCACTAAATTTGCTCAATTATGGCTTGTTCCCGTTTCTGTTGTGGATGTTTTGGCGACTACAGCAGTTAATGCGAAGGGTGCAAGGCGAACCTCCAATAATTCTGATCTCTGGATATACACCTAAACAGCGCTTCCAACAACGTACCTTGGTGTTGTTAGCTTTGTTGTTGGCCGGAAATGCTCTTTTTGGACTGTTTCTCTTAGTCAAAAAGTTGAGCTTCTTGAATATATCTCAGCTTTTTGACCCTGATGTCATGTCATTTATACTTAGCCGCTTATTGTTAAATACAAGCTTTGGACTCGTGGCATGGGTGATTTATAGCTCTTTGCGACGTTCAGCATATCGTTGATGTTTCTAACTGGCAAGCAATTTACGTGCCAAGCGTCGAGAAATCAATGAGAATACAAATGCTAGTACTGTTTTGAAGTTGAACTTTCAGGAGATTTGCTCCTTGGTAAAATTCCGCAGAATTAAGCGATTAGTTTTTAAAAATACTTTCACAAACAACCTCCAAATCACAGTCTCACCGACAACTCCAATCTAACCTTCACTCTACCAAAAAGGGCGACTAGTGAAACTAGAGCGCCCCTTTTTAATGCTTGTGAACAAATCTTGACTGGCTACACGCGTACTAACACAGGTTTATTCTGTGCAGCGTTAACTGAGTTGAAATCTGACTCAGTACAATAAATTTCACAGGAATTATTCGGAGTTTCCATTAATTTTACTTTGTATAGTGTCGCTCCTAATTCCTGAATAGGCGAAGTCAGCAGCTGACTAATACAAAGTGCAATATTCTCAGCAGTGGGAACAACTTCAGCAAAGTATGGGACATCTTTGTTTAAAAAGCTGTGGTCAAATAGCTCAATGACGTACTCTTTTATAGCTTGATTCAAAGCGCCCAAATCAACAATCATCCCAGTGCGTGGATCAATCTCCCCTTTCACAGTCACTTCTAAATGATAGTTGTGCCCGTGACCGTTAGGATTAGCGCACTTACCGTAAATCTTGAAGTTTTCTTCGCTACTCAGACGAGGATGAGCTAGCTGATGGGCGGCGCTAAAATAAGTGCTGACAGTGAGATATGCTTCCATGCCGTTTCCTAAATAATCAGCCCAAAGTTCGGGATGTTCAAAAAGCTGTACACGGGCTAAAGGTAAATCGGGTGCAAGCCGTTGCCAAATCACCCGTGCAATGTTCTCTGTGGTGGGTAGAGTTTGTTGAAACTCTGACCATACATCGTTGAGATAGGAAAAGTCTAGTTGACTAATAACTTTTCGGTTAATAACATGTTTCACGTTGGACAAGTTGAGAATCATGCCATATTCATCTAATTCTCCAACGAGGGAGACAAATAAGACATAATTGTGTCCGTATCCGGGAAATCTTGAACAAGCACCAAATTTCTCAATATTTTCTGCTTCACTCAGTTCTGGCAACCAATAGCGATGAGTTGCTGAAAACTGAGTCCGACGACTTATAATACATTGCATAAGCAAGCTGGGAGTAAAATTTAAAATTTCTTAAATCTTACTGCTTCCAGTATAAACAAGTTCTAGTGTAAGTTGTTTATAGTTGGTTGCTCGTCAATATTCCTGGTTTCACTTGGGACTTACGCACGCTCACAAATGCACTTGACTTGAAAATAAGGAGTGAGGGAGTGAGGGAGGGAGGGAGTGAGGGAGAAATATTTTTATCTATTCTGGTGTACGCAGTTAATGACGGCTACTTATGGATTCAGACAATTTATCTTTGTCGGCAGGTTTGGCATAACCTAGACGAGGTTCACTGCCTATGCAACACGCCCAGCTTGGATTGCCCCAGTTTGGGCGCTTTGTAGTTTGTCTATCTACAGACTTCTAGTTTGTGAGCCTAACATTACTTCTGCATAATATAACCTTGCTGACACCTATTAAGAATACAGAAGAAAATTTTTCTATTTCACTTCTGTGACAATCAAACTTTTGTTAATGCCTAAGTTCTCAAAGTATATAGTGCTTGCAAATCTTTCTGAGGCTTTCAAACACAAAACAGGGTTTTCGTAGCATTTTTATTGATGAAAACACAAGTTTAGGAGTAATTTGATGACAGGACTTCACCGTTACAAAAGCTTTTTAAAAAAAGTCAACCCTAATACAGCAAGCGACTCTCAACACACTGAGGACATAGTTCTACCTGATAAACCGATAGTCATTGGACGAGACCCTAGTTGTTGTGACATTGTTTTACATCCCACGAAATACCAGGAAGTCTCCCGTAAGCATTTAAAAATTTCTCCCCTTTCGTCTCAGTCTGCAAGTCATATGCCTGAATGGGAAATATGCGATTTGGGAAGCCGTAATGGCACTTATGTCAATGGTCAGCGCTTACAAGGTTCTCAAATTTTGCAAGTAAATGACCAGATTAAACTTGGTCGTAATGGTCTAGAATTCATTTTTGAGTGTGAACAGATTACCTTCATTAGCGTCAGTGCTATATTTCCTGTCGTCTCAGGAAAGCTGGATTTACATCAGAAAGGTTTCCTTATTCCGGGCATTGTCACAGTGATATTCGTAGTAGCAATGTTCGCTACTCAAAATAGCAATAACTTCCTCTACATCTTGGCAGCTTACCTAGCTATTGCAAGCCACTATGTTATCCACAAACTCTGCCATAAACATAAGCCCTGGTGGTTGCTAGTTAGCTTAGGTTTGGCTACTGGTTTACCGCTTTTAACTGCCCATCATGAATTGGCAACTATTTTTTCTGACATTTTAGCAGGAGATTTCTTTAAACATAACGAGAACATTCTTGCTATCACTATTAAAGAATTTTTCAAAGCAGGCTTGTTAGAAGAATTGTTTAAAGTGCTGCCAGTGATATTAGTTTACTTTATAGGCAGGCTCCTCCAATCACCCAAGCGCGAACTCATTGGGGTATGGGAACCTATGGACGGAATTCTTTTAGCGACAGCATCTGCTACTGGATTTGCATTAGTAGAGAGTATGATAAAAGTGTCTGAAGTAACTCAAAGCAAAGGTAGTTTTGCGGGATTAACACTTTTAATACCTCTCATCTTAGGAGATATTTCTGGACAAGTAGCATATAGTGGCTACTTTGGCTATTTCATTGGATTGGGTGCAATGAAACCTAAAAAGCTTTGGCGGTTTATAGGAATCGGCTACCTGACTTCAGCAGCTCTACATACCATTGGAGCAATAGTTTCTGAGTTGCAAAAAGAACATAGACTAGATTTTCTTATCGGTAACCTACTCTTAGCTTTGATCGGCTCTCTAGCTTACATGTTTTTAATGGCAGCAATCCTCAAAGCCAATCAACTTTCGCCAAATCACTCACACAAATCTGCCAATGGGTAGAACACAAGTAAGAGATAGGCGTATAATCTTGTTGTACCTGTACAATATGATTTATAATTTCTGTAAATGAAAAACGCCGTAAGTGGGTGCATTTGTACAGTGGGTAAATCCGATCACTAATTATTAACCGCTACACATAGGCACCCAGAGATTCTTGTGCCTCACGGTACATATTCGTGGCAGTACGGAACATTTCTTGACCAGCGTGCAAGTAACTCTCGTCATAGTTAAGAGGGAAATACGCTAACTGGTCTAGCCCATCGCCTATTTGATTGAGACAATAGTAGAGATGCGCTGCTGCTCTTGCTAAACTAGGTGGATTTGGTAAAGAACGAAAAGTCAGGTGCGCCTGCTTGAAGTCAGCTTGACAGGCGTGTAAATAATCCTGAAATTCTTCCAAGAGGATATCATCAAATGGGTCAGCAGCTAGCTTTTCAATTTGCTCCCGCAGAGAAGCCAGAATGCTAAATACCAGGCGATTCACTGGCTGATAAACTCGCTGCAGCCATTCCTCTACTTGTTCATCCGCGTCTTTTCCTCTTTTTTTTGTCGCCTGGTATTGCTGTTGAGCTGCTGCTGTACGCTGCTGCCTATTGCTAGTGGTTTCTTGAGAACGTTGACGCAGTTTTTGGTCGTAATTTTGGCGATTTTGAACGTCGCCTAAGACTTCATATGCTGCATTGATACGAATAATTTGCTCAGGGTCGGCGGTACCCTGATTGCTATCAGGATGAAACATCTTGACCAAGCGACGATAAGCTTGCTTAATCTCCGCTTGGCTTGCGTTCGGATTAACTTTGAGTGTTTGGTAGTGGTTCGTCTTATCTGCCATTCTTTCAATGTACCGTTAGCTGATGCTAACTGCTACCTTTGGCTCCAAGTCTTGGAACAACGGTGTACTCAAATACCTTTCTCCAAAACTAGGCTGAATCATCACGGATTTTGCGTCCCGAGTTCTCTTTGCGTTGACCCACACGAATAGCAGCACACAAAGCGGCCCCGGTGGAAATACCAGACAGTAATCCTTCTTCTTTTGCCAGACGCCGCCCGTAAGCGATCGCCTCTTCATCAGTGACCGAAATGACTTCATCTATAATGTTGGCATTCAGCACTTGAGGAACGAACCCAGCACCAATTCCTTGAATTTTGTGAGGTCCTGGTCTTCCCCCAGATAACACTGGGCTATTTGCGGGTTCAACTGCGATACGCGGAGCGTCAAGCCTCCGGCTTATCGCCTGAAAACTTGGTTTGCGTGCTTTGATAACTTCAGCTACACCTGTAATTGTACCACCTGTTCCGACTCCAGCAACTACTATATCGACCTGTCGGTCGGTATCTTCCCAGATTTCCTCCGCTGTCGTCTCCCGGTGTATTTTGGCGTTGGCTGGGTTACGGAACTGCTGTAACATGTAAGCATCTTGGGTGGTATCAACGATTTGCTGCGCCCGTCGAATTGCCCGACTCATACCTTCAGTTCCTGTGGTAAGTTCTAATTGCGCTCCATATGCCCGCAACATTGCCCTTCGTTCAGCACTCATTGTTTCTGGCATTGTCAAAATTAATCGATAGCCTTTTGCTGCAGCAACCATTGCTAAGGCGATTCCGGTCTTTCCAGAGGTGGGTTCCACTAACACAGTTTTTCCAGGAGTAATCAACCCCTGTGCCTCTGCGGAGTTAATCATACTTATACCAATTCGGTCCTTTACTGATGCTGCTGGATTCATACTTTCCAGCTTCACTAGTATTTGTGCCACACAGGCTTCCGCTTGAGGAATACGATTGAATTGAACTAGAGGAGTACGATCGACAAGTTCTGTAATATCATGAGCTATTCGCATAACTTTACTCCTGAGTTATTAGTTATTAGTCATTAGTCATTAGTTAAGAGTTAATCGTAAACATTAACAACCTTTTTTCTTTATTGACTATATGACTAAATACTAGATGTAGTACATTATGTCCAGCTGTCGTCGAGAATCGCGTTTTTCACAGAGTTCTGCAAGCGTGTACTTTTGCAAAACTGCGTTTGCTGCTAGCCTTGCTTCTAGCCAGACATCTTCCACAACACCAGTGTCTAAAGTTTTCGGATTGATATCATCATCAGACCGCACTTCTAACCCTTCTAAACAATTTAAAATCTCGAAAAGAGTTATTTTCCAGGGTTCTCGCGCCAACAGATAACCGCCTTTTGAGCCACGTTGACTTTTGAGTATACCTCCACGCCTCAAAGTTGCTAGCAGTTGTTCTAGATAGCGGTCTGGTATATTTTGTTGTGTCGCAATCTGTCGAATTTGCAGCGGTTCCCCGCTTTGGTAATGAGTTGCTAGTTCTATAAGAGCTAGAATTGCGTATTCTGATTTACAAGATAGTTCCACGGGCAGCTTTTAAAAAAGGTGATGATTTTAGAACAAACAAAGTCAAAAGTTAAAAGATTTTTTGCCTTTTTCTTTCTGACTTTTCTTGTCCTCTTTTCCTAGTATACTCCGGCTATCCGCTAGGGTTTTTTTGATTTTCAAACTTGCTCTAAATAGTCTGAAGCTTTTATCCCAAATTTCTTGATCCTTGTCGCTCAGCAGCTTGTATCCTGAAAAAAAGGAGGAACCCCCCTACACCCCTTTTGTTCATCCCCCTACACCCTCACACCCCTTTTATTCATCCCCCCATACACTCCTAGTTTTGGTAAAAAGCAATGCCCTGGTTTGTGAAGATAGAAGAAGGCAAAGTTGAGAAGTCCACGTTTGATCAATATGTAAGTGCCCATCAAGCTTACGTACAGGAATTGATTGCCAAAGGACACAAAGCGAAAAGTGGCTACTGGGCGCAAAAAGGTGGCGGTATGATGCTGTTTGAGGCAGCCTCAATGGAAGAAGCACAAACTATCGTAGCTATTGATCCATTGGTACAAAACGATTGTGTGAATTATCAGCTTTTTGAGTGGAAAATTGTCGTGGAATGACACACAATCGAAAAATTAATGCTATGCTGTTTACAGACTCGGATCTACGCGGCTGTAACGCCCAAATCTTGTCAGGACCGGAAGGTAGCAGCAATACGGGATGCTTATAGCAGGCGTAGTCTCCGGGTCGCCCCATTTTAGGAGCGCAAAAGCAGCAATGCCCGGTTTTGGAGATATTGTCAAAAAAGCTTTTTACCTAGGTGTCGGGTTGGCTTCTTACGCGGGAGAGAAAGCAGGGGGGACAATAACCGAACTGCGATCGCAAGTCCAAAAGCTGGCAGATGAAATGGTTGCGCGGGGCGAAATGACAACAGACGAAGCCCGCCGGTTTGTGGAAGATATGATGAAGCAAGCCCAAAGCGCACCCACATCTGATACAACAGTTCGTCAAACATCTCCTTCTGAACCCCGTCGCATTGAGATTCTAGAGGAAGACGATGAGCCAACTACTGTAAAAGCCACTCAACCTACTGAGAATGTTGATAAACTACGCGATCAAGTCAGACAAATGCAGGAAGAATTGCGTAGGTTACAACGCGATAAGTAGTTTGAAGGCTGGCAGGAGTACTTCAGTGTAAGGCTGAGAAATTTCTTGACAATGTAAAATTTTTATTCAAACATAGTCCTTAGGATGTACAAAAGTGCTCCCAGCCATGTAGCATTAAGCGTCCAGTAACTAAACTTGTAAGGACGTCGGGTTTATGGAAAAGTGGCAAGAAGAGTTTTGGGACATGATAGAAATAGTGGCTGATGAAGTGGAACGCTTCTTCGTGGGCATGACGGAGATAGTAGACACCTTTTTTGAGATTACAGAAGAGATTAGCGAGCAAGTACAAAATACTATAGCCACTGAGTTAGATCAGTATTTACAGGAACTGACTGATCCAATTTTGGAAATTTACAGTGAACTGGAAGATATTGTTATAGATGATATCGACTTGGGTTTTCCTTACCCTGTTGAACCTTGTCAAGAAAAAAATCCTGCTTGCATCGGTTGTCGTCATTACCACGGTCAAGTGTATAGTGGAAATCTATTAGTTTGTGGTATGCATCCCTACGGTTGGGAAGATGAAAATTGCCCAGACTGGGAACAGGAAGAGTTATGATGAGTTGGTCAATAGTCCAAAGTTCAAAATAAAAAAATTTTGAGTGTTGAGTGTTGATTTTTCACCAATGATTCCTTAATGGTACAAGCCCCTGGATTCATCCGTGGGATCAGTTCTATTATCAAAAATCTAAAATCCAAAATTGTCTAACTCTTGACTATGGAAATGAAATATGGAGAACGCAACATTGCGGAAGGGCAACTAATCACATTTCCCAATCCGCGTGTTGGAAGGCGATACAATATTGACATTACTTTGCCGGAATTTACGTGTAAATGCCCGTTTTCTGGCTATCCTGACTTTGCCACGATTCACATTAGCTACATTCCTGATGAGCGAGTTGTGGAATTGAAGGCGCTAAAACTATACATTAATAACTATCGCGATCGCTATATTTCCCACGAAGAAACTGCCAATCAAATCCTAGATGATTTTGTTGCTGCCTGTGATCCAATGGATGTTACTGTTAAGGCAGATTTCACACCTCGTGGTAATGTGCATACGGTGGTTGAAGTGCGACATCAGAAGAACGCGTAAAAATCTCAAAGTAAGATTAGCAACTTTGCTTGTGCTACAGTTAGTAACAATGAGTAATACATAAGCCGAGCTATAGTTTGGGTTCTGTATACCCAACTGGCACGCCAACCTCTGGATTGAACGTGTAACGCTTGTGCCGCAGTGTACTACTCTATCGTTTGATTAGCTCAGTGGTAGAGCATCCGAAGCAATCGGCTGGACGTAGGTTCAACTCCTACATCAAACTCCCCGAAAGTTAGCTCACTGGTAGAGCGATCGACTGATAATCGATCTGTTGCAGGTTCGATTCCTGTACTTTCCGCCAACCCTGTCCGGGTCAAAAGACACTACCAAAAGAAGGTAGCCAATTATGAACTCTGCGATGTAGGCTTACTACTGATCATCGTAACTGATGTTCAGTAGTAGCAGCAAAGGAGCCAGAGCAAATGTTATCTCCCTGACTTGAGTATGTCCCTTCGGTTTCCACATCCAGTTTTCTGGAACTGGCAAACCCAACGGCATA
Organism: Scytonema tolypothrichoides VB-61278; assembly: GCF_000828085.3. Lineage (GTDB taxonomy): Bacteria > Cyanobacteriota > Cyanobacteriia > Cyanobacteriales > Nostocaceae > Brasilonema > Brasilonema tolypothrichoides_A. Next base: position 78,573 of record NZ_JXCA02000024.1, read on the forward strand.
TTTGAGCGTTGTTGTCTTTTTCTAGATTGCTCTTAAGTAGTCTAGGTATAAGCATCAGCAATCTTAATCCAGTCAGAGGAGATGCATCTGCCCGCAACTGAACTGTAAACACCTGCATTTGCAGAGTTTTAAAATATTGTGTAGTATATGTAATATGAAGAGTCAAAAGCTATTGACTCCTTTAGTGCCAGAATCACCGAACAGAGCTGGATCTCTACCTCTAACTAATAGACATAGGAGAGAAACAATGTAGAGACGTTCCATGGAACGTCTCTACAAGGGTTGCAGACAACGCACAATTAATTTCACCAGATGTCTAATCCACGAGATACAGCCTCTTCATAACAACACAGGGCTAAATTCTCCACGCCAAATCTATAAATGTTTTTATCAAACCTTCTGCATCGGCTACAATTGCCCAAGTTATTTATGCAAATTTCCATCTGGAAAACTTTTTATATCAAACCTAACGAGATTGGAATCTTATATCACCGCAGTGATTTTAAAAAAGTTTTGCAGCCTGGTACTTACACCTATTTTGGTCAGCACTGGCAAGTAAAAACCTATGACCTCAACCAACCTGAGTCCAAGATAGAAAACTTGGAACTCTTGCTGCGAAACCACAGTGCAGAGTTACAGCAATATCTCTTAATAGTCAGGACTGCATTCAATCAAGCAGCTTTAGTACGCTTGGATCAAAATTGGGTTAGTGTTGCACCAAATCAATTACGAGCTTTTTGGCGTGGTTTTATTGAGGTAGAATCACATCTTTTCAACTTAGATGAAAGCTTAGAATTACCTACTGAATTCGTACAGCAAATACGTGGAATTGCCTTGAATGAAATTAAGAAGTTCCAAATTTCAGAGTATGAAATTGGTTTGCTTTATGTGCAGAATAACTTTGTGCGATCGCTAGAACCAGGCGAGTACGCTTTTTGGGCTGTGAACAGAGATGTTGCAGTTCGTACTCTCAGCCGTATTATACCGAATCCCCAATTTCCTTTAGAAGATGTATTGATTGAGCAACATCCCGAATTTGTAGCTGCTTACTGCGAAACAGTACAATTACAGAATCAGCAAGTAGCCATTGTACGCTATCAAGGGAAAGTCGTTTCCATCCTAGCGCCATGCAGTCGCAAGCTGTTTTGGCGAGGTGTGGAGGTAGAGGTAATTGACATCACCACCGATGCTAAGTTGCCATTTCGCTTAGTTGCTGAGTTAGTTTCGGGTTTGCCAGAGACTTTAACTTTGAGCCGCGATTGTTTGCATATTTGCGAAGTACCCGCACAGTACATGGGGCTACTGTACATCAATCAAGAGTTTCAAACACAACTCCAGCCAGGGAAGCACGCATGGTGGGTGTTTGGGCGTTCTTTAAAAACGGAAGTCTTCGACCTTCGGCAGCAAACTATGGAAGTATCCGGTCAAGACATTCTTTCTAAAGATAAAGTACCTTTGCGCTTAAACTTAACTGCTGGCTACCGCATACTCGATCCACTAACAGCCAAAAATCGTTTATCAGATCTGACTAGCTACTTATACAAAGAGCTACAATTTGCTTTACGTGGTGCTGTCGGTGAAAAAACTCTGGATGCGTTACTGGAGGATAAAGGTGCGATTGATAGAAGTATTTTTGATTACATTCGTCAGCAAACCTCAGACTATGGAATCGAAGTAGATTCGGTTGGGGTAAAAGACATTATTCTCCCTGGTGAGATTAAGACGATTTTAGCCAAGGTAGTGGAAGCCGAAAAAGCAGCCCAAGCAAATGTAGTCCGTCGTCGTGAAGAAACTGCTGCTACTCGCAGTATGTTGAATACTGCTAAGGTGATGGAGGATAACCCCGTCGCTTTACGTTTGAAGGAATTGGAAGTATTAGAGCGAATTGCTGAGAAAATTGAAAAAATTCAAGTCAATGGGAGCTTAGATAGCATTTTGACTCAATTAATTCAGATTAATCGCGAATAATACCGTAATAATGGCGTAAAAGCTTGGGATTAGAAACTGTTTCTTGCCCCAAGTTTATTTTGAACATCAAGCAGAATGAGGTTCTATCGCAACCGCTTTTTCTTCATCCTTCGATGGTAAACTCAACTTGTCCAAAATCTCCAACATTTCCCGTTCAAAAGCAACCTGTGCACGATTCGTTTTTCCACCCACATATAAGCGACCATCTTTCTGCAACGCCCAAATTTGCGAGTGAGAAAAGTAACTCATCACCACACCTAGCATCAGCAAGGCAAATCCTGTATAAACAACTGGTATTCCTGGATCAGCTTTAATTTGCAAGCCAGTGCTACCAAGGACATCCAGAATTTTCAATGTTACACCATTGACTTGGGTAGACATTCCCGTGCGAACAGTGTCAACCAACTTGCCAGTACCATCGTAAATCAACACCGTTCCCTGCAAGTCTTTTGCGAGTAAGGAGACACCCTCACTCAAATCTGGTTTAGTAGGAATCCAAGTTCCCCAGATGCGTCCCTTACCGTTGGTGTTTAGTTGCGCCATCGGTAGTTGAAAAATGGGGCTTTTGTTCACACGGACTTTAACAGCAGAAATTCCCCAATCAGTTTGGTAGAAAGTCACGCCGCGATAACGCAGAGGACTGTTGACGAAAATCGTCTTGCGGTCAACTTCCTGTTCTTGATTGTCCAGAACAGACATGTCTGAGTAAAACTGGTCAATTCCACCAGAAGAAGTGTAGTCAATCCAAAAGCGATTGACTCGCACAGACCAATCTTTGGGTAGTGCTGTTGCCCAAGGCCCCGCATCTATGATATTTTTCACTTGAAAGGTATTACCACTGGTCACCATTTCCTGGGCAACAAAACCAGTCATTGCTCCCCAAATAGATCCCAGAAGAATTGTCACAATACCTATATGAACCACAATAGGTCCGATGCGTCCGATCATACCTTTGCGGGCGTAGAGAGAATCATCTTTTTCTTGAAAAACTTTGTAGCGCTGATTTTGCAAAAGTTGAGTGAGGGAATTCACAGAACCATTGTCTAGTTCCGCACTCAAAGCTAACTTTTGAAATTGACGGGGTTCATCATAAAATTTCCATCGACGGGCAGCTTTTAAAGCTGGTAGCTGACGAGTAAAAGTACAAGCAGTTAAGCTTGTCCCAAAAAAGATGAGTAATGCTAAAAACCACCAAGTTCGATAAACATGGTCTAAGCCCAGTGTTAAGAGAACTTTCCAGGTGAGAAAACCAAATAAAGCTGGGTGTTCTGGGTAGTTAGCTTGGTAGAACGCGATCGATTGACCTTGCTCTATAACTGTACCAGTGACGCTGAAGATTGCAATGATTAACAGCATCACAATTGCTAAGCGTAAATCTGTCAGCACGGGCAATAACTCTTGTCGCAATAACTGCCCAAATGCTGACCAAATAGATTTTTTGGGAACTGAATTTTCTATAGTCATTTATCTAATATTTACCTGATAATATTTACCTGAAAATTTCCACTGGAATCCGAGAAACTAAAGAAAGTACACCAAATCCTACCAATAATGCACCGCTTATTGGGTTAATCCAACCTGACCACCGGCGCAATTCTAGCAATTTCTTAATCGAAGCTGTAAACGTACCGGCTAATATCAATGGTGCGACAGAACCTGCTGTATAGGAAATCAGCAAAACAGCGCCTAGAATTAAGTCTTGCGTGTTGGCAACCCAACCAAGTAAGCTTGCTAAAACAGGAGTACTGCAAGGAGAGGCGACGACACCGAAACTCAGACCAATGAAATAAGCCCGCACTCCTTGAGGTAATTCTTTAGAAATCCACTCTGTTCCACCAAAAGAGGGCAATTGCAAGGGTAAAGCTTCTAATAAATTCAGCCCCATGAGAATAGCAATGATACTGACAATAATTGGTAACCCAATTCCTACCTGACCATAGACTTTTCCCACAAAAGCTGCTATAATACCAAGTCCGGCCAGTGTAGTAGCCAATCCCAAAGCAAACCACGTTGACTGGGCAACGGCTTGCAGACGGCTTTTCGCTTCATAACCACCGATATAACCAATCGTAATCGGTAGCATGGAAAGCATACAGGGTGTGAGGCTAGTGAACAACCCAGCGATAAAAATGACGCCAACACTCAGCAAACTTAAGTGCGTGAGTTGGTTGGCGACAAGGGCGTTAGCGAATTGTTCTAGTTCGTAAAGTCGGGTTTGCAGGGTTTCAAGCATGGGAGATATAAAAGCAGGAAATGCTTACTATGCTTGAATTTTAGCTTAATTTTGCGTTGAGGCTCCACGGATCACCAAACCTATAGGCAACCCAAGCTGTTCTGGAGTGACAGATCCACCATCCTGCACGAAATCAAAACTGTTTTTCATCATTAGTCCGTGGATGAATATTGTCCATGCTTCTTGATTATCTTTAATCCAGATATTGTGGTGTTTGTATGCAGACCGGAAGATAATTGAGCCTGGTCCATACCACTTGACCCCGTTCTTGGTTTTCTCCCAATAGCCACCCTTCAAAATCAGACTGACGTTAGGCCAAGGATGATTGTGGAGTACTCCTTTGTACCATTGCGGTCGGTCTAAAATATGGTTAAGTGTGATGTTAAACCATCTATTGGGTGGGAACAAAATAAAGTGGGTATGCTGTCGAGCTTGTGTCTTTTCTAAATTGTTGTAGGCAGTTAGGACAGGTCGAGACTCTAGATATTTTTTGAACCATTTTTGAAGCATAGAGATGTCTTCTACAAGATCAGCTGTCCTTAGTTTTCCCCGTATAAATGTGTTACTAACTACCAAGCTTGACAAAATTTGTGTAATTTCAACTAGTGCAGCACGACAGAAATAACTATACTGTTGGAAACAAGTCAAGCATACAGGCGGAATAAGCATTTCTATCTCCATCAATTCTGACCGGAGACTTCCGTTACCTCCGGTCAAAAGTCCACAGCCACAAGGTTGAAGTGAATGTTGAGCCTGCTATTGTCGTACTTTTCGGTCAACTTTTGCAATAGAGCGATCGCCAACTTTGTACGTTGAAAAGGCAGAGGGCAGAGGAGCCAGTGCGGGGGTGAAGCAGCGCTGCGGGAGGGTTTCCCGACGAGGGAAGACTGCTGAAAGGGTTCCACAGGCTACAGGAGCCAGTGCGGTCTTGGGGAGCCAGTGCGTTGGGGAGGCACTGCGTTGGGCGGGTTTCCCGACAGTCACGCATGTGCCGTCGAAAGAAAACTACTAGCAGACATTTTTGTCCGTGACTTCAAATTAGCGAAACCTCAAAAGCAAAGTGGCGTAGATGTGCAGTTGAAGTATTTACTCCACATCTACGCCAGGTCTGTATCGCATAACTTTTTATACAGCCTTATTGATTGTTTCCACTACTATCCGAAGGGACTTGTTCTGACGGTTGAGATTGATTTTGAGGCAAACGTAATGGGTCGCCCAAATCATTTTGATTGTCAGATGTGCCTAGATTTATTTTGCGCCGACCAGAGGGTTGCTGTTCATTCTGCTCGGAAGAAGAATTTTGCTCTAGTGGTTGAGTTAAAGTTGGTGGCTGTGGAGTTGCTTGTTCGGAATTTGATTCTGTAGGTGTACTTGGTACATCTTGCCCGCGCCTGATTCCAGTTTCTGGCGTGGTTTGCGGGGCTACTTCTGGAGTGGTTGATATGGCTCGTCTTCTACGTCCAGAATTTTCTTCCTCATTAGCAACAGGTTCGCGGTTTCTCTGTTGTGCTTCTTGTTGTCTTTTCTGTTGAGCCTCTAGTCTTTGTTGTCTTTCTCTTTGACGTTGCTGAGCTTCTTGGTTACTCCTTGACCCTTGGATAGCAAAATTTGCAAATAATTGTACGTTTTGTCTACCAAAGGCTGCGGAATTTAATTTAAAATCTTTTGCAGAGTCTATCAGTGCTTGATCTAGCTCTTTGTGACCACTAGGGCGGACAAGCCGGATGTTGTTAACATTACCATTTTTGTCAACATCAAAAGCAATACCTGGTCTACCTTCGATACCTCGCTGTTTAGATTTTTCTGGATACTTGATATCACATCTGACACACTGTGTGAAATCCAACTGTGTGGGGGCAGGGGTTCTTGGTTTGGGAGCTGTCGCTACTTGTGCCTTACCACTTCCTTGTCCACTTCCAGTACCTGAACCTATACCTGAGCCTGTACCTGAGCCAATACCTGAGCCTGTACCTGAGCCTATACCTGAGCCTGTACCTGAGCCGATACCTGAACCACTACCTGAACCTATACCTGAACCAGTACCTGAGCCAATACCTGAGCCACTACCAGTACCAATGCCAGTACCAGTACCTGTGCCAGATCTCACAGTGCCTTCTCCTGAACCAGTGGCAATACGGGGACTGTTACCCCCGCCACCGCCACCACCGCCACCGCCAGCAGGTTCTGGAATTGCTCTGGGGGTTCGCAAAGTCCGCAACGTCCGTTTCAAATTTTGATCAGGCTGTGGTGTTGGAGCAAGATCAGGTTTGCTTGGTGTATCTATTGGTGTATCTAATTGAGGAATTTTCGGTAAAGGCTCTGGCTTCTCTACTGGTGGTGTGACAATTTTTGGCGGCGGTACTACAGGTTTTGTGACTACCACTGTTCGTTTGGGTTGCACTGGTGGCTTGGGCACCACCACTGTTTGCTTGGGCACCACTGGTGGCTTGGGCACAACCACTGTTTGCTTAGGCGGCACTGGTGGAAGCACAGGAGGCTTTGGCAGCACTGGTAGTGGTTGTTGAACTAAGGGTTTGATTGGCTCTACAATCTTTGGTTTCAGAGCCTGTTGAAAAGGTTTTACTGGCTCTATAGGTTTTTCTACTGGTTTTGGGGCAGGCGTTTCAATAATCGCCACTTGTATAGGTTCTTTGTCAATTTCTTGCCCTAGGTTCAAAATATTGTTTACTATACCGGAAGCCAGTACACTCGCGTGCAGCCCTAATGAGGCTATCACACTGAAAGCGAGAAATGCCTTAAGTGCTTTTTCTTCTTTACCCCGTTGCTCTATAGCCGTACCAGAAAAGCTCATAGTTAAATGCAATCTATTATCAGCAACTTGGGTAGATTAAAACATTTACAAGAAAATGTCAATTAGGCTATTATGATCATGAATAACTTTAATGTAAAGTGAAATGTAAATTACATTTGAAATTTCCAAAAATTAGAAAAATTTACGTAAATCATAGAGAAACAACGTTTTACACAGATTTTCGTTCGATATTGGTTTTCATCTCTTGAATTTATATTGAGAACTTATATCAGTTGCCAGAGAAAATCTGATAATCTAACAAAATTAGTGGCTTGAGAGAATAGTACATGGCGATTAAAAATTTGTTTGAGGCAGGCGGTGTGGTGATGTGGCCGCTGCTGGCGTTCTCTGTACTGGCAGTTGCTTTGATTATCGAGCGCGTTAGATTTTGGATAAAAATTAATACTCGGCACAACCGCGTGGTACGAGAGGTGTTGAACCTTTACCGTCGCGATAATGTTGTTGGTGCAATGGATATATTGCATAGAAATGCAGATTTACCTATTGCACGGATTTTTCTGACGGCTTTAGAACTAGAGGAACCAACTCCAGAAGAATTCCGTTTGGCATTAGAAAGTGAAGCACAAGCCGAGATACCTTTGCTCAAGCGCTTTCAGAACCTGTTTGATACAATTATCTCTCTGGCACCCCTGTTGGGACTTCTGGGAACTGTTTTGGGGTTGATTGTCTCTTTTGCCTCACTCAACATTGGTGATGTAGGAGGTTCTAGAACAGCAGGTGTGACGGCTGGTATTAGTGAAGCCTTGGTTTCTACTGCATCAGGATTAGTCGTTGCTATTTTTGTACTCCTATTTGCCAATACATTCCGGGGACTTTACCAGCGCCAAATTGCGCTGATTCAGGAGTACGGCGGACAGCTAGAATTACTTTATCGTCGTCGCTATGAAAGAGGAGACAAAGCTTATGCGTCTGCAAGATGAACCAGACTTACCAGCGCAGATTAATATTGTGCCCATGATTGACGTGATATTTGCGATTTTGACGTTTTTTATCATGTCAACGCTGTTTTTAACACGGTCAGAGGGCTTACCAGTCAACTTACCCAAAGCAGCGACAGGACAAACAGAACGCCCTGCACAAGTGACAGTGACAATCGATAAGAGTGGGAAAATGTTCTTGGACAAGCAGGTGATTAGTATAGAACAGTTAGAAAACGGTGTGCGACAAAAAGTTCAACCGCAACAACAAATGATGGTTGTGATAAATGCAGATGAAGGGGTCAATCACGGTCAAGTCGTAGCAGTGATGGATAAAGTGCGGCGAGTGGAGGGAGCAAAATTGGCGATCGCCACCCAAAAACCATAATCATTTGTCATCTGTAATCTACTCACATCAAGGTGCGTTAGGCGTAGATTATTTGTAATTTGTTACCAATTACATAACGTTTGTGCGCTGTAACGCATCATTTTTATAGAATGTGTTACTATCCAAGTTATTTTTCTGATTTTTATTTTGATCATAACCAAGCAATAACTAGGGCTTCTCATCTGAATAAAGTACATATTCATCTGTGTTCATCGTACATTAAAGGGGGGTTAGACCCCTACGTCTACGTAAGTCGAAGTTTTGATTGGGGTTTAAATCCAAGGGCGGAAACTGTCTTTAATTTTGAATTTTGAATTTTGAATTTTGAATTGTTAACTGCGGTTCCTTAATTGTTTGATGTATTGTACTCAATTGAAAACCGCTATCTTGTTGCGGCAACCAATCTTTACCCAACACAATAGTGATGTGCGAGTCAAGGTCAGGAGTGCTTGGCGCTTGAACTTTTCCAAATCCCAAAATCTTGCGAATTGCTTCGGCACTTGCGCTATCTGTTTGTTGGGCGACAATCTCACTCACACTGACAGGTTCACTCCAAGAGTTAGACACAGAAACGTTGGTATAACCAGCTTCTTGTAATTTGGTGATCAAATCTTGCACACTGATACTATCGCTTAGAGTAGTATCTTGAATATCTATGTGTAAAGTACTTGGATCAGATGCTTGTAATGTCTGAACCTGTTCCAAATCAAAGTTTTGAGTCATCATAGCTGCGATGCGATCAGAATCTGGTATCCAATAACTAGCATCAAGTTCCCCCTTCTGACTATATCTACCTGGAACCGTTAACATTTCTACATTCGAGTCTTTGTTTTGCATTCCAAAGCCTGCCAATGTCATCAATTCTTCAACTGTCAAATTCGTATCAATGTGTGCTTGAATGACCTTAATAATTTCTGGAAATCGTCCTATAATATTAGGGTTGAGGGTTTGCTCCATAAGTGACCTCATAACCATTTGCTGTCGCTGAACCCGACCAATATCCCCAAGCCCATCATGACGGTAGCGTAACAGTTGTAATGCTTTGTCGCCATTGAGATGCTGCTTTCCAGCTTTCAAATTGATGTATAAATGCTGGGAATGATCTTGGTACTTCATATCTTTTGGAACATCAACCGTCACTCCTCCCAAAGCATCTATCAGCTTACTAACTCCTAAAACGTTAATCCGCACATATCGGTCAATTCCTACTCCTCCCAACAATTGACTAACAGTCTTGGTACTTAAAGCAAGTCCACCTTGAACATTCGCGACATTAATTTTTCTCGTACCATGTCCCTCAATAGGGACACGGGTATCTCTGGGAATAGAAAGCATGGTGATTGTTTTCTTTTCTGGATGAAATCTCAGCAACAGCATGACATCTGAAAGACCATCAAATGAGTTGACTTGGGGCAAGTATTTGAGATTTTTAGTTTCTTTTGGCGGACTGTAAATATCTGATGAAAGTACACTCATTCCCATAACTAAAATATTTACGGGGCGAGTTAACTCGGAAAATTGTAAGCTTTGTTGGGAGATGCGATCGCTATCAAATACTGCCGCCTCGTGTGGACTCAAATCTGCCTGCATTAAAGGCGTACTGTTTAAAGAAAATGTCAACAGTTCCGTCGCTGTTACTGAAACAACTGCAAGTCCGGTCAAACCCAAGCATAACCCTAGCCAACCTTTTGTCTTATTGTTGTGGGAATGATGATTTTCTGTTGCAGAAGTTTTTTGAACAGTCACTGGTTTATTTGTATTCACTGACAATATTCCGATAAATTTATAGAGTTAAAGTAGCTCATCAGACTATTTCTATCTAAATTTTTATCTAATCACGTGTTTTTTTTCTACTGTCTTAGGGTAGGAATACAACAAAAGCAAAAAACACAATTTTTTGTCGTCAAATAAAATACTTTATTGAACTTTCTTCAGTTATGAGTCCTGAGTTTTCATTCATACTCAGCACGTTTTTTCCAACAAGTAGGACAATAAAAGATTTGTAATTTCTTGTTCAAGCTGCCCGTCACTTAAAAGTTCAGGACATTCAATGACTGCTGCATGACATAGAGATTCAACAGTGCGTCCTAAAATGAACACTGTCAGATCGAGGTTTTGTGGTTTCAGGCGTTCGCGTGCGTCGCAGTTTGCAGCATCGCCCTTTGGGTGGCTAACAGTTGAACCATCGTGCCATCTCTCTAAATAAGCACGAAGCAAAGCCTTAATTTGTTCTTCTGCATTTCCGACTTGCTTGAGCCCACCAATTCGAGGAACTTCCTCATCCAGCACTTTATGCAGCATTGGATTCACCGCGTGAGCTGCAATAACTGCTTTCACCAATTCGGGTATAGCAACTTCAGGCGGCACATCAAACAAATCGTTCAATTTTGATTCAACAAGCTCAACCATCTCGTTCGTATGATGAGCAGCAAGCGCAGCAACCAAAGCTTCTTTATTTGGGAAGTACTGATACAGCGAGCCAATGCTCACTCCAGCTAACTCTGCAATCCGATTTGTACTCGCTTTATCGTAGCCATCTTCAGTCAGAATGCGAGCAGTGGCAGTCAAAATGGCATCAACTGTCACTTTGGAACGGTCTTGTTGCGGTAATTTACGCGGTGTTGTGCGAATTTTGCGAGGCATTTAAATGACGTAAAAAAATGCGAGTTGCAGAAAGTGAGTTATCGCTCATATTATATGAGTTAACACTCACATTTTACCAGGTAGGTATGAAGAAATTTACTCTTTCGGCAGAACTGAACCAAGTATCAGGTATCAATCCGCACTTGTTCGGAGTGTTCAATGACTCACACCTTCTGGGAGTTGTCAAAGTCAAAGATGCACAGGGCTTTTGGGAAACTCATCATCAAGGTGAAGAACTACTGGTCATTCTGTCAGGAAGAGCGCGTTTTATTGCATTAATTGATGGGCAAAAACAGATCGTAGAAATTGGTGCAGGAGATCTTCTCTGGATTCCCAAAGATGCTGAACATTCTGCGGAAATAATAGAGGAACTACATATCCTGTTTATTTCACCTAAAGACGGCAATTCAGCACGAGTTGAGAATGGTGTAAACTTGCAAAATGAAAGATTAGCAGTACATCATCAACAACATTAAAAGCAACTATTACTAACAATCATGACTAAGTAAGTGAGGAAGAATAAATTATGAATTCACCCAAATATCGTGTATTTATCTGTACAAAACAACGTGATGCCAATGACCCAGAGGGTTCCTGTCATAACTGTGGAGCACTGGAAATCTATCAAGCCTTCCAGGAGGAGATTTCACAGCGACAGCTAGAAAATCAGGTAGAAATTCGTCGCTCTGGTTGTTTAGACCATTGTGAAGCAGGAGCCGTTGCTTTAATATATCAACCGAAGCTTCATGAACCGTCATGGTTACCAACAAAAATTCAGAAAAAGATTGCTACTAACAAGACTTATTATGGTAGCCTCAAGCGTGTAGATATTGCTGAATTAGTTGAAAGTCATCTTGTCAATGGACAGCCGCTGAAACGGTGTGAGATTTGAAATACGTTACAAACACAGCGATTTTAAACAGTTACCAGTTACCAGTTACCAGTTACCAGTTATCAGTTATCAGTTATCAGTTATCAGTTATCAGTTATTCACTGTTCCCTGTTCCCTGTTCCCTGTTCCCTGGTCACTGTTCCCTGTTCCCTGGTCACTGTTCCCTGTTCCCTGGTCACTGTTCACTGTTCACTGTTCACTGTTCACTTGATTCCTGCATAAGTCAGCCTTGGTGACATTTATTAAGAAGTATGGAACAGTTACTATTGACTGCTCTTGTTTCGGAATCATTCTGGAAGTTCTTAGGAGGTGCAGCCTTATATGATTCAACAAAGTGCAAAATCTAGCTCCAAATTCTTCGCTTTATTGATTGGGGTTGATTGCTATTTACCGAACACGCTACCACAAGGAGGTTCCTACAAGAGCCTTGCTGGTTGTGTGCGCGACATTAATCATGTCGAATCTTTCTTAAAAAACACACTGCAAGTATCCCCAGCACATATTCTTAAACTCACAGCTTCCAACTCTGACAGTCCCAACATACCGCAAGAGCCACCCGAGCAGCTACCTACATATGAGAATATCGTAGCCAAATTTAAGCAACTCACTGATTTAGCTCAACCTCAAGACCAAGTCTACATTCACTACTCCGGACATGGTGGACGTTCGACAACAATTTATCCTGAACTTAAGGGAAGCTACGGGGTAGATGAATCACTTGTTCCTACTGATATTGGCAATTCAGAAGCTCGTTATCTTCGTGACCTAGAGTTGGCAAAACTCTTACAAAATATGGTAGATAAAGAGTTAGTGGTTACACTGGTTCTGGATAGCTGTCATTCTGGAGGAGCAACACGAGGAGAAGTCAATGATTCTAATATTCGCGGTTTAAATAAGAATATTATAGACACAACGCCACGACCAACAGAAAGCTTAGTTGCATCAACTGAAGAATTGATCCAAAACTGGCAAGAATTAACACAGGGAAAACAAAACACTCGCAATGTAACTACAGCTAGTGGTTGGTTACCTGAACCGAAAGGATATGTTTTATTGGCTGCTTGTCGGGATAATGAGTCTGCTTATGAATATCCTTTCAATGGTAAAGAAAACAACGGTGCGTTAACTTATTGGTTATTAGACTCTCTACAGAAGCTGGGGAGTGATTGTACCTTAAAGGTACTACATGATCGCATCCTCGCAAAAATAAACAGTCAGTTTCAACGACAAACACCAATGCTGCAAGGTGAGGGCGATCGCCTGATCTTCGGCGGTAAATCTACAAATTCACAGTCTGCCGTTCTTGTCAAGAAAGTAGATGTAGCAAAAAATCAGGTACTCCTACAAACAGGTGAAGCACAAGGTTTGCGTAAAGGTGCAGAGTTTGCCATCTATCAATTAGGTATAACCAATTTTTCTCAAACCTCTGGGCGAGTCGCACTAGCTAAAGTTGTAGAAGTGCGTGCAGAAGAATCTTGGGCTGAAATTACAAAAATTCTCCGAGAAAAACCTGGTAACAACTTGCGTCTTTATATTCCTCCTTCTAAAGCTGGTAATTCAACACAGCAAACCCTCAGTGAAGGAATTATTGAGGATGGTGCTTCTGCTATACTACTGTCTCCTAGTGTCAAACTTGTGCGCAAGGTACGCCTGTTGCCTCCTTTAGAAAATCAGCAGCTACCGAAAGGAATAGATTACAAAGAAGCATTGACAGCAATCAAAGCCGTCAAAGAAAACGTAGAAGGCAATGGTTGGGTAGAGTTCTTATCTAGCGATCAACCGAGTGATGAACCTGTCACCTATCAGGTATCTGTTAACACTGAAGGTGAGTATGAAATTTTGGATGCAGGTGGAGAATTAATTAATTTGCGCCCTCCACTCAAAGTAGACGAACGCAATGCTACGGCTAGTGTCGTTAACCGCCTAGTGCATCTTTCCAAGTATCAAGCGACTTTACAGCTAGACAACAACGATCCAATATCATCAATAGTAGGAAAACTAAAAGTTGACATCTGCCTACCGGGAGAAAACAGAGGTGAATTACTACCATTAAATGCTCCAGGTAACGTCCCAACTTTTGACGTAGATGAATATGCAATACTGCGTATCCGCAATGAATCCAACCAGGTTCTCAATATTACCGTACTGGCAATTCAAGCTGATTGGAGTATTTCCCAGCTACACCCAGAAGGGGCTGCTGCTTTTGAACCGTTAGATCCGGGCAGGGAGAAACTGATTCGCATCCATACAAGCCTTTCTGAAGGTTACAACGAAAGTGCCGATGTTCTCAAAGTTTTTGCCACAGTTGGGGCAACGAATTTCCGGTGTCTTGAACTACCAGCACTAGATAAATCTCGTAAGGGAACACAGGTATTTAGAGCAAATAATCCACTTGAAGAATTATTGGCAGCAGTTGCAAGTGAACAACCCCCAAATAGAAATGTGAGTGCGGCAGCTTATCCCAGTGATAAGTGGACAACAGAACAAGTGAAACTGGTGGTGAAACAGGCGTAGACAATTTGAGATGAAACCGCAGATGGACACAGATTATTATCTGTGTTTATCTGCGGTTCAAAATTATCAATAAAAACTTTTACAAAAAGTCTAGTAAATCAAAAAAATTATTTTAAACTTTCTTATGAATAACAACACCCATATCAAAACTATTTTAATTCTGGCAGCAAATCCGACAAGTACCTCAAGGCTGCAACTTGATGAAGAGGTACGGGAAATTGATGAAGGATTGCGACGCGCTAACAAACGAGAAGAATTCAAGTTAGAGCAAAAATGGGCAGTACGTCAGCGTGACTTCTACCGCGCCATGTTAGATTATCAGCCGCAAATTGTTCACTTCTGCGGACATGGTGCTGGGCAAGATGGTATTGTTTTGGAAGATGAGACGGGACAGCCTGCATTAATCTCCGCCGAAGCACTGGGGAGTATGTTTAAGCTGTTTGCCACCAAGGGAGTCGATTGCGTCCTTTTAAACGCTTGTTACTCACTTGTGCAAGCAGAAGCAATTAGCCAACACGTCAATTATGTGATTGGCATGACTCAGACAGTAGGGGATAAAGCAGCTGTTACATTTGCTGTCGCGTTTTATGATGCTATAGCAGCCGGGGAAGAGGTAGAATTTGCCTATGAGCTTGGCTGTTCTCAAATGATTGGTTTTTTGCAACAGCAAACTCCGATACTAAGAAAAAAACAGTCAATTTCTGTCCCCATAGCACCCCAAACACCCCAAATAGAAGTCATTCCTCCTAACCCCTATCAAGGATTGTCTGCATTTGGGGAAGAAGATGCAGCATTCTTTTTTGGACGTGATACATTTGTAAACAGCTTAGTGCAAGCAACTCGCTCTCAGTCGTTGGTAGCAGTGATTGGTCCTAGTGGGAGTGGCAAATCTTCGGTGGTGTTTGCTGGACTAATTCCACAGTTGCGAGGTGAAGGAAATTGGGTGATTGAATCCTTTCGTCCTGGTAATCAGCCATTTTATCGGCTTGCTTCGGCATTGGTGCGTCAATTAGTACCGAAAGTTCGTGAAACTCAACTATTGCGATCGGCGGCTGGACTAGCAACAAATATACAGCAGGGTACAGTAACCTTGCAGCAGGTGGTGTCTAGCATTAGAGAACGTAACTCAGATAAACGTCTTCTGCTGTTTGCCGATCAATTTGAGGAACTCTACACTCTTTGCCAGAAGGAAGAACAAGAACGCTTTACTGATATATTGCTCGAAGCTATCCGTCAGAAAAGTTTAACATTGGTTTTCACTTTACGCGCTGACTTCTACGGCTATGTCCTCTCCTACCGCCCTTTTCGAGATGCATTGCAGGAGTTTACACCCCAATTAGTAAGTTCCATGAGTCGGGAGGAACTACAAGCGGCGATCGCCCTACCAGCCCAAAAGCTAGAAGTGCAATTTGAGGAACAATTACAAGAGCGAATTTTGGATGATGTGGGACTTGAACCGGGTAATTTACCACTGTTGGAATTTGCTCTTACCCGACTGTGGTCAAAGCAGGAAAACCGATTGTTAACTCACCAAGCATATACTGAGATTGGCGGTGTGAAAAAGGCATTAGCTAATCATGCCCAGCAGATTTATAGTCAACTAGGTGCAACAGAGCAAAAGCAGGCACAGCGAATTTTTGTACAATTAGTGCGTCCGGGGGAAGGAACGGAAGATACTCGACGGCTGGCTACACGCAAAGAAGTTGGGGAAGAGAATTGGGGATTGGTAAGTTACTTAGCAGGATACCAAGCCCGTTTAGTTGTTACGGGACGCGATGACAACTCAGGAGAAGATACGGTAGAGGTTGTCCATGAAGCGCTGATTCGGGAATGGGTAACTTTGCGCGAGTGGATGAATGCTAATCGTCAGTTTCGGGTTTGGCAGGAACGGTTAAAAGTTGCAATGCTGGAGTGGAAAAATAGCAATCATGATTCTGGGGCGTTGTTGCGAGGTGTGCCGTTAACTGTCGCAGAAGATTGGTTGCAAAAACGCTCAGATGAAATGACGCAGGAAGAGCGAGACTTTATTGGGGCTAGCGCAAGTCAACGAAATCGGGAGAAACTGGAACGCGATCGCCAGAAACTGGAACGCGATCGCCGCAAGCAACTAACAATTATCACACTAGGTAGCTTTTCTGCGGTAGCTCTAATTTTAGCAGGCGTCGCTGTCGTAAACTGGAGGAGTGCCGCCATCAGTCAAATTACTTCTCTTACTAGTACTTCAGATGCCCTGTTGAACTCAGATGGGCGAAAAGCCCTACAAGAAAGTTTAAAAGCTGTTGTGAAAATGCAACATACACCAGGGGTAGATGCTAATACCCGCACACAGGTAGAACTGACATTACTGAATACAGTTCACAATGTTGCCGCACCGAACACCTTAGGAGGACACGCAAACTGGGTTAATGACGTCAGCTTCAGCCCGGATGGCAAAATCCTGGCTTCTGCAAGTGGTGACAACACGGTGAAACTGTGGGATA
>NZ_JXCA02000024.1:96789-157920 GCF_000828085.3 Scytonema tolypothrichoides VB-61278
TGAGTGGGCATACAAACTCGGTTTATGGCGTCAGCTTCAGCACGGATGGCAAAATCCTGGCAACTGCAAGTCGTGACAACACGGTGAAACTGTGGGATACTGCCACGCTTAAAGAAATTAAAACCCTGAGTGGGCATACAAACTCGGTTAATGGCATCAGCTTTAGCCCGGATGGCAAAATCCTGGCAACTGCTAGTGATGACAACACGGTGAGACTGTGGAAATGGGATTATGATAATTTACTCAGGGAAGGGTGTGTGTTCATGGATGAGTATTTCAAAACTAATCCCGATGATACTGATGCTGAAATTAGCAATATGTGCCGCGCAGTCAGTCGTTAGTTGCCATTTTCTCCACACTGCTGGATTAATTTACTCAGATCTTGCATCTGCTTTTTCGTCCGCCAAGAAATAAATTCTGGGGCTAAGAACCAAAGTCCGTTAAAACTCAGATCTTGCAGCATTCTCAATAATCCGGAGGCTGAGCCTCCCAACCCTCGTTCCCAGGCTGCAGCCTGGGAACCAGATATCGAGGCTCTGCCTCATTGTTGATACTGGTGCAAGATATCAGTTTTAACGGACTTGATCTATTAGCCTTGTAGACGCCGGAGGCGGTGATATCATGTCCGGATAAAGACTTATCATTAAGGCAGCAGGGGAGCAGGGGAGCAGGGGGGCAGGGGAGCGGGTTTTCCGGTTTTTGCACAGATCGTTTAATAATAACTAATTAACCGGACTTGATATGAGACAGCGCGAATGACGGCTTTCCCGACCTAGGCGACTGCGTTCGCGTAGCGTCTCCGTTCGGCCTCAAGCCGTGCCCGAAGGGCATAGGAGATACCCGGAGGGCTTCCCGCAGGGTACTTGAGTTCAAGGCGTACTCACTGCTGAAGCGGAAGATTTGAGTTTAGCAATTAAACCTGTCCAAATATTACTGATAGTTGAAAGTCATCTTGTCAATGGACAGCCGCTGAAACGGTGTCAGAATTGAAATACATTATAGGCAGGGCTATCTTAATGGAAATACGGTTGTTTCGTACACAAGACACCGATCAAATAGCACAGTTATTCCACGAAACAGTGCGTGAAGTCAACATCCACGATTACTCAAACAATCAAGTCAAAGCGTGGGCACCAGATGATATTTACTTTAGAAACTGGTCAGAAGTTTGTTTAAAAATATTTACCTACGTTGCAGATGAAGAGGGAATAATCGTCGGTTTTGGGGAGTTAGAACCCAATGGTCATATTAATTGCTTTTACTGCCATAAGAACTATCAGCGTCGCGGAGTAGGCAGTCAAATTTATCAGGCGATTGAGGCAAAAGCATTTGAATTAGGATTGGATCGCCTGTTTACTGAAGCGAGTATTACTGCAAAGCCATTTTTCCAGCATATGGGATTCTCGGTTGTCAAAGAACAACAAGTGACTCGTCGGGGAGAAACTTTTACTAATTATGTCATGGAGAAGTTTTTAAGTTGCTAAGGCAAATCAAAATCTTGCAGAAGCAGGACTCTCAAAATTCGTCGAGATTCGTGCTTATATCAGCTTTCAGGAAAATGGCGAGAGAGAAAATCTTGAGGTGTCAAAATGGGAATTTGATTAAATTCAGTCAAGACTAGTAAATCTAAATCACCAGTAATAATGACCTTTTTTGAATTCAAAGTTCAAAGTCACCGAAGATTTGAATCTCCTTCGGAGACGCTTCGCGAACGGAGGGAACCTCCGCTCAAACTTCTCTCAAAGTTCAAACAGGTTGAATCTTTTTTTGAATTGATTAATCCTTCGTGTCAAAGCCCCCACCTTATCTATTGATTTGGTGGTTCTAACTGCTGGCGAGTTCAAGCTCCCACTAATTAAATTTTGAATTTTGAATTTTGAATTTTGAATTTGAGCGAAGCGAGTGACTTCCGCATTCGCTGCAACAGCTGCTGCTAAAATTTTATTATCTTTTGAATCACGTAGTTGAGGCGCATCAACAGAAATATCTGGACACATCTGTATGACATCTTTTGTCGCATTAATGACATCATCTACATTCAAATCTAAAGATAGGATTTTGGACTGAAATTTTCTACGGCGTAAAGTTGTTTCTAATTCTAGAAATAAAGCTTCCGAAGCAAAAATAGTAATTTTCTTGTCTTCTGCAAGTATTAAAACTTTATCTGGTACACCTCCCCACAACAAAGCTGATATCCAAACGTTAACATCAACGACAACTTTCATTTTTCAGTCCAAAGTTCTTGTCGTACTTCCTTGACTATCTGACTGATTTCTTTCAGTGTCGGTTGATTGGGGTCTAAACCTGCTTTTTGTACTCGTTTTCTTAATTCTTTTAATGTTAGTGGTTGACAGATTTTTTTGAACACAATTTCATCTTCTGTGACTGAAACTTCATACTCAGTCAATGGCTTTAGTTTTTCTAACAACTCTGATGGTATTTCTAGTTTTCCATCATCTGTCACTTTGACAATCATCTTTATATCGGGGGGTGTTTATTTTCTAATTTCTATTTTACTATGTACGTCCGTGAATAATTTTCATGAGTCCACGCTTTTGGTTAGTCTAGAATTTCTAGAGGGTCTAGATTACTTTACCAAAAGTAGGTATGGAGTATTACAGAATTATGCAAAAAATTCAGATTCTGTTTGCAAAGCCGCTATAGCTACACATCACGAGCTTTTAAAAAATTATAGATCGCAAGAGTAATGGCTAAAACTAATGCGATATGAATCAGATTCCCTGCAATCTGAAGTACTAGACCCAATACCCAAAAAGCAAACAGTAGAACGACAAGACCCCAAAGTATGCTTAACATAATTTTTGATTTAGGTTTCTAGTAGAGCATTTCTATCAGAGTAATTCCTAGAAACTACAAAAAAATAATTTAGATACAAATTTTTAATGAATTTTTATTTAAACACACTCATTTTTTTTCTATCCTCTGGGTGCATACATGATAATCAATACACTCAATAACGCTAAACAGCCTCCCAGTATATCGTAGCGGTCTGGAGCCACTCCATCAACTTTCCAACCCCAAAGCATTGCCATTGCAATAAACACGCCCCCGTAGGCAGCATAAACTCTACCAAAGTTCGCAGGCACCAGAGTCGCGACCATACCGTATAAACCTAACCCAATACCTCCTGCAATTCCCCACCAGACAGGTTTTCCTTCCCTTAACCATTGCCATACAAGATAACCACCACCAATCTCAAAGAAGCCAGCCCAGATAAAGCAAAGTAAGGATTTGAGTATTTCTTTCAATTGAGAATATCCTCAGCGAACCAGTGAAGATTGTTTACAAATTAATGCTGCAATTCAGTTATTTAGCTGCGACTGTCCCTTTTGTATAAATTCTTTACGTCAGCTGCGCGGTGCTGGAAACTTGGTGTATTAGAGTGTTTGTTGCTATTAGCTTAAACCGCGAAAAGCCTACACTTTATCCACAGGGTGATTAATGAGATCAATTGGGGCTGACTGCTGCTCGATAAATTTTGTGCATATCTAGGCAAATGTCGGAATTCTTGCCTAGATTTTTGCGTCTGCTGTTGTAGAATCAAATAACGTTTGATTAGTACGGGATGCAAAAGCTTGACAGGTGTGAAAACCTTGAAACACTTGGCACGAACTAATTATTAAAAAATTGAATACATTTTTAAGTCTCGTACTGAAATCCATTTCGGTATCTCTAACTGGGCATTAGTGGTCAAGGAACCAAAGCTTAGGAGCGAAGGAACCAAGCCTTTTGGCACTTCTAGTTGAGCGAACTTACACCGTGGAGTTGGACTTGCTCATATTTACGGATTTCTGCCCAGATATGCGTAGGTTTTTAGAAGCGGTTTAAGCTAAATGGTATTGGGGAGATAACTTCCTCATCTCCCTCATTTTCTTCTACTTTTACTTTCCTGTTGCTTTCTCAACCAGTTTTTCAGCTTTTTCAATCAAATTCGGCTGCGGATTTTCCTGCTTGTAAGCCTTCACATTCCTTTCGTAAGTTTTCTCAACAGTTTGTAGGTTTTCAGAGTCTTTTACTGCTTGTTCATAAGCCTGTTGTCTATCTTCTTCCCGAACACCAACACCAGGGTCATATTCGTAAGCACGGTTAATCTTTTCTTCGGGTGTGAGTTCCTGTGCTGGAAATGCTGGTTTTTCTGATGTAAATCCTATTGCATAGCTAGGCTCAACAAAAAAAAATACACTTGATAAGCTGATTAAAAACATCAACCCCACAACTACAATACTCTGGCGCAAAGCTTTATTAAAAATAGCTAAAATGAATTGCATGGCAATACTCTCCTTGTGCTGTTTTATCAGTTTAAGTTTGGTAGCAATAGACATCAGACGAATATTACGTGTTCTGGTATAACTTTGCCTTCTGCCAGAGGGTACATTCAAAATTCAAAATTCAAAATTCAAAATTCAAAAAAATCAAAGTTGAGACATATTACATTGGAGCCACGTAATCCTACGTAAATACAGATTTCTTATTATTCTCGTGTCAAACTTTTTCAATTTTACAACCATTCGTGACTAATCTTAATACCCCGACTTTGCATTGTTTGCTCAAATAAATCTGTTGGCAGTGCTTCTTCAACAGGTGAAACACCGGGTTTTTTCAAGTTGCCATTTAGTAACAATTGAGCAATGCTACCGGTGCCGTAACCAGAAGCAACTGCCGTATTTTCATGTACTAAAGTTGAGCAAAAAGTACCTATCTTGTCGTCTTTCTGACCTGTAATTTCTGAACGAACAGTGACTCCAATACCACTGAAAGAATTGGTAACATCGGTCATAAAATGACTAACATGAGCCAAAAATTCAATCGCGCCTTTCTGCTGCATGAGTTGCTTAGGAAAAATGTGAGCAGCTATCCAAGTGAGGTGATTATAAAAATCGGGAACTGAACCAAATTTTGTAATGACAGTTTTGACTGAGGGAAAAGCATGAGGAAGTGTGAAGGTTTCTGGCATATCAAACCAGTAAACTCCGCTACGACCGTATGGAGGTGGAAAATCAAGATTTTCACGCTGGCTGTAAGGTTTGACTGTCTGCCATTGACCATCTATCCAAGCTTCAAAAGGCTGTTGCAAGCCTAAAAAAGTTGTTCGCATGACGGTGACACCAGCGCCGCCAGAACCAGATACTAAATAACTCAAATGAATTTTTTCTGGTGTATCGAATTGCTCAACACCCTGACGTACCATGCTGTTGGAAATGCCGGGGAAGATGCCTGTGTTAACTACCGCTGTGACACCCGCAGCTACAGCGGCATCGTTGTACTTGAGAGCCTTACTAGTATAAGAACGGTGGTCACTCACATCTACGTAGTTGACACCATGTTCAATACAGATTTTGAGAACATTGGCGTCTCGGTAGTGAAAAGGACCAGCACAGTGGACTACTAAGTCACAAGAGGCGATCGCCTTCCTCAATTTCTCCACATCCGCCAAGTCCAACACCAAAAATTGCACTCGTGGATCAGCCGTTCTACCAACTGGTGTGCGTCCCGTGATTGTCACTTCTGCTTGTGTATGGGTGAGAAGATCTTGAGCAACACTACTACCGATCCGCCCACGCCCTCCAAGAATTAAAACTCGCTCAGTCATCGCTCCGGCATTGACAACAGCAGTCTTATTACATCAGTTTTTAGTTGTACTTGTCATCGGTAACGAGTATGACGTTTGCTTGTTTACATAGGAAGATGTCTTATGAAAATTAAACTTGTAATAAGCCCTCTTTGCGCCTATTACTAAGTGATTACTCGCGACCGAGAACCGTTGCAACGGTAGATTTTATCGAATCTCCTGCATCTTTGAACGTTTGTGTCAATGGTTCTTGAGTATGCAAAAACATTTTCGCACAATTGCGTCCCGGTAACCCAGAGATAGAACCACCTGGATGAGTTCCTGCACCGGTGAGATATAAATTCTCAATCGGAGTTTTATAATTAGCCAACTCTGGTAGAGGACGAAAGCACAACATTTGTTCTAATGTCATATCAATTTGGTAGTAGTTACCTTTGTAAGTCCCCAAGCGTTCGGACAACTCAGCAGGACTTTCCACATGACGGGCTATTATGGAGTGTTTGAGATAGTAGGACGCTGTACCCAGCTTTGACAGCACAAACAAGGGCATTGTGACCAGCACCAATAATCACAACATCATACGCTTCCATAACAGCAACTTGGGGAGTAAGGGTTTCTTCCCAGATGTTAGAAAGTGCTATGTAAGTGTAAATCTTGCGTGGGTTATAATCACATACTGGGCAATTATGTGATTTAGTTTTGGAATGCCATAAGTCCGCAGGAGGATCCTAAATGCAGATGACTTGGTATCTCAAGCAACAATAATAACTGGTTATTCTATTCGTAACAGTACTTTTGCAAGCTATCTCTTATGGTTGAAACAGATGTGAACAAGGTAACCAGTCTCCAGTCCCCAGTACGCAGCACCCTTCAATAAATAATGAATAAAATTGATCTCGCTTTTACTCCAGCACTAGAACAAACCTGGTAGAAAATATTTAATTTCTACCTTTTTCCACTGGTCCCAAATTTGCTATCTCATATCCATTCGGATAACTACGGATTGGAGAGTCGATAAAGAAGTTAGACGAATTGCGAGGTGGTAATAAACGCAATACTCTACCGCGAATTTTCAAGCTGGTTTCAACACCCATTCGCAGCAACTGGGAAGGATGTTCAAAACCAAACGCATTGAGCATTGTGTCATCAAATAAAGTATAAGTTACAGGTTTGAGAGACGATTCCATCCACTTGGGAAACCAACTCAAAAATAAATCACGGGTTGCTTCACCTACTCGACGATTCGTGTCTGAATAACAAAACTGGGTGCGTTCGTAGTCGAGGTTATACTGTTCCAATTCCTCGTAGGTTTCTGGAATATTTTCAATATGCATCCGCTTACCGACTTCCCGCCAAAAGTAAAATGAGGCTAATCTTTCTTGTTCGCACATCGGCCGCCAGCCAAAACGGGCATTCCAACGGACGGGTTCATAAATAAACGTCGAAAGTACGTAGAGGAAATCTGCATTGTCAATCTTGAAGCGGGAGTGGATAGCATTCATGTGTTGAATGGCTTGACGACCTCGCTCGCTGTCGTAACCCCACTTGCAAAACTCTACAATAATTATTGCTGTATCGTCGTAACGTTTTTGCGGACGCTTGTGAAACTCCCCGGTTTTATCCAGTAATTTAGAGATACTGGCAACACAGTAAGTTTTCATCAGGGCAATTTCGTGCGATTTCTGCACGTCCCAAGGAAACTCGTAGCCCAACATAAGATGATAAATCTCACAGTGGTCTTGTATGGGGTCGAGTTGCTGAATGCGATGAAGATTGTCGTACCGATGGAAATACATCTCAATTTTATCCTGAACTTAGGAAAATATGTAAATGATTGTATATGCTGGCAAGTAAGTATTTCAGCGCTTGCCCTTGTTTAGCTTCCATCAAATTCTCAAATTTTACAAGCAAAGATGACCTTTTTGACAGCAACATAAATATTGATGCGAGGAAATGCAGGATTTGAGAAACCCAGTGTTTGTAAACAGTGAACAGTGAACAGTGACCAGTGACAAGTTTTTCCCCATCAATAAATTTCGGGGCTTTGTATAAAGACGCCTCAACTTCAGTACTACACAACTGAGAATACATTTTTTGTACTTCCATGTTTAAAAACAGGAGCCAGTGCCAGGGTGAGGCAGCGCGGTCTTGGGGAGCCACTGCGTTGGGCGGGGATGCCGACAGTCCCGCATGTGGCGTGGTTCCCCCCATGAGCGACTGCCGTTCGTCGTAGACGTGCCGCAGGCATAAGGGTCTCCCGACTTGGGGCATCTGGCGTGGGCTTGTACCAAGATTTTTGTTTATTGACTGGTACTGCGCTTCCTTGGTAACTGGTAACTGATTCGGTGAAAAATCGCGTTTCCAACGAAAACGTAAATACAATAGAACTAGTGTAATATAACCCTGGATATACAAAATTCTCTTTTGGTTATAAAACGTAAAAATTGTAACCTTTTTAAGAGTGTAAAACAAAATCCAATCCCCAAAAACAGGGGATTTTTGTTTAAGAGGTCTTGTTTAAATGAATAAAATTGATCTCGCTTTTACCCCAGCACTAGAACAAGCACAGTTAATCCGACGCAAAGAGGTATCGCCGTTGGAGTTGGTGGAAGTTTATTTAGAACGCATTTCTAGATTGAATCCTCAACTGGGAAGTTATTTTACGGTGATGGCAGAACAAGCGATCGCAGACGCCAAAGCCAAAACCCAAATCCTTTCCAATACCTCAGAACTACCACCGTTTTTTGGAGTACCGATTTCTATTAAAGACCTCAACCCTGTTGCAGGTGTCCCTTGTACTTACGGAAATCCCGCATTACTAAATAATATTGCTGACTATGATGATGGAGTCGTAGTCAAGATTAAACAAGCTGGGTTTATTCTTCTAGGTAAAACAGCAACTCCAGAACTGGGTTCATTTCCTTACACAGAGCCTACGGGATTTCCCTCAGCCAGAAATCCGTGGAATTTGGACTACACCCCAGGCGGTTCTAGTGGTGGTGCAGCCGCAGCGGTAGCAGCAGGATTGTGCGCGATCGCTCAAGGTTCTGATGGTGGTGGTTCGATTCGTGGGCCTGCAGCTTGTTGTGGTTTAGTGGGAATTAAGCCATCAAGAGGACGGGTGACTCATGCACCAGTGGGCGATCGCCTCAGTGGTATTGCAACAAATGGTCCAATAGCACGTACTGTTGCTGATGCGGCTGCTCTTTTAGATGTCATGTCTGGATACGTCACAGGTGATCCATATTGGTTACCCAATCCAGAACCATCGTTTTTTGCTTATACAAAAGAAAAACCAGGCAGTTTGCGAATTGCTTATGCAACAAGTACCCCTCCTATAGGGAAAGCTGACGCAAACTGCGAGCAAGGCGTTCTGCAAACAGTGCAATTATTACAAGAACTTGGTCACACAGTTGAACAAACAAGTATAGATCTGAGTGGATTAGTTGAACCATTTCAATTTGTTTGGCAAACAAGCATAGCTGCGTCGGGAATACCTGCTGAGGCTTTGCAGCCAATGAATCGTTGGTTGTTGGCTAGATGCGGTTCGGCAGGAGAGTACCTGCAAGCAGTTTCCCAAATGCAGGTGGTTGCACGACAAATTGTCGCATTATTCGACACAATAGATGTGCTTGTATTGCCAGTTTATCTACATTCACCCATCCGCGTGGGAGAGTGGGCAAACTTGAGTCCAGAAGAGACATTCCAAAAGATTATTGGTTGGGTTGCACCTTGTCCACCAGCGAATGCAACTGGACAACCGGCGATCGCTCTTCCTGTAGGTTTTGATCAGCTAGGTTTACCAATGAGTGTTCAGTTGATGGGACGTCCCGCAGCGGAAGCCACCCTGATTCGTTTAGCAGCACAACTCGAAACTGCAAAACCTTGGATTCAGCATCGTCCAGCTTTAGGATGAGTGAATAAAATTCATCAACACCCTGTTACACCATTGGTTCAGCAAGGTAAATATCGATACGGTAGACCACACAAACTTTACCGTTACGAGAAGCCGCCTGCTCGTGTAGCTTTTGCAATTGGGCGACAAGCGGTTGTTGTCGTTCCTCTGGTGACTGTAGGGCAATCAAATGGAATTATCTTTCTCCCGCTTCTGTTGAACTTTCAACATTCGCTCTTTCAACTGAACATTTCTTTGTGCAATGTTTTGTCTGTCCTGATACCATTGATTCACATTTTTGACTGAAGTGTGAGCTTTCACAGATGCTGATTGCCTCTGTTCAATACGTGTTTTTTCTGCAATGTTGTCTGCTTGGCGACATTGCCGCACTACAGATGATAACTCAAGGAATGCCCCAGAACGATTGTCATTTCCCATATCTGACAATGCCCGTCCGACACCTTCTAGGCAAATACCCATGACGACAATCTCAGAATTTTTTTTGTTGAGTCTCTGGCGGAGGCTTTGGAGTTCTTGCTGACTATCATTTAGCTGACTCTGTACTTTTTCAAGATTTTGTTGGGTTTTCTTCAACTCAATTTTGGCATTATCTAAATTTTGCTGTAACGTGCATCCGTGTACTATCAAGAAGCTCACGATACCAATCGTACAAAAATTTAGCCGAAAAGAGTTATGCATAATAAAAAGACTTCCGTTCAGACAGAAATTATTGTCTGACTCATTTTGCATATATTACAAGCTATTTTCCTACAAATTTCAAAAAAAATATCGCGTCTATATAAATTTAGTAAAGTCAATTAGTTATTATCCGCATATTTTCTAGTTTTTCTTAGCTTTTTTTTTAAAAGGATACTACCGATCACTACTTAAGTGTTGAGGTTTTTACTTGTGATTTCATGAATATTTTTTAGGCAAACTAAGCATGACTTACGTCTTTACTTAAAAATGCTATAAAATCGACTATATAAGTCAGTTCTTAAACTTACAATCAATTAATGAACTTTTGTGAAGTATGCCAAACTGGCAACATTAGTCTATTGGATTTGTTATTCATTGATGTACCAGGCTCATCTTATTTATCTCTACCTAATGAACATCACAAAGCTTTTCATTCAAGTTACTGTGAGAAAGAGAATAGGATTAACCACCCATGACATACCTCGTTTTAACAAAAATTGTTAGGAAAAGCAGGAACTCTGAAAAGTTTGAGAAAGTGTTTTGATGCCCTTTATTCAACTTTTATGTTGCCACAAACGTTACAAAATGGGTAAAAGAGTATGAAGTCTGAACGAGAACTAAAAGAGAGAAGATAGAATTAAAAAATATATTTTATTTTATATTTGTTTGACTTTATCTTTTCTTTGAGTCTCTCAATGTAGAAGTGTTACAGTTATTTTTTAAAATCACCGTTACAACATGATTGGTCAGTTACTAGCAGGACGTTACAAAGTCCTTGAAGTATTGGGCGAGGGGGGGTTTGGGCAAACTTATATTGCTGAGGACGTTCACCTCCCTGGGAACCCTAAATGCGTCCTCAAACATCTCAAAACTTCTAGTACCGACCCTGATATTTTAGAAACTGTCAGAAGGCTTTTTCAAAAAGAAGCTGAAACTTTGCAACAATTGGGCAATCACGACCAAATACCCAGACTTTTAGCTTATTTTGAAGAGAACCAAGAATTTTACTTGGTACAAGAATTTATCAGTGGACATCCTGTGAGTATGGAATTTCTTCCAGGAAAAATATGGACAGAACCCCATATTCTTGAAATGCTAATTTCGGTACTGGGTATTTTAGAATTTGTTCATACCCACGGGGTCATTCATCGTGATATCAAACCAGATAATATTATTAGACGTGCTTCAGACAACAAATTAGTCCTGATAGACTTTGGGGCTATTAAACAACTGCAAAGTCAAACAGCGGTTGGGACAAAACAAAACCACATCACTCTGATCACCGGAACTCGGGGATATATGCCGTCTGAACAAATCAGACGTTTACCACGTCCTAGTAGTGATATTTATGCACTGGGGATGATGGGTATTCAGGGATTGACAGGGGTGCATCCGCACGAACTTCAAGATGATCCCAATACAGGAGAAACACTGTGGCAACATCTGGCAACTGTCAGTCCGGGGTTAGCTGCTATTCTTACTAAGATGACGCGCTATCACTTTAAAGACCGTTACCAGACTGCGACTGAGGTGCTGCTAGCGCTACGGGAATTAGCGACAAACCCTGACAAATCGCTGACAGAGGAAGCTTGTTTTACCACAAATATCCTTCACGAACTCTCTTTAGAGTGGGAGGAAAACGGACAGGTCAAAAATCGCAAAATTCTTGAAAAGCAACAAAGTAAAAACCCCAGTCGAGGAGTCCGTATCGGTCGTGATCCCCAATTATGCGACATTGTCATATCAGATCCAACAGTCTCTGCTTTACATATTGAAATCTTCTTTCATCAGCAAAAGCAGAAATTTTACTTGCGGAATCTGCGCCAGATGAATCCTCCTATTGTTGATGGACAGTTACTTTTAGCAGGCGAAATGCCTCTTTGTGTTGGTAGTAATATACGCTTGGGGCAACAAAATTTTCAGGTGAGTGCCATTGTTTGCAACGAGTATCCTGGTGGATACGTACCTATAGAATACTCGATTGTTCCGATCGCACTGCAACAACCTGTTAACCAGACGATACGAATACCAAAAGTCAAGAAAACTGAGGAAAATTCACCAGAAGTTTTGTTGACCCCAGAGTCAGTATCATCACCTTCAGCGATTAAAGTACCAAAATTACTTGGGATGAGTGTAGCGGCTTGTATCAGTGCTGTAGGAGGCTTTAGCTTTTTGAATCCTAACAATATGATTGGAAGTCATACACAACAGAATTTCATCTCACAGCAACCACAACTGTGTCGTGTTGTTTCTCCCCCTGGTGGCAGATTTGTGGCTAAATTACGCCCGGCACCTCAAACAGAGGTTGGCGCTGTCAAACAACTGAATTTAGGCGTAATGGTCTTATTTGTTCAGGTGCGCGGTGATTTTGTAGAAGTTAAACTGTCTGATGGAACTCAAGGCTGGCTTTTTAGGGATGAAGTACAGCCTTGTACTGCATCACAAATAACTCATTAAGAATGAAACATGAAGGATAGGACACTTAACAATTCAAAATTCAAAATTCAAAATGAAAGACAGTTTCCGCCCTTGGATTTAAACCCCAACGAAAACTAAGGTCTAAAAAAATGATAAATTTTATACTGAATTTTACGATTTTTACCTTCGGTTTATACTTGAAATAACCATTTGCCATTTGATAGATGTCAGTAGTAGTATGTGAAGAAACAATAGATTGTCATCAACGTCTTCAAAATTCGTCCGTATGACCACTAACAACTGTTGAAAAGATTATTGAAACTGGAATTGTTTTGTTAATTAATGTAACTTTTATTACTGGAAAGGGAAATCTATGTCGTTGGATCAGGTAAATGCTTTTTACGAGGTCTTGATGTCGGATCAAGTTATTTATCAGCAGTATTATGAGAAGTGCTGCGTTAAAGGCTTATTTGGTGTTTGGGATTGGGATAAAACCAAGATTGTTAATTTTGCTGCTACTCTTGGCTACACATTTACTGAACACGACTTAGATGAAGCATGGTTTGGTGGCGAGCCTGGTGTTTCTGAGAATTCCTTAAATGTATCAGAATACCAGAGTTTTTCTGGCATGAATTATGAACTACCAAATTCAAAATATGTAGTTTGATATGGTTTGATTAAAATACTGTCGCGATTTTACTAGTACACATTGGCGGAAATAAAGCTACGATTCGGAATAACCCAAAAGCTTGTGGTGTAAGCTTTTTGAATTTTGCGGAAAGTTGAGCCAGTCGCGTGGTGAGGCAGTCCGATCTTGGGGGTTTCCACGCCAGGTGCACCGTCCTTGGGAACCCCCCTTCGGGTTCACCAGTCGCCTCTGTCGGGAAAGCCGTCATTCGCGCCCTTATTCACCGCAACGCACTGGCTCCCCATGAGGAACTGCCGAAAGGGTTTCCCGACTTGAGCAAACTGGCGTGCCAGGAGGAGCGAATACTGGATGAGGGTCTCCCTCAGTTGGTATCTGGCGTTGGTTTCCCGACAGAGCAAACTTTCCAAGACGAATTTCTCCTGTATGCGAATTCCGCGCAGCGGTACTAGCTTCGCGATCGTGGCGCTTATTTGTCAATAACTGCCACAAGCGTGGCAACAAGGAAGTCCCGCACTTTGTCATGGTTTGCCCTAACCCCAACGGTGAGTAAGCGCGCGAGTGACGGGTTTCCCGACGAGGGAAGACCCGCGTTCCCGGAGGGTTGGACATATTAGGGTAATCGTACAGGACAATGGCTCAATTCACAACTTATGGCGGGAGAACCTCTGTCTGGGGAACGATTTGGCTTGAGAGTCAGATAAAGTAAAAATAGGATGCTAAATACAAATGAAGATTGTATCCTATGAAATTGAATTCTTTGACGAAACGGCTTTCGACTGTAGGACGTTTTCTGGCTACAACTGTGTTTTGTGTGTCGGCGATCGCCTTCGTTTGGCAGGGTGCGTTTTTCTCGAACACCGCAGCAATGGCTAATCCCGCTACAAACTTAATCGCAACGGCAGACTTGGGTAATCAGGTGAAAGGGAAAGTCAGTGAAGATACTGGACGAGCCAAAGGTTTCATTGAAGATACGAAAGATAAGGTTAAGGAAACTGCAAACAAAAATGCTGCTCGAGTTGACCAAGCAACCGATAATGGTAGTTTTGTTGAGCGCAAAGCAAAGACAGATGCGAAGACAATTGAGAAAAGAGCAGATGAAGATGCAGCTCGGACTAAAGAAGCTGTAGACAACACAAAGAATGTTGTTGAAAGCGCTGTTGATAAAATCAAGGATGCTTTTAGGTAGAGAATAGATAGCCGTCCTCGATAGTACGCAGACATAAAACAACGCACCTAGCTATAAAATAGGTTATACGTTCAGATTTGGGCAAAACTGAACGTATTAACCTTGAAAAAGCTGGGATTCTCGCTCAAAAAACGGGCGTGTATAACCAAAAATCATCTTGACGAGAGAACTTAAAACCTGACTCAGTTATGCTTCATTCAAACTCATCAATAGTAGCTGGAGAAGAAGAGTTTTGGTGATGGGAAAGATTACGCTCATACCAATTCATTAATGGAGTTGAACTGATTCCGTGTACAATCACGGAAACAACAATAGTGGTGTAAGTTATCCAACTAATTTGTTCACCAGTTTCACCTTTCAAACCTTTCCCAAAGGCATAAGCAAGATAATATAAAGATCCAACACCACGAATACCAAACCAACCGAATAACAAACGAGTTCCTGAATACCAAGTTCGACGGCGGTACGGTTTTTGTGAATGTCCACCAATTGTGCTAATCCAGGCTCCTACGGGTCTGATGACTAGGAATAACAAGACTATCACCAATAAAGATTGGGTAGCATAATTTAGCATTGGCTTGACTAATAAAATTGTCCCCAATATTAATATTGTCCCAACCTCTAAAAGTTTTTCCAATCTCTCTAGAAATTCTAACTGTGCTAGTGGTTTTTCTGAATTTCTATAACTCCGCTGGACAACGAGCCCTGCAATAAATACAGCAAGAAATCCATACCCGTTAACAATTTCTGTGAGAGAGTAAGTTAGTAAAATTGTACCCAGGGCTATAAAATCTTCCATAATTTCATCAACACGACGCTTTTTTTGGATTTTTTTATCAATCCAAACAACGGCTTTGGCAACGATAAAGCCCATGACAATACCAGCAGCAATAGCCCAAATGATATCAACTGCAACCCACTGTTTCAGCCAGTTGTTCCAGTTGTTATCTTTTAAGGCATAAATACCAAAATAAACAAAAGGAAAAGCTAAGGCATCATTTAAACCACCTTCGGACGTTAAACCAAAGCGTAATTCATCTTTGTCATTTGTATCACTCAGTTGAACTTCTGAAGCTAACACTGGATCAGTTGGTGCAAGAATGGCTCCCAATAAAATAGCCTCTCCCCAATCCATCCCTAAAAAGATTTTACCCACAACTGCCAACCCAAAAATTGAAATTGGCATCAAAAAACCGATAAGTCGCGTCGTAATATTCCAAGCTTTAAATTGTAGGGGACGTACAATTTTTAAACCACAGCTAAAAACAGATATAATCACCACAAATTCTGCGATCCGTTCTAACACTTCGGCGTTGAATACTTCATCGCGGCGTAATTGAATCAGTCCAAAGCCATAGGGACCTAATAAAATACCTACTATTAGGTAGATGATGGCAAAGGAAAGAGGTAAACGCGAAATCCATCCGGATAATAAGGTGACAAATAATAGCAATGAACCGATGACAAGTAGGTCAATAATATAGGTATCAACCATAAAAAATACTTTTTTAATCAAAGGGTGCACCAAGAGTTTACTTGGGATTTCTTTTGGGTCTACATCACCATTAGATAGATTTATTTAAGACACATCAGATGACTTTTAACTGATGATTTGCGTAGTTGCCTACACGGATTCTGCTGGTATAGAGGCACGGCAATGCCTACCCCTCACGCCAGGTGCACCCTCAGGGGAAACCCAACGCCAGATGCCTGGCTGTCGGGAAACCCTCCTGCAGCACTGGCGCAGCAACGCACTGGCTCTCCTTGATAAGGAGAGGGGTGGCGCAGGCGGGGTGAGGTATCAATGTGTAATACTAAGTTGCATTCATACAGAACGTCAAAAAATCATTCTCTGGCTACGCCGGTGTCCATAACCAAGCAACAACAATATAACTATCAGTGACACAAGGGGTGTTATTGTTGTTGGTTCGGATACCTTCTTCAGTTCCTGTCCCGGCGGAAAATTCACAGGAGGAGTCGGCGGTACTTCAATGATTTGGTTGTTACCACCAGAACCACCGCCTGAAGGAGGAACAGTTCCACCACCAGAGGAAGGCGGAGTGCTGAGTGAGGGTGTACCTGATCCCCGACCGGAAGAACTACCTCCACCGCCAAAAGCCAGAAGAAGTAAGAGCAAAGCAAGACCACCTAGCGGCCAAGTGGGAAAAGAGTTTCCGGGCGAGCCTTTTTGCAACACGATATCTTCTGCAAGGTTAGAGGGAACATCAATCCCCATTGCTTCTGGCTCCAATGATACTGGAGTTGTCCCAACAAAGATATCTCCAGGGAGAGTTTCCGCAGTCAGCGAATCAGCTGAAGGAATGCCAAGATTTGGACGTCCGAACTCTGCAGTTTCTGGTGAATATGGCATCGAAAGGTCTTTGAGAATCGTCTCTTTGAGAGACTGCTGATTCCCAGAGTTCAAAGATCGCATCGAATTGGAAAGTTTCTGGGAGTAAAACTTGGTCAGTTCTGGTCCTAAACCCAAAGATTGAATCTGCTGCTGTGCATTAGGAATTTTTGCCACTTCCTCAAGCAACAGACGCCCATAAGAGTATTTCAAATCCAGTAAGCCATTACGTGGATCGAGTGAGTTCCCACTTCCTTGAGGTGCCCAGTAAAAGTTCTTAGTAACCTGTCCCAAACCTTCTTGGGGAGTCTGATTGACTGTTTGCCCAAGAAGATAGCGATACCCGTCCACGATATTGGGGTTGTCGTTCTCCCAGAATGAGGCGTACGGTATCTGAGAAATATTCGGATCGTTTCCGTAAAGGGAAACAAAATTCTGGTAATTTTGTTCCCCGCCAGCAGCTTGCATCAGCAACTGCTGATAGCTTGGTCCACCATTTGATTCAACTAATTTCTGAAAGACTGCTCCTGCTTTGTTACAAGCGGCACCAAATCCCACACTACATCCAGCAATACCTCGCATTTGAGTCAAATTTCTGCCCGATAGCTGGTACTGAAGGTAGTTTTGCTCCAGCCCTGGTTGAATACCATAGCGCCCAAGCATGAGCTGGGCTGAAGCAGATTGACATGCAGTAAGTACTGCTGTTACAGATGATACTGCAATTGTAATTCTTTTAGCTGTTGACTTCAAGGGATTTACCTCCAGTAAAAAAAAGTGTGAGGTCATGGGAGTATAAGCTGTAAAACACAGTTCAATTCAAAAATTTTTTATTTTTTTCTTTTTTCTTTTTTGATTTTGAATTTTTCTACACTCCCAGCCTGCCTGTAAAAAATGTCACTTAAGAGGCTGGGGAGGAACCTAAATTCTCAGGCGAGTTGATGTTAATCGTGATTGCTGTACCTTTAAGTTCTCCTGCTGTGACGGTGTTGTATATGATGAACCCTCGATTTGGTTGGTTAAAAAGATACGCACGCTGAGAGGGTGGAATTTTCCCTTGCTTAACTAAAGAAATGAAAGATTCAAAATATCTCTGTATACTCTGACGGTTCCCCTGATTTGCCTTTGTATGATTATCAACCAGGAGCAAAAACAAGTCCACGGTGCGAGTGTCTTGCCCCTCAATGAGGTTGCTGTTATTCAAGAAAGAACTGGCTATCAGCTTTCCATTAACTTCTTGAACTTTAAAAAGGGTGTAATAAAAATCCTGTTTCTGGTTATCTCTGACGTAGCATACCCAAGAACCATCTAACTTCTGTGTAAAACCTT
The DNA here is from genome assembly GCF_000828085.3 of Scytonema tolypothrichoides VB-61278. Classification (GTDB taxonomy): domain Bacteria; phylum Cyanobacteriota; class Cyanobacteriia; order Cyanobacteriales; family Nostocaceae; genus Brasilonema; species Brasilonema tolypothrichoides_A. The sequence goes on from NZ_JXCA02000024.1 coordinate 114,903, forward strand.
GCTGTGCCAGGTAAGAAAGCGGAGAACGATTTTGCTCACCTGTTGGTGGAGGTAGCAAATTATCTACTGCATCAAAAGAGCAAATCTTTTGGGCTGTTCCCGCCTGAGGAGCAGTAGGAGTTTTCTGGATTGTTCCCGGCTGGAGAGGAGTTGGAGTTTTCTGGATTGTTCCCGGCTGGAGAGGAGTCGGAGTTTTTTGGATTGTTCCCGGCTGGAGAGGAGTCGGAGTTTTCTGGATTGTTCCCGGCTGGAGAGGAGTCGGAGTTTTCTGGATTGTTCCCGGCTGGGGAGAAGTTGGAGTTTTCTGGATTATTCCCGGCTGGGGAGAAGTGGGAGTTTTCTGAGTTGTTCCCGGCTGGGGAGAAGTTGGAGCTTTTTGCATTGTTCCCGGTTGGAGAATAGTAGGACTCTCCTGCGCTACTGCAAAGCAAGATACAGCAGCATATGTAGGGATCAAAACAGCGAATGCGCCAAGCAAACGAACAATGATATTCATAAAGTGTTGGCGAGTGATTAGCAATGGATACCGTTAGCTAAGTTAATAAATACCCATACTCAATGGGTCAGCAACGAAGGTGCTTCAATGGTGGAACATTAATGTACGTTCAACTCAAAACTTTGATCAAGAGGGTGTTTTAGCAACTAACAATGTCTGCCAAATATTCAGCTAAGTGTAAGCAAAATTACACTACTTGAATCAAAGTTCTAGCCTATTAGAAAGGTAATCAGTTAGTTTTGTTTCAGGAAAAGTACGTACTAGACAAACTTTTGTCTAGTACATACTTTCTTCTTGTGTAGCTAGTTAAATCTCGAATAGACATAGTAATATATACTACTGGAGCCATAAAGATACTATCCTTCATGAAGATATATGGAAGGTACTGCCTTGGGTAAAGTCATACCTCTAGCTAAGTAATTTCAGCCCCCAATGTTGTTAAATGTTGATTAGTTAACTGTTGGACACGAATGTTGGCTATTGAAGGCTTACACGACTAGCGTCGGGGAGCCATATCCCCTTGTGGTATTGGGGAAAGTCGGCCCGCCACTAGAATTCAAAATTCAAATTTCAAAATTGATTTTGGAATTGTGAATGATGAATTTTGAATTGAAGCCCCATTCCCTTGTAGGTGCGGCGCTTCACCCCCCAATTTCCTGTGATGTCATTAACTAGGAACACAAACAAAATAATTTATACCAACAATGATGCACCGTTGATTTTTATTTTAAAAAAGCCAGAATTGTTATATTGTGCGATCGCTAGTTAGAAAAGTCAATCATCAGAGTAGTGTTGTTTGTTTATTGTTGTAAGAGTTTTCTGTAGCTATACAAATTTAAAATCAGACAACATAAGTTGAGTAAGTTTTATGATATTATTATCCGATCATATAATTAACAAATTATGATCAATAGCTAAATTATGAGGCGAAAATTAAGTATTCAAAGGCACAACATGACATGACGTTATGGAGTCGCACTAAAGCATCCTAAAAATTTAAACTTTCTTTACAAACAGCTTATAGAATTCATGAAAGCTTGATGAAACTAAAACTCATCTGGATGGCTCTACTTCTTTGTTCTATCGTTTCAAATGTCAGGATTCCTGGTCTTTTTTATACGCTTGTTCTTCCAAATCAAACAATTATTTAGCTAGTTGCTGACGTTTTGCCTGATCATATTCAGCCTGCAGCATAATTTTTTACTCAAAAATGACATTTTTCTCTGTATTCATAGTGGTGTTTTGACGACTAGTGGTCTGTCTGATTAATTTTAATGGTTTGTCTTGACGTTGCATGCAAAATCTCTACAAGATTTCTAGAATTTCAAAACCCCTCACAATTAATGACATAAACCACTATAAATCTATTTACTCAGCAACTAACTGCATATGTTTGCTGACCTGCAACCTATAACTATATTACAGGGTGCCATTCACGGCTTTAGCCCTGCAGGTATAGCTCTTTGCATAAAGCTACAGGCTTGTAACCTGTAGCTTTTTTTTAAACTTCCAACTTCACACCCCTGATTGAATAATCCAACAACTCCATCGGGTGCATGATAGAAATCTGTTTACCCTGCAACTGCAAATGCTTGCGAATTTGCAAACTACAACCCGGATTAGCAGAAGTGATTAAATCAGCACCAGTATTCAGCAAATTCTGAACTTTTTGTCTACCCAACTCCTCAGCCACCTCTGGTTGCAGTAGATTGTATATCCCCGCACTACCACAACATATAGCCGCATCAACTGGTTCGCGCAACTTCACGCCTGGAATTTCCCGCAATAACTGACGTGGTTGCAAGCTAATCTTTTGTCCGTGCAACAAATGACATGCATCTTGATAAACCAAACTCAAGGGTTGATTTGCAAGCGGTGATAATTTTGCTGTTAAACCAACACTAACCAAAAACTCTTGGGCATCTCTAACCTTCGCTGCGAATTCCTTGGCTCTTTCGCGATATTCTGGATCATCTTCTAAAATATGACCGTATTCTTTTAACGTATGACCGCAACCAGCAGCATTGATAATCACAAAATCTACACCAGTATTTGCAAAACTATCAATCATCTGCCTTGCTAAAGCTTTGGCTTGTTCTGTTTGTCCTTGATGTTCAGGAAGCGCTGCACAACATCCTTGAGTTTTAGGAATCACAACTTCACAGCCATTCGCCGTTAAAACCCGCACAGTCGCTTCATTGACTGGCGAGAAAAATAATCTTTGCACACATCCCAAAATCACCCCAACTCGATAACGTTTCTTACCCTGTGCTGGAATAATATCTGGCAAATTATCTTGAAAAGATTTCAAAGTAACTTCTGGCAGAATTGATTCCATCGCTGCTAAGCGAGGAGACAAAATCTTCAACAACTGAGTTCCACGCACCAATTTCTGCAAACCCAACTTTTGATAAAAAAACAATGGAACCAGCAGAACCCTTAAAACATCAGGATTAGGAAACAAAGAAAATATCAGTTGACGAAACAACTTATCTGGCAAACTACGCGGATAATTCCGTTCAACTTGGTGACGAGTTGCAGAAATCAACTTGTCATATTGCACACCAGAAGGACAAGTCGTCACACAAGCAAGACACCCCAAACAACTATCAAAATGTTCTACTGTTGCTTTATTGAGCGGAATCTCACCCTCATTAATCCCATCCATAAGATAGATGCGTCCTCGTGGAGAATCCATCTCCTTACCAAGCACCCGATAGCTAGGACAAGTCGAGAGACAAAACCCACAATGAACACAACTATCAATCAACTTTGGATTTGGCGGATGATTTCCATCAAAACCAGTCAAATTCTCCAAACTAGCCTTCTTACTCTCAGAACCTTCAAAAACTTGCATATTATCTCTTCCTCTCCCCTCTCTTCCTCTGCGTTCTTGGCACGGCAGGTGCTACAACGGGGGGAACCCCCGCAACGCACTGCCTCGCCTTGGCGGTTCGTTTCTTAAATCCCACCCACAAAACGACCCGGACTTAAAATATTTTCCTTATCAAACTGCTCTTTTATCAGACGCATTAACTGCACAGCATTACCAGTGTAGCCCCACACATCCAACTGTTGCTTAACCTTCACCGGTGCTGACAAAATCGTAAGAAAACCGCCATTGGTTTGACAAAGATTTCGTATCCCCAACACCTGATCAATCTTGTTGTCACCCTCAAACCGCAACACCCCCAAACCGCTAGCGATGTGAATCCAACCCATATCTACTTGAGTCAAAACATTAACAGCAGACGTAGGCAACACTCCCATTTTGCAACTTATTACCGACTCACTGGCAGAAGAATGCATTTGTTCTCGCAATATGCGCCATAAATCAGCTTCATCCGCCCCTGAATATATCGTTCCTTTTAACCCAAGTTGTTCCCCGACTTCCAAAAGTCGGTTTGACTGTTCCTTCACACTCTCAGCTATACTTTGGAAGCGCGCGATTAATCCCAATCCTTGTCCTAACTCCAAGCTAGACACCAGTTGTGTTGATAGCAAATCAGCTTGAGTTGGTGTCAACGCAGAACCTCTGAGTACATTCGCAGCACCAGAGATAGCCTTTGCATCACCAGTCAGCACCACCGTTCCCGATATCTCCTGCATAGGATAAACGCGAAACGTGACTTGACTAATAAGCCCTAATGTGCCATACGACCCAGTAAACAACTTCATCAAGTCGTATCCAGCAACATTTTTTACCACTCTCCCGCCAGCTTTGGCTATTTGTCCATCAGCACGTACAAAGGTGATTCCCAAGAGTTGATCCCTGACACTACCATAGCGTTGCCGTAGGGAACCTGTATCAGCAGTTGCAACAATACCGCCAATGGTTGCTGTATCTTGTGTTATGGGGTCAAGAGCGAGAAATTGCCCACATTTTGCCAATATTTCTTGGAGATGAGAAAATTTCATTCCCGCTTCGACTGTCACCGTTAAATCACCAACGGCGTGTTCAATGAGTTGGTTGAGGCGTTCTGTGCTGACTACGACGTCAACATTTTTGACTAATCCGCCCCAGTTCAGTTTACTACCACTACCGCATGGCAAAACGCGCCACTTGTTGCGATGTGCTTCTGCGATGACTTGCGCTAGCTGTTCTGTGGTGTGAGGATAGACGATACAACCGGGAGGAGTTGGGGAAGCGTTGACGCGAAGCGGCTTCTCGTCAGAGATCGCCTGTAATATCGATTTTTGCTGACTGACTGGTACATCTTCCCAACAGACAGTATTTTCTGTGCCGACAATAGATGCAAAACAAGAGGCTAGCGCTTTCATTTGTTTGTTTTAGACTCTCTATATATCAATACGGTTCATGAAAGAATCACATTTTTATTAGCTTTGGTGAAAGCCTTGCTGCATAACGCATTGGTGATTTAATTGAGTCAGTGCTACTTATTAAGATTGTTCTCGCTATTAGAGCAATATTGCGCTACAGTCGGTAAACAACCATAACTTCTCAGTCTACAGTTTAACGATGTCTCAAGACAACTCTTGTTAAAATCTCAGAGGTCGTTCTTTTAAAAGTCAAAACCTTGTATGGACAAACTTTAGCTATGTAGATATTCGAGGGACGGATTTTAGGGGTGCGAATCTGAACTAAGACTAGGAGGTAAAAATGGTCAAACGAGTTGTAATAGTGGGTGCAGGTCCGAGTGGAGTTCTTCTAGCTCACTATTTGCTACGACGCGATGAGCGCTATGACGTTGAAATCTATGAGCGTCGCAGTGACCCACAAACAGTTCCATTTTCCTCCGCTAGAACCTTTCCTCTTGTCCTCAATCAACGGGGAATGACGGCACTGAGCAAAGTTGAAGGAATTCTCGCAGCCGTTAAGGCAGTAAGCTTAGAAAGCACTGGCTCACTCAATCACCAAAAAAAAGGCAAAACGCAGTTTCTTCCAAAGCAAAAACCTATTCTGATTCTGGATCGTAGGCGATTGGTGGTCACACTGTTAAAAATGTTGACTCGACAGTATAGTAGCGATCGCGCCTTGCGCGGCTCCCCTTGGGAGCATCGCCTCAAAATTCATTTTAACCATCAATGTAAGCACATTGATTTTGAAGCAAAAACAGTCACCTTTGAAAATGCAGCAGTCAATTCTCCAGGAGAAGTTACTGTTAATTATGACTTATTAATTGGTGCAGATGGAGCGCGATCGCGAGTTAGAGAGCAATTTCTCTCAACCAACCAATTTGAGTTAGAAACAAAATACGTTCCCTCTGCTTACAAACCCATTTTTCTGCCTGCTGAGAATGTAACATCCTTGAAAGCAGGTTATATCCATACTTGGAGAGGAAGCGATGGGATTTCAGCAATCTTGGTGCATGATGTAGATGGCTTGATGAGTGGGACTGTTAACTTTCCTCGCGAGAACAACCCCATCGTCAATTTTTCTACAAAAGAACAAGTATGGCAATTCTTTCGCGAGCACTTTCCAGAAATTGCTGAGCTTTTACCAGAATCGGAAGTCGAAGCATTTCTCAATCGTCCCATCTCAACAATTTTGACGATTCGTTGTAATCGCTACCATCATGGTGATAGCGTTTTACTGATTGGCGATGCGGCTCATGCTACCTCTCCTTCTTTAGGTCAAGGCTGTAATGCTGCCTTTGAAGATGTTGCTTTCTTTGATAAGTTATTAGATGAATATTCTAATAATATTGCAGAGGCACTCAAGCAATTTACCCTACGTCGAAAGCCAGATGCTCATGCACTAGTCGAGCTAAGCGACTATGCCTTTCCGTTATCAGGTAAATTGCTGTTTTTAGAGTTCTTTATCAGACTGCGAACTGCTCAATTTATGCATCAACTCTTTCCCAGATACTTTTCCCCCTCATTGTTCCAACTTCTCTCTGAAACAACCGTTCCCTATTCAGAAATTTTGAATTCACACAAAGGTTGGATTTCTAGAGTCAAACAGGCAAATGAAAAGTTATTGGAAAGACAATAATGACCGCTTAATCTTAGCCTGATCGCACCCTTAATGTTCATACTCTTGTAAAAGCGATGTCTGGCGACAAGAAGCAGAGTTTCTACGCATTCTGAGCAACTGTCTCAAATCAGCGTAAGCCTCTGGCTTAACGCTACGCGTATCGCATCCTAAGTCTAACTATAATTAACAGTACAAAGAATCTGGAGGTAAGAACGATGCAATATCAGGTATTTGTTATTTCCCGATACTCCAGTAATTTTTGATGTATGGGAAAATTTGGTAACTAAGTATCAAGTTATGGGTAAACAGGCACACGATACGCGGTTAGTTGCTGCCATGATTGCTCACCAAATGACACATCTGTTGACGTTTAATACGGCTGACTTTAAGCGGTTTTCCGAAATCACTGCTGTAGATCCAAGAACAATCGTAGCACCACTATCATTAGTGATCATTATCGCTTCATGCGATCGCCTCTGGCGGGCACTCTGTGCCAATGCCCGAAGGGCACGCTACGCGAACGCACTCTCAGCAACTGTGTCCAATCAGCAATGTCTGGAGACAAGAAGCAGAGCTTCTACGCACTGGGGTGAATTTAGGCGATAAGCCGGAAGCTTGACGCTACGCGTATCGCTTTTGGATATTTTAATGCAATCTACAGTTTCAGCGTTGCGGACATTTGTATTTTGTGGGTCGGTAACAACTACCAACAGACTTAGCATAGAATAGCCTTAAAACTAAAAGTCAATTAATTTCAATGGCTAAGGCAATTCCGGCAATTTACGAAAATGGAGTGTTGCGTCCCTTGGCTCCAGTAAATTTTTCTGAGCGCCAAACTGTTTGGCTATAAGTGTTACCCGAACAAACCACGACTGAACTTCTGCCTTTGCTTGAACCTCTGTATGAGTCTGGTTTACTTACGCCTCCAACTTCCTCTGATGCTCCCCCGATTTCTGACGCTGATTTGGTAGCAATAGTACAGTTCTCACCGCTGACGAACGCTTGCTAGCAGTTGCTCAAACCGAAAAACTTATCACGGCGATGTCTACAACGGGCTACGCCTACGCCAGTCCAATATCAATCGAACTGAGAAATCACAACCTCTTGATCAGGAAAACGCGCTATGATTGTCAGACTTCCGCCAAGAGATTTAATGTATCGAGAGAGCGTGGATATTTGAATATCATCCTGATGCTCAATTTTTGAAAGTGCCGATTGTACCACTCCCATATTCTTTGCTACATTGCTTTGTGTATGTCCAAGAGACTCTCGAAGCTCAGAAAGTGTCAATTTGAGCAATGCAAGGTTTGCTTGCATCTCACTTTCTGCTTGTTGTTCAGGAGTCATTTTTTTGCGAAGTTCATCAAATGGCTTCGTCTTCATAGGAATCCTTCTGTTTTTAAGTCTTCTAAATGTTCGTCATACAACGTATCTGATGAAGGCACATTCTCCTCGTACCAGCGATCATCTCCTCCTTTATTTCCTCCAAGAAGAAGAATGGCGACTCTCCTGGGATCAAATGCATAGAGTATTCGGTAAGGTTCTCCTCTGTGCTGTACCCTCAACTCTCTCATGTGGGAATGACGCGAACCGTTTATTTTTGAACTGTAGGGAAAAGGAAGTTCCGGTCTCCGCGCCTCAAGTAGTCGCACTACTGTATCGATCGCAACTTGGGTACTTTCGTCTAACTCAACCCACCACATTTCAAACTCGTTTGTAAATTCTACCTCCCAGGTCATTGTTACTTACACATAATTTTAATGAAAATATCACCTTTAACTCATATTATGACCGTATCTGTGCAGAGGCAAGTAAAGAAAGAATATTCTTAAACTTGGCGATGTCTACGACGGGCTACGCCTACGCACTTTTGATGATGGGGTTATGTGGGCGATTGTTCTCGTTTATTTACGAAAGCCTTAAGTTGAAATTAACTTGCTAAAGTTGCCTGGTGTAAATAAGAGAAAGCACGCAAACTATAAATACCTAACCGGGGTAAAAGTAGCGAATATCTTCATAACACACACAATCTGAATATTTGTGGTTTGGGAGAAAACAAGTTTAACATCAACAAAGACATCGTATATATTGTTTTTTCTGCCCCAACTTTAAATGATAAACCTGATTGATAAAACGAATAATTTATGACTGTTAAAATCTATATTTGGAAAGGTACAAATCCCGAACTCTCGGTGTATAACGTTCGAGGTAATGTAGGTCACGTATCAATGCAAATCTGCGATTCAACTAAATCAAACGATACTGTCTATATAAGTCATAGACCAGGTGGTTCAAATCCAGATCCAGAAAGTACAGATTCAGCAAGTACAAGTCCTAATCCACCTAGAAGAAATAGTAAAGACTTATTGAATTATGCTATGAAGGCACCCGCTGAAAGAGAGAAAGACATTACATTTGAGTATGAGTGCAATAAAATTAGGAAGCGTGAACCTGATGTGACAATTGAAATCAAAGGCTTGGATGAAACTCGAATGAGAGAACTGTGGCGGGAGTATGATTCTAATAAGTTATAAATTTCAAAGTATCATATTAAAACGTCTAATTGTTCTAAGGCGGTTGTTACTTTTCTACAAGCAGGTTTAAAATGTCCTAGAGATAAGATTTGTCCTTTCTGCGCTCCAACTCATAATGTAGGCAAGCGCAGACCAGGAAGACTTTGGAAACTAGCAGGTACAGTAAGTCTTATAGTTTTTGTAGGTAGGTCTTGGATTTCGTCAGGACGTTATGAATATGAGCAACAGCGTAAACAAGATTATTACAACAAGATTAAAGAACAGTTTCAGCAACCTGTAGACCCAAATACTGGTTATCGTAGAATAGAACTACCGCCTTCCAATCAATTTGATGGGTTTAGCCTATTTCTTGGACTTGCAGCTTTAATAGTAGGTTACTTATGGTTAACTGGGGGTCTTTTTGATATAGAACTATTTTTTAACCCTTGGACTAAACTAAAGTTGTGGTCGCCTCAGACAGTTGAAATTTTTGCCAATAAAGTACGTGAACACGCTTCTCAACAGCCCAAACAATTATGTAAAAGAAAAAGATTTTTTTTAAATTGAATCACCAAAAATGCAACTACAACCAAGTGATATTATCGCCTCTTTAGCTCTCATTACTTCTCTTTTTAGCATCTGGATACAAGATAGAGGTGTTCGCAAACAATTACTCGTAACAAACATAGGCGAGTACACAAGGCGATATCAGGAAATTATTTTAAATTTACCGAAAAGTGTAATATTTGATGATTTCAATCTGGCTTCTTTAGAAGTAGAAGAACAGGACAGGATTTTGCGTTATATGTGGATATACTTTGATTTATGCTATGAAGAATATTCTATATACACAGATTTGAGGCTGATTAATAAAAAATTATGGAAAAGATGGAAATCAGGTATAATATCAAGTTTTAGTAGACCTGCTTTTCAGCAGTCTTGGTATTTAATTTCTCAAAATACGACTTACCCTGAACATTTTGTTGATTTTATACATTCCATCATAGAAAATCAAACGTTAAAAAATAAAAAATTTCTTTCAGCTTAAGCCTTGAGTTTTCTTACAATAGCCCCCAAAGCCAAGAGTGCAGATGGATCTGCTCGAATTGTGTATGCAATGAGCCGGGAGGCGCTGTTTCCCGCTTGGTTCGCTCGGATTCATCCCACATACCGCACACCTGCGAATGCAATTTGGGGATTAAGCGGTATGTCGTTAGTCGTAGGGCTGGGTCTGGGAATGCTGTGGACACCGATCGCGACATATGGGTTTCTTGGAACCCTGTTGACGCTGGCTGTCCTGATCATTTACGGATTAGTCAGTCTTGCGTGTTGGCGATATTTTTCCATCCAACGCCGCACACGCCACTCCTTGCATCATCATGTGCTACCTTGGCTCTCGATAATCGTTATTCTCAGTATTTTAGTTGGCACAGTTTATCCCTCTCCACCAGCACCGCTTAACTTAGCGCCTTACATCATCCTCGTTTGGCTGTTGCTTGGAATGATCGTGTTTTGGTTTCTCCTCTTTCGGAAACCCGAAGCCCTGCGTCAAGCAGGCAAAGTCTTTCTGGCTCCTGAAACCGAAGTCAATTAGTTACTTCAACTTTCTTCAGTCTGTAAAGTTGAAATTTTTTCATTTTAATATCAACAAGCGATCGCCTACAAACCTACCCAATACCTTCCACAGCCCCCAAAGCTAATAGAGCCGATCACTGTGCTGGAGTTACCCCTGTGATGTTCATCCCTTCGTAAAGGCGATCGCACTGCTGGTGATGGATTGATGTGGGCGATGTCTACGAAAAGCTACGCCTACGCATTTGTAATGATGGGGATGATGTGGGCGATCGCTCCTGTTTATTTACGAAAGCCTTAAGTTGAAATTAACTTGCTAAAGTTGCCTGGTGTAAGTAAGAGAAAGTCTGCAAACTGGAATCATGTAACTAAGTAGAAATTACATAATCAAAGGAGAAATTTATTAAACCTGACTTTTTAACTTTAGTTGACATATTACGCTACAGGGCAATCCACCAGCCTGATCAAACAGCATACATTTTCCTTCAAGACGGAGAAAAAAATTTAGTCAGCACAACTTATCAAAAATTGAATAAACGCACACAAGCGATCGCACAAAATTTGCAATCAATATGCCCTGCTGGTTCAAATGCCTTACTGCTCTATCCGCCAGGATTAGATTTTATAGAAGCATTTTTTGCTTGTTTATATGCTGGAGTCGTTGCTATTCCTGCTTATCCGCCTCGTCTTAATCAATCTCTATCCAGACTGCAAGCAATTATTGCAGATGCACAGCCGACTCTAGTGCTTACCACCCAACTTTTAATGTCTAAACTACAACAAAATTTTAAGGAGTTTGAACATTTGCAAACTCTAGACTTGTTGGCAACTAATAACATTAACAATGACTCAGTACAAGAATGGCAACAACCAGTGATAAATAATGACACCCTAAGTTTTCTCCAATATACTTCGGGTTCCACAGGTAAACCAAAAGGAGTGATGGTAAGTCATGGCAATTTGTTGCACAATTTGGAGTGCATTAAGCAAGCTTTTGAACTCACTTCAGAAAGTGTATCTGTGACTTGGCTACCAAGTTTCCATGATATGGGTTTAATTGACGGTATTCTTGAACCTTTGTATACAGGGTATATTGGGATATTGATGTCACCTACATCTTTTCTTCAACAACCAATACGATGGCTACAAGCAATTTCAAACTACAAAGCAACTCATAGTGGAAGCCCTAACTTTGGATATGATCTTTGTGTTCGTAAAATTACTCTAGAACAGCAAAGAACTCTTGATTTAAGTACATGGTATAGTGCTTATAACGGTTCTGAACCGATTAAACAAGAAACTCTAGAGAATTTTACAGCTAAATTTCAATCAAATGGTTTTTGTGCGAAATACTTTTATCCTTGCTATGGTCTGGCTGAATCCACTTTAATAGTTTCTGGTGGACTGATTAACAATGAGCCAATTTATTGCCAAATAAACGCAGATTATTTGAAAAATAATCAAGCTGTAGTTACATCTAAAGAAGTAGAAAAAACTCGGTCATTAGTTGGATGTGGAAGAGTATGGTTAGATACAAAAATTCTTATTGTTGATCCAGTCTCACTAAAAAATTGCGCTCCAGATCAAGTAGGCGAAATTTTAGTATCAGGTTCTAGTGTTGCTCAAGGTTACTGGAACCGTCCGCAGGAAACTAAAGAAATCTTTCAAGCTTATTTGGTAGATACAGGAGAAGGACCGTTTTTACGAACAGGAGACTTGGGATTTATTAAAGACGGGGAGTTGTATATTACAGGTCGTTTGAAGGATGTGATTATTATTCGAGGTCGTAATTATTATCCCCAAGATATAGAATTTACCGCAGAGCAAACCCATCCTGCACTAAGTTTTGGTTGTGGTGCAGCATTTGTAGCAGATTTTAAGGGTCAAGAGCGCTTGATTATAGCGAATGAAGTAAAACGCAGTTATCTCAAGAAGCTCAACATAACTGAAATTGAGGGTAATATCCGGGAAGCAGTAGCACGTGAACATGAACTACAAGTTTATGCTGTTCTGTTACTAAAACCTGCAAGTATTCCAAAAACTTCTAGTGGAAAGATACAGCGTCATGCTTGTCGGAATAAATTTTTAAATGGAACTTTAAATTTGGTGAATACTCAATGTCAAAACAATTAAATTGTGAACAACAATTTGAAAATGTTCAAATTTCAGACACCTTGCTCAATAATAAATTTCAACCCATTGTATCTAATGATCGCATTAAAGCTGCTAAACGGCGTTTTACTTTGACTATCAGCCTAACATCCTTGACAGGGTGCCTAATTGCCATCTACCAGTTATTTACTTCAAGTGTTGGTTTATTAGAAATAAGTTTGTTATTATTCATGTACGTTGTATGTGTACTAGGAATTACAGTAGGTTTTCATAGGCATTTTACGCACCAATCCTTCAAAACTCGAACTCCAATTAGGATTATACTTGCTATACTTGGTTCTATGGCTGGTCAAGGATCTGTTATTGCTTGGGTATCAATTCACAGATGTCATCATCAATATAGTGATAAACAAGGAGATCCCCATTCGCCTAACATTCATGGTAAGGGTATTTTAGAAAAGCTTAATGGACTGTGGCATTCTCATCTTGGCTGGTTATTTAACAGTGAATTACCAAATTCCTTAGTATTCGCCAAAGATTTATTGAAAGATCCTGTTATTTGTCAGATCAATAGGCTGTATGTTGCTTGGATACTACTTGGTCTTCTTATTCCATCAATTGTTGGTGGAATTTTAACTTGGAATTGGCTAGGGATATTCCAAGGGTTTGTTTGGGGTGGACTAGCAAGGCTTTTCTTAACATTCAATAGTGGTTATATTATTAATTCAATTGCTCATACTTATGGCAAACGGCTTTTTAACACCTCTGAACAAAGTCAAAATAATATTTGGCTAGCTATTCCTACATTAGGAGAAGGATGGCACAATAACCACCACGCTTTTCCCATGAGCGCGAATTTTGGTTTGAAAATCTGGCAAATTGACTTGGGTTACTGGGTTATTAGAGTACTTCAATTAGTGGGTTTAGCGACAGACATTAAACTTCCTCAGCCAGAAATGATTGAATCCAAAAAAATTGTTTCGCATCCAGGGTAATTATAATATATGAAGAAGCTTGCTTGGAAATAATTACATTTGTTGAACTATTGAGTGTTAGAAATTTAGAACTATCAGAGAAGCAAAAAAAATGGAACTACAAAAAAAATATCAATTTAGCTCTACAGATTCGATGATTGACGATACCAAAAATCAAGTAAATACAGGATTAATTAAGCTAACAGAAGCTGATATAAAAGCCTGGTTAGTCTCTTACCTAGCAGAAATTTTAGAAATTAGTCAGGAAGAAATTGATACTAAAATTCCATTTAATCGCTACGGTCTGGATTCTTCAGCAACAGTAGGCTTGGCTGGAGACCTAGAAAATTGGCTAGAACAAGAACTTGATCCTGCTTTAGTATACAATTACCCAACTATTGAAGCTTTAACTCAGCATTTAGCTTCTTTAAGTAAAAGTTATGCCAAAAATTTACGTCAACGGGATTGATTTGTTCTACAAAATCCAAGGAACGGGTACACCTTTAATATTAATCGCTGGGTTTGATTGTGATAACTCTTACTGGTCAGCAATTTTACCAGCACTGGTAAATAATTATCAAGTGATTCGCTTAGATAACCGAGGGGTAGGAAGAAGTTCGGTGCCCGATAGTCCATATAGTATTAAACAGATGGCTGATGATACTGCTACACTATTAAATTATTTGGGAATTACTAAAGTACATGTAGTAGGTCATTCAATGGGTGGACAAATTGCTCAAGAATTAACTTTAGTACACCCTGAAAAAGTCAAAAGTTTAATACTACTTTCATCTTGGGCAAAAGCGAATGCTAAGTTTAATTCAATAATTGAAATTTTTGGTAACTTATCTATTCATTTAGAAGCAAAAATTTATCAAAAAACATTACTGCCTTGGATATATACTGAAAATTTTTACTCAAATGGAAGCATTGAAGATATTATTAATATCATTGAATATTCTTCATTACCAACACCCCACGGAATTTATCATCAAAGCAGAGCAATTCTTTATAGTGATACGAGTAACAGTCTCAGCAATATTCTTTGTCCAACATTAGTTGTTGTCGGGAAAGAAGACATTCTTACTCCCGTTACATTCTCTAAGCAACTTGTTAATGGTATTCCTAATGCCGAACTTGTCGTTATTGAATCCTCTGGTCATGGTTTGTTGATTGAGTCAGCAGATGCGGTGGTAAAAGTAATGCTTCAATTTTTAGCAAAACAAGCTTGTTTTTGAGCATTTTAAAAATCGGCAGAGATGGGCTAAATTATCCCCACAGTGATGTTTATTTTAGACTGTGCTCTTACGACTCGTATAAATAAATTTATGTTTTACCTATTAATAAAAGTAGGTAAAATTTAGCTTGTAGTTATAAAATCAGGAGAAAACAATAAAACCTACCCAATACCTTCCACCGCCCCCAAAGCCAAAAGTGCCGATCGCTGCGCTGCTGTTAACCCCGTCACCCCCCTGATGTTCATCCCTTCATAAAGGCGATCAATTTTCAGGGTTTTTATGCACTCAAAAGTTTTCATATCCCAAAGCTTAATTCCCTTATCTTGACTGGTATGAGCCAAGATATTACCAGTAGAATTAAAGCAAACAGAACATACTCCACTACTTTGAGTATGCAGGACTCTGACAGAATTAAGGTTATTAATATCCCATAAGCGAATTGTTTGGTCAGAACTAGCGGATGCCAAGGTGCAACTATCAGGGCTAAAACTGACTGACCATACAGTAGAAGTATGTCCTTCTAATACTTTTACACAAGTAAAGTTGCTGGTATCCCACAATCGAATTAAGCCGTCAATACTAGCACTAGCAAGCATTTTACCATCAGGACTAAAACTCAACGACCAGACTCCATCAGTGTGACGTGGCAAAGCTTTTATACATTTACCTTCACCCACATCCCATAACTTAACAAAACCATCCTGACTACCTGTAGCTAAAGTATTGCCATCAGGACTAAAGTTAACTGACCAGACTTGATCTGTGTGACCTGCTAATGTTTTTAAACATTTATGCTCGTGAATATCCCACAACTTTACACTCGCGTCTCTACTAGCACTAGCCAAGGTTTGACCATCTGGACTAAAGGTAACTGATGTTACTTCACCGCTATGACCGTTAATGGTTGTAATACAATCACCAGAAATAACATCCCACAACTTAATGTTTTTGTCGTCACTGCAACTCGCTAATCTAGAACCATCGGGACTAAAGTTAACTGACCATACCCAATCTGTGTGACTTTGTAAAATTCTAGTACAGTACCCAGAAACACCATCCCATAGCCTAACCAAACCATCTACACTACCTGTCGCCAAAATACAATCATCAGGGTTAAAACTGACCGAAAGCGCTCCACTGGAATGACCTTGTAAAGTTCTTACGCACATACCTTTACTTACATCCCACATACGCAGGCTGGAATCTTGAGCAGCACTAACTAAGATTCGATCATCTAAACTAAAAATGACTGAGTACACTTCACTCGTATGTCCGTGGAAAATTTTAACGCACGTACCTTGCTGCACATTCCACAACCTCAAACTGGAGTCATAACTACCCGTGGCTATAGTTTGACCATCTGAACTAAAGCCAACTGACCATACTTCATTTTTATGGCCTTGAAATGTTTTGATACAAATACCTTTACGCACATCCCATAATCGAGCAGAGCAGTCACCACTTCCACTGGCAAGAGTTTTACCATCTGGGCTGAAGCGAACCGACCATACCCTGCTCTCATGAGAGAGTAATTTTTTATACAGATACCTTCATTGATATCCCACAAGCAAATGTCGCAATCATTACTACCACTGGCTAGGATAGAACCATCTGGATTAAACCTGACTGAACATACCCAACTATTATGACCATGCAATACTTTGAGACACGTACCTAAACAAACATCCCACAAACAAATTAAAGTGTCTTGACTACCGCTTGCGAGAGTTTGACCATCCGGACTAAAGCTGACAGACCAAACAATACCTGTGTGTTTATCTAAAGTTTTTAGACAATCTCCTGTTTGTGTATCCCACAATTTGATTAATCCATCATGACCACCACTTGCCAGGGTTTGCCCATCTGGACTAAAGGCGACCGTCCAAACCACACCTTCATGTCCTTTAAATGTCAACAAGTTTTTTCCATCTGCCATTTGCCACAAGTGAATTTGCCCATCAATATCACCCGTAGCTAACAGTTTTCCATCTGGACTCAAGGCAAGTGAAAAAATATTTTTAAAGCTTTTAGCAAATACAGACTTATCAAAAGCAGTATTTTGGAAATTAACTCCAGCTAAGTTTACACGTTGTAAGTCCGCTTGCCTAATGCTCAAATTTGAGAAATCGTACCCCTGTAAATTTATTTGCAAATGCGCTAACAAATTGACGATATTGCCCCCCGCATACCCTACTAGTATTGCAGCTTGATGTCTTTGCTGCTCCAATACATCCTGCAACAAAATTACCAGCTTTTGTTGACTGCCCATCTCTAGTAACAATTGCTCAAGTAAGGGTTGCACAATTAATTGCTTTTGTGTCTCCCTGATATAGTCTTTACTTGTTGTTTTGATTAAAGCATGAGTTTGAAGAACCCCTCCCCTACCCCTCCTCGCGTGCGGGGAGGGGTCGCGAAGCGGGGGTGGGGTTCCTACTAATTCTTGACAAAGTTGTTTAACCAATCGCTGCGTCGTATATTCCATCACGACTGGTTGTAGAAAGAAATGCTCGCTGTTTTTTTCAATTAATGAGCGTTGCAATAGAGATTTAATTACTCGCGGTAATTGACGCTGGGAAGCAGATGTCACTATATCACCAGCTAACTCGGCAAGGGTTACTGGCTCTCGATTAATTGCCAGCCAATACATTACTTCCTCTTCTACTGCTGACAAACGCTGGGACTGGCGTTCTAACAAGTCGCGGATGTCCTCAAAAATTAGTGCGCCTTGTTCTGCATACTCTAAAACAAAGGCAATCCTACCATTGAAAAGCTCTTGGGTTCCTGCTGCCACCATCTTGAGTGCCAGAGGATTACCTCCATAATGCTCGATGAGTACTTGCCATTCTTGTTCTGTACCCGTGAATTGTCCTTTTTGCTGGAATAACTGTTGTCCCTCGGTAGGATTTAATCCCTTTAATGGGAGCGATCGCACTCCTGTTCTTTCTCCTTCTAACGGGATCATTTCTCTGGGTTTTTCTCTGGAAGTGAACAGAACGCAACTCTTATGGGGTACTTCCCCAACGCGCTTCAGTAATTGACCATATCCCTCGTAACCAGGACGACATTGCCCTACTTGACCACCAGAGAGAATTGTCTCAACATTGTCTAAAATCAGCAGACATCGGTTTGTTTGCAAACATTCCATCAACTTTGCTAGTTTGCCATCAAAGCTTTCGGGTATTACCATCTCCTTTCGCAACGCCCATAGCAAAAATTGCAGGATGTTTGTTATTTGCTCCTCTACTGGTGGTGCATTTTGCAGGCTGCGCCACACCACTACCTCAAATTCGCTTTGAATTTGCAGCCCCAACTTCACCGCTAAAGTGCTTTTGCCAATACCACCAATTCCCAGCAGTCCAACTAAACGACACCGTTCCTCTAATATCCACTGTCGTAGCTGCAATAATTCTTCACTGCGACCAAAAAACACAGATACATCCGGTGCTTCTTGCCAATCATACTGTGGGTTTTGTTGTCGAGTTTCTAGTTCCTCTAAAGTCGAGGTAGGCCGGGTATAATCGCTTTGAGATAACTCCAGCCCAAAGGCAGCAAAGGCAAACTGCAAGGAACTTTTATCTACAGGTTCCAAGCGTGCCAAAATTCTAGATATAGTGTGTAGAGCTAAACGGGTGCGTTCGCTCAGTTCTTCTAAAGAAAAACTATCTCCACCATTTTCATCAAACTCGGCTTGAGTTTTGCCAGCTTGAAATTTATCCCAACCTTTGAGGGTGAGGATGACACCCCGCCTGCGTCTGCTTGATTGCTGTTTCATCAACGTCACCTAAAACGGAGTAGATGCATCTCAACAGAGGATATTCTCAAAGGAAAATAGAAGGATATGGTTATGAAACAAAAATTTAAGTTTGACAAATTCAATAAAATGTGCAGTACATATTTTATTCGAGCTAACTCTTCTATGTAACTTCATAGCTTAAGTTAAAGTGTACTTATGCACAATTCACTATTAGACATTTCCGAAATTAAAAAAAATAAGAATGTACTGGCTTAAGTGTTTCATGCCACAATGAAAAATCGCTCTCTGTATGAATCTCAAGAGAGCGATGATCGCATAACACTTAACTCAATTTTGCTTTCGATACAACTCGTTGACGAGGTACTCGCAGCAAAGAAATACCAATCACGAACAACCAGACTTCCCACAAAATAAATCCCACAGGGGTAGCTTCTAAAACGGGCATAGGGGAAATCACTGTTGCCAAAAGCTCACTTTGACCCAAAATTAACAGTGGTACTGTCATCAATCCCAACAAAGCAACCCAGGATTTGAACAGGGGCGATCGCCTGATTGCGATTCCGACTCCTAGTGTCCAGAAAACTAGCAACGTTTGCCCCAAATACTCACCAATCACAACTCCACCATATTGATGAACTGCTTGATAAACAACACTAACTGCTTCACGAGTTGCTGTACCACTTGTTGGATTGGTATATTGGTTTGCCAGAATGGGAACAACAAATACCCAACGCATGAGTCCAATAGATTGTAGAATTCCAGAAAGAGCACCCATTGCTGTAGTAGCTGTGAGATAAGGTGTATCTTCAGAGTTAATAATTTTGTGCAAAAATGTGCTTGCTGGAATAAACAATAAAGCTGCAAGTCCAAAGACAAACCAAGTCAGAATCAGCCCAACTCCACCTGCATGGAATTTTGTGAGGACAGAATCAACAGGCTGTCGTAGAATATCATCATACTCAAAGTTTTGAATCAGCAGTGTATAGGGTACATTCAGCAGCACGACCAAAATAATTAATAAAATTCCTGTTGTTCTGACTAGTTGCAAACGGTTCATCGAATTTTCCTCCTCATAATATCAGTTTAATTACTGAGATTTTTTTGTTTTTTTAATACTAAATAGCAGTGAATTACCTCACCCCCTGCCCCTCTCCTTATTAAGGAGAGGGGTGAGTCATGAATGCAACGCGCGTATTTAGATGCAGGCGATTCATTGAGCACTTCGCTTATCTTGGCTGTGCCAGTACTTGACAAGCGATCGCTCCACACCCAGCCAATTACCAATTTCTACTAGCGTTCCAATCAACAGCTTTTGCACAACCACCGGCGGACCAACTAGAATTGTGTCTGCCTTCTTCAATAACAACGCTAGGTGCAGTAAATTTGTTGGCATTCCCTCACGGTCAACTTTGCCATCAATCGCCAGACCAAACATTCCCCTAATAAATTGCTCAAACTGTTCAGCAGGACGGTTTTCACTCGTAAACGTCACCCACTCGTCAGAAGTATTGCGAAAACTGTGATGCATACCAGCAGGAACATGCAAACGCTCTCCCGCTTGCAGAATACGGCGCTTACCTTTACGTCCGACTTCCATCTCAAGTCTGCCCTGCAACACGGTAAAGGTTTCACTCATCTTGGTATGATAATGTAACGGGCTACCTTTGGCTCCAGGAGGTAAATCAAAGCGAATCTTTGCATAGGTTCCATCGCTTCTGATGCTGGAGTGAAGAATGGTCATACGATCGCCCCTCACAGGATTAACGATCACCTCTGGTTGTTCAGTTGTCTGTGCAATAGATTTGTTGTAAGTTTCAATATTCGCTGATTTCATTGTAAAAGCTTCCGTTTGGTGACAATGCAGCGCCCTGAAGTTGTTGTCTTCTTGCTTTGGGATGCACTGTTTGAGTACACTTCAACAGTAAGCTTTCTGCACAATCGCAAATTGACACCTCCTGCCAGGAAGTTGACTGATTGCGCCGTTTTTAAAAAATAGCCTGATGTATGAAAGAAGCAACGTTCTCCGTTTACATCACACGAGGTATCATTCAGTATGCAGGGGCAAGATATGGAGTCAATACAGATGATCTGTGTGCAGCAGTTGGGATCGATCCTGCCTTATTGCAGATGCCCGATCAACGAATTCCTGGAACGCTACACAGTGCTGTATGGAAAGAAACCGTCAAGCACACAGGTGATGAAAACCTCGGCTTACATTTAGGTGAGGCGTTTAATCTGGCAACATTTGGCATTGTTGGTTACGTGCTAGTCAACTGCCAAACCTTCAGAGAAGTGTTAGAAAAACTCTCGCGATATACCCGTCTGTTTAGCCAAGGTGCTCATATTCACTTTTCTGTATCTGAGGGAATGGTGTTGTGTGACTGCGATGTTGTGGATGATTTAAGAAATTACCTAGTAGAAGAACCTCGTCAGGCGATTGAAAGCACTTTCGCATCTTTACTGACAGCAACACAAACACTTACAGGAAAGCCACTGCGTCCTCATGCGATCTGGTTTCAGTACCCGCGCCCTGATGATATTTCTCAACATGAGCGCATCTTTCAAACCGGGTTACATTTCTTGATGCCCACCAATCGTATTATCTTCGATGCAAATTGTCTCAATTGGTTAGTCTTGTCAGCCAATTCAAATCTACTCTCAGTGTTTGAGCAACATGCTGAAGCAATGCTTGATGCGATGAATCGAAAAGATGATTATACTCGACAGGTAGTGAGCGCGATCGCCCAACAATTAAAAGGAGAACTGCCTTCAATCGAGGCGATCGCTCGTAGTTTAACAATCAGCGTCCGTCAGTTGCAGCGAGAATTACAAGCTGAAGGCACATCTTTTCAGCAATTGCTTGACGAAACTCGTAAAGAACTGTCACTGCGGCATTTGAAAAATCCCAATACACCAATTCACGATGTTGCATTTTTACTAGGCTTTTCTGAACCCAGTGCCTTTCACCGTGCTTTCAAGCGATGGACAGGGCAAACCCCACGAAATTACCGATTGTCAAATGTTTGAGCCAAAATAAACGAGTCAAATTTGGATCAGAATCCAAATACCGTGGCACTCGATAATGAGTGTATTATGCTGCTTCTTACTGATTTGCTGCCTCTACTTTTATTACCATTCGTTTACGCATCCTACGCATGACATACAAAATCACCGCGTCACACACTGACAAACCCAAGACAGCAGGGGCTAAGTGTGCCAATGCACCAGCTTCAGTACTGAATACGAAAGTCCAGACAATTTTCGTCAATACCATTGCGTTGATAACGACCAGCCCCCAAACAAACGATTGCTTCCAGAAAGCTAATCCTAGCCCTGTAAAGCTTATCGGCACAAGCAATGCAAGCAAAATTTTCCAAATTGTCCATTCGCCCAAAAGGTATTCCTTCTCCGCCTCCAGCATCTCGACCACGGCTGGAGACGAAGTATCGGGTGCAGGAAACCAAAACATACTGGTCGCCAACGCCAGGAGAGTCAGCGCAATCCCGTAAATGCTTCGTTTATAAGCAAAATAACAGAATGGCAAAAGAAAAACAGGCCTGATATACCAGCTTAGAACGTTGTGGTGACGCGCCCATGCCCACTTGATGAATTCGTCGAACAACTCCATATTTTTCCATCCTGATCAAGGAAGAGGAATTAGGGTAAAACGAGCTCAAAACTATAATAAACCCTCATACATTAACCGTCTGTCCATTTTTTCCTGACGTGTAATAACCGTTGCTACCTCCAGCTTTCGCGTTTTCCAAAACTTCCTTACCTGTAATCAATCTTGCGCCACGTTTGCGGGTGAAATAGTTCCAGCCCCACTGAATCATGACTACCAGCTTGTTGTCAAACTCAATCAAGAAGTAGATGTGAACAAACAGCCAAAATAGCCACGCCAAGAAGCCTGTAAATTTGAAAAACCCTAAGTCTACAACAGCAGAGTTTTGTCCAATAACCGCTAAACTACCCCAATCAAAATAACGAAATTGTGGTAGTGTCTTACCTTTAAGTCGTTGTTTGATCAGTGAGGCGACGTATTGTCCTTCTTGCATCGCGACAGGTGCAACACCAGGTAGGGGTTTGCCGTTTTGATGAGCAAAATGTGCTAAGTCTCCAATGACAAATATATTGGAGTGTTCTTTAAGACTCAAATCAGGTTCAACAATAACTCGTCCAGCGCGATCGCACTCAGCACCTGTACTTTCTGCGAGCATTTTTCCCAGAGGTGAAGCTTTCACACCTGCTGCCCATAATACTGTCTTGGCATGAATCTGTGTCACCTCATCACCTTGTTTGAGGCTGACAACATCACCTTCTATGTTCGTAACGAGTGTTTTTGGCTGTACGGTAACACCCAACCGCGTTAGTGATGCTTCTGCTTCTTTTGATAACTCTGGTGCAAACGGTGGGAGAACTCGATCTAAACCTTCCAGGAGTAAAACTTGCGCTTCACAAGTGTCGATATTGCGGAAATCTTCTTTCATGGTGTGGTATGCAAGTTCTGCGATCGCACCTGCCAATTCCACACCAGTAGGACCACCACCAACAATCACAAAAGTTAACCAAGCACGACGTTTTTCCGGATCACTTTCCTTTTCTGCGGCTTCAAACGCCATGAAGATGCGGTGACGCATTTCTATTGCATCTTCCACAGTTTTTAAACCGGGAGCAAATTCTTCCCACTGATCCTTGCCAAAATAGGAATGTTTTGCACCCGTCGCCAGGATGAGAGAATCATAATGTATTGCTTCCCCACCCATGAAGACTTTTTGTGCTTGGGGGTCGATATTATTAACTTCTCCCAGTAATACTTTCGTATTCTTGCTCTTACTTAGTACGGAACGCAGTGGAGAGGAAATATCCGCCGGAGATATCGCACCAGTAGCAACTTGGTATAAAAGCGGTTGAAATAAGTGAAAATTACGTTTATCAATAAGAGTAACACGGACATCAGCGGACGAGAGTGCTTTTGCTGCGTATAATCCTCCGAATCCACCACCGACAATCACCACGTGATGGGGTGGCTGATTTTCAACTGCGTTCACCATAAGATTTGTTTCCTTTTATTGACCGCTTGTCATCCTTATTAACAAATTTTAATCATTTTTGTGAGAGTAGTTCTGCTCATTTTTTACATCTTTAAGAAAGATAAATAATATTTGATTAATCTCTAAAAAATGTAGTACAAATGACACTCTCTAGTTTCAGGGTTGCGATTGATGCAGACCCTACCTATATAAGCTTCAGTGAAGACTACATATTCTTGTTTGGCGTTTCCAGATTCGCAGGACTAATACCAAGACGATGCTCAGTAATTGTGCGGTTGTTTACAGTCAAGAGGCAGATAGTAAGGGCACACGATGCTGTGTTCCTATCTAGGGTGGGGTGCTGCTGAAAACCGCTATATTTACCATTGCTTATCACTGTGGCGTAGCTGACAGCATCAAGGGAGAAGGCTATCTTTTGTTACTTCAAGAAATTTTTGCAAGATGACAGATTCATTATCACGTCGCCACACCACAGCCACTTGTCGAGTTAGGTTCTGTCCCTGTATGGTTCTGTAGACAACTCCAGTGCGCTGCAAATTTTGGGCATTGGCGGGAAGCAAAGCCACACCGACTCCGCCTGCAACCAAGCCGAGTAAAGTCACCATCCAAGTTGCTTCCTGTACCACTTTTGGAGAAAAACCTACTTGTTCACAAAGGCTAATAATCTGAGCATATGAGGGTACTAAGTCTGGTGGGGCTAAAACAAAAGGTTCGTCTGCTAATGCTGCAAGCGGAATTTGGGGTAGGGCTGCTAGAGGGTGTGTTTCTGGTAAAGCAATGATGAGCGACTCTTGGAAAATCGGCATGAAATTTAAATCTGGGTCATTATCATTAAGATTAGGTAAACAGTCAAAACCCATATCAATTTGGCGATCGCCCTTTGGGCGGCTCCCTGCTGGAGCATCGCGCAGCTCTTGTGCTTGTTGGGAGGATGTTACCTCACGTAACACCAGTCTCACCTGTGGAAAGCGCGAACGAAAAGCTTGCAGAATATTTGGTAGAACGCTGTTGGCGATGGAACTATTAACTCCCACTACCAAGCGTCCAATCTCACCCCGGCTAGCCTTTTGTGCAGAGTCAATTGCTCGTTGCAACTGACTCTGCACTAAACGCGCTTCTTCCAAGAAAACTTGTCCAGCAGCAGTTAATTGCAGTGGGCGCTTTTTGCGTTCAAACAGTTGCAGTCCTAGTTTCTCTTCCAGTGCTCGTATTTGTTGGCTAAGAGGAGGCTGTTCGATATGTAAGCGTCTAGCAGCACGGCTAAAGTTCAATTCTTCAGCAACGGCGATAAAGTACCGTAGATGTCGGAATTCTATCATAACTGAAACTACTATATCTTTGACATATAGTTTAATCTTAAAAAAGATATCTTTGATATAGTATTTTCATGCTAATTGTATTAGAAACAGGAATTCAAATAGTTATCAGTCATCAGCTCATCTTGGCTTGATAACTGTTCACTGTTCACTGTTTACTGTTCACTGTTCACTGTTCACTGTTTACTGTTCACTGTTCACTGGTAACTGGTTGAAATCAGCTATAACCAATAGGCAAGTTTAACGTATTCATGACCCGTTGCGGACTTCCTATTGTCTAAAAGGAGCACTATTATGAATCAAATAAATAGAGTGGCGCTGGTTGGTGCTACCCACGGCAATGAATTCACAGGGGCATACCTAATCAAAAAGTATGAACAGTATCCCCACCTCATTGGGCGAGACAGCTTTGAAACTTTAACATTATTCGCCAATCCTAAAGCTTTTGAAGTCGGAAGACGTTACATTGATAAAGACTTGAATCGTTGTTTCAAAATTCAATATCTGGAAAATCCGACGCTGTCTAGTTATGAAGATATCCGAGCAAAAGACATCAATCAAATACTCGGTCCCAAAGGCAAATCCCAGGTAGATGTCATTTTGGATTTGCATTCCACAACTGCAAATATGGGACTCACCATCTTGCTAGGGAACCAGCATCCCTTCAGTTTGCAATTAGCTGCCTATCTCACCTCAACTGATCCAGAAGTCAAGGTTTGTTGGGCACCACCTGTTCAAAATAGCTTGCTCAAATCAATCTGCGAATTCGGTTTTGTCATTGAAGTTGGTCCTGTAGCTCAGGGAGTCCTGGATGCAGACTTATTTCAGAAAACAGAAAAACTTATTTATACAATTTTGGACTATTTAGAAGCATATAATCAAGGCTCTATTTCACAGACAAATAGGACGCTTACACTTTATGAATATGTGAAGGATATCGACTATCCCAGAAATGATTTGGGAGAGATTCAAGCAATGATTCACCCACAGCTTCAGTTTGGCGACTATGAGCCTCTTAATGCTGGCGATCCGATGTTTATAACTTTTGATGGTAAAGAGATTGCTTATCAGGGAGAATCAACTGTTTATCCAATATTCATCAATGAAGCTGCTTACTACGAGAAAGGAATTGCCATGTGTTTAACCGAAAAGCGACAGGTTACTGTTTAAGGGTATGGCATAGAGTTAAGGCTGAAATTTTTTTTGACTTTTCTTGGTTTACTTTTCTTTGGCGCAGCGGATATTTCAGTACGACTTGGAAATATATTCTTTGGTTTTGGTATGGAAGGACAGCAACAAAATCAAAATGCTGTTAATAATGTAAGTTGCTAGTTAGTGCCCCTAAATGGTATTTTTTTGATACAAAAATCCTGTTTAAAGTATTGCAAATTACTATAATTTGAGACTTTGTACTTAAAGTCAGGCGCTTTTTGATAACTAGCAACTTGGGTTATTACTTCTTCAAAGAATGAAATGCCCTAATTTTTTACCTTAATCCAGTCTGTTTCTTACTCTCAAGCTTGCCGATGTTGAAAACGGTGGTGATTTTGTAGCCATTCGGATTCTCCCAAATAAAGGTTGCGGTTGTAGCGGTTCTATCAACCTCAGTACCACCGCTACCTAAAATTGCTTGTACATCTGTCAATGACATTCCCACTTGTAGGCGTTCATACTGTATGCGACTGACATAACAGAGTTCAGTCTGGGCGGGTAATTTTTGCTGTTGCTGTTTGGTATTGGAAATCGCATGGCTGAAGCCATACCCCAAACCTGCGCCAAGTGTTACTCCTAGGGAAAAAATTATTCCCAATAGGCGGACGTAAGGATTGTAAGGGTTGGAATTGAGTAAACTAGACATAGTGTGTACTTTCCCTGCTGTAACAGCAGATAGTGAGTCTTTAGTTAAGAAGCGTTGATGTTGCCGCATCAGCGCTTCTACATTTGTTTAGTAGTTACGAACCCTGTATTTAAAAACTGCCGCATATGCAAATTCCCAATAATTGAGAGCATGAAATCCTGCTCTGCGTGATTTTGAAGTATTTGCGCCGAGTATTCGTTCTTTTTTGAGGAGCATCGTCTTGTTTTGATAGCCTTTGATTGAATGCCAATCAGTCAAAGGCTATTGACTTATACCAAGTTGCCAAAAAGAGTATTGTTACATTCCTTTACATTCAATGGAGTCAATGAAATTTTTGACAACCATTGAGTTATGCAGAGTTTTTGATTGACTCAAAGAATAATATCTCTGGCAACTTGGTATTATCTAAACTTCCTACACTGTTAGCGGTATTTATTTATGACGTAACGGCATTTTTCGGTATCAAACGGCATTAATAGGTATTTTTAATTTATCAAGCTTTCTTTCTTGAGGTCTCTATCTTAAGGGTTAAAAGTAGCAAATTTACAATCAGACACCATGCGGAGGCTGTAAACGTTATTGTCATTGGAAAGATAATATTGCTGTTTTTGCAGGCTGATGCTCCCAATGCCTCTAATCCTTGTAAACTCAGTATTTGGGCGTAGTTGTAGAATGCATGCCTTCGTTTAAGCCACTGCGTTTCGGCAAAGTTATCCTTTTAATTACTTAAAAAAGAATGTTTTCAATACTCATAAATTTATAGGTGCTTGAGTATATTTTGTTTTTCATCTCCTGAACCTTGCTTTCCTCAAACTGGAGCTTTTAGAATGTTGATGAGTAAAACTTAGTTTCCTGAGGTACTTATGAATAAAGTTTAAAAGTAAGGCTTTAGGTGAGAGTTAGCTAGTAGTATGAGTATTTATACGTTAAAATGTATCTACTCATGACCCTAAAAGTCTACGAAATTGACCGCATTCAACTGAAGTGGCCATTTATCAATCCTCTGATTTCCATAGCTAAATTCAGCAGACGCTTCACATGGTAAGTAAGTGGGTCAAATTAAATATAAAACCTCACCCTGCCGACCGCTTCCCTCTCCGTGGCTTCGGAGAAGGATTGAGGGTGAGGTTTTATCTTATATTTAATTACGCCTACCGACTGAAATCTCCGAGAGTTATTAAACATCATCAGATTATACGTTTCAGTCAAATATTATAAGCAGCTTTTACAGATGACAAAGCTATAGTTTATGCAAAAATTCTTTATCTAATTTTGCAGTTCTTGTTCGCATAAAATTGAGTATAAAAATATACTTAGACTTTGAAATTACTCAAATATTGAAAGTAACTTAAGAGGACAGAAATGGTAGCAATCACAGTCAATCAAAAGGTGTTTGAAAGATTAAAACAAGCTTATGCCGAAAAGTTTGGTGGGTCGCCAAAGCTTTTAATTGACACTCTCAATCATGTTTATCATGATACAACAAACAATTCTAAAGATGTCATTTCCGATAAAACTATTCGCAACTTCTTCAAGAACACTGAACCGATGAAGATGCAAGAGAAAAACCTAAACTTCTTATGCGGAGTGTTGCTGGAATGTGAAAGTTATCAAGAAGCTTTGAGACAACAAGCAGCTTTAGAACAAGTAGAGCAAACAAATCCTCGTCTAAATGAAGAGTGGCTTGACTGTTACCAGGAACATATAAGAAAAAAATGGAGCACAATGAAAGTGCTCACCATGACTCAACCTGTGCAGTTAGATAGTATTTATGCCAAGGTAAATGTTTTAGAAGTTGTTAAAGCAAAAAAGCACAAAACAATAGATAAACTTTTGGATAATCACAAAACCATAGATGAACTGTGGGCTAATATCTTTAGCGAAAGTATAAGCTTGAGTCCTCTTAACTATGTGGTGAGTCAAAAAAATGTTGCTGCTTTAGATGCAGTAAAACGTTATAAAAAGCTTCTTATATGGGGTAGACCAGGTGCAGGTAAAACTACATTTTTAAAGCACCTAGCTCTGCATTATGTTAAAGAATTGGGAGAGCAAATGATCCCGGTTTTTATTGACTTGAAAGTATTTGCAGAGGAAGAAGAGAAACCGAACCTCATTGATGTAATCGAACGAGAATTTCTTATATGCGTTCCGGAACCAGCCCAACTTGTTCAGGAATTACTACAGCAAGGTCATTGCTTAATTTTGTTAGATGGATTTGATGAGATTGTAGAGACAGAAAGAAATCGAGTGTATCGAAATATTAATGATTTTGTCGAACAATTTTCCAAAAATCACTTTGTGCTCACTTGTCGTTTCGGAGCTTCAGAATCTACATTTGAACACTTTACAGAAGTGGAGATGGCAGATTTCAATGAAGAACAAGTTTATCTGTTTGTTAGAAAATGGTTTGCGTCTTGTTCAGAACAAAAATTAGGAGATAAATTTTTAGAAGAACTAAAAATCAATAGATCTATCAAAGATTTATCAAAAAATCCGTTGCTATTGACTATGCTGTGTTTGGTTTTTGAGGATAACTATGATTTTCCTAAAAATCGAGATTTGCTGATTGATGAAGCTGTAAATATACTTATACGGAAATGGGATGCTAGTAGACGAGTAGACCATAGTTCAATTAACAAATTTAATTTGCCATATCGCCGAAAAATAAATTTGCTTGGAAAGATAGCTTATGAAGCTTTCAACCAAGAATCACCGAAGTTTTTTTGGCAGCAAAGGGAACTAGAAGAGTTAATCAGGAACTATATTGAAAACATTCCTGAAATTCCTACTGAGACTCTCGCTCTTGATAGCCTAGCTGTGTTGAAAACAATTGAAACTAATCATGGATTACTTCTTAAGCAATCGAATGACTTTTATTCATTCTCACATCTAAGTTTTCAAGAATATTTTGTTGCTAGTTACATAGTGGAGAACCAAAATCCGGAAATTTTAGAAGAAGTTATCAAGCGATACCTAACAAACCGTCAGTGGCGAGAAGTGTTTCTAATAATTGCAGGACGACTTTTAAATGCTGATGATTTTTTCAAACTCATATTTACCCAAATCAACAAGCTAGTAGACAGTAAACCCTTACAAGAACTGTTGGTTTGGTTATATAACGTAACTGCTTTACATAAAGTAGAATCTAGTTCTTGGAGAGCATTTTATCTATTAGTAGATCAGTGGTTTGAATTATATACCAATTGTCAAACAAAAATTGATTATAACTTAGCTCAACAACTTGCCATAATGTTGAAAGATTTAAATTTGGAACGGGATGACATTCTTAAACCCTCACCATTGAACAGGTTAGCATTTGATTTAGTTAAGACTCATGCTCAAGTTTCTGCTAAATTTTGTGGAGATGAATTTAAGCCTCAGAAAATAACCCCTTTGCTAAAAAAAGCACTTTCGATGAGTGATAATATGCTTATCGCTCCTCAACTACGAGATAGAGTAGAGACTCTTGATAAAGAAAAGGGTATATTAACCATTAATAAACAAGTCACTCAAGAACTTGACAAAAAAATTCAAGATATTGCTGGCTTGGATGATAGATTTCAAGATGTAAAAGCTCATCTTGAAGAACGAAATATCTCTGACAATTTAAAAGAAGAATTAATATTTTTGCTCGAAAGTTTTCCTGGTGAAGATGATCCGAAAGAAGACTGGAAGCAGTGGACAAATAGTTTAAGAGCCGCGATGATGCTGTATTTAGATATTGGCTTTGCTTGGAAATTTTCCGAAGCGGACATTAAAACTTTCAAAGATTATTTGTATGCCAATATTCTGCTAATAGAATGTATTCGAGGAGGTAGTTACTGCTCTAAACATTTACGCAACCAAATTGTTGACCACCTACTATTGCCAATTAAAAATATTCCCGAAACTCTCGGAGGATGTCTGCAAAGTACATGAAAGGCTATTCCTTTCAGTCACATTGCCACGCAACTAGGTTAGATTATTTATTATTTGGTTTATTTTTTGGAAATCCCTTAGATTGCTACTCCTGGATAATATTACCTATCTTTACCGTTTATTGCCGGATAATACCTTTTGGTACTATGATAGGTAAGTACGCCATAGCATTTAGAAGGAATGGTTATTCTCTATGGGCATCCAGAGTCAGAAAGTATGTAAGCACGAACCCAGCAAAAAGTGGGAAGACGGGTGTTGTAGCTCAAATCCAGCAAAAGCTTCAACATCTTTGGTTCCCAACAGTTACGAAGCCAAATACGAAGCCAAATTCGCAACGTTGCTAGATTGGTGTCATATCGTTCGATCTTGCCTGGATGCTGGGCAGGTTGAGGAAGCAAAATTCTTTTTAGAGCAAGCGATGGTTGAGGCTAAAACTGTATCAAAAGAGCAATATTCCTAAATCTTCGCCTAAATTATGTTAATTGAGGTTAGAACCGCGAGGATAAACGACCATTTCTGGAACATTGTGGTTAGTTCTAAAACTGACGCTGTAGCTAAGTTTATTTCTCTTGGCTTCTCGGTCTCGCTTGCTACAGCGCGGCTAAAATGACATCGTTAGCTTTATTAATCCGTTGTCGATTGACGCAATGATTCACCCACAGCTTCAGTTTCGGGACTATGAACCGATTAATCCTGGCGATCCAATATTTCTAACTTTTGATGGTAAAGAGATTGCTTATGAGGGAAAATCAACTGTTTATCCAATATTCATCAATGAAGCTGCTTACTATGAGAAAGGCATTGCTATGTGTTTAACCGAAAAGCGACAGGTTACTGTTTAAGATTTGTTTATTTTTGTTTAGTTGCTGTTATTTTTGTTAAAGAAATTTAGAGGTATAGAAAAAATTTCCTGTTTTTAAACATCATTCCGAAATCACTGATCCAGCCGTTGTAGACTAAGACAAAAGCTATTGTTATGGTGCGATGCGATCTGCCGAAGCGCGTAGCGTGCGCTTTGCGCTTAAGGCTAGCGTTGCTATCGCAATATCTTGAAGGTTTATGATTCTCCAATTCACCTAGAAGAATTGGAGAAAAGCGCATTTAAACTTTGTTGTCAGGTGGCAAGATGCTCACCCCACAACTGTAAATCCAACACTGACAGCATCAAACAGGGGGAACGGCGTGTCTCAGAACTTTGCCCAATGGAACGTTGGAGATGTGATTCTGGACTTGTACAAAGTTACCAAATTCCTTGGAGAGGGAGGTTTTGGTAAGGTATACAAGGTGCGACACACTGGATGGAACATCGACCTAGCCGTAAAAATTCCTAAACCAGAAGTAGTGGCAAAGGTGGGGGGTGTAAAGAACTTTGAGCGTGAAGCTGAAACTTGGGTGAACTTGGGGTTACATCCTCACACCGTAAGCTGTTACTATGTGCGACGCATCGATAGCACTCCTATGGTATTCGCTGAATATGTGGCGGGCGGAAGTTTGCATGATTGGATTAAGAACCGTAAACTTTATGCTGGGGGAGCGATCGCTTCTCTACAACGTATTCTTGATATTGCTATTCAGTTTGCTTGGGGACTGCACTACGCCCACGAACAGGAGTTGATTCACCAAGATGTGAAGCCGCACAATGTGATGATGACTCTTGAAGGTGTAGTCAAAGTCACAGACTTTGGTCTTGCCAATGCGCAAAAAGTAGTAGTTCTAAATCTTCCAGTCGGTAAAAAAGGTCAGGACGGAGTACCTGGCAAACAGAAAACCTTAATAGTGAATGGTGGTGGTGCAATGACACCAGCCTATTGTTCACCAGAACAGGCAAACAGGAAAAGCTTGACGCGACGCACTGATTTATGGAGTTGGGCGTTGTCTGTCCTGGAAATATTCCAAGGGGAGCTAACGTGGTCACATGGCACTGTAGCTGCTGAAGCATTGGAGTATTATCTGGAGACGGGAACAGATGATCCCCAGTTGCCTCATATGCCAGTGCAACTGGTTCACTTACTGCGGCGCTGTTTTCGGGAAAATGCTGATGAGCGCCCCCACGATATGCTGGAAGTGGCGAATGAATTGCAAGAAATATACCAACAAACAATAGGAGAAGATTACCCACAACAGCAACCCAAAGCTGGCAAAGATTATGCTGACAGCCTCAACAATCGAGCAGCTTCATTATTAGATTTAGGCAAAACGTCAGAAGCATTACAATTGTGGGAAAAAGCACTACAAGCACAACCACGCCATCCTGAATCAACTTACAATCGGAGTTTGGTTTTGTGGCGTTTAGGAATGATCAATGATGATACCTTAGTTCGAGATATCAAGTCGATAGAGCAATATAATCACGAAGATTGGTATACAAAGTATCTTCTGAGTAGGGTGCATATAGAACGTGGTGACTGCTGTGCAGCAATCGAGATTTTAGAGCGCATTCAGGAGGAAGAAGCGCAAAACCAAGAAGTGAAAGCGGCACTAGAGAACGCGGAAAAGCATTTACCCCACTCAAGCCGGTTATTATCGACTTTTGAGTTACTTGAGGTAGATCCAAATGATGCGAATCCTGTTGATATCACCTATACAGATAACCAATATACGCTATTTACTAGCCCTTCTCTAGAGTTGCGAAAAGTAGACACCGGTCGTTCTCTGGCTACTTTTGGTGGGCACATGGGTAGTGCCAACACGCAATTTGTAAGTAAAGATCAACAATTTGCCCTCACTCTCAGCCATAGCCCTAGCGCTCTAGAGTTGTGGGACTTAAGTACACGTAGCTGTCTGCGTAGCTTTTGGAGACATTTATCAAGAATTAATTCAATGTACCTCAGCGCAGATAACAAGTTTGCCCTGTCTGGGAGTAATGACGCAACCGTAAAACTGTGGGATATAGCTACAGGTAGCTGCCTACACACCTTGGAAGGACATAAAAGTCCTGTTGTTGCAGTATGCTTAAGCGCAGATAATCAATTTGTCCTTTCCGGGAGCGATGACGAGACTTTGAAGCTGTGGAAAGTGCAAACAGGTAGATGTTTACATACTTTTGAGGGACATACAAGTTGTATTTCTTCAATGTATTTGAGCGAAGATAACCAATTTATTTTATCGGGAAGTTATGACGGAATCATTAAACTGTGGGAAGTAACCACAGGTCGCTGTTTGCGTACTTTTGACTGTGGAAAGTGCAAACAGGTCGCTGTCTACGTACTTTTGAGGGACATACACATAGAATAGATTCAGTTTGCCTGAGTGCAGATAATAGAGTTGCGCTATCCGGAAGCATTGACAAAACACTAAAACTGTGGAAAGTGCAAACAGGTCGCTGTCTCCAAACCTTTGAAGGACATACAGATATGGTTACATCAGTGTCAGGACTTACGCAACTGGCACAACGTAAGCGCTATCTATAGTACAGAAGTATTAATAAGTGGAATGCACCAAGAGGCTTCTGGAGGAGATTTTATTGCTTTACTGAGCCATGCGATCGCCTAAATACATAACTAGCAACTTGGATTACTAGTGAAGCACTTTTCAAATTTTTATGAGAAAATTTAGAGACTGTAGCTCAAATAAATACTGTCATTTATGAAATTTACTAAACTTAACTATTGTCAGTATTTGTTAAGTAGTCAAATTAATTATACTCTCACAAATTTGGCAGATCATCTAGAACAGATTAGCCATGATAAAATTAACCGCTATCTCAAAAATGAAAAGCGCTCCACCACGTCTACTTTGGGATAATGTCAAAAACGTCATCGAAAGAAATGATAACTCGTATATTGTATTTGATGACACAGTACTTAATAAACGACATGCCACAGAAATAGAGACAAGTAAACGGCAATATAGTGGTAACGAACATGGTGTCATCCAAGGAATTGGGTTAATAAACTGTATATATGTCAATCATGAAATTGGAAAGTTTTGGGTAGTGGACTATCGTATTTATGACCCAGACACAGATGGGAAAACAAAGATAGACCATGTGACTGAAATGTTACAAAATCTTGTCTACCATAAGGTTTTACCATTTCAAGCCGTCTTGATGGACACTTGGTATGCAACAAATAAATTGATGTTATATATTGATAGTTTAGGAAAATATTATTATTGTCCTCTGAAACGTAATCGGCTTGTTGATGATACGGCAAGTAAAGAAGATTATAAAAGAATCGAATTGTTATCTTGGGATGAGAAAGAGTTAAAATCTGGTAAAATAATTAAAATAAAAAAGTTTCCAGGCGCTAAAAAAGTGAAACTGTTCCGGGTGACTGTCTCTACCGACAGAACGGATTTTATCGCGACAAACGATTTATCTCAAGATTCTACGAACGTTGTGCAAGAAGTGTGTAAGGTTCGATGGAAGGTTGAGGAGTTTCATAGAGAATTAAAACAATTGACTGGTATTGAATCTTGTCAATGTCGCAAAGGTCGTATTCAAAGAAACCATATTGCCTGCGCTATTTTAGTCTGGCTTACACTCAAAAATTTAGCTTATCAAAGTCGCCAAACAATTTATCAAATTAAACATGGATTATTGTCCAATTATTTAGTTCAGCAACTAAAACGCCCGAATGTTCCTATGTTTATGGTTTAGTTGTTAGCCAGTCGGCGTGACACAGTCACACCTTTGCTTGTGCCAGTTGCGTAAGTCCTGAGTGTGTCTGAGTAAAGATGGTCGATTCGCCTTATCTGGGAGCTTTGACAAAACACTAAAACAGTGGAATGTGCAAACAGGTCGCTGTCTCCAAACCTTTGAAGGACATACAGATGCGGTTAAATCAGTATGTTTAAGTGCAGATAACCAATTTGCGCTATCCGGAAGTCTTGATGGAAGCACAAAGCTATGGAATGTGCAAACAGGTCGTTGTCTGCATACTTTTGAAGTAGGCACAAATGGTGTAAACTCAGTTGCTTTAAGCGCAGATAGTCGATTCGTTCTTTCAAGCAGTGGCGATACAAATTTGAAAAGGTGGTTTTTAGACTGGGAATTGGAAGACAAATCCCCTGCTAACTGGGATGAGGGAGCGCGACCCTATCTAGAAAATTTCCTGACTCTACACACGCTCTACGCTGCTATCCTACCAGAAAAACGCGACCTCTCGGATGAAGAAATTACTTTAGCACTCACCCACCGTGGCACCCCCACTTGGACCGAAGAGGACTTCCAAAACCTTCTTTACACTCTTGGCTGCGCTGGTTACGGCTGGCTGCGTCCAGAAGGAGTGCGCCAACAGTTGGAAGCAATGAGAAATGACAGAAATTAATTTTAATTCGTATTTTCAAATTCCTAATTTCTAAATACTAATCAAATGCCAACTAAAGTCACCCTCACGATCACCGAAGGCACCCTCAAAGGTCAAGAATTTATCTTCGACTCCCGCACCACCTGCATCATCGGTCGCGCTAAAGACTGCAACCCTCAACTACCCGATGACGAAACCCATAAAACTATCTCCCGTTATCACTGCCTTCTAGATATTAACCCTCCTGCCATCCGTATACGCGACTTCGGCAGCAGAAATGGCACCTACGTCAACGACGCAAAAATTGGGCAGCGCCAACCAGAGCAAACTCCAGAAGAAGCCGCAAAGTTAACATTTCCAGAGTATGATTTACACACCGGGGATGAAATCAAACTTGGTAATACTGTCTTTGCAGTTAGTGTTGAAGTTAACCCAGAATCTATAAATATTCCTAACTTTTTCCCCGGTACGGTTGATGTTAAGCAAAACCCAACACAGCCCCCAAATCTCTTAGAAATTATTAAACGTTGGCTGGGTTTGGCTGAGAGTGGGAATAGCAACCTGAAAGCAATTAGAGGTTACAGCCTTATTAAACTACTGGGGAAAGGTGGTTTCGGAGAAGTTTATTTAGCACAACACAATCACTCCGGTAAGTTCGTAGCATTGAAGCTGATGTTACCCGCAATTGCAGCGAATGAAGACGCGATACAGAGATTTCTGCGTGAGATGGACAATACTAAAGCTT
Organism: Scytonema tolypothrichoides VB-61278; assembly: GCF_000828085.3. Lineage (GTDB taxonomy): Bacteria > Cyanobacteriota > Cyanobacteriia > Cyanobacteriales > Nostocaceae > Brasilonema > Brasilonema tolypothrichoides_A. Next base: position 151,640 of record NZ_JXCA02000024.1, read on the forward strand.
TGGGACACCCTAATGTTGTGCAACTTATGGATTATGGCTTTTATGAGGGTATTTTCTTTTTTACAATGGACTATTGCTCTGGTGGAAGTGTTTCGGATTTGATGCAGCAGCAGGGCGGACGATTATCTATTGATATTGCTGTGCCAATTATTCTGCAAGTTCTCAATGGTTTGGAATACACCCACAACGCGGAAATTCCTTACGTAAAATTCGGTGATGGTAGCTTTGGTAAAGGTAGGGGTTTAGTTCACCGTGACCTCAAACCAGGTAATATCTTTCTTAGCTACAGTGACGGAAAACTGACGGCAAAAATAGGAGATTACGGATTAGCCAAAGCATTTGACCAAGCTGGTTTAAGCGGTCAAACGATGAGCGGTACTAAAGCCGGTACACCAGCTTTTATGCCCAGACAACAGGTGATTAACTTTAAATATGCCAAGCCAGAGGTGGATATTTGGGCTACAGCCGCCTCTTTATACTTTATGCTAACTGGTGCTTATCCTCGTAATTTTGTTGGTAGTGACCCATTTTTAGCAGTGTTGCAAACTAATGCGGTACCTATTCGCGATCGCCTGCGGCGCGGCGAAGCCGAACGTGATGCCTCTATTCCAGAACAATTAGCCCAATTAATTGACCAAGCTCTAGTTGACAAACCAGAAATTCATTTTAAAAGTGCTGCTGGCTTTAAGCAAGCTTTGTTAAGTGTAATGTAATGAGCACGCTTTCTATTGCGGTAGGGTGATAGTTTAAGCGGTGCGGACTAAGGGTAGGGCGATCTGCACTCGTAGCGCAGCAGCGTTTGCGCAGCGCCCCCTTAGGGGCTAGCTATCGCTTACTATAGAACTAAGCTTATAGCTGTAGCTTGAATGTGCCATGCAAATAACAGTTGAAATTCCCGATGAAATTGCTCAGCGACTAAACCAAGCGTGGGGAAGCCTTTCTCGTCACCTCCTAGAAACGGTTGTCGCTGATGCTTATCGTTGTGGTGAGATTAGTACTGCTGAAGTAGGGCAGATACTTCAATTACCATCACGTCTAGAAACCCATGCTTTTTTAAAACGGATGGGTGTTTACCTGAATTACGACGAAGCTGAATTAGAACAGGATCTTCAAACCCTTAAGAAGTTCAGAGCACAATGATTGTTGTATCTGATACTTCACCAATTTGTTACTTGCTGTTGATCGACCATATCAAAGTATTGCAAGAACTCTACGGCGTAGTGATAATTCCTCAAACTGTGGCTGATGAATTAAACGCTCCTGAGTCACCATCTGTCGTCCGAGATTGGATTGCTAAGCCTCCTGACTGGCTGCAAATTCAACCCATTGAAACCCTCCAAAACTTAGAGATGGAAAAACTCGATCCTGGTGAACGAGAGGCAATTTTATTAGCAGAGAAACTAAAAGCTGACTTGGTGATCTTGGATGACAAAGCCGCAAGACGCGTAGGTTTGGAGCGTGGTTTGACGATTATTGGACTCCTGGGTATTCTGAAAGACGCTGCTAAATTTGGTTTGCTGGATTTGAGGACAGTTTTTGACGATTTGCGAGAAGTTGGCTTTTGGGTTGCACCAAGTTTACTTGAACAGCTTCTCAAAGAGGAGTGATTTTCATTGCCTATTGAATATTCTCAATCAATATTTATCTAAACGCAAATATTGAAACTATAATCCGGAACAGTGCGACTTTACTTTGTAGCTCCTTGTGTTTTTTTAGATACAACTGAGATGCACCTACGTTCTGGAAGACTCGCAATGCTGAGATATCTAATAAACCGCAAAATATCAACTGCTTTATTTGTACTAGTTATTTGTATTACTTTAGTATACGGTTGCTTTTATGGGCAAAAAACTCTAGCATCTGCACCCCAGTTACTCACAGATCCATTTTTACAACTCCCCACGCAATCTTCAGTGCGAGTTGTATGGTTTACTGAGTTCGCTGGTTCTAAACACGGTGTTGTATATGGCGACAATCTCCAGCAAACAGTTACAGCGAATACGACCAAACTCAGCCGTACACGAGAAGATCAAGAATCAAGAGTAGGAAACCAAAAGGAAAACGGACAAGTTTACAAGCAACCTGTTGTACGCGACATTTGGCGACATGAGGCCCAAGTGGTTGGCTTAACTTCTGGAAAACGAGTTTCTTATCGTGTCACGAGTGTACGAGAAGATGGTAAGAGTATTAGCAGCAATGTTTTCACGCTTGCACCTACCCCAACTCTCGGAACACCATTGAAAATTCTCTTAACTTCTGACCATCAGTTGAAACCAATGGTAGCAACAAATCTGCAAAAGGTTGTGGAAACAGTTGGTAAAGTGGATGCAGTTTTGTTAGCAGGAGATACAGTGAATATTGCAGACCGCGCCTCTGAATGGTTTGATGATAATGGAGGTGGTGCTTTCTTCCCTTGTTTGCAAGGTCGTGCCAAGTTTGAAAAAGATGTTAATGGAGTGAAAACATCTTTTATTGGTGGAGAAATTATTCAACACGCCCCCATGTTTACCAGTATTGGTAATCATGAAGTGATGGGACGCTTTGGCAAGGGTGGGAGTTTAGGTGATGAATTTAATGATGCGTTTCCGCGTGCAGTTGCGATGAAGTTATATGGAGAAAAATCGCTGAAAAATAATTCTTATAATACTGATACTTATGAAGAAATTTTCACATTACCTCAAAGTCAAGAAGGTGGAGAAACTTATTATGCAGTCAGTTTTGGTGATGTGCGTCTGGTAGTTCTGTATGCGACAAATATATGGCGGACTCCCAATATGGATGCAGAAGCCAGAGGAAAGTATCGGGAAAGAGATAAAGATTTGCAAAATCCTGAAAATTGGGGTTACGGACAAGTTATTTTTGAGCCAATTGCTAAAGGAAGTAAGCAGTACAACTGGTTAGAAAAAGAACTCAACAGTCCTGAGTTTAAACAAGCAAAATATAAAGTCGTGATGTTTCATCATCCGCCTCATTCTTTGGGAGACAATATTGTTCCTGCTTATACTACTCCCGTGCAGATTATTGAACGTGATGCGAATCGCAATGTTAAAACGGTACGTTACAAATATCCCAAAAAATCAGATTACCTGATTCGCGATGTGATTCCCTTACTTGAAGCAGCTAAAGTACAGATGGTATTCTATGGGCATTCCCACGTGTGGAACCGTTTTCTTAGTCAGTCGGGAATACACTTTCTAGAAACATCGAATGTTGGTAACACTTACGGTGCTTTTTTGAGTGGAGATAAGCGATCAGTCCCATCAGGTGACAAAAAGGATTATGCTGCACTTGGGGATCCCAATGGGTTAGAACCAGTTTTACCAACGATCGCTCCATTACCCGGTAAAGATGGTAAACCCATACCTTATATTGCCAGTAATGATATGACAGCTTTCAGCATTTTTGATACGGGTAACGGTACAGTCAGCAGTTATCGTTTCGATACAAGTCAGCCAGATTCAAAAGTTGTGAAGTTTGATGAGTTTCAGTTGCAATAGGGTTCGTCCGTTGGACTGCGGTGTGAGACTACCTCAACGCTTGTAGGGCTGTGCTGTCACTAGACCAGGCACAATCCTATAATGTTTCAGATTGAAGGTGCAGAGTGTTGCACCTCGTCCAACTGCAAAGGCATTAATATTGGCTGGAAACTTATTTTCAGCGATGACTCTACGGGCAATACTAGGCATCTCTCTACCAAAAGTTAATATCAGTTTGATTACGAAATTCAACTTTTGTTAATTGTATCTATTCTTATATCTATATAATTTGTTTAAAGCGATTTTTGGTTTACTTATGAAACTGCGGTTATTTGCCTCTGTGTTGACAGGGTTTGCGATCGCCATTGGCACAACTATAACCCTCAATCAACCTAGTAATGCGGTTAACGCAACCTTCCGCTGCGGTAAAACCAACGGTGTACCTACAACATTTGTTCGCACCCAAGACGGGAAGAATCTGCCGATGATTCGCTGGGTTTCCGACATTTTCAGAGGTACAAAGTTGACGCCGCAGCACCGCTGTCAGGAGGTCTCTCGAAGATTTCAGAGCAACTATGACAATGGTACGCTCAGATATATTAAGGCAGGTATGCTCAACGGACAAGCCGTCGTGTGCGCCACTACGCAAAAAGACGCTGCTTGTTCGGACAAAAATTTGTTATTCACGCTTGGGCGAGGCAGCGATCCCGACGCTACTGTACGCAAGTTATTTGACCGCCGTGCTTTGGCAGCTGGAAAAGCAGTGAATCAAGTAGGCGGCGGCGACAACAGCAATGAGCCAGTCAATATTGATGTGGAAGCGTACCTATACTTCGCACCATCAACAGCCCAATAGTAAGTCCATCTCTCAACCAGGTGTAAGTATAAGCAATACTCGTTAAATGAATTGGCGTAATTTGACACTGGTTGTCTATGTTAGCGGTTTATTAATCACACTATCAACATGGGTAGCAAATGTCAGTATTAGCAAACTTTCTCAACCAAAACAACCATCAACTCAACTATTTGTAAAACAACTGCGCTCCTCTGCGCAAGCCATCACTGTGGCTGTGCCTATTGAGACAGTACGTCACCCCACCCCTACCCCTCCTAGCTTGCGGGGCTACGGTGTACACACAAGTCTCTCGGAACCTCACCCTGCCCTATCGGGCATCCCTCTCCGGAGTTCGGAGAGGGAAACTTTCCCTCGTTCCCAGGTTGTCCCTCGTTCCCGCGCTCTGCGTAGGAATACGTTCCCTCGTTCCCGCGCTCTGCGTGGGAATGCGTAGTTGGGGGCTGCTGCCTCCCCAAGTTTACCAGAGGCTCTGCCTCTGTGTCTGCATTCCCAGGTTCCACCTGGGAACGAGCAAACGAGCAACTGAGAACCCCTATAAATCTTATTAGAGATTAAATAATGAACTTTTATTACCGACTTGCACCAGCACTCATTGGAGTAACAATCGCCCTTGTGCAACCGCAAGTAGCTGTAGCGCTATCTGCAACCGAGGTATCTAAAATTGCCAAAGAAGTCACAGTGCAGATCCAAAGTCAAAGTCAAAAGCCAAGGTACGGTTCAGGCGTGATGATCAAGCGAGAAGGCAATACTTACACTGTCCTTACAGCTGCTCATGTAGTAGATACAGCAAATAAATATGAAATTGTCACCTTTGATGGTCAACGTTATTCGCTCAACTACAGCACAAAGAAACAACTGCCAGGAGTAGACTTAGCCGTAGTGCAGTTTACCAGCAGTCGAAATTACACCGTTGCGAAGATGGGTGACTCTGACACCAGCACAGAAGGCACAGCAGCTTATGTCGCTGGGTATCCTGAACCGACTTTGGCGATTAATCAGTCGATTTACACTTTCACCACTGGGGACATTACTGCTAATGCCGCGAAAGCGCTGCGAGATGGCTATGCCTTAGTCTACAGCAATGACACCAAAAAAGGTATGAGTGGTGGTGCTGTGATGAATGACAAAGGTGAAGTGGTAGGAATTCACGGCAGAACAGACTTAGATACCAAAGAAACCAAAACAGGCTCTAACTTAGGCATTCCCATCAACACCTTTTTGAGACAGTCAGCAACAGCTAGGGTAGATGTAGGAGTTTCTGCTCCCAATACTCAAGTACCTACAAAACCCGTAGCTTCCGACTTTTATATTCAGGGTTTAGATAAGTATAAGAAAGGAGACTACAAGGGGTCTATTGCTGATTATACAGAAGCGATTCGCCTAAATCCCAACTATTTCTATGCCTACATCAATCGGGGTGTTGCCCGCTCCAACTTGCGAGACTTCCAGGCGGAAATTGCCGATTACAACCAAGCCATAAAGATTAATCCTAACTATGCCAATGCCTACGTCAGTCGGGGTGCTGCCCGCTACGACTTGGGAGACTTCCAGGGGGCAATTGCCGATTGCAACCAAGCCATAAAGATTAATCCCAACGATGACAAAGCTTACTACAACCGGGGTCTTGCCCGCGACAAGTTAGGAGACTTCCAGGAGGCAATTGCCGATTACAACCAAGCCATAAAGATTAATCCCAACTATGCCAATGCTTACATCGGTCGGGGTGCTGCCCGCTACGACTTGGGAGACTTGCAGGCGGCAATTGCCGATTACAACCAAGCCATAAAAATTAATCCCAACTATGACAAAGTTTACAACAACCGGGGTCTTGCCCGCTACAAGTTAGGAGATTTGCAGGCAGCAATTGCCGATTACAATCAAGCCATAAAGATTGATCCCAACGCTGCCGATGCCTACTACAACCGGGGTCTTGCCCGCTACAAGTTAGG
>NZ_JXCA02000024.1:157985-193931 GCF_000828085.3 Scytonema tolypothrichoides VB-61278
GGGGTCTTGCCCGCTACAAGTTAGGAGACTTCCAGGCAGCAATTGCCGATTACAATCAAGCCATAAAGATTGATCCCAACGCTGCCGATGCCTACAACAACCGGGGTCTTGCCCGCGACTACTTAGGAGACTTCCAGGCGGCAATTGCCGATTACAACCAAGCCATAAAGATTAATCCCAACTATACCAATGCCTACAACAACCGGGGTCTTGCCCGCGACAAGTTAGGAGACTTCCAGGCAGCAATTGCCGATTACAACCAAGCCATAAAAATTAATCCCAACTATGACAACGCCTACTACAACCGGGGTCTTGCCCGCTACTACTTAGGAGACTTCCAGGCRGCAATTGCCGATTACAACCAAGCCATAAAGATTAATCCCAACGCTGCCGATGCCCACTACAACCGGGGTCTTGCCCGCTACTACTTAGGAGACTTCCAGGCAGCAATTGCCGATTACAACCAAGCCATAAAGATTAATCCCAACTATGACAACGCCTACTACAACCGGGGTCTTGCCCGCGCTGAGTTAGGAGACAAGCAGGGGGGAATTGCTGATTTGCAGAAAGCCGGTGACCTTTATCGACAGCAAAGAAACACACAGATGTACCAAAAAGCGCAGGAGTTAATCAGAAAGTTTCAGCAGTAGCTAGATTTAATATCGCTTTTGTTGAATGCGATGCTTTACCACTTATATCAGGTTCGGTTAAATACTTATAATATTCGTAGGTTGGGGAGAGTAAACCCCAGGAGGGTTTCCGCTCTCACGGCAAGTCTGGCGTTTGAGGAACGAAACCCAACAGCCGCCGTTGGGTTTCCCCACGGTAAGCCCAACCTACATTGATAAATTTTACTATAAGTCATCATCCGAACTTGATATTAATCCTGTACAAAGCACTTTGGTAAAACGGAATTAGGGATCGCTTACTATTTCATCGGCTAACTTTTGTGCAGCAGCCAAATCCCGCCCTTGCTTTTTTCAAGGAGAACTGTAATGTGTTTAATTTAATTTGCGTTTATGTTAGATTTCGAGAGGCCGCAGCCCATGCGTAGGCATTCCCATGCTGAGCATGGGAACGAGAGAATGGGTCGCATGGGAACGAGAGAATCGGTCGTATAAGAAGGGGAGGAAGAGTAGCTCACTCAAGGAATTCAACTGAATTTATCATTGTTTCTGCTTTTTGGCTGAAGGCATCATAATTGTCTATTTCTGCTGTGTAAGTAATTATGTATGCTTTATAATTTCTTAAAGTTAAAACTTGCCAATTTTTTAAACGATTGTTCCCATCTTTTCCAGTAAAAACTAGTTGATTTGCTCGTTGATATGCGAGATTTCTTTCGCTTGTATTAATAATGTTAGCTTCTGTTAGATGATTGCTGATATCCTTCTTGGAGGAATCGGTAAATTCATCTAATGTCCCAGAAAATTCTTCAACACTTATAGTTAGTTTTTCTTGAAATTTGTCCACATTACTTTGTTTGGGAGATAAGAATGCCACGACTTCGCCAGTCAAAGGGTTATTTATATCTTGCCTTTCCCAACTTTGCGGATATTTCATGTTTATCCCCGCAGTAGAATTTTGATAGGTCAAGAAATTTTCTGTTTTTGGATCTAGATTTATAAATATAGGCACAATTACAATACTTGTCGCAAGTACTGCTGCTATTCCCCCTGCAATTAAAAATTTCTTGGTTGGTGGCGGGGGCTGTGGTGAGGTACTTGGAGGGACTGGTGAAGACTCACAGGTTAGCGTCGTTAAAGCTTGCAAAGCATCGGTTGCTGACTGGTAACGCTGACGAAAGTCATAGCGCACCATCGTGTCTAAAATATCTGCTAGCTTTTGGCTAACTTGTGCTTGATTGCGCCAATCAATTTCACCTGTTTGAGAATTTTTTGGTAGTTGAGTTGGGAATATTCCTGTGAGGGCTTGGATACCAATGATTCCCACTGCGTATATATCGCTGCTGAATTGTGGATCACTATTAGCTTGTTCACTGGGCATATAACCAGGAGTGCCAATAGCAACAGTAACACTCGTTTGCCCCTGAGAATTAACCACTTGGGTACTAATTTGTTTGACCGCGCCAAAGTCAATCAGCACAATTTTGCCATCTTGACGACGCCGTATATTTGATGGTTTGATATCTCGGTGAATAACTCTATGTCCATGAACAAAGGCTAGGACTTCCAGAATATCTTGTAAAAGTTTAATGACATATGCTTCGCTGAGTTGTTTGCCAGAAAACACTTCTTCGTTGAGGTCGTGACCTTCTATAAATTCCTGAACCAAATAAAATTCTTGATTTTCCTCAAAGTGAGCTAAAAGTCGCGGAATTTGAGCATGGGAACCTAAAATTTCCAGCATTTCTGCTTCTTCGTCAAATAAACGTCGTCCTTCCCGTAAAGTGTATGGGTCGGTAGACATTGGTTTAAACTGCTTCACAACGCAGTTGGGATTCCTTGGTCGTTGCGTATCTAAAGCTAAAAAAGTAATACTAAACGCACCTCCTCCTATCTGTTTGACAATTTGGTAGCGTCCACCTAGCATATGACTCTGCATTTAAGTCACCATGTTTGTTAGAAATTGTGACTTCATCTGATGAAATTTTTACACAGAATAAAGTTACTAATATTTACAAAATATTTCTTGTTGCAACACTTGTATCTTTGAAATAATCTAGCAGTAGCATTTTTACAGTCTCAAATCTAAAATCTAAAATCCACAATAGTATAAGTATAAGCTTGTTTGCGCCTCTGATATGAAACTAAGCCTGTGCATGATTGTCAAAAACGAAGAAGCAACATTGTCTAAATGTCTTGGCAGTGTGAAAAATGTAGTCGATGAAATGGTAGTCTTAGATACAGGTTCTACAGACAGCACTCCACAAATCGCTCAAAAATTTGGTGCCAAAGTCTATCACTTTGAATGGTGTAATGATTTTAGTGCTGCTCGAAATGAAGCTTTAAAATACGTCACAGGTGATTGGATTCTTGTATTAGATGCAGATGAAACTCTCACCCAGAAGATTGTACCGCAGTTGAAGCAGGCAATACGAAGGGAAGAATATCTCCTCATCAACCTTTTGCGCCATGAGGTAGAAGCAGAACAATCTCCTTATTCGCTGGTTTCGCGCCTCTTCCGTAATCATCCAGACATCCGCTTTTCTCGTCCTTATCATGCGTTAGTGGATGATAGTGTGTCTGAAATTTTAACTCAGGAACCGCATTTGCAAGTTGGCTATTTGGAAGGGGTAGCTATTTCACATACAGGATACCAAAAAAGTGCCATAGCTCAACAAGATAAATTTACCAAAGCGCAAGCAGCGATGGAAGGTTTTCTTGCTTCTCATCCTAATGATCCTTATGTTTGTAGTAAGTTGGGGGCGCTTTATGTGGAAAGTGGGAAACTCATAGAAGGTATCAAGTTGTTGGCGCAGGGAGTCGCGAATTGTGAGGAGGAGTATGAGACTTTATACGAACTCTACTATCATCTTGGTATTGCCTACTCTCGGTTGCAAAATTATAAAAATGCGATCGCCCACTATGATGCTGCAGTGAAATTGCCCATTTACCCAATTCTTAAATTAGGAGCATACAACAATCTCGGCAACTTACTCAAAGCAACTGGAGATTTAAATGGTGCTAAAACTGCTTACGAAGCAACAATCAAGATTGACTCCAGTTTCGTCCCAGGATATTACAATCTCGGGATGACGCTAAAGGAAATGAGTTTATTCAAAGATGCTATCTTAGCTTATCAAAAAGCAATTGAGTTAAGTCCTAAATATGCTGATGCGTACCAAAACTTGGGGGTATTGCTGTTGAAACTTGGCTATGTAAAGGATAGTCTCGTCAGTTTTCAAAAAGCGATCGCCCTTCACGAAGAACAGCAAAATCCAGAAGAAGCGAAACGACTACGCCAAGGTTTGAAAGAAATGGGGTTACTGCGTTAGTCAACAGTTAACAGGACTTAAACGGGAGTATCCCAAATGTGTCAAAACATATTTTGTCCGCTGCGTTAGCGCAATGAGCGCAGCCGTGGCGTCAATACGGTTCGGTTAAGATCCCCCCGCCTGCGGCGACCCCCTTAAAAAGGGGGTAAAAGAGGGTTAGAAGCCCCCCTTTTTAAGGGGGGTTGGGGGGATCTTCAAAATATTAAAACGTTGCAGCAAGGGTTCTTCTATGACTTTAGTAATTATGGCACTCATGACCGTTTAAGCAATGATGGTATCACTCAATGGCATCCAGCTTTTTTACAACTGGGGAGAACTTTAGAAGAATGCGCGGCTAAATATCGTAGGTTTTGCCAAAAATATCGACCACAAGGGAAACCGGAAAAACGAAACTATTGGGGTAGTGGCTTTTTGCCTTCAGTTTTTAAAATTAAGAGCAAAAGCAAAATAAAAAAGTCTCCGGGACAAATGAGTTTACCGTGGGACAAGCAGAGGGTAACGCAATCGAAGGAGGTGCGGGATGTAGCGGAAAAATTTATTCGAGCCAACTGCTATCTTTCATCCTTTCATCGGTGCCAGGTATCGGATTTCTAGAATGCAGATTATATCGTGGAAAGGGGCGGTGTAAAAAATCTTTACGAAGCTCATAAATGTTTAATGCTACAGTAAAAGCGAAGCGACAAAGAGAAAGAGGGATGTTTAAATGCCAATAATACCAAAACGCAACAAGCCCGAAGATTATAGCGAACGATTTAGCGAACGATTTGGGATTCAAGAGAACGATTTTACGCGATATTTCAATGAATTGAGAACGCGCGAGAAGAAAATTATTAATGATGCGTTTAATCCTTTCCCGGAAGAGGCGTTACTTCCCATTAGAAATCCCTTTAAGAAATTAATACTCAAAACTTTTAATATTATTTTATATGGAAAATTGATCCATAAGAAGACCCAAGCACAGGAAGACCACCCTGAGCAAGAAGACCAAGCACAAGAAGACCCCCTAAAAGCACAAGAAGAAGACTACCTTGAGCAGATACATGGATCACAAGAATTTTCCGAAGTTACCATAAACTCCTTATTAGATTTCATAAAATACTTAAAATACTTCAAAAGTTTGCAAGACGACGACCTGGTTGAATTATATAAATTAAATAACAACGATCTAAATGATAAACTAAATACAATTAAACAAAATGAATTTAATTTAGATAAAGATAAAACAGAGAAACGAACTGAAGAGCAACTACAAGAAATAGAGCAAATAACTAAACATGAAGATCAAATAAAGCAACTAGAAAAAGCATTAAAGCAACTAATTAAAATAGTGTTTAATTTAAGTCTTAAAAAAGAAGAATCTTGGTATCCAATATTTCAATTATATATTCCATTAGTTACAAGTGAGGATAATAATTATGATGATGAGCTAAAGTATAATTCTATTAATTTTGATCTTAAGAAAACACCGATTAACATTGATTTAGATAATTTTGATTCTGTTGCTCGTCTCAGCATTGGAATTCCTACTAACAAAAATTGTGCTTTGCTTGTAAAAACATGTGATCAAAAACCTTTTTTGAGGCTTGAAGGAATAATAAGAATAGAAAAGCCTAATTTAGCTGGGATTCTTTTGCATGTTGATGCTCCAGGTAGATTATCTATAACATACACATATAGCTTCAAAAAAGAGACTCATGAGGAATTAGTTCAAGTTAAATTAGCTTTAGTTGAGAGCAAAATTAGAGAATATTCTGATCCTGTTGATAATCCTATGGTAGATATATTTGCTTTCAAACTTGCAAAAAATATTTGTAATAACATAAATCAGACAGAGAACCAGATAGAGAACCAGCACTTTAAGCTAAAAATTGATAAACTCATCAATAAAAAAAAGTTTTACAAAAATCTTTTTCCACCAATAATAAATATTATTAAAAAACTTTTTAACGATATTCTAACATTAGCTGTTGATTATGGTCATGGGGGTCAATTCGTTATCTTTACAGAGGAATTGGAGAAAGTACAGCAAAAAGATATAGATCAGCATTTAAATATTAGATACTGTGTAGTACAAGAGCAAGATATAAAAAAAAGAATTCAATATTTTCTTGTAAAGTATGTTAATTTTTTGTTTGAATTTGAAAACATTAATGATAGACAACATACTCTTAGATATGATCAAATACTCAGCAGTTATGATCAACTAGTCAGCAGTTATAATGAACTAGGAAGCAGTTATAATGAACTACTCAAAAGTGTAGAAAAATATACAGATTCAATAGCAACATTGTCTACTATAGATGGCAGTATTATTTTGAATAGTAATTTGGAATTAATTGGCTTTGGAGGACAAACTATTAGCAAGTCTGATCAAGAAAATAACGCATACTTTCGGATAAAAATAGATTCGACTTATAATGGAGAAGAGGATAGTCCTCACGACAACTGGGATAAGCCAGAAGAGATATCGAAATTTTATTCAAACCACTTCAAACGAGATGCTAAATGGGACTTAAAGAAATATGGTACAAGGCATCAGTCTGCTGCTAGACTTTGTAATTATGCTACAGAACTAGAACCATTCATTTTTGTTGTATCACAAACTGGAGATATTAGAGAATTCATGAGACTAGAAGATGAAAATGGAAGAAAATATGTTGGAGTTCTTGGACCTTTACGCCCCTTATGAAATCCCATCTAATCTGCAAGCTAAAATAATTGTCAATATCATGTAAGTTTCAATTTTCAAATATCTTAATAATATCACTTTTGTGCTCTTCGTATGACTTGCCTCCAAAAGCCTCGATTTTCATAAGCTTTTCTTTATTGCGTTCGAGTAAATTTGTTGAAATTTTTTGATTATTCATATTCTTATAAGGATAAGGATCATTGATTCTGACAACACACACATTACGAAAAAAAATTTTTCTCAAATTATCAATTGTATTGTTATTAGCAGATATTGTAGTTTCAAACAGATCCAAGGCAGAGGATGACAACTTTAATTTTCTCAATAGAGTCTCAAAAGGACTAGTATCTGAACGAAAATAGCTACCTACACCAAGGCTCAAAACTCTAATTTGAGTTTCCGGTTTTTTTAATGCTTTAATTGCATCTGTAATTGCAAATAAGGTAGGATTATTGGCAACAAATCCACCATCAATCACCTGCATTCCCAAATTTTTACCTGAAATCAGCTTATGAATATCAAAGAATGGAGATGCTGAGCATGAAGCAACAACAACATCTGCTATTTTACAACCAAAACCAGGTTCTCCTTTCCCTTCTTGGAATAGTGAACGGGAACTCTTAAAAATCATCGGTTTAGAGTCTTCGTAGTTAGTAGCTACAACTCCAATTAGAGTTTTAAAATTTTCATCGTTAAACTCATAATCCTGAAACACTTCGTTAGCACATTTCTTTAAGGCTTGGCTTCTTGTTGAACCATTTCTCTGACTCATGATGTCTGGGATGTACTGAAAATACTTTTTAGAAATCTCACTGACACTTTCACCGCGAGCTAGCAGAGATCCAATAATTGATCCTGTGCTAGTTCCATAAATAAGTTGAAATTTTTTGTATAGAGGTTCTTCTAGTAATTCTTCAACTTTTTTTAAAACTCCTAAAGTGTATACTCCTAAAGAGCCTCCACCATCTAGAGAAAGAATATTAAAGTGATCTGTTTGAGCTTCTGTCATGTTATAAATAACCTTTATTTCTAAATGCTGTAGACAATTATAGACAAGAGATGATTTGTTGTCATCTCTACGAGACGCACTCGCGTTCGGAACCTCACCCTGCCCTTCGGGCATCCCTCTCCTTACTAAGGAGAGGGAAAGATTTTAGCGAAGCTAAAAGCGAGGGTGAGGTTTTAAGTGAGATGTGTGTACACCGTAGCCTTACCAAGGGGAGGGTTAGGGAGGGGTAACGCGAGGACTGCAATGATAACTAACCATCCGAACTTGATATTAATAGTCAAAAGTCAAAAGTGTTTTTCTAATGACTAATGACTCATGACTAATGACTAAATAAGTGACTTCACAAATTTTTCAAATCTATCCATTCCCTTTTCAATTGTTGCCATATCGGTGGCGTAGGAAAGGCGAATATTGTCATCACCAGCAAAGGCGATTCCAGGAATAACTGCGACTTGCTCTTTTTCTAGCAATTTGTTAGAAAAATCCAGAGATTTTAGCCCTGTTTTGCTAATGTCGGGAAATAAGTAGAAAGCGCCGTCTGGTTTTGGACAACTCAGCCCAGGAATAGCGTTAAGTCTTTCATACATGACTTCTCGTCGTTTGGCGAAAGCTTGACGCATTTCTTCGACACAATCTTGCGAACCTTCCAAAGCTGCGATCGCCCCATATTGAGCAAAGGTACAAACATTCGACACACTATGGCTTTGGATAGTAATTGTTGCTTTAATCAAATCAAGTGGTCCTGCCAAATATCCGATGCGCCATCCTGTCATGGAGTAAGCTTTGGCAAACCCATTGCTGATAATAGTTCGCTCAAAAATCTCTGGTCCTAGCGAACCAATGCTGACCTGTTTGGCACCATCGTAGAGAATCTTCTCATAAATTTCGTCGGAAACGACAAGAATGTCAGTCTCAACGATAATTTGGGCGATCGCCTGAATTTCCTCTGGTGTGTAAACCATACCAGTAGGATTAGATGGCGAGTTGAGGATAAAAAGCTTTGTCTTGGGCGTAATCGACTTACGCAACTGTTCTGGTGTAATTTTGTAACCAGTGGAAGCATCTGTGGGGACAATCACAGAGACTCCACCAGCAAGCGTTACCATTTCCGGATAACTTAACCAGTAGGGCGCGGGGATGATGACTTCATCTCCTGGTTCAATCAGCGCCAGTATTAAGTTAAATAGAGAATGTTTCCCACCGTTGGTAACGATAACATTTTCTGCTTTGTAATCAAGACCATTGTCAGTTTTTAACTTGCGAGCAATGGCTTCTCTTAACTTTGGTTCCCCAGATGCAGGTCCATACTTGGTTTTACCTTCGTCCAAAGCTTTCTGTGCAGCAGCTTTGACGTGCGCTGGACTATCAAAGTCCGGTTCTCCAGCGCTAAAACTACAAACATCAATTCCTTCTGCCTTCATTGCCTTAGCCTTGGCTGCAATAGCTAAGGTTATAGAAGGTGCTACTTGACTTACTCGTTGCGCCAGCTTCATGTCACTCGTTTGGCAAACTTCTGACTTACTTTACAATATCTCAGAAAATAAGATTGATATTTGTCTCTTAACAATTCCTTTGTTGGAAGAATAAAATTGATGGGGTGATAACATTGTTCTGGATCAAGGTGTAGCAGAAAGTATCATTTTTAAATCCTATCGAGATGAACTGCTACCACCTAATAGCCTAAGTTCATTTTAACTGAGATCTTGCACTAGTATCAACAATGAGGCAGAACCTCGATATCTCGTTCCGAGGCTGCAGCCTGGGAACGAGGGTTGGGAGGCTTTGCCTCCCGATTATTGAGAATGCTGCAAGATCTGAGTTTTAATGGACTTCATATTTTACACCGAAAGCATTTAGTTCTCTTGAGAGGACTTTGGCTATTAGCCTGCGATTTGAATCGCAGGCGGTTGGACACGGTTCGTCTGCGCGTTCGCCCCCGTGTGAAGCGTTAGAAATCTAGTTCTGTGGGCGATATCACACCGAGTAGCCGCCCTCATTTGAAAACAGGGCGGAGTCGTTTAAGCGTTAAGCGTAGTTCTGCCCTAGGCGTTAAGCGTAGTTCTGCCCTAGGCGATCGCCACCGCCTCAGACAAGTAAACATCCTGAATCGCGTGAAACAATTTCACTCCTTCCTCAAACGGACGTTGAAATGTTTTCCGTCCAGAAATGAGTCCTGTTCCACCAGCGCGTTTATTTATCACCGCAGTCCGAACAGCTTCTGCAAAGTCATTTTTTCCAGACGCGCCACCAGAGTTAATCAGTCCTGCACGTCCACAATAGCAGTTGAGTACCTGGTAACGAGTTAAATCGATTGGGTGGTCGGTTGTCAAATCTGTGTAAACCCGCTCATTGGTTTTACCGTAACTCTTACCAGTCGCCTTTGCTACTGCTCCGTAACCGTTGTTATTTTCAGGCAATTTTTGTTTAATAATGTCAGCTTCGATTGTCACACCCAGATGATTCGCTTGTCCTGTAAGGTCAGCTGCAAGGTGATAATCTTTGTCTTCTTTAAAAGCGTTGTTCCGCAGATAGCACCAAAGAATCGTCACCAGTCCCAAATCATGGGCGCGTTTGAAGGCTTGGCTGATTTCCTGAATTTGTCGGGTGGAGTTTTCTGAACCAAAATAAATTGTCGCACCCACCGCAACTGCACCCAAATTCCAAGCTTGTTCAACTGAAGCAAACAAAACTTGGTCAAATTGATTGGGGAAAGTTAGCAGTTCGTTGTGGTTGAGTTTGACGATGAAGGGAATTTTGTGAGCGTATTTGCGTGAAACTGAGCCTAAAACTCCCAAAGTTGTCGCAACAGCATTGCAACCTGCAGCTATTGCCAGCTTAACAATATTTTCGGGATCAAAGTAGATGGGATTGGGCGCAAATGAAGCACCGGCTGAGTGTTCAATCCCTTGGTCTACTGGCAGAATAGAGAGATAGCCAGTATTTGCCAGCCGTCCTGTGGAGTATAGTGTTTGGAGATTACGTAAGACTTGGGGGTTGCGATCGCTGTTCAACCAAACTCGATCCACAAAATCTGGTCCTGGTAGATGTAGCAAATCCTTAGAAACTTTTGCCTTGTAGGTGAGCAAGTCTTCTGCTTCTTTCCCTAGCAAGGATTCAATAGAATCAGGCGCAGAGAGTGTTGTAGTCATTGCCTTTTCCTCAAAACTTCAGCACATAGCTTTGCCTTTAATATAGCATCCGTACTATTTATCACCTGCTTATAAAAGCATTAAGTTTATATGCCTAATCTAAGCAGAAATTTCTATACTACTTTTGATTGATTTATTAATAAACACTCATTGTTCATATGTCATATTTGTAGGTTGGGGAGCCACTTGCACACGAAGGGTTTCCCTCCTTTTTGCAAAGTGGCGTTTGAACGAGAGTGAAACCCAACATATGGCAATCCTAAATCATTTGTGAAATTCTCTGTACTAGAGATGATTTGCCAGACATCATATCATGCCAACGTTTCATTAATCGCCATCATCAATAACTCATCTAGAGGAATTCCCGCGACTTTCGCCATAGAGGGAATCACACTTTTGGGGGAAAAAGCACAATACAAACCTGCTTCTAAGAACCAAGGTTCTCCCTTTGGGTCGATCCGGAAGTCAAATAAACTGTAGTTGCGACAACCCAAAGCCTTGTGACACTTCTTAGCCACTTGCTGAACCTTTTGGGTGATCGGGTCGTTAGGGTCTACAATCCAAGACTTGTTATTATCTTTAGCGGTGAAATGCAAATTGCCATCGTCCGTTTGTTTGAGTTTGTCAGCATAGGTGCGGATGGGTTTGTCGTGGGGGTCTAGCAGATACTCTTCAAGGGGTAAACCGATTAGTTCCCCATCTTTAACAAAGATGCCGCCTCTGACTTCTCGACCGAGTTCAATAAATTCTTCTACGATCACCTCATCTCCATATTCAAATGCTTTCTTCAAAGCAGCGTCATACTCACTAGCCTCTTTGACAAAGGACAGCCCGAAAGAGTCGGCGGAATTTGCAGGTTTGATGACTGCTGGAGGTGTAATTGTCGGAACGTCTCCTTGGCAAAGCAGTTCTCCACGAGGCACTTTCACCCCTGCTGCTTCGACAATTGCTTTGGTTCTGGCTTTGTGGGCCGCTATTGCCATGACATCCGGAGTATTGCCTACGTAAGGGATCTTAAGCAGGTCGAATAGCGCGCGGTAGTGAGTCATTCCAGGGATACAAAACATGTGTGGCAACATCAGGTCAATGTTTTGTGCTGTTATAAACTGTATGGCCTCAAACACAGGAATCGGTTTGGCGACAGCAACATCTTCTCGACTGAGGGAACGAGGAAATCGCCACTGGCGATCTGGTGTGATGTATGCAATCACAAAGTCATAGCGCGATGGATCTGCCGTTGCTGTCAGACAGCCTTCGGCGTAAAGGCGTGACAATTCACAGTAAAAATCATTCTCTGCAGATCCAACTAAATGAAGGATACGAAGTACTGGCATGGTAATTAATCACTCATTCCTTTGGTTTTCTTTGCGTTCTTTGCGACGAATTAAGCTTAAGTAAAATCGAAATTCTTTCTTCCCTGTTCCCTGTTCCCTGTTCCCTGTTCCCTGTTCCCTGTTCCCTGATTTATTCATAGGTAGCTGCAAATAAAATTATTATTTCTTCTATTTAGAAATTTCAACCATTTATGAATAAAGCTGGTTTCATATCGCGAATGTTGCACATATTGCCGAAAGCGGTGAGAATTTTTCGTTTCAGTTTAGTATTGAGTCTACCATGAGCAACCTGTAGGTTATCGATTACGAGAATATCGCCTTGCTTCCACTTAAAGATAGCTGCATTTTTCCATTCAGCTTTTCCCAATTCTTTCGCTTCTGCTTCCGTCATCTTTGTGCATTGACCATCCTTGTTCAAAAAAGATGCGTTCAAGGTACTGGTTCGTTTTTGCGAACCATCGACAACAGTTGCTGCTGTTGCTAATCTTTGCTGAAAGTTTTTGTACAATTTGGTAGGCAGTAAATTGTAATAAAGCCTTTGCCCAAATGAATACCGTTGTCCGAGGTTTCGATACCATTCTCTATTGACTAAACAATCAATAATGCTAAGGCTAAAGCAGAGCCTACTCGTTCTTGGGTGAGTGATAATGGTAATATAAGAACACTCAAAATAAAGAGAGCCATCTTCTTCCCAGTTAAAATCAAATCCTTGTTCCTGGAGAAGTTTACTAATCTCTTCTCGCGAGAGACCCTCGAAGACAATCTCTAATAAATGGTTGGGAACATATCGCTCAAATCGCTGAGGAAAGTTTCCAAATTTGTGCTGTAAGTTGGGAGATAAACTTAAAAATAGCTTTTCCGTATTGATGATTGGAGTCTCGCCATATACGTCGGGTTGAACCTGGCAGAAGAAAGCAAGTACGCTTGGTCGCACCGGCACCATATTGAGTTCATTATGAAAAGAAATAATCATATCCGGTGGTGCTTCAGAAGAGGTGAAGACTTTATCGGTTATTCGTACACGCTGAGCGCTGCCGAAGTGATAAAATGACTCGAGTTGGACATTGAGTAACTCTAGGGCTGTTTGAAATTGCTCTGCACCCTCAACTTCAAATCCCCGAAACAAAATGGCTCCGTATGTGTCTAGCTGTTTATTGAACCACTGCGCACTTTCCTTCAGCAATGCCTTAAGAGCTGCGAAAGATTTTTCCTTGACTGGCTCAATAACTAGAGGTAGTTGTTCTTCAGTACTTGCAAAGGTTTTCTCGTCATTCTGCAAGAACCGTAATCTCATATCTGAGGAAATAGAAATTGGGAGATTTTGCATAGTATTCATAGAGTGAAAAAGTCGCTCACAGTGCAGACAATACACAAAAAAAATACACTTTTCAAGTGATATGTCTTGCTTGTGACCACAACAATGACAAGTTTTTGATGTATTGCGTTCATCAATTAGATGAAAAGATTTACTTGTTAAAACACACTTATATCTAAGTTACCTTGATAAAAACTCCTAAATAATATAGATACCATATTAGTGACAAGTTAAGGAATTATCGGCTATTTCATTTTCATAAGTAGCACTTGATGATAAATTTCGGATTCACTGTTTGTAAGGATTCTTCTGAAAACTCTGAACAGGGAACACTTCGACCGCGCTCAGTGCATCGCTCTTAAGCGAACCTCGTAAAAAAATCTCACTTTTGCAAGATGTCTAATGAACAGCGGTTACATTAACAACTTTTTTCCCTTAATTCAATCGCCACCTATTTCCACAAGTTTACCAATATTAAAATCAATCTTTGTCCAACCTTTTAGTTGTCGCAGATTATTGAGCAAAAGTAAAGGAATTTGCCAATGGTGTACCATCAAAAACGGCAGTGGGTCATCCAGCTGATAAATAGCATCAGTACCTTGCAAAAAGTTACGTATCCAAGTTTGCAGTTGAGCAAAGGAATGAATGCCAGTTAACCGCCAGACTTCGTGATATGTCCAGTATGTCGGCTTGCTGTTTGGCAGTGGTACAAGAGGTTCAGTGAAAGGTTCTTCACTCAAATAAGCGTCTGCCACATCTGGATGGTTGTAAAACATTGTAATTGCCGAATGCGTTCGGGGATTACATTCAATCGCGTAAACTGTCCCATCTTCAGCTTGAATGAAATCAAAAGAAACTTGTCCAGTAATTCCCAATTCCTTGACAAAATGCCTCACCCATTCTTGGATTTTCGGGTTTTCTACATTTTCGTAATTAACCTGAAAAGCTGAAGATTCTGCACAGCAGTGCAGGCGTAACTCTCCATTCTTAACTGTGCTGTGAGTGCAAAATTCCTTGCCAGGAATAAACTCTTGCATAATCCAGGGTTTTTCTGGACTAATTGGCAAACTTCTAACGAAGGCTGCTGTTTCCTCTGGTGTATCGCAAGGTAGCTTAGTTAAATCTAAGCGGCGTACTGAGTCGTAAGGAATGCTTTTAAGAATATATTTGCGAGTTTCTCCAGAAAAGTCAAAATTCAGGACTTGTTCGGGATTAGTAATTTTGAAAGATTTGGGAACCGATAAGCCAAACGATCTTGCTTTTTCACTAAAAGCAAATTTATCATCTAGCATTTGGGTGACATCAGCATCGAAGTGAAAAACTTCGCAATAGGGCGAAAGCGCAGGTTTTGCTAAAGAGTCATAGTAACTCGCAACTGGACTAGTCACAGGAACATAGACATCAATGTTTTCTTTCTTAACAATGTCTAGTAAAGCTTGGATATAAGCTTCTGGATCATACTGTGGGGTGGGAGTTGTATAAAAGCGAGAAATTGCATCAGAAAATCGATGTCCCGATAACCAGTATTTGTGGGTTTCTATTAAGACAACTCTGTGTCCTGCAGCATGAAAAGAACGGGCAATCTGTAGCGCCTTCGTCATTTTGCCGCCGCTAATTAGGATATTTTTGCGGTTTGCGGCTACAACTGTTTGAGGACGAACAAAACGGCTGACGCGACTCCAAAATAGGGATGTTAGAACTATAGCAGCATTAATTGGCAACACTAACAAGAGTATTGTCAAGGTGGCAATGTTCTGGAATAAAGCTTTGACTTGTGCCACAAAAGCAGTTGGTGATGTTGCTCCTCCTGCGGAGGTTAAGGGAAGAGATTGTGCCATGATGATTCCATTATTTTTGACCTACAATGTTGACAATATCCCCAAAAAAATGGGATACTCTTCGCAAGACAGTGATTCCCGTCAGTACACCCAATAACTACACTTTTATCCTTGAACAAATTGCTCAAAGGACATAAAGACCGAAGGCGAATAAGTTAAAAAAACAAAGATTCCCCTCCTGTCTAAAAAGGTTTTGAGCATACTTTCAGTAAGAAATTTGAGTTTGATTAGCTCTCTAGTGAGCAAAACTTGCTAAATCAGGCTAAAATCCCACTTTTTGTAGAAAAATCCTATTACTTAGCACGATTGATAGCTATCGAATGGTCACTGTATCTTGACCTAATTCTCAAATTATCATATTTCTTCGTCACAAAAATAAGCCTCTTCTATATTTTCTTCTTTCTTTCATAATTTGAGTCTCAAAACAAGCAATCCATAGTTCCAAAAGTCAAGATGCTTGAAAAATCTAGCATGACAAGTTGTTTGTTATTAGAAATTTTCTCTCATCACTTGGAGACTTGATGATTTTTGCTTGTTACTAAACACTTGGAAACTTTTTCATTACGTTCAGCACTATAGATTATGATGTTTCCATTAGATTTATCTTCTATCTAAAGAATGAAACCAAACAAATGTATTCATAATGACGAAATCCGTAAAGCCTGTGTCTGAACAATGAAATAAATCACAAGTTTGAACTCAAAAGTCAGTCTAAAATAGACTTGCATAGTAAACACTAGATGAACAAGTACTGTCACTCTTTTTACTAGTATATTTATTAACATTATTAAATTTACAAATCAGTAGAAAAACTGTTAATTATATGCAATTACATGACGAACACAATACCAAAAGCAATACGAAATACCCTAGACACTCATACAGAACCTAACTCAGTCTTTGCTGCTTTAGTTGAGGTATTTGGGGAAGTATTGCAGTGCGTTAGCGAACGCGAGTGCGTGCGCCTCTGGCGCTTAGCTTTTGCGAAGCAGGCTCGTTGTTTTCTCTACCTGAGAAATCCTCACACTAAACGTAGTACTAACGCTTTGGGAAAGAATTAGAGATAAATTATTTGTACTAAAGTAAGTCCTATAATAGATTTATATACTACTTTTGATTGATTTATTAATAAACACTTATTGTTAATGTCATATTTATAGGTCAATATGGTTCAGTTAAGGATTGTTTTCGCAGATTTCACACGGCAAGAAACGTTGCATGTGAGGCAGTGCGTTGGGGAGCCAGCGCGAATGACGGCTCTCCCGACCTAGGCGTCTGGCGTCCGGGTTCCCCGACTTGTAGACGCCCGGAGGGCGGCTTCCCGCAGGGTAGCAACTGCCGAACCCGGAGGGCAACGTCTCACAAGCGGCGGGAGGATGTCAATCCTCAATATTGCATTGGTCAAGTACTAGGGGTGATTTGCCGGACACCATATCATGCCAATGCTTGATTGATCATTGTCTGAAATAACTCATCTAAAGGAATTCCCACTTTGTTCGCCGTACAGGCAATCACCGCGTTGTGGTCAAAAATACAAAACAATCCGGCTTCTAAGAACCAAGGTTGTCCCTGTGGGTCGATCCGGAAGTCAAATAAACTATAATGGCGACAGCCCAAAGCCAAATGACACTTCTTAACTTCTTGCTGAACCTTTTGGGTGATCGGGTCATTAATATCTACAATCCAACCTGGGACATAATTTTTAGCAGTTGAATTCAAGTCGCCCTCGATGGGTATTTTGAATTTGTCAGTATAGCTGCGGATGGGTCTGACTTGAGGGTCTATCTGATACTCTTCAAGGGGTAAACCGATTAACTCTCCATCTTTAACAATAGCGCCGCATCTGACTTCTCGACCAGCTTCAATGAATGTTTCTACAATCACCTCCGAAGCAAATTCAAATGCTTTCTTCAAAGCAGCGTCATACTCACTAGCTTCTTTGACTAAGGACACCCCTAAAGAGTTGTCAGCATTTGCGGGTTTGATCACTGCTGGAGGCATAATTGTCGGTACGTCTCCTTTGCGGAGGAGTTCTCCAGAAGGCACTTTGACGCCTGCTGCTGCTACAATTGCTTTGGTTCTGGCTTTGTGGGCTGTTAATGCCATGAGATCCGGAGTATTGCCTATGTAAGGGATCTTAAGCAGGTCGAATAGTGCGCGGTACTCAATCATTCCAGGCAGACAAAACATTTGTGGCAACATAAGGTCAATGTTTTGCGCTGTTATAAACTGTATAGCCTCTAACAGAGGCATCGGTTTGGCGACAGCAATATCTTCAAGACTGAGAGAGGAAGGAAATCGCCACAGGCCATCAGGTGTGATGTATGCAATTAAAAATTCGTAGCGCGATGGATTTGCCGTAGCTACCAGACAGCTATGGGCGTAATTGCGTGACAATTCACGGTAAAAATCACTGGATGGAGACCCTGCTAAATGAAGAATACGAAGTACTGGCATGAATCATCTTCCTAGGTACTGTGATATAAGATATAACAACTACGATTGTAAAAAATAGCTTGAAGTGAGAAGATTTTGAAAACGGAATCAAAAACTCTAAAAAAAACTAGAACCGCAAAGTTTGCTACAACAGTACCTTCGCCAATTTCTATCAAGTTCGGGTGATTACTTATAATAAAATCTATTAATGTAGGTTGGGGAGGACAGTGCCGGGCGTAGTCGTCGAGGTCTTGGGGAGCCAGTGCGTTGCGGTGAGACCAGCGCTGCAGGAGGGTCTCCCTCCGTAGGCGACTGGCGAACCCGAAGGGAGGTTCCCCCGAGGGTGCATCTGGCGTGGTTTCCCCCATGAGGAACTGCCGAAAGGGTTTCCCGACTTGAGGCATCTGTCCGCCCTTGCCACTTGCACACGAAGGGTTTCCCTCCTTTTTGCAAAGTGGTGTTTGAACGGCAGTGAAACCCAACATGAACGAGGCTTCTTTTTGTCATCAGGCAAAAAACTGAGTCCATAAAATCCTGTATGGTTTTTGTACAAGTCATTTTGACTGTCCTGTACGTCGTTGTCTCCTTAAGCTTTGACTCGCCACCAGCCACTGGTTCCACTATCATGACACAATTACAACTATGAGGGAGCAGATTTTTGCAGTGTTCCAAAACTTGGGCACTCTTGCATTACTGGCGATCGCATTTCCCTTTAACTGCACCGTCGTACTCGCATCGCTGCTGTGGAATTTTTTCAAGCCAAGTTATGCCAAGCAAGTGGTTTTGAACGAGAATCCGAAAAATATCTTGATCGGTGGTGGTAGAATGACCAAAACCCTTCAGCTTGCGCGATCATTTCACGCAGCAGGGCATCGAGTTATTTTATTTGATCTCGACAAATACTGGTTCAGTGGTTATCGATTTTCTAACTCTGTGGCGGGCTTTTACACTGTTCCTGACTCACACGAAGACAAAGAGGGCTACACCCAAGCCGTGCGTGCGATCGCCAAAAAAGAAAACATAGACTTTTTTGTCCCGGTAGGCATTTTTGCTGCCAGCTACTTCGACTCCGAATGCAAGCCAGTGTTATCAGGCTATTGCGAGAATTTCCACTTCGATGCTGATACAATGAAGATGCTGGATAACAAGTTTACTTTTGCAGAAAAAGCACGCTCACTCTCCCTATCTGTCCCGAAAACCTTCTTAATTACAGATCCCGAACAAGTTCTTAAATTCGACTTTTCCAACGAAAAGCGCAAGTACATTCTCAAAAGTATTGTCTATGACTCTGTTTTACGCTTAGATCTGACTAAGCTACCAATGGATTCTCCTGAAAAAATGGCGCTTTATGTCAAAAGTAAGCCAATTAGTGAAGATAACCCTTGGATATTGCAAGAGTTTATTCCCGGAAAAGAATACTGTACTCACGATACAGTGAGAAACGGTGAATTAACAGTACACTGCTGCTGCGAATCATCTGCTTTTCAAGTCAATTACGAAAACGTTGATCACCCAGAAATTAAGAAGTGGGTGAGTCATTTTGTCAAAGAACTACAACTGACTGGACAACTTTGTTTTGACTTCATTCAGGCGGAAGATGGGACGATTTATGCGATAGAGTGCAACGCTCGCGCTCACTCTGCAATTACAATGTATTATAACCATCCAGGTTTAGCGGATGCTTATCTTAGTAAAGAGCCTCCGGCTGAACCTCTGCAACCTCTGAGTGATAGTAAGCCTACTTATTGGCTTTATCACGAACTTTGGAGACTTAATGAAATTAGATCGTTAAAGCAATTGCAAAAGTGGTTTAAAAATATTTGGCGAGGAAAGGATGCAATCTTTGAAGTTCACGACCCACTACCGTTTTTAATGGTACATCACTGGCACATTCCTTTACTATTACTCGATAGTTTGCGCTCCTTACGAAGCTGGGTGAGGATTGATTTCAACATCGGGAAACTGATACAGTTTGGAGAAGACGTAAAATATGGCAAATCTATCTCTGTTACCCCTAAGTGATAGTAAGCCTGAGTTGAAAATAAGGAGTGGGGGAGGGAGAGACAGAGAGTGAGGGAGGGACAGACACAGTGAGGGAGAATATTTTCATGTGTCCTGGTGAGGCAGTTCTCACAAGCGAGCTTCATAGGCTTAGACGCTCACCAGAAGGCTTCCCGATAGCCGTAAGGCACTGATTCCATAATCATGTCACAATTATAATTATGAAGGAACAAATTTTTATAGTGTTCCAAAACTTGGGGACTCTTGTATTACTGGCGATCGCATTTCCCTTTAACTGCATCGTCGTCTTAACTTCCCTAGTTTGGAACTTTATCAAGCAACCATTCAGTCAGTCAATTGTTGTCAACCCCAATTCCAAAAATATTTTGATTGCTGGCGCTAGAATGACTAAAACTCTTCAGCTAGCGCGTTCATTTCATGCAGCAGGGCATCGGGTTATCATAATTGATATTGAGAAATTCTGGTCAAGTGGTAATAAATATTCCAACTCTGTTGCAGGCTTTTATACCGTTCCCGATCCAAGCAAAGATTTAGAAGGCTACGTTGAAAGCCTACATGCGATCGCCAAAAAAGAAAAGATCGACTTTTTTATCCCCGTAGCCATTTTTTCCGTCATCCACTATGACTCTCAAGGAAAGCCACCATTACCAGACGATGTAGAGTTTTTCCACTTCGATGCTGATGTCACAAAGATCCTGGATGACAAGTTTGCCTTTGCCGAAACAGCGCGATCGTTCGGTTTATCAGTCCCCAAATCCTTCAAAATTACCGATCCCGAACAAGTCCTCAACTTCGACTTTTCTCAGGAGAAGCGTAAATACATTCTTAAAAGCATCCCCTACGATCAAGTGCGTCGCTTGAATCTCACCAAGTTACCTTGCGATACACCATCACAAACAGCAGCATTTGTCAAGACTCTGCCCATCAGTGAGGAGAAGCCCTGGATTATGCAGGAATTCATCCCTGGAAAAGAATACTGCACTCACACAACCGCGCGAGATGGAGAGTCAAGAATGTACTGCTGCTGTGAGTCATCTGCCTTTCAAGTCAACTACGAAAACGTTGATCAGCCAGAAATTATGCAATGGGCGAGTCATTTTACTAAAGAACTGGGAAAAACCGGGCAGCTTTCGTTTGACTTCATCCAGGCGGAAGATGGAACTGTTTACGCGATTGAGTGTAACCCGCGTACTCACTCTGCCATTACTATGTTTTACAATCATCCAGGAGTAGCAGATGCCTATCTTGGTAAAGAACCTCTGGCTGAATCTTTGCAGCCTCTGAGTGATAGTAAGCCAACCTATTGGCTGTACCACGAAGTTTGGCGGCTGAATGAGATTAGATCGTTTAAACAACTGCAAACCTGGGTAAGAAACATCAGGCGGGGGAAAGAAGCAATTTTTGAGGTGAGTGATCCCTTACCCTTCCTGATGGTACATCACTGGCAGATTCCCTTACTTATTCTCGACAATTTACGAAGACTCAAAGGTTGGATAAGAATAGATTTTAATATGGGTGAGCTTATAGATTGATACGGTGATTCAAGCGGGAGCATAATAGCCCCGGAGTGTATCTGTCAACAACTAAGGGTGTAAGGTGTAAGGGGTAAGAGTTATTGGTGGGGGCGGTGAGTACCCACCACCAATAAAAAACCACCACACGATCACTCAAACATTCGCTCATTCAAAATTCAAAATTCAAAAAAAGATTCTTTAATTTTGAACAATGAAATTGATAATTTTGAATTCCTCTAGTGGGGGCGGTGAGTACTCCTTTGGTTCCGGGGTAGGGGTAAACCACGCTCGAAAAATCTCTCTTCTCACGCCAAATACCTCTGTCGGGAGAGCCTCTCAAGTACTGGCTCACGCCACATGCACGCCACATGCTACCCTGCGGGAAGCCGCCCTCCGGGCGTCTACAACGGAGGGAACCTCCGCACCGCAGTGGCTCCTCAACGCTTAAAGCGCGCACGGCAGTGGCTCCCCTACACACCTACACCCCTTTTTCGCCTACCAGCGGTGTAGGAGAAGGAGGTGATAGAAGAGACTTGTTGAAGAACTCAGAACCCAGAGACCTATGAAGTAAGAAAAAGCGAACAATATAAGTGCGGTTTTCGTTAATTCTGAATTCTGAGTTCTCTATGCACAAATAAGCGTGCAGACTACATTTATGACACCTACGGTAACCGTCGGATAATAGTTAAGCCATCTCGCAGTGGTAACAATACTTGTTGGACACGCGAATCGGCGGCGACAACGTGGTTAAACTGAGCAATAGCCTCACCGTTGGGAGTGCGATTTTCTTCTGGAAGATAAACTTGTCCTTGAAGTAGAGTGTTATCTACGCAGATAAACCCTCCAGGAATGACCAAATCTTTCTCTAGCAGGATTTCAAGGTACTTGACATACTCTTTTTTATCCGCATCTATGAACACAAAATCAAATGACTCCCTTGCATCTGCCAGTTTTTGCAAAGTTAAGAGTGCAGGACCGACTTCCACACGAATTTTTGCACCGTGGGGAGACTCCCGGAAGGCAGTTTGCGCGAACTCTGCGGTGTAAGGATCAACTTCACAAGCGACTAGTTCTCCATCAGGCGGTAAAGCTTCCGCCATTGCGAGTGCAGAATAGCCAGTGAACATACCTACTTCCAGCACTTTCTTAGCTTTTGTCATGTGGATAAACATCTTGAGAGTTTGTCCTTCCACATGCCCAGAAAGCATTTCCTGCTCAAGTTCTCGTACTGTAGCTCCCTGGTGGAAGTTTTGGTTCCAAGCTTCCTGAGCCGTTTTTTGAGCTAGCGCTGCGAGGGCTGGTGATTCACGAGTGGTACATTCTTCTAAATAGGGGTCTAAACCTGCTGCCAAAAGCCATGCTTGCTTGAGGTGAGTTTCTAGCTCATCAGATGTCTGTTGATCAAATGTCTGCAAAATGGTTTCTAGCTGCTTAGCTAAAATCCCCAATGGTGTTACAGGTCTAGCGCTTGGCTTTTCGACAACTTGCGACATTAAGCTTCACTCCCAACAAGTTCTGGGTTGTAAGCATCTGGGTAGAGTTCTACGCCATCGCCACCACGAGGGTAGGTTTTGCATAGATCTTTATGTTCTGATAATGCTTCTGCCAGTTCCTCGCGAGTTAAATCATTCATAAAGAAGCAACTGCCAATTGGTCTGGGCATAGCAGCTCGTAGCAGACCGCCTCGTGTGCAGGTGATGGATTGGGTAGCACGCCACGCAAGTTCTTCGTCTAAGAGGGGATGGTCGAGGGCAAGACCGATACGGCTCATGAGACTGAGAATGCGATCGCGTTCTTGTGTGGTAATATAGCCTCGTCGTGCTGCAAGCGTGACAGAAAAAGCCATGTCGATGTTAACTGCATGACCGTGGAAAATAGGCACGCGGGGTGCAAGTTCTAGAGTCGGACTCCAAGTATGACCAAAAGCAATAACCCTATCTAGGTCTAACTCGTGTAGGTTGTTAACCTCCAAATTTAGCATGCTTTTAATAGACTCGTAAGTGACGCGATGCGCCACTTCTTTGATTTCTGGTGTTGCGTCAATGTTACCAAAGTGTGTGGAAAGCAGTTCTTCGCCATACTTGTCCAACAAATCAAAAACTTCTTTGTTGTTAACCACTGCAATTTTCACGAGTTCTGCCATACCATTACGAACTTGCGCTGTTGGCAAAGTACCCAGCAACGAGAAATCGAGGAAAACGTTTTGCGAAGCGTGATAAGCACCAAGGCGATTTTTCAGCTTCTTGTGGTTCACTGCTACTTTGATCGCAACACTCGCATCAATCAAACCAATCAGAGTAGTAGGAATACGAATGTAGTTGCTACTGCGCTGGTAAGCAGAACAGGCAAAACCTGCAACATCTGTAATGAGTCCACCACCAACCACTAGCACTGGTTCCTTGCGAACCAGCTTAAATTCAGCCACAGCATCGATAATCTTCTCGAAAGACTCAATAGTCTTGTTTGGTTCAGTGATCGTGATCGGAAAAACCGTCAAGTCAATGTCGTAATACTTGAAATACTGCTCGATTTGACTGCCGTAAAATTTATTGACATTGGCATCTACAACAACCAAGCAGCGTCCAAAATCTTTATAAACTTCTGCCAGTTGTGGATTTTTGATTGCAAAAACCCCATCAACATAGATTAGGCTGTACTCAATTTTTTCGTAAGCCTCTACGTGAAAAGCGGTTTCAGTAGCTTCAAACTTTGCCTGAATAGTACTCATTATTTTTGACCCACAATGTTGACAATATCCCCCAAAAAATGGAGGACTATTCACAAGACAGTATTTACTTCAGTACACCCAAGAACTACACCACCATCCATAAGCAAACCGCCCAATGGACAAGGAGACTAGAGGCGAATAAATTAACAAAAACAAATAATCCCCCTCCGTCTAAAAAGGTTCTGAGCATACTTTAGTAAGAGATTTGAATTCAATTAGATCACTTTTGAGCCAAATTTGCTGACATTAGGTTAAAATTCCACTTTTTGCAGAAAAATCCTCATGTCTTGCAGTGTTGATAGCTATCGAACAGTCACTGTATCTTGACCTATATTCTCAAATTATCACACTTTATAAAAAATTTTTAATTTTTATTATATTTTCTTCTTCTTCTGAGAATTTGCGTCTGGGATACCGATAACACATTGCCTAAATAAAATTGAAGTTGTTGAAAAAGATAGTACAGGGGGTTACTACTAGAAACTAACTTTGACTTTAGTCTCTAAGTTTGGTACTCTTTCCTTGCCACTACAGAGCAATAAGCTCTTTACACAGCAAAATATAATAACCTTTTATAATGTTTTAGTTAAGTAAAACTTCTATCTAAAGAATGAGATTAGATAGATCTGCTTAGTCACACGGTATGAATGCGTGCTATCAGGGACTTTTCTGGTATTTTGTGTCACTAAATCTCAATCTATTTTCAGTAGACAAGCTGTTCATAATATGCGTTAAAATGACAAATCCAACTCTACCAGAAGCCTAACCCCACCCACGATAGTCGGTTATCCCCCACTCTCTTATCCGTTATCTCGCTTAGGATTTAGCCACAATTTAATTATGGTCGTTTCTATAAAAGCAAACTATGTTTCCGTTTCCGTTTCCTTTTCCTTTTTGGGACAACAACTGCTACGGTAGCGAACCCGTGTCTCGCAAAACTCGCTTAGAGCGTAAGCTGAGATTTCTTAAAACAATGCGGGATGATTTAGACACCAGACTAGCTGGTCTTAACGCTGCTATAAGTAATGTCGAGCAGCAGTTAAATCAGGAAGATGTCACTCAAGTCTAATACAGTTGTGGTGAGCAAGCTAAGTATTGTTGCTCATACCGCCGACTTCCAGCCATAATCCGCGTCTATGCGCGAGCGCGGCTTGCCCTGAGCTTTGTCGAAGGGTGTGGCTCAAATAGGTTATTTGTCTCATTCCTAGCTCCGCCAGAGAAAAGTTACTTTTTTGAAAATTAACCACAGATAAACACAGATGTACATAGATAAATTATTTGTATTTATCCGCGTGCATCTGCATCTATCTGCGGTAGCAAATACTCATCTAATCAAACTCAAATTTCATATAAGGCTTTCTTCCCACAAATCAGAACCCATTTGTATCCTAGAAATAAAGTCTTGATACTTTATAGGTGAATATGATATCGTTATTACAATTCAAGCAATTAATAGAAAAAAGTTCAAAATGTCCTGAGTCACTGCCAAAAGCGTTGCAGGGCCTTTGGTACGATAAAAAAGGTGAGTGGGATACTGCACACGAAATAGTACAAGAAGACGCTAACGATGCTGATAGTGGTTGGGTTCACGCCTACCTGCACCGCAAAGAGGGTGATTTGATCAATGCTCGTTATTGGTACACACGTAGCGGTCAGTCAGAGTCAAAAGTAGAATTAGACCAGGAGTGGGAGCAGATAGCTTCCAATTTGCTGAGCAAGGTGAACCAAGCATGGATGCAAATGAACTGAAGCGGCGTTATGTAGCAGGAGAGAGAGATTTTCCAAAAGCCAACCTTGCTAGAGTCAAGTTAATTCGAGCCTTGCTGGCTGGAGTTAACTTATTTGCAGCGGATTTAAGTGGAGCAAACCTAGCTAAAGCTAAATTGTGGGGAGCAAACCTTGGGGCAGCTAACTTAGCCAAAGCTAATTTAACGCGAGCTAACCTAAGCGGTGCTAACTTGCATGAAGCTAATCTGAGGGGAGCTAAGTTAAACTTTGCCAAGCTCTATGGAGCAAATTTGAGTGGGGCTTGCTACGACGATAGTACGCGCTTTTCTAGAGGTTTTGACCCTGTTAGTAGAAATATGCGAAAGGTTTGACCAATATACAGCGATCCGATTTTATAGTTTAAAGATAACACAGATAAGTTGCGAAAAACTCGCTATGGCTGATGTAAATGGCACTTGGCTTGGAACTTACTGGCAACAAGGAATTCCTACCCGTTTTGAAGTGACATTGATTCAAAGTGGTAACACATTGACTGGTAGGATTTTGGATGACAGCGACTTGGGAGAAGCCCAGCTTACCGGTGAGGTAGTTGGGCGTCGTATCAGCTTTATCAAGCGCTACTTCACAACTTCACCCGACCCAGTTACCTACGTTGGCACAATCTCAGAAAATGAAGATTATATCCAAGGACAGTGGAGTCTTAAACTTTGGGACTCTGGTCCTTGGGAAGCCCGACGCAGTGGGGATGCGCTTTTGGCAGATTTACAAACTCGTATAGAAAAAAAGGTTTCCTTAACGGGTGCATAACCTGACAGGAATTTTCCGGTATCTAAACTAGGTTTGAGACAAGGAGTGAGAAAGTGGTGAATCGCATTTTCAAATTAATTCTCCACGCAGAACGGTAACTGCTTGTCCACTTATATAGACACGAGAACCACCATCATAACGCACCTTCAATATACCGCCCCGACTAGATGCCTGATATGCTAAGAACTCATCTTTACCAAGGCGATCGCGCCAAAACGGACCCAGACAACAATGAGCAGCCCCAGTCACAGGATCTTCATTAACTCCCACTCCCGGTGCAAAAAAGCGAGAGACAAAATCGTACTCTGAGTCTTCGTGTGTTAAGCTAGTAACAATGGCTTTGGCAAGGGGTAACGCTTTCAGTAGCTCGAAGTTTGGCTGTATTTGTCGCACGAAATCTTCAGACTCCACCTCTACCAGATAACCCAAAGAATTTTTCATCACCGTTCTCATCGGAACACCCAAAGCTTCACTGAGTTCAGGAGGAGCAGTTATTTGTTCTGAAGAATTTACAGGAAAATCGAGTTCAATCCAACTTCCGTGCTTTTTAGCAATCAGCACTCCACTTTTGGTGTGGAAACGAGCGACTTCATCTGGCAAAAGATGCCCCTGTGACCAAAGAACATGAGCGCTAGCTAGGGTAGCATGACCACACAGTGGTACTTCTGTTGTAGGTGTGAACCAGCGCAGATGAAAACCATCTTCCTGCCTCACCAAAAACGCAGTCTCAGATAAATTCATCTCTTGCGCCACTTTTTGCATCCAGTCTTCAGACTGGGGAGTAGGTAAAATGCAGACTGCAGCGGGATTACCTGCAAAAGGTGTGTTGCTAAATGCGTCTACTTGAGTAATAGTTTGTCCCATATCTCGAATTTGTTTTAAATATACTGATACATGGACGCGACATTTGCCCGGATATTTTTGGACAAAGTAACGATAGCGATGATTGATTTCAATACCTTAGCAATATTTGAATGCGCTTAATAGGTGCTGCAAATGACAACACCACGTTCTCCTCTGAAGAAACACGCTTAATAGGGAACAGGGAATAGGGAACAAAACAATTCAAAGTATGCCTGCGGCACGCTGCGCTATCAAAATTCAAAGTATGCGCTGCGGGCACGCTGCGCGTTCGCGTAGCGTCTCCGCAGGAGATACAAAAAAAATTCTTAATGAGCGAATTTTGAATTGATAATTTTGAATGTTTGAGCAGCGAGTGGGATGCTGCTAAATAAGCAACCCAAGGATTGTAACCAATTGCTAATAAAAGTTTATTGCTAATCTTGAGTGTTTATTTCTGGTAGTGACTTTAATTCAATTTATGAATTGATAACTGCCAGAGTTGGATGGAATAACACAGATGACGTTCAAAAATTGTACGTGCTGCTAACCCCTCGACAATTGGTTTGTCCAGCCAGCGCTTAAATGCCCAACGTCCCAATGCATGTAATGGTGGAACAGCGATCGCCACAACATCACTAATATATTTCATCGTAGTTAGCCCAAAAGTACGGAAATAATCCAAAGACAAGTCAATCGTTGGTGCAACCGAGTTTGAGATGTCCTCAGCTTTGATTAAAGTGAACCCAGCCCGTTCCAAGGCTTCCTGAAGAACACTTGTGACATGACAATTGGAAAAGATACCCTCCTGGTATTCGGGATCAGAACGCATCATATCGGCAATCAGCAAGTAGCCGCCACTACTCAGTAAACGACCCGCACCCTGAGCCAAATCGTTAACAGCAATATATTGGCTGCTTTCGCTGAACAGGATGAGATCGTAGGAGTGGGTTGGTTGAAAATCTTCAAATCTCGTTAAGTAGAAAGGTACTTTATTGTTGGTATTCTTAATAAACTTCTCTTGTTGAAGTGCGTCGGGTGCTAATCCCTCAACACTGAAACCACGTTCCAAAAAGTATTTCGCATTACCACCAATACCACAGCCTACGTCAAGCACGGTGCTTATTCCCTTTGGGATAAAACTGAATAGTTTGGCTGTATAAGCTTCTTGGGCAGCACGCAGAGAACTTAAAGTCAATTCCTCACTGCTGTCAGGTAATGTTTCCCAATACCCATAATGGAGATAGGAGGAACCTGTGACTCCCATATAGTAATCTATCGCTGCATTTTGGTAGCGAGTTGCTTTCGGAATTTCAATTGATTTTGGTTTCTGCATTTAGGGTTAAAGTTGGTGGATACTGCTGCACATTTCTTTTTAATAATACGAGCGATCGCGCAAGCGTGTTCCGTATCAGTTCCCCAAACTTTTCTTTCTCGTTAAGTGCTCTTTTACACTTGACAAATACCAAACTAAATGCGTTTCACCATAACAAAATTACCCTCTATCTTTGTTGTGTAAGTTGAGAGTGGTTTTGTGGCTGGACCCATTTGCACCTTACCGTCAAGTTTAAATTCAGAAGCGTGACAAGGACATAAAAATATTTTTTCCTTATTCAGCCATTCTACTGTACAACCCCTATGAGTGCAGGTGGGATTAACAGCTATCAAATTTTTACTTTTAGAAGTACCAACTACTAAAATTGAACCAACAGGTGACTTTTCATTGAATAACTGACCAGTTTTATCCAACTCAGCTACCGTCCCCACCCTTTGCCAATCTCCAGATGCTGATGATATCGCTGTAGTGTTTGGCTCAGAAGCTCTAACTTTCATAAGTAGGCTACTTACCAAAGAACCTATACCAATCCAAGTAAAAAAATGACGACGTTTCATTTTATTCAAATTCTGTAGAACAATCTGTAGACAATTTATTGAACAATACAATATTTGCTCACAAGCTGTCAAAGAGTAAGGGAAAAGAAAAAATCTCTTCCCTTGCTTCCTTGCTTTTTCTAATCTTAAAAATCAAGGAAAATCAATTCTACGGAAGGCTATTGCGCAGGCGACGCAAGCAATTTATCGATGCAACACAATCACAGCCAAACATAGATACAGCAGCATCGCTTTCTGCATCTGTCACCCCAAGCAGAGCCTTTTCGTTATTCGTGTCGGTAGCGTCAATATCTGGTGCGCCTTTCTTCAAATGAGACAATTGTTTAGCATTAGCGCAAAAATATTTACCGAGTTTTGGATGTTTGACACAAGCTTTTTGACCTTCTGCTGATACTGGTGTAGTAGTAGCCTCTGTACGCTTTACAGGTTCCGGATTGACTGGTTGACCAGCTGTGGTAACTTTACTCGTCATGACCAATGAGGCTAGAGAAATCAAAGCTGTGGATTTGGTAGTCAAAGCTATTAACAGTTTTTTCATGCAATTTTCCTAGATGTAGGTTGACAATTAAAGTTGATGTTCTCTGGTGGCTTTGCAGAAAAATGATATTTCAAAGAACCTGGAGACTCAAAACAATTTACCCATCATATAATACGCTATGAAATAAATTGTTATCTTAGACTCACAGATTCTTGACAAAGTAGTGGCAAAAAAATCAAAGTCATTTTTTTGATTTTTTACCTTCGTATCTTTTACATTTCTTTCTTTGCCAAACAGGAACTTTTTCATGTTTCTACATGGTCAATAGTTACTTGGCAGAGAAATAGCAATCGATTATACTTTTACTCTCAGGCTCGCAACTATTATGTTGATAGCCTGTATAGTTGGTGAAAGTATACTTTATAGTAGTCTGTTGCTCCTTCAGTAAGTTCCAATTCGTCTGTAAAGACTTTGGTGATCATTGAGGTTAACTTAACTTCATGAACCACCTTCAGTGTCACCTTGCGACTAACGGCTTAATCAAATGACGTTGTGAAACTTGTAGTTGCGTCTCAATTGCGTAACTACGAACCAGTCAACAGCTTTTTCTGGGCTTGACTAAAAACAATCTTTCCAGTTATGATAATACAGACCATTTGGTCTGAAAAACGTACATGTCTAAAGGCGAAGAAACAAAAGAGAAAATTCTCCAACAAGCAGCCGAACTGTTTAATCAACAGGGGTATGCTGGGTCGTCTATTTCAGACATTATGCGTGTGACGGGATTACAGAAAGGAGGGATATACAACCACTTTAAAAGCAAAGATGAATTAGCACTGCAAGCTTTTGACTTTGCGATCGCCCAACTCAGACACCATTATTTAGCCGCAGTCCGAACTAAGCATCATGCAGTTGAGCGCCTGCAAGCTATCTTTGATGTCTTTGGCAGCAATATCAATCACCCAATCATCAAAGGAGGGTGTCCCCTGCTGAATACTGCTGTTGAGAGTGATGACGCTCATCCTACTTTGCGTAAACGCACTCAACAAGCAATGGACTCTTGGCGTCAGTTGTTTTATCGAATTATCCAAAAAGGAATAGAAAAAGGTGAAATTCGCTCAACAGTTGATGCAGATGAAGTGACCACCATCATTATTTCCACACTTGAGGGAGCTGCGATGATGAGCAAGCTTTATGGAGACTCAATTCATCTTGAGCGAGCAATCAATCATTTGACTAATTACCTCAACAGTCAATTGCGCATTTAAAGCAAGTGAACTTGCTTGAATTTCATTTGCTGAAAAAAAGACCGTTCAGTCTGAAAAAAACTTAGTGAAAAAATATAATTCAATTAGGAAAGCAATGAGTGATTTTTGTGGTCAGGTGGCGTTGGTGACGGGAGCATCACGAGGTGTAGGCGCAAGCGTCGCCCGTTTGTTAGCTGAACGTGGTGCTGATGTAGTTATTAACTATCACAGCAAGAGTTCACGCGCTCTAGAAGTCGCCAATACGATACGTTCCATTGGTCGCCGTGCTCTCCTTGCTCAAGCTGATCTTACGATAGACAGCGATATGAAGAAAATGATAAAGCTTGTAGAGGAGCAGTTTGCACACCTTGACTTGCTTATCCTCAACGCGAGTGGGGGATTGGAAAAAGATAAGGCTTTGGACTATGCTATGCAACTCAACCTTACCGCTCAGGTACGTGCTGTTGACCTATCCTTATCACTGATGCCAAGAGGTGGACGCATTATTTTTGTGACCAGTCACCTTGCACACTTTTACGGGCAGAAGCCTGTTTCTCCAATAGTATACGAGCCAGTGGCACAGAGTAAAAAAGCTGGCGAGGAGGCTCTGCGATCTCGTATAGCGGAACTGGCGACCAGAGGTATTAAACTGCTAGTAGTCAGTGGCGACTTAATTGAAGGCACTATCACCCCTAAACTCATGCAACGTCATAACCCTGGTATGATAGAGTCTCGTCGCAAACAGGCAGGTTCTCTCCCTAGCGTTGAAGATTTTGCCTATGCCATTGTTGATTGTGCTGCAAATACTCAATTGGAAAGTGGAGCAACTATTTTCGTAGGAAGTACAGAATGGGAGATAGCCTAGGTATACTGGCAACACCAAGGCCTTCGCCTATTAACATTAAACTAAAAGAGTTTCCTATGAAAAAAGACTCAGCTTACTTGCTGACCAAAAAACAAAATCATCAGAAAATAGTAGCGCTCACAGCGTATGACTATCCTACTGCGCTGCTGCAAGATAGAGCTGGGGTAGATGTCATTTTTGTTGGTGACAGCGTAGGAACTAATATTTTAGGTTATGACAGTGAGCAAGAAGTCACGATGGATGATATTGTCCATCATCTCAAAGCTGTTCGACGAGGAGTCTCGGAAGCATATATTCTTGCGGATTTGCCTTATGCTTGTTATGAAACTCCAAAGCAAGCTTTAGAAAATGCCCGAAAACTTTTAGCAAGTGGAGCAGACATTATTAAGTTAGAGGGTGTTCGAGAAGAAATCGTCAAGCATCTGATTGAAAATGAGATAAAAGTGTGTGGTCATCTTGGCTTGCTTCCACAAACTCAACAAGAGAAGAAAGTACAAGGAAAAAGTTTTGAACAAGCTAAAGAATTAATTGAAGGTGCACTAACTTTAGAAAGAATTGGGATATCTGTACTCTTACTTGAACTTATTCCTGAAGAGCTGGGTCAAATCATCACTTCAAAGCTAAAAATTCCTACAATTGGCATTGGTTCAGGTCGGTTTACTGATGGGCAAGTTCTTATTGTTAACGACATTTTAGGAATCACACCTCGTAAACTTAAACTGGCAACAAAGTATCAAGATTATCAAACTCTGACTGTTCAAGCAATAGAACAGTACAAAGAAGAAGTTGAGCAAAAGATATTTCCTTCCGAAGAGAATGTTCGACACATGCCGCAAGAAGAATTACAAAATCTTACTGAATGGGTAAAGCAAAGTTTATGAACACAGACAAAAATCAATCTAATATCAAGATGTTGTCTCATTCCCTCACTAGTAACAGAAAACCCTTTCGTCTGATTACAATCCCTGTCAGTCATTATTGTGAAAAAGCAAGATGGGCACTCACAAGACTAAAACTTCCTTATATTGAAGAACCTCATATGCCACCATTTCATCTATTAGCAACAGGTCGAGTTGGTGGAAAATCAACTCCTGTTATGCTCACTGAAGCTGGTTCTTTAACTGATTCAACTGATATCTTACTTTACCTAGACAAAGTTGCCCCTGATAACGCTAAGTTATACCCCACTAACCCTAACTCACGCCGACAAGTAGAACAACTAGAAAATTTATTTAATGAGCAGCTTGGACCTGCTAC
Source organism: Scytonema tolypothrichoides VB-61278 (assembly GCF_000828085.3). Classification (GTDB taxonomy): domain Bacteria; phylum Cyanobacteriota; class Cyanobacteriia; order Cyanobacteriales; family Nostocaceae; genus Brasilonema; species Brasilonema tolypothrichoides_A. The sequence goes on from NZ_JXCA02000024.1 coordinate 191,090, forward strand.
ACGTCGTTGGGCTTATTTTCACACCATGAATGACTCCAAGTTGATGCAACGCGGATGGTGTAATGGTGTGCCTTTTGTTGAACGGGTATTATTTCCAGTCGTCTTTCCTACAGTCCGCTCAATTGTTCGGCAGAAACTAAACATAACTCAAGAGTCTGCATCACAAGCTTACGAACAAATCAACAGCATTTTTGAGCAAGTGAGCGAATTATTAACAGATGGACGTACTTATTTAGTTGGAAACAACTTTTCTGCAGCTGATCTCACCTTTGCGGCGCTTGCTGCTCCTGCTGTTAGACCGCCAGAACATCCAATGAGTTCTGCTAGCTTGGAGGAATTGCCATCCAAATTGGTCTGTGAGATTAAGAAATTCCGCGAAACCCCAGCCGGAGCTTTTGTACTGCGTCTTTATCACGATAGAAATCATTAAACAAATTTTTTTGTTCATTGACAGACCGTTCAGTCTTTTATATAAAATTTAGGAGAATTCTCAATGCTGAAGTTTTACTACGCTCCTCTCTCACCTGTTGCTCGCCGTGTGAGATTAGCCTTGCTAGAAAAGGAGATTGCATTTGAACCAGTCTTGCTCAACTTGGATGGTGATCAATTACAACCAGAATTTCTGGAAGTTAATCCCTTTCATCATGTTCCTGTGATAGTTGATGATGGTTTTCGGATAGTAGAGTCTCTGGCAATTTTGGACTATTTGGAAGCAAAGTATCCCATACCTGCACTACTTCCAACTCAACCAGAAGCTTTAGCAATAGTGCGGATGGTGCAAATGGTTACTGCTAATGAACTATTTCCTCAAACGATTCCACTCATTTATGAAGATGAAGAATCTCCAAAATTTGTACAGGCAAAACAACATATAGATAAAGTACTGCAATTTTTCACACAAGTATTGGGAGATAGTCCTTACTTTGGCAGCGAACAGCTTACTCTTGCAGATATTGTTGCAGGAACAGTTGTGCCTTCATTACCGAGGTTGAATATTAATCTTAATCATTACCCCAAGCTACATGATTGGTGTGGACGCTTGATGCAACGCGAAGCATGGCAGAAGACGCATGTCAGTGCAGAAGACTTTGAACAATTCAAAAGGAAGGTACAAGCTTTAGTGAAGCTGCGTAAGCGTGAAATGAGTTGGGGAAATAAAGCTTAGTAGGAGAGTTGTATGTTGAGAGAAAATACCAAGTCATTAGCGATCGCCTGTGCATCAGGCAGTTTCAAAGGCGCATTTGCCCATGGCGTCTTAAGCGCTTTGGAAGCCACTGGAATCCGTGCTGATGCTTATGCTGCTGCATCTTCCTCAGTTCTTCCCACTGCTTGGGCTGCGCTTGGAAAAGCGACAGAATTGGGCGTGAATTACTGGTTAGCAGCCTTACCATTACTTAACCAACCGAATGTAGGAATGAGCCAAGTGGTGCTTGGAGGAATTACACACTTTAGTCCAAATAAACTCAATCCAAATAAACAACTGTTTGAACCAGAAACACCGGAATATTGCGTTGCTACAAGTGCAGTTATCACTCCAGAAGCAAAGCGCGAAACTCAAGGAGAAAAAGCGAGACGTTTGGGACGACGCTTGTTAGTCGCTGCTGGCAAAAAAGACCGTAGTTGGGTGGATGAACATTTGCAGTTAACTGTGTTTAGCACTAAACTAGCAGGTGAATTGTGTCTTGATGCTAGTAACTTTGATGAAGTGGCGTACGCATCTTCCCGGATGCTTCACGGTTGGGATATCCCCGCTTGGATTGGCGGAAAACCTTATATTGATGCTTCCTACACTTGTTTGTGTCCAGCTATGGAAATGGTTGAGGCAGGATACACACAAGTCATTGCGATCGCCAATGAACCAGGCACTCTCTATCAGGATATGTTCCACCTAGAGGCAATTCCTGAGAGTTATAAAGGGATTTCCATTCACATTATTCAACCAGATGTAGACCCCACTGAATTTGGAGTTAATTTTACAGATGCTACTGAAGAAGGGTTATTTGCACTGTATCGGCACGGAGAGGAAAAGGGGAGAGAATTTATCCATCACTGGGAGAGTTAGACCACCAGTCATACGATTACTCCAGCCAGAATTAGGTTGATCGCTGCTTGGGTTTGTTGCGAAATCATCCTTTGAAAAATTTAAACGAGTTTTTGTAAAGCTACGTAGACCCTAAGTTGACCAACAAGCACCGGGTGCACCCGGTGCAGGAGGAGACTTAGCTTAGTGTGTGAAGTGCTTAAAAGTTGTAACCAACACCAAGCAGTAGCCCAACATCAGTTTGATCAAGGAAACCAACGTTTAGACCAGCAGTAGCGGTAAACTCAGGTGATAAGGGCACATCCACACCACCAGTCAGAAGAAAGCCGACGGTGCTATCTCCACTTGTGGAAATTGCCGCTCCTGCGCCAACGTAAGGAATAAAATTTATTTGTTCTTCTTCAAAGTCTGTGACTGGTTTAACTGGAAAGTCAAATGTTACAGGCACAAGAAAAACAGCATTATCGCTAAGCACAGCAGCAGGGCGAAAAGAAAAGTTTCTTGTTATACCAATTTTGCTAAAGATAGTGAAGCCATTTTCAGCTAGAGCAGTATCGCCGCCACTGAATCCAATATTTGGACCGATTCCGATATAGTTACGAGTTGCTCTAACGGGTAACAGTTCTGATGCAGGTCTTCGTATTGATGGCGTTGGCGCTGGCGCTGGTGTTAAAGTCGGCGTTGGGGTTGGTGTGAAAGTTGGTGCTGGTGATGGTGTTAAAGTCGGGGTTGGGGTTGGAGTTGGTGATGGTGTGAAAGTTGGCGTTGGTGATGGTGTTAAAGTCGGGGTTGGGGTTGGCG
>NZ_JXCA02000024.1:194046-202298 GCF_000828085.3 Scytonema tolypothrichoides VB-61278
GGGGTTGGCGTTGGTGATGGTGTTAAAGTTGGCGTTGGGGTTGGCGTTGGTGATGGTGTTAAAGTCGGGGTTGGGGTTGGCGTTGGTGATGGTGTGAAAGTCGGGGTTGGGGTTGGCGTTGGTGATGGTGTGAAAGTTGGCGTTGGTGATGGTGTTAAAGTCGGGGTTGGGGTTGGCGTTGGGCTGAGGGGGTTTTCTGGAGGTGTTGGACTAGGTATCTGATTTTGTGAAGGTGTTGGGGTTGGACTGAGCGGATTTTCTGGAGGTGTTGGACTAGGTGTCTGATTTTGTGAAGGTGTTGGGGTTGGGCTGACGGGATTTTCTGGAGGTGTTTGGCTGATCGGATTTTTTGCAGGTGGTAAGGTTGATGATGTTGTTGGCAATCGATTAACAGCCGAAGGTTGCGCTAAGGATGGTTGTAGAGAAATTGCTAAACTAGTAATACCTAGTAAAGAAGTTTTAGACAAAACTAATCTCAGCTTTGTAAGTAATTTTTGATTCATTTATCACTCCTCTAAATATCAACACACACCGAAGACATAAATAGACCGATCGCAGGCTGGTACTTGAAGCTAGAAGGTAGACAGCCCAAAGGTATGAGCAAATAAAGCTTGTAAAATCGGTTTTGGAGTGTTGCAGGTCGCCGAATGATGCGTTTATAAGCATTGCGGCAGCGCTTAACACACTCTACATAATCTCATGTTTTTTAGCTTGAACTACTTGTGTTTAGTTTTCTTTTAAGTAAAAAATACTAAAAATATAACGTAATAAGTCCAATTTAAAGTTTGTGATTTTATCATACATTTTTGCCCCAAAAAAATTACAATATTCCTTTGGCTTGATGATTATGCTTTTCCTAATTGATAGAAAATTTTTTCCTAAGTAATGTGATTATTTCCACACTGGTTCAGACAAAGTATGCTCACATAATATAAGATGAAAAATTATTGGCAGCTTAAAACCTTATTACTTCCTTGCAATTTTCCCTGCTGCCAAATTTCATTGGAACGCGAGCCATCTTTAGATATCCATGTACCTTGACCATCGAACTGGTTGTTTTTGAATTCTCCTATATATTGACAACCATCTTTGTAGATATATTTTCCTATGCCTTGAAAAGAATTCTTATCAAACTGACCTACGTAACGCTCACCATTTCCACGTAGCAGGTTTCCACAACCGCTATATATTCCATTTTTTAGTTCTCCATCATATCGAACATATCCACCAAACTTGCGATCAGGAAAAATAATGATTCCTTTGCCTGTTAGTGGTGAATTCTTTGGGAAACCATAAACTGTGGCTGGACCAATTTTCCTACCTGGCGTACTTGGTAGAGGTGGTATTGGTGTTTCGGGGCAAACCAGTTGCACGTCATATGTGGCTTGTGCCGAATCATATGTGGTTTGTGGCGAGTCAGGTGTGGGTTGTCTGGAATCAGCGACGGTTTTTTGTGGATCGGGTGTGGGTTGTCCTGAATAAGCTACGGGTTTTTCTAGATCGGGTGTGGGTTGTCTCCAAAAACTCATAAATAACAATACCACTCCAATTAGCACACCCACCCCAACTCCAGTACCAATTAATACTTTCTGATAAAGTTTCAATTCTCGTCGTGTTGGGGTTGGTAACGGCGGTAGCGGTGGAGGCGATGGTAGCGGTAATGAAGATGGTCTTAGCGCTTGCAACGCCTCGAATGCTGTTTGATAACGTTTATTGAAGTTATGGCGCACCATTTTATCTAATATATCTGCCAGTCCAGGGCTAACCGAAGCCCGATTTCGCCAAATGACTTCCAAAGTTTGGGAGTTTTTTGGCAGTTCTTGAGGTCTGATCCCAGTTAAAGCAGAAATCCCCAGCATCCCCACTGCATAAACATCGCTGCTTAACTTGGGATAGCCATTCAATTGTTCGCTGGGCATATAGCCAAAAGTACCAACAATTACGGAGACGTTTGTTTGCCCTTGAGCATTGACTACTAATGCGCTAATTTGCTTGACGGCACCAAAGTCTATCAATACTATCTTGCCATCTATCTTGCGCCGCATTAAGTTTTGTGGTTTTATATCTCGGTGAATGATATTTTTATTGTGAACAAATGTAAGAACTTCTAAAATTTCCTGTAATAGCTGTGTAACTTCAGCTTCAGTTAACCTCTTACCAGGAAAAATTTCCCCACTTAAATCGTGCCCGTCTATAAATTCTTGTACTAGATAAAATTCGCCGTTTTCTTCAAAGTGGGCGAAAAGTCGGGGAATTTGACTGCACTCATTGCCTAAGCGATATAAAACCTTTGCTTCTCTGTCAAATAACCCTCTGGCAAGTTGCAATTCATCTGGATTTTGCATTTGCTTGAGGTTTTTTACAACACACAGAGGATGATCGGGTAGATCTAAATCTTCAGCTAAATAAGTAACTCCAAAGCTACCGCTTCCTAAGAGTCTGAGAATTTTGTAGCGCTGGCGGAGAATTTGACCGAGGAGCATTACTATTTAACCAAGAACAAGATGAATTATCTTAAATTTTGCCACATACAACCCAAAGGCTGTGGAAATTAAGTTCGATTTTTGGCTAATTTTGATTCTAAGCATACAAGTTAATAAAATTACCCGTGGTTGTAACTCGGTTTTGATTGGTGGCTAATATTTACAATACTGTTTTACTTTAAGGTTGATACAATTAGAAAACTAAGGGTACCGAAAGTTCCCGTGAATATGCGGCTTGATGCCGATGTGGTAGCCTGGTTCAAGAACCGACAGTCACGAGGCTATCAGACCCTCATCAACTTCGTCCTTCGGGAGTAAATGCTCAAACACCAGTCCGAAACTTCTCGGGGAGAATGATCAACAAAGGCAGCTCAGAAGCTACAGAATAAAAATATGGAAAAACAAACAATTCATGTTATCGGAGGTGGACTAGCTGGGACAGAAGCAGCTTGGCAAATAGCCTCTGTTGGAGTGTCGGTCGTTCTCTGGGAAATGCGCCCAAATCGCTTCAGTGGTGCACATCACACGGAACATTTGGCGGAGTTGGTGTGTAGCAATTCTTTTGGGGCAATGGCAAGCGATCGCGCCGCTGGTCTTTTACATGAAGAACTACGCCAACTCAATTCTATTGTGATTTCAAAAGCTGATGAACACGCAGTTCCCGCTGGTGGAGCGCTTGCAGTAGATAGAGGACAATTTAGTCAGGACTTGACGCAAACTCTCGCTCAGCATCCTCTAATTGAACTGCGTCGAGACGAAAACCGTATTATCCCTGAAGGAATTGTTGTTTTGGCAACTGGACCATTAACAAGTCCCGATTTGGCAGAAGATTTGCGCCGCTTCACAGGGATGGAATACCTCAGCTTTTTCGATGCCGCAAGCCCAATCATTGTGGGAGAATCGATTAACCACGATATTGCTTTTCTCGCCTCTCGTTACGATAAGGGTGAAGCTGCATATTTAAACTGCCCGATGAATAAAGAGCAGTACTTGCAGTTTTGGCAAGAACTGCGTACTGCTGAACAAGTGGAATTGAAGGATTTTGAACGGGAAACGGCGAAATTTTTTGAAGCCTGTTTACCAATCGAGGAACTCGCACGCCGAGGGGAAGACACGATGCGCTATGGTCCTCTTAAGCCAGTCGGGTTATCGGATAGTCGGACTGGAGAACGCCCTTATGCTGTGATACAGTTGCGGCAAGAAGACAAAGCAGGTCAACTTTGGAATATGGTGGGATTCCAAACAAATCTGCGTTGGGGTGAGCAAAAGCGTATTTTCCAAATGATTCCTGGTTTGGAAAATGCTGAGTTCGTGCGGTTGGGAGTCATGCACCGCAACACCTTTCTCAACGCGCCTGTGCTGATGCAGCCTAGTTTGCAATTTATCAACCGTCCAACCTTGCTAGGTGCTGGACAGTTAATTGGAACTGAAGGATATACTGCAGCTGCAGCCGGTGGTTGGTTGGCGGGAACGAATGCAGCGCGGCTGGCTTTGGGGAAAGAACCTTTGACTCTACCCAAGACGACGATGATGGGGTCACTGTTTGAATTTATCAGTTCCGCTTCACCTAAGCATTTCCAACCAATGCCCCCTAATTTTGGGATTTTACCAGAATTGGGTGAGAAAATCAAAAATAAACAAGAGCGTTATGGACGTTATCGCGATCGCGCTTTAGCTGACTTAAAGGAATTCATAAACAGTGTTCAGTACTGAAGTGCTGAGTGAGGGAGTGAGGAGGATGACGCAGAGACTTCTAATTCTAAATTTTGAATTTTGAATTTTGAATTTTGAATTGTCTTGTCCCCTTGTCCTTCATCAAGACTCAGAACTCACGACTATTTTGATGTCTTTGGCTGATCTTGAATTGTTTCCTCGTTGGTTGTCGCCATTCCGTGTAAGCCGATCGCTGCGATCGTTGCACCAATAAAGCCCCAAGTCCCATTGCTGAATGCGTTCATGCGATGAACAAAACTACGATGATAGGCAAGATCCAACTGTCTATTATTGGTTCTTCCATCCCTAGCTAACTTGTCCACATATCTCTCTGTTTTTTGTAACTCCGTATACTCAGTGTTAAACGAGTAAAGCGATGACCCCGCTACCAATAAACCTGGAATAACCAAGGCAATAAAGAGAATTGCTCTGCCTATGCTCATACAACCTCGTTAGGCAATATATTTGAGTTAATGCTGACATGGCAGGAATTTGCTGATAGTATCTGGCGAACAAATTAGAAAAATCGTCTACCCTGAAGTAAAACCAAATTCCCGGAAAAATACCCTGGGAAAGCTAATATCAAGGGCTTAAAACAGTGAACAGTAAACAGTGAACAGTGAACAATTAATAACTGATAACTGCTAACTGTTAACTGATAAAAGCTCAACTTCCGGAACATCAGGGAAAAATGAGCAGCAATTTCTTGTTGTATTTTGCTGCACATTATGCATCTATACCAATCCTAAATCATAAGCCTTGTGGGCATGTTTTGCGCTGACCAAACAAGATCCCCGACAACTTTTAAAGGAGTCGGGGATCTCTCCACATCTGCAAATAAACTACAGGACTTACGCAACTGGCACAACGTGAGCGCTATTTTTAGTACATATGTATAAAAAAGTGGAATGCGCCAAGAGACTTATGGTAGTCACTCAGACGAATCAAAGCTATGCTATAATCGATTGGAGTGGTAAAGTTTTATATTTGCTGCTTCAAGGGCGCGTGGCTCAGTGGATAGAGCAACAGGTTCCGGTCCTGTGGGTCGGGGGTTCAAATCCCTCCGCGCTCGTTGTGTAGATTGCTAAATTATTTGAGTGCGTTGACAAATTATTGTTTGCGATACGCCTCTGGCGTTTGCCCTTTGGGCGATCGCTCCACTTTGTTTTAACCCCACCCCGGTTTTGTCTAACGCCAAAACCTCCCTGCCCCTCATAAACTACCGTGTACACACATCTCGTTTTCACCTCACCCTCACTTGAATCGGCGCTAAAATCTTTCCCTCTCCTTAATAAGGAGAGGGATGCCCGACAGGGCAGGGTGAGGTTTCGAGTACGTACTTAGCAATTTTTGTAGGGGAGCCAGTGCTGCAGGAGGGTTTCCCTCCGTAGGCATCTGGCGTTGGGCACTGCACACAACCTAAAAACAAGCGTTTGAGCGCACAGTCGGCAGTGCCCACCTTACGGTTATTAAAAATAGTGCAAGAACTCAGTATGCCCTAAATATTTTCTGGAAAGACTGGTATCGTGTTTGTAGCTAATATCCAGTCACTTCTTATACAAATCATTTATTATGAGCTTAAAAGAACTTATCGCGCAGTTACCTAATATTGCTAATGTTTTTGGTCAACTCCGCACACAAGCTCAGAACTATCCAAATATTATTGAAGAATTACAAAAATGGGGACTAGATCCGACTCAGCCTCCAGAAAAACCGGATGCTATTTATGCTTGGAGTATCGTCAAGTATTATGACGAGTCTCAAGGAATGCAGCCGATGATAGATTTGTTGGGTGAAGACGAGATCAAAAAGACTTTTGTCGAAAACTTTAACGCGAATGACTTACCAAATTTTTTAAAATCAGCAAAAGATTTTATTGTTCGCAAGGGATTGTGGGCTGAGTTTCGAGAAAAAGAAGTTTACCTAAGAGCAGAGATTCAGAATTTTTATCGTATCTACACTAAAGTTGCAAAATGGAGTAGACCTCCTCTAGAAGTTTTAAAGGATTCAAAATTTTCTGATTTTCCAGAATATTCGCCTTATCCAAAAGAGTTCCAAGCATTAATACAGAAAAAAATAGAGTCATTTCGCGGTCGGGAATTTGTTTTTGAGAAGATACAACAGTTTATTTTCCGTAACTCTAACGGTTACTTTACTATCGTGGGAGATGCAGGGATGGGAAAAAGCGCCATTGCTGCTAAGTTTATTTGGAATCATAAATTTCCTTGCTATTTCAATATTCGCGCTGAGGGTCGCAATAGACCTGAGTTGTTTTTAGAAAGTATTCGTCAACAGCTCATCAATCGTTATTGGTTGCAGAATGCTAAGGATGATAATTTACAAACTTTGCTTCAAAAAGTCAGCGATAATTTGTTAGATGACGAACGCCTTGTGATTGTGGTTGATGCGCTTGATGAGGTGGAGCAAGAAGACCGAGATAAAAATCTTTTAAATTTACCAACGATACTCCCCAATAAAGTTTATTTCTTGTTGACGAGACGACCTTATGTTGCAGATAACAAGCGCTTGTACACTCAAAAAGTTCCTGACGAGGAGTTAGATTTAAGAAGTCAGGAATATGGAGATTTAAGCCGTCAAGATATTGAAAATTATATTTGGTTCTGTATCCAAGATAATCCCAAAACTAAAGATAGTCTCAGAAAGTGGATTGAGGAGCGTAAGATAGCTGCTTTCACTTTTGTTGAGCAAGTTGCTGACAAAAGTGAAAATAACTTTATGTATTTATCTTATCTATTACCTGGAATTGCTAAGGGAGAATACAACGACCTCTCCTTAGAAAAATTTCCACAAGGTCTTCAGGAATACTATCGAACCCATTGGGTGAGGATGGGTATGGATACAGAACCTCAGGAAAAGATGGTGATTATTCTATTTATTTTAGTGGAAATTAGTACGCCTATTCCCTGTGAGATGATGGCAGAAATTGCCAACCAGGATGAATATGAAGTGGAAAAGGTTTTGGAGCAGTGGGTTGAGTATTTGAAAGACCAAAAAGTAGATAAAGAAACCTGTTATAGCATCTACCATACAAGTTTCCTTGAATTCCTGAAAGGCAAACGGGAACTGAAGAAAACCCGGAAACTATTTGACGAAGTTAACCAAAGGATTGCAGAATATTTTACAAGGAAGATGGCGTAAGATGGGGAAACTTGCCCAGAAATTAGCTGCACAACCTCTCTGGTTCCAGAACGCCTATCTGAGCAGTTTTGTAAAAAGTCAAGTGGAGTCCGGGAATTTTGCAGAGTGCTACCAAACTTTGACTGATTTCGACTATTTAAAAGCCAAGATTAAGCGTCCTGAATTTGGAGTGCAAGCGCTGATTACAGATTACGATTTGATTGACGAGTCAAAGGTGGCAACTCACTCAGACGATAACTCCCATGAAGTAGGAACGCTGAAACTGATTCAAGGAGCGCTGCGTCTGTCAGCACATACTCTAGCTGAGGATCACACGCAATTAGCAGGGCAATTATTAGGGCGGTTGCTGTCTTTTCCCCAACCTGGAATTCAGGCATTATTAGCACAGGCAAAGCAGTGGCAAGATGATCCTTGGTTGCGTCCCATGACACCTAGCTTAACTCCTCCCGGTGGGCCTTTGGTTCGTACTCTCACAGGTCATAGCAGCTCGGTAAAAGCAGTCGCCGTCACTCCAGACGGTAAGCGGCTGATTTCTTCTGCTTACTATGACAACACTCTCAAAGTTTGGGACTTGGCTGATGGCAAAGAAATTTTCACACTCAAAGTTTGGGACTTGGCTGATGGCAAAGAAATTTTCACATTCAAAGCTGATCGCAACTCGATAACGGCACTCGTCGTCACTCCAGACGGCAAGCGGGTGATTTCTTCTAATTTCCATGACAACACTCTCAAAGTTTGGGACTTGGCTGATGGCAAAGAAGTTTTTACACTCAATGCTCATAGCGACTCGGTAACGGCAGTCGTCGTCACTCCAGACGGCAAGCGGGTGATTTCTGCTTCCCGTGACAAAACTCTCAAAGTTTGGGACTTGGCTGATGGCAAACAACTTCTGACACT
>NZ_JXCA02000024.1:203611-340352 GCF_000828085.3 Scytonema tolypothrichoides VB-61278
AAACAACTTCTGACACTCAACGGTCATAGCGACTCGGTAAGGGCAGTCATCGTTACCCCAGACGGCAAGCGGGTGATTTCTGCTTCCGATGACAGCACTCTCAAAGTTTGGGACTTGGCTGATGGCAAGGTTGTTACCAATTTTACTGCTGATAGTCCACTATGGTGTTGTGCTGTTGCACCGGATGGAATGACAATTACGGCAGGGGATACTTCAGGACAGATTCATTTCTTACAGTTGGAAGCAGGTTTATGAACATCACACCTCGCCCCCCAACCGCTTCCCAAAAAGAATTTCAGCAACTGATTCACGAAGGGAGCAGCAATTTTGTTGGTCGTGAATTTGCCTTTACTGCTATTACCGACTTCCTCAACCACCAACCCTGTGGTTACTTTACCATTGTGGGCACACCTGGCAGTGGCAAAAGTGCCATCCTCGCCAAGTATGTGATGGAAAATCCTTCTGTTGTTTATTACAGTGCGGAGGTTGAAGGAAAAAATAGTGCGGAGGAATTTCTCATAACTGTTTGCACTCAGTTAATGGGGGAAATGGGGGATACAAATGTGTCGCTTCCTGATAACGCTACTGAGGGAAGTTGGTTTTTCTCACTTTTACTTCAGAAAGTCAGCGATTTACTAGAACCAGATCAGCGTTTGATTATTGCGATTGATGGGTGCGATTCCATCGACCTCAACAACCAATCCCCCGACTCAAATCTATTTTACCTTCCTAGATATCTCCCAGAACGAGTTTATTTTCTCCTCACCCGTCGCCCCTTCAAGAGCGAAAAATCTGGTTTATTAATCGAAACCCCTGCTCAAATTTTGGATTTAGAAGCATATTCCGAACAAAACCGAGAAGATGTGCAGACATATATACAACAATATATTTCAGTCACACCCTCTTTTTTTAAAAACTCTGGGTGGATAACAAATGACTCTATCAGCGAACAACAATTCTGCCAACAGTTCACACAACAGCTAACAGTCAAAAGCGAAAACAATTTCATGTATCTCAACCAAATCTTAAAAGCAATTTCCCAAGGCTTTTATCCGGAACCCTTCCAATTTGAACCACTCCCCCCAGAGTTAGAAGCGTATTACAAAAATCATTACCAGCGTATCAAGGGTAAAGGTTTGTCTTCAGTGGGATTAGCTGTATTAAAATGTTTAGCACAGCGCTTAAAACCGCTTTCAGTAGAATTAATCGCCCAAATGGTTGATGAAGATGAATACGAAGTAGAAAAAGTGCTGGAAAATTGGCTGGAATTCTTATATCAGGAAATGAGAGGAGAAGAAATCTTTTATAGTTTCTATCATACCAGTTTTGCGAACTGGTTAGGCAAGGAATTAAATTTAGTTTAGACGACGTATTTTGGAGAATTGATTTATGTTAGGTTTAGATAGAATTACCTTCGATGCGCGCATCATGGCTGGACAAGCTTGTATATTGCTTCGCAACGCTGACGCGAACGCGGAATGAGAATTCCTGTTTCGTTAGTTGTCAATTTGGTGGCGAATGGGAAACCTGTAGAGGAAATTTTAGAAGAATACCCTGATTTAGAACCAGAGGATATTCGCCAATCTCTGCTTTATGCTGCTTGGTTAACTCAAGAGCGGGTTTATTCTTTCACAAATGCTGAAAAACAAGCATCATGAAATTTTTAGCAGATATGGGAATTTCGCTACGCACAGTAGCTTGGTTGCGCGATGCTGGCTATGATGTTGTGCATCTGCGCGATCAGGGTTTGCAAAAGCTACCGGATGAGGAGATTTTAATTAAAGCACGTACAGAAGTACGAATTCTGTTAACAGTGGATTTAGATTTTGCTCAACTATTAGCCGTAAGTGGAGAACCCAGTCAAATAAGATCAATCATAATTGTAAATATATATTGACAACCAGTAATACACATGCATCAAGCAGCACAGCCTCAGGTGCTCTTAGATCAATTTCTAGTTTGCGGATTGGGCGGTTTAGGTCAACATTGTGTTGTCGCCCTCAAACAGTTTGAAGTCAGCGTCATTGCTATTGACAAGAACCTGCCCCAAGACTGGGAAATTCCTCACCTTCGGGATTTATTAGATAACTTACTTATCGGTGACTGTCGTCAAATCGATGTTCTACAGCAAGCTAAAATCCAGCAGTGTCGAGCTGCCATCATAGTCACAAGTAGTGAACAAGTCAATGCAGAGACAGCTTTAGCTGTGCGCAAACTTAATCCCAAAACCCGCTTGATTATTCGTTCATCTAAAAAAAATCTCAATGAATTATTGAGTGAACATTTAGGAAACTTTGTTGCTTTTGAACCAACTCAACTACCTGCCCCAGCCTTTGCCCTTGCTGCTCTTGGTACAGAAACATTAGGATTATTTCACTTAGAAGGACAGTGGTTGCAAGTTGTCAAACGTACTTTATCACCAACAGACCGTTGGTGCAACAATTCTGTTTTGTACGAACTGAATACTCACAAGCGTCGAATTCTCTATCACACATCTGCAACTTCTTTATCCAAAGCCTTCCATGAATGGGAACCAGATTCACACTTGATGCCGGGAGATACGATTGTTTATATTGAGGTCATCAAGCCAACTTCTACTAATTCTCAGAAACTGGTAAAAAATACTTGGTATAATCCTTGGCACTTATTCACAACACTCAAAGAACTCAACTGGTTAACTATAAAACAGCAATTAACCGAACTTTTACGCAAACCTAACGAACATCGATTTAAGCAGATAGGTATTGTTTGTGGAGTGATTGTAAGTGTTTTGTTGCTATTGGGAACAGTTTTGTATCGGTTGACCTATCCCCAAATCAGCTTGATAGATGCTTTTTTAATCTCAACCATGCTACTTTTAGGCGGATTTGGTGATTTGTTTGGTGGATTTAATTTTACACTTCCTGTTCCGTTGTGGTTGCGGTTGATTAGCTTGGGAATGACAATCACTGGTACAGTTTTGGTGGGAATACTCTATAGTTTCCTAACAGAAAGACTTTTAGCTGCTAGATTTCAGTTGAATAAACGACGTCCAGCCATTCCTCAAAAAGACCATGTTGTCGTCGTGGGACTCGGTCGGATGGGTCAGGGAATCGCAGAGATTTTGCAAGAATTCAACCAACCTCTTGTTGGCATTAGTTTAAACACAGACTTTGATATGACAATTTTACCAAAAATGCCACTCATTATTGGTTCCATAAAGGGGTCTCTTTCTAAGGCAAATCTTCAGACAGCAAAAAGCGTTGTTGTGGTGACTAATGATGAGATGCTGAATTTGGAAGTCAGCTTAATGGCTTATGATGCAAATCCAGAAAGCAATTTGGTTATCCGCACCAGAGGTCTTGGGTTAAGTGACAATTTAGCTGAACTCTTGCCGAATGCTCAAGTCTTGTGTGTCTACGCTGTAGTTGCTGAAGCTTTTGCTGGAGCTGCATTTGGAGAAAATATTATAAATCTGTTTCGTGTTAATCACAAAACTATCTTGGTTACAGAATACCAAATTGAAGCAGGTGATACGCTTAATGGCTTAGTGTTATCTGAAGTTGCTTATGGTTACGGAGTCGTTCCAATTCTTTACCAAAAAGAAGGAGGAATGGCTAAGCTTATGCCTTCTGAGGATATTAGTTTAGCTGTGGGCGATCGCATGGTAGTACTAGCAATAAGCGATGGTCTACAGCGCATTGAGCAGGGAACAACTATCACCACATCAAAAAACTGGCAAGTACATATTACAAGAGCTTTGACACAAGAGGCACAGTTTGAAGGAGCTAATGTTATTGTTCGAGTTTCAGGATGCAGTCTCAATACAGCGAGAACAGTAATGAAAAACTTACCACAAACATTGCATTTACCACTCTATAAACATCAAGCTCAGCGACTTATTATAGAACTAAGTAAAGCTCAAGTTATCGCCCACTTGCTTCCAACGAATTCTCCTTAGCCATTTTACCAGTTATCAGTGACCAGTTATCAGTTATCAGTTATCAGTTATCAGCTAGGAAACCGACTCGTCTACCCCTTGTTCACTGGTCACTGTTCACTGTTCACTGGTCACTGTTCACTGTTCACTGGTCACTGTTCACTGGTCACTGGTCACTGTTCACTGTTCACTGTTCACTGGTCACTGGTCACTGTTCACTGTTCACTGGTCACTGTTCACTGTTCACTGTTCACTGGTCACTCACTGTTCACTGTTAACTGTTAAGAGTTCCCTGATTTAATTTCAACCACTCCTGTATCTCCTCAATTAACCAATGACGTTCCACAGTAGCTAAAGGACTAGAGGTAACAGAATCTCTAGCAAAATATTCAATTGTCACACCCCGAGGTGCGGAACCTTGTTGAATTATCTCTTCATAGACTCTACTAATCAGTGGAGTTTTTCCTCTAAACCGCCAATAACATAAACCAAATAACTTCCAGTGGATTTCAAAATGTTCACGGTCAAAGTACATATCTGTATGTCTAAAAGCAGGTAGCACTGTTGCTTGGAAGAGAAAACACACTAATGCTAAAAGAGGTATAAAATACAATATCGAATGGTAGCTAAGTCCTGTTGAGAGTAAATTGAACCACTGTGGTATTTGCCAGATAAAAGGAATCATTAGCCCGATAAGATAGAATAATTTAAACGTTTTCCTTCCACGTCTAGGAATTTTAATTTCTATTTTGTCCGCAGATTTTTTAATTTGAATTCGACTACCTGTAGGCTTACGACTTGTGAGTGGTGGGGTGAGTGCGTGTTTGTTCTTCAGCGTGTCTAACGCTTGGCGTGCAGTACTAAGCCGTTCTGTGACATTTGGTTCTGTCAGTTTACCAATCCAATTCACAAAACCCAAATCGACACTTACTTTGTCAGCAAACTGAATGCGAGAGTCTTTGTATGGTAAATCAGCAGGAGGCGTTCCGGTGAGGAGATGAATCAAGGTTGTACCCACAGCATACAAATCAGAGGCGGGAACAGCACGACCTGCAAACTGTTCCATTGGTACATAACCGTAAGTTCCTACAACTGTGAAAGTCGCACCTTCCAACACCGCCTGGTCTTGCACTGCGCCAAAGTCAACCAGGTAAACGCGCTCATCCTCACCCCAAATTAAATTGCTGGGTTTAATATCTCTGTGTAGCACAGGAGGGTTGAGTTCGTGCAGGTAAACAAGAATGCTCAAAATTTCTGTTGCGATTTTTTCCACCTGTGACTGAGAAAACCGATGACCCCGATCCAGCAGTTGCTGGAATGATGTTCCGGGAACGTAACTGTGCACTAACCCAAACCAGGGAAATCTCGAACCGGGCTGCTGTTCCAAAACAAAGTCATCTCGATACTTGGGAATTCGGGGATGATTGAGATTTTTCAGCACTTGAGCTTCACGTTCAAAGAGTTTATGTTCATCCCACTGCATTTGCGGACTCAAAGCGAGCAGCTTGACAACCACTTGTTCATGAGGCTGTGTATGCAAATCTACTGCTAACCAAGTTTGACGACTAGCATCTTGTCCTAATTTTTCTTTCAGTTGATAACGAGACTCTTGGGGAGTCGCTTCCCGAATGCAAAGAACTTGTCCACCTTCTGCCATAACCTGTGAGTTTTAAATCTAAAGTCCCAACCAATGCTTAATTTCATCTACAAGCCAACGACATACCTGATGAGAAAGAGGCGGCTTCAATCTTCCAAACGAATACTCTTCGACACCAACAGCCAGAGTCACCTCAGGAACTTTCTTATTACCATAGCCGCCAGAGTCACTTTTAAAAACATTATCAATCTCTGAGACATTTCCTCGCTGTCGTTTGATGCAAAAACCCAATAATTTCACCTCAATTTCAAATTGCTGATGATTGAAGTAGATATTGGTTTCCACAAAGACAGGTAATAGAAACCAAGCCCCCAATACAAGACTACCTGCCAACCAAAACAAATAAACCCAACCGCTGATGAGCATTGACAGCCAAAATAACCAAAATCCCAACCCCGTTAGCACAACCCAATTTCTTGGGCTAGATATCACCTTGTACCAAGGGACAGGAAGTTGAATCTGTAAGTGGGTAGGTGATTTTTTCAGCCAAATACAACTTTCAGGGAGTCGTGGACTAGCAATTTTGATAGCATTCTGATTAGCTTTGAGAGCGTCAAGCGCCTGTTGAGCGCTACTAAAGCGTCTTTCGAGATTAGGTTCAGTCAGTTGTTCTAACCAACGGACAAACCCAGGATTAAGTCTGACAAGGTGAGAAAACTGCAAGCGAGAATCTTTTTGAGGCAAATCTGCTGGAGAAACACCCGTCAGCAAATGAATCAATGTTGCTCCCAAAGCATAGAGATCAGATGCTGGAGTTGCTCTTCCGCCGAACTGTTCCAGTGGTGCATAGCCATAAGTTCCCACCACTGTGAAGGTGGCACCTTCTTTTGCAGCGCGATCTTGTACTGCACCAAAATCAACCAAATAAATACGAGAATCTTTACCCAGTAGCACATTGCTAGGCTTAACGTCGCGATGCAGCACAGGAGGACTCAAACCATGCAAATAAATCAGGATTTTTAGGATATGAGCCGCAATTTTGCGAACTTCTGGTTCTGCAAACACTTGACCTTTAGTGAGTAATTGCTTGAGTGATTTACCAGGAATATATTCTTGAACTAACCCAAAGTAGAGTAACTGGTCATCAACGCAAAAATAATTACGATAGTCAGGAATGCGAGGATGATTCAGCTGTTTCAATACCTGTGCTTCTCGCTCAAATAGTTTCAAGCTTTCCCACTGCATCTGGTCGCTAAAGGTCAGCAATTTTACCACAATATCGTCTTGTGTTGACAAATCCAGTGCTAACCAGGTTTGACGACCTGCACTTTCACCCAGCTTTTCTTTCAGTTGATAGCGATTATGTATGACCTGTTGCGTTTGCAGCATCGTGTCGCTATTCCTCAACACTTCTGTTGTACCAAAATGACACTATAGTCCCTAAAAAAGACAAGATAATCCACGTAAGGAAACATCAAAATCTATGTAGAAACAAAACTAATATACAAACTGAAATAACCGTATTCCGGATGTTTTTATCAAATTTCTGCCAGAACTGAGAGACCTTATGACTACTCCTTCTATGGCTTTGTTTTCCATATTCAGCAGCAAGGGAAGAAAATCAGAGATAAACTTTGTTAGTAGAATGAAATACATTAGACTTCGTGCCAGTTGTAGAGAACAGGGAACTCTTAACGCTTAACAGGTAACTCTTAACGCTTAACTTTTAACAGAACCTCGTAAAATCTGACTTTTGCAATCTTGTCTATTGATTATAAATTCTATTATTATAGCAATCCTAAATCATAAGCTCTACGGGCACGCACTCGCGTATGCCTAGTGGGTACAGGCACTGCAAGATTCCCGACAACTTTGGCGAAGTCGGGAATTTGAGCATCCGCGATTTATCAATTACCAGTTATCAGTTATCAGTTTTTACTGCAGCTGGTACTGTTCATTGTTTGAAGCACTACGCGCAGGCACTTTCACATAACTCATATGGAATTGCTATAGTTGGGTACTGTAAGCACTATAGCCATAAGCCAAAGTTTCTTTCATCGCAGATGACGGCTTGAGACTTCTGTTAATTAATTTCGCCAACGGTATCCGGATTCCTTTGATGGTTTCTGGTAAAATTGCATATTCTTGTGTTGGTTCTACAATGTATTGTGAACATTTAGTTTTTATTCCAGAAGCAGTCAACATTGCATCTATTTCTGCAGATGAATATTGCTTGAGATAAACTGAATTCTGTTTTGGGTTAAGCCTTCTGACTAAATTATGAATTATGTGAGAAGGACAAGACTTGTTGTGGAAAGAATGATTGAACACGAAAGTTCCACCTGGTTTGAGTACACGAGATATTTCAACCAAGAGCTTTCTAATTTGTGCTTCTGGTATATGCATAAAGACACAGTTAGAAATTATTAGGTCTACAGAATTATCTTCTAAAGGCAACAATTCAGCAGAAGCACAAATAATGTAAAACTCTGCTCCTGGGAAAAAATCATATTCTTGCTTACACTTGAGTAAGCGTCGCAATAAAGATTCAGAAATATCAATTCCGTAATACTGCTGACATTTCAAATTCTTATCTTTTGAAAGAAACAAAGGAATTCGACCATATCCACAGCCAATTTCCAGAATAGAATCAACAGACTTGTTGATAGGAAACTTATTCCAAGTTCCTCCAGGTCTTCCGGTTAAAAGAGTGTAATCTTGCTTAAGTGGGGAGGTTTCTTCTGCTTGTTCGATTTTTTGAGAACCGTAGTATGTCTTACCAATTTCGTCCCATCTTTGTTTTTGTTCCGTACTGTTTAACTGTTCATAGTCATTAGGAAAATAGATGCCATCCCGAAGTTGAAAGTCATTGAAACTGATTTTGCCATTGACTGATTTGCTCATTAGATAATCCCTCATCAAGCGATTAATTGTTTTTGGTTGTAAGTAGCCATCATGAACTGGGTACACCAGCCACCAGAACGAATGAAAATCTTCCTCCCTTCCACAAGATGCACAAAATGCTATTTTCGAGTCCTGATCTGAATTTACATTGCAAGGCTAGATATGGAAGTGTGGGGGTCTAGGTGTATGATTTTCCTATGTACCCCTTACTACCCTAGCCTCTACAAAACTTCTACGCCAGAACACAATTTCTTTCATCTCTGGGTAGCTTTATGGTTAAATAGTATGTTCACCAAATGTTTTAAATTTGATGGTGGGATAAAAATCGGAGGCTCATATGTCAAAAGTGTCACAAGACAAGCGAGTGGTCGTTGTTGGTGCTGGTTGGGCTGGTTTAGGAGCAACTGATTATCTAGCAAAACAAGGGTACCACGTGACACTACTAGAAGCAGGTTCTTATCCTGGTGGATTGGTTGCGGGTTGGAAAACATCTGCAGGACGTTCTGTAGAAGCGGGTATTCATGGCTTCTGGTACCCTTACAGAAATATTTTTTCTCTGATTAATGAACTGGGAATTAATCCTTTTACAACTTGGACTCGTTCATCGCAATATTCTCCAGCAGGGTTAGAAGTTGAATCACCCATTTTTCAGGACTTACCACAACTCCCGACTCCTCTAGGAACTTTCCTTTATACACAGTTTAAACGTTTGCCACTCCTTGATCGCCTCAGCGCCCTGCCTTTACTTTACGCGGTTATTGATTTTGATAATTCCGATGAAGCTTGGCGACGTTATGATTTTATCACTGCCCGTGAATTGTTTAAAGATTTTGGCGTTTCTGCACGACTCTACCGCGAATCTTTTGAACCAATGTTATTGGTGGGCTTGTTTGCTCCTGGAGAACAGTGTTCGGCAGCAGCAGCTATAGGAATGCTTTACTATTTTATTTTGGCACATCAACCAGATTTTGATGTGGTTTGGTGCCGGGGAACTGTAGGAGAACAAATCTTTCGTCCTTGGGTAGAACGTATTGAAAAATCTGGGGCAAAAGTGTTAGCCAACCATCGAGTCACTGACTTAATTGTTGATGATAATAATCAAGTCACAGGAGTTGTTTGCAATGATGAAGTCTTTGATGCTGATGCAGTCATTTTTGCTGTTGGTATCACTGGTATGAAAAAGATTTTATCAAGTAGCCCCAGTTTACAAAAACGTGATGAATTTCGCAATCTCAGCAATCTAGGAGCGATTGATGTTTTAGCAACTCGGCTATGGTTTGACCGTAAGATTTCTATTAAGCGTCCTTCTAATGCTTGCTTTGGGTTTGATGCAACAACGGGTTGGACATTTTTTGATTTGAATGCGTTGCATGATGAGTACCGTAACGAACCAGGTACAGTTGTTGAAGCTGATTTTTATCATGCTAATCAATTTCTTTCATTAGAAAATGAGGAAATTATTCCGATAGTTCAGGGTTATTTAGCAAATTGTGTGCCAGAATTTCGGAATGCCAAAGTTATTGATAGCAGTGTGATTCGTCTACCGCAAGCAGTCTCTCACTTTGCTCCTGGTAGTTATCGTTATATGTTATCAGCGAAAACGAGTTTTAAAAATGTTTTTATGAGTGGTGATTGGATTGTAAACCGCCACGGTTCCTGGTCACAGGAAAAGGCTTATGTCACAGGTTTAGAAGCAGCAAATTTAGTGATTTCCTATTTTGGAGAAGGTGCACTAGCCAAGATTCTACCTGTGGAAGCAGATGAGGCACACATTGAATTGGCAAGAACTGTTAACAAAAGTGTACGTCAAATTGGTAAATCTATTTTGCCGGAGTTTTGGTTACCGTAAATTACACTTACCCCTCAGGAGAGTGTAGGAGTGTCAACAGGGGTGTAAGGGTATAAGGGTGTAGGGGGAACCCCTGCCCCTCCGGGGAGTTCAAAGTTAAAAGCAGGCTAGCGAATCCCCTACGCCCAAACGCGCGTTATGGGCGCAGTACTCTTGAGGCAAAACGATGGATTGTTCTTTTAATAACGCCACCAGGTTTTTTGCACGTAACTGAGAATAGCCATAGCCACCGCCGCAAGCACCAACAGCCAAATCACTCCTCCTGGAAGAAAAGTGAGAATACCAAAACCTCTAAGAACCCAAACAGCGATCGCAATACCAAGAAAAACCCCGAAACCCTGGTTTAATGTACGATTTAATTTAGACGAACTCATCTTATTTCCCTTAAACTCAACAATCACTGCATTTTATATGTAGTAACAATCCTAGTCACTAAATCTGAAAGCCGCAAATAAAGATCACACCAGAGGTAGATGCAGTTAAAGCACTGATCAAGGACTGATTCTATGGGAAGCAGTCGTAGGAAAATCTACTCTACAATCAGTTCTTCATCTTTACTCTGACATTTGAGTATTATTACTCAAATGTTAAGATTTGCTATTTTGTGAATAAAATTGTCACTATATGCTAAAAGAGAACACAATATTTTGATATTAGTGATAAACCTGACATATGATAAGCGTGAAGTTTTAGTAAAAATGACTAGAGCATGACTGTTTCCGGAAAACTCTCGTATTTTACTGGAATTAGAATTAATGACTTGGACTGTATACCAAGTTAGATATTCACAAGTTTAAGCTAATGACGTTGATGTGTTGAGGAGTGACTGAAAAAAGTATGTCTGCGTCCTTTACCTCAGATTCGGTTCCCATAGATTCAAGTATGCCTTGGACTCAAGATAAACAAAGATTACTGATGCAAGGTGAAATTCTGGTGCAAACGCGATCGCACACAACTTGGGGTGGTGCTGTCACCGCTTGGATGTATTTGCCCGTAGTGCGATCAAATATTTGGCAACAGATAACAGATTACCCGCGTTGGGTACAATATTTTCCAGATCTGACCAAAAGCGAAGTTTTGCAATCTGGTGAGGTGAAACGTCTATATCAAGCGGCACAAAAAACATTTTTCTTTTTCACTGCCCAAGTGGAAATTTACCTTGATGTCGTGGAAGAGTTTGGGCAGCACATACAATTTAGGCTGCAAAAAGGTAGTTTTCACGATTTTACAGCCAACTTAGAGCTAAAAGATTGTGGTAACGGGACTTTACTGAGCTATACTGTGCAAGCTACACCGATCATTCCTATACCATCAATTTTCATTCAACAAGCCATGAACTTTGAATTGCCTGCGAATATGCGTAAAATGCGACAAGTTCTTTGTAAAGGTTAGTAAAAGATGTCACAGGCAAGAGAAATTTTGGACTTTTGGTTTGGTAGTTTTGGTTCACCAGACTACGGCAAACCAAAGTCTTTCTGGTTCAGTAAAAAACCAGAGTTTGATGAAGAACTGCGAATCCGGTTTCTGATAGATTACCAAAAAGCAGCAGGAGGGTACCTAGACGACTGGATGGATTTTCCTGATAGTTGTCTAGCATTAATTTTGCTGTTGGATCAGTTTCCCAGAAGTATGTTTCGTGATACTCCAGAAGCCTTTGCTACTGACTGGGAAGCACTCTCAGTGGCTCAGCACGCTGTTGCAAAAGGATATGATCAAAAGTTACTACCTGTACAACGCTGGTTTGTTTACTTGCCTTTTGAACATAGCGAAAATTTGGAGCATCAGAGTCAAGCAGTACGACTGTTTCAGCAATTGGGCGATGATCCTGATAGTGTGAGTTGCATTGATTATGCAGTGCGCCATATGCAAGTCATAGAGCGTTTTGGGCGTTTTCCTCATCGCAATAAGATTTTGGGAAGAGTTTCAACTCCAGAAGAAAAGGAGTTTTTGAAGCAGAAAGGCTCATCGTTTTAAGTTGTGAGTTCAGATAAACAGACCTCTTGCAAAAGTGAGATTTTACGAGGTTCTGTTAAGAGTTCCCTGTTTCCTGTTACAAGTGCACCCGTGCAGATGAAGCCCTCTGGGTTTGTCTAAACTAAACTCGCTGCTTGGTTCAATTGAACGCATATTCGGTTTATGAACTGCCACAACGATAGGCACATTTAACTTCTTCGCGTCCTCGTCCCGCACTATAACGGTACTCCGTTTAGTGCCGGGATATAAGGCGGACAATGACGATTGCATCTTTGCGGGGTTCCGACTGGGTTTAGGAGCCAGCCTTATTACTTCGGGTACTCGTGACGCCAACACAAATCAACAAAACAAAGGCTGGCTCATTTTCTTTGTCCCAGTGCGTGACCTATGCTTTCCACCGGAAAGCGCGGGAAAAGATGTATGAGGAATTGTCAATTTTTCCGGAACATTGTTACTAAAAAATGTATATAATAGTAACAGGTCGATATTTGGAAAAGTTTAGATGAGACGGCAAGCCGTAAAAATTAGGTTGTATCCCACAGACCAGCAAGCCCAGATACTTGCACAGCATTTTGGATGTGCGCGGTGGTGGTGGAATTATGGGCTGAACAAATGTATTGAAACCTATAAAGCAACCGGGAAAGGCTTGTCTCAGTCCGGTCTAAATTCTTTATTGCCAGCACTCAAAAAAGACAAAGAGACAGAATGGCTAGGAGAATGTTACTCGCAGGTTTTACAATCTGTAAGCCTCAATCTTAGTCGTGCGTACAAAAACTTTTTTGATGGTAGAGCACAATATCCTAAGTTCAAGTCAAGACATCATCGTCAGTCCATCCAGTATCCACAAAAGGTAAAACAAGTCAATGATTGTCTGAAATTTCCTGGAACCCTGGGCGTTGTAAAAGCTAAAGTACATCGTCTACTTGATGGAACTATCAAGACTGTCACTGTTAGTAAATGCCCATCAGGTAAATACTACGCTTCTGTGTTGATGGAATACGAGGGTGATTATCCAGCATCTAGTACAGATGGCAAGGTTATTGGTGTTGACTTAGGAATCAAGGATTTTGCAATTACTTATGATGGTGAAAAAGTTTCCAAATATCCGAATCCTAAACATTTAGCTAGATACGAGAAAAAACTTGTTAAGAAACAACGTATTGCTGCACGAAAAGTAAAAGGTAGTAATCGTCGTAAAAAGGCAACAAGGATTGTAGCTAGGGTATACGAACAGGTTAGCAATGTCCGTCAAGACTACTTACACAAGCTATCTAGAAAGATAGTTGATAATAATCAAGTTGTGATAGTCGAAGACCTAAACGTCAAGGGCATGGTTCGCAACCACAAACTAGCGAAAGCAATATCTGATACTGGATGGGGAACCTTCGTCAACTTCTTGTCTTACAAATTAGAACGAGATGGTGGAAAATTAGTTGAGATAAACCGATGGTTTCCTAGTTCCAAGCTTTGCTCTAATTGTCATTACCAAATTAAAGAGTTGCCACTAGACATAAGAAATTGGATTTGTCCAAGTTGTGGTACTCACCACGATAGAGATGGTAATGCAGCAATAAATATTAGAGCAGAAGGTATCAGATTGCTGTCCTCCTCTGGGACGGGGGAGGCTAACGCTAATGGAGAGGAAGTAAGACCAAATCGTGGGCGCAAGCCTGTGATGAGGCATTCCTCCGTGAAGTTGGAAGCCCACACCATACCCGGTAGGGTTGGTGTTGGGTAGTTCACGCACGTCCATAAGCCAAGAATCCCACGGCTTTGCCCGTGGGAGCGTCAATCCTGAGTTTTGTGTTCTTCACGAAAAAGTCCTGGTTTGAAATCAATACGGTTCAGTTAGCGCAAAAACATAAAAGTATGTAGTATGAAAGACAGGATTCATTCTTGTCAGTCATGCGGTTACTGCGTTTTAGTAATGGGTACTTCACATGCACCACCTGCACGCCAAAGGATGATAGGAGAGAAAAGAAAAAGTGAAACCGTTACGAATCATAGTTGTAGGTGGTGGCGCGGCTGGTTTTTTTGGTGCAATCGCAGCAACCGAAGCAAATCCCAACGCCCAAGTGACCATACTCGAAGCCAGTCGCCAGCTTCTGGCAAAAGTCCGCATTTCTGGTGGCGGACGCTGCAATGTCACTCAAGCTTGTTTTGATCCTTCAGGATTGGTACAAAATTATCCCAGAGGTGGAAAAGCTTTGCTAGGTGCGTTCACGCGCTTTCAAGCTAAGGATACAGTCGCTTGGTTTGCTGCCCACGGAGTACCGCTTAAAACCGAAGCTGATGGCAGAATGTTTCCCATCACGAATAGTTCCGAAACTATAGTGAACTGTCTGATAAATACAGCAAAAGCAACCGGGGTAGAAATACGTACAGGAACACTTATTATTGGTGTCAAACAACTCAGCACTCATTTTGAGATTTTTCTAAAGTCGGGAGAGATTTTGGAGTGCGATCGCCTACTCCTAGCCACAGGCAGCAATCCTGTAGGCTATAAAATAGCACAGAAGTTGGGACATACAATTGAATCACCAGTGCCCTCATTATTTACCTTCAATATCAAAGATGAATTTGTTTTGAAGTTGGCTGGTGTGAGTGTCAATCCTGTGCGGTTGCGCTTAAATATACAAGGATTTCCCCAACTAGAACAAACTGGACCTTTGCTCATAACCCATTGGGGTTTTAGTGGTCCAGCCGTGCTAAAACTTTCTGCATGGGGTGCGAGAGTGCTGCACTCAAACAACTATCAAGCCACTTTACATATTAATTGGCTATCCCACCTCCAGCCAGAAGAAGTCCGGCAGAAATTACTAGCAGTTAAAAATGAAGTGGCAAAACGGGCGATCGCCCTACATCGCGGCGTTGACTTACCCCACCGTCTCTGGCAATACATTATCTCGCGTGCAGGTATCACACCAGAAGACCGTTGGGCAGAATTATCAAACAAAACACTCAACCAGTTGGTGCAAGAACTGACTCAAGGACAATACCAAATAAAGGGTAAAGGAGTTTTTAAGGAAGAATTTGTCACCTGTGGCGGTGTCAACCTTAAAGAAGTCAACTTTAAAACAATGGAAAGTCGATTAGTTCCAGGGCTTTACTTCGCTGGAGAAATTTTAGATATTGATGGTGTCACTGGCGGCTTTAATTTTCAAAGTGCTTGGACAACCGGATATTTAGCGGGGTTGGGAGCAGTTAACTGAAAACTTGTCTAGAACAGTTTGGACATCTTTATCACCTCTTGCAGAACAGTTGATGATCACGCAAGGGCTATTATCTAATTGAGGACAAAGAGTTTCTAAATAGGCGCTCGCATGAGCTGTTTCTAAAGCTGGGATAATGCCTTCTAATTGCGAAAGTCTTTGAAATGCCTCTAGTGCCTGCTTATTGGTCACGCTGTAATATTCAGCCCGACCAATATCCTTCAAATAACTATGCTCTGATTCTACGCCAGGATAGTCCAATTCTGAAACAAGTTTAGGGAGTTGAGTAATGGGCGAGGAATTGACATTTTTTATATCCGAAGTGCTTGCCACCGATCAAAACCTTTTAGATAAGTCTGACGAACTGCAAATATCAACTCCAAAACTGCAATCAAAGCAATAGGCAAAACCATTAAAATCCAAAACTTGGGCAACTTTGCCTAACATTGATCCCAGGTGATTCAGATTCAAAATTAGGCGTTGCAAAATTATGGAATAATTTAGCCCAACTTGAATGACTTTTCCAAGGGTTCTATCACCAAACTATGCCATATTTATACAACGCCCAAAATTTTCACCCCATACACTTTGATTTCATTCAAAATTATTACTTCTAAATCTTCTTCATTTTTTAAGAAGTAAGTAAGCAAATTTTGAATTACTTCGCGTTGGAGTTGAATATAGTTACTTACATGTAGATTACTAATAGGGGCTTTTCTCTGGATATAGCAGCTTAATACGCTTTTGACGTAATGCTAATTCTTCTTGGTGTAGCTGCTCTAACTGCCCTACTATTTCTTCTTTTACTCCTATAATAGAAGCCATTTCCCGAATTTTTTTCTTTTCCTGTTCATGAAGTTTTCCATCAGCAGCAGAAGCTCTAATTGCTGTGAGAAGTAAATCTCTTTGTGCGATAGATACTTGAGGAGAGCGAGCAATTACCTCTTCTATATCTTCATCTGCTTCGTATGCTTTTAGCTCTTCAATTACCCAGTCTGCTACTCCCCAGGATGCACAGAATCCAATAGCCCAATCTTTTTCTTCGCTTGAGAGAACTCCATCTCCTTTAGCGCAACATAAAACTGATTTCATATAAATGCAACAATCTTCATCTGTAGGGATATCGCTAAAGCCAAAAAACCAATTAAATATCCAAGATTGACCAAGTTTTTTGATGTCCGACATGAATTTTCCTTCTATTTACTAATGTTTAATGTAAATTTTAGCACAATACTGTTCAGTAAAGACATTTCTTTATTGAGGCGGCTGAGGAGCAGGGAGCAGGGATAAAACAGGAGTTTAAACTAAATTCGATTTATTCGGCTACAACCCTTGTATAGCAAGCATTTTAGATTTTGGAATCTTAAAACGGTTATAAATTGGGAAAGGCACTCTGGATAAGAATTTGGCGGTTTGAAAGCAAAAATTAGTCTAAACTCCAAATAAAACCGATCCACATGAAAGTTACATGCTTTTTCTTGGCTTTTTCCGGTAAAATAAGGGCTTTAGATTTTGTACTGAGTGATAAAAAATCAATTTTTATTGGTGCAAGATGTGAGCTAGCAAAAAGCCATAAATGTTTGGGGTTGGGTTGACGTCATCGGTGAGAGATTAAGATAATTTTATTTTTGTCAATTAGAAATTGTATTTAAAATTAGAGCAAATTAAAGGTATTAAGTTAACTATTGTACTGAAGTCAGAGGTCAAGAATGAATGATTCGTATCCAGATTATGCGAACGTCTGCTCAAAAATTACTATCTCAAACAACAATAATACCGCTGACTCCTGCAGAAATAACTCAGCATTTTGTGACAAAGCAAGAGTTCCTTAACAACCTCAGGAGTTCCATAAACGAATGTGTTTGACTTGAATGAAAAAAGCTTTGAACCCCTTCCCTGGGTAATATCTAGAAGGGGCAAAAGCAAAAGTAAAAAAAGAATTATTTGGTTATTTATTTTACTTTTTACTAACTAAAACTCCTGGTTCCTGCTGTATGGGCAAGACATCTAAAATATCAGTCTGAGAACAATATTTCAGATCTTCATGACAGTTCAGGCGCAACAGACGTTTGCCGTGACTAGCATGATGAAAAAGTCCCAATAGGTTGTCTTGCCATTGAGAGTAAAGAGCGATCGCGCTAATCACTTCATCGTTACCCGCCAGTTCATCTTGTGACAATTTGCTTTTGTCCAGAAAACTGTGAACAATAGCACCTGCACAAGCCGTATCTTCTAGAGAAAAACTTCCTTCCCAACCTGAACCGACTATCCAAACTGTTTCTGGTTGCTTTTCCAACAGATATTGCACCACCGCAGCACGGTTGACAAAAGCAGCGGCTAGTACTGCTTTGGCGTCTTGTATTTTTTGTAAAGCACGGGTGCCATTGGTGGTACTGATGAACAAGCGCCGTCCGTGCACGAGTTCTGGGGTACATTCGAGAGGAGAATTACCCAAATCAAAGCCAGGAACTTTTGACCCGCCACGTTCTCCTGCTCGCAGGCGTTTTTCACCGGACCATTTCTCGCTAACTGCTAAAAGTTGGTCCAAATCACTGAACACTTGGACAGCTTCACCTCCAGCTGCTAAGACAGTCGCCATTGTTGTTGTTGCTCGCAGTACATCGACTGCGATCGCGCATTCTGGCACTTTATCTATTGGAGTCAATTCCGGAGTGTGGTAAATGAATAGCTTCACGCCCTAAGTACACCTGATTGAATACTACTGCCGAAAATAATATTTCTCCAGAACAAGCGTCAACCACCGTAGTGATAATTTATGCAAGAATTGGAGCAATGAAGTTGATTATAACTACTGTTATCAACACAGCAGTCTTAATTTGTTGGCAAATCAGCGGTAATCTGAAATAAAGAACAAATTTTGTAAAAACTGTGTTTGGCGTTCAATTTGTCCTCCACTACCAAACTGAGGCTATTCCTGCTGATATGGTGACCAGTATGTGGTAATCTGGCGCTATTTTGCCTGATTTCCCACGCCCTGGGCAAGGGCTGAGGAGATACTTGTAGGGTTAGTAGTGCTTTTTGAAAACAACTAACCCAACGGGTTCGCCACTAACAATCCCCGATCCAAAATCTAAAATCCCAAATCTATATGGCACCTTTACCCAACTATCGCCCGAAACAACTGTCTGTAGGTCCGTTAGAAGCAGAAATTTTGAATATCATCTGGGAACTCGGTTCCGCTACAGTCAAAGATGTGCACGACCGAATTCTAACAGACCCCAACCGGGAACTCGCTTATACATCTGTGACTACCGTACTGCGTCGCCTCACCGATAAAGGGTGGCTAGTCTGTATTAAAAAAGGACGAGCATACTATTGGCGACCATTGGTGACAAAGCAGCAAGCAGACGTTATTAGAGCGCACGAACAGTTACAGCGATTTTTGGCGGTGGGAAATCCCGATGTTATAGCTGCTTTTGCAGATAGTTTGGATGAAACTGCTTCGGAGCAAATACAGGCGATCGCCAAACGCATTCAAGCCGCACGCCAAGCCAGGGAGGAACAATAATGCATCTAATAATGATTGTGGCTGCTTTGCTCGTTGTTTATTGGATAAGATGCCAATGGACACAACCCCAAGGAACTTGGAGTGAACGATGGCAATATGCCCTATTTTTATTTTTCTTTCCGCCATTGCTCATTTTCATGACGGCGATCGCCGTCCTTTGCATGGGACCCCAAGGAAAAATGAGCGGCTTACAAACAGGTTGGTTCAGCTATGTGCTGGCATTAATTAGTCTTGCTTTTTGTGCAGTTTTATGCATCAAACTGGCATGGGGAGGATGGCAGTCTGTGAAATCAGCTCGCAACTGTTCCCTGGTTGATTTAGGGGGTAGACAAGTAAGGGTTCTGGATACAGGGGTACCGTTTGCCGGTCAAATTGGATTTTGGCAACCTGAACTCGTCCTCAGCCAAGGACTGCTGCACACTCTTTCACCAGAACAATTGGAAACCGTCTTAGCCCACGAACAAGGACATTACCATTACCGGGATACATTCTGGTTTTTCTGGCTGGGTTGGGTGCGTTCCTGTACCGCGTGGTTACCAAACACAGAAGCTTTGTGGCAAGAGTTGTTAGCCTTGCGTGAACTACGCGCCGACGCACACGCGGCTTCACAGGTAGATCCCTTACTACTTGCAGAATCACTTTTGTTGGTAGTTAGCAGCCCGCCTATATCCTCAGAAATTTGCTGTGCTGCATTGGGTTCTAATCACGTAGATCGTTTAGAACAGAGAGTAGAAGCCTTGTTAGCACAGCCAGAAGCAGTTCCAGAAGTGAAATTACAATCCTGGAATAGTTACCTGTTGGCGTTTCTGCCTCTGGTGACTGTCATATTTCATACGTAATTTATTTTTTGTATCTCAATTTTTGTATCTCAAGTAGAGTGCGATAACAAAGTACGCACTCTATTTTTTTTCGTTTTTGTTTCAAGTGTCACCGCAGACTTGCCACATCAGTCCAGATATCACTACAGTATCTGAGAATAACGAATCATTAGACGAAAGAAATTATGACTCACTCCCTCTGTTCCTATCCACTCCCCACCTCCAACAAACATATCTATGATTTAGACCAACTCATCGTCCTTGTCGCCTCCCATCGCATCGCAGGACGTAAAATAGTCTTCACCAATGGTTGTTTTGATATACTCCACGCCGGGCATGTCTCCTATCTCCAACGCGCCAAGGCATTAGGCGACATTCTCATTATTGGTGTTAATTCCGACAACAGCATCCGCCGTCTTAAGGGATCAACTCGTCCCATAAACCCCTTAGAAGATAGGATGCAGGTTCTGGCTGCACTAGCTTGTGTTGACTATCTCATTCCTTTTGAGGAAGATAGCCCCAGTCACCTTATTAGCAAACTACACCCCAATATCTACGTCAAAGGCGGCGACTACACGAAAGAAACTCTGCCAGAAACACCCGTAGTAGAAGAATACGGTGGAGTCATTGAATTTTTGCCCTTTTTGGAAAATCGTTCAACAAGTAAAATAATTGAGCGGATTTTCCAAGGTAAAAATGATTCATGAGAATTGAAACACCTCGGCTGGTGCTGCGCCCATTTGAAGACAATGCTTGCTCAACCAGCTGTTTGGTGAGCGGAACAACTGTGATCCTGCCAACATCGCGTTTGTGAAGCTCATGCAGGGGTCGGTATGCGGTGTGATACCAAGTTGCGTTCATACATCTTATTACCATTTCACGAAAATCCTAATACAATTCCACTCCCCCACCTTTCCTAGCCTGCCTAAATGTATCAACCTTAAAGTGAAACGGTATTATTCTCTCCCTTGTCCCAAGAACTGCGTCATATCTTTGAATGAAATTCCGTATGAAGGGCATTTTGTCAAGAGTTTGTGGTTCAAAAACTCTTGGGTGGATGAACTTTGATTCGCCATTTGACGCGGGGGATCGAAACTCACTTAACTCAAAAAGTATCTAAAACAATCACTGTGGAGGGGTTTTTTTTTGACTTTAAAAATATCTAGAAATGGGAGATGACTTTGATAAGTTGTTCAACATTAAAGATATTTTTAGTTCCTCTGCTGTTTTCCAAAAAATAGTTGATTTGGAGTCGTAGCTGAGCCGGAGAATTAGTTTTTAGGAGGTTTTCAGGTTTTGCCTTGAGATGAAATAAGCTCTTTATATACTGATGATTTTCAGTTTGATTCCTTAAGTTACAGAACAGAGTAATACTGGCATTTTAAGTAGTTTTTCTCTCAACTTGCTGAGCGTGAAAAAGAAAAAAAGAGCGAATAGCCCAATAGCCATCAGTTAATTAGATTACCTTGAAAAGATATCAGAACACTAGTTTCTTCTGACGACATCAGATATAAAATCAGGGAGAAGTACTTACTTTAACGTTAAGAGGAGTGATCAGTTAAGATGAGTAAGCTTCTTAAATCCATTGCAGTCTCCCTAGTTTTTGGTATGGCAATTGCCACACCTGTCGCTACTTTCCCATCATTAGTCCAAGCACAAACAGGTACAACCCCAACAACTACAGCTACTCCTACACCAACAGGTACAGCTAAACCTGGTACCACACCAACAACCAAAAAAACCCCCGCAGCAACAACCAAAAAAACACCCGCACCAACAACCAAAAAAACACCCGCAGCAACAACTACAAGCTCGCCTACACCTGGTTCAACGACACCTTATACAGGCGCGCCTACACCCACAAGTTCACCTTCAGCTACGCCGGGCAAAAAGTCAATGTAACAACAGTCAGGGTATGGAACTGTAACGTGACACTCCTACACCGACCTGACGGTACGGTGTAGGCTTCTGCCGGAAATTATCCTTGCAGAAATTCGTTCGTGGTACTCCAATTGTTTCCCACTACCGCAGTTTATAGTCAGGTCGTGCCCTTCCCGACTTGAATAGTAAACAGTGAACAGTGAACAGTGACCAGTGACAAGTTTTTCCCGATCAATAAATTTCGGGGCTTTGTATAAGGACGCCTCAACTTCAGTACTACACAACTGAGAATACTTTTTTTGTACTTCCATGTTTAAAAACAGGAGCCAGTGCCAGGGTGAGGCAGCGCGGACGCCACATGCAGCCCGGTGGGAAACAAGGACTGCAGCAGTGGCTCGTCTTGGGGAGCCACTGCGTTGGGCGGGGATGCCGACAGTCCCGCATGTGGCGTGGTTCCCCCCATGTTAGCGAAGCGCAGCCTACGGCTGCGACTGCCGTTCGTCGTAGACGTGCCGCAGGCATAAGGGTCTCCCGACTTGGGGCATCTAGCGTGGGCTTGTACCAAGATTTTTGTTTATTGACTGGGTTTCTGGTAACTGGGTTTCTGGTAACTGGTAACTGATTCGGTCAAAAATGCTATTCCCCTACGTTCCTTAAAGATTTTACATGCCAGAGGCAGGAGGAGCGCATACAGCATATTTCAAACCCCACTTCCTGGTAAAACCCCATATCTATGCGCTGTCGCGCACGCTACGCGAACAGTTGTCTAGGTGCAGACGGTTGACCAGAGTTTTCGTCTTTGCCAACACTATTTAGTGTTAACATGATGGGTGGTTGTTGGCTATCCATTATGAAACAGTCACGATTAAGAGCGCATGATTTGCTTTGACTAATTCTGAGTAGGATTTATGTAACGGAAGAGAAGCCATCCATTCCTAGTAGTATGTGAGCGCTCACCCTTCAATACTGATACAAAAGCAAAAGCTCCTTGTGCGTCACGCCTTGGAGCTTTGTTATTGCTCGTAAGTTAAAGTTATTATCACAGGAATATTTTCTCAATATATTATATGCAGAAATCGGGCTACATCCTGGCATTGGATTTGGGTACAACAGGCAACCGTGCCTTTTTGTTTAACGCAGATGGCAAGATTGTTGGTCAGGCATATCAGGAACTGACACAGTACTATCCTCAGCCTGGATGGTTGGAACATGACCCCTTAGAAATTTGGCAGGCGACTTGTTGGGTTCTGCAAACTGCGATTCAAAATGCCCAGATTGCTCCTGATGAAATTATCGCTCTTGGGCTGACAGTGCAACGAGAAACTTGCTTAATTTGGGATAAAACGACTGGTCAACCTCTCCATAGGGCGATCGTCTGGCAAGATCGCCGCACTGCTCCTTTGTGCCATCAGCTACAAGAGCAAGGATATGCCCAAGAGATTTCTAATCGCACAGGACTTATTATTGATGCCTATTTTTCAGCCACAAAGCTGTCATGGTTGTTAGAGCATTTTCCAGACGTTGACCTCAAAAATATCTTAGCTGGAACGATTGATACTTGGGTACTGTGGAATCTCACAGGTGGAAAAGTTCACGCCACTGATCACAGCAACGCCAGCCGTACCATGCTGATGAATTTAGCAACCTGTGAGTGGGATGAAACACTGCTGACTCTGTTTAAGATACCTCGTCATATCCTGCCCCAAATTCAGCCTAGCTTGGGAACTTTTGGAGTGACTGATGCTAGCTTGTTAGGCGTTGAAATTCGCATCACTGCCATTTTGGGAGATCAACAAGCTGCTTTGTTTGGACATGGCTGTCATTCTCCCGGATTGATGAAATGTACTTATGGTACCGGGAGCTTTTTAGTCGCTCACACTGGTTCTCAAATCGTGCGTTCCCAGCATCAGCTTTTGAGTACTTTAGCATGGACTCAAGCAAACGCAAGCGGAACTTTGGACGTGGGCTATGCATTAGAAGGTAGCATATTTACGAGCGGAGCTTGTATCAAATGGCTGCGCGATCGCGTTGATCTGATCACAACCGCTGCTGAAACTGAGGTACTCGCAAATGAAGTCACAGATAACGGTGGAGTTTACTTTGTACCTGCATTTAGTGGACTGGGTGCGCCTCATTGGGATATGAGTGCTAGGGGAGCCTTTTTTGGAATTACTGCAATGGTACAACGCGAGCATTTGGTACGTGCCGTACTGGAGGCATTGGCTTACCAGGTTCAGGAAGTTGTACAGGCGATTCAAGCATCCAACACTATTCCCATTGAACGGCTGAGTGTAGATGGTGGTGCTTGTGAGAACAATTTTCTTATGCAGTTTCAAGCAGATGTGTTAGGGATACCAGTTGAACGTCCAGCGATGCGCGAAATGACAGTACAAGGTATCGCGTTTGCAGCAGGTCTTGCTGCTGAATTTTGGGATAATGATCACTTACTCGTGCAGCAACGACTGATTGAGCGCGTGTTTTTACCTGGTGTGGGGAGAAATCACGCTTTGGAAAACTTTACAACTTGGCAAAAGGCAGTTGAACGCGCTAAGCACTGGGTTGATTGATTCTTTATTCCACAGAGGTGTGGTCAAAAGTGGTTGGTAGAGGGGGTAGGCATGGGTTATGAAACCGTCTTTGTTTTTGACACTGCCATATTTTTTACACTCAAACTTTGATTTAATTAATTATTTTAACATTGTTTAACCGTGTCATTCACCGAAGCTCGCGCTTCGCTTTTGTGGTAGTCTTTAGACCTTAGTGAGAATGTACATGAGAGTGATTAGAGCGCTGATAATGTTGGCGTAGCAAATCTTTACCATAATCATTACCGTTGGGGGTTCGGACGACAGTATGAATATGATTGCGAGATGGCTCTTTGTTTCCCAACGCCTGACCTCGCTGATGGTCAAATTCAATTAAGATTACGGGACTGTGAATTCGATAATAAAAGACACTGTTATTGTCAAATCCTCCCATCCAAGCAAAATGAGTGCTTTCTAAATGTTGACGGACTTGTTCCATCTTAACTTCTGCATGACCATTGCGAATATCGCCTGTATATTCCCTAATTAAGTCAAGCAGTATTTCTTGTTGACCACTCATCAACTCCGCAAAGGAGATTCCTTCATAACGCATTTCAAAGTTATCCCTGAATGCTGAAGTAAAGACATCTTTGGGAATTTCTTTGGCAAGGACTGCTTTGTCTCTTTGCTCGGTTGTTAGTGCACGGATTGTAGCAAGTCCCTTACTTTCTTCTGGCTCAAATACACGAATTCCAGCATATTCACCTTCTGTTGCCCTCACAGGTTCTGACCCCATGAAGGTTGGTGTCATGACGACTTGATCTCCTAAAACAAAGTAGTTGATATTAAGATGATGCCCATCAAGTTGCCAACCCCAAGGCTCTTTCATGGAAGGTTGTCCCATGAAACTAAACCAATATAGTTCTTTTCCATACTCGTTCAATTTCTTCGTAAGCTGTCCTAGAACCTGGTTCAGCTTCATGATATTCTGTGCTTTTTCAAAGCCTTTTGCAGTTAAACTAACTTGTAATAGATTGAAAGCCAGTTGTTTTTGTCGCGGTGTCATTTCTAGAAGCGAAATTCCCTGGCGAGGGTAACGATGTATATTGCTCCAACGTCGCCATTTCTCACTATCAACTGGAAATAGAGTATTCACTTTTTGTTGGTTACTTAACGCTGCAATCAAAGAATCAGCTGCTTTTTTAATTGGCTCAGTAGATACCCGTGTAGATTCAATAGAGTAAAGATTGGGTACAATTTGCCCCGAAGTTGTAATCCCTTTAAACTCTTGTGCTAAAGCAGCTTCTGCTTGCTTCATATAAGCGGTAAACGGATCACTTGGGGAAGCTGAACCAGATGGAGTCGTATTAGCCGCAGGTGAACCATCTATGTTAGAGCTAGAACGGCAAGCAACAGGTAGAATAGATGCTCCACAAGCAAGTCCAAACAATTGCAAAATCTGGCGTCTTCTGAGCGAACTCATCGTTTTTCTATACGTAATTACAGGTGCATAGAATGCAGTATAGGTAGCTATATCCAGTCGAATCTTGTAAATTCCCTAGATAAATTGCAAAATCTGGAGAAATTGTCGTGAGTCGCGCTTAGTTATGCTCAAAGATTGTTACGATACTGGCGGGGTGTTAAGGTTGTATATCGGCGGAAGACATTGATGAAATGGCTCTGGTCACAAAAGCCTAATTCTTGACTAATCTGTGCAAATGACAGTTGTTTTTTTGCCAGCAGTTTCTTCGCCTGCTCGACACGGCACTTCAATACATATTGATGTGGGGTAAATCCCATACTTTGCTTGAAGAGCTTACCAAAGTGATGAGTACTTACTTGAGCCATCCGGGCTAGCTGTGCCAAACTGATTTCACGATCTAAATTGCTTTGAATATAGTCAATCACTTGACGTAACTTTGACTTGGGCAGTCCTCCCGTCATGTCAGTATCAGCAATCTTAACCGAACAATGATGTCGGAGAAGATGCCCTGCCAACACAGTTTGGAGAGATTCGAGATAGAGGTGATCAGTAGGGTTTCCACCCTCTAGTTCAGCTTTGAAGGCATAGGCTAGTTGCTCTAGAAAAGGGTCATGGATGATAAAGCGATCAATTAATTCAATGGTTTGAGGCACGCGATCGCTACTTTCAACCGCAGTCCGTTCTAGTAGCGCAGGAGGTAGATAGATAGACAGTAATTCAACTTCAGCTAACCACAGGGACTCTACCTCTCTATAAGCGGGTATAAAGTTGAAAACACCAGGACCTGTGGGAGCAAATAGCAGTTTTTCACCATCAAGTCGCCGTTCTAAATAATCTTGATTTGCAATGTGAAGGGAAATTCGATGTTCTGGTATGCCGGGATTAACAACTCGGTCTGGTGCTGGTGGATAAATCTTGCTGCATACCCGTAAATCACAACCTACAAGCTCGACACCAGCATGAATAGATTCCTTCGCTGAAGCCTCAGTTATAAACAGTGTTTTTGACCTAACAGTTACTTGCCGCATCGCACTTTTTGGTTTTGTCCACTGTCACCGACAATATGAAAGCTACTTAACTCAACACTCATATTCAATATAAGCTTGGCTCATGACAGCGTTAATAACTCATCAAATATTTTTCAAAGACACTACCATATTTGGTGCTGTATTGACTCTGCTGGTCTGATTTTTTGCTCGCTGTACTGCTCTTAAAGTAAATAGGTTCAGCGAGCATTTTTTGATCATTCTCATTTGCTTCTCTAGATTACCATGCACTTTGGACACCAGAAGCATTTGTTGGAGGCTACACTGACCAACTGGTTTTGACCAGAGCCATTCCACAGTTTCAGGACAATTCAAAAAGAAAATATCCCAGAACTTTCTTTATCTTTTTTAACTCCCCAGGCGGGATTCGAACCTGCGACCAATCGGTTAACAGCCGATCGCTCTACCACTGAGCTACTGAGGAACGCTCTGAATACTTATAGTAGTCTTAAGAGAAGGATTTGGCAAGTACTTTTGGAAATTTTTTTTTGATTTTTTTTGGAAAACGCTAAAAAGTAGTATTTGCAAAGCTTTGGCAGTTTGCACTTTTTGTGAAACAGCAAGATAAAGTTAAAAACAGAGGTGCTGGCTCTCAAAACTCAAAATTCACAAGATGACAATATGGTAAAGTTATCACAACCGCACTGGCGTTTCGATATTGACCACCACAGCCTGTAACTCCTTAGCCTTCTCCTCAGGTAAAACATCATTGGCAAACATCCCTGCTGCGAGTTCCGTTCCCACCAGATACTTAAGCTGATCGCTTGTCCGATAGTGAGGATAAAATTCGGCGTGTAAATGAGCTTCTCTATGAGCCTCACCGTCAGTTGGTGCACCAAACTAAGCCATTAAGTATGGAAACGGGCGATTCCACAATCCGTCATACTTGAGAGTGACGGTTTTTAATGCCCTGGCAAGTCCCTGACGTTGCTTTTGGGTCAGGTCATAAAAGGTGGGAACAGGCTCAATTGGAGCCAATAATCCCTTTGCCCTTAGGCATGGGGAGTGTCAAAACTTATTCCTTTGATTCAATCAGCACTTTTTGCTGCCTAACAGGAAACAGGACTTGCATTAGCTGACCCAGAGGCACAGAACGCTCCTCCTGAACAAAAACCAAGGGCAGAAGCGCAGCTAGCCGTAGGACGGGTGAGAGAACAAACAGCCCCAGTAAACCAGCAGTACCAGGCTTTGTCGCGAGAAAGCTACCGATAGTGATTCCCATTGCCCCACTTACACCAGCAACCGCCCCCGTGATCGCGAAGTATTTGGACTGATTACCCACCGGTGCCACTGCCATCATAAGATTGTTAGTACACAGCTCAATTGCCGCCCATGTCCCACCAGTTAGCACGTGCAACAAGGGAAACCAGACCCAAAGGGAAATTGGATCAGCTCCTGTTCCTAGCCACAACAAAGGTGTCACCCCCACCAAGACTCCCACGAATACCAGAAGTGGGCGATTCCCAATTCGGTCAGCCAGTTTGCCCCACAAAAGCAGCAGCAGCATGTTAGCACCAGTTGCTATGCCGTTATAAATTGTTACTACGCTAATATCTATCTCTAGGTTATCCAGCATGTAAAGGTTAAAGAAGGGAGCGCTGATGTTAACGGCAAAGCACCATATGGCAATGTAAAACACAAACTTCAAAAAATTGGCGTCTTTGAGGAAGCTAAGATCTATTCCCCCTGGCTGCGGTTGGGATGTATCTGAACCCTCCACTTTTAAAAATTGCGGGTTCACATCGGTCATCCAGAACTGACTGACCAGACTAGTTAGCCCAAGCACAATTCCTAAAACCAAGACCACACCGTAGCCTTGGAGTGTTCCATAGGGCCATTTCGATACCCCTAGACCGAGCAGGGGCACACCGATGAGATTCGTCAAGCCTAGAAGACTATTGCGAAAGCCAAAATACCGCC
The DNA here is from genome assembly GCF_000828085.3 of Scytonema tolypothrichoides VB-61278. Lineage (GTDB taxonomy): Bacteria > Cyanobacteriota > Cyanobacteriia > Cyanobacteriales > Nostocaceae > Brasilonema > Brasilonema tolypothrichoides_A. The sequence goes on from NZ_JXCA02000024.1 coordinate 232,269, forward strand.
CCCGTAACCGTTGTGGTACTAACACAGCCGTCCAGCCCAAAAAGGGAGCACGACCGAAAGCTTCGATGATATTAGTTACCAATATAATTCCCAATGTCAATTGCAGCACTTGGTGCCCAGTGATATCAAAAGAGATATCAGATGAGGTTCGCAACCAAATCGCTGGCACGAGAATCACCCACAGCAGCCGCGATGGGACGAAAATGCACATCGAATACCAGTGGAAGCTAGGACTTCGGTCTACCAGATACGCTCCCAGCGGTTGCAGCAGATTCACCAACTGAGGAATAGATGCAAGTAGACCAATTTCCACTGGACCTGCACCCAGTTCAAGCAAGAAATTACTGAGCAACGCGCCGCCGATGATACTGTAAAAAACCGAAGCAAAGACACTCTCGATAGTTAATGCCTTGAGGCTTGTCCGAATTTCCGGCTTATAAATTTTAACAGGCGGTTTTGGAGTTGAAGAAAGTACCGTCTGTGTTATTGCCCTATCCTCTGGGATTTCCTGAATAGGGATCAAGGAGATAAGGCTTGTTTCTACTAATAAGTCGTCTTCTTGTTGCCCAAGCATATTATTTAGCCAATATTTCAAGAGTTAACGGAAACTTAATTGCTGCTTTAATTTGAGTGCATTTCCAAATAAAAATCTCCTAAAAAATGCTTTTTAAAATCCTGTCATGGCAACTCTTTCCCCTATCAGAGTTAATAGTAAACGCTATAGAGGGCTTCATGAATCTAACTAAAACTGTTACAAAACAACCATTAAGGTTGTTGAAAACACATTTTTACCATTCTTGTTATTTGATATATAGAACTATCAAATAATATTTTTATAAATTTTAATAAGATAAAATCATTTTTGAAAATATCCTTCTCAGGAATTATTATTTTTGTATAATCAATTTTTCATTTTCAAGAAAAATGTTTGCTGAAATTATTTTAGGGTTAATCATTAGATGTCGTATCTAAGGAAGAATATACTGCTCAAATGGGATTAATCACTTGACACGATCCAAAGCAATGTAAGGCAATATTTGAAGCGGTACGTTAACGGAGTGTAACGCACTCTACTACTGTAGTACTTGACCCTAAAGCGACCTTTGGGAGGCGATCGCTACAATTGTCATCCAAAAGAGTACGTCCGTTGCTAGAGGGAACGATACCCGCAAATCCTTAACTTGTGTAGATAGTTACTGGTGTTTTGACTAGAAACCCCAAAATGACTCAGCGATGCTGAGTCAAAAAAATATGTAAAATTGAAACAATAATACTTACGCAAAATAATGAGAAAATAAACCGCAAAGACGAGGCAGTGCGTTGCGGGGGTTCCCCCCGTTGTAGCACCTGCCGTGCAAAGAGCACGTATCTCCTGCGGAGACGCTGAGTCGCAAAGCGACACGCTGCGCGAACGCTAACGCGTAGCGTGCGCCGTCTTCGCATAGGTAAGAGTGTTTAAAAGGGTTTTTGCGTAAGTCCTAAACAACTAAAAATGAAGCGGTTTCTTGTTGTTGTTTCGGGATCTGAAAAGTACGTTTTTTAACAATTGAGTATCGGATTCTACGTTGACGTACTTGTCCCGGTTTCCAACCAGGAGATAATCCTTATGTTTTTGGAGGTTGGGTAGGAGTAGAAATCCGCACTAAAATTCCTCCCATAGCTTGTGCAACTCTTCCAGGCGTAAGCTTAGTGATTGGTTTTTACCAGGGAAGCGGACGATCATTAACGATGTCATGAAATTGCTCTTGATAAGTCTCTAACTCAGCAGAAAGTAAGAGTTAGTATCACTAGGTGCTAACTACTCTAAAGCCTTATCTTTAAAATTTTATGACTTCTTTTATATTACTGATAACAAACTGACTTAACACAAAATCCTTCTTTCAATGGGGTAAGACAAGCTGCAAGGATGAAGTTGTCATTTCCAAGGCTGTCAATAATAAAGAGTGAAAAATTGATTCATCAAATACATTGAATTGGAGAAGTTGTCATCATGTTTAATGTTGGGGATTTTGTATTTAATCAAAGGACTGGATATTGTGCCAAAGTTGTTGGTTATGGACACGAAATACTTAACGGTGTTTATGAAACAACACTTAAAGTCCTAGTGGATCAGTCCGAAACTTTTAGTCACAGATTCAGCAGTCAGCAACACCGTGTTAGAAGCGCCAGCAGTCGCCCAAGCAAACCAGTCTGTACCACGTAGGCGAAAACCTTGCGCCTCAGTTTCAGCGAGAGTTTGGTGGATTAACTCCAGCTTGGTAGAGACTTCTTGATTCAAATGATTCATATTACACCTGTGTTGAAGTGTCGTGATTGATGGCTTTTAGTCTAAACTCCAGAAATCTAGGGAGAGTATGGCAAGGTTAGTACCCATCAAAGAAGCGATTCGCAATTTTGGAAGTATCACCAGATACGTTAAGACGTTGGCAGATGGAAGGCAAAATGACTAGCCAGAGAACAGACGGAGGTCACACAGAACAAACGGGACACGAACCCCAAGGCAAACGCACGCTACTTCGTATGCCAGATTCGTGCGCTTTGCCCATAGGGTTAGCCCCGTGGCTGTCGCCACTGGGTGTATTTTGAATTTGGAATTTTGAATTTCTTATAGTCCCATCCGCAATTCAGCTAAACGCTGACGTGCCTTGGCGTCGATAGAATTAGCTAAAAACCTTGTGTTAGAATGTTTTCGTACCTTAGATTTTTGCCGCACCCGACAAACAGTGGCTTGTACCTCATAACACAGTTGCTGTGCTGACATCCATTCAGCCCCGTACCCCTGTACCATCAACTGCTGTGCGCGGTCTGATGTAGCAACAATCATGCGAGAAATAAGAGACTGGGCTAATGAGGAGCGTAAAGATGCAGAAACTTTTTCAATGTAAGTGTCTGCTGTCTGCCCAAAGTCTGTATAATGAACCGATAGAAGCTCTGTGATAGTTTCTCTGTTGCTACAGCTGTTTTGATATTGAGCGTCGAATACAATTTGAGTCTCATAACCTTGAAACGCACTGTAGCTAGTCAAAGCTTCGATTAATTCGCAACGCGCTGCCTCTAATCCAGCAGTGTCACGAGTTCTTTTCAAGCAAGACCAAGCGCCTATGATATTGTAGCCGTCCACAAGCAAAACGGCTCGGGGTAAGGAAGAGAGCATGGTTTTGGGTCACAATTTTCTAGAGTTAACAAAATTCATTCATAAAATTCATAGTAATTGAAGCATGGGTTGTAACACTATGTTACAAAAAGAAAAATGTATATAGGGGTGTAGAGAAAAATCGATGGAAAATATGCCCTATGGGCATGCAAGGCAAACGAAATTTCCCCTACACCCTTGTCTCCTTAAGTCTCAGGAGTTTCGTCGTGCAATTCCATCAGCCGTCGTTTCAGGCGCTGCGGTTCACCCTGATCCAATAAAGAACCCCTTTCTAGCAGCAAAGCGCCGTCACAGTAATTTAACTCGTCTAAGCGGTGGGTAACCCACAGGGCTGTGATACCACGATTTTTGACTAAGCGGCGGACACTAGCTACGAGTTCCAATTGGCTATCTGGATCAAGCAAAGCAGTTGGTTCATCTAACAATAGGACTTCACAGCGACGGGCTAAAGCGCCGGCGATCGCCACTCGTTGTTTCTGTCCACCACTCAAAGCATAAATAGGACGTTTTTGCAGTGAGAGTAAATTGACTGCTTCGAGTGCCTCTTCAACGCGAGTTCTGACAGCAGCAGGTGGGAGTTTTTCTTCCACCAGCCCAAAAGCCACATCAGCACCAACTGTTGGCATGACGAGTTGATGATCAGGATTTTGGAAGACAAAGCCCACAGTAGGTGAAAGTTGAATGTCCCCAGATTTCGGGGTTAATAGCCCTGCAAGCAGTCTGAGTAAGGTGGATTTACCACTGCCATTTGTACCCAAGAGCATCCAAAATTCACCCTTGGGTACTTCCAGAGAGCAAGACTTAATCACACTTTCTCCGGATGACCAGCTAAAGTTTAAATTCTTAACTTCTATCCCTAGTTCCGCCATGAGTATACCACTAGCCGATTACTCAGCTGCTATAGCGAAGAAACCAGGTGGTCTGCCAGTTCCACCACCAGCAGCACCATCTTTCTGAGTCAACTGAACTCCAGAAATTTCACTAGCACGGACGGCGATTTTCTTTTCTGTCTTCCCCTCGCTTGTGAGTTCCACAATATCAGGGCTGCCAGTTTGCATAGCCGCCACAATCAGCTGATACACTGCCTCCGCATCCTCAGATGTTTTACGTTCTATAGATATGGGGAAAGCTGTGTTCTTTACGGTTAAGTCGATACTAAACATTTCGCTTCAATGAAATTAAGGTGCAGGACTCATTTTAACGTTAGCTTGCGTGGAGCGAGTTTGAGGAGGTGACTGACGGGAAAAGTTAAGTTTCGGTTAAAAAAATGAAAAAAACACTAGAAAAATCTGAGAACTTTATATACAATTTGATTAGAGTTGGTAAAAAATTGTAAACTACGATTGACAACTCAATTAACTCTCTGTTTTAAGAAGGCTGTCAAATGCCCATCTTAGAACCGGCAGAGGAAACCCGCAATAATAAGATTTTGGAGATTCGTTGTAATGACCATTGCAGTAGGACGCGCCCCGGCAAGACGGGGGTGGTTTGACGTTCTCGACGACTGGTTAAAGCGAGACCGTTTCGTATTCGTAGGTTGGTCAGGGATACTGTTGTTCCCCTGCGCCTTCCTAGCACTWGGCGGTTGGCTWACCGGTACAACCTTCGTCACCTCTTGGTACACCCACGGCATAGCCTCATCGTACCTGGAAGGATGTAACTTCCTGACAGTAGCAGTATCGACCCCAGCAGACGCATTCGGACACTCGTTATTGTTGTTGTGGGGACCAGAAGCACAAGGCGACCTCACCCGTTGGTTCCAATTGGGAGGGTTATGGCCATTTGTAGCGCTGCACGGAGCATTTGCGCTGATTGGTTTCATGCTGCGGCAATTTGAAATCGCTCGCTTGGTAGGAATTCGTCCTTACAATGCGATCGCATTCTCAGCCCCAATCGCAGTGTTCGTTAGCGTCTTCTTGATGTACCCATTGGGACAATCAAGCTGGTTCTTTGCACCTAGCTTCGGAGTGGCAGCAATCTTCCGCTTCCTGCTGTTCTTGCAAGGATTCCACAACTGGACACTCAACCCCTTCCACATGATGGGAGTAGCAGGAGTTCTAGGTGGAGCRYTGCTGTGTGCTATTCACGGTGCAACAGTAGAAAACACCTTGTTTGAAGACGGTGATGCAGCCAACACCTTCCGCGCCTTCAACCCAACCCAAGCAGAAGAAACCTACTCAATGGTGACAGCAAACAGATTCTGGTCACAGATATTTGGAATTGCTTTCTCCAACAARCGTTGGTTGCACTTCTTCATGYTGTTTGTGCCAGTCACAGGCTTGTGGATGAGCGCAGTTGGAATTGTGGGTTTAGCACTGAACCTGCGGGCTTACGACTTYGTGTCGCAAGAATTGCGGGCAGCAGAAGACCCAGAGTTTGAAACTTTCTATACCAAGAACATTTTGCTCAACGAGGGTATCCGCGCTTGGATGGCTCCTGCTGATCAACCTCACGAAAAATTTGTCTTCCCTGAGGAAGTTCTTCCTCGCGGTAACGCTTTGTAATAGTTATCTAATATATCAGCGATATCAGCGTTAGATAGTTAAGTCGTCCCCGCCACATGGCGGGGACGATTTGATTTTTTTGGTTAAAGTTATCAAACAGATAGAACAGCTTCAGTTGTGAATTGCTTAAAAAAACTTTTTTATATTATTGATCTTCAACATGGATGCTCAAGAATTTCTGCTAAATTATTGTAAAGGACAAAGAACCTTTTTTCGGGTTAAGCTACAAAATGCTAACTTTCAGGGAGCTAATCTCAGGGGAATAAATATTTGGGGAGCTAATCTTAAAGGAGCTAATCTTCAAGGAGCTAATTTTGAAGGATCTGATCTCTCAGGAGTTAATTTTGAAGGTTCTGATCTTTCAGGAGCTAATTTTGAAGGAGCTAACCTCAAATATAGTAAATTAATTAAAGCTAATTTTGCCAATGCGAATCTCGCCCATACAAATTTTGACCTTGCTTGGCTTCTTGAAGCTAACTTCAGCCAAGCTAACCTTACTGGTGCTAGTCTGAAAACCCCTTTCATGGGCGGAGCAAATTTTAGTCAAGCTAACTTAAATAGAGCAAATTTAGAGGATGCTTGTAAGCACTGGAAAAGTCCTGATAATCCTTACTGGGATGACGAGTTATTTGACTTAGTTACTAGCTCAATCAACTTTAGTGGGGCAAGCCTTAAGGAGGCTGACTTAAAGAGAGGTTATTTTGTTAACAGTGACTTCAGTGAAGCTAATCTCAGTTTAGCTAATCTTAGAGAAGCCGAGCTAGGTTTTACAAATTTTAGAGGAGCCTGTCTTGACGAGGCAGATTTTGCTGGAGCTAACCTTGATAGGTGTGATTTTAGAAAAGCTAGTTTAATAAACTCAAACTTTACTGGAGCCAATCTTAGTCAAGCTAATCTTTCTGACTTGATTGTTGGAATTGTTGTTGAAGTAGATCATTCTAGAGATTATTATTCTAGAGCCTGCTTCATCAGAGCTAATCTTTATAAGGCAAACCTGAAAAGCTCAGACTTTAGCGGCACAAATTTTGTAGGAGCAAACTTTAGCGGATGTGATTTGAGCAATGCGATTCTCGCTGATGCTGACCTTAGTGAAAGTAATATCTCAGGAGCTTGTTTTGAGAACGCAGAATTTTCTATTCATGGATGTCCACCATGCCACTTCTACAAAAGTTTCTTTTATGAACGTTATGAACCTATAGGGCTAGATTTAAAAGATATCAAATTAATTAAATCAGCTTTTAAACACATTCCTACTCCCCAGAAACTAGAAATTATAATTGGGCGTAGTGAGAGCCGTAAAATCTTCATGGAAGCATTAGATCAAACAAAAAAGCGACTAATTCTAGTTAACCCTTGGTTGACTCAATCTGCTATTAATAAGGAAGTCTTACAAAAATTCAGATACCTCCTGAAGCGAGGATGTCATATTAATATTGGCTGGGGCAATCTTAATGATATAGGCTCAAAGAAATTAATACCGCTAAATCGAAAAATTCTTATATCAAAGATGAATCAGCAAGGACAAGATTGGAAATATGGAGTTTTGCCTGAACTAGAAAAGTTAGAAAAGGAATATCCGAATCAATTCCAGTTAAAATTATTAGGGACGCATGAAAAATTTTTAGTATGTGACTCTTCTTTTGCTATGATAGGCAGTCACAATTTTCTTACATCTGGAGATGCAAGTGATGAACGATAAACTGGAATAATATTTGATGAATCTGAAACAATTGCTGCGTTAATTGAAAGTTTTGATAATGCTTCAAACTTAGATGACAGAGATAGCAGTTAGTCAGTCCCAATGAAACAAGTTTCATCACCAATGATGAAAATATAATTTTTTCTGTTCTCTTATTTTCAAGTTATAATCAATAACGTTGTAGAAAATGCAAACAACGTAAAAAGATTGCTGAGTCATCGTTTACTCGTATGCCTAATTTGGAGAATTTGACGGTTGATAAATCAACCGTGTCGTGTTTCCTCCCTGGTCTTTTGACACACGGTTTCTACACTCGCGCAATCACAGCATGACAAAAATTCCGCCTGCTGTGATAATTCTGGGTAACAACAGTATCCCCGTGGCAAAAAAAATTATCAGCGTCTTGCCAGGAGCGCAATTATACGGGTTGGCAGGTCGAACTGATGATGTGGATGTTAGTTTTACTGAGTTTGGAACGACACTGCGAGAATTATTTGCTCATGGAACACCAATCATTGGCATTTGTGCAACAGGTATTCTCATCAGAACCCTCGCGCCATTACTTGCTAATAAGCGAGAGGAACCTCCAGTTCTTGCTGTTGCTGAAGATGGTAGTGCAGTGGTGCCACTTTTAGGCGGACTTAATGGTGTCAATTCGCTAGCACGCCAAATCGGTGAGGTACTGAGTGTCAAACCCGCTATCACAGCTACAGGTGACATTCGTTTTGGCATCGCGCTGGAAGATCCTCCTACAGGGTACCGTCTGGCTAACCCGGATGACGCTAAATCGTTCATGTCTGACTTACTAGCGGGAAACTCGGTGAGGTTGGAAGGAAGTGCACCTTGGTTGAAGAATAGTGCCTTACCTATTGCCGAGGATGCAACAAGAGTTATACAAATTACTGAAAAGCAAGTTGTTTCTACATCAAGCCGCCTCGTCTATCATCCTGCAACAGTAGCGATTGGGATAACCTTCCTTAATCCCTGCTTACCAAAAACAGAAAGAGGGAGTTCTGAGGAAATCGCTCTTGTGCAGCAAATGCTGGCTGATGCTGAGTTAGCTTCAGCATCTGTTGCAGGAATCTTCGCCAGCACTCTTGATGCTGCTAATCCAGCTTTACAAGAAATTGCCGATGCCCTCAATGTGCCTATTCGCTTCTTTACTCCAGACGAAATTGCGGGTGTGATGTCACAAGGTAAGACTGTGGATGTGGCGGCAGCAGCAGCTTTAACCGCTTCCTCTGGGCAGTTGGTGATGCAACGGCAAACATCTGATTTTAGCTGTGCGATAGCGAAGCGCTGCTGCTTTCAGCAGATCGCCCTCTCACCCTCACCCATCAATATCAACACCACAGGTAAACCACGCGGTCGATTGGTAGTCATTGGCACTGGTCCTGGAGGAAGCGATTGGATGTCTCCAGAAGTTAAGGAAGTTTTGCGTAATGCCACTGATTTAGTTGGTTATTCTACTTACTTGGAATTAGTCGGCTCGTTGAGCAAAGGTAAAAGGTGGCATGAGTCCGACAACCGGGAAGAAATTGCACGGGCACGAGTAGCGCTAGATTTAGCGACAGAAGGGCGTTTTGTGGCGGTAGTCTCTTCTGGTGACCCCGGCATTTATGCTATGGCAGCAGCAGTGTTTGAAGTGCTTGAGAAGGAGGCAAAGCCAGAATGGCAAGGTATCGAAATTCAAGTAGCACCAGGTATTTCCGCGATGCAAGCAGCAGCAGCGAAGATTGGTGCCCCCCTGGGTCATGACTTCTGCGCTATCTCCTTGTCTGATATCTTAAAGCCTTGGTCAATTATCGAACAGCGAATTACTGCCGCTGCACAAGCAGACTTCGTAATTGCCTTCTACAATCCAGTGTCAAAGCAGCGTACCTGGCAACTGGCACAGGCAAAAAATATACTGCTGCGTTATAGATATCCTGAGACTCCAGTTGTGCTAGCCCGCAATCTTGGTAGGGATGGAGAATCTGTTCAGGTTTGCACTTTGGAAAACTTAGCACCAGAACTCGCTGATATGCGGACAGTCATTCTTGTGGGGTCAAGCAAAACCCGGACGATTCAGCGGTGCGATGGTAGCGTCTGGGTTTATACTCCTCGTCGCTATGATGAGGATAAGACTTTATAACCTATCAGGCTGCAAGTAAAAAGTCCAGAGTGACTCTGAACTCTAGACCCTTGACAACACTCACAATTATCCTGTGATTTTTATAGCAGTCGCCACAATTGTTAGGACATTTCCCTGTTAAGAGTTAAGAGTTAAGAGTTCCCTCTTAATCAAAGTACGATGTCCTAAACGATATGTCTGTTGCTATACCTCACAGTTTATGAACTTGATTTCAGATTGACAATTGCTCTTTTAAGAGTGTCATAGGTATAGCCATACTTTCTAAAATCCAGAGTGTCTGCAGGTGTAACAATATCATTTTGTGAAAATCGAGGTAGCAAAGATAACAAATCTCCAGGAGTCCAATTCGCTGGAATGGACTCTCCTCCATCCCAAGGCCACAATCGGTCATTGAGATTCTCTCCATAATGTCCACCTGTGGCAGGATAATAATTGGAACCGGCGTGTCCATTTGCCTGCCATTCGGCCCAAAGGCGATCCACATTAGAATGAATTAACCAAAATATTGGATCGTTAATAGAACTGGCAAGGGCAGCCATTGTACCTAGAGGATCGGGACGACCTACAGCAGGGTCAAAAGTGGCTCCACCAACGAAGCTATGAAAATAGTTATGCTCAAAGACTCCTGGCGTTGGTTGTTGAGAGGAACTATCAAGTTTGATAAACCCTTCTAGAGCTAAGCGAAAAGTTCCATAGTTATTAATAGTAAGGATTTGCTCCACATCTTCTTTAGGAATAGGGTAACTATTTGTAGGTGGCACTTGCAGAAAGCGTAAGAGTGTGTCGCCAAATGGTTCTCCTGATGGCTTGATATGTAAGTTTGGGTTTAGAACCCATCCATTGGCTTTTGTAAAAGAACCAGACACAACAGGTCCTCCTTGAACTTCACCCAAACCCGGAATGCTGAGGTTGACTCCTTGACCATTTGGCCCCATAAAGTCATCTTGAAAGAGAACTGTCAACGCATTAGCGTCTGTCCAATCCCAATAAGGAAGTGTGACATTGGGGTTTACTAATTGCAACGCTTTTTCAAATCGGTGTATAAACTCACGATGCCACGGTAGGAATAAATCGCTTTCATGGGCACCATCATGTCCAGCAGCCGGACCTTGTGCACTGTCGTACATTAAACCCATTGCCGCTACATGCACTGCAACAAACTGGTCATAGATACTGATACTGCTACCCTTGGGGACTATGTGTTTTAATGTCCGCACAGCATTAATGAATGCTTGTTTTTCTTCTTGGGTAAGGTCAACAACGTTCTTTCTAACTCTATAAGCTTTCTTTGTGCTCATAGGAAATTTTCTGTTTTGAGGAGCAAGATTAGAGATAGTGCTGTTGATTTCATCAACAACACTGGTGTAAGAAGGTGCAGTCAGCTTGATATTTGAACTATTGCTGAGCACCTGATTTAATGCTTGCTTATGCTCGCGATACTCAACATTATGAGAAAGTGCTGGAGTTCCGAAAACGACCAAGACAGCAACTATACTAGCAATAATGACAGCTTTAATAGTTTTGTGGATTTTCATCATCTACGCTTGTTGTGGTTCCTAAAGATTTCAAGATTTTTTGAGGAGTCTACTGAGAGCAATAATTAATTTGTATATAATTTGACAGTAAAAAGAATCACTCACAATAGAAAATCTTTAGGAAAATCCCTCTATTCTTTCGCAACCAGCGCAAAAGTCGTCATTTTTTGCAGTATTGCTGTGTTTCAACCTAGTTTGACCCGATCAACTGGATGACGACCGATAGGTAAATTTATCGTACCGCTTTCTGTTTTGGATACGCCGTAGATAATGCCGAGGTATTCTCGCCGTTAAGTTGGGGGCTTGTATCCTTTTTTTTCGGTCATTCTTTAACTTTTCACTGAAGGCTCAATCATTTTCATTGACTCCCGTCCGAGATTTTTGCCTTTGTAGCGATACCACCACATCACAAAGCCAGTGATAGATAGAATCAGCGGTGTAAGTCCAACAAATATATAGAAAATGCGGGTAGTTAAGCCACCAAAGGTGCCATAGTGCATTGGTACAAACGAGTTGAAAACAACGTCAGCTCGTGATGGCTGCAAACCATTTTTTAGTTGCACCACTTTGCCTGTATACTGGTCGAGATAAACCTGGGAGCGACCGTACTCCCACGTTTCTTGAGGCTGTTTTTTGCCCACCCTAAAAACTCCTTCTGGAGTTTGCGGTAGGCTGATGTAGGTAGTAACACCACCTGGTAGGGCAGCATCAGCTTTTTTGAGAATTTCGCCTAGCCCCAAAGGTGACTTACCCTCTATAGGTTGAGAAACTGGTTTCGGTGGCATGGGAGTGAAGGTTGCAGCGTGGATTACAGGTTGGGAATAATCCCAAAAATTCCAGCACACACCTGTGAAGGAAATCATGCCAAGGAAAACAGCTGCAATAATGCCTGCCACCTTGTGAATATCAAAGTTAGTTCGCTTGGGATGTGCATCCCACTTGATCTTGAAGCCAAGAATCAATTTGCGCCAACCGGGCCATAAAATAAATCCTGTAATGCTAAGAAGGAAAAGGAAAAACGCGGCAATTCCAACAATGATTGTTCCAATGTTGCCAGCAAGAAGTTCATAGTGGAGTTTGAAGGTGAACCCAATTAATGTACGCTCCCACTGACGAGAACCCATAATTGCACCCGTGTAGGGATTGACAAATACTTGCCTTCGTGTGTCATCCGGACCTTCCAGCCAGACGCGATAGGGGAGGTGGGCATCTGGAAGTGTATTCATGCTTAATAGTTTCAGTTCAGGTTGCGAGGCGTAGGCGGTTTTGACAGTTTCGACTACGGACTCAATAGGGACGCGTTGTCCTTGAGGAATGACTTGCCCAAATTGCTGAGTTACTAAGAATTGGTCGATTTCGCGCTGAAAGACTAGTAAGCTGCCAGTTAATCCGACGATGATTAACAGTAGTCCGACAATTAAGCCGAGATAGCGGTGTATGTAAAATATAAAGTCGCGGAATTGTTTATAATTCATGGTGGATGCTCATTTTTGAGAAAAAGGATGACAAAAACTGACAAAATCAAAAATTTACGGAAAATGTCCCCAGAATCGTAAACGGTTCGCCGTAAAAGACTGCATTTCTATCACGGGCACTTTCAAAATAATCCACATCAAAAAGGTTCTTGAAATTCAGTCCCACTCGCCAATTCTCACGACGGTAAAAAATCGTCGCATCAGTTCGCACATAACTAGGCAAAGTGAAAGTATTTGCTAAGTCTCCCTTTCTATCACCTGTGAAAAACAACCCTGCACCTAATCCCAAGCCTTTGAAACCTCCATTTTGAATTTCATATGCAGCCCATAAACTTGCACCGTGTCGTGGCACGTTGTTAGGTTGATTTCCTTTGAAAGCTGGTCTAGTATCTTTAGTAATTTCTGCATCAGTGTACGCGTAGCTGGCAATCAGATTTAATCCTGGTATTGGTTGTCCGACTATATCTAACTCAATACCCTGGCTTTGTTGTTCGCCCACCTGGATGCTAAAGTTTGATCTGCCAGGAGTCGGATCCGGTGCAACAACGTTTTGCTTGGTGATTTGGTAAGCTGCTACTGTTGCTGACAGTTTGCCGTCTAGAAACTCTGTTTTTACACCCACTTCAAATTGTTCGCCCTCGGTTGGCTTAAACGTTGTCCCATCTGCATTGACAGTAAACAAACCCGCTGGCAAAAACGAGCGACTGTAGCTGGCGTACAGGGAAACTGGCGAAATCGGCTGATAAACCATCCCCACGCGAGGACTAAAAGCTGTGTCGTTTCTGTCAAATGTTCTGTTAGTCAATCGGTTGTTTGGTGGTCGTGTTAATAATTCCACCTGGTTCAGCCTGTCCGTAAAGCACCGAAGCTGGACCTTTAAGAACTTCAACTTGCTCAATGTTCGCTGTTTCAGAGAATGTGCGACCTCTGATTCTAATGCCATTGACATAATTGCTGCCGTTGTTGTTACTAGTTGAAAAGCCTCGAATTGTGAATTGATTCGGAAAAGAAGTTAAACCACCAGTAGCTCCTAATGAAACACCACTGATATTACGCAGTGCATCAATCAGGTTAATAGCTTTTTGATCTTCAAGCACCTGTCGGGGAACAACTTGAATTGAAGCTGGAATATCCCGGATGGGAGTATCAGTTTTCGTTGCAGTTGTTGCATCAGGTACGCGGTATCCATCTTGCTGCCCTGTCACCACCAACTCAATCGGTTCATCACCAGAAGCTGATGGTCTAGTTGGCTGTGTCTGGTTTTCTGGCTGAGCAGGATTTTGTGGTGTTTGTGACCCCTCCCTTTGTCCCTCCGCGAGGTTCGGGGAGGGTTGGGTGGGGTTCTGCGCCGAAGGTGCGGTACTCGCAACACTGAAGATCAGACCTTCGTTGGGACTATCATACAATTCGACCTGTGGTGCACCCGCCTCACCCGTTACCGTCACTCGGATAGTTTTGGCGTCAAAATTAGTTACCGTTATCTCAGTAACACCCGCAATTGGTTTTTGTGAGCGGAATGTGAATCCCTCACCTGAGGGAAGGCGCAGTTGAGCATTGGGGATCTCAGCAATGAAAGTATTGCCAGTACTGCGATTGACTAGTTGCAACGCCTGCCCCTTGGTAGTTTGTAAGATGACCTCCACACCCTTATCTGTGGGATTTGCTTTTACTCCGGTCACTTGCACGACTCCACCCCCCTGTTTCCCTCCTTGCGAAGGGAGGACGGAAGGGGGGTTTGGTGGTGTTGATGACTGCACGAGCATTCTGGCACTTTTGGAAGGATGCTCTATCTCACTTAAGTGCCGAATCTCTCTTATGGGTTCAACCAGCTCTGCTTTGGAGAGTAAGGGTAATCGTTGATCAGAACTACTTTGTTGTACTCCTTGAGTTTTGACTATCTGACTCCAAGCAGGAGTTGTCACTAACATCGAAACAGAACTTGTCAATAGCAGAGCTTTCAGTTTTTGCTCCCTTCTCATCTTTGCCCCTTACAATCGGTAGTGCTATCCGCCAGTTAATGCTAATTAATTGATATAGCTAACAGACTTACATGAGAAAACTCTACAGGAGCTGACTTATCAATTGCAAATCTTTGTCATAGTTTCGTAATGTTTTCTGTGCAGCTAAGTGCTAACACTTTTGTTTGAGGATATAAATGTTTACACAACTGCACAAACAAGCGTATGGATTATTTGTTGAGAAATATGCTCTGACCTTGATTTGACGGCATGGTAGGGGGCACAGGCTGTGCCCCCTACTGTCTGGTAAATGTAACCGAGAATGGCTATATCTCAGCACTCATCACTCGGCACTATATTAATAAGTGCTTTCAACAACTGGTGAATCTCTTCAACGGTATTGTAGTGAACCAGCCCAATACGCAAAAGTCCTCCGCTTGACTCAACTCCTAAGTCTTTGGTAAGACCGAGTGCATAGAAGTTACCGTTCCAGGTAAAGATACCTTGGTCACCCAATGCTTTAGCAACAGCGTGAGGTGTTTGCCCAGCAAGTCGTAAGCCAACGGTTGGTGTGCGCCAGTCAAAGCGGGTTGGATCAGTAATGCCATATAAAGTTATATCAGGAATTTCTAGCAATCCTGTGACCAACTTTTGGCACAAATCTCTTTCGTATTGCTTAATTGCTATCATCGCCGCAAGTAGGGCTTCTCGGCGGTTCTGAACACCCGGTAAGACTCGGTGACCTAGTTCAGCAAGATAGTTGATTGCTGCTACTAACCCCGCTAGTCCTTCGTAGTTCTGGGTTCCATTTTCCCAACGTGAGGGAACTTCATCTGAAGCTGGTTGCACCTTGTAAGGACGCAATCGAGCAAGATGCTCGCGCTTTGCATACAAAACCCCAACATGCGGTCCAAAAAATTTATACGCAGAGCAAGCGAGAAAGTCGCAATCAAGCACACGTACGTCGATGGGAGCGTGAGCAACGTAGTGAACCGCATCCACAAAAACCATCGCCCCAACAGCATGAGCTAATTGCACAATTGTTGCAATATCATTAATTGTGCCCACAGCATTGGATGCATACCCTACCGCTACTAATCGCGTCCGTTCATTTATCTGCTGCTTGAGATGGTTCATGTCTAGCGTGCAATCTTCTACATTGATTTGGACTTCACGAATGACTACACCGCGTTCAGAAAGCGCAAACCAAGGTGAAACGTTAGCATAGTGGTCTAGTTTAGTGACAATGATTTCATCACCGCTTTGGAGTTCGCGAGCAATCGCCCGACTCAAGCTATAAGTCAGCGTAGTCATATTAGCACCAAAGACTACTTCGTCAGAACTGCATCCCAATAAATCAGCCATAGCTGTACGAGCTGAAGTTATGAGCGCATCTGTGCGCTGACTTGTGGCAAAAGCTCCATGTGCATTGGCGTTTGAGGTGATTAGGTATTGAGCGATCGCATCTATCACTGACTTTGGTACCTGAGTTCCACCAGGTCCATCAAAAAAAATCATAGGTTGACCATTGATTTCTTGTGAAAGTGCTGGAAACTGATTGCGTATCCACCTTAAGTCAAGGTCAACCATAAAAAACTCCTTTATTTGTAATGCTGTAGTCTGAATACTAAATTTGGTTCTTTACTTATCGTTTGACGGACTTAATCCTGGACAAGTTAATACAAACACATCTCTGACTCCAGATTCTAAGGAGGTTGCATTAATTGCAGATGTAAAATGGAGAAATTCCCGGTCACCAAAAACTAACATTTCTCCAGGGTTGAGAATTTTGTTCAAAACTGGGCTGTCATTCTTAGATTTGTATAAATGAGTTTCTCCCCCTTCAATTCTTTCTCTGTTCACAGAAAATATACCAATTACATCTACTCCATCTCTATGAATTCCTTCAGGAGCAGGTTTGCCAATTTGCTCTGGGGAAGCGCTGATTCTAATTTGATGAACTGCAACTTCTTTGAAAGTTGAGCAGAGTTCACAAAACTCGAAAAATTCTAAAATCATTCTTTGAAAATCTGTCAATTCTATCAGTTCATCATCTAGTTCTGCATACTCCCTGACTACATTACCCAACAAAGGATTATATTGTTTAGATTGATAGAAAAGACGATGTGGCAGCTTGATTATATTCTTACCAGAAATTTCAAAATGAGATAAACGCCTGAAACGATAATTGCCTGCTAAATATGGATCTGCAGGAAGGTTAATAAAGAATGGCTTCAGCTTATCTACATTTATAGAAGATATACTTATCTTAGCGTAGCTGGTAAAACAATTAAAGTCTTTTCTTTGTAATTCTAACATTTTACTATTCTCCTTAGCTTGACCTCATCTAGCCAGATTGACACATGACCAAATTTGGCTTGGCTATTATAGTCAAACCCAATCTGAAAAATTTCAGTCAAAATAAACACCATTCTACTGCCAATAACAAATTCCATAACGCAACAAATACCATTGAGTTATACTCAATTTTTACTGGCAGCTATAATTAGAGAATGTTTGACAATTCTCGAAAACAGTTAATTTTTCAATTTTTTTGAGACCGATATTCTTTCGATTGATTTAACTTAGTTTTTTGTTGTTTTTTTGTGATTTTGGTGCTTTAGTTTTACACCTTTTACTCTAATTATAAGCAAGGAAAAACTGACCTGCAATATCGAGCTTCACATTGTATTAATTTATTATCAGTACTAACTTCAACTACTGAAAGCCTTTCTGGGAAGACTCTTTTACCGCTGAGCTTAGAATCCTACGGCTTTGAGTGTAAGCGCACGCACACTTCGTGTTGGCACAAGCCTCCGCAGAACTTATAAAGCAGCGTGCGGTAGGCATAAACGAGCGATAGCGAACGCTCACGCTGAGCGCCAAGCGCGCATAGTTTTCACAAGCCTAAGAGTGTCAAAAAATCTCAAACTCAAACTCTAAACTGTGACTGTTAAGGAAATTGTGAGTAAAATGGTCTACCACATTCGTATTACTCAATTCTAAATTATAAAAATCCACAACTTCATGTTCAAAATATGGTCCAGCGTGCCAAGTTCCTACTTCTAACTTGATAAAGCAATTTCCTGGAATGCGGAAACCTGCAATCTCTTCTAGAGATGGTTGATCAATATTATTCTTAGGAGGACAAACAGCAATTAGCCAGTCTTTCCCTTCCAATGAACCCAAACACTGAGTACATTGCACATGGCGAGTGATAGTGTGAAATCTGCGCCCCTTGGAGTGCAGTCTCATAATGTAAAAGCGGGGAGTACCTCTGTCAAGTACTAATTGAGCGTCTTCTGCATTAAAGGAGTTACCATCTAACTTAGAAAAAATCACTTGTCCGTATCGACGAAAATTTTCTGGCGTTACCCATTGGGCTTGTAGTTGTTGCACGGTCTTTGATGTCGTCATATCTAATCCGTTTGCACCCTCATTATTTTAACCTTGTTCCCTCTCCTCTTAAGAGAGGGCTATGTAAAAGCTGCTTACTCCAATTTCAGTAGTTTCTTGGGAATAAGTGACTTAGGAATAATAGAAGCTTGTTTATCTAAATCTGATGGTTGTGTGTACAACCAAGCCCAAGCAATTAAAACCGGCTGAAAAGGAAGTCTGATCACATGTACCCAAGGTGAATTGGGTATATTGTCAATCGGAATCAGATTAACCGCCATGTTGATATTTGCTGGAAAAACAGCAATAAAAAGAGCAATAAGCCCCCAAGCCGTAGCTTGACTGACAGGCGGAACTAATAACCCAATACCGCCCAAGATTTCATAAAAGCCACTGAGATAAACAATTTCCAGAGGGTAGGGGAGTTGCGGCGGCACAATCCTGACATACTGGTCAGCAGATGTAAAGTGTGTTATCCCAGCGATAAGCATAGATACCGCAAGGATGACACGAAAAATTTCTTTGAGATTATTTTTCATCTGTTTCCGTAGTTGCGTTCATACCTTCAGTTTGTTTACCAAATCTCACTCCGTCGTCAGCCATGAGTGGGAATTAGGAAGTGGAAAAATGAGGGCACAAGGGGACAATGAACCAATACTAATGCAGTCTTAAGCAGTCTTGATCAGTTCTTGAACCAAAAGTTTTTAGCAGATAATTCTCATGTTATTGCTTTTTGACCATTATTTGTTACAATTGTTTATATAAAGTTACAAAAAGACAAAACCATGAGTTACACCGCTGATGACAGAGGCATTCTTAACAATTACGCGGCTGAATCCGCTATTTATTTGCCAGAGTATCCAAGCCTTGAACAACAGAAGCGCTAAGCTTTTGGTGGAGTGGTAGCGAGTTTGTTAGTTTTCGCGCTTAATTGTTAATAACCTTTGCTATCAGCTAAACTGCTCAACCCTTAGGTTTTAGGGTTGCTCAATTGTGTGACACATCACTTGTCAGTAATGAGAAATTCCGGGGTTTGAGCCTCAACTTTACATGAACATGGATACTGATGAACTTCTTATACGCTATGCTGCAGGTAACAGAGATTTTTTGCAGGTGAACTTGCGGCAAGCTAACCTTAGCGAATTTACTTTACCAGGAATCAACCTGAGTCGCTCAGACTTGACTGGGGCAAATTTATCAGGCGCTTCTCTACGTGGAGCCAATTTGAGTGAGGCTCAAGTTGATGAAGCAACCCTGTGGAGAGCCAATCTCACTGAAGCTGTCCTGATTTGGGCAAATTTTAGTAAAGCTTGTTTGATTCGGGCAACCCTCACTCAAGTGGATTTACACAAGGCTGTCCTAACAAAGGCAGACTTACGATTAGCCAATCTGCGCTACGCTGACCTCAGCTATACAAATTTGGAGGGTGCGGATCTACGTTATGCTGACCTCACTGGTGTAAACTTAGCGGGTGCGAATTTGAGCAAAGCAAACTTGACAGGTGCAAACTTGAGTCAGGCAGATTTGTATAACGCCAATTTTACTAAAGCCATTTTGTCAAGAACCAACCTGCGCTACGCTGACCTTTGCAGCATCAACCTGGATGGGGTTGATCTGCGTGATACACAGGTGAATAGTGGTTCTTTACAGCTATTAGTGAACAGTGAAACCAGTGCTGCGGGAGGGGAGCCAGTGCGGTCTTGGGGTTTCCCCAAGTAGAGCACAAGCGCGTTTTCCCGACAGCCAGGCAACTGTCGCTAGCCGTAAGGCGTGCGCTTTGCGCATACCCGATAGCCGTCAGGCGTGGCGTCAGCCATAGGGTTATCAGTAAACAGTGATAACTGAACAACTGACAAATGTGATTATGAAAGATTGTGTTTGGAGGAGTTAACCCTATTTACAGCTCCTCAATTTCAACTAGAAATTGGCTGAAAAGGGAAATTGACAGCTTATCGGTTATGAAGACTTCAAATTCTATATTACAGGATTTACTTCAGAGTGTATCACATCTGCGTCCAAAAGTCTACTTCAAGGCTTCTCTAACAGCTCTTTCTCACGCAATGGAAGACCTTATACTAACAGGGACAGATCAGCCACTGGTGATTGCAAATTTTCAGCGGGAGCGCTTTTATCGTCAGGAGAGCCGTCGCTATCAGCGAATTGCCCAACGAACAGACATGGTTTATGTCTTGGCTGCACCAGAATCTGATTTTATAGCGGCTTCAACTCCTTACGCGACTATTCCCCTTGACCCCAACGACAGTTTAGCCCAGGAGTGGCATCTGATTATCATTGGTCAAAAGTATGCTGCCTGCATCGTTGCCCTTGAATTCGCTTCCCCGGTAGACGCAGTATCGTTAGACCAGGCAAGACAATTTAAAGGAATCTGGACTTTTGACCGCCAAGCTAGCATTCTTGCAGCCCAACTGTTACTGGATAAGATATTGGTTTATCGACCAGAATTGGCGGCGAGTGTGAAACGAGCGCAAAAACGCTACGGTCTTAAAAGCAAAGATTTGTCTAGTATGGCGAAGAAACGGGTATCAGAAATTGATGCCCGACTGTTTACAGACCGTCTGGTAACATATTTACAATCTAGCCAATACAAGCAGCTCAAAGCCTATCGCACTATTACTAAAAAGGAGCGCAATGAGCGCCTCATTAATGTGATCATCGCTGCTATCCGCAGTTCTTTAAAACCGGAAGAGATTTTTCAGGTTACAGTTCAGGAACTCGGTCAACTCTTTAGCCCTTGCCGCTGCCTCCTTTACCACTATCATCCCTCTGAAGTGTTAGCGCCTATTGAGTATGAATGGGTCGCCTTGGGACTGCCTTCTATCAAGGGAGAAACTTGGTCATTGGCAAATCATCCGCTATTTCAAGCTGCTTTGACTGGTGATCGAGCGATCGCCATCGCCGATACCACACAAGACTTGGGTATACAAGCACATCCCGATTTAAGTGCTCAATTCCAACGCGCTTCAATTCGGTCGTGCCTGTTGGTGCCAATTCGCTATCATCAAACTTGGTTAGGAATATTAGAATTGCATCACTGTGGTGACTCTGCTTATGTTTGGAGTGACTCTGAGCGAGTGTTGGTAGAGGCGATCGCCACCCAAGTAGGAGCCGCCTTAATCCAAGCTCAAGCTTACACCAACTTGGAAACCCTTAACCAGCAACTGGCAGCTTTAGAGCGTACACAAAGCAACCTGATTGCGATTGTAGGGCATGAGTTGCGGACTCCTCTGTCTACTATCCAAGTTTGTTTAGAGAGTTTAGCCAGTGAACCTGAAATGCCACTAGAGTTCCAACGCTCAATGCTGGAAACGGCATTAGATGATTCCGAACGGATGCGCCGTCTGATACAAGATTTTATCACCCTCTCTCGTTTAGAAGGGGGTTCGGTGCGCTGGCATGTGGAGTCAATCTCCCTCAAGACTTGCCTGGATTTAGTTTTGAGTAGCCTCAAAGAACGCTCCTCGTCGCAGGCTTTACCTCAAATTGTTTTGGAGTTGCCGCCTGAGTTACCTCTGGTTCAAGCTGATGGGGAAGGACTTATGGAAGTCTTGACTAAGCTATTGGACAATGCATACAAATTCACCAATCCAGATGGCATGGTGAGAATTTGTGCTCAAGTTCTAAACCCTGAAACTGAGTCATTGACTTCGTTGTCTTCCCAGGGTCAGCTTGAGCCTGTTTTTGTTGGGAAAGAAATGTTAGAAGTCATTATTGCAGATACAGGTCGGGGAATTGAGCCAAATCAGTTAGAAGCCATCTTTGAACGCTTTTACCAAGCAGAAGGTTTTCTGCGACGTACAATTGGCGGTACTGGATTGGGTTTGGCAATTTGTCGTCAAATCATTCAAAGACTGGGAGGAGAGATTTGGGCTGTGTCTGCGGGGAAAAATCAGGGGAGTGAGTTTCACTTTACATTACAACTCGCAGTTTGAATCGACATATTATACCGTATTTCGGTATAGAAGGGGCACAGCAACGGCGATGCTGCTTCATTTTTGTTAAACAAATAGATTCAAGTGTTGTAAAGCCTGGCAATACTCTCTGATAAATCATCAGTCGGTTTTTGCAATAGTTCCGAAGACAGTGCATAGCACAATTAATGAACTTTTTATATATAAAAGTCTGTTACATGACTCTACCAGAAAAGAAAAATCTTATAGATTGTTACCAAAATTTACATTTTTTAACTTTTTTTGTTACATTAATTTACATGGCAGCCAAACCTATGTGAAAACAGTTTTCACGAATACACACAGCTACGTCATTAATGACTAGAGTCGGCATCACTGCCAACTCCCATTAACTGATGTGCCTGTAAGATAACTCACAGGCTAGCTTCACGCTTCGGGTGAGGCGGTCGCGCGACTGTCCCAAAACCCTAGCTGAGCACTGCCTCACCATAAGACAGAAAAATTCAATGTTCACAAGTGCCAAGATTAGAGTAGTATCGCTCTAGAAGAAAGCTCGATTCTCACTGAACGCAGCTTAATAGGGATTACTGCAAGTCTGTCTTAGCTTAATATCCGAAAAAGCAAATTTTGAGTAATTAAATACAAATAGATCTGGAGATTCTGACGATGGTTTTTTCAATCGAGTCCGCTCAAAACATTTTTTCTAGCACTCAAGTTCCTAGTCCGATTCCAGCCACGATAGCACTGTTTGAGCAACTCAACGTTGACGATAAACTGGCATTACTCTGGTTTGCCTACACTGAAATGGGTCGTTCCATCACTCCTGCGGCTGTAGGAGCAGCACGCCTACAGTTTGCGGAAGGTTTACTAAACCAAATTAAGCAGATGTCTCAAGCAGATCAATTGCAAGTCATGCGCGATCTTGCTAACCGTGCTGACACTCCTGTTAGTCGTTCCTATGCAAACTTCAGTGTCAACACTAAACTGGCTTTCTGGTTTGAGTTAGGAGAGTTGATGAAACAGGGCGTCGTTGCTCCCGTTCCGTCTGGCTATGAAATGTCTAGAGGTGTACAAATCGTACTAGACGCAATCAAGAAACTCGATGCAGGTCAGCAAATCACAGTACTTCGTAATACTGTGGTAGACATGGGATTTGGGGATGTTGTTCCTCCCAGCAGTTCCCAAATTGAGGCCGAACCCCTGTTTCCACGCACCGAGCCAGCTCCTACTAAAATCACTGTTAAGGGTATCACAGAGCCTACTGTATTAAGTTACATAGAAGCTCTGAACAAAGATGACTTTGACACTGCTATTTCTCTGTTTACTCCCGATGGTGCTCTGCAACCACCATTCCAGAAACCGATTGTTGGTCGTGAGGCGATCAAGAGATATATGCGTGCAGAAGCACAGGGACTCAATATCCTGCCACAAGAAGGTATATCCGAAAATCTACCAAATGGCTCTAAGCAAATCAAAGTCACAGGTATAGTACAAACTCCTTGGTTTGGTGTCAACGTTGGTATGAATATCAGTTGGCGCTTCTTACTCAATTCCGAAAGCAAAATTTTCTTCGTGGCAATTGATATGTTGGCATCTCCCGAAGAACTGCTAAACCTGCGTGTAAGATAGAACGCTTCATGGATTCGTAGAGTGCTAGTCGTACAGTGCTAGCACACGTGTAGAGACGTTGGATGCAACGTCTCTACATTAACGTCTTGATAACGGTTTTGGTCTGATCACCAAGCATATTGAAATATATAGGACTCCTCCAAAGATTTTTGTGAAACTAGGTACACCTTCTTCCCTGTTCCCTATTCCCTGTTCCCTGTTAAGAGTTCCCTATTCCCTGCTATATGATTAGATTCTCATCTAATTAATTTATGTAAAATTTAAGATTTTCTTTAGATTTTAGTTTTAAGATTGTTTTTAGATTCTTGATAACACTAATGTGTTTGACTAAGAACGAGTCTTTACAAAGGAGGTTTATCCGATGGACTCTTCAACGTTACGTCATCTATGGTCTGTGATTGAAGAAACCCAGACCAGTACTCTTCTAAACTTCAGTGATGCGGAACTAGTCAAGCAGTTAATTAAACTGCTTGAAAATAGAAAACTACTTAACGACGAAGAAATCAGTACCCTTAGTGCTTATATTCGTTCCAGAATCCCACTCATCCGCGACCTCGCTTTTGCGCGTTCACCAATAAATGGACAATGGGTTATGAGCATGGCTGGCTGAAAACCTCTTATGTTAGGTCAAAGCCCTTTGCAGTCGCTGTTCTAAAGAAATCAAATCTACCCCAAGATTTTGCAATACCCGAATTGCGACTCCCCCTCCTTCATGGAGAATGCCCAATAATAAATGCTCAGTACCAATGTAGTTAACATTAAGATATCGGGCGTCCTCTACTGCTAATTCCAAGACCTGTTTGGCTCTGGGAGTGAAGGGAATATCTATAGCTGTATCACCTTTTCCTCTGCCGATAATTTTTTCGACCTCAATCTGTGCATTTTCCAAATTCACCCCCACAGAATTAAGAAACTGCCAACCTATACCACTCCCTTCACCAAGAAGTCCCAGTAAGATTTGTTCTGTCCCAACAAAATTATGCCCCAAACGGCGCGATTCACCCTGAGCCAAATTAATCGCGTTAACTGCCTTTTGGGTGAACCTTTCAAAACCTTTGAGATGAAATCTGTCAGAAAAAGACCCTGACAGTTTGTGAAAAATAGACTCGAAAAATTTTTCAAACATAAACCCCTCCTGAATAGGTGTCTTGTTAGCGCCCTCAAGGGTGTGTTCATTGGAGAGGCGAACGCCTTCACCTCTGCTTCTGTCCGTCGTCAAAAAAGCAAGCAAATCCTCCATCGTCTCAGCATTCGCTGAGTACCACAGAAATTGCTTATCTTTGCGGCTTTTCACTAACTCTTCGTTCCGCAGCTTTTCCAAATGGTGCGACAGGGTTGAGTTCGGGATTTTGAGCTTTTCCTGAATCTCACCCACTGTCATCCCTTCTGGATAAGCCGCAAACAGCAGCCGCATTATTTCAAGTCGTGGCTCCGACCCGAGTGCAGCAAACATATCTGCATATCGAGCCGTTTCTTGATTTGCCATATTTCTAGAATAATCGAAATAAAGAAAATGTCAATATTAATATTGAGTCATTAGTCATTAGTGATTAGTCAAGAAGTTTTTTCTGCTTGTCTGTTTGTTTTTTACTCTATGCCCTACCACTCCCGATCAAATACAGCAGCGCCATACGAACAGCAACACCACTAGTGACTTGAGCTTGAATGAGGCTAAATTCCGCATCATCCATTAACTCTGAGCTAATTTCGACACCACGGTTCACTGGTCCAGGGTGCAAAAGCTTGACATTTGGCTTGCACAGTTGCAGCCTGGAGTGTGTCATACCAAACATCTGGTGATATTCTCGCAAAGAAGGCAATAAATGAGCAGTCATTCGTTCTTTTTGCAAGCGCAAAGTCATTACAAAATCTGCATCTTGCAAAGCTGGTTCTAACTCCCAGTGGAGAAATACTTTACCGGGTGTATTTTCACAGTAATCTGCAAATAATTTCGGTAAGAGGGTGGGTGGTGCTGCTAAATGCACATCAGCACCACTTGCTGTCAGACTCCAAATATTTGAGCGTGCTACCCGCGAATGTAGAATATCCCCAACAATCGCAATCTTTTTTTCTTTCAAAAGCTCGACTCGGGGTAGATCTGGATCAAGGAGACTACAAATAGTAAATAAGTCCAACAGACCTTGGGAAGGATGTTCGTGTTGACCATCACCAGCATTGAGGACGCTGACTCGTACACCAAGTCGATCCATTTCTTGGGCGATCGCATCAGGAACTCCAGCCTCCCGATGGCGAATTACCATTATATCAGTTCCCATTGCCAAGTAAGTTTTCGCCGTATCAAGAATAGTTTCTCCTTTTGTCATTGAAGAAGTTCCTGAGGCAAAATTCAGTGTATCTGCCGATAGCCGCTTAGCAGCAAGTTCAAAACTGCTGCGAGTGCGAGTGGATGGCTCAAAAAATAAATTCGCCACAACCTGTCCCTGCAAAGTTGGGACTTTTTTCGTCCGCCGAGATAGAACCTCTTGAAAACTAGCAGCCGTTTGCAAAACGGTATCGTACTCATCAGTGGTGAAGTCAGCGAGGGAAAGAATGTGGTGACGACTCCAGGTGTTATTAGACATAAATAGCGAGGATATTTGACTTAAAGACACGTCTACAGCGCACTCCAGGGGGAAGTTTCGATGCACACTGATAGCGCCTTTGGAGTTTGGGTAAAACCCGTGTAAAAATTAGGCAACATATTGTTTCAGTGGCGCTTATTGTATCGCATTTTGACAGTTTTTTAATTTATATTTCAGAAAAAATCATAAGAAATCTTGAGGAAGTTTAGAAACCACGCTTGGCGTTGCAAAACGAAGGGGAACCTGCAAAGGCGCACTGCCTCCTGAATACGCTTGCCCCATTTTCTTACGTGTTACACCTGAATTTACCTGACCCAAAAGAAGCAAATCTGAGAACTGAATAAGTCTGAATTTCCTGCTGTGCAGGAGTTGTGCCGTTTCGCTAAAAACCTTTACAACATAGGGCAACAGCCTCGTTCAAAGCAACTTCTTAGAACTTTCATCACAGTCTCCCCGGAGAGTGTCATAAGCTAATGTAACGAATAGTGACAAAACTTACAACAGACGAAACAGGTTAGGAACTCTGCCCAGTCTTATGGGTACATTATGAAACAGTGTTCTCCAGACAAATGACCCATGCTACTTGATGATCTGCGGCTGAGTGAACCAGCAATAGAGACGGCGGTAGACTATAAACCACTGACTGTCACACCAGAAACATTGCTGGTAGATGTCATTACTTTAATGAATCAAAAGCGAATTCACAGTTGCTCATTATCTCGTGTTAATTCACCGTTAAATGGATTGACCGTACATCCGACAGGCTCAAGCTGTGTTTTAGTGATAGAAAATACTAAATTACTGGGTATTTTTACAGAAAGAGATATTGTACGGCTAACGGCAGATGAAGTTGACTTTAAAAAGGTGACAATAGCTGAAGTGATGACGCAACCAGTGATTACGCTGGAGCAAGCTGCTTTTGCGGATGTTTTTGCAGCTTTATTTTTATTTCGGCGTTATCGTATTCGCCATTTGCCCATAATAGGACAAAAGGGCGAACTTATTGGTGTAATTTCCCACGAGAGTATTCGTAGTATTTTACGCCCTGTTCATCTTTTGAAGTTCATGCGTGTGGCAGATGTGATGACAACCCAAGTCATTCGTGCTTCCATGAGTGCTTCGGTATTAACTTTAGCTCAGGTGATGGCAGAGTTTCGGATTAGCTGTGTTGTCATCACCGAGGATCAACCACCGTTAGATTTGGGACAATTTGTTCACATTCCGATCGGAATTGTCACCGAGGAGGATATTGTACAATTTCAGGCAATGGAAGTGAATCTCTCTGAAGTTCTAGCGCAAACTGTGATGAGTACACAGCTATTTGTGCTCAATCCTGAGGATTCTTTGTGGACTGCTCTTGTGGAAATGCAACGGCAACAAACGCGAAGATTGGTGGTATCTTGGGATCGAGGAACAAGATTAGGCATTGTCACTCAAACTAGTTTACTGCGAGTCCTTGATCCCGTACAAATGTATGGAGTCATCCAAACTTTGCAACAGACGTCTCACTAGTATAAGAACAGACCTATGCTGAAGGCTTTGTAAGATCTACGCTTTTCCGCGATGCCTTTCCTTAGCTTTTTGACGCGCTAGTAGTCGTTTTTGCTCTTTTTCTTCTTTCCTCACCGCTTTAGAAATCTCGTTTCTCTCACGTTTAAGATTTTCAAACTCTAGTTTGAGATACTTCGTATAGCCATTTCCTTGGCAACTTTTTGTGAACGACGCTTGGGATTTACCTTGATATTATATTTTTTGGTACACAAAAATCGTTTCAGCTGCTATATTTTTTACTTAGCCCTCTTCAGGTTTGCTTCTACCAAAAGTGACAGCAGAATTCTTATCTGCTGAGTTTATATGAACAAATCTTTGTGAGGAGAGATTGATGGCATTAAACAACGTGACATTTGAGCAGCAAGTTTTTGAACTAACTAACCAGGAACGAGCCAAAAATGGTCTTCCACCTCTGAAAGCAAATGCTGAACTGAACTATGCTGCTGACAAATATGCTCAAGAAATGTCACAACGTGGTATTTTGAGTCATACATCACCAGATGGGTCTCAAGCGTGGGATCGAGCAAAAGTTGTTGGCTATGAAGCTCAAATGATGGGAGAGAACATAGCCTCAGGTCAAATAACACCTCAACAGGTTGTTCAAGATTGGATGAAAAGTCCTGGACACCGAGCTAATATCCTTAAGACCCAATACACTGAGATTGGCATTGGTTTTCATAACAACTATTGGGTTCAGGACTTTGGTAGTGGTGATAAAAATCCTATGAGCTACATACCAAACTCTACACCTAACTCAACGATTGCATCTACATCAACGCCTACCCCGCAATCCGCCTCCATGCCTACACTCACATTGGACAGTGTTTTTCCTTCAGACTCTGTTTTAGATTCTACCCCAGCATCCACCCCTGTTGCAGAACCTACAGTTGAAGCTGCTTCTGACACTGATACAGCAAGTGATAGCGGTGAACTCATAAACAACCCAGTTCATGACTCGCTACTCTTGGGTGGTTTCAGCAACAACACACCCGACTATGATCTTGGACATGATACCTTTATGCTTGGTCAGGTCGAAAACTTTGACTGGATTGGCAATATTCAATTTAGCCAGGGTATTCCTATTCTAGATAATAGCAGAATTCTTGAGATATTACCAGCGTCTCAAATAGATCACAACATCCCCATTGGGGATAGGAATATAGAGACTTTGATTGCACAAGGACAAAACACTTTCTTCTAGAGATTGTGTGGATTACACTCCTACACTGTACTGAAGGATGGTGTAGGAGTGTAAACAAAAAAAGCATTGATTAATCGTCACTGGGATAAACCCATTTTGGAGGTTCCATGAGTTTTTTTAGTCGCGCGGCTTCAGCTATTTCATGCATTTTTTCTATAGAAGTCTCTTGAATAAACTTTGATGCAGCCTCAATGTGGGATTTTTCATCGCCAGCGCTGTTGTGAATTTTTGTTTCTGGATTATTGACTTTATCTTCTTGCATATAAACCTCCTGATGAGTTATTTTGAAAACAAGGAACTGGTGATAGAAAAATTATCTATAGTCTATTCGCTATGGATTTAAAATAATAGTCAAATCTAAAACAAAACCAGGTAAAACTTCTTCACCAGAAAGTTGAGGAGGGTTGTCAAAAAAGAAATTCAAAACTTCCACATCTTGTCCTGGTCGATAAATTTCTACTAAAAGTGTTTGCGGGTCAATTAACCAACCTAAACTCGCACCATTCTCTTGATATTCCCGCATTTTGATGCGTAATTTTTCTAAAGCATCACTTTCTGAACGCAGTTCAATCACAAAATCAGGACAAATAGGTGGAAAACGTCGTTTTTCATCTTTTGTTAATGCTTCCCAACGTTCTAATTTAACCCAAGAAGCATCAGGACAGCGATAAGCACCACTGGGTAATTTAAACTCAGTGGAAGAGTCAAAGACTTTCCCTAACTTGGTTTGACGGTTCCATAAACCGACTTGTGTGTTAATGTCTGAATTTCTAATTCCGCTTTCTCCGCCTGTTGGGGGCATAATAATTAATTCTCCAGTCTGAGTAAGTTCTAATTGCCAAGGTTCGTTAGCAATACAGAGTTGATAAAACTGCTCATCGGTTAAACCTACAGCTGGAGGTACGTTTAAGGTGAGGGTTTCCATGATGATGTTTTACGGAAGGGGTTCATTCTATTATCGAACAAAGACTGAAGCACAAACATAAGTCTGTTGAGTCCAAGAAATTAAAGCCGCTAAAAGCAAAGGTAAAAAGTCTACAACAATTGGTAGAAGCATCTGCCACAGAAATTATGTAAAACTAAAATCACGCTACAGATGTAAATTTAGAAAGTCAAATTTCATCTGGGTTGCCTAATTACGAATTACTAATTACGAATTACTATGAATTGGAGTGCTGCATTACCAACATTTTTTATTACCTTAAGAGAAGGCGTCGAAGCTGCTTTAGTTGTCGGAATCGTCTTCGCCTGTTTACAGCAAGCTGAACAACAAAGGTTGCATCGTTGGGTATACTTAGGAGTTCTCAGCGCGACTTTAGCTAGTTTTGTTGTTGGTATATTACTAAATCTGGGTATCCAAGGTTTGCAGACATCTGATTTGCTTTATGCACCTGTTTTCAAGCAACTTTTCGAGATGGGACTGGGCGTAATTGCGATCGCCATGCTCAGTTGGATGCTAATCTGGATGACACAACAAGCACGATTTCTTAAAGCAGAAATCGAAGGCTCAGTGAAAACTGCTTTAGGTGAAGACAATCGTGCAGCTTGGGCGATTTTCAGCTTAATTTTTATTGCCGTATTTCGGGAAGGTTTAGAAACGGCTTTGTTTATCGTCGCTAAGTTTCAAGAAGGTTGGACACCCGTACTTGGGGCAATAGGAGGACTCGGTATGGCTGTTGTCATCGGGATGCTACTGTTTAAGTGGAGTATCCGCATCAATTTGAGCAAATTTTTCCAGGTGATGGGCGTGTTCCTGCTGGTGATTGTCTCTGGATTAGTGATTTCTGCACTCCGCCATCTTGATGCGGCGGCGATCGCCTATACCCAAATCAATTCCTCAGTTGCTGATGCTTGTGGACAAGGAAATACTTCTTGTCTTTTAGGTGCCCAAGTTTGGGATCTCTCTGGTATTTTACCTGATCGACAGTTTCCTGGAATTTTGCTGAAAACTTTATTTGGCTATACCCAAAAACTGTATCTCGTTCAGGCTGTAGGATATCTCCTGTTTTGGGTGGTTGTGGGTGGTCTATATTTCCGTAGTCTTAGTCAACCTACACAATTAAAGCCAGCAACTAAACTCAATTAGGACTCTGAAGAAACACAGGGGTGTAGGGGTGTAAGGGTGTAGGGGAAAAGGGTGTAAGGGTGTAAGGGTGTAGGGGTGTAAGGGTTTGAACACCTACACCCGTTCGTAAGTAATTAGCCGGACATGATATAAGTCCTACAGTTGTTACTGTTCCCTGTTCCCTGTTCCCTGTTCCCTGTTCCCTATTCTCAAGACAGGAGTTAAATGTTCAGCAATCCCATCCAATTGAATAACATTACATCCCAACTTATAAGCAAACTCAACAGATTCCCCTGCACATAGCGCATTGTAAAAGCCTGTTGCAAATTTAATTGCAGCTTTATCGCCAATCGCTTTGTTCATACCAATCACATAGGGGATGTGAGTGGCGATCGCACTCGCTTGAACTTCCGAGTAACAAGCGTTGAGGACAACACACTCAATGTCACTGGCAAACAACTTGAACAGTTCAGCCAGTGCAACGGTATCTACTAACCGCACGTTCCCGGCTTCATCTTCTAGTACTAAACCATCATCTCCTGAACCGTGACCGCTAAAGTGAACGAGTTGCGGTTTAAAATCGAGTAGTGCTTGGTAAACATCTTGAGTACGCACAGCCCACCGTTGTTCTAGATTAAACTGTTCACGTTTTTTAGCTTGTCGTAATCCCGCGTCAATTTCTCGAATTTCTTCGTTTAACCGTAAAGACGATGTGTTTTTTGGGTTAGATGCCAGAACCAGGATTGTTTTAACAGGGGTGTTAGTTTTTGGGGTAGAATCAGTTGAGGAGTGGTCACTGAACGTAGTGTTTCCTTGGTTCTGATAAGTTTGAGCATAAAAACTGGGGCGTTGCAGTGCCGTTTCTACCATATTTTCTAAACTATGAATTCTGCTATCTTTTTCTGCTAACAATAATTTAATATCTCGTTCTGGTAAGCTTTTGATTTGATTATAAGTTTCAAAATATTCAGCACTGAGTTCCGACTTATTCGCTGTAGGTGCAGTTTTTGCTCTGATTAAAAACTTATCTTCACCTCGCACCTCCATCCCCACAATTCGCAGTTCTGCCTCTGGATGTTTCTCCGCTAACTCTTTGAATGAAATCGCAATAGCTCGCGGATCAACACCTTGGTTATGATAAAGGTCGAGGGTGTCAACAATGGGTTTGATAAAATCACCAAATTCCCCATCTCCAAAAACCTCTTCTCTGTTATCCGGTTTACGCAGAGGATCAGGATCTTCTTTTGTGGGCTGTCGCATATAAACGTATTCGCACCGCACTCCATCAAATTTTGTATCGCTGGTAATCCCCCAATCTTTGATGTATGCACCAGTAAGAGTCGCGCCTGTAAAATCAGTTCCGTCTAACTGTGCTTGTATTAACTTTGCTCTGGATAAATCCGCATCTTGTAAATTAGCTTTGCTCAAGTCTGTGCCAATAAAGCTGGCATCTACTAAGTTTACTCCTGTAAAGTTGACCCCTCGCAGGTCGTCACGGTCAAAAATCTTATCTTTTCCAAATCCAGTAACAAGTACCATCAGCACCTGTACTTTCTGAAGGTAAGTTCTCCCAGGACGAGCAAATTCAAGTTTTTTAGTTTTGCGGAAACACGTACGAGTCAAATTAGCTTTTCTAAAATCTGTACTTTTGAGCGTCGCTGCTGTCAAGTTAGCATCAGTTAAGTCGGCTTTGCGAAAACTTGTACCGCCAAAAGCGGCAAAAGCAACAGCGATGTTCCGAATCAAAACCTGCTTTTCATCTCCCTTGATTGCTCGCCAACCAATATAGATGTTAAGTAACGTTACCGCTACGGCGAAGGCTCCGGCTACGGCTCCGGCTACGGCTACGGGGAAGGCTACGGCTACGCCTAGGGCGAAGGCTACGGCTCCGGCGAAGGCTACGGCTCCGGCTACGGTTCCGGCTACGGCTCCGGCGAAGGCTACGGCTCCGGCTACGCCTAGGGCGAAGGCTACGGCTCCGGCGAAGGCTACGGCTACGGCTCCGGCGAAGGCTACGGCTCCGGCGAAGGCTACGGCTACGGCTCCGGCTACGACTCCGGCGAAGGCTACGGCTCCGGCTCCGGCTACGGCTACGGCGAAGCCCGCTTGTATTCCTTGGCGAATTGTGACGATAAAGAATATAACAATTAAAATTATAGCACCCCAGCCCGCGATTTGATAACTTATTTGCTGTAAATGGTTCTTACTTAAGCCAAATAGTAGGAGCACCACATAAGCGCCAGCAAAACTTGATAAAAATCCTGATATTCCCGACAGCAACCACGAAACAACAACCAGGAAAATAGCCCAACGGTTTTGCAGTCCCGCTTTGGCATGACTGAAGTTAGCACCTGTGAGGTTGGCACCGCTAAAATCAGCGCTTCGGATATCTGCACCGCTAAAGTTCGCCCCCTCAAGGTTTTGATTTTTAAACGATCGCCCTCTAAGATTTTGCCCTGAGAAATCTTGTGATGGCATAAATCACGCATTGATAAAGTGCTGTTATGATGTCATACAAATCCCGCACTTTATTTTCCGGGTTTCAGATAAGAATACAATCTTTTTCTGGTGTTGCACAAAGAGGGGATGAAGTACGAATCGCCAAGACGAGTGTGTAGAGACGTTGCATGCAACGTCTCTACAGTTGATTGCCAAGCGCGTTAAGCTAGCTGCGCCTCCGGCGATCGCCTCACCAAAAGCTTGGGTCTGAAGCCTCGCCCTAGAAGGGCGACTTTTTATTTATTCTCAGTTTCCTGATCAACTCCCTAAGTACGTCAGATTTTGTTCTTCCTACTGCTTGGCAATATTCTTCTAGATGTGCCAATTCCTCTTCTGTCAGTCGAAAAAATACACTTTTATTCATGGCATTTGTATATCTATATGATATACAATAATAGCAGAGTCAAAGGAAAGATTAGTGAAAGCCAGATATCAGTATCGTTTTTACCCAACAACACAACAACAACAGAATTTAGCTCGGTTGTTTGGTTGTGTTCGTGTGGTATGGAACCTGTCTCTTATACACATCTAGATGTGTATAAGAGACAGCTTTTATTCATGGCATTTGTATATCTATATGATATACAATAATAGCAGAGTCAAAGGAAAGATTAGTGAAAGCCAGATATCAGTATCGTTTTTACCCAACAACACAACAACAACAGAATTTAGCTCGGTTGTTTGGTTGTGTTCGTGTGGTATGGAACGATGCACTGGCTATCTGCAAGCAATCTGAAAAGCTGCCAAAGAATAGCGAATTGCAAAAGCTTGTAATTACGCGAGCCAAAAAGACTGTTGAGCGGGAATGGTTGTCAGATGTCTCTACCACTCCATTACAGCAGTCTGTTGCTGATTTAGGTATTGCCTATAAAAACTTTTTTGATTCAATTAAAGGTAAACGCAAAGGTGGTAAAGTAGGCACTCCAAGATTTAAAAAGAAAACAAGTAAACAGTCTGCAAGGTTTACGCTCAATAGTTTCTCAATGAAAGGTGAGGAGGTATATTTAGCTAAAATTGGTAATGTAAAACCAATTTGGTCTAGGAAATTACCTTCTGTACCTACTTCAGTCACAGTAATGAAGGACTGTGCTAATCGCTATTTTCTTAGTTTTGTTGTAGAGATAGAACCTACTCAAATTGATGCCCTTACGGGTTCGCCAGTCACCTGCGGAGGGAAACCCTCCCGCAGTGCTGGACTCACTAAAAACCAAAGTATCGGTATTGACCTAGGACTTAAGACTTTTGCAGTGATGAGTAATGGGGAAAAAGCAACAAGCCCTAATTATTCCAAGAAAGACCGCAAAATCCGCAAACTACAACGTAAGCTAGCAAGACAGCAATCGTGTTCTAAACGTCGTGAAGTCACTCGCTTAAGGATTGCCAAACAACACAGCAAAAAAGCGGACACTCGCAAAGATTTCCTGCACAAGTTATCAACCAAGGTGGTGCGCGAAAACCAAACTATTGTTTTGGAAGATTTGAACGTGTCAGGGATGGTCAAAAATCGTAAGCTAGCAAGAGCTATCAGCTTGCAAGGATGGCGAGAATTTCGGGTACTGTGTGAGGCTAAGTCTGAAAAACTTAATCGGGAATTTAGAGTAATTAACAGATGGGAACCTACCAGCCAGACTTGCTCTTGCTGCGGGTTCCGATGGGGCAAAGTTGATCTTTCTGTCCGTTCAGTGCTGTGTTTAAACTGTGGCACTGCACACGACAGAGACGAGAATGCATCTAAAAATATAGAAATGGTCGGGATGGGGCATCGCCACGACCTTAAACGGACAGGGAGCGACTGTAAGACCATTTCGGTGGCGCGTTGCCGTGAACTGTCAAGAATCACCGACCCTTTAGGGCGGTGAGTATGTCAAAACTAAATTTGTGACAAAATAGTTTTGTTGTCCTACAGCCAATGCAATCGGCTACGACCTATGATTTCTACCATCAAGCGCCGCTACACTTTGGATGAATATCGCGCGCTCGAAGAAAAAATGGAAGGACGCAGCGAATATCGAGATGGAGAAATCGTACCCATGCCCGGAGGAACGCTTAAACACAGCCGCATTAGTGGTAACATTTTTGCCTTTCTCAAGTTTCTACTGCGGGATACTCAATTCGAGCCAATTAACAGCGACTTGCGGCTGTGGATTCCTGAACATCGACGCGGAGTATATCCAGACGTGATGATTTTTGATGGTGAACCGCAACTGAACGATGAGCGCTTAGATGAAGTTTTGAATCCGACTTTGATTGTTGAAGTACTATCTCCTTCCACCGCAGATTACGACCGACAAAACAAATTTCGGATATATCGATCAATTCCTAGTTTTAGGGAATATTTATTAGTCGAACAGGATGAACCCTTTGTCGAACGCTATAGCAAGCAAACTCAAGGTTGGTTGCTCAGTGAATTTAACGACTTAGAGCGATCTATTTCCCTAGAGTCAGTTGGGATGGAATTGCCAATCGCAGAAATTTATCGTGGCGTTGTTTTTGAGTAAAATGCAGGGATCGAGGTTTCGCGTTTTGAGTGCGTAAGTCCTGAGCGCCCAACGGGCGCGACTACACGCCCCCAACGAATGAAAGAAACACCATTTCCCTGTTCCCTGTTCCCTGTTCCCTGTTCCCTGTGTTTCTTCAAAGAATCTCTACAATCGAGAAAGAATTGAATGTCTTGGTAAAAAGGGCGCAAATGTCAGAAATTTTTGCTACTACTGGAACCATTGCCGCGATCGCCACTGCTGTTGTTCCCCAGCAGGGTAGTGTTGGGATTGTCCGCGTTTCTGGTTCACAAGCAATCCACATCGCCCAAATTCTTTTCTGTGCACCAGGGCATCAAGTTTGGGAAAGTCACCGCATTCTTTATGGTTACATCCGCCATCCCCAAACACAGCAATTGGTGGATGAAGCACTTTTGCTGATTATGAAAGCACCCCGTTCTTACACGCGTGAAGATGTGGTGGAGTTCCAGTGTCACGGAGGAATTATGGTGGTGCAAGAAGTTTTGCAACTGTGTTTGGAACATGGGGCAAGACTCGCACAACCAGGAGAATTTACCTTGCGGGCGTTTTTGAATGGACGACTAGATTTAACTCAAGCAGAAAGTATTGCGGATTTGGTAGGAGCGCGATCGCCTCAAGCTGCACAAACAGCACTCGCTGGTTTACAAGGGAAATTAGCTTCTCCGATTCGTCAGCTACGGGCGATCGCCTTAGATATCTTGGCAGAAATTGAAGCCAGAATCGATTTTGAGGAAGACTTAGCTCCGCTGGATGATAAAGTCATCATATCAGAAATTGAGAGAATCTCAGCAGAAATTTCCCAGATTCTTGCAACTGCGGATAAAGGAGAATTACTGCGGACAGGTTTAAAAGTGGCGATCGTTGGGCGTCCGAATGTCGGAAAATCGAGTTTGTTGAATGCTTGGAGTAGAAGCGATAGAGCCATTGTCACCGATTTGCCTGGGACAACCCGCGATGTTGTCGAATCGCAGTTAGTTGTCGGTGGAATTCCTGTGCAGGTATTGGATACGGCGGGAATTCGGGAAACACAAGACGAAGTAGAAAAGATTGGGGTTGAGCGATCGCGCCGTGCAGCTAGTGCAGCAGACTTGGTACTTTTGACCATTGACGCCACAGCAGGTTGGACAGCACTAGACCAAGAAATCTACTCTCAAGTGCAACATCGTCCCTTAATTTTGGTGATTAATAAAATTGACTTAGCATCTCCAGAAAAGGTGCAATATCCAACAAGTATCAACTATATTGTCAAAACAGCAGCAGCTCAAAACCAAGGTATTGATGCTCTAGAAACTGCAATCTTAGAACAAGTCAAATCAGGCAAAGTCCAAGCCGCAGACTTAGATTTAGCAATTAACCAAAGACAAGCAGCCGCATTGATAAAAGCGAAAACATCCCTAGAACAAGTCCAGACGACAATTGCCCAGGAGTTACCTCTTGATTTCTGGACAATTGACTTGCGAGATGCGATTCATGCTTTGGGGGAAATTACAGGTGAAGAAGTGACAGAATCTGTTCTCGACCGGATTTTTAGTAAGTTTTGTATTGGTAAGTAATATCAAGTTAAAGCTACCTCATCCACCCTTCGGGCACCCCTCTCCTTAATAAGGAGAGGGGATGGGGGTGAGGTTCTTTGTTTTTTAGAAGTGTTCATCCGAACTTGATATAACTCAAATCCTAGGAGTTGCGCGTATAAGGGCATACTAACTAAACCGTAACTCATTACTAAGGATTTGTCATGTTTAATAAATTAAAACAACTCATCACCAATCAGCAAAATGTGATGGAAACATTGCAGGATGAACCTTTCTATTTTCAGCCACAAGCAGTTGGCTATCACCCTAATAATGCTTACACTTTGGGACTAATTTCTTATTTGACTTATAGAGATGAAGCACAACTAAATCCAAACCTTCAAAAAGATATACCACGTTGGATTTCGGAATTTCATGTTGCAGCTGTTGTTGGCGAGCAAAAAAAACCAAACTGGTTTGACAGTGATACTTGGAGTTTAACAGATACCCAAGCAATCGTGCTAGAAAATCAAGAGGTAGTCATTATTGCTTTTCGGGGTAGTCAAGAAATCATAGATTGGCTAACAAATGCGCAGATTATACATTG
Organism: Scytonema tolypothrichoides VB-61278; assembly: GCF_000828085.3. Classification (GTDB taxonomy): domain Bacteria; phylum Cyanobacteriota; class Cyanobacteriia; order Cyanobacteriales; family Nostocaceae; genus Brasilonema; species Brasilonema tolypothrichoides_A. The sequence goes on from NZ_JXCA02000024.1 coordinate 270,217, forward strand.
CACTAAAGGACCAGGGGGTTACGGCGTACATTTTGGAATATATTACGCTCTGATGTCAATTTGGGATAAAATAGAGCCTTACATTAAAAATAAAGGAGACAAAACTCTGTGGTTTACAGGGCATAGTTTAGGAGCTGGTTTAGCAGTCATGGCGACTGCTCATTGTCTGTTTGAACTCAACATTGTCCCTAATGGGTTATATAACTATGGACAACCTAAAGTTGGTAGTGAAGACTTTGTTGAAGCATTCAACAAGAAGTTTGTAAACCAGACGTTTCGTTTCGCTAATAATAATGATATTGTGCCTTTTCTTCCTCTGAGTCAGTCAGACCTTTCTGTGAAAGTCCCCAATTTAGTTAAATATTTACCCCGGTCTCAAAAGCTGAATGTAGTTAATGCCCCCACAATAATTGACTACTATCACGTTGGACATTTAAATTATTTTGATAAAGATGGTGTTCTTCATAACGAGGGTTTAGGTATTGCTGATAAATGGCTTGATAGGATAGCTGGACATTTAGATAGTTTGTTAAAAATAGCCCCGGGTTCTTTGACGACTGGAGGTCTCTTTGATCGCGCTGACCTTTTGGGCGATCATCTGATGAAGCAATATATTATCAATTTAAAAAAACATAGAGAGGAATGGGAAATGAACAAGAAGTCTGTCTGTAGTTAGTTACGTAATAACTCAAGTTGTGGGTTGGGGCTATCCTGTTATGACGAAGTTACCTAACCTTCATTATTCCTATATTAAGAATATTGATCTTTTATTCAATACAAGAAATGTCTTTTCTCGAAGAACTTAACAACGCTAACGCATTCATCGTAGGAGCAAGCCAAGGCATTGGTTTAGGTTTTGTGCAAAAATTACTCCAAGATGACAGATTTGCCAAAGTTTATGCCACTTATCGTCAGCCAGAGTCCGCTGCTGATTTATTAACTCTTGAAGGCGAACATCCAGACAAATTAACTTGTCTATCGATGGATATTACTGACGAGTCGCAGATTATTGATGTTGTTCAAAAGATAAGTGCAGCAGTTAACAAGCTGCACTTAGTTGTTAACTGTGTAGGATTGCTGCATGAGGGTGCTTTGCAACCAGAAAAAAGTTTAAAACGTATCAATTCAGAGTCTTTGATGCGCTACTTCCAAGTTAACAGTATTGGGGCTATCCTACTTACCAAAAATCTGTTACCCTTATTCCGTCATCATGAGCGCAGTGTTTTCGCCAGTATTTCTGCCAAGGTAGGTAGTATTGGCGATAATCAACTTGGAGGATGGTATGGATATCGAGCTTCCAAAGCTGCACTCAATATGTTAATGCGAACAGCGGCTATTGAGTACAAAAGAACGAGTCCCAAAACTGTGATAGTCATGTTACACCCTGGGACAACTGATACACGCCTTTCTCGTCCATTTCAGGCAAATGTACCTCCAGAAAAGTTATTTTCAGTGGAACGCACAGTGAATCAATTATTCGGTGTCATCGAACAGCTTCAAGATGGCGATAGCGGGCAGTTTTTCTCTTGGGATGGTAGCCGCTTACCTTGGTGAAAATAGGGAAAACAAAAAAGTTGTCACCAAAGCGACAGAACCCCGACTTCGCAGAATTTGTCGGGGTTTTTGTTTATTAATATTTATGATTGCTATAGGTTTTTAAATATATCAAAAATAAGGTTAAATATCTAGGCAATCAAGGTTAAAAAATGGTTATTGATAAAAAGAAACACACGTAGGGGAGCCACTGCCGTGCGCGGGTTAAGCGCGTTGAGGAGCCACTGCGGTGCGGAGGTTCCCTCCGTTGAAGCATGTGGCGTGCATGTGGCGTGAGCCAGTACTTGATGAGGGTTTCCCTCACTTGGTATCTGGCGTTGGGCACTGCCACTAAAACCCGAATATATTATGCAGGATCTGATTAGCAGTACCCACCCTACACTGCTCAAGATTTTTCTACTATTTCAGACTGCATTATGTTATCAAAATATAAGGTTAAATATCTAGGCAATTAAGGTTAAAAAATGGTTATTCATAAAAAGTCTAAAACTGTTAACCTCATTGTCTGAAATAGGCAAAACCTTTCTCAAAGCTTTTTGAATCCACACTTCATAATTTCTAGGAGTTCAAAAGCCAGAAAAGCTAATAAATACTTAATAAGTTTGGCATTGACTAGGTGTTGTCAATCGAATTATTGTGAGTATCAAGTCATCCAATTCGAGATGAATGAGATTACTTAATGATAAGTTAATAAATCCTTAATATGGTTATAAGTCTTAGCAAGAATAATAAATATTTCTAGAGATTGATGCTTATTTTTCTGATTTCGCTTTCAGTTATATTTTGAAGTCCGCGCTCAAGAAAATTTTTAAAACTGGGAGCAAAGCGTATTCAACCGTTATCAGTTATCAGTTATCAGTGATTAGCTCAAGAAAGCTGCTTCTGCTTGATAACTGTTCACTGTTTACTGTTCACTGATTCCCTTCCACATAACAATTTTCACCAAACCTTAATTTTATGAAATCTAACTTTCCACTCAAGCTAAATCGTCGCCAGTTCTTGCTAACTTCAGCCATCACTAGTGGTGGAGTTATTGCGACAAACGTTTTTTCAAAATCAACAGGTTTTGCTCAAGCACCTGCTATCATCACATCTGATAAAGCACGTCCCTCCATACCTTATGGAGTGGCGAGTGGTGACATCAATGGTAATAGAGCTGTTATTTGGAGTCGGAGCGATCGCCCAGCCCGGATGATTGTAGAATATGCAACTGATGAATCTTTCCGTGGCGCACAGCGTGTTCTTGGACCAACAGCAATAGATGCCAGCGACTATACAGCACGAGTTTATCTCAAAGACTTACCATCAGATGAGCGGATATTCTACCGGGTGAGTTTCCGGGATTTATCTGATACAAAAATTTACAGTGATTTTGTGGAGGGTAGCTTCCGAACTCCTGCTGCATATCGGCAAAATGTATTCTTTGCTTGGTCAGGTGATACTGCTGGTCAAGGATGGGGTATTAATCCGGATTTTGGTGGTATGAAGATTTATGAAACTATGCGGAGTCTCAAGCCAGACTTTTTCATTCATTCTGGTGACACCGTTTACGCCGATGGTCCCATTCAAGCGGAAGTCAAGCTAGATGATGGTAGTATTTGGAAGAATATTACCACACCAGAAAAATCGAAAGTTGCCGAAACCCTAGCAGAATTTCGTGGCAATTATATCTACAACTTACTGGATGAAAATGTCCGTCGCTTTAATGCTGAAGTTCCCATACTAGCGCAATGGGATGATCATGAGGTAACAAACAACTGGTATCCAGGCGAGATACTTGATGATAGTCGCTACACAGTCAAGGACGTATCTTTGCTAGCACAGCGAGGGAATCAAGCATTTTTGGAATACTTTCCTATTCGGATTAATGCTGATGACCCAACCAGAATTTACCGTTCTTTTAAGCATGGTCCTAACTTGGAAATTTTCATGCTAGATAAGCGCAGTTACCGGGGACCAAACACAACTAATCGTCAGACAGAACAAAGTGCAGAAACGGCATTTTTAGGAAGTGCACAGGTGCGTTGGTTGAAAAACCAATTGCGGAAATCAACAGCAACATGGAAAGTCATTGCAAGTGATATGCCCATTGGACTTGTCGTTCCAGATGGTCCCACCAACTTTGAAAACTTGGCTAACGGAGATGGTCCAGCTTTAGGACGAGAACTAGAACTTGCTGATTTACTACGTTTCATCAAAGAAAAGAATATCAACAATGTTGTTTGGTTAACTGCTGACGTACATTACGCAGCTGCCCACTATTACGACCCCAACAAAGCACAGTTTCAAGACTTCAAACCCTTCTGGGAGTTTGTTGCAGGTCCTCTCAACTCTGGCACATTTGGACCAAACAAACTCGACAATACTTTTGGTCCAGAGGTGAAATTCCTAGCCATACCTGAAGATTTGAAAGCAAATCGACCCCCAAGTGAAGGTTTCCAATTCTTTGGTACTGTCAAAATTGATGGTTATACACAGGTGATGACAGTCGCATTGGTGAACTTGGAAGGTAAAACTCTCTACAGTGTAGATTTACCACCGGAAAAAGACTGAAATACACATTTACTGTAGGGGAGCCAGTGCTTGATGAGGGTTTCCCGACCTAGGCATCTGGCGTTGGGCATAAGTAATGCCCACCTTACTTATTACAGCGTTTTTCATCTATTTGAACCACAATCAATCGTTGGGGCGCAAGGCTTTGCGCCCCTACAATGTGGTCTATTTACCCGAAAATTGCTGTAACAATCAGAAATTCGCATTTCTCTACTATATCAAGTTCGCCTAATTACTTACAATAAAAAGACCTCACCCCCGCCCCTAATCCCCAACGCCAGATGCTCTACTTGGGGAGACCCCAAGACCGCACTGGCTCCTTCGTGGGGACCGGTGAGTTCCCCTCTCCGAAATCGCGGAGAGGGGTGCCCGATAGCGTAGCGTGCCGTTAGGCATAGGGCGGGGTGAGGTTTTCATAAGTGTTCATCCGAACATGATATTACCTACCCATATACCGGCTAGCCATTTGCATGACATCAGAAATATCAACATCGCCATCGCCGTCTGCATCCAGAAAAGAATTCAGCACCGGATTTCCTCCTGCTTGAGGATTTTGGGAACTAGCACCAGATTTCAACACATTCAGAATTAAAGGAACCAAAGTTGGTAATAACTGTTGAACCATTCCTGCATTCAACCCTGTGCGCTGGGCTACAGTCTCAGCCAGCTGCTGTTGCAAAAAAGGAGCAAAAAGAGAGTTGACAGCTTGGGGATTAGGGGAAGTATCGCCAAACTGATTTACGACCTCTTGCGCTGCTTGTGGACCTTCTGTATCTCGTTTCTGTTGTAAAGCAGAACGCACCTGACCACCAACAATACCCAAAACGGATTGCATTGTAGAGGGGTCTGTACCAGCATTATTGCTTAATTGCTGCACGGTGTTTAGGATATTGGCAATTTGACCGATATTCCCTTGTTGACCAGGATTGCCAATTGCACCGATAATTTGGTCAAAAAGTCCCATAAGATTTTTCTCCCTGTGTACTCATGCCAACAAAACCAAATTCTGACATACTAATGACGACTTGTTCCGAAGTATTTAGTAAAAAATAAGCTTTGTCTATCTCAAGCTTGTAAGCACAAAATGGTGCTAGCTTCTATTAATAGGTAGAGAAATCGTGAACTCTGTACCTTGGTTCAACTCAGACTTGAAAGTCATTTCCCCAAGATGCTTTTCAACAATAATCTGATAGCTAATTGATAGACCTAATCCAGTGCCAAGACCTCGCGGTTTGGTGGTAAAAAACATTTCAAATATTTTATCCTGGTTTTGGGATGCAATACCTGAGCCATTGTCTGCAATTGTTATCTTCACCCAATTGTTGTCCCGGCGTTCGGTACTTACGGTAATTGTAGGAGAAAACTCCGAAGTGAGAGCAGACTTTTCCTCTACAGCGTCGATCGCATTACTCAAAAGATTCATGAACACCTGATACAGTAGTCCTGTATAGCCTGGAATGGGTGGAATATCACCATAGTGACAAATAACGTTGATGCCGGTTTTTAAGCGGTTTTGTAGAATTAACAGCGTACTGTTGATACATACGTGTATATCTACTAACTGGACAACTCTTTCATCAAGACGGGAAAAGTCTTTCAAACTTCGGGACATTTCGCGGATGCGTTCAGCCCCAAATTCTACTGAATTTAGGAGATTTGGCAAATCAGTTTTTAAAAACTCTAAATCAATTTCCTCTGCGAATACTAGTACGGCGGTGGGGGAGTTAGGAACTTCAGCTTCGTATGTTTGCAGTAGCGCTAAGAGATCATCAATGTAATTTTTCGCGTGTACAAGATTACCAGAAATAAAATTGACGGGATTGATGATTTCATGGGCGACACCAGCCAACATCTTGCCCAAACTGCTCATTTTCTCGCTATGAAGTAGTCGCGCTTGAGTTTCGGCTTTTTGTTCTTCTAGAAGTTGCTTGACTTGTTGAATGACTTGGTTGAGAGAGGTGGCTAACTCACCCACTTCATCTTTTGTCGTGACTGGTGCTTGTAAATCAAAATTAGCATCTTGGGTCACACGTTGAGCAATCTCTGTTAATGTTTTTATGGGACGAGCGATCGCAAGACTTGTGTACAAGGCGACGATGGTCGCCAGTACTGTTGACAGTAATATGCTATAGATAATAATTTGCGCTTGTAGTGCTGCTGCCTGATTTTGCTCGATATCAGCTTTTTCCTGACGTTTGCGAACTAATATAGCAAAGTAGGTTAACTCGTGGGTAAATTGATAAAACTCAAATGTTGCTTTAGTTTGATGAAATTGCCAGACGAGTTGCTGTGCTTTTAAAATTCTCTGTGAATTGGGGCTAATATCATGTCCGGTTGATTACTTATAATAAAGATGGAATCGTTGCAGTGCGTCTACTTACACTATGCCGAAACGGATTGCGATCGCCAACTACTTAAGTCCGGAAGAACTGTTTTCCCGTTACCGTAAAGCAACACAAACAACGGAACGTAGTCATTACCAAATAATTTGGTTATTGGTAACAGGAAAGACCGTGCTGGAGGTATCTCAAGTAACAGGTTACACGAGAATTTGGATTTATCAACTCGTCAAACGTTACAACCAAGATGGTCCAATGGTCTTGGGAGACCAACGGCATCAGAATCGAGGCAAAGAATCATTATTAACAGATGTACAACAAGCCCAACTGTGGCAAGTGCTTTCACACAAGGCACCAGATGGGGGATTGTGGAATGGTCGTAAGGTGGCAGATTGGTTAAGCGAACTAACAGGACAAAGTATTGATCGTCGGCGTGGATGGGAATACATAAAACAAATGACTTTCCGCTTACGTGTGACTCGACCGGAGCATGGCGCTTGCGACCCAATCGAACAAGAAAACTGGAAAAAAAACTCGATTTACGGCTCCAATTCCTTCAATCCCGATATCCAGATGCCGAWATAGAGGTTTGGAGTATGGATGAGCATCGTTTGGGCCTTCATCCAATTCTGCGTCGAGTTTGGATACCAGAAGCAGAACAACCGTTCGCTTCAGTACAGCAAACGTATAAATGGATGTGGCTGTATGGGTTTGTACATCCAGAATCCGGAGAAACATATTGGTGGATTCTGCCCAGTGTGAATACTCAATTATTTAATCGAGTTTTAGCTGATTTTGCTCAAGAGTATGGTCTTGGAAATCAAAAACGAGTCCTCCTGGCTGTTGACCAAGCAGGTTGGCATACAAGTAATGATTTAAACCTGCCAGAAGGTATTGATTTAATGTACTTACCCGCGTACTCACCTGAATTACAACCTGCTGAACGATTATGGCCCCTGACAAATGAAATCGTCGCGAATTCTTCACCATCGTCTTTGGACGAAATGGAAGAGCTCTTGGTTTATCGCTGCCAACAACTAATGAAACAGCACGATTTAATCTCTGGACTAACTTGCTACTACTGGTGGCCCAGAACCAGGGCGGCTTAATTATAAGTATTCATCCGGACATGATATAAGAGAGGAAATTTGCTGTAGCAGGATTCGTAGTTGCTGAATATATTCTACTAGTGTAGTGTCATACTTGTTGAGCAGAGCTTGCAAATCTGCTTGCAAGTTGGTTTGGCTAAATTTTCGCAACTCATTCAGCAACGTTTCAGTTTCCTTAAGATGTGCCTCTATCTGAGAATTTTTCTGTTGCAAGGTTTGAGTTTGATCTAAAAAAAACAGCAATTCTTGCTGATGGCTGTCAACTTCCAACAACAACCCTTGCAACTTATTCAATAAATATCCTTCCTGATCTGCCATTATCATCTGTTGTCTGGCATGTTGGAAGTAGCGATCGCCTATCACCAATCCCACTGTTGTTCCCAAAACAGCAATCCCAAAGGAAACAACATACCCACAGATAATTTTTTGTCGAATACTAAGTTGGTGGAACACTCGTTATATCCCAGTCAGAGTCATACAATTCAAACAGTGAACAGTGAACAGTGAACAGTAAACAGTACCAGCCGACAAGGGGTGGACGAGTCCGTTTCCTACCTGATAACTGATAACTGATAACTGGTAACTGATAAAACTTTCCAAGTCATGCTGCAACTTGCTGCTCAACTTTTCTAAAGAAAGCTTTTCCTTATTAAAAAGGAATTCTATTAAACTTATTTACGGTAAATTTTATACAGAATCGGTTATTTCTTCAACAAAATAACTTTCTCAACACTGTGGCGAAAAAGACTGAAACCATTAACATGAGAAGCATCTGAGTACGTATCCACGCTTTTCTTCCCAACCATGCCTCTGTCACGTATTATCACGCTGATCGTTGGTCTGATCGTCATTCTAGGACTAAGTCTATGGCTGATTGATTCTTTCAGTCGGCTTTACTTCCAATTCTCCTATTCTGCGCCGTTGCTGGGTAATCTGCTATTGTTTTTGCTGATTATCCTTATTGGAGTTTTAATCGCGGCGTTTGTCTATTATGTGTTCGTGCTTCAATCGGGCGAGAATCGTCAGCGTCAGCGCAGAGAACGCCCAAGTGTACAAGTTCCTGCTGCAAAATCTGAGGCTGCGTCTTCTACTTTAGAAGCTGTCAAACAACAAGTCGCGCAAATTCAAGATGAAGTTACACGTCAAGCTTTACTGAGTCAGTCGCAGGAAATTGAAACCAATTTGACTCGTGGTGAGATTCAAGTTGTCGTGTTTGGTACTGGGAGTGCTGGTAAAACCTCCCTGGTGAATGGGGTGATGGGACGTGTGGTGGGTGACGCATTGGGACAAAAAAATGAGGCAAGCCCTAATAACCCCTCAATTTATCGTGGGGCTTCCAGATCAACCCAAGAGGGCTTGCCTCATTTTTCCAGTCATTCCCCCGGTAAGGTTGATGCAGCAATGGGAACGACTCAGGTTGGAGAAACTTATTGTCTGAGGCTGAAAGGATTAGAACGCAAGATTTTAATCACGGATACACCAGGTATTTTAGAAGCAGGGGTGGCGGGAACCGAAAGGGAACAACTTGCACGAGAGGTGGCGACGGACGCAAATTTACTGTTGTTTGTGGTGGATAATGACATACGGCAGTCAGAATATGAGCCGTTACGAGCATTGGCTCAAATTGGTAAACGTTCTATACTTGTCCTCAATAAAAGCGATTTGTATACAGACGAGGATAAAGAAGCTATTTTGGCGAGGTTGCGTCAGCGAGTGCGGGGATTTATTGCACCGAGTGATGTGGTGGCGATCGCCGCAAATCCCCAATCTGTAGAATTAGAAAATGGGGGAATTTTCCAACCTGAACCTGATATCTTACCCTTACTTCGGCGAATGGCAGCGATTTTACGGGCGGAGGGTGAAGACTTGGTAGCAGATAACATTCTCCTACAATCCGTACGATTAGGCGAGCAAGCGCGGAAACTCATTGATACTCAGCGTCGCCGTCAAGCTGACAAAATTGTGGATCGGTTTCAGTGGATTGGTGCTGGTGTGGTTTCGGTGACGCCTCTACCAGTGGTTGATTTGCTAGCAACAGCCGCTGTCAATGCTCAAATGGTGGTAGAAATTGGCAGAGTCTACGGCTGTGAATTAAATATGGAGAATGCAAAAGAATTAGCGCTGTCTTTGGCAAAAACTCTTGCTAGTTTGGGTATAGTTAAGGGAGCATTACAGTTACTCACGACCGCATTGCAGCTTAATGTCGCTACTTTTATTGTTGGTAGAGCAATTCAAGGCGTGACAGCCGCTTATTTGACGCGGATTGCAGGGAAGAGTTTTATTGAGTATTTTCGTCATGATCAAGATTGGGGTGATGGGGGAATGACGGAAGTTGTCCAGCGACAGTTTCAACTCAATCGCCGCGATGAGTTTATTAAGATTTTTATCCAACAGGCAATACAACGGATTGTGCAGCCGTTGCAAGGAAATTCTGAAGTAGAGGAACAGGAACTTAACAATAAATCTTTACAGTAGGAATACTGCTTAGACCAGATACATTAAGTGGCACACAGAGCAGACTAGTAATATTGTCAGTGCTTGACAGCAGTGGCGCTATTTCATATTTTAAGCTAGTCTGTGATTAAGGGTTTTTATAAATACTTTTTTTGTATTCAAATACTAGTAATAACACTGAGAAAACCCAAACTCCTATTTAACCACTCAGCGCTTTATTCAGCGCTCTTTTCATTTAATTTAATCAGGGTTCCGGAAATAGGGGGCAATGTTAGAAAACCTATATAAGCAGTGACTAAGTAACTAGCTCATGAGTAACCACATGATCGGTAAAGTACTACAAGGACGTTACCAAGTCGTCCAAACCCTAGGTGCAGGGGTGTTTGGCGAAACATACGTCGCTGTAGACATTGAGAATCCAGAAAATCCCAAATGCGTTGTTAAACAGCTCAAGGTTATCAGTTCCCAACCAAGCTACTTACAAACTCTGAGGTTAAGATTTCTTACAGAAACCGAAACACTGAGACAATTAGGACACCATAAGCAAATTCCTCAACTGATATCTTGCTTTGAAGAACATGAACGGTTCTACTTAGTGCAAGAGTTTATAGAAGGACACTCACTCACAGCCGAACTTCCCATCAATGTCAATTTGGGTTATTTGTGGGGTGAAAATGAAGTTTTCCACTTTTTACAAGATGTTCTGTCAATTTTAGACTTTGTTCACTCAAGCGGTGTTATTCACTGTGATATCAAGCCAGAAAACTTAATCAGACGCGCTTGTGATAACAAGTTAGTTTTGATTGATTTTGGTTCAATTCAACCAATCGATTTTGAAATCATTGATGAGATATTACCTTTAGATAGCATTCCCGTCAGTTCACTGGGTTATATACCACCAGAGCAATTTATTGGTTTAACACAACCTAATAGTGATATCTATGCTTTAGGAATGATTGCCATTCAGGCACTCACAGGGGTGACACCGCTGCAACTGAAAGTAGATCCCCAAACTAGTGAAATTCTGTGGCGTTCTCCAAAGACACCAGTGAGCGATTATTTGGCTGTCATTATCACCCAAATGATTCGTTACAACTACGAAGACCGATTCCACTCAGCAGGTGAAGTATTACGGGCGCTTCAGCAAATGCCGTTGGAAAGTCAGCAATCGTACATTATAGATATTGATTGTACCGAATTTTCAGATTCCTCTGAAACAAATCAGCCAAAAACTAAGTTAAATACTAATCCTAAACATTCAACCTCTCCAAATTCGTCTCCACTCTTAACAGGGATGAAAGTCGGGTTGGTTGCTAATTCTTTGGTCATGGGGTTTGGAACTTATTTTATCGTACATAATACGACTCCAAGCTATTCAGAAAAAGAAGCACTGTACAAAGCAACTGAAGAATATCAAGCAGGAGATTTGGATCGAGCAATTGCTCTGGCTAACTCAATTCCTTCGAATAGTAATGTCTATCCTGACGCACAAGCCAGTATTGAAGAATGGCAAAAGCAATGGCATAATGCTGCTGAACAATACAAAACTGCAGAAAAAGCTTTTCAAGAGAATCGTTGGTCAGATGTATTGCGTGCAGCCTCTCAAGTTCCTGATATATTACATTGGCAAACAAAAACAAATAAATTAGTTCAACAAGCACAAGCTAATATTGAGGCACAAACGAAAGATTTATTAACTAAGGCTTATGAAAAAGCATCATCAAAAGATTTCAGCGGCGCTTTAGATTATCTGAATCAAATTCCTCAAGAAAGTTCTGCAGGGGCAATTGTTCAACGAAAATTGACTGAGTACAACCACAAAAAGAGTGTTAGAGCAGCTTACTTCTTACAAAAAGCTTACAACAAAGCAGGAGAGGGAGACTTCAAAAGTGCTGTTGAATTTCTCCAACAAGTTCCTAAAGATACTCCTGTATATGCCACAGCTCAAGAGAAACTTGTCGAGTACACTCAAAAACAACACGTTGTGCAAGCTAAAAATCAAAAAATAGCTTTATCAAAAGCACCAGCTTTTACGAACATGAAAAAACCATTTATCAATAGCAATTCTGCTACGAACCTAGAATCCTTTGAGCTAAGTAACCAAATGGAAGAGGTGAATATAAGATAGTCAAGGTCAAGAGTCAAGAGTCAAAAATTAAAGAACACTTTGGACTATAGATTTTTGAATCTAGACTCAGGACTTGGAACGAGATCCTGTTGTATTTGTTGTGCTTGATTGCGGGCGTTTATTGCTGGTTGATAATCTGGCTTGATTTTAAGAACCTGCTCGTATGAAGCGACCGCTTCTTTATAACGTTTCAGATTAAACAAAGCATTGCCCTTACTATACCAAATTTCGTAATTTTTAGAATCGTAATTAATTGCTTTCTTATAAGATGAAATTGCCTCTTGGTATTTCTTTAAATTGTAGAGTGAATTTCCTCGACTATACCAGACTTGATAATTTCTACGATCTAATTCAATGGCCTTATTATAAGATGAAACTGCATCGTCATAGCGTTTCATTTGATGTAGTGACCATCCGCTACCATACCACGCTTGATAATTTCTACGATTATATTTAATAACTTGCTGAAAAGATTCAAGGGCTTCTGGATAACGTTGTAAGTTGATAAGTATATTACCTCTAGATAACCACGCTTGGTAGAAACTGGGCTTGTATTGGACAGCTTTCTCATACGCTCCAACAGCATCTTCATAGCGTCGCAAATTCACTAAAACGTTGCCTCTGTTATACCAGGCTTTTTCATGATCTTGTTTGAATTCAAGCACTTTCTCATAGGCTGCTATTGCGTCATCGTAACGTTTTAAATTTTGTAGCAACAATGCCTTATTGTACCAAGCTTCATAATATTCTTTATTCAATTCAATCGCTTTGTCATAAGATTTAAATGCTTGGTCATACTCATTTAATTTAGCTAAAGCTTCTCCTTTAGCATTCCAAACTTCCGGATAGTTATTTTGCAAGAGCAATGTTTTTTCAAAAGAGGCGATCGCTTCTTGGTATCTTTGCAACTTATTCAATGCAAATCCACGTCCACTCCAAGCTTCTAAAAAATCTGGTTCTATTTGAATTGCTTTGTCATAAGCTGCAAGTGCGTCTTGAAATTTTTTCAACTCATACAGAGTTTTACCTTGTCCATTCCATCCTTGAGCATAATCTGGTCTGATGTTAACCGCTTTTGAATATGATGATAAAGCATCTTGATAACGTTGTAACTCATATAAGGTATTGGCTTGCTTATACAATTCAGTAGCATTGACAGAATTAATCGCATGAGCAATATATATAGATGCTCCTACACCTATCCCTATTAAAGTTATTACCGCTAACCACTTTTTCAGGTTCTTTTGTTTCGGCTGACTTCTGATTTTTAAAAAATTGCTGATCTTATTGTTTGATATGGCAAAATTCAATGTCATCATGTGAGATTGAGATTTTTTTAAATCCTTCAAACCTTGTAGGGCAAGTTTTGCAGAAGGATAACGTTCCCGGAAGTCATAACACACCATTTTATTTAAAACTTTGGCAAAATCCTGACTGACTGAGGTCTGGTTTTGCCAGATAATCTCACCAGTTTCTGCATCTTTTTCTAGTTGTTCAGGAGATAATCCAGTCAGTGCTTCTATGCCAAGTATCCCTAAAGCATAGATATCACTGGTGAATTTTGGGTTTCCCTGTGCTTGTTCGCTTGGAATATACCCTGGAGTACCGATCGCAACAGTAAATTTTGTTTTCCCACTAGGAATAATAACTTGGGTAGTGATTTGTTTGACAGCACCAAAGTCAATCAAAACTAACTTGTCATCCGGCTTGCGTCTAATGATATTTCGTGGGTTAATGTCACGGTGAATAACTTGCTGCTGATGGACAAAGTCTAAAATCTCTAAAATCTCTTCTAAAAGACAAACAACTTGGTCTTGATTGAGCGGTTTTCCTGGTATGATTTCTTGACTAAGGTCATGACCTTCGATGAATTCCTGTACGAGATAGAATTCTTGTTTCTCCTCAAAGTAAGCTAGAAGTTGAGGAATGCGGTCATGAATACCTAATTTATACAGAACTTGAGCTTCTGTATCAAATAAGCGTCTGGCTGTTTGCAGAGTATCAGGGTCATTAGCCTGGGGCTTGAGTTTTTTGACGACACATTGAGGAGAGCCAGGTAATTGAGTATCACAAGCAACAAAGGTTTCACCAAATCCCCCTCCTCCCAAGTGACTAATAATTTGGTATCGTCCAACAAGTATGGTTCCCAACATTATGCTCGCCTAGTTTCATGTAGTACAGTCTGATTCCAATCTTGCCACAGCTTCTCTTAGGGGTCGATAAGGGAATAAAAGAGATAAAGAGAATAACTATGTAACTAATGACTTATTGATATGATTCCTATTAGCGATAGCATTTTCTTTTTCAAACGGAGAAAGCCAATAATTATTTACTGTCTTATTGGCATCAATATTGCTCTATTTTTATGGGAACTGACACTTGAGTTTGGTGGTACATTGGGCAGTTTTGTCAATAGCTGGGGTGTCATTCCAGCACAAATTAGTGCAGCTTTTGCAAATGCACTTGCAGGAAACCCAGCTGCTTGGATAATTGTGCTCAAGGGTTTGACTTCACTGCTTGTAGGAATGTTCCTTCATGGCAGTTTTGCTCAAATTTTAGGAAATTTGATATTTTTGTGGGTTTTTGGTAAAACGATTGAAAGCGTTTTGGGATACGGGCGATTTTTAGTATTTTACTTAGTTTCTGGCATTCTTACCGGATTCATACAAATTTTAGCTGAACCGAGTTTAGCTGTGCCATTGATTGGAGCAAATGGGGCGATTACAGCTATTTTAGGAGCTTATGTCTTTAAGTTCGCTAAAGCAAAAATTGACACTATTTTGCCCCTTTTGATTGTGTTTCTTCCCATACAAGTACCAGCTTATTTCTATCTATTTTGGTGGTTTTTGCAACAGATTTCTTACGGAATTGGGAGTTTGAATATTCCTGGTGGCGTTAACCCTGTAAGTGTTGGTTATTTGGCGCAATTTTTGGGGTTGTTTATTGGTGTTGCGTTTATTAAGCTATTGCAGAAATTTTAGTAACAAGGGGATCATCTCTATTTTGCCAAAACATGTTTGTCTGTAGCGATCGTACGAAATGAAGCGTAAGCGCAATGACAAGTCATCATCTGAGTTTGATATCACTTACACATTTGGGATACTCCCGTTATAAGGACTTCCACAAAATAAGCTTGATTGAAATTGTGGATTGTCGATTGTTGACAATCTACAATTTGAGGTTTAGAGTCAGAGTATGAATAGTTTGCAATCAAACCAGCAGTCACAGAGCTTGTAACTGTGGCTCAATTTGTTCGCATTTCTACAAGAATCAAAATGAAAGGGAATCAACCCAAGTCTGTCATCATACCTCGGAGCTTAGATGTTCAAGCAGCTGATGTCATTCGAGAACAAATTCTCAATGGTACACTTCCACCGGGGACTCGTTTGCTAGAAATCAATCTGGCAGAGCAATTTAATCTGAGTCGTGCAACTATACGCTCGGCATTGCAGCAGTTAACCTATGAAAATTTGGTTATACAATTACCCTACAAAGGTTGTACTGTTTCGGGATTGAGTTCGCAAGATGCTTGGGAGCTTTACACGCTACGAAGTGCGTTGGAGAGTTTGGCAGCGAAACTTGCAGCTTTTGCAATCACACCAAGTCAGGCAAAAGAACTTAATGCTGTTCTGCAGGAATTAGTCAAAGCAGCTCAAAAGGGTAATTGGAGTGAGGTTGCTGATGCAGATTTTACCCTGCACAAGGCAATTATTCAACTCGCTGGTCATCGTCGATTACAGGAGCAGTACAAGATTGTTGAACAGCAAATCCGTCTTTACATCATTTCCTGCAATGCGCTGCACCCAGATTTAGATGACATCATACAGCAGCATCAAGAATTGGTAAACGCAATTTGCTCAGGAGACGCTTCTAGAGCAGAGAAAATCGCTCAAAACCATAATACAGACGGTAAAGCACTCGTCGAACACCTACAAGAAATAGAAAAACAAAATTCAGCTGACAAAGCATTGAGCTAGGGAGCATAAACCATGATTAACCTGAATCAATATGAAGTTTTAACTTTTGATTGCTATGGAACTTTGATTGATTGGGAAAAAGGTGTGCTGGAGGCGTTGCAACCAGTTCTTGCAAGCCATCAAATTCTATTGAGTGAGAAGGACATCCTTGAGTGGTTCGCTCGTTTTGAATCCAGTCTTGAGCAGGGAGAGTACCGCAATTACAAAGATGTTCTTAGGGGGGTTGTGCAAAAATTTGGAGAACAATTTGGATTTACGCCTTCTTCTGGGGAGTTAAATACACTTGCTGATTCTGTCAAGGATTGGCAACCTTTTGCTGATACTGTTGAAGCTCTTAAGATATTGAAACGGCGATTCAAACTAGCAATTATTTCTAATGTTGATGATGATTTGTTTGCTTTGACAGCAAAACATTTGCAAGTTGAATTTGATGAGGTTGTGACTGCACAGCAAGTGAAAAGCTATAAGCCTTGTGTGCAAAATTTTCAGGTGGCGATCGCCCGCCTCGCAAAAATTGGCATCCCCTGTGAAAAAATTCTACACGTTGCTGGTAGTATCTACCATGACATTGTTCCGGCAAATTCCCTTGGGTTATCGACGGTTTGGGTGAATCGAAGATTAGGGCAAGATGGTTCGGGGGCTGCTTTACCTGCTCAAGGGAAACCAGATTTGGAAGTGCCAGATTTGAAAAGTTTGGCTGCAAAAATTAATTTCTGAAATACCATCTTCGGTTTCACGTCTTCGCATTCGTCTAGATCAAAAATTGACGAAGATTGACTCTTTCTGTCTAAGAGGATTCTTGGGCAGATTTTTGATAGCTTTTCTAATTTTTCGAAATGAGGTAAGCAAGGAATCATAAAAAAGAGACATAAAAATTTTATCTATGTCATCAAATGTAATGTTTTTCAAAATGCAAATAAAAAAAACTGGGTCAACAACGCCATTTTCTGAAAAAAAAGGAACATAAAAATGTATTTATTATGTCACTTCTGTAGGGGATAAAACATTGATTTTCTAATTTTGATAACAGAGTATGGTAATGGGATGAGGCAATTCAAAGCCTAATTCCAACCAACACAAATTTACTTAGGAGTACATTTCAAAATGGCTGAAATTAACATTAACAATCTCGATATCGATATTATTCGTGCTTGGAAAGATGAAGATTATCGCAACAGCCTTAGTGAAGAGCAGCGTTCTCAGTTCCCTCAAAACCCAGCAGGAATGATTGAACTGTCTGATGACGATATGGGTTCTGTAGTGGGAGGAGGTAGTTACTTGTGCTGTGGTGGTGCGATCAGCGAGTATTTTACCAACCCTGTAGCCGCTGAATAGGATAATACCAAAAACGATGGGTGGGTTTTTTGACTCACCCTTTTTCTTTGCTCAAATCTTGCACCAGTATCAACAACAAGGCAGAACCTCGATATCTCGTTCCCAGGCTAAGCCTGGGAACGAGGTTTGAGAGGCTCAGCCTCCCAATTATTGAGAATAGTGCAAGATCTCAGTTTACTGATATAGGACTCCGGAGCAAATTTTTGCCCAGTTAGGTACATCTTTTACATAATTGTATTTTAAGGGCGATCGCATTTCGAAAAATCTCTAAACATAAATACTTTTTTTCTTTCAGTCCTAGATGATTCTTGGGCTGATTTTTTATAGCTTTTCTAATTTTTCGAAATGAGGTAAGCAAGGAATCATAAAAAAGAGACATAAAAATTTTATCTGTGTCATAAAATATAATATCATTCCAAATGACAAGAAAAAAACTGAGTCAATAGCGCTATTTATTTCTATTATTTACGAACATAAAAATGGAATTTTTATGTCACTTTTTTAGTAAAAAAAATATTGCTTATCTCATTTTTGTAACAGAGTATGGTAATGGGATGAGGCAATTCAAAGCCTAATTCCAACCAACACAAATTTACTTAGGAGTACATTTCAAAATGGCTGAAATTAACATTAACAATCTCGATATCGATATYATTCGTGCTTGGAAAGATGAAGATTATCGCAACAGCCTTAGTGAAGAGCAGCGTTCTCAGTTCCCTCAAAACCCAGCAGGAATGATTGAACTGTCTGATGACGATATGGGTTCTGTAGTGGGAGGAGGTAGTTACTKGTGCTGTGGTGGTGCGATCAGCGAGTATTTTACCAACCCTGTAGCCGCTGAATAGGATAATACCAAAAACGATGGGTGGGTTTTTTGACTCACCCTTTTTCCTTGCTAATAAGACCTTGTTAACAGGAGACTAAGACTATGCATGAAGTATCTTTTCAAGAATCTGCCTGGTACAGAGCCATACCCTTAAGTGAACGTATTGCACTTTTTAAAAACGCACAGGGAGCGATACCAAATCTTGATATCAATACAGATTTTGCTCAGCGACTGATGCAGCGATGGAAATCACAATCTCCTTTTACAAATGATTCTTGTTTTGTCCAACGTCTGACAACAGATGAAATTACTGAGGAGGAATTGTTTTACCTTCTGGGTGAGCCAATTGATGCTTTGAAAAATCGTTTTCCAGATGCCCCAAATTGGTTGATAGAGTTAGCTGAGGCATTTTCTAATCCTACTTGCTTGAATGCCAAAATAACTATTGAACCAGAAAAAACAAAAGATAAGGGAAAAGCAGAGTTTTTGTATGCTATTAAGCCGCTAATTATCCAAGGAATTGACCGCTTGCATCAGGGAATTCAGGAGCTCATCCAGATACGATCTAATTTGCCTTTTGACCCCAGTACTGTCGAAGATTTGTTGTTTACCAATCTAAAAGGGCAATTGCTCTGGATGTTGAGTCGGACAATGATTTTAGAACTAAATGTGGCTCGTCTACAAGGACTATTAAAAGGTGAAACACCAGAGGAGCGGTTTGGGAGCTTTTTACAACGCCTACAACAGCCTGAGGTGGTGATTCCCCTCTTGCAAGAGTATCCAGTTCTTGCCCGTCAACTTGTAATTAGCATTAAACGTTGGGTTAATTTTAGTCTGGAATTTCTCCAACACCTCTGTAACGATTGGGATGCTATCTGCACCACTTTTAGTCCAAAAGCAGAACCCGGCTTACTCGTGCAGATAGATGGCGGGAGAGGCGACACGCATCGCGGTGGACGTAGCGTGCTCATTGCAAAATTTAGCTCTGGCTTCCAAGTTGTTTATAAACCCAAACCTCTAGCTGTTGATATCCATTTTCAGGAACTCCTAGAATGGCTAAATCAGCGTGGCAATCATCCATCATTCCGCACTCTAAAAATTATAAATCGAGGTACTTATGGGTGGGTTGAATTTTTTGCTGTTCAAACCTGTACTAACTCAGAAGAAATTCAGCGTTTTTATGAAAGACAGGGTGCTTACTTGGCACTCTTATATGCTCTTGAAGCTACTGACTTTCATAATGAGAACCTAATTGCTACTGGGGAAAATCCTATATTAATTGACCTGGAATCTCTTTTCCATCCTCGTATTGAAAATTTCGACATTAAAAAATCTGACGAACTTGCTATTAATACAATAAATTATTCTGTTTTACGTGTGGGCTTACTGCCCCAACGCATCTGGATCAATGCTGAGTCTGAGGGAATTGAGCTCAGTGGCTTAGGAGGAAAAAAGGGGCAACTAACACCTACTAAGGTTCAGTATGTAGAAGGAACTGGAACCGATGAAATGCGGGTAGCTCGTAAGAGGAAGCCAATCCGGGGCAGCCAGAATCAACCTACCCTTAATGAGTCGGAAGTTAATGTGTTAGACTACACTGAGGCAATTCTGACTGGCTTCACTAGTATCTATCAGTTATTGTTGCAACACCGAAATGAGTTGTTGTCAGAAAACAGTCCTTTGACTTGTTTTGCCTCTGATGAAGTGCGGTTTATCATGCGACCAACTCAAATCTATGGTACGTTGCTGCATGAGAGTTTTCACCCTGATTTGTTACGAAATGCTCTAGATCGCGATCAGTTTTTCGACCGACTTTGGAGAGGAATTGAGCAGAACCCTTATCTAGCAAAGGTGATTGCGACTGAACGCAACGAACTCTGGGAAGGTGACATTCCCATGTTTTCCACTCGTCCTAATTCGCGCGATCTTTGGACGAGTTATAATGAGCGAATTCCTGAGTTTTTCGACGAATCAGGCATGAATCTGGTGAAAAATCGTCTGCAGGAACTCAGTGAAGATGATTTGACACAGCAGCTATGGTTTATTCGTGCTTCTCTTACTACATTAGCTATGGTAGGAGAACAAGGGGAATGGCCCAATTACCATTTGAAAGAACCGCAAAATAGTGCTAGCCGTGAGCAATTGTTGGCAGCTGCGCAGGCAGTGGGCGATCGCTTAGAAACTCTAGCATTGCAGGGTGAGCAAGATGTCTCTTGGATTGGCTTGATGCTCTTAAATCAAAAGCACTGGACTCTCATTCCCTTGGGCATGGAACTCTATCATGGTCTACCAGGAATTATTCTATTCCTTGCCTATCTTGGCACTGTTACTGAACAGAAACGTTACACTGAACAGGCAAGAGCGGCATTGATCACGCTGCAACGTCAGGTAGAAAGTAGCAAAGCATTCATGACATCAATCGGTGGCTTTGAGGGATGGGGAGGAGTCATCTATACTCTCACTCATCTGGGCGTGCTGTGGAATGATCCCGATCTCCTTGATGAGGCTGAATTATTGGTTGAACTTCTCCCAAATTTGATTGAAAAGGAGAAAAATTTAGACATTATCGCTGGTGCTGCTGGATGTATTGGCAGTTTAATCAGCTTATACCGTTGTCGCCCTTCTCAACGTATACTCGCTGCTGCTATTGAGTGTGGCAACAAAATTGTTTCTTATGCTCAAACTATGGAGCAAGGTGTTAGTTGGCAGGTAAAAGATACGGAGGAAAAACCGCTATCTGGATTCTCTCATGGTGCGGCTGGGATGGCGTGGGCGTTACTAGAGTTAGCGTCTGTGACTGGTGATTTGCGCTTTCGGACAACGGCTTTATCTGCCATTGAGTACGAGCGTAGTCTCTTTTGTCCGGAAGTGAAAAATTGGACTGATCTGCGCTATGTTTCCGGTTCATCTGCTCTGAGCTATGTTTCCAGTCTGCCGGATCTCAAGTATTTTCCTAATGCGATTTTGTCGGACAATAAGGACAACCAACATATATGCATGATGGCTTGGTGTCATGGTGCCCCAGGCATTGGATTAGCTCGCTTACGTTGTCTTCAGCATTTAGATGATGCCGCAATCAGGGCAGAAATTAACACAGCCCTTCAAACCACCCTGACTCAGGGTTTTGGTCACAACCACTCCCTGTGTCACGGCGATTTGGGAAATCTGGAATTGCTCCTGCAAGCTAGCTTAACCCTTGATGACCCGCAGTGGAAAACTCAAGTTGACCGCCTTGCTGCCATAATCCTCGAAAGCATTGATGAACATGGCTGGCTCTGCGGCGTTCCTTTGGGGGTTGAGACACCCGGACTGATGACAGGTCTTGCAGGCATCGGTTATGGATTACTCCGATTAGCAGAACCAGAGCGTGTCCCCTCGGTGCTAGTGCTGGAGCCTCCAAAGCTTAAGAGTTCAAACAATTAGAGTCTAACTTCTTAACAACATCAACTTGAGTGATTTGTTGTTTTAGCCATTCAGAAAACAAATTTGAAGCAATTTTTTGGTATAGGGCATTATTCAATTCCAGTTGAATAATCTCCTCCACCAAAATCAGGTGTACTCCTTTAGAAGTAACAATCGGTTTGAGAAGCTGCGGCGGTTTAGCTGCAAAAACAGCAGCAGAAATTTCTGGCCTCAAATCCTGACGATACACTATTCCCCGATATCCGCCTTTGCGACGTAACTCTATATCCTGGGTATATTTATGAGCAACATCATAGAAACTCTCCTCACCTTCCCGTATGGCATAGAAAAGTTCTATTGCTAAATCTTCGTCATTTAAGATAACCTCATATAACACTGCACGGGCATAGTCTAGTTGATGTTGAAAGAAATAGGGTTCAACTTTATCTGCAAACAGATGCCGAAATAATTTATGACTAATCAAGTTGCTGTAATTCATTTTTTCAAAGTCATCTAGAGACAGACCTTGTTTTTCTAGCCACGCCCAGGTATCTTCAGCATTCTGAAGTTGGTTCATTAATCGCAATTGATCTGCTGCTTTCTGAAGTTCCTCGGTCTCTACTTTGATACCCGCCTCAAATGCGGCATTTTCTATAACCTTGCGGCTGACAATCTCTTCAATGATTTCAGGAATTTTGCCAGATAGCTTGACTTGCTCAAGAATATCTTCGTTAGTAATTGTGATCCTTTGAGACATGATGTTTCTCCTAAGTAGATAAACGATATTTTTGATGTTTGCTCAGCTAGATACAGTTTCTGTTCCCTGTTCCCGTTCGGCTACGCTCACCTTGGCATTGCCTGTTCCCTACCTCAATTAGTAAGTTCATAAACCAAACCCGATTCCTATATAAACAGAAGCTCTACAATTTCAATCCTCCTTTTTGCAACTGCTTGAAGGGGTCAAGCAGAAAATCAATAATCCGGCGCTGGCGCACAATGACCTCTGCCGTAGCTGTATCTCCAGGACGCAAATTAATACACTTATCACGACTGGGAATACAATGCTGATTTAAGGCAATCTCCAAGTTATAAGCTGCCACTTTTCCATTAGGTGTGTCCACTTCTGTAGTAGTAGGAGAAATCTCTACTAACTTGCCTTCTACTATTCCATAATCTTGAAAAGGATAAGCATCAAATTTTAGCTTCACTGGCAATCCTTTGCGCAAAAAACCACTCTCTGTCGTCGCCATTAGCGCCCGAATAATTAGCGGTGATCCTTGGGGTGCAATCTCCGCAACCATTGTTCCTGGTTGCACCACAAACCCAGACCGTTGAATTGGTAACTGAAACACTGTACCGTTAGTCGGGGCTTTTAGAACTCGTTGTCCTAATTGAATCTTTAACGATAAAATTTGACTTTTACTTTGAGCAATTTCTGACTTTAGCGTAGTAATTTCTGTTTCCATACTCTTCTGTTGTTCCTCACTTTTTAAAACAGCTAGCTTGCCAGAGCGAGTCAAAGTCTGATAACTCCTTTCCTGTTCTTTTAGTCGCAACTGTGCCTGTTCAATATCCGCCTTTGCTTGGCGAATAGTCCGCTCATAACTGCTCTGTTGTTCTGTCAAACGTAGTTTAGCTTGTGCAATATCTGATTTACTTTGTTCATATAGCTTTTGTTTTTCTTTCGCTATATCTTGCTTTTCCACTAGATGAATTTCTGGAATAACTCCTTCTTGCGTTAGCTGGCTATAGCGTTGAACTTCTCGTTGAGAACTAGCTAAACTGCTTTCCACTAATTTACTAGCAGTTTGACTATGCTCAAGAGTTTGTCGTGCTTGATTCACTTGAGCTTGTTTTTCTTCCTTTTGTAACTCATAGGAATTTTTCAGAGTATTGATAGTTTGTCGTGCTTGGTCAATTTGAGCCTGCTTTTCTAATTGTTGAGCTTGATTTTGTTGCTGTTGAGTTGCCAAAGCTACAACGAATTGATTATTTGATGAATTTAACTGCGAAAGCCGATTTAATTGCCCTTCTAATTTATCTTGTAACGGTCGCAATTCCGCTTTAACTAATTCTGATTCCAACACCAACAAAGTCTGTCCAGCTTTAACCGAATCACCTTCCTTGACCAGGATTTGGGCAACGGTTCCCAGTACAGCCGCATCTAGCCTAAGTGTCTTTCCTTTAGGCTCAAGTCGTCCTCTAGCTGTACCGGTTTCATCTACCTTAGATAGCATTGCCCAAGGTAAAATTATAGATACAAACACCACCAAAAAATACAGCAATCCCCTTGTCCAAACATGGGGTAAACTATCAAGTGATTCCTGAGTTACATCAGACCAATCATTATTTGATATGGCTGGTGTTCTTGCTGGTGTTTCGGAGGCTACAACTAGTTGCTCTGCATCTTCATCCACTTGGTTTGAAACCCGCCCGTTAAATATATTTGTCATGATTTTTGATCACACAATTTTGGATTTTGGACTCGTTCCCAGATAGAACTTGGTTACGAGAGAGAGATAGATAGCGGGAGTTTTTCTTGTCCCCGTGTCCCCCTCTTCATTCAAGCTGCTGCATCTAACTGCTGTTGATTGAGATAGAAATAATGCCCTCGTTTCGCCATCAACTGTTCGTGATTTCCACTCTCAATCAATACGCCCCGATCCAGCACCAAAATTAAATCAGCATTCCGCACAGTCGAAAGACGATGGGCAATGACCAACGTGGTTCGCCCTTTAAGAATTGTGTTAAAGTTCCTCTGAATAATCCTTTCCGACTCTGTATCCAAATGGCTTGTCGCCTCATCTAAAACCAACAATTTGGGATTGCCTAATAAGGCACGGGCGATCGCAATCCGCTGTCGCTGTCCACCAGATAACAATCCCCCTCCTTCACCAATCTGCGTTTCGTAACCCATTGGCAACTTTTGAATAAACTCATCAGCACCAGCTAACCGCGCTGCCTCGATCACTTCTGCTAGCGTTGCCCCAGGATGTCCTAAACTAATATTTTCCCGAATCGTACTGCCAAATAAAAAGGTATCTTGGTCAACTACGCCAACCTGTTGACGTAAGGAACGCAAAGAAATACTGGTAATATCTTGTCCATCAACCAACACTTTGCCATCTGTAGGAAGATACAACCCCAAAACTAACTTAGAAATCGTGGTTTTCCCAGAACCACTACGTCCCACTAACGCCACCATTTGCCCCGGTTTGACTTCAAAACTCAGATTTTCTAGGACATTGGTATCGCTTTCTGGGTGATAGCGAAATGTCACTTTTTCAAAGCGAATGTGTCCCCTAACTTCTGGTAAAGTTTGCCGTGCTTGATACTGTAAATCCTCCTCCGGTTCTGCATCCAGCACATCATGAATACGTTCCACGGCAATCACGACTTCTTGCAATTGATTCCATAACACCGTTAAGCGTTGAAAGGGCGTAATAATCTGACCCAGCAACATATTAAATGCCACCAATTGCCCAATGGTTAACTGGTTTTGAATCACCTGATGCGCCCCAAACCATAGTAAGGAGGTAGTGACTACTGCTTGAATTGTATTGCTGAAAATTTGCAGACGATTGTTGATAAGTTGCCCAGAGAAGTTCTTTTTTATCTCTTTATTTAACAACTCTTCCCAATGCCAACGCACTGTTTGTTCTATCGCTGTGGATTTAACAGTCCGCACACCAGTCAAGGCTTCAATGAGATAACTACTTTCGTTAGCGACAGCGTTAAATATTTCTCTGGAAATCTTCTGTAAAAAAGGTGTAGCAATCAACGCCAGTAAGAAAAAAGGCGGTATAATAACCAACGCCAGCAATGCCATTTTCCAGCTGTACCAAAACATCAATCCCACATAGATAAAAACTGTGAGTAAATCCAGCAGGATAGACAAAGCCTCACCAGAAAGGAAGCGTTGAATTTTGCGATTTTCCTGCATGCGAGAGATAATATCCCCCACATAACGAGACTCGAAAAAATTCAATGGTAGCCGCAGTGTATGGCGAATAAAACCGACAATTAATGCTAAATCTATCTTATTCGCCGTGTGGTCTAACAGATATTGCCGCAACCCCATCATCACCACGCGGAATAAACTAAAAATCAGTAACCCAATTCCCACCGCCGTTAAGGTTAGTTCCGAACGCTGCACCACCACTCGGTCTAAAATTAACTGAGTGAATAATGGGGTGATCAGTCCAAATAACTGGATAAACACCGAAGCAGTAAACACCTCCAGCATCACTAAGGAGTGAGGTTTCATCAACTCAAAAAATTGCCAAAAGGGAGTTGAAGTCTCTTTGGCATCTTTGAGAAAGACTGTGGGTTGCAACAGTAGTGTATAGCCAGTCCAATCTGCTTTAAATTCCGCGTGGCTGAGGGTACGTTGACCAATGCCAGGATCCGCTACAATAACCTGTTTGGGAGTGATTTCATAGACAACAATGTAGTGGTTTCCTTTCCAGTGGGCGATCGCCGGCAATTTTTGCTTCGCTAACTGTTCGAGACTCGCTTTCACAGGTCGGGTAGCAAACCCAAAACTTTCCGCCGCCGCCGACAACCCCCGCAACGATGCGCCATTGCGGTCAACGTTGGCGATATCTCGCACGCGGTTGATACTAAAGTGTTTCCCCCAATAGCGAGACACCATCACCAAACAAGCTGCACCGCAGTCTGATGCACTTTGTTGGGCAAAAAACGGATACCGCCGCAACACGTGCTGCCATAAATGCCCCACTCGCTGTGTAGGGTTAGGGAAGTAAGCCTTACTAATCTTTTTCTGCGGCTGAGCTTCTACCGCAGATATTGACAAAATATCATTATTGTGATGTTCGTTCGATTCAGTTGGCAGTACTGGAACGTCATTAGAGTTCACCTGTTGGGAATTACGCGAAAGCGCCTGATTCCACAAATGCTCCCGGATTTGCGGATACTTAGCCATTAGTGGCGATAATACCTCACCCGGAATAAAGCACACCTGCAAAGAAACTGAAGCCCTAGCAGCATATGGCTGAAATTCAGCCTCCTTAAACAAGGTAAATTCGCCAAACGATGCTCCAGCCTCCAGAGTGACGATGATTTCACCCAGCTCATCCAACAATCTGACCTTGCCACCAACGACAATGTAGATACCTGCTTCAACGTCAGTTCCTTGCCAGAACTTTCCGACTTTCGGGGTTAGGGATTTAGCTTGTTTAAGACAACGTTGAAATTCCCCTTCAGAAAGAGAATGTCCCAAAGTATTACTTAGCTGTTGCAGAGATAACTGTTCAGATAGATTTTGTGTCATGATTGTCTGATGTCTTTACAAAGGCGAAGTTAACAGGCAAAAAATCGTGATTATCTGACATCTTTGCCAGTTTTAGGTCACTAATCAAGATTTTGGAACTTTGAGCCTGAATCGCGGTTTCCTCGACATTCTTCGACTTTGGTCGAGTAGACAACTTCATTTGTTTGAGGAGGCGCTTGAGGTGGCGATCGCTCACTGCAATCCCCAGTTCTTTCGCCAAATGTTTGCTCAGCCAGTTCACTGTCCACCGCCGAAAAGGATAGCCATAATCACGGGGACTACTGCTAAGTAGTTCTTTCAAACGTTCTAAATACTCGTCATTCACTGCCTTAGGGCGACCAATGGGGCAATCTTGCCATAGGTGAGCCATTCCAGCATGTGCTATGTGCATCCAATGGCGTACCGTTGCTGGACAACACCCCAAGGTTTGACAAATTTCGATTTGAGATTTCCCTGAATCTGCCAGCAACATAATTTGGATGCGCTGCTGATACGATGCAGGTAAATCTTCTTGTAAACTTTTTTGTAGCAGTTTCCGCTGAAAGGCAGTTAAACATTTACCACCAGACATGTCTGCGTTCTTAATATCTGATTTTTCTTGAGAGTGCGACATCTTAAGTTTCCGATAAGCCAGGGAGCGAGAATTTAACAACGGTTCATTCCCAAGGTTTCTTAAAGAATAAACTGGGGTAGATAAGCGCCACCGTGATACTGTTAGCGGGCAATATATATTGTGGTTAGTTTATGTACTAGCCCTTCGGCTCAGCTCAGGGTAAACCCGTACATAAAACCTACTCAAATCTATCTATGAGGCTTGATCCGGCTTTACTTCCTGCTTCCACCAAGGAAGTCGGGTCCACGCCAGTCCCCTGGCGTGGGGGGAACCCTCCGAAGCTTTGAGTCTCCGGAGGAGACGCTGCG
Organism: Scytonema tolypothrichoides VB-61278; assembly: GCF_000828085.3. Lineage (GTDB taxonomy): Bacteria > Cyanobacteriota > Cyanobacteriia > Cyanobacteriales > Nostocaceae > Brasilonema > Brasilonema tolypothrichoides_A. Next base: position 298,108 of record NZ_JXCA02000024.1, read on the forward strand.
CGAACGGAGGAAACCTCCGCTCAAACTTCTCTCCGCACGGGGCTGGCTCTTCTTGTGAGGGGTTGGGATGAGACCAGAACTTTCTCGTGCTACAAACTGACCGCAATAACGCCGCCAATATGTAGTCATCGTGGACATAGTAGACATCGAAAAAAAACAGTCGTTCATTCAGATACAACTAGTGCCTTGATAATTGCTTTCATTATTTTCGATCTTTGTACTGCTTTATCCGGTAAAATCAGGCAAATTACTGAGTTTTTATCCAGCCATCCCTATAAAGTATCTTAGAAGGTGTTTATAAAATAAATCTTAAACAGTTAAGCAACGATGATTACGGGCTAATCGACGTAACATTAAATGCGTCATAGCTGCACATATCATGCTTTCACTTGTTTGGGGGAGATATTCGTAATCCTTACTCAGTCGGCGATAACGACATCTTTTCACTGAGTGCTTGTGCTGGAAAGCTTGGAGGAAGTGGTGGAAGTCTGTTGTATACAATCAAAAGCCGTGGTAAGCTCATCTGTGGTGTCAGCGGACAATTGCCAGGATTTAGCTATGTTAAGTCTAACCGGGAATACGCAGGGCTGGATGTGGATATTTGTCGGGCGTTAAGCTAGCTGCGCCTCCGGCAATCGCTCCCATCGCAAAAATTGGCATCCCCTCTGAAAAAATTCTACACGTTGCTTGTAGTGTTTACCATGACATTGTTCCGGCAAATTCCCTTGGGTTATCTACAGTTTGGGTGAATCGTAGATTAGGACAAGATGGTTCGGGGGCTGCTTTACCTGCTCAAGGGAAGCCAGATTTAGAAGTGCCAGATTTGAAAAGTTTGGCTGCAAAAATTAATTTTTGAAATGCCATCATCGGTTTCACGTGTTTGCATTAAACACTCTTCAAAAACTCAACCACATACAGCGTTACAGTAAATGTCTCACCCAATTAATCGTCTCATCAAGTTTAGCCAAGATTTATTTGTTGTTTGGGTATTAATTGGTGCTGCTTGGGGTTATTTTTTCCCAAAAATTGCTGCAAGTGGTAGTGGTAACATTTCAACAGCACTGGCAGTAGTGATGTTAGGAATGGGTTTAACAATCACTATGCAGCAATTACAAGGTTTACGAAATGCTGGTACGACCTTAATATTGGGGGTTTTGCTACAGTTTACTATCATGCCACTCATGGGATGGTTTGCTGCAACAGTTTTTAAATTACCACCAATGTTGGCATTGGGAGTGATTCTTGTTGGTGCAAGTCCTGGAGGAACAGCTTCTAATGTAGTTACTTTTTTAGCTCGTGGTGATGTACCTTTATCTGTAGCTTTAACAACTGCTTCTACACTAATCAGCCCAATTATTACACCTCTTTGGATTTGGTTTCTAGCCTCAACTTGGATTGATATAAAACCATTATCATTAATTATGACGACAATCCAAATTGTATTATTACCTGTATTGTTGGGAATAGGAATTCGACGCTTTTGGACTCCTAGTAATTTTGTGATGGAAGGAATACTACCCTTAGTTTCCATGTCGGCGATCGCTTGGATTATTGGTACGATTGTGGGCTTAAATCGTGATAAGTTATTCATCACACCAATAGTCATCCTAGCGGTCATTTTACATAATCTTTTAGGGTTAATCTTGGGTTATATCGGCGCAGCTATTACAGGTAAATCAACAGCTATTTGCCGTACAATTTCAATAGAAGTGGGAATGCAAAATTCTGGTTTAGCTGTAGCATTAGCGCTCGCGCATTTTGAACCAGTAGCAGCGATCCCAGGAGCTATATTTAGCGTATGTCACAATCTTACAGGTTCCCTAATAGCTGCAATTTGGCGTAAAAATTCATAAAGATATTGAGCGTATCTCCTCTACCAGATACTGGGCTTTAGCCCTCGCTTGCGTGCGCAAGGCGCTTACGGAGTAAAGCGCAGCTCAAACTTCTCGCAAAATCTAAAATCCAAAATTGTCTGACTGCTTTTTTAATCATTTTCAATCATTTGGCAAACAATAAAGTATCTTAGTCTTTATTGAGCAGAGGAGAAAATTGGTAAATTGGAAATTCCGGCGTTGACAAGTTCGTTAGCGATACCATATTCTGTACCGTCCCTTTGAATGCTGTTCTTTTGTTATATGCAGATATCAATATTTTTGTCAACTATGTGTGCTAGATTTAGATGCCTTAGCCCTGATTACCAAACGAGTGATCAATAATATTTGTTACTACTTACTAGTAGTCATTGGCGCAAATGCACCCACCATTATATAGCTAAGATATTAGTCTTCTTTTACGTTAAGTTAACCAGTCAAAATAATAGTTTGCTCACTTACGCAACGCGGTATTAATCCAAGTTTTTAGTTATCAAAAAACACCTCAAACTCAGTACTCATTTCCCAAATATTACATTTTTTAGTCATGAAGAACACAAAATGTATTTGTATGATAAATTTTTTTGTGTCAAGCAACTAGGGGTGTAAGGGGGTAAGGGTATAGGGGTGTAGGGGTAATTAGTGGGGGCACCAAACCCGCCAGCAGTTAGGACCACTAAATCTCTGATTTAGTGGGGGCTTGTACCCCTTTCGGTTTTATGGTCCAGGGTGTAAGGACTTGTTGAATTTACGAGAAAAATTTTCTTCCCCCCTACACCCTTACACCCCTACTTGGTCAGTAGCTAGCAACTTACATTATTAGTGTGAGACAGTTGCCTACAAAAGTTTTACACAAGGTGAAAAAATGAGCAACCAAAACTCTCAAAACAATGGTTTAGGCAAAAAGAATAATGGAATTAACAGATTCTTCAAATTTGGAGAAGTACCCCATCTTGAAGGTCTGGGAACTCGTTCACTTGAGGCATGGTTTTTAGGAACAAAAGCAGAAAATGCCGATGAACTTGAGAGTTTAGTTGTAGAAGCGATTCGCGACCACGCATTTTGGCGTCGAAATTTTCATCCTGGCGATCCAACTAACGTTACCGAACAAATTAAGCGACAACAAGATTATGCAGAGGCAATTGATACTCTCAAGGAGAGTTACCGCTCATTGCTAGCGTTTTTAAAGAAGTCCGTACCATTCTTCAGTATGCGCTATCAAGGGCACATGAACTGGGATACAACGATGCCATCTATCCTAGGTTATTTTGCGGCGATGCTGTACAACCCCAACAATGTGGCTTTTGAAGGGTCAACGGCAACAACGCTTTTGGAAATTTTGGTAGGAGATGACCTTTGCCGAATGCTAGGATACAGCATACCGGATGAAGCAGAAATCGAAAAAGGAGCTATTCGTCCTTGGGGACACATCACCTGTGGGGGAACTGTTGCCAACATTGAGGCTATTTGGGCGGCGAGAAACTTGAAATTCTATCCCCTCGCCTTACAAGCCGCTTTGCAAAATGAAGCCTCACTTGTAGCTGCAAAAGACATCGAAATTTCCCTACCTACTGGTGGATCAAAACCTCTGATTGAACTCGACACTTGGTCAGTACTCAACCTCAAAGGTGATGATATCCTGGCATTACCGACTCGTCTGTATAAGGAGTATGGGATTAAGAGCGAAACCTTAACAGAAGTTTTATCTAAGTATTCACTGCAAAACCTGGGAATGCCAGAGTTTTCACGCCGCTTTCTGGGCGACATCAACTCGCCTGTGTTTTTAGTGCCAGCAACAAAACACTACTCATTTCCAAAAGCAGCCGCCTTGCTAGGAATTGGAGCATCAAATCTGATTGACGTTCCTGTGGATGAAGATGCTAGGAGCAGTCTCACTGAAATCAAAAAGATTCTCCAAAACTGCCTGCGAGAGCGCAAACCAGTCTACACAGTCGTTTGTGTCATCGGAAGCACGGAAGAAAGCGCAACAGACCCCCTGAGGGATGTTCTTGAATTGCGAGAGGAACTACGTTCCCAAGGGCTAGAATTTACTGTTCACGCTGATGCGGCTTGGGGCGGTTATTTTGCCACCCTGCTGCGCGAAGATGAAACTAACAACAGATTAGAACTCATCAAAGCAAAAGAAGAACTCGTCCCTGAGATTGGATTAAGTTCGTATGTCAACGCACAGTTCCAAGTTCTAGGAAATGCTGATTCGATAACGGTAGACCCTCATAAATCAGGCTATATTCCATACCCAGCTGGGGCGCTGTGCTATCGCAATTCAGCAATGCGGGATTTGTTGACGTTCGCTGCTCCCTACATGTACCACGGTGAAGCAGAACCTACAGTTGGTATTTATGGCTTGGAGGGGTCAAAGCCAGGAGCAGCAGCAGCTTCTGTATATCTCAGCCATAAGGTAATTCGCCCCACAAAGAGTGGATACGGCAAAATTATCGGTAAGTCTCTGTTCAATTGTAAGAAACTTTATGCGCGGCTTCTATGTATGGCGCGTCCGGAAGACCGTTTCACAATTGTTCCTGTTCCGAGACTTCCCGCAGAAATTTCACGAACTGAAGTAGAACAACAGATTCAATTCATTCGCGACAGAATTGATAAGGCAAGTAACAATGAACTCTTGGCTGATAAAGAAGCCATGCAACTACTTTCAGAAATTGGTCCAGACCAAAATATCATCACCTACGCATTTAATTTCAAAAATCCCGACGGTTCGCTCAATACAGATTTAACTTTGGCAAACCGTCTCAATAGAGCGATCTATGAGAAACTCAGCATTGACCCAGGAGAGGATATCTACGGTTATAAGCTGATCGTCAGTACCACAGATTTTGATGCTGCTCATTACGGTGAAGTTTTCATCGAACACTATAAGCAGCGTCTACTAGGAGTCTCTGGAGCATCAGGCTCTTCTATCACTGTACTGCGTTCTACAGTACTCGATCCGTGGCTTGCGGAAACATCAAAGGGTTCTTTTCTTGATGTTCTCGAACATGAGTTCCGTCAGGCGGTTTCTGATTCTCTGTTCCGAGATGCGCTGCTTCAGGTATTTGAAGATGTTGATAAGAATAAAGATGGAGTTTTGGAAGTATCTGAAATTGAGATAAAATTCAAATCTTTGGGTTATAAAGACGAGGACATCAGTATGTTCTGGAATATGAGCGATATTAACAAAGATAGTACCTTGTCGATGGAGGAATTTATCCAGCACTTCTCGCAATTTTTAGTCATGTCGTCTCGGGGTTAATTGTGCTATATAACGCTCTCACCACTTAATATAATGCGATTAATCATTTAGACGTCAGACCCAGTACCGGGTGCTCCGCTGCACCTGGTGCTGTCTTAATGATAAGTCTTTAAGTGGACATGATATGACATGGTCATTAGGCACTAGCCACAGAGAGCCTACGTAGCTTGCTCTAACATTTTTAGTATAAACTGCTCACCTTTGCAACCATTTGGCAAACAATAAAGTATCTTAGTCTTTATTGAGCAGAGGAAAAAATTGGTAAATGTTGAAGCTCAAACGGGGGTTATTACTGCTAGCTACTTTACCTCTAGTCTTTTCATTGAATGCTTGTGCTGGACAAATAGGAGGAAGTGGTGGAAGTCTGTTGGATACAATAAAAAGCCGTGGTAAGCTTATCTGCGGTGTCAGCGGACAATTGCCGGGATTTAGCTATGTTAAGTCTAACGGTGAATATGCAGGGCTGGATGTGGATGTTTGTCGGGCGATCGCCGCAGCAATTTTTAATGACCCCAACAAAGTAGAGTTCCGCAACTTAAACTCCAAAGAACGTTTTACAGCCTTGCAAACCGGCGAAGTAGACATCCTCAGCCGAAATACCACTTGGAGTATGAGCCGAGACACCTCTGTAGGTATAAAATTTGCTGCCGTGGTATTTTACGACGGTCAAGGCATAATGGTGAAAAAAAATAGTGGTATTCAGAAGCTAGAAGACCTCAAGGGCAAATCTGTCTGTATTGGGACAGGAACCACCAACGAGCAAAACCTGACAGACCAAATGCGGCAACGTGGTGTTAACTATAAGCCTCTAGTTTTTGAAGATGCTAACACGGTTTTTGCCACCTACGAACAAGGTCGCTGCGAAGGCGTCACTGCAGACCGTTCTCAACTCGTTTCTCGTCGCACCACCTTATCTAAACCGGATGACCATGTTGTTTTAGATACTGTGCTATCAAAAGAACCTCTTGCACCTGCTGTAGTCAATGGAGATTCTAAGTGGTTGGATATGGTGAGATGGACAATTTTTGCTCTTGTCAATGCTGAAGAACTGGGAGTCAACTCCCAAAATGTTGATCAACAAGCAAACAGTAATAACCCAGAAGTTAAGCGCTTGCTAGGTACAGAAGGTAACCTCGGTAAAGGGATGGGTTTAACAAACGACTTCGTCGTTCATATTATCAAAAATGTCGGCAATTATGGTGAAATTTACGAGCGTAATTTAGGGAAAAACTCTGAGTTAAAACTAGAACGTGGTCCCAACAAACTTTGGAATCAAGGTGGTATTCTTTACGCTCCCCCCTTCCGATAACAATTCAAAATTCAAAATTCAACATTCAAAAGTATTCTATTTTATGACCAATGACTAATGACAAATAACCAATGACTAATGACCAATGACTAATGACCAATGACCAATGACTAATGACTAATGACCAATGACTACTCCAATTTGGCGCAACCGAAAGTTTTTTCCTATTCTCGGTCAGGTAATAGCTGCATTTATAGTTGCCATCGTCGTGATGATACTATGGCACAACCTAATATACAATCTCCAGCGACTAGGTCTCCAACTAGGATTTGATTTTCTACAATTCCAAGCATCTTTTGATATTGGTGAAACGCCCATTCCTTATAAGCCTTCTGACTCCTACAGCCGTGCTTTATTAGTTGGATTGGTAAACTCCTTGCGAGTTATAGTTTTTGGCATCATTCTGGCAACAATTATTGGCCTTACCGTGGGAGTGGCGCGGCTATCAGATAATTGGTTAGTGCGTCAGCTAGCTTTAGTGTATGTCGAAACCTTACGCAACACACCGTTACTTCTGCAATTGTTCTTTTGGTACTTTGCCGTTTTTCTCAGTTTGCCAAAAACAGAAAATCAAATTTCTCTACTTGGCTTTATAAATATTAACAATCGAGGAGTTACCCTTCCTTTTGGAATAGAACTCTCTTCTGAATTATCAACACTCATTTTAGGACTAACGCTGTACACTGGTGCCTTCATCGCCGAAATTGTTAGAGCTGGAATTTTATCAGTTCCTAAAGGACAATGGGAAGCAGCACGGGCGTTAGGTTTCAAACCGCTTCTCATTTTACGGCTAGTGATTTTTCCCCAAGCTTTGCGGCTGATTATTCCACCATTGAGCAGTCAGTATCTTAACTTAGCGAAGAATTCTAGTTTAGCAATTGCGATCGGTTATCCTGATATTTACTTTGTCGCCTCCACAACTTTTAACCAAACAGGTCGATCTGTAGAAGTTATTCTGTTAATTATGGTTACCTATCTGACCATTAGCCTGACCATCTCTTTAGGGATGAATTTGTTAAACCGTAGCGTGCAACTCAAGGAAAGATGAGTTTTTTCAAATGAGTTCTTTTAAAAGTCAAAAACCTACTATCCTACAATGGCTACAGAAAAATCTGTTTAATAACTGGTACAACAGTATTCTCACTGTTGTCTGTCTCTGGTTGCTCTTTTTTGGTATCAAAGGTATTCTGACTTGGGTATTGACTCAAGCAAAATGGCAAGTCATTACAGCCAACTTATCTTTATTTTTTGTTGGTCGTTTCCCACAACAACTTTACTGGCGATTGTGGCTAGCACTGTTGATTATCCTCGGTCTTGTTGGCTTGTCATGGGGAACTTTTACGAAACGCTTACCCCGTCAAATGAACAGTTGGTTACCACTAGGCTGGGCGCTTTCGTTTCCACTTATTCTATGGCTAATTGGGGGAGGCTTTGGACTGCAACCAGTAGAAAGCAACTTGTGGAATGGTTTGCTGCTGACTTTGGTGATGGCGGTGATTAGTATTGTTCTTTCTTTTCCCTTGGGTGTTTTATTAGCATTAGGACGTCAAAGTCAGCTACCTGTTGTGCGTTGGTTTAGTATCCTCTACATTGAAATTATCCGAGGACTGCCACTGATTGGAGTTTTGTTCTTTGCTCAAGTGATGTTATCGTTGTTCTTACCAGTAGAATACCGTTTAGATAGAGTTCTCAGGGGAATTGCTGGTTTAATTTTCTTTAGTGCCGCTTATTTAGCAGAAAATGTACGCGGTGGTCTTCAATCAATTCCACGCGGACAAATTGAAGCTGCCAAAGTACTGGGATTTAATGCTCCTTTAACAGTACTACTCATTGTTCTTCCCCAAGCCCTACGTGCTGTTATCCCAGCCCTTGTTGGTCAATTTATCGGTTTGTTTAAAGATACTTCCTTATTATCAATTGTTGGATTATTGGAATTAACAGGAATTTCTCGTGCTATCCTGGCTCAACCTCAATTTATTGCTCGCTATGCAGAAGTCTATTTATTCATTGCATTTATTTATTGGGTCTTTTGCTATTCTATGTCCCTAGCTTCTCGACGCCTAGAAAAAGAATTGGGTGTAGGTCAACGGTAATGGGGAGATGAGGGAGCAGGGGAGCAGGGGAGCAGGGGAGCAGGGGAGCAGGGGAGCAGAGGAGCAGGGGAGAATAATTTTTGACTCTTGACTAATGAACGGCACATGCTTTGTGCCGGGGAACCCGTCCACCGCACTGCCTCCTAATGACCAATGACTAATGACTAATAACTAATGACTAAATAATTATGAATCAACCAAAGCCTATTATTATTGCCCAAGATATCCACAAGTGGTATGGAAAATTTCACGTTCTCCAAGGCGTTAACCTGACAGTCAATCGTGGAGAAGTCGTGGTACTGATGGGACCTTCGGGTTCAGGAAAATCGACCTTTATTCGCACCTTTAATGCTTTAGAAGAATATCAACAGGGACGAATTGAAATTGATGGAATTGACCTCACAAATGACCTAAAAAATATAGAAGCAATTCGGCGAGAAGTCGGAATGGTGTTTCAACAGTTCAACTTGTTTCCTCATTTGACAGTATTACAAAATATCACTTTGGCACCAACTTGGGTGCGCAAGTGGACGAAAGTCAAAGCAGAAGAAACGGCGATGCAGTTGCTAGAACGAGTGGGAATTTTGGAACAAGCACAGAAATATCCAGGACAGTTGTCAGGTGGACAGCAGCAACGGGTAGCTATTGCAAGAGCATTAGCTATGCAGCCTAAAGTTATACTTTTTGATGAACCTACTTCCGCTTTAGATCCAGAGATGGTGCGAGAGGTTTTGGATGTTATCAAAACCCTCGCTGCTGATGGTATGACAATGGTTGTTGTTACTCATGAAGTTGGATTTGCACGCGAAGCCGCTGACCGCGTGATTTTAATGGATAGCGGTACGATTGTAGAGGAAGCCACACCAAGTGTTTTCTTTCAAAATCCAAAGCACGATCGCACTCGCAAGTTCTTATCTCAAATTCTCTAACCTCTTAAGAAACACAGGGAACAGGGAACAGGGAACAGGGAACAGGGAACAGGGAACAGGGAACAGGGAACGCTTAACTCTTAACTGGGTGAATGGTGTTTCTTTCATATGTTGCTAGCAGTTTTCTAGCGAAGCGTGAGACACTCTGATCTTGCACGCCTCTTCAAAAACTGGGTACGAGTGCAAATCATATAACCACCGAAGCCTTAATTTATTGTTTAGAAACCCGGTTTTTTTGGTCTTTTTGAGAAAGGTGCAAGATATCAGTATAAAACCTCAAGCATACTATTGAGACACAAGCAAGTGCGAGAAACGCAGCCTCAACAGGCGTAGCAGACGCAACCAGCCTTTGGCTGGCTGTTCAAAAAATGTAAAAATATCGCCATAACCCTGGTTGGTTTTTTGGTGGTGTTCCCAATGTCTTTCTGGAGTCGTGATAAACAGAATTCGGCATAAAATCTCTACTAATTTTGGTGTTTGCCAACCCAAGGTAGTCGTATGTCTCCACCATACATGAAACTGACCAAACAGTAGCCCACACACAACACCAATCGGGGAAAAAGACCATAGAACTGCTGCTACGAGTAAATAAGGTAAAGCACCCAGAATACCATCCAGAAGAACTTGGGAATTGGAAGTTAGGATGGCATAATGGCGAAAGCTCTTCTTGTAGGAGTGGTGAGTTCGTAAGTGAAGCATACCAAAAACATGTTCAGGTACGTGATAGCAAAAAGTAGAAAGGAAGTCACCAATAACAAGTAGTATCCAAGCACACGCGATCGCCTCAAACATTATTTAATCCTCAAATTTTAGTAAAAACCACCACACAAAAAACAATCTGAATCTTCTTTCTCGGTGTTATCACATAATTTTTTTTTAGAAGCTATAAAAAGACACAATTTGGCTCCCTGAAGCACTTTACAAGGATTCTCGTTCTCGACTGGAATTCTTAGTTTTTGTTGATTTTGCTTTAAATGACAGTTTTAGACTGATTTGTTTTGTGGAACATTTATTGACAATCTCGCATATATCTATAAATTGATTGTATTACCGTAGTTTATCACAGTTATACTAAATCCGCTTTCATAACCCTCTGTTAACCCTGGCACAGTGGGACTATACGAGACTTGTCAGCCTATGCACGAAGCGCACGCTTTGCGAACGCGAAGTCATGTCCAAGGGGGGTATTGACCTAGACTTGGTATTATTTCTTAATTCTTTAGATAGAGTAAGATACTAAGAGCAAAAGTTAAGTTAAAATTTGCACAAATTTAGGTTAAAGTTGTCTGGTGGGGAAAGCCTTATGCCTGCGGCACGTCTACGACGTTAGCGTAAGCGCAAGCGCACGCTAAGAGCGTTAGCGCAGCGTCTCCGTAGGAGATACGCGCAGCGTGCGCCTTTGGCGCTTAGCGTCTCCGGAGGAGATACGGTAGTCGCCTACCTTCAGGTTACCCTCCAAAGACGCTATTTCGATTGAGTTATGTCAAAATATCGACAACAAATCAGGATTTGCTTCCTTGGCGAATCATTTGTCAACGGTACTGGTGATCCAGAATTCCTTGGATGGACTGGAAGAATCTGCGTTGATGCTTATAGAAAAGGGTATGATATCACCTTCTATAATTTAGGAGTTAGGGGGGAAACGAGTACAGAGCTAAGACAACGTTGGTTAAAAGAAGTTTCTTATCGTTTACCAAAACAATACAACGGCAGAGTTGTGTTTTCTTTTGGAGTGAATGATACAACACTGGTAAATGGTAAACCTCGTGTTGAATTAGCAGAATCAATAGAAAATGTCCGCAGTATTTTGAGTGCGGCTAAACAATTGTATCCAGTTTTAATGGTTGGTCCACCACCATGTGCAGATGAAGAACAGGATAAGAGAAATCAGAGAATCGCGAATTTCTCTAAACAATTTGCTTTGGTTTGTGATGAACTTGATATACCTTATCTAGATATTTTTCCTATTTTGGAGAAGTCAAATATTTGGCAAGATGAAGCAAGAGATAATGATGGTGCTCATCCCAGAGCTGGTGGTTACGCAGAATTTGCAGAAATCGTACAAAATTGGAACGCTTGGTTAAATTGGTTTCCTCCTTCATCATCCTATTTTTGAACAATGATTGCTTGTAGGAAACGATAACCGACATCAATCTCTGTTAACTTACTAGTTTCTCCATATTTGGCATCCCATGCACCACTGCTCAAATCTGCTGCAAGTAACTTTATTCCTTGCTCAACTAAGCTGGGATCAGCTAAAGCGAAAGATGATATCCCTGCACGCACATCAGGTTTGAGATACATTTGTGGGCGTCTCCAAGCTGCAGCTGCAAACAAATCAGATAAATCATAAGGTAACCTCAATGGGACAGCTTCAACATGTCTTTGGGTATTTGCCTGAATTAATTCTGCAAGTTCGCTTAGTGGTAAAAACCTTGCTGCATCTTCCCAAAGCCAAGGAAAGTAATCATACAGCCATATCTTTTCAGCTAGCCTGATATCAAAAGTCAGCACAACAATTGCCCCAGACTTGACAACCCGATGCATTTCTTGAAAGGCTTTCCCTAGGTTGGTAAAATGATGAATGCTTAAGATACTTATCACTCCATCAACAGAATTATCTGGTAAAGGCAGGGCTTCTGCATATCCATTTAACCATTCAACTTGTGGATGCTCTTGCGCTTGTGACTGCATTACTAATGATGGTTCTATCGCATAGACAAAAAAACCTTGCTCAGCTAGCAATCGACTGTAACCACCAGTACCAGCCCCAACATCAGCGATAGTGCTACCTTTTGGTAAATTGAGCAAGTCGATTAACCTATAAACAATGCGAGGATCTGGAACACGAGTTCCTGCATATTGTTGACCAATTGAATCGTAGATAGGCATTTGTGAGAGCAAGTAGACGATGACACATAATATTATTCAAGAACAAATTGCATACTATAGCGCCCGAGCCAGCGAATATGATGAATGGTTCTACAGAATTGGACGCTATGACCGTGGAGAAGAAATCAACCAGCGTTGGTTCAATGAAGTTGCTGTTGTCAAAAGCGCATTATCCCAAATTGGTGAAGTAGAACATATTTTAGAATTAGCGTGCGGAACAGGTATTTGGACGCAGGAACTTTTAAACATTGGTCAGAAAATTACAGCGCTTGACGCTTCTCAAGAAGTGATTGAAATTAACCGCAAAAAGTTAGACGCTGCTAAGGTAGAGTACAGACAAGTTGACTTATTTTCGTGGGAACCTGATGCAGAATATGATTTAGTCTTTTTCTCTTTTTGGCTATCTCATGTACCGCCAGACTTGATTGATTCATTTTTGACGAAAGTCTATCAATCAGTTCGCACGGGTGGACAAGTATTTATCATTGACTCTCGCTTTGACGCGACATCAACAGCTAAAAATCATATCCTAAAACACGAAGACGATATTTACATAAAGCGAAAGCTAAATGATGACCAAGAATTTACCATTGTCAAGATTTTTTATCAGTCTGAAGAACTGTGTGAGAACCTAACAAAGGTAGGATTTCTAGCTGAAGTAAATGTGACAGATAATTATTTCATCTATGCAAAGGGCATAAAGTGAAATGCGTTTGAATTGAGAAAGTCATTTGGTCAGAGTGGACAAGATGCCAATCTTGAACAAGATTAAGTACGGAAGCCCTAGAAGGGTTTTGCTAAGTTTGCTAAGATAATTTACATTAGTTTATATTCTGTTACAGATTGTTTCAGATAGGCGTACTTTAGCAAGACTCATATGAAGGCAGTTCTCAACTCGGATACCTTACAAGTCACTCGATTATTTTCTAACCTTGAACTCTATGGAAACAAACTCAATCATCAACCAGGTAGTGTTTTAGGAAGTACTGCACTTGTTGCAGGAACTACTGTTGGTGCTGGTATTCTTGCATTGCCTGCTGTCACTTTACCCTCTGGTGTTGTGCCATCGACAGTTCTACTTGTTGCTGTTTGGCTCTACACCTTAGTTTCAGGTCTTTTGATTGCAGAGGTGACTTTAAACACAATGCGTCTTGTGGGGAGTTCAAGTTCAGGTTTGTTGGTGATGGTTGAGAGGACGCTTGGGAAGCCGAGTGCGCGGGTTGCTGGTGGTGCGTATCTGTTCTTGCACTACGCCTTGCTTGTGGCTTATGTTAGCCAAGGTGGAGAGATTTTAGTATCTGCTGTTGAAAAAGTGTTAGGTGTGCAGAATAATTTGCCTGCGAGTGTGGGAACAACAGCGTTCACTCTCTTGTTTGGTGGCATCATGTATCTTGGGCGAGAAAGATTTATAGAAAAATTAAACAGCGCGTTTGTGGCAATTGTCCTTGCTTCATTTGTAGGACTGTTAGTGTTGGGATCAACGCAGCTTAAGACTTCCTCTTTCTCTTTTCAAAATTGGAGTGCGCTTCCTGCAGCCGTTTCGGTGATGTTTGTGGCGCTATTTTACAGTAACGTTGTGCCAACTGTTGTCACTCAACTCGAAGGTGATGTCCGCAAGATACGTCAGTCCATCTTCATTGGTTCTGCGATTCCCTTAATCATGTTCTTGGCTTGGAATGCCGTGATTTTAGGAAGCGTCAGCACTGATATGCTACAAGGTAGTTCCGGTGGCGGAACTGTTTTTGACCCACTTCAAATTCTACGTGAAGGTGGCGCGGGAGAATGGTTAGGAGTTTTAGTATCTGTTTTCTCTGAGTTTGCTATTGTCACATCATTTATTGGGTTTGTGTACGGCTTGCTGGATTTGTTCAAAGATATTTCAGCACCCAATGAGCCTTCTAAACGTCTACCGCTTTTTTCACTGATTCTTTTTCCACCAATGAGTCTTGGGGCGCTTAATCCTAGCATCTTCTTGGCTGCTTTAGACTATGCTGGAACATTCAGTATTTCAGTTTTAGGTGGAATTATTCCTGCATTGATGATTTGGAAGCAACGTCAAGAACAGCAACAATCAAATAGCATGAGTCAACCGCTGGTTCCTGGTGGTAGAGTGACGCTGATTGTGATGATTGGCATTGGGTTGGTTGTGATCGCCAAACAAGTGGTGTCAATCTGGGGTTCGTTTGGATACTGATAATTTGGACTACTTCCCTCCGTCTCGTCCTTATGTCCTATCGGACAGGCTGCGATCAGCGCGTAATATCAAGCCTGGTATGTAGCATTTGGCTTGATATTAGCTCCTCCTACGGAGGCAAAAATTGAAAAATCATTAAGACATGTTGAATTGAAACTGTCTAGGTGAGAAGATTATCAGTCAGTGATGAGACTGCTTTAGTGTTTTCACTTAATCAGTAGAAAATCATTGCTAAGGTGTCAAATTTACGACTGTTTCAGCAAAACTACTAGTGCAGCACGGCAGAAATATCTGTTGAGTTTTTGAAAGCTCAAAACTAGATGTTATGAGCTTAGTTCTGTTTTGCCTGATGGCACTAGCTAGAATTTCAGTAATCCCAGGAGAAATTATGTCTCTAGAAGACGTCAAAGCATTTTACGAAAGACTAGGAACTGACGAAGCTTTCCGTACCCAAATTCAAGGGGTTAATAGTAAGGATGAATGTAGCCAAATGGTCAAAAGTGCTGGCTATGATTTCACCCGAGAAGAGTTGGAAGAATATACAGCCGAACTGTTGGAGTTAAGTGCTGATGAGGATGGTCTGGCAGATTTAGACGAAAAAGAATTGGCAACTATTTTTGGTGGGATTACTTTCCAGGCGATGTATGGAGTCATTTATGAACCACCCACTGACTGGTCACCCACTAAGCGGCCACCCAAGAAGTGGCCACCCATTGATCCTCAGCCTTTATATGGAGTTGTTCAGCCACTGTATGGAGTTGTCCTATCGCAAGAATAACTCTAACGAAGCTTGAGCAATAAGCTTAAGTTTCTTGGGACGGATACAAGTAAGTCCGTCCCTATCTGAATAAATTAGCTGAGGATATTTTAATGACATATCGCAGAGTGAGTTATGCGGTTTGGGAAATCACGCTAAAGTGCAATTTAGCTTGTCAGCACTGCGGTTCTCGTGCTGGGCACACAAGGGCGAAAGAACTTTCGACAGAAGAAGCCCTTGATTTAGTCAAACAAATGGCGGAAGTCGGGATTACAGAAGTCACCATAATTGGGGGTGAGGCTTTCCTCCGTCCTGATTGGTTGGAAATTGCCTCTGCGATTACCGATGCTGGAATGCGTTGTGGCATGACGACTGGGGGTTATGGCATCACCTTAGACACAGCACGCCGGATGAAAGAAGCTGGGATAATGGTGGTTTCTGTTTCGGTTGATGGCTTAGAAGCGACTCATGACCGCCTCAGGGGTAGAAAAGGTTCTTGGGAATGGGCGTTTAAGACCATGAGCCATCTTAAGGAAGTCGGTATTATCTTTGGCTGCAACACTCAAATCAATCGCCTCTCTGCACCGGAATTTCCCCAAATTTACGAGCGTATCCGTGATGCTGGCATTTTTGCTTGGCAGATTCAGTTAACAGTCCCAATGGGAAATGCAGCGGATAATAGCGACATTCTACTACAACCATATGAACTGCTGGATGTCTATCCAATGATAGCTCGTGTTGCCCAACGCGCTCAAGAAGAAGGGGTGCAGGTGCAGCCAGGAAATAATATCGGCTATTACGGTCCTTATGAACGATTGCTGCGGGGAGGACATGCTTGGGCTTTTTGGCAGGGATGCAACGCGGGACTGGCTACGTTGGGCATTGAAGCAGATGGTGCAATCAAAGGTTGTCCTTCACTGCCGACTTCAGCATACACCGGAGGTAACATCCGCGACCACTCACTGCGAACAATCATTGAAGAGACAGAAGAATTAAGATTTAATTTGGGAGCTGATACTCCCAAAGGGACAGAACATCTTTGGGGTTTCTGCAAGAGTTGTGAATTTGCTCAACTGTGTCGTGGTGGTTGCTCTTGGACTGCTCATGTTTTCTTTGACAAAAGAGGTAATAATCCTTACTGTCATCATCGTGCTTTGACGCAAGCAAAACACGGGATTCGCGAGCGAGTCTTTCTCAAGCATCAAGCGGAGGGAAACCCGTTTGATAATGGCGAGTTTGCTTTGGTTGAGGAAGCAATTGATGCTCCTTTGCCAGCAAACGATCCACTTCAGTTTAGTGGCGATCGCATTCAATGGTCAAAAAGTTGGCAACAAGAACCATCACTTCCTTCATTAACAACTCATTAATCATGTCTGAAGAAAATACAACTATTACTAACTCCCAAACTCAGGTAGACTCTCAAGCACCCCTGTTACCTCGCTTGGCTTGGAGTAATCAGGTAGCCTATTTGCGAGTTGTGTTGAAAGCTAAGAGGGCTTTAGACAGAATAGAGAAGGAAGCAGGTGTGTTGGAAAATTAAAAACGAATCGACGACTGTCAATAATAGCCCAAAGATGACTTATGGTGAACTCAATCTTTTTTGGCTCGCTTTCTGACGCCTGATTGGGTTCATCCAAACTTCTAGACGAGAGAAAAATTGGGACGAAGCTAAGGTGAGAACCAGATAAACCAATGCAACTGCAGTGTAAATCTCGAAAGCACGATAAGTATTAGCCACAATTAATTGACCGCGTCGTAATAATTCCTCGAACCCAATAACTGACACGAGACTGGTATCTTTAAGCAGGGAGATAAATTCATTTCCCAGTGGTGGAATCATACGACGCAACGCTTGGGGAAAGATGATGTAGCGCATGGTTTGCACTCCACTCATACCCAGCGAGTTTGCGGCTTCGGCTTGTCCTGGTTCAATCGATTGAATTCCAGCACGAACAATTTCGCCTATATATGCAGCAGAGTTGAGACTCAAAGCAACCACAGCAGCAAGTAAACGGTCAAAACGCAGAGGTATGCCAATGCTTTGAGCAAGTGCTGGTAAACCAAAATAAATCATAAAAATCTGCACAAGCAGAGGCGTACCGCGAAAAAAATCAACATAAGCGCGAGTGCAAAAGCGTAAGGGTAAAATTGGCGAAAGTCGGGCAATTCCGATCAACGAACCGCCAATCATACCAAAAACAACTGAAAGCGCGGTAATCTCAAGTGTGACGACAGCACCAAAAAGTAAATTTGGTAGGGCGTTGAGAATGATAGTTAAACTCTGAATCATTGTTAGTCATTAGTCATTGGTGATTAGTTATTAGTTATCTCAGATCTTGCATCTGGCCCATAGTACGCCTTGAACTCAAGTTCAAGGCTAATAGCCCAAGTCCGTTCAAACGGACTGAAAAACCTACCTAGTCCGTTTGAACGGACTTGAACTTTGAGCCAAGAAATTTATTTCTTGGCGTACGAAAATTATCGTGCAAGATCTGAGCCTCTGACTAGCGGCTTTGCAACAAGCATTATATGAAAGAAACACCTTTTTCACGCCAGATACCAAGTGAGGGAGACCCTCATCAAGTACTGGCTCCCTTACACCCCTACACCCTTACACCCCTACACCCCTGTGTTTCTTAGGAGTCATTAGTCATTGGTCATTAGTTAGGAGTTTTCACCCTACTCCCGACTCCCGACTCCCTCATCCTCAAGAAGTAGAAGCTGGCGCAGTTTCTGGTAGTTGCGGTGGTTCTGCATTGAACCACTTTTTATAAATTTGAGCGTAGGTACCGTCTGAAATTATCTTTGCAAGAGCTGTGTTAATGGCGTTGAGGTTGGGAGAGTTTTTTGGTAGGGCAATACCATAGTATTCTTCAGTGATAAGTTGACCAACTACCTTTAGACCTTTGATATTACCACTCTTGATAGCATGTATTGTCACAGGAGCATCGTTGATGACAGCATCCACATTACCATTTGCCAATTCTTGCAAAGCTAAAGGGGCAGAGTCGAATTCCCGCACTTGAGCACCAGAGATGCTTTTGGCTTTTTTAGATCCGGTTGTCCCAATTTGGGCAGCAATTTTCTTGCCTTTGAGACTATCTAGGTTGGTGATAGTTGTGTTGTCTTGGCGGATTGCGATCGCCAACCCAGCCCTAAAATATGGTCGAGAAAAAGACACTGCTTGAGCACGTTCTGGGGTGATGGTAATTGAACTGATAGCAGCATCAATAGTATTTGCTTGAAGTGCTGGTATTATACCATCAAAAGGCAGACTTTGGAACTCAATCGTTAATCCAGCGGCTTGTCCCGCTGCTTTGATCAAATCAATGTCAAAGCCTACGAGTTCATTGCCCGAACTTTTGGACTCAAACGGCGGAAAAGCAGGTTCTGTGGCAACTTTAATTGTTTTTCCTGCTGTAGGTGTTTGTGAATTCCCCTTAGAAGTAGTGCTAGTATTGCTGCTTGAGTTATCACAAGCTGACAAAATCACAGTCGCAGCGAAACCAGTTAAGAAATGTTTAATGAAACGCGATCGCCCCATGAGGGCGGGTGCAAAGCACCATCGCGTCACTTTTGACTGGAACATGGTTTTTTCCCAAATAAATAATTGTTAACAGATACGATATTTTTAAAGAAGTACATTTCAAGGTACTACAGAAGCGGACAATGAATTTCCAGAACGTAACTAAATATCTTCAAATATGTACTAGCATAACTTTTATGTTTTCTTGTATCAGAGTGTTTAGCTAAAATCATCTGTAGTTCAAGAAACATAGAAAATGAACAATTCCTCCCCTGCAATTGTCTTTGAAAATATTGAGAAAAGTTATGGTTCCTTAAAAGTTCTCAAGGGAATTACCGGCGAAATCAAACGAGGAGAAGTCGTCGCAGTCATTGGTGCTTCTGGTTGTGGTAAAAGTACTTTACTCCGCTGCTTCAACCGTTTGGAAACAATAGATTCTGGGCGTTTAGTAGTCAACGATATTAACCTATCGCAACCGAATTTTAGCAACAGGCAACTACGGCAACTGCGAACACAAGTCGGCATGGTTTTCCAACAATTTAACCTGTTTCCTCATTTAAGCGTACTAGAAAATCTTACACTTGCACCGCGTCAAGTGCTGGGGAAGTCAGCGAAAGAAAGTACACAATTGGCGGGACTTTATCTGGAAAAAGTTGGACTTTTTGACAAAGCATCTGCATATCCAGAACAACTTTCAGGAGGACAAAAACAACGAGTTGCTATTGCCCGTAGTCTGTGTATGAACCCCCAAGTTATGCTTTTTGATGAACCAACCAGCGCCCTAGATCCGGAACTTGTGGGTGAAGTGTTGCAAGTCATGCAGCAGTTAGCAACAGAGGGTATGACGATGGTTGTTGTCACTCATGAAATGCAATTTGCCCGTGAGGTGGCACATCAAGTTATATTTTTGGATCAAGGTGTTGTGGTAGAACAAGGTTCGGCTGGCAAAGTTCTTTGTAATCCAGAGAGCGATCGCTTACGTACTTTCCTAAGTCGTCTGAATGGCAAAGGATTGGGAATTAGAGATTAGGAATCAAGAATCGCATAGTACATGCACGTTTGGCGCTTAGTAATCGTAAAAATTCTATCTTATGTTTTTCAAGGTTGACCTACTTATCAGGAGAATGAGGAAGCAAAATGTACAGGATTGTCTGCGTAGCTACCAAATTGTTTCGATCTCTGTTAAAGCTTGGATTCTGCTGTCGCGTGTCACCAAGGGTAAATTCAGGTGTAATGCTGTCGCTGCAATAATCCGGTCAGGCATATCTGGTACAGTATTGCGAGGAATTTGTTGAAGCGTCTCGGCAATGATACGATTGAGCGGTACTGTGACAACCACCCCATCTGCAGCGTCACTAACATTGAGGAGGCGTTGCAGGACTAGTTCCGGTAATCTCCTTTTCTCGACTAAATAACAGATTTCAACAATAGTGATAGCCGATACATAAATCGACTGTCCTGTACTTGTTGCCCGATCCAGGGCGAGGGAGGCGTTTTCTGATAATTGTTCCGGTTGGGCCACATACCAGACGATGGTATGGGTATCTGCGACAACAGCAGTCATCAAAAGTCCTCTTTTGGAAAATTGCCCCACATTTCGCGGCGTGCTTGGGCAATATCTTCAGATGTCAGGTGAACCCCTAAATCGGCACAAAGTCCTTTAATACTGCGGCGATGAACTTTGGGAGAACTTTTTGTTTTAAGGAATTGAACAAAGTCCAGCACTTCCTGCTTTTTTTCTGGTGGTAAATCACGCAGATTTTCAACGATCGCTTGTTCGATAGTCATACATTTTCCCTTGAACAGAGCTGTACTGGTTGAAATTACGTTATTTTTTATTTTAGCGTATAACTTCAGGAAATCCAATGATTTTTATCATATTGTTGTGATTGCCATGACCCAGCTATCCCAGCCGCGCCGCACGCGGATTCTGTCAACACGACTGCTTTTTGTAGTATATTTGTAGTCTAGCCGTGTTAGGGGGTGTACACTATGATGCCAAAATTTGAATACAGCCAAGTTGTCAAAGAGGACATTCAGCAGCTGGGGAATATCCTTGAACAGTGTTTTCTCATGTCGCCAGGTGACAGCGAAATTTTCTTCAACCGCATCGGTTTAGAAAACTTCCGTGTTATTCGTGCAGGTGAGGAAGTTGCTGGTGGACTAGGGATTATCCCAATGGCTCAGTGGTGGGGTGGTGAACGTGTACCTATGGCGGGAATAGCTGCAGTAGGGATTGGTCCGGAACATCGTGGAGGCGGGGCGGCATTAGCTATGATGCAGCACGCTGTTAAAGAACTCCACGCCAAGGGAGTACCCATTTCAACTCTCTATGCAGCAACTCAACGCCTATACCGAAAGGCAGGGTATGAACAGGGGGGTATCTCTTCTATTTGGGAAGTTCCTACTCAAAGCATCTTAGTGAAGGAACAGCCACTACCTGTTATCGCTGTTAGAGCTGATCATGAAATCTTTTATGAACTCTATCAGCAACATGCAAGACTCAATAATGGACTCTTAGACCGACATCAAGGTATTTGGCAGGGTATATTTAAACCACATGAGAAGGAAGCAATTTACGCCTATCTTATTGGTCGTGCAGAACAACCCCAAGGATACATCATCTTCAGCCAGCACCAAGATCAGGATGGCTCTTTTATACGAGTCAGAGATTGTGTAGTTCTCACAACGGCTGCTGCACAAAGTTTTTGGAGTTTTCTTGCCAAGCATTGCTCCCAAATTAAAAATGTGCGATGGAAAGGTTCTGCTACGGAGTCTCTAACTTTACTGTTACCAGAGCAAACCGCCAAGCAAAAATCTGTTAGCTATTGGATGCTGCGCGTGATTGATGTAGTCAAAGCGCTACAAAAGCGTGGTTATCCACTAGGAATTCAAGCAGAATTGCACTTGGAAATCCAAGATGACTTACTAGCTGAAAATAATGGTAGATTTATTTTGTCTGTTGCCAATGAACGCGGTGAAGTTACCAGTGGAGGAAAAGGCGAGATGAAGCTAGATATTAAAGGATTAGCACCTCTCTACACAGGCTTATTTACTCCCCAACAATTGCAACTTGCAGGACAACTTGATGCTACAGAAACAGCAAGGTTTGCAGCTACTCAAATATTTGCAGGCGCATCCCCTTGGATGGCTGATTTTTTTTAAAAATTAGTTATTAGTTATTTCTTCTTTGACTAATGACCCTATGGCTGACGCCACGGCTGCGCCTAACGGGTATGACCTCCGGTCACGCTGCGCTTTAGCCCAAAGGGCGTGCGCAAAGCGCATATGCCAGATGCCTGCGCCAGGGTTACTCTCCCGCAGCACTGGTCTCACTAATGACTCATAACTAATGACTCATAACTCATAACTAACATGCATACAACTTCCGGTCGCTGGCGTTTGGGGTTAGCATTATCGTTAGTGGCCGTTTTTTTGTGGGGAATTCTACCTATTGCCTTGGCAGTCACTCTGCAAGTACTTGATGTCTATACCATCGTTTGGTTTCGTTTTTTGATATCGTTTGTCTTGTTAGCTATTTATTTAGGATGGCAAAGAAAATTACCCACGCTCTTAAGATTGCGTTCCACTTCTTGGGTGTTGCTAACAATTGCTATTCTTGGCTTAGCAGCTAACTATATTCTTTTCACGCAAGGTTTAGCATTGACTGCACCTGCTAACGCTGAAGTTATTATTCAGATAGCTCCCCTACTCATGGGTTTTGGGGGTTTATTTCTTTTTAGAGAACGCTATACTCTGCTTCAGTGGTGTGGTGTAGGGGTTCTTGTTATAGGATTTACTCTCTTTTTTCACGAACAATTAAAAAATTTAGTGACTGCTCATGGTCAATATCTTCTGGGTAGTGGTTTGGTTGTGCTAGGTGCAGTAACTTGGACTTTTTATGCTTTGGCACAAAAGCAGTTGTTGCAATCTTTATCTTCTTTTAGCATCATGCTCATTCTTTATGCAGGATGTGCTTTATTATTCACTCCATTTGCTAACCCAAAAGCAATTTTTCAACTCAATCTTTTCCATTTGAGTGTGTTACTTTTTTGTGCTTTTAATACTCTCATTGCTTATGGTGCTTTCGCTGAATCTTTAGAACATTGGGAAGCATCACGCGTTAGTGCAGTTTTGGCATTAACTCCTATTGTCACTTTAATCTCAGTTTGGCTTGTATCAGTCATAATGCCAACTCTTATCTTACCGGAAAATATTTCCTTTCTAGGAGTCATAGGAGCGGTTTTAGTCGTCGCAGGTTCAGTCACTATTGCTTTAGGAAAAACTCGTTAATTTCAAGTGATTCCTTTTGACGCTCGAAAATTATTTCTAAAAAACGAAGAATCTCACCCCCATCCCCTCTCCTTAATAAGGAGAGGGGTGCCCGGAGGGCGGGGTGAGGTTTTTTATTGTAAGTAATTAGACAAACTTGATATAAAACATAGTAATGATTAAAAAAGAAATCAAAATTCAGAACTCATATGCAAGGTTTCCTCAATCTCAACAAATCATTCGGTTGGACTTCCCACGACTGTGTCGCAAAGACACGCAAATTTTTGCGTCTCAAGCGAGTCGGACATGCTGGAACTTTAGATCCCGCAGCAACAGGAGTATTACCCATCGCCCTTGGAAAAGCAACTCGCTTATTACAATATCTTCCAGGAGAAAAAGCTTACAAAGCGACAATTCGCTTGGGTGTGCGTACAACAACCGATGATTTGCAAGGCGAAGTTATCACCTCACAACCTTGTACTGGGTTGAGTTTAGAAACAGTGAAATCAGCACTGCAACAATTTGTCGGCAAAATTGAACAAATTCCTCCGATTTATAGCGCCATTCAAGTTCAAGGGAAACGCTTGTACGACTTGGCACGCAAAGGAGAAGATGTAGAAGTACCTGCGCGGATAGTAGAGGTTTTTAAAATTGAAATTTTGGACTGGCGAGAAGAGGAGTTTCCGGAATTGGATGTGGCGATCGCCTGTGGTGCAGGAACATATATTCGGGCGATCGCCCGTGACTTAGGCACAATCTTACAAACTGGTGGAACTCTCGCTGCTTTAACACGAACACAAAGCAGTGGATTTCACTTAGCAAATAGCCTCACGTTGACCGACTTAGAAGCGAAGGTGCAAGCTGGGACATTTCAACCTCTTCTTCCTGATGCACCACTACAGCATCTTCCTTTTATCACCCTACCACCAACATCAGCACAGAAATGGTGTCAAGGTCAACGTATTCCTATGACTCTCAATGTTTTAGAAAACTTACCAAAAATCTTACGAATTTACGATGAAGATGGGAGCTTTTTGGGAATAGGTAAACTGGTAAATTTAGATAACGAACAGCTACTCGTTCCTGAAATGGTGTTCGAGCCTATCTAAATTATTCACGCTTGTAACAGGATTTTGTCATCAAAAGCCATTTCTGAACTAACTGCCTATATATTGCGACTGTTTGTATGTATGTATTTGTAGTATCTATGTGTGCTTGTAGAGCTTTATCATATAATACACCGACTTCAGTCTTTTGCTGGTTTGAAGTTTTCATGGCTGCAACAAGTCGTGAAGAGTGTTCATAATTCTGTAAAAATTTCTCGTACTCTTCAATAAACTCACAGTATTTTTCAGTGAACTGATTGTATTCTTCAGAGGTTTTATGCATTATTATCACAAAATTAATTTTTTTTGCGAGGGTGCAAAACTAGCGTAGCTAGTTTTGCACCCTTAAAATCTATCCTTGGGAATGAATTGAATATTAAGTTTCTTTGTAAATGGTGCTACATTCTCCTCGTTCCTAGGCTAAGTTTGGAGATGAATTTTCTATAGTATCCGTTTGCCTCAAAGTCAAGAATTAGGGGGGTAAGGGAGTAAGGGTGTAAGGGTGTAAGAGAAAGAAAATAATTTGCGATTACTCTTCTAGTCACCTACACCCCTATACCCCTACACCCTACACCCTTAGTTTTAGTCATAAACCTTCTTCAAGAAAACAAACTTTTGACGTAACCACAACTCTCCAACGGACTAATTTTTTTGCGAGGGGGCAAAACTAGCGTAGCTAGTTTTGCCCCCTAAACATCTATCATTTTGGAATGAATTTTATATTAAGTTTCTCTGTATACGTTGCTACGTTTTCCTCATTTCCAGACTCAGGTTGGAAATAAATTTTCTGAAGTTCCGCCTTTAGTTTTATCCTATTCCCACGTAGAAACATCTCGCAGCACATCAGGTATTTGAAAATGTCAAACTTTTGGATAACTATAACCCCTCAGTAGATTAATTTTTTTGCACCCTTATTATCTATACTTTGGAATAAATTTAATATTCAGTTTCTTTGTAAAGCTTGGTACATTCTCCTCATTTCCAAGCTCAGGTTTTCCTCGTTTCCAGGCTCAGCCTGGAAATGAATTTTTCGAGGCTCAGCCTCCAGTTTTATCCTATTCCCAGGTAGAAACATCTCGCAGCACATCAGGAATTTCCCCTTGAGACAGAGGAAACTCCAGCACAGTTTCTTTTAACCCCAGATAGCCAGACTCAGCAAAGGATAACAGCATCCGCGTCAATGCGAACCAAACCTCAGGTTCATATTCCCAATCACCATAACGCGAAGCTTTTCCAGCGATTGAACGTAATGCCCAGAAATAGCTATTTCTCACCACAGAACCGCCTTTTTTATACTCTGGCACATCCTCGTGGTGAAGAAAAAGTACATCGTTTTCAATTTTTGCTCTCATAACTGCGATTTTAACTTAAAAATAGCAGTCCTAAATGATTCGTGAAAAAACAAGATGCCCGACTTTTCGCGAGAAGTCGAGCATCTGAATACTTGGATCTTGCATCTTCTCCTGAGTACGCCTTGAACTGAAGTTTAAGGCTCATAGCTAAAGTCCGTTAAAACGGACTCAAATATATATTCAGTAAGCTAATCGCATACTTGAAATTTGAGCCAAGAAATTTATTTCTTGGCGGACGGAAAAGCTGGTGCAAGGTCTCAGAATAGAAGTTAATTTTCAAATCAGTCAATCACGAGAAAATATCACAACCAAAGATGAAAATACCTATTCCCTATTCCCTGTTCCCTGTTAAGAGTTCCCTGTTCCCTATTCCCTATTCCCTATTTTCAAGTTAGTACTCTGGATTGCTATAGACGCCATCTCTAAATATTAGCTGTTAAACCCAAACGAAACGTAAACCCAGGGCTATAAATACGATTAACTCGCTCGTATTTTTCATCCAGTAAATTCTCTAAATAAACTGTCAACCCCACATTTTGCGTAACAGGAACACGAGCGCTAAAATCCAAATTAAAGAAAGAAGGTGAGAAATCTGTAGCTGTCTCTCCAACTCTTGTATATATGGCTCGACGAGCGCCACCATAGTAAGTCGCATACAAATTTGCCTGCCAACCTCTATTTTCGTAACCAATTCCAGCAGAAGCGACAGAGTAGGGAATCAAGCCCAACTGCAACCCTTTGTCTGAGCCTGTTTTTATTTTCGCATCTGTATATGTGTAATTGATAAAAGTTGACCATCTAGAAGCAACTTTCCACCGTAGCGCCGCCTCAAAACCATTGGTATCAACTAACCCAATATTTGCCCATTTTCCTTGTATAACTCCTAAGCGATTATCTAAACTACTACCAAAATAGGTAAACTGTCCTGTTAAATCTTCAGCAAACCTGACATCAACTCCCGCAGTCCAAGATGAGCCAGTTTCTGGTTTTAAATCAGGGTTAGGTAGCCATCCATGTACCGTATCATAAACATACAACTGATCTAAACCAGGATTACGTTGTCCATCTGCCCAACTTCCTCGCACAGCCAAAGCAGGAGCAACATCATATTTAAATCCCACGCTTGGATTGAGATAATTTCCAAATTTGCTATCAAAGCTTTGTCTTAAGCCTAAATCTACCTGAAAATTATCGGTGATATTCCAAGTATTCACGGCAAATAATGCGGTGTTCAACAAACTCTCGCTTTCATTTTCATTTAAGGCAATTCGATTAGGAACTGTACTGAGCGCATCACCATTTAACTCTGTGTTTTGTAAATCTAATCCCCAGCGCAATTTATAATTTGAAGTGAGTTGCCACACATGGTCTACCCTAGCTGTATATAATTGTGTATCTAAAGTTCCTGTACGGTAAAATTGACCGCTAGGACCGTAAGTGTTGAAGTAATCTTGGTTATAACCGAGTGTCGTTGTCACAACAGAATTGTTACCATTACCAAGGCGAGTCTTCCAAGAAAAGCCAATATTTAAATTATCGTGGTCTAGTCGGTCTCTTTGTAAAGGAAAGCCAAAATAAATTAATCCCCGACGACTGCTAAGTGTAGTCACATCTAGGCTTAAAGTATTTCTAGGATCAACATCAAAAGCAAGACTACCAAAGTATGTGCTTCTTGCTGTATCTGCATTAAATAAGTATCCTTGAGAATCACGATTGGCTGCACCAACAGGAACGCGGTAACGGTTATCAATAAAAGACCTTTCAAAGCTGAGGTTATATCTTAAAGAGCCAGTTGCACCTGCATAGCTTAATTGTTGATTATTGAAATTCAAATCGCCAAATTCTACCGCCGCATTTAAGCGAGGATCCCTGCGACCTTCTTTCGTGATGATATTAACAACTCCTCCAAAAGCCGAAGGACCATAAAGAGTGGATGCTGCACCACTATATAACTCCACTCGTTCAATAGCTTCCACAGGAATACTATTTAAATCCGTTGCACCATGATATGTGTTAACATTAGTGTTAATCGGTCTGCCATTAATAAGAAATACAGACTGGTTAATCGAGGCTCCCCGATAATATGTACCTGTGTGAATATCTGCACCATGACCTGAGTCATTGATTGCAAATCCCGGCAATTTTTTCAATACATCAGATACACTTGTCGCACCTTGTTTTTCAATTTCCTCTTTTTCAATAACATATGTAGGTGTAGACTGAGGAAGGTCATCTTTCTTCCCTGTCACATCTATAATAATTGCGCCGTCATCTTCAATTTTTGGTTCTGACTCATTTGTTGTGGAATTTGGTTGTGGGTTCACCCTGAGCGGAGCCGAAGGGTTATCAGTTGTTTGTGGTTTTTGAGATGGAATTGGTGTTTGAGTGAGTAATTCTGCACTGGTGTATGGTTTCTCTATTTCATTTAAATATGGGATTTCTGATGTCTTTTTTATAGAAGTCTTTTTTTGCTCGAAATTCTTTTCTTGTGCAAATGTGACAGGAGCTAAAGCAAAGTTAATTAATATGACTTGAAAAATAAGGAAACTAAATTTCATTTTCTACCTCACAGCACCCAACTTTGACAAAAACTTTAGTAGCAGTTTTGTCAACTTACGATTAGTAAGACAACTTGTCAAAAGACAAGCTGTCAAACTTCGTTTCAGGTGTGGGGGAATCAGGAGGTTCGGATAAGAAATTTCTTGCGTGTTGGCAGGCTGGGGAGGCTGGGGGAGAAATAACTCCCTCATTTGATTACACCAGCCAGCCCTTTAAGCGTTTGGCTATGTGAGGGCGTCGTAACTTTCGCATGGCTTTGCTTTGAATTTGTCGTACTCGTTCGCGGGAAAGATTGAACATAGTACCAACTTCTTCCAAGGTACAGGGTTCACTAGTAATTAAACCATACCTTAGAGAGATGACATCTTTTTCCCGTGGTGTGAGTACATCGCCTAAAACTTCCCAAATCTCCTGGCGCATCATGCTTTCATTCATTTTCGCCTCTGGAGAAAGGTTATCTTCATCTTCTAGCAAATCCATCAATTCTGTGTCTTCTTCTTTACCAACACGATGGTTGAGGGACAGTGCTTGTCGTCGTAGTTGTTGTAGCTGGCGTAGTTGTTGGGCGGGAACATCCAAAGCATCTGCCATTTCCTGTTCGGATGGGTTGCGCCCTAGTTTCTGTTTAAGTTCTCGTTGCGCTTTTTTCAGTTTGTTAAGTTTTTCAACAATATGAATTGGCAAGCGAATTGTCCGTGCATCATTAGCTATAGCCCGGGTAATTGCTTGTCTGATCCACCAATAGGCATAAGTAGAAAACTTATATCCTTTATCGGGGTCAAATTTTTCTGTCGCACGATTTAACCCCATCGCCCCTTCTTGAATTAAATCCAGAAAAGGAACTCCCCTATTTAAATATCGTTTAGCAATAGAAACAACCAACCGTAAATTTGAGCGGATCATTTTACGTTTTGCAACCCGCCCTTGATACAAGCGATGTTCCAGTTGTTTTTCTGTCATTCCTATGTGAGAAGCGACAGTTTCCTTACTCGGTTGATTTTCTAGCTTTTCAAGTAAGGAAGCTTGCAATTCCCTAATTTCCTCTAAAAACCGGACTCTACGCGCTAATTCCACCTCTTCATCTGGCTTTAGCAACGGATAGCGAGCCATTTCTTTAAAAAACGCGCCAACAGCATCGTCATACTCGGTTTTATTATATCCCGAAGGACGCGCCGCCGCCATCTGATCTCCATCGCGGTCTTCGGCTTCTATATTTTCTACAACAACTAGGGACTCATCCTCTGCTACTGCATCTAAAGTAATAAATAATTCTTCATTATCAGCAGCACTTCCCATTGTCTCCATTGTTCCCAATTCAGCTATATTCATAGTTTCCCTCAGAGATTATTGCTCTGTTTGGTACATAATTAATGACAGCTACTCTGGCGAAGCTTGTTAATTTTCCTCAAAGATCAAAGCACCCGCCTCTGACAAGATACAAATATTTGCCCAGAAGTTGTGTGATTCTGAACAACAGTATCTATCTGTGATCACCGGAAGCTCACGCTTTGGTAAAAGTGTATTAAGCGGATGACTTTCAAAAAAATGTCAATACTTACCATAAGCTGGGATCAAGGTAGAAGTACGATCAAATAGGGAACACTATCACACAAGCCCCCTAATGTTTTATTTTTGGGGTTGGTTCATACTTCATTCTTAACACTTAAACCTCAGTTGATTTCATCTGTTGGTTACAGATAGATACAGTTCTTAACTAATTTTGGTAGTTACATCCATTAACATTTTCTTCAGGCTAATAACACATATCTTGCTAATTTTTTCTTAATGAAAAAACTTTCCAACCCTCCTCAACTAAAATTCACCTATTTTAACAATTATAAAAACTCATTTGCCTCTCTCCAAAATCTTAAATTTTCTTGTACTTTTCTGAGTTTTCTGACTTTTTCTGTCTGAAAATTCGCATTAACTTTCTGATTTTTCATCATGGGGTTATGCATCGTTCTTGAGCTTTCCCCAAAATGGGCAATTTGGCAAGTAAAAACTTTAACAATGTCTTCTCCTGATAAAGGATCTCACATACACCTAGGCTTAAATATCTATCAATAGGGGGAAAAGCATTATTCCCTATTTAGTAATCAGAGAAAACTAACTGAAAAAAGCTGAGATTGTCTCATTTCGTTTGAATAGGCTGAAATCTTTATTGCCTTCTACAGTTAGAAGTAATTTTCTACCAGATTACATAAGACGAAACTTATCAAGTATTATGTCTGTTGGCAGTATTGGCAATTACATTTTCGCTCAAAGGATGTATATATTTAGAGTTGAAGAATCAAAGGTTAAGATAGACAAACTGGTTCATGACTGTTCATTGTTAAGTCGAAAGTTATAAAAGAATGGCTAGGGATGAATCCGAAAGATAAAACAAGGAATTTTTTTTTCCAAGACTTAATTCGGAGGCTTCTAACTATTTTCCTAAATGCTTGAGTTATCTGGAGGATTTAAAAGAAAAAAGACGTCTATAGCACTAGGGACTTGGAACTGTTTTGGTAAAGAAAATATCTGTACTATTAGTTCACAAAGTATGTATATGGATGGTGTCAGCTTGTCCTCTTTAATAGTTGCCGAACCTGGTCAATCGTACCAATCAGAAAAACTGGTGAATCGTTGGATTGAGGTACTGGTAGACTGTCCGGGAAGTTCAGAACTTTATACATATCGCCTACCTGATCACTTGGAAGTAAAACCAGGGGATATTTTAAGTGTGCCATTTGGTACGCAACTGTTAGGAGGAATCGCCATTCGTTGTGTAACACAACCTCCAGTAGATTTACCAATAGAAAAAGTTCGTAATGTAGAAGATGTAGTCAGTGTAGGTTTTTTTGCCTCGAATTATTGGGAACTTTTGAATCGAGTTGCATCATACTATTATACACCCCTGATTCAAGTCATACGTATCGCTTTACCACCTGGTTTGTTAGGGCGATCGCAACGTCGCATTCGCCTCCCTAGAAATGACAACAAGGAAACAAACCTCTCATCTGGCTCATCTTCCCTACCCTTTCTCTCCTCAGCAGCACAGCAAATTCTCAAACTTTTACAAGCACAAGCAGATGGAGATTACAGTTTCTCTTACCTGCAACGCCAAGTCAAAGCTGCTTACCAAGGTGTACGGGAGTTGCAGCGACTGGGCTTGGTGGAAAGTTACTTAGAACCACCGCAACTGACTCGACCAAAACAGCAAAAAGCAGTCATAATGATTGGCGCGACATTTGAACATGACTTAACCATTCGCCAGCGAGAAGTTTTGGAAGTGCTGCGAAGACGCGGAGGCGAGTTGTGGCAAAGTGAACTGTTACAAATTTGTAGTGCAAGTACCTCCATCCTTAAGACGTTAGAACAAAAGGGATATATCATCATCCAAGAACGAGAAGTCTTGCGAACTGCTGCTGTGTTTCCTCCCCTTGGAGATGGCACACAAGGAGACACTCCCGCAATGGATGTGACCAAGATATTAACATCAGCTCAATCGCAAGCGTTAGGGGTCATTACCCATCTAGAAGGATGCGCCATAGTCTTGTTGCATGGTGTCACGGGTTCTGGAAAAACAGAGGTGTATTTACAAGCAATAAGCCCTCTACTTGGAAAAGGCAAGTCTGCCCTTGTCTTAGTGCCAGAAATTGGACTCACACCTCAGTTGACTGATCGTTTCCGCGCTCGTTTTGGGAACAAAGTGAGCGTTTACCACAGCGCCCTTTCAGACGGTGAACGTTACGACACCTGGCGGCAAATGCTAACAGGAGAACCCCAAGTTGTCATCGGTACGCGCAGTGCAGTTTTTGCTCCTTTACCAAACTTGGGTTTAATCATATTAGATGAAGAACACGACAGCAGCTTTAAGCAAGATTCTCCCATCCCCACTTACCACGCCCGCACTGTTGCGAGATGGCGAGCAGAGTTAGAAAACTGCCCCCTAGTACTGGGTTCAGCAACCCCCTCGCTGGAGACTTGGGTGAGTGTGGCGCAAGCACGGGAAGCAGGGGAAGAAATAACTCCCACTCACCCGACTCATTACCTCTCTCTTCCTGAACGCGTCTACTCCCGTCCTCTACCTCCCGTGGAAGTTGTAGATATGCGCCAAGAATTGCAACAGGGAAATCGTTCTATATTTAGTCGTTCCTTGCAATCCGCTTTGCAGGAACTGCGAGAACGTCGTCAGCAAGGAATTTTATTTATTCATCGTCGAGGACATAGCACTTTTGTTTCTTGTCGCAGTTGTGGATATGTTTTGGAATGTCCAAACTGCGATGTGTCGCTATCGTATCACCATACAGAAGAGAAGGCGCCGCAAACACTGCGGTGTCATTACTGTAATTTTGGGCGATCGCATCCCCGAAACTGTCCAGAATGCGGTTCTCCGTACCTAAAATTTTTCGGCAGTGGTACCCAACGAGTCGCCCAGGAGTTAGCAAAACAGTTTCCCCAATTGCGCTTCATTCGTTTTGATAGCGATACCACCCGTACAAAAGGAGCACACCGTACTCTCTTAACACAGTTTGTTAACGGTGAAGCAGATTTGTTAGTCGGTACGCAAATGCTCACCAAGGGATTAGATTTGCCTCAAGTCACACTTGTGGGTGTTGTTGCTGCAGATGGACTGCTGCATCTCTCAGATTATCGCTCCAGCGAACGAGCATTGCAAACCTTGACACAGGTTGCAGGACGTGCTGGT
This sequence comes from Scytonema tolypothrichoides VB-61278, assembly GCF_000828085.3. Lineage (GTDB taxonomy): Bacteria > Cyanobacteriota > Cyanobacteriia > Cyanobacteriales > Nostocaceae > Brasilonema > Brasilonema tolypothrichoides_A. The sequence continues at coordinate 330,923 of NZ_JXCA02000024.1, forward strand.
AGAGGAGAAGAGCCAGGACGAGTGATTGTCCAAACTTACACTCCAGAACATCCTGTGATTGAAGCAGTGCAAAATCACGATTATCAGTCTTTCATAGATGTCGAATTGGAACAACGACAAGCACTCAATTATCCTCCCTACGGGAGATTGATTTTATTGCGCTTAAGTAGCAACGATCCAATTCAGGTAGAGAACACAGCTGGGATCATAGCAGCAGCTTTGCCGACTCATGAAGGGTTTACCCTGAGCGGAGCCGAAGGGTTAGACATTTTAGGACCAGCACCCGCTTCTATTTTACGGGTTGCTAATCGTTACCGGTGGCAGATATTGCTAAAATTTGCCCCCAATGCTTTGCCACAGTTGCCAGATTGGGAACAAGTGCGTCAACTTTGTCCTGGGTCTGTCAGTTTAACAATTGATGTTGACCCGTTAAATATGATTTGAGCAAGAAGCAATAATGCTTATATCAAGTTCGCTTAATCACTTGTAAATCGCGCATTCACCCCACCCGCTCTATCGAACACCCTTCCCTTTGGGGAATTCAAAGTATGCCTGCGGCATACTTTGAATTTGAGCGTTTGCGCAGCGCCCCTAAGAGGGGCGCTGCGAGTGGGGAGGGGTAACGCGAGGACTGCAATGATAACTAATTATCCCCACCCTGCGAAGCGTTAAGCGTGAGGATTGCCATATATTAAGAAAAAATAACAAAAACTAAATTAAAAGAACCTCAATGAATTTGATGCAGATAAAGTTGCCAAAACTGACAAAAAAGAAGGATGATTTGGATTAAGTCTGGAAAAATAAAAACCGTCAAAAAACGACTCCACACTTAAAACAGTTATCAGTTATCAGTCATCAGCTCATCTTGGCTCGATAACTGTTCACTGTTCACTGTTCACTGTTGAAAGGATGATTTTCAGACCAAGTCTCCCCACTAGGAAGCAAATTTTGACGGCAAAAGAGAAAAAATAAGAGAGTACCTAGAGCTTTATGAATAGCAGTGCAAACACCGCAGTGCAAGTACTGGGTGAGAAATTACCTTTTCCACTCAAGCGCTTGGCGGATTTAGCTTATAACTATTGGTGGAGTTGGACAAGCGATCGCGTCGCCCTGTTCCAAACCATCGATCCCCAAGCATGGGAACGCTGCGGGCACAATCCTGTGGAAATTTTACACTCAGCGACATACGAACGACTGACACAACTTGCTGAAGACCCTTTTTATCTCAAGCAAATAGGGTCACTCGTGCGTGAGTTTGACGAATACATGAGCACAAAAGACACTTGGGTGAGTCGGGTTGCGCCACAAATTACCCAAGAACATCCCATTGCTTACTTTTGCGCTGAATTTGGCATACATGAATCTCTCGCGGTTTACTCTGGTGGTTTAGGGATTCTTGCAGGGGATCACCTGAAATCAGCATCAGATTTAGGAGTCCCACTGGTTGGTGTGGGCTTATTGTATCGCCAAGGTTACTTCCGACAACGGTTGAATCGTGGCGGTTGGCAAGAAGATTACTACGTTGACAACCCCTTCTCCCAAATGCCTTTGGAGTTAATGAGGAATGAGCAAGGGGAACCAATCACCATAGAGGTACAAGTTCGCCAACGACTGGTAAAAGTGCAAATTTGGCGAGTGCAAGTGGGGCGAGTGAGTCTTTATTTATTGGATAGCGATCGCCACGACAACGATCCCATAGATCGCTGGCTGACTGGACACCTTTACGGTGGTAACCAGGAAACTCGCATTGCTCAAGAAGTCGTCTTGGGAATTGGTGGTGTCAAGGCTCTAACAGCCTTGGGAATTCAACCTTCTGTCCATCACCTCAACGAAGGTCATGCTGCATTCTCCACTCTAGAAGTTGCGCGTCAAGAAATTGAGCGTACAGGCAAATCCTTTTACGACATCGAAGCCGATGTGCGAAATCGTTGTGTGTTCACCACTCACACACCTGTTCCCGCAGGTCACGACGTCTTCTCACCTGACTTGATAGACTCCTTCTTTGCCCACTACTGGACAAAGCTACGCCTATCCCGCGAGCAATTTTTAGCATTAGGCGCACGGCGACTGGGCGATCCTTGGGAACCCTTTGGTATGACAGTTTTGGCACTACGGATGTGTCGTGCAGCCAATGGCGTCAGTGAATTGCACGGTCATGTTTCTCGTAAAATGTGGACAATTTTGTATCCACAACGTTCTGAAGACAAAGTCCCCATCGGTTACATTACCAATGGCGTCCATGCACCCACTTGGACAGCTCCCTTAATGGCAGAGTTGTACGCTCAATACTTAGGTGAAGACTGGAAAACTCGTGTCATTGACCCCAAAACGTGGGAAAAAATTGATGATATTCCAAATGAGGAACTCTGGTGGCGACACTTAGTCTTAAAAGAAAGACTCATTGCCTATACTCGGTATAAAGTGAAAAAAGCACGGGAACAACGCGGTGAAGAATACCACAAAATTCAAGCAGCAGAAACACTGCTTGATCCCAAAGTGCTGACTATCGGATTTGCCAGACGCTTTAGCCCATATAAGCGCGGTCATTTGCTTTTGCGTGACGCGGAACGGGCAATAAGAATTTTTGGCAATGCACAACGTCCCGTACAAATTATCTTTGCAGGTAAAGCTCACCCCGCTGACGAAGAAGGCAAACGGATTATTCAACGCTTAATGGAATGGTGTCAGCATTCCGCAATTCAGCATCGAGTTGCTTTTATTGAAGACTACGACATTTATGTTGGTCAAAAACTTGTCCAAGGTGTTGATGTCTGGTTAAATAACCCTCGTCGCCCCTTAGAAGCCTCTGGTACCAGTGGGCAAAAAGTCTGCTTTAACGGTGGAATTAATTGCAGCGTCCTAGATGGCTGGTGGTGCGAAGGATACAAAACAGATGCAAATGGTCAAGGGATAAATGGGTGGGCAATTGGTGAAGATGCTCACACCAGTGATCAAGATTTACAAGATAGTATAGATGCGGAATCCCTTTATAAGCTCTTGGAAGAGCAAATAGTTCCTTTGTACTACGACCAAGATGCTAACGGCACTCCTCACCGCTGGGTGCAAATGATGAAGGCATCAATCAAGACAAATGCACCATTGTTCAACACAGATAGGATGATTGCCGACTACGTTTCACAGGTATACGTCCCAGAAATTGCTACTCGTGTTGGACCGATTTTAGCAAAGGTTCTAGTGTAAGGAATTTTAAGTTTCTTGGTTCAGCTTGTAGGCAGGTTTAAAACCTGCCTTTTTCTTATTTGATTGCCAGTATAAATAAATGTCCGTATCAGTTTCGGCAAGAATTTCTAAAGAATTTTTAAAGAATATAGGAATCCGGTTTGTTCCTTTGAAAATCGATTGGTTCAGATTCCCAACTTCGAGCGAGAGGTTGGGAATGTTTTGGATTCTGGCGAACCAGGGGGTATTCAATTATCTTTGTTGGGGCGACAATCAATGCTGGCGCTAGAAGGCAAGCCTCACCAGCGAGAACGAAAGTTGTTGACACCGCTGAAAGATTCGTTTTCCTGCTTAAAAATCGCTACACCAACAAGACCATAGTCCCCAAAGCGGTCTTTAAGATTCAGCACCAGAACAGAGCAAGACTTGTGAAGGTCTTGAATTTCGGATACTGCTGCAAAGCGGTGTTGCATAATTGCTACCTTTGAGCTAAGACTGGCTTAAGCGTAGCTATAGCCTCTTCCGTAATATCAGCGGCTCGATTAACCCCCCCAGCAAGGCGAATGGCTTGTTGTAACCTAAAGGCATTCTGTTTATAAGATTTTTCTGTCAGCACCCGCCCGATAGCTACTCGTAATTTGGGTACATTTAACTCAGACAGGCGTACAACCTCCCCTGCACCAGTTCGAGCCAGACGTGCTGCTATTCCTGGCTGTTCGCTGGTAATTGGAATCGCAACCAAAGGTACACCACTGCTTAATGCTGCCAAAGTGGTATTCATCCCAGCATGGGTAATAGTCAGGGCGGCTGTTTGAATCAATTGCTGCTGTGGTGCAAAAGGAACAACAATCGGTGAACCAGGTAAGTCAAAACCAGATTCTTGGCTGTCTGGGTTTCCCAGGGAGATGACCAATTGCACGTCCAAGCCAACACAAGCTTCGGCAATACACTGAAAAATTTCTGGTTTGCGGTTTTGCAAAGTTCCCAAAGCAGCATAAATCAGTGGTTGACCAGTCAACTTTTCAAAGGGAAAAGACAGGGACGGAAACGATATGGGTTCTTGCCCGGAAGGGTCTTGCAAAGGTCCTGTGTAATGGAACCACTCAGGTAATTTAACGCGGGGAAAGTCAAACTCTGCGGGTAGCTGACATATCTGAGCTAGCGTTGAATCTGCTTCTTCTCGGCGGGTGAAGGTTGGCAAGTTCCATTGACGGCGTTGCTTTACTATAATTTCCCAAATTGATTGTGAAAGGCGATCAAGCAGGAAATTCCCAACCCGGTTGCGTAAATGCGCCCACCAAGCAGTGTTGTAACTCCAATGAGTCATGTAGGGCGGAACACCTTCTTCCTTATTAATCAGCAGGGCGTTACACACTGTAACAAAGGGAATATCCAGAAAATCGGCAATGGTTCCACCCGCACGTGTTGTCTGGTCTACCACAAGCGCCTCTACACCCGCCCCTTTGAGTGCTTCTGGCAACGCTCGAAAATGCATCATTGTTTCTTGTAGCAGGAAACTAATTACCAGCCGCAGAGCGGTCTGTCCGCTATTTTCTCCCAATTTTTTGTAAATTTGCGCGATTCGTCCAGGCGGAAATTCAGCCGCTCCAATTTCTTGAAATTCCAACCCAACTGTTTTCACCTTAGATTCGATTTCCGGCTCTTGGAATAAGGTGACGCGATGACCGCGCCGTTGCAGTTCTCGACCCAAAGCGCACATTGGGTTGAGGTGACCGATCGCGGCTGGACAAAGGATACCAAAATGAGTCATAGTAAGTGCCTTTACTTGAGTGTTAAAAATTTATCCAAAGCTGTTACCATACTGAGAGGCAATCGCCGGACATTCGCCACCCAATCGATATCCATTTCTCTTAACATACAAAGGTGCGTTAGCGACAGCGTAATACACCCTTGTTGAGAATCTCTTAGTATTACTACGCCAAATGTGGCTCTTGAACAAGCATTTTTATGTGCTCAGGCTTTTGGGGAGCGATCCCTACCTCAGCTTCCAGAATATCCGATTGCTTTGACGAAAAACCCATTTTCAAAAGAAAAGTTTTCACCTGCTCGTTTCGCGAACCTGAACAGTAAGGAGCAATAATCGTCTTTAAATTTTTCTGCTTAGCAAAATCAAAAAGGCTGCATAAAAAAGATTCCTCTACTTTACGTCCCAAAGCACGACAGCTCATCAGCAAGGTATCTATGAATAAAGATTCGTTTTCCTGCTTAAAAATCGCTACACCAACAAGACCATAATCCCCAAAACGGTCTTTCAGATTCAGCACCAGAATAGAGCAAGATTTCTGAATGTCTTGAATTTCGGATAACGAACGGCGAATTAAAGAAAGATTAAACTGATTGGTTTTCTGCGTCAGTTGTGCTACTCGTGGCAAATCTCTTTCCTCGGCAGACCGGATTTCTACAACTAATTGCAAGGATTCTAGATAACTCTCAAGGCTAGTTACGCCTTGCTGCAATTCCCGGCGTTGTTGCTCCTGCGCTATAAATTCTGTTCGTATTTTGTCTTCTGTTGTGATACTGGAAGAATCAAAACACCAAAGCTTAGAAAGAGTTTCAACATAATGTGCTGGCTCTTTTGGCATGGTTACAACAGTGACCTCTGGAGAATTAGTCTGCACTTCTAAACATTCGACTGGGGAATCATCGATAAAAATGAAAGAATCCAAACCTACGTTTAATTCTTCGGCAAGTTCGCGCAAATTGGTAGATTTTTCCTTCCAGTTAATCCGATAAGCAGCAATATCTGAGCGTCGCAGCACCATTTCGGGATGACTTTCAAATACATTCCAGACATCTGCTTCCTCATTTTTGCTAGCTAGCACCAAGAGAATACCGCGTTTTTTCAAGTCCAGAAGCATTTCTTGAAACAGACGAAAACTGCGCCCAGGATGATCATTGCTTAAGGCAATACCATCAATACCGTCCTCGCCCACAACACCTCCCCATAGAATACCATCGCAATCAAGTGCCAGAACTTTTTTAGCTGGAAGGAATATTCCACGCGCCAAACGGGTCATTGCAATCCCAAGTCCCTGATAAACTATTTGTGAATAGGGAGCGCGAGCGATCGCCTCAAACGAAGCATCCTGTGCATTTTGTCGTCCAACTTCCTCAACAACTCTGGCAAAGTCAAGGATATGAATTCCCTGTATTTTTTCCAGTTGCTCTTGCCACCAAAAGCGTAGTTTTTCGACTTGTTGATGCTTTCCATGAAAAAATGGCGAAACTGCTGGCGGTAAATTAGACACAATCAACCCTTTTTTATTTACAGCATAACTACTGATAGCATCCAACAGTTGATTGGCTCGAATCATTCCGTCCTGATCTCCATCCGAGATGAAATCTTCTGGGCGAGTAAGAACTATATTTAACCCGTTTGGATTTTTCATAAACAGACTATCTGGAGAAAGAAGAGTCTGTTCTAATTGGTTGAATTCAGCAAACTCCACAGAAAATGGAATGCCGAAAGCTTTACACCAGAGTTCTAGAGTTGAACCTAATGGTTGTGCAGTAAAAGTGGCAGCGATAACAATCTTTTTATCACCTTTTGGCATCGATTCTGGGAAACGACGGGCAAGTGCCTGTGTTACGGCTTCCGGATTGTAAAGCGGCAGAAGCTCTGGATTATTGGGAATTTCAGTGTCTTGCTTAGGAGTGGATACCGCGTCCGAACTATCTGGATTATTATCTGTATGTGCGGCAATGAGCTGCTCAATTGACTTGCGAGAATTCAGTTTGAAGATATCCTTGGCGGGGACACGAATAGAAAAACGGTCATATAATGAAGCGGCGATTGACATGGTAGCTAGGGAATCCCATGCCATACAGTTTTCGCTATTTAAATCATCAGCAATCTCTTCTACTGGCAAACGAATAGCATTGGCAATTATTTCATTCAATTGGGAGGAAGCTATCTGCTTCTGTGAAGCCTTTGGTTTTGCCTCATTTGCAAATTCGTTGCGTTTGCGGAGAAAAACAGCAGGATTACCGCCCCAGATTTCGCCACGTCCTATGCGCGTGTATGGAAGCACATTGCTACCTACTTCTACTATCGCTTCCTCCTCAATTTTGACCCCCATTCCTATTCTAGTATTACCACCAATGGTACTTTTGTTTCCAATTACAATCGGTTCTGAAATGTATCTAAGTTTTCCATCAGATGTGTTGACAGCATGAGCAACAATATGACATTCAGTACCAATAACAACGTTATCGCCAATATATGTTAAATCGGGATCTTGTGGCCATATAAGTACTAGAGATTGTTTCCCAATATGTACCTCTGGAGCATAAGCTCGCATCACCAGGTTTCTGAGCCATTTCAAAGGAATAGGAGTCATTTTGAAATAACTCAGAAAAGGGAATGTTGCTATCAACACCATTAGCTTATACGAGATATTTATTGGTGAAAATTGAATAAGTAATTGCCAATCCTCAAGGAGATTAGCTTCTAGAAATTTGGGTTTCTTAACAAACCGAAACAAAACAGTTGTACCCAATGCACTTAGGCAAAGAAAGAGAAACAACCAGAACAAGTAAAGTAGGGGAAATATTGCCACTAGCACTAGGGTGTTGATTTCTGGAAACATGTTGAAAATTAGCCAAGCCTCCAGAAGCCCAGCTATAACAGTTAACACCAGTGGATAAAACCAATTTATAGTTTCAATAGTGAGTGCAAAGAGTATTTTTATTATCAGTTTCGTGTGCATAAGTTCTCCACTTAGTAACAATAAGTAGATAGGTGGAAATAAACAGATCGTTAGTTAAGAAATGTAAAAACGCCTCAAACCCTTACTAATGAACGGCAGGTGGCACCGTCGGGGGAACCTCTTTGCCAAAAGTAAAAATTCCAAAAGGGAGTATTTCCACCGTTCTCAAAATCGTTGGGCTTTTAACTGCTTTGGTTCTGGTGCTTTTTCATACAAACTTGTTACTACTGGGCTGTATAGCCACCATCAATGACTAATTCTGCTCCTGTCATATACTTTGACTCATCGGAAGCTAGGTAAAGAATTCCATAAGCAATATCATCTGGGTTGCCCATATGTTCTACAGGGATTTGCTTTTCGTAGTATTTCAAAGCTTCTGTGGGGTTTTCTATTTTTTTTAAAGCCTCTTCCATCATCGGTGTCCAAATGAAGCCGGGATGAATAGAATTAAAGCGAATATTATTTTTTGCATATAGTATTGCATTCGCTTTAGTCATCAAACGTACCGCACCTTTAGCTGCATGATAAGGTGGGACACCAGGTGAACCAACCAGCCCTAAAATCGAGGACAGATTGATAATACTACCACCACCGGTGTTTAGCATATAAGTGATGGCATGTTTGGTACAGAGAAAAACCCCATTTGTATTGATTGCCATCACTGTGTTCCATTCTTCTTCAGAAATCTCATGAGTGGGTTTATTGATACCAGCGATTCCTGCATTATTGACTAGAATATCGATTTTTCCCCACTTGCGGTAAACTTCAGCAAAGACTTGCTTGACTTGAGTTTCCTGGGAAACGTCTAAATGCCAGTAATCAGCTTCTCCGCCATGACTAGAAATTTCTTGTACTGATGTTTGACCTTCATCCACAAGAATATCTGTGACAGCAACCTTCGCTCCTTCTTTTGCTAAAAGTAGAGCTGTTGCTCTACCAATACCTCGTGCTGCGCCTGTAACAATTGCAACTTTATCTTTGACTCGATTCATAATACCTAATTATTGCTACTGTAGTTGTTGTTGTACTGAAATTCTTGCCATCTTTGATTAACGTACGCTTATTTGTGAATGAATTCAGCATGGGCAAGAAGGAGTAGGCTGTTACTAAAGTTAGGATATTGGGCATCAACCAGGCGGGCTTTTTTGACGATCCTGTTAAAGAAGAAGTTAGCCAGCTTTAGTTGCCGAAAAATCTTCTGTGGATCACAAAGATGGGTTGTCGGTAGCTGTTGCCCCATAGTTCAATCAAGTTATGAGACACAGTAAGCAAAACCATGCAACGGTTAAAGTCAAAACCCCTTATCTATTTATTAAATGTAGGTAAAATCAACTTATGCACTTAATTCTATAGTGCATAAATGTAAAGAAATCGCAAAAATTTGACCGAATCAGTTACCAGTTACCAGTTACCAGTTATCAGTTATCAGTGATCAGTTATCAGGGAAGCGCAGTATCAGTTGTCAAGCAGATTTTTTGTTTTTTGTTCTTTGTTCACTGTTCACTGTTCACTGTTCACTG
>NZ_JXCA02000024.1:340377-345934 GCF_000828085.3 Scytonema tolypothrichoides VB-61278
TCACTGTTCACTGTTCACTGTTCACTGTTCACTGTTCACTGTTCACTGGTCACTGGTCACTGTTCACTGTTCACTGTTTACAGAAGGCATTTAAAACCAATGTGCTTCTGGTAATAATCCCTTCTGCCAAACACAAATGTTACTTGAGTGTTAAAAACTTATCCAAAGCCGTTACCATACTAGGAGGCCATCGCCGAACATTCGCCACCCAGTCGATATCCTTGTAACGCCCATCCAATCCGACTGCTGACACCCAGTTACTCTCCGCCTCACCTTGTTTTCCCTGTACCCAGTAGGCGGCGGTGATGGCAGCACGGATATCAGCAAAGTTAGGATATTTACGGAGAATGTTCCGCATTTCGCGAATCGCTTCGTCTACTTTACCAGTTTCATAAAGAGCAAGGACATAGTTTGCACGGGCAAAAGCAAAATTCGGGGCAATTTCATTGGATTTTTTGTAGTCGGCGATCGCCTCCTCCCACTTCCTCAAACCAGCGTAGGCATTTCCTCGATTGTTGTACGCCATTGCATCTTTGGGGTCAAGTTCTAGAACATGATTATAATCTGCGATCGCCTCTTCCCATTTTCCCAAACCTTCCAACGCTGTACCACGATTCAAGTAGGGGTCAGTCACATTCGGTGCCAATTCTACCGCCTTATTATAATCTGCCAGTGCTTCTTGCAACTTATTTTGACTAACTCTAGTATTTCCTCGGTTACTCCAAGCCGCTGCATTATCGGGAAATTGGTCAATAATTTGCGTCCAGTACCGTTCTGCTGTCCCAAAATCACCTTTATTAGTAGCGGCAATTGCCTTATTTGCTAACTCTTCACCTTGCTGTAACTGTTCTTGCGTGAAATTGAGGTTTACCCTGAGCGGAGCCGAAGGGGATTTCGTTTCTGCCATGACAACCTCACCCCACCCAAACACCAGCAACAGACTTAGAAAAATAACAATTAGTCTCATCATCTGCGTTTATCTGCGTCCATCTGCGGTTCCAAATTCAAAATTAATTATGACTGGAAGTGTTGCTCAAATTTACGGCAACAACGACAACTGTTCATTTGGAGGTTTAAAACCCAAATGCTTGTAAGCTGTGGGTGTCGCCACTCTACCACGGGTCGTCCGGCTTAAATACCCAATCTGCATCAAATATGGTTCATACACTTCCTCAATAGTTTGTGTGTCTTCACCCGTTGCTGCAGCGATTGTTTCCAATCCCACCGGACCACCATTAAACTGTTCAATAATCACACTTAACATCCGACGGTCTGTCCAATCTAAACCGCAAGGATCGACTTGAAATAGTTGCAATGCCTCTGCTGCAACCTGTTCATTCACTTCTTTAAATGATTTGACTTGTGCATAATCACGGACTCGCTTTAGTAATCTATTAGCAATACGTGGAGTTCCTCGGGAACGACGGGCAACTTCTGCTGCACCATCTTCAGTAATATTAGTTTGGAGTAATTGAGCGCTGCGTAGGACAATTTTACTCAGTTCATCGACTTCATAAAATCTGAGTTTTTGAATTAAGCCAAAGCGATCGCGCAACGGTGAAGTCAGCGCCCCAGCACGAGTTGTTGCCCCCACCAAGGTAAACTTTGATAGTGGTAAGCTGCGAGTCTTAGTACTAGAACCTTTACCTATAGTAATATCTAAGCGATAATCCTCCATTGCTGGGTATAAAATTTCTTCGCTCATCCGCGACAGACGATGAATTTCATCAATAAACAAAACATCTCCTGGCTTAAGATTCACCAGTAGCCCGACAATATCTCTAGGACGTTCTAAAGCTGGTGCACTCGTAATTTTGCAATTTACTCCCATCTCAGATGCTAGTATCATAGCCATTGTGGTTTTCCCCAATCCTGGAGGACCATACAACAGTAAGTGATCTAGCACCTCACCCCGAGACTTAGCTGCTTTTATGGCAATATCTAGCACGTCCTTTAAATCTTTCTGCCCAATATAGTCAGCAAACCGTTGTGGGCGTATACTTTCTTCTTGCTTACCTTCATCAACAGCTGCTTCGGGTTGCAAAAGATTCTCTTTAGGAGGCGCTTTCGCCACCTCACGACGCGGCTTTGGTTCTTTGTTAGGTTCTTGGGGCTGTTTTTTCGAGGAGATAATCGCCATAATTGCTGCTATTGACTTTTGGTATACGACTTTTGTGTTGGGAGCGTAAAACTGTAGGGTTTACCCTGAGCGGACTTGGGCTGAGCGGAGTCGAAGTCGCCGAAGGGTATATGAGGAACAAAGCGTGCAATTGAATCGCTGAGTATTGAGTATGCAAAAATTTTTCATCACCTACAGCTTATATTTTCGCCTATACCCGGATTTCGCACCAAGCCCCGCTCACGTGCGAAAATGTTGTTTCTGTATGTTTCTGTAATACTTTCGCTCATTTAAAATTTTAATTCCAGATAGTCATCACAGGAGTGTAAAACTACTCATGCTAGCTAAAAGAATCTTACCGTGCCTGGATGTGAAGGCGGGACGAGTTGTCAAAGGAGTTAACTTTGTAAATTTGAGGGATGCAGGTGATCCAGTAGAACTCGCAAAGGTTTACAACGATGCAGGCGCAGATGAGTTAGTGTTTCTAGATATTACAGCCACTCATGAAGACCGCGACACTATTATCGACGTGGTGTACCGAACTGCAGAACAGGTCTTTATTCCCCTCACTGTCGGTGGTGGGATCCAATCCTTAGAAAATGTTAAAAATCTTTTACGAGCTGGAGCAGACAAGGTTAGTATTAATTCTACGGCGGTACGCGACCCAGATTTTATTAATCGGGCTAGTGACCGTTTTGGAAACCAATGTATAGTCGTTGCTATTGATGCCAGGCGACGACTAGACCCCAATCACCCTGGTTGGGATGTTTATGTGCGAGGTGGCAGAGAAAATACTGGCATTGATGCCTTATTTTGGGCGCAAGAAGTCGAAAAACGCGGTGCTGGAGAACTGCTAGTAACAAGTATGGATGCCGATGGAACTCAGGCTGGTTATGACATAGAGTTAACTCGCGCGATCGCCCAAGCTGTACAAATTCCAGTCATTGCATCTGGTGGTGCAGGCAATTGTGAACATATCTATACCGCACTCACAGAAGCTCAAGCAGAAGCAGCATTACTTGCCTCACTTTTACATTACGGACAGTTAAGCGTGGCTGAGGTGAAAACTTATCTGCGCGATCGCCAAGTTCCCGTCAGAATTTAACCCCAAATTGCAACTCTTTGTCAACCAACCCAAGCAGTCGTTCAACACAGTTTTTGGAAACAGTGTTAATATAAGTTAACAAGAATTAATAATATTAAGAGATATGTTGATACCTATTTTAATATTTGATGTGGCGCTAGTAGCCTGGTCGCTGCATTTAATGGAAAGAGCATATGAAAGTAAAGAATTTTCTTTAATGTTAGCTGGTACACTCGTTGCCCTAGCAGCTGCGGCGATGTTAGTGGTTTACTTTTTGATGGGGCACTGTATAAGCTACTTGCTGCAAGTCTCTTAAGTTAGTAATTGCCATCGGCTAGTGGCTCATGGCACTTATTAACAATGAACGAGCAGCGATATTGACAAACAGCAGATAGTTAAAGTAAAATAGCAAATGCGTTATCGTAAATTAAATGCCCAACTAAAAAGGTCTTTAATTTTGTAAGGTCTCTAATTTTGAACGAGACCGCCACGCTGCGCTCGCGGCGCTACGCGATTTTGAATTTTGAATTGTTATTTGCGGGGTTATAGCTCAGTTGGTAGAGCACCTCAATGGCATTGAGGGGGTCAGCGGTTCGAATCCGCTTAGCTCCATTTATAAATTAAAGAATTCTTGTCATTTTGAAAGGATTAATGTCTTGACATTCTCCCCACTCTGCCTGATGGCTGAGGGTGACGTCCACAATATAAGAAATATGGTGTGGAACAAAATGGATATAGGTTTGTAACTCAGTCAGCGAACAAAAACGAGAGATACTCCTATGACAGCACTTACATTAAACCTCAACTCTGTAATTCAACTGACTAGAGAGCAGTTTTATCAACTGTGTGAAGAAAACTCCGATTTAAAATTAGAACGAAATGCCCAGGGAGAATTAATTATAATGCCACCGACGGGAGGAGAAACAGGGAGAAGTAATGTTAATTTAATTCTTCAAGTAGCGTCATGGAATGAAAAAAAAGAACTTGGCGAAGTTTTTGATTCATCAACTGGATTTACTTTACCAAATGGTGCTGACCGTTCTCCTGATGTTTCTTGGGTGGAAAAATCTCGTTGGGATGCTTTGACTAAAGAACAAAAAGAAAAATTTATTCCTCTGTGTCCTGATTTTGTCATTGAGATACTTTCACCTAATGACAGCTTGAAAAAAACTCAGAAGAAAATGCAAGAATATATGGAAAATGGGTGTCGCTTGGGTTGGTTGATAAACAGAAAAAAACAGGAAGTAGAAATTTATCGTCCAGAACAACATGTGGAAGTTTTAAAATTACCTCAAACTCTTTCAGGGGAGAATGTCTTACCTGGTTTTATACTCAATATGCAAAAAATTTGGGGATAATATTATTGCCAGACCCGAAGGGAAAACACCAATTGCTGATGTAAATTGGCGGTTTCAATGGTTATGGTTGTATGCTTTTGTACATCCCAAAACCGGGGAAACTTATTGAAAGATGAGAAAAGCCAACAGACTATGATTACTAAAGAAGAAATTACCATCAAAGTGCCGTCTGAGCTAGCAGAGGCATACCGCAATGCCTCTGAAGAAGAGCGTGAACAATTGCAACTCAAGATTGCGGCAATTATGCAGTCTCAATTTACAACTGATAGACAAGAAGCTATCGCCCGTCTGAGAAACACGATGGATAAAGCTAGTCTTGAAGCACAAGAGCGAGGATTAACGCCTGAAATCTTAGAATCGATTTTGAATGATGACGAATAAACAACGGTTTGTTTTTGATACTAACGTATTGATTAGCGCATTTTTGTTTAGTCAAAGCAAGCCACGTCAGGCATTTGATCAAGCTCAAGATATTGGTGTTCTCATATTCTCCAGTTCTGTCTTCTCAGAGTTAAAAGAAGTTTTATATCGTCCTAAATTTGATAGATATCTCACCGAGGAAAGGCGGCAAGAATTGCTAGAGGATTTAACTCAAACCGCTCAGTTTATTGATGTGACTGAACAGATTTCGGAATGCCGAGATCCAAAAGATAACAAGTATCTGGAATTGGCAGTGAGTGGTCAAGCAGAGTGTATTGTTACCGGAGATGATGATTTACTAGTGCTAAACTCATTTCGGGGCATCGAGATTCTGACTGTTCAAGAATTTTTGGCGAGGAACTAGTACCGCTATTAGTTATCAGTTCACTGCTCACTGTTCACTGTTCACTGTTCACTGTTCACTGTTCACTGTTATAAGACTGGCGATTATCGCGTAAGAATTGCAAATTTTCACGCAAAGTGATTGTGTTGGGATGATTCTCCCCTAACCTGAGTGAAGCAATTTCCAAAGCTTTGATGTAGAGTGGTTCAGCATCAGTGTACCGTCCTTGGGAA
>NZ_JXCA02000024.1:346833-395377 GCF_000828085.3 Scytonema tolypothrichoides VB-61278
GCCAAGTTGTTGAAACTGGTGGCGACATCGGGATGCTCTTCTCCTAAACGGGATTGAACTACTGATACACATTGCTTTAACCAAGGTTTCGCCAGCGCATACAAACCCTGTCCTTGGTAAAACCAACCCAAGCCAGTAAAAACCCAAATTAAATTTTCATCACTGACTGCATCAGTCAGATTTTGTGCAACCTCTGCTAAATGTGGAATAGCATCTTTGACTGATTCAATATCATGACGGGTTGGCGACTGGGAAATTGTCTTAGCAATTGCGATAAAAGTTTCTGCAAAAGCACGTTTCATAGGACTTACGCACGTGGTACGAAAAAAAGGGGGTTGAGATTGCTTCGCTTCGCTCGCAATGACAGTTTGTTCTGCTGCTTGCTTGACTTTCAAAAACTCCCGAATTAAGGGATGAATTTTGTAGCAATCATCTTTATCTCCACTTTTATCTTCCACCCATTGAATCAAATGGCGCGAGTAAAGTTGCTCAAGCGCTGTTTCAACTTCAGTTGAATCCCAATTCAGTCTCCCGGTTGCAGACTCTACCCATTCCCAAACAAAGATATCTGGTGCAAATAAGCTTAATAACTCACCGACACGCTGTGTCATCGGATGGAGTTCCAGCCAACTTAATTCAAATGCAGCCAAAACGCCAAGCTGTGCTGTACTCAAGGTTTGTTGCAATTGCTTTTGATGGCGGTTTATCGCTTCATCTTGGAGTCGCTGCTGTTGAAGCCGCTGCAACATCTTAGCTAAAGTCCAATGGGGAGGTTTTTTAACCAAATACCGCCCCACCAATTCCAAACCCAAAGGTAGATATCCCAGCCATTGACACAATTGTTTCGCTGTTTCTTCTTCCTTTTGTACTCGTCTTTCACCCACTAAATTTGTCAACAATTGCAAAGCTTCTTCTTCTGACAGCACATCCAGAGATATCTCCTCAATATTAGAATCTAGATTTCGCAACCGTGTTGTCATCAACACACGGAAGCGATGAGCCGTTGGCAGGAACTCTCGACAACTCCCCAAATCTGTAATATCATCCAACACCACCAACGCGAGTCCTTCTAGTGGTTGCCAGTTCTGCCAACACCAGTGTACCTGTTCGGTGAGACTCAACAGCCTTCCTCGAAAATCCTGCTGCGGTACTTCCAGATTCATGTAAGCTTGGGCAAACTGGATAATTTCTGCTGCCAGATTTGATTCTCTAGCATTTAACCAACAAATTCCACCAGGGTAATCCGCTTCATGTTGACGTACATATTGCGTTGCGAGTTCGGTTTTGCCAACACCACCCATACCAGAAACAGCAGAAATTGCGACTGCGCCTGGTTTGTGCAACTTTTCTCGCAGTAGGGAAAGTTCATGCTGTCTGCCAACAAAGTTAGCAGAACCTTGAAACACAACATTATTTGGGGGATTTAACTTTGCCCGTTCCCGTTCGGGCGACTGCAGTCAAATGTTGAAAGTACTATTGCGTTGATCTATGGTTTGAGTTTGAGCCGCATTAATAGCTTTTTGGATGTTTTGAATAAAAGCTGGAGCATCTGGATGTTGAGATTTCTCTACAGCTGCTTTTATTTCTTTCAATGCATCAGCTAAATTCAATGGTGGATTAGCTTGTGCTGCTGCTACTAATTCTTGCACAGCTTGATTGACTTGAGGATGAGCTTTAGCTACTGATTCTACCTCCAATACTGCTTTACCATAGTCAAGTGGTTGAGAGGGCGCTTTTTCAATAGCAACTACAGTATGGGGAGAGTGTTTTTTGAGGGTGACGAGAAACTCACCAGTTTTATTCCATAGAGTTTCTCCTACCTTTTCGCCCGTTTTTTCTAAAGCCTTAGTGGCAATTACAGTTCCAATTGCGATCGCCCCTGCAGTAAGTGGTTCCATATGCTACTTTACATAATCATCTTAATACTTACTTGTGACTACATAATGTCAGTTAGATGTTCCGGAAGCGTGGTAAAAAATCTCACAAAAAGTAGGGGGGGTAAGGGCTTCGCTGGCAATAACATACAATACTAATATATTCCCCATTTACCAGCCGCATGTTTCAGCAATTATGGTAAAAACAATTCAAGCGCGAGATATCAGTCTTTACGATTTAGAAGAAAAATTTGGATTGGAATTAATCACAAGCGCTGATTTTTTTACAGAATGGGTAGAGAACTTACCACCATTGACTGATAGAGAAAAATTCTCCTTAGAACGAGTCAAAAGCAACTATTTCAATTTAACTAAACGTCGCCCAATGTCAGAAGAAGCAGTGAAGATGATAGTGTTGTCTCCACTGCTAGATTTAGCTGGCTTTTATCAACCACCTTTCGAGATTGAAACCGAAACTTCTACTGAGATTTATGCTGAAGATGAAACCATTCTAGTCAAAGGCAATATTGATGTTTTAGTTATACAAAAGCGTCTTTGGATCCTGGTTATAGAATCAAAAAGCACTAAATTTGATGTGATAACTGCATTACCCCAAGCACTAGCTTATATGCTTGATACTCCCAATCTTGAACAGCCCACTTTTGGGTTACTTGTCAATGGTAGAGAGTTTGTTTTCGTAAAATTAGTTCAGCAAGAAAAACCAAAATATGCTCGTTCTTATGCTTTATCAATAGAAAAAGAAAGTGAACTACAACAGGTTTTAAGTGTATTGAAAGTCTTGAGTGAATTAATAGTTAGTCAGTAGAACATAACGGAAACTTTCTAGATAATAAGGTGTCACGGTTGGAGATGAAGTCATAATAGAGACAATCCTCGCTTCTCGGAACCACCGCGAGTTATCTCCTTGTTGCAAATCCACCTTCCGTAGATGACTCATAAAATGGTAACTTGGGAAACTAGGACTTAATTCCTCTTGCCCATTTTTCCGCAAATTCACCCCATGCCATATTTGACTTCAGCTAGCGAAATGCGTTCTCTTATTGCTGAATATACTCAAGCTCATACTTTGTGGATTGATACAGAAATCGCAGAATACAAAAGTCGTAGTCCGAGACTATCGCTGATTCAGGTATTAGATGATCCAACAGACTTGAGTGGCGATAGCATCCATATTTTAGATATACTCAACCATCCTGATATTGTGGCAGAGTTTATCGACAACATTATGCTCAATCCCCAAATTGAAAAAATATTTCATAATGCTAGCTTTGATGTGAAATATCTCGGTAACAAAAAAGCTAAGAATATCACTTGCACTCTGGAAATGGCAAAAAAAATTCCCTACTATGCCTTACCAGTACCTAACTACCAATTAAAAACTTTAGCCGCAGAACTTTGTGATTTTAAGAATATAGAGAAACAAGAACAAACCAGTGACTGGGGAACGCGACCACTCACGGAAGAACAAGTAGAGTATGCTTACTTAGACTGCATTTATCTTGCTCAAATCCATCAACGTTTGATAGAATTAAACAATGAAATTAATCCAGAGCCTACCACAGAAAACTTAACATCACTGAATGCAAGATATGCACATATTGAGCAAGAATGGAAACTCTTAGACTCGGAATTTACACATTTAAAAGAGCGAATCCAAAAAGCTATGCTTGCTCAGAATCTATCAGAAAGTTCCGACTTCAAGCTTTCTTCTTATGAACGGAAAACAATGAAGGTAGCATTTGTAGAACTCGCAAAGCTAATACAAACTCAAGACATAGATTTCGATTTTCCGATTACACTGACTCAAAAGTTGCAAAAAGATTTAGGAGAAAACTTGGAACAATTGTCTGTAAATATTGATCAAACCACTACTTGGCGACTGATTCATAAAAATCAAGAAAGTCACGAAAATACTGACGAGTGATCAACAGTTATCAGTTATCAGTTATCAGTTACCAGTTATCAGTTATCAGGTAGGAAACGGACTCGTCCACCCCTTGTTTACTGTTCACTGTTTACTGTTCACTGTTCACTGTTAAGAGTTCCCTGTTCCCTATGTTTCTTCAGAGGATGACTGGTAAAGAATGAAGGCTGTCTGCATAGCTGCGTTTACCGCATTTGTCGCCCTTGCAACTGTTTCCTGTAGCAACAGTGATAATGTTTTAGTAACAGAAATTGGAGTTCGTCCTGCTGGACGCCCTGTAGCAACACCATCTCAAGCTAGAGACTTTTATATTCAAGGTCAGTATCAGCAAATTCAAGGGGACTGGCAAGGGGCGATCGCTTCTTATTCCAAAGCCATTAACCTCAGTCCCAATTATGGAAGTGCATATAACAGTCGGGGACTTGCTCGCTTTGATGCAGGAGATCAGCAGGGGGCAATAGAAGATTACAACCAAGCGTTGAGCATAAATTCTAACGATGCTCAAGCTTATAATAACCGAGGAAATGCTCGCGCCGCACAAGGAGACAGAGACGGAGCGATAGACGATTACAGCCAAGCGATTCGCCTCAATCCTAAATATGCCGAGGCATACAATAATCGGGGAAATGCTCTTTCGGCAAAGGGAGAGAAAAACCAGGCGATAGACGATTACAGCCAAGCGATTCGCCTCAATCCTAACTTTGCTGTTGCTTACAATAATCGAGGAAATGCTCGCAGTGCTCAAGGAGATAGAGACGGAGCAATCACAGATTACAACGAAGCGATTCGTCTTGCTCCTAACTTTGCCGCAGCATACAATAACCGAGGAAATGCCTATGCTGCACTAGGTGATAAAGAAAAAGCTAGGCAAGACTTGCAGCGAGCAGCAGAAATCTTTGATAAACAGAATAATAAACTACTCTATCAACAAGTGATGAACAATATTAAGGAGTTAGGGCTGTAGTGCTTACGATGTAGCAGCAACAAGACAGGAAGACCACTTTATGAAAGCTTTACTTCCAGCCAGCAACTGAACACTAGCCCGTTGAGCCGCTTCATCTTTCGGTGGCAGGTAGGCGAAAGATTACTTGTGAGGGTTCCCCATCAAGTTATCGTAAAATCCATTCCGTAACGTAGGGATTAAAGGATATTGATGGATTAGTACTTAAGGAGTTTCGTTAAGTGTTTCCTGTGTAAGCTAAAGTATACTGTTCTAAATGGTATTTACATGGGATTCAGATTTAGAAAATCAGTAAAAATAGCACCAGGTCTTAAGCTTAACTTAAGCAAGAGTGGCGGGAGCTTATCCATTGGAGGTAGGGGAGCAACTGTTAACCTAAGCAGTAGAGGAGGCTGAGAATATTACCTCTCTACATATAAAGGTATCACGGCGAGATTTTGAACAGCTAAATTTAGATACCTTAGATCCAACGTCAGTTTTCACAAGTTTGAATGGGGAATTCGCTTGTAGTAAAAAAGGTGAATTGTTGCCTATTAAAAGGTAATTGCTCAGTATTTTCTCATTAGTTCATGTTCTAATCTAGGTGGCAACGGCTATAACACTTATTTGTTGTTCTTTGGCACGTCGTTGTAGTATTTGCCATGCGGTAGACGTCACAGAAGAGATTCAGATAACCGCTGAGTAAATTAATCAGTTACGTGAGATGCTGATTGATTAATTAGTTTTTACTGACAAATGTCTGTTATTCCTTCTGTATCTATCACTGTTCCAGGGACAACTGCTAATCTAGGACCAGGTTTTGATTGTATTGGTGCAGCTCTAACGCTGTACAACGAGTTTAAGTTCACTCGCCTTGATATATCCCCTGATCTTGAGGGGGTGAAAATTACTGTAACAGGTGCGGAGGCTGAACGAGTTGTTACTGATGAAAGTAATTTGCTCTATCAAGCGTTTTTGAAATTTTATCAATATAGAGAGCAGACACCGCCACCTGTAGAAATTGAAATTCATCTTGGTGTTCCACTAGCACGAGGTTTGGGGAGTTCGGCGACAGCAATTGTCGGTGGGTTGGTTGGTGCTAATTTGTTGGAGGGGGAGCCTTTGAGCCAGTTGGAAGTGATGGAGTTGGCGATCGCCCTAGAAGGACACCCAGATAATGTGGTACCAGCTTTGTTGGGAGGATGTCGGTTGGCGGCGACGGGGGTAAGAAACGAACCGCCAAGGCGCAAAGGAGGCCAAGAGTGGGAGATTTGTGAGGTTCCTTGGTGTGAGGAGATTGTGCCAGTGGTGGCGATTCCAGATTTTGAGCTTTCAACGAAGGAGGCGCGCCAGGTTTTGCCTACTGAGGTGAGTCGTGCGGATGCGATTTTTAATGCGGCGCATCTGGGGTTGTTGTTGCGTGGTTTGGAAACTGGTAGGGGTGATTGGTTGAGGGCTGCTTTGCAGGATAGGTTGCATCAGCCTTATCGAAAAGCATTGATTCGAGGTTACGATGCGGTTTATTCTGCTGCTGTTGAAGCTGGTGCTTATGGGATGGTGATTAGTGGTGCTGGTCCAACGCTGTTGGCTTTGACGGATAAGGCGCATTCTCAAGCTGTGGCGCAAGCGATGACAGCAGCTTGGATGGAGGAGGAGATAAAAGCAGAGGTGCGATCGCTCTGTGTTGATACTCAAGGAGCAAAATCAATTCAAAATTTAAAACTCTAAATTCACATTAAAATTTCAGATGTGTGGTTATATGTCAACCGTAACGTTTGGAGTCGTTTAACGTAACATTTTCTGTCTTTTTGTTTAAATACTGAGCCTTTAACTAGCACGGTTACACGCTCGCAACATACGAAAGAAACACCATCCCCCTGTTAAGCGTTCCCTGTTCCCTATCTTTCTTAATATAAAAATTTGTGACGGTGGCTGTTGCCGCCGTTTTTTGTTGACTTAGCAAAACTTTACAATTAGAATGGATTCGAGTTTAAAATGAGTATTTATTCTTATGCAAATCTAAAGATTTGATTTTTGTAAGGAAACAATGTTCACAAAACTATGAATTGCTTAATATAATGTAATTAAAAAGAAAAACGTAAAGTGATTGAAAGTGATTGTCAACGATGAATACGATTGGTTTTCCTTGGTTAACAACCATAATCCTATTGCCGATAGTGGCTGCTACAGCCATTCCCTTAATCCCAGATAAAGAAGGCAGAACTCTCCGGTGGTATGGTTTGGGAGTTGCGTTTACAGACTTTGCCCTGATGATTTATGCTTTTTGGCATAACTACGATTTTCAAAGCTCTGCATTCCAACTAGTTGAAAAATATTCTTGGATTCCTCAAATAGGTTTGAATTGGTCTGTAGCGGTTGATGGCTTATCGATGCCGTTGATACTGTTGACAGGCTTGATTAATACACTCGCAGTATTCGCGGCTTGGAAGGTTACTAACAAGCCGCGTTTGTTTTATGGTTTGATGCTGGTGATGTACAGCGCTCAAATTGGCGTGTTTGTTGCCCAGGATTTGCTGTTGTTCTTCTTGATGTGGGAAATCGAGTTGGTACCTGTGTACTTGCTGATTTCTATCTGGGGAGGAGAAAAGCGCCGTTATGCAGCAACCAAATTCATTCTCTACACTGCTGCTGCATCAATATTTATCTTGATAGCGGGCTTTGCAATGGCATTCTCTGGAGACACCGTTAGCTTCGACATGGCAACTTTGGGAATGAAGGAATATCCCAAAGCATTTGAACTCCTTGTTTATGTGTGCTTCTTGATTGCTTTTGGTGTCAAGCTGCCGATTTTCCCTCTGCACACCTGGTTACCTGATGCGCACGGTGAAGCCCCAGCACCTGGTTCGATGATTTTGGCTGGTGTTTTGTTGAAGATGGGTGGTTATGCACTTATCCGCATCAACGTAGAGATGTTACCCGACGCTCATGTTTACTTTGCTCCCGTGCTAGCAATTTTAGGTGTGGTGAACATTGTCTACGGTGCTTGCTGTGCCTTTGCTCAAACAAATCTTAAGCGGCGCTTGGCTTACTCGTCAGTTGCTCACATGGGTTTTGTCCTGATTGGTATTGCCTCCTACACAGAGTTGGGCACCAGCGGCGCAATGCTACAGATGATTTCTCATGGTTTGATTGCTGCAAGCTTGTTCTTCCTCGCTGGCGTGACTTACGAGCGCACTCACACCTTGATGATGGACAAAATGGGTGGTATCGCGAAAGTTATGCCCAGAACGTTTGCTCTCTTCACAGCGGGTGCAATGGCTTCTCTGGCGTTACCAGGGATGAGTGGGTTTGTCGGTGAGTTGATGGTTTTTCTCGGAATTGCCACAAGCGATGTTTACAGTTCTAGCTTCAAAGTTGTCGTCGTCCTCCTCTCGGCTGTTGGTGTGATTCTGACTCCGATTTACTTACTGTCAATGCTGCGCGCAGTGTTCTACGGTCAGCAAAATGAAGAGTTAGTGCTGGATGCAGTGGTACTAGATGTTAAACCACGCGAACTGTTCATCACTGCTTGTTTGATACTTCCCATCATCGGTATCGGCTTCTATCCTAAGTTGGCGACACAAACATACGATGTGAAGACTATGCAAGTCGCAACTCATGCCCGTCAAGTTTTACCAGTTGTCGCTAGACAGCAACCAACAAGTTTATATTCCGTTATATTTACAGCACCAACACTGGCTGATTCAGAAGTTCCAGGTTTGGTTAATATTGCTGAGTAATATCTGTTCCCAGAAGGCTGGCGCTATCAAAAAATCCTAGAAAGATTATAAATGGGGGGTGATTAAGCAATCACCCCCTAAAATTTAGTAATAAAGTCACATAAGTTCATGACTTTAGTCCCATGTAATTCCTCGATAGAATTTTTAGTATTAATTCGGCATTAACATCAAGCACTCAAAACCTGACCCGAATTAGACACGGGTTAGGTTTTTTTCTGTAGTTATATAAAAGAGTTCGGCTGGAGTTGAGGACGCAATCATCATGGGGCGAATGGTACTACAACTGCGTCACCGTCCTGCAACCTTATATCTTGACTTAAGTCTTTTTTTAACCTGTACTTGCACAAATCTACAGGAATTGTTTGTTTCGATCCGTCAGAAGCCTGCCGACGGACTTGAATTCGGCAGGTATCAGCATATAAGGTAACACCGCCAGCTGCCTGAAGCGCTTTGATTACAGTAGGCAATGACCGAGACTCTGTAAAACGCTCATCCGATGGTGTAGAGTCTGCCAGAAAGTATGCCCCCGGAGCCGTCACTTCTCCAATCACGGCAATATGAATCTGCCGCTTTGTAAGGTTTTGAGTGCTAGTCTGTGCGTGATTGCTTAGGTCAGCAGACCAGAGAATTCCGCCCACCAACGGAGCGGCTGACGCTGATTGGGATACTAACGCGCTTGGTAAAGCGGTCATCAAAAGACCAACGGAAGCTAGATATTTTATTAGGGCTGTGCGAACTCCGATTGTGACGTTTAGCATGCTTTTAGACTTCTGGTTTTTTATTTGTTAATTGGCAATCGCTCGCCTAAAATTCCCTCTGCTTTGACCCCATATTTTCGTCTAAAGTTTCACCTTGAGAATGCGCTCCAGCAAACCCAGGAACATAGCCAACATAAAGTTTAGTATCAAGATCTCTCTCAACAATTGCAGTAAATGTTTTCATAAGACTTGAGTTTTGAAACTAGTTTAACGGAAAAAATGCAATAGAAAAGACCTCATTATCTACGGTCTTCTAGTTCTAATCTATACAAGCCATACCAATGACGAACCGCAAGCCAGATAACCGAAAGCAAGCCTGCAAGGCTGAGAGTAAGACCACTAAATGGTACTAATAATCCAAAAACGGGTAGCACAGCGCCAGCAATTGTACAGATAAGAGCAGCTAGAGAAACACTGCGGTTTTTTGACCCCAAACCCCATGTTAATGTTAGTAAGACAAGCGAAATGAAAGTCCAAGCTAGCTGAGGATTTATGAAGCGACTGAGATAAGTCAAACTTAGTAAACAAGCAAAGAAAACACTACCTAAAATTGCCACATTTGTCAAGCTCATGGGTAGTGATAAATACAGCAGCAATATCCACCAGAAAAATATTGTCGGTGCTAGCAATAGCAGTCGCGGCAGGACACCAGTGTGACGAATCGGCTCGGTGTAGGTGTATACTCCAAATGGGTTTTTCACTGAAACATTATCGTCAAAAACCCAAGTAAACTGAGTTCCTTGTCTGTCATTTTTGATTTCACTGGGTACGATACCGCTGGCAAAATCTGCTCCTGGGAAGTTGGCGATCGCTAGCAGACTAAAATTAGAAAGCAACTGCTCATTTGCACTATAAACCCAGCGTGGTGCTCCTTGTGATTTATAAGTGACTCTTAAACTCGTTTGTTCTCCTGGTTGTAGTTGAAAAGGAAAGCTATAGTCACCAGGATTTGTTTGTGGGAGTCTGGTACCGTCACGCTCTACTTTATAACTTTGCAATAAGGAGTAACCAATGGGTGGCGGTGCTTCAAAGAAAAAACTCTTAATATCTTTGAGTTGGTTAACAACTTTATAGTCAGCAGTATAGTCTATTTTATAAACAGCCCGACGACCTCGAACATCTGGGCTTTGGTCAATCTTAACTTGAATTTGCGATCCACTTAATGTTAAGAAACGGCTAATCTTTCGTTTTTCATTTACCTTGACTAGCTTGCCATTAATTTGAGTGCTGTATACATATGGCTCTTCAGTAACGTATCGTATTTGAGGCGCTATTTGTTCTAACCTTTCACCAGCGACACTCTGGGCAACTTGAGCTACTTTTGCTTGTTCCCAATGATGGTAACGATTGCTCAAAGTTGAACAAAGAAAAAACCCTCCCACCAGCAGAATTAACACTAAGGTGAAATGCTGTAATCCCCGCAATAATTGAGAGTAACTAACTGCCCACTCTCCAATCAAAATCTCTTGCTGGTGTTGATTTTGACGTAGGGCAAAGCTCAACAGAGCAATTGCAATTCCCAAAGCTAAAACCAGAAATACTAATAACAGTGAAGCTTTAAGTAAATGCGTTCCAAATTGGATCAGTTCGGTAGGATGCGTTAAATCGGGTAATCCTGGAATGCCTTGGGGAGATTCAGACATGGAGGGGTGTTGGAAAAGTTTGGAGATTCTGACTGAGAAAATCTCCTAAAAGTTTCTTACCAAAACTTAGCCTTTATTTTCATCCAGAATTGTTCCTTCTAGATTTGCATTATCCAAATTGGTTTGATTTAAATTCGCTTCATGGAGTTCTGCATTCTTGAGATCTGCTTGGGTGAGATCTGCTTTAGCCAAGTCAGCATGAGTGAGATCTGCTTCGTTTAAAGAAACTGCATTGAGGTTAGCTTCTTGTAGATCTGCTTCGCGTAAGTTAGTACCGATTAACTTTGCGATCGTCAAATCAGCTTGACTCAAATTGGCACCGTCCAAAATCGCTCCTTCTAGAATTGCCCCATCTAAGATGGCACCACTCAAATTCGCTTCCGTGAGATTTGCCTGATTTAAATTGGCTCCATTTAAGTCAGCCTCTATTAAGCTTGCATGACTGAGATTAACCTTGCTTAAATCAGCCCCATCTAAAATGGCTCTGTCTAAAATTGCTCCACTCAGATCAGCTCCTTCCAAGAATGCTTCGCTCAGGTTTACTTCAGTAAAATCTCTTTTACCTGCAGCGTATTGTGTCAACAGTTCATCTGCTTTCATTGCTTCGCCTCGGATAAGTTTTACTTCTTTCGTCAGCTACACTAGCAATTTTTTTGAAGTATGCCAAATTTACCAAATCTTTTTAAATGATTTGAGGGCAGAGAAAACCTCTGCTCTCAGATATAAAACTAATTAACTTTCATTTTTATTTTCAAGCTGCTTCGTTCCAACCAAAAAGTTTATATCTTCCCTTGGCAGTTTAGCAGACATATCCTTGTCTCCTGGAAGAGGAAACTGAACATCAAAACCATCTTCCTTACATTCTACAACTCTTCCTACTAAACCTTCTTTCAGGTTATCGTCTACATCGCGAGCTAGTCCAACTAAGTCGTTTCTCTCAATAGGTGTTGAATTATTATTCTCATCAGGCATCATATTTATAACCTCCAGTTACTACTAACTATTAGAGTGGGCTGCCAATGCTTTCGCAAAGTATTTTGTTAAAGTATTCTGTTAATAATCACACATCAGTTGCAAAATCCACTTCCTACCTTTGCCCGATATTGACGCTTTGTACCTTACCTATGGATATACGAATAAAGGAAGAGCTGATATGCGGGGTGCTGACCTAATACCAAGTTCGGCTAATTAGTTATAATTCCTGAATCTATGCATCAACCTTCAAAACCCTTCCCCTCTGCTCCTCTGCTCCTCTGCCCCCCTGCGGTCTTAATGATAAGTCTTTAACCGAACACGATATAAGCCCTTGTAAGAATGAGATTTTCAAGTCTTTTGATTAGCGGATTTAAACCGACCTGCGACGAATTCTCGCTTTTCTAAATGCTTGCTTTTGCGTCCGGTAACACGTTCGCGCCACATCCGAAAGCTGGATGCTTTCATTTCACGGCGCATGAGGGCAATGACTTGCTTTTCTTGCAAACCGAATTGTTTTTCAATTGCCTCAAAAGGAGTCCGGTCTTCCCATGCCATTTCGATAATACGGTTGATGATTTCGGAATCAAGTAATGGTAGTTTCATTGGTGGTTAACAATGTTTATAAGCAAGATTTATCACAAAAAATCAGGGCAACTTTGGAAAATTCCAGAATTACCCTGAATCTCAAAATTTAGGAGTTCAGAATGAGAAGTGTTTTATCAGTTACCAGTGAGACAGCGCTGCAGGAGGGTCTCCCGACCTAGGCGACTGCGTATGCGCTTTGCGCACGCCCAAAGGGCTAAAGCGCAGCGTGACCGGAGGTCATACCCGAAGGGTTATCAGTTACCAGTTATCAGTTATCAGGCAGGAAACGGACTCGTCTACTCCTTGTTCACTGGTCACTGGTCACTGTTCACTGTTCACTGTTTGAAGCATTCCTCACTCTTAACTCCTCACTTTTTAAGCAAACGTTGCAGTTTTGACATCGTTGTTTGCCAGCAGTTCTTGCAATTCGTCGGCGTCCACTGTTTCCTTCTCAACCAGCATTTGCGCGATTTGGTCGAGAATGTGGCGGTTATTTACCAACACTTCTTTGGCGCGTTGGTAAGCTGTTTCTACCAGTGTGCGGACTTCTTCATCAATAGCAGCAGCAGTTTCTTCAGAGAAGTCGCGTTCTGCCATGATGTCTCGACCGAGGAACATATTGCCTTGCTGACGACCAAGGGCAACTGGACCTAGGCGATCGCTCATTCCAAACCGTGTTACCATCTGACGGGCGACACGAGCAACTTGTTGCAAGTCTTGAGCTGCACCTGTGGTCACTTCTTCGTCACCAAAGATGATTTCTTCAGCAAGACGACCACCTAATGCGACAGCCATCTGATTTTCCAGATAAGCGCGGCTGTATAAGCCAGTGTCCATCCGGTCTTCACTGGGGGTAAACCAAGTTAAACCACCAGCTCTACCACGAGGAATAATGCTAATCTTCTGCACGGGGTCATAATCTGGCATCAAAGCACCCACAAGGGCGTGACCAGCTTCGTGATATGCTACGAGTTCTTTGCGCTTTTCGCTCATCACTCGGTCTTTCTTCTCTGGACCTGCTAACACGCGGTCGATCGCATCGTTAATTTCATCCATCGAAATTTCGGTTAAATTTCGACGTGCAGCGAGAATAGCAGCTTCATTCAGCAAGTTGGAAAGGTCTGCACCAGTGAACCCAGGAGTACGACGGGCAATTCTTTCTAAGTCCACATCTTTTGCCAAGGTCTTACCACGGGCATGAACTTTCAGAATTTCCACGCGTCCAGCATAATCTGGGCGGTCTACAACAACTTGACGGTCGAAGCGACCAGGACGCAACAACGCTGCATCTAGAACGTCGGGACGGTTGGTAGCAGCAATGATGATGATACCTGTGTTACCTTCAAAGCCGTCCATTTCTGTCAGTAACTGGTTGAGGGTTTGTTCGCGTTCATCGTTACCACCGCCTAAACCAGCACCCCGCTGACGACCGACGGCGTCAATTTCATCGATGAAGACGATACAGGGGGCATTTGTCTTTGCTTGTTCAAACAAGTCGCGGACACGGGACGCACCGACACCCACGAACATTTCCACAAACTCAGAACCAGAGATGGAGAAGAAGGGGACACCAGCTTCGCCTGCAACTGCACGCGCAAGCAGGGTTTTACCAGTTCCTGGAGGTCCAACCAGCAGTACGCCTTTGGGAATTTTTGCACCAACAGCCGTGAAGCGGTCAGCGTTTTTCAAAAAGTCTACGACTTCGTTGAGTTCTAGCTTCGCTTGGTCAATACCAGCAACATCATTAAATGTGACTTGGGTTTGCGGTTCCATTTGCACTCTGGCTTTGGACTTGCCAAAGTTCATGGCTTGGCTACCAGGACCATTTTGAGCGCGGCGGAGCAAGAAAAACAAACCAACTAAAAGTAATACAGGGAAAAATAAGCTGCTGAGTGCCTTAAACCAAAAACCTTCATCGGTTTGGGGCAAAACACTAATATCTACATTGTTTTGGGTAAGGGTGTTAATAAGGTCAGGATCGTTAACCAGGGTCACCAGCTTCTTATTACCATCTTTAGGCGTCACAAGAGCTGTAGACCGATCTGCACTTAAACTAACTTTGTCTACTCTACGATTTTGAACTTCTTGAATAAACTGACTGTATCGCCATGTCTCTCTGCTTGGTTGTTTTTGGTCAAAAAACGCTGTTCCTAGCGCAATGACAACAATAAACAGTAGTGCGTACAGCCCTGCATTTCTCCATCGTTTGTTATTCACCCAGGTTCATCCTCCTACATCTGGTTTTGTGCGATCGCTTGGGTGTCTGTTTGACAGTCCCACACCGAAGTGAAAATAACGCTTGCGCTGATTTTCATAAAAAGCCCTAGTTTTCTAAAGTCCACATCCTGCTCTTGTCCATGCCTACTAGGAGGGTTCTAGTGAGACAGCGACACGCATGTTAGTAAAGATAGGCTTTTCTTAGAATTATGTTAACTTATCTTAACGTATAACAAATTTTGCACCTACAATGCTACAAAAAATATCCGCAGTTCTTCAAAACAGGGATGGTGGGGATTATATTCTAGCTTTCCTGAATGCCAGATAACGGTGCGAAGCGGGATCATTTCTACAACACTATTGCTGTAGGCAATTGCCTCAAACCCCTTGACTAACTCTGGTGTCCAAGGTTCCTCAGGAACTTGGTGCTGCTTTTTCAAAAGCCAATCTACAAGCTGTCCGCGCACGACTCCGGGCAAAATTCCTGCTGTTAAGGGCGGCGTCCACCAACAACCATTTCGCCACCCCCAGAGGTTACCTGTACCTGTTTCTAGCCAATTTCCCGCAGTATCTAGCAAAATGACTTCTTGGGCATCTAATTTTTGGGCGCTAGCTTTTGCTAACCATGCGCTGAGGTAGTTTCCTGTTTTATGAGAGGGTAAACTGCGAGCCAACTCAGGTTCTGCTAGAGTTGCTATTAAACCATTTTTCTGGTTTTCTGTCAAGTTTTTTGGCAGCAATCTTCCCGTTATTAACTCACGTCCATCAGGAAAGACGGCGATTCTCAGAACAGGGAAGTGCGTCATGATAATTTCTGCTCCTTGACGCAATCGCTGCTCATCTGGTGTTGGCCAACCAAAGGTTTGTAAACTAAATTTTAGGCGATCGCAGTGAGAGCGCCAGTGAGTTAATCTACTATCGAGCGAGTTATTGTAAACTCGCAACGTCGTAAAAACAGTTGCTCCGTAGAGTAACCCAGGATCGTCAATTTCTAACTCTAGAGTTCGAGACTCAATTAATTTGCCGTTATACCAGTAAATAAATATACCTCCAAGGAAGTGGTTAGTGGTCTTTTGTAACTAACTACTAACTGTTGATTTTATCTTCAGAAGACTGAAGATAGTTTAATTTTGTCACTCCCGTCAGAATGAGGGATAATTTTTCCTGCTTTATAAAATCTACTATCAGTTTTTTCAATTAATTGGTTATCGCCGATACAGCTAAACTCTAAAAAATTCAGCTAAAGTTTTGGAAAACAGTTTTGCTTAGCTCATAGAAACATGCTTATACGTCCAGATTTCTCTCAACTGGACGTATAAACCTTCTTATACAGAAACTGGGATTATGCAAAGCCTCAAGTATAGTCAAAGCTCATGAAACAACTGAGTGGCAATGTCCCTAATGATGTACTACTATTTCAACTCCAAATCGTATTTAGTTACAGCAACGATACTGCTTGCAGGACTTATTGAGAATCTAATCCTTGTAAGAATCTGATAAACGCGATTCTTCGGTTTCTAAACCAAATAATTTATAAATGAAGTTTAATAGTTTTTTCATAATTGTTGCCTCAACTTATGTTATATACTAAACTGGTTTGGTAAGTTCACTCTTGATCAGCCGTTACCAATAAATATCTCTAAACTGAAGATATAAGGGAAGTGCCGCCGTCACTGTTGTTTATTGTTAAATCTCACAATTGTCAAGTGCTAGGTATTACTGCAAACTTGTGATTCTCGTCACAGTATCTGTTTAATATCTGTTAATCCCTTGCGTGTAGGGTGTAAGGGGGTGAAGAAGGGATAAGAGCATATCTGAAGCTCTAGGGAATAAAAATATAAATGCATTTCCCCTACACCCCTACACCCTTAGTTCTGGTCAAATCGGCTTTACTAAAATCAGCACCATTAAGGTTGGCATTGCTCAAGTTGAGCGTTCTATCATTCAGATAACTGAAATCATACATTCCCAGTTTTCCAAAATTTGGTGGACCCACCAACTTCGCTTCGCTTAGGTTTGCGTATGTGAGATTAGCATCACCGAAATCTGCCCCTCTAAGATCTGCGTTGCTGAGGTTTGCACCAAAAAGGTTTGCTCCTCTCAAATCTGCTGCACAAAGATCTGCTCCAGAAAAGTCTACCCCACAGAGGTTTGCGCCGTTAAGGTCTGCAAATCTCAGACTAGCTTGAGTCAGATTTGCATGAGAGAGGTTCACTCCACTGAGACTAGCCCGAAAAAAAAGACCATAATTGATAACGCAGATACCTAAGTCTGCACTTGTAAAGTTTACTCCACTCAAGTTGGCTCCACAAAACTCAACTGAACCTAAAAATAGTCCATCACTGAGATCTGCATAACTGAGGTCTGCGCCACTTAAATCTACAATGCTAAAATCAGCTCCTCTCAAGTTTGCCTTGGTGAGATTTGCGTTTTGTAGTTCTGCGGAGTGAATTTTTGCATATTTGAGGTCTGTGTGACTGAGGTTTATATCATCTAAAATTGCAGACAATTCTACATAACTTAGGTTCGGCTTGATATCGGGGTTGTTCTTTCTCCAATGGTTCCAAGCTTCAACTCCTAACTCAAGTAGCGTCAAATAATCGACATCTACCATAACGGTGCTATTGTGGATATTTCTAAAGAGAAATTGCATATAATGAGTACAAGATAGCTATTCTATGCAACTATCTGCAATCCCGAATTTTACGTATAACTTCTGCTAAATTTTACAATAAATCTTCCATTGCTTTAATCCGTATTCTAAGATGTCATGCGTGAATTTTGAATGAGAACCAACGCGCTTTTCTTAAGACGCGCCTCTTGCAAAGCGCACGTACTTGTGTATGCTCACAGGAAAGGAGAGTGTGAGGGGAGAGAAAGAGGGAGGGAGAGAGAGAATATTTTCATGCGTTATTGGTGTACGCAGTTCATGATGGCTACTTAATTGCGAGCAAAAGTCTTTCAGGATGAATGGAACAAACATGAGTGATTACTTGGATGACTACGAACTTAATAACCTTGATTTTTATCGAAAAAATCATGGGTTACAGCTTTATTACAACTGGTCTGGGGAAATTTGGTGGCAAGAAAAACCAGACTTGCCAAGGGAGAAATTGTTCTCTATTATTGGCATGAATGCGACGAAAGTCTTTATCAAGAATAGTCCTGAGTACGGCGAAGTCGGGTATCGTATCAATAGAGAATTGGGTTTATTTTGTGACCCCGTGACGCAAGAGATTCTGACTTGCTGGAAGTCACCAGAAGCAAATCAAGCAGTACCAGTCGTACATATTGCTAACCGAATTGTACAAGGTTCTGTTAAACCAAAAAAGTTTGTCATACCCAAAGGTAGTGGATATATCACCTCTGTCATGGAAATTCCTTTGGAATATCCGCATCCGTTAGCAGGAGATAGTAAATACTCGGATTATTGTCCTGGGGAAAAGTTTAAGGGAATTGAATACTTCACATCAAATCTTTGCCGACCGGATGCTTCTGATGTTCCTCCTGCGAAGTGGGCAAGGGACTGTCCTTGGATGCCTTGGATGAAGTTAGGATATGGTCATCCAGCTAAATTAAGGTTTGAAACAACAATATCTAGAGTCGATTCTTTTGAGCGACTTCATCCTAAATTGGTCAAGCTGGTGAGAGAAAAAGTACCAATTTATGAACTCACCCCCACAGAAAGTGATGAAGCGAATATGACGAGTATTCAGTATTTTAAGAAACATTTTGAATCTTATTTAAAGGGTGAGATTTTCCCAATAGAGGAAACCTCTTGAGAGGGAACAATAAACAGTGAACAGTGAACAGTAAACAGTAAACAAGGGGTGGACGAGTCCGTTTCCTACCTGATAACTGATAACTGATAACTGATAACTGGTAACTGGTAACTGATAACTGATAACTGATAACTGATAACTGGTAACTGGTAACTGATAACTGGTAACTGGTAACTGATAACTGATAACTGATAACTGATAACTGATAACTGATAACTGATAACTGATAACTGATAACTGATTCAACTCATAAGCTAATTTTATTTACTACCCACAGGTTCAGCTTTCTCAACTGAGTTATTATTTAATCCCAAAGTTAATTGCAAAGAAGTCTGTGAGGGATACGCCTTCACCACCTCTCGATATACTTGATAGTTCGTGGGTAGTTTTCTCTGTTCCTCTCCCACTTTATACTTGAGTTCGTACTTCACAGATTTCAACAATTGAGGACTACTTGCCTCTTGGAATTTTTTGCGTTGTTCGATTTCATCAACCGAAGGTCGCGGTGGTAGACTGGGCCACCATAGACCCTTATCATCAGGA
Source organism: Scytonema tolypothrichoides VB-61278 (assembly GCF_000828085.3). GTDB lineage: Bacteria > Cyanobacteriota > Cyanobacteriia > Cyanobacteriales > Nostocaceae > Brasilonema > Brasilonema tolypothrichoides_A. Next base: position 365,836 of record NZ_JXCA02000024.1, read on the forward strand.
CCAGTCACTGCTCCTTCTGGCTTCAAGCCATTACGATTAAGTAAGGAAGTGGTGGCAAAAGTTTCAAAGCGTGGTACTTGTTCATTGGCGAGGTCATCGGCATACTTAACTTGCCAGGTATAAGTGGTGAGGGCTGTGGCTTCATACTGGTTAGTGGTTAAGCTGTCGCAACTAGTCAGTGTGAACATACTCAACACAGCTACTGCTTTGAGGAAAAAGATTGGCTGTCGCATTATCGTTTTAGTATCAACCATCTGCTTTTGTGAAATCTACTTTTTTTCCAACAATCGCCAACATTCACAAGCAATTTCCCAATCTTCTTCCGTATGAATCACTAATACCCGCACGGTAGAATCAGGAGTGGCAATATCTACATCAACAGGCTTGTGTGCGTTTTTCTCGTGGTCAAGTTTTAGTCCCAGAAATTCAAAAGCTTCACAAGCTGCGGCGCGAATCTCAGGATTATTTTCGCCTACACCACCCGTGAACACTAAGGCATCTAATCCCCTTAAGCTAGCAAGCATTCCACCAATATAAGACCGCAGGCGATGCACGTAAATATCCCACGCCAGTTGAGCGCGGGAATTGTCTTGGGAAATTGCCTCCCTAATCTGTCGCATATCATTAGATATACCAGAAATTCCACGCAACCCTGAAGCTTTATTGAGCACTTTTGCTAGCTCATCAACCGAGTTATCAGATTGCCGCAATAGGTGAATGAGAATCCCTGGATCAACAGCACCAGAACGGCTGCCCATCATCAATCCATCTAGTGGCGTGAACCCCATTGTTGTGTCAATACTGCGACCGTTTTGAATCGCTGCCAAAGAGCAACCATTGCCCAAATGACAGTTGATTAACCGCACAAATGCTAAATCTCGACCGAGAATGCGAGCTGCACGTTTAGCACAGTACTGATGACTGATGCCATGAAAACCGTAGCGACGGATACCTTGCTCTACCCACTCGTAGGGACCGGGGTAGATGGCTGCAGCATCAGGGAGGTGAGAATGAAATGCAGTATCAAATGTTGCGACTTGGGTGAGTGTTCCTAAATGTTGCTCAATGGCTTCTATTCCTTCCAAGTTAGCGGGGTTATGGTCAGGAGCGAGGGTTGCAAGGTGGGCGATCGCCTGTTTCACCTCCTCCGTAATCACTACACTCTCACGGTAATCTTGTCCACCATGCACAACACGATGCCCCACCACATCAATTTCTGATGGCTGACTAATCACCTGCGTAGAACCCTTGCACAGCGTATCAAGCATATGAGTCATAACTTGAGTGCGGGAGTCTGCAGGAATTTTCTCTTGCAATTGTTCGCCTTTGGCTGTTTTAACTTCAAGTTCTGCAAAACCCTGTTGGTGAGTCCAGTCTACTTTTGCTTCCCAAAGGGGTTTGAGAGGTTCTTCGGGGAGAGTGTCACTCGTAATTTCGTACACACAACTCTTTTGACTGCTCGATCCGGCATTTAGTACCAGTATTTTCATAGTCAGCAGAAACTGATTTTTAGAGTGGTTATGGCACTAACAATTATGAAATGGTGTCGCTTGAGGAACATCTGTCTACTGACCAGTTCCACTGGACGCTTCTCTCCTTTCTGGAAAATATGATTTATCTTTTGTATTAAAAACATATTACTCTTGTTTTTGTTCTTTTCAGGGTATTTATGGTAAACAATCATCTAAGTACGTCTGAGCCAAAAGAAGCATATATCGCTAAGGCTAGTGTTAACGACCAAGCTACAGAAAAAGACTCTCTTGGTTTTGAGCCTTATGTTACAGCTATCGCAGAATTCCTAACTAATTCTGTTACCCAACCCCCACTCACTCTTTCTATTGAAGGTGAGTTGGGTAGTGGTAAATCTTCCTTTATGAAGCAGCTACAGAAAGCAATAGTCGAGGTTTCGCGTCAGAATTTTGAACAGGAACATAGACTTAAGCAACGTAAACAGAAGCTTGAGGATGAAATTAAAAATTATAACGCCAAAAATCCACTTAATAAAGTATGTGCTTTCCCAACGCTAATTAGCATCATTAAAGAATCGCTTAGTATAAGCTTGATCAAGTTAAAGTTTAAATATCCAAAAACAGTATGGTTCAATGCTTGGAGGCATGATAAAGCAGAAGCTTTATGGGCTGCTTTCGCACTTGAATTTTTGCGACAGATTTCTCAAATTCGTCGGCGTCGTGATATCTCTCGTGTGCTGAAAGGAAATCTTAAGCTATTTTTTCTTCGCTTTGATTGGAAAAACGGATTTCAGACTATCTCTTTGGTGTTACTTGGTTTACTGGTTGTAGTAGTAATTGTTATTGTTGCTTTGTTTCTAGGAGATGATTTCATTCAGGAATTAATGAAACTATTGTTTCGCAACTTTACTGAGCAATTTAATTTGCGATTTGTTTTCAAATCAATAACAATTTTATTCGGAGGTATAGGCGTTATCTCTGTTTTACTAAAGTTGTTCAATATGGGCGATCCCAAAAACGATTTGACTAAATATCTTCGCTCCCCTAACTATCAAAATCAAGTTCCTTTCGTTGAAAATTTTCATGAAGACTTTAAGAAGATTGTAGAGGCGTTTGCAGGCAAGAACAAGGTGTATGTTTTCATTGATGACCTTGACCGCTGTGAAGTCCCTAAGTCGGCTGAGCTAATGCAGGCTATAAATATGATGATATCAAACGACCCGCAATTGATTTTTATTCTTGGGATGGATCGCGATAAAGTGGCAGCGGGTCTTGCAATCAAATACAAGCAATTAATTCCTTATTTAGTAGTAGAATCAGAAAATAGAGTCAGGCGTAGTTCATCTCTCAAAGGAATGGATTACGCTTATACTTTCATGGAGAAGTTTATTCAGTTACCTTTCCAAGTACCACGACCTAATAAGGAAGTTTTTGACAGTTTTTTAGAGGACATTTCTCGTCCTGTATTACAAAAGACTAAGGCACCAAAACGTAACTTGCGTCAGTTAAGACAACAATCTCAATCAGAACCAGAACCAACTAACAATCCAAAGCAAGAACCTTTACCTTCAACTTCAAGCCCAAGTAAAACCCAGATAATACAACAACGCATTGAGCGCATCAAAGTAGATGTAACTAAAGATTCGACAACTCGCGAAATCGCGTTAATGGTTAGTTCTGCTTTGGATTATAACCCCCGTCGGGTAAAGCAGTTTATTAATCTATTTAGATTGAAAGCGCTGATCGCTGCTTCTACAGGTTTATTCGACTCGGTGCAGTCAGAGGATTTTCATAAACAACATTTAACGCTAGAGCAGTTAGGGAAATTTACTGCGATCATTTTGAAATGGCCCCGACTGCTTGTTGATTTGGATGCAGATCATGCGCTCATGAAAAAATTACAAAATTATGCTCTCAGTGTGTCTCCTAACTTTGATGATTATGACAGTACTACAAAATACTGGGGAGGCGATGCAAAACTTGTTGAATTCCTTCGCTATTCTGATAAACAAGAAACTCAGGACTCAAAAATAACGATAGATGAGAAATATAGCTTAGAAGGTATAGATATAGGTAAACTGCTACAGGTCTCACCACGCGTTACCCGTCCAAAACTACAGTCTGAAAAAGGTATAGATTATACTAGACTAGAAAATCTACTGAAAGCAGAACAGTGGAAAGAAGCAGACTATGAAACCTACTTGGTGATACTCCAAGCTCTTGGTCGCAGCGCAGGTGATTGGATAAGAGATGAAGAACTGTTGAACTTTCCTTGTATAGACCTCCGCACCATAGACAGTTTATGGGTAAAATATAGCGATGGGCATTTTGGCTTCAGCGTTCAGAAACTAATTTACCTTGAAGTCGGGGGGATACCCGACGGCAGGTTCTATCAACAAGCCTGGGAAAAATTTGCCGAGCGCGTGGGATGGAGAGTGAAAGAACACTGGATTGAATCTTCAAATGTAATATTTAATACAAATGCTCCACAGGGACACCTCCCAGAATATGTGTGTTATGAGAAACACATCCACGAACGATGGTCTATTCTTTCACATCGCTGCTTGTAAAGTATAACCTATAACCGCTTCCGACTTTTGTAAATATTTGTTACATCGCCTGAGCTGCAAGGAAGCTTATCAATGGCAAAGAGCTAATTTCGTTTTTGACAAGATTACTGAACTCACTCAATTGCAGCAAAGGGCTTTGAATTTGCTCGGTGTTTCTCTAATTTCTATCCAGTAAACCCAAAGCCAAAATCTTTAAATCCCTTGCTTAGCATAGCACACGACTTTTGTCAAAGAGGGAAGTTCAGTTTAAAGAATAAAAAAACGATTCTTCAGTAATTAGCACGCCAAACTGAGCGCTTGCTCCAATTAGAGTTAGATATTCGTAAGAAACACTCACAGATGAGGAAAAACAATGAACCGCCTTCTTGCACCAACAGAAAATTTGATGTGGTTAAGCAGCCAGAATAGTCCAGAAAATGTTGTTTTATGTGCAACAATTAGAGGAATGTTGAGCGTTAAGCAGCTAACTGACGCTCTGGCTTGGGTACAACGTCGTCATTCTCGACTTGGCTTGAGAATTGTAGTTGAACAAAATAATCGACCGCGATTTGTTTCTGAAAACGTCCCTGCTATCCCACTTCAAGTTATCCCAAGACAAGGAGCGGAGCATTGGTGTCAGGTTGTACAAGAAGAACTATTGCACCCCATACCTTGGAATATTGGTCCACTTCTGCGTTTCGTGTTGCTGCAATCTCCTGATGAAGCTAATTTAATTCTCACCTTCGATCACTGTATTGGTGATGGGATATCAGCAGCTTATCTCATTCGGGATATCTTACGTTACATAAGTGAACCAGATAGCGATCGCTCCCTACTACCTGATTTGCCCCCTATTGACGAACTGATTGAGAAAACTGCTTCAGATACAGTAGAGCAAGAGAACAAAGAGTGGACTCAACTTTCAGAAGTTGCACTACTTACCCATCCTAAACAAAAACAGGATTTTTCAGATTGGCAGTTACGCTTACTCCATTGGAATTTTTCCAATGAAGATACAACTCAACTTGTTGCTAGATGTCGAGAGCAGCAAACCACTGTTCATGGCGCAATATGTGCTTCATTTTTGTTAGCGCTGGCTACTGAGAAAAACCTACAACTTGAAACTGTTATCTACTGTCACTCTCCGATAAATCTTCGCAAATATCTTCACCCACCCATCGGTGAAAACTTTGGTGAATATATTACTCGACCAACAACTTCTCACACCATCACTAAGAGTTCCGAGTTTTGGGACTTAGCCCGCGATGTCAAACACAAGCTTAATTTAGTAATCACAGAAGGGAAATTGTTTGAAGATGTATCAAGAGCACGGTCTTTGTTATCTAACTGCTATCAAGGAGAAAGATTTGTCGATTTCAGAAACCAAATCACTGTCGATTTAGCAATCACCAATATGGGACGGTTAAATATTCCTCATCAGTTTAATGACTTGGAACTACAGGAACTCTATGTAACAGTAACGGGTCCAAAAACCCTACCAATTATAATAGGTGTAGTAACACTAAAAGGTAGAATGTGTTTGACGTGGCGTTATCCAGAGTCAGTACTTCCCAATGCCAGTGCGCAGAGAATCAAACTTGAAGCGATGCAGCGACTGTCTGATGCCGCTCAACCAAAAATTATTTAATTGAAGAAAAAGCGGTGTTGCATAATCGCGGTATGAATCATTCCGGAACTGGAACATCCCAGAATTTTAGATAGTAGTAGGGTGCGTTATGGCGCTTCGCCTAACGCACCGCCCTACAAGTTGGATATTTTTTTATTGGAAGTCTCTAACCCACCATCCCAGATTTTTGGTGCGTTAGGACTAATGTCCATAACGCACCCTACCAGAATAATCATTGGGAGGCAGAGCCTCCGATAGTGCATTCCCATGCTGAGCATGGGAACGAGAGAACCAGAGATCTGGTAACTGTTCACTGATTTGATATCAGGTAATCACAGTTGGCTTATCCATTCCAGTCAACTTATGAATCTGGGCAATATCATCTGCAATCGTGATCAGTTCCGCTAGTGCTTCTTGTGGATCAAGATTCTGCTTTGCGGAGTCGGGTTCGTAGCTTTCTAAATACAATCTGAGTGTTGCACCTTGTGTACCTGTACCTGATAGCCGGAAGACAATCCGCGAACCATCGGTGAAGCCAATGCGAACACCTTGCTTTTGACTAACGCTACCATCAATCGGATCGGTGTAACTGAAGTCGTCAGCGTACTCAACCTGGTAGGAACCATACTGCTTTCCTTTGAGTGTTGGCAGCATAGCACGCACACTTGTTATGAGAGTATTGGCGCGATCGCTATCAACTTCCTCATAATCATGACGCGAGTAATAATTACGCCCATAAGTTTGCCAATGTTCTGTAACAATCTCCTCTACTGATTGTTTCCGCACTGCAAGAATATTCAGCCAGAACAACACAGCCCAAAGTCCATCTTTTTCGCGGATATGATTGGAACCTGTACCGAAACTCTCCTCACCGCAAAGGGTTGCTCTATCTGCATCTAACAGATTACCAAAGAACTTCCAGCCTGTGGGAGTTTCATAACACTCAATACCGAGTTGTTTTGCCACACGGTCTGGTGCTTGACTCGTAGGCATAGAGCGGGCGATACCTGCTAAACCAGAGCTATACCCAGGAACTAATTTCGCATTTGCTGCTAATATAGCTAAGCTATCGCTAGGAGTGACGAAGAATTGGCGTCCGAGAATCATGTTGCGATCACCATCCCCATCAGAAGCAGCACCAAAGTCAGGCGCATTGTCCCCAAACAGAATTTCCACCAAATCATGAGCATAAACGAGGTTGGGGTCAGGATGTCCACCGCCAAAGTCCTCTAAAGGTTTACCATTCGTAACAGTTCCCGGCGGTGCGCCCAAACGTTCCTCAAAAATATTATGAGCATAAGGACCAGTCACAGCATGCAAAGAGTCAATGCACATACGGAACTGTCCATTGGTCACCAATTCGCGGATACGGTCAAAATCAAACAGTGACTGCATCAATTCTGCGTAGTCTGCGACGGAATCAATCACCTCTACCGCCGTATCGCCTATCTTGGACTCTCCTAAAGTATCAAGATTAACATCAGGAGCTTCGATAATTTTGTAACTATCAATCTCTTTACTACGTTGATAAATGGCTTCCGTGACTTTTTCTGGTGCTGGTCCACCATTGCTAATGTTGTACTTTATACCAAAATCACCATCGGGACCACCTGGATTGTGACTGGCAGAGAGTATTATACCACCAAATGTGTCATACTTGCGAATAATGGCAGAAGTTGCCGGGGTAGAAAGAACACCGCCTTGACCGACGAGTACTCGCCCAAAGCCATTAGCGGCTGCCATTTTCAGGATAATTTGAATTGCTTGACGATTGTAGTAACGACCATCGCCTCCCAAAACCAAAGTTTTGCCTTGATATCCTTCCAGGCTGTCAAAGATTGACTGCACAAAGTTTTCCAAGTAATGAGGCTTCTGGAAGACAGAAACCTTCTTTCTGAGTCCAGAAGTACCTGGTTTTTGGTCGGTAAACGGTTGGGTTTGTATAGTTTTGCTAACCATCGCGATATTTGAGGCAGAGTTAACAACAAGAATTGCTTCATAGTCCTAACACTACTTAAGCAGATGTTGCTGCAACAACCTCTAGTTGAATTTTAATTTCCTTCTTATGGTTGAATTTCCTGTGGTTTAAATTTGATTTAGCGGTATGTTTGAGATAGGTATCTTATTATAATTGTGTTTTGTGATCTGAATCCAATGTCGGATTTACATAGATTTCACAGCTGACTTGAATAATGAACACCATTATTAGCAAACACTCTTGACTCACAGAGAGCTTATATGGAAAGGAGATTTGCAATGGTCAATCAGAAATTATCTCAGTTCAACCTCGCCATATCCCAGTCAAAAGGTATACATAAGTTATTTACCACAGCGATCTTGCTGGTTGCGATCGCCTATCCATCTTCATTCACCGAAGCATCTGAGTTAAACGAGAACCATTTCAACAATGCTTCAGAACAGCAAAGTTTAGAACCAGAGATAAACCCTTCGGCGAAGCTCAGGGCAAGCCCAGTTGGAAAACAACCCTTAGTTATTGCTCAAAGATACTACAGAAGACCCCGAGTTCGCCAAAGAATCATAATAGGACCTCGGCGATACCGAGTTCGGGGAGTTCGGCGATATCGAGTTCGACCAGTCTATCGACCAGTTCGGCGATATCGCGTTCGACCAGTCAGGCGATACAACAGATATAGAGGTCAACGGGTGTACGTACGTTAACATTTCCACGGCTTCGTGTTTTTATAGCCGGGGGTTTAAATCCCCGGCTATTTTACAATTTTGAACTTAGGATCCGCTCAAATGAAGAAAAAATTAGGCAAAATACTTCTCGCTAATGATGCTTCAACTTTAAGTAACCTCGGATTTGAAAAATCTCCTGACGCGGCAATTTTTGCAAAAAATATTGCTAATTGGTTCACGGGCGGTCGTCCGGGCAAGTTTCATTCTTACTTGGACCCGGATTTAGCCGAATCTGAATCGGCAATAGCCGAGACTATGACTAAAGCTGGTCATACATGGACTGTGGGATACGATCTCCCAGAAGATGTGGATGCGATTTTTATAAATGGTGAAACACCTAATGACGACGATCAGCTCAGAGATTTGTTGAGAGCCGGAGTGAGCTTTTACTTAGGTGCCGATACGGAAAATGAAGGCTATGCTTCAGCGTGTGAGTATAACTGGTTTCTTTTGGATTTTGGTTTACAGTTTCACCAACACTATAACGACATTTCAGGAAATCAACCCATTAATAGCGATCATCCGATTTTTGCTGGAGTTAAATCTCTCTATCAACGCAATGGCATTTCGGTTATAGATTTCCAACCTGACGAGGAGGCGAATCAAATTCTCGTGAAAAGTCCTAATGGAGAAGGGCTGTATGGAATATTCGATCTCTCAAAGGCGACACCCAAAGTCAGGATTTCGATGATTTTTTCGGGTTCAAGTGTTGAATCCACTGAGGCGGACGAATATATCGCGATTGTCAACGATGGGCTGGTTAATATAGATATATCGGGCTGGAAAATTCAAAGCAGAAGTCGCAATCAAGAATTCTGTTTTCCCGCAGGGACAGTATTGAAAAAAAAAGCTAACTGTGGAGAGTTTCGAGTTTATACTAACGAGGTGCATCCCGAGTCAGGCGGCTTCTCTTTCGGTAGCAAACGCTCTGTTTGGAATAACTCTTCAGATGAGGGATGGCTGTATGATGCTCAGGGAAATTTGATGTCTAGCTATGTTTATACTGAGCACAGTCAGAAATTATTGGCTCTGACAAAATCCTTTGGCTATGACCATCTTCTCGTAGAGGCAGATCCAGAAGCGATTGAGGCACAGGAAGCTTTCGGCGGTAAGGTAACTTTTGTGGACGCATTGCACGAAGCATGCGATAACTTTTCGGGCTTTGCAGGTGACGGCAGAGAAGGTTCGCTTACAGATGTGATCGGTGATAATGCTGCTGCTGTGGGTGTGCCATACGGCTATTTTAATGAAGATCATGACCCCTCGTCTTACCACTATATGCAAAAACCCACCACTAAAATTACCCTGTGTACCCCACAGACACCGATGCTCCCAACAGAAGGGGAAAGCATAGAAGATAATTGGATATTTATGTTACAAATTCCTGAACTCAACACAGTACATTGGGCGATTATCGACCGATCAGGCGAAGAAGAAGTGTACAACTATGGTTGCAAATTGTCCTGAGATAGAGGCATTCGCTGCGGGAAGGTGGGCAACAGCATTTACGCAACGAATGAGTTAAATCTTGATGAGTACCCGTTGAACAAGCTGGGAATAGACTGCTAGTGCTTGAGCCACAACTTGATCCATATTGTAATCAGGTCATACGCGCGTTCCATATGTCCCCTTGGGACACGCTAGCCCCTAAGGGGGCGCTGCGCGTTAGCCCTCTGGGCGTGCGCTTTGCGCATACGCGAACAGAGAGAATAAAAAACCGCAGAGGCGCAGAGAACGCAGAGGAAGAGATAGGGAGAGGGAGAGGGAGAGAGAAAATTTTCTGTTTGAATGCAGTGTGCGTATCAACTTTTATTTGCAAATCATCAGTAGACCTCTCCAAAAATGGCTATGAAACTAATACCCCGCGCTTGCACTAAAAATCATTGTTGGAGAGGTCTAGTTACCGTAAACTCATGAAAATGCCCATTTCTCTTTCTTTTGAGAAAGTCAGTTGCCGATTGGGGGTGCTAAAGAAACTCGTGGAGTCCCACCACCACCCACATTCTTGAGTCCGTTGTTATCGACAATATAAAGTGCTTTAAATAACTTCATAAAGTCGTCGTAAAATTTTCCACTAGCAGTTTGGAAATCATAACCATAAGTTGCCCGGAACTCCTCAACAACTCCTTTTTCTACACATAAGTAATGTGCGTCCCAACCTGCATCATCAACAACGTAAGCACCATAATTTTGTAATGTCTGAAACAGCTTTTGAGCTGCTGGTGTTTGCAGTTTTAATCTTGCTGCAGTGACATTGCTAGGAATTGCCAGAAGTGTTCCTTGTACTAATTTGGGATTAGTACCGTGATATTGATTGGCGGCGTTACTGTCAGCAATGTAGGCAGGCCAACGATATCCTGGAACAGTACGAGAGTAGTGAAGGTATTTTTCTCCCCAAATAACAACTTTTAATGCATGGCGGATGGGTTGATTATTTGTGAGTTCACCTTTGCGAATAGATCCACCGATAGAAGAGAGACCAGAACCGAGGTGTCCGCCTTTGATACCGTCACCATAAATATCAACGCCGCCCCAAGGGTTACGCCACCCATGAACAGATCCTCCTGCTGTACAGCGTGCTAGTGGTTCAAACTGTTCAAGAGTTTTACCATCAGGCATGAGAAAGGCTGAGGCATTGTTGGGTGTATGATATGGCTGACTTGTGGCATCTGGAACAATCAAGTTGTCTGGCACAGGTAGTGAAATTCCCATAGATTGAGTTCCTGTACAGCGTCCTGGTCCAAAATTGCCAGGACTGTAAACCGGACGTAGAGGATCGCTGCTGTTGAGTTTGTAGAAGTATTCTTCATCTGCGGAAGCATATTTTGCTTGTTGAATATTTGCTGGTCGGTAAACTGCGCGAGAGCCAATCGGCATATTCCATATAGAATTGGATGCGAAAGGCCATAGCCATTTGTCGCGTTTGCCTTGAGTGGTGGTAGATTTGGCAATATAAATGTAGTCGGTGTTCTGGGTCATGGTGGCGGTAGTAGAACCATAACTTAGATACAAGAGCAAGCTAACCAAAAATATCGTTAAGAAAACATACGTTATGTTGCTTAACTGACGCTTCTTCTGCCCTAGTTGCCGTAAAAATACCGTATATTTACGAGCTTTGTTGGTCGTCAAGTTAGTATGCTCCTTTACTCCTAACAACAACTAGGATAGTTTGCCAGATAATAAGCAGGTCATGAATCAATAATCTATGGCAATCCTATATGAGTTGTGAAAATTGCTGGAGTCCAGAAACCCGGTTTCTAGCAGAAACCGGGTTTCTAATTTTTCACAAATGATTGATAACTGTTAAGCTACAGTTGCAAGTACACGCTCCAACAAACCTTCTTTCTGTGCCATAGACAACATGAGGTCAATCACACGATTCGAGTAACCCCATTCGTTGTCATACCAAGTAACAACCTTAAAGAAGTTAGAGTTGAGTTCAATACCAGCACCTGCATCAAAGATGCTAGAACGAACATCGCCCTGAAAATCTGTGGAAACGACTTCGTCTTCTGTGTAACCCAAGATACCTTTTAGTTCTCCTTGCGAAGCTTGCTTCATCGCAGCACAAATGTCTTTGTAGCTGGTAGATTTAGCAGTTTTAAAGGTCAAATCGACTACCGAAACATCGGGGGTAGGAACCCGAAATGCCATGCCAGTCAACTTGCCTTTTAACTCTGGCAAAACGAGTGCGACCGCTTTTGCTGCACCTGTAGAGGAAGGAATAATGTTCTGTGCCGCACCGCGACCTCCTCGCCAGTCTTTCTTACTAGGACCGTCTACAGTAGGCTGAGTGGCGGTCATGGCGTGAACTGTGGTCATTAGCCCTTCGGTTAACCCAAAGTTATCGTTGATAACTTTAGCAACAGGAGCCAAACAGTTTGTGGTACAACTGGCATTGGAAACGATGGTGTCTTTTGCTGGGTCAAATAGGTGATGATTGACACCTACTAGTAAAGTAGGAACTCGGTCTGGGTCTTTGGTGGGAGCAGAAATGATAACCCGCTTTGCTCCTGCTTTCAGGTGGTTTGCAGCTCCTTCATGGTTGGTAAACAGTCCTGTAGATTCAACGACATAATCTGCACCCAATTTACCCCAAGGCAATTCTGCTGGATTCCTGATTGAGACACAAGGAATGAAATGTCCATTGACAACGATACCATCATCCTTTGCCTCAACATCGCCCTTATAGGTTCCATGAGTTGAGTCGTACTTTAGTAGGTAAGCGAGATTATCTGGTGGTACCAAGTCGTTAATGCCGACAAACTCAATGTTGGGGTTGTTAATGCCAGCGCGAAACACAAGACGCCCGATACGACCAAATCCATTAATACCAACTTTTAGTTTAGTCAAGATGAAACCTCCTGTTATCGGAGACTAAACAAAGGGAGAAAGTCAAAAGAAATTATCTTTTACTCTTTACTTCCCAATCCTGACAGTCCCGGTACGCTAAGGCGTATTTACTTGGCATCTTTTAAGATTTTTGCTATTTACACAGCTTTCTGGGTCGTTTTTGGTTAGCATTACAACAATTAGTTTTTGGTTCAAAGTCAAGACAGCCGAGTGCTTCTAGGGAACATGCTTTCACTGGGTGAACTGTACACTTGAGGCGGTAGTCATTGGTAAAATATTCACAACCACAGCAAGGAATTTGGTGCAGAGTTTTGAGATGACTTGCTCCTGTTTTCAAAGTTATCCAGACATTCCAAATCAAGAACATCAAAATTGACCACGCACAAACAGCGCAAAAAAGTGTAACCATAATTGTGAAGCCTCAAAAATAACCTTACCTTAAAAAATTGCCTGCAGCTAACTCCTGGTAACTACAGGCATGAAACATTTATTTAGCTGTTGTTGAGAGAAACTTTATTAACAGTTAACAGTTATCAGTTATCACTTTTTACTGTTCACTGATTGAAGGTCACGCTTGACGCGATGCTCCCTGAGTGAGCATTGCCAAGAGTGCCAAACAAAACCTGAGAACGCCAATGCACCCAAAAAGAACTGGATATCTGCCAAACCAAGACGGTCTGTAGCGTAAAATTCTGGGGGAAAAACTGTCGTGTTATCCCAACAAATACGTTGGATTTTGGCAATCTAAATGACCTGTTGAAGCGAAGTAGGGTGAGCAATCCCCACCCTACAGTACTAAAATCCTTTTACGGTTCGGTGCTAAGGGTATTTAATGCTCTTTCAACTTGTCTGAAGTCAACGCCAATGGCTCGCAGTGCATGCCACAGATGACCTTGTAGGAAGAAGAAAGCTAAGAAGAAGTGGGCGTTTGCCAACCAAGCACGAGAGGTATAAGCGCCATTCGCCAACTTAACGCTATCGGCAAAATAGGGTGTAACACCAAACTTGAGTTCTAAAACAGGACCGTAAAATTCCACGGGATAGGCTAAGGTGTTCACTGCACAAAAGTAAGCTGCAACAAATCCCGCTAAGGCTATACCACCCAAAGAGTAGGAAAGAATGGCTTCACCACTGAAGATTAAAATCTTCTTCGCCCAAGCAAAAGGCTCTGTGAGGATGTGCCAAATGCCTCCACCAATGAGCATCAGACCCACATATATATGACCGCCAACTAAATCTTTTAAGTTGTTAACAGTGGCAAAGTGGGTTTGATAGCCGTAGATGACAAATGGGTTGAGGGTGGGCTGACTCACGAGTCGGACTTCATGAATAGTGGAGTCGTAGAGTCCTCCCCAGAACATTGCTTTCCCCACGAGTAGTAAAGCCCCTACTCCCAAGAAAATCAGGTGATGTCCCAAGATAAAGCTGAGTTTTTTGGGGTCGTCCCATTCAAAGTGAAATTTACGAGCCCGACCGGAGGCGTCTTTCAAGTTCCGAGGACCTTTGAAGGTATGGAAAAGCGCGCCTGCACCTAAAACAGCGGATGAGATGAGGTGCAAAGCCCCAATCACGAAATAGGGGTAAGTATTCACTACCTGACCGCCGCTTCCAATACCAAAGCCTAAAGTCGCTAAGTGGGGCAGCAAAATCAGTCCTTGCTCACCCATCGGTACTGCAGGGTTGTATCGAGAGAGTTCAAACCAAGTAAATGCACCCGCCCAGAGGGTTGTCAGTGCAGCTTGCGCCACATGTGCGCCGATAAATAAGCCGGAGAGATTGGCGAAGCGAGCGTTACCAGCCCACCAATCATATTTGACGTTTGGTTCACCGTATGTTTGCATTACTTTTCTCTGGATAAGTTGTTGCTAGTAATCATCAACAAAGTTGATTGCCAGTAGGCTTTTGAGTTGAGGAAATGGAAAACTTGGCTACAAACCAAATTCTTTCTTTAACTGAGCAACCCAAGCTTTGACTCGCTCTTTTGTTAAATCAGATTGATTGTCTTCATCAAGTGCCAGTCCCACAAATTTGCCATTCTTGACGGCTTTAGACTCACTGAAGTCATAGCCCTCGGTTGACCAAGAACCAACAGTTTTACCCCCTTGTTCAGAAATCTTTTCTTCTAGAATCCCGATCGCATCCTGGAAGTTATCAGAATAACCAATCTGGTCTCCAGTACCAAAATATGCAACCAGTTTGCGACTGAAATCTATGTCGTCCAGGTCGGGGAAAAAGCCATCCCAATCACTTTGAAGTTCGCCAATATTCCAAGTGGGACAGCCAATAATCAGACATTCATATTCATCAAAATCACTCGCGTCCACTTTGGCCATATCGTGCAATGTGACGACATTACTACCAAACTCATCGCGAATCATTTCCGCAGCAGATTCAGTTTTGCCAGTTTGAGTACCATAGAACAGACCAATTTTTTTCGACATTTTCACACCTAATAGATTGCTTAGCCCCGACTCGTCAACGAACCAACCAGTTCAACTAACAAATCGCTACTATTCAAAACCAGAAACCCAAAGAAGGCTTTTTTGCAACTACCTATCCTCCACCTAGCATGAAACTAACTTGCTCCAAGACTGATTTGTTCAAGTCCAAAGACCTAGAAGTCGTCACCAGAGGTTGGTTAACCCAGCGTTCCCTGACCACCAGGGAATCAATATAGGAGTTTGAACAGCCATGTTAGTCATGACTTTCTCTCCTGAAAATTGTCAAAACAACTGGAATACGCATCTTCCTTAATGAAGAAGTATCTCAATAAGTGTTGCGTTTATCGTATCAGACTTCTTGCAAATTCTTCTCAATCTTTTATGTGAATTTTTGTAAATCTGTAGCCGGAGATTTTTACCTTTCTTCACACAACGACAAATCAGCCCATCAGATAACACCCTGAAAGGTTAACAGGACATGATATCAAACACTCTGAAGAAACACAGGGGTGTAAGGGTGTAATATCATGTCCGGATAAAGACTTATCGTTAAGGCAGCAGGGGAGCGGCTTTTCCGGTTTTTGCACAGATCGTTTAATAATAACTAATTAATCGGACTTGATATAAGGGTGTATGGGCAAAACAAGAATTCCCCCGAAGGGGGTGGGGGTGTAAGGAAAAAAGGTGTTTCTTTGGTTACGGGTGTGTAATCGCGCCCCTTGGGCACTCATATCATGTCCCACCCCACAGTTTTTGAAAACCTTGTGGTCGATTTTGTTGAGAATTGAGAAACTCCACAAACTGCCGAGACTCAACAGAATCATCGGGAAATAAAGTCAAAAGTTCAAAGTATCTTGGGGTTTTCTTTGGAATTGGTTTTCCGTTTGGGTCTTGGGGATTTTGGACTAACCTCACAAAAGGGTACATCCGATGCCATAATCGACCTATTCGCCCCATTTGTCCAGTCACCGATGAGCGGTAAATTGAACCATTCGGCTGTACTCGGTGAATTTCCCTTTGATAAGGTCGGTGTAACCAAAAAATAGCTTCAGATTCTTCTTTGCTATCAGCTTCTCGTCCCCAGACTTGTACTGTATCTGGATGCCATGCTTCTCGCCAAGGTGCTTTTTGAGTGGGATTGGGAGTTATTCCTTGCAGTTGCATCCAATCTTGGGCTGATTGACGTACTTTATTTATAAATGCACTCACTTGGTCTAACCTACGCACTTGGACATCTCTAAGGAGCGATCGCTCTCCCAACCACTGCCAATGACACCCAATTAAAGGGTTGTATCCATTCTCATAATATTCTTCATAAAACAGACGATGGTCTGCCCTGCGCCAAGATTTGCCGAAACCACCCAATACCATAGCGAACTGGGTTAAATTCGCTACTAATCTTGTCAAAGCTTCCTTATGTTCTGGATTTTGTAGTTGACTATTCAACAACCAAACGAGCTCTCCTTCAACATTGTAAGTCGGTGTAGAATAGTTACCTAACCCAAAGATTCCCATATCTAGATGAGAATTTCGGAAGCTCATACCCAGCAAGCCAACAATTGCACCACTGTTACCTTTGATACCACCAAACAGCTGATCAACAATTTGATCAGCCATTTCTGCATTCGTTAATCCACCAAATATCCGCAGCGCATGACCGCGTATTCCAGCCCGGAAAATATTCGCCCGAAACTCTCCCGTCCCATCAATTAACTTGGCAGCTTGCCCTTGACCTTTGAGATGAGTGCCATATATCACATTCCCAGTGTGGTTTTCTGGTTGTCCGTAACCTGCACAAACACGGCTACCAATTCCTGTAGAAAGGGCTTTTTCCCAAATCTTCCAGATTGTTTTCCACTCGGAATCTTCCAAAGCAACAGTGCTAGAAATCCCAAACTTTAGTGTCGGTTGATGCAGAGAAATCTGAATAAAAGCACCACCATCTTTGTTTCCTGTTTTAACTTGCCAATTCTGCTGCGGGTGAACGATATCGACTAAATTTTCCGTCCAAGCGGTATCGGTAGGATAACCGCCATGAAAGCGGAGAAGACCTGGTATAAAATCTTCACTAGCGAGAGACTTGCCGCAATAGCGTTGGGCTTGTTCTTCGGTACAAGCGCGACGGAATATCCCCTTCATACTACTACCAGGATAAAACGGCCAGCCTCTTGCACCAATGACCGGACGAATCACACCGTCGTCCTGTCCGCTGTTGGTAATAAATCGCCAAGTCAAAGTATACGTGCGACATCTGACTTCAGAAGGGAGTTCCGAAAGGTTGGGATACGCTTTATCAACCCATTCATCAGCCCAACGTGTGGCATCTTGTTCTTCCGCACCAGGAATAAGTCGCTGAATTTGGCAACGTCCGCCAATCTGTGCCCGAAACATCATCGGGACTTTTTTGGCAGGATCGGGAATTACAGACATTAATTGTTTCCTTTATAGCGTTGTGTCCACCAAACCATACAGTCACAAAGTTGCGTCAAAACGGCTAAAGCCACCCTTTGCTCATTTATTTTCAATTCCCAAAGCTGGTCAGACATTGCTTGAATTTGGTTGACATTGTTGACATTAACTGCTTCATTAGGAATTAAAACTCCCGCTTGTTCCATAATTCCTACTAAAGCATCCCAGGTTTCTTTCCAATATTGAGATTTCTCTGGTTCTTTAGCTTGCAAGCGCAAATGTTCTCCCCAAAAACGTTCTAACCCATAAGCAACAGCCATTCGCATTTTATAAGACTGGTTGAGAGACTTTTCATCCCGCTTTTTGGCATCCAATACCAATTTTTGCGCTTCTCTGTCTAAATCGTAAGATTTCCAACCCATAATTAATAATCTCCTGCTAATCTGACTCGACAACGACCAAATCCAATCGACTCCAACCCACCAAAATACAGTTCTTGGGATTTTTTATGATCGCCAAAAGGACTCCAACCTTTTTCTTTGACTGCGACAGGAAACACTAAAATACTTGCTTCCGGTAAAGCTTCTACATTAAAAAACGCACTTCCATCTACTTTCTTTTCATCATCTGCTAGCTTGACGCGACTTTGACGGTAAAGCGCCATATCGTGCAACATGGCAATATCATTGTTAGCAACTACCAGCAAATTATCAGGGTTTAAATCAGTATCAGTTGGTATCCAAGCAGTGAGATTGTCCTCATGTTCAATTTCGATAAAACCGAGGTTGAAAAACAGAACTCGATGGTTAGTGCCAACTTGACGACTTTGTAAAGCTTTAGGCGCTGTATATGGTTTCGGTAAATCTGCAGCTATACCAGTTATTTGCTTGTATCGTTTGAGTAACCAAGGACAAGTCACCCAAACAATTGGTTGACCGGGGCAAAATACGGGAAGCCAGACCAAAGAAGCGTATTCAAACTTGACTAATGCTTCTGTAGTTTTGTTTTCCTCTCCTGGTATGGCTTCATGACCGTACCATTTTCTTTCCTTTTCCTTATTATCGGTATTGTTTTCTTTTTGGTGCGATCGCATATCCGCCCTAAACCTACCCCGAATCGAACTCCCAGGAATAATCCCTGTTTGGGTAAACTGGTCGCGGAAAATCAGGTTTAAGTTACCTGTTTCTTCTCCCGCACTCGCTCCAACATGCAGAGGTGCTAAAGTTTCAATAATGCCGTATGCTTTTTGGTACATTTATATAACTCCAAACTCACTCATTAGTTGACTGCACTTGGTAAAGGTAGTGCTAACCCACATCCCCAGCGTTTCAGCGAGGGACCTTCCTGAGGAAACCAATCATCAGACCATTCTTGCCAAGATTTTTCTATCGACTCTTGAACGATGTAAACTGTACCTGGAGGAACTGCATAACGTCCGCGAGACAATAATTTCGGCGGTTTTTTACGTTGTTCAAGTTCACTCGAAATAGATTGAGAATCTCCCAAGCGGTAACGGAAAGGTATGGGACGTTCTGTGATTAAAGCTTCTAGCGACCAAACAGTTTTCTCGTTGCTTTCTGGATTTTCTTGTTGATATTTTGGCTTATTACCTTTTTCCAAATAAACAGGTTCTCGTTTAGATAAGCGATTGGAACCCCAAACCGCAGGTGTAATTAATGCAAAACTGCGTCCTACATGTTGGTTGAGTAAATCTTGGACAGTCTCGGACAAGTTATGACAACGAACATCGACCATGTGTCCCTCCCCACCAAAGCGATACCAATCATCTTTGAGTTGGGTATTGGAAAGATATACTAAACAAGCATCAGGATTTAGTTGCACAGCATTTTCTAAAAACAAACTACCACGTTCTAAATCTTGATCAACTCTGCGTTCATCTTCTTTGAGTCGGGGATGTAGGTGGGGAGTGTATTTCCAAGGTGGAGTCGCTACTGGAATTTTTTGAGATTCTTCCTGTTGTCTCAATGCAAGCTTTTCCCACTGCTGAATCGCAATACAGGTTCCTTTATCGAATTTATCAACGACAGATGGTAGCCACTTACCTTCAATTTTTCCACTATCTTTGTACCATGTTAGCAAGTGTTCAATTCTGCTATTTTTAACTAAACAATTAAAGGGTGTGGGAACGTAAAAGTTCTCTGGGTTTTCACTCCAAGCCCAAAATGGACCGGCGAGTTGTAAATTCTTGAGGTATTTTTCATCCCCTTTATAGTATGCTGCAAATAATCCGGATAAAGCTGCAGCACTAGGAGGAAAACTACTTCCAGAACGTCCGACTAAGTTTTCTGGTGATAAGAATTTCCCCGCGCTACCGTAGAGAAAACCTAAAGGTTCGATGACTATCAAGTATTTGAATGGAGGACGAGAAGAATTATTTGATGGTGTAGAGTCTTTTTCTACTGTTTCGATTCCTGACATAGGTGAAATCCAAGTTTGGCAAGGTTTATAATCCAGTTAGTTAGAGCTTTTTTAACTTTGCTCTCATCTGTTTCCTCTGTATTCTCTTTGTAATAGCTTTTGCGATCGCCTAAAATTCCTGCCTTAGTAGTTGTCAGGTCTGCGTCACTTTCATGTAATTGCTTGTTTCTGTTTTTAATAATATCCACATGTTCGGGAAAATATATTTCAAGTAAACCTAGCGCAACATCTAAACCTCCGTCATCTGAACCTTTATCGTCAAAGACATGACGCGATTCCAGAACTGCGACATCATTATATATATGTGTCCAGTTTGGTTTCTCTTGATTGTGTTCTCTATCGCGATAACTCGACAGCAAACCAGCTTCTAAAAGCCACCAAGGACACACCCACTCTAAATGATTACCGTTGTTAAACAAAACCCGAAAAGCAATTCTATCTCTTCCATTACTTTTCGCTGATTTCTCAGCTAAACGACAATGTTGCAGTACATCGCGTTGTGGAACACCAGGACCAGCCCAGACAAAACCAACGCTGACAGTAATTTTCTTTTTTTCCTCCGACTTAATCCCCTCATTCCAAGTATCAGTTTTAAATCTAGAGAAAAAGTTCACACAATCGACGGCATTTTTTCTGTCATAAAACACACCTAAAAAATCATCGCCACCTGCGTAAACAACACGCCAATTCGCAATTGTTTTAGTTTCGGGTAACTTTTTAAAGTCATCAGCCCATTTCCTCATCTCCTTACTAAATTCATTAGTTTTCTTAGCTTCTTCATCTGTTTTTGCCAAACTTTTCAGGTATTCAGCAGCTTTATCACCATCTCCGTGAAACCAACCACTCCAGAATTTATCTTGTTTGATTTGTTCACCAGTGCGCTTCTTGTTGGTAATTCGGCTTAAGTCGGTGAATCTAGTGGGTTTTAGATCTTCTGATAACTGGTTTATTTGCTGGGCAAGATTTTTAAGAATTACCCCGTTATTTCCAAAAGCCTGTTTGAGTCGTTCAGTTAATTTATCAGCAATGACGTTATGGGTAATCAATCGCTTGATTAATTCTGGAACACTCAATTCTTCATCTGGATCGATAAAAGATTCCCCATACTCTTTGCTACGTTCGCTCATTTTCTCGTCAGGAACTTTTAACCCAACTGACTTTATGAATGATTCTCCTAATTTCTCGCTGAGTGCGTTGTAGAAAGCTGTGACATCTTTTTTTTCTTGCTGGTAATTGTATTGGCGAGGATCGGAAATTTGACCGAGTTTCGGGTAGGCGATCGCATCCGCACCAGAAAGAGTAGAACTCTCACCCTGCCAATTTATTCCAGTCCAATCACGCCAATATTTTTTATTATTTAAGCGCTGACGAACATCGCTAATGCTTTCACCAGATTCTCCTTTAACCCAGAAAAATTCCCAGGCGTGCGTTGTCCATAAATCCCAATTTCTCTTCCAGTAATACTCTCCTGATACATGTTTTTCAATCCAATCACGACAGGTTTGTGTGACGCATTCCCAAGCGGTATCAAAGGCTGATTTTGCATCCTCTTCTGTAAAATTGCCTTCAATAATAATCTGGTTGGGCATTCCCTGAGTCACGTTTGGTAAAGCTGGAGAAACAACTTTACAATGATGTTGTTCTGCAGCTTTACAAATCACCCAAGATAAGTAAGAAAGTAAATAAGAACTCCCATACAAATCTCGCAACTTCCGCGATTTCTCGATAAATCCCTGCACAGGGGCAAAAGAAATGACTGTGTAAATCTCGTTTGTCATATTCTCTTTTCCTTACTGAATTCTAATCATGGTATTTGTCATACTAACTTTGTCGTGTCTGCAAATCTTCTTGCCATCTCAAACGACTCCACAGCATGCATTCTGTCGAAAACGTAAAAACGCATAACAGTAAATCCCCCATCTGATAATAGTTCTTTTTATTACCTAAATGTAAATACGCTATTTTAGGGATTTTTCCGCTTGAACGGTAAAAACCTTAACATTTCGTCAAATGAATCAACACATTAGCCAGTGCTTTTATCATTGGACGAGTAGATAAATCCTCTCCCCGTTCTAAATGATGAACGCTACCCGTCAGTAATGGTGCTGTTTTTAGCAGTTCGTCGGTATTCTGCTTCCAGTCGTCAGCGAGAATTACCTCGTCTTGAGTTGCATGTAACTGACTGTGAATCTTTGCAACGATTTTGAGATTTAATTTTTGACAAAACTTCTCCCACTCTGCAAACTTGGTTGTATCACCTGCAAGGATAACTGCGTGGGATGCTGGCTGCATGATTCTCTCATTTTCTGGAGAGATTTTCCCGCCAACATCAACAATGTTAATTAACTGATTGGCACTTTTAACCCATTGAGAAGCTTCTTGTGCAAATTCTGGGGTAACATCTGTTTTATTGTTTCGCTTACAGTCTTTGGCTACTGACTGATTATTTTCACAAGCTTCTTGATGCCAAGACCCTTCACCATCAGGACAAGCGGTAATCACATAAGGATAAGGTGCGCCTAAAGTCAGCAAAATCGCTCTTTTTAAACCATCCCGCAAACATGATTTGCCTGATTGTGGTGGTCCGCATAAGACGACTTTGATAGGCGATCGCTCTTTTTGGGATTCTTTTGTTTCAATCACATCTCCCACTTTATATTCTGCGGAACCGTGTGCAGAAGTGACTATGTAGGTTTTGTATCTGATAGCACCTGTTGGTGTACCAATTTTACTACCTAGTTTGGGATCGAGGACGGCAACGATTTCATATAAATGCACGAGTTTGTGAGAGAGAACATAGGCAACGGGAACAGATTGCGGTCCGTCAATTAAAATACGCTTTCCTCCAGTAATTTGCCCGGAATCAATCATTTGGTTTAAGACTTGTAGGGCATCTTTAGCAATGCGATCGCCCTGTGCAGGTAAAGTCCGATTAAACCCTACTCGCAATACCTCACCTTCTAACGTCATCTGGTAGCTGTACATATTATTCTGCATTGACCGTGTTCCTTAACAGTTATCAGTTGTCACTTATCAGTTGTCAGTTACCAGTTACCAGTTATCACTGTTCACTGTTCACTGATTTAATATGGCATGGGAGTGGAAAACGCCTTTTCCACTTTGGTTGTCTCCCCCCTCTCCTTTATCCCCTCTCCTTTATAAGGAGAGGGGTGCCCGTAAGGGCGGGGTGAGGTATAAGTCATGAATGCAACACGCATAACCACCTTCTACTTAACAACAAAAGTAACAATCATCCGTCCGGAAATACTCAATATTAGTCTTGTGCCAATCACTACCAGGAAACTCATAAATCCAGTCCAGACCGGAATCTACATTCAAAAAACCGCTTACCATCCCGTGAATCACACCAACACCCGTACTTGCACAGATACTGTTTAGCCAAAAAACCGCTGGATCATTCACACCTTCCAAATAACCCGCACCCGCAGCCATTTGATGAATATCAGAAGGTGCAGACTCTAAAGCCGCGAGTTGCAGATTGATAATATTACCGCACATCAAACACCAACCACCGCCCAAAGGAGGAACAGTCACTCTGCAATACATTCGCGGTGTCTTGTCTGGTTTCACATCTATATGAGTACCCAGACACACCAAAGGACGCATATATTCCAACGCTAATTCTTGGGCAGTTTTTCGAGAAAGGTGATTGTCTGTTGCGACCACAATTAAATCGCAACTTGCTACTTCTTGTTTAGCTAATTCACTTTCAATTGAGGTTGGTATGGTTTTAACACAAGAACCTTCACGGTAAATTCTTTTGATCAGATGCTTGACATAATACACTTTATGCCATTGTTGTTCTACCATTTCTTGTGTTGCACCAGGCATTCGGTTGAGATTCACTGTTTCTAATTTATCTGGGTCGATGAATACCCAATTCTTCACACCCAAACGCCCCAATAATTCCGCAAAAATTGAACCAATCCCGCCACAACCAATTAATGCTACTTTTAGCTGATTCAGTTGTTTTTGATTCGCTTCCCCAAAGATTTTTTGGCGAGCAAACATCAAATCTGTGTTATTCATCATATCTCTATTTTCCGAGACATCAAACAAGGAATGACAGAATTTCACATTCTCAAACTTTTTTCCTTTTCTATCCCACATCCGGAATTGACAAGATTGTAAATCCTCGTCAAAGACACCCGAAATCAAACGAGGTTTTTTGGGAAAACCAGAGGCGAGAAACCGCGCATATTCCGACTCATGGCGGTCATCAATATAAGAAAAATCAGGGATACCTTGACCTGCATGAGTATGAATGTGAACGACATCTAAACCTTCCTGAAGATGATTTTCCAGCAGATATGAATGAAAATGCTGTTTTAATACCAATCCATTCGTCGATTGATGTTCGTAGCAGTCAGAAGAAGGAACAACCCAAGTTTTAGGAATATAGCGGATTTTGTTTTTAAATACTTGATGACGTTGACAAAATAAAAAACCAATAACTTCTTCATTCAACATGCGAGACTTGAGCATAGAATCCCGAAAATCAGACCACATTTTGGGTGGTATATGCAGAGAAACTTCAGCAGATTTGTTCATATTTTTGAATTTTGTAAGCCCAAGGGCATATTTTGAATTTTTCAGCAGCGAGTGGATCAATCTTCACTATTAATCGCGTGACGTGCTGTGACAAACAAAGTCGCAAGATTATGACCTTTCTCAGGATTATGACTAGGTCTCCAAGAATTCAACCAGACATCTTGATTAAATCCTCCCCCCAATCCCACACAATACCAATACCATCCTTGTTCACTTAGAAACGGCGCACCATAGTAACTTTGTCTGGTAAAGTGATGGTCTCCTTCTCCTACCGTATTCCACGGATAATTTAGATAGCAACCAATAGGAGGAAGTCGTGGATAATCTGGTGGCAACAAAAACAAAACATCTGTGTTAGAAACGGTAAACTTTTTGGAAGACAAAGGCATTCCTTTGAGAAGAACAGCCGTATATTTGATATCGCCAACTGTCTTGCTACCAACAATGATTTTCTTGGCAACTTTTTCTAACAGCTTCAGTTCTTCAATAATTCTCGTACTCGGCTGAAAGCCCGATTTATCTTGGCTAATTGTAACTGTCATACTTCACCTTAAAAATAGTTATCAGTTATCAAGTACCCGCAGTTATCAGTACTTGTTACTCATAACCGCTGATTTGTGTTCACTGCGGCTGGTACTGCATTACCCTTTCACAATTTTGGGCACAGTCCAAACCTTTGAACCTTCTTTGAGTGCTTCGTTATTTTTCAGAGGACGAGTACCACCAAAACCCTCTTCCATGACATCATCCTGACCAATTTCTGGCAACTTTTTTCTTAATTCTTCAACAGTTGTACCTTCTGGTAAATCTACCAGTTTGCCATTAATAACTGCTCTCATGTAAGTTCCTCACTGTCT
The DNA here is from genome assembly GCF_000828085.3 of Scytonema tolypothrichoides VB-61278. Taxonomy (GTDB): domain Bacteria; phylum Cyanobacteriota; class Cyanobacteriia; order Cyanobacteriales; family Nostocaceae; genus Brasilonema; species Brasilonema tolypothrichoides_A. The sequence goes on from NZ_JXCA02000024.1 coordinate 391,252, forward strand.
TCTGAAGAGTTTGATTGATAGAGATATAACGTTGTAAGTTTTACCCCACCCTAACCCTCCCCTTATAAAGGGGAGAGTGTACACACAAGTGATCCAATTACCCAAAATTCCTGGAAAACCTCACCCTGCCCTGTCGGGCATCCCTCCCCTTATAAAGGGGAGGGAAAATATGATGTTGTTGAATTGAAGCTAAATTTAACTCTGTAGATTGCGTATGTTTTTGAGGCTGATTGTTGTCATATTCAGGTGGATTATTCATACTAAACACAAACCACAAGCCTGCCAAACCTATAACACTGCTAATCTTGAGGAATAGCAACTGTTTAGCTTGCTTTGATGTCACTTCCTCCAAAAAGCCAATTCTTTTATCAAGCTTTTGCAAATAGGATTTAGCACTATTTACCTCTAGGGTTATCTTTTGCAAATCTTGTGTGTAGTCTTGTTTACTGATAGTGACCTGAGATTCTAAAGATTCACAACGTCGAATGATTTTCTCAGTCTTTTGTGTCAGTTCCTCTAACTGATGGAATTCTTGATTAATTAACTTGCCATTCACTGTGTTCATGAATAACTCCCTTGTTTTTCTGACTGCATTCATCAATCAAAAACATTAGAACTACCAATGCGGTGAAAATTTTGGTTAGTATCATGCTGGTCAAATTTATCAAACACCTCAGTTAAATCCACCACGCTATTAGCTGAATTTTTTAACTCGCTTCCCAGAGATTGTTCGACTGAAGCGACTTCAACCCGCATTCCTCTTCTTCTGAGTTTTTCTGCTAAATAAGCAAAATCAGAATCTCCTGTCACCAAAACAACAATATCTGGTTTAACTTCTAAAGCTAATTCAATCGCATCCATCGCCATCACAACATCAACATTATTCTCGTAATCGTCTCCCTTGGCTTTACCTTCTTTAGTCACAACTAAAAAACCATTACTTCTTGCCCAGTAGATAAATTTCTCTTTGCTTTTTCGCTGTTCCTCAAATCTTTCTTTAGCAGGGGGTAAACCAAGATAAATCACCATGTCTATGAGTTCTCTCCCCTCTTTTGGATCTGCTAAATAGTCGCGCACTTTATGCCAGTTGATTTTACGATTAAAATTTTGTGCAGCCATAAAGGTGTTATCACCATCTGCAAGAATCATGACTCGACGAGGACTTACCATGCACTCTCACCATTTCTTTTGGGTTTGTGTTTTCTTATTTCTGATTAAAACTCATGGGTGGAAAGTGCTATTTCCTCTTTCTTTTGACTCACATTCCTCTCGTTACGACTGCTTTCCTCTCGTTCCTATGCTCTGCATAGGAATGCCTAAAAGGAGGCTCCCAATTACTCTCGTTTCCCTCGTTCTCTCGTTCCTATGCTCTGCATAGGAATGCCTAAAAGGAGGCTCCGCCTCCCAATGATTATAATGATATTGAGGCAGAGCCTCAAGTTATGCATTTCTCTCGTTCCTCTCGTTCCTAGCCTCTGGCTAGGAACGAGAAATAGGATTGTTTTTGAAAATTTCACACATGTAGAGACGTTGCATGCAACGTCTCTACAAAGGTTACCGTTCTTGCAAATTATCTTATCTGAACGGTATTGTCCCAGAACTGGAAACATCACTTTCCACCAACTCACTAAATTAAATACATGAAAGCCAAAGATTAGTGAGTCATGTTATGAAACTTACTCAATTATTCCCAATCACATTAGTTCTATCTATGGGGTGCATCTTGACTGGAACGACTAGCAAACAACCTCTACTGCGAGTGTTGGGTGAAATCACTGCCTTGGGAGCTATTTCTAGAGAAATACTAGTCAAACAGCACCAATTAGATGCTAATAACCAAAAGCAATTAACCCTATTAACTAAAGAGAATACCTGCTTGCAAACTAAACTCTCTGATGCACAGTGTGAATTCAATAAACTTGAGAAAAAAGTCAAAACTCAAGATACCTGTCAGCGTCTTTATCTTTCTAAAATCAATAAATTGCAGCATCAACAAAAGGTCATTTTAGGAAATGTCGCTCAATTGCAAGAGAAGTTAGCTAAGAAAACTACTGCTAAATCTGAAAATCATCAACAAGTTTTTAAAAAACAATCTGTGAAATCCCTTCCCGAACCTCAAATATCGGTAACTCGTGTTTATATTGATGGCAATAATTTAAGTTTTGCTCTCGATAGTTTGCAGATTGAGGTTGATTATAACGCTTTGCGGGTAGAACTTTCTCGAAATGCAACTGTTACTACTTTTAAATATTACACTGGTGTTCATTCACCGATGAGCGAAGGACAAAGACATTTTCTGAGTTATTTAGAACATTTGCGTTATGAAGTTATTGGACTTCCTATTTTACCTCGACCTGATAGCAAGAATGTCAAAACTGTTGGTGATGATGTCAAAATTGCTGTTGATATGCTGGGAGAAGTGAAACAGCAAGATAGAGTGATTCTTGTGAGTGGTGATGGTGATTTTATTCCTGCTATTGAGGAAATTCAACGACGTGGTGCTCAAGTCACTGTTATTGCCAAGAAAACAATGCTGAGTGAGCAACTTTGCCAAGTGGCTGATGATGTTGTTTTGTTAGATGATATTCAATATGAAATCGCTAAATATAGAAAGTTTAATGTGGCTTAACTCATTCTGAGTAGTGTTGCAAAAATGTCTGGAAAATAAAAAAGAGGAGCAAAGGATGATTTTTCACTCAACCCTCTTGCTCCCAATCCTCAATATGCAAGCCTTCCACTCGACTAAATTCACGAGTGTTATGGGTAACTAATATGACATTATTTGCTAAGGCGATCGCCACAATTTGCAAATCATAAAGACCAATTGACGTACCCATAGCCGCTCATTCTGCTCGAATTCTGCCAGCTATTTTTGCAGCTTCTAGGTTGAGGAGTATTATAGAAAATTGACTAAAAAACCATTGCAAGCCTTTCTTATATCTGTTAGTGTCATATGCTCAGCGATTAGCTCAGCCGCTCGCGCTTCTATTTTATCTCGACGTGCGCGTGGAAGTTTTTCCATTATTTCATTAAGCTTCTTCGCCATCGCCAAATTTTCCTTTTTCTTTTAGTTGACTAATGCAGTGGCTTGGATATACAAACTAAGTCCACTTGCAAATACCTGGAAATGTCGTTTTCCACTAACTCATTAAATTAAATATATCAACTTAACAGTAAACGGTAAACACAAATCAGCGGTTATGAGTAATAAGTACTGATAACTGATAACTGATAACTGGTAACTGATAACTGAACCGGTCAAATTTAGTGAATATTCAACAGTTAGAAACTCATGAAAAAAGAACCAATGCAAACAAACCAAGTTTTCTCAGGACTAATCGCTGCGGAGAAAGCAGTATATGAAGAGTTAGTCTCTTTGGTAGGTGAAGATGCAAAGAAAGCTGTAGAAACTATTAGACAACACTCTTATATTTCTGCTACCTGTGGCGTTCTTGTGATAGCTCCAGGTGTCGATATATTAGCTTTTGTAGCTAACACTTGGACAATGTATGCCCGAATAAATAGCGCACTTGGCATTTCACTGAGCAAAAACATTTTAAAATCAGTTGCATCAGCAATAGGAACAAATGTATTGTCAATTATTCCAGGAATGATACTGGGATCAGTTGGAGGTTCTATTTTAAAAATATTCCCAGTTTTGGGAACAGCTGGAGGAATGGCAGTCACAGGTGCTACTTTCTATGCTATTTCGACTGTAATGGGTTGGACTTACTTGAAAGCAATCATGTTTCTTGTTTCCTCAAATGCGCCCATTAATGAAAATAATTTAAAAGTTGCGACAAATAAAGTTGCTAAAGACAAAGATTTTATCAGGGAAATATACAATTCAGCAAAATCTGATTTTAAGGAAGAAAAGCACGATTCTGACCGTGCTAGTGATAGCTAAAGTTTATCAACAGGAAAGTAGCTGCAGTGAACTGCAGCTACGGGTCGAGTTTCCAACTAATCCGATTTAACCCAATCGGTAGGGCAACTTCTAAGATTGGCTGCACAACTTATCTTGTACTACTGTTTCCAACTAATCCGATTTAACCCAATCGGTAGGGTTCAAAAACTGCAACAGGGTTAAATTACAACGTTTCCAACTAATCCGATTTAACCCAAT
>NZ_JXCA02000024.1:396567-472599 GCF_000828085.3 Scytonema tolypothrichoides VB-61278
TGTTGTGGTTTCCAACTAATCCGATTTAACCCAATCGGTAGGGAGCAGAAGCTGGTAGTAGAGATGCTCGCGTACATAGAGTAGGTTTCCAACTAATCCGATTTAACCCAATCGGTAGGGATAAAGGCAGCCATACAACTTACAGTATCAAGTGTTTCCAACTAATCCGATTTAACCCAATCGGTAGGGGCTTGGGCCGTTACTTGACCCGAAATATATACAGCCAGTTTCCAACTAATCCGATTTAACCCAATCGGTAGGGGTGCTGCTGGTTTTATTCAGGATGTGTCAGTACTTTCTGTTTCCAACTAATCCGATTTAACCCAATCGGTAGGGAGCAGATCGTATCAGCAAGGCTTGAAGTGATCTCGTTTCCAACTAATCCGATTTAACCCAATCGGTAGGGAGTTCGTCTAGCAGCCCTTACCCAGTAAGGGTTTCAGGCGACAAATCGACACACTGCTGAAAAACATTATAGATGTTGTGCGAAACCGCGCAACAGACAAACTTCAAACCCTTGCCCAGTAAGCAATCGACACACTCCAACGAAAAATATAGGGTTTCAGCGATTTGGCGGAGTGTGTCGATGACGATGTTACAAAACCTCCTGAATTCTCCTAAAACCTAGATAACATAATACTTTGGGGGTGCTGCGGGTTCTTCACTACCAATCGTTAACACTCTGGAAACAGCGTCTTCCGAAATCCAATAAAATCGGACATTGTCCTCGGATGGTTTCACAAGTTTTTTCGATTTCTCAAAAAGTTGCCGCATCTCCTCCAAACTTAAAAAACATTCAAACACAGAGAACTGTACTCTTCGCCCGTAACCCTCCAGAAAGTTGGATAACTTAGTGCGTCTTTTATCATCAGAAATATCATACACAACAACCACTAACATTTTAGAAGTTATAATTAATACTTCACAAAACTATAAGCTCTTTGACTGACACAATACAAAGTGTAACGGGAGCATCCCAAATGTGTAAATTTATTTTGTTGTGTAGTGCAGGCTGCCCTGCCCGCTTCGGTAATAATTCAAAATCCCTAACCTGCCCTCAAAAAAGATTCATAAGGAACCCCAGATAATAAACAACGTTTATATCTTCTCACTTGCAACTGAATCGCATGTCTGTATGTAACAGGAGAAATTAAATCTGGATGAGAAATTTCTTCATTCATCCGATTTTCAAACTGTTTTAAAAAAACTTTCCGTGCAGATTGACTTAAATACACCCCTCCCGTACTCGCAACTACATCAAAATCTTTCGGTTTAAATTCACCATTATTAAGAATTTTCAAAATTAAACTATCAACAATAGGAGAACGGAATTCCTCCATTAAATCAAAAGCTAAATAAGGTTTTTGCTTTTCCCCATAATGAAAATTCCCCAAATAAGGAGAAAGCCCCTCAGCGACAAGAAAACTTAGAACATTGTTAAACAACAGCGTGTAACCAAAACTCAATAAAGAATTGACTGGATCCGTAGGTGGTTGACGGTTACGCAGAGAAAATTCAAACTTAGAATTAGTAATCAACTGACCAAAAGCCGGAAAATATCTCGCAGCAGCTATTCCTTCATAACCGCGTAACGTATCTAAATTATCGACTAAATCCAGCGAATCGATATCTTGACTGATTCCAAAAATAGCTTTTTCCACTTCTGTGACTTTCCGCTTACGATTGAATCGCAATAATAACTGCTTAGAATTCATCAATTTCCCAAAAACGATCGCTCTCGAAACCTGAAATTGAAAATAGTCATCCTGGCGTCTTTCAATCTGGATTAATTGATTATCTAAATTCGTTGACTCCTCACTCCATAAATGACCGTGATATTGACCACTTTGACTGAGGAATAACACAGGTATTTGTTCTTGTAAACAAGCTTGAATTACCGGAGTGGATAATTGAATGTTGCCAAAAACAAGAATTTGCTGCACTTCTCGAATCGGGACTTCAAGTTTCGGTTTTTCGGAAACATGAATAATAAAGCGTTGGTAGTCTTTATAGATATTTGTACCTTGTTCAATCAGATAAATAGCTGCCATTTCTCGATGCCAAATATTTTTTTGAAAAGGACTGTTATCCTCTTCGGTTTGAAGAGGTGATTCTATTTCTATTTCTGCGATAAAGGGTTGATGTAGAGTTGCAACATTTTTTAAAAACGCGATATCCTCGTTTTCAGGCTCAAGGCTAGAAACAACTTCAGAGATACTTTGCTTTTCGTTACTTGGAGGTAGAACCTCCCACACTGCATTCCCATGCAGAGCATGGGAACGAGGTAAGATAGTATTTAATTCTACAATATTGTCCTTAGTTTCCTCCCTTGCGTCCCCAGATTTAGGACTTTTTTTTTACCTTTATTTTGAGATTTGCTTTGAAGTTGAATTTGCTTCTCAAGAGCAGATTTCAGCTTTCCTTCATCAACATTTACAGGAAAAATTGCATTCTCCAAAAAACCATGACCTAAAAACCGAAATCCGCGTCCAAAATTAGTAATTTGGGTTTTCTCAGCATTCATCGTCAACCCCATCGAATCCAACAGATTGATAATTTCTGACTTAGCTGATAAAATCCGCTCTTGAGTCCGCGACAAAACCAAAAAATCATCTGCATAACGCACAAGTTTTAAATCCGTTGCACTCACCCATTCATCAAACTCGTGTAGATAAATATTCGCCAAAATCGGAGAAATCACTGCACCTTGAGGAATACCTTTTTGCGGTAAAACTAACCCTTCTGCAGTTAACACCCCAACCGATATCCAAGATTTAATCAAACATAAAATTCCTGGATTATCTATATATAATCTGACTTCTTTTAATAACCTATTATGGTCGATATTATCAAAAAACTTGGCGATATCCGCATCTAACACCCAATGATATCCCATATCTCGCCAATCAGCGATTTTTTCTACCGCATTAAGATAAGATAAATTCGGACGATAAGCAAAACTAGCAGGCGAAAACTTATCCTCCATTAACGGATACAAAATATTCAATAAAGCCTGCTGTACAATTCTGTCCCGTATAGTTGGTATTTTTAACTCTCTTTGAGTGCCATTTTTTTTAGGGATAATCACCTGCTTGCAAGGACGAGGTTGATAACTACTATTCGCGACAGCATTGAGTAATTCGTAAATATTTACAATTTGATTGCGGGCAAAACTATCAATCGTTTCTCCATCCACTCCTGCACAACCGCGATTTTCCGCTACCTTTTGCCAAGCATTTTGAAAATTCTTAATATCCAGAAACCTGCTAGTAATATCAATCATCTTTCACCTTCTCAAATTCACCAACAATCCGGTTTAATTCCTCTACCAACCAAGAATCAGCATCACTTTCTAAAAACAAAGCCAACAAAGTGCGGTAATACCATAAAGTTCCATCTTTACCACCTTTGAACTTTTGCCAAGTTGCTTCCCCTTCTCTATGTAAATCACTCAAAATAGAACGCGCGTTATGCAATTTATCTGCTAGGGCTACCCTACGAATCGAAGCTGAAGCATGACGCAACTTTTCAATATATTGTTGTTTGCGTTCTTGCCAAGGTGGCTTTGGTATCGTATCTGCATCCGTACAACCATCAACTATTTCACAGACTCTTTCACCAAACATATTTAAAATGACTTGGCGGGTTGCTTCTCCTCCTTGGTCTTCAATGGCATCATGTAATAATGCTGCGATCGCTTCGTCTTCGTCACCACCATCTTCCAATACCAGCGCAGCGACACTTAATAGATGACTAATATAAGGTACATTACCCACTCCTTTTCTAGTTTGTTTCGCGTGAAGTCTGGTAGCGTAAACCAAAGCTTGTTCAAAACGATGAGTTAATTTTGATGTTTGTGTTGTGTTTGAGTTCATGGTATGATGACCCTGATAAGGAAGAACTATCTAGTCTGTAGGGTGTGTTAGGCGCACCTATTGAATATGGTTTGTCACGAAAAACATCACATGAGCGTCTAATATCAAGTTCGGATTATTAGGGCGTTGCTGAATTTGGGAATAAATTATGGTTGTAGCACGATGTTCATTTTCCTGTAACCTTGTAGAGACGTTGCATCCGAAAGTTCTACATCAATGGGAATTTTAAAATTCATATCTTAATTCAGCAACGCCTTATTAGTTATCATTGCAGTCCTTGCGTTACCCCTCCCCCGTAAAGCGTAGCTTTACGTCCCCTCCCCTTGCTAAGGGGAGGGGCGGTTTTGGCAAGAGACAAAACCGGGGTGGGGTTCTGCGGGATTTATAAGCAATTAAGCAAGCCTTATATTATACAGCGGTGCCTGATAGCAAAGCCGTAACGCACTACTTAATATAAAGCCTGTAAGTCGCTTCCATATCTCTTGCCATACGTTCCCGAAAATGCCAAGGTAAGATAACCTCTACATTTGGTCCCCAAGCCCGCAAACGCATGACGATGTTATTATCATTAACGCGATAATCGACTTTGCAGTAAATATCTTTTTCCGAACGAGATTGTAAGGTTGAAAGCAGAGATTTTTGTTCTGTTGATGCTAAAGGAGTGTAAGATTTCACCAACTTCTCAACCTGTTGAAGGGAGATTTGTGTAAACATTTCCTCGCGTTCCGTTCCTTTAATGTTATTTCCATAAAAATACTGGTCAAACTTCAACACCAGTAACTCCTGTGGTTGATAGATATCAAAACCCCAAGCCGCTGACATTTTTTCTTTAATATCATCAGGAGTTGGTGGATATTTGCCTTGACATTTATTTAAAAACTGTTTGGGAATATTTGCATCATCTACATTTTTTGGCAATTCATCTAATGTGAGAATTCTGTCAAGGCGATAATCATACCAATCTATTTTGCTCCAACTATTTTCATCACCTTGCTGAGGAGATTGACCGTAAGCAAATAAATAAGGTGCACGTTGGTAGTAGTAAATGCAAACCGGATAAACAATACAATCCACAGTATCATGATACAGTTTAGCACTTTGATAAGTTAACTTCACCAACGGTATATTCTCTTGTCCCCAAATATCTTTCAATTGCTTTTGCAGCAACTCAACCCGTTCATATAGACGGGGATGAACGATGTATTCTGCATGAATGAAAAATCTCTGAATGCCATTAATGGGTTGAGACAACGAATGATTAAAAGCAGACAATTCTTCATTGGTGAACTGTTCGGAAGGAACTTCTACCTCTTGAAAATCACCCAAGAAAGATTCCGGGAAATTCTCCACTTTCAAGTATTTCACTTGATTGACTTCTGCTTGATAGCTTAATTGATTTAACCATCCCAGATTGACTAATGATTGAAAGTCATGTTCTTTCAAATTTCGACTAGTGACAGCAAATAAACGCCCATCCGATAAAGATTTAGAAAATCGCTGAGATTTTTTGCCATTGCTAGTCGTCACCGAATCGTTATCTTGTTGACTATTTCTGAGGAAATTAGTAATCATTCCCGTCAACAGTAAACTTTCTAATTCATCAGATTGAATGCAATAGTATTTTTGGAATGACTGAGACCATTTCCTTCTCTCAATACTTAAATTGGATGCAAACAACCACTCCGTTAATTTTGTCGCGCAGCGACATTCTCCATGATGTAAAATGGGAGCTTTATCGCGTGAATGTTGCTTTGTCGCATCCAGAAAAAACAAATCGCGCCATTGAGTAAAAGTAAATTCTTCTTTTAATTCTAATTTAACTTCATCACCATCATCTCCATAGATAGAACGTAAAATAACCCATAATCTTATCGCTTTCGCTAAGTTTTGTTTTAAAGAACCTGGCGTTAACAACTTTAAGACTTCTACACTGGGAGGATAGTTAAAAACCTCTCTCTTCATAGTGCGTCCTGCTGCTTGTGGGTGTATGTTTCCAGATTAACAGCAGGTGGAAAGGGCTATTTCCATCTGTAAGGGTGTAGGGGTGTAGGGGTGAACAACAAGATTCCCGACTTCTTAAAGAAGTCGGGAATCTGAACATGCACAATTTTCAATTGCCTAATACGACCACTTCCAATTCTGAATTTCCGGCATATCCTCACCGTACCTATTAATGTACTGCTTGTGTTCGATGAGTTTGTCTTGCAGCTTCTGCTTAACATAAGCCGCTTTGTAACCCAGGTGTGGTACGCGGTTGATCACGTCCATCGCCAGGTGGAAGCGATCCAAATCGTTAACGACGACCATATCAAAAGGCGTAGTAGTCGTTCCCTCTTCCTTGTAACCCCGCACATGCAGATTTGCATGATTTGTGCGACGGTAACTCAAACGGTGGATCAGCCAAGGATAACCGTGGAAAGCAAAGATAATCGGCTTGTCAGTCGTGAATATACTATCAAAGTCTTTATCGCTGAGTCCGTGGGGGTGTTCACTCTCAGGTTGAAGTTTCATCAAGTCTACGACGTTTACCACCCGCACCTTCAAGTCTGGGAAATTTTGGCGCAGAATGTCCACGGCTGCTAAAGTTTCCATTGTCGGAATGTCTCCTGCACACGCCATCACCACATCTGGTTCACTACCTTGGTCATTACTTGCCCATTCCCAAATACCGAGACCTTTGGTGCAGTGCTTAATTGCTGCATCTATATCTAAGTATTGCAAAGCGGGTTGCTTCCCAGCAACGATGACGTTGACATAGTCACGACTCCGCAAACAGTGGTCTGTTACCGACAGCAAACAATTGGCATCGGGGGGCAAATACACCCGAACCACCTTTGCTTTCTTGTTGACTACAACGTCAAGAAAACCGGGGTCTTGGTGAGAAAAGCCGTTGTGGTCTTGTCGCCAAACGTGGGAGGTGAGGAGGTAGTTGAGGGAAGCAATTGGTCTGCGCCAAGGAATGTCCTGGCTAGTGTCAAGCCACTTGGCGTGCTGGTTGAACTGGGAGTCTATGATGTGAATAAACGCTTCGTAGCAGGAGAAGAAGCCATGACGACCAGTGAGAAGGTATCCTTCTAACCAACCCTGGCAAGTGCTTTCACTGAGAATTTCCATCACCCGACCTTCAGCAGACAGGTTGACATCATAAGGAAATTTCTCAGCTTCCCAAGTCCGGTCTGTGACCTCAAACACAGCATCCAAGCGATTTGATTTGGTTTCGTCTGGACCAAATATGCGGAAGTTGCGGGACTCCAAATTGAGTTTCATCACATCCCGCAGGAATTTTCCTGTCACCTTAGTAGCTTCGGAACTAACCTTGCCTGATTCAGAAACGTCAACGGCATAATTCCGAAAATCAGGCATTCTCAAGTCACGCAGCAGAAGACCACCGTTAACATGGGGGTTGTCACCCATGCGTCGGTTTCCTTTGGGGGCCAGTTCTGCGAGTTCTGGAATAAACTTGCCGTTTTCGTCGAAGAGTTCTTCTGGTTTATAACTGTTCATCCACTCTTCTAGAAGTTTGATGTGTTCTGGCTTGCTTGCTAACTCGCCAAAAGGAACTTGGTGCGATCGCCAAAAATCCTCCACCCTCTCCCCATCAACTTCCTTCGGTCCCGTCCAACCTTTGGGGCTTCTCAAAATAATCATCGGCCATTGCGGACGCTTAGTAAAGCCATTGTTACGCGCCTCTTCCTGAATTTCTTTGATTTCGTGAATCACAGTATCCAGAGTCGCCGCCATCAGTTGGTGCATCGTTTCCGGGTCAGACCCTTCGACAAAGTAAGGCTTGTAACCGTAGCCGACAAATAAACTTTCTAGTTCCTGATGACTCAACCGCGCCAGTACTGTCGGGTTAGCAATTTTGTAGCCGTTAAGATGAAGGATAGGGAGAACAGCACCATCATACACGGGATTGAGAAACTTATTCGAGTGCCAGCTCGTAGCGAGAGCTCCCGTTTCCGCTTCACCATCGCCAACAACACAAGCAACAATCAAGTCGGGGTTGTCAAATGCTGCACCATATGCATGGACGAGAGAGTAACCAAGTTCACCGCCTTCGTGGATAGAACCAGGAAGTTCAGGAGTGCAATGGCTACCAACACCGCCAGGGAAAGAGAATTGTACGAAGAGTTTCTTCATCCCCTCAGCATCTTGGGAAATGTTGGGGTAGTATTCGCTGTAGGTACCTTCCAGGTAAGCGTTTGCAACTATTCCAGGGCCACCATGACCAGGACCAGCAATATAGATCATATTCTGGTCACACTTTTTGATGATTCGATTGAGGTGAACGTAGATAAAGTTCAAACCTGGAGTTGTCCCCCAGTGACCCAAAAGTCTGGGTTTGATGTGTTCCAGCTTTAGCGGTTCTTTAAGCAGTGCGTTGTCGAGTAAATATATTTGTCCAACCGAAAGATAATTAGCTGCACGCCAGTAGGCGTTCATCTTCCGCAGTTCTTCACTTGTTAAAGGCTTTGTTTGTGGAGGACTTGCTAGAGTCATATTGAACTCCCTTACAAAATAATTTCCACGAATTTTCACCTAGTAAGTTTAGTGATTTGCGGCGTAAAAGTCATCTTACTTATGACACACTAAGTAAGTCGGCGAAAAAAATTCAATGTACATGAAGAAATATAAATTGTCCGTAGGGGAGCCAGTACGGTGCGGGGGTTCCCGAGCCAGGTGCTAACAGCGGGTTTCCCGACTTGTAGCACCTGGCGTCCCGTTGTAGTACCTGGCGTTGCGTTATGCCTTGGGGTACAACACCTTGAATTCTTGAAGGTGCGGCGCTTGGCGACAACACACCCTACGTTTACATTTCTTAACATAGTTTGAAATATTAGCACCGACTTACTTAGTACCGCTTGGCGTTTGTCATAAAGTCAAAAGAATGAGTTGACCAAAGCCGCAAAAACACTCATATAGCATTCTTAAATTATAAGCTCTGCGGACACGCTATGCGTACCCCGCTTCGGGGGCGCTTGCGCTTACGTGAGATAAACAAACCCAGTATCTCCTAAATACCAGGTTTCTTTGGCTCAGTATTTTCTCACAAATCAAATAGGACTACTATAGTTGTCCGCGAATATGTTGTTTATGTAACACTGTTAATATAGAACCACATTGTTTTTGGCTAGTGAAACAACAAAAAGACAACTGTGAAAATTCTCTTGGTGGAAGATGATGAGCGGATTGCCCTGGCATTAGCAGAAGCATTAACTGACCAACATTATGTGGTTGATATTGCGTCAGATGGTCAAGTAGGGTGGGAGTTTGTTGAAATCTTTTTCTATGACTTAATTGTATTAGATATAATGTTACCTCAGTTAGATGGTCTCAGCTTTTGCCAGCAGTTGCGTAGAAGAGGTTATTCTATGCCAATTTTAATGCTGACAGCTAAAGACACAAGCACTGATAAAGTGATGGGGCTAGATGTAGGTGCAGATGATTATGTGGTCAAACCCTTTGATTTACAAGAGTTAATGGCTCGAATTCGCGCTTTGCTGCGGCGTGGAATTGCTATTCTACCTCCTGTTCTGGAATGGAAAAATTTGTGTTTAGACCCTAGTAAAATTGAGGTGACATATAAAGGAAAGCCGATACATCTTTCTCCAAAAGAATATCGAATCTTAGAGTTATTTCTGCGTCATACTCATCGAGTGTTTAGTCGTAGTGAAATCCTTGAACATCTTTGGTCTTTTGAGGAACTACCAGGAGAAGAAACAGTTAAAGTGCACATTCGGAGTTTACGCCAAAAATTAAAATTAGCTGGAGCATCTGCTGATTTTATCGAGACAATCTACGGCTTGGGTTATCGCCTCAAGCAATCTTCTTAAGTTTATGTTTAAAACTTTACGCTGGCGGCTTTTACTTTCGTATATAACCGTTATGGTGGTTATTTTGGGAGTATCCACTGTAGCCGTTTATGAGTTTGTTGCCTACAAACTCTATCAAAAACTAGACCGCCAAATGATTACATTAGCAGATGCTGCTGCTCATAGTTTACTAACAATTAAGGCTGATGCAAAAGCGATTTCGCGTAGGACTCCCCGGAATTTGGATTATGATCAAGATTTAGATATACCTTGGCAAGATTTACACAATAATTATCAAAGTGTCGAATGGTTTGATACCAATGGTCAGTTATTGGGTAATGCAGGTCGTTATATTCCTCAAACTCCATTTAATCCAAATATAAAAACTTCTCAACACAAAAAAATTCGCAGCATTATTATCCCTGTCTACTCCGCTAGTTTGATTCCAGAAAGAAAACAACTACAAGGATATGTGCGGGTAAATGAATCTACTGAAAATTTGCAAGAAGAACTTGATAGGCTGTTATGGGGGTTCAGTTATGGAGGACTCATTGCTGTTATTTTAACTGGGATTGGCAGTTGGTGGTTGACAAGACGATCCTTAAAGCCTGTTGAACAAAGTTTTCAACAATTAAAACAGTTCACTGCGGATGCTTCCCATGAGTTGCGAAGTCCCCTTACAGTTGTGAAAACCTCTGTTGAGGTGATGATGAATCACCCAGAACGAATTCATCCCAATGATGAAAAGAAGTTAAAAGCGATCGCAAGTGCTACTAACCAAATGACTCGTTTAGTAGAAGATTTACTCCTGTTAGCAAGAACTGACGCCACACAAACGCCAACTTTTAAGTGGGTATCAATTCCCCTAGATGAACTTTTAGAAGATTTAGTGGATTTACTGCAACCACAAGCAGATGTTAAGGGAATCATCCTCAAGTCAGAAATACCCGAAGAGGTGTTTGTTAACGGGAACCCTGTTGAGTTGAAGCGATTATTTTCTAACCTCCTGGAAAATGCTTTGCAGTATACACCAACTGGAGGAACTGTGAGTGTCAGGGTAGTGAGACGAGATCGCTTTGTTTTTGTTTCTGTCAATGATACTGGTATTGGTATTGCCCCAGAACATATCCCACTAGTTTTCAATCGCTTTTGGAGGGCAGATAAAGCCAGAAGCCACAGAGAAGGAGGTTTGGGTTTGGGATTAGCCATTGCTGCTGCGATCGCCCAAACTCACACCGGAGAAATTACTGTCAAAAGTCAAGTTGGCGTTGGTAGTTCTTTTCAAGTACGCCTGCTTGCTGTTTTGAAAACATATTGAGTACAGAAATTTGTTCAGATATTAACCATCTTTCCGAGTTTTTTACTTTTCACATCTAAAGTAGCTAGTACTGCTTTGCGAAATTCAAAAACCATGATTGTTTTGTAGCTTTTAACAAAAGTGGAAATGGTTTAGCAAATTCGTTTACCTGTACTAGAACAGTAAGAGAATGAATCCGTTAACTGAAAAACCGCCTCGTCAAAAGTTGCATTTTCATTACTTGGATGGCATACGAGGAATTACAGCTTTGTATGTGGTAGCTGTACATATTGAACCATCTCTAGGAGAAAAGTTACCCGCATTTTGGTTACTTTTTCAAAATACACTGAGATATGGTGCATTCAGTGTTGTTATTTTTATTGTCCTTTCTGGCTATGTTTTAATGTTGCCAGTTACACGTTCACAAAGTGGTTTTGTTTCTGGTGGTTTACTTGAGTATTTTAAAAGGCGATCGCGTCGAATATTACCACCTTACTACGCGACTCTTTTGGCATGTCTATTACTCGCATTTGCAATATTCTTGCTAGAAAAGTTTACTAATTTTCAATGGGATGAAGTTGTAGGAAAAGGTCCATTTTCTCCTGACTTTTCATTGATTGATGTGTTATCTCACCTATTCCTTGTTCACAATTTTACTCGTAGTACATCCATGACTATTAACCCACCAATGTGGAGTGTTGCAACAGAGTGGCAGTTATATTTTTTATTTCCACTTTTACTACTACCCATATGGCGGCGTTTCGGGTTGTTATCAGTCGTTATTGCTGGCTTTAGTTTAGGAATATTACCATTTTATATTCTGCATGATTTTTCAATGGCAACCAGTTCTTGGTTCATTGGCTTATTTACCTTGGGGATGACTGCAGCAGAAATTGGATTTTCTCAAAAACTCCAGTTAATAGCTTTAAGAAAATCCTTACCCTGGGGTATGATGGTAATAACTTTAACTATTGTTGCTTTTATAACTGAGTGGAAAAGACTGGGACTACCGATATGGATTGGTCAAAGTTTTTTTGGTGCTTCAGCAGCTTGCCTATTTATTTACTGCACTCAGTTTGTGATTTCGGGCAAAAAGTTACCTCATGTTTTGGGGATATTTGAGCATCCTTGGGTAGTTACACTGGGCGCATTTTCTTATAGTCTGTATCTCACCCACGGACCAGTCATCACAATGCTACGTTACTTTCTTTATACTCTAAATATGACGCCCTTCATGTTTGCGACAACATCTTACTTGATGGGTATAGCAGTATCCCTACTCATTGCTTATTGGTTTTATTTAATTTTTGAGCGACCTTTTATGTCAAACTTCAATCGTCGCAAGTGAGATTTTATGGTTCATCACTAGAGTTCCAACAACCCAGGTGGTGGTGTGATTTCAATTCGACGAGCTTCCAAATCTACCACTGGTACTATAGCTTTCACAAACGGAATTAAAACAGTCTTTTTTCTTTTGTCCCTTGTTTTTTGTTCTTCGTCCTTTGAAGAGTGTAGTTGTACTTCCAACAAATCATGACCAGCAGGAAGAACATTTACGACTGAACCAAGAAGTTCCCCAGATTCCTGCATAAAAACTTGTAAGCCAATCAAATCTACAACGTGATATTCATCTTCTGCTAATTGGGGGCGATCGCTCTCTGGAACCATCAACTTACACCCGCGCAACTTCTCGACTTGGTCGCGATTTTCCACCCCCTCCAACTCAATTATATATAAATTCTTACCTTCAATATAACGCCCAGACAGTAATTCTACGGCTTGTGGTTCCGTTCCATGAGGACGCAACAACCAACGTGTTCCCGGCACCTCAAAGCGTTCCGGGAAATCCGTATCAGGATAAACCCGCATCTGTCCATTCAACCCTTGAGGTGCCACAATTGTGCCAATTTCCAGCCAGCCTTCTGGTATGGGAGTGGGGGATGAGGAAATTATTTCTTTCCCTCCTCCCCTGCTTCCCTTATTCCTCATCTTCCTCTGTGCGTCCTTGGCGTCTTGGCGGTTCGTCATACTAACTAAGCACTAACAGCCGTACGTTGATAAACCTGTTGTACCACTTTTGCCAAAAGCTGCATACCCGTAGCAATTTCTTCATCACTTCCGGTAAGACTAATACGGACACACTGGTGCTTGTGTTCCCACTCTTCGCGCAACCCAGGGAAGAAAGTACTACCAGGGACAACTATGACACCTACTTGCTTGAGTTCTTGGTAAAACTCCCAGTCAGTTATTGGCAAGTCCTGCAACCACAACCAAGCAAAGATTGCCCCCTCACCGCGATGGAGGAACCAAGGTAAATCCTTAGGCATCGCTTCGTTTAACGTGCTTTCCAAAACTGTAAACTTATTCTGATAAAATGGGCGGATAACCTGCACAGAAATGTCTGCCAGCGCACCAGAATTAATTGCACGGGCTGCGATCGCTTGTCCATAGCGTGAAGCGTGGAGACAGGCATTTGTTTGGAAAGACTCTAGAACTTGAATGACTCCTTCATCCCCAATCGCAATCCCAATGCGTTCTCCTGGTAATCCAGCTTTGGATAAACTCATGCAGTGGATAATATTCTTACCAAAGATTGGTGTCATTTGGGTAAAGTTCATCGCTGGGAATGGAGGCGCATATGCCGAGTCAACGAACACAGGTACATCATAAGACGCAGCAAGGGCAGCGATTTTCTTCACCTCATCATCCGTAAGGACATTACCAGTGGGATTGCAGGGGCGAGAAAAGATCACACAACCAGTTTTCTCTGTAATCGATACCTTACTAAAGTCGGGGCGATATTTAAACTTATGTGCTGGTGCGTCAATATCCAATGCAGGTTTGTAAGCAATTAAAGCCTCTGGTACTAGACAAACACCACCGTATCCTGTATAATCCGGGCTGAGGGGCAGAACGATTTGCTTGAGTTCACCGGTGGTGGTGTATCCCCCAAAAGCATTAGCAGCGTAAAAGTAGAGACTTTGACTTCCAGGGGTGACAAGGATATTGCGTTCAGTCAAATCCAATCCATATCGCCGATTAAAATCCCCAACAATTGCTTCAACTAGTGGTGCATAACCCTGACTTGATCCATAGCGACAAACGACTTCACCATATTCTGGGCTAGCTAGCAATTGTGCAGTGCAATCGCGCCATAACTGTTCTACCTCAGGCAAAATCAACGGATTACCAGCACTCAAATTTATCAATTGCTGCCCCGCGTTAGCTCGTAAAGTTTCGATAATGTCCTTCATAATAGCTCTAACGCCAGTCAGGTTGGACATATGGACGCCGAATTGAGTCAGGGCAGGGTTCATAGGCGATAAAAAAAGAAACGTAATTTCAGGGTGGACAAAAAAGCTGCTAGTGCTTATATCCAATGTAACTAGAGAATGGCATTATCGTGTACAGCAATACAACAAAACGTAGGGGAGCCAGTGCGTTGGTGAGGCAGTCCGGTCTTGGGGGTTTCCCCCATGAGGAACTGCCGAAAGGGTTTCCCGGCTTGAAGCATCTGGCGTTGGGCATTGCTCAGAAAAGCTTATGTGATAGACATTTGAGATAGTCGTGAGCAATGTCCACCTTACAGAAAAACGCTGTAAACTAACCTGTAGCGTCCCTGTAGGGCATCTTTTGAATTCCTGATAAGGAGAACTGACCTTGAAAGTAAAAGCAGCAGTAGCTTACGAGTCTGGTAAGCCGTTAAGTATTGAAACAGTTCAACTAGAAGGACCATCAGCTGGGGAAGTGATGGTCGAGATTAAAGCTAGCGGAGTTTGCCACACCGATGCTTATACTCTTTCTGGTACGGATCCTGAAGGTTTATTCCCAGCAATTTTAGGACATGAAGGCGCGGGTATTGTTGTAGAGGTGGGCGAAGGAGTTACCAGCGTCAAGCCGGGGGATCATGTTATTCCCTTATATACCCCAGAATGCCGTAGTTGTGACTATTGTCTGAGTTTCAAAACCAATCTTTGTCAGGCAATTCGCGCGACTCAAGGGCGGGGTGTCATGCCTAATGGTACCAGTCGGTTCTCCATAGATAAGCAGATGATTCATCACTACATGGGGACATCCACCTTTTCTAACTATACAGTGCTCCCGGAAATCGCCGTGGCAAAAATTCGTGAGGATGCGCCATTTGATAAAGTTTGTTACATTGGCTGCGGCGTCACAACAGGAATTGGTGCAGTCATCAATACAGCAAAAGTCGAACCGGGAGCAAATGTAGTGGTTTTCGGTTTGGGTGGTATTGGTTTAAATGTCATCCAAGGAGCGCGGATGGTGGGAGCAAATATGATTGTCGGGGTAGATATCAATCCCAGCAAAAAAGCTCTGGCAGAAAAATTTGGCATGACTCACTTCGTCAACCCCAAGGAAGTCGAGGGAGATTTAGTTGCTTATTTGGTTGACTTAACTAAAGGCGGTGCAGATTACAGTTTTGAATGCATTGGTAATGTGAATGTCATGCGCCAAGCCTTGGAATGTTGTCACAAAGGTTGGGGAGTTAGCGTGATTATTGGCGTTGCTGGTGCTGGCGAGGAAATTCGCACCCGTCCTTTTCAGCTGGTGACTGGGCGAGTTTGGAAAGGTTCAGCGTTCGGTGGAGCAAGAGGACGCACTGATGTACCAAAAATTGTTGATTGGTATATGCAGGGGAAGATAAATATTGATGATTTGATTACCCATGTGATGCCAATTGAGCAGATAAATGATGCTTTTGAATTGATGCACAAGGGTGAGTCAATTCGGAGTGTAGTCACGTTTAATTAGTTAAGGAAGCGCACAGGAATTTTCCTCGTTTCTCTCGTTCCCAGTCTCTTCCCTCGTTCCCAGCCTCTGGCTGGGAATGCATTCCATGAGGCTCTGCCTGTTGAGATTTGTATACTATAGCAGTCCTATCTGAGTTGTAAAAATGATCAACCGTCATTAGCAGCGTGTCTACAGGACATAGACGCATTAGACGCGGAAAGTGCGCGTGTCCCCTTGGGACTCAGCGGCGTACCACAGGCTAGAGCGCCAAGAAAAGAAGGAAGAGAGAATTTTACAAACGATTTAGGATTGCTATATCTCTGTTGAGAGTATCAACACCTGTGATTTTTTACAAATCATTTAGGACTGCTATATGAGTGAACTCAATGTAGTTAAGAAGATTGTAGTAGCGCGTCTACGAGTTTTATATTTTTTGCCTTAACTGAACCGTATTGCACTATGAGTGAACTCAATGTAGAGAATTATAGTAAATTGCTAATTGCTGTTAAACAGCGTATTCGTGCAGCACAGTATGAAGCCTTAAAGGCGGTTAACAAAGAATTAATTGCTCTTTACTGGGATATTGGAAGGTTAATTGTTAGTCGTCAACAGGGGGAAACCTGGGGAAAATCAGTTGTTGAGCAATTAGCAAGAGATTTACAAGCAGAGTTTCCAGGTATTAGCGGTTTTTCTGCTCGTAATATTTGGAATATGCGAAACTTCTATCTTACCTACAACCAAAACGATAAACTGCAACCAATAGTTGCAGAAATTGGTTGGACTCACAATCTGGTCATTATGGAGAAGTGTAAAGACGACTTAGAACGAGAATTTTATATCCGCATGACGCGGAAGTTTGGCTGGACAAAAAATGTTTTAATGAACCAGATTGAAAATCAAAGTTATGAGAAAACTTTACTAAATCAAACTAACTTTGACCAAACTGTTCCAGAGAATATTCGCCCCTCAGCTCTGTTAGCAGTGAAAGATGAGTATACATTTGACTTTTTAGAACTGGCAGATGAACATAGCGAACGTCAGTTAGAGCAAGCAATTTTGGCGAAAGTAGAACCATTTCTACAAGAGATGGGTGGAATGTTTACATTTATAGGTAGTCAGTATCGTTTAGAAATTAGTGATAAAGAATATTTTATTGATTTATTATTATTTCATCGCCGCTTGAAGTGTTTGGTGGCTATTGAGTTAAAAATAGGTGAATTTTTACCAGAATATGTGGGTAAAATGCAGTTTTATTTGGCGGCGTTAGATGACAAAGTAAGGTTAGAAGATGAAAATCCCTCGGTGGGTATTATTCTTTGTAAATTGAAAGATAAAACTATTGTGGAATATGCGTTGAGGGAATCGAATAAACCAATTGGCGTGGCAACTTATCGGATAGTTTCAACGTTACCACAAGAGTTACAGGATAAGCTTCCTGCACCGGAACAAGTAGCAAAATTGTTGTCAGGGTTTTAACAACGCCTATGCCTGCAGCACGTCTGACGACAAACGACCAATTGATCTGGTGTTTCCTCCAAGCGCGATGCGACTGATAAGTGAATAACAAGTACACGAAGTTGAAAATAACCAACTACAAGACTTTTCAGTTGTCTTAAGCTTACAAATACTCATTCTTGTTAACTTTAAGCATTAATACTCATAAATGAAAAAACCCCGATTCAACCCATACTGAAATCTTGAATCGGGATATTAGCTTTCAATCAATGCTCATTTCTATCCCTTAGTGCATAAATTAATTTTGATAACCCTACAAGCAAATAGAACAAGGATTGATGAAGTTTCCTAATATCCTTCGCCATCCGTGTTTATGTATTTGAGCAGAAAATTTTTGAGGAATTAAATAACACTCTGCTTCGCTGATTAGCAATTTATAAACATCAATTTAGGTTTGTTATTCACAGCTAGATAGATTTCATGTGAATGATAAATCGCTGCTTTTGATGTTAGTAATTATGCTGATTTTAGTTGAGCTAGTTTCTGCTGTTCAATAGTTTCAGATTTTGACTGCCATGCTTCTTTTTGATCACGTCTGAGTTCTTCCCTTAATTCATTTTCTTTTTTAGCTATGTTCGGCTCCTCTTCGTCTAGCTTATTTATTCTATCAAGTATGCTTAAGCCTTTTTGAGCTAATTCAGTAACTCTCTCAACTTTATCTTTAATGGCGCTTGCTGCATTTGTTAAATCTCGTCATTGAAATGTAGTATTTGATTCTTGTCCTGATTCAGAAAGAATTTCTATCAAAGCATCTACCAAGACTAACAAAGCTGACGAGTTGTCTTTATCCTGAAGCGACGTGAAAATTCTATTTCTTATTTGCTGAATTTTTTCATCTCTGTTTTTTCTACTTTGTTTTTCTTTTTCATATTCTTCATCAAGAAATTCAAGTTTCTCGTCTGGGTAAGACTTCTGAAAATTTTCGTCATAATACGCTTGTTTGTAAGAATTATCTTTAGCCTTACGAATTATTTCGATATCTAATAATTTATCTTCACAATTAGGTAAAATTTTACCTGTTACAGCGCCACCTAAATAAGCTCCACGGATAATAACTTCTTCCAAGTTTACTTTTTGAATATTTGCTCTTCTAAGTCTAGCTCCTGTTAAATTAGTAGGTTTATTTTTAGATTTACCAAATTTTAAATTGCATAAATTAGCTTTATTCAAAGTAGCATTACCTAAATCTGTGCCTTCTAAATGAGCTTCGTATAAATCTACTCCTGTCAAATCTGCACCCCAAAGGTTAGCACCTTTGAAGTTCGCACTTTTTAAATTGGCTCCGGTAAAATTAGCCCTATAAAGATTTGCTCCTTCAAAATTAGCTTCTTCTAAGATTGCATTTTTAAAACTTGCTCTTTCTAAATTAGCGCCACTTAAGTTTATTCCTCTTAAGTCTGCGCCATCTGCATCAAGACCTGTAATATCAGCACCTTCCTTATATAATTCCTCAATTGCTTGTCTTCTTGCACCACTGGTTTCTGAACCTTGGGCACCATCTATTAATTGCCAAGCTTGACGTTCTAATTGTTTTTTTCTGTCGAAAGTGTCCCAGAAAAATAAAATCGCTGCGGAAAGAACACCAATATTTTGAACTTGCCCTAATAACTTAGAATCTGAGATAAGACAAATAATTGTCGGGATATCCAATTTATATTCACACTTTTTATCATTTTTCTGCTCATTTTCTAACCAAGCTATTCCACCAACAATAGAAAAGGTTATTAACAGCGTTGATAATATTTGAAGCCAGCTTTTTCTGGTACTAGGAGGTAAAAATTTGGAAAATGAAGCATACGAAGAAGTCTTTTGCAGTGCACCCATCAACCCTCGCTCCCTGTCTTAAATGACACACACATTAAATTAAACAAGAGTTTATTTCTTAATGGTGGTTTTTTGCTAATCTTAATTTATATATTCACGTACAATTTTGTTATATCAGACTTTCAGGCAAATCGCTAAGACATTGTTTTATTTCTGCTATTAAGAACCGTTGGGGTTAGAATTTATCGAGATTTGAACACTAACCAAACACTCATGACTAACCCCAACCTCATCTCAGAATATAAATCCTTCGGTGGTAAACTCGGCTTCTATACTCATCCCTCCTCCACCTGCAACGGAGAAATGCGCTTTGCTGTCTACCAACCAGCGCAAGCTACTCAAAAACCAGTACCAGTTCTCTATTTTCTCTCTGGTTTGGCTAGCACAGAAGAAAACTTTATGATTAAAGCTGGTGCACAGCAATATGCAGCAAAATACGGTTTAATGCTAGTTGCACCAGATACTAGCCCCCGCAACACTGGTATTTCTGGTGAAGATGACGACTGGGACTTTGGAACAGGTGCTGGCTTTTATGTGGATGCAACTGTTGAACCTTGGGCATCTCACTACCGAATGTATAGTTATGTTGTGCAAGAATTGCCTGCTTTGATTGCCGAACATTTTCCTGTACAACCAGACAAACAAAGCATTTTCGGTCATTCAATGGGGGGACACGGTGCGCTTATTTGCGCTTTGAGAAATCCCCAGCAATACAAATCAGTCTCGGCTTTTGCACCCATCGCTGCACCAATGCGCTGTCCTTGGGGTGAAAAGGCGTTTACCCGCTACCTTGGTGAGGATAAGGAAAGTTGGCGTGCCTACGATGCTAGTGAATTGGTCAGGCAAGTAGGATACCATAGTTCTATTCTCATCGACCAAGGTACTGCTGATAAATTTCTTAGTCAGCAGTTGCTACCTGAGGTGTTTGAGCAAGCTTGTGCAACAGTTAACCAACCGCTAAACTTGCGTTATCAAGAAGGTTATGACCACAGTTATTATTTCATAGCTAGTTTCATTGAGGATCATATCCGCCATCATGCGCTTTCATTAGGTATTGGAAGTTTTTAAAAGCTAGGACAACTTAGTACAAGTCTACCCAACCTACATCATGTCTAGGCGTCGCCGTGACGTATAGATTTTAACGTAGTCGTCCTGAGCGCAAAATACTGATAATTAACCACAACCCTAATAAACTAGCAGCAGCGAACAACACATTGCTCACAAACAACAACTGAGATGTCCGTGCATTGCTAGAAATAATTGCTGCGCCCATAATCAGTGAACCCACTAGGATGCTAAAAGAAAGACGATTTGCAGCATCATCTGTTGTTCGGCGTAAACTATCTAAACCTCGCACCGATAAATTCCACTGTAGAGATTCTGAGGTAATTCGATCTAGCAGCAACTCTATTTGTCGAGGAGATTGTAAAGAGAGGCTTTTGACATCTAGGGCTGTTCTGAGGAGCGATCGCACAGGACTTTCCCCAAACAACTGTCGCCGAAACAAGTCCGTCAGCAATGGCTGAATTTCATCAATAAAGTTCAACTCTGGGTTAAATCCTCGCGCCACCCCCTCTAAGTTAGCCAGGGTTTTGGCATATAAACCCATGTTACTGGGCAAGCGAATTTTATTGTTACGGGCGATTTGCAGAAGTTCGTAAATGATGAGACTGAAATTAAGTTGCGATACGCTTAAGTTGTAATACTTTCGCAGCATTCGGTCATAATCATTTTCCAGTTGCACCATAATCACTGGCTGTGTAGACTCCGCCAGCTGCAAAGTTAGTTGAGCACACCGCCTCGCATCCAGATCCACAATTGCCAACAACATTTCTATTAATATGCCTTGCGTGCGGGGGTCAAGCCGTCCCACCATGCCACAATCTAAAAGGGCAACGCGACCATCTTTAAGATAAAATAAGTTTCCAGGATGGGGATCAGCGTGAAAGAAACCATCAATATACAGTTGCTGGAAGAAAGCTCGAAACAGTAGTGTGGTAATTTCTTTACGTTCTTGCGCTGGATCTTTGCCGTTTTCTTCACTCTCAAGATTTGCCGATAGCAGGGGAACTCCGTTCAGCCACTCCATCACGAGTAATTTTGGTGTCGTTAAATCCCAGAAAATTTCGGCAACCACTAATTGTGTAGGATCAAACCAGCGACTCTCGGATAAATTGCGTCGTAACTGGTCGGTGAAGCTCGCTTCTCGTGTAAAATCTAATTCTGCTTCTAGGGCTTTGGTAAATTCTTCGGCGATCGCTTTGATTTCATAATTTTGCCCAAATTCAGTACGAGCCACTAAATCGGCTATACCTTGAATTAAGGCGATATCTTGAGGAACAGTCAGATCAATTCCTGGACGTTGTACCTTAAGAGCGACTTCCCGACCATCTACAAGTGTAGCTTTATGTGTCTGGGCAATTGAGCCTGCTGCTACTGGGATAGCATTTATTGTGGTGAAGGTTTCTTCTAAAGGACGCTTGAGTTGTTTGCGAATCAGGACTTCTACATCTGCCCAGGGAACTGGTGGTACTTCATCTTGTAGTGTTGATAATTCCTCTATGTATCCAGCGCTCAGCAAATCTGGACGGGTAGACATTAACTGACCGAGCTTGATGTAGACTGGTCCTAAGTCTACTAGGATGTTTTTTAAAACAGCAGGTGTGGGTAGCTGGGGTTCATCAGCTTTTCCTCCAGTGAGGACTCGTCGCATATAGTCCCAACCATTACGAAGTAGGACTTCAATGATTTCTCTTTGGCGAGGAACAGTTTGGGTGAGGAACATGGTTTTATAAAAAAGCAGGATGCAACAGAAAGAGCAATAGACGAGGAACGAGAAGTCAGCCGCAGGACATCATGATGATACCAAGCCGTTGATATTGCTGTTAGTTTTGGGGATTTTGCTTGGTATAGCGCAATCCTTAAATATTTGTAAAGGTAATCTTACAAAATATTGTAGAGAAAGTTCATCCCTTCAAAGAGGTGTATACAAATCTCTTGCCCCAAGACTTGCTGTGATATCATCGTACTCAGTACCGTGGGGCACACGGAAACGAACGCTTGAGAAGCTAGTTGTAAGACTAGGCACATCAGAAAGTTAGACCATTAGTAGGGTAACTGAAAGGGGCAATCTGAGTCCAAGAATCCTACTCCTTCGGGCTGTGGGAATGTCAAGTGATTTAAGCATAAATCCCCATCGTTGATGAAACGATGGGGATAGAAAAATTTTTTGGGACACAGAAATAGGCTTTTGATAAGCAATAATGCAGTTGATCGTACATTAAAGAGTTTAAGACGCCTACGTCTACACGTAGTCTCAGTTAGAGTTGGGGTTGAAATCCGCAGTTCTAACTGTCTTTCATTTTGAATTTTGAATTTTGAATTTTGAATTGTTAATGCTCTTGGCTAGAGGTTCACAACTACTGATTTGCATAATTGTTCAAATGAAATAACAAACAGAAAAGTTATACTGGTTGATACACCTAGCGTGCCTCTGCCAAGAGTTTTAACTTTTAAAGCAAGTTTGTAAATTGGGGATTAGCTTGTAGGGTTTTGAGGACTTGCTTAATTTCCTGGGTACGGTCTTTTTTGACAATCAGGGTAACGTTGCGATCGCGCACAATCACAACATCCTCTAACCCAATGGTAACAATGACATCCTCCTCATTTGTGGAATAGAGTATGGCTCCCTGTGTGTCTAGTCCGACATGAGTTGCAAATTCAACATTAGGAATGCCTTCTTTTTTCATTAAACGCTCGATCGCATTCCAATCTCCCAAATCATCCCAGCCAAATTCCGCAGGTAAGACATAAGCGATATCTGTCTTTTCCATCAAGGCATAGTCTATACTTTTCTTAGGGAGATCTTGGTAGATATCAGGACCGTATTTTTCTATCGGTTCGATAATTTCTGGGGCGTGTCTGTACAGTTCCTTGAGAACAACACCTGCTCGAAAAACAAACATACCGCTATTCCAGCTAAAACGTCCTGTAGATAGGAAGTCTTCAGCCGTTTGACGGTCAGGCTTTTCAGTAAAGCGGTTGACGTGATAAGCTGGCAAATCATTAAATATGCCAATCTTTTCCCCTTGTTCGATGTAGCCGTAACCAGTTGATGCAAAGGTAGGTTTGATCCCCAGTGTGACAATCGCCGCTTGGGTAGCCGCAAGCTCTCTAGCTGCATCTATTGTACATACAAATGCTTTTTGGTCAGCGATCCAATGGTCAGCTGGGAAAAAACCGATAAGAGCGTCGTCTCCGTAACGCTTTTGAATTTCCAAACTAGTCCAAGCAACTGCAGCGGCAGTATCCCTTCCCTGCGATTCAACAAGTAGGTTATCTGATGGCAGTAATGGTAGTTGTTCTCTAACTCCTTGAGCTATCTGACCAGAAGTAATAACCCACAGGTTATCCCAACCGCCTGCAAGTGTCAATAGTCGGTCGGCAGTTGCTTGTAGGAGACTTCTGTCAGTACCATCAAGATTCAAAAATTGCTTAGGTCGATTTTGACGACTCAGGGGCCAAAAACGCTCACCTTTTCCACCAGCAAGGATTACAGGGAACAAAGTTCTAGTCATTGGGTCAGAGTAACTTACTAAAGAACACTACAAGTGTACTGTGACAAATAAAAGTAATGAAGTATAAAGATACTTGGACAAAATCAGAGGATATAACACAGACATACACCATAAAAAAGCGAATAGTAAAGGTATACAGGGATTATGGGGGACTTTCAGTACGATAACTAGGATGAGGTAAGATGAAAAATTTACACTTGACTTCAAACTTCGAGTAAGGTAGTTCACTGGCAGGCAAGATTTATAAGTTGCATTAACATTACGTTTAGGGAGTGTGATCAGTGGGGAGAGTATTGTGGTCAAGCAAGTAGCAAGTCAAAAACAGCAGAGCACATCAAGTAAATTACAACAATCCCCAAAAGGGGTAACACTCACAAAGCAAAAAAATATTTCTCGTAACTTCGTATCTTCGGGGTCTGTTCCCAGCCAGCTTTATCATCGGCTAGGGTTAGCCATGCCTCGATGGCTTTTTTGGGTACTGACAATTGTTGTAGGAATGACCTTGTCAGGGTTGCTGGTATCGAGTTTGGCACTTTGGACTCCACTGTGGAGTGACATTGATCGAACAGATGAAGAAGTAGGACTGAGTGGCAAAGATCAAAAAACACCTCTACCAGGGGAGTTGTGGAGTAACATTTCACAATACCGTCTGACTCGACCCATGAATATCTTGGTCATGGGTATTGAACCAGTACCTAAGAGTGTAGATGGAACTCCCGAAAGTTTTGCAGGTCATAGCGATACGATACTGCTGATACGACTCAACCCAAGCAACAAAACAATTCGGGTACTTTCTATCCCTAAAGATACCATGACAGCTATTCCAGAAAAAGGATTAACTAAGGTATCTGAAGCCAACGCTAAAGGAGGTAAAGTTTTAGCGGCACGAGTTGTCAGCCGTACTCTGAGTAATGCACCTATTGATCGCTACATTCGTATTTCTACCAGTGGCTTACGACGCCTAGTGGATCAGTTGGGTGGAGTAGAGGTTTTTGTTCCGAAACCAATGGTTAACAAAGATCCTGGAACAGGATTTTCGATTAACTTAGTCAACGGCTGGCAAACATTGAATGGTGAACAAGCAGAACAGTTTGTGCGGTTTCGCGAACCAGCAATGGGCGATTTGGAAAGAGTACAGCGACAGCAAGCACTCTTGGTAGGGTTGCGCGATCGCCTAAACACTCCCACTGTTTTACCCAAATTGCCTCAGATTATCCGCGTTATGGGAAGGCATTTCGACACTAACCTTAAGCTAGAAGAAATGATGGCAATAGTGAACTTTGCCTTGAACATAGAGCGAGATAATTACCAGATGACCATATTACCTGGAATTTTCAGCCGTCTCAGCCAAGATCCCAATAGCTATTGGTTGGATCTAACTGGGCGAGTTGACTTGCTACAGGATTACGCTGGGGTGACAATAGGGGGTATGTCCTCAAGTGTCAAACCGCCCACTAGCCTGAAAATTGCTATTCAGAATGCATCTAGAAAACCTCAACTAACTCAAAAAGTTATTAATAATCTTAAACAGCAAGGATTTACGAAAGTTTACGCCATACCAGATTGGTCTGATAACCGAAGCGAAACTAAGATTATTGTCCAAAAAGGTAACCGACAAGCAGGAGAACAATTACAAAAAATCTTAGGTTTGGGTCAGGTTGAGGTGTCAGCGACTGGCGATCTAGAATCTGATATCACAATCCGGATTGGCAAGGATTGGAAGTAGTCACTCGCTTCGCGAGAATTCAAAGTTCAAAATATGTCCAGAGGAAATATTTTGAATTGTTTCGGTCATCACTCAACAGCGAAGCGTGCTGTGAACAACAGAGATTGTCAAGCGATTACCCCAATGCGCGTAGGGAACACCGGCAGGCGGCTTGGGCTAACGCGTAGCGTGTCCGACGGACTCAGCGCATACTTTGTGAACGAACGGTCAAGCTTGACACACCACACCCTTGCCAACAAACGCTTGGCGATACGCCGGCAGAAGTCTGCCCTTTGGCGTATCGCTGAGAGTATCTCGCGCAAAGAAAGATGAAACAAATCCTGCTTCGTATATTGGGATTCATTGTAGTTTGGCTTCTTGCCTGGTTATGGGTGCTGCTTTACGCTAGTCCAGTTTATGGTTAATTGATGGGCAAGTGCTTCATAATTAGAAAAAAAGCGAAACAACACCATATTTTGACTGTCTTTTTATCAAAAAAATATATAGGATTCTTATTTGATTTTTGCTCAGCTAGGTACAGTTTCTGTTAATCAGTTATCAGTTATCAGCTCATTTTGGCTTGATAATTGTTCACTGTGTAGGTAGCTGTTCCCTGTTCCTTATTTATCAAGCATTGTAGCTTAGATCGGTGCCTTTACAAAAGTTAATGTCATAACATTGACACACAGTGTTCATACCATATTCATAGCCTTGAAATATATTCACTGAAGAGTTGCTCATTGGTGACGGTGACTTAAGTAAATTGCCTGATGCCTATTGTCATTCCCACTTCTCTTCAAAAAAATCAGGGTTAGTAGAAATGAATTCCAGCCTTATCTTATCGAACATATTGAATCCGCCAGTACTGTTTTTCTTTGTAGGAATGCTGGCAATTTTTCTGAAATCCGATTTAGAAATTCCCCAACCTTTACCAAAATTATTTTCTCTTTACTTGCTTTTTGCAATTGGGTTTAAGGGAGGATATGAACTTGATGAGAGCGGAATTAATCCACAAGTAGCGTTGACATTGATAGCAGGTATCTTCATGGCTTGTGCAGTTCCTATCTACTCATTTTTTATTTTAAAAACAAAACTTGATGCGTATAATGCTGGGGCTATTGCTGCAACTTATGGTTCCATCAGTGCTGTTACTTTTATTACTGCACAGTCCTTTCTAAAAGTACTTGATATTACCTCTGATGGATACATGGTAGCTGCTTTGGCACTGATGGAATCTCCAGCAATTATTGTGGGTATTGTTTTAGTAAGAGCATTTGGTCAAAATAAAGAGAACGCCGAATTTTCTTGGAGTGAAGTTTTGCGAGAGGCTTTCCTCAATGGTTCTGTGTTTCTCTTAGTTAGTAGCCTGATCGTTGGCATTTTAACAGGACAGAAAGGTTGGGAAAAACTACAACCATTTACTCAAAGCATCTTCTACGGTGTTCTAGCATTTTTTCTACTAGATATGGGAATGGTAGCTGCTAGAAGAATTAAAGATATAAGAAAAACAGGTTCTTTTCTAATTATATTTTCTGTATTTATGCCTGTTGCCAATGCAATTTTGGGAATAATTATTGCTAAAGTCATTGGAATACCACAAGGTAATGCTCTTTTATTTGCTGTTCTTTGTGCTAGTGCTTCTTACATAGCAGTTCCTGCAGCTATGAGAATGACAGTTCCTGAAGCTAATCCTAGCTTGTATATTTCTATGGCTTTAGCACTCACTTTTCCATTCAATATTATTGTGGGGATTCCTTTATATATGAACATTATCAAAGTGATGGGAGTGTAGCACAGTCGAAGCAGTCAATAAGTTATAAATCATGACCAATTCACTAAACCCTTGGGTGGGGACAGAAAACCCCATCCATAGGTTTTATACTCTTAATGACAAGACTGCTTGACTCTTTTGTTGTGGTCTTCAAAAAAGTCTATCATATTCAAAAAAAACATCAAAAAAATGACAGTTTTTTTCAGAAAAATGGGCTAAAACATATGAAGTTTAACAAGAAAGATTTCTTTCCATAGGAGGAACTAGATTGTGCCTATCAAACACTTAATCGCTGGTTTGAATTATTTTCATGACAACTATTTTGTCACACATCGAGAGTTGTTTCAGGAATTATCTCATGGTCAAACTCCTGAGGTTTTACTTATCACTTGTGCTGATTCTCGTATTGACCCTAATTTAATCACCCAAACCCAGCCAGGGGAGTTATTTGTTATTCGTAATATTGGTAATATTATTCCACCTTATGGACCACTCAATAATGGTGAAGGTGCAGGTGTAGAATATGCAGTTCAAGCATTAAATATTAAAGATATTATTATTTGTGGTCATTCCCACTGTGGAGCGATGAAAGGACTATTACAAATAGGTAATCTTGCTCAGCAAATGCCACTAGTATATAATTGGTTGAAGCACTATGGCGAGCCTACCCGTCGTTTTGTCCTAGACAACTACAAGGATTGTCCCACCGAGAAACTATTAAAAATTGCAATTGAACAGAACGTTCTAATACAAATAGAAAATCTGAAAACTTACCCGATAATTTGCTCGAAACTTCACAGTGGTCAAATCACTCTTCATGCTTGGATTTATGAAATTGAGAGTGGAGAAGTCTTTGCTTATGATGTTAACAAAAAACAATTTGAACTTCTCAATCGCTCATTCTCTGTACCAAACTCTCTTATCGGTGTACACTCAGAATAAGATACCCATTTGATGGCTAATAAGTTATAAGTATCAATTATACTTTATTAGCCATTATTGATTTTTCAATTAAAGAAAACAAAAATTGTTACAAAAATTACAATCTGAAATTCTAACATGAAAATTTCGTTTTTCAACAAGAATCCAGGATTCATCGGACAAAAAATTCAAGAATACTTACAGGCTGGTAACAAACGGTTACTTGGTACACCAGAAAGAGCACTATCAGAAGCTTACCAAGCTGCTCATAGAATTAAAAATATTGAAAGAGAACATTTTAATGGTCAAAAAATCACCCCAGAGTTAAGCAATTACACTGAAAATGTCAGGGCTTATTGGCAGGTTTCTCTCAACAAGAACTTAATGATTATCAAGGCAAAATTAGCAGAGTTTCGTATCAGCTGTTCTCTCCTCGATATATCAAGTTCTACTTTTTTAGAAAAATTAAGTTTTATTGATGAGGTGACCCTCAAATATGATTTAGAACAAGAAATCAATAAAAACGGGATAACACCAGTCTCTCAACCATTACAAATGAACCGTGACGAAGTTAACAACCAGTCAGATTCATCTGGGGTAGACAATATGAAAGTTGACCCGGTTTTTAAGAAAACAGGTATATTCCCTAGGTCAATTGGAAGAACACTCAATAGAATTAAAGCAGATTTTTTGCCACAAGCAGAAGAAAAATTTGTTAGAGAGTTCCAAATTTCTAGAAAGAGAACAAGAACTGCGGCAAAATTTTTGGCAATGCTAGTTCTTGTGCCAATTTTAACTCAATCTCTTTCTAAAGAATTCTTAGTAAGTCCAATTGTAGAGCGGGTCAGAGGTGAACATGTCAGTCAACTGTTCCTTAACTCTGAAATGGAAGAAGAAGCTCTCACAGAGTTAAAAACTTTTGAACACAAACTAAAATTTCAGAGCCTGATTAGTCAAGCACCACCACTTTCTTCAGAAGTCATAGAGGAAAAAGTAAAACAGAAAGTCCATACAATTGCTGAGGAATTTCGGGAGAAAGGCAATAACGCTATTAGCAATGTTTTTGCTGATTTGCTATCACTTATAGCTTTTGCATGGGTCATTGTTACAAGCAAAAGAGAAATTGTGATTGTGAAATCTTTTATCGATGATGTTATCTATGGTTTGAGTGACAGTGCTAAAGCTTTCTTGATTATTCTCTTCACAGATATATTTGTCGGATTCCACTCACCACATGGTTGGGAGGTGATTCTTGAAGGATTTGCGGAACACTTGGGGCTTCCAGCAGAGAAAAGCGCAATATCTATTTTTATTGCTACTTTCCCTGTGATTTTAGACACTATTTTTAAATACTGGATTTTCCGCTATCTGAGTCGGTTGTCTCCTTCAGCTTTGGCGACAATGAAAGAAATGAACGAGTAATAAGCTGTGACCGATATGGCGTTGCAGACTAACTCATGAGGATCTTCCTTTTGTGCCAATTGTGCGGACTTTTGCGCCGATTGTCGCTGGCATTGGTGCCATGCATTATCGCACATTTATGTCTTATAACTTGGTTGGCGGGTTTGTTTGGACATTCGGCATCACTCTGTTAGGATTTTTCTTAGGAAAATCCCTACCAGCTGAACAGCTAGATAAGTATTTGTTACCCATTATTGGATTAATTATTGTTGTTTCTTTATTACCATCAATTCTTCATATTATTAAAGAAAACAAGAAAAGCTGACAAAGAAGGCTTAAGCGGTTCGTTGAGTGACTTGCTCAAGAGGATATCAGGGTCATGACTTCTTCCAACATAAACTTATACCTGTTTATCGAAAACTGTGTTTTCCTGATCATTTCTACATTTTTTTGTGTTGTTGTTGGCTGGGCGTGGAGAAATTCCAAACCCTTCAGCCTTCCCGAACCATTGCCAGGGTGGTTTAAAATTTGGTTCGGTACGGTGCAAGTTATAGGATTGATTGTTCCCCTTGTGGTGATACTTGTATGGGGTGTGTGGTTCGGTGACAATCGCATCCTCACTGTGTTTGTTCCGTACTTAGTCATGCTAGGATTGCAAATCTTAGCTGAGATTTTGACACTCAGGCAGTTTCACACAGTTGTATGGGTGATGGTTCCCTACTTATACTTGCCTTACCGCTTTTGGCAGCTTTATGAGGGATGGAAGTTCCTCAGTGCTGAAACAGATCTCACTTGGGTACAAAATTTATTGGTAGTAGAAATCATCGTGTGGGTTGTGAACTATGCCTTGGATGTGACACAGCTACCAAGACTTCTGCGTTGGGAGGTTAAAGAAGAGTGTGATACGAGTGTTTTACTTCCCTAAAATCTTAAACTGACCATTCTTAATCTGAACCAAGATGGGTTTGATTTGTCTTTCTCCTTGTGGGGTAAATTGGATTTTATCCCCGGAGGTTTGTTGCGGTGAAAGGTTTACCTTTCGCAATCTTTGCAAAATTGTTGCGCGAGAGGGGTTGGAGGATAAAGCTTGAATCAATGCTTGAGTGGCGTCATAACTGGTGGCTGTGCGCCAGCTAATTTGTCCTCCCCATTGCTGTGCTGCTTTTTGGGCAAAGTTTTTTGATTGTGGTGCTTCCCTAAACCAAGGTACACTTACAATCAAGCCTTCAATTGCATTTCCACCATCTCTTAAGGTTCTGTCGTTATACAGAGTAGAATTACCCAATAACCGTAGGCTTTGCACCTTTGGGTTTTTTGAGTTAGCCTTAGCTCTAGCAATTTCAAGCGCCATAGAAGTGTATTGCACATCCGAAAGCAACAAAGCTGCCTGTGCTTGGTTTTTAGAAACACTTTCGTTTAATTTTTGGTCTATATCTAGTTTCGGCTCTGTTAAATCAATGTTATTAACAATTTGACCACCTAGTTGTTTAAATTTATCTGTAAATTCTTCCTTGAGATTATTGCTAAACAAACTGTCACGATTATAGAAAACCACAACTTTTTTTAAACTTAGCTGATTCCAAATATACGCAGCTAGTTGTTGACTAACTTTGACGTTAGAAGGGACTGCTCTAAAAAAAATATTACCCTGTAATAAGCTGCTAAAGCTAGTGGGGGAGATAATGGCTAAGGGTTCAGAAGCCTTTTGATATTCGGACAGTGCTACTTTAGTAGCTTCACTAGAATAGTGTCCAATCACTGCTAGTACGGATTTATCATCAACTAGTTGCTGAGCGACTTGTTTGGCTTGTTCTGAGTTGTTAGCATCATTGGCAATGGCAATTTCCAGTAAGTGACCATTGAGTTCACTCTTATCATTAAACTGATTTTGTGCAAATGCCACGCCACGCAACATTTCTTTAGCAATATCTTGTTTACTTTGTACAGGTACAACGACGGCTATTGTGAAAGGAGAACCTTTTTGGCGAGCTAGAGCATTGTTATAGTAAATTAACACTTCTGGGTCATTGCGATTATACTTCACAGCTTGAGCGAAAAAATTAACAGCTTGCTGGTAGTTCCCTTGTTGGAATGCTTTAATTCCCTGATCACGAAATGGGTTGGGAGTTGTGGGAAATAGAGTGCGATCGCCCCAACTCATATTAGTCGTGATATTATTCCCCCGACTAATATTATTCGTTGTATTATCCCCCGGACTAATATTATTGGTTGTATTATCTTCTTGTACAATACCACTTATACATAAAATACCATTAACTTTTTGTTGACCTGCAGAACAAGAAGTTGTCCACTTAAAAAAGCCAATACCTGCAATTGTAAATATTCCTACTGCTGCGGCTATTTTCCATAAAAATATTCCCTTTGTCTTAGAAACGAAATGAGTTTCTCGCAGTCTTTGTAGTGTTACTATTCGTTCTGGTTCAATTTCCAAAACTTTTTCAAACTGCTTCTTTGCTAAGTCAAAGTTTTCTTGACGACTCAAATGATTTCCGTAAATTTCTAGAGCATGCAAATACCCTTCTTGATGACGTATGGGGTCAACTTTGTAAGCTCGCTCGTAAAGTTGCAATGCTTTGTTGAAATTTTCGATCTCCAAATATGCTTTAGCAAGAGGGGAGAGAGTGCTGAAGTGATTGGGGTTAAGTTGTAGAACCTGCTCATAAAGTTCTATTGCATCATGATTTTTACCTTCTTGATGAAGTTTATTTGCTTCTTCATATAAGAGAGTAATTTTTTCTTGTTCCAGTTTTTCAAGTTCCAATATTTGTTTATGCAGGGGATGCTGTAACAGCAACCATCTGCGAAATAATTCAATTTTTATTCTCCGTTGTGTCTCATCCAAAAACTCATTTTCTGTTAGTTTTTTTTCGGAGTGAATCAAATCATTTGTTTCGATTACACCACGTTCTTTGAGTAGCGTTAAAGCTTCTTCCGGCAAAGGTGCCTGTTTTTCAAAAGCGATCCTTTGCGCTTGAGCCACAGCTGATAAAACAACTCGTTCTGGAATAGAAATTCCATCCCATAACCACACTAACCCAGCTTCCGCGCTCTCCATTGCCTTGTCTACAATAGCTTCCACATCAGCACGAGTGATTTTCCAGTTATTTTCTATCCTGGCTTGCACGAAAAGAGTAAAACAGATGACTTGGGTAAAATAGGGATGTCCTGCTGAAAGTTGCAGAATTGCTGTCACTGCATCTTCGTCATATTTCAGCACACCTTCAGCCGGTTTAGTAATGAGTTGCTTTGCACTCTTCTCATCTAGCAAACCAACTTCTTGGTAGGGCGCATTTTGAAATAAACTGAGTAAATATGACTGATATGCTAATTGTTCTCTAAGAAAGAAAATGAGAAATAACTTATCTTGTCTTTGGATAAAAAAATACAAATGGCTACAGATTTTTTCCAGCCAAACCTGATTTATCTCAGAATATAATATATCAGCTTTATTCAGTAATAAAACTAATTGTTTTCCTTCTAATAAATCATAAACTTGAGGTAAAAATTGGCAACAAAAAATTTCTGGTTCTGTTTCTAACTCGGAAACTGAAGGCAGTGTTATATTATGTGTATCTATATTTAAATCAGTGATAATATCTGTAATCAGGTTATGCAATAAACTGCTGAGAGATTCTCTGCTGTATTCTTGAAGGTCAAAGGTGACAAAGACAAATTCCTCTGACGCAACATACTTGGGAATATTGCGGATGATAGAAGATAGACCAATACGTCGTTGACCGTACAAAAAGAGAACCTTGACACCTAGCTTCAAATTATTCTCAATAAATTGGAATATATTTTCTCGTCCGAACAATGATTCTTGTTCATCAATTGGACGACCAATGATGTAAGGATTTCTTCGAGTCATCGAATCAGTGATCATATCTGTTATCAATTTGGGAAACGACCTGTCCTTTCCTTCAGCTTTACGGTAGTTGTTTAAATCTACCTTCTTCAACTTTAATAAGGACAGGTTCCATTTGTATTTCTCCTTCTGAAGTAAATTTGATTTTATCCCCGGAGGTTTGCTGGGGTGAAAGGTTTACCTTTCGCAATCTGTGCAAAACTGTTGCGCGAGAGGCGTTAGAGGATAAAGCTTGAATCAAAGCTTGAGTGGCGTCATAACTGGTGGCTGTGCGCCAGCTAATCTGTCCTCCCCATTGCTGTGCTGCTTTTTGAGCAAAGTTTTTTGATTGTGGTGCTTCCCGAAACCAAGGAATAGTTAAAACTAATCCTTCAATTGCATTTCCCCCTTCTTTCAAGGTTCTGTTATCATACAGAGTAGAACTACCTAATAATTTTAGGCTTCGCACCTTTGGGTTCTTGGATTCAGCCTTAGCTTTAGCAATTCCAAGCGCTATAGCAGTGGATTGCTGCTCTGGAAACAACAAAGCAGCCTGTACTTGATGTTTAGATACACTTTCGTTTAGTTTTTGGTCTGCATCCAGTTTCGTCTGTGTCAAATCAATTATCGAGGATTGACCACCTAGTTTGTCAAATTTCTTTGTAAATTCTTCCCTGAGATTGTCGCTATAGGCTTTGTCAAGATTATAGAAAATGACAACTTTTGTTAAGCCAAGTTGATTGCGAATATATTCAGCTAAT
Source organism: Scytonema tolypothrichoides VB-61278 (assembly GCF_000828085.3). Classification (GTDB taxonomy): domain Bacteria; phylum Cyanobacteriota; class Cyanobacteriia; order Cyanobacteriales; family Nostocaceae; genus Brasilonema; species Brasilonema tolypothrichoides_A. Next base: position 430,645 of record NZ_JXCA02000024.1, read on the forward strand.
TGTTCACCCTCTTTGAGGTTAGAAGGGGTTGTCCTAAAGAAATTCTCACCCTGTAATTGGCTGCTGGAAGCGCTAGGAGAGACAATCGCTAAGGGTTCAGAAGCCTTTTGATATTCGTATAGTGCTACTTTAGTAACTTCACTAGAATAGTGTCCAATGACTGCTAGTACAGATCTATCATCAAGAAGTTGCTGAGCGACTTGTTTGGCTTGTTCTGGGTTGTTACCATCATTGGCAATGGCAATTTCGAGTAATTGACCATTAAATCCACCGTTAGCATTAAACTGATTTTGGGCGATCGCCACCCCACGCAACATTTCTTTAGCAATATCTTGTTTACCTTGTGCAGGTACAACGACAGCTATTGTAAAAGGGGAATCTTTTTGGCGGGCTAGAGCATTGTTATAGTAAATCAACACTTCTGGGTCATTGCGATTATACTGCACAGCTTGAGCAAAAAAATTAACAGCTTGTTGGTAGTTCCCTTGTTTGAATGCTTTAATGCCCTGGTCACGAAATGGGTTGCGAGTTGTGGGAAATAGAGTGCGATCGCCCCGACTCATATTATTCGTGATATTATTCTGTTGTGCAATACCCGCCACACAAAAAATACCATTAACTTTATGTTGATTTGGACGACAAGGAGTTACCCACCTATAAAAGACAAGTCCACTACCAAGACTAACAAGGGTAATTATTCCTGCTAGTGCTGCCATCGTTTTTAAAGAAATTTTCTCTGCTGAAATAGTCTGTAACTTGTTCTTAATTTCAACCTGGTAATTGCTGTTACTTCTAGACTGATAATTGCTTCGAGACTCAAAACTTTTAATTTCTTCCAGTCTTCGTAGTGCTGATACTCTATTGGGCTGAAGTTCCAAGACTCTATTGTATTGCAGCTTTGCCTGTGCGTACTGTCTTTGTGTTGTTAACTCACTACCATATGTTTCCAACGCACTTAAAAGCGCTTCTTTGTTACCTATAGGATCAACTTGGTTAACTCGTTCGTAAAGTTCTAATGCTTTGTCGAAATTTTTCAACTCCAAGTTTAGTTGAGCCACCGCCAGCACAGTGGTAAAATGATTGGGATTAAGTGCTAAAGCTTGGTTATAAATATCGAGTGCTTGTTGCTTTTTGTCCTTTTTATTCTGTTGACTTGCTGCTTTGCATAGAGAATTAACTTCTTCTTCTTCAAACTTCTCTAATTCCCTTATCTCTTGTCGTAGTGGGTATCTTTGCGTTAGCCAAAGGCGGACAAATTCAATTTTGACTCTACGTTCTGTATTATCCAAAAAACCCTTTTGGGCTAGTTGGTTAGCAGCCTGAAGCAGTTCCTCTGTTTGGATCACTCCATAATTTTTGAGTAAAATTAAGGGATCTTCTGGATGTCCTTTGACTTTGTGAATAGCCTTCTTTTGTGCTTCTACGACAGCTGATAAAACCACTTTCTCCGCAATAGTCAATCCATCCCAGAACCATGCTAGTCCACCCTCTGCTTGCTCAATTGCTTTTTCTATTACATTCTCCACATCCGCACGAGTGACTGTCCAGTTATCATTCTTTTTTGCTAGTAAGAAAATATTAAAGCAAATAACTTGGATAAAATAGGGATGCCCTGCTGTGAGTTCCACAATTGCTGTTATCGCATCCTGGGTGTATTCCAGAACACCTTGAATGGGATTACGAATTAGCCGTTTAGCACTTAGTTCATCCAAGAAACCAATTTCTTGGTAGGGTGCGCTTCTAAACAACTGAACCAAGTTTTTTAAATCACTGGGATGTCGTCCAGCTACAGAAATGATCAATAATTTTTCTTGCTGTTTCAGAAGCTTTTCTAAATAAGGAAAAAAACCTAAACCTTTATCTAGTATGTTATCTGCATTGTCATCGATAACATCAAACTCATCTAACAACAATACCAGTTTTTTGTCACCTAACTGTTTATAAATTTGAGGCAAGAAGCTATAAGAAAATATATTAACATCAGTTTTGAAATCTTTCTGTGTCGGCAGTTTTATATTATTTTGATTTAAATCCAGTTGATTGACAATTTCTTCACTGACATCATGTAAGATATCACATAAATCTGACTGAGCGTGATGTTGTAAATCATAATGAACAAAAGCAAACTCATTTGGAGCTATCTTGTTGGGAATCTGTTTGAGTACAGAAGATTTACCAATACGTCTGTGACCATGTAATAAGATAAATTTTATATTCTGTCTCAGATTGTCTTCAATAAAACTTAACAGACTTTCCCGACCAAAAAACTTGTTAGGTTCATTAACAGGAATGCCAACAATATAGGGGTTGTGTATCATACTTTTGGCATTGGACATAATCATTATTTAGCCTTTCGTTAAATGACGTCTTGAAGTCGTGATGAGAAGTTATTTATAAAGTAAATATTAAGTAGTAGAGTGCGTTATAACAAAGCCATAACGCACCGCTATATATAGCAGTCCTAAATCATTTGTGAAAAATTAGAAACCCGGTTTCTGGACTCCAGCAATTTTCACAACTCAAATAGGATTGATATAACACGGTGCAGCCTTGCGCTTCGATTCTGTTTTTGTTACAAACATATCGATAAGGTACGCTTAACACAACGGTAATAATATGGGATGAGTATCCACAAGCGCGCATTTGCATCCCCTATGGTAATTTTATTTTTACTTTATAAATGACCTCTTATAAATCAGCTTTTATGGTAATCCTCCCAACAGTCTGCCAGATATTTCAACAGCAGAAAATAGCTCATTTTTATGTTGCCATAGCCAATTCGTAAACTTTGTGACTTTATCAACTTGCTCGTGGCTCATCAGCTTGAGAAAGACCCTTTGTCGTTTTTGTATATCAAAATTTTCCGTATTCCAAATTTCTTGAATCACGAACCGCTCCATCAATGATGAAGTAAAATCGTATACGTTTTTTAATTGCTTGTTTTCAATGGTTGTTTCGCAGATGATAACTCCCTGTTCTTCCAAATTTTTTAACTCGCGCTCTCTTTGGGTGAAGATAAGGTCAATTCCACTCAAATCAAACTGTTTGTTCTTGTGTAGACGACCATTAGAAATAGACAGAGCAATCAGCATTAGTAATGTCTGTTCTTCTTCACCGCAGTTTTCCCAAATAATTTGGAAAATATGTCTGGTATTAGTTTCAAACTCCCTGAAAAAATCGTCGTTAGTTTTTGTCATAGCCTTCAGTCTCCCTCGCTGATCCATGCTTAAAAATTGAAAAAGTTGTATAGATGAAAGCCTGCAATTTGTAGCAAAGTCGGGTGTCTACCAGCCATTTTAAAAATATTTTCTCGTAAGTCTGGTCTCATTTGTGTTTTTAGTGGTTTGAGTAGTTCATCTACTTCCTGTTCAGTAAACAGATGCAGATGGAGAAAGAGATAATGATTAAACCAAGGAGAACCCTTTGAATTGAGTGTGGGATTAAGTTCATTGAGGCGCTTGCGTGAAGTCACAATCATTGAGAGATATTTGCTCTCGTCACAGTGAACAGCCAAACTACGACACTCGCTCAAAAATGTTACCATGTCAGCTTCAGTGTATTTTTCGTTTGGGGAAAGGGCGACATCAAAGTCATCTACTAACAGCAGCAAAAATTTATGTTGTTTCCCCAATTCCCTTAACACCTGGCGCAGGCTATTTTTACTTGCTCGACCTTCTCCCAATAATGTCTCAATTTCAACTTGCAATTGGGATCCACGATCCAACTTATCGTTTATCTCTTTGAGGACTTCTTCCCAAAAACCATAGGGAGTGAAGGAAGTAATACTCTCGCAACTTAGAAGAACAACCACAGCCATAGATGGATCTAGTCCATGTTCTTTCATAGTTTGGGGAGAAGCCAATTTCTCTAATAAAGAACGCTTACCCATTCCTGGACCTCCCCAAATTGCTACGTGACCGCGAGCATTAATAACAGAACACGCAGCTGCTATTTCATATATCCGCCCAATAAAACGTTCTGGGACTACTGGTCTTCTGGGACTGAAGGGATTTGGTAACATCACCATGTGATCTCATAATTCAGAAACAATTTTTTGGTAGATGCACTTCACAGTAAATTAATACGAATTTCACAAGAATTTGTTTCTTTTTTTAAGTATATTTTATATTTATCCGAGAAGTCACGGATTTAGAGACGTTACATGAGCGCATTTTTTTTGAGCGAAAGGTCTCTACATACCGTTACATATATGATTCAAAACAGAACCGCAATATTCCTGAAAAAAAGCACCTGACAATATCAGTAAATATTCAGAAATCACAACGTCAACTTCCTATGTCATTGTGTATCGTGAGTGGATAGTGCTCATTCCTTTGTTAAGCGTTCCCCATTCCCTGTCTTTCTTCAAAGCGCCCCACGGGCGGCGCACCACCCGTTATGAATGAAAGAAACACCTTTTTCCCTTACACCCAAGCAACCCCTGTCTTTCTTCCAAGTCTTCAGAAACTACACAAAACCTGACAGCGTCAAACAAAACAGAGTCTTTTTGTGGATGTGACAGCTTGAAAACACGCTCTAACTACTGGCAGCTTCTACCGTATATTCGACCCCAATGGCAAACTATCGTCAAGGGGTTCATTGGCATTTTAGGATATGTCCTGGCAACTTTGACACTTCTGAGATATGTGCGTCAATTTGCAACTGTCTTTGGTGGGGGTGATTTGAACGCGATCGCCCTACAACTTGCCATCATCGCAGCAGTGTTTCTGGTACGAGGCTTTTTTCAGTCCGTACAAGATATCTACATGGCAAAAGCAGCACTAAGAGTTGCTTTCAATCTCCGTAAGAAAGTTTACTCACATTTGCAAAAGCTCAATCTCAGCTATTTTGAAACTGCAAAGTCAGGTGATTTATCTTACCGCCTCACTGAAGATATCGACCGAGTTGGGGAAGTTGTGCACAAAGTCTTTCACGACTTTATCCCTTGCGTTTTGCAGTTAGTCGCAATTCCCATCTATATGATTTCTCTGAATTGGCAACTGACATTAGCCATAATTATTGTTGCACCCCTTATGGGTATTTTAATTGGTTGGTTTGGTGAACGGTTACGCCAATTCTCTCTTAAAAGTCAAAATCGCATCTCAGATTTGTCAGCAATACTCACGGAAGTTGTCACCGGTATCCGCATAGTACAAGCTTTTGCTGCAGAAAACTACGAAACTGCTAGGTTTAGCCGAGAAGCAGAACGCACAATGAGTGCGAAATACTCAGTGGAACGGCTTAAAGCAATTCAAATTCCCATTGTGGGATTCTTAGAAGCTGTGAGTGCTTTAACACTATTATTCGTTGGCGCGTCGCAAATTGCGAATGATAACTTGACGGTAGCAGAGTTTTTCAGCTATCTGACTGCAGCAGCGTTGTTAATTGACCCGATTGGTCACGTTACGAACAACTACAATGAGTTTAAACAAGGTGAGGCATCTGTTGAGCGAGTTTTTGAATTATTGGCGGTTCAGCCAACTGTAGTAGAAAAACCAAATGCTCTGTTGCTTCCCCCGGTGACTGGTAAGGTGGAATATAGTCGTGTGTCCTTTGCCTACAAACCAGGTGAATATGTCTTAAAAGATATCAGTTTGTTGGCACAGCCGGGAGAGGCGATCGCCCTTGTCGGTGCTTCCGGTGCAGGTAAAACCACTTTTGTCAATCTTCTCCCCCGCTTTTATGACGCAAGTGCTGGTGAAATCTTAATTGACGGCGTTGATATTCGGGATGTCACGCTTCACAGCTTGCGGCGACAAATTGGAATTGTTCCCCAAGAAACTATCATGTTTTCTGGAACAATTGCCCAAAATATTGCTTTCGGGCAAGATTCTTTTGACATGGAAGCGGTAGAGAAAGCGGCTTCGATTGCTAATGCTCACCAGTTTATCACTCAACTAAGCGATGGTTATCACACATGGGTGGGAGAAAGGGGGGTAAATTTATCTGGTGGACAACGACAAAGAATTGCTATTGCACGTGCTGTTCTCTTAAACCCCAGAATTCTTATTTTAGATGAAGCGACATCTGCTTTAGATTCAGAGTCGGAAGCATTGGTACAGGAAGCATTAGAAAGACTGATGGAGGGACGAACTGTGTTTATTATTGCTCATCGGTTGAGTACGGTGAGGCGGTGCGATCGCATTTTAGTTCTCGAACGCGGGCAAATTGTCGAATCAGGAACTCATGAAGAATTGTTAACCTTAGGGCATCGCTATGCTAGATTCTACGCGCAGCAGTTTAGTTGAAGTCATGAATTGATGGAATTGCAAATTTCAAATTTTTCCTAATACAAATTACATTGCATTGTGTCTATTCTTTTCTTTAGTTTTTCTAAATTGCGTCCATTCTTCCCGAAGTTTCGTTAAACCTGCTTTCAGGGCTACTAAACGACAACCAAGCTCGTTATACTGAGCCTGAAGTTGTTTTGAATGAGTTCTAAGTTTCTTGGATTTAGCAACAATTTCATTATCAACACTTGTTGCCAAATCATTTATTCTCATACTTAACTCTTCTATTTCTTTCAATTCCTCTAGCTTGACAGGAACGCTGTAGATAGCACTTAGTAGTTCTGCTAAAGACTCACTTAGGGATTTTTCACTCTTCAAAATTATAGACGCTTGTTCCTTAGCCTCAGAAAGTGTTAGACGTGCCAAACACTCTTTAGAGAATATAGTATGCAACTGATGGTTTGTCGCCGTCAATTCTTGCTCTATCTCTTGTAGTTCCTGTTTTTTGTGATGCAAATATTGGTTTTGATTTTCCACAAACTGATGCAAACACTCTACTTCTGAGCGCAAAAACTCTGTATCGCTTTGACTCGCGTGAACTTGGGAAACCTGTTTATCCGACTCAGTTAAGTACGTATCAACGAGAGTCACTTCACCGTTGTCTATTCGCCTAGCCAAATTGAGTAAAGCATTAGCTAAGACCATCGGTACTCTAATCACACTGGTTCTGCCAAGTTTCCATGAGGGGGCTGGACCTCGTTTACCACGTCGAGAACTATCTGACATAAGTTTCTCAGTACAAATATTTGAATTATTGCAAACTTCCATAGGACAAATATATAATTTTTGAAAAACTTGTAACAAGTTTTAAAATCTGTAACAAGTTAAGTGTAAGCTAAGAATTGTTAAAATACCTCGCGCTATTGAGAAACTAACCTTGTATGGAAGAAAATTCGGGGCTTCAAAGCCGATTAAAGGCGGATAAGCACAGGGCTGACACCCTACCAAAGCAGTTTGTATTAAGGGAGTTTGTCAACCTGTTTCAAGATGCAGGGATTGGGGCGATGTTGCTTGAGTCGCAGATGCAAGTCATGGAACAGAGTGCAGGAAGGTGGGTTAGTGCGATTGTCTGCTACGAACATCTAGGAGAACGGGTAAAAGACGAAATCGAAGCTTTTTCTGAGCAATGGGCAGCTTTTCGAGATGCGACAGGGGTGACTGATGTAGAAATATTTACCAACCCTTTTACCGACCCGAAAAAGTGTCTGAACCGTATAGATTTGAGGCTTTTAGGTGGATGGAATAACAGCCCCATAAAATATGGACTCCGACCAGTCCTAATTTGGTGAGTTAACAATCTGTTAACAATATTTCTGGAGTGTAAATGTATATCACTAAACTGAGAAATTTCTAATTTTATGGTGGTTTTTAAGCATCGTCGAATCTTGGTTGTGGATGATGTAGAAGACAATTTATTTTTGCTTCAATTTTTTTTAAAAACCAAGGGATATGACGTTGATACTGCTTGTGATGGTGATTTATTAGCTTTATAATCACCACCAGATTTACTGCTGCTGGATGTCATGATGCCAGGAATGAACGGCATAGAATTGATGCAATGTACTCGCCATAATCACAAATTATCGAGTCTTCCCATTTTGTTCATCACGGCTTGTGATCACGAAGTGATTGTGGATTTTGGTGCAGTAGATGGATTAAAAATAGGAATAACTAATTTTATTCGTAAGCCCATTGACTTAGACTTATTATCAGCAAAAATTAGCGAAATTTTCAGCGAAAACTTAGACTACTAGACTTATTTTCTCGTTCCCAGCCTCAGGCTGGAAACGAGAGAACGAGAGAATCTCTGATTTTGTAACGGAAGATATCAACGTGTATCAGTAGGAAAATCCTGGCAGTCGTTTATCGAATTTTCATAACGACTTGGTAGTAGAGATGTGGAAACAGTGGATTGTGAACTGTCTTGGGATATTCCTGTCCAAGGTGTGGTAGGAGTCTCTATCTCTTCTAAAGAAAAACTCTCCACTGAGTTGTCTTGAAGCAAACTTTGTTCACTCTGTAAACCAGTCAACTTTTGCAGCGCCTGTAAAGCCTCGGATGCAGATTGATAACGTTGTTTGAAGTCTTCCCGCACCATTTTAGTAAGAATGTTTGACAGGGAGTGGCTAACGTATGCCTTATCAACCCATTTCAACTCTGAGTTAGCATCTCTTTCTATCTCGTGGGGAGCCATACCAGTTAAGGCTTTGATGCCAATCATGCCGACTGCATAGATATCACTACTATACTGTGGACGTCCGTAGCACTGCTCACTTGGTGCATAACCCCGCGTCCCAATGCCAATTGTGAAGGCACTTTGCTCTGAATGATCAAGGATTTGTGTTGTGACTTCTTTAACGGCACCAAAGTCAATGAGAACCAGTTTGCCGTCTGAGTGTCGTCGTATGATGTTACTAGGTTTAATGTCTCGGTGAATAACGTTATTGTTGTGGACAAATGCCAATGTTTCTAATAAATCCTGTAAAATGTCGATAACTCGTGTTTCTGGAAGCCGTTGACCTGGCAACATTTCCTGGCTGAGAGCATGACCAATTATATATTCTTGAACTAAATAAAATTCTTCATCTTCTTCAAAATAAGCTAAAAGTTGTGGTATTTGTTTGTAAATTCCCTGTTTTTGTAGAGCTTGAGCTTCGGTATTAAATAAACGTCTGGCAGTTTCCAATTGCTCTGGTTTGCTGTTAACTGGTTTTAACTGCTTGACAACACACAAAGGGTTATTTGGAAGTTTGGTATCTTCAGCAATGTAAGTTTCGCTAAATCCACCTGAACCAAGAACTTTGACAATTTTGTAGCGTCCATCCAGGATTTTTCCTGATACTGCCATTTCCCTTTTCTGTAGCAGATCTTTTAGGTCATCCTGCTGGCTAAGGATTTCTTGAACAACACGGTGAGAGGAATATTTCTGGAAAATATCGAGCAGTTGGCTTTTCCTAATGATTTCTCTTGCTACTTCTGTTCCCAGGTAACCGAATCCAATCATGGCGATCGCCACCACCGGTACCGCAGTCGGCAAAATGAGTAAATTATAGACAAAGGTGAGATAGGTAATACCTCCCCAAGTTATGCCAAGGGCGAGACTAATGACAAATCTAACTATACCTCTTTTTCTTGAGACTATAATAACCGCACATCCACTCACTAAACAAAGTACAAATAAACCACGGATCAATGGACTTTTAATTGCTTCCGTGATCGCTTTATCGTGCATTAAAGTTGCGATCGCGTTGGCGTGAACCTCCACCCCTGACATTCGTTCTGGATACAACCAATTGCCCATAGCCGGGACTGAATGATAATCGTCCCCCTTGTCTGACTTAGCTGTTGCCCCGATCAGCACAATTTTGTCTTTAAAAAACTTGCCCTGCTGCAAATAGGTGTTCCAGTTTTCTGGATCGAGTACGTACCAAAAGGGAATTTGCTCGAATGTCCCTGCTGGCCCGTAAAAATGTATGCGATCGCCCTTAGGTGGAGGATAATCTACTTGAGATGCTCTTAATGCTGCTTCATCAAAAGAGAGCATCTTCACTGTTAAAGTATCTTCTTTATCGATGACCTTGGAGTACTCGTTAGCTAATTTGTGAATTTTGCCATCTACCTCTAGAGGGAAATTTACAGAACCAATGGCAACAGATCCAATGCGAAACATTTGCCGGGGCTGTGTCAATTGCATGACAGGACCTTGAGGTGTTTGAGACTCTTCGTAGAGTGCAGCCAGAGTCACTTTGCTTCCATAGCGTTGCAGCGACTGTTGCAACTTTTGATCATCTTCAACACCGTAACTACTTGGTCTATCGAAAACGACATCTAACACAACAGAACGTGCCCCTGCTTTGATTAACTTTTCAATCACTTGAGCGTATGCAACACGTTTAAAGGGAAAAGCTTGGAGTGGTTCAAAGAAACTATATTTTTGTGGATCTGTTTTATAGTATTGCTCGCCAAGTGATATGGACTGTTCATCTATTGCCAAAATCACAATCTCTTTTGGAGGAGTTTCTGGTGCTCGTAGTAGATAAAATATAGTTTGAGCTTGGCTTTCCATAAATTTAGCCAAGTTCACACCAGAAGCTGCCAAGAGTGCTGCACCCACTGCTGAAACACCAGCAAGTAAATGACCCAAACGAGCCAATCGCTTTGACCGTCGTGCTGATACCGTCAAAGTTGCTTTTGTAGAAATCTTTGACGGTCGATTGGCAGCAGAGACGTTTTTTTTGGTTAATGTAGTAGGTTCTGGTGCCATATCAGACTGCTAATTTAGTTACGTTCAACATCTTTAATCTATTGACAGACTTTTGAAGTGCAACACACCTGAAATGAAAATCTTATAGATTTGTAAACAATTCTGTCCTCTTCTCCAAATTTCTGTGAGTGAAAGAGCCACCATGAGTGGTAGTTGTTGCGGTAGATGCACTTTCAGGCGGCTCCTCAAAAGTTGTGAGTTCACAGCGGCTAAGAATTGTTTTACTGATCAATGAGGTTGTAGCTAGTAAATTTTAGCACCACAACTGTACTCTTAGTTTACCTTACACCTGAACTAGGGGTATAGGGGTGTAGAGGAAATGTATTTACGCTTGGGATAGAGAAAATGCATTTATTCTCTTATTCTCCTACACCCGTGACACCCGTGACACCCCTACACCCCTGTGTTTCATGAAAGCAGCCCCACGGGCGGCGCACCACCGGTTATGAATGAAAGAAACACCTTTTTCCCTTACACTCTTACACCCCTACACCCTGTGTTTCTTCAGAGAGGCTACGCCAGCACAAAGTGTGTGTGGAGGATATGAGACATAGGAGGTACAGCCAGTCTGTTCCGAGGTTTGCGACCTAATTCTTAAACTTTTCGATACCTCTTTAGGAGTAAACTTGACTGGTATAGAGCAAAGAATGCTTGTACGTTAATTTTATTGGTAGATTTTGATTATAGGGCCACGCTTACCAACCAAGAGAGAAAAAAGTTAACATTACTAAACTGGAGGACAGCGACTACTAAAATGCTTCGGTCAATTTTCCCAGATGCGACAGGTTAGATAAAAGCCATATATGACAATATATAATTTATAGATACCAGCAAAATTAATATTTTCTAATTCCTGCTATCATCTATTGTTAAATCTAAATTGCTTATATATTATTAGGTGTAACTTTACTATGGGTTTTACGATGAATCGTCTGTCTATTTTTGTAGACGGAAACAATATGTTCTATGCTCAACAAAAAAATGGCTGGTTTTTTGACCCACGAAGAGTCTTAGAATATTTCAGACACGAACAATCAGACACAACATTAATCAATGCTTTTTGGTACACTGGCTTAAAAGACCTACAAGATCAGCGAGGATTTAGAGATGCTCTCATTAGTTTAGGTTATACAGTTAGGACAAAAATTTTAAAAGAATATTATGATGATTCATCTGGTCGTTACTCACAAAAAGCTAATTTAGATATAGAAATTGTTGTAGATATGTTTAATACAGTAGATCAGTACGACCGAGTTGTTTTATTTAGTGGGGATGGAGATTTTGAAAGAGCAATAGAACTATTACGTGGTAAAAATACGCACATTACAGTAGTATCAACAGAAGGAATGATAGCCAGAGAACTACGTAACGCCACTGATAGATATATAGATTTAAATGATATTCGGGACAGAATAGAAAAAGTAGATTCTCAGTTACCTTAGCAATTATTTACAAAAGGAATAGCAAAGAAACTAAGGTAAAAAGTATTTTAAGTCACAAGTAAGAAGTCAACAACAAGCCGCAAATGAACACGACACACGAGAGAATCATCATCTTTGACACGACACTTCGAGACGGTGAACAGTGTCCGGGAGCAACACTGAACATAGATGAAAAACTGACTATTGCTAAGCAACTGGCACGTCTGGGTGTGGATGTGATTGAAGCAGGGTTTGCCTTTGCCAGTCCTGGAGATTTTGAGGCTGTGACTAAGATTGCCCAACTTGTGGGGACACAAGATGGTCCTGTGATTTGTAGTTTAGCAAGAGCGCGACACGAAGATATTCAAACTGCGGCAGAAGCAATCAAGCCAGCCGCAAAAGGGAGAATTCATACATTTATTGCAACAAGCGATATTCACCTCAAGTACAAACTGAAAAAGACAAAATCAGAGGTGCTAGCAATTGCTGAAGAAATGGTGGCTTATGCCAAAACATTCACTTCGGATGTAGAATTTTCTCCGGAAGATGCAGGACGGTCTGATCCAGAGTTTTTGTATCAAGTTTTAGAGCGAGCGATCGCCGCCGGCGCAACAACAGTTAACATTCCTGACACAGTAGGTTACACCACACCGAGTGAATTTGGGGCACTGATCAAAGGCATCAAAGAAAACGTACCTAACATTGATCAAGCAATTATTTCTGTTCATGGACATAATGATTTAGGTTTGGCTGTCGCCAACTTCTTAGAAGCTGTGAAAAATGGTGCCAGACAGTTAGAGTGTACTATCAACGGAATTGGTGAACGTGCAGGAAATGCAGCATTAGAAGAACTGGTGATGGGTTTGCACGTCCGTCGGCAATATTTCAACCCCTTTTTAGGACGTCCAATTGATTCGGAAGAACCTTTAACAAATATTGACACCAGACAAATTTACAAAACATCCCGTCTGGTTTCTAACTTGACAGGAATGCTCGTTCAACCGAATAAAGCAATTGTGGGCGCGAATGCTTTTGCTCACGAGTCTGGAATTCATCAAGATGGTGTGCTAAAAAATAAGCTCACCTATGAAATTATGGATGCCCAACTCGTTGGTTTGACAGAAAATCAAATTGTCTTGGGCAAACATTCAGGGAGAAATGCTTTCCGTACCCGCTTAAGAGAATTGGGATATGAACTCACAGAAACTGAATTAAATAAAGCATTTGTCAGGTTTAAAGAAGTCGCAGACAAAAAGAAAGAAATTTCTGATTGGGATTTGGAAGCAATTGTTATTGATGAAATCCAACAAGCACCCGATTTATTCCGTGTAGAGTTAGTGCAAGTTTCTTGTGGTAGTAATGCTCGTCCCACTGCAACAGTGACACTCCGGACTCCAGAAGGCGAAGAATTAGTTGATGCTGCTATTGGTACAGGACCGGTAGACGCAGTTTACAAAGCCATCAATCGTGTTGTCAACGTACCGAACCAGTTAATTGAGTTTTCTGTACAATCGGTCACAGCAGGAATTGATGCAATTGGTGAAGTGACTATCCGTCTCAAGCATGAAGGTAGAGTGTTTTCTGGTCATGCGGCAAACACAGATATTATAGTAGCATCCGCTCAAGCTTACGTGAATGCATTGAATAGGCTGTATGCATCTTTGCAAAATAAACAACAGCAAGTCGTTGCAAAGAATTTGTCATGAACTAGGGGTTGCTTGGGTGTAAGGGTATAAGGGTGTAGGGGATGCAATTATTCTCGTTACCAGGCTATTCTCGTTACCAGGCTCAGCCTGGTAACGAGGGTTGGGAGGCAAAGCCGGCTCTGCCTCCTTCAGCCTGGTAACGAGGGTTGGGAGGCTCTGTCTCCTCAGTCGAAGTTAAATGACAATAGTGCAAGATCTGAGCCTCCCACGGGCGGTGCGCCACCCGCTACGAATGAAAGAAACACCATCTCCCTTCTTCCCTGTTCCCTGTTCCCTGTTCCCTGTTCCCTGTTCTCTGTGTTTCTTAGGAGTTACGATTGCTTTTGCAAGAAATCTATTTAACGAGGTTCATCCTGAACAAAAGAGAAAGGTTGAGGTTCTCTTAAACGCTTTTCGATTTGCTCGCGTCGATATTTAGCAAGTTCTTGGTAAATTTTTTTTCGAGCTAAATTCACGCTACCAATTGGTTCATGTTCAGGTAAAGTATGCCAAGGATTGAAAGACAAACCCTCATCCAATCGTTTTCGCTCATCAAAGTCAAACTTTTGACTAGGAATCCTGATAGTAGCCACCTTAATAAAAGGTGAATCTTCCTCTTTCCACTTCTGCATTGGATTTTCGATTGAAGTTTTCTCTTCATCTACATAAAGCTGAATGAGAAAATCAAAAATGGCTTCTTTCCCTCCATCAGTCAGATACTTGACAATTGCTTCACGTAGATAATTTTCTGAGTCGGGTATTGAGTCGGGAACTGCTTCTATTTGTTGAGATTTGACGGAGAATTTGATAGCTTGGGAGCCTAATTTGTAAGGTGTTGTACTCCAATATTGGATGAAAAGCGGATTATTGATTTTTTTACTAGTCATTTTCTGGAGTATTGCAAAAGAAGGCTGCATGGCTTGTGCTAATTCTGGATCAGCTTGTCCACTTGCTACTTTGGCAAGATCAACATATCCTTGCACATCTCGAACGAAAAAGACTGGATGATTTATGCTCAGAAAATCCTGGGTTTTCTCTTCATCATCAAGAATTTTTTCGCCCTCAACATTCATCAATTTTATTGCCAAGCCGCGAACATCAGGTTCTTTATCTGGTTTGAATTGACCGCGTTTTTCTGCTTCTCCACCATTGGAAAAACGAACCCAGATGGGATAGGTTTTAGGTGTACAGAAGACACCAACTTTTAGTGCATCAGGAATGTTATTCTCAACAATAAATTCTCCCCAAACCAAACCGTGGCTTTTCGGGTGTACATGCCGTAAATCTGGTCCCTTTTCTTGCTGAGTTTTTAGATTTGCGGCTAAGACTTCATCAGTAATTGTCTCTTGGTCTGAAGCAGATAATTTTGAAATGGTCATATTTTTCTCCTTTTAATTTATGCAATGAATGTAAGATCAATCAGCAAACAATTCCTCAAGTCCTGCATAAAATCCTCCTTAACCTAATAAAAAAGGTGGGCAGTGCCCACCTGTTTAAGCAATTACCAAGGAAGTGGCTTGCGGGAATTAAAGAAACCACCCGTGGGACCATCTTCTGGAAGTGTAGCAAGCCACACGGGAGTGTCAGCACCTTCTTCTACTGTTCCTGGTGCATCTGCACTACCCATGTCTGTTTGCACCCAACCGGGGCAAGCAGAATTGATCTTGATTGGAGTATCAGCCAATTCTTTAGAAAACTGAACTGTAATTTCATTGAGTGCTGCTTTAGTCGCTTGATAAGCTAGCCCTCGCAATCCGAAATAGTGTGAGTTCGGATCAAGGGTGTCAGTCAGGGATCCAAGAGTACTCGACATATTCACAACACGACCAGCATTACTTTTGCGAATTAAAGGTAGTGTTGCTTGTAGTACTGCAAAAGCACCGAATACATTTGTCTCAAATGTCTGTTTTAAAACATTGAGGTCAAGGTCGCTCGGATTCGTTCCTGAGTCAAGGAAAATGCCTGCATTGTTGACTAAAATATCGAGCTTACCGAAACGTTCCTCAATCTGTTTGGTAGCAGTGGCGATAGAGGAGATATCTGTGACATCAAGTTTGATATGGTGCACATCAAGCCCTTGAGCCTGTAATTTCTCTGCAGCTTCAGCACCTTTAGATTCATCACGGGCACCTATGAGCACAGTAATTTCTTGTTTGGCTAGTTGGCGGCTGATTTCAAAACCAAGCCCTTTATTTGCGCCAGTGACTAGGGCAATTTTTTTGTCGTTACTTTGCATAAAGTTCTCTCCTCATTTTAGAAAAGTGGCTCTTGTACAAGACCACTTTGAAGAATTAGACTGACATTGTTGGAATTCAAAATTCCTAAAAATGCTGATAGAGCGAGACAGGGCTTATGGCTGAATGTTCTCATGCTACAACAGTGCAAATATAACTTAAAGAAGAACGCAGAATACAGAATAAAGATCCCCTACTTTTCACCAGAAGTCGGGGATCTTGGTTTTTCAATTCTCATAAATATAGCGGTTTTCATTTGAATCACATACATCACCACGCATAATGTGAAAGTGCATGCACTTTCACAACAGCCGTGTATTGCACTTATCATGTTCGGCTAATTAGTTATGATTCCCACGTTGACTATAACTGTATGAGCGGCTTTGGTGGATGTTCCTTATAAGCTTCAGCAATTGCAGTTTGACACTCTGCGACTGTTGCACGTTCTCGCATAGAATTCACTAAGGCTTGATATGCCGACCAGTTTTCTTGCAAAAGCGTTTTGGCTTGGAGTGTACAAAAGCGCTGTTTCTGTTCACTAGATGATTCAGAAAAACCTAAATTTGTCAATACCATTAACAGCTTGCTTCTGTCATCAGCTCCTCCCTCTGAGTTTTCGTAAACCAATGTTTCAGCAGCAATACCAGCCATCCAAATGGTACAGTAACGATCTAGCTTTTGAGCACTGATTGTACCCCGTTCTAGTTGGGATGCTAATTCCTCATCATCAAAACTCACACCACCTTGTCCTGGTTGTTTTTGTTTGAGTGCTTCCCAGGCACTTAGGGTATAGCTCATCACTGGAATTTCTAGCAGATAAGCAACTAGAAAATGTCCAGCTTCGTGGTGAATGATGCGTTCTCTGTGTTCTGGGGAAAAACCAGCTATCCAATCTATAAGTAAACTTCCACCTTTGCCTTGTAAACTAAATGAATCAAGAGTTGCTATTCCCAAAACGGTAAATGTCAATGTTGCTGGGATTATAGGTGATATGTGCAACAACGGTCCCAGTAGGCTGGAAATCGTCATGATAAAGACAGATATTGCTATTAAGTTTAGAGATATTTTGCTCATAATTCAGCTTAATCTTTCTTAACTCTTTTTTTATTATGAACCGATATGATCTGAGTAGGAAATACAACCATTAACCAAACTGTAGTCTAAACCGTAAAACTCAAATGCCTCAAGTACCTCAGTTTTAAGAATACTGCCAAAATCTAAATTACCTTTTAAAACTTACCTTCTTCATTCAAATACAACTGTTTTATTTCCATATACTAATACACGATTCTGCAAATGTAGACGCACTGCTCTTGCTAAAACAACTCGCTCCAAATCCTTTCCTTTTCTAATCAAATCCTCAACTTCATCACGGTGACTGACTCGTACCACATCTTGCTCAATAATTGGGCCTGCATCTAAATGAGCAGTCACATAATGAGAGGTTGCGCCGATAATTTTTACTCCTCTTTCAAAAGCTTTTTGATAAGGATTTGCTCCAACAAAAGCTGGTAGAAATGAATGATGAATATTAATAATTTGTGGGAATTTATAAATAAATTCTCCACTAACAATTTGCATATATTTTGCTAAAACAACTAAATCTATTTTGTACTGATGTAGTAATTCTAATTGCTTGGCTTCCTGTTCCTGTTTGTTTTCCTTTATAATGGGGATGTAGTGATAGTCGATATCAAACTGTTCTGCTACTAGTTTCAAATCAGGATGATTACTGATAATGACAGGTATTTCAGCAGCAAATTCTTTGGCACGTTGTCGCCAAATTAAATCAAATAAACAATGGTCTTGACGACTCACCCAAATGGCAATGCGCCTGACGGTATCAGAAAAGTGCAATTCCCATTTAGCTTGCAATGGTTGGGCAATGGCATTGAATGCTGGTGCAATTAAGTCACGCGGCAAATTAAACCCATCTAACTGCCATTCAATACGAGTGAGAAATAACCCTGCTGCAAAGTCTGTATGCTGATCCGCATGGATAATATTACCACCATTAGCGTAGATGAAGTTGGCAATTTTCGCGACCAATCCTCTTTGGTCGGGACAGGAAATGAGTAGTATTGCGGTTGGACTTATCATGAACACATTCTAAAGATTAGCAAGTTTTTGAAAACTATCTTTTCAGTATAATTACTCTTGGGAAAAGTATTTTATATACATTACTAATAGAAGAGAACTTTCTAATTTGATAGCAGATTTTATGGAAAGTGAATAACTGCTCTTTTTTTATTTTGTCTAGAATAGAGCTGAGTCGTACTTTAAGCTAGACGTTATACGAAACATTCAAAAAAAAATATATACATGATATATGTGAATTAAAGTCTTGTTACAAACGTCAAGCAAAATTCCTGCTGTACTTTGTTTGATTTCAAACTATATTATCATGACACAAATGCTTATTACTTACCTTGTAATTC
Organism: Scytonema tolypothrichoides VB-61278; assembly: GCF_000828085.3. Classification (GTDB taxonomy): domain Bacteria; phylum Cyanobacteriota; class Cyanobacteriia; order Cyanobacteriales; family Nostocaceae; genus Brasilonema; species Brasilonema tolypothrichoides_A. The sequence continues at coordinate 448,977 of NZ_JXCA02000024.1, forward strand.
TAGTCTACTTAATCATGGCTTCCTGTTTTTTTAATCAATGGCTGGTATTTTTTTTAGCCGATGAAGACATGGATTCACAGCAGCGCTTCTATTCTACTATCGTTTTGGTTATAGCTACGATGTTGTGGCCAATAATTGTTCCTTTAGCTTACTTGGAATTACTGAAGTTCCATAAAAAGCATAAAGAGATCATCGATTTACTGATAAACGCACCTAAAATTGGCAGTCATGAGGAGTAAGATTTATCATCACCTCACGTGATAAAAGCTGTTATCTGCTGTTTATTGGAGTCGGTTTATCAGTATTGGGAGTGGGTTTTTTTCCATCATCTGTAGGTTTATCGTTATTGGGAATGGGTTTTTTCCCATCATCTGTAGGTTTATCGTTATTGGGAGTGGGTTTTTTCCCATCATCTGTAGGTTTATCGTTATTGGGAGTGGGTTTTTTCCCATCATCTGTAGGTTTATCAGTATTGGGAGTGGGTTTTTTCCGTCATCTATGGGTTGTTTCCACTCTGAGAGTTCTCGATTAACTGCATTCTCAAAATCTGTAGATACCAATAGTACATCAGTATTACTACCTGGTTTGTTCTGAGGATCAGTTTGAGCATACAGGAAACGGCGGTTAAAGTCAGGCTTACCTAAAATCAACTGATGTGTTTTCTGATTTTTTAGTTTGACCTCGATAGTTGTTTGAGGCTGATCTAAGCCGAATTCTGCAAGCTGGTTGGGTGAGATGGATACAATGCGATCGCTCTTTCCCTCCACCAGCAAATTCATCAAATAACCTACAATAGCATTACTTGCTGGGGCAGTTTCGGGAGATTTCATCATCCACTTGGGTTCTTCAGATTTGTTAGTACGTTCCAGATTTAAAGTCTGATTTTGAGTTTTGACTGTCAAAGACTGGACGTCATCCTCTTTGAAAGAAAAGATTTTTTGCTGTTGCTTGACTTCTTTTGGTTCAGGTGCACTCTTAATTTCATGAAAGTAAACAAAACCACCTAAACCAAGCGCTAGAAGTATTAGAACTAAAGTTGTTCGCTGTAATTTCATCTGCGTATCCACCAAAGAATCGCTGCCGCCACTAGCCCAATGAGAGGTAAAATCACCACAGATGATAATTCTAAAAGAAGGGCTTGTGCTGCTGTTAGGTTGATGCGACGGTTTGTCACTTCTTTTGGGCGAATGGAAAGAGGTTGTTGATCCTGCTGACTCAGCCAAGTAACTGAGTTGAGAAACACGTCTCCATTAAGTTGCTTGTCGAACAAGCCATTGATGGCAAATTCTGAATTTCCTAACACTACCATTCGTGACTCACCCGAAGTTGATGAGGGAGTCGGGCTGGCTGGAGTTGCGGCTGTTGTCGGTATAGTCGTGGGAGTTGGGCTAGCTGAAGTTTGAGGTGTTGCAGTTGTTGTCGGTGTCGGGGTGGCTTTAGCGCTAGCTGAAGTTTGAGGTGTTGCGGCTGTTGTCGGTGTCGGGGTGGCTTTAGGGTTGGGAATTGGGCTGGCTGATGTTTGAGGAGTTGTAGTTGTTGTCGGTGTCGGGGTAGGTTTAGGGCTAGCTGATGTTTGAGGTGTTTGGGTTGTTGTTGGTGTTGGGGTGGGGTTGGCTGGGGTTGCAGCTATTGTCGGTGTGGGGATAGAGTTAGATTTACTTTCAGATTTGGCTGATAGTTTCTTTGTTAATGCTACGCCTAATGTGAGTGGACCTTTGCGATCGCTTTCAGGGTTAAATTGCAAGTTTTCGCTTTGCTGGTCACTTTCTGCCCAGCTATTAGGATAAGCTTTGGTGAGTAACAAGGGAGTCGCCTGAATACCAGGTACTGAAGTTGTGTCAATCGGTCGTGCTAAGGGATAAAAAGAGATACCGTTGCCAAAATCTTTGGTAATCGGGTGTTTTCCGTATTGGGTTACCAAAGGTGCTGCAGGACCAAGTCCAACGCTTCCAGAAACATCAACTGCCAGACGATTATCTAATTTTACACCCCACTCGTCAAGCAAGCTTTCGAGTTTGGGGTCTGTATCTGGATCAATCATCAGCAGTAAATTTCCACCTCGATTGAGGTAGTCTTGTAGTGCTTTGACTTCGCTTTCAAACAGCGATCGCTTCGGACCTGCAACCACCACAACATTAGCATCTTGAGGAACACTCAATTTTTCTGCCAGATTCAGGGCTGAAGTGGTGTAACCTTTGTCATTTAATGCTTTAACCGCTTGCGATATAACTCCTTCCTCTTTATTACCAGAAAGTTCGTGTTCACCGTGACCTTGGAGGAGGTAAACTTTAGCAGAACTGATGCTGCTGATTTGTTGCAGGCGATTGGTTAATTTTACTTCTGATAAACGTTCTTGCGGACCAACTACCTGAACTAACTGTCGTTTATCGCCAAATTCCAAATAAACTTCTCCATAGTCTTTGACACCAAACTTACGTGCTAGTCCTGGTCTTGCTTGTGGATCTATATACTCAAAATTAAACTTAGAGGTTTGCCGACGATAATTTTCTAGTAAGTCTCTATCTACGGGGTCTTGATTAACGTCAAACAACCATATTTTTGCTGGTACTTGTAAGTTGCGTACCAGTTCCCGTGACTGGGGTGCAAGGGTAAACAACTTAGTTTCTGTGAAGTCAAGTCGTGTATGGTAGCGAGTTCCTAAAAAGTTAATCAATCCTAAAATCGCTAAAACTGCTAAAGTCGCAACAAGAGCGTTAGTATTTGCTTGGGTAGAACGTTGTCCCCACCAGTTATTCTGTTTGTTTTGCCATATCAGCCACAATATAATGATGGCTGTTCCCAAAATTATCAATGCTAGTTGAATTGGTCCCCAATTATCTGATGCGAATCCGGATGTTAAGCCTGCAGCAAAGAGGAAAGGACCAAACCAAAATAAGATTTTTAAAGGTTTCTTTTGAGTGAGAATTTTCATTTTTATAAAGAGGAAAGAGGGAACAGGGAACAGGGAACAGGGAACAGGGAACAGGGAACAGGGAAGAGGAAAAAGGAAAGAGGGAATAGGGAAGAGGAAAGAAGGAATAGGGAATAGAGAATAGAGTCATGATTCTAGCTTTTTAATAAGAGCAATAATCATTCGACTCTCCTCTCGAAGTAAAAAAATAATCGATTCTATATCTTTTGGCTTAGATAAGCCTACTCTTTGAGATAAAACAAGATGTGTTTCTAATTCGTTAATTGAGCCTTGGGCAATATTCAGAAATCTGACATACTCACGTGTTGTTCTTCTTCCGTATCCCTCTGCTATATTAGCCGCAATAGATACCGCAGATCTCCTGATTTGTTGTACCATGCCATATAACTCGTCTCTAGGAAATAGTTGAGTCAAAAAATAACACTTCTCGGCTATCTCCATACCTTTTTGCCAAATTTTTAAGTCTTTAAAATCATTAATCTCTGGCATTGAAAAACCTCTTAATTTACTCTTCCGTTCCCTATTCCCTGTTCCCTGTTCCCTGTTCCCTGTTCCCTCTTCTTATCTACGAACGTTGAAAACGCAATGCATCAATTGATTGAGCTGTAAGAAAGATGCCGAGAAGAATGTAACTGGCAAATAAAATCAGACTGCTCGTATCGAAAATACCTTGTACTAATGCATTGTAATGTTTCAGCAATGATAGATGTCCTAGCGCTTCTCCTATAGAACCACCAATATTTTTGGCAATTAAATCCACGAACAACAGTAATAACATTAATGCAAATGTGAAGACAGCAGATAGAATTGTACTGTCTGTCAAAGAAGAAATGAACATTCCTAAAGATAAAATTGCTGCTGCTAGTAAGATGAGTGCTAAATGCCCTAGTAAGGGTATGGCTGGTGGCATTGGTGGACTTGACGCACTCAAGGCAATGGTTTCTAATCCCATGATAGGCACTATCATTGTAATGAAAAATGTCAAAACTCCTAATAATTTACCAACAGCTACCGCCCAGTTTGTCAGTGGTGATGTGGCGAGAAGTTCTAATGTCCCGCGCTTGCGTTCTTCGGCATAAAGTCCCATAGAAAGAATTGGCAACACGAATAATAATAGCCATCCCATTCGATCCAAAAATGCCCTGACAAGTTCGTAAGGAACATCTATTGGTGGAACTGGCATTCCAAATTGTTGTCCTTGTAAATCTAATGCAGTCACTGTTTGCAGGATACCTTCTGGTCCCATCAAAATCAGCACGAAAAATAACCCAGATAGAAGCCAAAAAACACCCGCAATTGCATATGCCAAAGGTGATACAAAATAGCTTTGTAACTCTCGGCGATAAATAGCAATAATATTACCCAGTACTACACCCATTCAGGCTGCTTCTCCTTCCTTTGCCTCTGCGATTTCTGTGTCAGTCTCCAAAGTTTTTTCTTCTGTTGTTAGTTGTAAAAATACATCTTCTAGAGTAGCGTTAACACGCCGCATTTCTAGTAAACCGAATCCTGTTCCGATCAACGCTGCTGCAATATCTTTTCCTGGTTCAGTTCCTGGTTCTGATATCACCCGCAAGTATGTTCGGTTTTCCTTTAAGGAGGTATGAGTGTGCATTCCCACCGCAGAAATTGATTCCACAAAGCTTACCCCTGCTACATTTTGCAAGACTTGTTTGGCAAGACCCGCTTCTCCCTCAATTTCTATTTCATATCCCGAACCTTTTGTCAATTGGTTCATGAGATTGTCGGGTGTATCTGTTGCGACAACCTTCCCACCGTTGATGATTGCCACGCGGCTACAAGTCATGCTCACTTCTGGCAAAATGTGAGTAGAGATAATGATTGTGTGGCTTCCCGCAAGACTTTTGATTAAATTTCGCACCTCGATGATTTGCCGGGGGTCGAGTCCTACCGTGGGTTCATCTAAAATGATGGCTGGTGGATCGTGGACAATTGCTTGAGCTATACCGACTCTCTGACGATATCCTTTAGAAAGTTTGCGAATAATGACGTGACGCTTTTCTTGTAAATTGCAGCGTTCGATAGCTGCTGTGATTTTGGTGGCGCGATCGCCCGCCGAAACTCCCTTAATCCGCGCCACAAAATACAAAAACCCCTCCACCGTCATCTCTGGATACAACGGCGGCGTCTCTGGTAAGTAACCAATCCGTTGGCGCACCAACAGAGAATTGTCATGGACATCAAAGCCCGCAATCCGCGCTGTGCCACTCGTCGCAGGCAAATAACCAGCCAAAATTCGCATGGTTGTGGTTTTGCCAGCACCATTGGGTCCCAAAAACCCTAAAATCTCCCCTGGTTCGACGTCGAAAGTCACATCAGTAATTGCTGAGGTAGAACCGTATGTTTTACTCAGATGTTCAACTGAAATCATCCGTTTTAACTAGGTGCAAATGGTAATTCATCTTTTACAGTTACCAGTTATCAGTTACCAGTTATCAGGTAGGAAACGGACTGATCCACCCCTTGTTCACTGTTCACCCTTCGGGTTCGCCAGATGCCTACGGAGGGAAACCCTCCTGCAGCACTGGACTCACTGTTCACTGTTCACTGTTTTATCAAACCATGATAAAACAACAAAACAGTTCTGAGCGTTGAGTACTGAGCAGCTACTGCACTTTTGAGTGTGGAGTCGGTCAAAAACTTGACAATTATAGGTGAGACATTCTATTTTTAGAAGAGTGTGTTGAGTCCATCGACACACTCCGTCCGATCCTTGAAAACCGCATAACTTCGTTGGAGTGTGTCGATGGCTTGCCCAGTAAGCTTTTCAGACGCCAAAATTAATTTAATTTTGATAAAGTTTAATCGTTTCCTAGAGGTGCGTCGATTGGGGGGTCTCAAACCCTCTCCCAGTAAGGGTTCTAGAAGTGAACTCTTTACAAAACCCTTTCCCTGCAAAGGGATGGAAACAATTAAACATTTTCTACTTTCCTTTGTACTTCGATTGTCTTTACAAAACCCTTTCCCTGCAAAGGGATGGAAACGTCAGCCATACACGCTTCATGCACTTTAACTGCTTCTTTACAAAACCCTTTCCCTGCAAAGGGATGGAAACAAAGTGCCAACCGTCGCTAGGTATAATAGCCATAGCCCTGTCTCTTATACACATCTAGATGTGTATAAGTACAAAACCCTTTCCCTGCAAAGGGATGGAAACAGTCCACCTAAAGCAACTGAAGTAACTACTTTGTTAATCTTTACAAAACCCTTTCCCTGCAAAGGGATGGAAACGCCATGATGAAATCCTCGTTTTTTACAAACAATAAGTCGACTTTACAAAACCCTTTCCCTGCAAAGGGATGGAAACCTTTAACCTTGTCAATCCAATGTTCCGCCGGATAGCAAGACTTTACAAAACCCTTTCCCTGCAAAGGGATGGAAACGTTTGATGTTGCTTCTGTCCTGTTTCGGTACCTGTAAGAGTAGCTTTACAAAACCCTTTCCCTGCAAAGGGATGGAAACCTTTAACCTTGTCAATCCAATGTTCCGCCGGATAGCAAGACTTTACAAAACCCTTTCCCTGCAAAGGGATGGAAACGTTTGATGTTGCTTCTGTCCTGTTTCGGTACCTGTAAGAGTAGCTTTACAAAACCCTTTCCCTGCAAAGGGATGGAAACAAGCTTGAGTTTGTTGTTTTGCAGTAGATGCACCCTTTACAAAACCCTTTCCCTCCAAGGGGATGGAAACATTTGGAAGAAGTCGATCGCACCATTATATCGACTTTCGACAAATAAATCCCCACCAGGGGATGAAAACATCGCTGTAGAAATTCTTCTTCTTCTGTTAAAATCTGCTTTACAAAATCTTTTAAAAGCGATCGCTCTTCTAGGAAATCGCAAATTCTGTGTGTTTTCGTTGTTCAGGTGTTCTAAAGCCTAGGACAATCCTATCTTTGGGAATTCCAGCAGCTACTAGCTCTAAAGCGATACCTTCTTCTGTACCGTCATGTTGAATCCAGAGTTTATTATCAATAACATCAATATGCAATAATGTGCCATAGATGCGATAACCGTTTTGCCAGCCAGTTTCTACTAAAAGGTAGCTATACACCAAACAGTGGACAAAACTGGACAACCAGTTCGGTTACTGGAGATATAGCCAGATTTAGTCCCCAGGGGCTACGTTAGAACGGTCAAGATACCAGGTTTGGGTGCTTTCCAGCCTACTGCTCTATCGCTAAGTGTTAAACAGGTGTATGTGGTTAAACCAGTGCATTTAGTGTAAAAAGCCGTTCTAACATTATCGAGGAAAACATTACCCGTAAGGCTTGCCTTGAGCGTAGTCGAAAGGAGGGACTGATGTCCAAAGTATTTGTACTTAACACAGATAAAAGACCATTAGATCCAGTGCACCCCGCGCAAGCAAGACAACTTTTAAGGAACAAAAAAGCCGCAGTCTTTAAGCAATTTCCGTTCACAATTATTCTTAAAGAATCATGTCCAGATACAGCAGTTCAACCATTAAGAATCAAGATTGACCCTGGTGCAAAAGCTACAGGACTAGCGATCGTTAACGATTCAACAGGTGAAGTTATATTTGCAGCAGAGCTTCAGCATAGAGGTTTTGCAATTAGGGAATCTCTTACCTCTCGTAGACAGCTACGTAGAAGTAGAAGAAATAGAAAAACCAGGTATCGGCAAGCGCGTTTTCATAACAGAAAACGCCCAAATGGCTGGCTTCCACCAAGTTTGATGAGCCGTGTTTACAACATAGAAACATGGACAAAAAGATTGTGTAAGTTAGCAGCAATTACAGCTATTTCACAAGAGCTAGTGCGGTTTGACACCCAATTAATGCAGAATCCAGACATTAAGGGTAAAGAATATCAACAGGGAACTCTTGCCGGATATGAAACCCGCGAATACCTACTCGAAAAGCTTGCTAGAAAGTGCGCTTACTGCGATAAACAAGACGTTCCTTTACAAATTGAACATATTCACCCACGAGCTAAAGGAGGGTCTAACAGAATCTCAAATCTTACTTTGAGTTGTGAAAAATGCAATATCAAAAAGGGGACTAAAGCTCTGAAAGACTTTCTTGATAAAGAGCCTGAAAGGTTGAAAAAGATTGAAGCACAAATCAAGAAACCGCTCGCTGATACTGCGGCAGTTAACGCAACAAGATTCAAACTTTTAGAAGTATTGAAATGCACAGAACTACCCGTTGAAACTGGTAGTGGTGGTTTGACAAAATTCAATCGAACAAAGCTTGCACTACCTAAGACACACTACTTTGACGCAGTTTGTGTAGGAGAATCTACCCCCGACAAACTAATTATTAAAGGAGTGAAACCCTTAATAATCAAAGCGACAGGACATGGCAGCAGACAAATGGCTGTAACGGATAAGCTCGGGTTCCCTAAAAGTCATAAAACTAGGTCTAAATTTCACTTTGGATTTAGAACAGGTGATATTGTTAAAGCCAATGTCCTTAAAGGTAAGAATGCTGGTATTCACTTAGGTAGAGTTTCAACTCGCAAGACTGGACAGTTTGACATCCACACTGGGACTAAAAAGGTGCAAATAATTAATCAGAAATACTGCAAAATATTACATCGACATGATGGTTATTTGTATTCGTTGTCTAGTATTGTCCATTGAATTAGCAATTAGAGGAAATGCGATCGCGCTCTCGATCAAACACTAATTCAACTTGCACCTGGTCATCGCTACCGAGAAAGTCAGTGTAGTTTTTCAATATTTTTTCAATAATCTCACAATATTGAGTATTTAATAAATCCATCGGATAATCACCTCTTGGCTGGGATCAAAGGTCATTAAACGAATAATGCCATCGTCAATCAGGGTTTGCCCTGCTTCTTCTTCAAAGACAGTCCTGCCAGTATTTTCACTTACAGCAAGATAAAGGACATGTTCAGGGTAGTAACGCTTCAACAATTGGGCGTACAGAACAAACCGACCGACGGCTTCCTCCAGATCCTTCATATCAGAGGGACGGGTAAAACTTTTGACCTCAACGGCTATCTTTTCCTTTCCTCGTTCGGCTGCTAATAAACGTTCTGCACCTAAATCGACAAACAGGTTTCTGCCACGCGCTAGACGAATTCGCAATGGATCATGAGTGATTGTCCAGCCGTCTTTGATAAGAGCATTTTTAACCGTGTTGTGATAGATGTCTTTGGCAGGCATAGTATCTTGATTGTATCACGCCTCCTATTTAAGCTGTTGTGCATTAAAAATGGACAACAGCAAGGCAGAAGGCAGAAGGAAAGAGGGTTTCAATGATTGACGCTTACCAAAATAATATGCAAGTTAAAAGCGCAACAGCTTAACAGAAGAACTCAGTAGGGGCGCAAGGCCTTGCGCCCCTACAATCGTCAGAATAAGGAGAGATTGCTTCGTAGCGTTGCAAATGGAACGAAGCAATCTCTTCTGATTCCAGCAATTCTGACGAATGATTTTTTTTACAGTATTTTCCAGCACAAGAATATTCTTGTGTAAACGCAGTTGTAGAGTTATTTATGATTGTGATAATTCAAAATTTGTTTATTAATAACTAAATGGTCAACTCTACCGTCGTTGCCACACTCACAATTTATGTCAACCCTACCATTGGTAATGATGCCAATGCTGGGACACGGTTAAATCCCTATAAAACGATTACCCGTGCCCTGAAGGTAACCACAACACCCAAAGTCATTCAGCTAGCCTGTGGAAGTTACAGCACTGCAAGTGGTGAAATATTTCCACTGGTGATTCCAGTCGGTGTGATGCTGATTGGTCATGAAGCAACCAAAGGTCAAGGAATTGTGATTTCGGGCAGTGGAAAGTATGAAAGCGAAAGTTTTGGGATACAAAATATTACGCTGGTATTACTAAATTATGCTCAATTGATGGGCATTACTGTTGTAAATCCTACAAAAAAAGGAACTGGTGTCTGGATTGAATCCACTTCCCCAATTTTGGCTAATAATACTTTTACCAAATGCGGTCGGGAAGCTGTGTTTGTCAGTGGTAGTGCCAAACCACTGATTCAGGACAATGTATTTCTGGAAAATGGTGTTAGTGGGTTGGTTATGGCAGGCGATAGCAAAGGGGAAGTGCTGGACAATTTTTTCCAAAAAAATCTTTTGGGAATAGCTATCAGTGACACTGCTGAATCTGTTGTTGCTAAGAATACTTTGATAGAAAACAGAAATGCGATCGCCCTTTCCCGAAATGCTCGTCCTATCCTGCGAAATAATCTCATCGAAAACAATACTCAAACTGGATTGTTGGTGAACGGAAATGCCGCTCCCGATTTGGGCAATTCTCAAGACCCCGGTGGTAATATTTTCCGTCACAACGAACAGTTTGATATCCAAAATACCACCTCTATCCACTTAAGTTCTGTAGGTAACAATTTGAACTCGACTCAAATTCAGGGAATGATAGAGTTTATTAATCAAAAACAGAATTATCAAAATTCAGTATTAATTAACACAAATTTTTCAGACATGGCTGGGCATTGGGCAATGGCTTTTGTGGAAGCCTTACATAAAAAGAATTTGATGAATGGCTTTCCAGATGGCACTTTCCGACCTGATGCGCCTATCACTCGTGCTGAGTATGCCGATATTATTGCTAGGAGCTTTCAGCTACCTTCCGGAAAAAAAATACGCAAATTTACAGATGTCAAACGAGGTTTCTGGGCATCGTCAGCTATTGAACGTGCTGCTAGTATGGAGTTTATCAGTGCATTTCCGGATGGGACGTTTCGACCAATGCAAAATTTAACAAGGGTGCAAGCAATAGTCTCTCTGGTGAATGGACTCAAACTGAGTGGGGGTAATCCAAATATTTTAAATGTGTTTGGCGATAGCGCCCAAATTCCTAGTGCTGCCATAAATGCGGTAGCAGTTGCAACTGAAAACTTATTGATAGTGAATTATCCTGAAATAAAACAATTAGAACCACTCAGGGACATCACCCGCGCTGAGGTAGCAGCTTGCATCTATCAGGCATTAGTGGCTAGTGGGAAAGAATTGCCAATTGCTTCTGTCTACATTGTCAATCCTAATGTCGAGATTGCTTCCGACACCGACGTTGTGACACACTGGTCAACAGCATTTATCCATGGATTACTTAGCATGGGTTTGACTCACGGTTTTGCCCGTGAAACTTTTGATCCAGATAAACCAATCACTCGCGCCCAGTATGCGGCTTTAGTTGCGGTTTGCTTGAACCCGACTCCCAAACATCCTACAACCGAGTTTACGGATGTGCCAAAGGATTTTTGGGCTTATAATGCCATAAAAATTGCTGCACAGGGGGGCTTTGTTGGTGGATTTCGCGATCGCACCTTCCGTCCTGAGCAAAATGTCCTTCGATTACAGGTAATTGTCTCTCTGGTAAATGGACTTGGTCTCAAAGCCGCTGATAACAACAGCTTACTTGGCTTGAGCGATCATAACATAATTCCCGACTATGCTCGTTCGGCAGTTGCTACTGCCATCCAAAACAAAATTGTTGTGAATTATCCGGATCCGAAACAATTCAACCCAAATCAAGAGGCGACACGGGGGGAAGTGGCTGCTATGGTTTATCAAGCATTGGTGGCGGTGAGGCAAACTCCAACCATTAATTCACCCTATATCTTTTCCCATTCTTAATTTGAAAACTAAAATGAACACCACTTCCCCTCTATACTTGGAAGCACTTACCAAAAAAACTATAGATCAAAACAACATAGGCTGTATGGGATGGGAACAAGATGTGTACCTGCCAGAAGCCGAGAGTCAGATGTTCACATCAAACCCGGACACGTCTGCTGACTTGGCAATAGCCCTGCTAACTCATTATAGTTTTGACCTCGGTGGTTATAGCGCCAGTGAGCTAGTGGATCTTTGGCAAAAGCAATACCCAGGCAACTGGCTACACATGGCAGTCATTGAAGCACTTTATCAGGGTCGCTACAAAGCTGTTTCGGTGCAGCAAATTTTAACATGTTGGCAGCGACGCGGACAGGCAATTTTTCATTTTAACATGGAATTTGAGCGTTTGATTTGCAGCAAATTTCCACAAAGCCTAACGACACTTCCTGAAATTTCTTCACCTTATATGGAGACAACAACAGCTCAACAGGACACTTCCGTGCAAGCCTTTCCCGCGTCAGCCCCCTCAACTGTGGACACCGGAACACCCAAATGGCTTCCCTTGAGGAGAGTGTCCGTCAACAACCAGACATCAGAACACGGGGATACAGAAAAATCACCACCACACTCCATTTTGCCCCAACAGCAGTCATCTCAACGCAGAGAACCGGAACAGGCGAAAACTTCCTCTATGGAAACCCCTAGCCCCGCATCTGGTAACCAAAATGATCAAGATAACTTTCTCTCTGGGGCTACCAACAATCCCCCAATTGAGCAATTCACCCCGCAAACCAGTGCAGGTTCAGAGTCATTTACATCAAAACTCAAAGCAATTTCTAACGAAAAGCTGCATCCTTCTGAGAAACTAATCGCTAAACGTCCTCACGGTTTTCTGTCACAAGAAATAGGAAATGATTATAGCTATTAGTCACACTCCCGCGTATATTTAAAATTATATGAATTGCCCACGTATCCTCCAACCTGGTACTAATTATACGTTTAGCAAATATTTTGAATTACCATTAGCGCCAGCAGACATTCTCGCAGAATTTGATTGTACTTATGAACGTAATACCATTTCCATATGAAGATGCATAGAAAGAACCCCACCGCCGTTAACTGCCCTCCCCGCGAATTCGGGGAGGGGCGGTTTTGGCAAGAGACAAAACCGGGGTGGGGTTCTTCAGGAATGATAAGTAATCAACCGAACCTGATATCACTGTTTACTGTTCACTGATAACTGTTCACTGATTCAATTCACCGGCTCAACCACACCTTTCAAACCATTGTTATTCAATATTTTAATGATGCTATCTGCGTTATTGCGCGTATTGAAGACACCAACTTGCATCACTCCCTTACCGCGCCAGACAGTACGAAAAGCGTTAGGAGCAAGGAATTTGACTAACTCCTGCTCTTTTTGATTTTGGACTTCCACCACCACTCGGTAACGTAAATTCATTTGACTGTCTTGTGCAGGCGATGGGGATGAATTGCCAACATACGCTGTTGTTGAAGATTTTTGAGGTACTGGCACTTTTCGCATATTACTAGTATTGCCCAATGGGATATTAGAATCGGGAACAGACAAAAGAGCTGCTTCACCGACAGGCGCAGCTTCTAGTGTTGGCAATCCAGACTGTCCTTGACTCTGCACTCTTTGTACGGGTGCTAGTGCGACTTGGTTAGAGGAAGTTGTATTGAGTTGTGGTACTTGACGCCCAGATGGAGAGAGGGAAGAACGCACAGTCATTTGTGGTAAATTCCTCGCATCCTCCCTTCCCTGTTCCCTGTTCCCTGCATCAACAGTGTTACTTCCTGCTTGGGGTGCACTGAATTCTACACTTCCAGGAGAAACGCGTACGTAATTTGCTTGTCGTGATGTATTAGATGTATTTGCTAATGGTTGAATTGATCTTGTTGGGGGAACTTGCCGGGGTGGTAGCATCCGAGTTGGAGATTGTCCGCCATACCTTGTTAAGTTATTGGGAGTTGGCAAGCCAGCATTTTGAAGGTAAGACTGTTTTTGATTAATTGCAGTTGCAGAAAGTGGAGAATTAGCAGGTCTTAATGGTTGTAGTTGATTGTTCAATCCACTAGAAGCATTGTTAGAATAGGTGGGCAGAGGAACACGGGGTGACGCACTCAGGTTTGCTGGATAATTTTCACGCCCCCGTGTTCTGCCGATTCCTGCGTCTGCAACTGCTGTTGTTCCAGCCAAGTCTACGTTGCCATTGATGCGGTTGTTGGCAAGGCTATTGCCAAAAGCAGGAAAAATTTCCTTGGCAGCGCTGGCGTTAATGTCGTAGCGGGCATTGTTGCGAAACTGATTACCGCCTGGTTCAGAGGTGGTGCCTAAATTGGGGATTGCTTGAGAAATGGCTACTAACCCATCTTCTTTGCTACCTTGAATAAGATTGTTCCGTAGTATGGGGCGAGCGTTGGCTTGTACTACAATACCACTTCTGTTGTCTTGAATGGAATTACTAACTACAATTGGTTGAGCATTTTCGGTAATATTAACACCAAAGCCCGTCTGTTGAAACACATTTTCCCGCACCTCGGCTTGGGAATTTCCAGAGACGGTGATTCCATTCGCTCCATTTTGATAAAAGAAATTATTCCGAATGTTGGGAGTACTGTTACCAGTAACGGCAATTCCATCTTGGGTACTACCAGTGAAGGTATTTTCCACAATAACTGGATTACTGTATTCAATCCATAAACCGTAACCACGAGGGTTAGGATTAGTTATTGTTACACCAGTCAACTTGGCTTGGTTCGCGCCAACAATAGTGACGTTTTTACCACCAAAGGTGCGACTAAGGTAAGTATCTCCTCCTTTGATCACAATACCACGACCTTTACTGCGAGAGTCCCCTTGAATAGAAATATTTGGTTTGAGTATCAAAGGAAAATTCTCTCCAGTTTCAGCACTGTAAGTACCGCTTGAGAGGATAATGACTGTGTTGGGACCAGCAATTCGTAGCGCTTGGCTGATGGTTTTAAAAGGAGTACCTTCACTGCCATTGTTTACCTTGTCATCTCCAACACTTGGGTTGACAAAAAGGGCGTTAACCTGAGAGATTGTTTTGACATCCAGCTGTTTCCCAGATGTTGTTCTGGGTGTTTGAGCAATGGCGACATCAAGGCTAACGCCAAGCATTGCCATGTATGCTACTCCCATGCCAGTTGTGAAACACAACACTAAGAAACGAAACACTGATAATATTATTTCATTGAGGGAAAAATATGGTTTGTTATCCTTGGCAACTCGCTTTCGGTCATGGTTGTTTACGATATAAGATTTAGAAAAAACGTGGGGGTGAATCACTTTTACGGCACTCCTTCAACCAAAAAACTTCTGATACTTTTCTAGATGTCGTAAATGAAGTCGATAAAGTTACTCACATATTGACTACTTCGCTCTTTTTGAGACAAATTTAAGTTAGTTAAGAATCAATAGAGATACGAAGTACAGTGTCAATATGAAAGAGGCTGACTGTTACGATGGAAGCACTAACGGGGTTGTTGTAATGGTCGAGCCATACAGCCAAACAGAGCAAATACAGCAAGTTGTTTACCGCATTTTAGATGCAAATTTAGATCGTGCTCGTGAAGGTTTGCGAATTATTGAGGAATGGTGTCGCTTTGGGTTGAACAACGCCCAATTAGCTGCCCAATGCAAAAAAGAGCGACAAGAAATAGCTCTCTGGCATACTGCTGAACTGCGGGCGGCGCGAAATACACCTGGGGATCCTGGGACTGATCTGACTCATCCTCAAGAAGAGCAACGTACGAGTATCAAATCTTTGTTGCAAGCTAACTTCTGCCGAGTGCAAGAAGCCCTGCGGGTGTTAGAAGAATACAGTAAGCTTTACAACCCAAACATGGGGAAAGCTTGTAAGCAGATGCGTTATCGCATTTATACTTTGGAAAGTTCTCTGATGGGACGTCATCGACAGCAACTGCTGTTGCGATCGCGTCTGTATCTTGTCACCTCCCCTAGTGATAAGTTGATGGAAACTGTCGAAGCTGCCCTCAAAGGAGGATTAACACTGGTACAGTATCGCGACAAAACAGCCGATGATACTGTGCGCCTACAACAAGCAAAAAAGCTGCGACAACTCTGCCACGATTACGGTGCAATTTTTCTTGTCAATGATCGCTTAGATTTAGCTCTCGCGGTAGATGCTGATGGGGTACATTTAGGACAACAAGATTTGCCTATAGCTATTGCCCGAGAATTACTTGGTCCTCACCGTTTGATAGGTCGTTCGACCACAAAAGCGGCAGAAATGCAAGCAGCGATCGCTGAAGGTGCAGATTATGTTGGCGTGGGACCAGTTTACGAAACTCCAACAAAAGAGGGGAAAGCTGCAACTGGCTTAGAGTACGTCCGCTATGCGGCTAAAAATTGTTCTATACCTTGGTTTGCCATTGGGGGAATAGATCCAAATAATGTGAATGAGGTGATCAGTGCAGGTGCAAATCGTGTCGCTGTGGTGCGTAGTCTCATGCAAGCTGAACAACCTACCTTAGTGACACAGTTTTTCCTCTCACAGCTAATAAGTCGCATGAAACCAGAACTTGGTATGTCTTATGTCTGATAATATTACACTACTTGTCAATGGGGAAACTCGTAGCTGTTTACCGCAAACACCTTTATCCGACTTACTCCAGCAACTGGGTTTCAATCCTCGCTTAATAGCAGTAGAGTATAACGGCGAAATTTTACACCGTCAGTTTTGGTCAGAGACAAAAGTACAGCAGGGCGATCGCCTAGAAATAGTCACCATAGTTGGTGGTGGTTAAGTTGGCAAACATGAGTAGCGAGACTCAGGAACGTAAATTGAGCGGTGTAAGGTTTTGCGTTGAGCTAATTGTTTCCCTTTACGACCAAGTTGTTCACGCAGCTTTTGGTCTTGACACAACCGCTTGAAAGCATGAAAAACTTCATAGCCGGAATTGGGATTCACTAGTATACCATTTTCCTCATGATGAACTGTATCCACTACACTCCCCAAGCCAGAAGCAATCACAGGTTTCCCAAAATAACCTGCTTCTAAACAGACGATACCAAAACCCCCAACTCTGGGGGTTTTATCATCTCCCTGAGTCAGCATTGCAAGTATGTCGGATGCTGCATAGTATCCGGTTAACTCTTGATCCGGCACATATCCAGCAAAATGAACTCGCTTGTGCACCCGCAAACGACGGGCTAAATTTCTCAGTGCAGACTCATAAGGACCTTGTCCACACAGTATGTAGTGGACATCCATCCCAAAAGTCAGTAGGAGTGTTAAGTTCTCTATCACGCGATCAAAACCTTTACGCTTCAGCAGCCGTCCGACTGAGAGAATAACAACTGCTGTTTCTGGAATGCTGTATCCATTCCGCACTCTGACACGTAAATCATCCAGATTTTCTTGATAAGATGAAACACCAAATTTTTCTACTCTCACAGCGGGGTTGATAACATGGGTTGGTGTCGCAACATGGAAATGGGTTTTCAAGTAATCTTGAGTATAGGAACTGTTACAAACAATCCCTTGGGCTCGTTTTAACGTGCATTCAAACAGAGAACGTAATATGGGGTTACCTGACAATCCAAGAATATCCTTTCCGTGTAAGTAGATAAAAAAGCGGATGGGTAGGAGATAACTTAACAGCAGAAGAGAAAGAAAATGGTAGCCGTGACCCCACTCAATATAGCGGTAATGATAGCGAAAATAAAGCTTGACGGCTAGCACAAATGGGCAAACAGAATTGAGGAAAGCTTGCAGCATATCCTCCACAAAACTATCGCGCCAGTGTCGAGAAATGGGCCAGCGGTATACTGGAAACTTTTGCGCATTGTCAAATTGCTTATGTCCCGAACAACTAGCCGTCAAAACAATGACTCGTTCTGGATCTTGCAAGCAACGATTATAGATATACTCTTCAATTCCACCCTCTTTTGGTTGAAAGCTACGAGATATGACTAGGATGTCCGGGTATGACACAGTTTTGTCTCGGATTGTTGCTCTTATGCGTGAAATGTTTTCCATCAGAACATTTGATCACTAAACGTTAAAATCGCAGAAAAAACCTACATGAATTTTTGCAATCTTTGTGATTCATACCTTTAACTAAACTGAAGAAATTCAGATGATTTTGTTCCTCGTTTCTTTGATCTCACAAATACCTGATATTTTTCTGGCATGGTAGAGCAGATAAATAGTTATTTATCATTTTTCATTGAAACAATCACTTGGAATGAAAAATGATCAATGACTATTGCATTTTCTTTGATTCTGAGCTTTTTTGTAATATCTATAAGGTTTTTATGGCAAAACTAAGATGCCATAATTTCTGTTCTGATAGTTTAATTGAGTTGATGAATATTTTATTTTTATCATACATACTGTTTATTGTATATACAAATTTACCAAAAAAATATAGAGAGAACTTAAATATTCAAGTGAGAGTAAGGATGAAGATGAAATAAGTTCTTTGAAAAACGTAAAATAGGGTCTTTGCCCTCCGGATATGACCTATGCCTGTGGCACGGCTCGTTCACGCTTTGCTTTTACGTAATGACATCTTACGTTTTATGCTTGTTTTCTTGTTTGTATAATTTTATATGAGAATGCATGAAAAATCAAAGTTTATACTTAAAATTTTCGACGTCAAATCGCTCCTATTAAGACTTTGAAATCTAGCTACTTTTAGTAGAATATCTGAAGACCACTCAAAATGTTATGCCAAAATGCCAAAAAGCTACTTTTCTTAATTATCTTTTTTACAAAAGTTTCAAGTGAGTTTTGATCTCTACTCATAAACCCTTATTGTTATAAAAAATACAAATTATGGAGTTTGTTTTCAAATCTTAAATAATAATTATGAAAAAGCTGAAAATTATTTTTCTAAATGAAAAGTAAGTAAAAAGAAAGACTTGTGCAGATACCAATTTTGGCACAACGAAGAGGGAACTCGGTTTGTGAAGATTGAATTCAGAGTTTCAATAGCTTGTGATGTACGGTTATCTACTCCAGAAATCCGCCCAAAGCATGCTGCCCGTACAATACAGTTGACGGTAAATTGGAATTGTAGTCTGTAACTGGAGAGCAAGTGCCAACGACTGTTTAAGGCTACGGGCTGGCGTTATTAAACAAGCACAAAACTCTAACCAGCATAGGGAGAAAAGATAACCAATACTGTTTTTCAAGCCACTGTGTCGTCATGCGTAAAAAACTACAACAAGCTACCAAACCCCTTTTAAAATCTCTGCTCCTCTTATGCCTTGTTTTTACATTGGCATTTAGTCACACTGATGGAGCACTAGCCGCCAGTGGGGGTAGAATTGGCGGTGGTTCCTTTAGAATGCCCTCATCAAGCCGTCCCTACTCCTCACCTCGCACCTACGCACCTGGTGGAGGTTATGGCGGGGGTTACTATGCTCCCTATCCTGGCGGTGGTTTTGGCTTTCCCTTCCTGCTTCCGTTCTGGGGTATTGGGGGAGGATTTGGCGGTTTATTTAGCATTTTAATTTTTATTGCGATCGCCAACTTCCTGGTGCGAAGCTTCCGTCGCGTCGCGTCTAATAATAGTGAAGCGGATTACAACAGTGAAGTCGGCTACAACAGCAACCCTTCTGTTTCCGTAACTCGTTTACAAGTTGGCTTGTTAGGTAGCGCCCGTGGTTTGCAAGCCGAACTCAACCACATTGCTGAAACTGCTGATACGAACTCCCCACAAGGTAGGGCAGAAATTCTGCAAGAAGCTAGCCTAGCTTTGCTACGCCATCCAGAATATTGGGTTTACGCGGGTGGTGGTACCGAACAAGCGCGTTTAAACGCAGCTGAAGCTCAATTCAACCGTTTATCATTGGCAGAACGTAGCAAATTCACACGAGAAACTCTTTCTAATGTGAACAACCAGCTCAAAGCAACTGCTCCCAAAGATGCTTTACCTGCTGGTGGTGAACTCGACAATCCAACCCGTCTGATCACTGAAGGACCTGGAGAATATATTATCGTCACTTTACTAGCTGCAACCTTAGGTAAACTCCAGTTAGGCGACATTAACAGCGCTGAGGATTTGCGTCAAGCTTTACGTCAATTTGGTAGTATTCCTGGAGAGCAATTGCTGGCGATCGAAGTTCTTTGGACTCCACAAGCTGAAGGTGATACCCTCACTTCTGATGATGTGCTGGCTGAGTATCCAGATTTGAAATTAGTTTAAGGCGTTGTGTAGTAAAAAAATAACTTTTGTGGGGTGGGCAAGATGCTCACCCGTATTTTTTTGTTTTAAGATTTCAAACAGACCAACTCGCCACTACCCGAAACCCGCATATCCTCAGCCCGCCATCCGGTTCATTCCAGCTACGACTGGCGCTACGACAAAGCGCAGAACTAAAACTCCAAGAACCACCGCGAAGCACGCGACGATTATCATCGCCACCAACTTCCCAAACTGATCCATCTGTGGGTGCGCCGTCGTAATTTTTGTGCCAAGGATCAGCACACCACTCCCAGACTAACCCATGCATATCATACAAGCCAAAGGCATTTGCCACCTGAAAACTACCTACAGGTGTTGTTTCTTTTCGATTTTTGGCTTTTTGTTCCCAAGTGTGATCGTCACTACAGTTTACTAATTCAGTCGTAATTGTTTCGCCAAAATGGAAGGGTGTCGTTGTTCCAGCACGAGCTGCATACTCCCATTCGGCTTCACTGGGTAAGCGATATTGTCGTCCAGTTTTTGCAAACAGCCTAGTACAAAATTCTATTGCTTCGTGCCAAGAAACGTTTTCAACAGGTCGATTTGCACCTTTAAATTTTGATGGATAAGGATTTAAAGATTGTTTGACTTTAGGTAAAGCTGCGACTGCTTTCCATTGTGCTTGGGTGACGGGAAACTTCCCCATAAAAAAAGGTTTGATACTCACTGGGTGTTGTGGACGTTCATCCGCATCCCCCTCATTGTCTTTTGAACCCATCATAAAAGTATCGCCAGGAATTCCTACCATTTCCAACGTCACTTCGTTCCCCAAGTTTTCTGCATAAAACTTTGCATTTCG
Source organism: Scytonema tolypothrichoides VB-61278 (assembly GCF_000828085.3). Lineage (GTDB taxonomy): Bacteria > Cyanobacteriota > Cyanobacteriia > Cyanobacteriales > Nostocaceae > Brasilonema > Brasilonema tolypothrichoides_A. The sequence goes on from NZ_JXCA02000024.1 coordinate 469,587, forward strand.
ACACTCACGCCTGATTTCATGACCTTGTGCGTCTACTGTCACCACATCAAAATTAAAGGTTTGTAAGCAGTCAAGTTCTGAAGAAGGTTTTAGTTCAGAAATTGAGGTTGTGACTTTCTGTTGTTCAAATAATGATGATTGAAATTGAGGAATTGCCACAATTGGTTCTGCAAAAAATTTTGTTGCATTCAAGTCTTGCAAAACTTCTGTTGCTGATTGATATCTATCTTTTGCCAAATGTTTCAGCAACTTATCCAGAATTTCCCTCAAGTCGTTGCTAATAGTAATCCCTTTTTCCTGTAAATACTCTCGCCATAACCATTGACCATTCATGGGGTTGTAAAGAGTATCTTGAATCTGTCCTCCATCAGGGTTTTGTATAGGCAAACATTGAGTCAGAAGACGCGCACAAGTGACTCCTAAAGCGTACAAATCACTCGCCTGACAAGCAAATCCAGCCATTTGCTCGCTAGGTGCATAACCGATTGTATATAGCACTGTAGCTTGTCTGGATAAACTGGTTTGTGTCACCTGCTTAGCACCACCAAAGTCAATCAAAACAAGTTTGCCATCAGCTTGGCGGCGGATAATATTTTCTGGTTTAATATCCCGATGAATAACGTTACGCTCGTGGATGAATTGGATAACGGGTAATAAATCTTCTAAAAGTTCTCGAATTTTCTCTTCACTAAAGGGTTGTTGCTGAAGTTCTTGTAACAGAGTTTGTCCTTGAATAAATTCTTGCACCAAATAGAGACTAGAACCTTGTTCAAAGTAAGCAAGTAATCTGGGAATTTGCCAGTGATTTTCTCCCAATTCATAAAGTCGCTTCGCCTCTTCTTTAAACAATTCTGCAGCTTTTGTACGTTCTGAAGTCCCCTGAACTTGTGGGAAGAATTGTTTGATGACGCATGGAGTATCTAGTCTATCAACGTCTTCGGCTGCATATGTTCTACTAAATCCACCTTCCCCTAACAATCTCAAGACACGGTAGCGGTTCCTGAGGAAATTGCCAAAGTTGTTTTGTCCACAGCTGATGCAAAATCTATTGCTGTCAGAGTTGAAGGGATTGGAGCAATTGGGATTTTGACAAATTTGCATAGTGAGCCATGTATCGCATCTTGTCCAAAGTTGGCTCTAACTTGAGCTGTTAAAATACAGAAATCTATATTGACATACACATTTCTGACTATCTGTTCACACCCACAACACAAAGGTAGACAGATGAAAAAGTTCTGTGTATCTGCCTATGTAGGGTGAAAAGTTTCTAAGTTAGAAGTTTCTAAATATAAGTATATATGAGCGCAAGGGTTTCCATTATATAAAATAATATTATGATAAAACTCCTAATATTGTCAAGTGGTTTGGAATATGGATCGGGATCATGACCAATGACCAATAGACAAGATTGCAAAAGTCAGATTTTACGAGGTTCTGTTAAGAGTTCCCTATTCCCTATTCCCTATTCCCTATTCCCTGTTCCCTGTTCCCTTTTTTCTTTGTCCTGAAGCGCGAATTAATTCAGCTATAAGAGCGACAATCCCAGAGACTAAAATCAAGATAACACTCAGAGCATTAATATCTGGTTTGACTCCTGTTCTGATGCGGCTAAAAATTTCCATTGGTAGGGTGTTGGAACCACTACCAGCAGTGAAACTGGCAATGAGAAAATCGTCTAAGCTGAGGACAAATGCTAGTAAACAACCAGCTATAATACCAGGCATTAACTGAGGTAATAAGACTTTGATGAAGGCTTGCACTGGTGTTGCTCCGAGATCGAGTGCTGCTTCTTCTAAATGGGGATCTAAATTAGTTAGTTGAGAAGACACAACAAGACCAACATAGGCAAGACAAAAGACGACATGAGCACAAACGATTGTCCAGATGCTTAAGGGAATGGCAAACGCTGCTAGAAAAACTAGGGTAGCGACTGCGATCGCAATATCAGGAATAATCAACGGTAAGTAAGAAACACCACGATACAAGCTTTTACCCAAGAACTGATAACGCGCCAACCCCACTGCCATCAACGTTCCTAGTATTGCAGAAATCCCTACTGCACAAAAGGCTACTATCAAGCTGTTTTGTAAAGCTGATAAAATCCGCTCATCCCTAAACAACTTGCCATACCATTCCAAAGTCAACCCTTGCCAACGTGCACTGAAGGGCGACTGGTTGAAACTATAAAACGCCAGTACCAGTATAGGCAGGTACATGAACACAAACATGAGCAGTGAGAAAACCGCTTGCCATGTAAAGACACGCGGTTTCTGACGAGATAGATTTATCTTCATGTTTTGTTCTTTTTATTTTGCATTATTATACCATCTTTTGAGAAAATGACAGAAACCAGTCATGATTTCGCAGTTAAAAAAATTCTGTATGCAAATGCTGTTGCTAGCTCCATCACAGGTGTGTTGCTTCAAGAACTGCTGAGTCATCGAATCCTACACTTCTAATACGACATAAGAGCGGATCGCAAAAAGTTACTGGTAATTTTTCGTAAAAATGCTTGTTTGCGAAACCACAAGGTAATGAAAGTTCTGAGTAGCAAACGATGAGTTTCAAGTCATTTTTTTGACTAACAGCCAATTCTCTTTGGCACATTTCTTTCAAACAAAGCTTAGTAATATTACACACTCAATATTTTTTAAACTGAGTTTAGGCTAACGCTAGCGCATGGCAAAAATTTTTATAAGTGTAATATAACGGATGCACATTCCAAATTATTAATAACTATTTTCAATAAGTTCTCTATTTACTTAAGTAAGTACATTTGTTCATGTTGTTTCCGTCAAACTCAGTATTAGAGCTTCTCAACAGGTAATTTTTAATGCTACATTTTCAGTATCGGAAACAAAGACATCGGTTTCTGGATAACTCAAATCAATTCAGTCGATTAACTTGAGGGAAAAAAATCATGAATCCACTTTTCACTGAAATTGCAGAATCTCAAGCAACTAGCGTTGTCGGTGGTGCTTTCAAGAACACAGCTAGGGCAAAAGCTTCATCA
>NZ_JXCA02000024.1:473424-556160 GCF_000828085.3 Scytonema tolypothrichoides VB-61278
TCAAGCAACTAGCGTTGTCGGTGGTGCTTTCAAGAACACAGCTAGGGCAAAAGCTTCATCAGGGACTATGACTGAGTCTGCAATCGGCTTCCCCAGTTCTTTTACTGTTACAAGCACATTCATCACTGATTACTCTGTGAGTTCGGAATCAGAGTCTGAGGCAAACATTGACTATATCCCCGAATTTGCAGAGGCGTAACAGCTGACAAGCAACTTCTTAAAACAGTAAGAAGTTAGCTAGTATTGCATCCTTTGTACACTCCTGTCGTTAATACTGGGTATGTATCAACGACAGGAGGATATCAATTAACACGCGGGCGTTGGCAAAAATGGTTTCCATCTTTCTTGCTTTTCTATAGTATAATTTCAGCCTAAAGAAAAATATGCCTTCCTAAAAAAAATATCAAAAAATACTTAAAACGAAGAAAATTAAGAGAACTTTCTTTGCTACTTTTTTCAAAGATGAGTTGCAACACTTACGTAGTTCCATCATTTGAGTAAACACCTCTGGATGATAGGTGCTTTTTTTTTGGCAAACAGGGGAATCACAAACAAGCATTTCTCTATGAAACACACTTGCGTTTTACAACATAGTGAAGAAGATTGCGGTGCTGCTTGTTTAGCTTCTATCGCTAAACATCATGGACGTACTTTGACGCTGAATCACATCCGTGAGATGGTGGGCACTGGACAATTAGGCACAACTTTATTAGGGCTGAAACGGGGAGCAGAAACACTTGGATTTAATGCTCGCCATGTAAGAACTTCGGCAGAATTGTTAAATCGGATGAATGAAGCGCCCTTACCAGCAATTATTCACTGGAAAGGGTGTCACTGGGTTGTTTTATACGGCAAGAAAGGCAACAAATGTGTCGTCGCTGATCCAGCAGTAGGAGTCCGTTATCTTTCTAAAAAAGATTTAGCAGAGGGTTGGGCGGATTGGTTGATGCTTTTGGTAGAACCAGATCCAGTTCGCTTTTTTGCCCAAAAGAACGATGAGGTTGGAGGCTTTTGGCGTTTTTTCCGACGTGTCTGGATTTTTCGCTCAATTTTGGCGCAAGCTTTGCCGTTAAATTTCATCTTGGGATTATTATCTTTAGCTTCTCCTTTTCTGCTGCAAATTCTGACTGATGATGTGCTGGTGCGTGGTGATACGAGACTACTGACGACTGTGGCGATCGCCGTCGTAGTCATGAATTTAATTGCTAGCAGTCTTTCATGGGTGCAGTCTAACTTAATCGCTCACTTTGCCCAACGTCTACAATTAGGACTAGTCCTAGAATTTGGAAGAGCTATTCTGCGATTACCTCTTTCTTACTACGAATCTCGACGCAGCGGGGAAATTGTGAGTCGGTTGCGAGACATCAACGAGATTAATCAGTTAGTTGCTCAAGTTGTTATCTCTCTACCCAGTAGATTTTTTATTGCAGTCATTTCTTTGAGCTTGATGGTTTTCTATAGCTGGAAACTGACTGTAGTAGCGATGTTCATCTCTGTGGTGATGAGTTTATCTACAATAGTATTTCAGCCTAGTTTACGGCAAAAAACCCGTGAACTTTTGGTTACAGAAGCAGAAACACAAGGCATTTTAGTAGAAACATTTAAAGGCGCACTTACCCTCAAAAGCACCACAGCCGCACCCCAATTTTGGGATGAATTTCAAAGCCGATTTAGCCGTCTTGCTACCCTCACACTCCGGACTGTTCAGATTAGCATTATCAACAATAGCTTCTCTAGTTTAGTTTCTGGTATTGGCAGCATTGTTTTACTATGGTTTGGCGGTAACTTAGTCAGTAACCCAGCGGAGAATTTAAGCATCGGGCAATTGCTAGCATTTAACTCGATGAATGGTAATTTCCTGGGCTTGATTAGTACTATCATTAGTTTTGTCGATCAATTTACCCGTGCCAAAACTGCTACACAACGTCTGACAGAAATTATAGATGCGACTCCAGAACATAGTGAAAATGATGGAAAAAAGCCATTTGCTCAAATACAAGCAAATGCTGATATTTTTTGTAGTAAAATTAACTTTCACTATCCAGGTCGGCTTGACCTACTAGAAGACTTTTCTTTAACAATTCCTGGTGGTAAGGTTGTTGCCCTGATAGGTAAATCCGGCTGTGGGAAAAGCAGTTTAGCTAAAATCATTGCTGGGTTGTATCCACTAAAATCAGGGAACATTCGTATTGGACTCTATAACCTAGATGATTTGGCTCTTGATTGTCTGCGTCAACAAGTTGTTTTAGTTCCTCAAGACGCTCATTTTTGGAGTCGTTCCATTCTTGAAAACTTTCGCTTAGGAAGACCACAATTAACTTTTGAGCAAATTGTGCAAGCTTGTCAAATTGCGGAAGCTGATGAATTTATTAATAAATTACCCGACAAATATCAAACTATTTTAGGTGAATTTGGCGCAAATATTTCTGGTGGACAGCGTCAACGATTAGCAATAGCACGAGCCATAGCCACAGATCCAGCAATCCTCATTTTAGATGAATCTACCTCTGGACTCGACCCAGTGAGTGAGAACCTTGTGTTGGATAAACTGTTTAAACATCGTCGCGGTAAAACTACAATTTTGATTACCCATCGTCCCAAAGTTATTAATCGCGCTGATTGGGTTGTGTTGTTAGATCAAGGCAAATTAAAACTTCAAGGTTCTCTGGAGGATTTACGCTCAAAAACAGGAGACCATTTAGACTTTTTAAAAACTTAGCTAATGGCGAATAGCTCATAAAAGAAATTTAGAAACTTAAGTTGCCATTCACAATTAGCAATTAGCAATTATGTTTAGCCAGAATCAGAAAGTTCTCCCCTCGTATCAAATTCCCTCAGTTGAAAGTGACGGGTTTCTCCCTCCTATTAGTCCTTGGACATCTTTAGCTGGAGTATTTCTTGTTGGAACTGTCGCTACTATATTTAGCCTCGCCTCGTCTCTAAAATACAATGTCACAGTAAAAGCGAGTGCTAATGTGCGTCCCGCAGGGAACCTCCGGCTAGTACAACCAGAAATAGAAGGAACTGTTAAAGATATCCTTGTAAAAGAAAATCAAATGGTCAAGCAGGGAGATGCGATCGCCGTCCTTAATGATGAACAACTGCAAATCAAAAAAAGCCAGATCAAAGGCAATATTGAGCAAAGCAAGTTACAACTGATTCAAATGTATGCTCAAATCAGAAGTTTAGATGTTCAGATTCTTGCTGAAAAGAGAGTCATAGAACAGATAATTTCTTCTGCTAAAACGGAATTGGCACGTAATCAGCGAGAATATCAAGAACGACAAGTTACAACAACAAGCGACTCACTCGTTGCAGAAGCAAATTTGCAGAAAGCAGAAGCAGACTTGCAAAAAGCCAAGGTAGATTTAGACTTTGCTACGGTAGATCGCGATCGCTATCAGCAATTGTCACAAACCGGAGCAATTGGTCGGCGTGAATTTGAACAGAAAAAACTAGTTGTTGAACAAACAAAATTAATACTGCAAGGTCAACAAAAAGCCGTTGATATCGCCAAAGCCAAAGTCAAATCAGCTAAAGCTGCTCTTAATCCCAGCAACGCAACGGTTGACATGGCAAAAAAACGCGTTGACCAAGAAATTGCTAAAGGTGAAGCAACTATCGCGACCTTGGTCAAAGAAAAAGAAGCCTTAATTCAACGGCGATCTGAAACACAAAACCAAATCAACCAATCTCGAAAAGACCTCCAACAACTTGATACTCAACTCAAAAGTAGCATCATTCGTGCCACCAGTAACGGCATTATTCTTAAGCTAAATGTCTCTAACCCTGGTCAAGTTGTCCTAAAGCGCGAAGCTATTGCTCAAATTGTTCCTTTTAATGCTCCTTTAGTTATTAAAGCCATAATTCCTTCTGCTGATGTTAAAAAAGTCGCAGTTGCTCAAAAAGTGCAATTGCGAGTTGATGCTTGTCCCTATCCTGATTACGGGACTCTTCAAGGTACTGTTAGCACCATTTCTCCAGACGCCATAACATCTCAAACCAATTCAGGTACAGGAACCACTGCTTCCTCAACTGCTGATGCTAGTTACTTTGAAGTCACAGTAAAACCGGAAACACTTTCCTTCGGACATGGCGAATACAAATGCCATCTTCAAGCTGGGATGGCTGCGACAGCTGATATTATTTCCAAAGAAGAGACAGCACTGCAATATCTGTTGAGAAAGGCAAGATTAATAACCGATTTGTGAGTAACTATTAAATCAGTGAACAGTGAACAGTGAACAGTAAACAGTGTCAGCGATTTCTTGACCCCCCTTAACTTGATAACTGATAACTGATAACTGGTAACTGATAACTGGTAACTGTTAATAAGCTCTACTTCTGATGCTAAATCAGTGGATACAGATAGAGTGACCAAAAGTCTGCATCATCGCTTTTGGTCACTATAGCGTATTAACCTTTAGCAGTTATTTTCTTTCAATGAGCTTACTAAAGTCATTGCTTTACGTTTCGCTTTGCCAACAAGACCAATGATGCTACAAAAAGAGAGTAAAGCTAGACTAGTGGAAGGTTCTGGTGCTATAACTCTAGCCCGATTCCTTTTAACTTCTACTAAAGCGACATTTGTTTCGTTGGCAAAAGAACGTTGCACAGAACCCTGAATGAAAGCTGTAGCAGATTCTTGATTTCCTCCAAAATTAGACGTGGTGACTGGATTATTCAAAGTCACATTGTCGCTTTTTTGAAATGCGATAAAATCATTATCGCCTAGAGTCTCTAGATTTCCTGTTAGGTCGAAGAAATCTAAGACAGTGTTATTCGTGGTGTCGATTAATGCGAAAAATATATCTCCTGCTGCTCTTGCATTTTCTGCTGGTGGATTATCTATTGATGTTTCTAGAGTTAAATTTGTTGTGAAGTCAAAAGAAAAAGGTGTCTGTGCATTTACAACGAAATTACCGATAAGTGCAGCCTGACTTTCTGCTTCTCCTAAATAATCTCTACTTTCGCCCAAGGCTTGGCTCAAAGAAAAATTGGATGCTTCTGGTGGAGTAGGACTAGTTACAAAAGTTGCTGCTCCTTGAGCTAAGGCTACCACTATACCACCATTACCAATGGTAACGGTATTGGCGTTAGTATCAGTTCCAATTCCTAATGGTGTTTGACTAAAGTTGGTAAAATTGAAGTCACCTTGAGAGTAAGCCAAAGTAGCAGCTTGACTAGGTGCTGTTCCTAAAGCAGAACTAGCTATGAATGGCGTAACGAATAGCACACGGCGAACAAAACGTAAACGTTGCTTCATACGATTCCTTGCCTAAACTTGGTCATTAGATTGGGTAACTTAGTCTGTAAAAACCTGTACGCAGCACAAATCTGCTTTGAAAATTCAAAGCATCTACTCTGCTGTGTCTACAGTTATTCTTTTATTCGGTAGATAATGTAACTTATTTGCACCAAGTAACAGCAATAACCGTTACAGTGTGACGATGGTATAGCTCTTATTTTTAACTGGGCGTCTTCAGTAAAAATATTAACAAATTAAGGTAAGTGTTTAGTGATGTTTTTTGTAAAGTGATGATAATTTTCTTCTTTACCAAAACTTCGTGAAAACACGGACAAAATTTCTGAGTTATTGTGTACAAAAAATGTTAGGGAATAATGAACGCAGGTACTGCTAGAGTTCAGCCACACTAAGTTTGTTTTTCAAGTAGTTCCTCTGTTTGACTAAGTCCGCTATGGCAGGCTTAGTCAGCAGTTTTTATTCACCAGGCTCAAGTAAAGTTAGCCGCGGCTTCATAAGCGCGGTTCTCATTTGAATCGCATACATCACCACGATTAACAATTCAAAATTCAAAATTCAAAATTCAAAATGAAAGATATTTTCAGTTGGGGATTTAAACCCCAACAGTTCACTGAAACTACGTATAGACGTAGGGGTCACCAGACCCTTTAATTTACGATAATGTGAAAGTCCATGCACTTTCACAACAGCCGTGTCTTGCACCCAACACTACCAAGCGCTATAGTATTCTTGCTTTGCTTTTTGTTTTGATTCATGTTTCCTCAGTTAGCAATATCCATTTCTGTAGCTAACTGAGGTGTTGAGAGTTACGCTGCGGCTAAGCCATTATGCTTGAGCAAAGGTTCAGTACTGGGTTCGCGACCCCTGAAGGATTTAAACACGTCCATTGGATGCTTACTACCACCAAGAGCCAACACTGTATCACGATAACGGGTTCCTGTATTTTTTATAGCCTTTTCGTTATCTAAACCAGCTTCTTCAAAAGCGGCAAAAGCGTCAGCACTCAGAACTTCAGCCCATTTATAACTGTAGTAACCGGCTGCATAACCGCCAGAGAATATATGTCCGAAAGCACATAAGAAGGAATCTTCTGGTAGTGGTGGCAAAACAGTTGTGGTTTTGGCAAGGCGATCGCGCACATCTTTTGGAGTCTCCCCGCCACCTGGACGATAGCGGTGGTGCAGTTCTATGTCAAGGCTGCTAAAGTGGATTTGTCGCAACATACCACTGCCACTCATGTAATTCTTTGCTGCCAGTAACTTTTGGTAGTAATGTTCCGGTAGAGGTTCACCAGTTTGGTAATGCTTCGCCATACCGAACAAAGTTGGTCTGTCGTAGCACCAGTTTTCCATAAACTGGCTGGGCAATTCCACCGCATCCCACTCAACGTTATTGATGCCTGCAGCTCCAGCATAGTCTACTTTAGTGAGCATATGATGCAAGCCATGACCAAACTCGTGGAACAAAGTCTCCACCTCATAGAAAGTCATGAGGCTAGGCTGATCACCTATTGGGGGAGTTTGGTTGCACACCAAATACGCCACAGGTAAGCGGGTAGTCGTGACTCCATTTTCTGTGACTTTGCCACGGTTAATACAGGCATCCATCCAAGCACCGCCACGCTTTTCTTCTGGACGGCTGTAGGGATCAAGATAAAAATAGGCAATTGGCTGACCTGTTTCGTTAGCAATTTGGAAGTAACGCACATCTTTATGCCAAACTGGGGCTTGCCCATCATTGGGGGTGATAGTGACGCCAAACAGCCGCTGCACTAGTCCAAACAAGCCATTCAGCACCTGAGGAAGTGGGAAATAAGGGCGTAATTCTTCAGCAGTGAAAGCAAATTTTTCTTCTCGTTGACGTTCTGCCCAAAAAGTGGTGTCCCAGTGCTGCAAATCGTTTGCTTCTGGTGCACCCTTAGATCCAGCAAAAGCTTTGAGTTCTTCCAATTCCTTAATAGCAGCATCATAACTAGCACGACGCAGTTCTTCTAACAAAGACTCTACTGCTTGAACATTAGGAGCCATTTTACTAGCTAGGCTTAATTCAGCATATGTTTCAAAGCCAAGTAATTCTGCTAGTTCTTGACGCAACTCCAAAATGCGTTCAATCAACGGGTTATTATTCAACTCACCAGAAGAAGCACGGCTAATAAAAGCTCTGTATAGTTTTTCCCGCAAATCCCGTCGGGTGCTATGCTGCATGAAAGGACCATAACTGGGCGAGTCTAAAGTAATCCGCCAAGGACCATTTTCTGGAGTAGCATTTTCTTCGCCCGCAGCCTGTGCTGCTTGTGCGGCCAAATTCAGTAAACTGGGAGGTAAACCCTCGATTTCTTCTGGATTTGTCAAAGTCATACTAAACGCTTTGGTTGCATCTAGCACATGGTTAGAAAACTTGGTAGACAGTTCTGCCAACTCCATCTGAATGGCATTAAAACGTTCCTTTGCTTCGCCCTGCAAGCCAACACCAGAAAGTTCAGCATCTCGGATAGCTGCTTCTACAATACGCTGTTGAGACTCCTCAAGTTTTGCCCAAGCATCACTGGCACGGAGTGCCTTAAAAGCATTATAAATTGGTTGGCTTTGACCGAGCTTGTTGGAAAATTGCACAACGTGCGGCTGTACGCTTTCGTATGCTTGGCGAAGTTCGGAGCTATTTTTCACACCCATCAAATGGTTTACAATTCCCCAACTCCAATTAAGGCGTTCTGTCAGCTTTTCCAGAGGTTCTACTAAACCGTTCCAAGTAGGTTTTACATCAGCTTCTAAAGTAGCAAGTTCCTGATCGAGTTCTGCCAGGAGTTGATTAAATGCTGGTACCACATTCTCTGCTGAAATCTCCCCAAAGGAAGGCAAACCAGAGCCTTTTAGTAAAGGACTATCTGAAATAATGGCATTTGTACTCATAGTTTTGTCTGAGGGGCGGGTCAATACGCAATAAAAAGCGATTTTTTTGATATATCATCTAATGTAGCAATACCTTTCTCTATTGCGGTTCTTTTTTTTGTAAAATTTGTAACATCCACACTGATATCATAAATTTGGTCGGTGAGACGTGTTACCAAATCAATAAATGAGCGTAGCAAAATTTGTTCAGCCAGGGGAGTGTCAATGACTAGGTGCTACAACCACTCCCGCTTTGAAAACTCGCCCAATCACTTCTTCCACTGGCGGTTCTGTCACTGTCAAATCTACAATCTCCAAATCTGCTAAAATTTTAGCAACAGTGCGAGTGAGTTCCTCTAGTGGTACCATAAAACACACAGAGCGCCCTTCTATTTGTCGTACATCACCGTATAACATCAGTTTTTCTTTGGGCAGATCATTGGCTAACTCCAAATGAACTTCCCGGTAAGGGGCAAAACTTTCCTGCAAACCATCTAGACTGCCATCATAGATCAAATGTCCTTGGTGAATCAGCAGTACCCGCTCACACAAAGCCGTAATATCTGCCATGTAATGGCTTGTCAACAGCACCGTCGCTTGATATCGTTGATTGTACTCTCGTAAGAAATCACGCACTCCCACCTGAGCATTCACATCTAACCCTAGTGTCGGTTCATCCAAAAACAGGACTTGTGGACGGTGTAAAAGTGCTGCTAATAATTCCGCCTTCATCCGTTCACCTAAAGACAGCTTCCGCACAGGCTGGGTTAATTTTCCTTCCAGGGTGAGCATTTCGGTTAATTCCCCTACCCGTTGGCGGAACTCTTTGTCAGAAATATTGTAGACTGCAGCATTAATCTTGAGAGAATCTAGAGCAGGCAAGTCCCATATTAGTTGCTGTTTTTGCCCCATCACGAGGGTAATTTTTTGCAAAAACGCTTCCTGGCGACGAAACGGAATGTGTCCAGCCACTCTGACTTGACCAATAGATGGATGAATCAGCCCTGTAAGCATTTTCAGTGTCGTGGTTTTACCAGCGCCATTTGGTCCCAAAAAGCCCACCACCTCACCAGGTGCAATTTCAAAGGAAACATCTTCAACTGCTTTGATTTGTCGGTAAGTGCGGCGGAAAAAGTGGGTAAGTGTCCCGACAATACCTGGTTCCTTAACAGCGACAGGATATAATTTACTCAGGTTTTGGACTGATATTATACTATAGTCACTTGCACTTCTGTCACGGTATACGGGAGATTCTGGAGACATAAGCCGTCATATAGGGACGATTTGTCTTTAACTGTAACATTTTTGTGAGTCGCCAAATGGGAGAGATTAGCTGGAATTTCGGTTACTGCTTTGTCTCCAATTTAATATCTCAAATATATTTTCACATTGCTCTTTATCCAATCTTGCCTTAATTTCAGGAGTTGCGATGCCAAGACTATGTCCCTGAATGTATTCGACCCCAAGTTCAACCACCAGTTCTCTCAATGAGAAGTTGCTGCACTCATCAAATCCTTCAAGGATTGTAAAACAGTTAAAATCGTACTTTAGATCAACAAGATATTCTATAATACTCCTTCCTAGCTTTTTCTCAAAGTGAAGGATATCTCTGTCAACCTTCACATATGTAGGATCGACCTCTTCTAACCTAGACATGGAAGCATTGCCGACTCCAAAGTCATCAACAGCAAACTTGACGTCGTAATTCTTCCTGTATTTTCTTGCTATACTTTTAAAGCTTTCTAAACCTTTTCCTTCATGATCAACAATTGATGGGAGGAGAGTCTTTTCCGAAATCTCAAGCATGAGTTTCTTTCCTGAGATTAGCTTCTGTCTCATTATAAGTTTTATTAATAATTTTTCATATGCAGTGCGAAGAATACTTGAAGGATAAACATTAATTGAAAGCATTTTTTTATCATCATACCTCTCTGCTTTTGCCTTTTCTGTAGCTTGCTTGTAAGTCTTGAGTGCCGTTTCTAAAATATAAAGATCCAGTTCTGTTTGGAAACGTACTCCCCACATCTCGGCTATTTAAAACAACAGAGCCGGAGCACGACCAGTCTGTGGATCACGTGCTAACGCCTCCCAACCAGCAATTGTTATATTTTCTTCATGCCTATCAAAAAATATTATTGGTTCAAAAAAAACCTGAATATTCATTAAAGACTGACGAAAGATTTTAAATCTCTCCTCATATGCTCTATCACTGACATAGTGGTATTGACGTTTGATTGAATCATACATTTTGTACTTAACATCTTCTCTTGTTCTTAGTGGCGCAAAGCCCTGCTCTGAGTCATACAAACCACCTAAAATAATGCCAATAATATCTTCGAGGCAATCTAATTTGCTGGAATAACCAAAAATGACGATGACAGAATTTGAGCCTTGACTAGGAATAGTAAGCAGACAACATTCCTCCCTTAATACGAAATCTTGATCTATAGAAATTCTGTGAGTGAGATCAGACCTCAAAACTTTAAAGTATCGACCTCTGAGGAGAGAATTTAAGCGACTTGAGCTAATTTCAACTGGCAAATCAGTAGATTGACTCTCACAGAAGACGATGTCCTGATCATATTTGTAGACATAAACTAATTTGGCATTGAATAAATTTCTGATTGCATTGGTGATCAACTCGCATGAAGGAGAAGTAAAATCTATTAGTTCGATAAAATCTTCTATAAACCGGTCATATTTATCCAAAATGCTGGGTAGTGGTTTGAAAGACATATCTACTTCTCTAGAAGATACTTGCTCGATAGATGGAAGGATATCTTCCTTCTCATTATGAAATGACACAAAACTGTTGTTCTTACTCTTCAAAGAAGGCATCAAGTTTTCTGGAGATCCAACAAGTTGCATAGCAACACACCCAAGCTTATATGCGAACTCATATGTCTCTCCGGAACCTAGTGCATCGTAAAAGCTCACAGCGAACTCAATTGCATCTCTATCTTTGATCTCTTGTTCCATACCAATTACATGATCAATATATTGACTGATGGCTTCGACCTGAAATTTTGAATAACAAGCATTGAGAAGTACACATTCTACCTGACTAGTAAAGGACTTAAAGAGATTAGCAAGAGCATCTGTGTTGACGAGTTGTAGATTGCCCTGGTTGTCTTCTAAAGCAATGCCTTCCTCTCTATTCCCATGCCCACAGAAATGAACAATATTAGGTTTTAATTCAGTCATAGCTCTTACCAAATCTCTTGGGCGTACTGCCCATCTTGTTTGCAGAACAAACTGACTGCGATTTTCTGCTCTCCTCAGAGCTTCCTCGATATCTCGAACTTCTTCAGCTAAACGTAACTGCGTAGTATTTCTTGGGTTGGCAGCTAAAATTAAAATTGTTTTCTGCAACTTTTTACTCCAGTGCTTATAAGAGCCAATAGACCTCTTGGAAAAGTCTGATAACAGTATAATAGTGTTCTAATGGGATACGGAAATAAGCTGTGTCCTATCATTACTACATCTCATTAGGATAGAACACTTCTTGTTTTATAAGTAATTTTTTATACTATTTTTGCTCATCGCCAAGTGATCGCCTATTTTTCTAGCGCAGCACTGTGGAACATCAAAATAGGGCGCGTTTGTGTAAGTGAAACGCACCCTACGTGTCATATATTCCTTATATCTCTATCAACCAGCAGGCCATACCATCTGGCGTCCACCCAAAATATGCAGATGCAAGTGGTAAACACTTTGACCACCATCAGGACCTGTGTTGATGACAACGCGATAGCCACTTTCTGCAATTCCCTGTTGTTCGGCAACTCGCTTGGCGGTTAATAGAAGATGCCCAAGAAGAACATCATCACCAGATTCGGCGTCAGCGAGTCTGGGTATGGGTTTTTTGGGAATGACCAGAATGTGAACGGGGGCTTGGGAATTGATGTCTTTAAATGCCAGCGCTAAGTCATCTTCGTAAACTATGTCAGCTGGAATTTCTCGACGAATGATTTTGCTGAAAATGGTCTGTGTGGTTTCACTCATATCGATTAACCTGTTCATCTGCTAGAGATTTTATAGGTTTAGTGTTCTTAATGAAATATTCAGCACATACTTGCCAGAGTTGGGAGTGGATCAATTGCCCGGTATTCACGCTGTCAAACTCGGTAAAATTTTTATTTAACAAAAGAACGAAGGTGTCAGTCACCAGAAGTCAGAATGAACATAATACGACTGGCTGACTCGTTTTAGGGTTTAAATAACGACAGTTAACGGGGGTGTTCACTTTCGTTGGGGTCTAAATCCTTATTCAATTGATTCTGACTCCTGTTCGCGTAGCGTGCCCGGAGGGCATATTCTGACGAATGATTCTTTTTAATCACAAAGCCAACTCAGTCAAAGTTAAGTTATGATAAGTGTATTTTTAATACATGGCTTTACAAAATTGGAGACGCAAGCGCGGCGTTACACTGACTAATAAAGGTTTGCAAAAACTTCAGGACGCAAAGCGTAAGTTAGAAACAAAGGAAAATTTTGGCAACAGCTACACCCTTGAAGAAATGAGCGTACTTTCTGGGTTATATCCCAGTACAATCTCAAAAGTACTAAATCGGGAAGGAGGGGTTGATAAAAAAAGTATTGAAAAGCTGTTTTCAGTTTTTTGCATAAAAATAGACAAAATTGACTATTTAAACTCAAAAAATTATCTAGATTGGGGCGATGCTACCTTTACATCAGTTTTTTATGGACGTACAGAAGAGCTTACCACGCTACAACAATGGATTCTTGATGGGCGCTGCCGATTGGTGTCACTATTAGGAATGGGTGGTATTGGTAAAACTGCTCTGTCTATCAAGCTTGCTCAACAGATTCAGGAAGACTTTGAATATGTTATCTGGCGATCGCTACGAGAAGCCCCACCCATTAATACTATTCTTGCTAACCTAATTCAAGTTCTATCTGATCAACAGGAAACAAAAAATAACTTACCAGAAAATTTAAGTGATAACATATCGCGATTAGTTTATTATTTGCAAAATAATCGCTGTTTGGTGATACTTGATAATGTAGAGTCAATTCTCCGCAGTGGAAGTCGAGCTGGACAATATCGAGAAGGATATGAAGGGTATGGTGAGCTTTTCAGACAGTTAGGAGAAGCAAATCACCAAAGCTGCTTAGTGCTGACTAGTCGGGAAATACCTAAAGAAGTGGCATTACTCAAAGGACAAACATTACCCGTTCGCTCATTACAATTAAGTGGTTTAAAGGTGGACGAAGGGCAGGAAATTTTTAAAGTTAAGGGGCTATCTGCAGCAGAGGAAGAATGGAAAGCAATAATTAAACTCTATACGGGCAATCCATTGGCTTTAAAGATAGTTGCTACGACAATTGTTGATGTCTTTGATGGTAATGTCACTGAATTTTTGCAACAGAATACAGCTGTTTTTGGAGATATTCGTGATATTTTAGACCAGCAGTTTGAGCGCTTGTCAGATTTAGAAAAAGAAATAATGTATTGGCTAGTGATTAATCGCGAGCCAGTTTCGCTATCAGAATTGCGAGAAGACATTGTATTACCAATACCACCACAAAAATTACTGGAGGCTTTAGAATCTCTGGTCAGGCGATCGCTAGTTGAGAAAAGTGCAGCCACTTTCACCCTACAACCTATCGTTATGGAGTATGTCACTCAGGTATTGATAGAGTTGGTTTGTGAAGAGATTGCAACTGAAAACATTAAGATTTTTAAATATCATGCTCTCATGAAGGCGACCGCGAAAGACTACATTAGGAAAGCTCAAATTCGCCTCATCCTTCAACCAGTCATAGATGGGCTACTCACTGTTTTAAGGAGCAAAAGAAGCATTGAAAACCAGTTAACCAAAATTCTGGTAAAGCTGCGAGAGGAATCGCCGCAAGAACCAGGGTACACAGGTGGAAATATTCTCAATTTGCTTTCTCAACTCAAGATAGATATAAACGGTTATGATTTTTCTGATCTAACTGTTTGGCAAGCAGACCTGCGGAATATGAAATTGCATAATGTGAATTTCCAAAACGCCAACTTAGCCAAATCTGTTTTTGCTGAAACCTTCGCTGGTGTTATATCAGTAGCCTTTAGCCCTAATGGTCAATTTTTGGCTATGGGTGATACCAATGGTGAGATTCATTTATACGAAATTTCGGATTGGAAAAAACTTCTGACGTTTAAGGGGCACACGAACTGGGTTGTGTCTGTTGTCTTTAGTCCTGATAGCAAAATCATTGCCAGCAGTAGTATTGACTATACAGTTGTTTTATGGAATGTCAGTACTGGTGAATGCCTTCAAGCCTTGCATGGACACAATGATGAGGTTTGGTCAGTTGCCTTTAGTCTGACTGGTCATAGGATAGTAAGCGCTAGTAATGACAAAACAGTAAAGTTATGGAGTGTTTACACTGGTGAATGTCTCAAAACTATACAGGGACATACAAGTTGGATTTCCTGTGTAGCCTTTAGTCCAAATGAACAAATTTTGGCAAGTGGCAGTAATGACAACACAGTTAGGTTGTGGGATATTAACACTGGTAAATGTCTCAAAATTTTTCAAGGACATAGTCATGCGATACGGTCCACTACCTTCAGTCCTAATGGTGAAATGCTAGCGAGTAGCAGTGAAGATCATACAGTGAAGTTATGGAGTGTTAGCACTGGTGAATGCCTCGAAACGTTCCACGGACATTCCAATGAAGTGTATTCAGTCGCTTTTAGTCCACAGGGCGATTTCTTGGCTAGTGGCAGTTTTGACCAGACGGTGAGGCTATGGAGTGTTAGCACTGGTGAATGCCTGAAAACTTTTCAGGGGCATTCCAGTTGGATCTTTTCGGTTGCCTTTAGTCCACAGGGCGATCTCGTGGCTAGTGGTAGTTACGATCAGACAGCAAGGTTATGGAGTGTTCATAGTGGTGAATGCCTGAAGACGTTCCAGGGATATGCTAATCAGGTACTCTCAGTCGCCTTTAGTCCAGATGGGCAGACATTAGCAAGTGGCAATCATGACTCTTTGATAAGGTTGTGGGATGTGCGTTCGGGTAAGTGCCTGAAAACATTCCAGGGACATCAGGCTGTTATTCAATCCATCGCCTTTAGTCCAGATGGACAGACACTGGCAAGTGGCAGYCATGAYTYTTYGRTRAGGTTGTGGGATGTGCGTTCGGGTAAGTGCCTGAAAACTTTGCAGGGACATCGTGCTTTAGTGTGGTCTGTTGCCTTTAGTCCTGACGGTCAAACACTCGCAAGTGGTAGTGAGGATCAAACGGTGAGGTTATGGGATATCAATAGAGGTCAAACCTTGAGAATTTTCCAGGGACATAACGCTGCGGTTTGGTCAATTGCTTTTTGTCCTCAGGGAACAATGCTAGCTAGTTCTGCTTTGGTTGAGACAATCAAATTGTGGGATGTCAACACTGGTGAGTGCAAAAGAAGATTGGAAGGTCACACGACTTGGGTTTGGTCAATTGCTTGTAGTCCAAATGGTGAATTCTTGGCAAGCACTAGTCCGGATGGAACGTTAAGGTTATGGAGTCTCACCACTGGTGAATGCTTGAGAATTGTGCAGGTAAATACAGGTTGGTTACAGGTAGTTGCCTTTAGTCCAAACAACCAGATGCTAGCTACTTCCAGTCACGACTACACACTTAAGCTTTGGGATATCACTACAGGGCAATGCCTGAAAACTTTGCAAGGGCATACAGGCAGGATTTGGTCAGCCGCCTTTAGTCGGGATCATCAAACGTTGGCTAGTAGTGGTGAAGATGAGACAATTAGACTGTGGAATGTAACGACAAGTGAGTGCTTAAAAGTTCTCAAAGCAGAGAAACCATATGAGCGGATGAACATTCTAGGGGTTACAGGTTTAACTACAGCAACTATTGCTACGTTGAGAGTTTTGGGGGCAGTGGCTGGTTAAAAACAGCCTCCGCAAGCAATTATCCCACACTCAAAGGTTAAGTGAATCATTCTCACCAATTTTAAATCCTTCTCAGGCAAGACTTTCAGGTATTATATGGTGAAGGCATAAATTCAGGAAGTGACAAAAAAATATTTTCCTGCTCAAGTAAGCCTTGTTGCTCAGATTTTCCACATGTTTTCGTAATTTGATTTTAGAGAATGCAGATTTTTGTTGTGTGTTCCATAAATTTGTGTAAGACAGCGAGATTTTTACCATGAATAAAAAATGGGCAGTCAAGCGAATGACCGTAAACTTGGCATTAAATGAGGCTTCCAAGCTTGAAAAGTATTGTGACCAAACAGGGAGAGCAGCTACAGATGTCATACGAGAACTGATTCGAGCGTTGCAGGTGACGAGGTCTGAGTAGCGCGAGCACTTGGTTTCTTTTTGATACCTGAGCTACAACCGTTCTAGACGCTAACGTTTGACGTTAGCGTCAAAAGTTAGCTTAAAGTTAGCTTAAGGATAACTTTTGAATAAGTTCTAGAATCACATCTGTAGCTGCTTTGCCTGTCTGATTGCAATACTTTTCTAGCGTCAAAGCTTCACTTGGTGTCAAGTCTACGGTGATTTCTTTGACTGCCGATTTTTGAGTGAGGGTTGCAGAACTGGGAAATGTATGGGCGGCTGGCTCGTTCATTATTTGTATCTTTTTATTAAGATGACTAAATATTGCCAATTCTGAACCATTTTTACCACCGAAAATCTAGATTTTGAGATTGAACTTAACTCATATGGTACTTCTGGTTTGAATGAAGTACAGATTTATCTGTGCACCCAACAAACTTGCTTACCTCAGTTATTTATGTGTTTTATATTACTTACAAATTAAATATATACGTAGTTTCGCACTGAGTTCTAGTTTTTCTCTGTTTGTATGAAATCACCCTACTTTGCTAGGAAGGGATACGAGTAAAAGAATAAGACAAGTAGCACCCAATACTCTTCTTTCGCAACTAAAAAATAATAAGGACACAAGATGGCTAGAACAGTGGGTTTACGTATCTTTTAATACTATTTATTACAAATTTTCGACAGAGAAAAATTCTTTGAAAAACAAACTGAATTTCTACACTTTCAGTCAAAGAAAGATAAGCAATCAATTCAGTATATTGAAAAAAAGTTACAAATAACACAAACAAAATTCCCTGTGTGCTTCAACAAACTTTTTTACATATCTATTAAGTTCATTCTTAACTTCCTGATTTTCACTTGCTTAAAGTTTGCAAAAATGTATTTGTAAAACTAAAAGAAACTTCATCGCTTTATACGTATTGATTTCAACCGAAAGATAAAACCTTAAGAAGTCAGAAGGTATCCCCACGGACGAAAACCCTCCCGCAGTGGTGGACTCACCGCACTGGCTCATAAATTCGAGGCATTTAGTAAAGTTTGCACTCTATCATTTGTCTTTATAAATAAATTCAGGGAGTGAGACTCTTCTACACAGTGCTGGTTCACTGATAACTGATAGCTGATAACTGTTTAATAGCAGTTCGCACCACTAATTGTCAAGTCAGTTATCAGGTACGGTAACGCTGTTTTAAACAACAACACTCCTGCACGACTTGTTTATAGATTTAGGCTGTATCCGTTATATAATTCCTGCCCAAAGATACCCATTGCTGGAAATATCTACCTTGGGCTTCGATTAATTCCTGCAACAGGACTGGAGATGTCGGCATCAACCAGTCCACAGGCACAAGATTGGATACTTTTTCGCTTTGTGCCTTACCAATAACTGAATTCGGTGTCACTTGGCAATCCTTGCACGAATTCAGTGGTCATGATAGTTTCTAAATCATCAATTTCGATATTATGCAATACATCAAAATAAGTATTTGTGAAGTAGCTAATAAGATCCTCGCTTGAGGACTGTTGCTCAAGAGTAATTGTTGCCGCAGTCATAGTTGCAGTCGTCATTGCTATATACTCCTTGAATCGTTATAAATTGTCTAAAGTTCCCGATTGATTTTCGAGAGAGACTAATAATGAGATTTCACTTGCTGCTTGTGAGGTAACTCTAGCGGTTTCAATATATGCTGGAGTTCCTCATCTGATATGTAGTCTTCCTTGGGTGGGCTAAAACGCAACAATGCAGTTTCATAACAGGCTTTCGCTACGCGCACTTGATCTTGAGGAGTCAGTTGTGCAACAAATTTGGCTGTCTCGTATGTATGCTTGACTTCAGCACCAACGCCACTGTGTATACGCAGCCAGCGTGTAGCATGGATATCTGGTGGTAGCAAAGCTTGCACACTCTGGATGTACTCCTCTCCTAGAAATGTCCCTAGGCGTTCACTTACATAGGAAAAGCCAACGCAATCAATTGGATCGGGCGCTTCTACAGTTTGGGTAAAGTAATCAACCAAAACCTTTACAGCAGATGGAACAAGCGCTTGCACCACCAACTGTGCATCGTATCCCATCGACTCAATATCGTGCAGAGCGAGTTGGTCATGACCAGCCTCATCCTTGACTTTCTGTGCAGCCCACTGTGCCAAATTCTTGCGACCACATGCAGCAAAGCGCTCTCGCGCTTCCTCCATCAGTTGTGCGGTATCGCAGCTTGAATGATAGGCAGCTGCAAGTCGCCATACCCAACGTATAGGGGTTAGGGCAGGTGGTCTGCGCTCTGACTTCACTGCATACCAGGCATATACAATTGCCCTATCTAAAAGCTTCTGGGTTTTCGCTACTGTGTCTGCATCTATCGTCTTTTGGGTGAAAGAATCGCCGCCTTCCGCAGGTTTGGGTTGATATACCCAAGTACGGTTGCTAGTTTCCACTTCTACTTCGTCAGGCTTAATACACCCTGATTCAGTATTAATGAAAAACTCATTATGCATGGTTCGTTTTGCACTCCCATATGTTTGAGCATCTTAATAATGCCTCTGCTACCAAAAGATATACAGATGGCTTTTTGAGTAAATTCAATTCTTCATACCGTATCCGCTTTTGGATGCTTCAATTTTGCATCCATAGCGACCAAAGTCAATCCATATTTTTCTCTGTAAAAAAAATATTAGCACAATAGCATCATTTGTGAAGGATTTTGCTGAAAATTGTCTCTGTGGTTTCACTCATGCCAATTTACCTGTTCATCTGCTAGAGATTCTATAGGTTTAATGTTCTTGATCAAATATTCAGCACATGCTTGCCAGAGTTTGGAGTGGATCAATTGTCGGCATTGACGCTGTTAAGGTGGGCGTTGAAGTGGACGTTTCAGGAGGTTTGCCGGGAATTGTTGTTTTAGGACTCCCAGACACAGCGGTGCAAGAGTCTCGGGAAAGAGTCAAAGCAACTCTCAAGAATGCTGGTTTTGCCTTTCCTATGCGAAAGATTGTCATAAATTTGACTCCGGCTGATTTACGCAAGGAAGGTCCATGTTTTGATTTGCCAATCAGTGTGGGAATTTTGGCGGCTTCTGAACAAGTTAGCGCTTATTTATTAGGAGACCATCTTTTTCTAGGTGAGGTGTCTCTGGATGGTAGTTTACGCTCAGTTGCAGGTGTCCTACCTATCGCTGCAA
This sequence comes from Scytonema tolypothrichoides VB-61278, assembly GCF_000828085.3. Lineage (GTDB taxonomy): Bacteria > Cyanobacteriota > Cyanobacteriia > Cyanobacteriales > Nostocaceae > Brasilonema > Brasilonema tolypothrichoides_A. The sequence goes on from NZ_JXCA02000024.1 coordinate 493,063, forward strand.
CTGCCCAAAAGATGGGAATTACTGGTTTAGTTGTCCCTGCTGATAATGCACAAGAAGCTGCTGTGGTGGAAGGATTGGCGGTTTATGGCTTCAAAAATCTATCTGAGGTCACTGATTTTTTGAATAATCCAGGGCGTTACAAACCCGTGCAGTTGGATAATACTGTAGAGAGGATACAGGCAAATCTGATGGAAGCAGCAGATTTGAAGGATGTGAAAGGACAAGCTCATGCTCGTCGTGCTTTAGAAATTGCGGCGGTTGGCGGACATAATTTAATTTTTGTGGGACCGCCTGGTAGTGGTAAAACCATGCTGGCACGACGTTTACCAGGTATTTTGCCGGGATTGTCTTTTTCAGAAGCGCTGGAAGTGACTCGCATCCAGTCGGTCGCTGGTTTGTTGAAAAATAGAGGATCGTTGGTGCGCGATCGCCCTTTTCGCAGTCCCCACCACTCCGCTTCTGGTCCTTCCCTCGTCGGTGGGGGTAGCTTTCCTCGTCCTGGAGAGATTTCTTTATCACACAGAGGTATTCTTTTTCTTGATGAGTTAACAGAATTTAAAAGAGATGTTTTAGAATTTCTGCGTCAACCTTTGGAAGATGGCTACGTCACCATTTCCCGAACGAAACAATCCGTCATGTTTCCAGCTCAATTTACTTTAATTGCAAGTACTAATCCCTGTCCTTGCGGTTACTACGGAGATACGATTCAGCAATGCACCTGTTCGCCAAGGCAAAGAGAACAATACTGGGCAAAACTTTCTGGACCTTTGATGGATAGAATTGATTTGCAAGTTGCAGTCAATCGCCTCAAACCAGAAGAAATTACTCAACAACCGACAGGAGAATCATCAGCAACAGTGAGGGAACGAGTGCAACAAGCACGCGACTATGCATCCCATAGATTTAAAAATGAACAAAATCTCTCTTGTAATGCTCAAATGCAGAGTCGTCACTTACACAAATGGTGCAAGCTAGATGATAGTAGTCGCAATATCTTAGAAGGGGCAATCAGAAAATTGGGTTTGTCGGCAAGGGCGAGCGATCGCATTCTTAAGGTGGCACGAACTATTGCAGATTTAGCTCTTGATGACGAGTTAAAGGCACACCACATAGCTGAAGCCATTCAGTATCGCACAATCGATAGAATGCAATAAGAAGTTGAATTCGACAAAATTATTGAATTCAAACGAAGTGTTTAGTCATGTTTTAGATAATTTATGCCATTTTGATACTGTTTCGGCGTCAGCGTTATTAACGAAATAAGTGTTAGCTGCATAAGTTCCACGTATGCTTCAATGTCAAGCTGATCTGATAGCAGCATATCTCGATACTGCTGCTTAATACGACTCAGCTTTTTTAAAGCCTCTTCTGGATTTGTCTGCAACGTTGCTTGCCATTCATCTAGCAATAGCAGAGTTTCCATAACAAACTTTTTGCGCTGCAATTCCAGAAGTCTACGACATTGATCTGTAAAAGTTTGTGTTTTTTGCCGCAATTGTTCATAGACTTCCGTTGTCACTGTGCCTTCAACGAACATCAACCGATGCTCTTGGCTGAGGTCTTCAATACCATTTAATGCTTCTTGGGGGTGGTCTGGCAATAGTAATTTGAGTTCATTTATTCGATTAGCAGTTGTGGTGATCATTTTTTGCGATCGTCGTCTGCGCCATTGTCGCAGCAGTATTCCTAAAATACTCGTCGAACCCAAAATAAAAACTCCAGCCTGCAAGTCACTGTTATGTTGCCAGTAATGCATCAGTGCCATACGAGGATCGCCGCGTTCAAAGACCTCCTCTGCTGCTGGGTGTATATCAAATATCCCTTGTCTCAGTAAATTTTCAGGCTCTTCGTTTTGCAGTGCAGGGTAGAACTGCGAATAGTTACGGGCAGTGGAAAGAATAGACCAAGTAAGCAATGCAACCGTCCGCCGATTCATCTTGGGGCGAGTCACCAAAACGGTAGCAGTTGAGAGAGTTGGTAATTTCTGGTCTGGAATGGCTGGACGGGACGTATAAGTTCCGATGGGTAACTCTGCGCCTTGATAGGAACCGGGGTCAAAAACTGTTAAGCTGTTGATTAATGCAGGTTCGAGAGGAAGTAGCTTCAACTCAGGATTGTTTACAAATTCTTGCCGTAGATTTTTACTGGCACCTAAACTTCCGACATAGACAACTGCATCCACCTGCTGAGATTTCAGTTTTTTGAATGCTTGATCAAAATCAGAGTTATCTTCTTTAACAGTTAAGTTATCTGCTTTAAGCAACTGCCTAGTAGTAAAGCTCATTCCGCTACCGGGACTACCAATAGCAACTCGTTTTCCCTGAAGATCAGTGAACGTTTTTAATCCAGAATCTTTGCGGGTGATAATGTGGACATATTCGTTTGCCAAAATGACAACTGCTTTGACTTTTCCTTTACGCATTGCTTCATTGGCAACATCGAGTTGTGCGATCGCAAAATCCACTTGGTTATTGAGCAAACGTTCTAAGTTTTCCTGAGACCCTTGTGACGAAAGATTTTTAACAGATATTTTAACAGTTTCTTCGGTAGAGTTATTAATCTGCTGAGCTAAACTGTAATAATAACTGCCAGTATTACCGCTGGTAATAGTAATACTATCTGAGTGCGAACTGCAACTACTTAATAAAACTCCTCCTGCTAAACCACTCAGCAGAAGGAAAACAACTTTCGGACGATAGATAAATTGAACACATTTTGATGCAATATTATCCAGTAGTTTTGCCCAAATTTCCCTGCTAGTTAGTTCAGGTATCATCTCACTTAGTAGCCTAATTGGCTTTGTTTTCTTAATAGAGAATTCTACGAGAAAAGACTAGCTACTCGAAAAAATTCTTTTCAAGTCTTCACTCACATTCATTGAGATTACGCTAAAGGTTAATAATTTGCAACAAGAGTTCACAAATGAACTCTTGTTTCAAAAATACGGTTTAAGGCTACGGCTAAGCAAGGGCAAGGTTTATCAAGGAAGCGCCGCAAGTACCAGCCGCAGTGAACAAGAAGTAGACGAGTCCGTTTCCTGCCTGGTAACTGCGGGTGGTACTGCGTAGGTAGCTGTTCACTGTTTGAACTGTGGTTTCATTTTGCTAAAAATTATCTGTTTCTAAGCTTTTAACAAAGATTCTCCCCCATCAATCCAAACTTCGGTACCAGTAATATGGCTGGAAGCGTCTGATGCTAAAAACAGAACTAATTGTGCGACCTGTTCTGACGTTCCTGGTTTTCCATCAGTTAAGGGAATCTTTCCTTCTGGAAACTCAACAGGTTCTTGAACACTTTCTAAATCCCGTCTTTGAGTATTTTCGTCAATATTTGTATCAATAGCACCAGGGCAAATGACATTAACACGAATACGGTTTTGAGCTAGCTCTAAAGCTACCATTTTTGTGAAAGCCACTTGTGCGGCTTTTGTGCAAGAATATGCTGTAGCGCCAGTATTACTAAACATACGCGTACCGTTAACCGATGAAGTGATAATCACAGAACCGCCCTGCTTTTTCAAGTAAGGCACCGCGTATTTTACTGTGAGAAATGTTCCTCTTAAATTAACATTGATTGTTTTGTCCCACTCTTCGGGTGCCAATTCTTCAATAGGTGCCCACACGCCATTAATACCAGCGTTAGCAAATACTATATCCAAGCGTCCCCACTTATCTATAATTTGTTGGGTGACTTGTTGCATTTCTTCTGGATGAGAAATATCAGCAATCAGCGGTATTGCTTCACCATTTGACTGGTGAATTTCAGCGACAGTTTTTTCTAGTTCTTCCTTTGTACGACCTAAAGCAGCAACTTTTGCACCTTCTTTTGCAAATAACTTTGCTGTTGCCTTAGCTATACCTGAACCTGCTCCTGTGATCAGTGCTACTTTGTTAGCTAGTTGCATAAACAGAGTTTTTATTTTTTAACTAATAGCTGTTTTACATAAATTTCTGTTTTGATTCATACCGCTAGTGGCATAAAGATTCTATCTGTCTAATTGCACAAGATCCCCGATTTCTGGTGAGAAGTCGGGGATCTTGGTTTTTCAATTCTCCCAACTCCTCAACGGATTGGTAGAGTACACAATTGCACAACTTCGTAGTGTTAAGGATGCCATTGTGTTAGCAGAACTTCACTGTCACCAGAAGCCGTCCGGAGGGTAAAATCCCAAAACTAAGCACCCTTGGCGTACGCTAAGCGCAAGCATTGCTCCTGTGCAGGAAGCACGCTAACAGCATGACACTATATGATACGAGTTTATCAAATCCTGTATTTAGGATTGCGGTAGATGCAACATGGTGTTGGTTTACTACCAAATAAAAATCGTTTTCACGACCTTGACAAGGCTAGTCTCAGTGTCAAGGATGGTCAACTCCCAATGCGAGAACAAAAGATCTACTCACAGCCGTAGAACCAATCTTATAGCTAACAGTTACTGGAATGACTATATCTAAGAGTGTACCTTCAGCTACCCCAGAAGCAGTGGTCGTGGCAGTAGGATTTTTTCCACCTGATCCTATTGCCTCAGCACTACCCAAACCAAGTGCGTACAGGGAATTGGCGGTGGTGTAAGCAGTAGCGTTGGTGTAAGTCTTCTCACCAGTCGCCACGCCCGCAGTACTTACTGCGGTTCCAGCACCTCCTAGAATGTCAGTAAATTCAGAAATCGGTTCCAAATGGCTTAAATCAGAAATAATCATACTAGAAACTACCTGGGTTGAATTTATGTTTCTGGTAAAAATGTATATCTTTTGACATCAAATTAGCAAGCTGATAAAAAAATTTTCATGTTACAAACTTTAAAGATTCTGTGAACTATAAGTTATGCTTAGTAATTTATGGCGTCAAATAGTCAAATATAAGAACAAATCGACACCATTGACCCAGTATTGGAACAAAAATAGATGTGTTACAAGACAAGAGACTGTATCGCTTAACCGCAGCCTGAGTAACCAACCTCCATGTCGGGTGCGATTCCCGACAGTTGCATCAACGAATTAATGAGGCAGAATTATGCTGACAAGGGATGAAATAGCAGAGATATCATCGGTAGTCTTAGGCGTGTTTGGTTCAATTTCAATTGCCGTCGGGGTTGCCGCTAGCGCAGCTGGAATAGTAGGTATTGCTGCAAACAGAGTAGCCAAACTTTGGGAACCTCAGCAAATAGCGTTACAAAACATTTTCTTCGCTGGCACAGGTGCAATTGGCACCGGGATGATGATGGTGGGGGCATCAATGGCGATCGCTGATAATCACCCATCAAGTACTCAGCAACTGCCCATTACCTTCAGCGATGTTCCTCCTGCAAAATTAACGGTTCCTATTGGGTGCGCTGGCTGCAAGTACTTCAGTGGCGAGAAACTGTTACCATGCGCGGTACATCCAGAATTGAAAGAGAATTGCCCAGATCGCGAACCTGTTACGGATTCGCATAAATAGAGAAAAATGGCTTGCTGTTAAAAATATTTCCGACAGCTAGTCAATAGTGCTAACTGTCCTAAAAGCATTGTCTTGTATAGCAGTCCGTGCTTAGTCAATTATCCACTGATTCAGTAGATACACTAACAGTGAACAGTGCCCACCCTACGTTGGATTCGCCATATTTAGTTCAAGATTTTGCGTGCAGAAATTGCAGAGAAATTTATTTCTTCTCCTCTTGTCGCTTTTGCTCAGTGTATTTACAGAAAACATTTAGCCCAATTTTAAAAATGTATAACGCGACGATTGTAGCGATTGCCCTATAAAGTTGCCTATGGAGAATTTGTTAATTCTTGAATTAACTGTTCAGGAGTAATAATTCGTGGAGTAGTTACTGGAAAATCTGCAGGATTGCGAGTAAGAATAGCATCTAAGCGATTAAAAACCGCAGTGCTGTATTGAATAGCATCTTCAAAATCTTTGAAGTTAACAGTTAGCGCCATTGAGATGACTGCTTGATCTACTGTCGCTACTTGGCAGAAAGTTACAATTCTGTTTAAAAGGGATAAAGCAGATGCTCGACCTTTATCTTTGCGGATAATGTAATAAAGGTCACTAAAAGTAGAAGCAGAAATGAAACCTTCTATTTGTTTTTGATAAATAAACGATAAAACTTGTACGCTGTTGCTGTAAAAGGGATGTCGTTCCAGAGCGAAATCAAGAATGACATTAGTGTCTAGCAAGATTTTCACAGATTATGTTTCTCCTTCAAATATTCCCATTTTGCTTGGTCGGGGTCAAAGTCTGAAGGAGTTGGTTCTGTGCTTTCTAACCACTCTTTTAAAATGGGGATAGAGCATTCTACTATTCTTTTTGGCTTTGCAGGCTGTGGCTGAGTTTCTGTAGAAGTTTCTACAGATGGTTTTGATTGCAAAATAATGATTTCCACCTTACCAGGAGCAATATTAAGGGGTTCGTCGATAACTAAGTGACCGGATTCATCAATTGTGGCATTCAGCTTGTAGGCTTGCATACTTTTCTCCTTTTTGTTTCTAGAATAAAACATGGCTGTTGTAAACGTCGCGTCGCATTCCTAAATCACTGTCTTATCGTTGCGAAAATGGCGATAGCTAGCCCCTAAGGGGGCGCTGCGCAAACGCTGCTGCCAAAGGCAGATCGCACTCACGAATCATCTGGTTGTCGTCACTTCCGCAATTGCTGTCGTTACTCCCGAAGTTGTTGTCGTCACTTCCGCAATTGTTGTCGTTACTTCCAAAGTTATTGTCGTGGCAACCGCTTATAGAAGAGAATCCAGTAGTGGACGGGCGATAGTTTTCAGAGAAATATCTTTTTCGCCATAGGGACGAGCAATTACCAGCAAGATACAGTATCAGCAAAACGGGGTGCGGCTTGTCCTCGTTGCCAGGAAAGTTGAATGGTATCCTCTTGATGAGTAATCCGCAAGCAATTTTTTGCCATAGCTGCTGGATAAGAAGTTAATTTTATGCTAACTAAAATTAGTCATCACGTAGAGAGTTGCTAATTCCGGATACAATCTTACTCCTTCGAGTCTTTGCCTTGTTCCCAGTCTCTGGCTGGGAATACCCATTGGCAGGCAGAGCCTCCTTTGATAAAGTCAAGGCAGAGCCTCAATGGATGCATTCCCCGGCAGAGCCAGGGAACGAGAAGTAATTGTAGATCGCCTTTCGCAAACAAATTTGGGGTTCTGATACTCGCTGATGAGTCTTTAACACTCGCCCACAAGTCTTTACCTCTGCGGCGGACACAATCGCTGCAAATTTTGAGGAAGTCGCCCACATGTCTGCTGAAATGTTTGCGGATTGAGTTTGAGTCGCCACCAAGCAAATAATCCTAAACTTGTACCACTCACAAGCAAAATCAACAACCCTCCAAGCAACAACCACCACTTTTTCTTCCTTTGAGGTTTCGCAGGAGTTTGGGTTTCGTCTGTTATCGCTGGTTCCGAAACAAGCAAATCCAAAAGCGCTTGAGAACTTGCTGCCAACTCAGATTGTTGTTCTTGTTCTTGTTCTTGTTCTTGTTGTTCTGGTACTATAACTTCTACAGGTCGCAAAGCGCTAAGCAATGAGGCAATAGGATCTGGGGAAACACGACAATGGGTCAGAACCACTGAGATATTATCCTGAGCATTTTTCTCATTTGCCAATGAAATCCATTGACGGACAGCATCTTCCAAGGAAAGTTCACCTTGCAGGACAGGTAGTGCGTAGTTCCGCCAAGAGTGTTCTACCCAGTCATTGTCGCTCAAACCGTCAGAACACAATAGTAATATACCATCTTCTTCTAAAATAAATTGCTGAATCACAGGACGCAGAAATTCACCATCTTTTGTGCCTAATCCTTGACTCAAGGAAGTTGCATCTGGGCGTTGCAGTGCTTTTCGATACAGAGTGCGAGCAGAACGGACTTCCCGCCCAGCGACATCATCATCTACTGTTAAAAGCTGACAGTAGTCGCGTGTTATCCAGTAGGCACGGCTATCACCCACATGAGCTAAATAAAGTTCATGTGTATTTTGTGACTCTTTACCCGAGAGACTTTTGATAATTTGTGGTAATTGCACTGCCATCACAAGGGTTGTACCCATGCGTTCGGTACCTTCGCGTTTTTGCTCATTGTTGCAGTTGCAAATCACGTTATTGACAATTCGCAAACTTGCCTCTATTTGTTTTTGAATCAAATCTGGCGGTAAAATATCTGCTTGTTCTTTCACCTCTGTGAGTAAGGCGCGAAGTTGCAACTTCAGAGATTGCACTGCTAGCAGACTTGCAACCTCACCACCTTGATGTCCACCAATACCATCACAAACAATGGACACCCGTGGTAATAATAAATCATCTGGATCAGCAGCGTCACTAGGATAGCAGGCGTCTTCATTTTGCGTTTGTTGTGAACCAGGATCTGTTGCTCCTGCTACCTCTAAGGTTAATGGCAAATCTGCTGCGGATGATAGAAGTAAAATATTGAGTTGAGCGACAATAGAGTCTAAATTTGCTTCTTCACTACACATCTGCTGGACTATGTTGTTCAACTCTTGTGCTACTGGTGTTTTTGCAGTAGCGATCCAAGGTTGCCAACATTCTCCCAACTGCTGTAGAGACACGTCATGAGGCGTCTCTACAAGTTCCAACAGTCGCACGCACCAACCTTGCACGCGCAAATTATCTGGAATCAGCAAACTGCCAGCAACTCCCAATTCTGATAGTGGTGTCCACAGTTGGATAATTTGGTACAGCCAGTAAACTTGTCGTACTGCTTGTGCTTCCTCCCATGCGTCTGTTATTGCTGGGTAGAGATTTCCAGTCTCATCTATCGGCACATTTTCCAACAGGAGAATATTATCATAAGCCAACCCATATACCTGAGGAATATGTAATCTGTGTTGATATAATCGCAGATAAGACACAATTTCTTGAGAAAATTCTTCAGGGATGTCTGGCAATAGTTCTGGTTGAGTATCTAGCCAAATGTTCGAGCTAGTGACGTCATAGCGATGTCCAACTTTCCCTCCAGGTTGGATTTTGGCGGCTAATGAACCAGTTGCCCAAAGGTAACGCTGAACTAGGGGAGTTTGAGAACTTGTAGAAACACTATCTTCTATAGAATTCATGGCTTAAGTACAGCTTTGATTTATGCAATAAATTATCCGCTCTCGTTGAAATCATGCAAGTCGGAATTTTTCGAGAAATCGATGAGTTAATTTGGGAACATCCCAAATGTTTAAGTTATATCAAACTCTTATTATTCCTTATCCGCAGTTACCGTAATGGAGTGAAGCGCACTAACTTTAAACACAACGCTTGCACACCGTATGCCTACGGCACGCTTTGCGCTTACGCGGAGTGTCTGTGCAGGAGATACTTTGAATGCTAAAGTTTGGCTCAGACAAGATGGCACTGCTAAAATCTGGTCGATTGAATCGTTTGATGAACTCATGGTGCGAGGTTGTCGTCGTTGGGTAGGAGACTATCTCAAGAATGGCTCTAATCTCAGTTCGAGCGATTGCCCAAAGGGCAGACGCGACGAGTGCGTATCACTATCTCTGTCATGGTATTGACACCTTTCAACCATAGATATAGAAAAATTGAACCAGCGATACATTACACCGTTTAGCTAATTTACGTAAATTATGAGAAAAATTTTTGCTTTGCTTTCTTTTAGTCTAGGAATTGCTTTAGTTAACCCTACCTGTTCAGTTGCTCAAGCTCCTAACTTACCATCTGTACCTGTTCCAAACAACCCTCAGCAACTACCACTACAACAGCCACCATCTGTTGAGGAATTGCCAATACCACTGCAAGTCACAGAGATAGGAAAGTGTCAATTTACATACCAATGCTTGGGTTGGGACGAACAAATTTGGGGTGGCAAGGGTAAAAAAGGCGATAAACAAGCGCTATTGGCATCAATTGATAACAGCTTAGGTTATTTGCAAACCAACAAAGCAAATACAGTGTATCAAAATTACCCCATTAAAGAAATCACACTTGATCGCGTCCGTCGTAGCTTAATACGTTTTCGTCAACTGGTTGTTAATTCTAAGTCTTTATCACAATTACAAACTGCTGTCAATAGGGAATTTGTCTTTTACAAGTCGGTCGGTAATGACGGTAAGGGGACTGTTAAATTTACTGCTTACTACGAGCCGCTTTATACTGCCAGTCGCACTCCCACAGCAGTTTATAAATATCCCCTATATGGACGCCCACTGGATTTGGATGGGTGGGCTAAACCGCACCCCAAACGGATTGATTTGGAAGGACAAGATGGCTTGCTAAAAGATCGAAGCCCGTTGCGCGGTTTGGAGTTATTTTGGTTTCGCGATCGCTTTGAGGCGTATATGATACACATTCAGGGGTCTGCCCAACTCAAGCTTACCGATGGTACAAAAACCTCTGTTGGTTTTGCAGGTGCAACGGATTATCCTTGGACTAGTATAGGGCGGGCACTCATTAAAGATGGTAAACTGCCCCGAGAAAAAGCAACAATGCCAGGTATAATTAGGCATTTTCGCGAAAATCCTCAGGATTTAAATGAATACCTGCCACGCTGGGAACGCTTTGTCTTTTTTAAGGAAACTAACGGTACGCCTGCTACTGGAAGTATAGGTGTGCCAGTCACCCCAGAGAGATCTATTGCCACAGATAAATCTCTTATGCCTCCGGGGGCGCTAGCGCTGATTTACTCTTCATTTCCCTACCCCAAAAAAGGAGGAGGGTTGGAGTATCGTAAGGTAAGCCGTTTTGTACTTGACCAAGATACAGGAAGCGCCATCAAAGGTCCAGGACGGGTTGATTATTTTATGGGGACTGGCTACTTAGCGGGCGATCGTGCTGGTGTAACAGGTGGCAATGGAGAACTTTACTACTTACTACTGAAAGAATAAAGGTGGGACTGTATTTGTTTGCCAATAGTCATCAAAATTTACTATCAAAAATAAATCTTTGCTTTCTGGAAAGAGTCAATGCATGAGTGTATCTAATCAGAAAAGTGGATTTATGGTGTGAATCTATTGTCTAGGATGGCATTATGCCAAGTACTACTTTAATTTGGCTTTTGGCTGGTTCAGGTCTTTGTTTGTTAGAACTGTTTATGCCAACAGCTTTTGCTGCTTTTATGACGGGAATTAGCGCCCTTGTCGTGGCGTTTCTGTCTCAAACGATTTTGGGCAAGTTATGGCTACAAATTGTGGTTTGGCTGTTCCTTTCCACAGTCCTAGTCATACTTTCCCGTCGGTATATGACTTTGCCAAAACGCAAAACGAAAATTCAGCATGCAATTATAGCCGAAACTTTAACTGAGATTCCAGCCGGAAAACCAGGACGAGTGCTATATGAGGGAAATTCTTGGCGGGCACGTTGTGACGATGAAACACTCGCCATACCACCCAATCAAAGAGTTTACGTCACAGGACGCGAAGGGACAACTCTGATTGTGATGCCAGAAAATCTATTGGATTCGTAATTCTCTGTTAAATCAGGGAACAGGGAACAGGGAACAGGGAACAGAGGAAGCGATTTCTTGATCCCCCTGAAGTTGGTAACTGATAACTGATAACTGGTAACTAATAACTGATAACTGTTAAAAAATTGGACAATTTATTATGGAACAGTTTTTTTTACTTGTTTTTCTCGCTTTAGGTGGTTCTGCCTTAGCAGGTTCTGCGAAAGTTGTAAATCAGGGTAATGAAGCTTTGGTAGAACGTTTGGGAAGCTATAACAAAAAGTTAGAACCAGGACTTAACTTTCTCGTTCCCTTTTTTGATCGGGTTGTCTTCCGCGAAACTGTCCGAGAAAAAGTTTTAGATATCCCGCCTCAACAATGCATCACCCGTGATAACGTGTCAATTACCGCTGATGCGGTGGTTTACTGGCGGATTATGGATATGGAGAAAGCCTACTACAAAGTGGAAAATCTCCAGGCGGCGATGGTTAATTTGGTGCTGACTCAAATTCGTGCCGAAATGGGCAAATTGGAATTGGATGAAACTTTTACCGCCCGTTCTCAAATTAATGAAACTTTATTGCATGACTTGGATGTTGCAACTGATCCTTGGGGCGTGAAAGTGACGCGGGTGGAACTACGGGATATTATCCCGTCACAAGCTGTTAGGGAGTCGATGGAATTGCAAATGTCAGCGGAACGCCGCAAACGGGCAGCAATTTTAACTTCTGAAGGCGATCGCGAATCAGCCGTCAATAACGCCAGAGGTGAAGCTGACGCCCAAGTTCTAGAAGCAGAAGCCCGTCAAAAAGCACTGATTTTGCGAGCTGAAGCTGAACAAAAAGCAATTATTCTGAAAGCACAAGCCGAACGCCAGCAGCAGGTTCTTAAAGCGCAGGCGATCGCTGAATCAGCAGATATCATTGCCCAAAAAATTCAAACAAACCCTGTTGCTCATCAAGCATTAGAAGTTCTATTTGCCTTAGGTTATCTAGATATGGGTGCGACAATTGGCAAAAGCGATAGTAGCAAGGTTATGTTTATGGATCCGCGCACGATACCTGCTACCTTAGAGGGTATACGCTCAATTGTCTCAGATGGTCAGCCTGACTCAAATATCCCGTATACAGGGGAAGTGTCTCCAGGAAATAATAATCATCGTTCTAGCTAGAATAAACTGAGATCTTGCACCAGTATCAACAATGAGGCAGAGCCTCGATATCTCGTTCCCAGGCTGAGCCTGGGAACGAGGGTTGGGAGGCTCAGCCTCCCGATTATTGAGAATGCTGCAAGATCTGAGATAAACTGAGTAGAGGACAAGAGGACAAGAGAAATGATCACTCTTGACTCTTGACTAATAGACAAGATTGCAAAAGTGAGATTTTACGAGGTTCTGTTAAGAGTTAAGCGTTCAGAATTCGGGTATTAAGAGTTCCCTGTTCCCTGTTCCCTGTTCCCTGTTCCCTGTTCCCTGTTCCCTGTTCCCTGTTCCTTGTTCCCTACTTCTGCAACAAGTCTAATGACTAATCACCAGTTTGAGCTAATTGGCATTGAGTACACAAACCGAAAAATTCTAAAGTGTGGTAAAAAATCTTAAACTTGTGTGTAGACTGTAGTTGACCCTCTAGGTCATGGACGGGACATTGATTAATCGGGATGGAAGCACCGCACTGTAGACAAGTCAGGTGGTGCTTGTCTTGCTGGGCTAAGTTGTAGAGGGCTTCACCGTTACCTAATGTGCGCACTTGCACCAGACCTTCAAGTTTTAAAGATTCTAATGAGCGGTAAACTGTTGCCAGACCCATGCTTTGGTTACGGTTACGTAACTCGACATAAATATCCTGGGCGGAAATGCCTTGTTTAATGCTTTTGAGCAAGTTTAGAATACGCTCTTGACTGCGGGTGCGTACGGCTCTCATAGACAATTAGTATAGTAATAAAACGCCAATTTTATTTGAAAAAGTTTATTTTAAAGTATTCTCCTGCTTAACTTTTAGCTTAATTCTCGTAACTTGTCCTCCTATTGTCGCCTAATTGGGACAGAAAGATATAGTATGAGCTTAGCAGTATTCAGCGAAAGCCAGTGCAAAGGAAGTATTTAGCCAAAATTTTTGTCACTCTCCGTCCTTCAGTTCTGGATCCTGCTGGAGTCGCAGTTCAATCTGGGCTTAAGCAAATGGGATACTCTGATGTTGAGCAGGTACGGATTGGCAAGTACATTGAAGTGACTTTCACCTCAACCGATGAAGGTACAGCCCGTCAGAACTTAGATCGGATGTGTGACCAAATGCTTGCAAATCCAGTGATCGAAAATTATCGCTTTGATTTGATAGAGGTTGAGTCACAGACGGGAGTGTATTAATTTTCTTTTTCCGAGTCATTAGTCGTTTGTTCTTCGTCCTTCGTTTTATAAGCTTCGAGGAATGACACATGTCTAATGACTAATGACTAATAACTAATGACTAGTGACTAGTAACTATTAACATGAATTTTGGGATTGTTGTTTTTCCGGGTTCTAATTGCGATCGCGACGTTGCTTATGTAACAAGAGACTTGTTGAAGCAACCAACTCGCATGGTTTGGCATCAAGAAACTGATATTTCTGATGTGGATATCATGATTATACCAGGTGGCTTTAGCTACGGGGATTATTTACGGTGTGGTGCGATCGCCCGCTTTTCACCCGTGATGCAGCAAGTCGTCGAACACGCTCAAAAGGGCAAATTTGTCCTCGGTATTTGTAATGGATTTCAAGTATTAACTGAGGCGGGATTGTTACCAGGGGCGTTGGTGAAGAATCGGGATTTGCATTTTATATGCGATCGCGTTCCTGTGAAAGTCGAGCGTACAGACCTTCAGTGGACGCAAGGTTATCAAAATGGTGAAATTATTACTTTGCCAATTGCTCACGGAGAAGGGCGATTTTACGCCGATGATTCCACATTATCAGAGATTGAAAATAACGGTCAAGTCCTGTTTCGCTACGAGGCAAATAATCCCAACGGCTCAGTGAACAACATTGCTGGGATTTGCAACCGTCAAGGGAACGTGTTGGGAATGATGCCACATCCAGAGAGAGCGTCTGACCCGATGCTGGGCGGTAGCGATGGGTTGAGGTTGTTCCAGGGGTTGTTGGAGAAAGTGGGGGCGTTGGTGTAGAAAGGGTGGGGACATAGAGTTGCTGTGTCTCTTAGATAATCGAGATTATTTCGTCTAAAGAAATACAAATCCAGACAGCATATCTTCTGCTGAGAACGTCACTGATTGGACTTCTTCTAGTTTTATAGTTTGGTCACTTGCCATGCTAACTCGCGTCCTATGCGACCTGCGCGCCTGAAACGAAATCCGTTGTATTCAAAACTCTCTTGATTTTTTGTTATTGACGACTAGGATATTCCCAACAACTGTGCTAAATGGCTGGTTGTGAGTTGCTTTTGCACAGCAGCAGCTTCTTCTAAAGTTGCCAAGTGGTTTGTAAAGCTATTCTCAATATGGGGTTGGGGTGCATTGCTTTGTACAAGGGGGTTATTTACCAGGGAAATATCACTATCAGGTGATTTGAGTAACCTAGAGAAAGAGGTGCTAAATGATAATGCCACTTTGAGGTTAGAGACAATCAAGTAGACCACAAAACTTTGTGTGGCAAGATTCACCATACCATAACGGACAATTGGAACCTGTCGGTTATTGTTAAATCGTCGATCTGCTCCCCCGTCACGTCGTACAAACTTCCAAGTCTGACCAATCACGGTCGCATCTTGGGGCAAAGTCTCATGTTCAACATACTCAAAATCCTCAAAAGCTATTTTTAGAACATCGTAGGGAATGGTACTGTAAACGCCATTTTGAAATACAAATATCAAATCAGGAAGTAAATAGAGTTTTATATTACCGCTGTCAATTCCCCACACTTCTACATTTGTTTTAAGCAGGTTAGGGATCATTTGACCAACCTTTGAAAGTTGTCGTACTACTAGAGATTGCGAACCTGCATTGCGTTTCCAGTCATCTGTGGCGATTTGCGACTTTAATCTCCATATACTTTTAGTAGAGGATAAACTTCTCAAAGAGTCACTCACTCTACTGAATTGTTCTCTTGAATCTTCATCAGTAAATTCATATTTCAATGGAGTCGTTTTCCGAATAATATCACGCTTATATACTAGGTAAGTAAGAACAATTCCTAATAGAAAAAATATGATGAAAATTGGTGTGACAATTCCTAATAGAAAAAACAGTAATGTAAGTAAGCCAAAAAATACAGAATAATAGGGACTTTTGACTCGCTTATTGATTTCATTCAGGATTTCTGCTGCTGATTTATCAATAACAACCTCATATCCCTCTTCTTGGTACTCCTGTGTATACCCACTCGCTATCTGCCGCTTAGGAATGGTTTTTTGTTCGTAGCGTGCACCTTGTCTGCCAACCTTAATTAAAGTATCGACAGGAATATTTTGCTGCTTACGTGCCATTGTGCTGTCTCCTATCGTTTGGTTTCAACTGGTATGTCCTTATCCCCTAATTCTGCTCTATATTGCATTACCAGAATTGATGCTAAACCTAAAATTACGAATATCAGTACAAAATAAATGACAAATTTCAATGAAGCTTTATTAGCTGTTTTTAAAGTATGAGAGCTATCATCATTATTTTTACTATGAAAAACAATACGATAAAACAGGTTTGTGAAGACGGATAAATCATCTTCATTAGTAATACTATAGACTCTGCTTGATTCAATCAGTCTTGATTGCTTAATGTGATTGACCAACTTGGGATCTGGAGAACTAGGGCGATACCCTACCCAGTCATAAGCAGTACTTTTATAGAAATCTTCAAAATCAAGAGTTTTGAAGATAATTGCTTCATCCTTGTCGGCAATAATTAAATGGCTAATTTCCTGTTCTTCACCAGCCTGAAATAGCCTGTGAATGTAGTATATAGCTTGTGCGACAACCTTTGCTGCAACTTCTAGATTCTTGAAATTGACAGAATACTTGAATTCAAACAGGACATTGTTAACTGTCAAATC
This sequence comes from Scytonema tolypothrichoides VB-61278, assembly GCF_000828085.3. Taxonomy (GTDB): domain Bacteria; phylum Cyanobacteriota; class Cyanobacteriia; order Cyanobacteriales; family Nostocaceae; genus Brasilonema; species Brasilonema tolypothrichoides_A. The sequence goes on from NZ_JXCA02000024.1 coordinate 509,501, forward strand.
ATGCCTTTTGCCCGTTTTCACAGGTAACGAAAATTGTCTGACATAAGCTGCTTTGACTTCTTCTTCATTTTCTGATTCCAGTAACGCTCTAATGAAATTAAAATTTTGTGTGCTTTCCCATTTTTGTCTGCGTTCACCTAGATCCTTTGACTGCTGTTCCCAGGTAGTCATCCTGAAAAATTCCTCTTAAATAATTTCAGATATTTTGGTGTTGCTAAATTTCGATCAGTAATTGTGTTTGTAAGCAGATTTTTAATTTTTCACAAATCCCTGTACAGACGTTACATGTTAGTCTTTACCTAATTAGGAATTTGAAAATTCATATCTTGATTAGGCAACGTCTGTATTATGATACTTAATATATCTTATAATTAAGAAGTTTTAGAAGTTAGCATTCCCAAGCTGTTATCAATAAGGGCGCGTCCATAGGCTTATGCTAGGTTAGCTCTAACATTTTCTAGTCTATGGAATCACCGTTTTACATCTTAGTGCGAAGGGCGATCGCCTTTCCGTTCACCCCCAAGCGCTACATTAAAGCTAAACATTCCAGCCCCGTACCATGTTAGCCAGTACCACCAGTAAGTCTACCTACCCTTCAGGGAAATGGTTTTTTTACGAACAAGTCTTAGAGATTCCCAATTACGTCATATTTGAACCGGATACAGGGGAACTGGAAGTTTATCAATTGGATGATTCCAAACGATATCAGGTACGAAACTCTGATGCCAATAATCGTTACTGGATTGCGGAAATAGGATTATTTTTGGGGGTATGGCAAGGAACCAGAGAGAATCGCACAGGTTTTTGGCTGCGGTGGTGGGATGAGAATGGAAAACTTTTACTCTGGGGTTCAGAACGGGCAGAACGATTAGCTGTACAACTTAGGACAGCAAGAATTGAACCTGAGATTTAACAGACAATAGCAGTCAATCCCATGCGATTTTAGGGGTTTGAAACGACTGTAAGTTTACCCACAGCATTGATGAAAATGTAAATAGGGACTGGGTGTAGCCAAAGTTAAAGTTTTATAAGCAAAAGTTAAACCAGTTATCAGTTATCAGGAAGGTCAAGAAATCGCTGACTCTGTTCACTGCTCACTGCAGCTGGTACTGCTCACTGCGGCTGGTACTGTTAACTTTGTCCCTTTCCCAATCCCTAATGTTCTTATTTTTAGAAAATAGTGCTAAGCGTCGTAAGTAGCTGTCCCGCTAAACTTAAGTTGAGCGGGACTGGGATTTGCACCGATATTGCGGTCTACGTAACGTACTTTCTCACGACCTGGGTTCACTTTTTCTGGGAATACACCATCAGCTGGGTGTATATACTGAATTTCTCCGTTAGGATAAATGCGGTAAACTTTGTAGTCTGTAATTTTCAATTTCCGGAATACCTGACCGCCCAAATAGATGCCGTACTCCTTACGAGCCAAATATAGCAGGTTTTCACCTTGGCGCATAATGGCGGTACCGCCTGTTGGCAGTTCAAATGCTTGCTCTTTGGGGCTAGTCCAAGTGATGGCGTACTTTTCTTCCAGTTCTGCTTTCTTAAGCAAGCCGCCAGTGCTGCCACCAAATAGAGGAGTTTGTCCAGAAAGTTTTTCTGCCATAAAGTTTCTCTCAACGTTTTTACGGCATCCTATCACTGCAACAAGGATCATGTTGCGATCGCGTTATAGTCTGTAACAGTTATTAGTCTATTCATCATGACTTATGACTCGTTAGCTGAAATAAAGGACTTTTTACTCTTGACTTTTGAGGATTTTTGCTCTAATAATGTACCCGAAATCATCGGTATGGTGAAGTGAAACTGACTGCCCTGGTTTTTACCGTTTGATTTCGCCCAAATTTCTCCACCCCACCCATGGACAATTTGGCGGCAAATTGCTAAACCAAGACCTGTGCCACCAGTGGTACGCCGGAGTGCTCCTTCTTCTTGATAAAATCGGTCAAAAACGATTTCTAGAAGATGTGGTTCAATACCGCGTCCAGTGTCAGCCACAGTCACCTCAACCATTTTCTTTCGGTTGCGTTCACCTTTAATAGTGATCTGTCCGTCTGTTGGTGTAAATTTACAGGCATTGTCTACAAGTTTTGCCAGAACCTCCACCAGCCAATCTCCATCAGCTTTGACCAAAGGAAGGTTTTTGGGAAGTTGAATGACTATTTTAGGCAGGTTTTCAGAAGCAAATCGCGTGCGAATGCGACTTAATGACAAATCCACACACTCTTGTAAGGTAAGGGATTCTGGATGCCATTCCACACGACCGCTTTCTAAATTGGAAAGCGTCAGGAAATCTTGTATGAGTTTGCGCATTCGTTCTGAGTCAGAAAGAGCAGTGTTTAGCATCACCTGCTGTAATTCTGATGGCATATCCGGTTCACTGGCAAGACTTTCTAAACACACCTGAATGGTGGACAAGGGGGTGCGAAGTTCGTGTCCAGTAATAGCTATCAAGTTGCTGCGGGTGCGGTCAAGCGCTTCCAACTGTTTGTTCAGATCTTCTAAGTTAGCATAAGCCTCTGCTTGAATAAGAGCTGCTCCGACCTGAGTCGCAATCGCTTCTACTAGGTCAAAATCTCCTGCTTGCCAATCGTGTGAAGTTTCATTGCAATAGTGCAGTTCGACGATACCCAACAATCGCCCCTGGTAGAAGACTGGTTCCATCAGCCAAGAATGTATACCATACTTTTTGACGAGTTCGCCAAGTTCTTTAGAACTTGTAATGCGAGTATCTGTATGACTATTCGTCAAATAAATTCCTTGGCTTTGCAGTATTACTTCCCTGAATAAAAGATTGTTCTCCAAAGGCCAGGTTTTTCCCAACAAAGATGATACACCAGGACTCAAAAACTCATGTTCAATGACAGCTTTGGCATCTGTTTCTTGAGCGCGGTAGATTAAACAGCGACTAGCTTCTAAGTTTTGTCCTAGTTCTTGGGTTGCGATTTGGAGAATTTCGTGAGGATTGAGCGATCGCCTAATCGCTGTGCTAATCGTATTGACCAAACGCTCCTTCCGTGCTTGAGACGCTATGGAACGGTATGCTTTGTGCAATTTGTACTGACTGGCTTGGAGATAAGTCACCAAACGCTGTACAAAGGGGTCAGTGTCTATGTCACAAGCATATTCGTTTAGTGATTCTACTTTTGTTTGGCTTTCATTCTCGCCTATCCCAAATCTCAAGCGTGCCTGCTGAATTTTGTCTACCAGTTCTGGTCTGTAAACCAAAATCCTGTCTAATAATAATTCAGCCGCTTTCAGGCTTACTCCCCGTTCTGCTGTCCAAATTCCTTCAAACCTACGCGCTGTGTCCATATCTAAACTTGGACTTATTTCCCGTAGGTGCTGATTTTTGGTAACAGAACCTATGCTCTCCCGGCAAACCAAGCAAGTTGCATAGTTTTGGGCAATGACTATCAAATGCCATTCTTGACTTAAGCCATCATCTGCTTCAAAAGCTATTTTTTCATAAAATTCCGAACTATTGGTAAAATCCGTTTCGGGTGCGGATAATACGTATACTTGATTACTACGCTGAGCAAGCCGCTGATATCGATGAGCTTCTTGACGGTAAAATCGCTCTCTTTGGAAACTCGCAATGACCAGAGGCTGATCCAAAGTAGCAGCCAACACCTGGTCTTCCATCGCGTGGGAGAGCGCCGTTAGTGAAGCCTTGAAATATATTTGAGGTCTCAGGTGAGGTAGAGCCTGTAGCAGTTCACTCAGCACGGAAGTCGAAATGCTCATCAATTTTATAAAGGAGCCACAATCTGGACAAAATCCAAGTCACAGATGCATTGTACAAATTACAACGGACTCTCAAGTGAATCAGATAGTTGCAATATGTAAAGAATAGTGAAAGACGCGTTCAAGTTTTGGCACAACCAGCAATTTGTTTGAGATGCCGCAATATTCTGCTTACGGTTTCCCAACAAGCAATTAAAAGCTGTTTTAGGACTATTATAAGCATTTGTTGACATCTTTACTCAGCATACCGCAAGGTTGGTGAAGGATTTCCAAAATCACTTTTTTTGAGTTCCTGCCTTCACAACTCTTAACTAGACTCAGAAGCGACGAATTCCACCAAGCACAAAAATTGAAATCAGTTCATTCTCGCTTGGCAAAAACAGCGAGCAGAACTAAAAGTATAAAATAGCACACATAAGACCGAATCAACTTGAACGATTATATAGGAATCCGATTTGATTTGGTGAAAAAATCTAAGTATTTGTGGGGGAGCCAGTACTTGATGAGGGTTTCCCGACAGAGGTATCTGGTGAGACCAGCGCGAATGACGGCTTTCCCGACCTAGGCGACTGGCGTATCTCCTCCACCAGACGCTAAGCGCCAAAGGCGCACGCTGCGCGTATCTCCTGCACCAGACGCTGCGCTTACGCTTACGCCCTCAGGCGTGCGCTTTGCGCATACCCGAAGGGCATCCGGCTATGCCGACTTAAAGCATGTGGCGTCCCGTTGTAGTACAAACGCGTTGTGGAAAGAAGTGCATAACGCACCCTACTACTACTGTTCCCTGTTCCCTGTTCCCTCTTCCCTAAATTTCTTCAAATTTTAAAAACAAGCTATTATTATTTGATGAAAATTAATATTGGCTGTTCAAAAAGTTGCGTTTTGTAAAAATTAAATTGATTTTTTTAATTTTATTGACAAAAAAACTGAAGTGGCAGTTTAGATAAGAAATGTTAAAATCTTGTTTCTGTGCGGAAAAAGCGGCGATTTTGTTGTCCTTACAAAAAGGTTTCTCCATCTTGCCATTCTGAAGAAAAGCGGCTAATAAAGCAAATAGCAATCATAATTTTCAACTTTCTTCATAAGATTTATATAAAGTATACATTTGTAAAGATTTTATGTTCAAGGTTTGACACATGTTCTGCTAATGACTGTATGTGATTATGATTTTTCCTCAATGGCTCAAATCTACATCTAACAGCGTCTTTCTTTCCTGTTAACGCTGTTGCTCTGATGAAAAACTAGACCTGTACACGGAATATTGGCTGATGACACCGGATACCCTGATGACACCGGAAAAACTTTCTCTAGACGGAAAAATTTTTGTTCCTGCTGATCAAATTTCGATCCCAGAGTGGCCTCGCATTATCAGCGAAAAACCACAACCGACGCTAACGGTTAAAGATGATGATTTATTTTTGGTAACAGACACTTTAGGCAACATATCTGGCTGTTCACTTAACGATGGCAATCCCAGTATGGGATTGTTCTGCTGTGACACACGTTTTCTCAGTCGCCTTGAGTTGCAAATCGACGAACATTCACCAGTGCTACTCAGCAGTACTGCTGATAAAGGATTTTCTCTATCAGTTTTATGTACCAATCCCAAAATTGAAGACCATTTAAAAGCCGACACAGTAGGCATTCGTCGCGAACTCGTACTCAATGGCGCACTATTTGAAGAATTAGAAGTTTCTAATTATAGCACAAGTTCTGTTACCTTTGAACTTAGTATTAGCTTTGATGCGGATTTTGTGGATTTATTTGAAGTCCGGGGCTATCAGCGAGATAAACGGGGTAGACTTTTACGCCTTGTAGAACCAACACCTGAAGCAGGAACATCAAATGCTGATGGTGTTTCTTTTCAATCTGGGCCACCTGCACAAAAAGAGCAATCTTTGAGTCTTGCTTATCAAGGTTTAGATAACTTGGTGATGGAATCTCGCGTTCAATTCCAGCATCGACAACCAGATTATTTTAAAGGTTACACAGCCGTTTGGCGGTTGGAGTTGGCTTCTCACGAAACCCAAAAGTTGGGCTACCGGGTGAATTTGTTGACAAACAATAAACCTAGTTCTATTGTTAGCGCTGCTTTCACCCTAGTGCAGGCGAAAGCTGGTGAAATGATGGAAGAGCAACAGTGGGTGCAACAAATTACACAAATTCGTTCAGATAAAGGAACTTTCAACCGAATTATTGAAAGGGCTGAGCAAGATATGTACTTGTTGCGTCAGTCCTTTGGCAAGCATAAGACAGTTTCGGCAGGAGTACCGTGGTTTTCTTCGCTGTTTGGGCGAGATTCGCTAATCGCAGCTTTTCAAACCCTAATGCTAAACCCTCAAATTGCTAAAGAAACTCTACAGATTCTCGCGTTCTATCAAGGCAAAATAGATGACGACAGGCGCGAAGAAGAACCAGGTAAGATGTTGCACGAGTTGCGATTTGGTGAGTTGGCTCGTTGTCAGGAAATTCCTCACACTCCTTACTACGGTACAGTCGATGCGACTCCCTTATGGCTGATGCTGTATACAGAACACTATGCCTGGACTCATGATTTAGAAACCTTAGAGCAACTTTGGCCCAATGCTCTGTTGGCAATGGATTGGATTGACCGTAACATGAGAGAAACTGGCTACCTCAGCTACTATCGCAAATGCAAACAGGGTCTTGACAATCAGGGGTGGAAAGACTCTGGTGATTCTATTGTCAATCGTAAGGGAGAGTTAGCCACTGGCCCCATCGCCCTTTGTGAAGTCCAAGCTTATGTCTATGCTGTCAAATTACGTTTAGCAGAAATTGCTAGACTGAAAAAGCGGATTGACTTATCAGACCGGTGGACAGAAGAAGCAAGAAACCTCAAGCTTCGTTTCAATAGAGACTTTTGGATGGAAGACCAGGATTTTTGTGCCTTGGCTTTGGATGGAGAAGGTAAGCACGTAGATAGTATTACATCCAATCCTGGTCAATGCTTGAATTTGGGTATTTTCACACCAGAAAAAGCTTACAGTGTTGCTGAACGTCTGCGGGCACCAGATATGTTTAATGGGTGGGGTATTCGCACCCTAAATAGCTTGTCACCAGCTTACAATCCAATGGGTTATCACATTGGTTCTGTTTGGCCTCACGATAACGCACTGATTGCAATGGGGTTGCGTTCTCTAGGTTTAGTCGATCAAGCCTTGGAACTTTTTCAAGGTTTATTCGACATGACTGAACAACAGCCTTATCAACGTCCTCCAGAATTGTTGTGTGGCTACGAGCGCAATGGTGATAACGCGCCTGTACAGTATCCTGTTGCTTGTACACCTCAAGCATGGGCTACTGGCAGTATCTTCCAGTTACTGCAAATGCTCGTAAACTTGGTACCCGACGCTCCTAACAACTGCTTACGAATTATCGACCCCACTTTGCCAGAGTCGATAAGTCGCTTGTCACTGCATAATCTCAAGGTTGGTTCTACTATACTTGATTTGGAGTTTGAGCGTTCTGGTACCACAACTGCTTGTCGCGTTGCAAACAAACGCGGTAACCTCAGAGTGGTGATTGAAGCGTAAACAACAGTGTTGAGTTATACGGCTTGTAGACACCCTGAGGGTGTCTACAAAACTTGGAACTGATGGACTTTTTTAGCCTTCTTCTTGTTGACTATCACTTCTGTGTCCTGGAGAAGCTTCATAAAGCTCATCCAATTTTTGTCGCGCATCATCAACGTTGATCGAACGCATAACTAAAAGTGGTTCTTTAATTAAATTGCCAGTCGCATCTAATAATTCTGGATGGGGTCTAAACTGCTGAGTTGACGAATTATAAGGATATCTGCCTTGGTTTACTGAAGCTGCAGATCTTGGTGGATAAATCCGCTGTGTATCAAAGCTAAACATAATCAGGTTACGAATTAAGTTAGCGACAGCTATAAAAGCTAGGATGGTAAAAGCAAGAATGTAAAGCAGATGTAACATTGTTCTTTCCTCCAGAGTTTGCAAATTCTAAAACTATATGTTGTAAAAAATTTTCCTTAGCTGATGCCTGGTGATGCCGTTAATGATGGTGATGCTAAATGGTTAACGCAATTTTTGTGCGCTCAATCTCTTTGATTAAGAGGGATATTTTTAACTTCAGGGGGAGTGCTTTACCATAAACTGCATCATTTTCTATCTCAGATGATGTTAAAAATTTTTTACTATCTCACCTATACACCGTCTTTTTGTTGCCAATTCTCCTGTTGCGAACGGAATCGCATTGCCACATTCCAACATTGTGTGACTAATTGATGCCAAGGCATCAATGTTGCCATATCAATACCAACTTGTCCGCTAGTTGCTGTAAACAGCATCTTCGCTGTGTTCACTTCCTCTTGTGCTTTCTTGACTCGCGTTAATAAGTCAGATTGTTCATGTTGACTCATGAATGATAGCTCTTCCGTTTCCAGAAAATCGCGCGATCGCGCAAACCAGTACTGAAAATCTTCTAACAGTGGTTGCAAAACTGTTTTCAGCAGTTCAGGTTCTGGTAAATTCGAGTCTCGCATAAATGAAAAGCATATTTCTAACTTTCTTACTAATATTAACTCTATTTAATATTCTTAACATTCTTTTCGTCTCTGCCATAAGTCTGAAAAGAAAAGTTTATTGTAATATTGGTTACAGTTGAAGATTGATAGAGATTCGCCGTGTTTCTTACATATACAAGTCGGGGATCTCAAAAAAACTCTCTGTACTGGAGATAAAGACATTGTCGTATGCATCAATGCATGTATTATAAATTACCTTATGTATAACGCCAAATACTAAGATTATGACTGAATGTGTACAGAACTTCTGTAAAAAAACCTGCATAGTTTTCTCAGAAAAGGTGCCCTAAAAGTGAATTAACAAATCTATGTATATGTTTTGGGGCTGACGTATTGCAATTTCTGTTGCTGTAAAGACCAATTCACTTTTTGGTTCAAACATAGAACCTCCGCCAACGCCACAGCACTTGCACCGACTGTCGGGAAAGCGCAGTTGGCACGCAGTGACTCCCTAGCCCCCTATGTCCCCCCTTGATAAGGGGGGACATAGGGGGGTGTCGTAGACGGTGGGGCGTACTTATATCAGACCTTTCGTGAAATGATGTTTTTTCGGCACTAAGAAATTAGGGGCTTAAAACCCCAAACCAGAACATTCAAACCTTAAATTCAGTCAACCTGAATTCATTCTGAGTTCTGGGTTAGTTATTTCTTTGTTGGTTAGATTGAGTTAACATAATACTATCTCATAATTAAAGTTAAAATTCACTCTTCCCTAGCGTAAAATTTAGATTTGAAAGAGGAAACTCACATGCTTAGCTTTGCTCACAAACAAAATGTTCTTAAGTATATAGAAATTGCCCTTAGCTAGAAATCAGAACTTGGTTTTCTTTCTGTAGTAGAAATTAGATGCTTGACAATCGCAAGATATCAGCCAGGTCAACAAAAATTCAAAATGTCCTTTTTAAGGAAAAAGCATATGCATCGAAATATGCAGCACACAGATGGACAAGCAGACACTTGGAGGTTGATGTGAGTGCTCAGTAACACATAAGAGGAGAGTTTACTGTCAGGTTTGCTACTAGGCAGTCTTTGTCTTATCACCAATAGCAATTAGCTATGAGTATTCCTTATATGAAGGTTATTTTTGATTTATAAGTAGAAACTAAATGACATGATGGATGATCAACAAGAGATTTTTTAAGGGTAAATCATCAGAACATAATTATATCCTTAAATGAATTGGGTTCATCTTGCGAAAGAGAGAAATTGTCAGAAAATCAAAAGTCTGACGAAACTGTAAAATAGCCCTAGTTTAGATTTGGGTATGATTTGTCATAACCTCAACTAAATAAATCATCATTATTACAATCTTTTCGCCAATGGTACAGCAGCAAATATCGCCAAATTCATCTAGTCAGGAAGAAAAACCGGAAAAAGTGTATTTACCACGGACTTCAGAATCAGAAATCTTAAAGAAGATTCGCCATACCGCTTCTCATGTGATGGCAATGGCAGTACAAAAACTGTTTCCCAAGGCGCAAGTCACAATTGGTCCTTGGATTGAAAATGGTTTTTACTATGACTTTGATAATCCGGAACCATTTACTGACAAGGATTTAAAAGCCATTTATAAAGAAATGGTGAAGATTATCAATCAGAAATTGCCAGTCGTAAGAGAAGAAGTCAGTCGCGAAGAAGCTGAACGCCGTATTCAAGAAATTAAGGAACCTTATAAGCTAGAAATCTTATCAGACATCAAACAGGAGCCAATCACAGTTTACCACTTAGGAGATAAGTGGTGGGACTTGTGCGCGGGACCTCATGTGGAAAACTTAGGCGAACTCAACCCGAAAGCGATTGATTTAGAAAGCGTTGCTGGCGCATATTGGCGTGGCGATGAAACCAAAGCGCAGTTGCAACGGATCTACGGTACTGCTTGGGAAACGCCAGAACAACTCGCTGAGTATAAGCGACGTAAGGAAGAAGCACTGCGAAGAGACCACCGGAAACTAGGTAAGGAATTAGGATTATTTATATTTTCTGACTTAGTGGGACCGGGTTTGCCATTGTGGACACCCAAAGGAACTTTGTTGAGGAGTCTTTTGGAAGACTTTCTCAAACAAGAACAACTCAAACGCGGATATTTACCAGTCGTCACTCCCCACATTGCCAGAGTGGACTTATTTAAAGTTTCCGGACACTGGCAGAAATATAAAGAAGATTTGTTCCCAATGATGGCAGAGGATGAAGAAGCCGCAGCGCATGAACAAGGCTTCGTCCTCAAAGCGATGAATTGTCCCTTCCACGTCCAGATATATAAAAGCGAGTTGCGGTCTTACCGAGAATTACCGATTCGTTTGGCAGAATTTGGCACCGTTTATCGCTACGAACAATCTGGGGAGTTGGGCGGGTTAACGCGGGTGCGCGGTTTCACTCAGGATGATGCCCACATATTTGTTACCCCAGAGCAGCTAGACAGTGAATTCCTCAACGTGGTAGATCTAATACTGTCAGTGATTAAGAGTCTGCGATTAGAAAACTTTAAAGCACGGCTTAGTTTCCGCGATCCAACCAGTGACAAGTACATTGGTTCTGATGAAGCATGGAACAAAGCAGAAAGTGCGATCCGTCGAGCAGTCGAAACCTTAGGTATGGATCACTTTGAAGGTATTGGGGAAGCAGCGTTCTATGGTCCCAAACTAGATTTTATTGTCCGTGATGCCCTTGAACGTGAATGGCAACTAGGAACCGTACAGGTAGATTACAATCTGCCAGAAAGGTTTGATTTGGAGTACGTCGCTGAAGATGGTTCTCGCAAACGTCCAGTGATGATTCACCGTGCGCCTTTCGGTTCCTTGGAACGACTCATCGGTATTTTAATTGAAGAATATGCAGGAGATTTTCCCTTATGGTTAGCGCCGGTGCAAGCAAGATTGCTGCCAGTGGGTGACGCTCAACTGGATTATGCTGCATACGTGGTAGCGCAAATGAGAGACCTTGGTATCCGCGCTGAAGTTGATGTCAGTGGCGATCGCCTAGGTAAACTCATTCGCAATGCCGAGAAAGAAAAAATTCCCGTAATGGGTGTGGTGGGAGCAAAGGAGGTGGAAACCAACTCCCTAAGTATTCGCACCCGTACCTCTGGAGAGTTAGGAACTGTGCCTGTATCTGAAGTCTTAGACAAGATGAAACAAGCCATTGCTAACTACGACAACCTTTAACAGAAGGTGAGATAAGGGTTTACCCGCTCGCGGACTTGTGCTGAGCGGCTTGCCCGCTCGCGTAGCCGTTAGCGTAGCGTGCCCGCAGGGCATAGGGAGCCGAAACAGCCGAAGGGTGAGCTGTTTGCTTGCCCTTAAAAATTACTTCATATAAATATTCTCAAAAAAATGCTATGACTACTACAAAAGAAAAAGTCCAATCTCTGTTGAGCAAATTACCAGACGATTGTTCTGTGGAAGATGTTCAATATCATCTGTACGTACTTGAAAAAGTTCGTCAGGGATTGGTAGTCACTGACAATCGAGAAACTCTGATCTCTCAGGAAGAAGCCGAGGCGCTGTTAAGAAAATGGCTTATCGAGTAGTTTGGTCTCCCAAAGCCCTCGAAGATGTAGACGCGATCGCGGCATACATATTTCGTGATTCCGCGTCCTTTTCTGCCACAGTAGTTCGGAAGATACTTGACTCATCTGATAAGTTGAGCGCCAGTCCCTATTCAGGTTCTATCGTTCCAGAATTTAACGAGGAAACTGTGAGGGAACTGTTTGCTTACACTTATCGAATCATTTATCAAATTCAAGAAGACACCGTAACTATTGGGGCAGTCATTCATGGTAAAAGGCTCTTGGCTCAACGTCTAGATATAGATAGATAAGCCAAGAAATCTTTCTCCAGACAAAAAGCAACAATAAACAAGGGTGGGCAATGCTCACCCTTCTACAATTTTTGATAGTACAAAACACAGAATCGCTTTTTCAACTGAAGTTTTTTGTTCCTTACCTCTGGCAAGGAATGCATAACTGTGGGCTGCTACCTCGATTACAAACTTAATACTTATAGCAACAGACATATCGTTTAGGACATCGTACTTTGATTAAGAGGGAACTCTTAACAGGGAAATGTCCTAACAATTGTGGCGACTGCTATAATTATGAAGTTTTATAAAGTATATGGTTTTGACTTGTTTTGCCCCTACACCCCTGTGTTTCTTGAAAGGAATTCCGCTTGAAAATGATGGTTAGGGGAAAACCGCAATTCTAACAACCGATTCCAGAAAAATAATCACTAAAAAGCACTAGTAGTTGTAGACTGCTAGTGCCTCAACATCCTAAAGTTTATTACCTATGTAGAACTTTTCCTAAAGTCAGAAAAAAGATGATAGATGCATCCCTTACAATCATGAACCAAAAAAACGTATGAAATAAATACTCAAAGAAGCTAGTAAACGCACCGGATTTTTGTCAAATATATGAAACTATACATAGTTTAAAGTCGTAAGATAATGCAAACGTCTTCCTATTGAAATGGATATTAGAATAAAAAAATAAGTCTAATAGAGGAAGACGTTTATTGTGTTAAGTCTTTTTACAATTAAAAAAGAATTCCGAATCCAGAATTGCTGGAGTCAGAATCAAGAGTATGGGGATTTAAACCCCAACCAATTGTAAACAGCGTGTTAACTGTTGTTATTTCAACCCCAAAACGAGTCCGCATAAGTCGCACAGAATTCAGTATGAATTCTGACTCCTGACGCCTGAGTTCTTTTGTTAAGTAAATATCTTGTCAAGTTTGGCTCATAAATTTAGGCGTCTATCAATTCTCGCAATTGAGTCAGCACAGCAGCTGCATGATTCTTAGCTTTCACTTTTGCCCAAACATAAGCGATTGTTTGGTCAGGTGCGATGATAAAAGTTGAACGCTCTACACCCATGTACTCTTTACCCATAAACTTTTTCAATCGCCATACTCCGTAAGCTTCAGCGACCTGATGTTCTGGGTCAGTTAACAAAGTTATTGATAAATTATGTTTGTTGATAAATTTACAATGAGATTTTTGTGAATCTGTACTAACGCCCAAAATCTTAGCTCCCAATTTGCTGAAGTCCTGAGATAACTCGGTAAAATCTTTAGCTTCAGTCGTACAACCAGGAGTGTCATCTTTGGGGTAGAAATAAAGAACAACCCACTGCCCGGAGAAATCACTTAGACTGATTTGGTTATCGTCTTGATCTATCGTAGAGAAATCAGGAGCTTTTTGCGCTAGTTGGGGTATGTTGTTCACCATAAAATTGTCTAGGTAATATCCTCAATACCAGAAACTCGGGTTCTTTCATAACCCGAGTTTTTCTGTTGCTATTATCTTACTTTTTGATTATTTCAAAGTAACTTTTTCATTTTCGCCGACACTGGGTTTTTCACCTGTCGTGATCGCCTTCACCAGTCCAATTGTGTGCGCTACGAAACCCGAAGGAGCATCCCAATACTCAGCCTTTTCTATACTAACTTTAAGCAAAGCAATATCAGGTTCATCTAGTTCCTTGGGGAACCAAGCTTTTAGTTGTGGTTTCCACAGCTGCTGTAGTTTGTTGCGATCGCGTACCAATTGAGCCGAACCCGACACTGAAACGTAGTTTTGCTTGTGTGGATCAGAGAAACTAACGTTGACTTGTTCTTGCTGCTCAATTTCTGTTACCTTATGAGAACTGGCGTAGGTAAAGAACCAAAGATCGCCATCAAATTCCACTTCTGAGTTAGTTGACATTGGACGACTACGCAAAGTCCCGTCTTCATCAACTGTAGTCAGCATGCCAATGTCAATATCTTTGATCAGTTCACGTAGCTTCTTAATTTGTTCGTTACGGTTTTGTGAATCTGTCATTTTTCCTATTGCAAGTCTTGTGCTATCTAGTTTGAATATGAGCGCTCTACTGCAAGTCTTTTCTTCGCACACTAAAGCTCTCTTATAGTATTAGCGCTTACATACAACAGTGACTTGAGTCTAAAGGTGGAGTTTAGTCGCCAGAAGAGGTACGTAAATGGAGGTAAATAAACAAAAAAAGTTATTCTTGATACTCCATAAAGACAACAGGAACCCCTATCAACCTCTTTCCTAATTGAGACAATCCAAACTTGCGTTTAACAGATGGCGGTAACTCCTCAAAGGAAATTGTCACAAAACCAAAGCGACTGTAAAACTGCGCCAGTCGCTCACCCAGACACTCTAAATAAAGTGGTTGAGTCGCCTGGTGAATCAAATGCTGTGTGAGAAAACTCCCCAAACCTCGACCTCTCCAAGCTGGTAAGACAACCAAACTACCGAGTTCTTGTGCACCAGAGAAGTTGCGTAATTGTCCGCAAGCCACCAATTGCCCGTTACATTCTATTACCCAAAATTGCTGCCATCGTATTTGGGTAGGGTCAAGTTTTGCCCCCAGTACTAATAACCGAATAGACCAGATATCCTCAGATGTTGCACTGCGAAGGGTACACTCAGGTGGCAAGGACACATGATTCTGTTTCATAGTTTTTCTTGATTAATATCATGTCCGGTATATATATATGGAAATATGGTAAAATGTTATTAACTACTCGGTTCTAATGGGGGTCAGCCATTAGAGGTAACGGGGAAAGTCCGGTGTAAATCCGGCGCTGTCCCGCAACTGTAAAGGAGATAAGTGTCTCTCAGTCAGGATGCCCGCCGAAGTTAACTTGTCAGTTTTGCACGTCTGCGAGGTACAGATGAACAATAGCATGAATGTTTCTACAAATTTATACAACCTGCCGACTTCACGCTCTTATAGTGGCAGAGATACGCTCAAAATTGTGGCTTGCTACAATCCGCACTGATATACGATTAACTCACGGTAAAAACTACGACTCAAAATTACGACTCTAGGTATAGCTCTCATTCGTGCTAGTTTTTCTAGGCGTAAATATCTGTCCTGTTTATTGACTATTGAGAACATTTCTAATAGTGAATTTGCACAAGTCTAAAGGCAGAATTTCGGCATTGGCAACACTGTGTGATATCTGCGGTTTGGACTTCCTTCTACACACTTCAAAATCAATGATCAACAAACAACATACTTTATTTGTTTGCACGACTTGTGCTAGTACCTGGCAAGACGGCAAGCGAGTTGGTGAAAGTGGTGGTGAACAACTACTACACCGGCTTCAGGAACTTGCACAAAACTGGGAGTTGCAAAATAATTTCCCAATTCAGGGAGTTGAATGCATGAGTGCTTGTAGCCATTCTTGCGTCATTGCCTTTGCTGCGGAAGAAAAATTAACTTATCTCTTTGGCAATTTACCTGTTGATGGTAGCGCTGAAGCCATTCTGCAATGTGCCAGTCAATATTATACTAAACCCGATGGTTCACTACCTTGGTCAGAACGACCTGAACCACTCAAAAAGGGAATTTTGGCAAAGATTCCACCACTTAATAAGTGGGCGAAATGAAACATAAATTGTTGTCTTTGAGGACTCACTAAAAGTTCTCAGTTTCCAATCCCTAGAGCGCCGGTACATTAATGCCAAAAACCCGGTTTATGTTGCTGACGCTAGACCGAGATTTCGTTATCTAAATGAAAATACACCGGGGTTTTCTATCACAATTAGTGAATACTGAATCGGTGTTCTAGTACCCAAATCATCAGTTTTAAAAAAAAGAGAAAATCATGCAGATTCATAGTGCAACATTAGGCTATCCCCGTATTGGTAAAAACCGGGAAGTCAAATCAAATTGCTTTGGCGTTGCGGGATGAGGTAGCGGATTTGGAAGGTGCTGGTGCAAAAGTCATTCAAGTAGATGAACCAGCGCTACGTGAGGGGTAGGATACTCGCAACGCGGCGTATGATAATATTCCCACGCTTCCAATAACTCTGAATTAAGCGGTTAACAGCTCAAATCAGCGGCGGCAGACAACCTCAAACTTGGCATAGCGGCTTTCGGCTGTCCGCTGCATTTGAATGTTAGACCATGATAACGACGTATTTTTCTTAACTCAAATTCGCTTGAGAAGGTTGTCCGTAGCCTGATACATAGGGATCGAGCTTAAACTCAGCAGCCAAAAAGTCAATAAAGCAATGTACCTTTGCTGATCGAAAGCGACCTCTTTGATGGAGGGCATAGATTGGCAGCAAAGTGGGTTGATAGTCTTTTAACACGACCTTAAGCTTCCCCTGATTGAGCATATCAACAAACAACCAGATGGGTGATACTGCAATTCCTAAACCTGATAAAACAGCTTCACGAACTGCTGTTGAATTGTTGACTTGAAAATTGCCGTTCACGCTGACTTTTATCACCTTTTGTTCTTGCTGGAAATGCCACTCGTTGCCGGTTGTTAGTTGAGTGTAGACGATGCAATTGTGCTGTAACAAATCGTCCGGTGTTTGAGGTTCGCCTGCCTGCTCAAAGTAGGAAATAGAACCGATCGTGACGCGGCTTGTCACGCCAATTTGCTGCGAAATCAGTGAAGTATCTTGAATGTTACCAATTCTGATGGATAGGTCAACACCTTCTTCAACCAGATTGATGAAGTGATCTGCCATGATCAAATCGATCTTAATATCCGGATAGCGATCGAGAAATTGCTTCAAACGCGGCACAATTTGAAATTGCCCAAACGAAATCGGACAGCTCACCCGCAATAGACCTGAAGGCTTCTGTTGCCGTCCTACACTAGCTTCTGCTTCTGCTACCACTTCTAGAACTCGCTGGCAGTGCTGATAAAATTGCGCCCCTTCATCAGTCAGGTTGAGGCTGCGGGTTGATCGCATCAGCAGTTGTACTCCCAAGTGCTCTTCCAATGCTGCGATCTGCTTGCTGATCGTTGGCTGTGTCGTTTCCATTTCTCTAGCCACAGCGGAGAAACTACCAGCCTCCACCACTCGTGCAAACGTCTTCATGCATTCAACCCGATCCATAGCGTCAACCATTCCAGTTTGGAATAAATCATATTCTATTTTGCTGTCTTCTCAAACTATTTGAAATAAATCACCATGGTCATTACAGACACAAAGACATCCCGAACTCAATCCCTACAAAGTCAGGAGCCAGCGCGATGATAACTAGTTCGTTATTCAAGTACTACGCACTCGACTGGCTTGCAATGGCGTTCTCCTTCGTTGCCGTCTATCTGCTGGGCAATCAAAAGCGAGTTGGCTTTGTCAGCTTTATGGTCGCCAATTTCTGTTGGGTTGTAGTTGGATTCATGGCAGATAGCATTGCCATTGCTATTGGCAACATCGGTTTTTTCTGTCTCAACTTGAGAGGTTTCTTGCGGTGGAGTAACGCTGCAAAACGGTCTCGTTAATCGGTATCACGAACATCTGGAGGTAAAATTATGCAATCCGTCATTGAACAGCCTGCTTATTTCACAAAGTACGAAAACCTGCACTTTTATCGCGATGAAAACGGCATTCTTGAAGTCAGAATGCATACGAATGGCGAACCGCTTACCTTCACTGGAAAAACTCATAGAGAGTTTCCCGATGCCTTTTATGACATCAGCCGCGATCGCGATAATCGAGTTGTTATCCTCACAGGCACAGGCGATGCTTGGATGGCGCAAATTGATTTCAACAGTTTAGGAGATGTCACCAATCCCCGTGAGTGGGACAAAACATTTTGGGAAGGTAAAAAAGTGCTGCAAAATCTACTCGACATTGAGGTGCCAGTCATTTCTGCCGTCAATGGACCAGCACTGCTGCACACCGAATATATTTTGACAACTGATATTGTTCTCGCCTCCGAGACTGCCACATTCCAGGATATGCCACATTTGAATGCGGGAATTGTGCCTGGTGATGGGGTACATGTGCTGTGGCCTCTCGTTTTAGGCTCATCTCGTGGACGTTATTTCCTGCTGACTCAGGAGACGCTTACCGCCCAGCAAGCACATCAGTTAGGGGTGGTCAATGAAGTGCTGCCGCCTGATCGCCTGATGGAACGAGCCTGGGAACTGGCTAGACAACTGGCAAAACAGCCCACGCTGAACTTACGCTATACCCGTGTTGCCCTGACCCAACGACTGAAGCGTCTGGTGAATGAAGGCATTGGCTATGGTCTTGCTCTAGAGGGCATTACGGCAACTGACCTCCGTAACGCTCAACAATAGACTTCGTGGCAGTTGTCGGGAAAAGGGGAAGGTGGGGTTCCCTGTGGGAATAAGGGGCAGGGGGAAAGGTTCTGTATTTTCCCTTGACCCTTTAACCTTTACCCTTTACCCACCAATGCGCAAAAAGCACTTTTGCGCATTGATCTAATAAAACCATACTTGGGCGTTCGACATGAACGCCCAGTAACGACCTAATAGGAGGCGCGAATCGATGAATACACCGTTTACTCAAACACTCCGCGATCGCTGGACATTAACTGGAAAGAAAGCGCTGATTACTGGCGCTACCAAAGGAATTGGGCTAGTGATCGCTCAAGAATTTCTGGCATTGGGTGCAGAAGTAATGATTGTGGCTCGCAATTCAGAAGCCGTGCAACAGCAGCTTGAAGAATGGAAGCAGTTAGGCTTACCCGCTCATGGAATTGCTGCCGATGTCGCACAATCGGCAGGGCGGCAGGCAATCTTCGACCAGGTTGTGCAAGTAATGGATGGATTAGATCTGCTAATCAATAACGTGGGAACCAACATCCGCAAGCCAGCTGTAAACTATACACCAGAGGAATATGAGTCAATTTTTCAAACCAATCTGACTTCAGTGTTTGAAATGTGTCGCCATGCTTATCCACTGCTCAAAGCAAGCGGTAACAGTAGCATTGTCAACATAGGTTCTGTGGCTGGCTTAGTCGCAATTCGGACGGGTGCTCCTTACGGCATGACCAAAGCGGCACTTGTGCAACTAACTCGCGCTTTGGCAGTCGAATGGGCAAACGATCACATTCGAGTTAATACGATTGCTCCCTGGTTCATTCGCACTCCACTAACAGAAGCTTTATTAGATAATCCAGAGACGTTAGCTGCAATCATCGCACAAACTCCCATGAAACGAGTTGGCGACCCTCAAGAGATTGCAGGCTTAGCGGCGTTTCTCTGCACATCCAGCGCCTCTTACATCACGGGACAGTGCATTGCCGTAGATGGAGGTTTTTCAGCATTGGGCTTTTGAGCAACTCCTGCAAAACCGATGCTCTCTACTTTAGCTTTAACGTTTCAAATGCATCTTTATAAAAGGATTCAAGTCACCTAAGGACCAAGATAAGCGGTGGCTAGTAACCTCAGCTGAAGTGGACAAAGGCTGCGCGGATCGCGATGAACCACACCGCGAGTGTGGCAAATAGGTAGAGGTAGAACCGAAGCATGATCAGATTGAATGTACAATGCACTGCGCTATGCAATGTGCGAAATACAACAAATACCCATGCGGCGTTCACATACACTGCATCCACTTGCTTTGTGATGAACAGGTATAGCACGAGCGCATAAAAAAGTACCGGAATCTCGAACAGGTTTTTTAGGTTATCTGATGGATTAGATACGTTTGGTGGGGAGATCTGCGCCAGTGTGCCAGGTGTAGCAAGGTCTTCCGGGCGAGTCTTTAGGCTTGTGATGAAACTGATCCGACGGATGTACATATACACCCAGACTAGGAGTGTCAGAAACACTGTTGCGAAGAAGGGATCAAAGATTGCATCCTGTGTCATTTCTACCTCTTAAACTTGCTCATTTTGCTGATGGGTGGGCGATAGACTGCGCCATACACGATGTACAACACTTGAAGAAACGTAGAGTAACGCAAATCCAATTAAAGGATGTAGTACCTCTAGGTGTAAAGGACTTCTTAAATGAATGCTGCAAAATTGTAGTCCAAGCAGCACTGGTAGACTTGCGGTGAGACGTTGTATTTGGGGTGAGAATGGGGTGATGAACGACCATCCCAGTAATAGTAATGACAGTCCACTATATCCTCGGACTACTCACATCTTGCACCATTCTCAACAAGACCTAAAAAACCAGGTTTATGAACGGCAAATAAAGGTTTGCAAGTGTCGTCATTCTCAATAAACCCGGTTTTTGACCTTGGTGCAAGATCTGATACTAGCCAAACATGAATATCCCACCATGCAGGATTAACAAAGTAAGCGACTCCAACCGTTAATAATTGAGCAATCAAGCAGAGGTTAAAGACGACTGAAGTCGCATAAAAGCCGATTTGCATCGAACGGATGGGAGCGCGATCGCGATCAATTTCCGAATTGATGGTCATATCAAGTGATTGTTAAGATTAAAGCTAATATAAGCTGAGTACAAATGATGCTTCTAGACCTTGATCGGGTACACTTGAGACCACTTGACTTATGACTAGTTCTTTGGGATTTCTGTTTGAAGCCATCAACCAAGCTCATAGCGAACATGATCTGCGATTGCAAGTCGTGCCAAAAATTGGTGAGTATTTTGCAGCGAAACGATGGGGGATTTTTTTCTTCGACCAACTGCCCTTAACAGATCGCAATCTTCAGAAAATATTGAAAATTGCACTCTCAATCGAACATAATCCTTTGGCGCGTTATTTGGTGGAGCGTCATGCTCCTGTCCACGAAGCATTAGTGACATCACCGAAGGCTTGGAAATTAATCTGTCCCCGTCCGGATCATTGGCATGTGATGGCAGGACCAATCATAAATCGCGGTCAATTAGTGGGTGTAGTAGGCTGCACACGTGAAAAGTCAATGCCTGCCTTTGATGCCCAAAATCTAGTCGATTTGAGTGCCATCTGCTTGCACTTATCTGTTTGGGCTGCGACAGTGCGTTCACAAAGTGTTTCTGGAGGAAAATCGCTTCCCCCCTCCTTTAGAACCAATCGCTTAACGCCTCGTGAATTACAAATTGCACAGTTGGTTGCTTTGGGGCGAACTAACGCAGAAATTGGGACTGAACTTTGGATCACTGAAAATTCTGTTAAGCAAGCCTTAAAGCGAATGTTCCGTAAGCTTGAGGTTTCGTCGCGTGCACAGATGGTTGCACAACTTTTAGCTACCAGACATGTAGCAACTCAGGGCAAGCTTTGATAAAGGATGAAACTTGCCCCGATTAATGACGAATGCCAGTATAGATCGACCATTGATTTTCATGCAAGCAAACCACAGTTGTGTTAATATTCATATAAATCTCGGTTCTAGTGGGAGAACAGCCACTAGAGGTAACGGGGAAAGTCCGGTGTGAATCCGGCGCTGTCCCGCAGCTGTAATCAAGGCCGGCCTTGTGAGTCAGAACGCCCGCCGAAGCTAACTTGTAAATTTTATACATCTGCGAGGCACAGAACAGTATTTTTATGAACATTCCTACAAAGACTAGGCTTTACATTCTCATAGATCCACATATCAAAACGCCACAGATTACAACTTTCTATGAGACGGTAGGCGGTGAATTTGCGGTATAAATTGCGTCTTTAGAGGCAGCGATTGCCGGAGGCGCAGCTAGCTTAAGGCTTACGCTAATTTTCTTTGGCGTGACTCTTCACAAAAAAATGGATACGCTGATTTGTTTGGCTAAAGTTCACGCTAAATAAATTTAACGTTTTGTTTTTCATTACAGTTATAAATAGATGCGGTTTCCACAGTCAAGGGAGTTTTTAGATGAACATTATCTGGCTGTTGTTGACGGTGGCGTTAGGGCTGGGGTTAATCTATATCTTTAGTGCCCGCCGCTACCAATCGAGTGATTCTGTTGCCAATGCTTACGATCAATGGACTCAAGATGGTATCCTTGAGTTTTATTGGGGAGAGCATATTCACCTTGGTCACTACGGTTCCCCCCCTCATCCCAAAGATTTCCGTGCCGCCAAGGTGGACTTTGTGCATGAGATGGTGCGTTGGGGTGGGTTGGATCGGCTGGCTGCTGGCACTACACTTTTGGATGTGGGTTGTGGCATTGGTGGCAGTAGTCGTATCCTAGCGCGGGACTATAGCTTTCGCGTTACAGGCATCACTATCAGCCCGGAACAGGTGAAACGGGCACAGGAATTGACCCCACCAGAAATTTCAGCCCAGTTTCAACAAGATGATGCGATGAATCTGTCTTTCCCAGATGCCAGTTTTGATGTAGTGTGGTGTATCGAGGCGGGACCGCATATGCCGGATAAGGCGGTTTTTGCTAAAGAACTGTTGCGGGTACTCAAGCCAGGGGGAATCCTTGTCGTAGCAGATTGGAACCAGCGAGATGCCAGAAAGCAACCTTTGGTTTGGTGGGAAAGCTGGGTGATGCGGCAACTGCTAGATCAATGGGCACATCCTGAATTCGCCAGTATTGAAGGGTTTGCCGAACTTTTGCAGGCAACAGCCTTGACCGAAGGGGCAGTGATTACTGCCGACTGGACACACCAAACCCTACCATCTTGGCTTGATTCCATTTGGCAAGGGATCATTCGTCCCAAAGGTTTAGTAAGTTTTGGCCTACCCGGTTTCATCAAATCGCTGCGAGAAGTTCCTACCCTGCTGTTGATGCGTTTGGCCTTTGGCGTTGGCTTGTGCCGCTTTGGTATGTTTCGGGCAGTACGGTGTAAGCAGATCCTCTCCAGTTCATCTAGTTTTCGGGATGAAAAATCCCCTTCCATATCACCAGCAAATTAGTCAGTTTTCGCACAGTCAGCAAGGTTGGACTTCTATGCATAAAATTCCCGTCACAGTCATTACAGGATTTCTTGGCGCAGGCAAAACGACGTTGATTCGCCATTTACTCCAAAACAATCAGGGACGACGCATTGCTGTTTTGGTCAATGAATTTGGGGAAGTCGGAATTGATGGCGAACTTTTGCGTTCTTGCCGAGTCTGTGACGATGAAGAAGACCTCAACAGTAACATTGTTGAACTCACCAACGGTTGTCTGTGCTGTACGGTGCAAGAGGAATTTTTACCTGCGATGCAAGAATTGCTAAAGCGACGCGATCGCATTGACTGCATGTTAATTGAAACCTCTGGACTAGCCCTACCAAAACCATTGGTACAAGCCTTTCGCTGGCCGGAAATTCGCACGGGCGCTACAGTGGACAGTGTTATCACCGTGGTGGATTGTGAAGCTTTAGCAACGAATCAATTTGTGGGCGATTTAGAAGCTTTTGAAATACAGCGGCAAGCCGATGATAGTTTAGAACACGAAACACCCATTGAAGAACTGTTTGAAGATCAGCTTGCGTGTGCTGACTTGGTGTTGCTGACTAAGGGCGATCGCGTTGATGACCAAACCCAAGCTAAAGTGCAGCAGTGGTTAAAACAGAACTTGTCCCCTGGTGTAAAACTGATTCAGTGCCAAGACGGTCAAATTGATTGCGATCTGTTACTCGGTTTCAACGCTGCGGTAGAAGACAACTTGGATAGTCGCCCCAGTCACCACGACAACGAAGCCGAACACGAACATGATGACGGAATTAATGCGGTGCAACTACTACTAGACCAGGCATTTGAGCCGTCTGTCTTGGTTCAACGTTTGCAAACATTGGTACAACAGCAAGAAATTTATCGAATTAAGGGATTTGTCGCAGTTCCGAAAAAAGCCATGCGTCTGGTATTACAGGGTGTTGGTAATCGATTTGACTACTTTTATGACCGTCCTTGGCAACCCCACGAACCCCGTCAAACGAAATTAGTATTGATTGGTCGGGAACTTGATCAGGTTGGCATTGAGTCATTGGTGCGATAGGAAAACTCCAAAAAAGCTAACGATTTCAGGATTTTTTTTGAAGCGGGTGATGGGACTCGAACCCACGACATTCAGCTTGGGAAGCTGACGTTCTACCACTGAACTACACCCGCAAGTCAGGGTTGGCGCTCTCGAATATAGTCAATCCTACCAAATATTCCGACCGAAGAGCGATGCCACATAGGGGATGTAGATTTTTGCATTCCAATATGCGAATCTTAGATTGGTAAATCTGGCTGTGGCAAAAGTACCCTCGCCAAAATAATTGCTGGTTTATATTCTCCCCAGTCTGGTAATATTCGCTATGGCATTTATAACCAGCAAGACCTCTGCTTGGAATGTCTGCGACAGCAGGTGGTGCTGGTGCCTGAAGAACCGCACTTTTGGAGTCGTTTAATTATTAACAACTTCCGGTTCAGCTACCCAATGGTTTTGACTTGTTTTGCCCCTACACCCTTAAGTTTGGTCAACTTATTTCAACTAGCAGGTGGTAGATTCACGACTTCATTCTCTTCGGCAATCTTGCGCTGCGGTTTCTTGCCAAAGCCGTATTTTGCGACATCTAGAATCCAGCATTGGAAGCTGTCAACGTAAGAGAACAGCACCGGTACTACTACCAGAGTCAGCAAAGTGGAGGTTGTAAAACCTCCTAAAATAGCTATGCCCATCGACTGACGAACTTCTGCACCTGCGCCAATTCCCAATGCCAAGGGAACGGTACCGGCGATCGTTGCAAGGGAAGTCATCATAATTGGACGTAAACGAGACACTCCAGCTTCTAACAAAGCTTGACGTTGAGTTTTGCCTTCCTCAAGGTTAATAATTGTGTAGTCTACCAAGAGGATAGAGTTTTTCGTCACAATCCCCATCAACAGCACGATACCAATCAGGGCGTATATTCCCAAAGCCTTTTGTGCCAGCATTAAGGCTACGAGTGCGCCACCCAAACAGAAAGGTAATGCTGCCATAATCGTCAGAGGATGAAGAAAGTTGTTATACAACAGGACGAGAATAGCATAAATACACATGACTGCGAGTCCCAATGCAGCACCAAAGCGACTGAATATGTCAGCCATAATCTTGGCATCACCAGAGTTTTGCAGCTTGACTCCTGGCGGTAAGTTTTGCAATGCTGGGAGTTGATTGACTGCTTTGAGTGCATCCCCCAAAGAAATGCCTTGCAAGTTGGCTTCTAGGGAAACTTGACGGGAGCGATCGTAGCGATCAATAGTTGCAGGACCACTACCAAAGCGGATATCTGCAACTGCGATCAGAGGAACCAAGCTGCCATTTTGACTAGGAACCTGGAGATTTTTGATGGTATTAATGTCTTGACGTGCTTTGGGGTCAATTTGCACGCGAATAGGGATTTGGCGGTCAGAAAGATTATATTTCGCCAAATTTGCATCGTTATCGCCTATTGTGGCAAGGGAGGCTGTACGAGCAATTGATTGCACTGTTACCCCCAAATCTGCTGCCCGTTGCGGGTTAGGAATGACCAAAATTTCTGGTTTCAGCAAACTCGCACTAGAAGACAGTTCCACAAGTCCGGGTATGCTTCTCATCTGCTTTTCAAGTGCATCTGCTGCTTGAGTCAACGCTTTGGGGTTATCACTGCGCAGGAGTATTGTTAAATCCTTGCTACCACCGACAGCACCTGCACTTTGGAAACTAATTCTTGTCCCTGGAATTTGCGCGAATAAAGGACGTACTTTCTGCTCAAATTCTACTTGAGAAATTTTTCGTCCTTCTTCTTTAGATATGAGTTTAACAACAAGCGTCGCAGAGTTTACCTCTTGTGTAGCTAGTACGCTGACGACATTGGGATTTTGCTTAATGACATTTGTCGCTTGGGTAACCACCTTATTGGTATCTTCTAAAGTAGAACCAGGGGGAAGTTGCATAGAAATAGTGGAAATTCCAATGTCGCTACTATCAACTAACCCTTTAGGAATGAAGGGAACAAGCATTAAACTAGCAATGAAGAAAGCAACAGCAACACCCAAAGTTGTCAACTTGTGACGTAACGCCCATTTAAGCAGAGATCTATAGGGTTGAAAACGACGACGAACAGAAGTGGGCACACTAGCAATATGTTGCTCCCTCATCTGGTTCGTTTCCTCTCTCCCCTGCTTTGGCTGCTTATCCTTGAGTAAATACGCGCCCATCATCGGCGTAATCATCCGTGCGACCAAGGTTGAGAAAATGGTGGAAACGGCAACAGTCACACCGAAGGGTTGGAAAAATTGACCGGGAACACCGCCCATAAAAGCAACAGGCATAAACACGGCGATAATCGTTGCTGCACTCGCTATCACTGCTAAACCCACTTCGTCAGATGAGTCAAAAGCAGCTTCCCAAGCAGATTTCCCCATTGCCATATGCCGTTCCATGTTTTCAATTTCTACGACGGCATCATCCACCAAGTTACCCACTGCTAATGCTAATGCCAATAAGGTCATGTTGTTGAGGGTGTAACCTAAGGCATACTGTACAGCAAAGGTAGGAATCATTGACAGTGGCAAGGCGACTGCTGTAATCAATGTTGCTCGCCAGTCACGCAAAAACAGCATAATGACTATGACTGCGAGTACCGAAGCCTGAATTAATTCATCTATGGTGCTTTGGTATGATTTTTGAACAAAAGTTGCTCTGGTAAAAATTAATTCTAGTTTGACATCGGTCGGTAGAGTTTTTTGCAGTTGTTCTACCGCTGCTTTCACTCCTTGTTCCACTGTCACCATAACACTGCCACTGCTACGCAACACCTGGAACGCCACCACAGGTTGGTTGTTCAAACTTGCTGCTTGTCGAACTTCACCAAAGCTATCCTCGACTGTTCCCAAGCTGGACAAGGGTACAGAACCACCGTTAGGCAAGACGATTTCATAGTTTTTTAAAACCTCTACACTTGCGGCGCTACCAAGAGTACGAATACCTTGTTCACTACCGCCAATTTGAGCACGTCCGCCAGGTAAGTTAATGTTAAAAGCCCGTATTTGGTCGTTGACTTGGGTAGCGGTGATACTTAGAGATTGTAAACGATTTGGATTCAAGTTGATTCGGATCTCTCGGTCAACCCCACCGACACGCTTAACTTGTGATACTCCCTTAACAGCCAATAAAGCGCGGCTAATGGTTTGGTCAACAAGGTTACTTAATTCTTCTACAGAACGCTTGTCAGATTTTACCACGTAGGTCATGATTGGACCTCCGGCAAATTCTAGGCGTTGCACAATTGGGTCGTTAATGTCCTGTGGAAGGTTCTGGCGAATTTGCGCCACTGCGTTACGAACATCGTTTGTGGCGCGG
The DNA here is from genome assembly GCF_000828085.3 of Scytonema tolypothrichoides VB-61278. Taxonomy (GTDB): domain Bacteria; phylum Cyanobacteriota; class Cyanobacteriia; order Cyanobacteriales; family Nostocaceae; genus Brasilonema; species Brasilonema tolypothrichoides_A. Next base: position 536,723 of record NZ_JXCA02000024.1, read on the forward strand.
TCAGTGTTTGTTCCCAAAACAAAGTTGATTGTGGTTGTGGAGACACCATCGATAACCGTTGATCGCAGTTCGTCGATATTACCCAACCCAGCAACCGCATCTTCTATTTTTTTTGTGACTTGGAATTCTAGTTCTGCAGGACCTGCCCCTGGTTGTGTTACCCTGACCTGCACTGTTGGAACATCAATATTTGGGTTCGTATCAATTCCCAAAGCAAGAAAGGAAAACCAACCGACTACAGTTAAAATCAAGAATAAAACTATTGTTGGAACAGGTTTTTTAATCGACCAAGCTGAAATATTGAAGGACATGCAATCTGTTAGGAGTTATAAATCGAAAATTTGAGTTATGGATTAAAAATCCAAGTCCAGAGTCAAGAGTGACTATTGACTATCAACTATTGAGTGTTGAGTGTTGACGACTCGTACTGTATCACCATCTTTGACATATCCTGCACCGTCAACGACGACACGGACACGGGATGCATTACTCTGCTGCAATCCACTTTTGATTTCCACTCTGCCACCAACAAGAATTTCTCCTAGTTCGACTTTCTGAGCGCGAACCGTGTCTACACCTGATAGGATGAAGACAATTGCACTCCCATCTGGTTGAGGCAGAACTGCTTTTTGGGGTACGGCTAAACCGATTGTGGTTACAGTGCTTATCGCAGCACGAGCAAACATTCCTGGTTTGAGCAAATTGGTTTGTGGTAAGTCAATTTTTACTGTTGCTTTACGATTTTCTTGATTTATTATAGGTTCTATATCTCTGACTCGTCCTTGCAACTTGATACGGCTATCAACATTAGAGGTGACTTGCACTTTGGAGCCAATTTTTACCTGTGTAAGCTGAATTTCAGGAACCTCTGCCTGTAACTCTAGTTTCCCATCCTGAATAATCGAGAATAGCTTTTGTGTTCCCCCAACCACAGTTGCTACCTGTGTTTGTGGTGCAATACCGGTGACATCTCCCACTCTTACCAATTTCTCCGCCACAACTCCCGAAACTGGCGCACGAAGCAATGTTTGTCCCAGCTGAGTTTTCAGTTGTTCCATCTTGGCGGTGCTACTTTTGACACTGGCTTGGGCACTGTTGATATTGGCTTGGGCAATTTTAACATTAGCTTGGGCACTACCAATATTTGCCTGGGCACTACTGACATTAGCTTGGGCACTCTTGATATTCGCTTGGGCAAGGCGTACCGCCTCTGTTGCTGTGGCTAAATTTGTGGTAGCAGTATCCAATTGTTGTTGGCTAATGGCCCCTTGAGATGTCAGTTCTTGAATGCGTTGAAAATTGATTTGGGCATCTCGTAATTTTGCCTGCGCTTGAGCAAAATCTGCTTGTTTTTGCTGGACGATCGCCTGATTTGATACCACAGTTGCCCGAGTTGAGACTACAACTGCTTGCTTCGATGCCAAATCCGCTTGTTTTGAAGCAACATCTGCCTGCTTTGCTTCCACATCCGCTTTTGCTTGCCGAATTTGGTCTTGCAGTACTGAATCATCCAGCACAGCCATCACTTGACCTGCCTTGACAATATCTCCTATATTGACAAGAATTTTTTTTATCTGCAAGCCGTTTGCCTGAGGCAAAACTGGAGTCAAATCGCGTGCTGCAACACTCCCATTCGTACTGAGGGTTCGCACAACACGAGTTGTTTCTAGTGGGGTGACGGTGACTGACATTGTCGGTGCAACTTTTTGTACTGATTTTTTTTCAGCAATTGTTGTTTGTTTAGATACACTTTTATTTGAGAGACGCATTCCCCCAAAGACAATCAAACCTCCCAAGCCTATACCTACTAACAATGGTATCATCCATGAATGTCGTTTTGGATACTCCTTTTTTTTTTGCGAGTTTGCATCTTCAAATGCTAGTGGTTCTTCCGCTTTTAGTTCTGAAAAACTTTCCTTTCCCACAGTTGTCCCTCCAGTTTCCCAACCGTCATTAAGCAGTTGTACTTAAGAAAATTTTAAATTAATTAATGTATATTAACTATGACGTATTTTATCTGCTGTGAGTTCTAATATTCCTCAAATCTACGGTTGACTATCGTTACGATTTTGTCAAGTAGGGGATAAGTTGGGCTCATGGGGTGATGGGAAAATGATAAAGATAAACCTGTACCACCAGTTCCGTAGTCGTTTGGGGCTATGTATAACTACGAAGGCACGGTTGATATTTTGCTCAATTCGTAAAAATTTGCGCTTACCCTGCATACACGCACTGCTAGCAGATATGCTTAAACTATAAACAGTTATAAACAGTTATTTGCCTTTATTTGAGTGCTTCAACGGTCATCAAATTATCCAAATTTGAGATAAACCAATAATAAATAATTTGGTATATAACAGAGTCACCAATATGTTTAATGCCACTGAAATCTTGATTGATGCGTTTGTCGCTCAAATTCGTGAAGGATACCGTCGCACCTACGGCTGCCTGAAAAACGATTACCAAGATATTATAGCCTGGGCAGGCAATATGGCGTTGGAAAATATTGCCAACAGTGATGCCCTTTATCATAACGTAGAACATTCTATCCTAGTTACTTTGGTTGGACAAGAAATTTTGCGCGGCAAACATATCCGTGAAGGAGGTGTTTCAAATGAAGACTGGTTGCATTTTATTATATCCTTGGTCTGTCATGATATTGGTTATGTCAAAGGAGTTTGCCGACAAGACCGAGAAGAGGAAAGTTTGTACGCTACTGGTAAAGATGGGAAAATGATTTCTCTTCGTTCTGGTGCTTCTGATGCGAGTCTGACACCTTATCATGTTGATCGGGCAAAGCTTTTTATTGATGAGCGTTTTGGCGGTCACAAATTGATAGACTCAGAAGTCATTAAGAGCAATATTGAATTGACTCGGTTTCCTGTGCCAGCTGTAGATGACCACCAAGATACAAATAATTTTGCCGGTTTAGTACGTGCTGCGGATTTGATTGGACAATTGAGCGATCCACGTTATTTAAACAAGATTACCTCTTTATTTTATGAGTTTGAGGAGACTGGCATGAATAAGGTGTTGGGTTATCAAAACCCTGCTGATTTACGCAAGAACTATGCCAAATTCTACTGGAATGTTGTCTATCCTTATATTAAGGATGCATTGCGCTATCTCTCGCTTACACAGCAAGGAAAGCAAATTGTTGCTAACCTCTACTCAAATGTATTTGTTGTAGAACACGAAAAACTTCAAGAAGATCATTTGTACCTGATTGAAAAACTCCGTGCTTAAGAATTGATATAGGAATCGGGTTTGATTTCTAAACTAACTTGTAGAGGGAGGGAACAGGAAACTCTTAACGCTTAACTCTTAACAGAAAAAACGCTATTGGGGGTATACTGAACCTTTTTAAAAATCAAATAGGAGTCCTATACTTAGAAATGATTAACAACGAAAAAGCTTTCACAATTCAGCAAATTATAAATTATAATTTATAATTTGCTGAATCATAACTCGTAATTACTATGAATTGGTGGCATCGACTCAAGAAAAATCCTTTAGCAAGGTTTGGGGCAATTTTACTGTTGGTTTTTTATATAGCAGTCATTTTGGCTGATTTTGTCGCCCCTTACAACCCTTACACTTCGCAACCAAATGGTTCTCTACTACCACCAACGCGTGTTTACTGGGTTTCTAAACAATCAGGGCAGTTTATTGGTCCTCACATTTATCCAACGACTCAGGGAGACACAAATTTAGAAACGGGCGATCGCCAAATCATCGTAGACTATAAAAAGCCTTCTCCCCTAAGACTATTTGTCACTGGACCTGAGTATCGTCTACTTCAGTTGAATTTACCTCTACCCCCAAAATGGGACGAGGTAGAAATATTTGGTGGTATCCCGCTGAATATACATTTGTTTGGTGCTGTTGGTGAGGCAAAGTTTAACGTTTTAGGTACAGATGACCAAGGTCGAGACCAACTCAGTCGCCTGCTGTATGGTGGTCGTATAAGTCTGTTTATCGGTATTATTGGGGTTGCCCTAACCTTTCCCTTAGGGATGTTAATTGGAGGAATTTCTGGCTATTTCGGTGGTTGGCTTGACAGCGTCATTATGCGGTTAAGCGAAGTGCTGATGACTTTCCCGAGTATTTATCTTTTGGTAACCTTGGGTGCGGTACTACCGCCGGGGTTATCCAGTACCGAACGCTTTTTGCTGATTGTCGTGATTACTTCGTTTATCAGCTGGGCTGGATTAGCACGAGTTATTCGCGGACAAGTCCTCTCTATTAAAGAAAGAGAATACGTCCAAGCAGCAAAAGCAATGGGTGGCAATCCACTTTACATTATCGTGCGTCACGTATTGCCGCAAACCGCTACTTATATCATTATTTCTGCTACACTTGCTGTCCCTAGCTTTATTGGTGCAGAAGCAGTACTCAGTCTCATCGGGTTAGGAATTCAACAACCAGACCCCTCATGGGGTAATATGTTATCTCTTGCAACTAATGCTTCAATTTTAGTATTACAACCTTGGCTAATTTGGCCTTCTGCTGCGTTGATTATTCTCACAGTGTTGGCTTTCAACTTGCTGGGTGATGGACTGAGGGATGCTTTAGATCCTCGCAGCTTAAGAAGGTAGCCTTTACTAGGCTATTGTACAGGGAACAGCTACCTACGCAGTGAACAGTGATAACTGATAACTGATAACTGTTCACTGATTTCAAGTGGGCAGGAGGAGAATCGAACTCCTATGACCGCAAGGTCGCCACATTTTGAGTGTGGTGCGTCTACCAGTTTCGCCACCCGCCCTTGGGTGCAACTTCACTATTATACTCTATTTTTTGATTTTGCAACAACTTTTGATAATCTTGGCTACTTGCCCAACGGTCAATTTCTCTGGCACGCAGAACGGGTACTGGGTGAGTTAACTGGGCGGTGCGGGCAGCTTTGACCATCTCACCGATCTCGGTCTTGCTAATATCATCATAAGCACGAGCTTGGGCAATAAAAGCATCAAGGTTAAGTTGCGGTGCGAGGGTGGGCGAACCACCAGCAAGTTTCATCAACACCGACATGACAACTTTGGGGTTTTGGGTTGCGAGTAATGCGGCGCGATCGCATGTAAACTCAGCACAGCGTACCCATTCCAAAAGTTGCGTCTGTATTGCTTGCGCAAGAACTGTTCCGACGGTAGGTACCACTGCTGCAGCTAATATCAATATATTGACTGGAGTTAGGTAAACACTGTGGTCACACTTGAGGTGTCCCAATTCATGAGCAATCACAGCCTGAATTTCTTCTTGTTCCAGCATATCGATGAGGGAGGTGTGCAGCACAATAAAAGGCTGTTTTCCCCGCATCGCAAAAGTGTATGCATTAGGTGCTGGATGCTGCCTAACATAAAGCTGAGGGGGTTCGATATCCAGTATTTTGCAGGCTTCTAACAGGGACTGATGGAGTGATGGTAGTTGTTTTTCTCCAACCAGAACACTGGAAGCGATATTTTCTACATAAAAAATCTGTTCCGCCAATGGTCCCAAAAAATTCCGCACCATCATATCCAAACCAGGTATCTGCTTGAGTGCTTTGGTTGCGTCTAGATCTAGCGGATGACGGAATGAATCTGCTTTGAGACCAATGAGTTGAGTCTTTTGCACAAACATGGCGGAATCTTGGTGGGGATATAAGGTATTGAAAAATAATCTAGTAGGATTGTTGTTTTGAACAGCCTATCTCCACCAGTTTAACATTTACCGTTACGAACCCCAACCTCAAGTGCAAGATAGGTTGGGGATTCCAAGAGTCACCTGAAGAAGTCCAAAGCGCTATCTACTGTGATTGCACGTTTTCCCTATTTGTTGCCCCAGAGGTTGGGAGTTTCTCAACTGTCCGGTTAGAAGCAACTTCCGCATTGACCTGTGCTAGTGGCATTCGCTGGATTCTTGCTCCTAGTTGCAGCAACTTTGTATCAAGTCTATCGTAGCCTCGATCTAAGTGTTGCAATCCCTGAACGATAGTTTTTCCTTCTGCCGCGAGTCCTGCTAAAACTAACGCTGCTGATGCTCGCAAATCTGTTCCGAGTACGGGTGCGCCTGATAACATCGGCACTCCTCGAATAAAGGCAACGTTACCTTTAACGCGAATATCTGCCCCTAGGCGATTTAACTCAGAAGCGTGGCGCAAACGATTTTCAAACACAGATTCATTAATCACACTATCGCCTTCCGCCAGTGCCAGCAAAGCCATAAATGGCGCTTGCATATCTGTAGGAAAACCTGGATGAGGCAAAGTTTCAATATCACTTGCCCTCAGCGTTTCTGCGCTTAGAGTTCGTAAGCAGTTCGGTGCTTCCTCAATAATGGACACTCCAATATCTTGCAGCTTAGCAATGATTGGTGTCAAATGCTCTGGTACCACAGGTGAGAGAATCAGTTCTGAACGAGTAATTGCTGCGGCGACCAAAAATGTTCCTGCTTCAATGCGATCAGGAATGATGCTATACTCAGTCGAGTGCAACTGTGGAACACCGACAATCGTAATTGTACTGGTTCCTGCCCCGTGTATCTTTGCTCCCATTGCAATACAGAAGTTCGCCAAATCAACGACTTCTGGCTCGCGTGCAGCATTTTCGATAATGGTTTCGCCCTCTGCAAGAGTAGCCGCCATCATCAAAGTTTCTGTTGCTCCCACGCTAGCAATATCTAAGTATATCTTTGCTCCCTTCAATCGGCGACTGCTACCAGGAACATAGGCATTACAAACGCCATGCTCAATCTGTACTTCAGCTCCCATTGCTTGCAGTCCTCTGACATGCAGATCAACAGGTCTTGCGCCAATAGCACAGCCTCCCGGTAAAGGCATCTGCGCGACTCCCAGTCGTGCTAGGATCGGACCAATAGCAAAGAAACTTGCTCGAAGCTGTGTCACCAGTTCATAGGGAGCCTTTGATGTTTTGATTTCTCTAGCATCAATTTCTAAAATATCTCCTGTTTGCTTCAAGCGAACGCCTAAAGCTGATAATACCTGACCTATCCGTGTCACGTCTGCCAATAACGGCACGTTACGGAGCCGACATTCGCCTGAACAGAGCAAAGCTCCAGCCATGATCACCAGTGCTGAATTTTTGGCTCCGCTAATTTTTACATGACCTTGCAAACGATGCCCACCCGATATTTGCAGGACTGAGGAGTCTGCTGTCGAGGAAGATTTGGCATCTGGTAAGCCGCCAGAAGGAATAATAAACTTACCCTCCAAAAAAACTGTTGATTGTATAAGTTTGAAGTTGGTTTCGATTCTACACGATAGTTTTTGATTGTCTACATTTTTGAACTGAAATTGATAAATTTCATTTATGTTTGGTCTAAGAGCAGATACGGGAACAGGGAACGCTTAATATAAACTGTTATGAATCAACAATTTATCATACAATTTTTTTTCAGAAAAGCGGAATACTGATAAGAATAAATACTTAATACCCAAGAAACAGTTGATGTCAGAAATTAGGGCTTGACAAATCGAAAGAATTGAGTGACAATTAAAAGCTGTTAATCAAAAATCAATTCGCGGAACTGGCGGAATTGGCAGACGCGCTAGATTCAGGTTCTAGTGCCGAAAGGCTTCCGGGTTCAAGTCCCGGGTTCCGCATACGAGTGAGAAGTGCTCAGTAAGGAGTTAACAAGGGTATTTGTTGGTAGACTATCTTGACTCATCACTCATGACTCCAACCTTAGCGTTGCTAAATTAAGATATGAATTTCACGCATTTCCATTGATGTAGAGACGTTGCATTTTATGTAGAGACGTTGCATGCAACGTCTCTACAAGGATTTACAGGAAATTGAACATCGTGCACTATCAAATTCATTCCCAAATTCACCAACGCTCAAAACCTCAATGTTAACAAGTTTACAAAATTCCCTAGTCAAGCAAATTCGCAAACTCCACTCCTCAAAAGAAAGACACAAGCAACAGTTGTTTTTGGTAGAAGGGACGCATCTGTTAGAGGAAGCTTGTGCGGCGAATTACCCATTGGAAGCAGTGTGCAGTACACCAGAATGGCAAGACACCCATGCTGTGCTATGGGAAAAAGCATGTGATCTTTGCGAACGAGCAGAAATTGTGAGTGAAGAGGTTTTAAAGGCGATCGCCACCACAGTACAACCAGATGGCGTAGTTGCGACGGCAAAAAGAAAGGAACGCGTTGGAAAACTGCCGTTTACTGGTATAATGCTAGCGTTGGAAACTGTACAAGATCCAGGCAACTTGGGTACAATAATTCGGACTGCAGCAGCAGCTGGGGCTTCTGGGTTGTGGCTGAGTGAAGATAGTGTGGATTTAGACAATCCAAAAGTATTACGTGCTTCTGCTGGACAGTGGTTTCGTCTAGCAATGGCGATGAGTCCCGATTTAAAAACCACAGTCCAGCAAAGTAGGGAAGCAGGAATGCAGGTTGTTGCAACCTTACCTAGCGCTACTTTGACTTATTGGGATGTAGACTGGCGCAAACCCAGTTTAATTTTGTTAGGGAATGAAGGTGCTGGTTTGTCAAAAGAATTGACAGCAACAGCAGATTTACAAGTAAAAATTCCCCTGAGTCCGGGGGTAGAATCTTTAAATGTAGCAATGACCGCTGCTTTAATGTTGTACGAAGCGCAAAGGCAGATTTTTAAAAGTAAAGAGGGAACAGTAAACAGGGAACAGTAAACAGTGAACAGTGAACAAGGGGTGGACGAGTCCGTTTCCTACCTGATAACTGATAACTGATAACTGATAACTGATAACTGATAACTGATAACTGATAACTGATAACTGATAACTGATAACTGGTAACTGTACAGAGTTCTGTTCAAAAATAAAATAAGAATCCTATATTATGATAATGTTGTTTAGAGATGCTCATTAATCCAAGTATGATCAAATATTGATTGATAAATCCGGTTATGCACTTTTAAAAAACCCTGTTGCTTGACGACAAGACCTGACAACAGCAACTCTTTTTCTTCTGGACTATCAACATAAACAACTTTTTGTTGAGACAAAATTTGTCGATATATTTCTAGTAGCCGAGATGATTTTAGCTTGGTGTTGAGAATGCTATCGCGTATCGTTCTCAAATGCTCTGGCTCATCCTGAGATTCCCAATTCTTCATCACATAATTTCGCACCAAATTTTCAACCCATTGCGCTTCACCATTTGTGGGGATAGGAGATGAGCAACGGCGTATGAGTTTACAAAGCTTTTGAGTCAGAAAAGGTTGACCGCTTGTCCAGGCTAACACTTCTTTGAGCACGACTTGTGGATTACTCACTTTCTCTGTCAATCCATAAAGCAAAGGTTGAGCTTCATGGATTTGAAAGCCATTAAGTTGAATTGCTTGATCAATATTGAAGGGCGTTCTTTGATGATCAGTTATTAAATGTGAAGGTGTTGCGACTCCAAACAGAGCAAAAGTTAAACGTCGATACTCTGGATTAATACTACGCTGATTGAAGCAGAAGTGAATGAGATCAAAAAAGTCATTAACAGGAAAATTCAAACCCAAAACAGTATCAACTTCATCGACAAAAATAAATATCTTTTCACTCTCAACTTGAGGTAGTATGATTTCCTCTATAAACCGACTCAAGCACTGAATACAAGATAAATCTTTTTGCTCGTTCCACCATGCTTTAAGATTCACCTTTCCAAACAAATTAAAATTTTGCCATAACTCTACAGCAAATCCTTTATACCATTGAGCAGGAGTGACGTTTTCAGTACCAAGGCGAGTGATATCTACTACTGCACAGCTAAACCCCTCTTGCTGGAGACGATGCATCATGCATACCATAAGGCTTGACTTACCCATTTGCCGTGCATTCAGAATGTAACAAAACTCTCCGCACTTCAGTGCTTGATAAAGGAGACGATCTGCGGACCGTACCACATAAGTAGGAGAATTCATCGGCAAACTACCCCCAACTTGATAATCAAAGGTTGAGAATTCTTCTGCACTTCTAAGCAAAGAGTTTTCAAAAACCAATTTAGCTTGAGTCGCTTTATCAGTCATTTTTTTGTTGTGATAAGAATTCACATCTAACTTTTTCGCGAGATTCATTTAAAACATCGACATAGTAGCGTTCTGAAGAAGCTGCAACTTGAATACTTTTTTGCTCACAGATCCAAGAAAAATATTCCAGAGCAACTTTATGTTTTTCCATCGTATTCAATTCTCCACTTCTATTGAGCTTTTCCTGTAAATCAGGAGGTGCTACAAGATTAAATTCATGAGGTTGTTCTAAGATTAAAGAGTCTAGTAAACCTTGAAATCCCACGAAAGCCAGACGGTAAATTACCAATTTACAAAAAGAACCGTGAAAGTAACCGCCATGAACATCTACCCCTGTTGGACTGTTGCTAAAAGAGTCAAAGAAAGCCTTGAGAATCTTTATGTACTCCCAAAAGTTCAACGGAGATTTTTGATTCGGACAAATGAGAACATTGATTGTTTTGCCCTCACGACCTGGATAGTCAGTTTCATCTTGATATTCAGTACAATCAAAATAGGTAAATAAATCAGCAATTGATTCTGGATCTTTACCTTTAGGGACTAAAGATTCTGGATCTTGCTTATTCTGTAATAAGTTTCGCTCTTCACTCTTGTTTAAAACCTTAACTCCAAGATATTTCAGTAGGTGATCAAATTTTTTATTAGAATAAAATAGCTGATGCTCTGCTGACAATATCTGCTTTAAATTCACAATTCCATAAACCTTTGCATCTGGCAAATTAACTGTCACATTACCAAGTCGATATCCTTGAGTACGAGTACTAGCTGGAAAAGAGAAATAATTAGCTGCTGTTGAAGCAAGGCGTAATGCAACATCTCCTTCGTTACTAAAGAGATAAGCTTCTTCAAAACGACGCAAAGAAGAGCGCAAAAAGTTAGTCCGTCCTGAAAGGATAGTATTTATTGGAATGTCTGGAGAAACCAAAATTAAGCGACCTAAACTGAAAACACGACCAATATTAGATGATGGTCGTTTATTCAAATTATCCACATTCCCAATCGCTTCTGGATCAAAAGCGTCAGAGAGAACCCGCACAACTTCGGTTGTGATGAATCCACCCATACTATGACCAATAAAAGTCAACTTAATTCTTTTTTTGTTCCACTCCTCTTGAGCTTTTTGAGCATCACGTAAAACATCTTTTGAACGCTGGATTAAACCTTGGTCTAATTGTCTAATAAATTCTATTAGGTCTGGGACAGCGAAATATCTTGCTCGATATCCATCTCGAAAATAAACAATGACTCTCAAAATAAATAAAGTTCCAATAAAAGAAGCTAAACAGACACCTAGCACAATAAAAATCCAAAACCAAGGAGACGAGAATAAAATTAAGAATAAAATACCAAGAGCAGTAATTGCTAAGCCACTATATAGTAAAAACTTTAGAAAATTCGGTAAAGAATAAAATGCATTTTTTAGGTTAGAAGGAACACTTTCCGATGACCATCGATAACCTAGATAAACAAAGCTACTTTTTCTATCTTTAAGAGCTTTGTCTTGTTGATTAAGATATTTGCAAACTCGTGCCCAATCTTCGCGTACATAGTCTTCTTGTCCGTCATTCACACCAGTATTATAGCCATGAATTTGAATAACAAGTCCTAGTTCTTCTGTGTCAGATTGACTGTGACGATAAAGATGGTCTATAACATCATCAATTGTGGGCAAAGTTTCATCCACTTTCGACTCATCATCTTCTATATTGATAGGTGCTGTGCTGCGGAGAAAGTAACCGGGAATAGCTAGATTATTCCCATCAATTTTTTGATTCTTTAAAAGATCATCTATCAAAAGATCCATATTTGCTACCTGATTTGTGTTAAGGTTTAAAAATTTTGAATTTTGAATTGTTGGTCGGGAGCGTGGGGTCTTGAATGCGTGAACTTTGTAAGCGCAAAGCGTGCCGTAGGCATACACGTAGTGTGTCCACAGGGCTCAGGGGCTGACGGTCTTCTCCACAGGAAAGCTTTCTGCGCTTGCCGTGAGCAGAAAATTAAGCGTATGTGGACTCTTGAAAGTTTGGTATCTCACATTTTGCACCAATAAAAATTTATTGTATTAGATCACTCAGTATTAAACCAAAAATCCTTTATGAGCGCGAGAAAAGCCAAGAAAAATTATGTAGCTTACCCTTGCATCTTTTTAGCTTATACGGTTTTCTACGGATAGGTGCAAGATATGATGTATGCTTGTGACAACTGACAAGCGATGGCACGGTGTGCGGGCACTCCGTGCCATCGCTTTATATACGAGTCGATATCATCATAGCTCCACACGTTCCCACACCAGTTCAAAGACCTTCAGGACTCCATCAGTGTTGGTCGGTGGCGTTTTCAGTGTGACTCGATTCCCATTCAATGTGAACGTTCGGACTAAATCCTTACCAACCCGATTAGGAATCGATGCTACCTCGACGTGATGAGTGACGGTGTTTCCATCCAACGTGTATGTCCCTGCATAAGCATTGAATGTAGAAAACGCCTGTACACATTCCTCAGCCGGTAAAGAGCGAATGTCTTTGCTGAATGGTGAGCGAATATCTCCACTTAAGGGTGGGCGAGTGCTCCTTGAAAATATGACCATCATCCGCGCCTCGGGTGTATAAGTGATGTAGCCAATTGGGTTAGGACCATACACCTCACTAGTTATTGTCCCGTCAGGGTTGATGGCGATCGCACTGATTAGCGTCCAAGTTCCAAGCAACGGATTCGTCTGAGCAGCTGACAAATCAGACATGACTCACTCCTTATAAGTAGCTCATTTTTAGTGGTTAGTTTTTAGTCGCTGCTCTCGGTAGAGTTACGAGTTATTCACTAACTATTAAGCACTAAAAACTCATAATCAACAACCAATGACCTTGGAAGCTCTAAGCCGCATCTGTCTGTTGGTCGGTCGGTTGTAGCACAAAGTCAAACTCGGCTGTATAGAAAGGTTTGCTTTGGTTGTATGCGTTGAGTTTGTCGAGTGCTTCATGTTTTTGCAGCTTGAGGATGGCAGATCTGACCGCGAACGTTGTATCTGAATCGAGGTGGGGATCTCCATCAATATGAATTTGTGTAGTCAGGGGTATATAGCCTGCAGCACTCAACTTAAAATGAATATGGCCTGCTCGCAGGGTATGTCGTCCCAATAGCCGCAGCAGCTCACCGCACGGTCCGCTTGATGGAATAGTGTACCCTATTGGCACAACCGTTTCAATGGAGTAGGAGCCGTCCGAATTAGTTCTGAAACGACCTCGGAAGTTACCCTTTGCCTGGGATGCATCATGAAGGTCATAGCGTCCCTTTGAATTTGACTGCCAGACATCAAGAAGCGCATTGGCAATTGGTTTGTTGTTCAGGTCTAACACGCGTCCTGATAGGAAGAGCGTATTACCGTCGGGATCGATTCCGAGGCGATCGCCCATGTTGCGTTCTGGCGCATCTGCTACATAAACAGGACCCTCCACATTACTTTCAGTTGCTGTGCTACTCTTGTTATGCAATAGAACCACTAGCTCTGAGATTCCCAGCACGTCGAGCAACATATGAATTTCCCCATTCGGTATCTCTTTTGTGTAGCGATCTGCCCGAATGATAAAATCGCGCAAGAGCCATAACTCTTGTTCCGTCAGATTCACCTCCTGCACGAAAGCGTGCAAATGTCGAATCAGGCTGGTATAAATCTCATAAAGGCGTGGATGAGTCTTGCCTCCATCACCGTGCTCAATCACGGCTTGAGTGATATTTTCGAGAGTAATGTTTTTCATTTTTATCTGCTCCGTGAAACTTATCCATAGTTGACTACTTTAGTTAGAGTCTAGTTTTCCAAGTACTTCTAGCATTCGTCAACTCATCTTACAGTGTTGGGAGCAGAAAGCCCACGGCTTCCACTCGTGCTGACGCCAGACACCAAATGAGGGTTTCCCTCATTTGGTGTCTGGCTCATGAATGCTTGGCAACTTTAGTTGGCGTCATTTCTTAACGAAAGCTTTGCGTTAACTTGATATTTAGACTTACCCAGGTGGGTCAAATAAAAATATTAAGGAGGTGATAAATTTGAGACGAGTAACAAGAACTATCAAGCTAAAGTTTGTACAACTAAATAAATCAAAGATTAAACTATTTGAAGAAATGACTAAGGAGGCAACAGATTTAGCTAATTGGTTGCTAACAGTTCCTCTTAGTGAAAGACGAAAGTTGACAACTTCTAAAGTTCAAACTCGTCTCATGTCTGCTCTGTCTAATCAAGTCATTCGACACACCACATCTGATGCTGGGAAAAAAGCAAAATCTTTCAAGCAATTGCCACCAGAAGTAAACAATCAAAACTGGGCATTGCATAAAGTGGGAACTACATATAGTGTTAGTTTTCCAACCGTCAAAGGAACAAAGCGTGTTCCTATTGAGGTTGCATCAAAACACTGGCAGCCAGTTTTGGAAGGGATTCTTAGTGGCACGATTGAAAGAGGTAGTGCCAAGATTATTAAGCATCGCAACAAATGGTATATCTATGTTTCTATAACCGAGGAAGTTCCAGAAGTTATAGCAACTAACAGAATCGGCTGTGATAGAGGACAGAATAATCTTGCTGTGGTAGCTCCCAAGAACGGGTTTGGTAAGTTTTTTAGCGGCAAAGAAGTTATGCATCGTCGTCGTTATTTTCAAAAACGGCGTAAGCAACTACAATCTGCTAAAAAATTTAGGGCGCTTAAAAAGTGGAATAAGAAAGAACGTCGTTGGATGGAGGCAGCAGATCATACTGTTTCCCGTCGGATTGTCCGTTTCGCAGAGTTCTTGAATGCTGATGTGGTGGTTGAGGACTTAGAAGGATGCCGAAAAACCATGAAGCAATCCAAGAGACAACGTGCCGATTCTGCTCAATCTCGTCACTCGTGGTCATTCTACTCGCTGGAGATGAAGTTAGACTACAAGCTAGCAATGTCAGGATTGAAGTTGGTTAAGCGTCCAGCGCCATACACATCAAAATCCTGCTCAACTTGTGGAATATTGGGTATTCGAGAACGCCACCACTTCAATTGTCCACATGGACACTACCATAACGCAGATCTTAACGCTGCCAGAAACATAGCGCAGTGGGATGGGTTTGCTTGTTCTTTGGGTCTAAAGAAGGATATAGCTGCAATGGCTATGTCTGATTCAGAGAATGGGCTGCTTGGCGCAGCCCCGAACTGGATGAAAACCCAATCGACGGGGATTGGGATATTTTAGAATAAAGTGCCTTTTGTCAATCAGTTAAAATACTGGAATTTGTATTTTTAAGAATGATAATCGTGTAGAAGTAAGGGGAAGGAGGTGAGCGTCGCTCACCTCCTTCCCCTATGTTTGATTATCATTATCTTTAAAGTCTTTAACAGCTTAAATAGGAGATGAAAAAGTATTGTAACGACGTAGGACGCTTATCTATACTGGTGAGTAGAGAAGAAAGAGCGCTTTAAACTCAATTTTAAAAGATAGGAAGATTAATGTCACTGTAAGGATAAGTTGAGCAACTTGCTCACTTTATGCTTTCAAAGAGACTTGCTTAACTTATGCTTACAAAGCCAATGCTTCCAATCGCGAAATAGATAATCCTTGAACTCGCTTGGTATTGGATGCATTTTTTACAGTGTTGATGGACGCGCTTCGGGTAATGTGATAAATGTTGGATGCAATAGAGAGGGTGTGTCACCACCAGCAATTCTCATTCACCCCTTTAAGTTGCGCTTACTTCATGGTACAGACCATCTTTATCGTTGAACTGCCATCCACGTTTAATACTGTCTTTGTCTCTTGTCMAAGATTCAAACTCTTTGGGACTGAGGGTTGTACGTTTTTCAGTTAATGTTGCTACAGTAGTATTAAGTCGCAGAGCTAGTTTCTTCTCATCAAGGGGTTGGAGTTGTAGCGATCGGGAACTAAATTGATAGGGGTAGCCCGATTTGCGGGATTTTGATGAATTGACGCTATATTGAAGTTGCGTTATCACCCCTTCAAATTGAGCGAGTCGAGTACTTATAGCTTCGAGTTTATTCTCCAATACAGTTAACCTACTTTCTTGATGGGGGTTAGTGCTAGTTAGATTAATGCTTTGTTTGAGAAGCCAAAATTCTTCTTCAAGTTGGTATAAACGAACTTCGACACTAGCCTCCACACCAGGTACACCCCCCAAAATATGGTGCAACCCTTGAATTACCAAATCAGTGGCGGTAGTGTTGCGTTGTTCTGCTGCGGCTCTGAGTGCGTCACATAAGGATTTTGGTAATTTGAAGTTGATAGACTCGCGCTCTATTTTCACCATATCTACACTGATGGAGATACAACCGTATAGATATTTTAGAGCGAGAAAGGCACAGCTTACTGATATTTCACATTGAAAGTACTGTAAGCATAAGAAAAGCGCAAGTTGTTTACTTTATGCTTTCTGCTTGAATAAACTAGCCTTATATACAAAGAAAATAAGAAAAGTATAGCGCTACGGATGTTGCTCACTGACTTCAGGTGGGAGCACGTTGAACTCAAATACACCCAAGTTTAATTTAAAAATTACTCAAATATTCAACAGGATTGATTCCGATCTGATAACACTGCCTTAAAAACCAATTTAGACTATTAAATGTTGGACACTCAAGAGACCGAGTTTCCGATCTTGTCGGATTTGTAACAAGTACATCGGTCGCAGCTAGGAGTTTTCCCAGAACTTGAGCAACCCAGTTGTCCCAATCAACGCAGAGCAACTCGAAATTAACCTCCGAGTCTAAAATTTGTCCAAGCCATGCACCACACATACAACAACAACCAGCTTGAGTTTTGTCCAAAATGAGAAATGGCTGTAAACTATTGCAATAGTGGCATCGCAACTGTAGGTAACGTTGGTGATGGGGACAAACAGTTACAGGTTCCAAAGCCCATAACAAAGGTTGGTAGATAGGCTTTCCGCACTCAAGCCAGTCAGAATAGCAGTCAGGACACCAGCGTTGTGAGAAATGGAAAATATTATTAAACTTTAGCCGCCACCCCTGCATTGACAATAGTGATGTATAATGAATATCTTGCCTACCAGTCAATGTTTTAACAGCACAGACAAGCTTAGAAGCATTTTGAGTTAGGTCTAACCAAAATCCAGCAGTTTGAATTAAGAGCATTGTAGGTTTTTTGAGCGAAGCATCCATAAGTATTCTGATACTATAGGCGGATAGTAAATCTGTTGGTTGACTGCTTTCGATAAACAATGGTGCAATTTTATAGCGAATCAAAGTAGTAACAGAAACACCATGAGCAGCCGCCAAGCGAGTCAGGTAACTGGTAAAACTTTCAACTGCGGGTGTACCAATACCGATAGGAAGAAGAGAATAAAGAGGACTACGGGGAGGAAGTTCATTTGTGTCAAAATCCCAAGATTCATAGTTAGTCAAATATTCAACTGGCATTTTCACCTCCTCCAACTGGACGACGTTGAGGTTTAGTATTGCCTACTTTGTCACGACGGAATTTTTTTTGAGTTGTAGCAGTGTGGGTACCTGAAGCATAAGCATCATTATTATGTTCTAAGCTTAAAGCAATTCTTAAAGCAGAACTATCGTCTATTAACTCAAGTTGCTTTTCTCCATGTTTAGTTTCGGTGATTATAATCATGCATTGTTCAGTAGAGTAAGCAGACAACTGCAAGTGTTTAATAGTCAGAGTTTTATCTCCTTGAGAAGATGCATAAAAAAACGCACGGCTAAGCCAATCTTTTAGAATACCCACACAACCACAACTGCGCTCATAGCAAAAATCCCAGTGTTTAAGTAAATCCGGCTCAACTTCAAGAGGTAAATGGCGTTGAAAGGTTTGGACAATACCTCTGAAAGCTTTTAAATCCTCCGGATTTTCGGCTTTGTAGCGTTCCAGATGAATATCCAGGCTACGTCGGCACAGTTGAGCACTCAAATTTCGCAGTATTAATAAATCATAAGTACCCGCCAGTACAAACTTAACAGCAGTGAAGTTAGCCAGCGATTTGATACAATCAGTTTGGTCGCGTAATTTACGTCCGCTGGCAACTTTACTAAGATTTTGTGCTTCATCAATGCAAAAAACTTGAAGTTGACGATATTTAAGTGCAGTTTCCAGCGAAGTTTTCAACTTTGAATTAGTAACTTGACCGTAACCTGGTAGTTCCAGGCATGGATCTTGGAGAACAGTCAAAGCACGTGAGTAAAAATCCTTCCAATTAAAGTTACTAAATTCAGGGGTAGCAGCTTCAATCCCAGCAATAGGAATAAAGCCTTTATCCTGTTCCATTTTTTCAAGATTTGAAGTTAGCAACTTAGTTGTCATGCGACGGAGTAAAGTTGTTTTACCAACACCCGTTGGACCAAATAAAAAGATTAAAGCTACAGTTGCTGGGTCATCAATTGCATGTGTTAGTTTTTCAAAAGCTAATAGTAATTTTGGATGTGCCATTGTATATTGCTGGAAATAAGCAACTCTATCCTGTTGAGGTCGCTGGAGTAAATCACGAGGAAAGCTTTTTTCGGTTGACATTAAAACTCTCCATAATATTCAAAAATTTCTGTGTTGGAGTTGAAACTCTTGTGGGAATTGTAATTTGTCTCAGTATTATTCTCTTCTTGTGAAGAGAGAGCATTTTCGTTATCAGAACAAGTAGGATATAGTTTGTGTGGTTCGTCAGAACTATTTTGAATGATTTTGTGAATTTTGTAATGTTCGGCATCACGCAAACGTTGTTTAAGGAAGCTCCCTTCAGATGCTTGTTGAGAATTTAAAAAATTCACTAATTCTTTATCCGTTATTGTCCGGTTTCTCTCATAATTACGTTTGTGCTGATTCAGTTCTGCGCTGATGAGTCGAATTTCTTTTTCGGAACGTCCTTGGAAATATTGATAGTACGAAGAAATGCATTTTACCCATTGTTTTCCGGCTAAAGCATAGGCAACTCCTGCATCCCAAGGATCATACCGAACCCACACCATTGATTTCTCAATTTCTGGGTTCCGAAATATGTCTGCCCAGTAATAAATATTATGGATTTTTACCCCTTTTCCGGGTTGAACTTTCCGCTGTCCCCCATCGGGTGCAGGTAGAGTTAAGATCTTAAATAATTCGTCATATTCGACTCGTCGATGTAAACGACTTCCGCCAATAGTAAGTCCGTAAACAAAAGCATCGCGAGGGCTTTTACCTAATGTGGGATGCAATCTTTGGTCATAAACTGAATATGCCCATTCGCATAGAGCTAAATATAGTTCTCCTAATGTCCAAATTGCTAATCGTTCTGGACTAACTGATACAGTAACTTGGCGGTTAAGACGTTTAATTTGGGTATTACCTTGCAACTCATGAATAAACTGCGTATTGGCTGTCCCAAATAATCTTTCAACAATTGAACCAAACCTGGCATGTGCTGGTGGTCGATATTTGAGAGTGCAAGTGTAATATGCTAA
>NZ_JXCA02000027.1:0-221124 GCF_000828085.3 Scytonema tolypothrichoides VB-61278
CTCTCATGGCAATAGCCAGTAAGGTCACAGGCAGAACACCTGTTAATAGGCGGGAGGTGTACGTGCAGTAATGTGCTCAGCCGACCCGTGCTAATAGACCGAGGGCTTGACTTCAACAATTCAARATTCCAAATTCAAAAATAAGAGTTTGAATGAATTATTTTGAATCAGTCATTGCTTAATTTCGCGTTTCTGTGCAGTCTTCAGGGTTTTGCAAAATTTAAAATCTTGGTTCTATTTCTTCATTTTGAACTTTGAATTTTGAATTTTGAATTCCCCCAGGGTTTTCCTGGTGTCAATGGCGCGGTGGAACCACTCTGATTCTATCCCGAACTCAGGTGTGAAACGCTGTAGCGGCGACGATAGTTGGTGGGTAGCTGCCTGCGACAATAGCTCGATGCCAGGATTTGAATTCAACCAACACAAAAGGGTGTTGCTAAATTTAGCAACACCCTTTTGTTCGTTTTCCTTTTACCTGCAAACCTCCATCCACAAATAGCATAATGTGAATCTCTTGACTAAAAGTCAGGAGAGCGTCAAACACTCATCTCTAGCATTCGTTGAATTGGTCGCAATGCTGCCATGCGAATATTCTCTGGCAACGTGATTTCCGGGGAACGATTTTTCATCACACAGTAGAGCTTTTCCAAGGTATTTAACCGCATAAAAGGACATTCGTTACACGCGCAGTTATTTAATGGCGGTGCTGGTCTAAAGCGCTTGTAAGAGGCTAGTTTTTGCATTTGGTGAATGATTCCAGGCTCTGTAGCAACAATAAATTCTTGGGAAGGGCTTTGTTCACAATACTTGAGTAAAGCCGCTGTAGAGCCGATGAAATTTGCGTGGCGCAAGACACTAGTTTCACATTCTGGATGGGCGATCACCTCTGCTTGTGGGTGTGCGATTTTTAACTGCACAATTTTCTTCTCAGAAAAGGTTTCATGGACAACGCAACTCCCTTCCCACAGGACTAAATCTCGCCCAGTTTTTTCCATAACATACCGTCCTAAATTCCGGTCTGGGGCAAAAATAATTGGCTGATCTATAGGAATCTGCTGCACAATTTTGACGGCGTTGGAACTCGTACAGATGATATCGCTCATTGCCTTAATATCAGCAGAGCAGTTGATGTAAGAAACCACCAAATGGTTTGGGTAAGCCGCTTTAAAAGCCGCAAACGCCTCTGTTGGACAACTATCGGCTAAAGAACAACCAGCATTTAAATCTGGTAAAAGAACCATCTTGTCAGGATTAAGAATCTTTGCAGTTTCTGCCATGAAATGGACACCAGCAAAGACAATCACATCTGCATTTGTATGAGCTGCTGCTTTGGCAAGCTGTAGCGAATCTCCAATAAAATCTGCAATATCTTGAATGTCCGGTTCTTGATAGTAATGTGCCAGGATAACCGCATTGAGTTCTTGTTTAAGAGTCTCAATTGCTGCAAATAAATCTAGTGGTAGATCACCCTGTTCGGTTTTTTCTGGTTGAGCAAGTGCAGTCGTAAACACAGTTAGACGTTGCTGAATGTTACAAGTTTTTGTCTGGTGGATTTAATTATAGTAGTTTTTACCAAAAATGTTTAAGGGGTAATGCTCCTCTCTGAAATTGTGTGAAGAAGAACTCAGAACACAAAACGCACCAACTCAGCTTGGGCAATTGTTATGGAGGATTGGTGACAGGCGACGAGAACGTGTTGGCACATGCATCAAAGATTTGCTGGGGCTTGTACTTTCCAACATCGCACTTCTTACGCACAGAACTCATGCAGCAATCGGTGATATCTAAACTTCTTTTATTTTTCACCAGTTCTGCGTTCTTTCTTGGTCAAAATCCTGTAATTTTCCTATGCTGGAAACAGATGGCAAGGAAAGTGGCATGACCAGTCAGAAAATAAACTCAAAAAATTTAAAAATTGCTGTAGTAGGAGATGTTCACGACCAATGGGAAGAAGAAGATGGCATAGCACTCAAGCATCTGGGTGTTGACTTACTACTGTTTGTCGGGGATTTTGGCAATGAGTCGGTGGAAGTGGTAAGAGCGATCGCATCCCTCGACATTCCCAAAGCAGCAGTCATGGGAAACCACGATGCCTGGTACACTGCCACAGAATGGGGACGTAAGAAGTGTCCTTACGACCGCACCAAGGAAGACTGGGTACAGCAGCAACTAGATTTATTGGGTGAAACCCAAGTCGGTTACGGTAAGCTAGATTTTCCAGATCTCAATTTAACGGTTGTTGGAGGTCGTCCCTTTAGCTGGGGTGGACCAGAGTGGAAATATACTGATTTCTACCAACAGTGGTATGGTGTGACCAGTTTTGAAGAGTCCACAGCCCGCATTGTGTCAGCAGTTAAGAGTGCCGCTTACCAGACGATAATTTTTATAGGTCACAATGGTCCTACAGGGTTGGGCGATCGCCCAGAAGATCCCTGCGGCAAAGATTGGCACCCCATAGGCGGTGACTTTGGCGATCCAGATTTAGCAGAGGCGATATCTCAAACTATCACAGCTGGTAAAACCATTCCCCTCGTCACATTTGGTCATATGCACCACAGCCTGCGACACACAAAGAAAGAACCGCGAAAGCGCATCTTTAGAAGTCCAGAGGGGATAGTTTACTTAAACGCCGCAAGTGTACCCAGGATTGTGGAACATGGTAGCCATAAGCAGCGTAACTTCTCCATTGTCCTCCTAGAAAATGGTGTTGTCTCTCAAGTCTTCCTCGTTTGGCTTGGAAAAGATTTCAGCATTGTATATGAGGAAATTCTTTATCAAAAACCCACTCTGGTAGTGCAAAATGCATAGAGAATGAGATATGATTATTATCTGGTTGGCTTTATTTTTGGCTGACCGCTGACAGCTAAACGCTGACAGCTTTACTGGAGAGGTGGCAGAGTGGTCGATTGCGTCCGACTTGAAATCGGATGAACCGAAAGGTTCCGGGAGTTCGAATCTCCCCTTCTCCGTTGAAAAATTTGTGATGGGTTAGCTCGCTGATCGCACTTCATCTAAGCTTTAATAGTTTATTCTTAAAAAGACTCATGAGAAAAGATAACAGAGGCTTTAGGGATGGAGGCTTTTAGTCTAGCGTCAATTACAGCAGGTGTTCTCACAGGTATCTTGGGAAACACGGCTGATAGGGTATTCTTGACTGGGTTTAAAGCTTTCATTAACTACCTCAAGCAAGGTGGTAAGCCAGTCAATCACGACTTGCAAAAAGCGCTCAGACCATGTTTCCTTTCAGCACTCCAAACTATTGCATCCGAATGTTTGGAGGAACAACCACCACCGCAGCTAGTTCGAGACAGACGTATATATCATAATCTACAACATCAGAGTGATACCAATTCTCTATGAAGTTGCACTTAATAAAGCGGAGGTGATGTAATCCCATCCACAAATTGAGGCGTTAAGCGTAGCTCTGCCGTAGGCAATCGCTTCAGATGAGATGGAATCAAGAACCTGTTTTAACTTCCGTCTTAATTCATCTAAATGTGTGCAATGTTGCCAGGACAATTGGTACTTGATGTGTTCCCATAAGCGTTCTATAGGATTAAGCTCAGGGCTATTTGGTGGCTGGAAAATGGGGATAACATTATCAGGCCATTTTAAATCCAAAGACTTATGAAAGCTACCATTGTCCATCTGAACCAAATTCAACACCTGGGGGTAAGCTTTTGAAAAAAGGTTTAAAAAATCTTGAAAACACGTACTATCCAAGTGAGAAAACTCCCAGAAGAAACTGTCTCCTGTTGCTGGTTCAACAAGACCATACAGATAAAAGTTTTTTCGTTGCCAACCAACAATACCTTGGGGTTTAACTCCTTTGAGTGTGATTGTGCGACTAGAATACCAATAAGTTCTCTTAGAACCTGTGTTGTGCAATAGTTACTACGGAAAGGGGAAGTGACGACGACTCGCGAAAACTTCCCCTTAGGCGCTCGTTCTTTTGAGGGAACAGGAGGATTAGGTTGAGTCGATGGGGACTATTATGTCCCGCACCTCTCATTTAGATCCGTACGTGCCGTAGGGTAGGTAGCCAGCGAGTTACCATTATTGGCACTTTTCTAACCACCCCCCTCCAAACTACGCATGACCGTTTCCGTATCACGTAGCTTTCCGGTAATTTTTACGTCTGAGAGTTTCACCGTCGTAGCGTCCATACTGAATTTTCTCGTGGCATTGACGACAAACTACTAAGGTTTTGCGTCTACGTGCCGACATTTTCTTCATCCATTCTGGGCGTTGTGAGCATCCTTTTTGCTCAATATCTGCTAACTTGCGGATGTGATGGACTTCAATAGAGTCCTTTGCACCGCAAATTTCACATTTTTGGGCAAGGAGACGTTCAACGACTTCACTACGTCCGTTCCAGATTTTGCTGTCCTGAGTATCATCAACGTTGACCCATTTATTCCATTGCAAGGAAACACCACCAAAGTAAGTTATTAGAGGCTGTTTTCCTTCACGTTCCACTTTTACTAGCAGTACCTTGTAGGTACCATCTTTTGTATCAATGGTTGTGCGATATCGCTTGTAAATTTTCTGGCAGGTAGTTTTAAACTTTTTAGCCAATGTTTTTACAAGGGAAAGCTCCATAACTCTTTTTAGTTTAAACAGCGTGTGGAGGTTGTAAGCCATGGGATAGTATTGGACAACTCCTCTGAATTCTGCTTGATATTGAGTAACTATGCTGTAGGCATTATCGTTGACTCTTTGTGTGAGGTGTATTGGTTTTCCAGAGTGCATGTATTTAGCGCAATGGTCTTTAATTACACTTTTAGGGACTCTCAGTCCTATACTACCGTTGATACATCTTTTGGCGTTTTATTTCCTTTAACATTGACAAATTTGTTTTCGGAGTAGGACACTGCTGGAAAAGCCTTGTCTAGCAATTGTTTGCTGGAGTGTCGGTTATTCCTTGTTTCCCTGTTGAACACTTTAAACGCTCTGCGTTGAATGTGGTACAACGAGTTGCGTGACCCATCCATTTTGCAGAACCGATGATAGTTCCTCCATCCTCTAACTTTAGGAGCCAGTAAGTTGGCTTTTTCTTTAGAACCATAGTTGGAGCAGTTGACGATGGCTTTTATTTTCTTGCGGATTGCTTTGACGTTATCCACTGAAGGGATGCATCTGAACTTTCCATTGTTTTGAACTTTGAAATTCCAACCTAAGAAATTGAATCCATCTGTCGCTGCGGTAATCTTGGTTTTCTTCTCGCTGATATTCATTCCCCTATCTGCAAGGAACTGGTTTATTCTTTCAAGTATTTCCTTTGCATTATCCTCGGGACGAAGTACTATCACCATGTAGAGTAGGCGACCAGCGAGTTACTAAAAGCACTTTTCTGTTCGCCCCTCCCCGAACCGGACTTGCGCCTTTCGGAGCATCACGGCTCTCCAGTGTTTACATATCTGTGGTAGTTCTTTGGGTTGCACGTCCTGCAAGGTTATCATGCAGCAAAGGCGGTAATTGATTTACCCTGGAATCTCGATAGGCTAGTTGCGGTATTGCCTAAAGGACATCGTTATACAGTAGAGCGTTTGGTCAATCGCCATACTCTGTTTCCCCTGTACAGTCCTTTTTTTTACCTGGAAGAACAAAATTACCGTCTACAATTAATGAGAAATTGTGGGGGTTCATGGTTCTATCAAATCTTTGGATTGTTCAAGGTTGCTATTCCATTTCCTTATTCGCTAAGATTTTGTCCTTTGTGTGCTGTGGAGGATGAGCAAGAATTTGGCGAACCTTACTGGCATCGACTTCATCAAGCTCCTGGTGTAGAAGTCTGCCCCACTCACCAAGTATTTTTGGCATCTAGTGATCTTAATCCACGAAGGCATCAACCAGTCTATGAGTTTGTCTCTGCAAAAAGGGTAATACAAACAATTCCCTCAGCAACAGCTGTTAATCTCAATAATTCTTCTCACCAAGTCTTGTTAACCCTTGCGACTGATACTGCTTGGTTACTGAATCAGCCCTATGACTCTAATTGCTTGGAATCGATATTAAAGCGATACTTTTATCTCATCTCTCAACGATTTGGTGCTAATAAAAATCGCCTAGACAGGGACATGAATTTATTAAGTTTGCTTAAGCAGCACTACTGTAGAGATTTATTACAACAACTTAAATGTCCACTTGAACTGCCGAATCCTCAGAAAAGTTGGTTGTTTAAGTTACTGCAACCCCAAAGCACATGTAGTCCTGTTCACCATCTGCTGTTTATGCAATTTTTGGGCTGGAGAGCCGAAGCATTTTTTCAAATTCCTATGGAAACGACACAATAGCTATAAATGCTATACCGAGCTTCGATTTCTGTAATATTTTAAGACTTTATTATTTTAGACTTCTGTAGTCTCAGCATTTCTCTTCATCAAAGTTTAGGACTTTATTCTTTCCAGATTCTGGAGATAGACACGTAAAATCAAGGTTTTGCGTCTCTGAAATTTCAAGACTTTATTTTAAACGTACAAGAGTGGAAAAATTTTTATTCAAAGACTAAATGAATTCAGTCTAACTTTTATAGTTGCAATTCGCTCGAATCATAATGCTTGGCGAGTTACAGACTCAAAAGTAAAGTATTCAGAGTGGCAAAGATTCAAGAGACTTTTTTCATATTTAAGTTCAGAAAATAGATATATTAGAGAGATAATCTGTGGCGATAATCCAGAAATTAGGTATTGGCAAATCACGACGGATAAAGAAGAACTTCCCAAAAACACTACTTGGTACGTAATGAGTAAGTTTCCAGAAATTACGCCGAGAGAAGTTGGTAATTTTTACGGTTTAAGAACTTGGGTAGAATATGGTTTAAAGCAGAGTAAAAATGAATTAGGGTGGGCAGATTTTCGTCTAACTAATTATCCCCAGATAGAAAAATGCTGGGAAATTGTTTTGAGTGCTTATTTAATGGTTAGTCTCCATTCTGAACAACTACTGAAATTACCACCACAATCTGAATCTAATTTTTCATCGCATCCTTGGTGGGATAAAGGAAATGGTTGGAATAATATTCTTAATAACCTCCGTTTGATACTTCAACCTTTTGTACTATTTAACCTAATTAAACCTTGGTTACAAGTTTTTACAGTTCCTAAGTTATCTGAAGGATTTTTTAAACTTCAAATGCTTGTCAATAATCTAACTCGTTCAACTTTTCCAAACTTCAATATCCCTTATTTCTCCTTTTCCTCTGCCTAGAGTGACAAAAGCGGTTGACGGACGAGGCTGTGTCCGCAATGGATGAAAGAAACCAAAGTAAAGCTAGGAAGAAAAAAGTTTATATTAATATTGTGTCTTGACAGTTAAGACCGCTCCCTCAATGGTGTTCTTCGCCCGTACAAAAGCGTGGTTCGTTTGTTGTGACGGCAATGGCATTGGTGAAGCGCTTAAACGCTATCCCGTTTAGAAGACTGTATAATTCCGTCAACCTGGGTCAGGGCACACTCTCAATTTTGAGAAAATTTGAGACTAGGAGAACCAAAATGAAGAAAAAACGGCAATCTCCCAATCAAGCATCTAAGCTAGATCCGATTCACCCGAATGCTGCTGGTATTGATATTGGTGCCCAGAATCATTGGGTATGTGTGCCATCAGGACGTACCAACGAATGTGTCAGACGTTTTGGTTGTTACACGGCTGATTTGTACGCTATCGCTGATTGGTTAACTGAGTCTGGGGTTGAGACTGTGGCAATGGAATCAACGGGTGTGTACTGGATTCCATTGTTTCAAATTTTGGAGACTCGTGGGTTTGAGGTCAAGCTGGTCAATGCCCACCACGTCAAAACTCTACCTGGTCGGAAAACAGATGTTTTAGACTGCCAATGGCTGCAACAGTTGCACAGTTATGGATTGTTGTCAGGTTCTTTTCGTCCAGAAGATGAAATTTGTATTTTACGTAGCTATATCCGCCAACGTGATAGTCTCATCAGAAGTGCCAGTGTACATATCCAACGGATGCAGAAAGCTTTAACTCAAATGAACATACAACTGCATCAAGCAGTCAGTGATATTACAGGCACTACGGGTATGGCAATCATACGTGCTATTGTCGCCGGGGAACATGACCCGCAAGTACTTGCAGCAAAAAAACATCATCGTGTCAAACGTAGTGAAGCGGAGATTGCAGCTGCGCTTAATGGTGATTACCGAAAAGAACATTTGTTTGTCTTGCAACAAGAGTTACATATCTATGATGTCTACCAATCCCAAATCGCTGAATGTGACCGTCAGATTGAGCAATGCTTAAGTCAATTTAACGACAAGATTGATATTTCTCAATCTCCCCTTTCTCCACTCAAGCATCCTCGCCATAAACCTCAGGGTAATGAACCTGCCTTTGATTTGCGTACTCATCTTTACCGCATGAGTGGGGTAGATTTTACTCGTGTTGACGGTCTTGGTGTCCTGACAGTACAAATAATCCTGTCTGAGGTTGGTTTAGATCCTAGTCGATTCCCTACAGTTAAGCATTTTACCTCCTGGCTTGGCCTTTGTCCTGGCAGCCGCATTACTGGTGGCAAAATTAAAAGTTCTCAGACTCGTCCGGTAGTGAACCGCGCTGCCAATGCCTTTCGCATGGCAGCACAAACCGCCGGAAAAAGTAATTCTGCTTTAGGCGCGTTTTATCGTCGTTTACGTTCTCGACTTGGCTCTCCTAAAGCCATTACTGCTACCGCTCATAAAATTGCGCGGATTTTTTACAAACTTTGGACAACAGGAGAAGATTATACCGACCCTGGTATGGATTATTATGAGCAGCGTTATCGAGAGCGAATGGTCAATAATCTCCACAAAAAAGCTCAGGCTTTTGGTTTTGAGCTTATTCCTCAACCCTCAGCAAATACGGTTTCTTAGAAGAGGGTTAATCCAGCCAGCAGCGTAAAAGCACACCCCGAGACGTCGTCACCAAGGCAACTATCTGTTAGCTACTATCAAATACTACATGTTGAGTTCCCAATTTAGGAGCGATCGCCCCAAAGAGCGAATCGCACCGCCTTAAATCTTCTCAACTAACAAACCTATTCCGAAAGCTTGTTCCTTGCTCGTTCTGCACGCGCCTGGGCTGATGCCATCACTTCGTCCATATTTTCTAGCATCTCACCAGGAAAATTTTCCAGAACTCTAGTGGAAAGAGCAACTCGACCTTTGCCTTGATCCAAGTCTATAATGACAGCTTTCAGTGGTTGACTGACTTTAAACACTTTTTCCAAATTGTCAATAAATTTCTGGCTCACCTGCTTAATATGCAGCAAAGCGCTTGTGCCATCTAAATCTACAAACACCCCAAAGGGTTTGATACCAGTTACTTTGCCTTCTACTAGCTGACCAACTTCCAATATACTGAAGCTAGCAGATTGAGTTGCGATGCGCTGTGAAAGAATAAGCTTATTATTGCTGCGGTTAACTTCTAAAAAGCCAGCAGTCAGAGATTGACCTTTGAGTCCTTCTAAATGATCTCGCTCAACCAAGTGCGATCGCGGAATAAATCCCCGTAAACCCTGCACATCAACAGTCACACCACCCTTATTTAAATTTATCACCCGCACTTGCGTTGTTTGGGAATTCTCCTGCATTTGCGCCAGTCGTTCCCAAATGTGCTTGATTTCTAATTGTCGTCGCGAAAGGGTGACTTGACCTTCTGCATCTTGATCTCTGATGATTAAGAACTCTAAACTTTCATTTAGTGGCAGCACCTCCGATAAATTGGTTACTGCTCTCAAAGAAGCCTCATCGCGGGGGATAAACGCTGACGACTTGCCACCAATATCCACATATGCCCCATCTGAATCAAGTTGGAATACTTTGCCAT
This sequence comes from Scytonema tolypothrichoides VB-61278, assembly GCF_000828085.3. Taxonomy (GTDB): domain Bacteria; phylum Cyanobacteriota; class Cyanobacteriia; order Cyanobacteriales; family Nostocaceae; genus Brasilonema; species Brasilonema tolypothrichoides_A. The sequence continues at coordinate 9,823 of NZ_JXCA02000027.1, forward strand.
GCACCACTTGTCCCTTTTGAAACTGGTAATCGTGTCTTTCCAGTGCTTTGGCAAAGTCGTCCATTGTAAATGACGAATTGGCTTTTTGAGAAAACTTTGCTTCGGAATCCATGACTCTTAAAGATAAATTGCTATTCTAGCTAACGCCACTGGAGTTTGATTCAACACCAAACAACACTATTCGAGTGACTATGATTGCTGATAAAAACTGTCCTTAGTCATTTGTTATGACTCATGACTAGGGACTAGCTTACACATGAGCGAACGTAAATCAATTGAATAGTTATAGTTGTTTAAACAGTTGTTTTACCTGCTCCCAAGCATCGGCTGCGGCTATAGAATTATAACTGGCGCGTTGGTCGCAGAAAAATCCGTGGTCAGCTCCATCGTAGCGAAACACACGATGAGGAATGTTGTATTTTTCTAACTCTGCCTCAATTTGGTCTACCTGTTCAACTGGGATGCTAGCATCTTCCATGCCAAAAAAGGTGTAAAGCGTGCCTTTAATCTCTGGGGTCAGCATGATGGTGGGATTTCCACCTCCTGGTGTACGGTTGGGGATACCAGCACCGTAGAAGGAAGCGGTGGCTTTGATATCTGGTAAAGTGGAAGCAAGATAAGCGACATGACCACCAAAACAGAAGCCGATGCAACCGAAACCATCTTGCTTTACATTCGGCAAAATTTTTAAATACTCAACAGCTTTTTGAATGTCGCTCAATAGTTCTGAAGCCTTTGTTTGCTCCCATGCGTATTTTTTACCCGCGTCTATATCTTCCTTGGTGTAGCCAGTTTCAAATCCACGGGCAACTCTTTGGAAAAGTGCGGGTGCAATTGCCAGATAACCTTCCTTGGCAATACGTTCTGTTACATCCCGAATGTGGGAGTTGACTCCAAAAATCTCTTGCAAAACTACGACTCCTGGGTAAGAACCTTCTTCAGAAGGCTGTGCCAGATATGCCTCTATTTGCAAAAGATCTTGCGAAAGATTAACAATTGTGGTATGTATTGCTCGCTCTGCCATAATAGTTTTTACCAGTTTTCTGTGACTATATAGATATCGCTATGTTGATCGCTCAAGCCAATGTCCAATCAAATTATCAACTACAAGTAACAACCGCACCAGAATTTTTCAATAGAGAAATTCAATATATGAGCGCCCAAGGAGCGCGATTACACGCCCCCAACGAATGAAAGAAACACCATTTTCATGTTAAGAATTCCCTGTTCCCTGTGTTTGTTAGGAGTAAAATATTTGACGCTTAGCAGTCACAGCTGGTCAATAAGAGCCATTATCACCCAGGAGTTTCGGTAATGATTCAGTTTCGTATTCAGCCAGACAGTGAAATCCCCGCATCAACCCAGCTGTTTAATCAAATCCAATTTGCGATCGCCTCCCGACAATATCCACCTGGGTATAAATTACCAAGTACGCGGGCGTTGGCAATGCAGACTGGGTTGCACCGCAACACTATCAGCAAAGTTTATCGTCAGTTGGAGGAGGAAGGATTTGTAGAAAGTCTTGCTGGCTCAGGAATCTACGTCCGTGCCCAAGGTCATGAGGGTGGTAGTAAGCTACAATCGCCAATTCTCAAACAATATCCTCAAGCATACAAAGTTGTCCAGCAAGCAGTTGATGAACTACTCTCCCAAGGCTGTTCACTTAATCAAGCGCGTGAAATATTTTTAGCTGAAATTGATTGGCGCTTGCGTTGTAGTGCGAGAGTAGTAGTAACAGCTCCGACTCAAGACATTGGTGCTGGAGAATTGATGGTCCATGAATTGGAAGAATCCCTCAAAATACCAGTACAGTTGGTAGCTATGGAAGATTTAGCTGCTGTGCTAAATCAAACTTCCTCAGCTACAGTGGTCACACATCGGTATTTTATTGGGGAAGTGGAAGCGATCGCAGCGCCGAAAGCCGTGCGTGTCATTCCCCTGGACATACAAGACTATGCCAAAGAGTACAACCAGTTTAAAAACCTACCAAAAGACAGCTGTCTTGCCATAGTTAGCCTCAGTCCTGGCTGGCTTCGGGCTGCAGAAGTTATCATCCACGGTTTACGAGGTGATGAAATACTCGTGATGACTTCGCAACCAAAAGATGCTTACAAACTTCAGGCGATGGTGAAGCGGGCACAAGTGATTTTTTGCACCGATAAACCCAGTTTTGCGGCGGTGCAAGCAGCTATGCAAGTCGTTCATGAAGACATTATTCGTCCACCTAAGGTGATGTGTGGTGAAAATTTTATCGGTAGTAACTCGATTAACTTGCTTAAACGGGAGTTAGGGTTGGGATAATAAATTTAAGCATTATTGTGGTGTTCAGACCGTTTGCCAACTTGATAGGAGGACATCAATGTGACTGATGAACAACATTCTCTGCTAAAAGCAGCAGACATTAATTCAATGAATGCGTTTGAGTTTCATCATCCGTTCAATCCCAATTCAGAAATTTATTTACGGTTCCTTGGGCGTGCTGTCGGTCTTAAACGCATTGGTGTGACGATTGCTCGTGTACCTCCGGGTAAGGAATCTTTTATTTATCACGCTCACCAGAATGAAGAAGAATGGGTTTACATCTTGTCAGGTCGAGGTATTGCGGAAATTGGAGATATGGAATACGAAGTTGAACCAGGAGACTTCATGGGATTTGAGCTACCCCAACAACCCCATCATCTTCGTAATCCATTCAATGAAGACCTTATATACCTGATAGGTGGAGAAGCAGGACGCTTAGATGTTGGCGTTTTTCCTCGGCTTGGTAAACGGGTAATTAGGGATAGTGAGTCAGCTTACATAGTTGATGAGTCAGCACTTCAACTTTTTTGCAGCAGCAAGCAATCTGCTGAGGATTGATGCTTACTGGAGTGGTTACGACATAACAATTCAAATGTAGCCTCCTTTTCTTTTTATACTAGTACAAACGCCCTGATTCTTTAGTTACCCCACTTCATTTAGTCTAAAGTCCAGTAAATGATATTGACTGAGATATCATGTGAACTACTAAACACCGACCCTTACGGGCATGGTGTTTTTAATTTAAATAATAGTCAACAGTTAACACTTAACTGTTGACTATTGCAAAAATTCTCGCACCCGTTTAAGGTAAGTAGCTGCATCTTCCAACATTGGGAAATGAGCCGTATTTGGGATCATGACAAACTCAACTTTATCGTTAAGTGCAGCTGCCTGACGACCCATTTGGGCTGGAATAATTTTGTCATACTCACCCGCTACGAGTAGGGTAGACACAGTTAATTGCGCAAACTCCTGTGGCATCAATTCAGCTGCGGCTTTGCTAACAGATGTAAAAATTGTGCCCAAAGCTGCATCATAGTCTGCCTTGAGAAAATCTTGTAAGAAAGCCCGACGTTCTGCTGCTGGTATGGAACGATGCAGAAATCGTGCCATAAACATCTGGTCAACAAACGGTATTTTCTCTAGCCACTTTGGACGAAATTTAACTACGTAGCCACCAAATTTATGAAAAGTTGTAAATGCTTTTTCGTCGTATTCAAAAATACCACTACAGGTCAAAATCGCTCTTTCCACTCGTTGTGGGTAGCGGTTGAGAAACAAAGTAGCAATGGACGCGCCCATCGAATGAGCAGCAATATATACGCGTTGAACCTGTAACTTATCTAGCAAAGCTGCTAAGTCCTCAGCGTATTCCTCTAACTCATAAGTTAACTCTTGAATTGCTACAGATTCTGCCTGCGGTGACTCCAACTCTATAGACTCAACGACTGCTTCACTTGCTTTGGCTATAGTTGGTTTTCCACGGGAACGCCCAAACCCCCGCAAATCGTAAAGTAAACAATCAAATTGTTCTGATAGAGCATGAGCAGTACCCTGCCAATACCCACAAGAACCTGCCCAACCGTGGATAAAAACCATCACAGGCTTGTCCTCTGTATCTGATGGCTTTTTTATCCACTCGTAGTAATGTTCAACACCACGGACGTTTATGTAGGGCATTTGTCAAAAGTCAAAGGTGAAAAGTCAAGAGTTAACAGTATTGTACTAATGACTAATGACTAATGACTAATAACAATTATGCTGATTCTGGCTTAGGTAGTGTGGAAGGGTGCATCAGTAGTTCGGCAGTAGAACGCTTCTCTACCATTTCCCGCGTGACTGTGCAACGAGTGAGATCTTTACGCGAAGGCAATTCGTACATCACATCTAGCATCAATTCTTCCACAATGCCCCGCAGCGCTCTCGCGCCGGTTTTGCGGCGGTATGCTTCTTGAGCAATAGCTCGCAGAGCCTCTGGTTTAAACTCTAGCTGGACGTTATCCATCTTCAGCAGCTTTTGGTACTGCTTCACCAAGGCACTACGCGGTTGGGTCAAAATTGCCATCAGCGCTTCTTCATCCAGCGGATCTACCACCGCTACCATTGGTACCCGTCCAATAAATTCCGGAATCATCCCAAACTTCACGAGGTCATCCGGTTCTAAATAACGGAGAGTGTCGGCTGTACGCTTGTCCTTGGACTGTCCTTCTCCTGGTTGTACAAAACCTATTGACTTTTTGCCAGTTCTCTGCTCTACAACTTTTTCTAAGCCAACAAAAGCACCGCCGCAGACAAACAAGATATTACTCGTATCAATTTGTATGCAGTCTTGATAGGGGTGCTTGCGTCCTCCTTGGGGTGGTACATTGGCAACTGTCCCCTCTAACATTTTCAGCAAAGCTTGCTGTACGCCTTCACCAGAGACATCTCGGGTAATTGAGGGGTTCTCGCTCTTGCGAGCAATCTTATCTATTTCGTCGATGTAGATAATTCCGCGCTGCGCTTCTTCGACATCCAAGTCTGCCACTTGCAACAGTCGCAGCAAGATATTTTCTACATCTTCTCCCACGTACCCTGCCTCTGTTAGGGTTGTGGCATCAGCAACGGCAAAAGGCACGTCCAGAATTTTTGCCAGAGTTTGTGCAAGCAAAGTTTTGCCGCAGCCTGTGGGGCCAATCAGCAGAATATTAGATTTTTGCAGTTCTACCGCATCATCCAAACCTTTGCCACTGCCTTTAGACTGAACCAGCGACAGCCGCTTGTAATGGTTGTAAACTGCGACGGAAAGTACTTTTTTTGCTTCGTCTTGACCAATGACGTGTTCATCTAGGTACTTTTTAATCTCTCGTGGCTTAGGTATTTGATTCAATGAGAGATTAGAGGAGCGGGCACGGCGTTTTGGTGGTGGTTCTGACTTGGGTGCTGGCTGCGACGATGCAGCCCCATTTGTGTCGAGCAACTCCTCATCCAGAATTTCATTACACAAGTCAACGCATTCATCGCAGATGTAGACTCCCGGTCCGGCGATTAATTTACGTACCTGCTCCTGAGACTTTCCGCAAAACGAACATTTTAAATGGGAGTCGTACTTAGACATACCAGCCTCTTATTTCAGAATGGTGACGTTTTCCCCTGGTGAGGGAAGATTTTGCCTGGAGATGACTTGATCAATCAACCCATAGCTTTTTGCCTCTTCAGCCGACATGAAGAAATCGCGCTCAGTATCGGCTTCAACTCTTTCTAAAGGTTGACCAGTGTGCTGAGCGAGTAACTGGTTCAACTTAGACTTATGATAAAGAATTTCTCTGGCTTGTATCTCAATGTCAACGGCTTGCCCTTGTGCACCGCCTAGTGGTTGGTGAATCATAATCCGGGAATCTGGAAGAGACATCCGTTTACCAGCGGTTCCTGCGGCTAACAAGAACGCCCCCATGCTTGCGGCTAATCCAAAACATATGGTGACTACGTTAGGACGAATCTGCTGAATGGTATCATAGATAGCCATACCCGCTGTCACAGAGCCACCAGGAGAATTAATGTACAGTTGAATGTCCTTTTCTGAATCTTCAGCGTCAAGAAACAACAACTGGGCGATAATTGAGTTGGCAACATTATCGTCTATGGGGGTTCCTAAGAAGATAATCCGTTCCCGTAGCAAACGAGAGTAAATGTCGAAGGCACGTTCTCCCACACCGGATTGTTCTACCACCGTTGGAACGATGTTGCTAGGACTGTTTAGGGAGTAGAGTTGAAATTTACTCAAACTGTTAGGTTGGTAGTTTCCCGACTGTGATACAAGCATAAAAGAACGTTTGACACTAAGTGTAACAATAACCTACACAGCAACTGCTGCCTTTTTCCGGAGCCTGATTTTTGATGTGGCTATGTGTTAACCATTATGCCTCATATAAATTCTTATCGTGTAAAACAGTATCAAACCAAAACGGTGATATGGATGGTTACTGAATTTAAGTTTCTTAAACTTCTAGCTTAGGACAGGGAGATGGGGAGAGTCAGGGAGAGAGGGAGGGAAACTTCTCACTCTCCTTATCCCCTTATAATCTATTGTCCCTCTGTTGACTCTGTGTCACCAGACGCAGTTTCAGTACTGGCTGCAAGAGGTTGTTCTGCAGTTTCAGTTGCTGCGACAGGCTCATCTACGGTGACTTCTTCAGTCTCAGTTTCTGCTGTACTCAAAGAACCTTCCGGTACCAACTCAATTGTTGAGCGTTCTAGAAGCCAATCGATAATTTTTTCTGTCAACAATTCGTTTTCTACAACCTCAAGCATTCTTTTCTCATCAACATCTTTTTCAGAATACTCCTCCATCAATTCTTTGACTCTGGCTTCGATTTGATCTGCGCTCACTTCGATGGACTCGCGTTTAGCAACTTCCATAAGCGCTAGAGAACGTTTAATGCGCTCAACCGCTTCACCGCGAGAACGTTCCCGCAACTGAGGAATCACATCTTGAGTAAATAACTTTCTCACATCAAGCCCCTGCTGAGAAAGCCGCATGGCTGTTTGCGTCAGCATCTGATTGACTTCCTGTTGAATCATCGTTTCAGGCAAGTCAACTTCCACGTGCTTGAGCAGTTCAGCTAACAGGGCTTCTTGCTGATGCGATTTTGTTTTTTGTGAGGCTTCTTTTTGAAAGCGCTCTTCCAAGGAACTACGCAATTCGTCCAAAGTATCATAATCACTGACTTCTTGGGCAAAGTCATCATTCAATTCAGGCAGTTCTTTTTCCTTGAGTTCTTTGAGGGTGACAGTGAAAACAGCAGGTTTTCCTGCTAATTCTTCGTTAACATAAGGGTCTGGAAACTGAGCAGAGATTTCTTTGGTTTCTCCAGGATTCATTCCCACTATCCCTGTGACAAAGCCAGGAATAAATTTGTCTTCCTGCATCTCCAATTGGAAATCAGTTGCTTCCCCGCCTGGTATTGGCTGGGGTACGTCCGTTTCGTCTTCACCAACAGAAGCAGCTAAAACCCCTTTGAAATCTACCACAGCGACATCACCTATTTGCGCCGAGCGCCCTTCCACTGGAATTAATGTTGCCATTTGTTGGCGTTCGTCTTGTAAGGCTTTGTCTACCTGTTGTGGATCGTACTTGACTTCCTCCGCTTTGAATTGCAAGCCCGTATATTCACCCAAATTTGGTTCTGGTTCCACATCTACAGATGCAGAAATGATCAGGGGTTTTCCTGGTTCATAATTATTAATCAATTCTTCAAATGAAGAACGTAGCTGTGGTTGACCAAGCACCTGAATTTTTTCTTGTTCGAGCGCTTGCTCAATGCCATATTGAATAACTTCTTCTAGCGCAGCTGCCTTGATTCGAGTTGTGCCAAGGCGCTGCAGGAGTATCTGCCGAGGTACCTTGCCTTTGCGAAACCCAGGAATATTTGCAGTACTCGCTAAGTTTTTAACAACTTTTTCGTAAGTTTCCTTGGTCTTTTCTGGGGTAATCTCTATTTCCAGACCAATTTGACTGGCGGGAAGTTTTTCCTGGGTGACTTTCATGCTTTGTCTCGATTATTTGTATTTCTTTTTACTTTTGGTTTACTGACGCCGAAATTTGCGTCTTTAAGTTAAAGTTTCCTGACTTGGATCAAAGGTGCCTGTATGGCTTAATTATATCCAAGTGCTCCAGGTGCACTTATAACAGCTATCTAGTTTACTTTTGTTGTCAAAATCCTTGACGTTTTAGCGCAAACTAGTTTGTTGTTCTCAACTCCAAATTGTTTTTTACCAAAGGGCTAACACCGTGATATCCTGGTTCTCAACTAGGAGTTTGCACGCCAAAGTTGTGACGTTGGGGCGATCGCTGCTCTGTGCAACTGAGCGCAGCTAGAACCTAACTCCTGTGTTGTGAGAATAGGTTAGCTAATTGCCCTGCTGGTCTGCCGTCCATTGAATCATAGTACACTAATCATCAAGATAGAGGGCGATTACAGGCATAACACCTGTCTTGGGCTATGCAAAAGTTTAGCTCATCCACACGTTGGAAGATGATCTACTGTATAATAAAAGTCTTAATTTGATGGAGAGTTTAATAATAAAATATTGTAAATTGTCATACTAATCAGGATGAGTAGCGAAATAAATGTATTAGATTAAGAATTACAATGAATTTCTCAAAAAATCAAACTATTAAAAGGTTTATTTAATGTCTGCTACTGCCATTTAAGCTTTGAAATTTTACAAGAAATTGCACAAAACATCTCGTAAAGGAGGAAGTCAATTTGTCTAAATCCTACAGGATAGCTATTTTGGGAGCAACTGGTGCAGTAGGTCAAGAGTTGCTGGAATTATTGGAAAGCCGTAATTTCCCTGTTTCTGATTTAAGGTTATTGGCTTCCGTTAGCAGTGCAGGGCGAACACTGCTTTTTGAAGGGGAAAATTTGCCAGTAGAACCAGTAAGTGAAAAAGCCTTTGAGGATGTGGATCTGGTGTTGGCGAGTGCAGGTGGTTCCATCTCAAAAACTTGGGCACCAAAAGCTGTAGCGGCGGGTGCTGTGGTAGTTGATAACTCCAGTGCGTTTCGCATGAATCCAGAAGTTCCTTTGGTGGTTCCAGAAGTCAATCCAGAAGCAGCAGCGAACCACAAAGGTATCATTGCCAATCCCAACTGCACGACGATTTTGATGACAGTCGCAGTTTGGCCTTTACATAAAGTATCACCAGTGCAGCGCCTGGTGGCTGCAACTTACCAATCAGCCAGTGGTGCTGGTGCAAAGGCAATGGAAGAAGTGAAAACTCAAGCAAGTGCTATTTTAGAAGGCAAGCAACCTGTTGCTGAAGTTTTTCCCTATCCACTAGCATTTAATGTCTTCCCGCACAACTCCCCTTTGAACGACTTTGGGTATTGTGAGGAAGAAATAAAAATGGTTAACGAAACTCGCAAAATCTTTGGAACTCAGGATATCAGAATCACTGCAACTTGTGTACGGGTTCCCGTACTGCGTAGTCATTCGGAAGCGATTAACCTAGAATTTGAGGAACCATTTAGCCAAGATTTGGCCAGAGAAATTCTCAGTCAGGCACCGGGTGTGAAATTGGTAGAAGATTGGAAGACAAACCATTTCCCAATGCCAATTGAAGCCACAGGTCAAGATGAAGTTTTGGTAGGGAGAATTCGTCAGGATATTTCTCACCCGTGTGGCTTGGAACTGTGGCTGTGTGGTGATCAAGTCCGCAAAGGCGCAGCCTTGAATGCAATACAAATTGCTGAGTTATTAGTAGAAAAAAATCTGCTCAAACCAGCAGTAGCGGTTAGTCATTAGTTCGCCAGCACTTGATGAGGGTTTCCCTCCGTAGGTGACTGGCGAACCCGAAGGGTCCATTAGTCATGAGTGATGTGGTTATGAGTGCCAGACACAAGACTAATGAGATGGCGATAATGTGTAAATTACGCTTGAAAGTAATAGTGAAATAGGTTATCACAATATAAAACCACCAATATCCACAAAAAGCGAAGAACAAAGAACAACAAAGAAGAATATTTAGGAGTGAAAAGAGGGTGGTAGATTTTGGCAGAGTTCTAACCGCTATGATTACGCCGTTTAAGGAAGACGGCAGTGTGAATTATGATGTTACTGCAGCACTAGCAGGACATCTAGCTGACAACGGTACGGATACAATTGTGGTATGTGGAACCACGGGGGAATCTCCTACCCTGAGTTGGGATGAAGAATACCAGTTGTTTTCTGTAGTGTTACAGGCTGTGGCGGGAAAAGCTTTTGTGATAGCAGGGTGTGGTTCTAATTCAACCAAAGAAGCAATTGCCGCTACCCAAAAGGCGGTTAAAATAGGAGTACATGGTGTACTGCAGGTTGTTCCTTACTACAATAAACCCCCCCAAGCAGGGCTTTATCAACATTTTGCGGCGATCGCTCAAGCGACTCCTGACTTACCGTTGCTGTTGTACAATGTCCCTGGTCGTACTGGTCAAAATCTTCAACCGGAAACTGTTGCCCGGTTAGCTGAGATTGACAATATTATTGGAATTAAGGAATCGACAGGCAATATAGATCAAGCAAGTGAAATTCGTCGTTTGACGCCAAAAGAATTCCAGATTTACTCTGGTGATGATTACATGACTTTGCCTCTGTTGGCAATAGGGGCACAAGGTGTTGTCAGTGTCGCTTCTCATCTGGTAGGAAACGAACTACAAAAGATGATTCAAGCCTTTGATTCGGGTAAAATTCAAGTAGCCAGGGAAATACATCTCCAACTCTTTCCTCTGTTTAAAGCTTTATTTGCAACGACAAACCCCATCCTAGTTAAGAAAGCATTAAATCTTTTAGGTTGGGAGGTTGGTTCAACTCGTCCGCCATTGTGCGAAGCTGACTCAGAAATCAGTCAAAAGTTAAAACTCGTTCTCAAAGAACTTGCTTTCATTTAGCAAGAATATAATGAAAGCTGACGGGCTAATTTGCTGAAGATTTTTATAAAAAAGTGTTTTATTTTACCAAAATCTGCGAAAAACCCCTGTGCTAAGACTGGATAAATATATTATGAATTTTGAGCTTTTAAAGCCGAATTAATTAAGCAACAATTGAACATCTGATAAAAAGTCAGCTGTTTTCAGACTGATTTCATAACCTGTTTGTCTTGTCAGTTTTACAACAATCTTAGATTTCACATTTGATTGACAAAGAACAATCTTTAAATTTCACATTTTTATCAACAAAGAACACGAGTAAGGAGAATATGGCTAAAAACGAAACTTTAGCCGCCCTAAAAATTATTCCGTTGGGCGGTTTGCATGAAATTGGTAAAAATACCTGTGTTTTTGAGTATGACGACGAAATTATCCTGTTAGACGCGGGATTGGCTTTTCCCACAGACGGGATGCATGGAGTCAATATAGTACTCCCAGACATGACTTATATACGGGAAAATCGCCATAAAATTAAAGGTATGATTGTCACCCACGGTCATGAAGACCATATCGGTGGGATCGCCTTTCACCTCAAGCAGTTTGAAATTCCTGTGATCTATGGTCCTAGATTAGCATTGGCAATGCTAGAAGGGAAATTGGAAGAGGCTGGAGTGCGCGATCGCACTGAATTAAGAAGTGTTATCCCCCGCGATGTGGTGCGAATTGGCAAACATTTCTTTGTGGAATATATTCGCAATACCCACTCTATCGCTGATAGCTTTACCGTAGCAATTCATACACCAGTTGGCTTAGTTATTCATACAGGAGATTTTAAATTTGACCATACGCCTGTAGATGGTGAGCATTTTGACTTGCAAAGACTAGCCGAACATGGAGAGAAAGGCGTACTGTGCTTGATGAGTGACTCAACAAACTCAGAAGTACCGGGATTCACACCTTCAGAACGTTCTGTCTATCCCAATCTAGACAGAGTCTTCAGTCAAGCCACTGGGCGATTATTTGTAACAACTTTTGCCTCCAGCGTGCATCGCATTAACATGGTTTTGCAACTGGCGCAAAAGTATAAGCGTGTCGTGGGCGTGGTAGGTCGTTCCATGCTGAATTTGATTGCCCATGCCCGTAATCTAGGATATATCAAGTGTGATGATAATCTCCTTCTACCGTTGCAATCAGTCCGTAATGTACCAGATGAAAACGTATTGATTTTGACTACTGGTTCTCAAGGTGAGCCAATGTCAGCGATGACCAGGATTGCCAATCAAGAACATCCTCATATTAGAATTCGTCAAGGAGATACGGTCGTCTTTTCAGCGAACCCCATTCCTGGAAATACAATTGCTGTAGTCACCGTCATCGATAAGTTGATGATGCAGGGAGCAAATGTCATCTATGGTCGGGATAAAGGAATTCACGTCTCTGGTCATGGATGTCAGGAAGACCAAAAGCTGATGATTGCTTTGACTAAACCCAAGTTTTTCCTCCCAGTTCACGGAGAACATCGAATGCTGATCAAGCATTCCCAAACAGCTCAAAGTATGGGCATTCCTGCTGAAAACATGGTCATTATTCAGAATGGGAATATCGTCGAACTTACTGAAGAATCAATTCGTGTTGCTGGTAAAGTACCATCAGGTCTGGAACTGGTAGATACTTCTGGTAGTGGCATGGTTAGTGCTAAAGTTCTGCAAGAACGGCAACGTATGGCTGAAGAGGGTATTGTCACAATTGCGATGGCGCTAGATTGGAATGGCAAGTTGATAGCGAAGCCAGAAATTCACCTGCGAGGTGTTGTCACGAGCATTGAGCGCCCCTTGTTGCAAAAGTGGGTACAACAGCGGATTGAAGAAATCCTCAGCGTTCGCTGGTCAGAATTTGCCCCCTCTTTTGATAGTGAAAATCAAGAGGTAGACTGGGGTGGGTTGCAAGCGTATTTAGAGCGGGAATTAGCACGCTCTTTGCGTAAGGAACTGCATTGTCAACCATCCGTAACTTTATTGATGCAAATTCCTGATGAACCACCAGTAAAAGTTTCCGATGGTAGAAGGCGTCGCACTCGTACTGCAGCTCAAGTCGCATCGTAGGCAGATAGATGATAAACCCACTCCAGGGTGCAAACAGGCTCAGCAAAACTTTGCACCTTGGCGTGAGATTTTAAGCAATTTTCTCCCGCTTGTACAAGAGTAGAGTATTCACAAGGCTAGGTGCTGCCAATTCACGGTAGTACATAGCCAAGTCTTTTACTAGTGATTAACTAATACCAAGAGCGGGTGTGTGAAGCTCGAACTTCTTCGCATCAGTTGCCCACACGTAGTAGTCACTGTCTCCGTCGCGTTTATAAAGGATTCGATGCCCTTCATCAACGTCTCCTGGTTCTACAGAAAGGAGAACACTCACCTGAGATTGCGCTGATCCGGTTTCATCTTTCTCAACTGAGATCGTAGCGTGGTAAAATTCGCGACTGCCAATTGGGATAATACCGTTAAACGTCAGCTTTTCAGTGTGAAAGTCCACATCCTCTATATCATGTTGCCAAATAAAATTTGCTGTACCGTTCTTGGTAGTGACGATAAAAGTCCCCACACTGGGAGCGAGAAATCCCACATCCTCGAAATCGGCAGGAATAGTAGGTTTGGTACCGGACAGATCGGCACTGAAAGTTTTGGGAAACGTCATATGTAAATTCCTTTGTGTACTTGAGTCGAGTTGAACACAAGGCGTTTTGATGCCTTGTAACTTTTAATAGATTTCAATGAAATCAACTTATGCAGTTGTTAACAGGTTATTTAAAAAGTAAAAATAAAATAACTGTAGGCGAGGCAAAAAGCGGTGTGGATGCTCCTCGATAAATGCAGAATCTACTAAGGTAATTGTGGCACGGTTCATGCGTAGACCTGGGAGATAGCCCAGTGCCAACCCCAGGTAAGTCAGAATCACAAATTTATGATGCTATTATCAGCTCTGTAACTATCAGCAAAATTACTCATATTCCAATGTAAGATTACCACTTTGAAACTGGGAGTGAAAATGTGGGTAAAATCGCCGAAAAATAGGTTTTAAAAAATCGAAATTCTTGATTTTCAATTAATTTTCTTCCTTGTATTCTTTCTCTCTCTTACTTACCCTCTCTTATCTATAAGTATTTTTTTGGGGAAGGTTGTAATATTTAAAAGTTGCTCTCAGCGTCAAATTTACGCAGTTTTGCTCTTAGCTAATGACTACCTGAATGCAAAATTGCAGTATTTATACTTACGCAATGGAGACTGACGTCAAATACGTTTCATTTTGTGATAAAATTTTAGTAAACGTTACACCTTTTTCTACCCAAAGGTAGATGTCTTTACTGAAATTTTAATTACATCAAGTTAAAGACAAGATATCTCTACTGCACCTCTGATCAAAAGAAAATTGCGCTTAACTTGACGTAATATAGAACAGGCTCTGATGCCAGTAGCTACTCAATCATCAGATCAGACAAATCATCAGATTGTATCTCAGTCAGGACAAGGTTCTTCCGGAACAAGTCGTGGCAAAGTTGTAAATGTTCATCGGGTAGTTCAAGAGCCTCAATCGAATAGAGGAGTGAACCATGAAGGTATACCATAATACCACAAGAAAAATATTTTTGGCAAGCTGGGTGTTGCTAAATCAAACACAACAAGACGCTCCAGCAGCCCAGATGCATCGTCCTTCCGCCAAGCCTCAGTTTGGTATTTTCCAATCCATACGGCGATGGTTAGACAATGTTCCAGTTCGCGATCGGCAACTAGCTCATCGCTTGTGTAAGTTCATTCCTTCCCAGTGTCCTTTTGAGCGCGATGTGAAATTATTGGGGAAAACCCTGTTTCATATTCCGCCAATGTGCAAGCTCAACCCTGTCTATGAAGAGTTGGTTGGCTTACGTTTTCGAGCGCTATGCTATCTAGCGGATGAATGCGGCGAAGATGTCACACAGTACTGCTAATAAATCAGTAGCGTTGCTGTTAAGGATTGTTTCATATTTCACACGTGTAGAGACGTTGCCCAACGGGAGAGCGATCGCCGGCACGAGGAAAACCCTCACTCGAACGCGCGCTGTCTCACATGCAACGTCTCTACTCATGACCAAAAACTAGTAACTATTGACCATTTTTTTGCCATTGTGCAATTGCATTCTGCGCTTGTTTGTATGCAGCTGTTTCCTCTGGAACTAAAGCAGCGGTTTCAATCGCAGCTTTGAATTCTTTTCGGTTTGCTCGTTGTTTGGCAAGACGCAAAATATTTTCACTCCATGAGTTGATAGATTTTTGAGCAACATCAAAACCTGGTTCACCTTGTGGAACTTTTCTAGCAACTTCTATAGCGCGATTGTACGTAGAAGCCTGTCCATCGCGAATTAAGCCAACAGCAGCATCAATAAGGGTTGTATTGGTCACATACTGCTTTGCTTCTAAGCGCCACTGCTTAATAGATGTTTGTGCTTTTGAGTATACAGCTTGGTCTTTGGGGACTAACTGTGCAGCGGAAATAGCATTTGCATACTGTTTTTGCTTAGCACGAGTTTGTGCTAAATCTAAAATCATGCGGCTCCAAATCTTGATGTTTTCTTGAGCTTGTTCATACTTAGGATCATCCGGCGGAATTTTAGCCGCCGTATTAATCGCTTGTCTCAAATCACTCGCTTGAGTTTGACTCAGGGACATTTTCTCCAATTCCAACTGTGCTTGGCTGGACAGTTTAGATTCGTCAGGAGTTGGAGTGACTTGTGGACTAGAAGTGACTTGGGGGATTAATTGGGTTTCTGGTTGGGTAAGTATGGTTGGTGACGGTGAGGCTTCGGGTTGTGGTGAGAGATGAACAATCTTTCTGTTGTGAGTAGCACTTCTGAAAGATGGTGGTAGTATCTGCGCTAACTTGAATCCTACGCGATCGCGCAACAAAACAACCATAATTAAGCATAGAGCAAGCATCGTAGCGATGCTCCACAGTAGAAGCCGCGGCAAAAAATGGTTGTTTGACGATTTTTTTTGAGGATGAGGAGATGACACAGATGAGGAAGATGAGGGAGTATTTTTTCCTGCAACTTCTGCGACTTCCCTTGCGACTTCCTTGACTTTCGTTTCACGTTTATCCTCCAATTGTGGAGAAATCACTTGCGCCTGTCGTAGTGGTACTAAAACAATGACAGGGTTTTGTGTGGGACGCCAGTAATGTTGACACAGTTCTGGCGTGCGAACACTCAGGTATTTTTCTAAATGCGTCAAATGATTGCCATTACCGTAACGTAAAGCTTCTAACAGCGCTGCTGTAAAGAATCCATGCCCGAGTTCGCGACTTTCGTGGGAAAATTGCTCTGGCTGACAAGAAAGAATAGTGGAAATTTGTAGTTCTTTTGCTAGTTGTATTGTTTCTTTTCCAACGTAAGCATCTGTGTAAGTTCCAAAAGCACGGTTGATATCAAGCAATAACAATGCATTGAGGTTTGCAACGTGCAGACTCTGCATGAGCGATCGCACTTCTATACCCGTCTGTTCAACCCGATTAGGATCGCCGGACACGGGCATTAAATAATCTTGTCCTTTATAGTTGACGCCATAACCGCTGAAGAAAAACCATAATCGGTCTTGCGGCTGCCAGGAAGTAGCAGCAAAATCTTCAAGCAGTAGTAAAATATTTTCTTTAGTGGGATAGGTAGATCTATCTTCAGACGGTGGGGAAGTCTCTGTTATCACCAGACACTGTTGCGGTAAAAAACCACCATTCGTCACCAAAAAATCTTTGACTGCTTCAGCATCAGCTTGAGCGCAGTCTAAAGGCTGAAAGAACTGATATTGATTGATACCAATTGCGATTGCCCAGTTATTTGCCATCGCGATTTTTCTTACTCGTTGTTTAATTGCCTAGGAGAGTGATTGACTTTGTAAGGAACAAGGCTAACCTATGTCTACTAACCTTGTCTAATAGTTTAGGTGATTCTGATTCGACCGTTATAGGATCTGCCGTCTCCTCAGAGTCTAAGACAAGCGTGAAAGTTGAGGAGTTGCAGTTTTTTGGTTGCTTCAAGGAGAAAGACCGACGCAAACCATAAGATAGCGATTTCTACTTAACACTCACTACATTTGTTTCTATGCCTTAGAATAAAAAGGTTGTCTACATTTAGAGTACCCGTTACTATGGCTGTTCCTAAGAAGAAAACATCGAAGTCCAAACGAGATAAACGTCGAGCTACATGGAGGCACAAAGCCACAGTTGAAGCTCAGAAAGCTCTTTCTCTGGGCAAGTCTATTTTGACTGGACGTTCTACTTTTGTCTATCCAAATGCTGAACAAGAGGAAGAAGAGGAAGAAGAGGAATCATAAGACGACTATTCGGTAATTGGTAACTGGTTGCTTGTCGGATGTTAGTTGTTAGTTATTATCTCACTAACCACTAACTGGTTACCATTACCCATTACCTATGACTGATTACTTCATCTTCATATAAAAATTAGAGTATTGTCAGAAAAGTTATTTTTCTGCAACTATGGTGGGAAAGTTTTTTCGGAAGCCTACGAACCAAGAAGGGGAACGCGTCCCTCCCGGTCAGCACTTGACCAAGGGATTTCCTGTATTAACCTACGGTGCGACTCCTGAAATTAGCACAGACGAATGGGAGTTTCGGGTATGGGGTTTGGCAAAACCTGCAACCTTTACCTGGTCAGATTTTCTGGCGCTTCCACAGCATGAATTCACAGCGGATTTCCATTGTGTGACGCGGTGGTCAAAACTTGATGTCAAGTGGACTGGTATCAAGGTTACAGATTTTATAAAACTCATTGAGGTAGACGCCAAAGCAGACCATGTTATGGAACACTGCTACGGTGGCTACACGACAAATATCTCAATGAAAGACTTTGTGCGAGAAGAAAACTTCTTTGCTTTTCAAGTCTTTGGAGAACCCTTACCAGCAGAACATGGGGGTCCACTACGACTCGTCGTTCCTCACCTCTACGCTTGGAAAAGTGCCAAGTGGATTAATGGTTTAGAATTCTTGGAACGGGAAGAGTTGGGTTTTTGGGAACGCAATGGCTATCACCGTCGTGGTGAACCTTGGGCTGAAGAACGTTACAGCTATTAATAAGGTTAGCGGGGGCTACCGTGTACACACCGGATCGCTCAAAACCTCACCCTTGCTTTTTGTACCTCACCCTAACCCTCTCCTTGCTATAGAGGCTTTGCGGCTTCCCGCAGGGTAGGAGAGGGATGTCCGTGAGGACAGGGTGAGGTTTTTCTAGAATTTTGGGTAATGGGCAAATATTACCCAGCTTACTGACTTAACTTATAAGTACCTATAACTTTTTTTGTTTTGGGATGACAAACGGCGTTGCATATGACGAGGCTGATTTCAGTCACCCGCATTTCTCCAATATAAATATTTTCCAGTTCTTTGACTTTATTTTGAAATAATCCGATCGGCTCATCTGTAAATCTACATAAAGTCATATTTCCAAAAAATACTGTATCAGAGATATATTTTTTATTATCCGGTACGCCTATTTCTTTTAAGCCCAAATCTAACGCTTGAACTAATTTTCTCAGTGTCTCATCACAATAACCTGTTAGAGAAACACTCGTTGGAAATAAAATTAAACCCTCCAAACGAAAAGTGAAAGATTGGAAATTTGGAACTATTTGAGTAAATAATTCATGAACTTTCACGACATCTTCGTTTTTAAAAAGCAGAGGATTGTGTACAGTACGGACATTTTTAATAGTTATATGCAGTAATTCTTCACTTGAATAATAGAAATGCCGAGAATCTAAGCTTTGTAACGGAGTAATGATTTTTTGTGATATTGTTTGGGCAATGTCTTTTGACGGAAATGTTAATGATGCTAGACCAATTGCATCATCGTTTTCATAGTCACTTCGCATCTCAACAATACTCAATCGATTTTGCCCTTGAGAAATACTATCTTTCAACTGTTGGATGATTTGTTTTTGCTGTTTTATGTAGTTGTCACTCATTATGAAGTACTTGTTTGATTACAAATAAGCGCCCATTGCTGGACGTTAAGCAATACGATTCGGAAAAGCACCCGCACAGATACCCGGTAACTTTCGCGAAACTGGGTTTATAAGCACGCGAAATACCCTGAAACGAATCGTATTGGGACGTTAAGAAGACAATCCTACTTTAGCAGCTAAAATCGCTAACCAATGAGTCGCTTCAGTGTAGACAACTTGTCTTTATAAGGAGCGTATCGCCATTTTAAATCCAGCCAGAAGGGATTGTGCAAGACACTTTTGTAATGGGAAAAGGTGTCAAAGCTAGATTTACCGTGGTACTTGCCAATTCCACTATCACCTACACCGCCAAATGGTAAAGATGAAACAGCAACCTGTATGACTGTGTCGTTGATACAAACTCCACCGGATGAGGTTTGTTGTAAGACTTGTTGTTGCAGATTTTTGTTATTAGAAAATAAATATAAAGCCAAGGGTTTCGGTTTAGAATTAATTAAGTCAATTGCTTCTGTTATATTCGTGTATTCTATCACTGGAAGAATCGGACCAAAAATTTCTTCCTGCATGACGGAGTCTGTTAAGGAGACATTCTCAAGCACTGTTGGGGCAATATAAAGTTCTGAAGGGTTGGTTTCTCCGCCAATGCGAATTGTGCCCTCTTTCAGGAAATGAGCTAATCTGTCAAAATGTTTTTTACTGACAATCCTTGCATAATCAGAACTACTTGCAGGATTGTCTCCATAAAATTCTTGCAAGCATTTATGAAGTTCATTTAATAAATTTTCTTTGATGCTTTTATCCACTAAAAGATAGTCTGGTGCGATACAAGTTTGTCCGCAGTTAATAAATTTTCCCCAAGTAATGCGTCTTGCGGTGTGTTCGATGTTAATATCAGAATCTACGATACAAGGACTTTTTCCACCCAATTCTAAGGTGACAGGTGTCAGGTTTTTAGCGGCTGCTTCCATGACTATTTTTCCTACAGCCGTCCCACCAGTAAAAAAGATATGGTCAAATGTTTCTGCTAGTAGTTGTTGACTTGTTTGCACACCTCCTTCGACTACTGTAATATAAGCTGGATCGAAATATTGTTTGATCATCTCATTGAGAAGACGAGACGTATTTGGTGTTAGTTCTGAGGGTTTAAGAATTGCACAGTTTCCTGCTGCGATCGCGCCTACCAATGGTGAGATGATTAAAGAAAATGGATAGTTCCAAGGACTAATAATTAAAACCACTCCTAGGGGTTCTGGATAAATGCGTGCTGATGCAGGAAAAAATTGTGGGGAAACTGGTGCTTTCTGAGGTTTTGTCCAAGTTTTGATATGCTTGATAGCGTAGCTAATTTCTTGAATGACTCCAATTTCTGTTGCATAACTCTCAAATTCTGGTTTATTTAAGTCTGCTTTCAGTGCATTGATAATTGCGTCTTTCTGCTCAGTGACTGCTTGTTTTAAAATTTTTAGTTGTTCAAGTCGAAAATTAATGTCTTTTGTCTGACCAGTATTGAAATAAGCACGTTGTTTGTGGATGATATCAGCAATTGATATTTCTTGAGAAATCATTGTTTTTGTTCTCGTTAGCTAAGTTGAATCAATTTTTCAGTAATTGAAAGTCAGAAGAAAGCTTTTTTCTATCTTAGACTAAGACTAAATTCTTATTGATACGCGGTATTACCTCACCCCGCCCTATGCCTAACGGCACGCTACGCTATCGGGCACCCCTCTCCGCGATTTCGGAGAGCCAGTGCGTTGCCCAGAGCAGCGCCTTGCGGAGCCAGTCCTTGATGAGTGTTTCCCGACAGAGGGATCTGGCGTTGGGGTTCCCGAGGCAGTGCGGTCTTGGGGTTCCACGCCACTCCCCGGGCTGTCGGGAGACCCGCCCACGGGGGTGGCTCCCCAAGTGGAGCACCTGCCGTCCCGTTGTGGCGACTGGCTGTCGGGTTCCCCTGAGGGTGCACCTGGCGTGAGGGAATAGAGGTTAAAATAACTCAAACTTTCTATGATGACTGTTTAATTGGCAAATTTACAATGAATATACTCCCTTTGCCGACTTCTGAATTCACGTGAATCGTGCCTTGATGTGCTTCGACAATTCGTCGCGAAAGATACAGTCCTAAGCCACTACCAGAATGATTATGACTTCCTTGGCGAAATCGTTCAAATAAAGTGAGTTGTTCTTCAGGAGAAATACCTCGACCTGTATCTGCGATTTCAACTGTTATGCAATTATCTGAAGAAGTCGCTGAAGTGATGCGGATGGTTATTGACCCGGTGTCAGTAAATTTGATAGCGTTACCTATCAGGTTGGTGAATAGTCTGTGGAGTTCCAGGCGATCGCCCATCACTGTACTAGTCCCTGAGTCCTCACCTAAATCTAAATTGACTGTAAGGTGCTTTTGATCAGCTAAAGGACTCAATTCTTGTGAAACTTCTTGTAGTAACTTACTGAGATTCACTGGTTGAAATGCCAGAGTTTTACAACCTGCTTCAAAACGATAAACTTCCAGTAAGGTGTTTACCATAGCTAGCAAATTGCTGTTACTGCGAGCCATGATCTCTATCACTTCGTGCATTTGTGGTGACAGTTGTCCCAAAGCACCGTCAGCAAACAGCAACAGCATTCGATCTGCTGCTACCAAGGGTGTGCGTAAGTCGTGGGTGAGGCGAGAGGCAAAATCTTGACGTAAACGGGCAATTTCATCGCGTTCATCTATACTGTGCTTGAGACGGAGGAGCGATCGCACCCGTGCCAACAATTCATCCACAGTCACAGGCTTGCGGATAAAATCGTCTGCGCCCAAATCTAATCCATGAGCAACATTAGGTGAGTCATGTGCGGTAATCAGGAGAATTGGGATAAATGGCAAACTCATATTTTGCCGAATCCGCTTAGTCACTTCATAACCATCCATTCCCGGCATCATCAGATCCAGCAACACTAAATCACAAGTCGATGTTTCGAGTTGTGCTAATGCTGAAGCACCATTCGCAGCCGTGCTAACTGTGTAGCCTTCTTCCTGCAAAATGGTTTTCACCAAAAATACATTATCAGGAGAATCATCTACAACCAAAATCTTGTCAGAGTTAGAAGATTTAGACATATAGCACAGAAGAGACGCTCATTCCGAACAGTGAACAGTGAACAGTGAACAGTGAACAGTAAACAGTAAACAGTGAACAAGGGGTGGACGAGTCCGTTTCCTACCTGACAACTGGTAACTGGTAACTGATAACTGCTAACTGATAACTTTAGCCTTTGCTATTTTCCCCTTTACCAATACTACTCACTTATTTGGATATCATGTTGTTGTGGTTGCTTAGGTAAAGATTCTTGCGGTGTTTTGAGTAAAACCCAATAAAAGTAGAGTAAGAGAATCTGCTTTTTCAGTAAGTGGTTGAGGCGTTTGAGGTTACGCTCATTTAGCAGCCATTCCCCAAACTTCTCTAGTAACAGACCAAGAATAATTTCAACAGATTTGTTAATAATTATTTCTAGCATTGCTATCGCCTCAGTTATTTGACTGAGTTCACTGTCGCAATTTTCATTCGTAGTTATTTATTTGACTTGCAGTGACTTAGCTTGACTTGTCCTGATATGTACTGATTTGCAATAAATTTTCCGAAAACTTTGGCTAAACTGAATTTTAGAGCGATTTCAGGCAGAGTATATGTCGTTACCAGAAAGCTTCCTCACACAACTGGAGCAATGTAGTGAATTGTCGCAACGAGAAAAGGAAGTTTTTCTAGAAATATTTGGTCGTGCCAAAAGTCGAGTCCAAGTCACTCAAGCGCTTAACATCTCCGATAGCAATCTTGGTAGCTGCTTAACAGGAATATACAAGAAGTTCAGCATTAGTGGTAGTGGTCCTATTAAAGAAAACCGCCTGCGGGAGTACTTGAGCAAAAGATATGCGCAGCAGCAACCCTCTGGTCGCTTAGCTACTGATGTTTCAGACAATGAAAATGATATTGATACGTTAGTTCAAGAAATCCGCGAACAAGTCAAAGCCAACATCAAAGAACGCTGTGGAACCATGCGCGTGCTGGACATGAATCAACCGATTGAGTTGACTGGAGAACGAGGTATCTACACCAGCGTCAATATTTTGGAGAAAATCACCGGACGCAGGCGACTAGAAATTGCTGAACTGCTGCAAAACTGTGACGTGGAAAACTTTGAGCGATTTGGACTTAGCCGCGTGACTGAGAAGCGAGTACCCGGACTGGAAGCGGTACAACGTTACAGCAAACTGATGGTGTTGGGCAAACCGGGAGCAGGAAAAACGACGTTTTTGAAGTATTTGGCGATGCAGTGCATTGAGGGGCAGTTTCAGGCAAATCGAGTTCCCCTGTTTATCACCCTCAAGAATTTTGCAGAAGAATCCAAACAGCCAGATGTTCTGGAATATATTGCTCAACAGTTGTCGGTTTGCGGCGTGAGTGACAGTAACGTCAAAGCAGAGAAACTTTTGAGACAAGGTAAAGCATTGATATTGCTTGATGGCTTGGATGAAGTTCGGGAAGAAGATACAAAGCGGGTATTAAAGCAAATTTTAGAGATTTCCGATCAGTTTCACACCAATCAGTTTGTCATCACCTGTCGCATTGCTTCCAAAGAATACACGTTTGAACGGTTCACCGAAGTGGAAGTGGCAGATTTTGATGAGGAACAAATCGCTATTTTTGCTCAAAACTGGTTTAGGTTAAGCGATCCAGTGAAAGGCGAGCGGTTCATCCAAAAACTAAAGGAGAACAAGCGAATTCAAGAACTAGCAACTAATCCCTTGCTGCTGACTCTTCTTTGTTTGGTATTTGGTGAAGCTGGAAATTTTCCGGTCAATCGTTCAGAACTTTATAACGAAGGGTTGGATGTGTTGCTGAAAAAATGGGATGCCAAACGCAACATAGAGCGAGATCAGGTTTATAAAAACCTGTCTTTACACCGTAAGGAAGACTTGCTGAGTCAAATTGCCCTGACTACATTTGAGCAGAAGGACTACTTCTTTAAGCAAAAAACTGTTGAGGCATACATTGCTGATTTTATTCGCAACTTGCGTGATGCTAGTACTGAGCCAAAGGAATTAGAACTAGACAGCGAAGCTGTTTTGAAGTCGCTTGAAGCGCAGCATGGGTTATTGGTAGAACGGGCAAAGGGAATTTATTCGTTTTCACATCTGACGTTTCAGGAGTATTTTGCTGCTAGGGAAATTGTTGTGAATTCTGCATGGGAAAGTTTGGTGGAGCATATTACGGAAAAACGCTGGCGGGAGGTGTTTTTGCTCACTGCTGGGATGATGAGGAAGGCTGATGATTTGGTGCTGTTGATGAAGCGGAAGATTGATGGGTTGTTAGTACACGATAAACAGTTACACCAATTCCTCACCTGGGTTGATGAAAAATCAAATTCTGTAGAAACCCCTTATCGACCTGTTACGGTTCGAGCCTTTTACTTTAACCTTGCCGGCGTCCACCTCAGAGTCCACGACTACCTAGAGCTTGACCTTGCCAGCGCCCTCGACCTCGACATCGACTGCGACCGCGACCACTACAGCTACATCGACCTTGACCGCTACCTCGATCACGCCCTCAACTTCGACCGTTATCTCAGTAGTGCCCTCGATGATAGCACCAATTACGACAACAGCCACATTATCTTGAATACCCTTGACCACGCCCTCGACCTTAACCGCGACCTCAACCACGATTTGCAAGGTAAGCTACAACAACTTAAAGAGCAGCTACTATTAGACAAGCCCCACAAGAACAGGAAGAAATTTGAACATTGGTGCAAGGAAAACGGTCAAACTTGGACTGAAAAACTCAAAACTGCAATGATTCAACATCGCAATATTGGGCATGATTGGCAGTTCAGCAATACACAAAAGCAACTGTTGCAACAGTATTACGATGCCAATAAACTACTAGTAGATTGCCTCAATAGTGATTGTTATGTCAGCAGCGAAGTCAGGCAAGAAATTGAGGAGACGTTGCTTTTACCCATGGCGGAGATTGAGAAACGACAGGGGTGAGGCGATCTTTGAAGAAAGTGGGCGATTGCGCAGAGCGCAGACGCCAAAGGCGTATCGCATCTGGGAGAAAGTGGGCGATCAAATACCCTCAATAACGTAAAATTAGTCTCAATGCTACTGTGGTGATATCTTTAAACCTTTAGCTACCAATGAATACCATCACCATCCAAGTTCCCGACGAGTGTCTCGTCAAGCTGCAACAAACCGCCTCTCGTCTTGGCGTATCAATAGAAGAATTAGTGCTAATGGGTATAGAACAATTGCTTAATCAGCCAGAAGCATCCTTTCAAGATGCTATGGACTATGTACTCAAGAAAAATGCTGAACTGTACAAACGGCTAGCTTAATGCGCTATCTCACCATAAAAGAGGTTTTACAACTTTATCATCGCATCATAGTTATTGCTGAAGTCATTATTTTGAACTTATATCAAATCCGGCTAATTGCACATAGTCTCAATTTTGTAATAAACAGGCTTGTAGGTTATTTTTAGTGTGGTTGTTCAATCGGATTTGAACTTACTAGCGACCTGTATTAACTTTTCTTGGCATTTTGGCTACTCTGATAAAGCATCAAAAGATAGATTAGGGCAATAAGCCGTCATGCACATCGTGGTTGAAACACCGTCCCCCAGGTCATAAACCTGGGGCTTTATTTTGTTTATTGTTAGCTAATTCATTTGGCAATTTGGCAACTAATGAGGTTGAAACAAGCTTATCTTATTAATTAATGCGGTCTTGCACAAAAGACTCAAAGTACACGACAAAACCCCTTTTCCCCCGGTTAACTACCGGGGTTCTTTACATATTGTGGTTAAGGTTAATGTTTTAGTCAAAGTCAATTCCACATTTGGATTAGTGGTAAAGGTTTATGTCAAAGTCAATGATGATGTTCTTGTCAAGGTCCGAGTTTTAGTTAACGAAAGGTCAGAGTGATAATCCCACGCTTAGAAAGCGTAGGATTTTTTCTTTACGAGTAAAGCTATTTATTGATTTTCTCTACCATTGTTTTCTTAGTCACTTCAGTAGGGAACAGGGAACAGGGAACTCTTAATTCTGAACGCTTAACTCTTAACAGAACCTCGTAAAATCTCACTTTTGCAATCTTGTCTATTATTAATTAAATAGGGCGAGTTTTACTGTCCTTTTACCAAAGGAATGTCTTGTAAGAGCCATAACCCTAAGCTTTTATCTGCAAAAATACCACCTCCCTCACTACATTGCTCATTGAGCATCTGTACTGGTGTCGGAAAAGAAAAAGGGGGTTTCTCTAAATTTAGTAAGCGCCAGTCGCCTGTGGTGATATCTTCATTCTCCTCACAATTCGGGAAAGTCGTCGTCAGCAGGTAAGTAATTTGGCTGTTTTTTATGTTATCAAGAGCAGAGAAAATATCTGCAAACGAAAGATGCACAAAGCAATCTCGGCATAACAATAGATCTGCTGTTGGTAGAGGTTCGCTTGTCAAATCCAATATCAGAAATTGATGATTTTGGCTTCCGTACCGCTTCTGATTCTCTAGGATGAGTTCGGACACAATATCTGCACCGATGTAAAGTGAAACAGGTAAGTCAATGAACTGCATCCAACTGAAATCTCCGCAGGGTAGGTCGAGGAGTACATCCACCTGTAATGTCTTAAGTAGTGCTGGAAGTTTAGCTTCTATCTGTTGTGTTTGGCTGCTACTCGCGCCCTCCCCTGAAACTGAATCGCGTCCACACCAATGATTAGTTTGGTAGATGTGGCGGAACGTGTTGCTGAGTGAAAAGGTTAGATTTAGCGATGCTTGTTTCTCGAAGTAATAAGGATCAAAGGGGACGTTATACCAATTCAAAATTCAAAATGAAGAAAGCCAAGACGAAACTTGGGTTTGGGAGTGTGTATCTGTCACATTCTTTTTTCAAATTGGCGTTATCTCGCCGTTTGTTCATTGTTTCACAGAACTCGTTGAACTGGGGTTATTCAAAGTTTGCACTGTCAGAACCTGCGGCGGGGTGGCGTCTGGCGGATAGAGAAAGTCTACTTCTACAAGTCTTTTTTCGCCTGCTTTCATATTAAGTACTACTAATGCTTCTCCTTGTTGTCCTCGTTTTTGCACTAAATGCAAGTACTGAGTTTGCGGTAAACCCTGATCATCTTTGTAACGTACTCTGACTGAACCCCGAAAGAATACTTGCTGTGCTGGTGGATTTAAAAAGCGCAGTCCGGATTTGGTTAATTGGTCTTCTTTTATTGGTGTCTGCATTGACACAATAACTGTTTGCATATTCTGTGTATTGTTATACAATGGTAGCGTTAAGCTGTATTGTAAAGCGTAGTTTCCATGAGCACGATATGCTGTGTCAGGATAGCGCACCATCATCGGTGCACTTTGTATTTGACTCGTTCCTAAGGTACCGCGATGCAGGGCACCCAGAGGGTAGGAAAAGGCTTGTCCGGAAGTGGGTATGGTTAAATGCTGAGCTTTTGGATCATCTATGAGTAAAGCTTTCCATTCAGACCCTTGTGTGACTCCGGCAACGCGACCATATATTATTGGTTTGTTAGTCTCTTCGAGAGGGGTTGGTGTTTTATCGCGTGGTCCAGATAAATCACCATTATTGAGCAAATTTTGCCATTCTTCTAAAGTAGGCGCACGCTCAGTTTCATCAGGATTTTTTGGTGCAAACATTGCTAAGCTGGCTGCATACACTGTGTCATTACTCCACAGTCGCATGAGTGTAGACCGACCATTTAAAGGTGGTGTTAGTCCACTGACAGGAATGGGTGCATTCAACAACATCCGGCTTTCACCTGGTGGAATGATAACTTGAGGAGGAAACGTATCTTGTCGTTGTCCTCGCAGAACATCATTCACTACGCGATCGCCAGGTCCAGCAAAAACTGTACCTAAAATATTCTCACTCCTATATGGCAACTCTGCAAACGGTGCATCTGGTTGACTTAAATAACTCGCAGCCTGCAAGATATTCACTGTCACTGGTTGTTTTCCTGGGTTATGCAGGATTATCCCCAGATAAAGCGTCCGCAAGTCTTCTGGTGTGGGTGCTTGGGCAACATGGTGAGCAAAAATATCAAATCGTCCTTTAAAAGGAAAATTCAAGTGTGCGGTTGGGACTTTTTTGCCTGACGATGGAAAGGTGGAAAGCAAAATCCCTTCCTTGAGAACTTTTTCGGGACTATTGCTGTTAAACATCGGGATGCTATCCACAGTCCCAAGTAAAGGGCGTACTTGTTGGGGTTGGACAATTTCTTCAGGCGGCGGTGGTGCAGAAGGAGTGATTTGAGCGATCGGAAAAATTAGTAAGAATGGAAACATCTGTGTACATATTTTTCTCCTCAAACAGACGCAAGTCGATTTACCAAAGTGCCAGCCTGTGAATAATCAATAAAAAATCATCAAGAATTAAGGGGAGATTTTCTTCAGTCAAAATAGGAACGTGGACAAAAATGCAAGGGATTGTGAGTTGGCGTTGGCGCAGTTCCTCTAAAACAGAATAGTAAAGTCCTTCGCAAACAAATTTACCGCAGTCGTGACTAATCTCAACTGCCCTTGCTTGGGCCACTAACTTTTCTAAATCAACTGTTGTCTGCAACACAATTTCCCCACAACTAGCACCTACTTCTACACTTAATAGCGTTCGTCTTTGCGCCATACCACAGCAAATGATGACGTCTGGTTGCAGTTGGTGGATTTTTTCTATAACCCGAAAACTGGCAAGCTGGACATCCACCTTCAACTGTCGCAAGAAGGTTAAATGATAAGGTAACGAGTTAAGTCGGGAAACTTCTAGCAACAAATCATCAGAAGAATTTGATTTTTGTTCGCTTAGCCAAGTGTCAAAAGATGTTAATAGAATGCTTTTCTTCATAAGAAATATTATTTAAAATAGAGATACTCTCCATAATATAGTTAACAGGGAGCGAGTAAATGACGTTGATTGCAGTTGTAGATTACGACATGGGAAATTTGCACTCTGTCTGTAAAGGACTAGAAAAAGCTGGGGCAACTCCCAAGATTACTGATTCTCCAAAAGAATTAGAAAAGGCAGATGCGATCGTTTTGCCAGGAGTCGGTGCATTCGATCCAGCAGTGCAACAGCTGCGATCGCGTGGTTTAGAAAAACCAATAAAAGAAGCTATCGCATCCGGTAAACCCTTTTTAGGCATTTGTTTAGGATTACAAATTCTTTTCGAGTCAAGTGCAGAAGGGGCGGAATCAGGACTCGGAATTATTAAAGGAAGAGTCAGGCGATTTCGTCCAGAACCAGGAATTGCTATTCCTCATATGGGTTGGAATCAACTCCAACTGACTCAACCAAAAAGTCATTTGTGGGAGTATCTACCCTCTCTACCTTGGGTATATTTTGTCCATTCCTATTATGTTGAACCGCAAGATCCGCAAGTTTGTGCAGCAACAATCACCCACGGTCATCAAACGGTAACAGCTGCGATCGCCCGCGATAACTTAATGGCTGTTCAGTTTCACCCCGAAAAATCTTCCAATATTGGACTGCAAATTCTGTCTAATTTTGTCTCCCAAGTTTGGACACAAGTCGCTGCCTAAATACAATTGTGGTTGAGTTTATAATCCACACTTTCTAGTCCGTAGTCAAAAGGTTTGTTGAGAATTGATTGTTAATTTTTGTAAATTGAATAGAGGATGGGCATTGCCTACCGCTATATGTAACTGGTGGGTAATGCTTGTCTTATAAAAAACGTTGCCAACTAATCAGAAATCATGAATGATGAATGATGAATGATGAATAATACAGCAGTTGCCAGGTAGATTAGGACATGAACTAATGAGAAAATACGGACGCCACGAGACCATCAAGCCCGTTAAGAGTTCCATGTTCTCTGTTAAGAGTTCCCTGTTCTCTGTTAAGAGTTCCCTGTTCCCTGCTATAAATAACTGATGAGTTTAAGAATTTACGGAAACCGACCATTAAAAACTTTACCAGGGAAAGAAACCAGACCCACCAGTGCGCGGGTACGCGAAGCCGTTTTTAATATTTGGCAGGGAACAATAGAAGGTTGTCGTTGGCTGGATGTGTGTGCTGGGACTGGTTCAATGGGTGCGGAGGCTTTGTGTAGAGGAGCCAGCCGAGTTGTGGGAATTGATAAATCTCATCGTGCTTGTGCTATAATTCAACAGAATTGGCAAAACTTAGCGAGTGCTGAACAGAAATTTCAGGTAATGCGGGGAGACGTTGTACAGCTTTTGCCAAAATTATCTGGA
Organism: Scytonema tolypothrichoides VB-61278; assembly: GCF_000828085.3. Classification (GTDB taxonomy): domain Bacteria; phylum Cyanobacteriota; class Cyanobacteriia; order Cyanobacteriales; family Nostocaceae; genus Brasilonema; species Brasilonema tolypothrichoides_A. The sequence continues at coordinate 39,786 of NZ_JXCA02000027.1, forward strand.
CAGCAATTTGACAGAATTTACTTCGATCCGCCGTATGCAAGTGAGTTATACCAGCCGGTGATAGAGGCGATCGCCCACTCTGGGCTTCTAGATCCTAATGGTGAAATCGCAGTCGAACACAATCCTCAAGATTGGAATCCTCCAGTCATTCCGAATTGGGAAATTTGCCGTGAAAAAGTTTACGGAAACACGGCTTTGACCTTTTACAGCGTTGTGGATTTCGGGGACAACTAGACAAGCAGACGCACAACTAAAATGTCTGTTGAGACAGTCTGCCAGGGACTGATCTTTTGCTCTCGCAATCTTGGAAATCCCCCGCCATAGCGGTTAGGCTTGGCGGTGAGACGATATCAAAGACCGAGTTGATTGCCACGCTTGTATTGTTCGTAAGCTTTGTAAAACAATCCAGCTAGGGTTACAAAGATTAGACCTAGTACAATGCCGTCAAGCAAGGGTTCAACCACGTTAAATCTCCTTTAGTATTACTGTTCAATATTTTCTTCCCATGATTGATTCTACCAAATTTGGCAAAAATCCCCTCATCCTCTTCATCTTCATCCCCCTCATCTGCCTGATTTGCCTCACCTCTACCCCTGCTGAGTTAGCAAAAAAACATTTGTCTGTGCTTGCAGACACCATCAAGAACTTTTAAGCTATGTGTATGAAATGAAAACTTTTTGTACACTTTGACTTTAAAAGTAAACATTTGGATAACCAGATTACCAAACCTGAAACCCTGATTTGGCGAATCATATTAACGGCGCTGGCGATTCTGCTAGTCGTCCTTGTGAGCATTTTTGCTGTTCGGATTATGAGAACTGCCGATCCATACGTCAAAAGCGTTCTATCGCTTAAAGGAGACCCAACACTTGGACACGCCATCTTTCAAATCAACTGTGCGGGCTGTCATGGCTGGGAAGCAGATGGACGCGTCGGTCCTAGTTTACAAGGAGTCTCAAAGCATAAATCCCCATATGGTCTGATTCACCAAGTCATTAGTGGTGAAACTCCACCCATGCCGAAATTTCAACCTAATCCTCAAGCAATGGCAGATTTGTTGAGTTATTTAGAAACGCTTTAGCGTTAAGCCAATCATGACAAGTTACCAACATATTGTTCAACGGCTTGATTCATTATAGAGGCGTAAGCGTTTTTAGAAGTCAGGCGTTACGCCGAAGGCGTCTGCGCTCCGCGCAATCGCTCTTTTTCTCCTCCTATTCCCCTTTTCCATTCATTTGTGCAACAGTGTAGGATTAACGTAAAATTAAAAAATTGATGAAATGCTAAAGATTACTGTTGAAGAAGCAGCTCGTAACCTAAAAGAACTTTTGGAACGGGTAGCTAAGGGAGAAGAGGTGATTTTGGTAGAGCAAGAAAAAGCAGTTGCTCGTATAGTCCCATTGCAGCAGAAGGAGCAGTGGTTTGCCAGCACAAAAGAATTTCGAGATTCTCTTCAAGTCAAAGGTGAGCCTTTGAGTGTAACAGTGATTAATGAACGTCAACAGGAGCGCTATTGATTTATAAGGTTCTGGTCATCTCTATCGCTTTTCCATGCCAATTATTTCTTGGATTTATTAATGCTAACGAGAGCAAAACGCCCTCAGACTGGAAGTCTGGGGCTACACAGACAAAGCCTGCCTCCGCAGGCTATAGTAAGTCCGCGTAGGCGGACTTCGTTTGTGTAGCCGCGATTTCTAATCGCCAGGTATTTATTCTTCATTAGAATTTTTTAGGTGTTCCATAAAGGTAATGATCATGTTGTTGAGCAGCATCCGTTGGGAGTTGGCTTAGCTCCTCATCTGTCATATCATTTGTAAAACTTTCAACCATTTTTAGTATGGATTCACCTGTTGTGTGATTGTTTGAAGCATCAGCTTTTTTCATATAAATAGTGATTGCTTCTTGAAGTCGTGCAAACGCACTATCAAGAGAATCATCATGAATTTGATATTCTTCTAATTCTGGACAAGATATAAGGTATCCTGACTCGTTCTTTTCAATCACTATATTAACTTTTTTTGAGGACATTTTATTTTGCTCCTATTTTATCCGTTTAATATTATTTGTTAATGATTTCTTGCGCCAAAGATTCGCCCACTCTTTTACGAATTTCCTCCTTTCCTGGATAGGGTTGAGTTGTTTTTAATGCACCGTAAAATTCGCTAAGTCTTTTTTTTTGATTTGTATCAATTTTTTGAGTACGGAATTTGATAAATTCAATAAAATCAGCTACAAGTTGAAATTGTTCTTCACTAAGCTTGTCTATTTCTTGTTTGAGACTTTCTTTCGTTGTCATTGTTTTTTGGCTAGTTGCGTTTTCAGATTGTGTGAATATTTTAATTTTACATTTCCCCTTCTTCCACTGCGCCTAGTGCTTTGAGTGTGGCTTTCTCGGCTTCGGTTAAACCTTTAACACCTGTGATATTCATGTTTTCGTAGGGACGAGATGTTAGTTTTTTAAAACACTCACCTGTCTTTACATTCCAGAACTTTAAATTCAGACCACTGCTTACAATTACTTGACCATCAGGGCTGAAGACAACTGAAACTTGATTAACTAAAACTTGATTAGTCTCTTCATGAAAAGTATTTAGACATTCTCCTGTACGAGTGTCCCATAATTTCACTATCCCATCTCCACTTCCACTTACAAGTACTGAGTTATCAGGACTAAAGGCAACTCCTCCTATCCAACTAGTATGACCATGTAAAGTTTTAGGTTTAGGATAGTTATTCACACCAACATCCCATAGTTTTATAGTTCGATCATCACTACCACTAGCAAGCTTCTGACCATCGGAGCTAAATGTAACTGAATATATCCAATTAGTGTGTCCTTCTAAAGTTTTAAAACACTCACCTGTAGATAAACTCCACAGCTTTATAGTACAGTCTCCACTGCTACTGGCTAGTATTTGAGTATTTGGGCTGAAAGTCACACATAGGACTCGATCACTGTGTCCTCGCAAAATTTTCAAACACTGCTTGTTTTGAACATCCCACAGCCTTATGGTATGGTCTCCACTAGCACTAGCAATTGACTTTCCATCTGGGCTAAAGGCGACTGAGTGTATCCGACTGGTATGTCCCTGTATCCCATAGTTTCACAGTTTGATCGTAACTGCCACTAGCAAGTATTTGACCGTTAGGATTAAAAGCAATCGAGTGTATTCGGTTATCATGTCCATACAAGGTTTTGATGCATTTTCCTGTATTTGTATCCCAGAACTTTATTGTTCCATCGTGACCACCACTGGCTAAAATTTCACCAGAAGAGTTAAAGACAACTGAATTTACAAGATTATAATGACCTTCGCAAACTAAAACTTCTTTACCTGTAGCCGTCTCCCACACATGAACAGCACCATAATAATCACCTGTTGCTAAAAGTTGATTGTTTGGGCTTAATGCTACACAAATAACTCTGCCAAAGAGTTTTGTGAAACTTGAATCAGATAAATTTGCCTCTGTGAAATTAGTACCGAGCAAACTCGCATTGCTGAAATCAGCACCTTTAATGACAGTGTGGCTTAAATCCATCATTTCAAGTGCATTTTCATCAGTTTTTAACAATAGTGTCGCCGCATTTCCCCCAACATAACCCACCTCATTTTCACTTCTCCCCTTCGTCCCCTCAATAACATTAATAACCGACTTTTGAGTATCAACATCAATCATCGGCACAAGCAGATCCATCACCGCTTTTGTCAGGGGCGCTTTCCCAAAACTCTCCCTCAACTTCTCCAACGACTCACTCGCAAATCTCCTCACCGGCGCACTTGGCAAAATCTTTCCCGCCTCATCCACCTGGCAACGAAAATAAGATGACCAAGTGTAATCAACTGGTGCTGCATCATTATTTATATGCGTTTGCGTAGCGGCTGCTTTGCAGCATCGCGCCTGCGCCAATTCAATAAAATCATCAGCCAACGCCCCCAACTCAGCCGCAAACTTATAAGCCACAAAAAACTCTAACAGCGAACGATGCGCGGGAGTATAATCACCATCGGCATTACGAATCAGCATCGTTTGTCCCATCATGTCATAATGCCAGTGGTCTAAATCCTTCTCCTCCTGAACAACATCACCGAATAAACGGCGAATTCTATCGGGAAAAAGGCGATAATTTAAACTCATCTGGTCAGTAGACAGCATTTCCCAGGAAAGTTCACACAAAAAGTAGAGCTTATCTGCTAAAGAAGTAAAAGTACGTTCCGCTTTGATGTCTCGTTCCATCTTCCGCCGCACTGCATACAGGTAAACCCGCGACATATCCACTGGCTTACCTGCTTCAATATCTGGCAATGCTTCCAAAATTAATTCTGTCATCACCGGACGACGTGCCAAGTCCAACAGTTGTGGATTGTCCATCACATGGTCAACTGTGGTAGATTCAGCTTGCAATGACAACACCTGCCGGATTTGTTCGTCGTTGAATTTTTCTAATTCCAGCACTTCAAACTGGGGCGTTTCTCCTGTTAAGTTAGCGGTAGACGCTTGCAATTCTGCGTTGAGTAAAGCACGTCCTTCTTTTGCTTCTGGAAAATGTTCGGTGCGACAAGTCAGGATAACTTTAGCACCGGGAACGACGACTTTCGCCAATTCCCAAAAGTTGTTGATCATTTGTTGGCGATCGCATTTTGCTGCCATTTCATCAAAGCCATCAAAAATCAGCAGCAGTTTCCCCATGCTGTTAAGCTGGTCAAACACCTCGCTATTTAAGCGAATATTATGTTGAGTAAAAAAGAAACCTGCCAAAACGTTCTCAACATTGAGTGCTTTGGCATAGTCGCGCAGCGTAATTATCAGAGGAAGCCGAGGACGTTCAACGCCACGTCTTTGAGCATCCCGATAGCGTTGTAGTGCAATCCAAGCATAATGAAAAGCAAACCAAGTTTTTCCAGTGCCAAATTCCCCTAAAATAGAAATATGCTCCTTAGCAGGGTCATCTAACCACATATCAAGATAACCATCAATCCAGCCGTCGCGTTCATCGTAACGACTGACTCCTATTCTGCGCTTGCTAAGTGAGTCAAATTCTTCTTTAGTACAAGCCAACGGCACATATTTTTTGTCGATTTCTCGTTGTTTTACTTCCGCTTCTAGCCAGTCGAGATAATCACTAAAATCAGCATCCTGATCTATGAGTTCGTCAAAAGTATAACAATCAAGCTGGCGATTTTCTGGTTTCTCCACTTCATCACGCGCCGCCCGTGAAATACGTCTTGCTGTCACCAACCAACCTTCATCAGTTCTTTGCGCCTCTACCGACTGACGCAAAGCCATGACATCACTCAGTCCCGCCTCACCTTCAATTCCACGTATAAGAATACGGTCATATCGATTACGTCGTGCGGGAATATCAATAATCCACTCAAAATAATTGTCTTCCCAAACTTCATACTTTTCAAAACGGTAGCCCAACGTTTCAAACCAGCCTTGCATCTGTTGGGCTAAGGCTATGGCTTTACATTTCTTTTCATTTAGAGACGTTCCATTGGACGTCTCGACACTTTGTGCTGCCAACCGCGCCATCTCTGTTCTCATTCCTTCGAGTGTCGGCAGTCTTTCCAACTGTTCTTGGATACTCGCTATCCTTCTGTGTAAGGAACCTATCTGCTGGTTCATCAAAACATCAGCAGGTGTCCGGCTGCGCTTAGCAACTTCGATAAAAACTGTGGCAAATGCGGCGACTTCTCGCCTGATGTCAATTCCCAAGGTTTTGATTTCATCACCCAACGCATAGGTATCGAGAAAAACATCAACTTCAGACAGAAGAATTGAGGGGTTATTGTGACTTAATGCTTTGCGGAATGCCTGTTTGATTTCTTCTTGGCGGAAAAGTTCGAGGAATAACTTGGGTTTACCAACGCCGTATTCTACCAAGGTATAAGCGTAAACACCACTGAAATCAGCGGAAGGATGTTCAGGATCAAGGTTAAATTGCTTTAATAATTTTATGACAGTCTCGTTACGCAGAAGCTTTTCTTTAATGATTGGGTTGGCAATACCAGTAATTGCGCTGATGAGTGAGTCAAGATTAATCAGTATCACAGGCGCTTTTTTGTATAAAAGGGAAATTTTTATCTTGCTTACCCTTATGTTAACGCCTGGTCATTTCACTGTGGTTTAGTGCTCAAATATTTCATTGAAGAGCGATCGCGTTTAAAAAAACTTAGATTCTGATTCATCTGATATTATTAAAAACATCAGTTCTGACATCAAAATAGTCATCAAAAAATGAATCACCAAACTGTTCGTACAACATTAACACTACCAAGCGAACTGTTGGAAGCAACAGATAAGGTAGTGCAGCAAGGAAAAGCCAAGAGTCGTAATGAGTTTGTAGCGCAAGCGTTACGTCGAGAATTAGCAGCACTCAAACGAGCAGAAGTTGATGCTGCTTTGGCCCAAATGGCAAATGATCCAGAGTATCAAGCAGAAGTCTTAAAGATGGAAGCGGAGTTTGCTTCAGCGCAATGGGAGGCTTTGCAGTTAGGTGAATCTCCAGAATGAAACGCGGTGAAGTCTATGATGCTCGTTTAGAGCCAACTGAGGGTTCTGAACAAGGGGGAACTCGTCCTGTGATTATTGTCAGTCGTGATGTGATTAATTCATATAGTCCGGTTGTGTTGGCAGTTCCCTGTACCACTTATCAATCGGGAAAGCGTGTTTACCCCACTCAAGTGTTGATTCAAGCACCAGATGGCGGACTTACCCAAGACTCTGTAGCAATGGCAGATCAGGTGCGCGTATTGTCAAAAACCCGCTTGTTGCGTTTACGAGGGGCGCTTTCTGATCATGTAATCGCAAAGTTGGCTCAGGCGTTGTTGATAGCTTTAGATTTACCAGGACAAGAAGAAGATTAGATACTAAGTAGAAAGTAACCGGATTTCCTCAACTTCTTGCAATTTTGTGTCAAAGGTAGCGGTTTCACTACAGGTTGCTTGCTTGTTTAACTTCACAATAAAATAGTCCGAGAAATCAGCTTTTCCCTTTTTCATCTCCTGTACCGATAACCAAGCCGTTTCTCTGTTTTCAAAGTCAAACACATCCGTTCTCAGTATTTTTTCAAGAACGTCGATAATTTCACTTCTGCTGAGTTTATAGGAACTTTTGAGTACCCAAACGAGTTCACAAAGAACGATGTTGTTGATAAAACAGGTTTCACCACTTGCCTTAACTTGCTTGATGTACTCCGCCGCAAGTCTACCTTGTTCGATGTCATCTTGAACTAGATAACGAACTAGAACGTTAGTATCTAGTCCATTCATGACAAGTTACCAGCAGATTGCTCAATTGCTTCATTCATTTCCTCGATAGAGACTGGTTCCCTTTCTGGTTTATGGAGGATACCAGACAATTCCTCAACTTGAATATTCACCGGTTGAATGTAGACTTTGCCGTCTGGTTCAATAATGAAATGAATGCGATCGCCTGGACGCAAGTTTAGTTTCTCCCGAATTTCCTTTGGGATAGTTGTCTGACCTTTACTGGTAATTGTAGCAATGGACATAATATTTCCTTACTTTTATAAAAATTCTTACTTTATTGTAAGGAATTAACGAATTGACAGTCAAGCAGAGGCGATAAGCCTCTGGCTTGACGCAAAGCGTATCGTGCGTAGCAAGAGACGCCTGAAGCGGTAACACGTCACTCTAAAGTGAATGAGCGTATTACATGACTAATATCGTTTACGCCAATGATTGCTACATATCAGAGGCTGTAACTGTTGATTTTTCTAGGTTTATTTATTTCAAAGTAAAAGAGAATCGATATAACATAAAAGTTGGTTTGAGATAAGCAGTAATTCACAAATCAATTCCTTAAGATAAACTTGCTCCCTTATTTCCTTAAATTACTGAATCAATGAGCAAAGAAGCAGTCAAAGTAATCTTATGGGAAGAAAACCAAAAAGATTTTCTAAAAAAGTTCTACGATTTACAGTTTATTCCCAGAATAGGAGAGGAAATTTATCTAAAAAAGGAGAACTGGATAGTAACCAGAATTGAGCATGATATAGAAGTTAGCGAGATTAATGTTTACATGGAATTAAAGAAAAAAGACAAGCAGCATAAAGGAACCAAAGGTTCTTCCCAATGGCAGGAACAAATGCACCAAAACGATGGCCTCTAAAGGATGGTAGAGTTTTTTGTGCAATATCCCGATGTACAAAAACTCTAGCTTTTGCGGTAGTCAGTTAATCCGATAAAAAACATCCGTAACCGCCACATAGCAAGCATTCTCTCCGTGTTCAGGATGCTTGCTTTATAAACTCAAATAAAATCCCTCACCACCAAAGGCGAGGGACATAGAAGACGAGAGGAATTAACAAACCCGATGGTTAGGGCGGGTAGTGATTACTCACCTGCCTTTTATTAGGTGCAGAAAAATTAACTTATGCACATGCTTGTCACCTCTAGTGTGACTGCCCAAATTGTGACTCCAATTTCTTAAATTGTTGGTACTGTTTATCTTTGGATTCAACGTATTTATTTACTGCTGTTTTAGTTGCTAAAGCGTTTTCGCACTCCTCGCCACCTTCAATCAGTAGGCGTTGTTTCACACGCTTACGAATATCTGAAACAATCTTGCCATTAACCAGCCGAGTCTGCGCCCAATCTAAAATTGGTGATGGGTATAAACCATGCTCTATATACTTGCCTTCAAGAATTTCAGATAAACTATACCCGAGTAACTTCGGTATCCAGTGGTAAATGAAGCGCAAATCTGAGTCTTTTTCTTCAATATTCTTATTGGGATTGTATATGCGGAAAGTCTCACTAAGGGGATTAGTAATACCAGCCTGCATCTGCCATTGCCAATTGTTAATAGCTAAATCGCCATCTACCAAGCAGTTCATGTAATGTTTTGCTCCATGATGCCAAGAGATACCGCAATTAATAGTCACGAAAGTAGCACACATCGCTCGCATACGGAAATTCATCCAGCCCATTATTTTAAGTTGACGCATACTCGCATCAACCATTGGAAAACCAGTTATACCCTCTTGCCAAGCATGAAATAATTCTTGCTGCTGTTGAGTCAGTTCATCTAGTCGGTAATACTCATCAAACTCCGGATAAAAGTTTGTATGTGCTATCTCTGGATGAAAATATAACCGCTGCGTGAAACTATCGTGCCAACGCAGGCGATCGCGAAATGCTTTTAAGGAAAATTCTGCTTTGGGTGTATCTGCAAGTTCTGCCGCCCGTGCCTTTGTACGCTGGTACACATTTCTCACAGAGATTGTACCAAATGTTAAATGAGGGGAAAGATGGGACGTTGCCTTCTGTTGTGCCGCCCACGGGCGAGAGAGTTTCCAATGATACCCATAAAATCTTTTGGTAAGAAATGAGTCTAAAGTTTTTTGCGCTTGCGTTTCTCCACCTTTGAAGTACACTTTGTTCGTTTCTGAAAGCGCGTGGTACTTGTGTTTGAGTTCAGTAAAGGTAAGTTGGGGTAGATTGAAAGATATCTGTGGGGTGTTAATGTGAATAGGAGTTGGGTGAGATGTTTGTCTAACGTAGGTATAGTATTCGTTAAACCACTGGTCGCGGTGATTATCGTCGATTTGCAGAAAGTTGTTTAGACCAATGTGGTAGTCAAGGTTAAGTTGTTGGTAGAAATTAACGATAGTGCGATCGCGTTCAATTCCATATTCAACCTGTACATCGCGGTTGAAGTAAAGTTTCGGTTTGTGTCCTTGCTGCATCAATTGTTGAGTCAGTTCTTGCACAATATTTACGGAATTCCCTTCAAATAAGTACAGCCTACTACCCAAAGAGCGTAAATTCTGGTCAAGGTTCTCTAAAGATTCAAACAAAAATCTTACCCGTGCTTTTCCTACGTCTGTCCATTTTTGATAAAACCACGGGTCGATGATAAAACAGGGCAATACGGGGGCATCATTAGCTGACGCTTCTGCTACGCATTCATTATCAGTTAATCGTAAATCTCGTCGAAACCATATAATTTTCATGGTTCAATTGTACTATATTTTTCTTGTAAGCTAAGCTTATACAAAGTTGCGTTCATACATCTTACTGCTCTCTCTCGCTTGTCCCCCTTGTCTCCCTTGTCCCTTTAACAGGTGATATTTTTGAACGCAACACAGTGTCATTCTATTAGCGATGTTTAGAAGGCACTACAAGGCGGGTTAGAGGTCTTGTAGTAGATTATACTGGTTCTTGAGCATTTAAACGTCTTTAGGGCGATATATAAAGTATTTTTCAACGTTTTATTGTAGATGGACTGAATAATTGCATAAGTTACAGTGACTTGCACCTAAATATATACAGTGTGGCTATTTCAAATTTCAAACTCTATATTGCGGTGTATTTTCAGAGGATTTGTATATGTCTAAATTAGTGAAAAAAGGTTGCATTGTTCTATTAGCCGGAACAGCTTTATCTATGATTATGGATGTGCAAGGAGCAAAAGCAGACCATGATGATAACCAGTATAATTACGGAACTTATCAGTGTCAGAAAATATATGGATTGACAAGAAAGTTAACTCGTGAAGAGTTTCAAGCCTGTGATCTTGCTGTTCAAAAGATGCAAAGGAATAGAAAGAGACCTCTTCAATACGAGCAAAGGAAAAGAGAGAGACAAGATCCAAACGGAAGGTCTGTAGATAGGTTACGACCGCAAGAGGAAATTATAGACACGGGGACGCAGCCCATAACTCCTTAATATAAATTTCATAATTGCAGGTGTTCGCCTAGCCTACCGCCTCATCATTAGAACTTGCAAGTGTTTCTAACAAACTCTTCAGCATCCAATAACAAGAAGTCGCCCCTGGATCTTGATGTCCTATGCTGCGTTCTCCCAAATAACTAGCCCGTCCCTTTTTGGCAATCATTGGTGTCGTATCTTTCACTCCTTGTTCTGCTGCTGCTACAGCGCGTTGCATTGCTTCCAATGTGCCCTGCCCCTGACTCACAGCTTGTTGAAAAGCACTCACTGCAGGAGAGAGGACATCTATCATCGTTTTGTCACCAACTTGCGCTTTTCCACGCCCAAGCACACCATCTAATCCTGCTTTGAGCATTCCAAGTACATCCTCAGCAGTGAGTTCTTCCTTTCCAGCCACGCCTGTACTTGCTCGCAGAAAGAAAGTCCCATAAAGAGGACCACTTGCACCACCGATTGAGGAAATTAAGGTCATGCTTACTGTTTTCAAAATGCTACCCATGTCTTTATTTGCAACAGTTGGTAACTGAGCGATCGCCTTTTTGAAACCACGCTCCATATTGATCCCATGATCAGCATCCCCTATCGCTGCATCTAATTCTGTCAAATAATCTTTATTTTGCTCTATCTGCGTTGCAAATGTTTGCAACCATCGTAAAATCTGCTCTTTTGTCACCATACATCACACTCCCCACCGCAGATTTGGTGTCTTCACAGGTGCATCCCATAACCGGGTAAGCTCATCATCCAACTTCAACAGTGTAATCGAGCAACCTTCCATATCCAAAGAAGTGATGTAAGGACCAATCAAGTTTCTCACAATCTGCAGTCCTTTCTTTTCGCAGATTTCTGCTAGTTTGCAGTAGATGATATAAAGTTCAGAAATCGGAGTACCCCCCATACTGTTAACAAAAGCTAGTACTTTATCGCCTTGTTGAAAAACCGGATCAATCAGTTCCACATCCACCCACTCGTCTTTTTCTTCATCCCACTCGCGCACTGTCCGGGTGTAGGGTGCATCTTCAATAATTGATAGCGTCAGCATTTCAGTTATCTCATCGGCTGATTTCAGGTTCATGCGTTCTCGTCCTGGTTCACCGTGGATACCTATGCCCATTTCTATTTCCTGGGTTCCTAATTCAAAAGTAGGAGTTCCTTTGGCGGGGACTGTGCACGAAGTCAGCGCCATCCCCATACTCCGACCATTTAAATTGACATAACGACACAAATGTGAAATGAAACGCAAATCATACCCCTGCTGTGCCGCAGCACCACAAATTTTCTCTGCAAGCACTGTTGTGCCTACACCACGGCGTCCTTGAGTATATAGGCTGTCCTTCACCGCCACATCGTCATCTATCAAAATATTTAATACCTTGATACCCTCACTACGAGCTAACTCCGTTGCCATCTCAAAGTTCATCACATCGCCGCTGTAATTCTTAACGATATAAAGGATACCAGCACCACCATCTACTCTCTTTGCTGCTTCCAGCATTTGGTCTGGGGTAGGAGAAGTGAAAACCTCTCCCGGACAGGCAGCATCCAGCATTCCCATTCCCACAAATCCAGCGTGCATTGGCTCGTGACCACTGCCGCCACCGGAAATAATTGCTACTTTACCCTTAACAGGTGCATCGGCTCGATAGACAAAAGCAGGCTCATAATTTACTTGAATCAAATCCGGGTGAGCCGCAGCCATACCCTGTAAACTTTCGCGTACAAAGTCTTCCGGTTTATTAATAAGCTTTTTCATAGTCTTGTGGTTCCTCATTCAGAAGTTGCTAAAACCAAGAATAAAGCACTCTTGCTCTTTCGTCTTTTCTGAGAGCTTTATAAAGTTACGTAAAAGTCAAGGATTCTTGTTAATAAATGTTGCAGATAGTTGATCCCCTTGCTAGCGTATGCATATAAAGTTGGTTCTGGTAGACACTTAGTATCTAAAAGAGGTGCCATCCATGCTACACGTAAAATTTGGCTTTTCACTGATTCAGTGATTCTAGTATTGTCCAAAAGATATTTCTGTGACTGCTTTACAGCGATTTTTCCGCAAGATAGCTAAGAAATATCTTTGTTGCTCGTTTGGCTACACTAAGGACGACTTGAGAGGTTGCTTAATTTGCTTGAGTTTACGTATTGCCAGTCCAACTCAAACTTTACTCAAATCTAGACTAAACACATACCCAAAGTTTTTCTCGAAAAATGCGGTAAGACAAGCAAGTTTTCTCAAAAATTTCTTACTGCGAACGGTTTAGTTCAACTAGTTATCAGTTATCAGTTATCAGTTGTCAAGCAGATTTTTTGTTCTTTGTTCACTGTTCACTGGTCACTGGTCACTGATTTAACTCAGGAGGTTTTTGTGATGAATATTCAAGGAAAAACAGCTCTTGTTACGGGGGCTTCACGTGGGATTGGGCGAGCGATCGCCTTTGAATTAGCAAGGCAAGGGATAAAACGCTTGTTGTTGGTAGCACGGGACTCTGCTTGGTTAGCTGAAGTAGCCTCTGAAATAGAGATGCTTGGTGTGGAGGCTGTTATCTTGCCTTTGGATTTGTCTGAAGTGGTGGAAGTGAATATTGCGATCGCCCAAGCATGGCGAGACCACGGACCAATAGATCTACTTATAAACTGTGCTGGAGTTGCACATCAAGCACCCTTCTTAAAGTCTCGACTACCAAATGTGCAGGTCGAAATAAACGTTAATTTAATCGGGATGTACACCATGACTCGTCTAATTGCCCGACGCATGGTTGCACAAGGCTCAGGAACAATCGTTAATGTTTCTAGCTTGATGGGCAAAGTGGCTGCACCAACAATGGCAACTTATTCAGCCACCAAGTTTGCAATTGTGGGGTTCACTCAAGCCCTACGCGGTGAGCTAAGCAAACACAACATCCGAGTTGTAGCCTTGTTACCATCCCTGACCGACACTGATATGGTGCGAGAGTTAGAGTGGTTTCGGTGGGTGGTACCGATAACTCCCCAGAAAGTGGCTCAGGCACTTATAACCGGACTACAAAGAGATTCACCAGAAATCTTAGTAGGATGGCAAAGTCATTTAGCCGTGTGGTGCAACCGTATTGCTCCTTGGTTGTTGGAAAAAGTTTTACTGATGGCGGTCCCGCAAGAGAGACAAGCGCGTTATCAAAGACTCACAGACGCTAGAGCAACTTCACGCTGAGGTTTTTTCTAGCGTTTCTCACTTCGTTTAGAATCCCACCCCAGCTTTGGCTGATGCCAAAACCTCCCCTCGCTTGAATCGGCGCCAAAATCTTTCCCTCTCCTTGATAAGAAGAGGGATGCCCGACAGGGCAGGTGAGGTTTTCCCAGAATTTTGGATGATTGATGACTTGTATGTATACCGTAGTCTTGGTAAGGAGTGGGGTCAAATCAACATGGCATAAAGACTCTGCCAGGAAATGCATAACTGTGGGCTGCTGCTTCAATATAATCATTGGGAGTCAAACCCTCTTGTATGGCATTTTTATGCGGATCATGGGAACAAGAAAAAGAATTATTCTCTTCCAAAACTTCCACCTTCTTTAACCTTTTAATTTGCCTTTTTGTGCTTATGATTTAAGTGTCGTTAATATACTGTTATCAAGAAATTATTTATCTGTTTTTTACATAATTTTACAAGTATAATACTGTGTCGTTTAGATGCTATGATTCCAAAAAATAGTCTATCTTCAATAAACATCAGATCACAAAGTCTTTGATGAGTGCTTGCTAGAAATAGAAAAGCATTTGTCAAGTTATTAAACTGATAAAAAAGACTTGCGTATCTACAGATTATTCTAGATAGACAGAAATTTAACCCAGGTAGAACCGATGGAAAGTATCAAACTAGAAGATTTAGATAACGAGCCAATTAGTTTTGATTTAAGTGAAGAAGACTTGCAGTCAATAAAAGGTGGTAGTACTACGATCAATACTATCCCTGATGGTAAAAAACCCTTTCCAATTAAAATTTCCCCTTACCCGATTTGCATTTCCCCTTACCCAATTAAAATTTCTCCTTACCCAATTTGCATCTACATAATTAAAATTCAAGCATACCCCATAGATCCCATAGGCTTGGATGAGGTGAAACCTACTAACTCTTAAAGGAGACGATTTGCTATTGGCATTTAAGGAAAGTTATGAACACTGTCAGTGAGTTAGCGTTGAATTACCTCCAACGTTATGACTGCCAAATTTTTGAGGATTATAAAACAGTTCTCACTGAGGCATGTGAGATTCACCCACCACCGCACGGCATGGCATGGTACGGTAATTTATATCGTCAGTTCTCCCGTAATGCTGAGTGGTTCGCTAACTCTTTAATGGTGAATGCGGCTGAAGAAGGAACTGGCTCAAAAGGAGTTTGGCAATTCTCGCAGCGTATCGACAATCAAGAGTTTGCTGAGTTAGTTCGCAATCACTCTATTGATGAGTCGCGCCATTCCCTCATGTTTGTAGCGCTACTCAATATTCTGTTTCCTACAGCAATGGAGGCGGATTTCCGAGCCGAATTGCAAGCCTTATCGCCTAAATACTATCACCACAAACATCCACCCATAGAAACGCCTTCTCCTGAGAAGACAATGGATGAATTCCTGGTGATGGATGAAATAATCCAAATCAATCTTTTGGAAATACGGGCATTAATCTTGCAACTTTTGCTCCGCCCTGTACTACAAGCCTATGCCACACCTGAGGACTTACCAAGGGTAACTCGAATGTCCGATTTGTTGATTTACGACGAAACGAAACATATTGAGTATTCTGCCTACTGCATTGGTAAGTACATGAACCAAGGTCATTCTTCTTGGGTGCGACAGATGATGATTGATCGCCAAAAAACCATCAACGAAATGTTTTTGGAGGATATAGAGTTAGAGAATTCTGTTGGCACAACTATTTTGAAAAGTAGCCGATAAACGATTCTTGTGACACCACAGTCGTCACCCCACCCCGGCTTTGGCTGACGCCAAAACCTTTCCCTCTCCTTAATAAGGAGAGGGATGCCCGATAGGGCAGGGTGAGATTTCGAGAGAGTTTTGAGCCATTCGATGCCCGATAGGGCAGGGTGAGATTTCGAGGGAGTTTTCAGTGCTGGATTCAAGAATGATTCCTATAGCGAAATTGTCACCGCAGTATTTTCGGGAGGCAAAGGAAATGGTGGCAACGTTAATATTAAAGCTCGCTCCCTTTCCGTCTCCGATCAAGCTAGGATAGACCCGATGGTTTATGGAGAAGGAAAGGCTGGCAGCGCGTTTATCGAGACTAAGGACTTTGTATCTCTGTCCAATGGCTACATCTACAGTAGTGTTTTTGAGAATGGCGTAGGTAATGGCGGCGACATCAACATCAAAACTGGAACACTTTCCCTCACCGATGGTGCTTATCTGAGGGTTGACACTGCTAACCGAGGAAATACTGGCAGGGTATTTGTCGAAGCTAAGGACGCTGTCTATATCTCTAATGCCCGTATTGACAGCAATGTAGGCGATGTAGACAAGGTAGGCGATGTACAAAAAGCAGTAGGTGATAGTCGTGATATCGATATCACAACTGGGTCACTTGTCTTGACTAATGGTGGTCGGCTGACTGCTAACATTTATGGACAAGGAAATGCAGGCAATGTGAGGATTACTGCCAAAGATATTATCTTTGATGGGCAGGATAGTCAGGGAAATCGCAGTGGTGTGTACAGTACGGTACAACCTGGGGGTATAGGTGATAGTGGTAACATCAAAATCACCAGCAGGTCACTTTCCATCACCAATGGCGCTAGACTATCTGCTAGCAGTGAAGGAAATGGCACAGCAGGTAACATAGAAGTCTCAGCAGACTCTATCCGTCTAAACAACCAAGCAGCCATCAAGGCTGACACCACAGGAGGGCTGGGTAATATTAACTTACGCTCTAGAGATTTGGTTTTGCGTCGCGGCAGCAATATCACTACCGATGCCACTGGCACAGCTACTGGCGGCAATATCACTATTGACACTGGTGTCCTTGGCGCCTTGGAAAATAGCGATATCCGTGCCAATGCTCAAGACGGTAGTGGCGGAAAAATTACAATTCAAACTCAAGGTTTGTTTGGATTAGTGCTGCGTACTCGGGCAGATATGCAGAGGTTACGTCCTGATGATTTAGATCCCAATCAATTATCAACAAGCGATATTACTGCTATTTCCCAAAACGATCCAAACTTGAGTGGTACTGTTAATATTATCACCCCAGATGTTGACCCCACCCGTGGGTTATTTGAATTATCAGAAACTGTCATCGACCCCGCACAGCAGATAGCTCAAAATATCTGTACAAAAGGGTTTGGTAGTACTTTCACCATCACCGGACGTGGGGGACTTCCAACGGATCCAAAGAAAATTCTCAGTAGTGATAATGTGCGGGTTGATTTGGTTAAGCCTGTTGCTATTACGGTAAGTTCAACAAGTACAACACAAAAGCAGCCATCTCAAAAGCCACCTGTTAAAGAGATAATACCAGCCCGAGGATGGATATTTAATGAAAAAGGTGAGGTGCTGCTGGTAGGTTATGATCCCACTAAGACTGGTCCACAGCGATCGCAGCCAGCACCAGCTAGTAGTTGTGCTGCAGTGAGATAGTAATGAACGCGAATCCAACGTAGGGTGAGGATTCTACTCACTTTCCTCACTTTTCTCGTTCCTTGGCTCTGCCAAGGAATGCATAACTTGAGGCGGAGCCTCAATATAATAATTCATTGGGAGGCGCAGCCTCCTTTGAGGCATTCCCATGCAGAGCATAGGAACGAGGGTATGGAACTCCCCACCTTTCACTCCTTACTTGACTGTGGTTGACTTATAGCGTGCAGTTTTATAAAACTATCAAAAGCGTACCAAGCCAACACATACCAAGGAATAATTTCTAACTGCAACCCCCTAGTCACTAATTGCCGAATAGAAAACATACCCAATCCTAAAGGAAAAAGAAAGCGCAAATCAACAGCATTATTCGTCGCTTGTTTAACTCGCTTATTCAAGTCAACAACTGCATTTGATACTTCTGCTGCTGCGTCAGATTTTCCTAATGCAACATCACCAAAAATAATACCTAAATCGCGCAATGTTGCGTAAACATTGTCAAGACTTCCATTTTCAGCATCGTGATGTATGATGATACTGCCATTTTGGATGTTAGTCCGCACCTGATTAATATTTGGATTTGCTTGCAGCGCATTGGCAATCCGTTGCATTTCTCCAGATTGACGGTGAGGTTGTGCAACTCTCAAACGCAGCCTTCCTGGTGTAGAACTGACAACCCGGGTAGATATTGGTTGAAAAGCTTTTTTTATAGGTTTTTCAGCAATAACTTTTGGCATATCGGTGAGATTAATATAACCATTTTTTGACATGTAATTACCCTCCTAAATTTAGAAATTCGTAATTCGTAATTGAGCAGAAAAACAATTACCTAATCAGTAAACAGTGAACAGAGTAAGCGATTTCTTGACTGCCCTGATAACTGATAACTGGTAACTGATAATTGGTAACTGTTAAGAATTACGAATTTCCTTGGTGTTCCCTGGCTCAGCCAAGGAACACGAAATGAACCGAAAGCTATGCACCATTATCGGACGCATTGTCAACAGAGGTACTTGCAACATCTACTGCTGGTAGCTGTCTTCCTTCAGCAAGTTCTGCTCTTGCTTCAGCTATCATGTCCTCCCAATTTTCACCAAGTTCTGCAACGGCTCCCTTGCTTTTTTCAAAAAGAACAAGTCCACCCTTGATAAGTGATTTGGCAATGGGTTTACCAATACCTGCGACAACTGGAATGACGACAGGTGCTAGCAGAACTGCTCCAATACCGGCTATAATTCCAGGTGCGCCAGCGTCTTCAACAAAATCAGTGATTTTAGGTGCCATGATTATTTTTCTCCTGTGATCTGAAAAATTTTACAAAGTTGTTCAGTATACTGTCGTTAGGACAGCTATCTCATCTTGCTGTTGGTAGAGTTTTTTGTTTGCGGCTTTTGAAAATTGGGCGCAAACCGTTCACTCCCGCAACGACTGTTGAACCATTGTTAACCATCGTCGCTGCTAGGGGGTTAAGACCAAACAAAACTGCCGTTACTAATGCTGCTATGTTAGGAACAGCAATCAGACCTGTGTTTTGGTGAATCAATTGCCTAGCGTTGCGGGCAATTTCCAGAGCCTCTAACAAACCATGCAAGTCATTCTCCATGAGTACTACGTCTGCTGTTTCACGAGCGATGTCAGAACCGTTGGCGAAGGAAACAGAAACATCCGCATAGGCTAAAGCTGGCGAGTCGTTGATTCCATCTCCCACAAAGGCAACTGTCTTACCTTGTTCGTGCAGTTCACGGACAACAGTTGCTTTTTGCTCAGGAAAAGCTTCTGCATGGGTATGGGTTGGGGGAATTCCAAGTTGAGCGGCTACAGCGCTAGCAGTTCGTTTGTTATCTCCAGTCAGCATGTGAACTTCCACACCTTCGACTGTCAACAGCGCTGTGATAACTTCTCGGCTTTCTGGGCGGGGTATGTCGCTATACTCTATTATACCTTGAAGTTGACCATTGCTAGCAACGTAAATTGCCGAAGTTGTCTGCTTTTGGTACCCGTTGAGATTCATCTCAATGCCTTCTTGACGTAGATAGCGCTCACTACCCACATAAACAGTTTCCCCGTCAATCTCTGCGCGAACCCCCAAACCAAGTTGGTAATCCCACTTACTACGGGCAGGTGCTTCTACTCCTTGTTCTTGAGCATAGCGTACGATCGCCTCTGCTACTGGGTGACTCAGACGCTGCTCAGCCGCTGCAGCAAGTTCCAGCACTCGTGTGGTTGATGTTGCTTCATTGAGACTTGCGACACCAACAACTGCCACTTCACCCTTAGTTAGTGTGCCTGTTTTATCAAACACAACTGTATCAATTTCTGCAAGTTTTTCTAATGCTCGTCCGCTACGGATGAGAACACCCCGCCGTGCTGCATAAGTTAGCGCTGCCAAAACTGTTGTCGGCACTGATACACGAATCCCTGTCGCAAAGTCTAGAGTTAAGACGCTGGCTGCTCTTGCTGGGTTACGAGTTACGGCAAATACTGCTCCACCAAGTAGCAATGTTGGCACGACTGCTTTTTGAGCAATTTTCAAGACATGGTTTTCCAGGCGGGTATCATGGACGGGAGCTTCTTGCATTAACCGAATGCTCTGTCCGGCACAAGTATCATTACCTAGCCGTTCTGCCGAGATATAAATTCGTCCCTCGCGCATGAGAGTTGAGGCATAAACGGTTTGTCCCTTCCTCTTCAAGACTGGCATAGACTCACCAGTCAGTTTTTGCTCATCCAGGAGGGCTTTACCTCGCAGGATGGTACCGTCAACTGGAACTTGTTCGCCAGGGTAAACAATGACTGTATCGCCTCGCTGTACGTCTTGGATGGGAATTTGCACCTTTTCACCATCGCGTTCCACCCAGACGAATTGTCCGAGGGAACTTAACAAATCCAAAGTTTGTTGAGCAGAAGAACGAGCTGTGCGATCGCGTATATTCTCACCAATTTCAATCAAACTCAGCATCAGCGCAGGTGTGAGAAACTGACCTTGGACTGTGGTAATCGCAATAGCCATAAAATCCAGAAAGTCAATATTCAGTTTTCGCTCATCCCAGATCCCTTCCCAAGCCCGTTTGATCACAGGTAATGTGGCAAGGGCTATGCTTCCTGCAATCATCACAGGCGGAATAGACAATCCCAAAGGTCCACCCAATACAGCTAAAGCCGTAGATAAAACCGAAAGTTGCATTCCAGGCCAAGATTGTTCTTCTGCATCCGGTGCAGCTTTTGGCTTGGAGGGTTTAAGAACGACGACCTCACTAGCTGCTTGAATTAAATAACCCAGATGCGAACATATCTTAGTATCTGAAACTTTGCTGGATTTATAAGTCACCGTCAGTGACGCCGCTGCACGTTTTATACGCACACTTGTCACAAGGGCGTCCGCTTCTAACAACACTTGCAAACGCTGTGCATAGTCTGCATCATGACGCAAACGAGGTACTCGCAACCTCACTCTTTCTGGGAGCGTATGCACAAAAGTGTATGGAACTTTGGGAGACTGAATCTGTGAGTGTTTCTGTGAGTGTCTTTGTGAGTGTCCATTACTCTCCACAAGAGAAATCCCATTTTTTGCAGCTACAGCTACTTGGGATGCATGACCTCCGGAAGGTGATAGTTGCACACTGAGTTTTGCCATTTCTTCTCTCTCATACAAAATTGCTTCAAATTGGATTTTCAACAGCCTGCTATACAATCCAGACAGGGTGCACAAGGCAGCTCATTCGACAACTGCCTTCAAGCGTGGGGCTTGTTGAACTGGACTTACCTGTCTTTTGCTTAACTGATGGAAACTACAGCATCGCTAGCAGCAGATTGAATCAGACTAGATAAATATGATATGGCTTGTTCCAAAAGGCTTAAAGAACGCTTTTTGGAATTGGGCGTTGTTCCAGGCTTGTAGGTGATGACAATTGAGGCTGCAGCGCTATTAACGCGCTTACCTGTAACTAAAGCATCTGCTTTCAGCAACGCCTCCAAGCGTTGGACGTATTTTGAATCCTTAGCGATTCGAGGTATACGAAAACGTACTCGTCCTGGAATGGCATGAGCAATGCTATATGCCACTTTTGCTGGTTGCTTTGTTTTGTGATCACTCTTGTCAGGAGTATGATTGGACTGGTTTGATGAGCAAGGTATCTTGCCTGCTTCTAGTAATTTGGAGCTTGGAGATACTTTCGCTGTCTCTAATTTAGAGTTGAAATTAGAGTCCAAAGATGTTTCCATCCTGACAACTTCGGGATCAGACAAAACCTTTCGCTCTACAATTTCATCACCATTCTCTTTTTCTTTCTTGACAAGTCCGGGATCAGATAAGACCTTTGCCTCCACAGGTTCATAATCGTTCTCCTTTTCTTGCGGAACACTCGAACAAGCAGCTATTTGAGATACGGAGGATAAACTGACTGGTTTTTCAGTTACTGGTGTTATCTCTTCAGATGCGCCTGCATACTCAATGGTATTAGCTAAACACAGACGCATTTGCACATCTGGCACGATCCCAGGTTGGTAATTTATGACAACAGACCCTGCGTTCTCGTTAACTTTGTGACTTATAACCCGGGGATCACAAGCAAGCAAAGTCAGCAAGCGCTGCACATATGGGGGATCTAGGGATATCTGAGGAACACAAAACCCTACGCTACCAGAAGTCGCATAGACGATGCTGTAAACGACTGGAGAGTGTGGCTTTGCAGTTGGATGACTCGTCTGTTGTTCTACGACCTGAGATTTTTCATCACAGTGGAGTGACAATTGCGCTGCCCCCTCAGGTGCTTTTGTTGTCACTTCGCTGCTAGCAGATTGAATCAGACGAGCTAAATACAGACGCATTTCACCATCTGACATGATCCCAGATTCGTAATCTATGACAATAGACCCTGCAATCTCGTTGACTTGCTGGCTTATAATCCGAGGATCACAAGCAACCAAACTTAGCAAGCGCTGTGTATACCTGGGATCTAGGGATATCTGAGGTACACAAAACCCTACTCTGCCAGGAAGCGCATGGACAATGCTGTAGGGGATCACAGAGTCTGGGTTTGCCATTGAATGACTAGTCTGTTCCTCTACGATCTGAGATTTTTGATCACAGTGGGGTGCCAATTGTGTTGTTAAACCAGCCATTGATGTCCTCCAGTATTCCTTAGTATGGAACCGGGTCTAATGGAAAGTTCGCCATGAAGGATAGAGCCGTAAAAAGAGCTGGAGACTTAAAATCAGACCAAAGACCATCTGTTTCTACTACGGCTTGCTCTTTTAGCGTCGTTGATGTTGTTGGTTCGCTCAGATTAACTGGCTGTGTCAGCGCTTGTTCTATTGTTGTCTTTATGGGCTTTGTTTGCTCTGTTGATGTTGTTGGTTCGCCCTGCTGATGAACTGGCTGTGTCAGCTGTTGATCTTCTATCTTTATGAGATTTGTTTCCGGGATTGTTTTGTCTGCCAATTGCATCAAACCTACCCAATGAGATACTGGTATCTGGGCTGAACCATAGGTAATAGCAATAGATGCAGCATCACAATTGACGCGTACGTTTGTCACTTGGGGTTCTGTTTTCAGTAACCTTTCGAGTCTTCGCGCATAGGCGCGATCGCGTGCAACTCGAGGCACATTCAACCGAATACGTCCTGGAATGGCATGAACTACGCTGTAGGCAATTTTTGCAGGCCCTGCTGCTGTTTCAATAGATTTGTGCTCCACTTTTGATTTTGATTTTGATAAGGAAGGGTGGTCAGTTGTATTGGGTTTTGTAGAAGATTTGTTCTTGTCCTTTGCTTTTTGGGAACAAGAGACTGCACTTGTTTTTGATTCTGATTGCAGCTCGTCTATTACCCGACGAGTCGCATTTGCTGTCACATAGTAAACAGGAATTGATGCTAAACCGCTGATTCCGAGTCCTCCAGTGACTGCTAACCCTGTAAATAAGGGAATAAACGAAATGCCCTGCTCTTTCCAAAAATCAGGAGATTTCCATGCGGCAAAGGGGTCTTTTTTACTCTTTGCCTCAGGCGAAGCTTGCAACTGGTGTATGTTAAATTGCTGGAGTCGTTCCAAGATTTGGGGCAAGGGCAGTTTTTTCTCATCAAAGTTAACAACTAAACTGCCTGTTTGCTCATTAACAGATACTTCCCTCACCCCGTTTTGCTTTCGTAACTGCCCAGAGATGGTTTCAAATATCGAGTTATGACTACCGTCAGTAGCACGGATTCGGACGCGTCCTGTTGTTGCATGAACAACTTGCAATTCAACTATAGGTGGCTGCATCGGTGACTGTGCAACAGATTTCTTGGTAGTTTCACTTGATTCATCGCTTGATTGCTGAGACGAAAATAAATCCACAGGCATTTTTTCCTGAGGACTTACTCTCTCGCGACTACTGAGAGTTTTGGTCATTTACCCGATAACTGCGTCAAGCCAGGTGGTTAACAATAGGTTAAGTGTAGCTTAATATTCTCGGTAAATTCTCATTCTTTAGAATTATTTATAGTTAAGTTTTGTTAACAAATTGTTTCTGATATTCCTGTTCTGTGATTATGTCCAGAGTACTTTCGAGCCTGTCTAAAAAGACGACACCATCAAGATGGTCATACTCGTGTTGAAAGATACGAGCGACAAAATCAGTCAATTTTTGCTTTTGCGCTTTGCCATTTCGGTCTATGTATTCTACTTCAATTTCTTGATATCTAGGAACGAATCCCCTAATTCCGGGAACACACAAACAACCTTCCCATCCTTTGACGATCTCCGTGGAATGAGCTATGATTTTGGGATTAATCATAGCAGTAGGTTCCATTTCTGGAGCGTTGGGATATCTGGGATTGGGGCGAGAGGCAACAATAAATAAGCGACAAGATTGGGCAACTTGAGGCGCAGCAATACCCACACCGTTAGCTTTAGCAACTGTCGCTATTAAGTCGTCAATCAGTTTTTGAATATGCTCATCCTTGATATTTTCAACCAAGGAAGCTTTCTGACGCAGTATCGGATCGCCTAATTGAAGAATTGATTTTAATTCACCCATAATAACTCTTAATAATAACTTTTGTTCACAAAAAATTAATCGAAAAAATTTATGAAATATAAAATATGAATCAGAAAATTTTTTGAATTCATAATTCATACTTCATCATTTTTACCTAGTACGGCGGGCGCTTAACAATTCAAAATTCAAAATTCAAAATTAAAGACAGTTTCCGCCCTTGGATTTAAACCCCAACGAAAACTGAAACTACGTGTAGACGTAGGGATCTTAAACCCTTTAATTTACGATAAATAAACATACCATTCACATTCAGCGAAAAGCTTATAAGATGAGCTTTTTGTAAAGTGCGTCCCCGTAGGGCATCTTTTGAATGAGCGAATGAGCGAATTGCGCACAAGCACTACTAGCTTCCACGTCGAACTGGTAAAGGTTCTGGTCTTACAGCTATTTGTGTTGTTTGTCCATTACGTAGCACTTGCAATTCTAAAGGTGATCCAATTTGACTCTTTTCGACTATCTTTTGCACTTCTTCTATTTTAGTAACTGGCTGGTTACTAATGCGTTGAATCACATCTCCTGTTTTTAATCCAGCAGCAGCTGCTGGAGAACGGGGCACAACATCAAGTAGTAAAATTCCCTTATCTGTTGCCAAATTAATACCTAATGTGGAATTAACTTGTTCTTTAACATCTGGAGTCAAAGTCGCCATTTTAATACCTAAATAAGGATGATCAACCTTACCTTTTGCGATTAATTGCTGAGCAATGCCCTGCGCCGTGTTAATAGGAATGGCAAATCCTAACCCTTGAGCGCCGCGAATGATAGCTGTATTCATAGCAATCACGTCCCCCCGAGCATTTAACAGAGGTCCACCAGAGTTACCAGGGTTAATAGCAGCATCAGTTTGAATGTAATCAACACGTTTATCAGTAACACCAATGTCAGTGCTAGAACGACCTGTGGCGCTGATAATTCCAGATGTCACTGTATAGTCTAAACCAAGAGGATTACCGATCGCAATCACCGCTTCTCCTGGTTGTAATAACTCAGAGTTACCTATAGAAACAGTTGGCAGATTATTTGCCTCTATTTTAATCACAGCAACATCTGTTACTGGGTCTTCACCCATAACGCGTCCCTTAAAAGAGCGACCATCTTTCAGTTTTACTGTCACGCTTTGAGCACCGTTAACCACATGGGAATTGGTCAAAATTTGACCGCCAGCGTTAATAATGAATCCAGAGCCGCTACCCTGTTCGATTCTTTCTCTCGGCTGTGAGCTAAAAAACCGCCGAATAACTGGATCATCAAACTCCTGAGGAACTTGAGCAACGACAGTCCTTGCAGCATCAATGCGAACAACTGCAGGTCCTACCTTTTGTACAACTCCAACAACGAAGTTAAAATTATTGGACGAAGAGACAACAGGTAAAATACTTGGAGAGGGGTTCTCTGTTGTCTTTTGGACTGACGTTTGAGCCTGAGCGTCTGTTTTTGTAGCATTGAGGGTACCAGCAGGGATAGAACAACCCCCAATAGACATCATTGCCCCACTACCAAGCAGCATGACCCAAATACCATATATTGACCACCTTTGGGACAACTTCCTTTTGAAAGATACCCAAATGGGATGAGAGAGTGAGGAAGGCAATAAGGCGGATGAAGAGAAAACTTCTCCTCTGCTCCTTTGCTCCTCTGCTCCTTTGCTCCTCTGCTCCTCTGCTCCTCTGCTCCTCTGCTCCTCTGCTCCTCTGCTCCTCTGCTCCTCTGCTCCTCTTCTCGGCTGAAAATCGTGATCTGTAGTCTTCATTTGTCTTTACTTCTCCGTATGAATCTATGGGTGATAAAATCTTGGCTACCGGGGGGAGACCAAGAATGATGACAACTCAAAGGCAAGTTTTGCCGTCTAGAGTATTGTTTCCAGTCATTGGTACTTGCTCATATCTTCATTATTATTGTGACCATTGCCGAGCATTGGTGGTAAATTATGGAAATGCCCATAGAAAATCTGTGGAGTCAGGTACTGGAACGCTTACAACTAGAGCTATCCCGTCCCACCTTTGAAACTTGGATCAAAACTGCGAGCGCCGAGCGATTGGAAAATAATTGCTTAGTCATTTTTACTCCCAACCCGTTTGCTCGTAATTGGTTACAGAAATATTACATAAAAACGATCGCTAATGTTGTACAAGATATTCTTGGTTATCCCGTAGATATTTATATCACTGTTACTCAAGGTGATGAAGTTTCTCAAGTGAATGAACAAGAAGTTTCTTGGGGATTTCGGACTCAAACCAGTCCTTCAGAAACGCTCCCTCAAAACCGGCTAAAAACGACAGAATTAAACCTCAAGTATGTATTCTCTCGATTTGTAGTTGGTGCTAACAATCGTATGGCTCATGCTGCGGCGTTAGCAGTTGCTGAATATCCAGGAAGAGAGTTTAATCCTTTGTTTTTGTGTGGTGGTGTGGGTTTAGGCAAAACTCACCTGATGCAGGCGATTGGTCACTATCGATGGGAAATTAGTCCAGATTCAAGAATATTTTACGTTTCTTGTGAGCAATTTACGAATGATCTCATTGCTGCGATTCGTAAGGACAGTATGCAAAGTTTTCGAGAGCATTACCGTGCTGCTGATGTCCTTTTAGTGGATGATATTCAGTTTATTGAAGGTAAGGAATATACTCAAGAAGAATTTTTCCATACTTTTAATACTTTACATGAAGCTGGTAAGCAGGTCGTTTTAGCTTCTGACCGTCCTCCCAACCAAATTCCTGGGTTGCAACAACGTCTGTGTTCGCGATTTTCTATGGGGTTAATTGCTGATATCCAACCGCCAGATTTAGAAACGAGAATGGCAATTTTACAAAAAAAAGCTGAGTACGAAAATATTCGTCTTCCAAGGGACGTTGTTGAGTATATTGCTTTTCACTATACTTCTAATATCCGAGAGTTGGAAGGAGCATTAATTCGTGCATTAGCGTATATTTCTATTTGGGGTTTACCCATGACGGTAGAAAATATTGCACCCGTTTTAGAACCACCAACGCAGAAACTAGAAGCCACACCAGAAGCAATATTATCATTGGTAGCAGAGGTTTTTGATATATCAATAGAAGACCTAAAAGGGAATTCGCGGCGACGAGAGATTAGCTGGGCACGTCAAATTGGAATGTATCTCATGCGCCAGCACACGGTTCTCAGTTTCCCCAGAATTGGAGAAGAATTTGGTGGAAAAGACCATACAACGGTCATCTACAGCTGTGAAAAGATTACCCAACTGCGACAAACAGATCAAAACTTGGTGAAAACACTGCGCCAATTGAGCGATCGCATTAACATGGCTAGTCGTCCCCACAAATTATCTTGACAAAAACAAGACTTACGCAAATAAACCCAGTTTCTACCAAAAATCTCTGTTTCACAACCAAATACGAACGAATCAACCGGTTTTATGGCAGATAATGTGTAAGTCCTAAAAAAGAAACAAAATAAGTAAAAAAACGCGAAGAAATCGAGTAGGGGCGCAAGGCATTGCGCCCCTACTAATGACTAATAACAGCCTTGACGAGTAAACTTTATTTGTACCGATCTACTTATTGTGTTTTCCACAAGGAACGCTTACCTCAAGTGTTAAGTTAAGTATAAAGAATCTTTAAGATAAAATTACTTTGTGGAAAACTTTCGACAAATCTGTGGAAAAATTCATCAAGTATAAAGACTCTGTGGAAAACTGACCCTGTTTTTCCACAAGTTTTCCACAGCTAGCAACCTACTGAAGCATCTTTGAAGTAGATGTGCATCAAGTTTTCCACAATTTCCACAGGTACGACGACTGAATAACTAAAAAATCATAAACTTGACCATGAAATTAGTTTGCACCCAAAGCGACCTTAGTACTAACCTCTCACTCACCAGCCGTGCTGTACCCTCACGTCCAACACATCCAGTACTTGCTAACGTGCTACTACAAGCGGATGCTGAAACTAACCAAGTCAGCCTAACAGCGTTTGATCTCAGTTTGGGTATCCGCACGAGTTTTAGCGCCGAGGTGTTGCACTCTGGAGAAATTGCGATCCCCGCCAAGCTGCTTAATGACATCACTGCTCGCCTTCCAGAGGGTGAAATTACTCTAGAAAACGAATCAGCTTCTATAGATGATCCCCTAGCAGGGGAAGGCTCAATTGTGACTCTGATACCCAAAAGCGGGCGTTATCAAGTACGCGCAATGGGAGCACAAGAGTTTCCAGAACTCCCTGTCATCGAAAATACTCAAGCACTACATATTCCTGCGGGTGCGTTAATTGAAGGATTACGAGGTTCTTTATTTGCAACTAGTGCAGATGAAACCAAACAAGTTCTCACTGGCGTACATTTAACAGTTCAACAAGACACACTGGAATTTGCAGCAACTGACGGACATCGTTTAGCTGTTGTACAGACGACTAATGAGAGTCCAGATACAAATACGGAAACTCGCTTAGAAGTCACAGTCCCAGCTAGAGCTTTAAGAGAACTAGAACGGATGCTGGCTCATACTAACTCACAAGAGGAACCTGTGGCGTTGTATTTTGACCAAGGTCAGGTTATTTTTGAATGGCAAAATCAAAGGCTGACGAGTCGTACTCTTGAAGGACAATATCCTGCTTACCGTCTACTCATTCCCCGACAATTTGAGCGAGAATTGGTTTTAGATAGGCGACAATTCTTGAGTGCTTTAGAACGAATTGCTGTGTTCGCAGATCAAAAGAACAATGTTGTTAAGGTGAGCATGGATAGCGAAGCGCAGGAGATAACTATATCCTGTGAAGCTCAAGATGTTGGCAATGGTAGAGAATCAATGTCAGCACAGATATTAGGAGAAGATATCGATATTGCTTTTAATATTAAGTATTTGATGGAAGGTTTAAAAGCATTACCATCTGTTGAAATTCAGGTGCAGCTAAATGGAAACTTGACCCCAGTGATTTTTACACCAATCGGTGGTTTTAAGATGACTTATTTAGCTATGCCTGTTCAACTTAGGAATTAAAAAAGAATCCAGAAGTTAGTATTTAGGAGTCAGAATTCCTCGTTTCCATGCAGAGCATAGGAACGAGAGAAAACGAGGAACCTCACCCGCCTACGGTACCCTCTCCTTAATAAGGAGAGGGTTGGGGTGAGGTCAAGCAGGAATTATAAGTAATTAAGCGGATTTGATATCACGCCGCAGCAAAACGGATTTTGAGATAGTCTTCCTCCATTTTTGCCCCCGCAGGTTGCAGTGCAGCTAAAGCTTGCGGCAAGACTAAATTACGACGATGATTACCAATTGTGATGTTTAATTCATCTCCACTTTTACTTAATTGAACTTGGTTTTTAGGAATGCCAGGTAAGTACAATTCCAAGCTGTATTGATTATTTTCTTGAACAACTCTAATTGTGGTTTCTTTGTAATAAACCTGAGTTGGATCTTCATCTTTATACAGTGTTTCCTTCAAGCGTTCTAATGCAGCCAAACCACACATTTCTTCAGAAAAGAGCGGAACTTCCTTAATCGGTAACGGATGGAAGTTTTCATGAATTTCCTGGCGGTACTGCTTTTGATTCTCTTTCCAACGCTGGAAAAAGGGGTCTTGCACTGCTTCCGGAATAATGCGATTTGCGACGACTAAATCTGTTGCAACGTTATATAAACTCAAATAAGCATGAGCACGAAGAGATTCTTTAATCACCATCTTTTCAGGATTGGTAACAAGGCGCACAGAGGTTTGAGTGTTATCTGTTAATACTTTTTCCAGAGCTTCTATTTGTTGATAGAATTCGTAAGGTGCGTCCATCACCTCTTTGTCTGGTAAAGAAAAACCAGCAATTGGTTTAAAAATCGGTTCAACTAGAGGTCTTAGTGCGACAGAAATGTTTTGGAAAGGTTTGTAAAAACGCCGCATATACCAACCACTGACTTCTGGTAAACTCAACAGACGTAGTGCGGTGCCAGTAGGAGCCGAGTCAATAATCAAAACATCAAACTCCCCTTCATCGTAATGGCGTTTCATTCTGACCAAGCCAAAAATCTCATCCATGCCTGGTAAAATAGCTAATTCTTCCGCCTGCACTCCGTCTAAACCCCGTGCCTGTAAAACTTGAGTGATGTAGCGCTTTACAGAACCCCAATTTCCCTCTAGTTCTAGTAGTGCATCCAGTTCCGCACCCCACAAATTCGGGCGAATTTGTTTCGGTACGTGTCCCAGTTCTAGATCAAAACTGTCTGCCAGAGAATGAGCGGGATCTGTGCTCAAAACAAGTGTACGATAACCCAGTTCTGCACAACGAAGTCCAGTGGCGGCGGCTACGGAGGTTTTTCCCACGCCGCCTTTGCCTGTCATTAGAATTACACGCATGGATGGTTTTGTCCAAGATGAGGAGTATTTACATTTATTTACATTATGAACTCTTTAAGGGAAATAAATGCTGTTTCAGCACATCTAGGCGCGAACAGTGCCAATAATCTATGTGAGACACAATTAACCTTTGAGGGTTAAGGCGCAATTCACTCCAGCCTGGGATAGAAATACGTGGTTTCCAAGGGAGGGGGGTATTCCAGGTGAGTGTCCACTCAGTTTTGATTGTGTCTCCCTCTGTGCGAATATCGTGCAAGTCCATTTTGGTATTTAAAAACCAAGTCTCGATGAATTTAATCATCAGCTTATATTTTTCAACACCATGAAATTTGTTGAGCGGGTCTTGAAAATAAACATCTTGAGCGTAGATGCTGTATGTCTGATTATCAGGAAATCTTTGATAATCCTGTTTGAGAATTTCAACGATATCCATAATGCAATAATCCAATTAAATAATCCAAAAGACAAAGTGAGAAAATTGAAACAGTGAATCTCTTATATTATCTTAGAGCATGTTTATAAATAAAATATAAAAAAATCGGGTGTGTCACGACGCACGATTATACATCTATAAAGCAAAAATTCTAGAAGCCCTAACACTAGGCTTTTGTGCTACAAGATTTATCTTCATATACAATTTCAGCGAAACAAACTCTAAAAAATAGCTAATAATATGGAGGACACAAATGGCAAATACAAGAGACACATTTGACTGGAATTTGTTTTTAAGGCAGTTTAGCCGAGATTTACTGGATCGTTTAGAAGATAGCGAATTTACAAATTTATCATCAGAGATTATTAATAATAAATGGTTAGGCTATCCTGGAGCAATACATACTGAAATTCCCTCCGTTGAAGCTCGGTTGGAAACAACTTTACCACCTTCTTACCGAAACTTTTTAGCAGCTAGTAATGGTTGGCAAAAGTTAGACAATATGATTGATAGACTTTTATCAACTCAAGAGATTGATTGGTTAGCTTCAAGAAATCAAGAGTTGATTGATGGATGGATGACTGGAATTGAAATAGGAAGTGGTTATACTCCTGTGCCTGATGAAGAATATTTTGTTTATGGAGACGAGCAAGACTCAACTTTGCTACGAAACGAGTATTTGCAAACCGCCTTAGAAATCGGTGGTGACTCAAATCAAGGATTATTACTACTTAATCCTCAAATCGTATCTGAGAATGGCGAGTGGGAAGCTTGGTTTTTTGCTAATTGGCTTCCTGGCGCACATAGATACAGATCCTTTTATGAGTTGATGCTAGACTTGCACAAGCGTTTACTTGAGCTTCCAAAGCTTCGGGAGATTCCTAATTCTGATGAGAATACTTACAAAAAACTTCTTTAACACTTGCATTAACTCAAACCTCAACTCCACATTCGGCTAAACCTAAATAATCTCTAGCTAACAAAACCCGCAAAGCGACCCTTTAGGAAACCACTACCTGAAATCGACCTCGATAGATCTACCTGATTGGGGGCATCGCAGCACAACTTGCATTTCAAACCTTCTTTCCACAATTACTTTTGTGTTGTTTTTTACCTCATTTCCAGCGAATGCGTCCTTTTGCACTTAGTTCTGGAATTGACATTCAAATTTCTGATGCAATATTTGAGTTAATGAAATGAAGTGTCAAAAATTTTTATAGAGAACTGGAATCAATCTCATTCCACAAGCGCTCTAACTGATATCGCCATACTGCTAAAACTTCCTCTCTTGCTTGTGAAGTTTGATCTAGTTCACCCATCAACCCTTCTGCATAAAAGCGTTCTAAGTTTTGCAGAGTGGCTTCTAAAGACTGATTCTGCTGTTTAGCTGCTATAACAATCTGCCGAATGCGTTTTTCAATCAGTTTGTTAAAGGCATTATCTAAACCAGTTCGATAGAGAGAAATCAGTTGGGCGATCGCATTCCCAAAATCTTCTGGCGTTAAACTATTGCAGTTGTGCTGAAACACCCCCCATAAAGCCCCTTGCTGCAAGGCATAACGTACTTGTTGAGTGTCATCAAAATTTGCTTCTAAAAACTGTTCTAAAAAAGGTTGAGCCTCTGATACTGGCATGATAGGTAATAAGATGCGTAACCAGTTTTCATCATCCGACAGCAAAACCAGCAGTCGAAAATCGGGAGTTTCTACTTGCCAGGAACCAGGTGCAATAGCATTGACAGACGCTGCACTAAATAACTCTTTGAGCGTATCCGCGATTTGCGAGGGTGTCATAATCTTTATTTTCGCTTCAGTTTCTAGCGTACCTTTTTGCGCTAGCAATGTTATCTGCTTTAGTCATAAGTCTTTCTTTTGACGTAGCTGTCTTTTCATTAATTGCTATTTTTTTTGTAAGAATTCAGCACCCAGGAGTCAGAAGCCAGAATTTGTCAGGAGTTTAGCACTCTAGGGTATATTCATTCATCAAATATTCTCCTGATTCTTTCTGTACGGGCGCAAAGCCTAGATCCCCTACTGAATTCTTACTTTGTTTTTGATTTCTTGACTGAGGGGCTTGATTAATTTTTCAAAGGTTTCTGATAAATTAAAAATACTGAACCAATTGGTCCGGGGTTTTCCACATAAATTTTATTATTATAGTACAGCCCTGGAGACATTCCTCCATCAAATAACATTCCTTCTTGAATCTTGCCTAAACAGTTATTGCGAGCAATTCCTTCAAGAACATCATCAAACATATCTGGTAAAAGCTCTTGATTAACTTGAGATATTTGAATATTGGAATTTGCCTTCAGATCATTGACTAGTAAAATGACATAACCTTTATCAGTAATAGCTACAAGAGAGCGATTTCTTGCTTGTTGGCAGGCGAGTTCTCCTAAATCTTGACAAATATCTTTAAACTTACCGTTACGATAAAACCTGCCATTCCCTCCTACTAAATTATAGTTCAGAATATTATCCTTTCTTCTTCCTACTTGAAGAGTTGCCTGACGCTGCTTTGGTTTAGCTGCTGATATACCGAATGAAGAACGTTTATTCTTAAAATCTCCTGAATATTCTACTCCCCGAGAAATGTTTAAGCCTTGAGGTTTATTATTAGTATCTATGTAATCCGCATTAATTGCTGCAATTGGTAGTTGCCCGTTTAATTTGGCATTTTCATTACTGACGAGTTCATGAAATAATTTTGGTATATATTCTTGACGAAATTTACCTTTCTTATCTTTGGCATAAAGCTGATGAGACAAACCCATGTTGACTTTGAAGTCTAAAGCTTCTGATTTTGGGTTAAAAATAATGACATGGTTAATCCCTTTTGCATATCTTTCACCCTGGTTATTGGTTTTTAAGAAAGCAATACTGAATTGAGATTTTTCTCCAAAACAAGTTTGGGAGGCTTCACTTGATGCATTGAAGTTAATATATTTACAGCATGCTAAAAAACAGAGAACGATTGTAGATAGAAAAAATAAAATTCTTGTGTTTTTATAAAAAAGACAAAACTTATTTATCATAAGTAAACAATCTCATTTTCATATAAAAAATAAATTTTTCACATAATTTTCATCTTCTAGAATTTCGTGAGCGAACTATCAGTTGATTAAGTATAATAGCAATTTATAATATCAAGATTAAGAGGCGAGCATGGTGAAAGAGGCGTTCGCGCCCTGCGCGGCTCCCCGAGTGAGCATCGCGTGCGTCGCGGTTTGCAGCATCACTCCTGTGTTCAACAAAAGCTACATACCTCAAAACTTGTATAAACTTGCAAGAAGATTTTACAGTACGAAGAGTTCCAGACATGATGAATTCTTTGTTGCGGCGCTCACTTACAGAGAAAACTTCACTAGAACATGAAACCCGCTTCACTATATAGACGTGGGAGTCTGGACTAGGCTAAGCTAATATACTATATCTACTTATACCAATTCCCTATGATAGCTTGCGTGGCGTAGCCATAGATGAGTTTAATCTTTCTTAATAACTTTGTTTGGAAGGCTTACACACTGTGGTTGTTTGTCACCAAATATTAAGCTCAAGTTTACTCCAGAATTGGTATTAGATATAAGTTAAAATCTTTGCTTAAATAAAAAATATTGTGACCTACTGCATCAACCCGTGGTGTCAACAGCGCCAAAATCCTAATTATGTGGAGCGTTGTCAAACCTGTGGGAATAGCTTATTTGTAAATGAGCGATATCAGTTAGTAAAACCGTTGCGCGAATTGCGCCAACAACAATATACTGAAGTCTTTGAGGTAGATGATCGGGGGACGCGAAAAGTCCTAAAGGTTCTCAAAGAAGACGATCCGAAGTTGGTCGAAATGTTTCAGCGAGAGGCAAGCGTCTTGAGGTATCTCAAGCACCCAGGAATTCCCATAATCGAGCCGGATGGATACTTTACCTTTACCTTGACGCTTGGCTACGGTTCTAAGATCTTGCACTGCTTAGTGATTGAGAAAATTGAGGGGCAAAATTTATGGCAGTGGCTGAACCAGAATAAACCAATTTCTCAAAAGCAAGCTCTAGTTTGGTTGCAACAACTTGTAGAAATTCTAGCTTTAGTGCATGAAAACAAACTTTTCCATCGGGATATCAAACCATCTAATATCATGCTCAAACCTGATGGTCAACTTGTGTTAATTGACTTTGGTGCTGTTAAATATGGCACAAAAGCTTATTTAAGTAGTATAAGTAAGGGTTTTGAAGGTACGATCATATTGTCATCTGGTTATACGCCCCCAGAACAGATCGAAGGCAAAGCTGTCAAGCAATCAGATTTTTATGCACTAGGGCGAACATTTGTCAACTTACTAACAGGTAACCCTCCAAGTGCATTTGTTGAGGACTCGACAACAGGTCAGTTAATTTGGCGAGATAGTGCTCCAGGGATCTCGAAACCATTGGCAGATTTAATTGATTCGCTGATGGCTTTTTCTCCAAATCACAGACCTGAAAATACGCGGGTTATTTTGCAAAGACTAGAAAAGATTAGTCGCGAAACTGATGAATTGATGCAAGCTATAGAGTCATCAATTCGTTCAAGTTTGTCACAACTGCCTCCACCGCTAAAATATTTTACCGAAAAAATTCTCAAAAAGAAACTTCAGCGGTTGGCGAAGCAAAGCAGAATTCCTAAAATAGCTCTTTACGGGCGTTCTGGTGCGGGCAAATCATCTCTTATTAATGCCATTTTGGGACGGAGTGTTACTGAGGTTGGCTTAGCCAGAGCAACAACACAAATCACTGAAATATACGATTATGAGCGCAACGGATGGAAATTAAGATTCGTAGACTCACGTGGTGTAGGTGACTCACGGGATCATGCAGCCTTTCAACAAGCTATTAACGACGTTGTCCAAAACAAAGTAGACATCTTGTTATTCGTGATTCCGGCTGATGAGCGAGCATATGTGCCTAGCGATATTGATTTTCTCACTGAACTGAAATCAACGCACAAGCGAAAACATGGAGTTGAACTACCAGTCATTTTGGTTTTAAACAAGATTGATCGAATTCAACCCACCTCGGAGTGGAATCCGCCCTATAAAGTTTTTGACTTCCAAACTCAGGATGCCAAATTCAAAACAGCCAGACAACAAGCAAAGGAAGCAAATATTCGTGATTGCGTGATGGCGAGAATCACTGAGTACAAAACTCTGAGTTCAATGTATGTTTATGTTTGTACTTTATGGGATGAATACGACGATAAACGTTACAACATAGAAGAACTCGCTCTACGAATATATAAATGCATTCCTGACGAAGCTGGTAAACAGGGCTTTGGAGGAGCAACCGCCGCTATCACACTCAAGAAAGCTGTCGCCAGAGATTATACATTTGTCGCAGCATGTTTGGCATTTGTTGCTGACTGGTTTCCTTTTGGTGATTCAAAGGGAGTTTCGTCGATACAAAATCGCTTGGTGAGTATGATTGCCCAAATTGCTACTAACGGAGATCAGACCAATCAAGCCGAAAAATTATTGAGACAATTGGGTGTTCAACAAGCTGATACGAAATCACCTATGTCTACTACATTCGCAATTGGTGAAGCGGCGATTCGTTACTTTATTGAGCAAGACAGCACTATGGAACAAGCGCAGCAAGCTTTTGCGGCAGAAAAAGAGCGACGAGAACCAGAATTCCAAGAAGCACTCAAGGGAGGAACTAACAAAGTAATGAGCAAACTGCGAGAGATAGATCAAGAACTATATGAACGCTACGGCTTGCCACGTATGTATGAGGATGAGAAGGATGATATATTGTGAAATTTGACAGAATGAAATTGCAGTCTCAACCAAAACTCAAAGAATTAAAGTGCAAAAAAAGCTGGCTGTCACTGAATTGGAAATTCAGCTTACCCTTGGCAGCTATCATTGTGCTGATTTTGAATTACGCCGCAGTTGCCCAAACTTCTACATCCCCAGTACAATCCTCTCTAAGCTTACAAGTAGCTGTGGACACGGTATGGGTGCTGTTCACTGGTTGTTTAGTATTCTTTATGAATGCTGGCTTTGCAATGTTGGAAACAGGCTTGTGTCGTCACAAGAATGCCGTTAATTTATTAGCTCAAAACTTCATTGTATTTGCAGTGGGGACAATAGCTTTCTGGGTAATTGGCTGCGCGCTCATGTTTGGGGACAACACAAACCTATTGTTTGGAACAAAAGGTTGGTTTTTTGATGGGACAGACCAACAGATGTTCAAATCTCTTAATTCTAATGTACCTCAAACAGCTCTATTTTTCTTTCAACTCGTTTTTGCAGACACTGCAGCAACTATTTTTACTGGGGCGGTTGCTGAACGGATTAAGTTCATTGCATTTTTGATCTTTAGCTTTTTACTTATTGGTATTTCCTACCCCATTACTGGTCATTGGATTTGGGGAGGTGGTTGGTTATCCAAATTAGGATTTTACGATTTTGCCGGTTCGACTGTGGTTCATTCGGTTGGTGGTTGGGCTGCTTTAGTGGGGGCTTGGTTGTTGGGACCACGTTTGTACAGAGTTGAATCGAACGGTGCACCGGTTTATCGCTATCTCAAAAACGGTAGCAACATTGCTATGCCTGGGCATAATCAGAGTATGGCGACTCTGGGGGGCTTTATTCTTTGGTTGGGCTGGTTTGGCTTTAATGCAGGTTCAACGCTGAGGGCTGATCCTGGTGCGATCGCTCATATTTTGCTCACAACCAACATGGCAGCTGCAACAGGTGGTATTGCAGCAACCCTGATCTCCTGGTGGCGCTTTGGTAAGCCTGAACTTACCATGATCCTGAATGGAGTCTTGGCAGGTTTGGTATCCATTACAGCTTCTTCTGCCTTCGTTAGCATTCGCAGTGCGTTTTGGATTGGTCTGGTTGCAGGAACTCTTGTGTTCTTCTCAGTGCTTTTTATAGATACAAAGTTAAAAATAGATGACCCTGTGGGTGCGATTTCAGTTCACCTTGTCAATGGTATTTGGGGAACACTCGCTGTGGGCTTATTTAGCGTCGGTATAGAAGATACACTGCGTAATAATGCTGTGCAATTTGCACCTGGTCCCAAACCGGGATTATTCTGTGGTGGGGGTTTAGAACAATTCTTGATTCAGTTACTTGGTGTTATCTCAGTGGGTATTTTCACATTTGTGTTCAGCGCTCTTGCTTGGTCGGCAATTAAAGCTACAGTTGGTCTACGAGTTTCACCCCAAGCGGAACTTGATGGTTTGGATATTAGTGAGCATGACATGGATGGTTACCACGGGTTTGAGAAGAAAGACGTGTAATAAATCTTCACTAGTTAGTCAGGTATCTTACTTCCTCTATACATAAGAGGATGAGAAAATTTACCATCTTTACTAGTATTTTTTGATACAGAGTCTTGCAATTTGGTCTGATTTGAGTTTGTGCTCTGGGACTCCTCATCTTTGAGTACAGCCTTCAACTTGTCCACAGTGCGATTGATATCTACAACTAGCATCCCTTCTGGAACATTACTAGCTATGACTAGTAAGAAA
This sequence comes from Scytonema tolypothrichoides VB-61278, assembly GCF_000828085.3. GTDB lineage: Bacteria > Cyanobacteriota > Cyanobacteriia > Cyanobacteriales > Nostocaceae > Brasilonema > Brasilonema tolypothrichoides_A. Next base: position 78,401 of record NZ_JXCA02000027.1, read on the forward strand.
ATATCAGGGCTACAGGTGGTTAAAATCACATAACCGTCTCCACCTTTAACTGAAATCTGATCAATTCCATCCCATTGCACTTCCTTACGGGTGCGGTTAGCCAAATAAATCATCGTTCCCGCCATAATCAATGCGGAATTCTCATCCATCCCAATTGTTGCGATCGGCTTACCCTCAGAATTCACGAGTGCTGTACCCTGAAAGCCCATCATGTTATTAGCAAATTTTTTTAAAATTCCCCTGATCTCGTCTATATTCATAATTCGCTATATGTTTTGTTTTGCTATGAGGATATCACTTATTTGATGATAACCTAGCAAATTTTCGGACATTGATCGTCAAAAATGGCTATGAAACCAATACCCCGCGCTTGCACTAAAAATCATTTTTGGAGAGGTCTAGTGAGAATAGGACATGAGTTAGGAGTTATGAGTTGAAAACTTATAACTCCTAACTCATAGCTATATATTTCAATCACCAAGTTGGGTCACTAAACAAATTTATCGTCAACTCTTCGCGTCTTGGCGGTACTGCTGTAATGCAAGCACGGATCATGTGTCCATCCTCAACTTCCACACTGCAAGCGTGACACGACCCCATCAGACACCCAGTGGGAATAAATACGCCAGCTCGGTCTGCTACATCGAGCAGGGGTTCTCCCACTTCAGCATCAACTGTAACATCATCTGGTAAGAAGCGGACGCGAACAGTCATGAAAATTACCCTCAAGGCAAAAACAGTGTTAAGTCCAAATGGCGTTCAACTTCAGCAGCTACAGAGTCTAAGATATGCTCTCTTTGTTCCCGGTAATTGGCAACGCCTGTTGGCAAAGATTTTAAACCCCGCTGTTGACGTAGACGATTTAACCAAGCACGTCTCCAAGGACCATTGTCGAAGATACCGTGGAGATAAGTACCCCAGACCGATAAGCAATTATCCACCAAGCCTAAATTAGCATCATCGAATAGAGTATGGTAGTTTTCGGTTTCTGCTAGCGGAATTTCTATGCGCGATCGCCCTTGATGAATTTCAAACCCGATTACGGGTAAGCCCATTTGTGGAAAATGCGAGTTGACTTGGCGTTGACGAGCGACTTTCTGTCCTGTGATCACAGTTTTTATGGGTAACAGCCCTAGTCCTTGATATCTGCCAGCTTGTCCTTCAAGTCCTTCTGGATCGGCTATCATCTGACCTAATATTTGGTACCCACCACAGATACCCAAAACTGTACCACCTGCTGCTGCATAGTGTTGAATTGCTTCTGCCATACCGCTTTTTTGCAGCGTTATCAAGTCAGGAATTGTTGTTTTTGTACCAGGAATAATCAGTGCATCAGGATGTCCCAATTCTTGCTTAGGACTTATATATTTTACCCCAACTGTAGGTTCTGATTCTAATGGATCAAAGTCAGTAAAGTTAGAAATTCTCGGTAAGCGGATGACACTGATGTTGAGTTCAGTTTGTAATTTTTCTACTCTCCGTTCCAATAGGTCCAGGGAATCTTCTGCAGGATATAACTCTTCCAAATAAGGAATAACACCGACAACAGGAATACCGGTGCGTTCTTCCAACCATTTTATTCCTGGTTCTAGGAGCGATCGCTGTCCACGGAATTTATTAATCACAATACCGCGAATCAAAGCACGTTCCTCTGGTTCGAGTAACTCCAGGGTTCCCACGACATGGGCGAAAGCACCACCTCTGTCAATATCAACAACCAATAGAGTTGATGCATTCAAGTATTTTGCCACCCGCATATTGGTTAAGTCTCGGTGCTTGATGTTAATCTCCGCAGGGCTACCAGCACCTTCACAAACCAACAAATCAAATTCTGTACTCAAATGCTGTAGAGATTCTTCAATTGCCCGCCACCCGAGTTCAAAATATTGTTCGTAGTACTCTACAGCGCTGACTTTACCCATTGGTTTTCCCTTGATAATGACTTGAGAGGTCATATCTCCTTGTGGTTTGAGTAAGATAGGGTTCATTTCTATCCAAGGGGTAACTCCTGCAGCCCAAGCTTGTACCGCCTGGGCGTAGCCAATTTCTCCACCATTAGCGGTCACATAAGCATTTAAAGCCATATTTTGACCTTTGAAGGGAGCCACTCGCCAGCCACGGCGCGACAATATACGACAAATAGCCGCTGTTAACAGTGATTTCCCTGCGTGGGATGTTGTTCCCACTATCATAATTGCTTTCATAACCAAATATTTGTTTTTCCAGCTTGGGTCGGTTAATTCAAAAGGTGAAATTAGTCATGAGTTTTCAGACTAGGAACTCCTGACTAGGGAGTCAAAAACCAAGATTTCACCGATTTAGTCAAATAGCTACGATAAAGACTTCATAAACTGAATTGAAACTCCCGTATTGATTGTTCCTTTTGATTCCCCACTCTTAACTCTTTTATAGCTTTTCTCCGTTGCTTATAGTATAAAAATTGACTTGTATAGCCGACGCCCTCACGCCGCGACAACGCTTGGTACCCCTTGCGGCTGTGCGTGACTATCGGTAAACCCGACGCCACTGTGCATCTCCTGCACGCCGAAGCTTGCAACAACGCTTGGTACCCTTAATTCTAAAAGGGTAGCCTAAACCAACGAATAACAGCATTGTATAGGTTATCACTCCATGTAGGAGTCCGCCAAGATTTCCTTTGAAATTGTTCTACTATTTGACGACCAAGAGGAGTGAGGCGGAAACTATCTGTAATTCCTTGACCATCTACTTCCCGTCGCAGAACACCCACTTGGATCAGCCACACAAGTGCATTGTCTGCTACTAACTCCGAGATAGAATGTTTAGTATAGCCATTTTGAACACCAGAACTACCAGTCATTTCACTTAACGCTACTCGACGAGAACGCATTGTTTCAAATAAGCAAGGATTGAAGGGAGAACACACTAAGGCTCGTTCTGCTCGTTCTAGAGTGGTGCGAGAATAGGTAAAGGTTTTCTGGTTTTGAGAATCTATACTAGGCATTTGATCACTTTTAATACTTTCTGGCTTGGAATCTCAAACTGCTAAAACATGAGAAAACATTAGCTAGTAAAATATTACTTCTAAATTTATCTTTATTGGTTCGCCATCTCCGTTCCTTAAGTAACCATCATGAACTGCTTACACCAGAACACATGAAAAGACCTCTTAACCTGTTGGCTGTTAAAAGTTCCTTATTTTCAAGTCAGGTGGGCAATAAAATTTATCAGTATGTCCGCAGCCAGTGGAACGTAAGGGCAAAGCGCACGGTTTATACAGATGAATTTTATTCACGGCTAGAAGCTGTGGATGCGCTCAAAAATATTAGCAAATCGTTAACGATAACATAAACTATGCAAGTCAACACAGGCAGGTGCGTTACCATCCTATTAATGTAAATCACATTACAAAAGCTTATGGAACCAGATTCTCTACCAACTGAGGTGATTCTGACGGATTCGCGTCAGTCCCTCGGGAGTGTGAAACTTGATTGGGCACCACAACCTGGAAACTATCTTGATTTTGAGGGCAAAACATACGCAGTTTTAGAGCGCCGCCACCGTTATCAATTTAAGGCAGGGCGCTATCGTTTGCAAAAAATTGCTTTATACGTACAGTCCGCTATACGACCAAATGAAAAAAGTCTTGTAGGAGGGCGTTGGGTCATCGGTGATGCCACCTGCCGCTACAATGCTTGTTCAGAAATCATGCGCTGCGCGGTTAACCCAGATGGACCATGTGAAACATGCCGCTACTACGAGAGGCGAGAGTGCTGAGTGAAGTAAAGGAAATTTGGAAACAATATCACTCAGCACTCCCAAATACCTCTCCCATTGCTAAACGCGAACCATTAACAAAATCCCATCCTGACTGGGGACGTTTGCCAGCACTTTGAACTTCTCGCAAGAGCAATAAGCCCTCTCCAGTTTGGACAATTGCTCCCATTCCCTTGACGATGCTTACAACTTCCCCTGGACTACGCGATGCAGTTGACAAATTAGGTAATTTCTGCATAATTTCTTGAAGTTCTGCTGGTAGTTCATAACCTTCAGCATCATCAAGGGGAGCAGTGGCGGTAATTTTCAATGGTTGATTGCGAAAGGTAGCGGTACAGTCTGGATAAAACCCTCTGATTTGATTGTGTAATTGTATAGCGCTCTTTGACCAATTTAATTGATAATTTTCTTTCTTAATCAAAGGGGCATAAGTTGCTTGAGAATTATCTTGAGGAATTGGCTGAATTTCCTGGTCTTCCAGCTTGCACAAAGTCTCTACCAACAAATCTGCACCCAGAACTGCAAGTTTTTCTGCCAAATCATGAGCATTATCTAGTAATTCTATCGGTGTTGTTGCTTTGAGAAGCATTGCACCAGTATCCATTCCTGCATCCATTAACATTGTCGTGATGCCGGTTTCAGTCTCGCCGTTATACAAACACCACTGAATGGGAGCAGCACCTCGATACTTGGGTAAAATTGAGCCATGCACATTAACACAACCCAATTTAGGCATATCTAAAATTTCTTGAGACAGAATTTGCCCATAGGCAACGACGACAAACACATCTGCGTCTGAGTCTTTAAGTTTCGTTAAAGTTTCAATGTCTTTTTTCACCCGGTGAGGTTGCCATACAGGCACATTAGCAGAGGTGGCGACAGCTTTTACTGGTGAGGGTATCAGTTGATTTCCACGTCCCCGACGTTTATCAGGCTGTGTTACAACTGCTAAGACATCGAATTCTGGATTATTCAGTAGTTTTTCCAGAGTCGGTACAGCAAAACTAGGAGTGCCAAAGAATACGATTTTCATCAGTCATTAGTCATTAGGAGGCAGTGTTCGACGCTTGGTTCGGTCAGGCAACAGGAGCCAGTGTGTTGGGGAGACACTGCGTTGGGGAGGACAGTGCCGGGCGTAGTTGTCGAGGTCTTGGGGGTTTCCCCCATCGGGAACCCCCCTCCGGGTTCGCCAGTCGCCTGGCTGTCGGGAAACCCTCCCGCAGCGCTGGACTCACCGCAACGCACTGGCTCCCCAAGTGGAGCATCTGCCGTCGGATTTCCTGACAGTCGGTGCATGTGCCGTCGGCTGTGCCAACAGTCGGTGCATCTGGCGTCACCTGCCGTTCATTAGGAGCCACTGCGTTATATCGTACTCGAACTGACTTGATCTTCTGTTTTTTCGTAGAGTTGTTAAGATAATTCATCAAGCATTGTATCATTTTCATCTTCAATAATTTTTGCTATCAGCCTTTATGCTTTAATATATTTACCCTAATTGGGTCAATTAACACCTATCTACCCCTGTCCCGAAAACATTTGGGAGTTCTCTAAGATGTTGTACGAGCCATTTACGGAGCGGGTTTATCAGTCGTCCTAATTTGTTGGTTTTGTACAAAACTCTTAAAATGCGCCTTCCTGATGGTTTCCAATTTTTTGGTTTACTAGCGTTCTTAAAAATTCTGTAGCCAGAACGCGTACTACGAATGACTCTATTTTGTAAAAGTATGCGAAATTTGAGTAAACTATATCGTTAAAACTGCTAGTTCCTTGTTATACATATAATGATAACCTGCTTCATTGCTGCATCCCCTTGTGCTCCTCACACAGCAACCGCCCTCTAGAGAGTCAACAAATGCTTAAACACCTTATGCTGTCTGGATGGTTCCGTGCGCAACCATTCGTTAAGTACCTGATTTTTGTGATGCTGATCGCGCCCTTGATGGCAGCATCAGAGCACACGACTTCGGCACAACAAGTACAAGTAGCTAAAGTAGCTTCGGCAACAAAAGAGCCAGACTCTATAGCGGTTGATCCCCGGTTATTGACAACGGCTGCTGTTGATAAAGCTAATTTCGTTTCAGTACCAAAAGCAGCGCCAATCAAGTCCTCTACAGAAAAATCTCATTCCATACCAATGTCTTTAGGTGCGGTTTCCCAACCGCAAACACAAATAGATCAACAGACAAATAAAAATGAGGCTTTGACTGTAAAAGATAGTTCTGCGTCAGTTCAGATGCCGTATTATGACCAATTGCCACCATTAGAGTTACCGCCAGCACTAAAAGAATCTGAGTCGGCATCAAACGAGATGGCAGCTAGTCAACACAATTTAGTGCAACGATTGAAAGCTTCTAAAGTTATAGCCTTGGCGGCAAACAATGGCTCTGCATCTGGGGAAGTGCTTGCTGCTAAAACATTAGAAGCAGTTAAAATTGACCCTTTCAAAGAAGGACAACAAAAGTCAACAGCAGTACTTGTTGTCGAACAACCAGGACAACAAGCTTCAAAGCAACAGCAAGATCCAATAGGAAGTCCTCATCCTATTCCTTGGACTTGGATACAGGCGACCCAAGATGCTATTGGTTCTAAGGGTCTTTCCGGAGTGCGTTACTACCGCAGTATGCCTGTTATTTCTGCAGATGGTAGATATGCTATGTACAGCCGCGTACAACTGGAAGTCAAACCACAAATGTATAATACCCGCGTGACCAGCGTTTTATTTGTAGAAGATAGGCAAACTAAGAAGTTGCGAGTGGTTAGTTCAACAGGTTCCATTAACGATCCCCTGTTAAAGGTTCAAGTTTCTTCAGCAAGTGATGCACAAGGAACTATTGCGGTATTAGTTCCTGTTAGCTGGTCACAAAAAGGCGATCGCTTTTTAGCACGCAAATTTGAAGGAGCGATGAACACTTCTGATGTCACAGATTATGCACTCATATGGGATCGGGAACAAAATCGCTCTGAAAGTGTCACTCCTTCACAAGAAGAATATAAACACGAGATCGCTGTGTTGTTAGGTTGGAGTAAAACTCACCCTGACCAAGTGGTCTTTCGTGCTGGCGAATTGGGCCAAGAAGAATGGCCTTTAATGACAGTTGGTTACGATGGCAAAACTGTAGCTGCTACAACTACAGAGCAGCCTGTTGTCTATGGTAAACGGGTTACAGACGTCTGGGCTGAGCCACAAGTCGCTTACAGGTAGATCATATTTGTCCAGTTGCCCATAATTAGGACTAACACAGAAAAAATCAAACGCTTAATTTAGCGACTGAGGGAAAATATTCGGGTTCAAAAGCAATAATTCAATCACTCCAGTCGCTTAACTAGTTTTAAAAAATTGCAATCTGAGCCTGAGAAAGAGCAGAAATCTAGAATAGAAAATCTCTACTTTCATAGGCTCAAACTTCAAAAATGATTAAAAAAGTGAAGACGCCAGTGGAGATGGAGAAAATTTCTGCATTTTGTTTGCCAATTTAATAGGCACCTGTCTTGCGTAGGACAACTTGAACAGTTTTTAACAAAATTTTCAAATCTAGCCAGAGTGACCAATTTTCAATGTAAGAAAGATCTAATTTCACCGCGTCTTCAAAGTTATCGATATTGGAACGTCCAGAAACTTGCCACAATCCAGTAATACCTGGCAACACTTCTTGACGGATAAAGTGCCCGGTTTTGAATTTTTCTACATCTCTTAGAGGAAGAGGACGTGGACCAACCAAACTCATTTGTCCGAGTAAAACATTAAACACTTGAGGCAATTCATCTAGACTATAACGGCGCAGAAATGTACCAACTCTTGTGATCCGAGGGTCATTCTTCAGTTTAAACAAGACACCATCTTTGATTTCATTCTTTGCTTCAAGGTCTTTTTGCATCTTTTCCGCATTGACAACCATTGTGCGGAACTTCCAAATTTTAAATTTCTTACAATGTAGACCAATTCGCTCCTGCTTGAAGAAGATTGGTCCTGGAGAATCGAGCTTAATCAGCAAAGCAATGAGCAAATACACAGGTGAGAGTATTACTAACAAAAAAATGGAACAACAAAGGTCAAAACACCGCTTTACCCAAAAATCACTGCCTGCGATAATTGGTGCTGGAATCGTCATACAAGGGACTTCACCTATCATCCATACTACAGATTTCGGATGAAAGATTGTATTTTGTGTAGGGAGTATTCTCAGGGTAATACCAGCTGTTTGGAAATTCCAGCAAACATAGAGACGATTCTTAATGGAATTCCAAGAAACCAAAACTTCTACTATCCCTTGGTTGCGAAGATATTCCAAGGTTTGTTCTCTGTTAGCTCTATCGAGGCACCTAGAGTCAGAAATTCCCTGTACAGTGTAGCAATTCTCTTGTTCTATTAACCTAAGATGACTCTCTTGATCTTCTATGTCGGAGATTAGAAAAACAGGATAACGAATTGCTCCTTTTTTACGAAGAAGTCTAGTGGTAACATCAAAGATACAGCGTCCAGCACAGATGAAAGCTACAGACAAAAACCAAAAGAGTAGAAAAGTTGAGCGAGAAACATAGCTCTCTGGTTCGTAGAGAAAAGCAATCAACAAAAGGAGAATGCCTGACAAAGAAACTGCTTTAATCAGATCTGGATAATTACGACGAAAAATACCTGCTTTATACAGTCCTTGCGCTGCAATGAGTCCTGTTTCTACTGTTAAAACTAGCAGTAGAAAAGATGTTTGTTTTGTCCAAGGAGATTCTAATGGAGTTCCCAAAAAGACTGCCAACTTCCATGCTAGGATTAGGGAAATAACATCTAGGAAAATAAGTGTTAATATCCGTAAAAATCGGATAGTTAATCCTCTCTGTATCGTTGTGCCTTTGGCTGAGCGTAAATCGGGTTTGAATTTTACTCTTGATAGAGTTCTGGAAGCCACGATTTCTGTCCCTCCTTATATTTGTACCGTTATGGCAGTTTTTATTCGAGTTGAACACATTTGGCATATGCAACCATAACTCTTACCATTAGGGGCAAGAGTGGTTGTTAATAAATGTGATCGGGAATTGAAATTAACGCTTTGGAGCTTTGTCAAACGCTCTTGCTATAGCATTCCATGCCAATTTAGGTTTCATATTAAAATCGAAAGGTAAAGGTCGTAATGGGGCTTTGTCTGAGCGGGGAAACCTCGAAAGCCAGGTGTCGCTATCAGTAAATCCCCAAGTGATGACTGCAATGACAGCTGGTTCCTCTAAAACAATAGAGAGATAGTCTTCATAGACACTTGCAACAATGCGATCGCGAACATTTATATCTCTAGGCAACTGATTGTCTGATACATCTAGCTCAGTAATCAGAATTTTTAGACCAAGGCTGGCAACATCACGTAGAAAAGCTCTCAGCTTCTTTGAATTTAATGGTTTATCTGCAAACAAGTGAGCTTGTATGCCCAAGGCTTGAACAGGCGTACCCTTCGACTTCAAAGTTTTTAGCAATTTCAGTGTAGCAATTCTTCTTGCTTCATGCTCCGGTGTATCATGATCCAATAGAGCGTCGTTATATACCAGCAGTGCTTTTGGATCCGCATCTCTAGCAGTGCGAAAAGCAAGGTCGATATAATCTGGACCCAAAAACTTTAGCCATGGTGTGTCTTGTAAACCGTCAGGTCGTCCGTGTTTCGGCTCAATTGCCTCGTTCACCACATCCCATGAGTGGATTCGTCCAGCATACCGTTTAACAATTGTTGACACATGGTTTGTTAAAACGTTCTCAATTTCTTTAGAGGTGGTTTTGGGGTCTTGGAATTTACTAATTAACCACTGAGGAATGACTTGATGCCAAACTAAAGGATGTCCCCGGAAGAGCATCCCATGTTTAGACGCAAATTGGGCAAAAGAATCAGTATCATTAAAGTTGAAATTATTGATACTAGGGCGAGTTACGCTCCAATAAAACCCCCCCACTAAAAGACCGCACTCTCGAATGAAAGCAGACTGTAACTGCTTATTTATAGATAAATTCTCGTAACCAAAAGACGGAAATGCTCCATAAATTAATCCTTTAGCAGCAGCCCGTTTGCGTAAAGAAGTATTACCCACAATAGAGAAATTTCTCTTTCGGTTATATTGAGCTTTAACTTGATTGTTATCTTTGAATCTATTGGCACAAACAAGGGGAACCGTGCTTGCCAAAGTTCCTAAGCCAAGGAGAAAGCTACGTCGTCTAATGAAAAATCGCATTTTGATGAATTGCTACTACATTAACTCTGCTAACAAAGTTTTCACAGTTTTACCAGCTACTGACCAGTTAAGACGAGACTGATATTCATGAAATGAGGATAATGCTAGTTGTTTGTACCTTGAGTAGTCAACAAATAAATTAGAAATGTAGTCACAATATTCTTTAATGCTGGCTTCTCTAGAAAAGGTTTTTCCATTAAAATTATCTTTGATAATTGTTCCTATTCCACCAACATTCGTTGCAAGACAAGGAACACCAAATGAGTTTGCTTCACAAAACACTACTCCAAAGCACTCTGCTCTAGAAGGGACAATGAGGAAATGTGCAGTAGATAAGAGATCATCAAGCTTCTTTCTACCCTCTAGAGTAGATTTGCTAATAAAATCAAATACTTTAACATAACTGGGTAGCTGTTGATCAACAATAGGCAGACAGCCTACAACTGACAACTCTGTACTTAAACCTGACTGATTTAATTCCCTCGCCACTTCAACAGCAACATCACCACCCTTTCTATACCAATCAACACCTAAGAAGACTAGATTACATTGATTTGAGGGTCTTGAATCTATAAGTTTTTTAATATCATCAAGAGTTTGCTCAGATTCAATGTTGGCACCGAAGGGGACAACCTTTACCTTGATTGGATCGATTTGATAGTTATCAATGGCTGTTTTAGCAGCCCATTCTGATGAATATATTGCTAATTGACATCGTTCGAGAGCAGATCTTTCTGCTGCGTTGCCGTTTTGAATAGTTTCTTGGCACAAATTACTGAATTCAGGATAAAATTCTACCATGCCTGCAAAGGTGGCATCTGTCCAAAAGGCAATTGGTTGACTACAATCAAGATAGGAGATGGGAATGGTTCCTTCGCTGAATACAATGTCAGAATTGAGGTGAGATAACTTGCTCGCAACCTGCTTTGCATAATGCTTCAAAATGAACGGTTCTCTATCTCGTAAGTATCTCTTTTTAGGGAAGACACGGTATGCAAGTTGCTTCCCTTTGAACAATAAAGCATTTTTCTGTTTTAAAGAAGAGATGTAGTCAACCATTATGCCTTGTTGGCGCAACGTCTGCACCATGTGGTAAACAGTGCCCGACCACGCTTTAATGTTGGTAGCATCATGCCTGGTTACATAAGCTAGTTTCATTGCTCTTGTGTGTTTATAATAAGTGTGCTATCGGATCGTCTTTGACAATGAGACTGCACAGAATAGCAAATCACTTTCGCAGTGATTATGCTTAATTTGTTACTATTTTAAAGCTTTAACATTCTGTGCAAGCTCAATGTCATTTGATATGAGTTGGTTGATATGTAGAGTAAACTAGTTGAGCGAACTAGTAGTTAAAGCTCCTATCCAAAAGACTGTTCCTTTTTCATTATCCCGCAGCATAGCTGGAAGAAATCTTCTCAAACTCAGATATTCTAATAGTACATTCCACACATACTAAATAGTTTCCGGTTTTTGAGCAGACAAAAGTAAACTCAAAGGTGCACAATTTGGATTCTTAATCAATTATCCTTATGACTCTTATGCACAGTTAGTCTAAGGAATTGGTTTTAAAAAGTCTCCAGCCAAACCTGCTAGCTAGCCATTGCATCACAAAAAACAGCAAAAACCGTGGATTGTGCTTAAAGTAACGTTTCCATAAACGTTTTGGCTCCATGAGCAGCCTAAACATCCACTCCATACCCCTTTTCTGCATCCAGCTTGGAGCTTGCTTAACACGACCCGAATGAAAGTCGAAGGCGGCACCGACACCGAGTATAACGGCAGGAATCCGGTTTTTGTGCGCTGCCATCCACCATTCTTGTCTAGGACAACCGATGCCTACAAATAAAATTCGTGCGCCTGAGTCTACAATTTGCTGGGTGTAGGCATCATCTTCTTCGCGTGTTAACGGGCGAAAAGGTGGCGAAATCTGACAGGCAATTTGAAGGCCTGGAAAACGCTGATGCAAAAATTTTACAAATGCAGCTAAGCTTTCTGATGTTCCGCCATAAAGCCCAATTGGTATACCAGCTTGTGCTGCTGCTTCGCATACGTAGAGCGTCAGGGTAGGACCGTAGACTCGGGAGGCATTTTTGACACCAAGCGCAGTTAAGGCCCAAACTAGGGGCATACCATCGGGTGTTACTAGGGCAGCACTGTTAACTACATTCGCAAATGCAGGATCATCGTGAACTTCCATGGTCATATGGACGTTGGCGACACAGATGTAGCAACTTTTTCTTGCTTGAGCCCAGCCCAAAATCCGCTGTGTTGCGTCTTCATAACTGGTACTGTCCACTCGCATGCGCAGGATATAGCGGTGCTTAAGAGGATTCAGTTGACTAATTGTTAGTTTCATGTCTTAGTATCTCCATGTCAAGACGCATATGACGCATACTGAAGTTGGTAAAAAAGTACGGGTTCAGAACAGATGAATCTGCCTGAACCCGTTATAATTGCAACACGCATTTTTCACTTTCCAATAAGTTTGATCACGTTTGCAAGGTCATCATTAACTCACGTTTTACAGTTCACAACTCGCTGATAAATATCCATCAACATCTGGTAATTTCTTTCTGCCGTGTACTTAGCTTCAAACTCAGATCTAGCTTCTCGCCGCATATGAGTGAGCTTTTCTGGATTCGCTAAAATCCACTCCACCTTGGCTATTAAATCATCCGCATCACCAGGACGGAAGTAAAACCCAGTTCTACCAGGATCTACAACCTCTGCTATTGCACCGATATTTGCAGCGAGCACAGGAGTACCTTTAGCAAAAGCCTCAATAGCTACAAGACCAAAGGTTTCATACCATTCTGATGGAAAGACTAAAAACATGGCTTCACCCATCAAAGAATGCACTTCTTGTATCGATCTACGTCCAAGGTATTCCACTTGAGAAAGTTTTTTAACTGCTTCTTTTACTTGATCGGCTAACGGACCATCTCCCACAATCTTCAAAGGAATTTGTCTGTCAAGTTTTTCCCAAGCTTTTATAAGTGTTTTTATTCCTTTTTCAGGCGACAGGCGACCCACAAACAGCGCATATTTTCCTTTTCCATGACCTTCACCAGGGTCAGGATAGATAAAATTTGGTTTGACAGCAAGCTTTGATGCAGGCAAGTTTGCTTGAAGAAATTTCTTGCGAGCAAACTCTGTAATGGTGATGTATTGGTCTACGTTGTGTTCCCAGGTTTTTAGAAATCGATGTACAAATTGCATCGTTGCAACGACACTAGCCCCTGTTTTACTACCCCGATAACAACCGTGAAAAATACCAGGCCAAGGAAAAAATTTCCCAAGACAGTCTTCACACACCTTGCCCTCTCGAAAGAAATAGGAATTGAGACAAAATAAACGATAGTTGTGCAGCGTTTGTACCACTGGTATACCTACCTCCTGACAGGCATAGTGAACGGAAGGCGAAAGCAGTGGAAAAAAGTTATGTATATGCACAACATCAGGTTGAAACTTGGCAATTTCTGTAAGTACCAACTGTTTTGATGAGAGGGAATAAATGGCGCTGATAGCAGCTTTAACTTTTTCTAAAGGACTCGTAATATTGTCATTATCGACTTCCAGTAAAGCTACGGTATGACCATTTGCCTCTAGAAGGGCTTTTTCTGTTTGCATGGTGACATCTTCGCCACCACCAATTTGATAGCGATTATGTAAAATTAAGATGCGCACAATTGTCTGACTCCTGTATCTTAATCAACAGCTTGGTGTTGCCATTGATTAAAGTAATAACCTTTCATTCCTTTCAGAAGGTAACGCTTTCCACGTGCCATTAATTTCAGCATTTCTCGGAAAGGCGATCGTACAGATGACGGTACTTTTTGCAATAAATGGTCATGACGTAGTAAAGCAATCTCTTGTTCATTAATTTGTTTCTTCAATGCAACTACAGATTTATTTTCTGTATGCCATCTAAAATCTGCTAGATAAGAATGAACGTGAATGAATTTGTATCTTTTCAGAGCTAATCTCAGAAAAAATTCGTAATCCATCGCATATTGAAAAGAATCATCTAAAAAGTTTCCTTCATCAAATATCCTCCGTTTAAAGAATGTAGAAGTACTGGGTATATATAAAACATGAAGATATTTCAGTATGAACTGGTCAAAATCGATTTCTCTTCGCGATTGAAAAACATCTCCCTTTTCATTTACCCAACGATAGTCTCCATAAGCAATATCACTTTCAGGATATTCGGCGAAGCAGTTTGCTATCTTGTGGAAACATCCAGGAAGATACTTGTCATCTGCATTGAGCCAACCAACTATGTCGCCTGTCGCCATACTAAAGCCTTTGTTAAGAGCGTCACTTTGACCTTTATCTGGCTCAGATTTCCAAATCAAATGGTTGTCGTATTTTTGAAGAATTTCAAGAGTTTTATCTGTTGAACAATTATCTAGAATAATATGTTCAAAGTTAGGATAATTTTGTTCTATTACGCTTTGGATAGCAACCTCTATAAAATTACCTTGATTGTAAGATGGGGTGATGATTGAGATTTTTGGATACATTTGATGACTCATGATAAGTTAGCTTATTTGAAAGTTGATGGAAATGATGCTCTTTCTAGGAAAAACTACTAAAAAGCACATTTTTGTTGTAATTTTCATTTCAAGATATATTTTGTTTGAGGTTTGCTCTACTTAAAATCTCAGTGTACATAGATAAATACCGTTGGGCTTGGATTTGTATAGTGAATTCTTGTTCTGCTTTCTCACGAGCATGATGGCAAAGTTTTTGATATCGCTCTGTGTTTTCTAAGACCCAAGCAATTCCGTAGCCCAAATCTTCTATTTTGTAAGGTTGAGCTAAATAACCATTTTTCTGGTGCTCAATCATATCAGGCATACCACCAATATGAAAAGCAATGCAAGGGGTACCACAAGCAATAGCTTCCATTACAGTGTTCGGCAAGTTATCCTCAATTGAAGGTGCAATGAAAACATCTGCTGCCGAATAAACTAGAGATAATGAAACATCATCTCTTAATTTCCCTGTGTAATGAGTGCGAAAGCCTAAGTCAATCTGATTAGCAGATTGTGAAGAGCCAAATATAACTAGTTCTAATCTGTCCTGCCAAACAGATTGACTTAAATTTTGCAGTGCTGCCTGTAACAAACTAAATCCCTTTCTCTTATGCTCTGTTGCATTAACTGCTCCGAAAACAATCAATTGCTTATCTTGAGGCAGATTGAGTAACTCTCTTGCTATATGTTTATTGACTGGCTTGTACTTGTTAATATCAAGACCATTAGGAATGACTTCGACTCGCGTATTTCGGAAAATAGAACTGGCTTGAGCACATTTAGCAAGCCATGAGCTAGGAGAGACAAGTGTGATATCAGCTTCTTGCCAAGCTTTAGTTTTACGTTGCCATTGCCAGCGAGATAAATCCCTTTCTTTTTGACTATTAAGTTGGGGACAAGCGCCACAAGAATTCATGTAGCGATCGCACTTCTGGCTATAATGACAGCCCCCCGTAAATGCCCACATATCATGAAGAGTCCAGACTATAGGCTTATTTAGTTTTGCGATTGTTTCAACCTCCAAATAACCATTACAAATCCAGTGCAGATTCAGGATATCAGGATTGAGTTGTTTAACTTGAGGACGGACTGTATCTGGAAGCCAAGATAAATAATAGTCAGTCAGTTCTCGTTGGGGATAAAACTTTAGCAGCAGTCTACTTAAAGATGGTCTAAGCTTGGCAATTCCCTTTTCTAACTTAGTGTGTTGAGCAATAACTGTTTTATCATCACTATTTTTGGCTTGCACTAAAAGTTGGGAACTGATGCCAATACTGTGTAAACCCTGATGAAGTCGATATACAGCCCGACCAGCTCCTCCGCTATCGTAAGTACTCATATGTAAAACTTTCATAGATCAATTTCCTCTTTGCTCTCAAAAATACTTATTTTATATATAAATTCTTATACGCGCTGAAAGCGTCTCTCTTTTGCATAAGTTTGCTTATGAATTTGAGGAATCAAGCAGAGATTTGTCTAACATGAACCTTCTGGAATATTTCTTTGATTACTAAGTAAATCAATTTTGTCTCGACTGAGTAAAGCTGTTATTTTAAGCGAGGCAATTAGAATTCCAAGTATAAACAAAATATCCCATCCTACTTCAATATATGCATTAGAAATAAATGCCCAAATACAATATGCAACAACAGAACAAAAAAATGTTTTCCCAAACAGTGATATATCCTGCTTTGGAAATATTGACAACTGAAAAGATTCTTTCAAGAGAGTAAGGAGAAATCCTAAATATATCGAAAATCCAACAATTCCCCAGGATACATAAGTCCAAACATATACATTATGTGCGGGAATAACTTCAAATGCATTTTCTTCACCTGCACCTCTGACAATATTATTGACAATACAAACATACTCCCAACCACGGGAACCAAAACCAAATATAGGTGAATTTTCATATGTGTAATTACTGGTAGGAGTCCATACTCTCTCTACACGAAATCCCCAAGTGCCTTCACCCGAAGACTCCTTGGAAAAAGAGGATTCAGCAAAGCCAACAACATACAGATTGTATATCAAAATAAAGGTAATAATGAATGGAGCAATTCTCATAAAATTTTTGATAGAAAAACTAACGTGGAAGAGAAATAGAACGATTGGAAATGTTAAAAACAGAGCAGTTCTTGTTCCATTTATAAATAAAAGAGGAGGAATATATAGTAATAAAAAAGCCTTGAATAGCAGTCTTTTCAGACCTGATTTTTGTCTGATATAGAATAAGGCAAGGGGAAATAAAGTCATTAAGCCATTAGCATCTTCGTTAGCAGAAGCAAACAGACCGTGAATATCTTTTTCCTGAGTACCATAAGAGGCAATGATACCTGATAAACTCTCAGATGAACGCTGAATGAGTATTGGATACTGAACAATAGTCGCTAAAAATACAAAGAGTAATGTAAACAGCAAAATATCTCTAACTTGACGGGTTGTTTGACTGTTTAAGCTCAGTAGCGCACATAGATACAGCAGAGACCAGGAAATATACTTTGCACAACCAGAAAGATGAATCGGTACAGCCCCTGGAGGAATTGCTACGATTTGAAACAAGAAAAGTATCGGAAGTAGTAGCAATGGCCAGCCCATACTAATTGCAAATCTTAATCTCTTCTCATCAACTTTCCTTAATTGCTCAATCAAGACAAGGACTAAAAGCGGAATAAAAGCTAGTCTGAGCGCTCCAATAACACCTAAGTTAAGTTGAGGAAGCGATAAGATAAGATCAGCCACTAATAAAAATATAGGAATGTAAAAGATTTTTATTTTCATTTTTTCTTTGGCTCAAGCTTTGTCAGATCGCTTGCGAGAATTCAAATCATTATCAATGAAAGTGGCTCTAAAAGGTTATGTGCAATGACATTAGGATGCTCACAATCTCAGTCAATCTTAATCGTTTTTTTTCGTATTTTTATCCACATGTCACATTTCCTTTTTCCATCAATTGATGAAAACCTGACAATTTCCTAATTACGAAAATTTGGCTCATACTTGGATTCCACACTTTACTTGGGTATGAGCTTTTTAATTCTCTGTTTAATAAGTTGAAACGCTGTTTGCTTAAACAACGTTTTTTGTGTGAAATTATCTGCTTTTAGATTGCGAACTATAAAGGGTGGATGCTTGAGAGGAAATTCCATGACCTCTGTAGGCATATTGATGTAAGGGCTTACTTTTTTAGAAGTGAAATGAGTTGATTCTAAACCAAAGCCAATATTAGAAATTAAATTTGCCTTCGGGATAATACCTAGAGCACTTTGTATCCAACACGCAAATGTCCACTGATAATCCCAAATTTGATCTGAAGGGTTTTCAAAAACAGACTGAAAAAGATTACTCCAATACCTTACTGCCTTATAGTCTTCTAAAATATCGTTCAGACAACCTTCCGCTTGAATCTGTGGCCAAAGCTTCATATAAAGATCAAAGTGCTGCCAAGCCCGTCTCCAGCTTGCCCAACCCCAGCAGTGGTTGTATATAGAAAAGTAGTAACTATAATTTGTTCGTCTATGACCCAACTGATAATTTGACCCAGAAATTGACGCAACTCGGGAATCGTATCTATATTTCTCAAGTAATTCTTCACAAAAGGGGAAAAATGTAGGATGAGGTACGCAATCGTCCTCTAAAATAATTGCCTCCTCAACATTGCTGAAAACCCAATCAATACCGGTGGCGACACGTTTTGCACAGCCTAAGTTGGTATCAGAGTAATTTTTGATAACTTCGCAATTCCAATCAACTCGCTCTATAATTGCACGAGTAGCTTCGCACTTTTCTGCCTCACCAGGATGTTCAACACGGGATCCGTCTGCGATCACAAAAAGTTTTGGTGGTTTAGCTTGACGAATTGCTTCAAATACTTTTTCAGTTGTATGAGGTCTTTTGAAGATGATCAATGCTATGGGAGTTTGCATATAGATTCTTTTGTTTTGTTTAAATCGTCACATTATATATTGATTGAGAGAAACGAAAATTAATCTGACGATGAATTTTTCATTGTGGTTCTTTCATCTCAAATGTATAGAAAAGTTAATTCTTAGACAAAGATTTATTTGAAAATTATTAATTTACGAACTGAACTTGATTAGCTTTTAGAAACATAGCTATCACTTGATAACCGAGGTCTAGTAAACTTTGAGTAAATCTTTTTAAAGAGGTTTGATGATAACCATTTACGGACAGAAATCAATTGTCAATACAATAATAGCAATTTTCTTCACAATCACCTCTATGCTAATTACCAATTAGTTATATAAGATAGAAAAGGCTGAACTTTTTTGGCAAAATCAAATTCCTCTGCAAAACATTTTTTGGCATTTTCGGAATAAAAACTGTAATTACTTAATATCAGTTCGATAGCTGATTGAATTTCTACATGGTCAGAAGGATTTTGGATAACAATGCCAATTTTGTATTTTTCAACAATAGTAGATAGAGATTCTAAATTATTGACTAATACAGGTTTTCCATGTTTTAAATAAAAAGATAACTTTCCTGACGCCTTAGCAATTTGAGCAAAATTATGATTAACATTTCTATAAAATGCCAATCCAATAGTTGCAGATGCAAAGATTTCATCTATTCTTTCAAAAGGCAGAGGTTCTAACGATAAAAAAAGGTTATGTGAATTGCTCTCTATCAATGACTTTATATAGGTATCTTGTACATCTCTTTTCTCTTTTTCGTGGAAAATTAACGCACTTTTATTGTTGATAAAGCTAAAGGCATAAGCTAATTCTTTAGAAAATACTTCATCACATATCATCCCTGCTTGAATGATAATGTATGGGAATTCTTTTTCACTCAAATTAAATATGTTTCTCCAGTAATTGCTGTTAGTTAATTTGTCATGTTTATCATCAAAAGACACAGTAGAATTCGGCAAGTAAAATACTTTTTTATGATCATAATTATTAAATTCACCAAGACTTTTAAATCTGTCCTCGTCTTGAATCAGAATACACTCAGCTTTCCGATATGCCAAGCATTCCAACCACTTGATAATTCTAGCTAGCTTTCCAAAGTACTTTGGAGGATAAATCTCCAAAGAAAGATATGCAAATTGTCGCTTGAAGAAATAGAAATTTAGCAATGATGCAATTGAACCATTTGCATCAACACCAATAACAATACTGTTCATGGGTAATATCAAATGATAGTTTTTTAATGTGTATAACGCAGACTGTGATATAAATAAAAGTAACTCTATTACTCTTACTAACATGCCTAATTTAAGCATGCCAAGAACTGTGTAAATTATATTGATTGCAGGTATGTTATATCCCTTTGGAAAATAAGCAGCGACTATCCGATCATTGGGTATTTTGAACGTTGGTAAATCATGCTTGGTAGAATAAATAAATACACAGTATCCTTGCTCACTAAGAGATTTGACTAAGCTAATGATGGTTGGAGCAATGCTTATATGTCCTTCGTAAAAAAAAATACAGCACGACCTCTTCATGGTTTAGGTTCCTTTCATCCACAAATTACAAAATAAACGCCCCAAGTGTCAAACCCTGGTTCTCGATTGGTCATCCACTCCTGAGATTCGAGTATCCTCATCTGAAATTCCTGCAACATTAATTCTATTTCTGGCTTAAACAGATAACGCATTCGGTGAGTTTCTCGAAGCTCATTAACCGCATTGCTGTTTTTGTCCTCAATAAAGACTTGGTAATTTACATCTACTAAATTCTCATTTGGATGCACTACTGGCTCTGCAATTCTGGTAACTAATATTTCCTCATTTTCCAGACGTTTAACTCTAACTGTGGGACGTTCAGTCAACACTGCAGGTCCATACCATATATCAAAAACAAAAATTCCGCCTGGCTTTAAATGTTCCTTGACAGTAGTAAAAGCTGCCAGTAAATCCTCATTCGTAGTTTGGTAGCTGATGACATGAAAAAGAGAGAGGATAACATCAAATGTCTGATTCAGCCTGAGGTGACGAACATCTCCGTGAGTAAATTTCAGTTGAGAAACTAATTTTGGATCGAGTTGGGAGAGGCGGCTGTCAGCTTTTTGTAACATCTCCTGGCTCAAATCCACCCCATGAATTTGGTACCCTTCCTTTGCCAGGAGAACTGCATGATTTCCTGTACCACAGCCTAACTCTAGAATATTCTGTGCATCTGGTGCATGAGTTTGAATTAACTGTTGAATAAACTTCGTTTCTCCAACATAATCCTTATCTATGTAGAGAAGATCATAGTAACGGGCATAGTTGTTAAAAATACTCATAATCAATCTCCAAACTTAAGTTTTCAGTAAAATTCGTGAGAAAAGAGAACGGAGTTATCTCAATGAGAGGGAATGATACAAGAGTCAACTCTATCTTGCAAAATCTTGATTGACATCACGATTGCGTTGCGATATGCAGGCGTCTGCGTTCTACATATCGCCTGTTTTTATATCCAACTCCACCACCTACAAGTTAAAAACTCAATCGCAACACTGCTTAAGAAAGAAAATGACATATCTGCCCCATTATGTGTTGATACATATATCTGGTAATTGGTAATTCCAGTAGTCTTTCCTGAGAACCCAGTCTAGTAATTCCGGATTGGATAAGACACTATTTTGATGAAATTGGTATCCCCTTTGATAGGCTTTCAAAAAACGCTCATCCAATTTCTCCTTTTCTGTTTGCTTACGAAACAACTTTAGACCTATTTTTTTCAGAAATATCAAAGGTTGTTTAATTCTATTAATTAAACTTACCTGCTTTAATTTTCCATTTGCTTGCCTAATATTTGAGTAAGAATCACAAACTCCTTGATAGAAGCAACGCTGATCAAAGTATTCATGAATCATTCTTTCTTTAGGAACACTATGAAATACTAAGGCTAATGGTTGATAAATGGCTTTGTATCCTTGAGAGTTAGCCTTCTGAGTTAACCCTGTTTC
Organism: Scytonema tolypothrichoides VB-61278; assembly: GCF_000828085.3. Classification (GTDB taxonomy): domain Bacteria; phylum Cyanobacteriota; class Cyanobacteriia; order Cyanobacteriales; family Nostocaceae; genus Brasilonema; species Brasilonema tolypothrichoides_A. The sequence continues at coordinate 99,829 of NZ_JXCA02000027.1, forward strand.
TCCATCTCCTTGCAGATGCTGCAAATGTTTAGGAATACAATCAGGATGAAACCCACCTAGCTCAAAAAGAGCACTTTTACGAATTGAGAAGTTTAAGCCCCAAACATAGTTAGCATCAATGTTACGAACTTGGTCACCAAAATCTAACAAACTCAAATAACCACAGAGTTTACCATAAGGGTGCTCTGACCAAAACCACTCTAGCCACTCAGGTGGTTCAACTTCGTACTTAGGTAAATTACGCCCACCCACAATTTGCACACTAGAGTCATCAAATGATTCTTGAATTGCTTGCAACCAGTTGACATCTGCTTCAATATCGTCATCTACAAAAATTAAAATATCACCCTTTGCTTCCAATGCTCCTCTATGACGACCTGATAACAATCCTGGTTCAACTTCGTAAATGTAGTGGATTTTATGAAAAGGGTATGCAACAATAGCAGCTTCTGTAACTTGTTTGGTATTGTCAGTTGAACCATTATCAACCACAATAATTTCAAATTGATCAGGCGAGAAGTTTTGCTGACAAATAGAATTGATTGCTAACTTCAGGGAGATCGCACGATTTAATGTAGGAATGATAATTGAAATCATATATCACTTAAGTAGATAGGCGCGAATAAAGAACGTTATGTAAACAAAGGTAAATAGACACTTGCGATCATCGCTCAAAACAACTTCAGTGGAATGAAATCGAAAACGCTCAATGCTCGCGCTAACTCCTCCACTCTCTGCCTTCGCCCCTTAGTAAGAAAAATTCTCACTACAATCTCTCCTTTACAGATTTTTACATAGTTACGTTTCTTCACGCCCATCTACTTAAGCGTTTTTAATGTTTTTGAGAATTTTCCTTATTTCAACATGTCCTTAACTGCCAACGCCACCTGTGTCATTTGTTCTTCCGTGAGTGCCAGCCCACTAGGAATATAAAAACCTCGACGAGCAATGTTTTCTGCCACTGGGCAAGATTCTTCTTCAAACAATCCCATCTTTCTGAACACAGGTTGTTCGTGCATACACCAAAAGAAAGGACGAGTACCAATCTTGTGCTTCGCAAGATGCTGCATCGCTTCTTGAGCCTCAAACGGTACATTGTCTTTCAGAACTAGACCGTACACCCAGTATATATTTGTTGCATATGTAGTCAGCGGCAACGGTAATTGTACGTCAGAGATATTTGCAAGTAACTCTGTGTAAATTTGTCCCATCCGTCGCTTACGTGCTACAAACTCATCCAAACGCTCTAACTGAGCAACGCCAATCGCTGCTTGTAAGTTAGTCATTCGCATATTCCAACCCAACTCTTCATGCACAAAGCGTTTTTGGGGTTGAAAGCACAAATTGCGTAAAGAACGGCAACGTTCTGCCAACTTCTCATCATTAGTCAGCAGCATTCCCCCCTCGCCTGTGGTGATGTGCTTGTTAGGGTAAAAACTGAAAGTACTGATAGTGCCTAAGCTACCACAACGGCGTCCTTTATAAGTTTGACCGTGCATTTCGGCAGCATCTTCAATAATGTGCAGCCCATACTTGTCGGCTAAGCCCAACACTTGATCCATATCTACTGGTAACCCATAGATATGAACAACCATAATAGCTTTTGTTCTGGGTGTAATTTTGGACTCAATTTGGTTAACATCCATATTCCAGGTGTGGGGATCACAATCTACCACTACTGGTACAGCACCAGCACGGACAATTGCCGCCGCACAAGAAATAATCGTGAATGTGGGGAGGATGACTTCATCTTGTGAGCCAATTCCTAATGCTGCAACTGCTGCATCAAGAGCAACAGAACCGTTGCAGACAGCTATTCCATATTTACATCCTACATTGGCAGCAAATTGTTCTTCAAATTGTTTAACAAAGGGTCCTTCAGAAGAAATCCAACCAGTTTCGATACACTCAAATAAGTATTTCTTCTCGTTTCCATCTAGAAGTGGCTCGTTGACCGGAATTGGCTTCATAGCTGACTCAACTCTGGCATTTTGGCTGACTCTGCAGAAATGCCCACAAACCGGGTTTTATCCTGCTCTCCCAAATAAGGACCTTGTTTAACCTCAATCATCTCGACTTCTTCAAGCACCTCAAAACCATGCCCACCTGTGACTAGAAGAATTACATCACCAGCTTCTAACATTCGGCTTTCTAGATAGTTTTGTTGGTCGTTGTAAAAGTCAACACGCAACTTACCTCTTTTGAGAAAGAGAGTCTCTTGAGTATAAAAAACTTCACGTTGTACGGGATTATGAACGTGAGGTTGAATAATTTTTCCCTTTGGATGGCGCATATACGCTAATTGCTGGGAAAGTTCGTTGGGTGTGAAGAAGTGAATCCCTGGTTTGTCAAATTTATGAGAAATAATCACAGCAAGTAACTGATCTTGGTAGATAATTTGTTCCATCATGATTGATTCAAGTTGACTTTCGGTAACTTATAATACCACTAATGTTATTTGAAAAGACAGCCGACTAGCTCGACTTTATGCATTTTTCACAAATTGCAAACGCATACGCTCAAACCCTGATTTATCAGTGGAATTAAGTTTTCTGATGTCAACAGAATTGATCACAATGGAAAAAGTTTTGCGCGACTGGCTATAGCTTTTACCGAAAAACAGGGCTGACCTTGTTTTTTTCGATAAAGTCGATCTCACTATGCATTTTTATAGGCAACATTCTGACCAATTCATACTCCCTAAAAAGTTCAGAATCACAGGATATTGCAGCTTGTTATTTTTCATCTTATTCTATTGAACTACTTACATGAAATCCAGGGAAACACTTATTGGTTGTAAATTTATGTTAAATTTTTAACCCAAAAATAATGCAATCATAACCAATTCTTAAAGCTTTGTCTCATCTGAGACTTTCACCATTCTCAGTAACCGTAACCGAAAACTTCAAGATGAGATAGTTTGTCCCAAGACAACCTCCTGATAACTTCCTGACTTGACTATCTTTCCACGCTCAAGTACATAGATGCGATCGCAATGTTCGACAGTGGAAAGTCTATGAGCAATAAGAATTAACGTTTTTGTACGACTCAATGATCGGATTGCTTCAGAAATCAGGTTCTCTGTTTCATTATCTAATGCTGATGTCGCTTCATCTAAAATCAAAATCTCTCTTTGGTGGTAAAGCGCTCTAGCAATTCCTATCCGTTGGCGCTGACCACCAGACAACCGCACTCCACGCTCTCCAACAGCAGTTTTTATTCCATCAGGGAGCTGCGAAATCAATTCTTCAAGTTGAGCAGTTTGAATTGCCTTTTGCAATTTTTGTGAATCAATTTGCTCATCCAGAACACCAAAAGCAATATTCCTCTCGATCGTGTCATCCATTAGGAAAATAGATTGCGGAATATAGCCAATCAAATTTTGCCAAGAGCGTAAGTTATCATATATTGACACTCCATCAACTCTAATATCTCCATGATTAGGTATCAGCAAACCTAAAATCACATCCACCAAAGTTGTTTTACCTGCCCCAGACTTACCAATAAGAGCAATAGATTGACCCTTCTTAAGAGTTAAAGAAACATTTTCTAAGGCATTTTCTGAAACATTAGGGTAAGAATAATGGATTTTGTTAAGATTTATATCGTTATGAAAATTTAATTTTGGAAGGAAATTTGATTTACCAATCGTAACATTGGACTCGGATTTATATAAATTTTTTATATATTCTATACTTTCTAACTTATTGATCTCTAATTCTTTCAAATCGAAATACAACTTATTCAGTGAGTAGCTTGAATTTCTTAATGTACCTATTGCAGACATTAATTGACTAGACGCTGGAATCAAGCGAATTGAAGCGACGGCAAAAATGCTTAAAATTGAGATTAGGTTTTGTGGATTTTGATTGAATACTAAAGATACAGAAATGAAACATACTATAAATGTAACTAGAAGTGCTTCAATTGCAATACGTGGTAAGCTTTGAAAAACTTGAAATAAACTACCTGTCAATGCGTGTCTCTGAGCTTGTATGTTCATCTGACTCTCAAAGTACGATTCGCAACCGATAACTCTTGTTTCTTTTAATCCTCCTACACTATGATTGATAATCCGAATCATTTCAGTATCTGATTCACTGCCTTCTTTACCCCAATAAGCCATCTGGTCTTTAAATCGATTGTAAAAAGCAAATGCCAATGTCAGCATTAACAAAATGCTAGCTGTCGCCGAAAAATCTGTTTTCAATAACAGCAATATCAAAGCAGATACAACAACACTATTTGCTACAGAACTCAAAAGGGGAAGTGTAACAGAGTAACAGAAAAGAAAAGTTTCGTGAATGATATTCTGAATTAATGAAGCACTATTTTTATTTAAATGATAAGTGTAATTAACTGTTAAATAACCATGCAGTAACCTGAGTCTAAGTAATCCCTGCTGAGTGAGACTGAAATCATAAATATATCTTTGAACTTGAAAGTACAATAATGACTTAATTCCAAAAATAATAATAATTCCCAAACCGAGTAGCGCAATATATTGACTAGTAGATTGAAAACCTGAATGCACGTAGCCCCAATTTAACCAAGAGTTTTGAAAAACTAAATCTGGGTTTGTGGCTAAACTCATGAACGGTCCTACTAGTCCAATACCTAAAGCATCCAAAACAGAAATTAATAAAAATAAAAATAAGAGAAGAAAAATCGTTCTTTTTTTCGCCGATATAACGTATAAAAACTTTGACAAATATTTTTTCATTTTACTTAGTTAATTAGATTAACAGTCCAATCTTGTACCTTCAAGGATTTGATATAACAGTTGAATCAAGAAGCTTCAATGAAAAGCTTGATCAACAATAATGATTCACCAATCATAACCATTCAGAATTTTGATTGTCTTAGTCAACTATTGCCTTTACCTGAACCTTAGGTATATTTTTGTCTGCTAACATATTAAGCAAGGTTACTAGAACCATTTTTCCTTAGAATCACTAAATCTTGAATATTGTGTATAACTCCTTTATGCTTATTGACAAAGGCGATAGGCTTTAAACTTATCACCTATGCTCTTTACTAAAGCTTCCTCATTAATTCCGTCTTACAACTACAGAATTTCGAGATACACTACGACTCGACTCAACTGCTTCTTTCGTGTAGTAAAAGTAGCTGTCAGGCTCACTCTTGACATTCACACCATTAATCACCATACCCAACACATTGAGTCCTGACTGTTTCAAAAAGTCTCTAGCAGCATTGGCACTGGCAAAATCAACCACCCCTGGACGAACAACCCATAATATACCGTCAACTAGATTGCCTAAAACCGCAGCATCTGCGATTCCTCCTAAAGGAGGGGTATCAAAGATAACGAAATCATATTCCTCTGTAAACGAGCTAACAAGTGCAGCCATACACTTAGAATCTAATAGTGCCACTGGATTTGGAGGTACAACTCCAGAGGGAATAACGTCTAGGTTAGGCATGGCTTCCTGTAAGGCGACATTAAGTGTATCTGGATTAACTATGACATGACTTAAACCTACAGCATTCGTCAAATTCCAAACATGATGCTGGACTGGATGACGCATATCGGCATCAACCAGCAAAACCCGATGCCCCACTTGAGTCATTGCCATAGCTAAATTTGCTGCTACCTCAGATTTACCCTCACCAGACACGGAACTTGTCACCACAATAACTCTTGGTTCCCTATCCGAACTTAAAAACTTCAAGTTGGCTTGCAGCATTTGGTAGGCGTCACCAACAGGGAAGTGGGGAATGTCTCTACCAATCACCTTGGGAATTGATTGATCCACCTCTGGCACTCTCAAACTCTTCTTCTGATTTCTACCTGTTAAAGGTATGACCCCGAGTAAGGTGTATTTGAATAATTCCTTAGCTTGTTTCACTGTCTTAAGTGATGGGTCAATTGTATCTAAAGCAAAGGCAGCAACGGCACCAAACAGGACACCTAAAATCCCTCCAGCCCCGATAATCAGAATTTTTCCACTCCCAGTTGATTTATCAGGTACCAAGGCAGGGGAGATGACACGAGCATTTCCAATATTTTGATTTTCTGCTACTTGAACCTCTTGCAGTCTTGTCAAGAGTGTTTCGTAAGTCGTTTGAGCCGCTTTCAATTTCCGCTCAAGTTCCCGCTGAGTCTGTTCTAGCTTGGGCAAGATATTTGCTCGTTCTTTGTAGACAGTCCGTTGGTTAGACAATGTAGCGATTTGTTTGACTAAACCAACGCGTTGTGCTTCAGTGCCAGCATAATCTTCCAGTAGCTTTTGTCGCAGAGACCCATTCTGTAAATTCCCTAAAGAAATTTGCTGATTGCTGCCAGTGACCTGCTTCATCCGCTGTTGTAACACGCTGTTGAGAGCAGCAACTTTTTCTTCCAAGTTGACAATAATAGGGTGTTCTGGCTTCAAACGACTACGCTCAACTGCAAGCTGGCTTTGTGCTTCCTGTAGTTGAGTCAACACTTGCTGAATTCCAGATGCCTGAGTCAATGAGGAATTGGTCACAGTTTGCTGCGAATCAATTTTCGCTTGATTCTGTAACTTTTGTGACCTAGCAGTGACATCTTCTAGTTGAGCTTGGGCTTGAGAAATTTGCTCATTTAATTTGGCGATCGCTTGAACTGCAGCACTGGCTTCTTCTTGAAGGGTGATGATTTTATTGTTCTCTTTGAATTGACGCAGCGCTGACTCAGCTTGTTTTACAGATACCTCAGTTGTCGGTAGTTGTTTTTGAATAAACTTGCGGGCTGAGACTGCCTCTTGCCGATTCGCTTCTATGTTATTTTTGATGTAAGCCTGCATGACCTTATTGACAACTTTTGCAGCCAGTTTTGGGTCTTTGTCAATATAAGAAACTTGCAGGATTTCAGTTCCTTTGAGACTGCTTATTTTAAGTGTATTGGTTAATTCCTCAATTGTGATGGCTTTGCCCTTATCATCTTTAAGATCAAGTTCTGCAATAGTTTCCTGAATCACTGGAACGGATGCCACTATCTTCGCTTGAGTCTCGGACGGATTACTTTCCATAGTTAAAGTATCAAGCCGTCCAATCGCTTCCCCCAAACCTGTTAGAGAGGAGGTACGATTCGTCTTAATCAACAGACTTCCCTCTGCCTTGAACGTGGGTTTTGATGAGAATGCAAGTAAGGATGCAAGGCTCACAACAACACCACAAACCCCTACTGCAGGTAGCCAGCGTCTTTGCAGGATCAGCCAGTATTTTTGAAAATCTATTTCTTCAGAGTTTGGTACAGGCTCCATAGCAGACATTGATTTTCCTATTGCATTTATGATTGTTACTGTCTGACGCACTCAATCTCCAAGCTGGAAATCTTTACTTCCGTAATAGCTAACCATCTTTGCATGTCTGCGAGTAAACTCGCCTACAGAAGGATTTCCCTCTGGGTGAATGACCCCTATCGCTTGTTGCCAGAGTTCTGGAGATACTATCGATACCTCATAGGTGCAACTCTCCTTATTTTGAGTTTTGCTAACACGCCTTTTAACATGATACCATTTGGTTTGTTGGCACTGGTCACACCAAAATGCCTCCAACCATTCACCTTCCAGGCAAACCGCAGTCTTGGCCGCCACCAAAATCAAAGCATTCTGTCGGCTAATTCCCCGTTGTTGGAGTTGTCCAGCACGATCCGCAAATAGAGGATACTTTTGACTAACGCTCTCAAGATAGCACCCATGAATTGGGCAGTAGATAGCCCGTCTTTTTGAACGGTTCCGGTTTCGGTTACATCTTCTATGCAATTTGACCTCCAGCATCGGTAAATACACCATATAGCAAAATAAGCTTACATTGGAGAAACTGCGGTTAGGAAGACCGTATCACCCAACACCTACTACTTTCAAATCTCCTGTGTACATTAAAATCAAATAAACAGTTACCTACAAACAGTTTAGTAATCAGTAGTCGGATTTTTTCTTAAAGGCAAAAGAAAGTTTTTATCATGGGTCGTCATTTGTGACTCACTTAATCAAATTGAAAAATACACTCCATTGCCAAGAAATTAACCTATTCAGGAGGTATAAACCTAGGTATTTAAGTAGAATTATAAACTTTAATACCACTGGATAGACCGTGATCTGGAACGTTTTTGATTTTAGTTACACTATTTCTCTGATTCGGCCTTTTTATGAGGCTACGTTGGAGGGACTGAGATCAAAAAGACCATCAAAGCCCAACTCCGGACATCAACAATAATCAGATATTTTTTTGACAACTATATATCCAGTGAACCGATACCAGATAATCTATAGAGGTTGCTACTATTTCCCTAATACTCTACATAAACTTAGCCTCCAATAAATACTGCTTATGCTGAATACAGTTGAAAATTAGATATCTTTAACGTGTAATCAACATGTTTTAGAGTATAACAAATCTCTGTTGTCATTTGATTGTAAGCAGAAGTTTGTTTGAAATTTTCTCGACAATTAAAAACAAAGTACAGATTTTGACCATCATAAGCCTTACTCAATTGATAAAAAGTTTGCCAAACGGATTGCTAGAATTTTCTCACTATTCAATCAGTAGCAATTAATATCAGTAATTGTATCGTACTACATATTGCTTTGCAACTCAGTTAGTTCAGTCTAATGTTTGAACAATTGATATAACTGTTGGGGGATTGATAATTCTGACTGTTGAGCATTCGCCAGTCATGGCATAGAGTTTAATCTTTTTTGACTTTCTCTATGTATGCTAGCAGGAAATTATACTTACTTGTATAAAAATATGACAAAAATATGTTTCTAATTTTTCTAACTTTTTGAATTTTTGTTATTAAAAAACATTGATTTGAACAGTATAAATAAGGATAATTCCAAATATGTAAATTTACATAAAGGGTAATTACTGAGTGTCTAAGCAATAGGTAACACTCACGAACGCGGCGGACGAATACTTTTCTGAAATTGGCATCTTCTCTGAAATCATGTATGAAAAAATACTTTTTATCTTGACTTGAAAAATACAGTGAAGATACTGATTGAACAAGATACTAATTATAGTGTTATTAACATCCTATCTTGAATGATCGGAAGAGGAGGGGGAGAATGAGAAAGTGAAGGAATTAGAAAAATACCCCCCTTTACATGGTTTCAACCGCAACTGGTCAAACTATTTATCCATAAAACTACGGATTGCTCTGCAATTATCTAATTGAACATCTAAAACATGGGGCGATGCTCCTTTAGGAGCCGAAGCATTGCTGCTCGCCATATTCAGTGTCTCGCTCAAAACTGCCGAACGTTTGTAAGAACTGCTTAAGAAGGGTGTGGGGTGTAAGGTGTAGATATCCTCATCAATAATTGATGTTGTTGGCGAACAAATGAGGAATCACACCTGTTAAGCTTCTCGTTGCCTGGCGTTCGCCACCGAATGCGCTACTAAGAGGCTCCGCCTCGAGTATTTAGATTTAGGCAGAGCCTCGTCGCCTGCATTTCCAGCCTGAGACTGGAAACGAATTTATGATTTGTTGGGTTGCGTTGCGCACGAAACGGCAGTTACACCCAAAGAAGGACCCCCGCAGTCGCTACAATAAGAGCCAGCCTTGTTTTGTGGGTTTCCCGATTTGAGCGGACTGGCGTGGGCAACCCCTGCACGGCATAACTCTTGGCACGGAAGTGTCCTTCCCAACCTACAAGCGCTGTCAAAAAATATAGTTCATCTTTGGCTGCTTTTGTCGCACTAAGACTTAGGCTTATATGTTGAAGCAACATGCAACTCTTTTAACTGCTTCGTATCTACCACCGAAGGTGCATCTGTGAGCAAACAACGTGCTTGTTGCGTCTTTGGAAAAGCAATGACATCGCGAATTGATTCTTCTTTGGCTAGCAACATCACTAAGCGATCTAAACCATAGGCGATCCCACCATGAGGCGGAGTACCATATTCAAACGCTTCCAACAGAAAACCAAACTTATTATGTGCTTCCTCTGGGGAAAGTCCAATCGCCTCAAACACCTGCTCCTGAATTTCCCGCTGATAAATCCGCAGACTACCACCGCCGACTTCAAAACCATTGAACACCAAGTCATAAGCTTGTGCTCTTGCACTTTTTAAGTCGCTCAAATCATCAGGATGGGGTGCAGTAAACGGGTGATGCAGTGCTTCTAGGCGATTTTCCTGTGCGTTCCATTCAAACATGGGAAAGTCTGTAATCCAGAGCAAGTTGATTTTTTCTGGATCTATTAACCCGAATTCTCTGGCGATAACTTGCCGTAACTTATCTAAAGTTTTATTAACAGTAACAGTGTCAGCAGCAGCAAAAAGCAGTAAATGACCAGGTTTTGCATCTGTCCGGCGTAAGATTTCCTGTTTTTGCTCTGGGGTAAGGTTATCTTTAATTGCACCAATGGTGTCGATTTCCCCATCATTCCTAACTCGGATGTAAGCTAAACCTTTCGCCCCAGCGTCGGTGGCTTCTTTAAATAAGTCACCGCCTGGTTTGATGCGGACGTTAGAAATTGAATCGTTCCCGTTGGGAATGGGAAGAATTTTGACAATTCCTCCGTTGGTAACAGCTTCCCGAAAGACTTTGAAACCACAGTCTTTAACAACATCCGACACATTAACCAGTTCTAAACCATAACGTGTATCTGGTTTATCACTACCATAGCGTTCCATTGCTTCGGCGTAGACTAGACGCGGGAAAGGACGTTGTAATTCAATGCCTTTAACTGTTTTGAAAATGTGACAAACTAATTTCTCGTTAAGTTCGATAATCTCTTCTTGGGACATGAAGCTCATTTCCATGTCCAACTGGGTGAATTCTGGTTGTCTGTCGGCGCGTAAGTCTTCATCGCGGAAGCAACGGGCAATTTGATAGTATCTGTCAAAACCTGATACCATCAGCAATTGTTTGAATAGTTGGGGTGATTGCGGTAAAGCAAACCATTCACTGGGGTTGACGCGACTAGGTACGAGATAATCTCGCGCACCTTCGGGAGTGGAACGGGTGAGGACAGGGGTTTCAACTTCTATGAAACCTTCCACGTCTTCTAGGTAACGACGCATGGCTTTGACCACTTGATGGCGTAGTTGCAAATTCTGTGCCATGCGATCGCGCCGCAAATCTAAATAACGATACTTCAGCCGCAACTCTTCCCGCACAGGATCGGCGTCTGCAGTGGAAACTTGGAATGGTAACTGTTTACCGACGCAGTTGAGGAGTTTAATTGTATCAGCGTAGATTTCAATTTCGCCTGTAGGTATGCGGGGGTTCAAGGATTCTTCAGGACGTTGCGTCACTCTACCTGTGATTTCAACAACGTATTCATTTCGTAGAGTATTTGCCAGTTCATAGGAATTTGGCGTACGCTGTGGATCGCTGACCACTTGAACAATGGCAGTGCGATCCCGTAAATCTATAAATATCACACCTCCATGATCGCGGCGACGGTCTACCCATCCGTACAAGGTAACAGTTTCTCCAATGTGTTCTTTTCGGAGTTCGCCGCAATAGTAAGTTCGCATAAGTCTTAGTTCTTAATGGCCGAGCTAGAGAATTCAAGTCAATGTTAAAGCTTTTTCATTATCTAGCATCATTAGTCATTTTAATTTTAGAAATCTCATGCAAAAACTGACAACAGATGAAACAAGTCAGTACCCGTTTCATCTGCTCAAAAATTTGTTGCTCGTTTTTCGGTTAAATGAAGCAAAATTAACGTTAATGACGAGAACCACTTCAAATCTCACTCTCGTAAGCTGCATCGAGTCATAGATTCATTGCTAGCAACAGCATTACTTAACCCGCACTTTGATTGTATCGACCTCAACACAGATTCATCAGGTAGAAATTGCGCTCTAGATTTAGTACGGTTTTCTCACTCAAGTTTTTAAGTCCTCTTTGTGGTTTATACTTAAGGTTCATCCCATTTATTGCTGCCTCAGCGACTTGTCGTTGAGTGATTTTGATGCACAACTTAGGTCACATCCTGATGACAAGTTCAAAAAACTTATGCGAATTATGCAAAGACGGCGATCGCGTCATTTCCATCTGCTTCCATCAAGTACTCGTGGTTAGCATACTCGTGCAGAATGTTCCTTAACAAGGAATCCGTTCATTCTGCTCACTCGTGCTAAACATTTACGCACTAAGCTCTATCCAGAGAATTACACAAAAGGGAGAGTTTTGAAGCAGCATTGTGGTACTATTACTCCATTCGGATTTCGTAGTAAAGACTACGTTTAGGTTTTTTCTCAAGGAGAAGTGATTCGTGCATCAATGAGTGGATGTACTGAAACTGAAAAACCAAGAATGTTTTTGGTTGCGACCACAACTGTTGTCAGATAGGACAGTGAAATCTGAAAAATGTCAACCTATTGCAAAGGAGTAGGAAGCTATGTGTTGCTAACTAGGAGATTGCGAGTTCAGGTACTATCCCTGGTGGTGACTTCGTGAGAAATGGGTCAAATCACTTACCCAAACTGAGCTGCAATTCCTGAGGGAGTGCGGTCTTGGGAAGTTTCCCCCGTTGTAGACGCCCGCCAGAACGCTTACCGCAATCTAGCGCATCTGCTGTTCAGTTATAGCAAGTTGGATCGGGGAGGCGAACACAGTTTAAACTCCGGTTTTGCCAGCAAATAAAAGATTTGGTGAATCAGTGCTATGCAGCTTAACTTCTAGCGCTTCCTTAATGGTCTGTGCCCTTGGGGAACCCGTAAGGCTGGGTTGAAATCAATTGCGGTTCCCAATCCCCAGTTAATGATGACTCTATTCGGAATTCCAAATTCCGAATTTCTCAATGATTTAACTCCTTTAGACAATAACCCAAATATCGGGCAAAGCGACACAGGGAATCCACGGATTTAAGACATCACCTCTTTTGGAGAAATCTTATGGGTCAAAATATCAACAAAGTTAAGATGGTGCATAATCCTACTAAGAGTTTGCACGATTTAGCAAAATTTATCATCAGTCCTTGGTTAGAGAGAGCATCTGTCAAATCTCTCCAAAAACGAGTCGATTATCTAGAACGACGTTTATCTCAAGAGCTACCTAATACAGAACAGCGTTTGAAGTCGCTGATTCAGCAACTGCAACGCCAGTTTAACTTTCTGCAAGACAGCACAACAAATCGATTCGACAAGTTATTAGAGTACGATTTGCCTCAACAAGTGCTGGACGTGCTGAACGAGCAAACTGATTTAATAATTCAAAACATAAAACCGATTGTGGAAGATTTAATACGCGAGCAAGAGAATAATAAACGTTTACAAGAAAATATCAGCGAAGCACTTATTCCAGTCAAACATCACAAAATCGAAGAATTTTCAGAACATCTTCAAGAGTTCACGCCGTCACTCCCACTCCCAGAAGAACAATCAGCAGCCTCTTTAGAAGCAGGATTGTGGCTCTTAGCTCATCGAGACAAAATAACACAAGAAGTAGCAGATGAGTTATTGGGTTCGCAAAATCCCCAAATAGAAGTCTTTCGTCAGAACCTTAGTAGATATTTGAAACTGCTTGGAAGCTGCTTAGAAAACGGGATTCAACCCCGTTTACTTTATAAAGGAATCATCACTCATGAACAGCCCGCAGTTGAGATATATGTGAATGGGTTCAAGTTGATTCAAAATAAATACATAAAGTGTTGGGAAGATTCAGCACAAATTTCAACTGAAGCAGTTCAACAGTTGAGGGCATACTTCAAGTACCTGATTGATTATTTGCTCAAAGCTTTAGTATAAGACTTTTTTCTCTGCCCCACCTTTTAGAAGGATGGGGCATTGGGCGCTTTTTGCTAAATTAATTTTAAAATTTCAAAAAAGTCAATTGATGAATCAGACTTTAAGTGTAGCGCCTCCTAAACAAGTTACAACTCAACAGCAAACTCTAAAGCCCAAGCAAATCTCTGTAAAACCGTTAATTGTCCTGGGGTGGGAAATGCTTCTGGCATTACCCATAGGTTTGGTTTTGGCAAAATTTCACATTGGAGGAATTGCCTGGATATTTGGTGGTATAGTCTCTGGTGCTGTGGTGCTGCAGACGTATCGGATTTTATATAGCTACACCCTCAAACCTAACCGGACTGCTAGAAAGACGGGAATGGCACTTGTAGGACTGAATGTCGGCTTTTCTGTAGCTCACGGTCATCTAGCTGATGTTGCTTCTTGTCTTCCTATTTTCGCTTTGATCACGTTCTTTTTGTTGCTGTGTGGTACTGGAATTGGCTACATTTACTCCCACATCAGTAAAACGAATCTTTTAACAGCTATGCTGGCTACAGTACCTGGTGGTGTGGGATCGATGTCAGCGATCGCCGCAGACTACGGCAAAAATGTTACTCTTGTGGCACTCGTACAAGCAATTCGCGTCACAACCGTAGTTTTCCTGATTCCCCTCATCGCTAGAGTATTATCTGGTCAGCAAATTTAACCGCAAGCACCCCCGGTGAAAGGTGTCTTGTTCAGTTTTGAACCATCCCAATTAGGATTACTTTTACTGGCGCTGCTATTTGGTGGATTAGGAGTATATCTTGCTCTTTTAACCAAAATTCCGGCTGGTGAGTTTTTTGGTGCAATCGTCGCTGGGATAGCGTTTAATCCTTTATCTGAATGGCTGCCTTTTGTGAGTAACGTTAATTTTACTTTACCGCCTCTAGTGAATATAGTGGGGCAAATGCTTTTGGGGATAACCATCGGTGAGTATTGGGGTGACAAACCCACTTTCACAAAAAGGACTATAGTCTGCGCTTTGATGTCTGTAGGAATGACGCTGGTTGCTGGGGGTCTCGCTTCCATCCTTGCGATGGAATTAACTTCTTGGGACTGGTTAACCTGTTTGCTGGTTACAGCACCAGGAGGTTCAGCGGAAATGATTTTAGTTGCCCTAGCATTGGATCATAATGTTGAAATTGTCACAGCCGGTCATTTGGTGCGACTGATTGCTATTAACAGTTCTCTACCATTGTGGATATATCTATTTCGTCGTCTTGACAGTCAATCTTTGGAACCAACTTCAGTAGACCAAAAAGTTTTGTGACGCTGTTTTTGCCGAGAAGCTGTAGCTTTTAATACTAAATAGATATCTCCAGAAATTAATTGTGCGTTGTCTGCAACCCTTGTAGAGACGTTCCATGGAACGTCTCTACATTTTGATAATAGGTTGAATAATGTCCCTGAACATAGCTTCAGTTTATGGACAACCTATGAGCTACTAAATGGAAACTTCAAGGGATTGGGATTTAGTTTAGGGTTTTTCTATATTGGAGAGCGACAAGGTGACCTAAACAACACCTTTACTTTACCAAGTTACTTCAGAACAGATGCTGCCATCTTCTACAAGAAAAATGACTTGCGAGTGGCTCTCAACTTGAAAAATCTTTTTGGTATTGATTACTTTGAAAGTGCAGATACTGACTTACGTGTTTTCCCTGGTTCGCCACTCACGGTGCAGGGAACGATTTCGTGGCAGTTTTGATTTCCCTCAAGTTTTCCTTACAAAAGCAGGAGCATCGACCATGAACTCTAAATCACTCCGAAACCTAACATTTACCTTACACCGCTATCTCATCTAAGCCGTAGGACTGCGACTGATTATCTTCGGCTTGATCAGCAACTTAGGATAATAGAGAATAGAATTACGGATGCTGTCAATGGTTGCCGAAATTAAAGAATTTGATGCCCAACATTGGGTGAAAACTCGTTCATCCCTTAATCCCGATGAATCAACCTTTCTCGTTTGGCAGGGCAAGATTTATGCTTTTGTCCCAGGTGAGAAAAGAAAACTCCTGTTTCAAATAGTGGGTTTCAGCGTGAGTAGGTGTATTCCTACAGAAGAAGGTTCCTGGGATTTTACCTCAAGAGAACTGACTTACTACCTTCACCCAGAAACAGGAGAAATTTTACATAAGTGGCATAATCCTTGGACTGATGAAACAGTTCCAGTGGCACACGTTGCAAATAGTCCCGTACAGGGTCATTTTAAAGGTAAGTTTCCAGCACCTGTAGACGGAGACTGGACAACGTTTGTGTTTGATATATTTCCTACTTACCCTAATCCTCTGAGGGAAAATCCCAAGTTTGCTGAGTATAGCCCACAAACGATTTATCAAGCAGCGGAATTGTTTAAATTAACTGTACCAACTGCAGATTTATTAAACTCTGAACTTCCCTCGGTAACTCAACTCAAGCTAAGTTGGGATCGGATTGGTCCGTGGCTTCCTTGGATGAAGATGGGTGCACGCCTTGGTCATCTCATCTACAGTGCTTATGGAAGCAAGGTGAATAGCTTGAGCGAGTTACCGCAACTGCTGCAAGATGAAATCAATACTCGCCTTCCTTTGTACAAGAATGCGCCTGAATCGCTTCTTGATGTCGAGGATGTGAGTTCTTGGCTTTATTTTCAACAGCACTTTGATGCCTACTTAGCTGGTGAAACTTTTCCACTACCACAAGCAGAGGATGTTTAGCTTTCTCCTAACGGCGTAGAGAACACCAGAGGAAAGGAAAAATGTGATCTAGTATTTTAACACGAGGTAGACGAAGTAAAAATATGTCTCTCGCATTAAAAACTCAAACTGGCTTTTGAAACTACGGTAGCGAGTTGTAGGCGTAGGGGATGGATAAGCATCCATCCCCATATTTTGTGCCATTAACACAGCTCGCTTAAGATGCAAAGGGTCACTGACAATCAGAAATTTGGACAAATCATGCTTGTCAGCCACTTTTTGAGCATTTTGCAAGTTCTGGTGAGTTGTGTGAGATTCTGTTTCGATAAGAATATCGCTTTGTCTGACTCCCCGCGCCATTGCATAGCGTTTGCCCACAACGGCTTCAGATATGTCATCGTTTTTACCAACACCACCAGTAAAAATGATGGTGTGTACAACTCCTCTTTTGTAGAGATTAATCGCGTGATTGATTCTTTCTCTAAAAACTGGAGATGGTTCGTCTCCCCAAACTGCTGCTCCCAGAACGATTGCAGCATCAGCTTTGACAACACGCTTAGCACTACCGTAAAAGTATATATTGAAAGCTGTGATTGCAACTACTAGCAGGAGTGCAGACATAATCCCAAGTATGACCAAAGTTAGCCATTGTGTTTTGGTTTGATAACTGGGCATTGTTGATATCTCTCAAGTTAGAATTTACAACACTTCATTTATCTTTTAACAACTTTACGAAGCTTCTAACAACGTCCAAAAGTACCCATCTGGTGCAACGAAAGAGAAACTCATCTCTCCAAACTCGTTGGGAACGAGATTTGTATACTTCTGTATGGGGCTTGCTTTGATGCGATCTCCGTACACATCTAGTCCTCGTACTCGGTAAGTGTAAAGACAAACTCCCAAGCAGCCCGGTTGTGTAGCTTCAAACCTAGAATTTAATTGGAGCAAATCAGGAAAGCGAATGATATAAAGTCTTCCGGAACGTGCAGCATATATATTTGTTTGAGAAGACCGGGGGTCATCAAAGGCGGTAAGATAAAATTTCTCCCCCTTTTGGAGATCAAAAATTTCTCGACCTGCTAAGGAAGATTCGTAACTTGTTTCTACATCGTCACGCACACGCAGCAAACCTAAAACTTCGTCATAAAACTTTAGAGTTTCTTTGCTGTCATCCTGAATGATCATCCCCATATGAGTAAACTGGCTTGTCTTCAGGGCAGAATTTTTGTTAATGTTTCCGTAGTGTGGCAGTGTATAACCAAATCTCTGAAAGAAAACCTGTCGCGTCAAAGGTTGCAATAAAAGCATTTCTCGCACTCCGATCACTGGTTCGATGAAAGGACGGCTTTTTCTCTCTTTGTTGTAAATCACTTCCCAGTGAGGGAATGTATTTTTAATTTCCCAACCTGCTGCTTTTGCCTCCTCCACATGATTTAAAATGTTTAACACATCGTCTGTTAAGGTCGTTGCCCAACGATTTCCCTTCACTTTCATCGACTCCATCCCTAATCCCTGATTGGTGGGATTTTCCCAAATCATCAGACGAAGCAAACCATGATCTGTATATTGATGGTAAAGGCGAATCGAACGTAAGGATGAATTGACCCCATATAGTTGGTATGCTGCTGCTTGTGATAACTCACCTACTTGACCAACACGATAGCCAAAGAGTTCCCAGTATTGAATAGCTGAAATTGCTTCTTTGACGCCAATACACACTTCGTAGATGCCTTCAATAGCAGTTTGTTGCCCTTGGTTCATAGTTAGTTATGACATATAATGAAAGGACTTTTTGAAACAGTGTTCCTATTTTCAATTATCCATCTATTAGCTTGATATCAATTTATCAGCTTGATAATTGTGATTTTAAGAAAAATGATATGTAATTATTAATACAATGAAACGGCTGATTGTAAAACTTTCCTATTTTAACTATGTTTTTATATAAAGTTACGTAAAAATGTTTTTAAAGAGAAAAAATCAAGACATAATGTACCATAAATTGTGAAAAAGAATGGTAAAAAAATTATTGTTAGATACAGTAAACCTGTGCTCGATTGTCACCGTCATCTTGTCGTTTAGATCTTGATTCTGAACAGACTGCAAGTCTGTATGGCTAACAAATCTTGAGAAACTTAATGGGCGATACGCACATGTGATAAGCCAGAGGCTTATCGCTCTTTTGTATTTATGTATAAAAATTTTCTATCTTGACAAGTAGAGTTTTTATCCCTTGTTCTCGTTAAGATGTCTGAAATAAGGATTTTTGGAAGATTTTGAGATAACTTCGGCAAAACTTTATAATAATATTGAGTATGATCTAGATATACTGTTACTGCTGCTTCTAAATGCTAAAATCACAACATATTGTTGCTAGTTTAAGAAAGCGACAGTAACTAGTCTTCAGGGTGATTATTTATACATATTACTGGAGAAAGTGTGTTCTCAACAAATATAAAATTTGTATTTGATTTTTGAACAGAACCCAGTAGAGTTTATGTTAAACGTTCAGAGTTAAGCGTTCCCTAGCTTAACTAGTCAGTTCATAAACCAAACCGGATTCCTGTATGTGTTTACTTAATCTTTTGCTTAATTAAGTAGACGCAAGATCGCTTGACACATTGTTAGAAAGTTTAGGGATAAATGATCATTAAACCCAACTGATATACAGCATAGGCTACTATCGTTTTAGTAGAGTACCAAAAGCGTAGTGATCAACATTTTGAAAAATTAGGTTTGATGTTTTTGCTGACAGCATAAATGAGTATCTCAACAAAGGAGAATTTTACAATTTTTGTAGACAAGATAATAGTACCAATTCTTTTTTGGTTGACCTGACTTGAAAATGGCAGTTTTTGAGCAAAGGAAGCAGGTGAGACAGCGCGAGTGACGGGTTTCCAACGCCAGTCGCTCATGGGGGAGACTCTCAAGACCGCACTGGCTGTCTTCGCAAGCGACTGCGTATTTCCTCCATCAGACGCTAAGCGCCAAAGGCGCACGCTGCGCTAACGCTTTTGGCGTGCGCTTGCGCTTACGCTAACACCGAAGGTGTGGCGAAAGCATAGCCGAAGTGGGAGGAAAATTTTCCTACTCTTAATGTATGTATAGCAGTCGTACTTGAGTTGTAAAATTTATCAACCGCCTTAGCGAAGCGTGTCCGAAGGACATAGACGCCAAGAACGCCAAGAAAAGAGAAAAGAGAGAAAAGAGAATTTTACAAATGATTTAGGATTGCTATAGTTGATGACGGCTAGTTACCTATGACATAAACAAAGACTATAGAAATAGCATCAGAAACTATTTCATCTGCTCATTGACTAGTGAGACTTAGTCTTTTTTCCTATCGATGTTAATACATCTGATGAGATGAACCAATCTTATAAGAGTAAGATTGATAGGCTATCGTTCAGTATTTTGCATTCAGTAAATTGCATCTACCAAAAAAATCAACCTTGATTGCTTCCAGTAGATTTTTGGAAAAAATTGGTAGGTATATAGTTCAAATGATTGACACAAATAAGAATCATACGACAGGCGAAAATAAAGATATTCAACACACTTTATTTATTAAGTCGTTGCAACCAAGTACTTTTATACAGCATGAAAGTGACCTTGAAAATTTACCAAAAAAGGGTATTATTTCTTGGTTAAAACGAGCGAGCTTACGTAGAAAAGCAGTTGCCTTTGCCTTTGCCATCGGTACCTTGCCAATCATATTAGTAGGGGTGTTCAGTTATAACATAGTAAACGACTCGACGACCAAGGAAATCACCAACGCTAAACAAGATAGAGCTAGTTTCTTGGCGGGCAACATAAACAGTTTTATGTTGAGACGGTATGGAGATGTTGAAATCTTCTCTAAACTGCCGTTTTTGCAAAACCGCAGATTAAGGCAAGTCCTCAGTCGTGAACAGATGCAAACACAGCTCAGTAACTTAAATGTTCAAAACAACTATGAAAGCATTGCTGTGTTCGACATTCAAGGTAACTTGGTTGCCGAGTCCCAAGGACGATCCATACCTAATCAAAAAAACGAAGACTATTTTCAAAAAGTACTCAAAAGTAACACACCATACATCAGCTTACCCTCAGCAGCACAAAACAAAGAGAAAGCTAAAATTTACATATCTGCTTCTGTCAAAGATAGTGAAACAGGTCAAACAATTTATATAATCCAAACAGCCACGCTTTTGAAATTTTTAGAAAAGGTAGTCTCAAGCTCGAAAACAAGTCCAGATAATTACTATTTGATAGATGATTCCAGAAAAATTTTTCTGAGTCAGGCAGGATATAACTTAGGTAAAGATGCTAAAGAAGAAATTCCGGGATGGGAGAAACTGCAAGCACAACAGAAGGTAGCTTCTGGCATATTTTCAAACAAAAAGAAAAATACTGAGGAATTAATAACCTATGTACCTTTGCCAAAAGTAGAAGGTTTGCCAGAATTGAAATGGACATTAGTTCTAGATATAAATACAGCAACTGCATTTGCAACACAAAAACAATTATTACTAGCATTGCAGATGGGGACGTTCTTCACAGAATTGCTAGTTGGTGGCTTTGCAGCAATTGTTGCTAGCAGTCTCGTGCGACCAATTTTGGTTGCGACGATGGCAGTTCAAAAATTGGGTAAAGGCAATTTTGATACTCGGATTGCGATCAAAGGCGAAGACGAACTTGCAATCTTGGTTTCTAATATCAACAAGATGGCAGACCAAGTGCAAGACCTACTACAAAAACAAGCCACTGAAGCTCATCTATTAAAGTTATTGACAAACATCTTGCTCTCAATTCGTTCCTCTTTGAGTATTGAAGAATTGTTCAACATTACAGTCACAGAAGCAAGACAAGCACTCAAAGCGGATCGGGTTATTATCTATCACTTTAATGCTCAAGCAGGCGGACAAGTTATAGCTGAATCTGTTGCTTCTCATTTTCCTGTTGCTTTTGAGGAGAAAATTGAAGATGCTTGTATAACTGAGGAAATGATAGAGGTTTACAGACAAGGTCGGGTTATAGTTATTAACAATCTCTTGGAAGCAGGTTTTTCCCCCGAATATCACAATTTGATGCAAACATTGCAAGTCAAAGCAAAGTTGGTAGCGCCAATTTTAAAAAATAATCAACTGATAGGTCTTTTGATTGCTCATCACTGTGAACAAGTTCATAATTGGCAATTTTGTGAGATCAATTTCTTGCGGCAGTTGGGGCTTCAAGTTGGGTTAACCTTGGAACGTGTCAGTTTACTGGAGATGGCACAGACACAAAAAGACCTTGCCATCCACTTGTCTCAAACTCATAACTCCCAAGATGTCTGTCATTTAGCGCTTCAAAGCATCCGCAAAGCTTTGAAAGTAGAACGAGCAGTGATTTACAAAATAGACGAAAATTTGCACGGAAGCGTTATTGCAGAATCAGTAGTGACAGGTTGGCCTTGTTCTCTAGGTGCACAAATTAACGACCCCTGTTTAAAAGATTATGTTGACAAGTATCGTCAGGGTCGTGTTGTCGCGATCAATAATATTTACGAAGGTCAGCTGAACAAGTGTTATATCAAACAACTCGAAGCATTTGCAGTTAAAGCAAATTTGGTCGCACCGATTTTGATTGATCACAACTTGCTCGGTTTGTTAATTGTCCATCAGTGTTCTCAACCGCGTCTATGGGAACAGTCGGAAATTGATTTGTTTGAGCAATTAGCCAGAATTGTTGGGCTGGCTTTAGAACGAGCTAATCTTTTAGAGCAAACTGAACAAGGACGCCAAGTGGCAGAACAAAGTTCGCAACAGCAACGCCACCAGAAAGAAACACTGCAAATGCAACTCCTAAGATTGATAGACTGTTTAGAAGAAGCATCTCAAGGTGATTTAACAGTGCGTGCTGAAGTCACTAGTGGGGAAATAGGAACCGTTGCTGACTTTTTCAACTCCTTATTGGAAAGTTTGCAGGAGATTGTGATTCAAGTCAAACTAGCCGCGACTCAAGTGAATGCTGCAGTTGCAGATAACTCAGCAGCAATGGGTCAACTGGCAATTGAGGCACTTAAACAAGCAGAGGAAATTAGCCAGAGTCTGGATGCTATTGACCAAATGAGGGAATCGATCAAAACTGTGGCAAAAACTGCCCAACAAGCCGCAGAAGTTTCCCGTACAGCATATCAGGCCGCCAAAACAGGAGACGTAGCTATAGACTTGACAGTCGAAAATATTCTCAAATTGCGCGATACAATGGGGGAAACGGGGAAAAAAGTCAAGCGTCTTGGAGAATCTTCGCAACAAATTTCGCGTATGGTGGCATTGATTAATCAAATTGCCATGCAAACCAACTTGTTAGCTATCAACACTGGTATTGAAGCGGCGCATGCTGGTGAAGACGCGCAAGGTTTTGCTGTTATTGCTGAAGAAGTTGGTTTGCTGGCAGCTCAAAGTAAGGAAGCCACTTCAGAAATTCAAGAAATTGTTACCAATATCCAACTGGAAATCAGGGAAGTTGTCAAAGCTATGGAGTTGGGAACCACACAGGTTGTTGAAGGAACGACTCTGGTTCAAAATACCAAAGACCAATTGAATGACATTCTGGAAGTTTGTCATCAAATTGACCAATTCGTACAGTCAATTTCTCACGCTACAGTCTCTCAAGTGCAAACCTCCCAAGAAGTTTCCTTGCTGATGGAAGATATCGCCAAAGTTTCAGAAATCACTAGCAATTCATCTTACCAAGTTTCCACTTCTTTACAAAAAACAGTAGAGATTTCCCAACAGTTGCAAGAAAGAGTACGGACATTTAAGTTAAATCCTCTAGAACAGCAGAGGCTGATTGATAGCGATCGCTAAAGTGGTAACAAACCATCTTATTTAAAATCTGGGTCAATTTCTCGCTCACTTGCGTCCTTTGACGCCACATCACAGTACCAGTTTCAGGATTTGGCTGAAGTTCGTGAGGTGACAACCCAGTCAGCGCCTGAATGCCAATCATCCCCAAAGCATAAATATCACTACACAAACGGGGATGTCCAGCAAATTGTTCTGGCGGTGCGTAACCCCGTGTCCCAATAGCCACAGTTGCTAATTCAGTTTGCTCATCACTTGGCGGTTGCATCATTTTCACTGCACCAAAATCAATCAACACTAATTGATCATCTTGAGCACGCCTAATGATATTACTTGGTTTAATATCTCGATGAATCACACGATGCTCGTGAACAAATGCCAAAACTTTTAAAATTCCTCTAAGCATATCGATAACAAAAGGTTCACTCTGTACACCTCGCCCAGGTGGTAATTCCTCACTTAAGGAATGTCCTGGAATATACTCTTGCACTAAGTAAAATTCATGTTTTTCTTCAAAATATGCCAAAAGTTGTGGAATTTGATTATGTTTTCCCAAAGCCTCTAAAATTTCGGCTTCTGCATCAAATAATCTTCTCGCCACTTGCAAAAAGTTTGTATCGCGGCGAGCAGGCATCAGTTGTTTCACAACACAAATGGGATTGCCTGGACGCTGAGTATCTTCTGCTAAATAAGTGCAACCAAATCCACCAGAACCAAGAACTTTCGTAATTTTATAGCGTCCACTTAAGACAGAATCACCTGTTTTTTTCGGGATATCAATCTTTGCTGATATGTGAAGATGTTTGTCTTTAATTGCTGTACTTTCTTTTAAGAGTGTATGTAACTGCTCTATAGCTTCTTGTTGTTTTTCTACTTGCAGGATAATAACCTTTGTTTCCTGCTGAGTTTTGTATGTGGTGTAAACCATAACGCTACCCCCACTGAGGAAAAGTGCTAAAGCAGGCGGTACTATCGGTACCCATCCTGCTTGCAGAAACAAACCAATACAAATTACCACCAAGCCACTTAGGGTTATACCTCCCACAACCACCAGTAATAAAGGATGTCGCACTCGCCACGCCAAACCAGCACCTATAAGTGACCAAACCCATACCCATACACCTTCAGCCCACTCAGGAAAATACCAAATCACAAATCGTCCATCCAGTGCAGCACTGATAATCTGACTAGCTATCTGTGCATGAAGAAAAACAGCTGGCATTCTTGCGGGTTGGTTTGGCAAAGCACTGTAAGGCGTGTAGAACCCAGGATGAAGGCTGGGAGATTTCGTACCAATAATCACGAGATGGTCTTTTATCCAATTGGGATTTATATTACCTTTAAGAATTTGTGTGAAAGTAACTTCCTTAGTAAAGCTATCCGGATGGTGATAATTCAACATGGCTTGGTTACCGCCATCATCCATCTTTTTATAACTACCTGCATTGCTGTCAAGAACTTTAAAGCTGGCTTTTACCTTTTGTGAATGGGCATCAACCAGCTTGAAATTATTTTCATCGCTGAAATCAGGTTGAATACCTTCTTTTTCCAAAAATCTGATTGCAAGTAGGGCGGCGAACGAGAAATTTGTTGTACATTTCTTGCCTTGCGGGGAATGAGCAAACAATAAACTGCGGCGGACAATGCCATCTTCATCAGATATCAAATCGGTAAACCCGACATTATCTGGAGAAACATTCGATGGTGGTGCAACTTCCGGCAGATCCATGCTGCTGAAGGCACACGTACTAAAGATGTTATCTCGGCGCTTTAAGCCAATCCCCAAATTTTTTTGTTCTGGTCTATATATATTTAATCCGACAACACGTGGTTGATAAGACTGTAACTTTTCCAACAAATTGTTAATTTTCTCGTCTGACAGAGGCCATCTGTGTTTATGAATATCATCCTCAGTGACAGTCACCAGCAAAATACGGGGATCAGGTGCTTCAGTAGGTCGTAACCACAGCATGTGGTCATATGCTTTTAACTCCCAAGGCTGCAACCATTTCAGTTCTCGAATTCCCAATACTATGGTAGTTACACCCAAACTGGTCACAAGCAGAGTTCGCAACCAGCCATTAGGAGCATTCTTTCCACCAGAAGAGCATTCTTGAGGAGCCTCAGTTAAATCCAGTTCCTCCGGTTTACACTCAACAAGCGTATCGCGATATCGATTCGACGCCTGCACAGATAAAAAGGCGCGAAAAATCAAGCGACCTCCATCTTTTGCCCATGAAGCACGCAGTTTTTGTAATAGTCCCGTCATCACACAAGTGCTTCCCCTGCCAGAATGTGGTATAATTGCCAAATCTAAAACTTCAGATCCAAGCTACGAATAGCGCCAGAGTCAAGATCATCTCAGGTATTATTCAATCTAGCAATTTAGTTGTTGGTAGGAACTGCGTATGATTTCAAAAGGACGCAGGCAGAATTTATTTACTCACTAATCCAAAAAAGGACTCCCAAAATATTACAGGCATTGGCACAATGAAGGCAGTGCTGATTTTTGTGCAAAACGTGAGTTCAGAAAGTCTAGAAATTGCTAAAGCTGCGTACCAGAGTGGTAAAGTAGCCTTGGAAAAGGGGCACTATCGAGAAGCCGTTGAAAAACTGGAAAAAGCAAGAACTCTGGTAGCTCCTAATTCTCGCCTCGGTGGTGAGGTACAAATGTCGCTAGTTACAGCTTATCAGGCAGCAGGGCGCACAGAAGAGGCGATCGCCCTTTGCGAACAACTCAAACGCCATCCCCATTCAGAAACGAGTAAACAAGCAAAGGAGGTGCATTACATCCTCAAAGCACCAATATTAGAACGACCAAGGGAATGGATGACGGAAATTCCCGATTTAGGTGCAATAGCTGACAATGAAACCAAACTTCCTCTGGCTGTAAAGAATACTAAATCTTCCAAGAAGCAGATGCCTCCTGAACGAGAATTTGTTGATCTCACTCAGGTCAATACCAGAGATAATCGATTTATTTGGATGGCGTTGATTGTTATTGGTTTAACGTTAGGTGGTTTGTTTTGGTTGAGTTTGTAATTGACTTTGGGGGGTTTTCTGACAATGAATTTGTATGCTTTAACAAAGGATTTTGTGCGCGTACTTAGATTAGTAGGACGTTCTAAACACAGCGAAGGCTCCAAATCTAAAATTCCAAATCCTCTTTTGTTGATTGTGCTTGTGGCATCTCTGTTACTATCTGGTTGTGTCAACTATGATATCGGTGTTAATTTTGACAATGCCAATGGCGGCGAGTTTGTGCAGCACATTAAGTTGGAAGAGCGACTAACCAGTTTTAGTGGCGATTCTGTGTATGAATGGTTAAATAGTATAGAGCGTCGCGCCCGCAAATTGGAAGGCAAGACACGAAGGATTTCTAATCAAGAGGTTATTGTTTCAATTCCCTTTAGTAGCGGTCGGGAATTACAAACGAAGTATAATGAATTTTTCCATCCTAGTGCTACTCAAAAACTTGAGTCCGTCAAAAGTGAAACTGACTCCCAATTGCCGCAAATAGATTCTAATTTACTCTTGTTTCAGAATAATTTTCTGCTTTTCGTGCGGAATCGTTTGATTTATGACTTGGATTTGCGATCGCTTGCTCTCCTTTCCAGCAAAGGAAATGTTTTGGCTAATCCTGGTTCAATTCTCGATTTAGAATTTGGCTTGAACACTCCTTGGGGCGCACGGAATTTGGAAAATACTGAAAATGTCATTCTTCCAGAAAAGAATGGAAATCAGTTGATGTGGAAGCTCAAAACTGGAGAATTAAACCATATAGAAGTGGTTTTTTGGCTTCCTAGTCCCCTTGGTATTGGTACTTTATTCATTATTCTGTTTGTCTGGGCAGGTTTTTATCTGAGATACACTTTTCTGCCAGATCCCACAATTCAATTTGTTTCACAACAAGCAGTCACAGAATAGTGCTGAGTACTATCATTTACTGATATCATGTCCGGATGAATACTTATAAAAAACGAAGAACCTCACTCGCTTCGCTCAAATTCAAAATTCAAAATTCAAAGTTCAAAAAAAAGAATTCTTGATTTTGAATTTTGAATTCCCCGGAGGGGCGGGGGGTGAGGATTTTTATTGTAATACCAATTCTTCGTGAAGCTGCATAGAATTTTACCCCTCCCCAACCCTCCCCTTACCAAGGGGAGGGTGCGCTCTCTTCGCGGGTGGGGTCTTTATATGCGTCTTCATATTAAATTGGTATAAGTAATTAGGCGAACTTGAGATGATAGTTTTGCGACTATTTTATTTTAATTCATCAAGAGATTGACTAATTTTTCTGTAATCGGAAAACCAGTCTGATTTTCAAAATGTATAAACATCGGACTGGGATTTGCCTCTAAAAAGACATACTCACCGTTTGGTTTGCAACGCCAGTCAATAGCAGTCCACTCTAACATAAATGCCTTTGCTATTGCTAAACATTGTTCTTGAATTGATTCTGGCAACTCTATCGGAATTAACTCAGCATCCAAATCTTCCCGAAAATCTACAGCATGACTGCGAATTTCAGCAGAATAAACTGATTCTCCAATAACATAGCTGCGAATATTTGTCCCAGGAACATACTCCTGTAATGTGACTGGAGAAAGACTCAAAGCCAAGTTCAATCTCTTTGGTTCTAAATGCTCTTGTGTCAAAAACTGGGTATGAGCACCACCATAAACTGGCTTAAAAATGACTTTTTCATGTGTCTGAACAAATTCTGTAATCTCTTGTGAATGATTACTAATTAAAGTAGCTGGAATTGTCACTCCTATTTCTTTGGCTTTGCTAAGTTGCAGAGGTTTTTCTTTATGAAACTGGTATGCTTGCCAAGAATTAACCCAGTGACATGGACAAGCTTGAATTAATGATCGCAATGTACTCATTGAATCATTAAATGCAACATACTGTTGGTTTGAGTCTTTTAACTGTGGAATCTGAACGCCAGAGAAGTTACGCCAAAATATACTGTGAATATCTTGAAAATTCAATTTATTTTCTTCAGATAGAGCGAAAGATCCCGCCTTGGTATCAGGTCTCCAAGACATCCTTAATTGTGTTGGAAATAGGTGAGTATCGAAATAATCTACCCTGACACCAGCTTCAGTGAGGGCATTCTTGAGATGGGCAGCATGAGCATCTAAAGAATTACCCAAAATTAAAATGTTCATTTTAAATTTGCGGTTTTAAAAAGTCTTAAAAGAGAATAACTTTCACAACAAGAAGTTTCAGCACTTTGGAGCAAAGTGCTGAAACTATATGAGATGTACACTCAAACTGAAATCGTTTTTCCGTCAAGTACTAAAGTGGCATTTGTCTCCAGCGTGCAGTGATTGCGCGGAGTTTTCAGCCACCGGTTCTTTAAAACTTCACGTTAACGAGGTTAGCAAAAATCGTGACCTCCAGCTTCAAACAAAGCTTTGGTTGCCACTGGAGGCTTTTTGGGAGGATAGGTTGGTTTGGGTGAATTCTCCCCTGTTTCACTTCCTGGACAGGGGGCAGAAATACATACTACTCCTCCTTCTTCACCTACAGCTAGAGTGGTGACTGTCCCTCCTTCTTCACCTAAAGCTAGAGTGGTGACTGTCCCTCCTTCTTCACCTACAGCTTCAGTGGTCGCTATACTCAGTCCACCTACGACTTGGGCAGCCTCTTCATCATTGAGGTCGTCTTCAAAATTGAGTTCTATTGCTTCTAAATCTGAAACATCTAGACCAAAGGGATGGTTCATAACAGTTCTCCTGGGTTTGTTAAATTCTTGGGTTTCGTACTGGTTTCCTAAGTGTTAGGAAAAGGTTCTTATTCCTGTACTTGGTTATATATTTACCAGATTTTTGTCGTTCTTATTACAAATTTTTTGTACAAAATTTTAAGGCTTATTAATTTAAAAATAAGTCAAGCAAATACCCTCTTTTATCGTTCTTCCTGTCCTGTTATCTGCTATCTGACTAGTAGATTGAACTGTTGATCTCAAAGAAGTGGTTTATTTGCTTTTTGCAGTGGAGATTTTGGGATATGAGCCATCGACACGCCGTATTTTCAGTTTGGCGAGCAGATACTCCCTTCCCGCCATAAGATTACCGTTCTTCTTCTGTTGTTTCTATGCGCCAAGGGCGCACGCTACGCTAACGCGCCTTCGCGGTTCATTCAAATAGCTGTTCTTCGAGCGGGAAGAGAGTAGTAATATACTGTACCGGCTTCGCCACTTTATGGGGACAAACGCACAATTTTCCAACTGCCATCATCTAATAAGCGAGTATAAAGCAAGCGATCATGTAAGCGGTTGGAACGCCCTTGCCAAAATTCGATTTCTGTTGGAATCACACGCAAGCCTCCCCAGTGTGGTGGTCGCTTAACATCTTGGTTTTGATATTGAATTTGCAACTCCTGCATCCGTTGTTCCAGCACTTCTCGGCTTTCTATCACCTGACTTTGATCAGACGCCCATGCACCTAAACGACTGTTTAAAGGACGACTATAAAAATACTCATCTGATTCTTTCTGGGAAACTTTTTCTACAAGCCCAGAAATACGGACTTGGCGTTCTAGTTCCGCCCACCAGAAAACTAACGAAGCTTGAGGATTTTCTGCTAACTCTTGTCCTTTGTGACTGTTGTAGTTGGTGTAGAAGACAAAGCCCCGTTGGTCAAAACCTTTGAGCAGCACGATTCTTGCCGAGGGCTTACCGTCTAGTGTAGCGGTGGCTACAGTCATCGCGTTCGGTTCCGGGAGTTGGGCTGCTAATGCTTGGTCAAACCATTGTCTAAACTGTATAAAAGGGTTAGAATTTACATCCTTTTCGCTTAAACTTTGCAAGGTGTAGTCTTTGCGAAGGTCGGAGATCGTTTTGTCCATTTTTGTTTACTTTCCTATTATTAAGTACGTCTTTCAGTACGCTTATGTGTGTATTTGCAAAAATATCTATCTAATTTACATGGTCATCAGCTTTCACCAAGTTGTACCTAATGTGTCAAGGCGTTTTAACACAGATAACACAAGATGTACCGTTCAGCCTCAGTTCAACGTCTGTTAATATACGGTCTGAGCGGTCCGATTATCGCTCTTAATCTCTGGTTGCTGTATGTGATTTTTCGCTTATTCCAGCACCCCATCACCATTGTGAGCATTGCAGCAATTCTGGCTTTTTTACTGAATTACCCAGTCAAGTTCTTTGAACGCATTGCCTTGACCCGTGCTCAAGCAGTTATTATTGTATTGCTGTTAACTCTAACGCTTTTGGTCATTCTTGGCGTCACGCTCGTACCAGTAGTTATTGACCAAACAATACAACTTTTAAATAAAATTCCAGATTGGCTAGCCGCCAGTCAAGCAAATTTGGAGTATATTGAAGCTTTCGCTAAAAAGCGGCGTTTACCCCTAGATTTGAGGGTCGTCAGCAATCAAATCAATGCAAACATTCAGAGTTTGGTGCAACAGTTGGCTTCGGTTGCTGTAGGATTTGCGGGAACACTGTTATCGGGTTTGGTTGATTTGATACTGGTAGTGGTGCTGGCATTTTATATGTTGTTGTATGGCGATCGCGTATGGTCTGGCTTATTCAACTTCTTACCACCTCATATTCGATTCCCCTTAACCACATCTTTACGACTTAATTTCCACTACTTTTTCCTCAGCCAGATTTTGCTAGCATTGTTCATGGTAATTAGCCTGACTCCGATTTTCTTAGTTCTCAAAGTACCTTTTGCTTTGTTATTTGCCATATTTATAGGTATATCCCAACTCATCCCCTTCATCGGGGCGACTTTTGGTATTGGTCTGGTTACTTTTTTAGTGTTGCTTCAAAGTTGGTGGTTGGCAGTTCAAGTCGCTGTGGCTGCCATTGTCATGCAGCAAATCAAAGATAATCTGTTAGGTCCAAAGTTACTTGGCGATTTTATTGGTATTAATCCCATCTGGATTTTTGTGGCTATTCTCATGGGATTTGAGATTGCAGGTTTATTAGGGACATTGGTTGCTATTCCTATTGCTGGTACCATAAAAGTTACTTTCGATGCTATCAAAGGCGGTAACATAAGAAAAAGTGTAACTGAGTAGGAGTTTTTGGAATGATTGATAAGGATTTAATATATAGAGGATAATGCAAATATTATTATGATTTCTTATAGCCATTTTTTTGACACAAGCGCGTGTATAAAAAGATTATATGTTATACTTTATAAGTTAGATTTATTCTAGTACCATTTTGTTTAACTGCAATCCTAAATAGTTTGTGAAATTCTTCCTGAGCGTTGTCATTTGTCGAGTATCCTTACATTTTTTAGTACAACAAATGACTGGAGTGCCATAGACGGGTTTTCTGCCTGTGGATACTGAAGTGAAAAACCCTGCTGGAGCTTAGGCTCCAAGAGTAACGGATTACCTCAAAAGTTGTTTCACAACTCAAACAGGATCAGAACTGCTGTAGATGTGCAACCCTAAGTTTTTAAAATATTTTGGATAGCAAGTTGCCCTATCTTCAAGCACCATTCAAAATGGTTTCATTCAGGCACAATTTTCCGGGAAGCATTGGGCAAAAACAATTATCTAGTCTTTAGTTTCCAATGAGACAAATCAACTTCGTAATAATTTTTATCTTTTGTTTAGCCTTGGCTTTATTTGCCCTCGAAAACACTCAACCTGGAACAATAAATGTCGTTCCAGAAGTACAGGTGGAAGCACCAATTGCAATTGAGTTGCTTTTGGCAAGTGGGATAGGAGCTGTTTTGGCTTGGTTGTATAGTATCTGGACACGTTTTCAGAGACTGCTAGTTTCTGGTCCACAAGTGCGACAGAAAAATCTCCAAATTAAGGAATTAGAAAGCAAGGTTGAACAATATCAAGCGGAAGTTCAATCTTTGAAGCTTGCTCTACCACCAGTGAATGATTCTGTAGCAAAGGAAGCACAAATCATCACTCAATAAAACAATTTGGTTAGTGATGAGTTAGTAGTTGTTAGTTGTTCCACTAACGACTACTAACACAACACACAGCAATTCTTCATACAAAACCTGAAATCCAATATCCAAAGAATTAATGGATGCTTCCGAATTATTGGAAAAAATTACACTCCTGATTCATCAGGCAGAACTTGGGGAAATAGACCCTTGGGATGTTAAGGTGATTTCGGTGATTGACCATTATTTGGAACTAATGGGATCGGAGGCAACCACCAGGGGCTATGAAGCTGACTTGTCGAAATCAGGACAGGCTTTTTTGTCGGCATCCAAACTTGTGTTATTTAAAGCAAATACTTTGATGCAATTGCAATCGTCAGCACAAGAGCAAGAAGCTGCGGAAAATGATGCATTACTGGAGAGTGAAGACGGGATCATCCATCAAGCTCAACGCTTACCCTTAGAACGGCACTTGCGTCGTCGTCCGACAGCAATGCCACCGTCAAAGCGTCGCGTGACTTTGCAAGAACTGATTTCGCAATTGCAAATCATGGCTCAACAATTGAAACTGGTAGAAAAAGCCAATAAACCTGCCCGTCAGAAACGGCAACCTAGTTTGCAAAGTATGCGGGCAGCATTAGAGTTAGCTCACCAGGAAAATCTTACAGAAGTGGCTTTTGAACTAGAGCAGCTATTGCAAAGTGTGGCAACAGAATTGAGTTTACAGAACACTTGGCTGAATCTTGAACAGCTTGTAGAGTTGTGGACGCACAGTAAGCAACCACAACAGAATAAAGCACACACATCGCAACATAGCCACGTAGTTGTTAGTGTTTTCTGGGCGCTCTTACTGCTTTGTGCTCAATCAAAAGTGGAGCTATTTCAGGAGGAGTTTTATCAGGAAATTAAAATCAGGTTACTTACAGATTCAGCCAATCATGAATCCATAGAGACTCCCCTGAATTCAGAGTTTGCAACATAGGAATATTCAAGATTATCAGAGTTTGGCTTCAGTAAATTCCAAAATCCGATTAAATTGATAAAGATAACAAATGAAAAGATGTAGATACCAACAGACATTTTGCCAAATCAGGGAAACCTTGGTGTACAAGTTACTTGTTCTGGATGGTGCTCAGACAGCGCTCTTTGGAGGAGGATTTGGTGCGCCTTGGTGATTGCATCCAACGTTAGCACAATTCCTAAGCTCTCGCGTTGCAAGAGCGTGCCTTCCGAGTATACGAAGCGTGCGCTTTATGACGGGGCGAGTGTCCGTAAGTCCGATGAACAAGCACTCTGCTGTATAGGGTGTTAAAAGGGATCAGGACATAGGTTTAGTGGAGGCATACTCATATTTCTTCCTCCAGACGGTTCTTTGTTGGCGCAAGCCTCCACAGCCATAGAGCTTCTCGTAAAGCTTAACGGGCTTCTGGCAGGGTAAGCTAGAGTAGGAGCAAGAATGATATAAAGTCATGAAGTGTGAATGCTGAAAGCTGGGTATGAAAATTTTATACTGCATACTTCATATTTTCTATTTTCTTCATGCTTTATACTTGACGCTATTAGTTAGGTTATGCCAATAATTGCGTCAAAGTATCTTGATGTCTGTGAACCGTGCTTTCAGGGGTAACTGAAATCAGAAATAAACTCACGATGAAATATTACTTCTTAACAGTAAACTGGCTTGTGGTTGAGGAATAAATATATATGAAAGCGATGATTCTCGCAGCTGGTAAAGGTACTCGCGTACGTCCTATTACCTACACAACCCCCAAACCGATGATGCCCATTCTCCAGAAGCCAGTGATGGAATTTTTACTGGAACTTCTACGTCAGCATGGGTTTGACCAGATTATGGTCAATGTTAGCCATTTAGCAGAGGAAATAGAGAGTTATTTCCGTGATGGTCAGCGGTTTGGTGTGCAAATTGCCTACTCTTTTGAAGGTCGGATTGTTGAGGGTAGCCTCGTTGGGGAAGCCGTTGGTTCTGCCGGGGGAATGCGGAAGATCCAAGACTTTCACCCATTCTTTGATGATACCTTTGTGGTGTTGTGTGGCGATGCCCTGATTGACCTAGATTTGACTGCGGCTGTGAAGTGGCATAAATCTAAAGGATCTCTTGCCACCATTATCATGAAATCCGTGCCCAAGGAAGAAGTTTCTAGCTATGGTGTAGTCGTCACGGACGAAGATGGCCGTGTCAAAGCTTTCCAGGAAAAACCCAAAGTTGAGGAAGCTTTGAGTACTAATATCAACACAGGTATTTATATTTTTGAACCAGAGGTATTTAATTATATCCCTTCTGGGGTAGAGTATGACATCGGCGGCCAACTTTTCCCCAAACTGGTAGAAATTGGTGCCCCCTTCTACGCTATTCCTATGGACTTTGAATGGGTGGATATTGGAAAAGTTCCAGACTACTGGCGGGCAATTCGTGGTGTCCTCTTAGGGGAAATTAAGAACGTGCAAATCCCCGGACAACAAGTCGCACCTGGCATTTATACTGGCATGAATGTTGCTGTCAATTGGGATAAAGTGGATATTACAGGTCCAGTTTATATCGGCGGCATGACCAAGATTGAAGATGGAGCCAAAATTGTTGGGCCCACCATGATAGGTCCAAATTGCTGGGTATGCAGTGGTGCCACGGTAGAAAACAGTGTGATTTTTGAGTGGTCACGACTGGGTCCGGGAGTACGGCTTGTGGACAAGTTGGTATTTGGTCGTCATTGTGTAGACAAAACTGGAGCAACGATAGATGTCCAAGCAGCTGCTTTAGACTGGCTCATTACCGATGCTCGTCAAGACCCACCATCCCATACGCCAGTGGAACGGCAAGCTATTGCTGAATTGTTGGGAAATAATGCTAGTTAGCATTAATCATTAGTCATTACGAGGCAGTGCGTTGCAGCGCCAGTACTTGATGAGGGTTTCCCTCACGCTTGTTCTGGCGTAGGGTTCCCCAACGCCACTGCGTTGGGGAGGACAGTGCCGGGCGTAGTCGTCGAGGTCTTGGGGAGCCAGTGCGTTGCGGAGGTTCCCTCCGTTGTAGCATCTGGCGTGGTTTCCACGCCAGGTGCTTCAAGTCGGCGGAAGCGCCCCCTTAGGGGCTAGCGGCTTCCCGTAGGGTAGCGTCTGGCGTGTTTCCCCAAGTTGCGCATCTGCTGTCGGGTTTCCCGACAGTCGGTGCATGTGGCGTCCCGTTGTAGCACCTGCCGTTCATTAGTTCATGACTAATGACTTTTAACTTTTAACTATTCAGGTAAGTGTACCGTCGCAAACTTTGTTCATAGGTTTGTAGCAGTCTTTGAGCTTCCGCTAAAGTGATGTGATTTTCTTCTAAAGCATGCTCACAACGCTGGCGAATGCTTTCCACCATATCTTCAGAGTCATACTGCACATAGCTCACCACTTCGCTCATCGTATCACCTTTAACGACGTGTTCAATTTGATAACCTTTTGGAGTCAATTGGATGTGAACTGCGTTGGTGTCGCCAAAGAGATTGTGCAAATTGCCCATAATTTCTTGGTAAGCTCCGTTAAGGAACATTCCGAGATAGTAGGGTTCTCCTGACTTGAAGGGGTGCAGTTCTAAAACTGACTTCACATCCCGCAGGTCAATAAATCTGTCGATTTTGCCATCACTATCGCATGTTAGGTCTGCCAAAATTCCTCGCCGTGTTGGTTCTTCATCCAAACGGTGAATTGGCATGATGGGGAAAAGCTGATCAATAGCCCAACAGTCAGGTGCAGATTGAAACACAGAAAGATTGACATAGTAGATAGAAGCCATGATTTGTTCTAGGTCTTCCAATTCGTCGGGTACGTATTCCTGCTTTCTGGTTATTTCAAGAATTTTTTGACAACAAGCCCAGTAAAATCTTTCAGCTTTAGCACGTTCCGTAAGACTTAAAATCCCTAAGTTGAAGCGACTGATGGCTTCTTCTTTAAATTGGGTAGCGTCGTGGTAAAGTTCTTGGTAATTCTCCTCATTAACAGATTGGTAGGTTTCCCACAGGTAAGTAATAATCGGGGATTCACCTTCTTTTGGTGACTCTGGTGGATCAAGAGGGACAACGCTGGTACTGAGAACGTCAAAAATCAGCATCGATTGATGGGAAGCGATCGCCCGTCCGCTTTCGCTTATCAGTGTTGGTACGGAAATTTTTCGCTCTGCACAGGTATCTTTTAACTCTGCCACGATATCGTTGGCATAGTTCTGCATATTATAGTTTTTCGAGGCATAGAAGTTGGTTTGCGAACCGTCATAATCGACACCCAAGCCACCACCAACATCAAGATACTTCATATTAGCCCCCAATCCTGCTAGTTCTACATAGATCCGACTGGCTTCTTGGATGGCATCTTTAATCACATTAATTGCAGAGATTTGCGAGCCGATGTGGAAGTGTAATAGCTGTAAGGAACCCAATAGGTTAGCTTCGCGTAACTTGTCAACTGCCTGAATAATTTCGGGGATGGTGAGACCAAATTTAGCGCGATCGCCTGTAGAGGTTCCCCAACGTCCCATACCTTGGGTACTCAGTTTAGCTCTCACACCGACAATTGGATCAATTCCCAATTGTTGGCTAACTGAAATCACCAAATCAACTTCTTCGATTTGTTCTAGGACAATAATCGGCTTTTGCCCTAGTCTTTGTGCCAGCATCGCTGTCTCGATGTATTCTCGGTCTTTGTAGCCATTGCAAATCAGCAGCGCACCTGGTGTATCCAACAAAGCGAGGGCAATCATTAATTCTGGCTTAGAACCAGCTTCTAAGCCAAATTGATGGGGTTTGCCGAACCTCACCAAGTCCTCTATCAAGTGTCTTTGCTGATTGCACTTGACAGGAAAGACACCACGGTAAACACCTGGGTAGTTGTAACGCGCGATCGCTTTCGCAAAACAAGCGTTTAACCGCTCAATCCTGTCTTCCAAAATATCCGAGAAACGAATCAGTAGGGGCAGCCCTAGGTTACGCTGTTTAAGGGCATTGACGAGTTCATATAAGTCCAAAGAACCGCCGCGATCGCCCTTAGGAGAAACAGTGATATGACCTGCTGCGTTTATAGAAAAGTAAGGCTGTCCCCAACCTTCTATTCGGTAAAGTTCTTCACTCTGTTCTATTGTCCATAGGCGAGGTGCATCTAGTGATGTGGCTGGTGGTAGCAGCTTTCTTTGTTTATTATTTTTCAATTGTGCTTTCTGTCCATCGGACGGCAGTTTCACCACCTCTTCTAATGTCTCAGTTGACTCAAGATGCATTTCTTCACTGACCTCTATGTTAGACCCACGAGAATACAATTTAGCGTATTCGTCTCTACTCGCACATGCACTTAGAGATACTTTCTGAGATATTCTCAGTATTGGTCATAACTCACTCAAAATTTGTCATTAATTCTTGACAAATCAGAGAAAACAAACGACCCTTCGGGTATGCTTATGGCGCACTATTGGTAAACGCCCAACGGGAGAACCCTAGTGAGTACAGCCATAGAGTGGCAGTTTCTCATGGAACCCCCTTTGAGCGAATGCCTCACCAGTCGCCAAGGCGCAGGAGAACTTCGTGTATAGCACTGGTTTACAAAAGACCAATTCAGTAAATTTGAGGAGATCGTTTTGGAACGCACATTCTTAGCAATCAAGCCCGATGGCGTGCAACGCGGATTGGTAGGTGAAATTATCCGTCGCTTTGAAGAGAAAGGCTTTACCCTTGTTGGTTTGAAGTTATTGAAAGTTAGCCGGGAATTAGCCCAACAGCACTACGATGTTCACCGGGAAAGACCTTTCTTTGCTGGGTTAGTAGATTTTATTATTTCTGCCCCAGTCGTAGCGATGGTTTGGGAAGGCGAAGGCGTTGTCGCATCTGCCAGAAAAATCATTGGGGCAACAAACCCACTCTCGGCAGAACCAGGCACAATTCGAGGTGATTTTGGCATCAACATTGGTCGCAACCTCATCCACGGTTCCGATGCTACCGAAACAGCACAACGGGAAGTCTCTCTGTGGTTTAAAGAAGAGGAATTAGTCTCTTGGCAACCAACCATCACACCTTGGTTACACGAGTAATTTAGGAAGCAAGAGGAGATTATGAGCGAAGGAGTGAAGAATATTTTCCCTCACTCCCTTGCTCATTCCAACACTTTTTCCTACTCTCTACTGCCTTCTACAACCTCAGTTTTCTTTTGTTCTTCTATTTCTTCTGAGTGGGTTCGCTTAGAAAATCCCCATGCCAAGATCAGGGCGATCGCAGTTATCATCCCCCACTGTGGTGGTACCAAAGAATCGTTCACAACTTTGAGGAGTAAGCGCAAGCCTACCAACGCTACAGTGATATAGCCTGCATCCTCCAAGTAGACATATTCATCTAACCAACGAATAAATAAACCTGCCATAAAGCGCAGAGTCACAACACCAATGGTTGTGCCCGTAAGGACAAGCCACGTTTCATTAGAAACAGCGATCGCAGTAGTCACACTATCAAGAGAAAATGCTAAATCTGTGAGAGC
Source organism: Scytonema tolypothrichoides VB-61278 (assembly GCF_000828085.3). GTDB lineage: Bacteria > Cyanobacteriota > Cyanobacteriia > Cyanobacteriales > Nostocaceae > Brasilonema > Brasilonema tolypothrichoides_A. The sequence goes on from NZ_JXCA02000027.1 coordinate 138,463, forward strand.
AATGATGGGGATCACTTGCAACAGAGAACTAAACCTCGGACCGTGATGTTGATTGTCATCGCCTTCTTCGGAAGTAAAATGTTGGAATACTAGCCACAAAAGGTAAACTCCACCTAGTAACTCAAACTGCCAGAACTGTTGCACCCAGGTAGCTGTTAGAAGTAAAGTGATTCGCAGGACATAAGCAACTACCAAACCAATGTTCAGCGCCTTATCTTCGAGATCTTTGTTTTCTAGTCCTTGGGCGATCGCAGCGAGAGCGATCGCGTTGTCAGCAGACAATACTGCCTCTAAAAAGATGAGCACCAGCAGGACTATAGGAGCTTCAATGCTGAAATGGAAATGAAGGTAATCGAATATCTGATCTAGCATTCCAGTTTTCTTAAACAGCAAAAATAAAAAATTAGCACAAACCGCAAATTTAATATATAAGGCGCAATAAAATGCTACTTTTATTCAGCTTAGCGTGTGGATGGCGAATTCTCAAAGCGAATCAGGATGAGGGGGAGCAGGGAACGCTTAACAGGGAACAGGGGGAAATAATTGTAGAAAAATCATTTGTATCAGGTTCGATTGTGAAATGGTATGAGGAAGATCTCCCCGTTGTAGACGCCCTCTGGGCGGTGAGACAGCGCTATGCACTGACCTTTTCCACGTTTGACTCACTGTAGTAAGCGTTATGCCTTACGGCACAGTAGCAACTGCTGTGCGACTTATAATCACCAAGAAAAGTCTGAAATCAGACTTTGAAAACATCCTCTAACTCAAGTATTTTTTGAGTAGACTGACTTGATATATTCAATTACCAATAATCATTTTTGGCTTGGACTTAAAAAATTGTTCAAAAACTCTGATTCTCGGCACCGACTGATTATTTCTGTTGGCTTTGCTGCATTAGTCTCAGTACTATTGCCGTCTGGGCTGCACTTACCTACGCGCATTCTCTGTGCTTGGAACTTAGGCGCTGACTGTTTCTTAGGCTTGACTTGGTGGATAATGTTTAGGACGACTCCACAAAAGATGCGCCGTTTTGCGCAACTTGAATATCAAGGTCGTGTAGCTATCTTCACCTTAATTATCGCTGCTGCTTGTGCAAGTGTCTTAGCGATTGGGTTCTTACTCAGTGGTAATACAAAAAATCTGTCAGCGATTCTACTAACCCTACACGTCACGCTTGCTGTGATGACGATTATCAGTTCTTGGTTAGTAGTACATACTATATTCGCCATGCAATACGCGCATACTTATTATCAAGTTAGCAGTGATACACAGCAAATAGCTGCTGGTCTAGATTTTCCTAATGACGAAGAACCAGATTATTGGGACTTTCTATATTTTTCTTTCGTTATTGGCATGACTAGCCAAGTCTCAGATGTGCAAACAATATCACGTTCAATGAGGCGTTTGACTCTGCTACACGGAGCATTATCCTTCTTTTTCAATACCAGTATTTTGGCTATGAGCATTAATATAATTGCCGCGCTGATTTGAATCAGCTTTACTAAGCCTATGTCAAAAGTATAGGATCAAAGATATGAGAATTTTCTATCTCTACTTCTAGAAAGAGGAAAACCTTGCCTTTGAGTTCTTAGGATGAACACAAACATAAGCAATGAGAGTGGAGCTATGGCTGTTAGCAACATAGATGAATTATCTCAAGAACTAAAAGACCAACTGCAAGAACTTCCTCAAGAAGGAAAGCAGATTTTTGTTGCAGCATTCAATGCAGCTCAAAGTGACGGTATCAGTGAACAGGGTGCCCGTGAAGTTGCTTGGAATAGCGTGAAAAACCAGTACGAGAAAGGTTCAGATGGCAAATGGCATGCTAGGGGCGAAGTTACCGCTCAACACAACAAAGCTATCACCTCTGGCGGTAACTAAGTTCTTTTTACCTAGGTTTTAAGATTCCGGCGGTTTGTCTTTAACACAAACCGTCTTTTGCTTATTTATCGGTGGAAAAATTATTGCAAAAAACATCATATAATTATAGTAAAAATTGCCAAAATATTAGAGAAATGCATCTGAAAAAAGACGAAGTCTCTATTCGTCGTATGCGAGACGATATAGAAGATTATTCGTTAATGGCAAAATGGCTGACTGATGAGAAAGTATTGAAATATTACGAAGGGAGAGATAACCCCTTTCCTTTAGACAGAATTATAGAATCTTACCAGCCTCAGGTCAGGGGAGATGACAACAGTGTTCCTTGCTTCTTCTACTATCAAAAGACTCCCATCGGTTATTTGCAGTATTATGCCCTCAACGACTTACCTGATACAGACAGGCAAATGTATTGTCTGGAAAAAACTGAGGATGTTTATGCAATAGACCTATTTATAGGAGAAACTCAATATTGGAACCAAGGAATTGGTACAAAAGTAGTTTCATTGGCTTTAGACTATATTTTTGAACAACTGCAAGCCGTTAAAGTTGTCATCGATCCACAGGTGTGGAACACTCGTGCTATCCGCTGTTATGAAAAATGCGGCTTTGTCAAAGTAAAAATATTGCCCGAACACGAACTGCACGAAGGAAAGTACTGGGATTGCTGGTTGATGGCAACAAACCACAATAAATCAGTACACTGAAAGAAATTACCCCCCGGGGATTGACCTTCCTCTAGACCGATGACTCAACAACCTGCTAGAATCTGTATCCTTGGTGGAGGCTTTGGTGGTCTCTACACGGCTTTACGCTTGAGCCAGCTTCCTTGGGAACCTTTGCAAAAACCTGAAATAGTTTTGGTGGATCACAGCGATCGCTTTGTTTTCTCCCCTCTTCTCTACGAACTCCTGACTGGGGAATTGCAAACCTGGGAAATTGCCCCACCCTATCAAGAACTTTTAAGCAACACAGGTATACGTTTTTGTCAAAGTTTTGTATCAGAAATTAACATAGACCAGCGACGGGTACATTTACAGGATGGACCAGAAATTTCCTATGACCAATTGGTGTTGGCGTTAGGTGGTGAAACACCGTTGGATATTGTCCCTGGTGCAACATCTTACGCCTATTCGTTTCGGACTATTGCAGATGCATATCGTTTGGAAGAACGCCTGCGAGTTTTAGAGGAATCGGATGCGGATAAAATCAGGGTAGCTATAGTCGGTGCTGGTTACAGTGGTGTAGAGTTAGCTTGCAAACTAGCAGATAGACTTGGAGAAAGAGGACGATTTCGGCTGATTGAAATATCTGACCAAATTTTGCGAACCTCGCCAGACTTCAACAGACAAACAGCAAACAAAGCAATAGATGCACGGGGTGTATTTCTCGATTTAGAAACGAAGGTAGAATCAATTACTCAAGACAGCATCTCATTAGAGTACAAAAATCAAGTAGACACAATTCCTGTGGATTTGGTCATTTGGACAGTGGGAACGCGGGTATCGCCTGTGGTACGAAACCTCCCTGTGAAACAAAACCAACGTGGTCAAATTAGCACTACATCAACTCTCCAAGTCCACGATCATCCCGAAATTTTTGCCTTGGGAGATTTAGCAGATTGCCTTGATGCTGAAGGTAAGCAAGTTCCTGCAACAGCACAGGCAGCTTTCCAACAAGCAGATTATGCAGCTTGGAACATTTGGGCAAGTTTGACAAATCGCCCTTTGCTTCCCTTCCGCTACCAGTTCTTAGGTGAGATGATGGCATTGGGGATAGACAGTGCTACCCTTACTGGTTTAGGCATCAAACTAGAAGGTTCGTTAGCATACGTCGCGCGTCGTCTTGCCTATCTTTATCGGTTACCAACTTTAGACCACAAACTCAAAGTTGGTTTTAACTGGCTGACTCGTCCGATTGTAGAGACACTTTATAGAAAATAAAAAATTACAGACTTGGCATACAGGACTGTTTGAGTCAGTGCGCATAAGTAGATAGCTAATAGCGAGTCAGTGATAGTTTATGAAGGAAAAACCGCGAGTTATCTTTTTAGATGCTGTTGGCACACTCTTTGGGGTGAAAGGCAGTGTGGGAGAAATCTACAGTCAGATAGCGCAGGAGTTTGGAGTTGAAGTTTGGGCTGATACTTTAAACAAAACATTCATACAAAGTTTTAAAGCTGCGCCACCACCTGTATTTCCAGATGCAGAGGAACAAGACATTCCCCAACGTGAGTTTGATTGGTGGCTTGACATAGGTCGAAACACTTTTGAACAAGCAGGTGTTCTCCAGAAGTTTTCTGATTTTTCGACTTTTTTTAGTGAACTCTACATTCACTTTGGTACAGCTAATCCGTGGTTTATCTATCCTGATGTCTTGCCAGCTTTGGTTAGCTGGCGGCGGATGGGAATTGAACTGGGAGTACTTTCAAATTTCGATTCCCGTATTTACTCAGTGTTACAAAGTTTGGAACTCAGAGAATTTTTTCAGTCTATCACTATTTGCACTCAGGCAGGTGCAGCCAAACCTGATAGCAAAATCTTTGCCATAGCTTTGGAAAAACATAACTGTTCATCAGAGGCTGCATGGCACATTGGTGACAGTCTCACAGAAGATTATCACGGAGCGAGGGGAGCTGGACTAAGAGGCATTTGGATAAATCGTCAAATAGTAGATAAATGAGCTGTTGATCCCCTTTTTCTCTGGCTACCAGTAGACGATGTTCTAAATTATGACGGACATTGGTGAGATGAGTTTGAGCTAACTCACCTTAGTGGGAACGACCACGCCAGAAGGCTATCGAGTATGCCTACGGCACGCCTGACGCAAGAGTGGCAGTTGGCACTCTCGGCGGCAAGCCCCCAGGGGTCTACGGTTCGCCTTCTGGCGGGCGTCTAAGCCTGTGAAACCCGCACCGAACGCACCTGCCTCACCGCCAATTTTTTTTAGTTGCCTAACTTGTGCAAGTTTGACTGCTGTTTGTGCTGCTGGGATCGAATCATAAACTCCATCTGTGGTGGTTCGCCAACATCATAAGAAAGACCGCAATACTTCAACTCAGCAATTAATTAACACTATGATATGTGAGTGTTATCTGCTTCACCTTTTGGAATAATAACGAGGCGCGTTCCTTGGGGATATCTCCCTTTACAAGCGCTATTACTGAAAAAAGAATTATTGGCTTTCTTTACCAAAAAAATATTTTTATTTATGTACTAATTGTAACTTTCTTATGAAAGTCTCAGTTTTTTTAGTAACAATTAATATACAGAGTGTGAGTTTGGCTAATGTCACAAAACTGAATGTTAAAAAGTTGTAAATCAACTGACGCGGGTATGAAAAAGGGTGTACTTTGTTTGTGTAGTTGCAAATTTCATTCGCTGGATACTTTACAAACATCGTCATAATATAATAGATGGAAAGGTGCCCTCTGGGCATACAAGTATGATAAATAGCTATTATTCTACGAAACAAGCATTATTAGTCAGCAGCTTTTTAAGTGTATGTACTTAAAAAAATGTTTATTATTGACTAAAAAAATTAACCCCTAAGTTTATCTGATATGACCTATATTAAGAATTCTGCCTTCCAAGAATTTATCGCTACCCTAGAGGGTTTTGATCAGTTACCACCTGAGGTTATCGCCTCTTTATCACAACAACTCCAACCTTTGCGCTACCGCATAGGTCAAAAGATTATCGGTAAGGAACAAATTCCGGATCGAGTCACAATCATTTATGAAGGGAAAGCCCGTCTGTTGGCATATGATCCACGTACAAAAATGCCAACGACGTTGAACTTGCTGGAACCAGGCGCAGTTCTGGGCGAAATTAGTCTATTACGGCAAATTGCGTGCGAGATCACAATTGCTTCCAACGAAGTTGTGTGTATAACATTTAGTGCAGCGGAGTATTTACGCTTACTTGCGATGTACCCAGCTTTTGCGGAGGCTCGTAAAAACCGGTGTCATTTGATGGAAGTTTTTGATATCCTTACTTTCCAAAAGGAAGTGCAAGCTTTAGGCAGCACTAAACTCAAAGAACTGACTCAACACGCTTGGGCTGGAGCAAAAGTACATAACCTTCCACCGGGAAAAACTCGATTAAATCAACCAGATAACGATTATATTTGGTTTGTCAGCGGTGGTGGAACAGTCAAGGGCTTCTCTGTTGGTTCCCGATTGGAATTGAGTAATTTACATCAGACAATTGAGGTACAGGGAAACACACCGGCGCGGTTGTTGGGAATGCTTAGGTCTGATATGTTACTGCTAGAGAGTATAGACAGACAACAGTATCAAAGAGACGAGAGTGAGCCACAGACAACAGACTTAGAGATTCCATACGCACCGGACGAAGAGATACCAGCACAACCCTCGCAGGCGCAAGAGAAACAAAAAACGAGAAAATATCCTTTTTTTGGGGGTAAGGGACAACTCAATTCGGCGATCGCCTGTTTCCAAATGTTAGCCAAACACTTGGAAATGCCGTTTCGACGGGAAGTCATTCGCCGCATTTTCAACGAGCAGATGAACCGTCAGGGTGTGATATCGTTTCAGCTGTGTGCTTACTTGGCAGAGTTAACGGGATTAAAAGTACAGTTGGTGGATGTTCCCACCTCTGCTGTCACGCGCATACCCACACCAGCCTTGATTCGTTATGGTGACAGTTATGCTGTTCTCTATGAAACAAGTGAGCGCAATATTGTTGTCGGTGTCCCATCGAAGGGAATTCTACGCTTCAAACCCGCTGAATTCATTAGCAAGTTGGAAGTCGAAGAAAGCACTTACCCGCCCCAGTGTAGAGTTTTGCTCCTCTCTTCCACGCCAACAACTCCCCAACAACGCTTTGGTGTGCAGTGGTTTCTTCCTTATTTGTCGCGTTATCGCCGAGTCCTTATAGAAGTCTTTGTTGCTTCTTTGTTCGTACAATTGGCAGCGCTAGCAAACCCCCTAGTCGTTCAGATGATTATTGACAAAGTTATCACCCAAAACAGTATCAGTACTCTGCACGTTTTGGGTGTTTTGTTATTAGTCGTCGGTCTGTTTGAAGCAGTGCTTACTACTTTGCGGACTTACTTATTTGTGGATACCACAAACCGCATTGATATGGGTTTGGGATCGGAAATTATTGACCATATGCTGCGTCTACCGCTACGTTATTTTGAACGCAGACCTGTAGGGGAACTTTCCACTCGCATTAATGAATTAGAAAATATTCGTCAGTTTCTCACCGGGACTGCTTTAACCGTAGGTTTAGATGCACTTTTCTCGGTGGTTTATATCGTCGTGATGCTGATGTATAGTTGGCAATTAACGTTCGTGGGTTTGATCACAATTCCAGTGTTTGTTGTCATTACTATGATTGCATCTCCCACGGTGAGTAGACAACTACGAGGAAAAGCCGAACGCAATGCCGAAACTCAATCTTATTTGGTTGAGGTGATGTCAGGAATTCAAACAGTGAAAGCGCAAAATATTGAGTTACGAGCGCGTTTCTCCTGGCAAGAGCGTTATGCTCGGTATGTAGGGGCTGGCTTTAAAACTGTCGTCACTTCTACCCTTGCCAATTCGACAAGTAACTTTTTCAACAAACTCAGCAGCTTACTTGTTTTATGGGTAGGAGCGTATTTGGTACTTGAAGGAGACTTGACTCTAGGGGAATTAATTGCTTTTAGGATTATTTCAGGTTACGTAACAAGTCCCATATTGCGATTAGCTCAACTCTGGCAAAACTTCCAAGAAACTGCTTTATCTTTAGAGCGTTTAAGTGATATTGTCGATACACCTCAAGAAGCTGAGAAAGACCGCGACAATATTACCTTACCTCCCATTGTCGGAGCAGTGAAATATGACAATGTTGCCTTCCGGTTTACAAGCAGTAGTCCATTGCAACTTTGTAATGTTAGTCTTGATGTTCCAGCAGGTAAATTTGTTGGAATAGTCGGACAAAGTGGTTCGGGTAAAAGTACAATGATGAAGTTGCTACTGCGACTTTACGAACCCGAAGCTGGTAGAATTTTAATTGATGATTACGACATTGCCAAGGTAGAACTTTATTCTCTACGACGACAGCTTGGTGTCGTTCCTCAAGAGACGCTGTTGTTTGATGGAACGATTCAGGAAAATATTGCTCTGACGAATCCTGAAGCATCAACAGAGGAAATTATTGAAGCCGCGAAAGTTGCAGTAGCGCACGAATTTATTATGGGCTTGCCCAATGGTTACAATACGCGAGTAGGCGAAAGAGGGGCTGGACTTTCTGGTGGACAAAGACAAAGAATAGCTATTGCTCGTTCTGTGTTACAAAGACCAAAATTATTAGTTTTAGACGAAGCAACGAGTGCTTTAGATTACCCTACAGAACGGCAAGTTTGTCTCAATTTAGCAGAGGCATTCAAGGGGAGCACAGTCTTTTTTATTACTCACCGTCTCAACACTATTAGGAATGCAGATCTGATTGTGGTGATGGATAGTGGTAAAGTTATTGAGCAAGGTAACCATGATGATTTAATGGCTTTGAGAGGTCATTATTTCTACCTCTATAATCAACAAGAAGTCAAACTGTAAGAAAAATCAGAAATTATGAAACTGGAAAAGATATTTCATTTTTAATTCCGAAATTTCATGATTTCTCATGTTCGTCCTCTGTATCTTCATCCCCAGGTAAATACCATGACTGAATTCAATAACAACCACCATGATGGTAATCATCGTAACGGAATCTCTCAAAAGGGTAGAAAGCCTTCAGAATCAAAAATACTTACTGCTGAATATAAGCCTCCTAGAGCATCTGAAACAGGTTTAAGGCGATACAACTTTGAGCCATTAGAAGAATCTGTTGTGCTACGCCAATCTCCAGTGTGGTCACGCACTATCATGATGACATTAATGGTGTCAGCCTGTTTTGGAATTGGTTGGGCATACTTTGCCAAAATAGAGCAAGTTGTTCCTGCACAGGGTCAATTGAAGCCCCAAGGAACAGTTAAAGACATTCAAGCTCCAGTTAGTGGAGTGGTGAAGGCAGTTTATGTTAAAGATGGGCAAAAAGTCAAGCCTGGAGATTTACTGCTCATTTTTGATTCTGTCACGACTAATGGTGAATTAAATTCTCTGAAAAAGGTTCGTGCTTCGTTAATGCAAGAAAATCAGCTTTACCGCCGTTTGATGCAAGTTAGTTCTGGGACTGCGGCTGAAATGGAATTTTTACGAGGTAACCTGTCCAGAGATGCTGCTTTTCTCTTAAAAAATCGAGCAACACTCATCGCAGAAAATGAGTTGTTGCGCAAGGAATTAAGAAACACTGGTGCTGTTGCAGGCTTTAATATAGAAGAACAAGAACGTCTAGCAATAGCGAAAAGAGAATTAGATTCTCGTTCTGCAGCAGCGCAATTCAAAGTCGAACAAAGCAAGCAGAAACTGGCTCAAAATGACGTTCAACTTAGCGACGCAAAAGCAAGTTTAGCAATTGAGAAGCTGATTTTAGATAGAATGAAGAACCTAGCAGAACAAGGAGCAATTGCTCAGCTTCAATACCTACAACAGAAGAAAAAAGTCCAAAATCTTCAAGCACAAGAAGCACAATTTGTTAAGGAAGATCAACGCCTGAAGTATGAAATTCAACAGGGACAACAAGAGACAACAAATACAGTCGCTGTTTCTAGTAAAAACGTCCAGGAAAAGATAGCTGAAAACAACAAGCGTCTTGCCGAAATTGATAGCCAAATCTCTAGGGTTCTGCTTGAGAATGAGAAGCAACTGGCTGATGTGAATAGCAAAATATTACAAGCGCAAACAAATATTAAATACCAAGAAATTCACGCTCCTGTCTCTGGGGTGATTTTTGATTTGCAAGCTAAAAACCCTGGTTTTGTCGCAAGCAACAGCCAAAAACTTCTGACAATTGTCCCAAACGATAACTTTATTGCGGAAGCTTTTGTCACGAACAAAGATATTGGTTTTGTTAAGGAAGGAATGAAAGTTGATGTGAGAGTTGATTCATTTCCTTACAACGAGTTTGGTGATATTAAAGGAGAAGTCGTTTCGGTTGGATCAGATGCATTACCACCAGATCAAACACATCAATATTATCGTTTTCCTGTCAAAATCAATTTAACACAACAATCTTTGAATGCTAAAGGTAGAAAAATTTCTCTGCAATCAGGTATGTCTATTAACGCGAATATCAAAGTACGAGAAGAACGGACAGTCATGAGTTTATTTACTGAGTTGTTTACTAAAGAAATTGATAGTCTTAAAGAGGTTCGTTGAGCAATTCAAAATAGACCAAGCTTGAAAATAGAACTCAGAACGATGAAGGAAAGAAATCTTTTTCATGCTTGCTTGTGGGATTTTCCTGTGCTTGGCTAGCTTGAAAATCAAATCACAGATTAACGATGATTTATCTGTGTTAATCTGTGATTTGAAATCTCATCATACAATCTAAAATGTTTAGACCCCAACGCATTGAACCTAGTCCCGGACAAGAGTCAGTGTGGGACTATCCTCGTCCGCCTCGGCTTGAGGATACCAACAAACATATCCAAATTATTTTTAACGGTGTCAGTATTGCAGACACTCACCGTGCTAAGCGTGTTTTAGAAACCAGCCACCCACCTAGTTACTACATCCCGCCTGAGGATATCAAAATGGAATACTTCTTACTCACACCACAATCTAGTTTTTGTGAGTGGAAAGGACGTGCTGGTTACTACACAATTCGTGTTGGTGAGAAAGAACTCCAGAATGTCGCATGGTTCTATCCCAATCCTACACCCGCGTTTGCATCAATGAAAGATTATGTCGCTTTTTATGCTCACCCTATGGATGCTTGTTACGTTAATGGAGAAAAAGTGCAACCGCAACCAGGGAATTTTTACGGCGGTTGGATAACAAGTGATATTGTTGGACCTTTTAAAGGTGAACCTGGAAGTTGGGGATGGTGAGGTTTTTATCAGTTATCAGTCATCAGTTATCAGTTATCAGTTATCAGGTAGGAAACGGACTCGTCCACCCCTTGTTCACTGTTTACTGCGTAGGTAGCTGTTCACTGATTTAATTAATCTACAACTTCTCGATCCTTTTTCTAGCCAAATCCAACTGTCGTTTTTTCTCCTGCTGACGTGTCTTTTTCTCCTCCAAAAGAGTATCAAAACAAGAGGGACAAGAAACGCCTTCTTGGTACTTGGAGGACGATTTATCAGCCTCAGAAATGGGATGTCCACAACTTGGACACATATCATAACTACCTGGTTCTAACCCATGACGCACAGCAATGCGTTGATCAAAGACAAAACATTCACCATCCCAGAAACTCTCAGACTCTGGGACTTCCTCTAAATATTTGAGGATCCCACCTTTGAGGTGATAAACCTCTTCAAACCCTTGAGACAGCATAAAGGAAGAAGCTTTCTCGCAGCGAATTCCCCCAGTGCAAAACAGGGCAACTTTTTTATGTTTGTTGGGATCAAGGTGGTTGCGAACATACTCTGGAAATTCACCGAATGATTCAGTCTGAGGATTTTGTGACCCTTTAAAGGTTCCGATACTCACCTCATAATCGTTGCGGGTGTCAATCACGGTGACTTGTGGATCCGAAATCAGAGTATTCCAATCTTTGGGGTTGACATAAGTACCCACTTGTTGATTAGGATCAACACCAGGCAATCCGATAGTCACAATTTCTTTTTTCAAGCGGACTTTCATGCGCTCAAATGGTGGGTTGTTAGTATAAGACTCTTTGTGTTCCAAGTCTGCTAAGCGAGAGTCCGATCGCAAAAAGGAAAGAACGCAGTCAATTGCTTGACGAGAACCTGCGATTGTACCGTTAATCCCTTCCGGTGCCAATAGAATTGTTCCCTTAACGTTATGGGCTTGGCATAAAGAAAGCAGAGGGTGTTGTTTCTCAGCAAAGTCTTGCAACTGAACAAATTTATATAGGGCTGCAACAATTATGGTCATTTTTTTTGTTAATCCCCTTTCGCAAAACAATAATATTAGGTTAAAATAACAACGTCAGTACAAATAACCATTCATTTCCATGTTCAGGGGGTATAGCTCAGTTGGTAGAGCGCCTGCTTTGCAAGCAGGATGTCAGGAGTTCGAGTCTCCTTACCTCCATTAATCTTTTTTGTATTTTACCCAAGAATTGGGAGTATCAGATACTGCAACCTTCCCTTTCATGTAGAAATGTAGGATGCACTTTCATGACACCTCGTACGTATCGCACCCAACGCCACCACCAAGCATGCTGGGACGTACTCTCACAAGATTGCAAAAATGACTCTTGTAATCTTGTCTCATTTTTGTGCTAAACACAGGAAAATAGCGCAAATTCTAGTGATTCCTCACAAATAAACGATAACCATTCTAATTTTTGCCCCAAGACTTAGATTCCTTTAAAATTATCAAATCACAGGCATGGATTGTTGATGCCCAAGCACCGGCAGTAAATTCTGTTTCTTCTCCCCTATCACTTCCGTTTTGTCATGATCGTTAAACGTTGCACAAAATTAGGGTTTTATAAAAACTGGTATTGTTTGAGCTTGGTTCCAATCATCGTTGTGATAGCACTCAAACCATTGCAAGCACAAGTTATCAACACAACGCCAATATTAAACGATCAACGCGCCCAAACTCCACCCCAACCGACTCTACAACGGGAGAACCAGCCACCTTCTGTTCAGCCACTACCAGAACTAGCCCCTCCCTCCCCCTTACCACCACCAGAGAAGTTGCTTCCTCCACCCAGCATAATACCTTCCACTCCCGAACAACCAATACCTAGTGATGTTTCTCAAACCATCACTGTTAAAAAATTTGAAGTCGCAGGTAGTACAGTCTTTAGTCGTGAAGATTTTGCCAAAATTACAACACCATACACCAACCGCCCGATTACATTTGCGGAATTATTCGAGGTGCGAACGAAAATTACACAACTCTATGTTTCTAAAGGATACATCACATCCGGAGCTTTTATCCCAACACAAAAGCTCCAAGAAGGAGTTGTAGAAATCCGAGTGGTTGAGGGTTATTTGGAAGATATCAAAGTCACCGGAACACGCAGACTGAATCCTGGCTACGTGCGGAGTCGCATGGCTTTAGCCACGAGTAAACCTTTGAATCGAGAACGCCTACTCGAAGCGTTGCAACTTTTGCAACTCAATCCCCTGATTAGCAACCTCTCTGCTGAACTATCTACAGGTTCGCGTCCAGGGGTGAGTTTACTAGAAGTGCGAGTCAAGGAAGCAGACACTTTTAAGGTAGAAATTACCTTAGATAATGGGCGTTCTCCTGCTGTGGGTAGTTTTCGCCGTCAAATCCAAGTGAGTGAAGCCAATCTCTTTGGATGGAGCGATAATGTTATTGCGACTTATACTAATACTGATGGTAGCAATGCTTTTGATTTTAGCTACTCTGTTCCTTTTAATGCTCGCAACGGCACTGTTAGCTTTAGCTTTGGCTTTTCCGATAGCGATATCATCGAAAGACGTTTTAATGTTCTTGATATTCAATCCAACTCTAGCTACTACGAACTCACACTACGCCAGCCCATCATCCAATCTCCAACTCAGGAATTGGCATTAGGTCTGAGTGCAACTCGCCGCGAAAGCAAAGCCAGTTTACTCAATGGGGAAATTGCCTTTTCAAGTGCAGTGGGGGCTTTCGGTGCAGATGACGAGGGTAAAACACGGATAAGTGCTGTGCGTTTTTTTCAAGAATGGACTCAGCGCAGCAGTCAGCAAGTTCTTGCCTTTCGTTCTCAGTTCAATTTGGGACTTGACGCAATTGAAGCCAATAGTTTCTTCGCTTGGAGAGGACAAGGACAGTGGGTGCGCTTGTTGGGTCGCGATACCGTGCTGTTACTGAGAGGAGATGTACAATTAGCAGACCGACCGCTTGTTCCATTTGAACAATTTAGCTTAGGTGGTATAGAAAGTGTCCGAGGCTACCGCCAAGATGCTTTACTAACAGACAACGGTATCTTTGCTTCTGCTGAAGTGCGAATTCCCATTGTTCGCTTCTCTAAACGCAATAGCCTTTTGCAAGTCACTCCCTTCTTCGATGTTGGCACAGCCTGGAACCGTTCTGGTAGACAAGATGCAAATCTGGAGCTAAAGGATAATACACTTGTTTCTGCGGGGTTAGGGTTGCGTCTACAACTAGAAAACTGGCTCACTGCTCGCTTGGACTGGGGTATTCCGATAATATCAATTCCTGGTGAGAAAAATACATGGCAGGAAAATGGTTTGTATTTTTCTATCATTGCTAATCCTTTTTAACAGTTATCAGTTATTCATTGTCCACTGATTTAATTGACTCATTAGTTTTCTTATACTGCTCCTAACCAGAAAAAAGTATATGAAGAGATACAATTTCATACGGTATTATTTGGTTTTAGCTGTTATAACCGCTTTGTTGTGTGTCCTTGGTTCACCTGTGCTGGCAAAACTTCCTGCCTCACCTGCTCCTCATAGTTCTTTAGAGCAACAAGAGAAAGTGCTGTATGATGCTGGAAGGTATGCCGAAGCTGTACAGATCTTGCAGCAAGCAGTTCTGCAATACCGATCGCAAGGAGATACCCTCAGACTTGCTGCAACTTTAAGTAATCTTTCTCTGGTTTACCAACAACTCGGTGCGTGGAATAATGCAAAGCAGGCGATCGCACAAAGCCTAAATATTTTGGGATATCCGCAGGAGACAAAAGGACAAGCACACCCGAAGCTTCTAGTTCTTGCCCAAAGTCTTGATATATTAGGTCGTCTGCAACTCGTAACAGGACAACCACAAGAGGCTTTGGTCACTTGGCAGGAGGCTCAAAAGGTTTATAGCAATGCTGGTGATCAAAATGGCGTCGTGCGATCGCACATCAATCAAGCAGAAGCATTGCGAACCCAAGGTTTTTACCGTCGTGCTGAAAAAACATTAAAAGATGTTTCTAAAATTTTACAATCACAACCAGACTCTTTAGAAAAGACAGTGGGGTTGCGATCGCTTGGTGATGTTCTTCAGTTAGTCGGGAAATTGAAAGATTCTCAAGATGCTCTACAGCAAAGTCTAGAAATTGCCCAACGCCTGAAATCTTCTCCAGATATTGGCGCAAGTCTTTTTAGTTTGGGAAATAACGCTCGTACACAGCAGCAAACACAACAAGCAATAGAATTGTATCAAAAAACAGTTCAAGTCTCTCCCTCACCTCTAACAAAAGTCCAAGCGCAACTCAATCACTTGGATCTTCTGATTTCAAATCAACAATTAGCAGAAGCGCAAACTCTCATACCATTGATTCAACCCCAACTCGACACACTCCCCCTGAGTCGTTCTGCTATCTACGCCCGGATTAACTTTGCTCATAGTCTCGGGAAGTTAGGAGGACAAGCACTCACCCCATCTTCCTCTGTTCAACTCCTTGCGACTGCTATTCAACAAGCCCGTGATTTGAATGACAAGCAATCAGAGGCATATGCTTTGGGAAGTTTGGGTGGTTTGTACGAAAAAACTGGGCAATGGTCGGAGGCGCAAAATTTGACACAACAAGCGTTATTATTAGCACAGGCAAGTCGTGCACCAGAGATTGCTTATCGGTGGCAGTGGCAACTAGGAAGGTTACTTAAGGCAAAAGGAGATATTAAGGGAGCGATCGCAGCTTACAATAGTGCTGTGGATACACTCCAATCTTTGCGGAGTGACTTAGCAGCAGTGACACAAGATGTACAATTCTCTTTTCGGGACAGTGTAGAACCTGTTTATAGGCAATCAGTGGGATTACTACTACAAGAGCAAGAAAGAGAACCATCAAACAACAATTTAGAAAAAGCTCGTCAGCAGATTGAGGCATTACAACTAGCAGAATTGGACAATTTCTTTCGACAAGCTTGCTTTCAAGGTCAAAAAGTTCTACTCGACAAAATGGTAGACCAAGATAACCCCACTGCTGCTATTCTTTACCCAATAATTCTTGAAGAAGAACTCCAAGTCATTGTCAAAATCCCTAAACAACCCCTGCGACACTACAGCACCAAGATTAACCAAACAGAAGTGGAAAAAATTGTCGGCGAACTGCGGCAGAATCTTGTGCAACCATATGCGATTAAAGCATTCAAAACCCAGTCGCAACAGGTGTACAATTGGTTGATCAAACCAATTGAGTCCCAACTGCAAAACAGTGGGGTGAAAACCCTCGTGTTTGTACTAGATGGGGCGTTACGGAATATACCACCATCAGCGCTTTACGATGGCAAGCAATATTTAGTAGAGAAATATGCGATCGCCCTAAGCATCGGTTTGCAACTTCAAAATCCCAAACCCCTGGTGCGACAGCGGCTGAACGCTCTCACCGCAGGGCTGACTCAACCGCCGCCAGGATATAATGAATTTTCTCCCTTACCTGCAATTAAGACAGAGTTAAATCTGATCGCCCAAGCAGGAGTATCAACAACCAGCCTTTTGGATCAGCAATTCACCAAACAAGCTTGGATAAGCAAAGTGAATGCTGTTCCCTTCAACATCTTACATCTGGCAACACACGGTCAGTTCAGTTCCCGCGCGGATCAGACTTTTATTTTAGCTGCCAATGGTCCAATTAACGTTATAGATTTCGACAGTATCCTCCGCACGCGTGATGAAAACAAACCAGAAGCTGTACAATTATTGGTTTTAAGTGCTTGCCAAACAGCAGCCGGAGACAACCGTGCAGCTTTAGGTTTAGCTGGTGCAGCCCTCAAAGCCGGCGCACGCAGTACAGTAGCATCCTTGTGGCAAATTGATGATGAATCAACAGCACAGTTTGTTGGTGCTTTTTATACACAGTTGAAGAACGCCAATATGAGTAAAGCAGAAGCTTTGCGTCTTGCTCAGCTACAATTGTTGAAACATCCTAATTACAGTTCTCCGAGCTTTTGGTCTGCTTATGTTTTAATTGGTAATTGGCTGTAATAGTTTACGATCAAATATAGATAATTAAAAAACCGCAGAGGCGCAGAGAACGCAGAGGAGGAGAAAAGAGAAATCATTGCGTTCGCGTCGCTAGTAGGTTGGGCTTACCGTGGGGAAACCCAACAAACAATGGTTGAGTGCAAGAGTACTATTTCTTTCKTTGAGTCCAAAGTAAAGCCAGCCAGCCAAAAAATAAGGTAGCCAAAATACTCAATAATAAGGATGCGTAAAGCGGGTTTTTAGGAAGTATGGCACTTAGGGGTTGGTTGATTTTGTCTATATGTTGAGTGACAACGCCAGAGACGATCGCACCTGCACCTAAGCCAACACCAACTACTTGAATGGTGTTTTCTAGAGAGCGATCGCGTTCTGCTTGTTCTATTTCTACTATGCCGCGAATTGAGGATATAGCTTGCTCTAACAAACTAGAACCATGACGAAAATATCCCAAGTCAGCTTGTATTTGTTTTTGGAAGAAAGGAGAACTTTGTTGCCTGAAAGTTTCTAAAAACAGCAAATCAGCAGTTTCAATTATACCACTTATTTGTTGCAATCGCTCAGAATAATTAGACTCATTTATGACGATTGTATTTTGATAGTCTTCTAAATTTCGCAGCAAGCGAGTATATTTTAAACCTAATTGCGGTAATTCTTTCAGCTTGTTTTTCAAGTCTTTTAATTCGCCTGTTGTCACTTCATCCTTTTCACCTTTCTTGGGCAAGTTATCAATTGCGTTTTCTATCTCTTTATAGGCTGAAGCAACGAGGTGATAAGTTTCTCTACTGTCTTGATAAGATTTGACAATCTTGGTGCGAAAAAAGAACAAATCTAAAAGTGGTTGATAACATAGATTCAAATTCTCATCTGCCTTGCGATCGCGGAATAACCAGATGAGGACGTGTTGATAATTTGCTAACTGGCTAAACAAGCCATATTCAAAAATCGGGCTTCCGAATAACTCTCCTTGACGACTCAAAGGTGGACGTTGAGATGCATTTGGAAAAACGGCTTCCAGACACTGTTGAGCAATTTGAGAAAGATGTTTTTCGTCTTTCGCGGCTGTTAGCCAAGCAGTGATTAATAAAGTTTGTCCAAGAAAGAGTTTGCTTTTTTCTAAGGTGAAACAATTATCTGGATTTAACTTGCTCAAGAAAGCAATATCGACATCTTCTGTTGGTGTACCATCATCTTCTTTTTCTGGACGACGTAAATTTAACCATAAGTCGCAACTTATTCAACTGCGTGCGATTGATATCATGGGGATTGGATTTTTCTGCTTGTTCTACACGGCGCTTTTCTTCTTCGATGTCTTGGTGTAGCTGTTGGAGTTGATTTTTGAATTCTTCAGGTATGGCTAGTTTGGGGTACAAGTCAGGGCTAAACAGGAGTTCCAACAAGTTACGGGTTTTGCTACGCTCAATATATTCAATTGCTTCGCTAGATTTTTTTAACTGCAGACAAACTTGTACCATGCTACGATAAAGATTACTCCATTCTTGGGCTTGTTTGCGCTTGCTTTCATCGCCAGAAACAATTTCCGCCCGCAACAACTCGACTGTTTCAATGGCAGAATGAAAACTTGTGTAAGCATCGCTGAAGCGTTGTGCGTTTTGGTAAGCAAAACCCAAGTTGGATAATGTCTCAGCATGGTTTTGCGGGAAAGCGTCTTTGGTTCTAACAGACAAAGTAGCAGTGTAAGATGCGATCGCCAATTCTATATTCTGTGCTTTCTCCTCCAATATTGTCTTAGAGTAAGCATTCCCCAGATTATTTTGCGTTATCGCCCATTCTTGGGGAAACGCTTGGCGGGTTAATACTTCCAAAGCAGCAGAGTAAGATGCGATCGCCAATTCTATATTCTGTGCTTTGTCGCCCAATATTCTGTCAGAGTAAGCACTTCCCACATTATTTTGCGTACCCGCCCAATTTTGCGGGAAGGCGTCGTGGGTGAACACGGTTAACACGACTTCATAACCAGCAATAGCAATTTCCATGTTGCTGGCTTTGTCACCCAAGGGGAATTCCTGAATGACATTACTAAAATTGGCAATATCTACGGCGATGGATTGTGCGACATCTGTCTCAACTTCCGCCAGCGTATTTGTGTAGGCAATTCTCCCTTGACTTACGACAACACCTGTAAATACGTTGCCGAAAACTACCCAGCCGATTTTGCCAGATGGTTACTCGCGTCTGACACCTCAGATATCGAAGTACTAAAAACCGAACTCAACCTAGAACCAATCCGCGCAGACTCACTTACCTTCCTGCAAATCTCCAACCAAATCCTGCATTTAGAGTTTCAAACTTCACCAAAATCCACACCGCCACTCGACTTTCGGATGCTGGATTACTACACAAGATTGAAACGACAATACTGGTGCGATATTGAGCAAGTGTTGATTTTCTTACAAGCCACTTCCTCAAAAATCGTTTTTAACACTCAGTATGTGGACAGGAAAACCAGACACGAGTATCGAGTCATTCGTCTATGGGAAGAAGATCCAACACCACTGCTAGCTAACCCCGCACTTCTACCACTGGCGACATTGGCGAGAACCGACTCACCCCAAGACTTATTAGAACAAGTCGCCGCTGCTGTCGATATGATTGAGGAAAGGGACGAACGACAGAATATATCAGCTTGCGTACAGGTTTTAGCTGGTTTGAGGTTTCCAAAAAATTTAGTGAGACAGCTATTTAGAGAGGAAATTATGCAAGAATCTGTGATTTATCAAGACATTTTGCAAAAGGGATTGCAACAGGGAGAAGAACGAGGAAAGAAACAGGAGGCGCTAGAACTAATTGTGCGTCAACTGACACGTCGGTTTGGTGCAATTGAGGCGGAGGTACAACAGCAGATTCGGACTTTATCCATCACTCAGCTAGAGGAGTTAGCTGAGGCGCTGTTGGATTTCTCTAATCCCAGCGATTTAGTTAATTACCTCGTGAATATTTCCCCGCCTCAACTTAATCCGGAAGATTAGACATCTCTAGGACTTACGCACCATCTGCTAGAAACCCGGTTTCTGAGTTCGTCTTTGGTTGCGAAACAGACGATTTTTGGTAGAAACCGGGTTTCTTTGCGTAAGTCCTGATCTCGTCGTGAGAAGGAAGATCCCCAACAACTTTTACGAAGTCGGGGATCTTGATTTTTAAATTACATATGGGAACACTAAATGAGGTTCTTTGCTTCCTATAGTTGCTTAACCAAAATCCGAGTAGATTATTCCCCTACATCTGTCAACACTTGACTACTCATCCTGTGTTTGCCGGTACAGATGTGGGGGATTTTTTTTCGTTATGAATGTTAAAACTTATCAGCATGTTGTGCCAAACTCAAATGGTGAGACGCTTAAATCAGTGAACAGTGGACAGTGAACAGTGAACAGTGAACAGTAAACAGTAAACAGTGAATAGAGGAAGCGATTTATTGACTTCCTGATAACTGGTAACTGGTAACTGATAACTGTATTGCTTTTTTTAACTCTTGCGTAAATAGCATGCCTTTAAACGATATGTATGTAGCAGCGTTCTTCACCGGGGATTTGATATGAGGCGCACCAACCACAATCTAGACGATTTAGCTTTAACGTTGCCTATAACTCAAGCAGCGTCCAGAACTGCCCAGCAGTTCGCCAATCAGCAACCGACTCCTGAAAAAGCTGAACAAGTTCGACTAAATACGCTTTGTGTATGGGTGGTCAATGAATATTTGGAAATGATGGATATTCCCACCCAGTTAACAAAAAGTGACAGTTGGAACTCTGTTCTGCGTCTATGTACTGATGTGGCGGACTTGGAGTTGCTGGGAATAGGGCGTCTAGAGTGTCGTTCCGTGCGTTTTGGCGAAGAAATATGTTACATTCCCCCAGAAACTTGGGAAGAACGAGTGGGCTATGTCGTTGTCCAAATAGATGAATCGCTTCAAGAAGCAAAATTGCTGGGATTTGTTCGCAATGTGGCAACTGAAGAATTACCTTTGAGTCAACTGCAACCCCTAGAAGATTTTATCGAATATCTCGCACAACTGCGACAAACCCCAATCAGGACATTGGTGAATTTGAATCAGTGGTTGGTTGGTATCTTCGATGCTGGTTGGCAAACAGTGGAATATTTATGGAATCAGCCCGAACTTAGACCAGGTTATGCCTTTCGCAGTGGTGAGACGCTTGTGCAAAACGATACTAACAAAACACAAGCACTCACCAGACGGGCGAAGTTGATTGATTTAGGAATCCAAATTGCCAATCAACCCGTCATATTAATTGTCGAAATTCGACCGAACACTAATCAACAAACTGGCATTCGTCTTCAGTTGCATCCTACAGGTCATCAAATTTACCTTATACCAGGAATACAACTGACGGTGCTAGATGAGTCTGGAGCCGTTTTTTTGGAAACTCAAGCCAGAAGTGCAGATAATTACCTGCAATTACAGTTTAGAGGTGAACCAGCAGAGCAATTTAGCGTTAAAGTATCATTGAATGATGCAAGTGTCACAGAGAACTTTATCATTTAGTCAAGAGTCAAGAGTCAAAAGTCAAGACAAGGCAGTGTACCCTTGGTGAGTCAGTGCGCTGTTGAGTGTAACTGCCGTTGAAAACTCAAAAATGATTCTGCTTCCCAACTTCGTGTACTTTTGCTTCAATTATGGGCAAGCTAGCGGTTCTGAAATTTGCAGATGGTAGCTTTGAACAGGGGTTTCCCGTAACGCTACAAATCGGTGAAGAAGGTGAACGTCCCTCAACTGAAATCACGGGTAAGTTACCTGCGGCAGGAGAAATGCCACTGTACTATAGTCACTGGCAGTCTAGTTATCTAAAGTTGGGTAATTGTTATCGTTTGTCTGCTGATAAGATGCAGGTGACAAATGTGTCCATCACCCAAGACTGTGATAATATTGCTCATATTTTGCGATCGCGCTTCAACACGTGGCTACGAACCGAGGAGTTTCGCCCCATCCGGGAGAAATGGTTAGAAAAATTATTACCTACCGATGAAATACGGGTCATTTTACAAACGGAAGATACTCAGTTACAACGTTTACCTTGGCATTTGTGGGATTTGCTAGAACGATATCCAAAAGCTGAATTTGCTCTAGCATCGCCTACATACGAAAAAATATCTACCAATAAAACATTTAATTGTAAAGTAAAAATTTTAGCTATTGTTGGCAATAGTCAGGGGATTGACACAGAGGTTGACCGTGCTTTGCTACAACAGCTAACAGATGCAGATGTTACCTTTTTGGTGGAACCTGAACGCAAAGAATTGACTGACTTTCTCTGGGGTAACAGCTGGGATATTCTTTTCTTTGCTGGACACAGTTCAAGTTGTGGCAAAGATGGATTTGGGCGAATCTACATAAATAAAACCGATAGTCTCACGATCAGCGAATTACGCTATGCCCTGAGAAAAACTGTGCAACGTGGACTGCAACTGGCAATCTTCAACTCCTGCGATGGACTCGGACTGGCGCAAGAACTGGCTGATTTGCAAATTCCGCAGATGATTGTTATGCGCGAACCGGTTCCAGACTTAGTCGCACAGGAATTTTTGAAGTCTTTTCTACAAGGGTTTGCTGGCGGTGAGTCCTTTTATCAAGCAGTGCGGGAAGGACGGGAACGTTTACAAGGTCTTGAGGACAAGTTTCCCTGCGCGACTTGGTTACCAATCATTTGTCAAAATCTCGCACAAATCCCTCCCACTTGGCCCGAGATTACGGGTAAGGTTGAGGTGGAAGTACCAGAACCATTAGAGCGATCGCCTGTTCTCCCACCGCCTCCACCCAGATTTGCTGTAGCGTTGTTGTCCTCAGTGGTGATCAGTGTCCTAGTTTGTGGACTGAGGTTTTTGGGGTTAGTGCAAATGACTGAACTCCAAGCTTTTGACCAGATGATGCGTCTACGTTCCCTCATCTTCCACGAGGAAAGCGATCCACGCCTGCTGGTGGTAGCAATTGATGATGCAGATATTGATGCTCAACGGCACAGGGGCGAGGATGTGAATGGAAAATCCCTCTCAGATATATCTCTCAATAAACTTTTGGAGAAACTTCAGCAGTACGAACCCTATGCTATTGGCTTGGATATCTACCGAGATTTTAAAGCGCAAGACCCAAATTTAATTCCTCGTCTCAAACAAACTGAAAATTTGATTGGGGTTTGCAAGCACAGTGATGCTGCAATACCTGTTAACAGTATTGCGCCGCCGCCAGAAATCCCAAAAGAACGCCTGGGATTTAGCGACTTTATTCATGATCCTGATGGCGTGGTACGGCGACATCTCCTGTTTATGGAACAGGAGGCTGTCTCTGCGTGTGCTGCTGATTATGCATTCAGTGCACAGCTAGCATTTCGTTATTTGCTTGCCGATAAGGGAATTCAACCAAAGTTCACCACACAAGGGGATTTGCAGCTTGGCAATACTGTTTTTCCTGGTTTGAACTCTCACGGTGGCGGATATCAACGCATTGATGCCAATGGTGGTCAAATTTTGCTGAATTATCGTTCCTCAGAGAATATTGCTCAACAGGTCAGCCTGACACAAGTTTTATCAAATCAGGTTAATCCAGATGCTATAAAAAACCGAATTGTCCTAATTGGTGTTGTATCTAAAGGAGAGTCTCGTGACTATTGGGGCACACCATATGAAAATCACTTTGATCAGCGAATGCCAGGATTGCTTGTACAAGCACACATGGTCAGCCAACTCCTCAGCGCTGTCCTCGATAAACGTCCGTTGTTGCAAGTTTGGTCATTGTGGGGTGAGGTGATCTGGATTTGTGGCGCTTCTGTGGTAGGAGCAGTTCTGGCTTGGCGGGTGCGTTTACTCCCGAAACTAACCCTTTTGGTTGTTGTCTGTTCTGGAGTTCTCTACGTCGTCTGCTTTGGTCTACTCATCCAAGGATATTGGGTGCCGTTTGTACCTTCAGCGTTAGCACTTGTCGGAACAATGAGCATCGTTTTCTTTCAAAATTCGAGATTATTCATAGTTAACAGTTAACAGTTAACAGTTAACACTCAACAGTTAAAAGTGATTTATGAAAATAATTTTACAACCGATGAAACTGTTGTTGGCAGTTGTCGTCGGGTACCTAAGTTTGCTCCCCTGCACAACATCGGTGATGGCTCAATCTGCATCACAATCAAAACCCTTAACAACAACCTCTTCTCGTAAGCAGCCTCTGCGCCTTGTCCTACCTCCACTTCCGCCAGGACAACCTCCTGGTGGTCGTCGCTATGGGGGAGCCAGTCGCGGTCAATGTCCAGTTGCTAAACTTGGACTCACGGCTTTAGTTCCTTTGATTGAGCAACCAACTTCGGTGATGAATGTTTGGGGACAAACCACAGCAGAACGCCCAACTTTCTGGTTCTACACACCTTATGTCAAAGATTCTGCTTACCCCGTTGATTTTGTGTTGCTTGATGCAGAATCAAATCCAGTCTACCGACAGGAGATTACCTTACCAAGTCAACCTGGAGTCATGAGCGTTTCTTTACCTGCTAGTGTTTCCCCACTGACTACAGGTAAACAGTACCGGTGGTTTTTGAATGTCTACTGCGAGCGCCAAAAGCAACAAAGCCCTATTTATGTTGAAGGAGTCATACAACGAGTCAACTTGAATCAGGGAATTGTTCAGCAACTCCAGCAGGCACAGCCAAGACAGCAAGTTGCTATCTATGCGAGCAATGGAATATGGTATGAAACATTAACAACAGTGGCACAATTGCGTCAAAAAAATCCTCAAGATGTGACTCTTCAGCAAGAATGGCAGGATTTGCTTTCTAGTATCGGCTTGGGTGATTTTGCTAGCAAACCGCTGATTTCCAGGTAATTTTAAAATTGAGCGCTCAAATGACAGACGC
The DNA here is from genome assembly GCF_000828085.3 of Scytonema tolypothrichoides VB-61278. Taxonomy (GTDB): domain Bacteria; phylum Cyanobacteriota; class Cyanobacteriia; order Cyanobacteriales; family Nostocaceae; genus Brasilonema; species Brasilonema tolypothrichoides_A. The sequence continues at coordinate 163,147 of NZ_JXCA02000027.1, forward strand.
TATACAACATAGTGTTGCTTGCTTGTGGTAGTTCATCTATCATTTGATGGAGTTAAAATCCTACCTGAAAGGAAACTACTGCAAAAGCAAGCGTCAAACGTATAGTAGGTGTAACTGTAATTGTCAGCATGAAATTCCAAGTGTTCCTAGCCTCTTTATTTTCTAACGTCAAAGGACGCCATTGGTGGCTTGGTATCCTCATATGGATAGCTATGGTTGCCCCATCTCAAGCATCATCTGTCATCCTGCGTGTGGCAATTCAAAGGGACGTCAATCAGGTGAAAGTCGGTAGTTCTACCACTGCGGTGATCAAAGATAGTAGTGGTCGTACTGTGGGAGAATTGCCAGCAATGAGTCCTTACTCTGCTCAAGCTGTTCCTGGTGGAGTTGCTTTGGATAAGTGGCGCTCTAATCTGTTTTGGGTTGAGCCAACAGGTAAGGGATTTGTTTATATTGGCGATCGCTGGTATCGCGGCAGAACTCTTGTTGTTCCTTCACAAAAGGGTTTATCTGTTGTTAACTGGGTTGCTTTGGAGGAATATCTCTACAGCGTTATCGGTGGCGAAATGGACTCTAGGTGGCCTTTGGAAGCCCTGAAAGCTCAGGCGATCGCCGCCCGTACATATGCTCTTTACGAGCGTGAGAGACAGCGCAATAATCCCCTTTATGATTTGGGTGCTTCGCCAGACCGTTGGCAAATTTACAAAGGTGTCAGCAGTGAATCTCCTACTACCTACGCTGCAGTTGATGCTACAGATGGGAAAGTACTGACTTACAGAAATAGGGTTATTCTCTCTGTCTTCCACGCATGTTCTGGCGGACACACTGAAAACTCGGAAGATGTTTGGGGAAGTGCTCAGCCATACCTGCGTGCTGTTCCAGATTTTGACCAAAATATCAGAGAATGTAACTGGAGCAGAACTTTTTCCCCAGCAGAAATTAGCGCCCAAATGCCAGAAATTGGAAATGTCAAGCAAATGATTCCTGAGAGTACATCACCTTTCGGAAGCGTGAAAGCTTTGAAAATAGTTGGTGACAAGGGTGAGAAAGTGCTAAAAGGTGAGGATGTGCGTACAGCTCTTAAGCTAAAAAGCACCCGCTTTACCGTCAGCAACGGGAATGGAAGCTTTACACTCACAGGACTTGGTTATGGTCATGCTTTAGGCATGAGTCAGTGGGGAGCTTATAATCTAGCATCGCGGGGATACAACCACCTGCAAATTTTGAATTATTATTACAAAGGTGTTGCTTTAGCACCTATTCAGGTTAAGAAGTAGACCAGGATGAGTGGGTTCCCCCACTCCCTACTCCCTACTCTCCACTCCCTCGCTGCAAGCGCTTTTGCCACTCAGCGTCAGTTTTTTGAGAACGTTCAACCTCCTGTTCTAATAAGTCAGTTTCAGTAGAGTAGACCAAATCTTCATCGCCAAGGACTTTTTCTGCTGCAAACTGCTGAGTGTAAGCTATTTTCTGCTGTAAGGCAGAGTCTGGGTCTGCTAGTTGTCTGGCGCGGGATAGGCGATCGCCGTTACGTTCAGCAATTTTGCTATTTCGCCACCCAATCCAAAAATACCGTATTAACGGAACAACTAAAAAACCTGTTCCGTAAGCCAATAATAGCCAATAAATTCCATGTACAAAAGCAACGAGTCCACCTATTTGGGCAGCTACTGTACCATTTCTCAACAAACTTCCTAGCACTAATGCGCCAACAAAATTTGCAACACCCAACCCTGCACTCAGCAGAATTTGTCCTGAATTCGCCGCACTAAAGCGCCAAGGAAATTCTTCCAAATAAGCTGACACAGACTGACGATATTTTTTGGCTGCACTCACCTGCAACTCTGGAAAGTCATAAACAATCTCTCCTTCGGGACTGACTTTGGGTTGTCCATTGAAGCGAGTGAGAACAGGTAGCATATAGTCTTCGTACTCTTTTGCAGAACCCTCTCCTATATCATCAAGATACGGTGCAATTTGTTCTGCGGCGATCGCACCCCGATTATGACAAATCACCGCAGCAATTTCTTGCCAGCGGCGTTCTTCTAATTTCGTATTAGGGTTACCATCGCCAAACAAAAACGAAAATACGGCTTCAAAGAAATTGAGATCGCTTTTCTCGCGGCGTCTTTCCCTCTGACGGGCGTCATAATCTGGACTGAGATACCAGAATAAATCTGGAAAATAGAAGAAGCCACCACTAAAACCGCCTCCTCTATTGTCGCTATCACGGTCTGAGTTAATAGCTGAGATCATTAAAATGATGCTAATAGTTATTAAGGCGATGGAAACAATTAAGAAAATTCCAAAAGATATCCGAATTAGGTAAAATAGAATACCCCAAACTTTTTTCCACCATTCCTGCAATCGTAATTGCAAATACTTATTCCGTAAAATTGACCTGAAGTTTTTTGGAAATAAGTAAATAATATCACCCGTATCACTCACTTGCATATGTCCGCCAGCATCAGACGCAAGAGCTAATAACCCTTGATTTGCCTGAGCGACATTTAATCCTGCCTGAGTTGCCACATCTCCAACAGTGACGCGGTAACCCAATTGTTCAACAGCTTGCATGATGGTGGGATTTGGAGCCATTGCTCTTCCCTCACAGCGAAAAATACTCTTACCTCTTCCAGTATAAAGTTTGATTTTTAAAAACTTGGAAATATCGTACCAGAGACGATAAAGAAAAACCTTTATATCGCTCTCTTAATTTTTCTTAATTGAGGAAAATGATCCTGATCCTGTTCAACAGTTATCAGTTACCAGTTACTAGTTCCTGTTCACTGCGTAGGTAGCTGCGTAGGTAGCTGTTCACTGATTTAACGAACAGTCATTTTTTCACAGTGGATCATTTAATGGTCTTGCAGCTTGATTTCGCGTTAATATTATTACCCTGGCTTGGTTTACTTGCAAATTTTCTGCCTAATTATGGTTCAGTACACTCTCGCTCAAAGCCCAGAAATTATCCTCACCGTTCCTGGTAAAGATTCAGCCAAAGCCCGCGACAAAGCGATGGATCAGTTAATGAAACTGCTGGATGAAGGGAAATTACCTACGGAACTGGAAGATGGATTTGGTCCCAAACAACTGATTGAAGTCAAAGAAACACCAACAGATACTGCTGGCGATGAAGACGCTATTACACAGGCTGTGCAAGTTTTGAGCAACTTAGCCACACTCAAGTTGAAAGTGCAGGAATCACGCACTGAAGCTATGGAAGTTCGTAAGGCGGTTGATGTTTTATTTTCAGATCAGTCTGTGACTGAGGAGGAAATTGCTCGTCTGAAGGAAGGTTTTAAAATTCTCAAAAACTATGCTCAAGCTAATCTGCGTTATCAAGAAGCAAGAGCAAAAGCAGAACAAGCTAGACAAGTTTTAGATGAGGCTTTGAAATCTCCTGAGAAATAGTTTGAGCCTTAACTGAAATTAATTAAAAACATAGCCGTTATTCCTAAGAATCACGGCTTGCTTCAATTGCTTACGATTAGTTACTCAGTTCTAAATTTGACTTGCTACTAAAGTCAGATCTGACTGTTTTTCGTCTGCGTTTGAGCATTGCGGCTGCCCCCAAAGCACCAAGCGATAATAGAGCTAATGCTGTGGAGGATTCAGGAACGGACTTAGCCTTAATCCCTGCCAGCACTGTTTCTGCTACGATCTTATGAACATTTGTAGTGGGATGAACCTCATCAAAAAACAAATAATCATTAGGGTTATTACAACTTTTCAATACTTGGTTGCTTATAATGTCATACACTACGCAAGAAGTGTTAACATCTTTGAACCCAAATTCTCCTGGATTGGCGATTATCCTATTAAACCCAGAATAAATATCAACAGGAATGATGTTAACACTAGGGTTGTTGTTACTTAATTGAAATAAAGCTGATGCCAATGCTGCATTGTGAGCATTTGTTAAAGTCGTTAAATTACTGGAATTTCCAGTTCTAACTGCAAGCGGAGTTTTGCCTATATCTGACAAATTAAAGACCAAAATATTTTTTGCACCAGCTTGGGCAAGTGCTCCTACCGCATTTGATAAATTACTAACTGTTTGATTCACATTAGGATTCTGACCAAACAAGTAATCATTTCCACCTCCCCATACAGCATAGAGTGCATTTGAATCTGCCTTCTGATTATTTGCTAAAAAGGTGTCAACTTGCTTAAGGACTCCTGGAGCCCCTGGAACAAAAGCATTGTCTTGACCAGAGAGAGAACCTCCAAAGGCAAAATTAATACCTTGAGTTGGTGTTTGAGTACTTAGATTAGCAAATAATGTAGGAGTCAATCCTATATCTTGTCCAAGATAGTCCACCCAAATCTTATTATTGGAAAACCGTCCTTGAAAGTAGGGTGGATCTGGGGGAATGGGACCTGTAGGTGAGTTTTGCCCAGAAACAGTGAATACATTACCAGTATCAGAAAGGCTGTCACCAAAGAGGTTAAATTGACTAAAACCTGCAGCCGAAGCCTTGAGTGGCAAAGTTAAACCGAAGAGGACAAATCCTGCTGTCATCAGTTGTTTTTTCATACTTATTCAGTTCCTCGTATTTTTTATCACTTACCAAGCTTGATAAATAGCGATACGCCTTCATGGGTTTGCGCTCCGCGTGCTCGCCCTAGCTTTGTTAAAAACTTTCCCTGTATCTTTTGACAAACAAACTGTCCTGATAACTTTTATTTCAGTAATTTTGTGTACTAGTGTATCCAGATATTAGTTCAAAATTTACCACATATAATAGTTATGAATGTTTCTCTTTACCACTTTTTTAGAATTTACAATAATTTGGTAAACAAACTGTGAAGACTTCAAGTGACTTAACGAAACAAAACTAAAAACTAAAGGAGCTTTGTCTTTGACAGCGTTTTTCATCTATTTGAACCACAATCTTTCGTAGAAGCGCAAGGCTTTGCGCCCTTACAATGTGGTCTATTTTACCCGAAAATTGCTGTAAATTCTGCTCATGCGATTAAAAAAGTAGGGGCTATTTCTAAATCACCCCTACTGTGTACAAATGTTAAGATGTTGATTAATTTTTCGCTGCTTGTGTCGGTGAACCAGGAATAGTCACATCTATTGGGGTTACTTGTGTTGCCAACTGCGTCAAAGGTGGTTTAATCGCGTTTTGATTGCCGACGATCAAAGTAACCAAATTGTCTGGTTTAAGGTATTTTCTCGCAACCCGTTGTACATCAGCTGCTGTGGTTGCAGCTACTGCTTTTTGATAGCGAAACAAAAAATCAGACGGATAACCATAATATTCGTAACGCATGAGGCGTGACAAGGTTTGCCCAGGATCTTCAAAATTGAAAACAAACGAGTTGAGGGTAGAGTCTTTAGCAAAAGCTAACTCCTGTGGCATGACGCTTTGAGTTTGTAGGCGCTTGATTTCTTCCTGTAGTGACTTGACGAATTGCACTGTCGCATTCGAGCGTGTTTGTCCGCCAGCAATGAACATTCCAGGGTAGTCGAATCGTGGACTCCAAGAACCGTAAACTGAGTAAGCTAAACCCTGACGCGATCGCACTTCATTAAACAAGCGTCCACCAAAACCATTTAACACTCCATTCAACACATCCAGCGCTGGATAATCAGGACTATTAAACTGTCCTCCCAAATGCCCAATGAGAATATTGCTTTGAGTCAGTTGTGGCTGATTAACAAAAAACACACCAGCTCGTTTATTTTGCGACACTTTTGGTAACTGAGGTTTAACCAAATTGGGATTGGGTTTCCAGTCAGCAAATTGAGCTTGGATGAGCGTTCGCATTTTCTTAGAATCAAAATCCCCCACAATTCCCAAAATCATATTATTGGGATAAAAAGACTGCTCTTTAAACTTCACCAAATCCTCACGGGAAATATTCTTCAGCGTTGCATACTCCTGAGTGCGAGCATAAGGACTTTCTTTGCCATAAATCAATTTCTGAAATTCTCGACTTGCAATATCATCTGGATCGTCATTGCGACGAGCGATCGCACCCCGCAACTGTGTTTTCGCCAAATCCAACTTTTGTTGCGCGAAAACTGGCTCCCTCAGAACCTCACTAAACAACCCAAAAACCGTTTCCAAATCTTCACTGAGTGACTGAAAACTAGCATTACCAGCAGTTTCACCAATGCCAGTTTCAACCATCGCCGCGCGTTGCTCCAAAATCTGATTGAGTTGATCCGGTGTATGCTTGGTTGTTCCTCCAGAACGCATCACAACACCCGTCAACCCAGCCAACCCAACTTTATCTGCGGGTTCAAAGCGATCGCCCGTACGCACTATAGCCGAACCACTCACCAATGGTAGCTCATGATCCTCCATCAAATACACAACCATGCCATTTTTCATCACATACCGCTCATACTTCGGTATCTTCACTTGAGGTAGTGGTGGAAGCTGCAACTCTGTGTAATGCTTTGCCGCCGTCGCCGCCCAAGATGTGTTGTATACTCCAAAGCACAACAACGGAACTAACACAAAACAAACTAGCAACAAATAAAAACTTCTCACCTTTGCCTTATTCCTTCTACCCCTAAATCTCTTCATATCTCTTCCTTCGTGCCCTTCGTGTCTTAGCGGTTCATTCCTCTTATCCGTCAATCAACTTTGCTTCGACAAAATCTTACCAACTGTACGATTTTCCGTTGTAAAAGTCGCTGTCGCCACCCGTTGAATATCCGCAGGCGTCACAGCGATAATTTGATCCAACTCCTTAAACAAATTCCGCCAAGAGCCAGTTTTCACTTCATACTCCAACAACTGCTGTGCCATTCCCATATTGGAATCAAGTATGCGTAACAAACCCGCCCGCGCTTGAGTTTTCACGCGCTCCAAATCAGTATCAGACACTGGCTCTGTCTTCAACCTCTCAATTTCCTGACGCAGAGCCACAGCCACCTCATCAACCGTGTGACCCGGAGCTGTGAGAGCATAGAACAACATCAAATTTGGATACTTATCTCCTGGGAATCCACTAAAACCCTGTGCTGTGAGCGCTAACTGCTGCTTTTCCACCAAAGACTTATACAGTCGCGACGTACGCCCATTACTGAGCAAGCTACCAATAATTTCATAAACCACATGATCTGGATGAGTCATTGCGGGGCGATGGTAACCTTCCAGATACCAGGGTTGAGAGCGTAGTTCAACACTCACTTCCCGCGCTTGTGTTTGTTTTGGTTCTGGGGAGATTTGAGCAACGGCTTTTTCTTTTGCCTTATAACGCCCAAAGTAAATTTGTGCTAGTCTTTTAACCTCATTGGGCTTGACATCACCAACAACAGCAATAGTTAAATTACTGGGGACATAGTACGCATCGAAAAACTTCTGTACATCTTTCCGTGTTAAATTACGGATATCTTGATCATAGCCAATCACTGGACGCTTGTAAGGATGGACTTTGAAAGATGTATCAATCAACTTTTCCATCATGATTCCGATGGGAGAGTTTTCCACCCGCATACGTCGCTCTTCTAAAATGACATCTTTTTCCTTGTAAAACTCCCGAAACACAGGATCCAGAAATCTTTCTGATTCCAACGACATCCACAGTTCCAACTTATTAGAAGGAAAACTATAAAAATAACGAGTCGCTTCGGTAGAGGTATTGGCATTTAAACCCACGCCTCCCGCCTGTTCCACAATTCGTCCTAGTTCGTTTTGCTTGGCGATTTTAGCGGCTTGTGCTTCTATTTTTTTGAACTGGGCTTCTAATTTAGCAACTTCATCTTTTTTATTAGCCGCTTTTGCTGCTATGATTTCCTCTGCCAATTGATCCAAACGATTAAGTAGTGGTTTTTCTGCTTGGTAATTAGAAGTACCTATGCGCGTCGTACCTTTAAAAGCCAAATGCTCCAGAAAGTGAGCTACACCAGTTTGTCCATCTGGCTCATCAACACCACCGACATCAGCATAAGTCAAAAAAGAAACTATAGGCGCTTGATGTCTTTCCAAGACAATGAACTTCATACCATTGTCGAGGCGGAACTCACTCAACTGCTTCATCACCCGATTCAAATAAGGTTGAATCGAATTTTCAGCAGGCGCTTGAGTCTGAGTTTTTTGTGCCAAAGCGATTCCCGGTAGTAATTCCCACCAAAGAAGGACTGCTATAACAAAAGATACGAAAAGTTGACTTGCCTTGTTTTTAACTTTTGTTTGGTATAAGTAATTCGGCTTGTTCATACACGAAAATCAAAGTAAAATTTTCTTGACAATATAAACATTTTAGTCAGTCAAGAGGGTTCACCCTGAGCGTAGTCGAAGGGTTTTAGTCTTGTATTAAGTTTTCTGTCGTTCTTGCATTCAATCTTAGACACATAACGCGACACATCATGTTCCGGATATCTCACTATAGCTATGATTCTGGGAGTTTTTAATTTTTCTCTATTCTTAGAAACACAAACACGTATCTGCATTCCAGATGCAGCAAGACGGCTTGTCGTCAAAAGATTCTGAGATAAAGTGTTTTCATCCCTTGCGGGCAAAACGTAGTCTATGACATCAAGGTCTTAATCTTGTATTAAGCTTTCCGTCGTTCTTGCATTTAACATTAGACAATAATGCTACACATTCTATTCCAGCGATATCATCATAACTTTTATGCGAATTTTTAATGCTCCTCCATCCTCAGAAACACAAACACGCACCCGCATTCTAGATGCGGCAAGACGACTGTTTGCGTCTCAAGGATTTGATGGCACAACCACCCGCGACTTGGCACAAGCAGCAGGAGTTGCAGAAGGTACCTTGTTTCGTCATTTTTCTAATAAAAAGGCGATTTTGATTGAGGTTGCAACTCAAGGGTGGGTGGAAATTCTGACAGACTTATTAACAGAATTGAGTGAAATGGGAAGTTATAAGGCTGTTGCTCAGGTTATGCGTCGCCGGATGTGGAATATGCAAAAAAATGCCGACTTGATGCGGGTTTGTTTTATGGAGGCACAGTTTCACCCGGATTTGCGCGATCGCATCCAATCTGAAGTCATTGTCAAAATGACTGATGTTGCCGAAGCCTTCTTTCAAACCGCAATGGATAAAAAAATCTATCGTCAGATGGATGCCAAACTTGTCGCCAAGGTTTTTCTAGGAATGTTTGCCGTTGCAGGCTTTTCCAACAACACCCTTATGGAACCAAACGCCTCACCCCAACAAATGCAAGAAATGGCAGAAGGATTGGCTGATATCTTCCTGAATGGAGTCTTGGCAACAGAGTAATCAGTTAACAGTCAACAATTTCTTGTTTTGCATACTAAATTCATCGCTCATTACTCAGTACTCTTTTTGCTTGTTGACTCCACTGTTGAACTTGCTCAACCGAAGGACACAAATCCCGTCGTTGCATGTTTGCTACCACCAAACGTAGAAGTTGTTGGTGCAATCTGTGAATGGGGGTAGCTGCTAACTGTACCACAGAACCAATACCGGCATGGAGTAATAATCCGCAATATTGTGTTCCGACACTGGGGATACGAGCTAAATCAGCCAACGCTACCCATTTATTGACATACTGAAGATGGACTTGTAATTTATTTGCCAGCACTAGTCTATCTGCGGGTGTTTTTCCTTGTTTAATAAGTGCTGCCGTGGTTGTTATTCCACAGTTTTTCAGTTGGGCTTGCTCTTGCTGACTCAATCCAGGTAATTGCTCAATACACCAATCAGAAGATGAGATAGGACTGACGCTTACTTTTTGTTTGAGAGACATTTTTTCAAAACACAAATACGCTATACAAATATAGTGAGAAATACACTCATTGATCTGTTTATTCCATCTTGACTTTTCCGTGCGCCAAAGTGACGGGGCTTTCAGACTCCCGTTAAGTTTTTGGTAATCTTAAGCAAAATTTTGGCTATTGAAAAATCTTCATTTGCTCTGGAAACTGACAAAAGTTTTAAACATTTGCTTTAATTTGTCAAATTTATGATATACAGAACCTCTACCTCTCTCATCGAAACTCTACGCGACAGACGCCAACGACTTGCCAGCCTTATTGATTTTCCAGCAATTCTTTGGTCAGGAACTACTAGTCCGCGTAATTATCCAGCAAACGTCTTTCCATTTCGTGCAAACAGTCATTTCCTCTACTTTGCAGGGCTTGGACTGCCAAACGCAGCAATTCGCCTGAGTGCAGGTAAGCTAGAACTGTTTATGGATGATCCTCAACCAGAAAGCGCTCTTTGGCATGGAGAAATGCCTGATCGTGAGGAGATTGCTCAAATAATTGGAGCAGACGTTGCTAAACCAATGGCAGAATTAGAATTGTGCACAGAAGAAGCCGCAACAATTGCTGTGCAGGATGCTGCCACTTGGACGCAACAGTCGCAACTTTTGAATAGATGGGTTTTGCCCCAAAAACCACCGCAAGACATTGACTTGGAGTTAGCTAAGGCAATCATCTCGTTACGCCTGATTCACGACGATGGCGCATTAGCCGAGTTGCGAAAAGCCGCCTGTGTTACTGTAGAAGCACACAAAGCTGGCATGGCAGCGACAACTCATGCTCAAATTGAAGCACAAGTTCGTGCCGCAATGGAACAAGTCATCATCGCCAATAACATGACGACTGCCTACAACAGTATCGTCACCATTCACGGTGAAGTTCTGCACAACGAGCAATATCACCATTCATTGGAAGCGGGCGACTTGATACTTGCTGATGTTGGTGCTGAGACAGAGACGGGTTGGGCAGGTGATGTCACACGTACGTGGTGTGTTAATGGAAAGTTTTCATCTACCCAAAGAGATATTTATGATATTGTGTTAGCAGCTCATGATGCTTGTATTGCCAACGTACGCCCTGAAGTTGAGTATCAAGACTTACACTTACTCGCTTGTACTGTGATTGCAGAGGGCTTGGTTCATTTAGGCATTTTGCAAGGAAATCCGCAAGACTTAGTGGAAATGAACGCTCACAGCCTATTCTTCCCCCACGGAATCGGTCATTTGTTGGGTTTAGATGTTCATGATATGGAAGATTTGGGAGATTTAGCAGGTTATGAAGAGGGACGTACAAGGAGCAATCATTTTGGTTTAAGCTACCTGCGTTTAAATCGCCCCTTACGTCCGGGAATGTTGGTCACAATTGAGCCAGGATTTTATCAAGTTCCAGCGATTCTAAACAATACTAATGTACGATTACAATATCAAGATATTGTAAATTGGGAACGCCTATCTCAATTTGCTGATGTGCGAGGAATCCGGATTGAAGATGATGTTTTGGTGACACAAGAAGGTCACGAAGTTTTAACTGCGGCATTACCCACACAAGCTAGTCAGATAGAGAATTTAGTTTGTGGATAATTTTGTTGTTGTGTGATGTAAACACATAAAAAAAATATTAACCCTGTTGCACAACCTCAGGTTAGTGGCAGCAGGGATAAAACTATCAAACTCTCGGAGCTTGTTCAACAGCAGGGGAGTGAATTATACAACTCTAGGCGCTACCTGTAAAGGCAACTTCAGGAAACTTTAACTGAGCTTCAGCCATTGGACGGTTTCTGCCTTCCTCTTGCCAGTAGTTAATAACTTCTGTGGCTTTATTGAGCAACTCCACTCGATCCAGTTCAGTAATCCAGTGTTTTGACTCTAGCTCTTTTTTTAATTCTTCCCAGGCATCATTCCTCGGCCAGAAAAAGTACTTAGTCAAAGGACTTGTGCCTTTGCCTACAACTTGATCAACCGCCAAGGCAACGTTTTCATCTAACCACAGTATTTTCAAAATAAACTTGGACAATCACACCTCCGGGGAGTATCCGGGCAACACTCACTAACTTTGCGATCGACTATTGTAACGCAATATCTACCAGCTTTCCAAACGAAGTGGAAAGTAGCCAGTCAAGAGTGGGCTACAGAGAATGAAATTTTAAAAAGTAAATTGCTTGTTGTGACTAACGACTATTGACTAATGACTATTGACTAATGACTAATGAATTTTGGTGCTACAACGCTTAAAGTTGACGCCAGTCGCCTCAACGGAGGGAACCTCCGCACGGTGAGACAGCGCTGCAGGAGGGTCTCCCTCCGTAGGCGACTGCGAACCCGAAGGGCGCTGGCTCCGCGACGCACTACCTACTAATGACTCATCTAAAATCTCCGTGTTCTATGACTGAACAACTTTCACCAAAGGCGATAGTGGTTTTCGATATTGACGGTGTTGTGCGCGATGTCAGTGGTTCTTATCGACGAGCGATCGCAGATACTGTACAGCATTTCACAGAAGGAGCTTATCGCTCAACACCACTCGATATAGATCGGCTCAAGTCTGAAGGTGTTTGGAATAACGATTGGGAAGCATCTCAGGAATTAATTTACCGCTATTTTGAAACTCTCTCTTACACGCGCGAGCAACTACAACTCGATTACAATGCCATTGTCACCTTTTTTCAATCGCGTTATCGAGGATCTGATCCCCACAAATTCACAGGATATATTTGCAACGAACCATTATTGCTAGACTCTAAATACCTAGAGGAACTCACAAAAGCTGAGATTCCCTGGGGATTTTTCAGCGGTGCAACTCGCGGTTCTGCGACTTATATTTTGGAACAACGCCTCGGGTTGAAGTCTCCAGTATTAATCGCAATGGAAGATGCACCAGGTAAACCAAACCCCACTGGACTTTTTGCCACTGTTCGCACCTTAGAGTCTTCCCAGAGCAAAAATAATGACCATTTAACGCCAGTAATATATGTGGGAGATACAGTAGCTGATATGTACACTGTGAAACAAGCACGTTTGGAAGAACCTTCTCGGACTTGGATTGGTGTTGGTGTTTTACCTCCTCATGTACAGCAAATAGTAGCGCGTCGTGATGCGTACGCTGAGAAATTGATAGACGCAGGCGCATCTATGGTTTTCACCAATGTACAACACCTGAGTCTGCTGAGGATTTCAGAACTAGTGAACGAAACGGGTTTTAGACAAGTGTAGGTGCTATTTTGTATAAGTAGGGTGCAAGTTATTGCACCTCAGTGAACTGTTGGGGTTTAAATCCCCAACAGTTCACTGTCTTTCATTTTGAATTTTGAATTTTGAATTTTGAATTGTTAAAATGCGTACCTCCCATGAAAATTTGGCAAGCCGATTTTTATCGTCGTCCCCAGACAGAAGCATCTGGACAAGTGATGTGGGAGTTGCTAATTTGTGATGCAACTCGCAGTTTTGAGTATCAAGCAACTTGTCCCCAGTCACAAGCTTCTTCAAGTTGGGTTGCTTCTCAACTTCAGATAGCAGCGCTTGAACAACTACCAGATCTCATTCAAGTGTTTCGTCCTCAGTCTTTGAGTTTAGTAGAACAAGCTGGACACAGTTTAGGCATTTCTGTTGAACCAACCCGGCGCACCTTGGCATTAAAACAGTGGTTGCAAGAAAAGCAATATCCTATATCTTTGGACAAACCACCCCCAATGCCATTACCAGAAAATCTTTGGGGAGAAGAATGGCGTTTTGCTTCCACGCCTGCTGCTGATGTGGTAGAGGTATTTAGCGATCGCCTAATACCTATTCTAGAAATGCCAGAATATCTCCTACCTATTAATCTTGGTTTAGCATCGACAACACCCGTTCCCGGTGTCGTCATTTATGGTGGAAGGCAATCAATGCGTTTAGCACGGTGGTTGCAACAAGTTGACCCTGTGGCGTTGAATTACGTTGCTGGCGCGCCTGATGGTTTGGTGTTAGAAGCTGGTTTAGTTGACAGATGGATTGTTGCCACATTTGAAGATCAAGAAGTGACAACTGCTGCTAAAGTTTATGAACAACGGAAGCAGCAAAGCCGTGGACTACATTTTTTGTTAGTGCAACCTGATGATTCTGGGATGACTTGTAGTGGCTTTTGGTTGTTACGTGAAGAGTGAGTCATTATCTGCGGCACTGTACGAAGCGCAATTTCACTTTCAAATCTGTGAGTTTATTGTTTGGCATAATACAACGGTATGTACTCACCAGAGTTAAAGTAGTTATATATTACATTTATGTTTTTCAGCTTTTTTTAGCCATATTTACGAAATTAGCAACAGTGAAAGTGTAGCACCAGTATTAGGTAAAGTTATCCAACCAAAAAGCTCATGAGCGCAACTAGCTACCGCCGAATTATTATTGGGGATATACATGGTCATTATGAAGGTTTAATGACATTGTTGGAAGCGATCGCTCCCACATCAGATGATCAAGTCTACTTTCTTGGAGACTTAATTGATCGCGGTCCTAAAAGTTCACAGGTCGTGAGTTTTGTCAAGGACAGTTGTTACCAGTGTTTGTTGGGCAATCATGAGCAAATGTTATTAAACATTTTTACTAACAGACATGTTTCCACGTCGATAGTACAAGGATGGCTATACAGTGGAGGGCAAGCAACGGTAGCCAGTTATCAAGAAGCGACAATACCTCATGAGCATTTGGAATGGTTGAAAACTTTACCTACATATCTTGATTTAGGAGATATTTTCTTAGTTCATGCGGGTGTTGATCCCTCAATTCCCATAGCAGAACAAACTGTAGAACAGCTTTGCTGGGTACGGGATAAATTTCACAGTATGGAAAAACCCTATCTGCCTGATAAACTGATTATTGTTGGTCATACTATGACCTTCACGCTACCTGGAGTGAATCCTGGTAAACTAGCACAAGGACAAGGATGGTTGGATATTGATACTGGCGCTTATCATCCCCGGAGTGGCTGGCTGACAGGACTAGACATTACAAATCAGCTCGTTTATCAGACAAATGTTTATAATCATCACTTTCGTACCTTGCCTTTAAAAGAAGCAGTGACTGTTGTCAATCCAGCTAAAGTCGAGGTTAGAGGTCGCAATAAGCAACGAGTGTAGTAGGAGTTATAATAGCTTATCTGAGCAAAGCTTTGATATTTGCCTGATAATTAGAATTATCCAAACCGGCACCCCCACTTTTAGGTTGGTTGTTAATAGCACTTTGCAAAGCTTTGATGCGATCGCCTGTTGCAGGGTGAGTACTCAAAAATGTCGGAACGCTGGAACCTTTTTTCATTAGTTTTTCCATAAAGGAAACCATTCCTGATGGGGCATAACCAGAATTTGTTAAAGTTCTTAATCCCCTAGTATCAGCATCATATTCATCTCCACGACTACGGGGACGGTTGAGGGCTAAATCTACACCAATCGCCACAGCTTGGTTACGATCCAATCCAGCAGCAGATGCCAAACCACTTGCAAGTGCTTTTTGTCGCATCTGTTTAACAAGGTGTTTTCCGCCAATATGACCAATTTCGTGCGCCATAACACTTGCTAATTCCGCTTCATTGTCTGCAGTTTTCAGCAAACCTGTGTTAACATACACAAAACCTCCTAAGGTGGCAAAAGCGTTAATAGTGTCATCCTCAACGACTTGGAAAGTATAGGGGAGATCGGGGCGATCGCTATTAGCTACCAGACGCTGACCAATTTGTTGTATATAACGATTAAGTGCTGAGTTGCGGTTAAGCTTAACTTGACTGGTTAGCAACTGCTGATTAATCTGCTTGCCAATATCCACCTCCTGGCGAGGAGACATATTAGACAACTGAATAACCTGGACTCCCTGAAGAATAAAAGGCAACAACTGCCCAGCATCAATCGCTCTTGTTGTCACCGGTGTTACTAAGCAGATGAGTGTGGCGATAATTACTGAGATGAAGGGATAAAACCAGGGTTTTTGAGAAAAACGGAGATTGATACAAAAGCGTTTCCTATTCATCACAAATCCGGCTGGAAAAAAGGTTTGAAGCAATATAAAACTATGAGACGGATTCATAGCCGTGTAAGTTGCATAAGGATATATCTATCTGTGTGACAGCAACTTAAAATAGCAAAAAGTCCATCTAAAACTAAGAAGTTGTGATACACTGTCGCATGATCGTAACGCCCAAGCACATTCACTGCTAACCCAGTCACTCAGAATCCTCTGTGCTTTAATAAACCATACTGTTACAATCAGCAACTTTGCTCTTATTTGGAAAAATTTGTTATGGCTATTATAGATTCCAAAGGTCGTTTATTCGGTAAAATTAACATCCTTGATTTAGGTGCTGCACTCGTTATTCTGCTAGTGATACTTGGCATCTTTATTTTCCCTGGCGGTTCGGGTTCCGTTGCTCAAGTTGGTGGTAAAACAGTACCTATCGAGGTAGAGTTAATCGTTAGGGGATTAAACGTACTCGATACTAAACAGTTATACGCCCGAGGATTTGAAAAAGGCGGCAAAACTAAAGTTATTATCCGCAATCAACCCCACGGTCAAATAGATATTAAATCTGTGGAAGAGTTACCCAGAACTATATTAGTTCCTCAACCAGATGGTTCAATTAAACAATTGCCAGAACCAGAAAGATCAAACAATTTTAGTAAAGATTTACGTTTAACCTTAACAGGCAATGCAAAAATCACTGACGAAGGACCAGTTCTAGGTAATAGCAAAGTAAAAATTGGAATGCCAATTGAGTTAGATGGCTTCAACTACAACTTTAATGCCACTGTAATTGATGTCAGATTAAAAGAAAATTAACTTGCATTTGTTAGTCAACAGAACGCAGCGCCGTGGTCAGGCAGCGCGGGAGTCCAGCACTCTAGGAGAAAACTTATAGGTGTAACAGCTTAACACCTGGCGTCGTTTCTGGCGTTCAAAAGGCAGGAGTCACAATGGTTCCTCGACCATCCAATAGGGTTGTTTGCAAGACACTTGCAATCAACCCTACTTTTTTATCTCTTCATCTTGCAGTTTCCCAATGACCTTGAGTAGTTTACTTACGCTTAGAGATAACATTCACACACTACTCGTTCATACCTCTAATCAAGTGTATGTCAAATATACATATTTACTGTGTATTTTAGTAAACTTTATAACGATAAAATTATTTTGTGCTTTGAGATATCTTTGAAAAGATACCCTTAATCTACACTTAATACTAGTAGCAAGTATCACTTATAATTTCCAGCGCACATTAATTTGTTATGGCACTCTATCAGAAACATCACTGATATGAGTAAGCGTCCAGAAAAGTGTAAACACTCATTGAATATATTAAGTAGGTAAACCTGGGTGTGCTTCATGCTGCTAGCTGAGCAACTAGTTTTTGTACCTAGAATCCTATGCAGCTGATCAAAACCAATAAATTTTTATGTTGTTAATCATCTAACTGTTCTCTAGATAATGACAAAGCGGGGTGTCGTGGCAAAGCATGCTAGTCTTCAATCGCAGACAAAGTCAACCATTAAAGATCATAAATTCTGTCGTAACGAATTTGATTCTAAAAATCAAAGTCAATCTCCAGTTTCGCAAGGTCAAGTGGAAAAAGTTATTGACACCAAAGTCGTATCAGTACCCACGTGCGTCTACTTAACTTTGGAAGATTTGAAATGTTTTGAAGCAGTGGAGCAACAATATGAGCAATGGGGAGTCATTTTTAAAAATTGTATAGCAATACAGCCTTCAAACCCAGCATTTCCTACTCATTCTGGTCCGTTAGTGTTAATGGGAGCACCTAAAAATGGATATATAGAAGCAACTTTTCTACATCCTGTCCATTTTGTCAGTGCTTTTGTCACCAGTTCACAGCGGCTTGTGCTTTCAGCATACGGTCGCGATCAGCAACTGCTGACACAAACGGTATTACCAGGAGCAAATCTTGCTAATTCTGACCCTGGTGGTTCTCCCAACACTTTATTATCTGTATCAGCAAAGGAAATTCACCGTATTACCTTCTGCGCTTTTGATGGTCAATTCACCATTGATGACTTTAGTTTCTGTTATTAACGAGTTAATCTAAAAACTCTTGTGCAAAATTGATGCACGGGTTTTATTAAAACGCAATATAAGTGTAAGGATATAGGAAATATGATCAATTTTTCTGGTTCACCTATCTCCCTACACTCCTCTTTCGTTATCAAAAGCCGCCAGATTACTGCGATCTTGCCCGCAGGTTGGTCGTTGGTAAATGGCGGGGCGATACCCAAACATTTTCCCTCGAATTTGCTTAAAGATAAAGTCAGCCTTAATACTGTACCCGACTAACGAGAACACATAACAGACAACTGAAACAAGGCTAGATTTGTCGTGGCTACGACTCCGTAACCAATTTCCGATATAGCGCACATACAGAGGAAGATAACTAAGGTTTTGCCAAATTGCTGGGAACAACAAGAGCAAATGTGCAATCATAGTATTTGGCGGTAATGCGCCTAAATATTGGGTCAATTTTTTTTTAGAACAAAGCTAGCCTGAGGGTGTTGATTCGACTAACGAAGACGTCGGGAATTGCGTGTTTTGTAGAGGTTTTTTCCACGGACAACTGTTGGAATCCCTCACCAAACTTGGCTTGGTGGTGAGGGAGGGTATCAATAGAAAACTTTCACCTTTAAGTTCTTGGATAAAGCCGCCCATCTTGCATTTGCATCACTCGATGATTGCACCTGCGGACTAACTGTTCATCGTGGGTTGTCACTATCACTGTTGCTCCAAAAGAATTTAACTTTTGAAAAATTTGCATGACTTGCCAGGAATTATCTGGATCAAGGTTTCCAGTCGGTTCATCAGCCAAAAGAATAGGTGGTGTTCCCGCTATTGCTCGTGCAATACCTACTCGTTGTTGCTCTCCACCCGAAAGCTGTTTTACAAGGCATTCTGCTTTGGAATGTAAACCCACCAGTTTCAAACTAGGTTCTAAACGCCGTTGAATCTCCTTGCGCGTATATCCTTGAGCTTTCAGCGCGAGACTAACATTTTCCGCCACTGTCCGCCGAGGAATAAGTTTATAGTCTTGAAACACAACACCAATGCGTCGGCGGAAAAATGATAAACGATGACCCCTCAAAGGTACCATATTGTACTCATTAACAATCACATCTCCCTGTGTTGGTAACTCATCTCCATACAACAGCTTTAAAAGCGTCGATTTACCAGAACCGCTTGCTCCTGTGATAAACAAAAATTCACCCTTTTTGACTTCCAAGTCTATGTTGGCAAGAGCATGACAACCATTGGGGTAGGTTTTCGACACAGAGCGCAATTGCACCATGAATTCAACACTACCATTGTGCTGTTTTGTTTCGCTATTTTGAGTCAGGACAGATTTTTCAGGAGCTTTTCGCTTGGTTAATAGTAGCATTGGAGGAGTAGTAGTTCTAGATTTGAGATTGAATACAATCAGTATTCCCAAGTGAAATCTGGCAACCTTGAATCCAAAACAAAATTGTTCGGTAGTAGAAAATTTTTCTGAGTACTTAATCGTTGGTAGTTATAGCAATTTGATTTGTAAAAATTGAGAGACATAGATCCCCGACTTCGCCAAACTTGTTGGGGATCTTGTTTTTCACAAATGATTGAAAACTGCTATAGTCAAACAACTAACAATAGTTTACGAATTTGACGTTATACCTATCCCTGATACTTGAAAAAACCGATAAATTAAGGCTTTAAAAGCAAATTCAGGCAAAGCCAACATTCTTCGCCAGCGCCAAGGTTCTTTGTAGAGCCGATACAGCCATTCTAAATTGTTATCTCCCAGCCAACCAGGAGCACGGGTTTTTCTTCCCGACCAAATATCAAAACTTCCTCCAACACCAATCCATATTGCTTGAGGACACAAATGGCGATTCTTAGCAATCCATAACTCTTGACGTGGAACTCCCAAACCAACAAAAATCACTTGTGGCTGTAGTTGGGCAAGACTTTGTCGCAATTGTTCTTCCTCTTGTTGTGAATGAAAGCCAGAGTGAGTACCGACTACGACCAAACCCGGAATTTGAGAAAGCCAAAACTCTGATGTTTTTGCGGCTACACCAGGCGCTCCTCCGTAGAAAAATACCTTTGCCCTCTGTGTTTGCCCAAGTTCTTGCAAAAGTGTTTCTGCTAGTTCAATTCCAGGAGTTCTCTGGACTTTTTGCTGCAACAGCCATCGCAGGTACAAAACAACGCCTGCTCCATCTGGAACTACTAACTCAGCACTGTGTATGATCTTAGCTAAGGAGGAATTCCGCTCTGCTTGCATGGTCATTTCTGCATTCAGGGTGACGACATGAGTCCCCATACCCTGTTGCAAACGTTCTAGCAACCAGCCTCGATAGTCAGTTGTCACATGAACTGGTAGTCCTAATACTGAAAATTTTCTAGGCAGTTTAGACATAGCCTATTCTTTATGAGCCTCGCACCAACTACATAGATAGAACAATAGCTTATCAAATTGTTTCCAGAAGCTTAAATTAGGGAATTTTACAAAATAGATGTTGTCAGGGGAAGTAATGGTGATTCTAAGAAGTTGCTCATAACTCAGTGTTATAACTGATGCACTGTACAAAGAAATTATGATATGTATCCAAAACTAACGCACAAAAAACTTACGAGTAAAAGTAGTAAATCCTGCCGTGAAAAAAAACTCCACAAAACGTCAAGCTCGCGTCTTCAGAAAGATTGATTCTGTCCACCAGACTTCAGCCGCAACCCGATCTGCTGGCAAGGAGGTCCTGTTAAGTCTCAATAAAAATGAAGTGGCATGACTTGTGGTATCTATTTAAATGTTAGGCTACTCCCTATAGAAATCAGGATGCACAATAGAATCTATCAATATCAGGCTCTCATAAGCAGGAGAAACACTTCGCGTTTTTGTTTTTCTTGTTGAAGCTAATGTTTCAGAAAGAGAGTTATAAACTCCACCATTTCTTAATCTAACACACAAGTAGTGGGCGATTAGCGCTTAAGTATCTTATCAAATATCTGTGGCAAGGAGGGGATACCTTTATAATGTTAGTCTAACTCAAAAAGCTCTCTTATATTTTTTCACAGGCATCTTTAAACGTAAGAATTGAGCACTCAAAAGTCAGAAGCCAGAATTTATAAGGAGTCTATTATTGGTATATTCATTTCCTCAAATGTTCTCCTGATTCTTTAACTATTCTGACTCCTGAATTCTGGCTCCTGAATTCTTACCTTGAAACTGCATCTTCCGAGACTTTTTTGTAAACTCAATTTTACAGCTTTTGAGTATAAAGGCGGTACTAGACCATGACTAAAATTCGTGTTGCTTTGATTGAAGATCATGACCTGACCCGTGTGGGTATTCGGACAGCGCTCCAACAAAAGGAAGAAATTGAAATTGTAGGGGAAGCGACCAATGCTGTCGAGGGTTTGAAAATGTTAAATACGCTACAACCAGATATTGCTATTGTAGATATTGGTTTACCAGACAAAGATGGAATTGAACTGACACGCGAGATAAAATCTACAGTTGATGGGGAAGAATTCGCAACAAGAGTATTGATTTTAACCCTACGGGATAATAAAGAAGCGGTGCTAGCTGCTTTTGCAGCAGGAGCTGACTCTTACTGCATGAAGGATATTAGGTTTGACAATTTAATTGAAGCGGTGCGAGTGACTTATAACGGTAATGCTTGGATTGATCCAGCGATCGCCCGAATTGTCTTGCAACAAGCTCAACAAAATCCACCACAACCCGAAGTCACACAATTAGACAATAAGACTAGTTTACAGATATCTGTTGATAGTAGCCCAGATAAAGAAAGTCAGCCCCAGGACACAATCGATCCTTACACTTTAACAGAAAGAGAATTAGAAGTTTTGCAATTGATTGTAGAAGGTTGTAGCAATGCGGTGATAGCAGAAAGACTCTATATCACAGTTGGAACTGTGAAAACACACGTCCGAAATATTTTGAACAAGTTATGCGCCGATGACCGTACACAAGCAGCTGTTCGCGCATTACGTTCTGGACTAGTGGGATAGAGTTTCTATTAAACTATGGAAAACTCTTAGGAGACTACCCAGAATTTAGAGACAATTTTGAGAAATTAGAGAAATCAGGGGTTGAAAGTGAACGAATTTTATTTACTTTTGCTTTTGTCGAGTGTTCTTCAATGATGATATGGAAACAGCAAATAGTTGCCTTAGTATCAAAGTCTTGGGAAAGTCAAATTAAGTATGACTGAGATAGATCAGGGAAAGCTCAAGCTCCTGGTGGTGGATGATGAGCCTGACAACCTACACTTACTCTACCGTACTTTTCGGCGAGATTTTCAAGTATATAAAGCAAGTGATGCCCTCACTGCCTTAGACATCTTGGATCAATTCGGGGAAATGGCTGTGATTATCTCTGACCAAAGAATGCCAGAGATGAATGGCACAGAATTTCTGGGTAGAACTGTGGAGCACTTTCCTGATACAATTCGGATTTTACTCACTGGTTTTACTGATGTCGAAGATTTAGTAGAAGCGATAAACTCTGGTCAGGTCTTCAAATACATTACTAAACCTTGGAAACCTGAGCGACTCAAAGCAGTTGTTGAGCAAGCAGCTGATATATATCGAGTCGTGAAAAAACGCACACAAGAGTTGAGTCGCGCCTTGCGGAGAGAATCTTTATTTAATGCAGTCACAACAGCGATTCGAGAATCTCTGGACTACAACAGTATGCTACAAAAAATTGTGGCAACGGTAGGACAGACTTTTGAAGCCAGTTCTTGCGTGCTTAGACCTGTGGAGGGTGTTAAGCGTTTGCGTTCGCGTAGCGTGCCCGAAGGGCTCAGCGCGCCCTTCGGCGCTAGCTCTGCCGTAGGCAATCGCCTAACACCAGACCAGTTCTGCTACCAAAATACAACATCCTCAAGTTCAAGTTGTGATTTCGACCTAAATCGTTTGATTTGCGAGGTTCTTGAAACCGGTCAATTACAAAAAGCCCTAAGCATACATGATGAGAAATCTTATCAGAAATTGGTTGTGCCTCTAATATGGCAGCAAAACCTGCTCGCTGTTCTTGCTCTCAAGCAGCATCACCACGCTCGTTCTTGGCAACAAGAAGATATCGAGCTGATTACAGGTGTTGCTGAACAAGCAGCTCTTGCACTCTCTCAAGCAAAACTTTACCAACGTCTTCAGCACAAGCAAGAGCAAATCCGCGCTGAGTTGGAAGTTGCTCGCCAAATTCAAAATAACCTACTCCGTCAAACAATGCCCAACATCGAGGGTGTGAGGGTACAAGCCTGTTGCTACCCTGCTCGTGAAGTGGGAGGCGATTTTTTTGAAGTGTTTGTCCATCCAAAAGGAGACTTGTGGTTGGCTGTGGGAGACGTTTCTGGTAAGGGTGTTCCAGCGGCTTTATTCATGGCTAGTGCTATCTCAGTGTTGCGCCGAGAGTTGTCTCAAGAATCACCGCCTCTACCAAATGTGGTCATGCAAAATCTCAACCATACTCTCAGCGATGATTTGATCAGCAACAATTGTTTTATCACCGTCGTCTTAGCTCGCTATACTCCCAATACTAGGGAACTAGTTTATGCTAACGCAGGACATATATATCCCTTGCTCTGGTCATACCGAGAGACTATAGAACAAAAACCCAAATATCTCAAGGTACGCAGCGTTCCTCTGGGTATCTTGCCTGTATGGCAGGTTATGTCTAGTCAATTGGTTCTTGCTCCCGGAGATATCCTGCTGCTAGCGAGTGATGGTATTACTGAAGCAGAAGTATTAAATACTAAAGATTTTACACAAGAAATTGTGGATAGCGCCCAGCCAGTCAGCCGTTCTATCCTGAATCAGGAGGGTTTGTGGCAACTGCTAAATAGGGAAGCCCAACCACTTGATCTTAACCACTTACTAGCCCGTATTCAAGCAGACAACCGAGTTCAAGAAGATGACCAAACTATACTTTCGCTGGAGGTTTTGTAAGTTATGAAAAGCGAGCTTCATGTACCAAGTGACTTGAAGTTTTTAACCATCGTAGAAAGCTGGTTGCTAGGTTGCTTAGAAGTTGAGTTCAAAGGTTCAGTGGATTGGTCAAAGCAATCAAATCGCTTGCGGTTAGTTTTGGTGGAAGCCTACTCTAATGTGGTACGTCATGCTCATAAGGATCAACCACTATTACCAGTTCTCATTCGTTTAGAATTGAAAGACCAGGATCTTGCCTTAGAAGTTTGGGATTACGGCAAAGGCTTCAATTTATCTGATTATTCGCCCCCAAGTCCTGCTGAACAACAAGAAGGTGGCTATGGTTGGCTAATCATGCATCGTCTCATGGACAAAGTTGAGTACCAGCTACAGGTTGATGGTGGTAACTGTTTGAAGCTAGAAGTTACTTTGCCAAAAATTACCACTACGGCATAAATAATAACTGCTCTAGCTTTGTTACGGTAATTCACGCGGGACGTTGAAAGCGCTCTTTATTCATCCCAACCCCAACTGTGGGACTCAGACAGGCAAGGAAGAACTTTCTGAGCGCACTCATGTTTGTTCAAGTTGCGGCTACACAACTGATAGAGATGTTGCAGCCGCTCAAGTAATCGCAATACGCAGACTTGCAGCCGTCGGGCACACGGGTCTTGCATGCGCGGCTTCGGGTAAATTCATTGGAATCCCTATGATGCAAGAATCTGCGTGTCAAAAGAGATCACAAGTATCAATCATCGCCGCAAATTGAGTAACTCTTTGGGAGAGGCTAAAAGTTTTATTCTCGTATAAAGGATTTCTTTTTCTTGATTGAGAATAAATGTCCACAAGACATTAACACCACACCAAGAAGTTTGTGCTTTACCTGTCACCTGAAATTGGATTTGCTCCCCCTCTAAAGTCTCGACGACACCCTCACGAGGGTAAGCTTTGACGTTTTGAGCCTCTTGTTGTAGATATCGAGTAATAGCATCTCGTCCCACAATTCCCGATTCAAATGGAGGATGCATAACACCATCTTCTGCAAACAAAGCAGCTGTTTCCCCAAATTTTCCTGCATTCAAAGTTTGAAAGTAATGCAGTAGAGTTAATTCTGTTATTCCCGATATCTGGAATTTTTCATCTACTGTTGTGGGTGTAGATTCAGCAGCTGTCATAGATTTACCTCTATCACGATAGCTAACAATTCATTCATTTGAATACAAAAGCCACCGCACTCGAAAGCTACTTTTGAGGTATATTTCCTAGGCGAGTACAAATTATCTAGCGTGATAGTAGATCAACGCCCATGTCAGTCACAACTTTGACTGGATAGTGTATAATAGGAATAGTGCCTATTAGGTAAATTAAAATAAGATAAATGAATCAATCCCCGCGAACAAATAGCAGTGAGGTGAAAAAGAAAGCCCTAGAGTTGGGATTCCAAAAGGTTGGGATTGCAGCGATAAATGGAGAAAATATAACAGAGACGCAAAAATTGCAAACTTGGCTAGCCCTGGGTTATCACGCTGATATGGAATGGATGGCAAATCCTAAGCGCCAGGATATTCGTAAAGTTATGCCAGACGTGCGAACGATAATTAGTGTCGCCCTCAACTACTACACACATCATCAGCGTCCCGAAACAGAGGAATACGCAAAAATTTCTCGCTATGCTTGGGGACGAGATTATCATAAAGTCATGCATAAAAAACTTAAGGCACTGACAACTTGGCTGCAGGAGCTTGATGAAGGCATTCAAGCACGATACTATGCAGACACAGGTCCTGTGCAAGACAAAGTTTGGGCGCAAAAAGCTGGACTTGGTTGGATTGCTAAGAATGGAAATTTGATCACCCGGGAGTATGGCTCTTGGGTTTTTTTAGGAGAAGTGCTAACGAATTTGGAGTTGGAGAGCGATCGCCCACATACAGAACACTGTGGTACTTGTACTCGTTGTATTGACGCTTGTCCAACAGGTGCTATTACCCAACCGTTTGTCGTAGATGCTAATCGGTGCATTGCTTACCACACAATTGAAAATCGCAATGAAAAATTGCCCCAAACAGTGACATCCCACTTACAAGGCTGGGTTGCTGGTTGTGATATTTGCCAAGAAGTTTGTCCTTGGAATCAGCGTTTTGCCAAAGAAACAGATGTTGCAGAGTTTGAGCCGTATCCTGGGAATGTTGCGCCCAAACTGGTAGAATTAGCCCAAATCTCAGACCAACAGTGGGATAGACAATTTCCGGCATCAGCGTTGCGACGGATTAAGCCAGATATGTTGCGACGGAATGCCCGTGCTAATTTAGACGCATTCCCGCAGGCGAAAGAATGACCCAGAAAGTAATTATTTTTGATTTTGATGGCACGGTTGCTGATACAGTAGATGCTTTGGTAAGTATTGCCAATCGTTTAGCTGGAGAGTTTGGATATATACCAATTACCCAAGAGGAGCTTAGCCTCTTGAGAAACTTAAGCTCTAGGGAAATCATTAAATACTCAGGAATTTCAGTTTTAAAAATACCTTTTTTGGTCAAAAAAGTGAAGACTGAGTTAAAAAATAAAATCAAAGAATTAAAACCAATTTCAGGAATTAAAGAAGCCTTAGTGGCGCTTAACAATGAAGGTTATAGGCTAGGAATCATAACCTCTAATTCTCTAGAAAATGTGACAGCTTTTATCCAAGTCAATGATTTAGATAACTTATTTGAGTTTATCTATTCAGGAGTGACAATTTTCGGCAAAACAACAATCATTAATAACGTATTAAAGCAAAAACAGATTAAACCTCAAGAAGTGATCTATGTAGGAGATGAAACCAGAGACGTAGAAGCATCAAAGAAAGCAAACATTAAAGTGATTGCAGTTACTTGGGGGTTCAATTCACAAGAAGTTTTAGCAAAACAAAATCCAGATTTTTTAATTCATCACCCGAGTCAACTGTTAGATGTGGTAAGAGTTATTAAATTTTGATTGAATTGCCCATTTCTCGCTTAATAGAGACTATGTTTCTCGTAAATTTCGGGAGGAAGTAGGCCTCCCGAAGGGGTTTTCCGCATACTGTAGAAACGAGAAAACAGTGAAATAATCCTGAATACAGATTGAACGCTTATCTTATTTGATTTTTTGTCAAATCGAATCAAAATTACTTTGATTGACCCTTTTCCTTTGCTTCTTCTATCAAATCATCACTGACATTGGTTACAGCTTCAGTTTTAGAACCACCTACTTCTTTTGCTATATCTATGTAATCATCAGGATTACCAGTTGAGTTGGCTTGTATTTTTGTCTGTTCTGGGTCATGCAGTTCTTGCTTAGGTGCAGTCGCCTTTTGGGCCGCTTTCGCACCTTCACCTGTGCGGTCAATTTCACTGACGCTGAGTTGCTGTGCAGCTTGATAATCTTTTTCTACATCGACACTTGGTGCTTTTTCTTGACCACTAACGATGTTTTCAGCGGCTAATTGTGCATCCTGGGTAGGAGCTTCCGATGGATTGGGCTTCACTTCTTCAGGCATGATTAACTCCTCCAAGTATTTCTCTATCAATGGCGTATTGTATCAAAGTCAACTCTTCCATCCTTGATATCTGTGGATAGATTTTTACCTCTACTAAAAGGCAGATAAAAACCTATTGTGCGAATTTTTAAAACTCTTTCTCTTGGTGGTCGATACTGATTCTCAAACTCTGATACCCCTAAGTTTGATCTGTGAAATAACTTTGGATAAAAATTATGACATCAAGTTACGATCAAAATGTTCCTCAAGCCCTAAGCGATGAAACTCAAAAAGTGGTAAAGGCATTTAACCGCTTAGACACAGATGCCAAACTGGCTTGGCTGTATTTTGTGTATAAAAAAATGGGTGACTCAATTACTCCCGCTGCTCCCCCTGCCGCAGAACCAGAACTAGCACCTGTACTCTTAGGCGATTACTACAAATTATCTGATGATGAACAATTGGCAATTATGCGGCAAATTGTCAACCGCGAAGATTCAGAATATTCTCGTGCCTATGGTGCTATAAAAGAAAACAATCAGCTATTCGTCTGGTTTGATTGGGCCCAAAAAATGGGTGATCAAGTCGTTGACATACCAGAAAACTACAAAGCAACTGATGCAGTTAACAATGTGCTTTCTCAAATCGAAGGACTGGATTTTGAAGGACAAATATCTGTGTTGCGGACAATTGCTGGTGATATGGGCTACAGCGATGTTAAGCCAATTGCAACACAAGCAGAAACTGGTAAAACACCAAGCCTTTAGTCAGTAGAGGCTAATGGCTAATAGCTCATAACTATAAGTAGTACGTTATTAGCCATTCAATAAAAAATAATTAACTTTCTTTTGCTGATGTGTTAACTAACCATTTACCTACAACCTTTTCCATACAGATTTCACCTTTGGTGAAGCCAAGTTTTTTGTAAAAGTTTAAAGCTTTATCAGTAAATAAACAAATATGCTGACCTTGTAACTCATCGAACAGCATTTGCATCATTGTAGTGGCAATTCCTTGGCGGCGATATGGCGTAAATGTCCAGACATCAACAATATAAGCATTACAAATACCATCAGAAAGGACACGAACAGTGCCAATAATATGATTATCTGCATAAGCGATACAGGTCGCGTAACTATTGGCAAATGATGCTTTAAGTTGATCAGGACTTCTGCCATTATCAAATTCATCTTGACTGAGCGTTGATTTCATTTCCTGCCAGTCAACATTTTTGAGATCTCGTTTGTAAGTTACCATTAGGCTACAAATTACTACATTCGTAGTTTTTGCAAGATTACATACATAATACAGTGTTCGACAAATGTTTCACTCCTCAAAGACTGCTAATTCTTAAACATTTAAACCGCATGCTCTTTGGATGGGGAAAGACCTATGTTTGAGAAAAGCCGCCCTACTAACTCAGCACGAGATGAAACTTCAAGCTTTCGGAACATCCGTTTTAAGGCTTGCTTAACAGAATTTTCTGTAATCCAAAGGGCAGCACCGATTTCAGCACTTGTTAGTCCTTGTGCCACTAGTTCAGCAATTTGAATTTCACGCGGCGTTAAACGATTAATATTGGAAGAATTGAATCCTTTCGGTTGCGACTGTATTCTTTCTAACCAGGTGGACAGATGCAAGCAAAGAGCACATACGTCAGCTAGATCCCGATTATTAAAAGCAGGAGTGCCTCGAACGCGGGTGAAGCCAACCCCGCCAACAAGATGACCTTTTGTGACAATCGGTCCAACCATCACATGTCCATGATCAGAACGCGGGCAAATCATCTTCCATGCCCCAGGAGGTAAGAGCAATTCTTCGTGAACGGGGGCATGTTGCTCAACCAAGTAGCGCAAAACTGGATTATGTTCTATAGATAAAGCTAATTTCAGGATGGCTGGAAGATTGGGATTGACAGGGGGAAGTTGATTAAAGAAAAAAAGCCTGCAACGATGGGCAGCAAAGTGTTCGCCAACTTTAACCATGACGTGCTGTCGTAGTTCTTCTTCGTCACCAGCTTGAGCGATCGCCCCAAATAAAGACTGCAAAGAATTCCCCATTATCGTTGCTGCAAAGTGTACTCGTTCTTTGGTCTAAGCGTCGTTGATTACTGTTTCTAGTATAGATTCTGTTACAATCTTTCTTAACTATTCTTATAAATCCACTGTTTCTATTCTTGAGTTGAACTGTCAGGTTGATGGGTAATTAAGGATACTTGTACAAGTTCGTGAGGTCTTTCAATTTAGCAACCATCTCAGTACGGGCCGAAACATTAAGTTTACGAAATATGCGCTTGAGTGCTTGCTTTACACTTTCGCGGCTGATGCTCAGTTTAATACCAATTTCTCGGTTACTCAAACCATGAGCAACCAGTTCCACAATTTCCAATTCACGTTTGGTTAAACAATCACAGGATAAATTTGTTACCAATGCAGGAATTTGCAACATTGACAAACGAGCGGATAAATGCAGACAGAGGATACTCAGACGAAATAAATCACCATCACAAAAGGGTGGGAAACCACTTCCACGCATGAAATAAATTCCGCCAATTAGCCGCCCATTCCCCAGCAATGGACCAACCATACCATGTTCAATTCCATACCTTCGGAAAAGATATTGGTAGATGTTACTTTGCTTCCAGGCTGCGGGAGTTTGGATGGACAAATTGTGGGCGGGAATCTGTTGCTGGATCATGAACTGACTGACTGGATCTCCATCTGGTCCAACCTCTCGATAATGAGCTCGAAACGTATCAGGTAGCCCATACAAATCAGATTCTTTAATTTGTAAGTGATGATCCAACAGATCTAACCCCCAAGCATCAGCATCAACCAGTTGACTTGCACTATCCATAAAACAGGAACGCAATTGGGCTTCAGTTTGGGCACTCGCAAATCGTTGCACAACAGAAAACTGCATGAAAGTTTACCCAGTTGGGGACTTGTAGTAATAGCTTTAAATTTTTATTTTAAGGCTGAGATGATTTTATAATTTCTGATGAGCAACTATCTTATTCCAGTTTCAACACTCTTGATTGGGTTAAATGGGTTCATTGCCTTTGCACTGTCCTATATTGTGGCTATGGAGCGAACAAGAACTAGAGTTTGGCATGGAGAGTTGAAAGAAGATGTGGTAATACAGCCAAACTATCTTGAGAAACCGAATAAATGGGCAGCTTTTTTTGAAAATTATACGCAAAAGTTTGTTGCAACCAAAGCAAGTGACGACGGGGTTTTACAACGTAAAGTGCGTGCTCATGGTAACTTTGCGGAATATGTTCCACATGGATTGCTGTTTATAGCTGCACTTGAATTAATGCATTCACCAACCTGGTTTTTGTGGATGCTAGGTGGAACTCTGACATTCGCTCGAATTGCTCATGCTTGGGGTGTGATTCACACCTATGGTCCTTCTTTGGGTCGCGCAATTGGCTTTTTCCTAACCTGGTTTGTCTATATTGCAGGTGCCAGTGCTTGCCTGTATTACGGCATTGTGGGGATTTTTTAGCGATTTGACGCACAGCAACGGCGAATGAGACAAGGGAGCCTCATCGCCATGCGGTGGGGTGAAAAAATTTATGACAGCAAAGTGTACTCGTTCGAGGACTAGGCGTGATTGGTTGTTGTTCTTAGGATAGATTCTGTTGCAATCGTTCATTTGTAAAGAAAAATTTCATTATGGCAACGAGTTTTAGCGCTAATACCACACAACCACCTGCACGCTGGAGTCAGATTGGTTTTTTCACGATAGTGATACTCTTCAATATCTGCCTGAATGCTCAAGTGTTGACTGTTGGACTGGCGTACTTTTACAACCCCCAGTGGTGGAATGTCCATGTTTGGCTGGTGCGTGGGTATGGCGGATTGTCACTAGTTCTGCTTTTATGGGTGTATTTGCTTCCATTTCCTCGCAGAGTGCGCAGCCTCACGGCAAGTATGCCTATGCTGCTGGGACTGCAATTTCTCACGATTCACCTGAAATCACCTTTACCATTGGGAGTGCTTCATCCACTCATTGGATTTACACTGTTCTCTGTTTCCACTACACTGGTTCATCGCGTGCAGCGTGCAGTGTTTCCCAAGTCAGATGATGAAAGCGATGCAAGTTGACACAGCAGTGTCTGCACGAAATGCCTCAACTACCATATTCCAATTTTTCTGCTTCAAAATACTTACCTAAACTTGGCTAAACCTTATTTAGAGATTTCTTCCTGCTTCAGCCAAGGGAGTCGGCTCCTTCTTGTCCACAGGCGTTGAGTTCCGGCTAAGCCAGCCGTACTTTATCTGAAGGGGCGAATTCAAGATTTACTCTATAAATATGTGGAGTTGACGAGGCATTGGGTAAGTTATTATTAAATAACGGTTGCCCGATATAATAAAATAGAAATGCCCAAGATTGTAAATCACGAGCAATATCGCAAAGAGTTGCTCTACAAGTGCTTTGACTTGTTTGCGGAGAAAGGATACGCCTCGATCACAACTCGACAGATTGCTAAGGAGTTGGGCGTATCCACCGGAACACTCTATTACTACTTCCCGCGTAAGGAGGACATGTTTGAACAACTGGTTGAGGAAACGAGTCAGGAGTATCTGCAGATCTTTGCTAACGAATTGAAAGATGGACAAACACTATCAGAGCGATTTGAGGCGCTAGCCAACTTCGCACTCAGATACGAAGACCGCCTGATAAAGGAAATCTGTATGATGGTTGATTTCTGTCAGCAGCAAGGATCCAATGCAATCCGCGAGAATCAGGCATTAAGGCGAATCGAGAGACAAGCTAAGCAATCGATCACTGAATTTTTTGGCATCTGCGATCCAGCTGTAGTTGATTTTATCATGACTCAAGTGCAGGGCTTAATGCTGAGGCGATTGTCAGGGGATGATGTTTCGATCGCCGAACAAATCGTTTTACTAGGAAAGATGTTGATGACTTATCTAGAAAAATCAAGACCCCTACAATGCTGCAACGACTAAAACCTCTTAATCGGTGGATGATTGCGCTCTATGTTGTAGGGATTGCGATCGCGGGTGGCTCACTCTACTACAGCTTTTCTCGGTTTGGACAAAAGCCTGCTGAACCTGTAGCATCGGTACCCGTTAATCAACCAATCACAGCTCTTGGACGGCTAGAACCTGCATCAGAAGTGGTGCGAGTGGCTGCTGCGACGACGCTAAACAATGATCGGGTTGCAAAACTGTTAGTTAAGCGGGGCGATCGCGTGAAGGCAAATCAAGAGATTGCAATTTTGGAGAGCCGCAACCGCCTACAAACAGCTTTACTTGAGGCACAGGAACGAGTCAGGGCAGCTCAAGCAAAACTCTTGCAAGTCAAAGCAGGGGCAAAATCTGGAGAGATTGCAGCTCAGAAAGCGGAAATTGCTCGTCTTGAAGAAGAGTTACAGGGTGAAATTGTCACTCAAGCAGCTACCATTACCCGTCGTCAATCCGAGGTTAATGTCGCACTCTCAGAATACAACCGCTATCTAGCATTGTATCGAGAGGGTGCTTTCTCGGCTTCCAACCTCGATCAAAAACGGCTTACTTTAGAAACAGCCCAGGCACAACTGAGCGAAGTCAAAGCGAATCGGAATCGTACTGCTGACACGTTACGTGCCCAAATCAATCGAGCCAAAGCGACACTCAACCAGATTGCCGAAGTTCGCCCTGTGGATGTTCAGGTCGCACAAACGGAGGTAGACCAAGCAATTGCAGCAGTTAAACGAGCTAAAGCTGAGTTGCAGGAAGCAGGCATCCGCGCACCGATCACAGGACAAGTTTTAGAAGTTTACACAAAACCAGGTGAGGCGATCGCTGACAAAGGAATTGTTGACTTAGGAAAAACTGACCAGATGGAAGTGGTTGCAGAAGTTTACCAAAGCGATATTGGCAAGATTCGCACCGGTCAATCAGCCGTCATCACTGGCGAGGCATTTCCCGGAGAACTGCGGGGAACGGTTCGCCTGGTTGGATTGCAAGTCAGCAAGCAAGAAGTCTTCAGCAAAGAACCTGGAGAGAACCTTGATCGCCGCGTCGTTGAAGTGAGAATTCGCCTCAATTCCAAGGATAGTCAACAAGTGGCAAGCCTGACCAACTTGCAGGTACAGGTAGCAATTCAACCGGAAGTGAGTTTGAACTAAAACATAACGGTTGCCCGATATCAAGAATCTTAGACTGCTTTAGTTTCTATTGAAACGTACTAGGAAATTAATTTCACCGTTGTCTTTCTCTGACGTGATACTCCTTCCAAACTATGCTACGCAAACTATTTCGCAAAACACCCTTAGCATGGCTTCAGGTGAAGCGAGAAAAAACCCGCCTCTTTGTTGCCTTGGCTGGAATTGGATTCGCCGATATCCTGATGTTTTTTCAACTGGGAATGATGGAGTCTGCTTATGTTGCTGCTACAGGGATGCACTACAGACTTCGGGGGGACTTATTTCTGATTAATTCTGTGTCTGATAACGTGCAAACTATCAAACCCTTCTCGCGTTCTAGGCTGTTTCAGACAGCGGGTACAGATGGAGTCGCTTCCATCAACTCCCTCTATCTAGGAATCGGAAGATGGCGTAATCCTACTAATCGGACATTTTGGCAAGTACAGATCTATGGTCTCAATCCCAGTAACCCAGCGATGGATGTACCAGATGCGACACACCAATTCAACAAACTCAAAATGTTGAATTATGTGCTTTATGATCAGGCGGCGCGACCCGATTTGGGTAATGTTGCTGAACAACTTCAGCAATCTAAACTGCTTTCAGCCCAACTTAATGACTTACAAATTAAAGTCACTGGTGTCTTCACAATGGGAGCCTCATTCTCGGCTGATGGCAATCTCATTGTGAGTGACTCTACTTTTTTGCGTCTGTTTTCAGAACGTCAATCGAATGATATTGATGTTGGTCTGATCACGTTAAAACCGAATGCCAACATTAAGCAAGTGCAAGCAAATTTAAAAGCCAAATTGCCTAATGATGTGCTGATTCTAACAAAAGAAGAATTTATACAACGGGAGAGAAACTATTGGAGTCAAGTCAGTCCTATCGGCGTTATCTTTGGATTCGGAACTGTCGTAGGGTTTTTGGTCGGGACGGTGATTGTTTATCAGATTCTTTACTCTGATGTTTCGGATCACTTACCCGAATACGCGACGCTGAAAGCAATGGGGTATGGCGATCGCTTCTTGGTTGGAATTTTGCTTCAAGAGGCTTTGATTCTAGCAATTTTGGGCTTTATTCCTGGATTTGCAATTTCACTTGGGCTTTACGGGCTAGTTGCACAAGCAACGCTACTTCCCGTCAAAATGTCAGTAGACCGTCTCGTACTGGTGCTGTCTTTGACTCTTGTGATGTGTATTGCATCGGGGGCGATCGCAATGCGTAAATTACAGTCTGCCGATCCCGCTGATATTTTCTGAAGCCAAAAATTCGCTCAATAACTCCTGGAAAAATCAATTGTGGAAATTAAACGAAACTCTAAAAACGCAGAAGGTGTTCGCCTCTCGATTGAACACAACGGTATCGAACTCGCCCATGCTTTTCTATACGTGATGCACAATGATTTACATCATGAGCCTTTTGGGCTGATGGAAGATGTTTTTGTGGATGAAAATTCTCGGGGAAAAGGATACGGGACTCAGCTAGTCAAGAAGGTTATTGAAATTGCACGGGAATATCGTTGTTACAAGTTAATTGCGACCTGCAGAAACTCTAAACCAAAGGTACACCAATTGTATCAGCGCCTGGGTTTTGAGGAGCATGGTGTTGAGTTCAGAATCAATCTTTTGTAAGTTTTAGTTGAACTATGCAAAATCTAAATCTTTGGTGCTGCTTGAGAGTATTCCACGGGCGGCGCGCCACCTGTTATGAATGAAAGAAACACTCTTTTCCTTCTTGTTTGTTAAGCGTTCCTTCTTACCTGTGTTTTTTAAAAGAGTTTGATAAGAAAGCTTTTCAAGAGAAATTAAAGTTGGATACGACCTCAATTACTTAGAGTTTAATTAAGTAAAATTCCCAATGAGTGAAAATTTTTTCTTGCCTTCTTTCCCAAAATTAGAAACCGAACGCCTTCTTCTTCGTAAGGAAACTCCAGAAGATGCTAAAGCTGTCTTTGCTCTGTTTTCTGACCCAGCAGTAACCCAGTTTCATGACCTTGATACCTTCACTGATATTGAGGAAGCATTACAACTGATTAAGCGACGGACAAAACGATTTGAGAGTGGGAGTGGAATACGATGGGGAATTGTTCGTAAACAAGATAATATTTTGATTGGTTCCTGTGGCTTTACGTGGAATAAGCAGACGCATAGTGCTGAGGTCGGCTACGAACTTGCTAGTTCCTTTTGGAGACAAGGAATTATGACTGAGGCGTTGCGTGCTATTTTGCAATTTGGGTTTGAAACAATAGGCTTACGCTTCGTGATTGCGGGGGTTATGTTAGACAACATTGCTTCTAAAAAGTTGTTAGAAAATTTAGGTTTTCAGAGCCCAAATATTCTAAAACAGCATGGTTTTTGGAAGGGCAAGTATCACGATTTAGAGGAATATGTTCTCACAAAAACTACGATAAATACATTTTAGATAAAGCTTCTGGCGTTCGATTTACAACTAAGTTAAAAGGCAAAAAAATAATTTTTTTACTAAATAGAAAAGTTTGTAATTCTGCTTTTAGTAGCGCTTAAGCGCTTAAGCGCTACTACGAACCAAGAATGTTGCTCTACTGATCAAAAAGATATAAAGCACCTGAACTGTCACTGATATCAATCAACAAACTATGACTGAACCTGTTATTTCTGTTAAACACCTGAATCACTACTTTGGTGAACGAGAACTGCGAAAACAAGCGTTATTTGACATTAATCTCGACATCTATCCAGGAGAAATTATTATCATGACTGGACCGTCGGGGTCTGGTAAAACAACTTTGCTAACGCTTATGGGAGGCTTGCGTTCTGCACAAGAAGGTAGCCTCAAAATTCTGGGGCAAGAAATGAATAAAGCTAATAAGAAAGAAATGATGCAGGTGCGACAGCGAATTGGCTATATTTTCCAAGCACACAATTTGTTGACTTTCCTAACAGCTAAGCAAAATGTACGAATGTCTCTAGAGCTACATGACGAGTATCTAGACAAAAATATGGATAAGATAGCTACCGATATTCTCAATACAGTTGGTTTGGGAAATCGTGTCGATTACTACGCTGATAATTTGTCTGGAGGACAAAAGCAGCGAGTGGCTATCGCCCGTGCTTTGGTGAGTCATCCCAAAATTGTTCTAGCAGACGAACCCACCGCAGCATTGGATAAAAAATCAGGTCGAGATGTGGTGGAACTGATGCAGAAATTGGCAAAAGAACAGGGCTGTACGATTTTGCTTGTCACGCACGATAATCGTATTTTGGATATTGCAGATCGTATTGTTTATATGGAAGACGGTCGCTTGGCAAATCAGCCGGATGCTGTTGCATTAGTGGAGTAGTGGTTCACTCAGCTTAGGACACCGCCAAATGACCCACATCAGATGGACTGAGGTGAGAGTGTACAACATCACCGTCACGAAACCAAACTACACGCTGTGTTTGACGAGCAACTTCTGGCTCATGGGTTACCATCACAACAGTAATACCACTAGCATTCAGTTCACCAAAGATATCTAAAACTTCTTGGGTTGTGCGGGAGTCGAGTGCGCCTGTCGGTTCATCGGCGAGGAGTAAGACTGGACGGTTAACAATAGCACGGGCTATAGCCACCCGTTGCTGCTGTCCTCCAGACAGTTGAGTTGGTTTATTATTCAGACGCTTTTCTAAGCCTACTCGCTTGAGAGCTTCTGCTGCTCTATCACGGCGTTCCTTAGTGTTCACACCAGCATATATCATGGGCAACATGACATTTTCTAATGCTGTCAGCTGAGATAAAAGGTGGAATTGTTGGAATACAAATCCCAGTTTTTTATTACGAATTTCTGCTAAAGCTGTATCTTCCATTTGGGCGACATCAAGCTTATCCAGGTAATAATGTCCGGAAGTGGGGCGATCCAAGCAACCAATGATATTCATTGCCGTAGATTTACCAGAACCAGACGGTCCCATGATTGAACAGTATTCACCCTCCTCTATAGTGAGATTAACACCGTTGAGTGCCCGCACTTCAGCTTCGCCACTACCGTAAACTTTAAAAATATCTTCTAACCGAATAATGACTGGTTGATTTCCCGGATTGGGAACGCGCGAGTCAGTCAGTAATTGAGTATTTGCCATATAAATTTTTAACTGAATTTAACTTAACCCACTATCAGTTTACTTAATTGGGTGATGCTGCTCTAGTCACCTGTTCAGTTTTAGGACTTATATCATGTCCGGTTGATTACTTATAATAAAGATGGAATCGTTGCAGTGCGTCTACTTACACTATGCCGAAACGGATTGCGATCGCCAACTACTTAAGTCCGGAAGAACTGTTTTCCCGTTACCGTAAAGCAACACAAACAACGGAACGTAGTCATTACCAAATAATTTGGTTATTGGTAACAGGAAAGACCGTGCTGGAGGTATCTCAAGTAACAGGTTACACGAGAATTTGGATTTATCAACTCGTCAAACGTTACAACCAAGATGGTCCAATGGTCTTGGGAGACCAACGGCATCAGAATCGAGGCAAAGAATCATTATTAACAGATGTACAACAAGCCCAACTGTGGCAAGTGCTTTCACACAAGGCACCAGATGGGGGATTGTGGAATGGTCGTAAGGTGGCAGATTGGTTAAGCGAACTAACAGGACAAAGTATTGATCGTCGGCGTGGATGGGAATACATAAAACAAATGACTTTCCGCTTACGTGTGACTCGACCGGAGCATGGCGCTTGCGACCCAATCGAACAAGAAAACTGGAAAAAAAACTCGATTTACGGCTCCAATTCCTTCAATCCCGATATCCAGATGCCGAWATAGAGGTTTGGAGTATGGATGAGCATCGTTTGGGCCTTCATCCAATTCTGCGTCGAGTTTGGATACCAGAAGCAGAACAACCGTTCGCTTCAGTACAGCAAACGTATAAATGGATGTGGCTGTATGGGTTTGTACATCCAGAATCCGGAGAAACATATTGGTGGATTCTGCCCAGTGTGAATACTCAATTATTTAATCGAGTTTTAGCTGATTTTGCTCAAGAGTATGGTCTTGGAAATCAAAAACGAGTCCTCCTGGCTGTTGACCAAGCAGGTTGGCATACAAGTAATGATTTAAACCTGCCAGAAGGTATTGATTTAATGTACTTACCCGCGTACTCACCTGAATTACAACCTGCTGAACGATTATGGCCCCTGACAAATGAAATCGTCGCGAATTCTTCACCATCGTCTTTGGACGAAATGGAAGAGCTCTTGGTTTATCGCTGCCAACAACTAATGAAACAGCACGATTTAATCTCTGGACTAACTTGCTACTACTGGTGGCCCAGAACCAGGGCGGCTTAATTATAAGTATTCATCCGGACATGATATTACGCATGAGTTACAAAAGAACAAGACTGTAGTTACGACTGACGTCGCAACGGGTACAACTACGTTATTTTTGCGTAACTCCTAAGTTTCAAACCGTAGATCGACGCAGATAATCATCTATTACATCCGCGTCCTTCGCTGTGCATCTGCGATTAAAATTTTTTTAAGCGCTTCTCAAAGCCACAATTGGATCGAGTTGAGCTGCACGACGTGCGGGAACAACGCCAAAGAATAAACCAATACCACCAGAAACACCAACTGCGACAGCAATTGCTACAGGAGAAATTCCTGCTTTTAAAGGAGTCAATGCTGATACCAGCATAACACCACTCACACCAATCGCAGTACCAATTAACCCACCTGCAGCTGAGAGAATAATGGCTTCTATGATGAACTGTGACAGAATATCTTGCTGATTTGCACCAATAGCTTTACGCAAACCAATTTCTTGAGTGCGTTCGGTGACAGAGACAAGCATAATATTCATGATACCGATACCGCCGACAAATAGGGAGATACCTGCTACAGCAGCCAGCATAATTGTCAAAGCGCCTGTGATTTGACCAACAGTTTGCAAAGCATCCTTCTGAGTGCGGATGGTAAAATCATCTTCGCTGGTAACTTTGTGCCGCAGACGCAGCAAATTGGTGACTTGAAACTCTGCCGCATCAACACTCTTGCTATCACGAGCAGAAGCAACGATGTAATCTAATGCAATACCGTAGGGAGAATTCCGTCCGACAAGTCGATTTGCTGAGGTTGTGATTGGCACTAATGCTGCTTCGTCATAATCAGCGCCCACGCTTGAACCTTTAGCTTCTAGGACACCAATAATTTGAAAAGTAGCATTTTTAATTCGCAACTGCTGACCTATGGGATTAGTGCTACCAAAGAGTCTTTCTGCCAAGTTAGCACCTAGCACAACAACTTGATTGTTGCGATTCATATCTATGTCGGAAAAAAACCGACCTTTAGCAGTTTCAAAATCCCGCACTACTAAAAAACTAGGAGTTGTGCCAATGATGTTGACATTGGTGTTTCTATTACGGTAATTGACTACATATCTGCCGTTTAACTCAGGAGCGACTCCTGCTACTGTTGGCACTTGAGAGGCGATCGCCTCCGCATCTTCCAGCACCAAATTTTTTGGTACTTCAAAAGAAATGCGTTGAGTTTCGCGATTACCAGGAAGGACAAACAGCACGTTTGGTCCCAATGATTCCAACTGCTTATTAACAAATTTTTGCCCTCCTTCACCAACGCCAATCATGGCAATGACTGAGGCATTGCCAATGACAATACCCAGCATGGTGAGGGCGCTACGTAACTTATTTGATAGCAGGGTTTTCCCCGCCATTTTCACACTTTCTAGGATATTCATTTCTTCTGCTGTTGCTGGCGTTGCTGGATTTTGTAATCTGCGGGTGGGTTGAGAAAGATGCGATCACCCCCTTGCAGTCCCTCTAAAATTTGAGTTTGGTCTTTGATCTGTGCTCCAATTGTGACGGGGTGAAACAGGGGTTTATTCTTTGCATCTGGTACCAACACACCTGTGTTACCTTTTTCAGTCACAATTGCTACAGTTGGCACAAGTAAGGCATCTGGTACTTTGTCTCCTAAAAAGGTCATGTCCACGTTTAAGCCAGAACGCAGTTTATCTCTACCAGTATCAATTGCAACTCGTACCTGGAACAATGTCACACCTTCTTCCTTGACTGCTTCAGGAGCAATCAAGCGGACATGACCTTTAAATACTTGATCAGGATAGGCATCAGCGACAATTTCCACCTGCTGTCCCTGCTTAATTCTGCCGATATCAGCTTCTGGAACACTCGCCAGAACTTCTAAGCCGCGTGCGACAGCAACAACAGAACTAGAAGTTGCCGATGCACTTGAGGAAGCAGAGGTTGTCGGTGTAACGTATGCACCAACGTTGGCGTATTTCTGGGTGACAATTCCGGAAAAGGGGGCGCGGATAATCGTATTGTTTAA
This sequence comes from Scytonema tolypothrichoides VB-61278, assembly GCF_000828085.3. Taxonomy (GTDB): domain Bacteria; phylum Cyanobacteriota; class Cyanobacteriia; order Cyanobacteriales; family Nostocaceae; genus Brasilonema; species Brasilonema tolypothrichoides_A. The sequence goes on from NZ_JXCA02000027.1 coordinate 203,808, forward strand.
ATTTACTTGCTCTGTTTTTAACTTAGCTTGGGCAGCAGCAACAGCTGCTTTACGTTGGGCAATTTCCTCAGGACGGGAACCCGCTTGGGATAATTGCAAAGCTGCTCGTGATTCAGCAACTGCTGCTTCTTTTTGAGAAATTTCTTCAGAACGAGTGCCAATTTGTTGTAGAGATAGCCGTTTTTGAGCTTCTTGCAAACTCGCTTTAGCAGCATTATCTTCACTAATGGCTTGGTCGAGTAATTGTTTTTTCTCTGCTCCCTGCTGGTAGAGAGATTGGTAACGCTTGAGCTGTTCACTTGTATATTTCGCCTTTGCTTGAGCGGCATCTACTTGAGCTTGTGCCTGGGCAATTTCTTGAGGACGATTCCCTGCGCGCGCCTGAGCAAGCTGGGCCTCTGCTTGTGCTAAACGTGCTTTTGCTTGAGCAATTTCTTGAGGACGATTCCCACTAAGGGCTTGATCCAACTGTGCTTGGTTCTGTGCCAGGTTTGCACGAGCTTCAGCGATTCGTGCTTGAATATCTGCGCTGTCCATCTTGGCAAGAATTTGGCCTTGCTTGACCTTGTCGCCTTGCTCAACATACAACTCTACCAGAGTTCCAGAGTTTTTCGGGCTGATATTCACGCTCTGAACAGGCTGCACCTTACCACTAGCAGAAATTCGCACAGTCACATTTTTGACTTCCACTGGGACAGTCAGTGCAGCGATGTCTTGTTTGCTTGTCCCTCGATTGACAACTGTGTATGTTGTCGTTGCACCAATCACCAATACGCCAGCTGCGGCTAAACCAATTAACCAACGTATTGGGTGTTTAACTTTTTTATCAATGACAGGATTTTCTAAGTATGTGGTCATAATAGCTTGTGAGGAAAATCACTTTAATAGATGTCTTTCAGTGGAAGAACAAAACTAACAATTTGGAGTTTTTAGAATTTTTAAAATGAGTAGTGATTTCTGAAATAGAGTTATTAATAAATCAATGACTATGTAAAGATATATGTAAACATATGGAATTAGTGGTAGCTTAATTTTTCTTCATAATATTGCTAAATGCTTCGTTATGACTTCACCTGAATGGGTGACTTTTGCAGTTATTATGAACACTATGAATCTTGCGTAAGCTTGCATTGTTTGAAAAAATGACACTACAGCTAGACAAAAAGGATGAAAACACAATTGCATCTGATTTTTAATATGCTGACTTTGGTTATCTCAATCATTAGCTTGTCGTTGAAAATGTCAATCAGCTACTTGTATAGCATGATACTAGTTAATTGATGGCTTGTTGTAAAAAAGCTAAGCCACGGTTGTCATCCAGTTATCATCCAAAATAGCTGCGACTGTATTACAAAACAGCGGCGGCAAAGCAAATTCGGTGATGAGGATGAGGTAAAAGCCGCTTCGCCAAAGTTCAATGTCATTAGGAGAATACGCTTGTACTCTTGTTTGTAAAATTTTGCTGTCGTCAACAGTGGAAATCGTTTAAGCTAACGGAAAGATTCCTTCATTCTTGGCAAAGAGGCGGTAGTGTGCCTAAACGGATTGGTTTGATTTCTCTTTTGGTTGTTTGTGGTTTGTGCATACCTCAACCTAGCAATGCACAAGCACTGGTACCTCATACACTGCAACTGGATGCGGCGAAGTTGGAGCAGCAAGGCTTAGGTTTGGCAAAAGAAGCAGCACAACTCGCACAGTTTCAACAGTATGAACTAGCTCTACCAAGAGCTCGGTTAGCATCACAACTTGCTCCTAAGAACGATAAAGTGTGGTTTCTCTTGGGTGGCTTGTATTTGCAAAGTAAAAAATTAGATCAAAGTATTAACGCCCTGAAAAAGGCACAATCTCTCAACCCCAAAAATGGCGATGTTCAGTTCGCTTTGGGTTCGGCTTACTTTCAGCAGCAAAAGTACCAAGAGGCTGTAAATTACTATCAACAGGGTTTGAGGTTAAAGCCCAATGATCCAGAGGGATTGTTTGATTTGGGCAATGCTTACTACATGCAGAGTAAACTTCCAGACGCGCTCATCCAGTATAAAAAAGCTGTTTCCTTTAACAAAAAATTCTGGCCAGCCGTTAACAATGTTGGATTAATATTGTATGAACAAGGTGACATTCAGGGCGCAATTAAGCAATGGCAAGATGCTGTTGCGATGGAGAAACAAGCAGCAGAACCCTTACTAGCATTGGCAGTAGCTTTATATGCTAAAGGCGATCGCCAACAAGCTTTAGCAATGGGACAAGCTGCAGTCCGCATTGATGAGCGCTATGCTGATTTAGATTTTCTTAAACAAAATCTTTGGGGCACACGCCTGCTGTCTGATACAAAAAAATTCTTAGAATTACCTGGCATTCAAGCTGCTCTCCAGCAACGTGAAGAATCTTCAGATTCTACCATCAGGCAACGAATGACTCCGCAGTAGAGAACAAAGCATGAGGAGAAAAGGAGGGAAGGAGAGAAATTGCCTGTGACCGAAGCTAAAGGTGTAGGGGTGTAGAGTGTAGGGGTATAGGGGATAAGAGGGATTTATATTTTTGTGCAACGCTAGATCTCGTGAGAGCGGAAACCCTCATCAAGCACTGGCTCCCCTACCCCCCTAGTTTTTGACTCCCTCCCTCATCTTTTTCATTGCTACTTGCTGAAAATCTCATCTAATAGTACATATATATTATTCTGTAAAAGAAACAGTAGCCCAATGGCAATCAGTGTGTTGAGCTACTGTTCCAGGTATGTTCTTAAAAAAAGGACACTACTATGGAAATGTGCTAGGTGCAGTTTACCGTGGGGTAAACATTCTTTTATGCCCCAAAGGGTGCGTTTAGTCGTTCTATTGAGGTAGCAGTGCCAAGATCTGGTCAACAAACTGTTGGTGGTCCACAATCGGCTTAGATATGTAGCTATCAGCACCACTTTGCTTGAGAAAGTTCTCGCGATCGCCCTCCATAGCGTGTGCTGTTACCAAAATAATAGGTAAGGTAGCTGTTTGCGGATCGGATTTTAACATTTGTGTAATTTTGATACCATCAACAGACTTACCTTGGTAAACACTTCTTGACAGAGAAACATCCATCAAGATAATGTCAACTTCCCCCGATTGGGCAATTTTGATAACTTCTTCTACATTTTCAGTATGTTTGACCTCCAAGCCACCTCGCTTAGTCAAGATTTTGGAAAAAACGCGAGCATTAATCAGATCATCTTCGACAATCAAAACAGTTTTCATGAGAATTTGACTTTTGTTTATGCATCTTAACCAACAGCACACAGGTCAGTGAAAGGGAAAATACCACTTAGTTAAAACCTTGTGTGCTTTATTTGAAATAATCAATGTAAATCTTCGTCAACAAGGATGATACTACTCCTTTCTATCCTGTGACTATCAAGATTGTGTAATGAAGAGTCTTTCATCCGTGATGCTGTGGTTGCTGCAGTCTTCATTAACGGCAAATTCTGTGTAGTGGAAATTTAGGAAAAAAACTCATGGCAAAACAGTTAAACCTTCTCTGTGAGGGACAGGTCATCACCACAGCCTTGCATACCGAGATGCAACGGTCTTATCTCGAATATGCCATGAGTGTCATCGTTGGACGAGCGTTACCAGACGTGCGAGATGGCTTAAAGCCAGTTCACCGACGCATTTTGTATGCGATGCACGAACTCGGTCTGACGCCGGATCGACCCTACCGTAAGTGTGCGCGTGTAGTGGGAGACGTGTTAGGTAAATACCACCCCCACGGTGACCAAGCAGTTTATGATGCCTTAGTCAGGTTGGTACAGGATTTTTCCAGTCGCTATCCTCTACTGGCAGGACATGGTAATTTCGGGAGTGTGGATAATGACCCGCCAGCGGCGATGCGTTATACAGAAACGCGCCTCGCGCCCATTAGTCACGAGGGAATGCTGGCGGAAATTGGTGAAGAAACGGTGGATTTTATCGGTAACTTCGATAATTCTCAGCAAGAGCCAACCGTACTACCAGCACAGTTGCCATTTCTCTTACTCAATGGTAGTTCTGGTATTGCTGTGGGGATGGCGACGAATATTCCACCGCATAACTCAGGGGAAGTGATTGATGGATTGATAGCATTAATTGATAACCCTGATTTATCCGACGAAAAATTATTTGAGATCATTCCTGGACCAGATTTTCCCACAGGTGGTCAAATTGTGGGTAACGCTGGAATCAAAGAAGCGTACACCACAGGTCGGGGGAGTATTGTACTACGAGGAGTTGCCCAAATTGAGGAAGTTGCGCAAAGTAGGGGTAACAGGCGGCGGACAGCAATTGTGGTGACAGAATTGCCTTACCAGGTGAATAAGGCTGGTTGGATTGAGAAAGTAGCGGACTTGGTCAATCAAGGTCGCCTAACGGGAATTGCGGATCTTCGGGATGAGAGCGATCGCCAAGGAATGCGCGTCGTGATTGAACTCAAACGCGATACCAATCCCCAAGAAGTTCTCCAGAATTTGTATCACCAAACCGCATTGCAAAGCAACTTTGGGGCGATTCTCTTAGCTTTGGTAGATGGACAACCCCGACAATTGAGCTTGCGTCAACTGTTGCAGGAATTTTTGAGTTTCCGAGAGCAAACTCTCAACCGCCGCTACTCTCATGAATTAACTCAGGCAGAAAATCGGCTGCATCTGGTTGAAGGTTTACTCAAAGCGCTGTCTGCGCTAGATCAGGTTGTGGAGATTTTACGAAGTGCGGCTGATGGGACTACGGCAAAAATTGGCTTACAAAACCGACTGGATTTGAGTGAGGTGCAAGCGGATGCTATTTTGGCTATGCCATTGCGACGTTTAACAAATTTAGAACAGCAAAACTTACACAATGAGTATGACCAGCTCAATGAACAAATTAATTCGTTGCAAAAATTACTGCAAGATAGACGAGAATTACTGAAGTCACTCAAGAAAGATTTGCGATCGCTCAAGCGCAAATACGTTGATGAGCGCCGTACTAAGATAGCAGAGGATCTCTTGAGCACAGGACCAGGGGAGCACAGGACCAGGGGAGCACAGGAGGATGTAGAAAATACAAAATCCAAAGTTGAAAATCCTAAACTGGAAGCGCCAGCAGAAGAGGTGGTTTTAGAATTTACCCATAGGGGATATGTACGTCGGTCTCAACCTTCATCCCGAAGGACAAAAACTGATAACGGTACCTCCGATACTGACTTGGTGATCCAAAGCGTGTTGGCTGACACAGCAAAAGAGTTGCTGGTGCTCACCAGTGGTGGTAAGGTTTACCCAGTGAATGTGGCTGATATCCCTCCCAGCAGTGGACGTTCTGCACGGAGAACACCATTAATTACCTTACTCTCAAATTCTGCTCAAGGCGCTCAAGAAAGTTTGATTAACCGCTTTGTATTGCCAGATAATCCAGAAAATGGCGAGATTATTCTCCTAACTAAGCAAGGAAGAATCAAGCGTTTGTCCCTGACAGAATTAACTAATCTCACTCGTCGTGGAATAACTATCTTGAAACTCAAAGACGACGATGAATTGTTATGTACTCAGTTCACAACTACGGGCGAACATCTGGTTTTGGCAAGTTCAGGTGGGCGAGTCTTAAAGTTTGAGGTGAATGACAATCAACTCCCCATTATGGGTCGCGCTGCTATGGGTCTGCAAGGTTTACGCGTGCGCCAGCAAGAAGAAATGGTTGGTTGTGTCAGCTTAAACACAAAGGAAAATCTGTTACTGGTGACTCAATTAGGATACGCTAAGCGGATTCCTGTGAGTGGTTTGCGGGCAGGGAATCGGAGTGATATTGGAACTCAGACCTTTAAATTCACCAACAAGACTGATATTTTAGCAGGAATGGTACGAGCGATCGCATCTGCTGAGGTGGCTGTAGTCACCAATCACCAACGAGTGGTACGTCTTGGAGTGGAAACAGTTCCAATCTTGGGTAAAGATAGCGCTGGTGAAAGTATCCTTCAACTCAATCGTGAAGAAAAAATCATTTCTGTTATTGAACTACACTCGTAATGCTCAGCCTACAACTCTAGTGTAGGGAGGCTATGCCCATCATTGCTGAGCAATTGTTAGGCAGTGCCCACCCTACTAATACTAGCGCGCGCTCCAGTTAGGGAGTCGCGCCATAAAACAAGTAGTCAGAAGTATAATTGACTCGTTTTTGGCTGCCCGCACTTTTGTTTTCACATCCTTGAGTGGGGGGTTTGCCACCTACAGTATTCACTCGTTGGATGTATGTTACCTTACTGAGTATCCCATTACCTTGCTGAGATTTGGCTTGAAGCAGCAACCAAGGAATTGCATTGGGATTGGGTGAATCAAAGCTTGCTTTCGCCTGACCTACGACTTTACTACCATCCTTTGCCTCCCAAGTAGGACCTGCGTAGTGCTGGATATTGTTTTTACCTTGGGCGTCAAATAGCTTAGCCTCGGGTGCTACAAACGTCCACTCAAATTGGTTGGCGTTGCTGGATTTCGCTTTGCATTGATAAATTTGTACTCCTGTAGCCCTCTGGCCAAGCAGTAGCACTTGATTTGCTGGTACCTTTAAGTTGTCAGGAAGCTGAGGCGGCGCAATTGTGGTCTGTTGTGGCGTTTGAGCGACACCAACCTCTGGAATCAGTAATGGTAGTAGTAGGAAGCATATCTGTTTGCACTTCATTCCTAGTTTCATGATACTTATACCTCATTCAACAAAGGGGAAATACCAATTACCTTGAAGAGATTTACTTCACGGAAAGTTAAAAAATCAGTTGAAAAATTGCAATAATCTTATGGGAAATGTGACACAACTTCTCAAAAGTTGTTATATTAGTTTACGTAAGGTAACAAACCTTAAATAATTCAGTTTGGAGTGCCAGTTATGACAAACGCAACAAAAACCGTTACCCCTGTAGTTGATGACCGTAATGCTTGGCGCTGGGGTTTTACACCTCAAGCAGAAGTTTGGAACGGTCGGTTGGCGATGATTGGCTTTTCAGCAGCCGCTCTTATTGAACTATTCTCTGGTCAAGGTTTTCTACACTTCTGGGGCATTCTGTAACTTTTCAGGTTACACACCGCTTCGTCATCAATAAATACGTAAATAAATACACAAAAACCTGGAAATATGAATACTTCCAGGTTTTTTCACAAGAACCAGTAGTCTGCTTTTGGTTTACCCTCAAAGCAGCACTGTTTTGATAAGTTTTGTTTTTTCCCCAGTCATGAGTCATTTGCCTAAAATCAACAACTCATGACATAATGACAAATAACTAGCGGATGTACTCCTTGAGAACGCTGTTACGATTTGGGTGACGTAATTTGCGTAGCGCCTTTGCCTCAATTTGACGAATTCGCTCGCGAGTCACATTGAAAATTTGTCCAATTTCCTCTAAAGTCTTCATACGACCATCATCTAAGCCGTAACGCAATCTGAGAACATCTCTTTCACGGGGGCTAAGACTGTCGAGGACTTTTTCCAGGTCTTCTCGTAGCAGGTTCTTAGAAACTTGGTCTTCTGGTGTTTCACCATCAGACTCAATAAAATCGCCAAGTCGAGAATCTTCTTCTTTACCAATCGGCGTTTCTAGTGAAATAGGCAATTGTGCGGATTTAGCAATAAACCGCAGTTTCTCAATTGTCATTTCCATTCTCGTGGCAATTTCTTCTTCCGTGGGTTTGCGACCCATTTCTTGAGAAAGCAGCTTGGTCGTTTTCTTGATCCGAGAAATGGTTTCGTAGAGGTGAACCGGAAGGCGGATAGTACGAGATTGATCGGCGATCGCACGAGTTATCGCCTGACGAATCCACCATGTCGCGTATGTAGAAAACTTGTATCCTTTCTCGTGGTCAAACTTTTCTGCCGCACGAATCAAACCAAGACTACCTTCTTGAATCAAGTCTTGGAAAGACAAACCTCGATTCATATACTTCTTAGCAATTGAAACGACAAGACGGAGGTTTGATTGCACCATCTTATCTTTCGCTCTGCGACCAATATGTAGCCGATAACGAAATTGTGGCAAGGGTATTTGTACTGCTTCTGCCCATTCGCTATCGTAAGGCTCACGAGCTAACTGTTGCAAAAGTTTTTCGCGAGCTCGCTCTAATTCCAGTAAATCGGCAATCTTCCGTGCCAATTCAATTTCTTCGTCTGCACGCAACAGGCGAATTCGACCTATTTCTTGCAAGTAAAGGCGGATCGAATCTTCGGTGTAATGCTTTTTCTTGCTTTGAGATCGACGACGCCCCTTAGCGGCTTTGCCAGACTTTAAGTCGTCCTCATCAGACTGAGGCTCTAAAAATTCATCGAGTTCGCCTTCATCGCCCGTCAGCAAGTCCTCTTCGTCGTCAATTAAGAGTTCTTCTAACTCAATCTCAGGCTGATTCATTATTTCCAGATCATCAGGCTGATATATATTTTCGAGTACGTTGTTAGCCTGGTTCATGCCGCGTTCCTCATGCTCCTTGCAGAATCAATTACTTAAGATGTGTTTACTACTCTTAAGGTGAACTATTTACCAACATAAAAGAGGGTTTTTGGCGACTTTGCCTAAGAGAAATTTAGAATTTTTATACCTTAACAACGCAGTTTTGCCCTACGGAAAAACCTGGTTGAAGGTCAATTCTTATCTTTAGTCAACGCCGTGTGTGTTGCCGAGCAACATCACCTTTTACTAGCTAGTCTAAATAAAGATTTTGGACTGCTAAAAACAATTACCACTCCATACAAATGAATATGACTGTTGGGAGATTCTTTTGTAAAGACTGTTCCGATTGTAGCCTGTTTCACAGAAATTGAACTGTTTTTGTGTGGTAATCATGAAACTATTGAACAATCTAAACCTTGTTCCATCAAAAATAAGACATTGATAAAGACACCATACTTTTGTATTCTCTCCAAAACTTTTTGGAATTGCAGGGGTATTTTCATTTCAATTTGGTGTTAATACACCTGCTTAATCTCTGTGTCAATGTATTATTTAGAACAATCTTTACTGAGAAATAGCATACTTTTTATCAAATGAAATCAGAAAAGATGCTTACAGCCATTTTTACATTTCCTTTACAAGCTACTGAGTGGAGTTAAGTTCGCCATATGGCGACAAATTTGTCATACACAACCTGTCTAAGGTGGCTTTGTGTTTTCTTCCATTAGGCGTAACATAGGCACCATGAATACAAATAGAGTAACGGTGGTGTTTTTCGTGGTCACTTAACATTGTTCTGCCAATCACTTTAACTTAGGAGTTAAGACTTTGGCAGCATCAGTTAGCTCGACAAGGAATCTAGACTGAGCCAATCTGCTCTTAATCACACGTTAACGCACTGTTGAAACTTCAACCTTATGAATCTTGACAAACTCTTCTTATTGTATACAAGGATAATTTTAATCAATTAAAAAAGGATTTGACAGTTAAGACTATCGATAATAACCTATTTCATGCCCAATTTCGTAAGACGGGTACTAAATATACCATAGCCTGCTATGGGGGTGCTGCAAGAAACATATATCACAAGACCACCGTACAGATGAACCTCCATCGTTTGAGAACTCTGGTTAATGGTACTAACCGCTTATTGGTTAATAGAGATATCTAGAAATGTGGAACCAAATTGGGAAGTGGCTCAGGATAAGAGGAATTTCAACTATATTCTGGTTGCTCTTTCTAAGAAAACACTGCTTGTCGGGGGTACTTAAAGTTAACAACAATAGACGGAGATGCAGAGCATATGTAGTGACAAAGAGTTGTTTTTTATACTTAAGACAACAGAGAAAATATTATTTCAGTGCTAATTAATAAATAATTTTTATATGTGTAACCAGTAACCTTGAATATCTTATATCTGAACTGGGTAGTGGGTACCGCCACAGTTTTTAGTTGAATGCCTTGGTTAATACCGTGTTCAGTTAAAGACTTGTCGCAGCAGAGGGTTTTAAGATTTTTACCCAAGATAGGAACAATCACTAATCAACCGGACTTGGTATTGTAAAACATGACTAATTTAATTAGAGCCAAGACTTGCTGGAAATTTCGGAGGTAGAATAACCTTGTCCACTACGTGAACGACACCGTTACTTGCTGGAATGTCTGCTTGAATGACTTTAGCATCGTTTACGATAACTGTACTGGTGCTAGTGTCAACCTTTACCATCACAGGAGAACCTTCAACTGTTTTGACCTGTCCAGATGTCAGTTGTGTAGAAGTTACTTGTCCAGGTAGGACGTGATAGCTTAGAAGTCTGATCAATTGTTCCTTATTTTCAGGTTTGAGAAGCTTTTCAATTGTACCTTTTGGTAAAGCAGCAAAAGCAGCATTAGTCGGAGCAAAGACTGTGTAGGGTCCTTGTACAGCCATTTGTTGAGTTAAACCTGCAGCTTGCACTGCCCGTGTTAGCGTTGTAAAAGAACCCGACTGAGTGGATGCTGACTCTGCCAGTTCTGCCAGATTTTTGCTTGCTGTTGGGGTAGTAGGAGTTTTTGTTGCTGGAGTTTTGGCAGTCTGAGAAGGAGTTGTATTGTCGACACTAGGCTGACCACAAGCAGACAAACCTATGAGACTAACCACAACAATAACGCTAAACAGTACTTTTCCTAAAATGTTTTTGCTTGCTTTCATGGCTATTGGTATGAAATCACATATCGTTTTTTACAAAAAAAATCATCTAGCTGGGTTCGTCCCTCAGCCTTTAGACAGAAATTGAAACATCTCAACCTAATAGACTTCGTGGCAGTTGTAGGGAACTCTGAACGCTTAACTCTTAACAGAACCTCGTAAAATCTCACTTTTGCAAGAGATCTAATGTATTAGCCGTTTCATGAAAACGGACATTTCCGGTTTTCATGAAACGCTTGCGCGACCCTTAAGCTAACCTACACTTCTTCTTACTCACATCAGGCGTGTAAGATTACCGATGTCATTTCGGCTCAAGAACTCAAGAGCATACCTTACAGTAATCTATCCTACGGGAACGCAAGCGCGGCGAACGGGCACCGAAAGAAGTAAGACAACTGTATTGACTCATAAGTAGCCTGAGAAGCTATCAGCTTTCTTTAAAGTGAGAAACTGGTTAGATTAGATATCCAAATCGGTTAAGTTGAGTTTAGAACCGTAAGTTTCGATGAATTCGCGACGGGGTGCAACGCGATCGCCCATCAAAATCGTGAAAATCCGATCCGCCTCTGCGGCGTCTTCAATTTCCACTTGCTTGAAAGTGCGAGTTTCTGGGTTCATCGTAGTTGTCCAGAGTTGTTCTGGCATCATTTCACCCAAACCTTTGAAACGTTGGATGGTATAGTTGGCGTTATCGGGAAACTCAGCGATGCGCTGTTGCAGTTCACGATCGCTATAGCAATAGTAATGATTGCGTCCGCGTTCTACTTTATAGAGTGGGGGACAAGCGATGTAGATGTAACCTTGCTCAATCAGCGCCCTTTGATATCGATAGAAGAAAGTTAACAACAGAGTCCGGATGTGCGCGCCATCTACGTCAGCGTCAGTCATGATCACAATACGGTGATAGCGCAGTTGGGAGGCGTCGAATTCCTCTCCTTTAACTCCCAAGCCAAGCGCCGTAATCAACGACTGAATTTCATTGTTTTTGTAGATTTTGGCGTCGTCAGTTTTCTCGATATTCAGGATTTTACCGCGTAGGGGGAGAATTGCTTGGAAGCGGCGATCGCGTCCTTGTTTCGCACTCCCGCCCGCAGAATCCCCTTCCACGAGATAGATTTCCGACTCTTTGGGGTCTCTGGTACTGCAATCTGCTAATTTACCTGGTAAAGGTGAAGATTCCAGGACTGATTTACGACGTACTAATTCCCGCGCATGTCGAGCGGCTTCTGCTGCTTTGAAGGCTTGGATAGCTTTATCTAAAATAGAATCAGCGACACTGGGGCGAAATTCCAGGTACTCGGTGAGAACTTCTCCGACAAAAGAATCTACAATTCCCCGGACTTCTGTGTTACCTAATTTGGTTTTGGTTTGTCCTTCAAATTCCGGTTCTGGGACTTTCACAGAAATCACACCTGTCAAACCTTCGCGGACGTGTTCCCCACTGAGATTAGGTTCATTTTCTTTGATTTTGTTGCGCTTGCGGGCAACATTATTCAAGGTGCGAGTTAGAACTGCCTTTAAACCTTCTAAATGTGTACCACCGTCCACCGTGCGAATATTATTGGCAAAGCCTAGGACATTGTCTGTATAAGCATCAGTACACCACTGCAAAGCAACTTCCACGCTTACGTTGTTGCGTTCTCCCTGGACAAAGATAACTTCTTCATGCAGTGGTTGCTTATCACTGTTCATGTATGTAATGTATTCTTTAATACCACCTTTATATTCGTAGGTTTCTACCTTTGGTTGATCACTTTTAAGCAGTTCCAGACGGTTATCAGTAAAAGTAATTTTGACTCCAGCATTTAGGTATGCTAATTCCCGCAAGCGGCTTGCTATAGTCGTGTAATCAAACTCAGTGCTGGTTGTAAAAATTTGGGGATCTGGTTTGAAGTTAACAGCAGTTCCGGTGCGGTTTTCTTTGTGGGGCTTTGCTATGAGTTCTGTCACGGGAACACCCCGTTCGTAGCGCTGAGTATGAACCTTTTTTTCTCGCCAAACCGTAATTTCCACCCACTCGGACAGGGCATTCACTACGGAAACACCAACTCCGTGTAATCCTCCAGAAACTTTGTACCCACCACTACCAAATTTTCCCCCAGCATGTAATACGGTTAACACAGTTTCCAATGCTGATTTCCCCGTTTGGGGGTGAATATCCGTCGGGATACCCCGACCATCATCTACAACGGTTACAGAACCATCAGAGTTGAGATCCACCTCCACATGAGTGCAGTAACCCGCCAAAGCTTCATCTACGGAGTTGTCCACCACCTCGTAAACTAAATGATGGAGTCCTCGCGGGCCTGTGGAACCTATGTACATTCCCGGTCTCTTGCGAACGGGTTCCAGACCTTCGAGAACTTGAATCTGAGCGGCGCTGTAACTGCTCGTCATGTAAACTCTCCTGTTAATTGGGGGTGAAATCGCCCAAAAGCGAAAAACAAAAAAACACTCCAGAATTCTAACACAAAAGCCTTCATGACGACTTTAGGGCAATCTGAAGAGAAGTTTATGATAGGGATGCACCCAAGCAGTTATCAGTTATCAGTTATCACTGTTCACTGTTCACTGTTTACTGTTTACAGTTCACTGACTAATGACTAAATTAATTGTGATTTGTGGCGCGACGGCGACGGGTAAGTCGGGATTAGCATTGGATTTGGCGATGCGGCTTGACTCAGTCATTCTGAGTGCAGATTCCCGTCAGGTTTATCGGGAATTTAATATTGGTACAGCTAAACCTACAGAAGCTGAACAAAAGTTAGTACCGCACTATCTTATAGATATCTGCAACCCGACAAACACAATGACAGTTGCAGACTATCAAGAGCAAGCACAGGCGCTGATTGCTTCTCGCCCTTATCCCCTCCTCCTTGTTGGTGGGACTGGTTTATACATACGTTCCATCACACAGGGTATGAAGATTCCCAGGGTTGCACCGCATAAGGAATTGCGATCGCAACTAGAATCTTTAGGTCAAAGGCAATTGTACGATATGTTGCAACAAATTGACTCGATTGCAGCACAAAAGATTCATCCGAACGACTCAGTCCGGACTTTAAGAGCATTGGAGGTATTTTATGTCACTGGTCGCCCCATTTCCCAGCAACAAGGAGAAAATCCCCCAAATTATCCAATTTTGCAAATCGGTTTAGACTGTGACTCTGCTCACCTTACTCAACGCATCGCGCAGCGTACACAGAAAATGGTTGCAGATGGTTTAGTCGCGGAGGTGACATACCTTTGTAAAAAATATGGTGCTGACTTACCTTTGCTGAATACTTTAGGATATCAGGAAATCAAACAATATTTGGCAGGGGATATTTCTTTGGATGAAGCTAAAGAATTAACTATTTTGCACACACGACAATTTGCCAAGCGTCAACGGACTTGGTTTAGAGCATATCCTCAAATTGAGTGGTTTGATGTGGAAAGTCGTGATTTACTAGAAAAAGTTTGGCAGCGGTTGCAGGAGTTTATCAATTAGTGTAGTTGAGAGTAAGGTGAGATTTTATATTACTATCTATTAACCGCTAACTGTGAGCCTCGCAATTAATTCCAAGGCTCACAGTCCAAGTGTACTAAAGTAGACTGAAAAGTTTATGCAGTCGTTTTTAGACGACTTTATACTATGAGACTAGGATTTAAATCCCAGGCGGACGAAAATCCAAGGGGTGAAAATCGTGCAAAATATCAGCACAATTTATTGATTGGCAGACGAAAATTATGATGCAAGTCTGAGCTTTTAACTAGCGCAAGAAACCCTGCGGGAACGCGGGTCTTCCCTCGTCGGGAAACCCGTCACTCGCAGATTGTCGTCATCGTTAGCAACATAATTAAGAAACATCATCCCTGTTCCCTGTTCATTGTTTCCTGTATTTCTTGGGAGTCAATTGAAATTCGTACCTGATTATATTCCTTTTCATAATGACATCAATAAAATGAAGAATACAATAGTTATCTTATTATTTATTTCGATCTTGCTCAATATTTTATTTTTGTTGTCAGCCACTGTATTTATTGTTAAAATCGGAGGCTTTTCATATCTTTTACAAAAAATCGTAGCTAGCAATTATCATTCAAATAATTACCCAATTTATTATCTACATCAAAAAAGCCAGTTTGAAATCTTGCCCAAATCAGACTCCGGAATCATTTTCTTGGGAGATAGTTTAACTGATGAAGGCGAATGGGGAGAATTACTGGACAATCCCAATATAAAAAATCGTGGTATTGGCGGTGATACGACAGATTTGATCTTAAATCGCTTAGACGCTGTTGTGGCATCGAAACCGAAAAAAGTTTTCTTAATGGTGGGTATCAATGACTTGATAAATGCTCATAAATCTGTAGAACAGACGTTAACCGGATATAAACAGATTTTGACGGAGTTGCGAAAGAAAGCGCCAAACACAAAAGTATTTCTTCAAAGCGTTTTACCTGTCAACAATCAAGTGACTAGTTATTGGCAAGACAAAAAGAATATTTTGCAATTGAATTTACAGTTGAGAGAAGTCGCAAAAGAGTTTTCTTTTGAATACATAGATGTTTTTTCTCATTTATCAGATTCGCAGAATCAGTTAGATGCTCGATACACACTAGATGGACTGCATTTAAATGGTCAAGGATATTTGATGTGGAAGCAAGCTATTGAGAAATATGTGAAAGAATAAACAGAAACCACCCTCTAAGTGCAATTCTTGCAACAATATATTTATAGGGAGTCGGCAAAGTATTTCTCTCCCTTGGAAAAACCACCTATGCTCACCCAAGACAAACAACAACGCAACTGGAAACCCATCGTCAAGCAATTTGAGGCTGTGGTTGGCAAAAATGGCGTCGTACAACGCCGCGAGGAACTCATCACATACGAGTGCGATGGACTGACTAGCTATCGCGAACGTCCGGCTGTAGTCGTTTTACCGAGGACGACAGAACAAGTTGCGGAGGTTGTGAAGATATGCGATCGCCACTCCATCCCCTTCATTGCACGTGGTTCTGGTACCGGTTTATCTGGTGGGGCGTTGCCAGTGGAAAACTGCGTGTTGATTGTTACTTCTTTGATGCGGCAAATACTCAAGGTTGATTTAGAAAATCAGCAGGTTGTCGTGCAGCCGGGAGTGATTAACAGCTGGGTAACTCAAACGGTAAGTGGTGCTGGATTTTACTACGCTCCCGACCCCTCAAGCCAAATCATTTGCTCTATTGGTGGTAACGTAGCAGAAAACTCTGGTGGAGTACATTGTTTAAAGTACGGTGTTACAACCAACCACGTTTTGGGATTGAAACTCGTTCTTCCGGATGGTTCAATTGTGGATGTGGGGGGACAAGTTTCTGAAATGCCTGGTTATGATTTGACAGGTTTGTTTGTTGGTTCTGAAGGGACGCTAGGAATTGCCACAGAAATTACGCTGCGAATTCTTAAAAGCGCTGAATCAATTTGTGTACTTTTGGCAGACTTTACAACTATTGAAGTAGCAGGTGTTAGTGTTTCTGATATCATCAGCGCGGGGATTATTCCTGGTGGTATGGAAATTATGGATAATCTCAGCATCAATGCTGTTGAAGATGTGGTGGCAACAAATTGTTATCCCCGCGATGCTGGCGCTATTTTATTAGTAGAAATTGACGGTTTGGCAGTAGAAGTTGCCGCAAATAAACAGCGGATTGCGGAAATTTGTAAAAATAATGGTGCACGGAACATTACAATTGCTAGTGATCCAGAACAGCGCTTAAAATTGTGGAAAGGAAGAAAAGCTGCTTTTGCGGCTGCTGGTCATGTTAGCCCAGATTATTATGTACAAGATGGTGTGATTCCTCGCACTCAGTTACCTTATGTACTAGGAGAAATTGAAGCATTAAGTCAAAAATTTGGGTATCGCATTGCTAACGTATTTCATGCTGGAGATGGCAATCTTCACCCGTTGATTCTGTTTGATAATTCTATTCCTGGCGAATTAGAAAAAGTGGAAGAAGTCGGCGGAGAAATTCTCAAGCTATGCGTGAAAGTTGGTGGTAGTATTTCTGGTGAACATGGCATTGGTGCAGACAAAAAATGTTATATGCCAGAAATGTTTACTGCCACTGATTTAGAAACTATGCAATGGGTAAGGCAAGTTTTTAATTCCAAAGGTTTGGCAAATCCAGGTAAGATTTTCCCGACACCCCGCACTTGTGGTGAAGCTGCAAATGTTATGGGTGAGAGTGCTAAAAAGTTTGAGGGGGTGGAAAAATTTTAGGTTTTTTAAAATGCGTGTTGGATTCATAGGTATCACGTCACCCCGCCCTGACGGGCATCCCTCTGGTTACGTCACCCCGCCCTGACGGGCACCCCTCTCCTTATCAAGGAGAGGGGATTATCCGATGGAACTTCCTAACATGTGCTAAAGTACTGTGTTATCTGGCTTTCGGGAAGTCGAAAGGGAGTTTTGAGTCCTTCATCGACACACTCCGGGAAATCCCCGAAACCCTATATTTTTCGTTGGAGTGTGTCGATTGCTTACAGGGCGCGGGTTTGAGGTATGTGGTTTGACCAATTTTTCTCGAAAATCTATAATGAATTTAGGAGTGTGTCGATTTGGCGGCTGAAATCCTTACTGGATAAGGGCTGCTAGACGAACTCCCTACCGATTGGGTTAAATCGGATTAGTTGGAAACGCAAGGGCAACACCCAATCCTGAACAAATTGAAATTCCCTACCGATTGGGTTAAATCGGATTAGTTGGAAAC
>NZ_JXCA02000027.1:221407-336607 GCF_000828085.3 Scytonema tolypothrichoides VB-61278
CGTCTAATCTTCTATCTCTAAGAGACCCTACCGATTGGGTTAAATCGGATTAGTTGGAAACATTCCAGAGTTTTTAGCCTTTTGTAGAAGGCCACTTCGACCCTACCGATTGGGTTAAATCGGATTAGTTGGAAACAAGATGGTTCGTTCCACGGTTATTGACATACTTATTTCCCCCTACCGATTGGGTTAAATCGGATTAGTTGGAAACTTTGGGAAACCTCCATTGAAGTTTCCGTAGTCTCCCCCCTACCGATTGGGTTAAATCGGATTAGTTGGAAACGATTGTACTTGATCTTTTAGTGTCAGTGATCTGTTGACCCTACCGATTGGGTTAAATCGGATTAGTTGGAAACTGGTAGTGTTACTGATTTGCCAACCGATAGCTCCTGTACCACCCTACCGATTGGGTTAAATCGGATTAGTTGGAAACCAGAGTGAGCCACTTTTGTTGGCACCTCGTTTGACCCTACCGATTGGGTTAAATCGGATTAGTTGGAAACTTCACATGTTTAGAGTTGGAAATCCAGCTGTCCTAATTCCCTACCGATTGGGTTAAATCGGATTAGTTGGAAACTTTTCCATGGTTGCCGCTACGGTAGCAAGCGCCACCGTACCCTACCGATTGGGTTAAATCGGATTAGTTGGAAACTTTTTAGTTATTCCTCTGTCTGTTTTCTAAAAATGCACCCCTACCGATTGGGTTAAATCGGATTAGTTGGAAACTTCATCTTGGAATCTCCTATTTGAAAATCGAATTAGCTCCCTACCGATTGGGTTAAATCGGATTAGTTGGAAACTAGAAATGTATTAGGTGTGAAACTGACAGTTTTTCCCCTACCGATTGGGTTAAATCGGATTAGTTGGAAACACCTCGTCATCCGTGCAATCCTCGACCCGATTCTCCCCTACCGATTGGGTTAAATGGGATTAGTTGGAAACAAATCCAGTTCTATCATCCATTCATGGTGTATTACCAAAACCCTACCGATTGCCTTAAATCGGATTAGTTGGAAACTTAAGAACTGTGGAGATTCCCGATTTCTTCCAAGAAGTCGGGAATTTCAATTGTTACCCTCACATACCTCACGCTTCGCTTTCCATTACGAATGGGAACAAGATATTTATGAGTTTTGCGAGGACATGTGAAATGATTTTAAGAACTTGCCGAAACCGTGTAGAAGCGTATACAAATACTGAATTGCTACATTTAGCGGACGATGGCTACGACCAAGATCGATGGGAATACCACGAGTCAAAAGGTCCTAGCAAAGCGTTTGAGGAGAGCAAACGCAATTACGAACGTGAAATTATTGCTAGAGCAATGGCAGGTCTGTAAGTTATGAATGATACTAAACTTGTCATCGCTGCTTTGCTGGTTTCCCTGGGTGTAGCAATTTTCCTCCCGTTCCTCTGGCGGGTGACACCACAAATTCATTATCAAATCAACCTAGAAATTGAGAACCGCTAATTCGTGTTATGGATTCGTTCAACGAATACAGTACTCAAGGTCATACTAAGTTATATTTATGACTAACGCCCTTCGGGTATGCCTGCGGCACGCCCTCCGGTCTAAGGTCAGTCGTCTGACGCCACATTCTTCAACGGGGGGAACCCCCGCACAGAGGTGGCACATGAAGAAAACCCGTCACTCGCAGGTTGTCGTCACCTAACTCCGCCCTCACGGGCGGGGGGTGAGGTCACTGATCTGCTACTTAGTATCAATTATTTCTGGTATTAACTTGCAAACATTCAAGACAATGATCAATTGAGCCAACTAAAAACAACTTGAGAACAAATAAACAAAAAAACCGGGTAACTTCCGGTGAAAAGAAGTATCAAAAAATATGACATCAAATCAATTTCTACGTAGAATTAGCGTTACAACAGGTTTGTACAATGCCAGTCAACTTTTTGGGTATAGTACTGCATTACTCATTGCTTCACCTTTACACAAGCTTTTGTTCATTTTCTTCATTTTGGGGTTGACGCTTTGTCTGTGGTACAGGTGGCTAACTGACTACATGAACAACGACTCCACTCAAGGTGAGCACATCTTCCGCTATTCCTTGCCCATAATCGCAATTTTGGGGGTGATGCTAGGTACACTCGTGTCATAACGCAAGTTGTGGGTGATCAAATTCTGGGTATTTCGTGACTGTCGATTCAGAAGTACTTCACGCTACATCTTGCACTATAATTTTCGTTCGCCAATAAATTCTGATACTAAGAGTTCAAGTTCGTTAAAACCGACTGGATAAATCTTTGAGTCCGTTTTAACGGACTTGGGCTATTAGCCTTGTAGACGCCCTTTGGCCGGTTCGCCAGTCCGGTGGTGAGGTTGGGTTAAATCGGATTCGTTGGAAACATGAAAAAGCAAGGCTATAGCAGTCCTAAATAATTCGTGAAAAAACAAGAACCCCAACAACTCTTATGATATCGGGGTTCTGAATAGATTGATCTACGTGAAGTACCCACCACTAAAACGGAGTACCGTTTATAGTGGGGGCTGAGCGCTAAGGCGCACGCTTCGCGAACGCGTCTCACTTGCCGTTGCCACGTTAGGTATTTCTATTACTAGAAATTCGGAACCAAATCCGATAATGGTCTTACATAGCATCTCTGGTTTTTCAACCTTTATCCCTCATGGGAACCCGCGCAGCCGCCCTTCTCCCAAAGGCAGTTTTATTGTTGTTTCGTGCAGTATGGCTTGGCTTGTTTTTTACGGCAGGASGTAACCTTACTAACCAGTGGTCATACTCTTTYCCGGAGCTTTGATCTTTCTGTACCAAGCGTATTACCGCTACTTAGGGTTATCTGTTCCGACACAATCCGGTGGGTCATCGACCAATAACAAGATACAACATACTGTGCACAAATTCCGMAAAGATTGGCAACTTCTCATACATCTTCTCCCTGTCTCCCCTACGGGAAGATTTGGTCACGCACTGGGACAAAGAAAATGAGCCAGCCTTTGTTTTGTTGATTTGTGTTGGCGTCACGAGTACCCGAAGTAATAAGGCTGGCTCCTAAACCCAGTCGGAACCCCGCAAAGATGCAATCGTCGTTGCGACKCATTGTCCCCTAAAAAATTGCCAGCCCTCAAACAACGAGTACCCGTTGGAGCCGACAGATCAACAAAATACAGGGCTGGCAATTTTTTTCGTGTTAGACCCCCGTACCGTCTTATATCCACAGCGGTGTGGAGTACCACAATAGCGGGGGACTTACGACGAAGAAGTTAACTGATAACTGATAACTGTTAAATCCTTGTGGGGTGGTTTGCAGTTCGTGATAGCTGCTTAATTTTTCCAAGGAAAACCGTTAAAAATTGTAAAAAATATCAGGAGTACGGCTTTTTTATTGATGTCAAATGTGTGAAAATAATAAGAAATTAAGAAATATTAAATCAATCAACAGTGAACAGTCAAACCAGTACTGTTAGCGCAGCTGGGCACAAAGTACCATATGAGGGTTTCCTGACAGAGCAAACTGACGTGCGCTTTGCGCATACGGCGTAGGTGCTGCACGCATAACGCTTTCCCGTTGGATGTTAACTGTTAAAGAATGATTTTAGTAAACTCTGCCATACCAGTAAATAACGCTTTGCTTTGTATCCGCATGAGCTACTCAATTTAAATACATTAATGATATTTTTTTGTTAATCACAAAAGAAAGATATGAGTATCGATCAATCAGGGCTGAGCATACTTGGCTTTTTGTGCTAGGGAGCTTTTTCTACCAGTAGAATTACAATAAAAAGCGCCTAGTAGAGTCGGTAACACAAGACAGGGACTCTCGCATGAGTATCAATCCATCGGAATCAACCGCAGAGTTAACAGAATCAGCGTCTTTTTTTCAGCTACCCGCAGATAGAGATGAGATTGGTACTAGTACCAATATTATTGAACACAAGCAACCAAAACAAGGGCTGCAACATCAAACAGCGCGGGAACAACTGCTAGGGGCAACTGCCCAACGTATTCGTCAATCTCTTGATTTACAGACAATTCTGAATCAAACGGTGACGGAACTTCGGGAGTTTTTGGTGTGCGATCGCGTCATTATCAACCGCCTTGAGCCAGATGGGAGTGCTGTTATTGTTGTAGAATCAACTGTTGTCGGTTGTCCACTTTTAGGAACTATCATCAAAGACCCCTGTTTTACAGGGAAACGTCTGGAGGGCTACAAGCAGGGTTATATTCACGCGGTGGAGGATATTCTTGCAGCCGGGCTAGCTCCGTGTTACATTGATTTGCTGACTTCTATGGAAGTTAGAGCTAAGTTGGTGGTTCCAATTTTATTAACACAAGATTTGTGGGGTTTGCTAATAGCCCAGCAGTGTCATCAACCGCGTCAATGGCAACAAACAGACATTGATTTACTTCAGCAATTGGCAGATCAATTAGGAATTGCTATTCAACAGGCACAATTACATAAGCAGATAGAGTGTTTAAAAGTTCAACAACAATTGCAGTTGCAAAAACAAACAAGCGAGTTGCAATACTTTCGTAAGTTTGAGCCTGTAGTCCGACGCATTACCGAACAAATCTGTGACAATCTAGATGAAATTCAGGTGCTGCAAGCAGCAATGCAGGAATTAGCACAAGTATTACAGGCAGACTGCTGTCAAATTGAACTGTATAGCAATAACCAAACAATTGCAACTATTGCTTATGAATACACCACGACTTTACCTCAATGTCAAGGATTGACTAGACTTGTAGCAGACTTTCCAGAAATTTATCAGTTACTGTTGCAAAAACAAACTACGCAATCAATGGAAATTGTTCCTGAATGGAACCCAAAGTTCAGTCTTGTTGCACAGATTGCTTGTCCTATTTTCGATGCTCAAGGGATTTTAGGAAATATCTGGGTGAAAAGACAAACACAAGTGGTATTTAATGAATTTGAGGTGAAGCTGGTACGGCAAGTGGCAAATGAATGTGCGATCGCCCTACGTAGAGCCAAACTTTATCAAGTCATCCAAACACAAGCAAGTGAACTAGAAAAACTTGAACACTTAAAACACGAATTCCTCAGAACCCTTTCTCATGAATTGCGAACACCGATAACTAGCATTAATCTTGCCGCCCAAACTTTAGAAAGTCTTGTCAAGCAAGAAGAACTATTTGATATAGAACTCGTACTGCAACTATTACATATCCTTCATCAGGAGTGTGGGCGCGAAAGCAAATTAATTAATGATTTGCTCACACTCACATATCTTGAAGCAGAAGCCGAGCCTTTAACTTTAATCGTCATTGACCTAAAAACCTGGCTTCCTTCTATTGTAGAACCTTTTCGAGAACTGACTCACTGTCAGCAGCAGCAGTTAAACCTGATAATTCCCAATGAACTTTCGTTTTTGGAAACAGATATGACTGACTTGGAGCGTATCTTGACTGAACTGCTGAATAATGCTTGCAAATTCACTCCTGCGGGGGAAGCAATCACAGTTTCAGTTTCCGAAGTTGCAGACACAGTCGTTCTAAGCGTCAGCAATTCTGGAGTTGAAATTCCTTCGCACGAACTATTACACATTTTCGATCCATTTTACCGCATTCCTAACAATGATCCTTGGAAATATCCTGGTACAGGACTGGGGCTGGCATTGGTACGAAAATTTGTGAAGCATATAAAAGCTTCAATTGAAGTTCAAAGTCTTTCTGGTAAAACCATATTCACTGTGAAACTTCCACAAATTTTTAATGTACCTGCAGCATAACTTGTTCCTGGGCTGCAGCCTGGGAACGCCTTACTAGAGGCTCCGCCTCCCTCTAATGTACAACCAACAGACATAAAATTCTTGGCAGATGACTCTTTTTAAAAACCAAAATCGTTTCTTAATATATATCCCATTAATAGTTATAGCAGTTTTAACTTTATTTCCCCTGTTTTGGCTAATCAGTACAGCGTTAAAATCCTCAACAGAAAATATATTTCAATCTCCCCCGCAATTATTGCCAAGTCAACCAACCATCGAGAATTTTGTTAATGTTTGGCAAACAAATCCATTTGGGCAATACCTATTTAACAGTACCTTTGTGGCGGTGCTGACTGTGTGCTTAAATCTGATTTTTTGCGCTTTAGCTGCTTACCCATTGGCAAGATTGTCTTTTCCAGGAAGAGACTGGATTTTTATTGCCATTGTTTGCACGATTATGATTCCTTTTCAAATCGTGATGATCCCGCTATACATTTTGACAGTCCAGTTAGGTTTAAGAAATACTTATTTGGGAATCATTTTTCCTAGTTTAGCTTCTGCTTTTGGGATTTTTCTGTTGCGACAAGCTTTTATGAGCGTCCCCAAAGAGATGGAAGAAGCAGCACGCATGGATGGCTGTTCGGAGTTAGGTATCTGGTGGTACGTTATGATCCCGGCAATTCGTCCAGCACTCGTCACTCTGTCAATTTTCGTATTTATTGGTTCTTGGAGTGACTTTCTGTGGCCTTTAATTGTTATTCAAGATGAAAACTTATACACCCTTCCTTTAGGAGTCGCCAAGCTTGCGGGTACATTTTCTTTGAACTGGCGTTTAGTCGCCGCAGGTTCAGTCATTTCTATCGCTCCAGTACTATTATTATTCCTGTTTTTACAACGCTACATTGTCCCCACAGAAACTGCTAGCGGTGTGAAAGGTTGACCCTCGCTCCGCTCAAATTCAAAATTCAAAATTCAAAATTCAAAAATAATTAATAAATTTTAGCTTTCAGTTGAATTTGAGCAACGGTTTCAAGCCCAGACCGCCACGCTCCGCTCGCGGCGCTACGCGATTTTATTAATGGAAGGAGTCAATACAAATTTAACGAACTTTAATAAATCCAGCCTGCTCAATAGCCTCTTGCCCTTGCTCAGTTAATAAAAGTTTGGCATAGGCAACTCCTGCCCGCTGTTCCCGACTGTTGTTATGCTTAATAATCACAAACAGGTTTGTGGTGAGTGGATAGCTGCCATTTTTGATTGCTTCAGTATTGAGCTGATTGCGTTTGTGTAAGCACTCCTCGGTTGGCACTTTTGGTTCACGGTAGGGGGGGATGAACTTAGTAGGAGTCTGACCAAGCGGCAAAAGCCTCACACTACATTGAGGAACTAGTGTACGAGCAGAAGCGTAATACAAACCGCCAGGGGTTTTACTGAGCCGACGCACCGCTTGCGTAGTAGAGTGGACATACTGGACGTTAGAGCTAAACGCTTGATTTTTTAAGTCTTTATTGCTTGATTTGTTGTTTACAAACATAAGTGTATCTGCGTCCTCTGGACGTTGGGCAAAAGGAGTGATGGGTAAGTCTGGTCCATCTACTTGTTTCCAGTTTGTAATTTCTCCGTGATAAATTTGTTGCAATTGATCAATTGTTAAACCGGGCAGCGTGAGTGATGGGTTAACAACCACTGCTATTCCATCAATACCAACTTGACGTTGATCAAGTGTGAAACCTCGTTCCTTGGCTGTAGTGGATTCTTCAACTGTTAGCGGACGAGAAGACTGGGCGAAGTCCAATTGCCCGTCAAGCAACATACGAATGCCTGAACCAGAACCAGGACTGCCGTTAGTGGGTTTTACGTAATTTAACTGCAATTCTGGATGAGCATTTTGGATTTGAGAATCTATTAATTGTCGAATAGGTGCCCACGCTGTACTGCCACCGTATTTGAATGAACCGACAGGAATATCAGCAGTTGTCCCAAAGGCTAATTTAGTACTAGAAGTTGTGTTTGTATTTTGACTAGGCGAAGAGTTAATGTTATTGGTAATCAACAAGCGTGGCCGCACTAGCCACCAGAACACTCCCCCAATGACCACAAGTGTCAACACTTTGCCAATAATTAAGCCTCTGATAAGGAGTGCCATGTCTCCTTGAATGACGATTCTTTTTCGGGTATTGTCCATAATTTTTTGATTGACCCCTAATCGTTGTAAATATTTCAGTATAAATATGGCGGTTATTTATACATTAGTATTTTTCACCTAAATCTGTACAGAAATAAGATTTTTCCTATTGAAAAAAAAGTTTAAGAAAGTTGAAAATGATGATTGTTTGTGAGAAAAGCCACTCTTAAGACAGAGGTATATGATGCTTTTTTGTTCCGAGAGTTTGACTTGGTAAATGCTTTCGACAGATGTTATTAATTAGCCTACTTTGGTTTCCTATAAATATATGAGATTATCACATTTTGCTTTCAGGAACGAGAAATGATACAAAAAAATGTGGAAAAGAAAGTGTTAGCAGTTATCAGTTATCAGTTACTAGTTATCAGGGGTTAAGAAATCGCTGACTCTGTTTACTGTTCACTGTTTACTATTCACTGTTTGAAAAGTGCCCCTAATCGCTAACGCCAGTCGCCACAACGGAGGGCTTCAAAGTCCCCTCTGGAGATAAGGGGACAAAATGCTAATCAACGATTCCCAAGGCGAAATTCACCGTATAAGGTTCCTCAAGAGATTGCTGAATACTAGGTTTGATGGCGTCGAGATAACGAGTAACAGCCTGGAGTTGTTCAGTATTGGGACGATAAGTGAGATTTCCTTGTTTTTCAAAAAGTGGTGCCGCTGTTATCGCCTTATAGTTAGAATTGTCACATGAACCTTGAGTAAGCCAGATGGCATCTGTGCTGGTGGGGATCAAGCCAGAAGGTAACTCACCTTCCAAGAAAGCCATCAGGCGTTGCTCACAAGTGCGGGTATTAATGCCACGATTCTCAAATAACTGGATAACTTCGCTAAAAGATATCGCTCTTGATGGCAGAATTCGCAGCAATTCTGTGAACAAGAAATAGTCGGTGTACTGTTGTCTGGGAACGTCTAAGACTTGAGGATGCAGAGGAAGTACTGCTAAACCATATGCAACCCGACTGCAATTGGGAGAGTTATTTTCACCGAGATACAAATCTTGGATAATTTTAGCGTTGGGCAGTTTTTGCCGCAGCCAACGACTCACGGCTGCAACAGAAGCAACCCCACCTGTGAAAATAGCTTGATTGATTGCTTCTGTTGGCATGCCTTTGGCAACAAGTAACCGATTGATTTCTCGGTTGAGGCGTCGAACAAATGGGACAAATACCTGGCTTTCTAAGTCTCGTCGCTGCAAAACCCATTGCTGATCTGCTAATTCCAGGGTAAAAGATTCTTGGTGTTGCAAAATCAACTTAAGAGCGATCGCCGCATCAATAATCGCCTTTCCTAAAAGTGAACTTTCTAAGCGTTGCTGTAGGCGAATGCGTTCTCCAACATCTGGTTCGCCAGCCCGAGGGAGGTTCAATTCTTCCAAGCCTAAACTAGAAAAGGACATCTGATCTAAACCAAGAATTGCTGGTTGCCAATTATTGGAATTTGTGGTATGAGTTTTGGTATCTTCCTGAGAACTCGTACGTGGTTGTCGCCATTTAGATGGCAATAGCAATTGACAAATAATGTCTTGCTCTAATTCTTTGCCAGCATAAGCAAAACCGTGAAGCATAAAATCACTATGGGTGAGGTCTTCCACGTTTTCCGGCAAATCAACTAACGCCATTTCTGTTGCAGCAGCACCGATATTAAGGACGAAAGTATTACCCACAAAAGGGCGATCGCTGCTTTTTGCAAAACGAGTCCCCTCACTATCTGTGATTTTTACGATTTCACCTTCAGCGCCGTCAAGTTCACAGAGCAAACAAGCAATTCCTTCTTCCAGAAAAAAGACTTGTTGGGGATGCTGCACGAGTTTGCTGATGAGTATAGCTTCTCGGATGTTGAAGCGGTATTGTTCCGACCAGTTGGATGGGCAAGTGCAAATAACACCAGTAATCTCATTGATAATACGACGGAAGGTTTCTTGGTCTAGACCAACGGCAGCCGCAGTTAAACCCAACGTCGTGCTACTGCGATCCTCGGTGAATGTTAAGAGTAGTTTCGAGAGCGATCGCACAACCCAAACCAATGGAACAGTAGAAAATTCGTTTAATTGCAAAACTGGTTCCCATTTTTGTCCCTCACTCTTGTAAGGTAAAGCAATTTGCAGATAAGGTTTCAACTGCGCTGAGAATAAGTTATGCGTTGCAGCACTCGACTGAGGTGATGGAGAACTCGTAGCCATATTCTCAGGTACTTTTTCTTCAGCCACAGCCGCAGGTGGTATCTGGTCTTGTGGATGTGAACTTTCTGTTTCAGTGCTTGTCACCGAAGCTGTTGGCAGATAGACTTCTGCTGGCAAACGAAATGATCGTTTTATAGAAGTTGCTTCCTCTTGGGTTTGTGCTGCTGACCAATACAAAGGATACACTTGTGTTGTTGAGCGATTTAACAAAGCAGCAGAAATTCCGGTTGTACCCAAATCAATTCCTAAATACCAAATAGATTTACGGGCGTCGTTATTTGTGGAACCAGAAATGGAGACAGAAGAACCGTCAATTTCTTCTTTTACCACACTTTTTTCAAGTTCCGCTTCTGGTTCTATTGTGCTTGAGTTTGGCGAAGTCTCTGCTTTTTCTTGATTTTCGCTTTGAGTCAAAGGGTGCAACAAAGCATTTATCTCCCCATCAAAACTCGCTAAATCTTGTTCCAATTGATCCAACTGCGCTTCTTCCAAGGAAATATCAACCATTTCTGGAGATTGATTTTCTTCTGGAAATAACACATTCTCAATCGGTGAAGCAGGAACGTTGTTCTTTGAAGACTCTTCTACATCACGATTTTGAATTCCAGCTGCCGAAGATTCAGCAACATTCTGTGGGGAGGTTTCTACGGCTTCTGAAGTGATAGGTGCTGTGCTTGCTGCTAGTGACTCGCGGTTTGTATCAGCCAATAAATCAGTCAACACTGTAATTATATTTTCACTTGTTGGACTCACTGGGCTGGTACTGTCCAAATCTTCCACAGGCGGTAATTCTGCCAATATATTTTCCTGAGGAATGGATGATTGTTCTGTGGTTTCCAAGCTGACATCTTGTGTCTGTTTGGCATCATCAGTACTGAGTTTCACAAGATCGGCTTCTAGTTCCTCCAACCAGGGATCTGGAATCTCAACAATAGAATCGAGTTGTTGTTGATTTGTTGCAGCGTCTTCTGAAGTTTCAGAGAGATTCGACACTGATGAAGGAGTTGTGACATCTGTCACCGGCTTTGTTGGCACTTGCGGTGCTTCAAAAGTTATTTCATACAGAAACTCTGATTGTGGTTGATGAGTGACAGTTGGTGGTGAAGTGTCGGCAGATGAAGTGAGTGTTGTTTGATCAAATAACTCATCTATGACATTTGTCACATCCGTCACAGTTGTGTCATCATCTGTTGTCACGGGTGTGGTTGTCGTTTGCTCCTCAAAAAACTGATCTATATCAGGTTCAGATAATTGATTTGTGACATCTGTACATTGAACTTGATCCCCAGCAGGTGTGGTTATGCTTTGCTCAAATAACTCATCTGTAAGTTCAGATAATGTGAGAGTAGATAATTCATCTGTGATAATTGTGACTTCACTGGGTGCTGATACAGTTGCTGTTGGCTCATCAAAGAACTCATCTGTGATATCGGTGACTTTATCTTCTGTTGCCACATCTGTCACGTCAACACCAAACAAACTGGCATAAAGTTGGTCTACTTGATCACGAATGAACTGAGAACTATTCTGGTGTATAGCACTTTTGTCAGGAGTCTCTACGGTGTTTTGTGCGTCTTGCCTGTCCTGAAAAACGACTGCATTCAAATCTGATGCATTCGCACTCTCCTGTTGTGCTTCCAAGCTGAGTGCTTGGTTATTTGGTGTCACCTCAGGTAACTC
Organism: Scytonema tolypothrichoides VB-61278; assembly: GCF_000828085.3. Taxonomy (GTDB): domain Bacteria; phylum Cyanobacteriota; class Cyanobacteriia; order Cyanobacteriales; family Nostocaceae; genus Brasilonema; species Brasilonema tolypothrichoides_A. The sequence goes on from NZ_JXCA02000027.1 coordinate 233,162, forward strand.
TGAAGCTAACTCGTTTGATTCTACTAACTGTGGTGTTTCATCTTTGACATTCTCAACAGATGGTTGGTTGATGGAAGTTTGTTGTTGCAACTGCTGTGTAAAATTGCTGATGAAACTTGCCAACAACTGTTCCCCTTGGACTCCTTTGCTGTGCATTCTCGCCAGCGCCTGGGACAAAGATTCATGATAAGTGTGAATATTGCCTTGTAATGCCTCAAAAACAACATTCACAGTTCCATCAAGGGCAAGTAACTTTTGATCTAACTTGTTCCCAAGCCTTGATAAGCGTTCCACTTGGTCTGATGACTCAACTACAGGTGAGCCAGCGCGGTCTTGGGGAGCCAGTCCTGCAGGAGGGTTTCCCTCCGTAGGGATCTGGCGTTGGTTTCCCCCATGAGCGACTGGCGAAGCCCAAAGGGGTAAAGTCGAAGAGGTTGGAGATTCTGTGTTACCTTGGTAATCTATCACCAAATGTTGCATTTGAGAATTGGCAGCAGTTTCTGTTGTTTGTGGTGTGAAATCAGACACAATTCTGCTTTTGAGCACCTGCAAAAATTCGGAAATTATCTGCTCCTGATTCGCTAATTGCTGTGCTAGAGAGTAGTTATGTAGCCGTTTTTGTTCTAATTGCCTGATTTCCTCGACAAGATTTGATCGCTCTTGCAACAGTGCTTTGATTTCTTCTTGGAACGATGCTAGAACTGCCGCAAATGGATTGCTTTCTTGTCCCAGCACAACATTAATATTTTCCTGTTGCTGTAAAGATTGCTGCTGGGGTAAGGATTGGTGATGATCCTGAGCAACAGATTTGGCTGGTGGGAGAAATTGTTGTGATTGTCGCTCTTGGGAGGTTTGAACCTGAGGATAACTTTCTGATAAATTGACCAAAAAGTCGCGAATTCGTTCTAAAACTTGTCGTAGTTCTGACCCTTGATTAGAGAAAAGCCTCGGTAGGCGCTTGTTGGTGAGTAAGCGGTCAATGTCTGCAATCAGTTGTTCAGTTTCTGTTGCGCGGGAAGTCACGTTAATTTACCTTATCTAGAATTTTAACTCAGGTGGCGATAGAAATTTTTTTAACTGTTGCACTATGTTAGGCATTAGACAGGCATCCGGCAATATATATAATTGTAGTTTACTGAAAACAGCTAAAAATTCTAGGGTAGCAAAAATTAGTGACCATGAGTATTATTTATTTAGGTTGCCTATAGTTTTGAGTTTTAAGTATTGATGTTTACAGTGCTGCTAGTCTTCAACCAGGGAGCTGTAAGCTGTAGACTATTTATGATTGCGAGACTTTGGCGAAATCTTAGCGCGAGAACGCAATACTTTTGATAAAAAACGCTTGGCTCGCTTTATTTTGTAACATAATCTATTTTTAGATTCTAATGGCTGTACTTTAATAGCCTAGGCTTATAAAAGTAGCGTTATTTTTTGTGTATATTACAGATTTTATCAACAAAATGTCGTAATGGAAGACCGGTATAGCGTGCAAGCACTTACCAATCCCTTAAGGTACTTGGCACCCTTTTTTCAAGGGTTACCAGAAACCGTTGTAGAACAAGCACTTACTCATCTGGTAACCCGCACTCATCCAGCTAATCAGGTGATTTTGTTAGAGAATGATTGGGGTGGCTCCGTATATTTTATAGCTCAAGGATGGGTTAAAATACGCACATATAATCTGGAAGGCAAAGAAGTCACACTGAATATTCTCGGCCAAGGAGAATTATTTGGTGAAATGGCAGCTCTTGATGAAGTGCCTCGTTCCACTGATGTTATTACCTTGACTTCTACGATCATTGGTAGTATGCCAGCACAAGATTTTGTCAAGTTACTTCAAACAGAACCAATGGCGGGAGTCCGACTGGCGCAGCTGATGGCACGTCGTTTACGGCAAGTAAATCGGCGATTGCGGTTAAGGGAATCTGACAGTCAATCGCGGGTAGCAGATACGTTATTGTTTTTAGCAGAGGGACAGGGAAAAAAAGGAGACGAGGGAATCAAAATTCCCAATTTACCCCACAGGGAATTGAGTAGTTTAAGTGGACTGGCACGGGAAACTGTCACACGAGTCCTGACAAGACTTGAAAAAAAAGGATTGATTAAACGAGAGCAAGAGGTGATTTGTATTCCCGATTTGTCAGGCTTAGAAAAAATGATCGTTTAACAGTTCTTCGTTCTTCTCATTTTAACTCCCTTGAAATTAATGGTCAGGCAAACAAAAGACTCTAACAAAAACTCAATGAAGCTGGAAGTGCCGTTAAGAATGGTAGAAACGGCATTTTTAGCAAGCACTGCTAGCTTGATTTGGTTTATTAATTTTTACCTTCCCTTAGGACCTGTATTACGAATATTTTTTCCTGTGCCGATCGCCCTAGTATACCTTCGTTGGGGCAAACGAGCGGCATGGATGTCAGCAGTCACATCTGGATTGCTGCTTTTGGTGTTGATGGGACCAGTCCGCAGTCTACTGTTTGTCATCCCCTTTGCCTTTATGGGCGTACTTTTGGGAGCAACATGGAATCGTCGTATTCCTTGGATTGTTTCCATCTCCTTGGGTGCACTATTGGGCACTATAGGAGTTTTTTTTCGTATATGGTTGATGTCTCTGTTGACTAGTGAAGACCTTTGGATTTATGTCATCAACCAAGTAACGGATTTGGTTGAGTGGGTTGTTCTCAAACTAGGAATTTTGGTGAGTCCTAGTGTATTTTGGATTCAAGTGTGGGCGATCGCCTTAATTATCTTCAACAACTTTATCTACTTATTTACAGTACACTTAGCAGCATGGCTGCTATTGGATCGCCTCGGTAACCCCATCCCCCGTCCTCCACGCTGGGTACAAGTGATTATGGATTATGAATCATAGAACAGGGAACAGGGAACAGGGAACAGGGAACAGGGAACAGGGAACAGGGAACAGGGAACAGGGAATAGGGCGGATGATGTTTCTTAAGAGTAAGCGCATTCAAAGGCGTACCACCCGCTTGAAAAAAACACATTTTTCCCCTACACCCCTACACCCCTACACCCCTACACCCTTACACCCTTACACCCCTGTATTTCTTAAATCATGACTAATGACTTTATTCGTATTTATACTCAGATTGACCAAGCCCAGGAATGGATGAGCAAATATCGCGGTTGTTTACCCGTATTTGCTTGTGTTTTAGGATTTACTGAAACTGGTTTGATTCCTGGAATTTCCGCAGCTGGTCGTACTTGTGAGGATAGAAAATACACCGCTTGTGCAGATGCTGAGTTTTTATATTATGGTGCAGAACATAAACCCAAGTATTCTCTACCACCGTTAGCGGCTGGGGCATCGCCCGTTATTATTTCTCGCGCTGTGGTTGAGGCGCTAAATATTCCAGTTTATTTATTTAATGCTGGTTTACCTCAGTCCCCTGCTGTCCCAGCTATTGATTTAGGTGGTCATTATGCTGGGTGTTTAAGTCAAGGCGCTGCTATGGAACTGGCAACGGTACACCACTTGTTCAACCAGGGGCTGGTTTGGGGAGAACGACTGGGTAGAGAAATCCAAAATCGGTATTTAATTTTGAGCGAGTGTGTTGTAGGAGGAACGACAACCGCCCTAGCAATTTTAACTGGCTTAGGCATACCAGCAGTCGGAAAGGTTAACAGCTCTCACCCAGTTTGCAATCACGCGCAAAAGTGGGCAGTGGTGCAGGCTGGGCTGGAGAAGATGAGGAATAGAGAAGTTGGAAAAGAGGAAAAAATAGGAGTCAACAAAGGAGAGAGGGAAGGAAACGCTCACTCCCTCATCCCCTCATCTTCCGTAATTGATCCCCTTAAGTTAGTTGCAGCGGTCGGCGATCCCATGCAAGTTGTAGTCGCTGGGATGGCGATCGCTCTTAGCCGCAGTTGTGGCGTTTTGCTTGCTGGTGGAACACAAATGCTTGCAGTATATGCTCTCATCAGTGCCATTGCTCAAGTTTACGCCTTGTCCTGGCGACCGGAAGAAGTCGTTATAGGAACAACCCGTTGGGTAGCAGAAGACCTGACGGGGGGCACAATTGAACTAGCGCAGCTAGTTGGTCAGAGCAACATAACTGCTGACGGAGTGACTCCACCGCTACTAGCGACTGAACTGAGTTTTGCTGATTCCCGTTATCCCCAACTTAGAGCCTACGAGCAGGGTTTTGTAAAAGAAGGTGTCGGCGCAGGAGGTGCTTGTATAGCTGCTCATCTAGTCCGAGATTGGCAACAACATCAACTTTTGCAAGCAATTGAAGACCAATTAGAGCAATATCAAAACAAGTCAGAATACAGAAGTCACAATGATCCCATGTCTAAAAGCCAAGGGTAAGAATTTATGTAGCCAAGCACAAAACACGCTGAATTAAAGCGCAAATCGAACAAGAATGCAATGAAATTAGCTAAAAATGGTGTAGAAGCCTTCAATCTGAGTTGCTATCGTAAGAGTTTTAATTTCTTCGTTGGTTAAGAATGAATTCTTTTCAGTAGTAGTTGTTCTTCCAAAGCAGCAATGCGATTGTATGCTGCTGTTAATTGGGCTGTCAGCCGTTGGATTTGAATTTCTGGTGTTAAACTTTTCTCTGAGCCTTGAAAATTCGTGCTATCTGGATACATGCCATCTGTGATGACGTCCTTATGTTCAAGCTCTGAACTGAAACTGCTTTGCCCTTTGAACTGATAGCGCCTTGCTTCGCTATTATCCAGTAAATTATCCTGAGCCTGTTGTGGTTTCACTAGGCAGCCTTCTGATAAAGCTTGAGAAACTTTACTATCAAGCTGCGAAATGACCTCAGAGAGGGCATCCAGTTTGTTACCCAGAGTTAGGACCTGCTTTTGTAATGGCTCCATTTAATACCCTCATCCGCTTACTTTCTCTATAGTATTCAATCTATGGACTAGGTTAACTATACTTATGATTTTTTTAACTTTTAATATGTTCTGTTGAAATGCAATACTTAAATTATTAATTGTAAATATATCTACATATTTTATACAAGTCTTAGTCCAAATTTTCTTGAGAAAAATTAATTTTGCGGATGTTCTTTGAGAAATACTTGCGAGCCACGTTTTCTGAGTGCTGGATTGCACAAGTTCCCAACGAATAACAACTTCTTTACATTGTTTCACATGGGGTTTGCAGGGGCTTAGAAACAGCGCTCTATTACGCTTGTTTGCAAAGGGCTAGTAGCGCTGGGCGTTCGTCAAAAGTCAAAAGTCAAAAGGCTTATACTGTAAGCTTTTTGTTGATTGAAAATGGTAGCCTTATTTACGCCGTGCTGTACTAGTTAGATGATCTTAAAGAAAAACGTTGCGAATTTCTCAAATGCTGTATTTAGTGCTGAATGTGTAGAAACCTCAAGCTAATCGTCGTGTTAAGTTCTTAGTAAACCTCTGGTGATAAATGCCCTGGATTAAGCGACAAAAACCTGTTTTTTGCCATAAATCAATTCACGATGTCAAACCTTTACCTCAACGCTTTTGATTTTAGGGACTGTAAAACAAAAAGTGAGAGACTCCGTACTCAATACTGGCTGTTTCTGTGAATAATTACTTAGGTAAAAGTTTACTAATAACTTACGGTGATTCGCGCGGGAGACTGAAAGCCCCCCAGGAGCAGGCACTATGTGCCAAACTCCGTTCTTTAGACCGGGGATGAAAGACGACCCGGGAAATTCATTTCCCGCCAAGCTTTTTCTTTAGTGAACGTACTAGCTCTCTTAGTACGTCAGATTGAGTTCTGTCTTCTTGCTCACAGTACTGAAGCAAGATATCTTTTTCGTGTTCCGGGATTTGGAAAGTTATATAGCTCTTGGGTTTAGGCATTTACGATATACCAGAATAGGTGGTATAGTAATATTATCAGGATGTTCCTGATAACTCAACTGGATGTTCTAGTTGAGGCTTAAAAACAAGTTGCTAATAGCGAGAAAAAAGCAACCACTGAAGTTCTATCTATCTATAGAGGGCTACGCGAAATCTTGCCAGAGGTAAAGACTGTAATGGTCGTGGTTGATAGATAGTATGGGGTATTGGCAGTCCCCAGAGTTTCGACTCTCCCCTAATACTACCGTGAGGTAGTTCCAGAAACGGTAGGGGGTAACTCCATGAATACAGTTCCACGGGGAATTGGGCTAGATGGGAGAATCTCCGTGGCTTTAGCCCGGAGAGTGTCAAATCGGTATCAAATTGAAAAAGGAAATTCCAAATCAAATTGTCAACAAACTCTGACAATCAGCTATATTGACTAGTATCACCTAAAAAGAAATATTTTTTCAGATAAAAATAAAAACTATAAATCAACCAACAGAGATATCTTTAACTCATCCCCTGGAATGGTCTAACTTAATTGTTGCTACACTTAGGTTTGTAAAACTGATACTACTAACACTTTTCCAAGCTAAAAGTTAAAATCAATGGAGCGACGGTCTTTTTTGCTAGGTACAAGTACACTCGCACTTTCACAACTGGTTGTTGGGTGTGGTAACAACAAACAGGTGCTAAACGTGGAACTGTTGAAAGGTTCTATCCCTGGTCAGGTCGTTAATCAATTTAGCCGTTTGCAGCCAAAAGTGCAATTAAAGTTTACTCCTGTAGAGCAATTAGAGGATTTATTTAAAAAATTGCAAACTTGGCAGAAGAAAACGAATACCAGTGATGAGGAAGGATGGCGTCGCTTCTTACCATTTGCGAAATCTCAAAAAGTTACCAAAGCTGACTTAGTCACTTTAGGAGATTACTGGATAAGTTATGCAATTGAGAAGAAACTCATACAACCACTGGATGTGACAAAGATAGAACAGTGGTCTGCTTTGCCCAAAAAATGGCAAAAATTGGTAACGCGTAACGACAAAGGTCTTGTCGATTCCAAAGGAAACGTTTGGGCTGTTCCTTACCGTTGGGGTAGTACGGTGATGATTTATCGTCGAGACAAGTTCCAAGAATTAGGTTGGACACCGAAAGATTGGGGTGATTTATGGAATGAGAAACTGCAAGGACGCATTTCTCTTTTAAATCAACCACGGGAAGTCATTGGTCTAGTTTTAAAAAAGCTGGGAAAATCTTACAACACAGAAAACTTAGATACAGTTCCAAATTTAGAAAAGGAACTGCAACTATTAAATCAACAGGTGAAATTTTATGATTCTACTAGATACTTGGAACCTCTGATTATTGGGGATACTTGGTTAGCAGTTGGTTGGTCAAACGATATCGCGCCATTTCTTGGACGCTATCCACAACTTGCCACAGTGGTTCCTGACTCAGGAACGGCACTTTCGGCAGATGTATGGGTAACTCCTGTAGGTCAAGATAGGCAATCTTTGTTATATGAATGGATAAATTTTTGTTTAAAAGGTGACGTTGCTAAAAAAATATCTTTACTGACTAAAACAAATTCACCAATACCTACAAATATTTCTGATTCGGATTTTCAACAATCATTACGTAGCCTGTTAGTTATTAATCCTAAAGTTTTTGATAAAAGTGATTTTTTACTGCCTTTATCCCAGCAAACAATGGCTCAGTATGAATCTTTCTTCGCCAAAATGAAGGGGTGATCAGGCAATACGGTTGCTGTTAAGGGTTGATCCTCCCTAGCCCTCCTTAAAAAGGAGGGAACTAATATCGATCATAATAAGACATTATGAATGATCACTGGAAGCAACTTGATTCTTTTACAAGAAATAGCAGAATTTTTAGACCAATTCTTTGCTGTTGAGCGCTACTCTCAAGAGGAAAGAGGTGGTGTATATTTGCCTTCAACACGTCCTGTTAGACGTTTGGGCTTGGTACTAGAACCCTGTGCGCAATTACAGGAATGGACAAGCACTCAAGATATAGATGCACTATTCTTACATCGTCCTTGGAAACTTGAACCAGGACAACTGTCACCAGATATCGGTGTTATATCTTATCATTTACCATTTGATGAGCGCTTGACGTTTTCTTTCAATTCCAGATTGGCACAAGTGTTGGGAATGTCTAGTTTAGAAGTGCTGGGAAACAAAGACGGCAGAGTGATCGGTATGATTGGAGAGATTCCGACTCAAAGATTTGCCCATTTGTGTCATTGTGTCAAGCAAATATTTGGTGGGTACGAGTAGGTACACGCAGCCCAAAGCGCTGAAGTTACACGAGTTGCTGTTGTTGGTGCAATGACTGACTCGCTCGTGCGTGAAGCAGCAACTCGCGGTGCTAATGTTTATATTACCGGACAGTTACGACAAAGAGCTGAACAAGCATTGCTAGAAACAAAAATTGGTGTCATCGCCGTCGGTCATCGTCGTGGTGAAGTATGGGGTTTACGCGTACTTGCTGGAGTCCTAAGCGAACGGTGGTCTAGCTTAGAGGGGTTGTGCTTCACCATTCATAATTAAGTTATAGCAGGGAACTCTTAACAGGGAACAGGCTTAAAACTCTCTCAGTGTCTAAGTTTTATGTTGAGTTGACGATTAACCGTCAACCATCAACCGGCTAATAATTTTGCTGTTGGAACATAGCCTGAAAGCGCTCATCGTTGCTAATTTTGGCAAATTCTGAGTTATTTTTGAGAATTTGCAAGTATTTGTCTGGACACAAATCAATTGCTCGTTGTAAGTTGTTAATTGCCTCTTCTATGTTATTTTCTCTGACATAGCAGCGAGCTTTGTTGTACCAGATGGTATCATCGGATGGTTGTAACTCACAAGCGTGTTTGTAGCTGGCGATCGCCTCCGGATAACGCTGTAATTTTTCCAAAGCTATGCCACGATTGAACCAAGCTTTCTCATTGTTTGCTTGAATTGCAATCAGGCGATCAAAGCTTGCAAGTGCCTTTTGGTAACGTCCCCACTCCATCAAATTCATGCCTCGGTTTTGCCAAGCCATTACATTATTGGGGTCAAACTCAATGGCACGGTCGTAACTGTCAAGAGCCTCTTTATAATATCCTAACTGTTTAAGGGCATTACCTTTGTTATTCCATGCCCAATATGCGTCTGGTTGCAACTGTAAAGTGCGGTCAAAACTTTTGAGTGCTTTTTCATACTGTCCCCAGTCACACAAGACAATACCGCGATTGTGCCAGATACTAGCAGCATGTGGATTCAACTCAAGGGCACAGTCAAAACTGTTGATTGCTTCAAGGTAGCGTTCTAACTTGCCTAACGCAATCCCCCGATTTTGCCAAACCCAGCAAGTATTCCATTGTAATTTTAGGGTTTGGTTAAAGCAGGCGATCGCATCTTCATGCCGACCCAAGGAACCTAGAGCAAAGCCTTTTTGAGATAAGGCTTTTGGATAATCAGGTTTACACCTCAAAGCTTTGTCAAAACTGGCTATTGCCTCTTCAAACTTTGCTGCTTTGTTCTGGCGTAATCCTTGTTGGAAAAAAAATTCCGCCTCTAGATTCGTAGTCATTTTCATAAAGTTTGGCATCCGGCTTTAGATAGATTATTCTATTCTAGATACTCAAAATAGCATGACTCAACAAAGAGATCCAGTATCTGAAAGACAAAGCTTTATTTTTATACTATAAACAAGCGACAGGCTATCATTCCATTTGAAGAAAGCGATCGCGCCCCCGTTCTGGACGATCCAGAAACAGGTCTGGTAACAAAAGTATCTTCGCGAGTGATTTGAGATTGAGTGGATGAAGTTTGGGTCATTGTTGGCGATTGTGAAGTTGAACTTTGCGCTTGCATCTGGCTGCATGAGAAACCAACGGTTGTAGACAGAATTGCCGCAAAAAGAGCGTTAAGCCTACACTGCTTTGACCATTGCAGTTGCATAACAAACCTCCAAAGCGTTTTAGAATGACAAATTTTTGATTACGAACTATCCACACTCAGGTGCATCTACCTGTCGAAGTGTGAGGTGTGGCAATGAACGTTCTGTGCCTTACTTTCTACAGTAAGAACCAACGATAAATATGTCCAATACAATTTTTGTTTTAGACTAAAACTTAAAAAGTATTAGAAAGCGATCAAACTTCGTCACCTGCGTTACTTTGTGACTGTGGCTGAGGAACTGCATTTTGGTCGAGCTGCTCAACGTTTGCAGATTGCCCAACCGCCCTTGAGTCACCAAATTCGCCAACTTGAACTTGAACTCAACGTTCAACTTTTGCACCGCACTAAGCGCATGGTACGACTTACGGAAGCGGGACAGGTGTTTTTACAACAGGCTCGTCAAATTCTGGCGAAATCTGAGCAAGCAATTGAGGCAGCACAACGAGCAAACCGGGGAGAGGTCGGTTGCTTGGGGATTGGGTTTGCCGGATCTGCCACTTACAGCATTCTTCCAATCACCTTGAGAACCTTTCGTCAGCGGTTTCCCGATGTGCGCCTGATCCTGCACGAAATGACGACAGCTCAACAGGTCGATGCTCTGCATGACAATCGAATTCAGCTTGGGTTTATTCGTCCACCCTTGAATGACGACGAACTAAAGGTGGAGACAGTTTTACAAGAGTCGTTTGTGGCGGTGTTGCCAGAGGCTCATGCGCTCGCCACTCAAGCACAGGTGTCGTTGCGATCGCTCTGTTGTGAATCCTTTGTTCTATTTCCGCGTCATCTGGGAACAGGATTTTACGACCAGATTATCAGCATATGTCAACAAGCAGGATTTACACCTCAAGTGGCGCAGGAAGCGAATGAACTACATGTAGCCGTCTACGACTGAGCTACATGTTTCTGGCTCTTCCTCTGAGCAACTTGCTTGAAGCTTCCGCACCAAGTAGGGGTTGACTCATCCAAGCCTGTAGAGGCACGTTCCATACCCCTAGCGTAAGATAGCATTACCATTGCTGCGGCTACATCTCTGTCGCACTTGTAGTCACATTTTTCGCAATGATGTGTTCTTTGTGCTAGCGTTTTCTTTTTCTGATGACCGCAATTAGGACAAGTCTGAGAAGGTTTAACTTTAATTGTTGGAACTTCGATGTAGAAGCCTCCAGCCTCAGTAACTTTGTACTTAATCAAATCCTTGAGATTCCCGATTCCTACGTCCAGCAAAGACCGATTAAGTCCTGACTTTTGACGTTTCCTTTTGCCTTTTGACTTGCGAGTCATGCCTTTGAGGTTTAACTTCTCGGTCGCTACCAAGCTATTACAGCTAACTATTTGTGTAGAGACTTTGTGTTGCCAATCTTGTCTTTGACGAGCAACTTTTGACTGTATTTTGGCTACAGCTTTGTTTGCTTTCTTCCAGCGTCGTGAAGCTTTAACCTTCTTTTTAAAGTTTGATGGTCTTTTTCTTCTACTGGTTTTAGCTATCTGATTAATTTTGGTCTGAGCAACTTTAACAAATCTGGGATTTTCTACTACCTCGCCATTAGAATCAGCAATTGCGTGGTAAATACCAAAATCTAAGCCAACAGCACCAATGCTAGTTTGTGGGCGAGTAGGTACACAGTCAACAGTAATTGAAGCATACCATTTACCTTGCGAAAAACAAATTGTGCAAGTTTTGGGTTTGCCCCAATCTCTAGCTTGACCGCGCATTTTGATGTTACCTAAATTAGATATTTTTAGATAACCGTTTTTGCCATTGGTGCAAGCTTTCCATCCCGCTCCACAAGGGTATGTCCATCCTTTGTAATGACGACTTGATTTAAATTTCGGATAGCCAGATTTAAGTTTAAAGAATCGCTTAAACGCAAAATCTACGCGCTTAACAGTATCTTGCAATGCATGGCTACCAAGCTCTTTATACTCTCCCCAACATTCCTTAAACTCTGGCAAACGATTTTGCTGGTCAAAATAATCAACAGATTTCCCAAATTTTTTGTAGGACGTTTTACGATGTTCAACGCAAGCATTGTACAAATCCTTGTGCAATCTTCTCCAGTAATGCATTTTTGACGCTTGCGATTTAGATGGGTAAAGCCTAAAAGTAATTCGTTTGGTAGCCATAACATATCGACCTATCTGTTATATTGCGATTATAGCACGCGATTATAGGCTGGCAAGATGGAAGCTAGAAAAGGTTCTCATAGTGTTTTTAGTGTGCGGTTACACTTTGTGTTTGTAACACATTATCGTCGTAAAGCATTAAATAACGAAATGCTCAACCGATTAAAAGCAATGGTTGAGCAAGTATCGAATAAAATGAATTGCCAGTTAATTGAGTTTAATGGTGAATCAGACCATGTACATATTTTGTTAGACTTCCACCCGAAAAATTCGATTGCCGCAGTAGTAGGGAGTTTAAAAAGTTCTACAGCAAGAATGCTAAAAAAAGAATTTCCCGAAGAAGTAAAAAAATATTATTGGGGAGATGTTTCTTTTTGGTCTAATTCTTATTACGTTGCCTCGTGTGGTGGCGCTCCCATAGAAGTCTTAAAGCAATATATCCAGAACCAAGCTCGACCCTGACGCGCTATCCTTCCCCACCCCGCTGCGCTGAATCTCGTGACATACATCCCGCGAGGTCTTACGGCAATCGATTCGCCATTGGACCACGAGTCACACCAAGCTGATTTTGCAACTTTAACTCCCGCCACAGTTGAGAACCTGTCATTTTCCCTTGCAGCAGTTGTTGATAACAATGTATTGTTTGTGTCATTGTTTCAGGAGTCTCATTGAGAAATTCAATCCGGAAATTGTGTACACCAAGCTCTATCAAATGCTGTACGTATTCGGCAGCCGTTTGAGCGGTGCCATTAAATACAGTATTTCGACAACCTGCGTCGGCTTGGAGAATGTGTTCTGTCCCTACCCTATCCCGCAATTTCACTTCATGCTTCTCACAGGGACGTCCGCAGTTGGTGTAGTCATTTCCCTCAGAGAGAAAGGCACAAAAGACACAATGTTCCATATGGAACATGGGCATATGTTGATGAATTGTCACCTCAAACCATTTGGGTGGACAACTTGTCAGCAAGTCTTCTAACTGAGTTATGTTCAAATCGTAAGATGCTGTCACCCGTTCTAAACCAAATTGATGCTGAAAGTAGTGCGCCGTCAAGGGATTAGCAACGTTGAGAGAGAAATCCCCTATGCAACGTTCATTGGCAAAAAACTGCAGATGGTCATAGTTCCGTACCAGATAGCCATCCGCGTCAGAGGAACGCACCTGTTGCAAAATCCAGTTTTCTCCAGGTTTGGTAATTCTCGGAGGCGCAACCCAGATGGAGTGCTGAGTATTTCCTTTACTTGCTTGGCGTACCATCTGCACTGCTTCCCGATAAGCGCGGGGGTCTTCAAATTCACAGTAGAGGGTTTCGATTCCCGCTTCCAGTGCAGCTTGTAGTTGCTTGAAGTTTCGCACGAGTACAATCAGCGACGGGGAGTTGGGAGTCCCTTGCACTCTTGAAGTGGAAGGGAGCAAGTCTTGTACACAAGCATGAGAGTTAAGTCGCCAGCGTTTGGGTTGGGAACGCAACTCTTCCAACTGCCCTACAACCTCCCGCCGTAAACGGTTCAATTCACTGACGGGTAGCATGACTGCACCATTGAGGTGATTTGTCAAGCTTCCTAGAGAAAAGGGAGTATTGCCCAGACGACCAAACTGTTCGTGTAAACGTTCTGGGGTGAGGGGTTTGGTGTGCGCCTCTTCAAGGGGGATTGTAGATTCTACTTGGACAATGTGACCGAGTTCGTCGCGGGCGATCGCAGTTACTGACTGACCAACTTCACCATACACCTCTATGTGAATTGGACGCTGAAACTGGGGATTTTCTCCAGCAAAACTCTGACGTAGTTGCTTATCAAGTTCTGGGTCGTTGGTTTTCCAAATTTTGTCTCCTACGTGTATTCGTCGCAAGTTGAGATCACGACGACCAAAAGTCAGCACTGTCTCCTTAGCTTTTTGTTCCACCGCATAAACTCGACCGCCTTGTTCCTGCGCCTCTGGGTGACCGCAGTCAAAAACAACACCATCACCCGGCTTAACTGGGGCTTGTAACCGTACTATGACTTTTTCGTTACTGATGCGAGTGACTTCGCCCAAGTAAACTCCCCGCTTTTTACCGAAACGGGCATGAACAAGTTCCTGATTGTTAACACCGCGAAACCAACCCGTATACTGTCCACGAGAAAACGCCATCTCCAAGTTGTAGTGTTCTTGAAAAGATGTGGAGAATTTCTTATTGTTTCCTACATCCAAATCCGCCATCACCCGATCCAGGGCTTCTCGATAAACACGAGTCACATTGGCCACATACTCTGGTGTTTTCAAGCGACCTTCAATCTTGAGACAGCTGACCCCCGCTTGAACCAATTCTGGCAGTATTTCTAAGCCAGCTAAGTCTTGAGGACTGAGCAAATATTTGCGATTTCCTAAATCTACCAATTCGCCATCAGAGATTAACTCATAAGGCATTCGGCAAGCTTGGGCACATTCGCCACGGTTGGCAGAACGTCCCCCTAACGCCTCACTCGTCAAACACTGACCAGAATATGCGACACACAGGGCACCATGAACAAAAACTTCCAGAGGAAGTGAGGCTTCCTGTTGTGCTATTTGGTGCTGGATTTTTTCAATTTCCTTCAAGGAACATTCACGACCAAGAACTACCAACTGACACCCCAAAGATTTGACAAATTCCACTCCGGCTGCACTGGTGATAGTCATTTGTGTGGAAGCATGGATAGGAAAATCTGGAGACAGGTGACGAATAAGACGACAAATTCCGATATCTTGGACAATAACTGCATCCACGCCTGTAGCTATAATTGTACGGAGATATTGCTCTGCTTCTCTTAGTTCTTGCGGAAATATGAGTGTATTTAGGGTGACATATCCCTTGACACCTCGATGATGGAGAAATTCCATCAACTTCGGCAAATCTGCCTCCGTGAAGTTTTGCGCCCGCATTCGCGCATTAAAGCGATCCAACCCAAAATAAATAGCATCTGCCCCATTTTCGACAGCAGCTTTCGCACAGTCCCAGTGACCTGCGGGGGCGAGTATTTCAGGGCGAGCAAACTTAGGTAAAGTCATTTTAGGGGTTGGTTTGCGATCGGCTTTCATTAACTTAGGAATGGATTAGAGAGCACCATTGCGATTCTATCGTTTGTGCTCATCCGTAGCGAAGATAAGGTAGCAGGGGAACCGTTTTCACTCCATCCATCAGGAGTAAACCTTCCACTATATTTTTTTTTGACATTTTTTTGTCATATTTATCTATTAAACTCAAAATATAAAAACACTACAAAATCTAAAGTTAACAAAAAACAAGTACAATTTTATAGTTGCAGAGTTCGTAGATTTACATTCAAGAGGTTGATTTCTCTGCCCTGACCAATCATTTCTTGATGGTGCAAGATATCAGGAACAAAACAATTTCATTGGGCACATCGCCCCTGGATTCATAGTGATTTTCGTTTGAATGCAATACACGGTAAAGACGCACGCTCGTGTGTTCTGACAACAAATATGTTTTTTACGCAATTAAGAACTGCTATACCTATTTTGGTCAATTCAAAATCCAAGATCCAAAATCGTTTGACTAACCATGAATAATCCGGAAGCTCAAGTCTCAAACTCTGATCAGCAAGGCACCTCTAATGTACTGGAACAGCAGCTTGAAACTGATGTTCTGAGGGAATTAGAACCGAAAAAGAAAAAGCCTTGGTTATGGTTGCTACTAGGTTTATCTCTAATATTTAATGGTGTAATCGTGTGGCGTATGCTTGTTCCAAATGGAACCCCGAAATCAGCCTTAGCTCAAAAGCAGCCGCAAGCGCAATCACCCCGTCCTGTGGAAACCGTTGCTCTGTTGAGGGGGAATGCGAATAGAAGTGTAGCATTACTGGGACAGGTGGAAGCGAGTCACCAATCAACGATTCGTGCTCAGACAAGAGGTAGAGTCAAAGATATTTTAGTCAGACCGGGCGATCGCGTGCGAGCGGGAATGGCGATCGCGACTTTAGACGATTCTGACCAACAGTTAGCAATATCACAGGCACAAGCACAGTTAGCACAGCAACGCAGTAATCTTGCCCGCCTAGAGGTGGGAACTCGTCCGGAAATCATAGCCCAAAGACAAGCCGCCGTCAATGCTGCCAAAGCGCGAGAACAAGAAGCACAGGATAACTTCCGACGCACCACAGAGTTGGTAAAACAGGGCGCACTCTCACAAAGGACACTCGTAGAAGCAAGAAGTGCTATAGATGATGCAAAGCAACAAATGTTGCAAGCCTCAGCAGTCTTAGCGGAAGCCAAAGCAGGCCCGATTAAAGAAGAAATAGCAGCCCAAAAAGCCAACGTCGCAGCAGCAGAAGCATCCCTGAATCAGGCACGACTAGCACAGCAGCGCACCCGAATTATTTCTCCAGAATCTGGAGTGGTACAAACTCGCCATATCAGCCGTGGAGACCTCGTAGAAAATTCTGGCCAAATTGTGACATTAGTCTCAGGAAATACACTAGATATCTTTCTAGAACTGCCAGAAGAACTCAGTGGTAGAGTCAACCCAGGTATGCAGATAGAACTGACGGCGCGGGCATTGCCCCAATGGAAAGGACGGGCAAGAATTACAGCCGTCGTTCCCTCCGCAGATGCAGCATCCAGACGGCAACGAGTGCGGGTGCAACTGAATAATCCACCGCAAGGATTATTACCAGGGATGGCGATCGCAGGTAATTTGATTATGCCTATCCTACGACCCAGCCTTGTTGTCTCCCGTGATGCCCTCACACAAAGACAAAATCAGTGGCTGGTGTTTACAGTTGCTGATGGCAAAGCCAAACAGATACCAGTGGAAATGGTTGCTGACATGGGTGAAAACGTCGCAATTTACAACTCACAGTTACGTCCGGGTCAACGGATAGTTCTACGTGGTGGTGATAGTTTATCAAATGGCACTTCAGTAAAGGTTTTGGAGAGTCGGTCAACCAACAACTAACCTACTAGCCACTAATAATTGGTACATTATGAATTTCATCCAAACAGCCGTTCGTTGGCGGCATGGTACGTTTGTTTTGTTTTGCATATTGGCAATCTTCGGAGTTTTCTCACTCCTGAACATGCCGCTAGAACTGCAACCCGGTGGCGACCGCCCAGAAATTACAATTACCACTCCTTATCCTGGAGCTGGTCCAACAACCGTTGAAGACCTAATCACCCGTCCGATTGAAGAGCGAATGGAAGAAGTCTTAGGTGTACGGGAAATTAGCAGTAATTCCCGGACGGGCTTCAGCACCATCACGCTGGAATTCACTCCAAACAGCAACGCTAACGAGCGGCTGGTAGATGTCGTCAACAAGTTGCAGCAGGTGGAAGCATTACCGGAGGAAGCCAGTGAGTCGAATGTAGAAGTGGTAGGGGGCAATAGCTCTCCGATGATGTGGGTGGTCTTAGCGCCCAAACAAGGACATCAGAGCGACCCAAATCATTATCGAGACTTAATTGATGAGGTGATTCTACCTCGCTTACGTCGGGTTTCAGGGGTTGGGCAGTTTATCACGCCGGGGGGACAAGAGCGAGAAGTCGAGGTTCGAGTTGATCCCAAAGCGCTTTCGGATCGTAATCTGACGATTGGAGATGTCGTACAAATGTTACGGGAGAATAACCGTGACATTCGAGGAGGACCATTGGTGTTAGGTCGCCGGGAGTACCGGGTGCTTACCGAGAGTCGTTCGCAGCGGATAGAAGACATCGAAGGGTTTGTTCTGCGCCGCGATGCATCCGGCATTGTCTACCTGCGCGATGTTGCTCAGGTACAAATGGGTCGCAAACCGCAAGAAAGTGCGCTGATCTTCAATGGTACACGAGCCGCTGCAATCGGGATTATTCGTCGGGTGGGGTCTAACGTACCTGAAGTATCGCGCCAAATCCGGGCAATATTGACCGAAATAGAAGCTCAGTTTGATCGAGCAGGCGAGGGGATTCGCTTTGTCTATAACTACGATGAAAGCGATTACATCAATCAATCCGTGTCCCTAGTGCAGGAGAACCTAATCAGTGGGGCATTGCTGGCAACATTAGTGCTGCTTTTATTTCTGGGATCAATGCGAACCGTTGCCGTTGTTTCCCTCACCATTCCTATCACCCTAATTAGCGTCTTTATCGTCATGCATCTGATGGGACGGACGCTCAACATTATCAGTTTGGCAGCGCTAGGATTTGCCGCAGGGATGGTGGTAGACAACGCCATCGTCGTGATTGAGAACATTTTCACCCACATGCAGAAGGGCAAGAGTCCCCTAAGAGCAGCCATTGACGGCACCGAAGAAGTTGGCGGAGCCATGTTGGCTGCCACCTTGACAAATATTGCTGTGTTTGCCACCCTGATTCTCGTCCAAGGGGAGATCTCGCAACTTTTTAGGGATATGGCGATCGCCATCTCAGCAGCTGCGGTGATCTCGCTATTTAGCGCCTTAACTCTCGTTCCCATGCTTTCAGGCTTGTTTCTGAGCCAAGGGGAAGCGCAGCAAGTCCTCCAAGGCGAAATTTTAACCAATGGTAACCAATCAGCCAGACAGGCTGCTCCCTCACTTCTGCGTCGATTTGAACAAGCTGTGTTTTTCACCTCTGCGCTCTTTCGACGGTTCCAGGGAAAATTGGAAGCAGTTGTGGCTGCAACAGTGAAATGGGCTGTTAAACCGGAAGCAGTTACCCGTAGACTCTTGATTCTTTCTGTTCCTGTGTTGTTGATCTTCACAAGCATTGGCTTACTACCGCCACCGGACTACTTGCCAGAGGGAAACCGCAATCTACTTCTCTGGCTAGCCGAACCAATGCCCGGAACTAGCATCCCTGAAGCAATTCGTCAATCAGAACCCGCTAGAAATTGGCTGCGTTCTCAACCAGAAATTGATCGGGTTATGTTTGTCGAACGTCCTGGACGACGGTCAATCGCGGCGATTCTCAAACCAGAATTTGCCACGGGCAAAGGATTAGCCGAGATGGTTGAGCGGATGCGGGCTCAAAGTAATAATTTTGCTGGATATCGCTTCCTGATTCCCAATCGAGTCTCAATTTTCCAAGATCCTGGTAAAGAATTTGAAATAGATATTGTCGGCGAAGATCTAGAACAGCTCAGCCAAATTGAAAAGCAACTGACTCCCAAACTGCGAGAACTGTCTGGGGTGCGAAATGTGCGCTCTAACTTTGTCAATGGAGCCGCAGAACTCCGTGTGATTCCCAACCGGGAACGTTTAGCAGAAGTCGGAATCTCCGAAGCAGATGTCGGTTCAATGGTGGAGGCAGCTTTAGGGGGTAGAATTGCCTCAGACTTTATTGATGGCAAAGAAGAGCTAGATGTCTCAGTGGAACTTCAGAATACTGCTGTAACAAAACCAGAGGAGTTACGTCAGTTGCCCCTCTACACCACTCGCGGACGACAGGTTCAGCTTGCCGATGTGGCTCTTGTACGGGAAACCACTGGTCCAGATGTCGTTAACCACGTTGATTTAGAGCGTTCCGTGACGCTGATTGTGGGATTAGCACCTGATGCTCCCCTCGGCGCATTGGTACAACGGGCTGAAACTGAAGTCCTGGCTCCTTTACGAGCTACTCTACCAGCTGGCTACCGCTTAGAACTAGCTGGATCGGCAGACCGTTTAGCCGAAACGGTCACCCAAATGGTTGCTGCTTTCGCCTTATCTGTTGTAATTATCTACCTGTTGCTAGTTGCCTTATACCGCTCTTTCCTGTACCCTGTCGTGATTATGGCAACCGTCCCGATGGGAATGAGTGGAGCACTCCTGAGCCTGATTCTAGCTAACGTCTTGGGGATGAGTGCAGCACTGGATATGATTACAGCCTTGGGATTTATTATCCTCACAGGCGTTGTGGTCAACAACGCGATTCTGATTGTAGAACGTGCTTTACAACTGCAAGAAGAAGGGCAAGAATATTACGCATCCCTTTACGACGGCACCAAAGATCGCCTGCGAGCTATCTTTATGGGAGCTGCTACCAGTGTCTTGGGAATGTTACCTCTAGCTGTTGTACCAGGACAAGGGGCAGAACTATACCAAGGTCTAGGAATTGTACTGACAGGTGGTCTCGCATTTTCTACCATTTTGACACCAACAGTCGTACCAGCACTGATGGGATTGTTAGCTGATATATCCGGAAGAAAGCGATCGCAGCCTAGTCAGAAAGCGCCAGCAGTTATAGAGAGTAATGGGAAGGTAAGAATTTGAGTAAACGACTCTCTGCTGCTTACACCAATTTGAAAAAAGAATGCGACAGATACACATTCCCAAATCCTTGTTACGTCTGGCTTTCTTCATTTTGCGAAAAGTTTGCGCGTCCGGTAAGACAGCGCTGCAGGAGGGTCTCCCGACCTAGGCGACTGCGAATCCGAAGGGGTTTCCCGGCGCAAAACTTTTCAAGACGAATTTTGAATTTTGAATTGGTATTACGCTTCGCTGTGGAGTTTTCAATCACCCTGAATTTTGAATTGCTTAAGACGCAACTAGGGGCAACTTCCCCGTGATTCCTCTCTCTATACGAGTAATCTCAGGGGTGCTGCCCCTAGCAATTGATAAAAAGATTGTGCTAACTGTGTTTACTCAGCAGTTGCCAATTCTGTACTACCGCGTGTACGACGACGTGTAATGCTGTTGTAAAGCATGATTCCAACGGCTTTAATAAGATTGCCTTCCAACTCTTGGAACATCTTCATATTCATGCCAAAGGCGGCGTTTGCTTCATCGACAATGTGATCAGCAGTCGCCTCATCTATTGGTAGTTCATCCAAAGCTTGACGATATTTTGCTTTAAACCCCTTCTCGTCAGGAATCTCATTAAATTCATAGAAAGCGGTTCCTTGTCCATCAGAAAGGTTCATCGCAGTTTGAGCAATGCCTTTGAGAATTTGTCCACCAGATAAATCCCCAAGGTATCGGGTGTAAGAGTGAGCAACTAATAGTTCTGGTTCTTTTTCAGAGATTTCCCGAATCCTTTCCACGTAGGCTTTACCCGCCGTAGATAGTTGGATTTGCTCGCGCCAGTTTGCCCCGTAGTAGTAAGTGAGGTCTTGCTCTAAGGTCTGCTTACGGTGAAGTTGAGGAAAATTAATTTTTGAAACAATCGGATGACTGGCGTGCTTCTGCATCTCCTCTTCCATCGCTGAGTAGATGAAGTAGAAGTTAGCAACCAGCTTCCGATAGGAGTTTTTTTCTACGACTCCTTTTAAAAAACACTTGACAAAACCAACATTTTCTGCAATCGTGTGGGCTTTTTTGGTTCCGACACGTAATTTTGTTGCTAAATTGCTGCTCATGCTAAAATACTCGACTTTAAAATGTCAACTGCTGAAGTCTAATTTACGAACGGCTACAAAAGCCACTAAAACGTTACAGTAGAACTATTTGATGAGAATTTATATTAAAAATTTTTAAGTTGACACGACTTGATAGACTTCTGAGTACCGAACAGACGAAGTATTAAATCAGTTAGCAGTTATCAGTTATCAGTTACGAGGCGGGCTAGTGGGGGATGCGCTCCCCGCCAGCAATGTCTTCCACGCTCTTGGTGGGGGACGTAAGACCCAAGGATTTAACTGATAACTGTTCACTGTTCACTGTTCACTGTTAAGTTTCTCTTAAATCAGTAGAAATACAAAATTTATCATATCTTCATAAACAGAACAAAAGACTTAAAAAATACTTAGAAGTATTTTTACTAAAAAAATGAAAGAATATAGAAGTAAGAATATAGTAAAGTTTCCCGATTAAAAGGTATCCTCCAGGAATTGTTGAATAAAGTTTAAAGTGTTATTCTCCAGTGTGACTGTGTGGGGTTTTTTTACTTATGGTTTCATACATAACTCGAACTCAAGGTAATATATCAGAGAGTTCAACTTCCAAAGTTAATGAATCGAAAAAGGAAGTTAATGAGGGCGGTTTTGGGCTGAACTTAACATCACTTCTGGCAACACCCCTATTTGGTACAGATGGTATTCGCGGACGAGTGGGAGACTTGCTGGATGCACCCTTAGCATTGCAAGTGGGCTTTTGGGCAGGTACTGTTTTGCGTAGTCATGCTTCCAACCCAGGACCAGTTATCCTCGGACAGGACTCCAGAAACTCCAGCGATATGCTGGCGATGTCCTTGAGTGCAGGGTTAACAGCAGCAGGGATAGAAGTTTGGCATTTGGGGCTATGTCCGACTCCTTGCGTTGCATATCTCACCAGCATCACCAATGCTATAGGTGGGGTGATGATTTCTGCTAGCCACAATCCGCCAGAAGATAACGGTATTAAGATTTTTGGCGCGGATGGGATGAAGCTATCCCAAGCTTTGCAAATGGAAATAGAAGCAGGATTACGCGGTGTGGGTTCTGCTAATTGTAGCGATTGCGGACGGTATTACTCGCGCTTGGATTTAGTGGAAAATTATGTTGAGGCGCTGAAAAAACCGCTGCACGGTGTGATGAATTTTCAGGGCATGAAAATTGTTTTAGATTTGGCATGGGGAGCGGTTGTTGGTTTAGCACCATCCGTATTCAAGGAGATGGGGGCCCAAGTCATCTGCTTGCATAGCGAACCAGATGGCGATCGCATCAACGTCAACTGCGGTTCCACTCACCTAGGAATTCTCCAAGCCGCAGTCCAAGAACACAATGCCGATTTAGGTTTTGCTTTTGATGGTGACGCAGACCGCGTTTTAGCTGTAGACAACACCGGAAGACAAGTCAATGGTGATTATATCCTCTATCTGTGGGGACAAAAGCTAAAGCAAAAGCAAGAACTGCCAAGTGACCTCATTGTTTCCACTGTCATGGCAAACTTAGGTTTCGAGAAAGCATGGAAGCAAATTGGTGGTCAATTTATTCGCACAGCAGTTGGTGATCAGTACGTCCAGGCAGAAATGATGCGGACTGGAGGAATGCTTGGGGGCGAACAATCTGGTCATATCCTCTGCCGTCACTATGGTATGACTGGAGATGGTTTACTGACAGCCTTACATATAACAGCTTTGGTCAAACAAGCTGGCGTTCCTTTATCAGAAATGGTGACTCAAAGCTTTCAAACCTATCCGCAACTGTTGCAAAATGTCCGAGTTGAGGACAAGTCCAAGCGTTTGGGATGGAAAGAATGTGAAGCGCTGAAAGCGGCGATCGCCCGCGCCGAAGCAGCAATGGGAGATTCTGGTAGAGTTTTAGTCCGCGCTTCTGGTACAGAACCTCTGATCCGAGTTATGGTGGAAGCCGAAGCAGCTGAACTTGTCACTTACTGGACACATGAATTGGTGACGCAAGTCCAACAACACTTAGTCGCTTAAAAATAATTTTTGTTCAAAATAATTTTTGTTCGATACAGCATCAAAAGCTAGTTTCTCGGTCACCTTGAAACAATGCTGCACGACAGAAGAGAAATTGTCACGATGGCGTGCAGCGCTAAATTGTACATTTTTGTTCACGTTTTTTAATAGCAAGTGGTGAAAGCAATCCTGGAAAAAACTAGCATTTTGACATCGCTATTTCACACCAGTGTTGCTCAACTCACCTTAATTTCCTAAATTGTGTAGTATCAGCTATGCAAGAAAACAAGTTCTTGACAGTTGACCCAACAAAGCAAAAGGAACTAAAGCAGGTTATTCCACAAACCCCCGTTTTCTTTACCAAGCAAGCATTGTGGCATAAGGTTCGCGTCGCCCACTATCAGCTACCACCGAGTGAGTCTCCTGAACACACCTTTTCAACCCACATGATTAGTATTCATGTGGGAAATTCAGCTTTTGTCGAACGAGTTGTGGACAATCACGTTCAAGGCGAACACTTTGTCGATGGTGATATCATCTGCATCAACCCGGCGCTGTTGCAGCGAGTCATGCGATCGCCACACCCAGCTCAGTTTTTCCATCTGTATTTGGAACCAAACTTCCTGAGTCACATCGCCCATGAATCCGTTAACCCTGAGCGTGTTGAACTCTTACCTCAATTTAAACTGCACGACCCACTTATTCAACAAATTGCCTTAGCTCTCAAATCCGAAGCCGAATCTGGTGTGGAAGCAGACTCGCTCTATATTGAGGCAGCAGCAATGATGTTATCTGCTCACTTGCTGCGGCGATATGCAAGCAGGAAATCATCATTTCAAGACTATACGGACGGATTAAGCAAGCGCAAACTGCGAGAAGTTCTTGATTACATCAACAATAATCTCGACCGAGAGTTAACTATTACAGAACTTGCTGAATTAGTGCAGATGAGCTACTACTACTTTATCCGCTTGTTTAAACAATCCACAGGACTAACACCTCATTGCTACATCGTTCAACAGCGGCTAGAACTTGCTAAGCAATTATTGCATTCGACTGACTTATCTATTTTAGAGATTGCCTATCGTGTTGGCTTTAGCTGTCAATCTCGGTTTGCAACGGTGTTTCATCAGTATTTAAAAATCTCTCCCAGACAATATCGACAGCAAATCAAATAACCTACATCAGGTTTGGTTGAATATTTCTAATCGTCAAATTACAGCGTTTTTCATCTATTTGAACCACAATCATTCGTAGGGGCGGAATGCCTTGCGCCCCTACAGCGCCCCTACAATGTGGTCTATTTACCCGAAAATTGCTGTAATAATTTTTCATAGCAACTGGGTTAATGGCGAAAGCTCAATTGGAATCAAGGCTATTTAACAGTTACCAGTTATCAGTTACCAGTTACCAGTTAATCCCCATGAATGAATTGCTGGGGATTTTAAAGCGGAATAACTTTTCTTTTTTTTCATAAATAAATTTAGGGGCTTGCACCCAGAAATGTGAACAGTGACTGGTAACTGTTCACTGTTCACTGATTCTGTCATATTTATTTACAAATAGATAAAATTTATAACAAATATATCAAAATACTGATACAAAGCAGGATTCATAAAATTTTCGCACAAAACAGAAAGACAGAAGTATCGTTAAAAATTTAATATCTTTTTCAATATCGGTGACATCATCGATAGCACTTTAAAAGCGATCGCTGTTAGGGAAAATCTCAAATTATTCCTTATCTTCCTGATAAGTGGTTACCAAATCAGTGAACAGTGACCAGTGACCAGGTAATAGATAGATTTCTCGCTGTTCACGCTTCTGGTACAAAGCCCCCAAATTCATTTGTGGAAAAGAAAAAAGTTGTTCCTTGTCAAAATCCCCGCTCATTTATTTATGGGGATTAACTGGTCACTGGTAACTGATAACTGGTAACTGTTAAAGTACTAAGCCACAATCCCATCAAGGGTTTTGTAGTGCCGATGTTAGCTTCATCAAGCAGGTACTTTCTGCTTTACTTATCAAACTTTCATTTGCCTCCATTTCAATTCAATTGACTGCAAGCTAATAACTACAACTAACACTCTCATCAAACAAAGGAGAATTTATACATGATTCCACTCTCACCAAGTGGTACAACTACACAGCAAGTTACCAAACCTTCAAACCAAATGGTTGTTGGTACTGCATCAGGTGTTGTTTTTCTTGAAAAAAATGAATCCGGCGAATGGCGAGTTCAGAGTATTTCTCTTGAAAACTCTTTTGTCAGTTCGGTTATTGAGCTTGGTAATGGTGTGTTAGCAGTAGGTACGCACGGTGATGGTGTTGCTGTCAGTGAGGACAACGGGAGAACTTGGCAGTTTTGCAACCAAGGTCTTAAATTTCAGGATGTGTGGGTACTCAAAGCTGCCAAATTAGGTGGACAGCAGGTTCTTTTGGCTGGTACGGAACCGGCGCATTTATTTATCTCCAAAGACTTAGGTCAGAATTGGAGCGAACTTGAGAATATGCGTAACGTTGAGAGCGTGCAGCATTGGTTTTTTCCTCCACCACCACACATCGCCCATGTTAAGGATATCTTTATTGACTATACCCAAGGTGGTGAAAGTCTTTACGTCTCTATCGAGGTTGGCGCACTACTTAGGAGCGATGACGGAGGTACCTCGTGGCGCGAACATCCAGTTGAAGCTGATCCGCGAAAAATTGATGCCCACCGCCTGATTATTCACCCAGACCGACCTGAACGCTTGCTTCTAGCAACCGGATGGGGACTTTACGTTAGTGACAATAAGGGTGCAACCTGGGCAAAGCAGAGCGATCTACCAGGTATCGGCTATCCAGATCCCTTCGTAACACATCCAACCAATCCAAACTTACTGTTTGTCGCTGGCGGCGATAGTCAACCACACAATTGGCTTGAAACAGGACGCTCTAACGCCAGAATTGCCCGTAGCCGTGATGGTGGAAAAAATTGGGAGCATCTGTGTTCAGGTTTACCAGAAGGACAGCGAGCCTCTTACGGTGCGATGTCTCTTGAAGCTTATCCAGACGGTTATACAGTTTACGCGGGAAATACTGACGGTGAAATCTTTTGTACGACTGATGGCGGTGACAACTGGGGAAAAATTGCAACAGTTGCGCCAATCTCTAAAGGTTTGCACTACAAAATATTAGCAGCAGAAGGTAACCGCGAAGCTCCAACAACCAATGACCTGAAGCTACCATTTCCTTTTCCCAACAAAGATTAGAAGCTCGCTTCCGATTATTTACGATGCTAAAACAAACCAAAGATACCCAAAGCGATTTGACTCAAAAGGCAATTACCCTTGCCCAATCTTTTCTCCAAGCGATTAAGCGGCGAGAGATGGAGTTAGCACAGAGTTTTTTAGCTCCCGAATTTCGCATCATTGTGCCAGGTGGTATCACCTTCCGCACATTATCTGAACACGTTGCTTGGGCAAAAAGTCGTTACAGTCGAGTTACCACAGCTTACGAATATTTTGATGCAGCTTTCACCCCGCAAGGTATTGCCGTTTACTGCGTCGGTAGACTAACGGGTGAGTATCCAGATGGCACCACATTCTCAAGCATCCGATTTGTCGATCGCTTAGTTGTATGTGACTCAAAACTAGTCGAACTACAAATTTGGAATGACATGGCTACTGCTTTGCAACAGCAGTGTGATTGAAAGCAGAAAGCATGAATGATTTAGATTTGAGATTCAATTCAAAATCCAAAATTATCTTCCCATTATTCAACAAACGCACCACGACAGCAACAAGGAGAAATGTAATGACGAACAATACTTCCGCACTCCTAACTAAAGGTGAAGGTTCAAATCTTTGGTGGGGCGACATTCTCGTCACCTTCAAAGTCACGAGTCAAGACACAGGTGGTGCATTCAGCGTTATGGAAGACATTGTTCCACCCCACTATTCAACGCCCTTGCACGTTCACACCCTAGAAGACGAACGTGTCTACATCGTCGATGGTGATTTTAAATTTCAAGTTGGAGAAGAAATTTTCCACGCCAGTAAAGGTGATTACGTGAATATGCCCAGAGGGCTGTATCACAAGTTTGAGAACATTGGTGATACCAAAGGCGTTCTTTTGGTAACGTTCTCACCATCAGGTATCGAAGATATGTTCTACGAAATGGGTCGTCCAGTAACCGACCATAACACACCACCGCCCACCTATACACCAGAAGAGATGAAAAATATAGTTGCTATAGCGCTACGTTACGGCGTTACTATCAAGCCACCTGCACCGCGTACACCGGAAAACTAGCCCGTAAAAACAGACACAGTCATATAGCAAGAAGCAGCGCCTAACTATTGACCAAAGAACAAAAATGTTGTTTGCATCAATCCCACAACAAAGCCTAAAATACCGCCTAAATTCACAATTGCCTGCAATTCATTTTTGACAATTCCCTCAATTGCTGCTTCTAAATCAGCAGGCGAAGTTGATTTTACCCGGTCAACAATCACTTGGTCAATTGCCAAAATAGGAATTGCCTGAGTGACTATTGCTTCTAAATCTTTCTCCAAATACCGCTCTAAAACAAGAGCCAATTCTTTACTGACGACTTCAAGTGAAGCACTCACAACAGCAGAAGAACTAAGGCGATTCACCAGCAACATACCAATATTTTCCCAGTCAACGGAACTACCTAATCCTTGGAGTAAATCGCTACCCCGTGTTTGCACGTAATGGCGGACGCTTTCGCGTGTTGTCTTTCGCAGTTGTCGTACTGTACCTATTGGCAAATTTTCTAAAGAAAAACTTTGTAGAAGTTGCTTGAGGCGATCGCGCACCTGTAACTGTAGAATCAGTTCTTGTAAGCGAGCATTCGTAGCATCTTTTTCATCTAAGCAGTAAGTTCGTAGACGGGTCAAAGTATTGCGTAAGCCAAATAGATTTGCCACAACCCAATATGTACCGCTGGTTTTTTCCCGAAAACTTTCGTCAATAGTTTGAATCGTGCGATCTGTCAAAAAGTCAATGACTGCGAGTCGCAAAACTTCAGGCGGTATAACGACTTGCAACAGCCAATCAGCAAGGCGACTGGCTTGTTCTTCAGTAAGTTGAAACTCCAGTAATATCTGGTCAAAAATTTGATTGACTTGTGCCTCTAAAAAGTCTTCCCGCCGCGCCAAAACTTTCAAAAGACGTGGTAACGATTCTCCCAACAAATCCCGCAAGACTCCTGACAAAATCTTGGCAGTTTTCTGCTCTTTATCAGATTTTAGTTGATCAATTGCTAGCCGCAATATCCAGAGAATTGCTCCTTGCACGCGTTCGGTTTGCAACAATCGCCGTGCTAATTTTTGCAACTCTTCTGGTGTCAGTAGCGACCCCATGATTGTATCTGAGACATTCTTAGCAAGCCGTTCCTGATTGCGGGGAATCAATCCAGGCGTAAAAGGTACCCTTCGTCCACTGATATAAATTGCCCGGTAGGGACGAAATAACATTTTAATGGCTATATCGTTAGTGAAATAGCCAATAATTCCACCCACTATTGGGGGAGAGACATAAAGCCAAAGATGAGACCAATCCAGAGTCATTTGTCATGAGTCATAAGTTATTAGTTATTGGTGATTAGCAAACTACTACTCACTAATAATTAAGAACTAAGCTTTCGTTATCAGTAGCACTCCCATCATACCGTTCGCAATGGGGTAGTGTGTTGCTGCTGCAAAACCAACTTGATAAGCTATCTCTACAAATTTAGTTTCTGTGAGAAAGCGGTCTAAGCTGGGACTGATGTAAGCGTATTCTTCTTTTAAACCCAGGTAGTTAGCGACTGGAACAACAAGATTGTCCAGATACCACTGCTGAAGTGTCCGGCTTTGAGGATTGCTGGGACGATGAAAGTTTAAAATTGCAGCTTTAGCACCCGTTAGAGAACTGCGCGGAGTGCGATCGCCATGAGTTGAGTAGATAAATCAAGGAGTTTTAGTTCATCTTCGCGCAAAGTGTGGGGTTTTTGCCACTGTAGTGATAACACCGCTAATACTTCTTGGCGATAGGTTATTGGAATAATCAGATGTGCTTGAATTCCGTTAGCACTATAATGAGTAACACCAGTTAACCTTTTGTCATCAGGTACATTCAGTGAGACTTGCATTTGCTTAGAGGCGATCGCCTCATTTGTGAGTGGATCTTGAGCTAGCCAGTTTTCCACTTGACCTGTTGTACTGTAAGTCCCTCGATTCGCAATTAGAGTACTACTTTCTACTAACTGCACTACACAGCCGTCAACTGCAAAATTTTCCGCAAATGCTCTGACGATAGAGTTGAGAGTTGTCTCTAAACGAGTAGATTCTTGAGTGACTTGCACCAAAACACTCAGTAGTGCCATTTGAGCATGAGCACGTTGCAATTCTTCTGTACGTTGCTTAAGCAAATCATAGCTTTGAGCTGCTTGTTGCACAACTGCTTTCAATTCCTCTGGGTTCCAAGGCTTGGTCATGTACTTGTAAACTTGTCCTGTATTAATCGCTTCTACTAAGTCTCCAATATCAGTAAAACCTGTGAGGATAATTCTTACGGTATCTGGAAACTGAGGCACTGTCTGACGCAAAAACTCAGTTCCTTTCATTTGCGGCATTCGCTGATCAGATATGATAACAGCGACTTCTCCTTGGGTTGCCAACACTTGCAGAGCGCTCATACCACTGTCTGCTTTAAGCACATCAAAGTCGCGGCGGAAGGTACGATAAAGTAAATCTAAATTATCTTGTTCGTCATCAACTACCAAAATTTTCTGCTTTTTTGGTTTTTCTATAGTTATTAATGGATGCCGAATTTTATCTAGTTCAGAAACTTGATTATCCATAAAAAGCAATCTTTAAATCCTCATATGATATTTTGTTATATTTAATACCAAATCCAAGTGAAAACAGACTACAGTCAGAAGTAGTACATATCCGGATAATTTATAAATAAATTGACTATTTTAACCTTGATTTGTTATTTTTGTAAATTTTGGACGAAAACAAATCATGTATAAGTGTAATTACGTAAATCAAGAAACTAGAAACTATCTTTTCTATTGATAACTTAATAAATCCACTTCACAGCAAAGTAATTGCAAGACATTCGTTGACCGTTTGACAATACAATAAGACTTGCTGCACATATATCAACTGCTTTCCCTTGAAGTCTTAGCGGATTATGACTGACCTACCACCCAATGCTCAAAATTCTGATAATCATGATGTCGCACAAGATTTGCTGCGAAAGCTTAGACAAAAGCAAGGCACTTGGGTGGAATGGGGAACTGCCATAGCCCAACTGCAAAAATTTGGTTATGATCCTCAAGCCATCTTTGAAGCAACTGGATTTGAGCCAATACAACAAAATCAAGTCATTGTTGGTGCTCAAGTTTACAATTCTATAGAAAAGGCAGGTGCATCCCAAGCAGTGCGATCGCACTACACCACGCGCGGAAGTGATGTTCTGTACGAACTGCGCCTACTCACCCAAGAAGAACGCGCCGCTGCAGCAGAACTGACATTCCTACATAAACTTGACGTTGATGAAGCGCGGGAAGTCGCCAAAGCAGTGAAAGATTTCTCTCGCTTCCCTACCTTACCGGAAGGATTTGAAAATCATCCGGGAGATGCAGTGGCGTATCAATGCTGGAAACTCGCCCGCCAAAACTCAGACTTACAAGAACGCTCCCGCCTCATAGCCAAAGGTTTGCGTTTTGCTCACTCACAAACAGCAAGGAAACAAATCGAACAGTTATTAACAGATTTTACAGTAGTCCCCAAACGTCCTGCTCCCTTGTTACCCTTTTATCGCCTGGATTCAGAGGAAGAATTACCGCGTATTATACCAGTTGTGGGTGAGTTACCATTGACACCACAAGAATTGAAAGCAGTACCCATAGTAGAAGGGATAGAACCATTTGGTATGGTTAAGTTTGCTGGAGAGCAAGCTTGGGTAGCATTACCAGGTTGGCAGATTTTGTTGAGTGCAGAAGATCCAGTGGTGATTTTGTGTAAGAGTGATAGCGAAGCGCTGCTGCGAAGCGCAGATCGGCTTCCCAACCAAACACAAAATTCTTCACAAGTGTTAGTCGTTGTAGACCGCGATCAACGAGAATGGGACTCTAACAGTTACTTTGTCGTTGATAATTCTGGTGAATTAGACTTTCAGTGGTTTGAAACAGCACCGGAAATTCATTTGCTTGGGAAAATCATTGTGATTGTGCGACCGAAGAAGATTTTGGATGAAAATGTGACCAAGGATTTTTGGCAGATAGACGAGTAGATATTGGCTACTCATTAGAACAATTTGGCGGTATCACTTTTAGTGAGCGATCGCGAAAAAAGTAGCTAACTCATCTCACGTATTAGCCGTGGAAGCGTCAAAAGTCCGCGATTAACCTTGCTTTCCTCAAAAAGAATTCCAGCACAGTCTCTTCTTTAGAAATAATATCGGCTGTGCCCTCCATCCCCAATTGCACAGAACACAGTTTTTTGCCTTGATATAAAGAAAGGTTTTCTGGCTCAATTGTGACTTCATAGAAAGCACCGATAACAGATGCTTTTTGGCTTGTCGCTGTTGTGGGAGCAACTGCAGTTGCACCATTGGCTTGAGGAACAAAAGCATCTGGAGAAATTGTTTTGACCTTACCTTTAAGAGTGCCGTAATCTGGATAGGGACAGGAAGAAACTCGCACGAGGACTTTTTGTCCTTCTTTCAACTTGCTTTTCTCCTGAGATGGGACAGATGCTTTGACTACCAAAGGAGCATCACTAGGAACAATTTGAGCAATTTCTTCTCCTGGGCGCACAGTTTGACCAGAGTTTCGTAGGTTGAGTTTGGATATTATACCATCTGCTGTGGCAATAATGACGGTTTGGCTCTTGTCGATTTCTACTTGTTGGAGTTCCCTGACGTCGCGTTCTAGCTGTTTTTGGGTTTCAATCTGTTTTTGAATCAGAGTTTTACGTTCTTTGTCTAAAGTCGCTAAGCTGGCAAGTCCTGTGGCTTTTTCTTGGGCAATGCGTTGTTGTGCGATCGCCACTTCTGCACCACTCGGATTAAGGATAGCTACTGCGCGTCGCCTTCTAGCAACAGCTGCCGAGACTGCTTGTTGTAGCCGTTCAATTGTTTGTTTTTGCGCCTCAATTGCTCCTTTTTGCTCTTCCACAGCTGACGATTGCTGCTCAACAGCCAGTTGTGCTTCCTCGAATTGATCCATAGAAAGCGCTCCTTGTTTGGCGACCTTTTGATATCGGTTTCGCTTTGACTGAGCTGCTGCTAAGGTAGCGACTGTTGCTCCCAAGTGAGCTTGATTTGACTTTAATTCTGCTTGAGCTTTTTGCAATTCCTCCTGGGCTATTTTGACGTTAGCCTCGGCTTCTTCGACATCAGCGGTGGTGGTAATTTTTTTATCTTCATATTCACGACTGCGACCGCTTAATTCAGCTTCGGCTGAGGCGACAACGCGGTTTATGCGATCGGTTTCGGCTGTTATTTGGTTATTAAGAGCACTTATCTGAGCGTTAATTTCAACCAGTTGTAACCGGGACTGTTGGATGCTACTTTGCAATTGGCTGTGTTTAGTTTGAAGGCGACTGGCGTCGAGAGTAGCAATGACATCTCCTTTTTTGACAACTTGATTCTCTTTAACCCAAACACGCATAACAGGACCTTCCGTTGCAGCTTGAACAATCCGCAACTCACCAGCAGGACGGAGATTCGCCTGTGCTTTAACGGTGACTTTGTATTTTGTCACAGAGGCAAGACCAAGAGCAAGAGCCAGAGCAGTGAGCATAACCAGTCCGCCAACAGTAGTCCAACGACTGATTGGCGGTAGAAAATCGTTTTCTTGAATTGGAGGGAGAAAGTCAGAGTTCGAGTGACTAAGCATAATAATTTTATTTACTGATTGCAGGAGATTTGCCGTTAGATTCAGATTTGGGGGAAGATTTCACCACCAAACCATTCTTTGATGGGGCAAAGTCGTCTAAAAAGTCTAAGTGGTCACCAGGAACAAGCCGTAGTTCCTGTGGAGTGCCTTGGATTTTCAAGCGTCCTTCCTCAAGCAGTACAATCCAATCGGCTCGCCCAATGACTTTCGGGCGATGGCTAATCATAATTGTGGTTTTCCCTTGTCGGTAGTACAGCAATTTATCTAGCACTTGCGCTTCACTCACTGGGTCGAGAGCGCCAGTAGATTCATCTAAAATCAGTACAGGCGGTTCAGTCACTATTGCCCTGGCTATAGCCAATCTCTGCCGTTGTCCACCAGAAAGATTTGCGCCAAATTCTCCTAAAACAGTTTGATATTTGTCGGGCAGTTTACTAATAAACTCGTCTGCACCTGCTATCTGACAAGCCCTGACAATTTGCTCAAAACTGATGTTCGGATAACTGAAGCGGAAGTTATCAATAATTGAACGACTCCAAAAGTGGGGTTCTTGAGGTACCAGAACGACCTGTTGTCGCAGACATTCTAGAGAAAGGTCTTGCTGATTATAAATACCGTAGCGAATATTACCAGATTGCAGGGAATATAAACCAGCAATCAGTTTGGCGAGAGTACTTTTGCCACAGCCAGATTTACCAATCAGGGCAATGACTTGACCGCCAGGAATAGTGAGGGAAAAATCTTCCAGCAGGTCAACTCTACCTGCGTGGTGAAAGTTTAGGCTGGTACAGATAATATCTGCATTGCCCGTAATTTCTGCGATGGGCTTTTTGAAGTCATTTTCATCTTCCGGGGTAGCGTCAATCACCTCTGTCAGGCGTTGGATGACAATCCCAGCAGTGATAAACTCATCAACTAACCCGATGACTGAGCCCAAAAAGCCGAGAAAGTTACCACTCAAGCCGTTATACGCCATCAACTGACCGATGGTTAAGGTGCGATTAATCACCAAATAGCTACCTAACCAAAGTAAGGCAATACTGGTAAAACTGGAGAGAATACTGGTGATAGTGCCGGTGTAAAGTCCCAGCTTCATCGTACTCCAGCCCAAGTTCGCAAGACGACCATAATTCGTTTGATACTCTTGCCAAGCTTGGGGTGTAGCTTGGGTAGTTTTGAGAACCTGGACACCGCGAAAAGTTTCCACAAGAAAGCCTTGGTTTTCTGTACCCAAGACAATCTGGTTGCGGGTTTTCTGGCGCAAGGCGGGGAGAAAAAGCAGGTTGACTCCCGTGACGACAACAAAAGCGGCGAGGGAAGCCACAGTCAGTTCCCAACTGTAAAAGAGCATGAAACCCAACGAAACCAAGGCGATGAAAAATTGGCTGGGTAACCCGAGGACGATTTGGGAAACTAGAGTATTGATGGCGTTAACATCGGCAATCCGGCTAACAACTTCCCCACTGCGCCGTCCTTCAAAATATGAAAGGGGCAAATGCAGGAGTTTTCGCCCGTATTCCAGGATGAGTCCTAATTGCAACCGCTGACCAAAGTGACCAATCAGGTGAGATTGTACCAAGCCAATGGCACTTCTAAATAAGTTCATAGCAATCACCCCAATTGCCACTGTGGTAAGCAGTTGGGTATCTCCCCGCACCAGCACGTCATCGGTGAGCAGTTGCATCATCAACGGCGAGGCGAGGGAGAGAAGTCCAATGGCGATGTTGATGGCGATCGCCTGGGCGAGAATGAAGCGATAAGGCCAAACGCGCGCCAGATAACGCCCAAAGCCGCCAACTTTATCTTCCGGTTGTTGATAAAAGCTACTGTCATCTGGTTCCAGCAGCAGCATCACGCCATTGCCCCAACCCGCCATTAACTCAGAGCGGGTGAGATAGCGAATGCCCACGCCTGGGTCAGCAAGTGCATATTTTTTCCCCTTTTGCCCGTACAAAACGACCCAATGGTAGCCTTTCCAGTGTATGATGGCAGGTAGGGAGACTTTATGCAAAGAGTCAAGCAGTTGTGGAGAAGCTTTGACTTGACGGGCATTGAATCCTAAAGCTTCGGCTCCCCGTCTCAACCCTAGTAGGCTAGTTCCTCGTGACCCAGTGCCGACTGTTTCACGAACGCGACTGATGGCAAAGGTGCGTCCGTAATGTTTGGCAACAGTAGCAATGCAGGCAGCACCACAGTCTTCTTCACTGTGTTGTAGTACACTGTTGTATTTCATGGTTAAATTACTGAATTGTTCAATGCCTTTGAGGCAATATAGACGATTAAGTAATATAAAGTTCGGATGATCGGTGCAAAAACCCACAACCCCTCTCCTAACTTGGGAGAGGGTTGGGGATGAGTGAAGTTTTAATAGAGGACTGAGATACTAAACTGCCCCAGAAATGGATGAATACCCTGAGGCAGTTTAACCGTCTAAGCAAAAATCTTAGAACGGATGCAGACAAGTCAAATCTATGCTACACGTCTGAGAGAACTCACCCAGTCATTTGGAAATCCCGTGTCTCGAGGAAGAACAGGGTATGATCCTGGTCCCAGAATTCTACTTGGACCCTGATAGTTTATGTCTCTGAAAAACTCCCATCTTTCTCCCGCCGAAATAAAAATAGATGAGGTTTTGTCGTTGAAATTAGAGTTACGCAGGTCGCGGTCACCAAACCCAACCGGTGCAAAAACCGTCGCTACACGCCCTGGGGCAAACGGTCCATTCTCGTATAAATCTACATAACCTCCACTACAGGTAGCAGCAACCTCATTGTCAAGTTCCGTAAACAATTGTTCATGCTGATTGTCTTTCATCTTTTTTCTCCTAATTAAGTGTGATTGTTCTGTGTCGTTCCTTGAGGAACTGTCGTTTTGGAAAGCAGACGCAAAACCTGTTGTTTTGATCTGCTACCTACTTCTCGGTGAGTTATGCCTGTGTTTTATGCAAAGCATTAGTTCTTGTAACATTTCTTCACAAAACGAATGGCAAGGCTGGCTGCACCCCAGTCTTGTTCACTATGCTGTACACTCTGGTAGTTCATAATCACGAAGAATGGTAGCTACTCTTGGGTGTGAATTTTTCTGTTTCGTCTTCACGTTTTCCAACTGGGAAAGATGTTTAGGTTTCCCTCTTTTTCCTTCCCACACCTCTAGAATCCTCTTTCTACAGAGACTTGACGGCGCATCTTTGGCGCATCCTTGGCTCAGTTTTTGGTTCACTGCCTTTGCCCGTGTGTCAAAATATATGTATGGATAAAATGCGGTTAAAAAACAAAAGCATCTCAATCCAAAATGCTGTAACTGTAGTCTGTAGCTTGGTATATTACCGCACGCATTGAGATGCACCCCTTGAGGACGACTATGGCAAGTTCACTCCGCGCCTCGCCCCAAGGGCTAAAAACAGTTGACCAAGCAAGAATCGGCAAGGGTTGGGATAGGCAATCTGCTGCTTGGGCAGATGCAGCTAAGGCTTCAGTCGCAACTTTGAAAAGGTTTTGGCAAAAAAAGTATATTCAAGCACAGTTTTTTATCGATATTTGTGCGGTAGTTGGAGTGCACTGGCAAGAAATTGTTGATAGTTTTGTGAATGAAGATTGGGACGAAGCGCCAGATGTACCAGTTTTCTATGGACGTATGGAAGAACTAGCCACGCTACAGCAATGGATTGTACAAGACCACTGCCGTGTGGTAGCAGTACTAGGTATGGGGGGAATTGGCAAAACTACTCTGGCGGTACGCTGTGTAGAACAAATTAAAGGTGAGTTTGAGTATGTGATTTGGCGATCGCTCACCAGAAGCCGTTCCGCGTCTACGTTTCGTCATCCTCCATCGGCTAGCGATTTACTAGCAAGTTTGCTTTTTTTCTTTCATCAGAAGCAGGATAATCAGGCAACATTATCACAATTAGTTGATTATTTACGTCAACACCGTTGTTTAGTGGTATTAGATGATTTAGATGCAATTTTGGACAGTGCTGGTGAAGGATACGAAGGTTATGGAGAACTCATTAGACGACTTGGAGAAGAACGTGATTTGCCAAGTTGTTTAATACTAACTAGTCAACAAAAAGCAAAAGAAATTGTTTTGTTAGAAGGTCATAAGCTTCCTGTGCGGTCGTTTCTACTGAAGGGTTTGGGAGAAGCAGCTCATGAAATTCTCAATGAAGTAGAGTTGACGTAGAAACTACAAAAAGGGGAATAACTTATTCAAATGTACCGAGGAAATCCCTTGGCGTTGAAAATAGTTTTTTAAACTATCAAAGACTAGTTTGGAGGTAGTGTAGCTGAATTTTTAAGACACAACACAATAGTACTTGGTGATATATTTAGAGACATTTTAGATCTACAGTTTCAACGACTGTCAGAGCTATAAAAAAAAAGTTATGCACGCCTTAGTTATTTATCAACAGCCGATTCCCTTACAGCAATTAAGAGAAAATATATCATCAACTGTATCAACATCAGAAATCATTGAAGCTTTAGACTCTTTGAGTAGGCGATCGCTTCTTGAAACCACTAAAGAACAAAGTAAAGTGCTTTACACACTACAACCGGTTGTGATGAAGTACGTTAGAAGAGTTTATCCACAAGGTTTGTCAAGTCAGAACGATTAATGGTTCACTCATAAATTTCATCCCGTTTTCATGTATCCAGAAAGTATATGATGCAATTTCAAGGCACAGTACTCTGCCCGTCTCTCAAGTTTTCAGTCACTGCATCATGAGCTACTGCATCAACTGGTTGTACCAACAAAAACCCCAACTGAGACGGGCATCAGTTGGAGTCAACGGGCAAAATATTCAATGAGCGTTTATTTCACGCCAAAACGCTATTCACTATTCATTACTGAATGGTGAATCCTTGGGATCTGATTGCGTCTTCCAAATCAGCCCCTTGCAGGTTTGCCCCCACTATGTTCGCATCTGTGAGATTTGCTTTCTCTAAGTCCGCATCAAATAGGTTTGCTCTCTCTAAGTTTGCTCCTATGATGTTTGTCTTACCTAAATCTGCTCCTTGCAGGTTCGCACCAGCCAGGTTAGTTCCCTGTAAGTTTGCTCTCTCTAAATCAGCATTTTGCAAGTTTGCGTTCTCTAAGTTTGCAGCTTTTAGGTTTAGATCGTTGAGCTTTGCGCCAATGAGATTGCAGCCTACACATTCGTTGGTTTCTAGTAAATGCCTAACATTTGCTGCTACAGATGTTATGGGAGCAGGTGTAGATTGCGTCGTGGTAATAGATGGTGTTTGTGATTGAGCGCTCGCATTGGGCTGGTTAAGCAGAGAAAATGCGACTACAAGTACTAAAAATACTGTAGTTAACAGCCAGTTAGTTAGTTTTTTTGAGTTTGATTTATTCATTAGACTTCGGCGGCTTTACTTCTATGAAGCCGCCACTAAAGTACTTGATGTTTTCACTTTAAATAAGTTGATTGATAGAATCAAACATTATTTTTATTCAAACTTATAAATTCAACTAATCAAAAGATGAAAAACAAAAAAAGGTAGAGCTGTTGGATGCTCTACCTTTCTTTTCTCACAAAAAATAAATATTAAGTCTTCTTTCTTTCTATTCAACGACAGGGATCAACAATTCTTAGCGCTGTTCAGCTCCATTATCAAGGGTAACGCCCCTGCAAATCTATCGGTACTCCGAACGATTGCCCGAAGGGCAGACGCCAAAGGCGTATCGCCCTTAATATTTTGCGCCGAAATGGTTATTCCTCCATCACATCAGCCCAGAGATTTACCTCTAATGATATTGACAAACTCTTATTCTTTGTGGGATGAAACAGCCCTGCTCCTTAAAAGGAGGGGTTCTCACGCTCCCGCGCTACCTTGATAGAACTTGGGCTGATTTAGAACTGGGGATGAATGTGCAGGTGATTCGTTAGTTCATTTCTCGTTCTTAGCGCTAAATAAAAAAGTCCGCGTAGGCGGACTTTGTTTGTGTAACCCTACCCTTCTAGGGTGGAGGGATTTAAATTTCGTTTCCTATTCAACGACAGGGGTCAACAATTCCCGGCGCTGTTCAGCTCTGACAATCACATTACCAGTGTCATCCACATCAACAATGGCTGTATCACCATCTTTAACGCGACCAGATAGAATCTCTTCGGCTAGGCTGTCTTCCAACAAGCGCATAATTGCCCGACGTAATGGTCTTGCGCCGTAGCTGGGGCTATAACCTTCTTCGATGAGACGGTTGTTGAATCTATCGGTAACTTCCAGTGTGATGCCTTTTTCTGTCAGGCGACCAAACACTTCCTTGAGCATGATCGTGGCGATTTGAGAGACCTCTTCTTTGCTCAATTGACGGAAGACAATGATTTCATCCAGTCGGTTGAGGAACTCAGGACGGAAATATTGCTTGAGTTCTTCGTTAACCAAGGATTTAATCCGGTTGTACTGTGCTTCTGTTTGATCTTCAGCGACATCAAAGCCGAAGCCGCTACCACTCTTCTCGATCACCTTGGAACCGATGTTGGAAGTCAAAATCAGCAAGGTGTTCTTGAAGTCTACGGTGCGACCTTTAGCATCGGTTAAGCGACCGTCTTCTAAAATTTGCAATAGCATATTAAAGACGTCGGGGTGTGCTTTTTCGATTTCGTCGAAGAGCACGACTGTGTAAGGACGACGACGCACGGCTTCCGTCAGTTGACCGCCTTCGTTATATCCGACATAACCAGGAGGCGAACCAATCAGCTTGCTGACGGTATGGCGTTCCATGTATTCCGACATATCTAGGCGAATCATCGCTTCTTCGGAACCGAAGAAGTAAGAAGCCAAAGCTTTTGCTAACTCGGTTTTACCTACACCTGTTGGACCAGAGAAAATGAAGCTAGCAATGGGTCGATTAGGATTTTTCAAACCGACACGAGCGCGACGAATTGCCCTTGAAACTGCTTTGACAGCATCTTCTTGACCAATCAAGCGTTGATGCAGGGTGTCTTCCATGTGCAGCAGCTTTTCGGATTCAGATTCGGTGAGTTTGTTCACCGGAACTCCAGTCCAGGAAGCGACAATGTGAGCAATGTCTTCTTCCGTTACAACAGGTTCGTCACCTTCAGTGCGGGTAGAATTCGTTTTGCTTTGAGCAATGGCGCGAATTTCGGCTTTGATTTCCATCTCGCGATCGCGCAACTCCCCAGCTCTATCAAAGTCTTGAGCGCGGACTGCATCGTCTTTTTCTTTTAAAATCTGACGCAGTTCTTTGTCCAATTCTTTCGCTGCGGGGGGTAATTGCGAGTTAATCAAGCGTACCCGACTTCCGGCTTCATCAATCAAGTCGATTGCTTTATCTGGGAGGTAACGGTCACTGATATATCTATCAGATAACTTCGCTGCTGCAACCAAAGCTTCATCGGAGATTTTCAGCTTGTGGTGCTGTTCGTAGCGATCGCGCAGTCCATAGAGAATCTCAATAGTTTCGTCTACTGACGGTTCACCCACCATGACTGGCTGGAAGCGACGCTCTAGGGCTGCATCCCGCTCGATGTGTTTGCGGTATTCATCTAGAGTTGTGGCTCCAATACACTGCAATTCACCCCGCGCCAATGCTGGTTTGAGGATATTTGCTGCATCGATTGCGCCTTCTGCCGCACCTGCACCAATTAAGGTGTGTACCTCGTCAATTACGAGAATGACATTGCCCGCCTGACGGATTTCATCCATAATTTTTTTCAGGCGTTCTTCAAATTCACCCCGGTACTTGGTTCCTGCGACAAGTAGACCGATATCCAGAGTTACCACACGCTTGTCTTCTAAGATGTCCGGCACATCTTTATTAGCAATGCGTTGTGCTAAACCTTCGGCGATCGCGGTTTTACCTACCCCTGGTTCCCCAATTAGTACGGGATTATTTTTTGTCCGGCGACCCAAAATCTGGATCACACGTTCAATTTCTTTGGCGCGTCCCACCACCGGATCAAGCTTGCCATCCGCAGCCATTTGCGTCAGATTGGAGCCAAACTCGTCCAATGTTGGGGTTTTATTCCCGCGTGGTTGACCACCAGCGCTCACCTCAGCTGTTTCTCCCAGCATTCGGATCACTTGGGTTCTTACCTTAGAAAGATCTACCCCTAGGTTTTCTAGCACTCTAGCTGCTACACCTTCCCCTTCTCGGATCAAGCCCAACAGCAGATGCTCGGTGCCAATGTAGTTATGCCCTAATTGGCGCGCTTCTTCCAAGGATAGTTCCAGAACGCGCTTTGCCCGTGGCGTAAACGGAATTTCCACAGCGACAAAGCCAGAGCCTCGACCTATGATTTTTTCTACTTCAATCCGAGCGTCTTTGAGATTGACACCCATAGACTTCAGCACCTTAGCCGCCACTCCGGT
Source organism: Scytonema tolypothrichoides VB-61278 (assembly GCF_000828085.3). Taxonomy (GTDB): domain Bacteria; phylum Cyanobacteriota; class Cyanobacteriia; order Cyanobacteriales; family Nostocaceae; genus Brasilonema; species Brasilonema tolypothrichoides_A. Next base: position 274,538 of record NZ_JXCA02000027.1, read on the forward strand.
ACCTTCTCCAATCAGACCCAAGAGGATCTGCTCGGTACCTACGAAATTATGCCCAAGACGGCGAGCTTCTTCTTGGGCTAGCATAATTACCTTTATGGCTTTTTCTGTGAAGCGTTCAAACATATGGCATTCATCCCATCACCTGCGTCGTGCCGGTACGCTGATTTTAGCACAGGCTAAGATTGCGGATGCTTGTATAAACAAATAGACATCCGACAATGCTTGACCCAAGTTGATGGGGCAATTGCTAATTTTTCATGACTTTTATTTAATTTTCTTTACTGTTGTGCGGTCAGTGTGCTGAGGAGCGTAATCTTGTTTACCTTTTCAGGCTTAACCACGGATAATTAGTGGCTGGATTGAAAAGTTTTTTCTTCAATCCCAAATAACACCTAATATCATATTCTCAGTTTCATCTCAAGTGGTTTTGGAACTTTATGAGAATTTCTTATACAAGATTAGAAATCAGACAAAAAAAATCATCAAAAGAGCCAAGTAAGAAGCGCATGATGACCGACTTATGACCCAGACGCTTTTGTCAAGCGATCGCTAATGATTGTATCCCAGTCATGTAAAGTTTTCTGAAATTGTGGCTGTTGTAAATCTCCAAGCCAAAATATCAGCGCGTCTTCATCGTTATCTTTGTAATAGCGCCGCCGCCGACCAGCTATTTTAAAGCCAAATTTTTCATATAAAGAAATTGCCGCTGCATTAGAAGCTCGGACTTCCAGGGTCGCTCGCTCCAAACCGCGTTTGCAAGCAGTCTTCAGCACAGAATACAAAAGAGCCTGTCCAAAGCCTTGGCGATGGTATTGAGGATGAACCGCCAAGATAGTGATGTGAGCTTCATCTAAAATTGACCAAAAACAACTTATTCCCAGTAGCTTGACAACAGAGACACGGGAGAACAAACCCAGTAAATCACTGTTAGGGCTATCTAACTCGCGTTGGTAACCTTCGAGAGTCCATAAACCACCGAAGCAGATTTGGTCGAGTTCTAGCACTGCACTCAAATCTGCTGAAGTTAGGTGTTTGATTTCTAATTCTAATTTGCTCACACTTGTTCGTAATGGTACAAGGGCTTTGTAAACTGAGAAGCGGAGGAATTACTCACGCCTATAATTTAGACAAGGACAACTCTTATAGTTATGGTATCGACACACCCTGCTGGGGTTCAACATTCTGGTAGTCAGTATTTACCACAAACAAACCCTCAAAACATAAGTCTTTCACCAAATCAGCAACTTCTGCCGTTAACAGCCAGAGTTAACAATCATGATCATCTCGAAATTGGCGGTTGTGATGTCACAACGCTAGTTGAACAATTTGGTTCACCGCTATATATTTTAGATGAGCAAACCCTGCGAACAGCTTGTCGTCAGTATCAAGACAGCTTCAAGCGTTACTACAAGGGTGAATCTCAGGTACTGTACGCTTCCAAGGCGTGGAGTTGTATTTCTGTTTGTGCGATCGCACACGATGCTGGTTTAGGAATAGATGTCGTCTCTGGGGGTGAACTCTACACAGCCCTGAGTGCGGGTGTCAATCCTGATAAAATCTACTTCCACGGCAATAATAAATCTCACCAAGAACTGACTTTTGCCATTGAGTCTGGCTGCATCATTGTAGTAGATAACTGGTATGAGTTACGTACTTTGGTGGAGATAGCCACGGAAGCAGCAGGAGAATCTCCTATCCGCATCATGTTGCGATTAACACCCGGCATTGAATGTCACACACATGAATATATTCGTACGGGACATTTAGATAGCAAATTTGGCTTTGATCCCAATCAACTAGATGATTTGTTTACTTTTGTGAGTCAACAATCTATCATTAACTGTCTGGGATTACACGCTCACATAGGTTCCCAAATTTTTGAACGTCAACCGCATCAAGATTTAGCTGCGGTGATGATGCAGTGGATGAATAAAGCTGCTGGGTATGGTTTATCGATCAAAGAGTTGAATGTGGGAGGCGGCTTAGGGATTAAGTATACAGAATCGGATGATCCACCTAGCATTGAAGAATGGGTGAAACCGATTTGTGAAGTTATTCAACAAGCAAGTGAAGCAAACAATTTGCCTTTGCCCAAATTATTATCTGAACCAGGGCGTTCACTGATTGGAACAGCTTGTGTGACAGCATACTCTGTTGGCTCATCCAAGGTTATTCCAGAAATACGTACCTATGTAGCAGTTGATGGGGGAATGTCTGACAATCCACGCCCAATCACATACCAGTCTGTATATCGCGCAGTCGTTGCTAACCGAATGTCGGCTCCACTTACAGAAAGTGTAACAATAGCTGGCAAACATTGTGAATCTGGGGATATTCTAATAAAAGATGCCCGAGTGCCAAAAATTGAATCTGGGGATATTCTTGTAGTTATTGCGACTGGTGCTTACAATTACAGTATGGCATCTAACTACAATCGTCTGCCCCGACCGGCAGCTGTTATAGTAGCGAATGGCGAAGCAAACTTGATTTTGCGACGCGAAACTTATCAGGACCTAATTCGACAGGACTGCCTACCGCAAAGACTTAAAAGCTAGTTATTAGGAGCCACTGAGTCCTTGGAGGTTTCCTGCAAAGATTGCTGTGGAATTAGGCAGTGCGCCCTTTCGGGTTTCCCGACAGTCGCGCAACTGCCGTAGGCGCAAGCGTACGCTAAAGGTATACGCACAAGCGTCCCAACGCGAGTAGCGTGTTAGCTCTTGCCTCCAGGAGGCACGTGAACACAGAACACAGAAGCAATGCTTACTGGCATTGCCCGTGCCAGTGGACTGTAGAAGGCACGCAACTGGCGTTTATTAATTAATCACGCACTTGAGCTGTTAACTGTTGACTTACTTTATTAGAGGCAAAAGGTTAAATCCAGAGTCATGGGAGATTGGTGGACGCAATGGCTGGCAAACCTAGGAAGGTCACAGTCCTTGCTGATTGGGACTCTGGATATTGGGTTAGTACTGGCGCTGACGTACATGATACTTGTTATTATTAGTGAGCGCCGGACATTGTGGATGGTTCGGGGATTTATTATTCTGATGCTCGCATCAGCAATCAGTAGCAGATTACATTTACAACTGCTAAACTTTGTACTCGAAAAGTTAGTAATTGGCTGTGCTGTGGCAATGGCGGTTGCTCTTCAATCAGAGTTCCGCCGATTTTTGGAACAGTTAGGACGCGGCGAATTCCAGCAGTTGTTTCAACCCTCCCGTCTGGCGATTCCCAAATACAATAGTGTCATTGATGAAATTGTTGATGCTGTTAGAGAACTGTCAAAAAATCGAATTGGAGCTTTGCTCATTTTGGAAACCACTGATCCTATTGATGAGCGGGATTTTTCTGTGCCAGGAGTAAAGCTGAATGCCGAAGTGTCAAAGGAACTTATACAGACAATATTTCAGCCGAAAACTTTATTACACGATGGGGCGACGTTAATTCGTGGCTCACGGATTGTAGCATCAGGTATAATTTTACCGTTATCGGGACGCACAGCCTCACGCCAGTTGGGAACACGCCACCGAGCGGCGATGGGAATTACTGAGCGGGTCGAAAATTGCATTTGTGTCGTTGTATCAGAAGAAACGGGTTCTATTTCTTTAGCGGAACGAGGAATCTTAAATAGACCGCTGACAATCACGAAGCTCAAAGAGTCTCTTGAGACTCGCTTTTCCCCAAATGTAGATCGGGAAGCAGTTGCTCCTGATTTGTTAAGTTTGGGTCGTCAAATTCGTAGTAAGGTACTAGCACTGTTTTCACGTTTACTCGGATTACCATCGACCGCTTCGCGACGAGATAAAAAATGACAGCACAACACACTGAACTGCGAGATTTGCCCTCTGACTTGAAACAAGAATTATTGCCCAGACACGTTGCGGTCATTATGGATGGCAATGGTCGATGGGCTAAGCGTCAAGGTCTACCCCGGATTATGGGTCATAAAGCTGGTGTAGATGCGCTGAAAAATTTACTACGTTGTTGTGATGATTGGGGAATTGGGGCGCTCACAGCTTATGCTTTTTCCACTGAGAACTGGGGAAGACCGACCGAAGAAGTCGATTTTTTGATGACTCTATTTCAGCGAGTTTTGCGCCAAGAACTGCGCGAAATGATGAAGGAGAATGTTCAAATTAGATTTGTCGGTAATTTGAGCGTTTTACCCCGTCCGCTTCAAGAAGAAATCTCTCATTCAATGGAAGCAACAAGAAACAATCGCGGTATAAAATTCACAGTCGCAACCAATTACGGAGGTAGACAGGAGATTTTACAGGCATGCCGTACAATTGCTCATAAAGCACAGCAAGGTTTACTTCAACCAGATGAAATTGATGAGGAAACATTTGAACGTCACCTCTACACAGAAGGCGTTTGTGACCCAGATTTATTAATCCGTACAAGTGGGGAAATGCGAGTCTCAAATTTCCTTCTCTGGCAAATTGCTTATGCAGAAATTTATATCACAGAAGCTCTGTGGCCTGATTTTAACCGCAATGAATTTCATCGCGCCCTGTGCGCTTATCAGCAACGAGAGCGTAGGTTTGGCAAAGTGTAAGAAGAGGGGATGAGGAGGGGAGATGTTGGCAGGGAGAAAGGGAGACGAAGAGCTAATGTCCATTAACTTTTCTTCCCCCCCCAGCAAGATCGCAAGATCGCCCTGTTTCCTCTTGTGACCTCACTTCCACACTTTCACACTCCCTTATCTGGTCTATCCTTGTTCTAGGGTCCTGAAAAAACAGCTCGTTCTACGTCTTCTCGACTGAGGGAATACTTGAAGGCGCGCTGGATATCTTGTCCATCATCTCCAGCTTCGAGATATCGCACGATGATTTGCTCAATATCTAGCGAAAGTTCTGCTTGCCAAGTAGAACGCACAAGCCGCCAGCAATGCAGTTGTTTTTCGTCTCGTTCACAACCTTGCTCTCTCAACCAATATTCAATTTGGGGGAGAGGATGGTTGTATAAGGGTGTTTCTGGGGGAGGTAGTGCCATAAGTTCAGTCAATAGTCAATAGTTAAAAGTTAAAAGTCAAAAGTTAAAAAATAATTTTTAATTTAGAATTTCTGAAGGGATAGTTGGTTGAGAAATACTGGTATTGGGTTGTTGTATTGCTGGGGTATGCACTCGTTGTGTTTGAAAGGCACCTTCACCACGGGTTAAACCGATGGCGATCGCTAACAACAAGCAACCCAGAAGTGTCAATCCTAGAATAAACAAAGCAAATATTTCACCAGGGCTGAGTGGGCGATCGCTGGCATCAAGGTAAGCAGATTTAGACCAATCGTAAGAATCGGAAACTGGGTGATTCAAGTCGAGGGGTGCTTGGATGACTCCAAAGCGCGAATAACCAATTTTCAGGTCGTAGCTAAACCGTCTTTCTGGGTTGCTGAGAGTGGCGTACGCCTCGTTAAGTTGCTGAAATTTGCCAGTAGCGACAGCAGTGGGTAATTTTGTGGTATCTGGATGATAGTGCTTGCTCAATTCCCGGTAAGCACGACGGATTTCGATTACCGATGCTGAGGGATGTAATCCTAGAAGGGAGTAATAGGTTGGTTTGCTGCTTTGTGGCATTGCCCCATTTTGATTCACAGCCGTTTCACTCACCTAGCTAAACGTTTTTTATAATATTCTAAACCTAATTATTCCCTTCGGCTCCGCTCAGGGTGAACCCTCAGCAGTTTAAAGCCGTCATGAGTCTGTGATTGCTTGTTGGTTGTGAGTTGTCAAAAACGACTACCAACAATTAACGATTAATCATCCCTACTTTACCAAATCCGCGCGGGGTTTAAAGGTTTCTATCTGCCGTAACTTTTCGTAAAGTTCACGTTCTTGCTCACTAATATTTTTCGGGGCTACGATCTGAATTTCTACCAATTGGTCACCACGTTCACCGTTTTCCTTGGGGTAGCCTTTGTTGGCAAGACGGAACCGTTGACCTGAACGTACACCAGGGGGAATAGACATTTTTACTGGTCCGTCTAGAGTTGGTGCTTCTATCTGTCCTCCTAAAACTGCTTCAATGGGAGTAACTGGTACCTGACAAAAGACATTTGAGCCTTCTATTTTAAATAAATAATGAGGGTTGACTGTAATTTTTAAATATAAATCGCCATCATTGATACCTTGGTTTTTGAGGCGGATGGTTTGACCTGTGACCATACCGGGAGGCATATTGACTTCAAGCGATCGCCCATCTTCCAAACGAATCCTCTCGGTTCCACCTTTGTATGCTTTTTCCAAAGGTAGGGTCAGTCTTGCTTCTATATCTCGACGAGTGGGGCGAGAATTAACTGTATATTGAACTTTTCTGTTTGTGGAACTGAAGGGATCACTCTCCACTCCAGTTGTGGAAGTTCCATTTTTGGTGTCTTTGCGAACACCTACACCAATGACTTGATTGATAAAACTATCAAAATCAGGATATCTACCAGGATCTACCTCTTGATTGCGCGTACGACCGTTAGTACGATTCCAGCCATTTTCTCGTGATGCTGCTTGTTTATCAAAACCTTTTTGTTTCCAAAAACGACTAAATTGGTCGTATTGCGCCCGTTTCGCTGGGTCGGAAAGTACTTCATAAGCCTCTCCGATATCCTTAAATTTTTCTTCTGCTGCTTTGTTTCCTGGATTGAGGTCTGGGTGATATTGACGCGCTAACCGTCGATAGTTCTTTTTGAGATCTTCATTTGACGCATCTTTCGTTACTCCTAAAATCTCGTAGTAATCCCGAAAATTCTGCAAATTTGGCATAGTTTCAGTTGTTTATCTTTAATTTTTAAACTTTAACTTTTTTACTGGCTATTCATTAATTCTTGAACGACTAACTAATTACCTATTACCTCTTACGAATGACTCAATCCGAATTTGAAATCAACCTTTTTCTCTTGATTCCATTTATGAGGACTTTATTTGAGGTTCACCCTGAACGTAGCCGAAGGGTACTAGGGGCGGGGTTTCCCGCCTTAATATCTATCAGACGTTATAACCAATTATCATCGTCATCATCCCAGTTATCCTGGTAATTAGGACGGGGTTTGCGTGAATAACCGCCCTCATCAGAGGAACGACCTCTCCTGTCATAGTCTCTGTTGTAGTCCTTGCCATAATTTCTGTCGTAGGAATCGCGATCGCGAAGCGGGCGCTCTGCGCCATCGCGCCTTGCACGGCTCCCTTCGGGAGTATCGCGTTCGCGCAGCGTGCCCGGAGGGCTCAGCGGGCGCTCTGCGCCATCGCCCCTTTGGCGGCTTCCTCCAAACGAATCGCGGTATGTATCCCTTGAGTAATCGCGATCATCGCCTCTTGGGCGGCTTCCTCCGGGAGGATCCCGGTCTTTTTCGCCAGTGAAGATTTCACGGATAGTACCAAACAAGTCATCCTCTTCATCATCATCGTAGTACTGGCGGACTTCCCGGTTTAGGTCATACAAAGCATCTTGTAGGTCAGCATAAGCTTGGTCAATCCCTCTGTCATCATTTTCTTTCAAACTTTCGCGGAGTTCTCGACAGATATTATCAATTCTTTGACGGCGGCTGCGAGCAAACTGCATCCCAAAATCCAACGCCACTTCTCTGAGTTGTCGTTCTGCTTGTATAATCAATGCCTCAGCACGAGTGCGTTTTTCTACCCGTTCTTTGCGTTCCCTGTCAATTTCAGCGTATCTCTCAGCATCCTGAATTGCCTGTCTGATTTCTCCTTCGCTCAAGGTAGAAGCACCTTGAACTGTAATACTCTGTTCTCTACCTGTGGTTCTATCCAGAGCAGTCACCTGTAAAATTCCGTTAGCATCTATATCAAATGATACTTGTATCTGTGGAATGCCACGTGGTGCTGGAGGAATACCATATAGTTTAAAGCGTCCGAGAGACTTATTATCTACTGCCATTTCCCGTTCGCCTTGGACGACGTGGACTTCCACTGTATTTTGATTATTTTCTGATGTGGAAAAAATATCAGAGCGGCGTACTGGTATAGTGGTGTTGCGAGGAATCAGTTTTTTCATCACGCCGTTGACGGTTTCTAATCCCAAAGACAAGGGCGTGACATCCAACAGCAGGACATCTTTGAGTTCACCGGCGAGAATACCCGCTTGTATTGCTGCACCTACCGCCACAACTTCATCTGGATTGACGTTTTGGTTGGGTTGTTTGCCAATCATTGCCCGTACAAGCTGCTGTATCATTGGCATTCGCGTAGCACCACCAACTAGCACAACTTCATCAATGTCTGCGGGTGTTAAACCAGCATCTTTCATGGCGCGTTTGACTGGAAGGCGTACACGTCCAAGTAAGTCATCAGATAAAGCTTCAAACTCAGAACGAGTCAAACGAGTTTCCAGATGTTTTGGACCTTCTTCATCAGCAGCGATAAAAGGTAAGTTAATATCGGTGACGCTGACAGAGGAAAGTTCGATTTTGGCTTTTTCGGCTGCTTCTAACAAACGTTGTAAAGCTGAGCGATCGCGTCTTAAATCTACCCCCTCGGTTTCTAAAAATTTCTCTGCCAACCAATCGACTATTTTTTTATCAAAATCATTTCCACCGAGTTGCGTGTCTCCACTCGTGGATCTGACTTCAAACACTCCATCCCCAACGTCGAGAATCGACACATCAAACGTGCCACCGCCCAAGTCAAAGACTAATATAGTTTCAGTGCTGCCGCGATCCAATCCGTAAGCCAAAGAAGCAGCTGTCGGTTCATTGAGAATTCGCAGTACTTCCAAGCCTGCTATTCTACCAGCATCTCGTGTTGCTTGGCGCTGAGAATCATTAAAATAAGCAGGAACGGTGATAACTGCCCCTGTGACTGGATCACCCAGGTACTTACTGGCGTCTTCTGCCAGTTTCTTTAGCACCATTGCGGAAATTTCTTCTGGAGCAAAATCTTTATTGAGACGAGGACAAGAAATTTTGATGTTACCAACCTCATCTTTACGGATAGTATATGGCACTCGCTTTGAATCTGGGCTTAGTTCGCCATACCTGCGCCCAATGAAGCGTTTCACGGCGAAAAAGGTATCTTGTGGGTTGAGGAGGGTTTGTCGTCGTGCCATTTGCCCAACAACTCTTTCGCCTTCTTTGGTGAAGCCAACTACGGAGGGAGTCGTTCGCATTCCTTCTGCATTGGCAATCACCACCGGCTTGCCACCCTCCATGACGGCAACTACTGAGTTGGTTGTACCCAAGTCAATGCCGACTACCTTGCCCATGCGTTTTTGTTCTCCTATAGTGTCTTATAAATTAATTTGTTTAGATCTAATGCTTGATTTATTGTATCTTGCTGTTGAGAATTACACGGTCAAACAGTGTTCCTCGTTAGTTAATTTGTGAATCTAAAGAATCAGCTCGAAAGTCATCTCACCTCGATAGTCCGCGATCGCGATCCCTATCTAGCGACTGCTGGACATTTTTTTGTCCAAGAATACATTCGTCAACAATTTGCTCAATGGGGAAGTGTGGAAATCCACACCTTTAGAGTCGGGAGCAAAACTTGTCAAAACCTCATTTTGAATTTACCTTCACAACCTGAGTCCGAAAAAAGAGATTTACCTCCTATTTTAATTGGTGCCCATTATGATGCTGTTCCTGGAACACCAGGTGCAGATGATAATGCTACAGGTATAGCAGTTTTGCTGGAATTGGCAAGAATGTTTGCATCCGTTCCAACAAAATATCCCCTGCAACTGGTCGCTTTTGACATGGAAGAATACGGTTTATTAGGTAGCACGGAGTATGCGGCTTACCTCAAGCAAGAGCAGCAACCGTTACGCTTAATGATTTCTTTGGAAATGCTTGGATATTGCGACCCAACTCCAGGTTCTCAAAGTTACCCGTCTCCTCTGAAATATTTTTACCCTAATTGTGGTGATTTTATTGCTTTAATTGGTAATTGGCGAACAATTCGTGACCTAATTTGTATTAGCCGCAGTATTCGTAAAGTCGGTGTACCAAGTCAGTGGTTACCAGTACCTAATAGAGGTTTAATCGTTCGTCAGACAAGACAAAGTGACCATGCACCTTTTTGGGATGCAGGTTATCCAGCAATCATGGTGACAGATACAGCATTTATGCGTAATCCAAATTATCATAAACCTAGCGATACTATTGATACTTTAGATTTAGATTTTCTCACTGGTGTTTGTCAAGGTTTGGAAAGCGGTATTCGGCATTTGTAAAAAGACAGATATTTTTTATTGAAAAGTATTGAACTATAAGGTTTAGGACAAGAGTTTTTAAAATATGTTTATGAGCGACAGGTAACCTGATTATGGTTAAGACAAGTATCAGAAAAAAACTCACGTTAGAAGAATTTATGGCGCTTCCACAAGGAGATGTCAACTATGAGTTTGTAGATAGTTATGCAGTGCCTAAAGTGTCCCCCAAATTCTTTCATTCGACTTTACAATTAACTCTGGGACTCTTGCTTCGTACTTGGTGTAAAGGAAAAGGTAGAATCGGTTCAGAGTGGGCAATTATTTTAAAGCGTCAGGGGCAAGATTGGGCACTTGTACCGGATTTGACTTATATTTCTTATAAACGTTTACCGAAAGTGTGGAAGCGCAATGAAGCTTGTCCTGTTCCTCCGGAATTGGTAATTGAAATTATTTCTCCAGACCAAACAATGAAGGAATTTGAAGACAAAGCACGAGATTATTTTGCTGCTGGAGTGTCACGAGTTTGGATTGTCGATCCAGAAGCAATAACTATCAAAGTCTTTGTCTCGGCTGAAGAAAGTCAAGTTTACAGTGATAATATGCCGATTGTAGATACTCTGCTTCCAGGTTTGGAGTTAACAGTTAGACAAGTTTTTGAAGAGGCAGAATTGCTTTGAATGCTGGTGGTGCTCTTGTGATTAAGAATAATTAGAATTTATCACCCAAAGTTAAGAAAACTTTTCCCTCTAAGTTAGTTATTGTCTGTAAACTAAGTTTCCTGAGTTTTTTCTCCAACAGACAATAGTATCAGCAGAAACCGCTAGAATAGAGATTTGGAGCATTGTGCATCCGCTTATGAGTCTTCCTATAGTTGCTATTATTGGTCGCCCGAATGTAGGCAAATCTACCTTGGTGAATCGTCTTGCCGAGGAACAATCTGCTATTGTTCATGATCAACCAGGTATGACGCGCGATCGCACTTACAAACCAGCATACTGGCGCGATCGCGAGTTTACAGTTGTTGATACTGGTGGTTTGGTCTTTAATGATGACACCGAATTTTTACCACTAATTCGCCAACAAGCAATGGCAGCACTCACAGAAGCAAGTGTTGCTATTTTTGTAGTAGATGGTCGCACAGGACCAACACCCGCTGATGAAGAAATTGCTGAGTGGTTACGACAACAAAAAGTCCCTGTTCTGCTGGCTGTTAATAAATGCGAATCCCCAGAACAAGGTTTCATTCAAGCTGCTGAATTTTGGGAATTGGGTTTGGGCGAACCTTTCCCAATCTCCGCTATTCATGGAAGTGGTACAGGAGACTTACTTGATGTAGTGATTAACTATCTTCCTGCTACAACAGAAGTCCCAGAAACTAATGAGATTAAAGTGGCAATAGTGGGACGTCCAAATGTCGGTAAATCGAGTTTATTGAATGCTTTTGTGGGAGAAACAAGGGCAATTGTTAGCCCAATTTCTGGTACCACCCGTGATGCAATTGATACTGTCGTGGAACGAAAGGGGCAAATTTACCGCTTGATTGATACGGCAGGAATTCGCAAAAAGAAGAATGTAGAATATGGCCCGGAATTCTTCAGCATCAATCGTGCTTTTAAAGCAATTCGTCGCGCTGATGTGGTTTTATTGGTGATAGATGCCCTTGATGGTGTCACAGAGCAAGACCAAAAACTAGTTGGGCGTGTTACTGAAGAAGGTCGAGCTTGTATTATTGTGGTCAATAAGTGGGATGCTGTCGAAAAAGATTCTTACACGATTTATGATTACGAAAAACATCTGCAAGAACGACTGCATTTTACTGAATGGGCAGAAACGATTTTTGTCAGTGCCTTGACTGGGCAACGGGTAGAAAAGATTTTGGAATTGGTCGATAAAGCAGCCGAGTCACACAAACGTCGTGTGAGTACAGCGGTTATTAACGAAGTTTTGGAAGAAGCAATGGGTTGGCACTCGCCGACAGTTTCTCGTTCTGGACGCCAAGGCAAAATTTACTATGGCACACAAGTTAGTAGTCAACCGCCTACAATAGCATTGTTTGTCAACGATTCAAAACGCTTTAACGATAACTACCGCCGCTATATCGAGCGACAATTTCGCGAACATTTGGGCTTTCAAGGAACTCCTATCCGTATACTATGGCGGAGTAAAAAAGTCCGTGAAGTTGAAGGTACTAATGCCAATCGAGCTACCCGCGTGTAGTGCTCACAAGTCATCAGTCATGAGTATTTGGCAATTGACCCTTACGGGAACGCGGGTCGCCTCTGTCCGGAAAACGTCAGGTGCTCTACTTGGGGAGACACGCCAGGTGCTACAAGTCGGCACAGCGTTTCCCTTCGCACTGGCTCCCCAAGACCGCACTGGCTCCCCTCCAGCAGCGCTGCCTCACTCATGACTCATGATTAACGACTCATGATTAATAATTATAAATGGATTTACTGCGATCGCTACCAATTGGGCTTTACTTAGAACAACCTCAAACTTGGTTACATAAACTCGACCCACGAGTCAAGTTAATCTGGTTGATGAGCTTTCTGACAACTTACATTCTTGCCAATAACTTATGGCGCGTGCTGTTGGTAGTACTGTTGATTATTGCTACTTTAATAGCGCGAATTCCCCGAAAAGTTTGGCAGCAGCAAATGGGGTTGGTGTTGACAGCGTCCTTTTTTATTTTAGTCATTTTACCTATCACTCCTGATGGACTTGGTATCAAGTATCAACCGCGCTTACCAATTAACCAACAAGTCTTAACAGAACAATCAGCTTCGACTCCGTCTACTCCAGCAGCTTTGTCAGCCAATAAGCAGCAAGGTTATAAGTATGTGTTGTTTGACAAAGGTTCAATCAAAGTGACTCGCCGTTCTTTAGATTTGGCAATAACTGCGAGTACAATGCTGTTTACTCTTATTTACAGTAGCAATTTGTATCTGTTGACAACCGCAACAGAGGAAATCACCGCTGCTATAGAAAGCTTAATGCAACCCTTGCGACGCTTGAAGTTACCTGTGACTGAGATAACTTTGACTTTAACTTTATCGTTACGATTTATTCCCCTCGTTTTAGAAGAAATCCAAAATTTAATTCGTTCTGTAATGACGAGGGCTATAAATTGGAAAAAGTTAGGATTGAAAGGAGCTGTTAAAGTTTGGATGTTGGTAGCAGAACGCCTGTTGGAAAATTTGTTACTCAGGGCAGAGCAAATGGCGAGTGCAATGACGGTGCGAGGGTTTACAAGTCCTAGTGAACATCGTGTGCAATGGCACGATTTACGATTGAGAAGAGGTGATTGGCTGGCGATCGCAATTTTAATTTTATTTTGGGGACTGCGCCTAGCAATAGGAACTGAAGTTTAAAAAATATGCTTATTAAAGGCAACAACAATTAGTTTCTTAACTTTTAGGTTAAACCGTCAGAAGCCCCACACTGTACTTTGAAAAAGTCAGTGTCCCATGAATGGCAACTTCTGGTATTTTTAATGAGTCAATTAACTGATCAATCACTTGACTCATAGTTTTTTCTGTTAAAGCTGCATATAAACGAAGCGATTATCAATCTCCGCTCTGATATTCTAACTCTGAGATATTTATCTTTTGTCAAAGTTAACCCGAATAACACCAGTCAACTTTGCTCTTGTTGTAACGCATACGTACCGAAAGATTTGTCAATGCGTTTACACGAATGTGAGTGTGGTTATGTCGCAGATAGAGACGTAAACGCCGGTGTGAACATCAAGAGAGTTGGGCAGGGCGTCTTCCCAACTATAAAACGCCGAAAAGATAGTAGTGTCTCAGTAGTCTGTCATAGAAAGAGTGGTACCATCTCCTAGGAAGCCTACACTGACCTTCGGTACAGTGTAGGAGTACGTCACTATTATGCGATCACTTCCTGGAAAATACACAGATAAGAGTGAGTATTTCTACAATGCGTCGTGCGCTAAAAAAAATATTATTAACGAGTTTTATAGCATCTACACAGGTTTTGGCTCAACAGATACCGACAGTCTTCCCACAAGAAAATCATTTTATGTTTATTATTATGGGACAATCAAACGCTATTGGATCTGCGGCGTGGGAAGATAACAAAGATATTGCATCGCTACCAAACGTTCGAGTTTATGATATGGGCGCTAATTTACCGGATGAGGTATGGTCTACGGATCTAGCAGGTCTTCACAAGTTTTGGGGAAGAACTGTTGGGTTCGGTAATTCCTTCGCCGTAAAGATATCCCAGGATTTTCCCGATCTGAAAATTGATTTGATGCCCTGCGCTGTTCCTGCTCAGAGCATTGATAGGTTTAAGAAAGGTTCTATAAAAAAGTTAAACTTTTTTAATGAGGATAAGAGCTCTTTTCATACAGGTGATAATAACCTTTACGAGTATTGCATGCGCCGTGTTCGAAATGCTCAAACCAAAGGAGGAGGAAAAGTTGCGGCTGTTCTGTTTCATCAAGGGGAATCCGATTTCGGTCAATCGGTGTGGGAAACAAAAGTCATAGCCTTGATTAAAAACCTTAGGAATGAGCCAAATATTGAGGATAATCTTCCTTTTATCATAGGAGAATTAAGTTATAAAATGGGTCCGTCGCAGACTCACAATACTATGATCAATCATATTGCGGCTACGCAACAAAATGTTAGTGTTGTTTCAAGTCGTGATATTTCTGTCCAAGATGATAACATTCATTTTACAGCAGAAGGCTTGCGTCGAATGGGACTTCAATACGCTGAAGCATGGAAAAAATATCATCGCAGTTCTTTTAACGGAACACTTACCTATAGATAGCGCTATATTTTTGAACAGATTATAGTTTTCGAGGATTTTTAGATAGCGGGCAAGTCTCACAGAGAGGTAGAGCATTTCTTTAGAGCTAGTGAAATACTTACCCAGTCCGTTTAAACGGACTTAAACTTTGAGCCAAGAAATTTATTTATTGGCGGATGAAAAAGCAGGTCAAGATTTGAGTTTGGCTACTTGGCTTTATATTGTTTCATAGCTTCAACATAAACTTCTCTAAACTTCTGAGCAACTTTACTCCAAGTGTATCTTGATAAGACTTTTTCACGACCAGCATCACCTAAAGTTTTTGCCCAAGAAGAGTTTTTTAAAAACTCTATAATTGCTTCTGCCAACATTTCCTGATTCTTATAATCTACCAAAAGGCCATCTTTTCCCTCGTCTATCACCCAAGGTATTGCTCCAGCACGACAACCAATGACAGGTTTACCTGCAGCCCAAGCTTCTAAAAATGCAATTCCAAAAGACTCAAAACCAGAAGGATAAGCAAACACATCTACAGCAGAAAATAAGAGGGGTTTCTCTTCATTAGAAAAGTTATAATAAAGTTTGACTTGCTTTTTACATGGTTCTGGTAATTGATGGATAATATTTTCCACTTTTTCTGCAAACATTGTCTTTGCTCCTGCTAATAGAAGCTGCACATCAGGGAAAATTTGCCAAACAAGTGTCATTGCTTGTACAAGGGTATCTACTCCTTTGTGTCCTCCAAATTGTCCAATAAAACCTACAACTGGTTGCTCTTTGAAACCAAAGTAATTTTTGGCTTGAGTTGAGGAAATTTGTGCAAATGGTTCTGGATCAACTCCTACTCCTATGACAACAACACGTTCAGGTGAAACTCCTTGTTGAATAACGTAATCTGCCTCGTATTTTGTATTAGATAAATAATAAGTAGATTGCTGAATAGCACTATAAATTCTAGAGCGTTGAAATGCCCAATTATCCTGTGGATGTATCCCTCCATGAAGGACACATGGTCTTTTAGAGTTTCTTGCACTGTTAAGCGCTGCGTACATGTGTAACAAGGGAAAAGATGAAGCAGCAATAATATCAGCGGGAAATTCTTGGATAGCTTTTTTTAAGCCAGGAATGATTGGTCCTCCTGATATTGTTCTTAAATGTTCGTTGAATGGTAAGCGCAGACGATAAGCAACTTTTTGAGGAAATCGAACCATTTGACTGATTCGGCTATTGACTGGAAAACGCCGCACTTTGACACCGTTTATTTCTTCTTCACCTGGTTGCAAGCGTGGTAGCTTTGGATTAAAAAAACCTTCTCCATTGAAGCAATTTGTGGTGAAGACTGTGACTTCATCGCCAAATTGTCGAACTAATTCTTCGGAAACACGTTGGATGAGTAATTCTGTACCCCCAATTGCTGGGGTATAACCTTGAGTAACGTGCAGAATTTTCATAATTTGAACGTTCACGTAGTGTGCGCCCTTGGCGCATACCGCCAAGTCGCCAAGGACGCCAAGAAAAGAGAAAAAAGAGAACTTCACATAAGCGCAAGCGCACGCCCAAAGGGCTTATGATTTAGGATTACTATATACTTATGTCAAGTTAGTAGCTTTTATTGAGTTTTACATTTTTGAATTTTGAATTTTGAATTTTGAATTGCTTAGTCGTCGCCGAAACTTAAGCTTTATACGTTTGAGAAGTTCCCGACTTCCCTCAGTACGCCAAATTTCA
The DNA here is from genome assembly GCF_000828085.3 of Scytonema tolypothrichoides VB-61278. Taxonomy (GTDB): domain Bacteria; phylum Cyanobacteriota; class Cyanobacteriia; order Cyanobacteriales; family Nostocaceae; genus Brasilonema; species Brasilonema tolypothrichoides_A. Next base: position 291,198 of record NZ_JXCA02000027.1, read on the forward strand.
ATGACTCGCGCTAATTTACCACGTTTTACTACGGTCGGTGTGACGAGTTTACGTATTTGTCGGTCAGGTGCGTACTCTGGTTGTAAACAGTAGCGCCGGAGAGGTTCGACGACTTGTGACCAATTTAAGGAGTCGCGTAAGGGTTCAAATGCTGAAGCCCAAGATGATTTGGGGCGTTCTAAGATTTGTGCGATCGCCACTCTCACCGCTTCTACATCCAATGGTGGGACAGCTTTACCAACACCATACTCTTTTACCCATTCACTGGTGACATCTCCCTCACTCACAAGTACAGGTAAACGCGCCCAGAGATAATCTAGTACTCGTGTGCGAATGGAATAACGAGTTTCGATGTGTGGGGGATGAAGAGTGACTCCGATATCAGCTTCACACAACAGCGCTTCTCTTTGTTCGTATGGTATCCACTCGTAAAAGAAAATGGTACGGTCTTTTTCCCCAATTTCAGCAGCAAGGACTTGAACTTGTTGGGCCATTTTATGTGGAGGAACCTGAGGGTTGGGATGACGCGTTCCTAAAAAGACGAGTCGTGCTTGTGGGTATTCAGCAATCACACCAGTCCAAGCTTTGACCAAAGTAAGGGGGTCGAGCCAGTCCCAAATACCGCCACCCCATAGTACAATACGAGCATCTTCTGGAAATCCAGGATGTATACCGCGTAATGTAGGATTTGGACGGGGTTCTCGGTTAAGAAAGCCGATTCCTACCACATCAATCAAAGAACGCAGGCTGGTATCTTTGGCAAAGTTGCGGGGGTTGATGCGTCCATTGGAAGCGAGTAAACCGATCCAGAAATCTCGTTGGCGATCGCTTCCACAAATGAAAAAATCACCTAAACGCGCTAGGTTATTGGTTACGTCTACTGCGCGGTTATTCAAGCTTTCCTGTGCTGGAAGTGGCTTGTTGAGATGGTAATGTAAATTCTCTAAAATAAAAGGATCGTAAAGGTCAACGACGATGCGTTTTTGTGTCTGGTGCAAGAAGGGAAATTTTTCTACCATGTAACCAGACACCAAGGTAATGTCACTGTTTTCTACCAAGACTTGTAAACTTTTCGGGCGTTCATCCCAGTAACGTACTAGTTTTATATTGGGAACTTGGAGAGTCGTTTCCGAGGGAATGGCGAGGGTGACATTCAAATCCTGACTAAGAACACGCGCTAATTCCAGGTAACGCATCCCTGGACCTGCCATTTTAGTATCTACCACATCATTACTGACGATGAGTAAGTGTGGGCGAGGTTTAATGTTTTCTAATTCAGGCATCAATTGATTTTTGATTGTAATATTCCTTTTAGCTTAAACCACTGATTTCTCAGTTGCCAAAATCTACTTCTTTCCATGTAATCAACTAACGCTTTTAATCGTTCAATTTCTGCATCTTTATGTTTTAACTCTGTCTGTAATTGAGAGCTATCTATCAATTGACTACTGTTCTGTGTTATGGATTCCAATCTATTTTTTATTTTTTGACCAATCACTTTAGGGCTTAACAAAGACTGAATGTGTTCAGATGCTTTTGCTCCTATCTGCTTTGCTTCTTCATAATTTTTAAAAACATATTGCATGAAATATGCTGCATGGTCAATATCTGGTTCTGCCCATGTACTTCCCTTCTTGTAATGTGCATAATCTTCTGTTAAGGTAGTTAAAGAATACTTGACAGGAAAACTATTAGTAACATTCATAAAGTCAGTGTTTCCTGAGTAGGCAGTGGCTATAACTGGTTTTCCATAGAACATAGCTTCAGCAATAGTTAAGCCAAATCCTTCTGAGCGATGTAGAGATACATAGCAATCACAATGGGAAATGAGGGCATTAATTTCATCTTTGAGCAAATATTTTTCAATAAATTTTATGTTTTTAAAATCTTGTGCCAAATCTTTTAGCTGCTTATATTTATCAGGAAACTTGTGAGCATTAGAAAATTTCAGAACGAGTAAAACTTGATCATCTTTACCAAAGGCTCGCTGAAAAGCTTCAATAACTGCTATGGGATTTTTGCGTTCAAATACACTGTAAAAATCAAAGATAAAGAGAAAAATAAACTTATTATCTGGTAGCCCCAGTGATTGTTTGCTTACTTTAGGTTTTGGTAGCGAAATACTGTGCATCACCTTCATTACAGGGATAGGTGATAGTGGTGCGATTGCATCCACAGAGTAACTACTAGGAGTCCATATTTCATCAAAAAGATTGAATGCAGGCAGCCATTCTTTGGGAAAATCAGGAAGCTCCCATGCCCACAATCCAATATTATATTTATTTTTAAAATATTCAATACCTACAGAGTTCAGAAAAGAATTTATCATATCCCCATTCACATGGATAATATTGATTGGATAGGGATTATCGTCGGAAAAATTTGTATAAGTATAATCTAATTTTCTATGATTTGTATTAAAAGTACAGTTATTAATAACGAAAGGAATATTAACCGCTTCAAGTGCTCTAAGAGTTGATCTGACACCTTCACCCAGTCCAAATTCGCTGTTAACGTAACCTGAGGTATTGACGCCAAAAGCAATACTCGTGTTGAAAGATGAAATTTCCGCTTCTGAATGCATATTTTTTCCTCCTATTTCATTCACTTTTGCCAAATCACTAATATCACTCCACAGACAATGAAGCTCAAGCCTATTAGACGCATCATAGGAATAGGTTCTCTAAATATGAAATAACCCATTAAAACTGAGAAAACATAAACGAGGGACACAGATGGACCTGCAATGCTCAGATTTACTTTAGTTAAAAGTAGAATGTAAGCTATAGCGCCTAGACCATAGCAGCTTAGCCCAACTACTAGTTCAGGTGTTGTAGCAATGCTAAGAATTTGACCAATTGTGTTTCCTGGATTTAAGCTTCCTAATTTCAGTGCACCAACCTTTAAAAAAAATTGCCCTCCAACACTAGCCATGACAGACATTATCAGTAAAAAAAATTCTTGTATGTTCATAAAGTGTCCTCACAATTATTGACTTTTTTTAGCCACTTTCATTACTTATTAAGATTTTGAATTGACAGATACTTCAAATTTTGGAGACTCTGCTTGTTTTTCATGAAACCAAGCAACATGCTCTTGAAGCATTGTTAAAATCAAGCTATATTGTCCTGGTTTTATAGGAGTTTTAATAACTGCATTAATTGCTGCTGACTCTCCAGGAGATAAATCAAAAGGAAGAGGTATGCGATCGCCATCTCCCTCGAAAACTGCTAACTTTCCTTCAGAGTCCAGCCAACGATAACTGAAGGATGTATAATGTTTACCTTTAGTAGACCATAAGAAGTTGCTGATATTTTTAACAACAACTGGGACTTTAATTGCTGAAGCTATTTTTACAGTTTTAGGAATTTCATATACTTCGATTTTTTGTGAGAATATTTTGCTAATAGGCAGTTGTAGATGATAAGAAGTCCAATTACCTGAAGAACTTAAATTTTCTTTAACCGAGTACATGGAGACTAATTTATCATCATTTTTCAGAGACTTCTGGGATATTATACAAAGTTGTCCTCTACTATCTTCTCCTAGCCAATTGATCAGTTGAGGCGTACTCATTGAGTCTTCCATACGACCATAGTTAGGGGGTACATTCCCTGAATAACCATTGACCACAGGTATATTAGCTTTAATACCAGCCCACATAGCCGAGAGTTGTGATGACCAAGATGGCTCTTCAGGTTTTAGAGTTACATATGCAACATCGCAATCCTTTTCCATGAGTTCCTGAATTTGTGCAACGTTCTTTGTTAAAGGTGCAAGCTCAAAATTATATGAGTTAGTGACAATTTGTTCTAAGACACACCCAATACAAAGTAGACTGACTACTATCATACGCAACCGCTGATTAAGGATAGTCAGCAGCACAGAGTCTAGACAAAGCATCACCGCAATTAGGATATAAAAATAAAATACTGTCCAAATACGACTGACTGCTCTAATTACTGAAGCGCCAGGTACAAGTGCATAGACAATTCTCCAGATTGACCAAGTATTTGACACATGCAGAGTCATAATAAAAATAGTCAAAGCGACAAGTAAGCAAATTTTGACGAGTAGAGTTCTTTCATCATTCAATATATTTTTGCGATACACTAAGGTATGTATAGACAGAGCAATCAGCAATAAAGTCAGAAATCCAAGAAAGATGTGGTGTTCATGAGACATTGGTAAATGCTTGGAATTTCCTGATAACAAAGACCACCAAAGACTATCAGGCGCTGGTAAAAACCATGAGGAAAACCTTGGTAGCATAGAGTCTACTTGTGTGTAGGACGGAGAACCAAGTATTCCCTTAGCCTTTATATAAGGTCCTAGTAAGCCAAGCATTAGTAACAGCCAGATAGCAGTTATCAAAATAGCTGGTTTATAATTCTGCTTAAAATAGATAATTAAACGCTGCCAAACACTTTTATCTAATAGGCAAGTTATTGTTGTAAAAATAGCTAAAGAGAACATTAAAAACCAGCCCAAGTAAATACCTGCAAGCACTTGAAAATAGATAAGTAGTAGTGAATATGCGAGTGGTTTATTCCTTGGGTTTATCAAAAAATTCCACAGAAACAAAAAAGCTAGTGGTGTGAAAAACTGAGGAAGTAGCTGTTGATGACCTATTTGAACAATTCTTGGCATTCCAAATGCAAAAAGGAAAGCACCAATTGCAGCTGTTACATGACCTACTTTGTGATACCGCATCAATACAGCAAAGCTAACAAAGCATAGTACACAAACCACAATCATCCACAACTGATATGACAACTCTGGTGATAAAAATGCCCTCAGTATAAAGTAGATAGGAGCTGAGCCAAATAAGTTATCTGAAAAAGTTAGAACGTTTTTATATGGATAAAAAAAAGCTGGTGAAAATAATTCACCAACGTAGTTCCTATTAAAAATGACCTGAAAAAAATGTTCTAAAAAGTAATGATTTAAGCGTGTATCTCCTGGGTCTGTTTGCATATGTGCAAATCCAGACATTATTGTAGGACGAAATGCGTTAAACACACCTACAATACAAAAAATGACATACAACAGAAATTGAGGTCTAATAAAAAACTTCATACATGGATGTGAATGATTATTTTTCAGTTGATTCCAGAGAAACTCTCAAGAAACACAGGGAACAGGGAACTCTTAACAGTGAACAGTAAACAGTAAACAGTGAAAACTGAAAACTGACGACTGGTAACTGGTACTGCGTAGGTAGCTGATAACTGATAACTGTTTTAAGAAGGGGAATGGTGTTTCTTAAGGCTGTTGCTAGTGGTGAGTAAGCGCGCGAGTGACGGGTTTCCCGACGAGGGAAGACGCGCGTTCCCGGAGGGTTTCTTGCGAAGCGTCAGAGGCTCATATTTTTAACTTATCGTCAATAGATTGTATTTAAGAATACACCATATAGCTCTGAATCCATCTTTCCAACCTATTTTTTTACCTTCCTTATAAGTACGACCGTAATATGATATACCTACTTCATAAATGCGACATTCCATTTTTGCAACTTTTGCAGTTATTTCCGGTTCAAATCCAAATCGATTTTCTTGTATCTGAACAGCTTGAATGACTTCCCGTCGAAATGCCTTGTAGCATGTTTCCATATCTGTCAAATTAATATTTGTCAACATATTGGATAACATTGTTAAAAATCCATTCCCTACTCTGTGCCAATAATAAACAACTCTATGAGGTCTACCACTTTGAAAACGAGAGCCGAAGACTACATCAGCTTTGTTTTCTAAAATAGGTTGAATCATGATTGGATACTCTTGAGGGTCATACTCTAAATCAGCATCTTGAATAATGACAATATTACCAGTAGCAGCAGCAAAGCCAGTACGCAAAGCTGCACCTTTACCCAGGTTTTTTTTATGATAAATAACTTGAGCGACTTGTGATTCTATCCTAGATTTGAGTAATTGACGCGTCCCGTCTGTGGAGCAGTCATCAACTATAATAATTTCGCAGTCTTTAACTGGAGATGCTTTAACGGCTTCAATAACTTGACCGATAGTTCCTAGTTCGTTATAACAAGGGATGACTACAGATAGTTTCATATTCACTTATTCACTCCTCTTAAACATAGAAAAATCTATGATTTGACCACTTAGATGAAAGTCTCTTTTGATGAATACAAATTACTTTTTTGCCAAAAGTATGATTGTATTTCGTAGTAATGGATGATGATCACCAAGCGCAGAAACAACTTTATAAGCATAGTCACCAGTCCCATAACGCCAATTACAGTAACTGTTAATTCCATACATTTGTATATTTGTGAAACCTGCTTTTTCTACAACATTGTAAACTTCTTTGGGTGTGTACTCTCGATTATGCCTATCTAAGCCGCCATAAAATATTTCTGGCTGCCAAAAAATATTAACCTCGTTCATCAAAGCATATATATTTGAGATATTACATATGTTCGGTGTAGATAGCACCATCAATCCATCTGGTTTTAATAGCCTTCTTAAATCGGATAGAACTTCAAGCGGATTTTTAATTGCTATATGTTCTAAAACTTCAGTAAAGTAAACTGCATCGAAACTGTTCTGAGTATAAGGAAGAGGTGCTTTCTCAATATCATGTTCTATTACACCTAATTTCTCCAACCACTCAGGTGAAGAATATGTGCTACGCCAAGCTTCATTCAAATTGACACCAACAACATCCATATTAAGCAAATGCAAGCCTATACCAACATGTCCTGGTGCAGAACCGACATCTAATATTTTTGATTGACTTGGCAAAGTCATTGCAGCAGCCAAGTAATGGAGGTATCTAGGCGTTGATGACTTAAAGTAATCTCCGTGACTATTGCTAGCAACTAATTTTTCTACTTCGTTCAATAATTTTTGTGCTTGATCCAAATTTGTACGAATTATTGGTGGTATATCTGTTGACAGCAGAGAAGTCATGTTAGAATTTTTCAGAATTTGCTGTGCAAAAGATATTTCACTCTGGATTTCTTCTTTCTGGATTTCTTCTTTCTGGATTTCTTCTTTCTGGATTTCTTCTTTCTGGATTTCTTCTTTCTGGATTTCTTCTTTCTGGATTTCTTCTTTCTGGATTTCTTCTTGCTTAATCTCTACTGATGATGACCATTTATCTTGGCTTTTCCAAATCCTTTTTAGAGCATCGCTAAAAGTTTTAATTTTAATCATTGATTTCCCTCTTTTAGATAACACAAGTAAAAATTATCAATTTCCACGTTGTATTTTCTTGCTCCTCTTAATAAATTTTCACAAAATCCTGGTGTTCTGCTGTATTGAGCCTCTCGTAAAAAAAGTTCCCGATAACGTTCTGGATGCTTTTTCATTAACAATGCATCTTTTTCAAAAAAACGATTTCTTTCTTCATGACTTTCACGCATATCAGTCCGAAGATGAGGAGGATGAAAGACGCATACATCGTGTGCGAATGGAATTTTGCCATAATGGCAAATTCTCCAACCCAAATCGGTGTCTTCACGAAAGTGAGGATTCTCAAAAGATTCATCAAATCCATCCACCGCCATAAACACTTCCCGTCTAAGCAGTAAATTGGCAGTCATAAAACCAATTCCTTCAAATCCAACATTGGTTACAGGACGGTAATTACTGTCTTCGAGTTTATCTGAAACAATCAGCCCTTCTACACCAACAACATATTTATTCTCAAAATACTTTATACTATTCTTTAGCCAATCAAGCTGTGGTAGACAATCATCGTCAGTAAAAGCTAAAACTTCGCCTCTTGCATAAAAGGCGGCTGTATTTCGCGCTGTAACAGCTCCTTTAATGTCAGTGTGGATATAAAGAATATCTAGCTCAGAGTATTCTTGATCTGGTTTGCATGAACTCTTACTTTGGTCAACTATAATAATCTCAAAATTTTTAAAAACTTGTTTTTGTAAACAATCAAGCAATTCTTTTAACTTGCTGTGTCTTTCATATGTGGGAATAATGACACTAAAAAATGGGCGCTGTTTGTCCAGCTTAACTTTATTTCTGTACAACAGAACCCCTAAATTTTTGGAAATTAATTGCCAAGAATATTTTCTTTCTACAACATCTCTAGCTGCAGCGCCATAAGCTTCACGAGACTTCTTATCCTTAAGCAAAGACTCAATGCTGTTGACGAACTTTTCTTCAGTACAAATCAGAAATGATGGTTCTGAACCTTGAAATATACCTCGTACTCCGATAGGTGTTGAAATCACAGGTAGACTAGCCGCCATGTAATCAAACATTTTGATATTCGTACCTGAACCAGAGAACATTGGATTAAGAGCAAGATCAGCTGCTGCGAGATAAGTCAGTTTTTCTTCTTCTTGTAAAAAACCTGTGATAATAACGTTATTAATATTTCTCTCAATAATTTCTCTTTGGTTAAAGTTACCACCGACGCCTCCACAGATAGCGAATTTGACATGAGGCAAAGCAGGAGCTAACTTTTCAATAATAAAACTTGCGGCTTCAACATTTGGTGGATAGGAACTACCAATAAAAATAGCGAGTGGACTGTTTCCTACGCCTAGTTTTTTTCTGGCTGCTTGTTTAACACTGTCACTCTTGTGAATTTTATCAGTAAACACGCCATTAGGAACAACAGCTATTTTGCTAAAAGGAAGATTATACAACCTATGAAATAATTCTCTGTCTTCATGCGAACAGGCAAGAATTAAATCTGAATGATGACAAAGTTCATACTCTATCCTAACGACATTTTTCGCAATTTCAGTGCCAAAAGCACCATCATCTAATAAACTGGTTCTTAAAAAGCCTTCTACATTATGTGAATCATAAACCACAAGCTGTGGACGTACTTTTAACTTATCCTTAACCAGAGGATATACCCAAGGATGAGAAAAGATGACAATATCTGATTCAGCGACTTTACTAAGAGCTGTTTCCACAAATTCAGGTGAATGGTGAGCTAGCAAATTAAAGCAAGAATCGATGATAGTTTTACCACCCACCCGTGCTTGCCATTCGGCACAAACAGAAAAGTGTTTTTCACTCAGAGGAATATCTATTTCTTCTAAAGTATTGCTCAAACGGTGCTTTCGATACTTTTCACCTTCCCAATCATAGGTTCCTATGTAGGTTGTTGGAAGGTTTTCACCGATTCCATGATACAAACCCAGTAGCCTCAGCCTTCCACCACCAACAGGCGGATCAATAGGCTGCATATCTAAGACAGTAACTTGGAATGATGAATGCTGAGTCACGTGACCTCCATTTACCCTCGTAAAAAATTCAAAAGCGTTTGAGATACATTAGACCAGGTAATATAACTTGTATCAAGCTTGCCTCTGTTACCCATGATTTTTGCTTGTTCTGGATTTTCAAACAAGTAGTTTATGACTTTCGCAATTTCTTCTGCTTGAGGCGGAACAACAAAACCGTTGATACTGTTTTTCACAAATTGCAAGGGTTCACCAGAATCTTCACAGGTAATCACTGGTTTTGCATGAGCAAAAGCTTCTAAAGTCACATAGCCATAATCTTCTTGAATGGGTACAAACGGTACAACTAAAGCATTTGCATATAAATTAATGAGTTCCTCATCGGAAACTCGACCTAAAAATTCTATACGTTTTTCAGTACCAGCCAAACTACGTAATTGTTGTTCGTCTTCACCTGTACCTGAAATTTTCAGATGAACCGGATATTTAACATAGCGCATCGCTTCAATGACTAAATCTACCCGTTTCCAACGATGCAGTCTTCCTGGCATAAATATATACTCATAATTTTTTTGTTGAGTACAATTCAAAACTATGCCAGGGTACAAAACTTCACTGTCTATACCATTCCATTTGAGAAGTCTATTTCGGATTTCGTGTCCTTGGGAAAAAACTTTTCTAGTTCTTGGAGATCTTAAAGATCCCGTATCTAATTTATGTATCAGTTCTCTCTGTTTTTTTAAAGTTTCATCAGCATAGGGAAATTCTCTGTCGAACATGTCATAGAAAACTCTAATAGTATGCTGTAGATAGCATACATGATTAGGATGGCGCACAAGATAAGTAGGCGCTTTTGTTGAAATGACTGCATCATATGCAGACACATCTAAGTCATAACAACGGAGGTACGACTCCTCTATCGTTTCAAAATTTGATTCATCAATGACAACTTTTACAAGATCTGCATGGGTATCTAAAGAATTCAATGAGTTTGCTAGTCCCTCATGAAAGCGTTCAGCCCCACCGATTTCACCACTTGCCATTCTTGGCACTACGACTGCAATTCTGTAGCTACCCATGTTTGTACCCAATCACAGAATAGTCTTGAGAACCATAAAAATATTGATTAAAGCGTTCAGCTAGAACAGAATTATCTACATCTAATTTCTGATTTTCTGAAGGATGAAGGTTCATGATTTTGACTTTGCATAAACCAAAAGATTCAGCAATAAATTTGATTGTGGGACTTGGTAAGGGATTGCGATGAGTTGGATCTGTGTAAAAGCCACTACTGCCAACTAATATATTGTCTGGGTTTGGGGTTTCAAAAATGACTAATCCTTCAGGTTTAAGAACCCTAACTGTTTCAGCAAACAACTTCATCAGCGTCTCAAATGGCAAATGTTCGATAATATGAAAGCCAGTGACTGCACCAAGACTCGCATCGGGTAAAGACTGCAAATATGCAAGGACATCTGATTCAATCACATCTAGTTCCCTTGTGCGACACTGTTCTAGCATGACTCTATTTATGTCTATACCTTTTGCTGTGTAGCCAGACTCCCGCAGTAGTTCCAGCCATTCACCACGTCCACAACCCACATCCAGAATAAAAGAATCGGGTGTACCAACCTTGGCTTCCTCAAGTAAAGGTAGATAAACTTTTAACCTGTTATGAATATCTTCACGGGTACCCCGAAATTGATTTTCAAAAGCAACGTAAAAGGCATCTAAGAAATGTTGTTCTTCCTTGACAAAAGTTTCCAAATGTTTTTTGTTGATGGGTTCTGGCGCTTGCTGGCGCACTTCTTCCAAAAACATAGTTATCAAGCGCTTTTGCTGGATTAAGTCGTTTTTAACGAAACTGTCGTTTCTCAGATGTTGCTCGTGCAAGTTTTTGACCTTAACATTCACAATAGCCAAATTTTCATCTATCCCTTGAATACGAGAATCAACACGACCCAAATGTTCATTTAATCCTTGAATACGAGAATCAACAGTCTTTAGATGTTCATTTCTGGGATGTTCTTGACTATTAACAGCATCCAAGCGCTCTTGTACAACACCAATCCAACTACTGAAATGATTCAAGTCCTCATTTATCTCTGGAACACGATGACACACAACACCCAAACTCTCTTTCATCACTTCCAGGTAACTATCCACAGCACTTAGGCGCTCTTCTATTCCTTGCAGGCGAGTATTTACAGCACCCAAGCATTCTATTTGCGCTCTCAAATCTTTGATTTGTTCTATTAGTTGTCGATTAAGAGCGACAGATTCTTTTAATGCACGAATGACATTAAAATTGACTTCCCGTTGGTCTTTGAATAGAAAATTTAGTATTTTTAAAGTTATGATTTGTATAGGTTTACTTAAGTTATAAGGAAACTTACTAAGATGATCTGGCCATTTTGTACGGGCTATCGCTCTAGATTCCGCATTTCTTAACAAAGTTTCTAAGTGGATGAAATTATAATTAAATGTTGGTGCTATGTAAGGCAATTCTAACTTGTATGTTGTCTTCATTGACTCTGACTGCTCTGTCGTTTCTTGTGACTGAGATTGACTGTCACGCTTAGCCACCTCAGCCCGTATTTTCTCCATTAATTCGTCAATATTGATTTCCGGATTATTAGCATTCATCATTTTTACACTCTACCTATAAAACTCTTCTCTACTGGTTATTCGTTAAGCAAAATATGAAACTATACATTTTCTAGAGTAAAGTTATGAAAATATCTTTCATCAACTGAGTTGGTACATTATCAAACCAGCGTACATTTTCCTGCACCAGTGTGACTCTCAAAACATAATCACCTTTTTCAGGAAGTGCTTTTACTTTGGCAGTGTATAATATTTCTTTCGCTTTTTGACCTCTCAGGAAAGATTGCGAGACATTTTGAACTCTTTGTAACGGCGGGAATAAACCTGTTCTCTCTCCATCAAACACAAGACACTCACTCGCTTGAGCATTCATCCAGTGATAGGCGATATGAACAGGATAAGAACCAAAACTATTCAGGATATAATCACTATTGTTTTCTATTGCTAGCTGAATTTCAAATTCACTACTAACATTTGCTTCTCTTGGAGAATCCATCACTATTATCTTGATTTGTCCACTAGGTATCGCGGGTAAAGGACAGATTTGTAAACTATTTTTTAGCTGTTCCTGATTGATTTGTTTATGTGAGGCGATCGCAAACAGACTTGGGGCTGCAGATAGTTCTCTTATTGAAAAATTTCTCACTATATTTCCACCAGGATTTTCGGGATCACCAAACCATAACAATACATTCTTAAAGTATTTACTTAACTGCTTTTTCAAAATCCGTGGAGATTGTTCATTAATATGCATCAGCAGTTCGTATCTGGAACGTGGTTCTGCTGGTAAATAAGCTCCAACAGAAGCAGCTATTTTCCTTTTGCGTTGATAGTGGTACTTGTAATACCAAAGATTCGGAAACGTATGCACAACAAATAATCCATCTGGCTGAAGATGTCGTGCCATTTTCTGATAAAGGGTATCCACTTCCTCAAAAGATAAGTGTTCAATAACATCAGATGCTAATACTAAATCATACTTACCTGACAAAGGCACATGACAAACATCATGACAAATGAACTCTACCTTTTCCTTAAGTTGGTCTTTGCCATCAAAACATTTCTTTGCCAACTCAATCGCATTGGGTGAGTAATCAACAGCTGTCACTTTGAAGCCTCGATGAGCAAAATAGAAACTCAGTTCACCACGACCACATCCAAGGTCGAGTACACGTCCTGATTGTTTTAAACTAGCAATAGTAGCAATAGCTTTTAGTCTTGGGTCTTCTAACTTTTTCCCTTGATTTTTTTCGTAAGCATCATAACCACCACAGTCTTGGGTGTAATACTCAGATGTGTAAGTTTGACGAATTTCTAAACTAGAGTTAATGTTAGATTGTTGTTCTTCCTTAACTTGCCTTAAATAATCCTCAGAAACTTTTATAAGCAGTTGTCCAGAATAACCTGGTATCACTCCATACCAATCTAAGATATTTGCATAGCGAAATAAAAAACAGTTAATAGCCAGAAAACTTTGCTGGGTATCCAAGTAACCATCGAGTAGCACATAGCGTCCTTGGTGAATAGCAAGCTTTAAATTATGGAAGAAAGCATCTTCATTCCGTTGTCTATCAACGTGAATGAGATCGTAGATATCACCGGGCAAGCGTTTCATTGCTTGTGTATCAGTCATCATAAATTCAGTAGCAAATGGAGTCGTGATTTTTTTCGCCCAATCAATGACTCCATTCAAACTTTTATAGGATTCTATATCTAAAAGACCAACATAGTGAGCAGCGGGATGCCCATGTAGAAACGCTGCAGCGCAATAACCAAAACTGACTCCTATTTCTAGGATTGAAGAAGGTTTCAAGATATGAGCAATTGACCACTTTAACTTGTAGTAATCAATCCAATGATTTAAACCAAATTCCAGTTGCTCGTTTGGATATACATTTTTTCGAAAATCATATTCTGTTTCTTTAGCTTTTTGAATTATCAAGTCAAACATGATTGCTTGTCAAAATAGATATAGTAGGAGAAAGGTTGACTATGCCTGACCAAAGTATAGCTTCTTGATTTCTTAGTACTTTTAAAACAGCAAAATTATGAGCATAAAGTAATGTTTGTCTAAATAAACCTTCTCCAAGGTAACCATCAGCTACACCGACTGTGATTGTATATTCCCCTGGTCTGATAGGTATTTCAAATTGAAAACGAATTTCCAATAAAGTTTCACAATTCACTCTACCTATTTTTTCTCCCATACAGGCTGTGTTTGTTTCAAAGACAACTTCTCCAGTCCTCTCCCTAATTTTGAAGCCAATATGTGGATCTTCAAAAGACTTTAAGAACAGCAATCCTATAGATAACTGCATACTCTGGTCACTAATTACAGATTCAATTTCTTTGTCTTTTTCATCGAAAAATTTAATAAACTTTATACTGACTTCTGGTAAATTAATAACTATCTCATCTGATTCTTCTTTACTAGCTAAATCACTTGTGTTTTCCTGTGATTTTTTACCATTAGCATTAGATGACATTTGAATTTCAATTTTTTCCGGTGCTACGTCATTCTTTTTCAGAAGTTTAGCTTCATACAAATCAATAACTTGTCTTGGCTTACCATCCAAAACTAATTGTCCTGATTCCAGCAAAATAGCTCTATCACAAAGTTTATATACAGCCACCGGATCATGGGAAACAAATAAAAGTGTTGTTCCTGAATCTCTCAGTTGTCTGATTTGCTGAAAACATTTCTGCTGAAAGTAAATATCACCGACTGCCAAAGCCTCATCTACAATCAGAATGTCAGGATTCACACTCACAGCAACAGCAAAAGCCAACCGGACAAACATACCACTAGAATATGTTTTGACAGGTTGATCAATAAAATCTCCAATATCTGCAAACCTAGCAATTTCATCAAACTTGTCTTCAATTTCCTTTTGGCTTAATCCCAATAGCCGTCCATTAAAAAACACATTTTGCCGCCCTGTAAACTCAGGATTAAAGCCACTACCAAGCTCTAACAATGCTGAAACCCGCCCATCAACCTGAACTTCCCCTGTTGTAGGTGTCAACGTTTTGGCAATAATTTGTAGTATTGTACTTTTTCCAGAGCCATTTTGACCAATAATTCCCAAAGTTTCTCCCTTAGAAATCTCTAGGTTCATATCCCGCAGTGCCCAAAACTCTTGAGCTATAGTCTTTCCTGGTAGCAAAATTTCCTTGAGTCTATCTACTGGGCGGGCATACCGCCTGTAGCACTTTGAGACATTCTTTAGAGATATTGCAATTTCCTCACCCATAGCACACACGCATATTCCTAGGACATCTCAAACTCTTATAAGATTTTGAATCAGAAATCATCAATTAAACTATAAAACTTAGCAAACTCTGGCGAATAATAGCGTTAAGTGGTCGCATTTTGCTACAACACGTCAGCAAAGGCTGGGCGCAACCGCTTATACACCCAAAAACCGCAACAAAATACAACCGCAGAAGTTACACAAGCAACTCCCCACTCGCCCCAATGTTTCACCTCTCCCACTAAAATTAAGTCACGATAAACTTCCGAGATAGCCGTCAGGGGATTTAACCAAAATACCCAATTCCGAAATTCTGGTGGTATGGACGATGCTGGATAAACAATTGGTGTTAGATACAACCAAAGCTGTAGAATAACTCCTAAAGTCTGCGGTATATCTCGCAAAAAGACCGTTAGCCCTGCCGTCAAATAACCTAATCCTGCTGTCAGCAATAACTGGGTGAACCAAACCAACGGTAATAGCGCCAAAGTCGTATGTAAAGTCTGACTTTGTACCGCCACAAAAAAAATCAACGCCATTAAACCAAAGGAACTTTCAACAAATGTTGATAAAATTGGTACTAGGGGTAACAAAGACAAGGGAAACACTACCTTCTTGACTAAATTTGGCTGTGTTATCACCGAAGCAGACGCCTGCATCAACCCACCACTAAAAGCAATCCAAGGCAGCAATCCTGCAAATAGCCATAAACCAAACGTAAAATTATTCTCTGGTAAACCTTTAAGGCTCAGCTTTACCCTTAGGACAATCGAGAACACATAAGTATAAATGAGTAACTGGGATAGCTGATTCAACAAAGGCCATAAATTTCCTAATACAGAACCTTTATAGCGTGCTTCCAAATCCCGTCGTACCAAAGTTCTCAACAAATCAAACTTTGCCAACCACTGTTCATTAACTGGCAAGATACGCTTTAATGCACCAGCCTTTCGGACAACTCCTCGCATTGTTCGCAACAATTGCTGCTCCTCACTCGATATCTACACACCAGATTTATCTCAATGAAGCCCAAGAGCTACTAAAGTTCCCCCTGTACTTCTATTGGAAGATAATCGTTCTTTTGTCAAAATGCTGTGAAATGACCTAGCAAATTATACGATTAATTAGATATTTTGCTGCATATTTTATATGTTATTTCAGCTTGAGAAAATTAGGTTAAACTCTTGTGGATAGCTTCTTAATCATTGGAATCGTTGGTAAAACTTCCTCTGGTGGACGGGGTGGATCTGTTTGATACATAGGTGTGACTTCTGACTTTGACTGTATTAAGGATCAATCAAATTCTCTGGCTCGATACCAAGAAATCGCAACTTTTGTGCTAATAACTGCGATCGCTCTCGTTCTCCTTCCAAAAGCAATTCTGCCTGAGAAGCTCGTTGTTGGGCCTCAGATGCCTCCTGGTGGGCAACTTTTGCTGCCTCTTCTGGTGTCGGCACTAAATCTCCTTCAGATGTAAAGTATCGCAGCTTACCTGCATCTACACCTAAATACAGACCTAACACTTGACTCCAGCGCCATCCCCGTGAATCTGGTGCAATTTCTTGATACTCATTCCCTACTAACTTAAAACCAACAAGTTCCAAATTTTCTGGGGAAAACCAAAAATATTCTGGAGTGCGAAATCGGCTTTGATACAGGTTCTTCTTTAAAGTGCGGTCAACTTTGCCTGTGCTTTCAGAAAGTAATTCAATAATTAAGTCTGGATAACGACCATCTTCCTCCCAAAGTACCCAAGAATTACGAGGTCTTTTCTCAGTGTCCTTCACTAAGAAAAAATCTGGTCCTCTAAAATCCCGATTCCGCAATTGCTGACGGCTAAAATAGATAGTAAGATTAGCACCAATAAAGAAATCATCCTTATCACGCCACAACCACTCCAAACAACTCACTAGCAGCAGTAGCTGCATATAATGCAAAGAACTTTCCATCTCTGGCTCATCACTTAACAACCGACTTGCATCGGGCATCTGTTGTTCTAGCTGTTGTGCTGTGACAAACATCTGCTTACACCTGCTGACTTATTGATTTCATTTTAGTCAGTCGTTATTAGTTATTCCCCTCATCTCTATCACAGTAGGCATGCACAAAGCGGAACCTGGGCTTACTGGATCTTTCCCTACTCCCTCTCGTGCCCAGATTCGGCTACACTGAGTCTTGGTTTGTTGTGTTGTAAGTTGGCATGGAAATCGGACAAAAAGTTAAAGTCGTTCGTTTGCGCGATCGCTTACCTGCTAATGTGATCAAAAAGATAAAGGAAAATCCAGTCGGCACCATCAAAGGCTACAAGGTGACTGATAGTAGTGGTGTCGGCATAGTGGTCAAATTTGAAGATAATTTTGCCACTTGGTTTTTTGAAGATGAACTAAAACTCATCCAATAGCCCAGAAGTCAACCCCCCCCTTTGGGGGGATTCAAAATTTCAAATTATACATTCAAAATAAAGAATCTTTTTTTGAATTTTGAAAGAAGTTTGAGCGGAGGTTTCCTCCGTAAGCGCAAGCGCACGCGGCTTGGGCGTTAGCCGTAAGGCGTGCCGTAGGCATACACGTTCGCGCAGCGTGCGCCTTGCCGCTTAGCGTCTGGTGAAGGAGATTCAAATCTATGCCCTATGCCTCGGACACGCTAGCCCCGAAGGGGGCGCACTCTCAGACGCTATCGGTGATTTTGAATGTTGAATTTTGTGCGGTGCGCAGGTATCACAACTTTGGTAGAAGCTGCGGTAGAAGCTGAGTGCTAAGTTGGAATTGAAAAAACCAGCAGTAAAAATAGGAATCAAGTAATGGCCCTAATACTCACATTTTTGGGCAAAGGCGGTAGCGATCGCACAAAAATTGCGATCGCCGCAGCCAAACTATTGGCAAGTCAAGGAAAGCGTGTTCTCCTAGCTGGACAAGCAGAACCAGCAATCGAAATCCTCCTAGGAGTCACTGTTAATCCTGAACCCCAAGAAATTGCCCCCAATTTGCAAGTCGTACAGTTCCAAACAACTGTGCTGCTAGAACGCAATTGGGAGGAAGTAAAAAAACTCGAAGCACAATACCTGCGCACACCCATCCTAAAAGAGATTTACGGTCAAGAACTGGCAGTCTTGCCAGGAATGGATACCGCCCTCGCCCTGAATGCTATTCGTGAATATGACGAAAGCGGCAAATATGACGCGATTATCTATGATGCAACAGGCGACTCTTCCACCCTACGGATGTTGGGAATGCCAGAGTCTATTAGTTGGTACGTGCGGCGGTTTCGCCAATTGTTTGTCAATTCCGACTTAGGAAAAACAATTACTGAATCACCCTTGATTCAACCGCTCATTAGCACTTTTTTCAACGTCAATTGGACAGCAGATAACTTCTCCCAACCCACCAACCAAGTCAATAATTTATTAGACAAAGGAAAAGCAGCCCTTGCCGATCCCAAACGCATTGCTGCTTTCCTCGTTACGAGCAATGATCCTGTGGAAGTGGCTACAGCCCGCTATCTCTGGGGTAGTGCCCAACAAGTTGGTCTGATTGTTGGCGGCGTGCTTTTAGTCTCTTCTGACACAAGCGTAAACCTAACAGAGGAATTTGCTCCCCTGCCAGTGAGTGTTGTTCCAGACGCTAAAGGGGGTGAGTGGGAATCGCTGATCGATGCCCTACCTAATTTTGTAGCGCAAGCAGTACAAGCTCCTAAACCTATAGAAATAGACGTTAACACGCGTCAGGTACGCTTATTCTTACCAGGCTTTGACAAAAAGCAAGTTAAACTGACTTCAATTGGTCCAGAAGTCACAGTGGAAGCAGGAGACCAACGGCGTAATATCTTTCTCCCTCCTGCCTTAAGTGGGAAACCTGTGACTGGAGCAAAGTTTCAGAACCAATATTTGATAATCTCTTTCTAAGCAAGTTAAGAGCTAAAACAGTAAACAGTTATCAATGAACAGTGAACAGTGATAACTGATGTAGCAGGGAACTCTTAACAGGTTTGAAAATCTCGTGGTGTCCGTATTTTCTCATGAGTTCATGTCCTAATCCACCTAGCAACTGCTATAACTGCTCACTGATAACTGTTCACTGATAACTGATAACTGATAACTGGTTGAAAGTTACCACTCATAAGCAAGTACGACTTATGTCTGAATCAACTCCCATAACTCCAGATCCAAATTCACCAGAGGTACTCAACTCGGTAACACCAACAGAGGAAGTCAAAACTGCTGTTGATCGTAGTGCCAAAACAAGGCAACTGCTGGGTATGAAAGGTGCAGCCTCTGGAGAAACCTCAATTTGGAAAATCCGCCTGCAACTGATGAAGCCTATCACTTGGATTCCCTTAATATGGGGCGTCGTTTGCGGTGCAGCTTCTTCTGGCGATTACACATGGACTCTGGAAAATGTCCTGAAGTCAGCAACGTGTATGTTGCTAGCAGGACCTTTCATGACGGGTTACACACAAACCCTGAATGAATACTATGACCGCGAAATTGATGCGATTAACGAACCATATCGCCCAATTCCTTCCGGAGCAATTCCTTTACCCCAAGTAATTACTCAGATTTTGGTATTACTTGTTGGTGGTATTGGTTTAGCATTTGTTCTGGATGTTTGGTCAGGTCATGACTTCCCCACAATTACTGTGACTGCCATATTCGGTTCCTTCATAGCATACATCTATTCCGCACCACCTCTGAAGCTGAAACAGAACGGTTGGTTAGGAACCTATGCCCTTGGTGCTAGCTACATCGCCTTGCCTTGGTGTACTGGTCATGCTTTGTTTGGTGAACTCAATTGGAAAATTGTTGTTCTGACTGTGGTTTATAGTTTGGCTGGCTTGGGCATTGCGATTGTTAATGACTTTAAGAGTATAGAAGGCGATCGCAAGTTCGGATTAAAATCACTTCCTGTGATGTTTGGTGTCACCACTGCTGCGTGGATTTGCGTAGTTATGATTGATGTTTTTCAAGTGGCGATCGCAGCTTATCTGGTCTACATCCATGAGAACTTGTATGCAGCAATTCTCGTACTACTCGTCATCCCGCAAATGACCTTCCAGGATATGTATTTCCTACGCGACCCACTGAAAAATGATGTCAAATACCAAGCAAGTGCTCAACCATTTCTCGTTTTAGGAATGCTCGTTGCTGGGTTAGCAATCGGTCATGCTGGTGTTTGATTTAATACTTCCCAAGTCAGAAGTTAGGAGTAAGGAAAAAAGTTAACACTTAAGGATAACTAGTCAGGAGTTAATATGAAACGCTCCTAACTTCTCACTGAAAAATGATACCTCGTAACTTTTGTCGGGATTTGTCGTGTTACAATTACTACTTTTTTACCTCATTCATCTGATTCCGCCGTTGCTCATCCCTGTTTGCTTTATCAGTGCATGGAGCTTAATTCTTCTTGTTGCCTGGAGTCTGTGGACAGCGGCACAAGACAGTGTGAGTACAGCGCAGCAAATGCATCAAATACCTTGTACAGGCTGCCAGTATTTTACCAATGACTACCACCTTAAATGCACAGTTCGTCCATCTGTGGCCAATACAGAAGAAGCGATAAATTGTATGGACTATCAACCAAAAACGAATCCTATGTTTTATTAACCCAAGTTGCTAGTTATGCTGATAGGCGATACGCTCCGCGTGACGCCTGCATGCGTATCGCAAATAGTCACTTAAACATCGGATTGAGAAAAAGATTATACGGAAACTTTTCGTATAATAGATAGTTAGGTCTCGCGTCTGCTTATCAGTAGGTCTAACTCATGGCATCTGTGGTCACACTTCTTCCCTTTGGTGAGGGTGCGGTCGCGCTGCTCTCACGCTGGCTAGTCGCGCCGCATGTTGCACGCTGGTACCCCGAGCCGCAAGAGCACCTTGAATGGGCTGTCAATCCACCCACTGGCGGTGAGCGAGCGGTGATCGCCGCAGATGGCGCTCAAGTTGGCTACTTGCGCTGGCAAGTTGTCTCGCGCGAAGTACTGGACTCGGTCGGGCTGCACGACATCCCCTCAAACTCGGTAGATATCGACATCCTCATCGGCAAGGAAAAGAGCGTAGGTCGGGGGATCGGGCCGCTGGCCTTGCAGAAGCTCGTCGCGCACCTACAGCAGGTCAATCCAGCGATTGGGCTCCTTGGTCTTACCACCTCAATTCACAACCACGCTGCGCAACGAGCATACCGGAAGGCAGGGTTCAGCATCTTGCGGCAGTACGATCCCGCCGGGCTATGGTCTTTCCTATCTCATGGTCAGGAATCTCGCGCTAGGCAATCAATAGTAACCCAAGTTGCTAGTTATGCTGATAGGCGATACGCTCCGCGTGACGCTTTTGGCGTATCGCAAACAGTCACTTAAACAATAGAATCCGCTCTACAAAACTTGGACAAAGTTAGACATAACGTTGTCCGGTCTGCTTCCTGCTTCATCCAGAACCGTCGGCGGCACTCTGTTCACAGGCGTGAATTCGGTTAGAGCTTAACCTACTAAGATTAATTGCTGCGTTCAAATCTCGGTCTATCTGACAGGAACATTGTTCACAAACGAAAACTCGTTCAGATAAACTGAGTTCTTGTTTAATATGACCGCAATTAGAACAGGTTTTACTTGATGCAAAAAACCTGTCTGCGATGATTAAACTACTGCCATTGAGCTTGCATTTGTATTCAAGTTGGCGTCGGAATTCATAAAAACCCATATCCGCAACCGAAGCTGCTAATTTATGATTTGCCAACATTCCGGACACGTTTAAATCTTCTATCACTACTGTTGCGTGGTTCTTGCTTAAATAGGTAGTTAATTTATGCAACGTATCTCCACGAATGTTGGCAATTTTTCGATGTAGTTTGGCAACATCTATTACCGCAGAGTACCAATTACTTGAATGCTTGACTTTCCGACTCAATCGACGTTGTAGTCTCGCTAGTTTTTGGCGATACTTTCTATAACTTTTGCTTCCATTAACAACTTCTCCTGTAGAAAGAGTGGCTAGAGATTTAACTCCTAAATCAACTCCAACTACATCCATGTTTTTTTCTTTCACATAAGTTGATACTTCTATCCGCCAAGAAATAAACCATCTATCAGCTTGACGACTAATAGTAATATTTTTTGGGCAATGACCAATTGGTAGTTTTTCATAAGTCTGCAATATACCAATTACTGGTAATTGAATTTTCTTTTGTTCTAAGACCTTAATTGTTCCATCTAACGTAAAAGAATCATCACGACCTTTTTTCTTAAATTTCGGTCTACCTCCCTTTTTACTAAACCATTTTGCAAAACCTTCTCTCAATGCTTTCAATGCATACTGTGGCGCACATTTACTGACTTCGTAATACCATGAATTCTCCGGCTTGACTATGGCTACTAACCATTTATGTAAGTCAATCGCTGTTGGAAATTTAATCTTTTTATCTGGATGAAGTCGATTGTGGTCAAGAATTCCTAAACACAAGCCTAATCCCCAATTATATGCGTGTCTTGCAGTACCTACGTGTTTTGCTAGTTGGGTACGTTGATAATTGTTCAGCTTGAGTTCTGTCTTGAATCCGAGCAACATCACACTACTTTAAATTATTTGCTACTTCTTTAAGCTGTTTGACTATTTGTTTATTTTTATGACTTCTTGACCCATATAATCGCGCACTAAATACTGTTATTATTTCTAACACATCTTGTGCTAAATCTTCCTCAAACGTTGAGTCTTCTGTACGATTAATCACGATAACTTCAACTCCAAATATTTCACATATTGTAAAAATTAGCTCTGAGCCAAAGCGTAATAGTCTATCTTTATGAGTGACAACCAATCTTTCTACTTGGTATGAACATATCAACTTGATTAACCGTATCAGTCCTTTTTTACGGTAATTTAAGCCACTGCCTAAATCTTGAATGATTTCAAAACACCAACCATGTTTGGCGCAGTACGTCTCTAAGACAATTACTTGACGTTCTAGGTCTTGCTTTTGCTCATAACTACTGACACGCGCATAACCAATTGTTAAGCTGGCATCTGTTTTTGTCCCAAGCAATTGTGAGATTTCAAATCGCCTGTGACCTCCCTCTGTACGCACAGACTTGATTTTTCCTTCCGCCTCCCAACGTCTGATTGTCTTAGTACTGACCCCAAGCAGTTCTGCTGCCTCCTTTACGCCGATAATATTGGACATTTATTCATTATAAGTTGTTTACTGTCCAATCTTATCTAATCTTGTCCAATTATTTCACTTCTGTTGTCAGCCCTTCCAGGAAGAAAGTAAGCAGGGGTGCAAGATCTGAGCTAATTCATTTGTAACAACACCTTTAAAACCCCCTTTGTCTGAGCGCGTTCAAAAGCAGCCAACCCATCAGCCAGAGGATAACAAGCATTAATTAGAAATTTTACGTCAACTTTTTCTTGTGCCAACAGTTCAATTGCAGGCGCAAAAGGACCACAACGGGAACCAATAAGAGTAATTTCATCCACGACTAGAGAAGAAGCATCGAGGCTTAGTTTCCCAGCATAGGTACTTTTGAGTACCAGAGTCCCACGTGGACGCAAGGCACGGTGAGCAAGTGCAAAGCCTTCTGAGTTACCAGTACACTCCACAGAAATATCAAAAGCTCTATCAGTCACTGTATCAGCAAAGCCAGTTTTTATACCTTGTTCCTCTAGATGAGCAAGCTTGTCTCGATGACGCCCCACAACCAAGAGATCGCAGCCTGTTAAAGCCAACGTCTGCGCCACAAGTTGTCCCAGCTTACCATCGCCAACAACAAGCACGCGGTCATCTGGACGTAAGTGTACCTGCTGTTGAATTTCCAATGCTGCTGCTAAAGGTTCAGTAAAAGTTGCGACTTCTGTAGGAATATTTTCAGGTATAGGATGCAAGTTTTCTGTTGGTAAACAGAGGTATTCAGCAAAAGCTCCATTGCGGTTAACAATACCAAGCACAGTACGATTTTCGCAATGAGTCGGTTGTCCACTGCGACAGAATCGACATTGCCCGCAAACAGCATTGATCTCTCCGACAACTCTCTGGTTGACTAAGTGTTGTGGTCCTTGTTCAACAACACCAACAAACTCATGTCCTAGAATACCAGTATATGGATAGTAACCCCTCTTCAGTTCTAAGTCAGTGTTACAGATACCAGCACAGAGAACACGCACCAAAGCTTCTCCTGGTGGCGGTTCGGGAATAGGGATATTAGTTCGTAGTTGTAGTTGATTATTTTCGAGCCAGATTCCTTGCATTTTACCTATACCTAAAATGGTCAAAGTCTAATTTCTACTATGATTGTTAAGCCAGCATGAAACTTCCAAAAATGACACAGTTTCTAAAAACTAATTTACAGGCATTAGTACAAATAGTAGCAGACAGACAAAGGCATTTAGGAAAAAAAACGAAAAAAGGAAAAAAGAAAAAACTATTTTTTTGCCTTTTGCCTTTTACCTTTTACTTTCTCCTAATTACGTTACCTGCTTATGCTCAAACAATTAAAAACTCCTGCCCACCCAAATCTGTTTTATTTCCTTCAACAGAACTTGTGGCAAGCAAAGTCTTTGAGGATCAAATCCAAAATTGGAATAAAACTTGTGGTAATCCAATCAATTATTTTCCTAGCTTTCCACAAATTATTTTAGAAATCAAAAAAGTAAATATTGTGTATTTAGGAGAAGTTCATGACAATTCTGAAGACCATAAAAAGCAGCTAGACATTATTCAAGAACTCTACAATCAAAATCCGAAGATTGCCATTGCGATGGAAATGTTTCAACGACCTTATCAAGGTGTGGTCAATCAATATCTAGCAGGGAGACTGACTGAAGAAGAACTAGTCAAAAAAAGTGAATATGAAAAACGCTGGGGCTTCCCTTGGGAAAATTATGCACCAATCCTTAAGTTTGCAAAAGAAAAACAACTTTCTGTTATCGCTTTAAACACTCCTTCAGAAATCAGCCGCAAAGTTGCTCAACAAGGCTTAGAAGGTTTAACACTATCTGAACAAAAGTTGATTCCACCCCTGTCAGAAATTAAGACAGATAACGAAGAATATCGCCAAAGTTTACAATCAGTCTTTCAACAGCATCAAGCCGCAAATCATGCTAACAGCGCAGATGTGGAAAACTTTTTCCAGGCACAAGTTTTGTGGGATGAAACAATGGCAGAGGGTATTGCCAAGTTTGTCAAATCTCACCCAAATTATCAAGTTATCGTGTTAGCCGGACGGGGACATATTATTTATGGCTATGGTATCCCAGACCGTGTTGCCCGTCGCCTCAAAAATGACAAATTTATTCAGCGTTCTATTTTACTCAGTCGCCCCGATGAGCCTACTACACGCAAAAATAAGCGAATAGCAGACTTTATTCTTTTCAACAGCACAGACACACAAGGAAATTAACAAAGACTGGAAGACTATCTTCACATCCTCCTCATCCTGCCAAAAAGCTGAGGTTGTTAAGGTAGGCTTTGTGTAGGAGTCGTGACGGTGTTGGGATTTACATGTCGTTTTGTAAACTACTGTCCAGGTTTTAGCCTAAGTACTTATCAAAACTTTAACTACAGGTGGTTTTGATTAAGTTATGTTATCTTAGCAATATTTCATACTTTAGAGATACATAAATTACTACTATAGATACAAGAACCCAGTAAGAGGTTTAAACAAGCTCAACTAAAGTTGAGTAACTTGGGAGAGCTTAACCCACATCAGATAAATCTATAAAAAAAGGAAAACATGATGTCTATTACAGCTTTAGAAAAGGCTTTTCACACCGTACAACCAGATATTCATGAAGAGGCTGCTAAGATTGCAGCTTTGATTTTCCCAAAAACTGAGTTTCAGTTGTTATGCCGAAACATTGAAAATGAGAGTCTGTCTATGACTTTCAAAGGAAGACATTTTTCCGAAAATTTTAGATTGCGATTTTTCCCAAAAAGAAAAACTCTGGTCTTATCAGGGTACTACAAAGAAGGAATGGCTCACCTGACTTATACTCCAAGTGATAAATATAATTGGCGCGATGATAGAGGATTTAAAATAAGTTCTCCTGGTTGTATTGGAGAAAAGTTTGAGTTTATGGCAAATGAGTTTTATCCATTTCTAGAAGAATTTTTTCTGGGATGAGTGACTCTGCACTTATAGCAATCCTAAATCATAAACCCTACGGGCACGCTAAGAGCGAACGTGAACAACATTCCCGACTTGGCAAAAGTCGGGAATCTGAACATGCGCGATTTTCACAAATCAAATAGGATTGTTATATAACTTATCAATCTACGGTTTT
Organism: Scytonema tolypothrichoides VB-61278; assembly: GCF_000828085.3. GTDB lineage: Bacteria > Cyanobacteriota > Cyanobacteriia > Cyanobacteriales > Nostocaceae > Brasilonema > Brasilonema tolypothrichoides_A. Next base: position 317,506 of record NZ_JXCA02000027.1, read on the forward strand.
GTGTTAAATCTTTACCCTTTCCACAAACGGAGTAAAAACCGGAAGCAGTTCCCTTCGACTGACAACTAATGTTGGGAAAGAGCGAGTTGTATAATCTTGTTGTGGTATTAAAGGAAACGGTTCTGATTTGAGCGATCGCCAACTTCCCCCCGCCGCCTGAACAATCACCCAAGCACCTGCTATATCCCAAACTTTTGGCGTCGCTTCAATACCACCTAGTGTTGCACCAGCAGCAACGGTCAAGAAGTTATAGCTAGCAACACCCAACATCCGGATTTTACAGGGAAAGTCTTTCTGTATAACTGAGGTGCTGCGCGAACAGAGGTTAAAGAAGTGATTTCCACTGGGGGCGTCATGACTGGTATGGATAGGATGATAATTGCGAAAAGCCCCAGTAGGTAGTTCTAACTCAGGTACACCTCCCCAGTAGCCGTGAAAAGCTTCTCGCAATGGTGGGACAGCAACGTAACCAAAAACTGGTGTGCCTTTATACAACAAACCCAAAGAAATCGACCAAATTGGAATTCCACGAGTAAAGTTAGTTGTACCGTCTAAAGGATCAATCACCCAGCACCATTCGGTACCACGGAAAACCTTATCATCTTCTTCGCTCAAGATACCGTGATCAGGGAAAGTAGATGCTATGGCATTTCGTATTTCCTGATCTGCCCACTTATCGGCTTGGGTTACCAAAGTGCCATCTGCTTTTTGCGAAGCCTGTACTTGCCCAAAGTCTTGAATTAAGTGGTTTCCCACTCTGGCAGTGGTGGTTTGGGCAAAGTCAAGAATTGTTGTCCAAAATTCAGTCATATAGCAGGGAACAGGGAACAGGGAACAGGGAACAGGGAACAAAACAATTCAAAGTATGCCTGCGGCATGCGCTATCAAAATTCAAAGTATGCCCTCTGGCGTTCCGCCACGGCTGCGCCTAATGGGCACGCTGCGCTATCAAAAAAAAATTCTTAATGAGCGAATTTTGAATGTTTGAGGAGCGAGTGGTGTCCGTATTTTCTCATTAGTTCATGTCCTAATCTACCTGGGAACTGTCATACTTTTATTTTCACGCAAATACGCCAAGGCGTGAAGATTTTTTTTGCAGTCTTGGCGCGAGATAAAATTAATCTAGTTCGCTTTCTAAAATAGATGCGATCGCTTGCTTGGCATTTGTTTGAAATTCTCTCACATTGACTCGACTGAGGAACCAAATTGCCAAAACCATACCCACTGCTTGCAGTCCAAAAACCAAGCTATATGCCAATACTTTTTGAGCAAATATTTGTTTGCCCACGTCCAGTATAGCACCACCACTCACTGTCGCCAGCGCCCGTGCCATTGCCTGCGCTAAACCCCAAGCGCCAATAAATGTGCCAGCAGTTTCTGCTGCTGTCAAGTCTAGCATGAGGCTAATAGCTCCTGTTGTGGTCACACCAGAAGCTAAACCAAACAGGAATAACGCTCCTTGTAGGAGTTTCTGATTGGCAGTGAATCCCGATAATATCACCAATACCATAGTTAGGGCGACTGTTAAGCATCCCAACACGGTCGTTTTTTGTTTACCTATGCGTGGTACAACTAAAAAACCAGTAAAACCAAGAGCAATCAGCGTTCCAGTTCCCCAAAATGCATTCAATCTCGTGGTTTGGGAGACACACATGCCAAACACTTCACCCCCATAGGGTTCCATTACAGCTTCTTGCATAAACAAGCTGATTGTCATTACTAGCAAAAAAGTAAAAAACAAAGCTGTTTGGCGGCTAGCAGTCAAGACTTTCATAGCTCTTTTGAGAGTAATTTGGTCTTCCCGTTTTACGATAGAGGAACGTATGCCATATCGGGAATATTTTTTTTCAATTCCTGCTGTCGATAATATCGATAACCCACAAACTACGGCAGGAAGAATAAAGAATAAGCGGTTAATCGAGTTTTGCAGCGCCAATAACTGTTCCGGTTGGCTGTACAGAGATACTGTTCCTGTTGCTGCTTCTTGACAAGTTGTAGCTCCTGGCAATAACTTGGAGCTAATAATTGCCCCAATGACAATGCCTACCATCAGCATGGACCAGACAACACCAACTATTTTAGAACGGTTGTCTTCATCAGAAACATCCACCAGCAAAGCTGCAAAAGGGGTAGAACTAGAACTCAATGCTAATCCGTAGAAGGCAAAAATTCCTGCTAACAGCGCAACCCAGCCGTAAGTTTGAGTCGTCCATCCAACGGAGTAAAAACTAGCACCCAACTGCCAAGTCACTTGTACTGCTAAGAAAGATGCGATCGCAAATAAAGCTGTACCCACCCACACATAACCAGTACGGTGATAGCGCAAAAAGCGTTTAGCATCAGATAACTGTCCAAACCACAGTCTTGCTGGTGCGACCAACTGATGCACTGCTATAGTACCTGCTACCAGTGTAGCTGGAATTGCTAATTCCTTAATCATGATGCGATTCAGTACTCCTAGGGTGAGAACCGACATGATGCCTAGCCCCATTTGAAATAAGCCAAGTCGAAACATCGTCAATACATTGACCTTTGGCATCGCCAAGGAATTTGTTGGAGAATCGAATAAATCGCCGCTTGCCATAGCTACTTTTTCACTGGAAATTTATAACAAAGAGAATCCTTGAGGCATTCATGATAGGCATTTGCCCATAAGCAAGGATGAAAATATCTTTCTACATTCTGAGAGATATTTTGAGAGAAATTTTGCAATACACTGAAAAGTAAAGAAGTGTAAAGAAATGTAATATTGGAAACGTGAAAACCATCACACTCGGACAAAATAGTTCAGCTGTTACACCCCTTTGCATTGGGACTTGGGCATGGGGTGATAAGCTCTTTTGGAATTATGGTAATAACTACGGTGCAGATCAATTGCAAGCAGCTTTTACAGCAGCTTTAGAAGTTGGTATCACCTTCTTTGATACAGCTGAAATTTATGGATTTGGACTTTCAGAGGAATTTTTGGGACAATTCTTAAAGAAAACCGACCGCCAGGTACAAATTGCAACCAAATACGGTCCTTTCCCCTGGCGATTTCTGGGTCAGTCTGTTGCTGATGCTCTCACAGATAGTCTCAAACGTCTACAACTAGAGCGAGTCGCTTTGTATCAGGTTCATTGGCCTTTTACGTTTTTTATGAGTCAAGAAACCTTGATGAATGCTTTGGCAGATGAGGTGAAGCGGGGGAGAATTGAAGCAGTCGGTGTTAGTAATTACTCAGCACAGCAAATGCGGGAAGCGCATCAGATATTGGCTGCCCGTGGTGTACCTCTGGCAGTGAATCAAGTGCGTTACTCTTTGCTGACTCGCCAGATTGAAACCAATGGTATTCTCAAAACTGCCCGTGAATTAGGTGTGACAATCTTGGCATATAGTCCTTTGGCTCAAGGCTTACTGACTGGTAAATACACTGCTGACAGTGCCAATAATCTCAAAGATGGCAGAAGGATAGACTCGCGTTTTAGTCAAGAAGGCTTGCAGAAAATTGAACCCGTAATATCTTTGCTACGCCAGCTAGGAGAAAAACACGGGCGTACTCCTGCCCAAGTTGCCTTAAACTGGTTAATCGCTCAAGGAAACGTCATTCCTATTGCTGGGGCGAAAACAGCTGAACAGGTACGACAGAATGCAGGTGCTTTGGGTTGGAAATTGGACGATGATCAGATTAGGCAGTTAGAAGAAGTCAGTCGTTCTTACAGGTAAAAAGAAGCAAGTAAAAGGAAATTATTTCTTTTTACTTTTTATTTTCCTCGTTCCCTGCCTCTAGGGGATACGCAACTTGAGGCTGTGCCTCAATCTAAGTATTGAGGGTTGTCTTGACCCGACAACATCTGTAAAATTTTCTCTACATTATCCAAATCCCCAACAATGCGTCGAACAGGATGAGGCCAAACTTTGACGAGGGTGGGAGTCGCAGAAACTTGATTGGATTCTGCTTGTTCTGGGTTCGTTAAAACGTCAATGACTTTGAGTGTGTAAGGATTGCCAAGATTTTTTTCTAACAGTTCATGTAAATTTTGTAAAATACGTTCAGTAGTACCACTATGTCCCGCAACAAATAGCCGCAGAACATAACCTTTTGTTTTTGATTGGGGTTGTTGTGCGGACGTTGTTGGTTGATAGTACGAAGGAGTTGAGTTTGAAAGGTCAAGGCGCACAACTAGGTCGTGATCTTGCCACAGTTGAGGAAATGTAGAGCGATATGTTGTCAATACTAAGTGATCGCACAACCCCTCCTGCCAAGGTGCAGATTGCCATGTTAACTCCTCTGTCCCAAAAACAGCGTTCAGCACGGCTTGATGTCGCATCACTGCCGGATAAGCTTCGGCGAAAGTTTGTATCTGTTGAGTGCGTGGATTTAACCAATGGTCTATAGTAGCCGTGTAGCAAGGTACTAAAAAATGAGGCGGTTCTGGTAAATCCAGAATTTCCTGTAACGTCACGCACAAATGCAAATGCCATCGACCTTGCTTAGTAGGGTCGATACAGTAAATTAAATCTCCTCCAGGCGTAAACAGCGCAATGCCTTTAAACAGTTGAGGTAAAAGTGGTTTGTCGGATGTCAAGGGCGTGTCACTCCCTTCTCCTTAGGAGACGCTAAACTTAAGTTTCTCGGGGACACGCTGCTTTGTATGGCTGTAGTCTGTGTGACTCCGCATTCCGCAAAGCGTGCCGTGCCTCCTACAGAGAAGCTACGAATTGCGCGTTCAGCGTGCCCACAAAGCATAGGCATACGCATGATTGCGTGTGTTTTGTGCATACAGGCAAATTCAAAATATGCCTGACCATCACGTTACGCGACCATAATGATCAATTCAAAATTAACAATATATCCTTTAGGGATATTAAAAAGTCTTAATATTTATAATTCATAATTCTCAACACTTATACTCTCTCACGAAGAAATTTTGCCATTTCACTGGGAGTTGGTGACATTTATAGAAAGAAATTTTGATTTTTGTGAACAAATTCAAAACCCTTGTCATTTACATAAACCACAAACCATCTGGTAGGGACACTACTAACATATAATTTGGTTAAGACCATTTGTACCTAAGAGGAACCTCCGTTACTTTTATAAGAAATGTTAAGGGGATCAGAAGTAACTGAATTTAAATAAACCTTTCGAATGATTGCTTTTTACTTTATCTGCCTAAAGATAGATGTCAAAACCAAGTTTAAGATCAGAAGAAAAACCAGATTTACTTACATAATTGCGAAAGATTAAGTGTAAAGTTTATTAAATAAACGCTCATTTTATGAGTTGGTTTTTATATACTTAATTTCTAATTGTTGATCCCGCTCATTGATGAGCTAGATATTTCTAAACCTGAATCTTTGTTTTGTTGATTTACTATTTGAGGGAAAAAGTCATGGCTTTGTCTCAAACATCTCATTTTGGTAAGACATACTCTTTGTTGATGATGAAAAGTTTCTTAATATGGACTTTTACATTGGCAGTATGCTTGCTGGTTGTCGGTTTTCCTTTAGTTGTCTTGATGGCTACGGTCGGATGTCTGTTGTCAGTTGTTTTACAATCGGTAATGCCTGTCAGTGCGGTTTTGCTTGTTGCAGGTGGTTTAATCATGTTTAATGTGATGGCAGTTGTAATGGCTGCTGCAGCTTTGACTCTTAAAGGAGTTCATCCAAGCGAAATCAAATGGTTGAGCTGGCTGCATGGAGAAACAGAGAATATTCAAACGACTGCTGTTTACGCTTCTTGCCCATTAACTTGTGAAATTAAACCGTAACTATCGCTACTCAATTGACAAACAGTACATCTGCCCGGTTCAGCCGGGTTTTTTCATGCCTTTTTGTCTTTTGTCATTTCCGGATGAGAGTATGACCTAGGACGCCAAATACAAATACAAGCATTGACAATCTAGACAATCTGGTCAGAGAATGAGGTATGTGGTTCTTTGAGCCACATTGTTTATTGTTCTTGTGAGTATGGGTAATGACCAGTGGTTATCACCAATTGAAGCAGCAGCCAGATTGGGAATTTCAACAAAAACTTTGCAAAGATGGGAGAGTGCGGGGAGAATCCAAGCGTACCGGACATCGGGAAATCACAGAAGATTCAAAGCCGACTCAATTGACGCCTTGCTTGGAATTGAACCAGTTATTGGCTATTGACTATTGACTAGTGACTAATGACAATTGACTAATGACTAAAAAGCAAATTTACATTATATTGGGTACTCGTCCGGAAGCAATCAAACTAGCTCCAGTTATTCAGGTTTTCCAAAATTCCTCAAGTCTGAACACATCTGTTATTTTGACAGGACAGCATCGCGAGATGGTTGGGCAAGTCATGGAGCTGTTCAACCTCACAGCTACTCATGATTTGGAGATTATGCAACCAAAGCAATCTCTTAGTGATATCACCTGCCGCAGTTTACAAGGTTTGGAAGGATTATTCCAAGAAAGTAAGCCAGATTTAGTCATAGTGCAGGGAGATACGACTACAGCTTTTGCCGCAACTTTGGCTGCATTCTATCAAAAAATCCCTGTAGGACATGTAGAAGCTGGATTAAGGACAGATGACTTATTTAATCCTTATCCGGAAGAAGCAAATCGGCGGCTGATTTCTCAACTCACTCAATTGCACTTTGCGCCAACGCCAATAGCCGTGGAAAATCTGGAACGTTCTGGCGTTTTGGGTGAAATTCACCTGACAGGTAACACAGTGATAGATGCGCTGTTAACTGTGGCTGCAAGTGTTCCTGGCTGTGATATCCCTGGATTGGAATGGGAAAAATATCGTGTCCTGCTGGCAACAGTTCACCGCCGTGAAAATTGGGGAGAACCACTGTATGATATTGCTCAAGGATTTTTATCCTTGTTGGATAAGTTCAGTGACACAGCTTTGCTACTGCCATTGCACCGTAATCCAATAGTGCGAGAACCATTGCAAACACTATTGGGAAATCATCCCCGTGTTTTTTTAACAGAACCTTTAGATTATGCTGAATTAGTGGGAGCGATTATGCGATCGCACCTCTTACTCACCGACTCTGGCGGTTTACAGGAAGAAGCACCCAGTCTTGGAAAACCAGTTTTGGTTTTGAGAGAAACAACAGAAAGACCTGAAGCAGTCACTGCGGGTACAGCTAAACTAGTGGGAACTCAAACCGAGAACATTTTTGCGACTGCAGCCGAATTGCTCTCTGATTCTACTGCTTATGATGCAATGGCAAACGCGATTAATCCCTTTGGCGATGGTCATGCAGCAAAGCGAATTTTGCAAATTGTGCAAAATTACTTGCAGCTTTCCCCATAAACATTAGCCTCACATCAAGAGCCTTTTGGCAATTAGGGACCACCAACACTAATACCAGAATACCCAGAATAGCCATAAGAACTATAATTTCCAGGATACCCAGAAGAATATCGTCTGATGCTAACATTACCTACCCCCAGATAACTCTGAGTTTCTGGTGTCGCTACTCCATCTGGACGAAAGCCAAGACTTGCTTGGAAGTTTCTGACTGCTCTTTCTGTTGAAGAATCATAATATCCTGTGACTGGAACATTAGCCAAAGCTCTTTGAAGTTCTGCCACAGCTTTACCTCTGGAGCCTCTTCTTAAAGTAATGTTACGACTAAAGTTGTCATTATAATATGGAGAGTAACCTCTAGCGCCAAAACCACCATCATTATATGGAGGATAATCTATAGATGGTCTGCTGCCAATGTTCCCCAACCCAAGATAATTAAGAGTTTGGGATCCAGCGACTCCATCTGCACGCAAGCCATTTCTTTGCTGGAAATTCCTCACTGCTGTTTCAGTGAACGAACCATAATATCCAGTGACTGTAACATTGCCCAAAGCCCTTTGAAGTTCTGCCACAGCTTGACCTTGGGAACCTTTTCTTAGAGTGACGCTATCATCAATGTCATTATAATAAGTATATTCTGTGGGAACGCGGCGAAGACTGTATTCCCTGCCCGGGCGCGTGTTGATCCAATTAGCAGAAACGTAATAACCTGTGGACAACCGAGCAAATCCATTCCTATATCCTACAACTCGTGGCAATGGTGAGCCATTGGAGTCACATCTGGCAGAGCGATAAGATGTACTAGGACCTGTACGTACATTAAGACAGCTGCCGTTAGTGCTGACAGAGTACCTACCCGGACCATAGTAGGCGGCTGTTGCTGCTTGGGATTGGGCGAAAATTCCCAATAAGGCAGTGATGAACGCCAAAGTTAACCATGCAGATTTGAAATATTTTTGCCCATTGGATGTGAGTTGAAATTCAGGAAGATGGTACTCGGTATCTGCAGTTACCGTTGCATATGTACTATCCATAAGGGAATAGGCTAAGTATTCCACAATTTTCTCCTTTGTGCTGAAAGTCGTTTGGTGAGTGTAGAAGTTTTCTTGTGCTCTTCCCTAGATTTTATCTAAGTAGAACCTTAGTGGTCTATATAAATTGTGACAGAGTCTAGAACGAAATTCTAAATTCAAGTGAATTTTTTAAAAACAAAACTTCCTGTCCGCTTGAATCAAACAGACAGGGAAATATTGACCAAGAAAAAGATGTGTTGCTAACATCTTAGTTGTATAGTAATTATTGTGAACCTAAGAGTCTTTTCTGAATTAATTGATTTCAATACACTCCCAAAGCAGATAGGGTTTCTGGTCCAGCGACTCCATCTACAAGTAAACCATTTCTTCGCTGATAGTTTTTGACTGCATCTGCTGTCATTGGACCGTAGTATGCGGTAGGTGTGAGTCCCAGACTTCTTTGTAGTTCTGCAACAGCAGAACCTTGAGAGCCTAAACTCAAAGTGTAAGGACCACCAACACCAGGAGCACGGGTATTGCCTTTGCCAGGTTTGTTGCCAATCCAATTAGCACTAACGTAATAACCATTGGATAGCTTAGCAAATCCATTTGCGTATCCTACGACTTTTGGAAGTCGTGAGCCATTGGGGTAAAATGCAACAGCAGCACTTGATGAGCTAGGACCTTGGCGAACTAAGAGATCACTGCCTTTTGTCTGAACATAATAGTTGTTTCCAGGACCGTTGTACGCAGCTGTTGCTGTTTGAGTTTGAGCTAATATCGCTAATAACGCACCGATTAGGGCGAAAGTTAACCACGCAGATTTGAAATTTCTGTTCCAGTTGAATTTCAGTTTCAATTCTGGCAGTTTCAATTTTGGAAGACTGAATTCTGTATCTTTAGTCGCCTCTGCGTAGGCACTATCCATCAAAGAATAAGCAAGATATTCCACAGTCAGCTCCTTAATACTGGAAAATTCACAAATGCAGAGTTTTACTTCGCTTTCTGGTGAGTTTGTCTAATGTAACTTAGACTACGCTTTATGGTAAAGGATTTTTACCGAGAACATTATTAAGAAAACATAATTTTTGTAAAAAAAACTCCGGAATAATACGTACGCAAAGCATCATGCCTCTGGCTTATTGCCTCTCCACAGGCAGCTCCAAAAAAGCAAATGTATCTGTGGTATTGTAAGAGGTAGACAATCGAACCTTATTTGCCAAACTACTTTGAAATGGAAAAAGTATCAGAACGTACTTGCTGACCATTTCGCCAAACTTCCACCTTGTCAGAACTAACAACATAAGAAAAACTACCATTGTCTGCCCGATACTGAGAACTGCCAACACTCCTAGCAGGAAGGCGCAGGCTTAGGCTTGGATCTTGCTTGAATTGCCCAATATAAAACAACTGACCATTTTCCTGGCAGACTTTCACAAAAATATTTGCTGTTTCGCCTTCAATGACTGTAGTACCATTACATCTAGTTTCAACCATCTGAGATTCAACAGCCACTGGAATTGGTTGCGTAGGTGAAACTTGCTGTAGTGTCTGCGTTGGAGAAACTTGGTTAATTTCGTGATTTGCTTTTGCTTGAGAAGCAATCTGCTGTTGTGGAATTTTTCCTGCAATCAAAGACGGTAATGTCGTCAAAGGATCAACAGCAAAACGATGATTTTTACGCACTTCAAAGTGTAGGTGAGGTGCTGTACTATTACCTGTCGTTCCCATTTCTGCTATGACTTGTCCTTGGTTAACCTGTTGACCTTGTTTTACCAAAAGGCGGCTATTGTGACCGTAAATTGTAACACTCCCATCAGGATGCTCGACGACTACAGCATTTCCTAATCCCCATTCGTTCCAACCTGCTTTGACTACTGTACCAGATGCCGCAGCAACAACAGGAGTACCAGATGCTCCTGCGATATCAATTCCTTCGTGTTGATATTTGCGAAAACCTTGAGAAACTATTCCCTGAGTGGGCCAAATTAAGTTAGAGGGAAGAGATTTTTGTGGAGTATTGGAACTTTTTGGTGTCTGAGTCAAAACTTGCGTATTTGTACTTAACACAGCAATGAAAGATGTTAATCCGATTAAGCTATACGTACAGATTTGAGCGATGGTAACTTTTTTCATTAGAAAAATGCTTTATGTGTTGATTGCTGTTACAGTCTTAAATCAACAGCATCAGGAGTGTCAGTGGGATGTTTCCGGAATCAAGTACGTAGCGAAGGTATTTATGTGATGCAGGGACGAGTGCAGTAGCTCTTTTAAACGACTTGAAAAACAATGCACCAGAAATTTATGCTCGTTTGGCGATTATAGTTAACCGATGGCACAAGTCAATGGGAAAATCATTCAAGAGTTATTGCTTATCCTCACACCATCTTAAAACATCTGCAAGCGATTGCCTTCGGCAATCGCCTCCATTATTTTGTGGTTATAGTTTGAAAACACGCCCTAGCGCGCCCTCTGTTATGTTCCTAAAGGGCAGGCTGGTGGATAGATATAATCCCTTGATTCGCCCTAACCCTCAGGACTTGTTTCTGAAGACGGCGTACTAGGTCTCAATCTTTCCCGCCACGAACGTGTTGGAGGAGAAGAATTTGAAGTTGAGGGGCGAGGGTTGTTTGCAGGCGGTGTATACTCTCGTCTACGCCTTCTTGGACTTCTTGGAGCTGAATAATCAGAGTTTTCTGTTCGATAGCGCCGCCGTGGACGATACGATTGTGAGGATGACTCACTACTAGCACTACTAGAACTTGATTCTTCACTACGATAACGACGACTATAGCGCCTTCTTGGTCTTGAGATTTCCTGTTGTTGTTGCTCCTCTTGATAATCTCGTCTTCTATATCTGCGTCTTCTAGATGAACGCTCTTCACCACTATTATTGTCAGAATTTACTTGTTGATTTCGTCTTCTACTTCTATATGATCTGCTAGTATTTTCTTCATCGGATTGCCGCTCATTAGAGGTAATAGAGCGATTGATAATTCGCCTAGCCTTGACGGGTGTTGCTTTAATCGTAGCTTTTCGACCTTCTAACTTGGGTCTTTCAGGAAACTTTTCTACAGGTATTTCCTTGACCGCTTTTTCCATAAATTCATGCCAGGTGTGAGCAGCACTACTGCTGCTACCGTCGGTGGGTTTGTTGTTGTCGTTACCCAACCAAACCCCTGTCACCATTTGGGGAATATACCCAATAAACCATAAATCGCGAGCATCATCGGTGGTGCCAGTCTTGCCAGCAACGGGTCTACCTAATTGAGCCGCACGACCAGTCCCATTTTGCACGACATTGCGGAGCATCCAGGTCATGATAGCAGCACTTTCAGCGTCAAGTGCCCGCTCTGGCTGGAAGTCAGCAGACCAAATGACCTTACCTTGACGGTCAAGGATACGTATAATACCATGAGGTTCTACGTGTAAGCCTTTCGTGGCAAAGGAACCATAAGCACTGGTTAACTCTAGCAAATTCACTTCAGAAGAACCAAGCGCTAAGGAATACATCGGTTTGAGTTCCGATTGAATCCCCATCCTGTGAGCAAGTTGGATAGTTGGTTGAAAACCCACTTTCATCAGGATTCTCACCGCAACAATGTTGACTGATTTGGTGAGGGCATCTCTCATGCTTAGCATGCCTCGGTAACCCTCATCAAAGTTTTTCGGTTCATAACCATCTACAACTAAGGGTGCATCAAGGTAGGCGTCGTAGGGATCCATCCCGCTTGCGATTGCAGCAGCATAAACAAACCCTTTGAATGTTGATCCTGGTTGACGCTGTGCCTGAGTCACGCGATTAAATTGGTTCTTACCAAAGTCTTTTCCCCCAACCATTGCCTTAATTTCACCATTGCGGGGATCAATGGCAACCAAAGCCGCCTGCTTGAAGTTTTCCCAGCGCCCCTCATTTCGCAGCGTTTTTTTCACAGCTGCTTCCGCCGCTTTCTGCCAATTCAAGTTCAGGCTTGTTTCCACTGTTAAGCCGCCTGCTTGTAGTGCTTTGGGCGAAACATACTTAGGCAATTCTTTTTGAATGTAGCTAATAAAATAGGGAGCCTCTTCTTGCCATCGCTTGGGTGAACTCGGTTTCAGGTGAATTGGTTCTGCGGTTGCTGTTTGTTTTTCGGCTGCTGTGATAAATCCATCTTCCAGCATCCGCTGTAGTACCAAATCCCGCCGTTGTTTTGCCTCTTGTTTATTAACTTGTGGTGAAAAGCGATTTGGGGCAGGAGGTAATGCCGCAATGATCGCCATTTCATCCAAGGTGAGTTGATCCACAGATTTACTAAAGTAAACCCATGCTGCATCTGCAACACCGTAAGCACCAGAACCCAAGTAAACCAAATTCAGGTAACGTTCCAGAATTTGATCCTTAGACAATTGCCCTTCTATTTTTTGTGCTAATCGGGCTTCCTTGAGCTTGCGCCAGAAAGTTTTCTCTTGTTTAAGAAAGAGAATTCTTGAGAGCTGTTGTGTGATCGTACTACCACCTTCGACCACGTTTTGCGATCGCATGTTATTTAAAACTGCTCTCACAATTCCTTGGGGGTCAACTCCGTTGTGTTCCTTGAATCTTCTGTCTTCTGAAGCAATAAAAGCTTTTTTAAGTTTATCTGGTATTTCCTCTATATTTAACTGTTCTCTAGTTGCTTCACCTTGTTGTTGTATAATGCTACCGTCAGCAGCTTTAATAGTCAGTGTACGTTCTCGAACAATGGCATTGAGTTCTGCTTTATCTGGTAAACCTTGGTCTATTGCTCGAATACCGTAGGCAATTGCAATAATTCCACTACTTATACCCAAGCCTGCCCAAAACCAGTAGCGACGATAAAGGGGTTTGTGACTGCCAGGAAGTTTGGAAAGTATCTGCTTCAGTAATTGGTTTTGCTTTACTGGCTTGGTTGATGTTGTCTTGTCATTTGTAGATCCCTCGTTCTCCTCATTTTGATCGTTAGGCTGCGAGCCCGGTTGATCCTTATCACCATCACTCGACTTTTCTGGTTGTTCTTTGAACCAGGAGGTAAACTTAACCACGTTCATTCCTCGCTTCAAGCAGTTGCAATCTAACCACCATCCAAAGTTTTTAGATCATTGCACTACATTCGTGATAGTATATCACCCCATCTATGCTTGGATATATTCTTTTTGGGAAAATTTTGTTATATTTGTGCGTTCTTATTTATACAAAGTTTATCTTGAATCATTATATGAAGCAATAGTACTGTTGATAAAATATAAAACATAAAAACAAAACAGGAAAACAAAATACGTTACTTAATAAAGGTTAATAGTACGATTGCCCTTGGCAGTAAAATTGGTCATTTTCGTGTTATTTTGCAAGCAGCAATAGAAACTTTAGCCTAAACACCTGGAATGATCTCAAAAGCTAAATCCAGTTGTGCGTTCGCCACAAGTAGATGACATCAACACAACTGTGATACTGCAAATAGAGATGATACCGCAGTTGCTATTAAAAATTTTATGACAAATTGAACATCAATATGGACGTGTGCGACAAGAACGTTGAGGAGATTTCAATGGCGCTTTTGGGATTTTCCTGAAAGCTTTGTCGGATACGACCTTCACCAGAGCGTGATTTAGGTGATTGCTATTGTCGCATTATCTGGTGTTCTGACGGGATATGCCGCATAAATGTATCAGGTAGGCTGTTCTGAAGTACACTTGTTGGTGGGCAACTAATTTTACCAACAACCAATACAGACAACGCTGATTTTGACATCTTCCGAAAGCCTTAGTCTGTGTATTTTTAAACCAAATCATTGAACTATGCCATTAGGTAGAGAATTACCCCAGCTGCTGAGACAGCGCTTGTACTACAAAGGGCGCAAATTTGATTTTGAGGTTAATCGCTTACGATTACCTAACAAAGCAGAAGGAGAATGGGAATGCATTCGTCATCCAGGTGGCGCTTTAGCTATACCCGTAACTCCAGAAGGTAAAATGATACTTTTGCGCCAGTATCGTTTTGCAGTTCAGGGAAGAGTCTTAGAGTTTCCTGCTGGTACATTGGAACCAAACGAAGATCCCCTAGAGACAATTCAGCGTGAAATAGAAGAAGAAACCGGCTACCGTGCCCAAAAGTGGCAAAAACTAGGAGAATTTTTTCTCGCTCCGGGCTATTCTGACGAAATAATTTATGCTTATTTAGCACAAGATTTAGAAAAGCTGGAGAAAGCACCAGCACAAGACGAAGATGAGGATTTGGAAACAGTGTTTTTCACACCAGAAGAACTGGAGAAATCTATTCTTGAAGGTGAGCTAGTAGATGCTAAATCAATTTCTAGCTTTTTCCTCGCTCGTCCGTTGTTGAATCAGTTGAATTCATAATGTAGAGCAGCTATATGAGTACTCGAAGCAGAAAATGTTACCATCTGGTAATTACCAGTTGCGGGTTATCAACTATTGATTATTAGGTGCGATGCTCCCTCTGGGAAACTCACTCAGGGCGAGATCGCCCGTTCTGCGCCGCCGTTGTTCTTCTGTGAATAGACTCCCCCAAAACTCTGGTGTGGACAACAGAAGAGGGCGCGCTGAGGCGATCGCCTGAAAAAACAACCCTTGCCTGTTTCAGTTCTTCAGGCTGGGACTATCTCTACCCATACATTTGGATACAGATCCAGCTTGGGTGATTGAGGTTTGGCTCGTTTTTTCTGTCTAGGTGTTTAACTGATAACAGAACACTGTTGAAACATTGGCGTTCCCAAATCAGTTATGAAAAAAAGTAAAGCTTTTAATAGTGCTAGTAAACTAACTGCACTTTTATGCCTGATAACGCTTTTCCTCACGCCTTTTGTGATTGTCAACGCAGGTGAAAGAGGAGTCTTGATGGAATTTGGAAAAGTACAAGACAGGATATTAGAAGAAGGAATTCATGTTATTATTCCTGTCGTTAATACAGTAAAGAGATTGAGTGTTCGAGTTCAAAAACAAGATATTTCGGCTGAAGCATCCTCTAAAGATTTACAAGATATTTTTACAGATGTAGCACTCAATTGGCATATTATTCCAAAGGAAGTCAATATTATTTTTCAACAAATTGGAGATGAAAAGGATGTTGTAGACCGGATTATAAACCCAGCAATAGAAGAAGTTCTCAAGGCAGTTATGGCAAAGTATACTGCTGAGGAATTAATTACGAACAGAGGAGAAGTCAAAGCTGAAGTAGATAATGTATTAACCACACGTCTAGCAAATTATCATATAGCAGTCGATGATATTTCTCTTGTGCATGTTCACTTTTCTCCAGAATTTGATCAGGCGGTAGAAGCAAAACAAATTGCCGAACAGGAAGCAAAAAGGGCAGGATTTGTCGCGATAAAAGCCTCAAAAGAGGCAGAAGCAAATGTTAATTTAGCAAGAGGACAGGCTGAAGCACATAGATTACTAAACGAAACTTTAACTCCAGAAATTCTGCAAAATCGAGCATTAGATAAATGGGATGGCAAACTGCCAGTAGTTCTTGGTGAAGGCAAGTCAAAGTTCTTAAATTTGAGCGAATTTTTAAAAACTTATCAATAACTCATACAGCAATCCGTGTAGGAGTCGTGAACATCGCATGGGCGGGTTCCCTGACTTGTAGCAACTGCCGTGAGCATGAGGGAATGCGGGAGTGTGGGAGTGAGGTACAATTTTCTAGCTTCCCTCCTTTGCTCCTCATCTAATACCTTGATTTCAGAATCTCATTTAGTGGGACTTAAACAAAAATTAAGCCCAAATGTAGCCCAAACTGGCTTTATAAGCGGAGAATACGTCACGATTATGGGTTAACCAATCAAAAAATCGATAAGACATAGCTGTTCTAAAGGCTTCCAAAGCATCAGTAAAGGTGTTCAAAGGTTTGTTTGCCCACCTTCGTCTTAAGCCCCCTGTCATTTGATGCCAGAGAATAAAAGTATAGGCACAAAAAACCAAGATAAAATGTCGAAGTAAACTCCTCTTATCTCGAACTTGATATTCTTTCAGTCCGAGCCAACCTTTAGATTCTCGATAAAAAACTTCCACCCAATTTCTTTGAGAATAGGTATTAACTATCCATTCTGGTGTGGCAATTGATGAGGAAACATTTGTGATAAAATAATCAATATCAGTGGCTTCAGAGAAAGACGCAGCGTTCATGACGATAGCAATATTTCGCTTTCCTTTAAGTTGTGATATCTCTATTTCTCTAGTGACTACCCATACTGTTTTAGGTTTGTCTAAGTTGAGTTGGATTTTTGTAAAAGCCTCTTGAGGTAAACTCTGCGCTAATTCATCTAGCCTAATTGTTTGTTGTATCTCGTCTTTTTCAATAACTGTTACTTTCCGGTTTTTAGCTAATCCTCCCACATACTTTAATTGTCGCTTCTCTAACTCTAATAAAAATGATGTATTGTTGCCGTATCCAGCATCTATAAGTACGATTGCCGGTTGATATTTTCTCTCTCTAGTTTTATCTATTAATTTAATTGCTAATTCAGTTTTTTTCTCAAATTCTGGATCTTGCTTACCTGATGGTAAAGAATCTGCGTGCTGATATAACTCTATATCTAATGGCAGGCTTTTTCGTCCATCATACAGATGAGTTGTTACCACTACTATTCCATTATCTGTTTTGCCAATTTCTCCGATGTACTGCCTTCCCACTCCATCGGTAAAATTACCGCTTTTTCTATGACCAGAGTCATCAATTATCAAACTAAATCCTCTACTCATTCTAGTTTGACTACACTTGTTCATAGTCTCTAAACGAAGCTCATTCACCTTGGAATCTGACCAGGGGGCTTCAGTTAAAAAGTGGTGCAATTGATGATATTCAACCCCTATAGCGTTAGAAGCCATCTGATATAGATTTTTTCTCTCGCTTTCCCCCAATAATCCCCCCAAATAATGTCTAAACCCTCTTTTCTGGGCTTTATGAGTAAAAGCTACATCAAACCGTTGACACCATTTCTCAAAACACGGTGGCATGGCTGCGGGGGTTGTCTCTTTCATTGGATATCACTTTGACGTGAGAGCTATGCTAGTCAAGCATTATATCCTGTTCTTGTTTCTTTTTTTGTTTAAGTCCCGTTAGGACTGCCATAGTCGGATTGAGAAATGCGATTGCAAACAGCAACAGACGTATTGCGGCGTATTGCCTAATTTTTTTACGAAGTAATATACACAGTTATCAAAAGTATCAGAGAAACAAATTAATTCCTATCTCTCCTCATACCAAAATAACCATACTTTACTATTTAGATAAAAACATGATGAAATCTTATGATAACTTAATCACAAAATTTCAGATTTTGTTCAAGACAAAATGTATCAAATATTCACTATTATAATCCGAAAGATAGATACAAGAGTTACCCCAAGCGATTGATGACAAAGTTCCGATAACTCTGTAGAAATAAAATTAAAGGAACTAACAAAAACTTGAAAAAAGTAATTTTACTCTTGAGGTTGAAAGAGGCATGGTTATAGGTGTACATAAGCGTGCTGTAGGTGTCTTTTCTAATCGTCGAGATGCAGAAGACGCATTGTATGAGTTAAGAGAATCCGGTTTTCCGATAGATAAAGTATCTGTTATTAAGCGAGATGCAGACCGTAACGATGATATCGCAGGTGCTGAAGTACGGGAAAATATCGGTAATAAATCTGATGAGGGTGCTGCAGTTGGAGCAGTTTCAGGTGGTGTTTTAGGCGGATTGACTGGCTTGTTAGTCGGTCTTGGGACTTTAGCAATTCCGGGAATTGGTCCGATTATGCTTGCTGGAGCAACAGCAACTGCCTTGGCTACAACTGTTGCTGGAGCTGGTATTGGTGCTGCTGCTGGTAGTTTATTGGGTGCATTGGTTGGTTTGGGAATTCCTGAAGAACGAGCCAGAGTTTACAACGAACGAGTAGAGCGCGGAGACTACCTGGTCATCATAGATGGTACAGAGGCAGAAATCGCCAGAGCAGAAGAAATTTTTAGACGGCGAGGAATAGAAGAGTTTGACATTTACGACAGAGATGGAGTCACAAGTGGGACAGCCGAATATGTCTCCCCAGCGACTGCAATCTCCGGTGTTCCACGTGGGGGTTTGGGTCAAGCCAAACACGCCGTTGGTTACTACTCTCATCTGCGCGATGCAGAAGCTGCAGTTAACGATTTGCGTTCTGCTGGTTTTCCCTTAAGCCAAATTTCTCTAATTAATAGGGACTTAAGCAGAAGGGAACCCTTTGCAGGAGTTGACTTGAGAGACCGTATCGACACTACAAGATTTAGATTTCCAGATGCTCGCACTCACTTCTACAATGAGCGTCTCAAAAATGGAGATTATGTAGTCATTGTTAGCGGTACAGACGATGAAATCCATCGCGCTGCTGCAATTCTGAGTCGTCACGGAATTCAACAATGGGAGATTCACGACCCATCTGTTCTTGGTTCCACAGCGCCTGTTGGGTTAGGTACAGCACCGTTGCAAAGAAAACGAGCAATCGGCGTCTTTCCTCACCGCCGAGATGCAGAAGCAGCATTAACGGAACTGCGAGATGCTGGTATTCCCTTGAGTCAAGTATCATTGATAGCCAAAGACAGCGGTACTAGCAACATCGCTGGCGTGAACACAAATTTGGGAACAGGTAACAAAGCCGACGATGGTGCAAAAGCAGGCGCAGCCACAGGTGGTGTACTCGGCGGTTTAGGAGGCTTGTTAGTTGGGCTTGGTACTCTTGCAATTCCTGGAGTCGGTCCGATTATTGCAGGCGGCGCAGCAGCAACTGCTTTAGCTACAACACTTGCAGGCGGTGCAATTGGTGCAGCAGCAGGTGG
>NZ_JXCA02000027.1:337272-502309 GCF_000828085.3 Scytonema tolypothrichoides VB-61278
CGATTCTCAAACGTCGAGGAATTGAAGAGTTTGATATCTTCGACGCTGCTGATACACATGGTGTTCATCCCCAAGGTTATGATTCAGGTGTTCGTTACGAAACACCACGAGTGAATACCACTCCTGGTGAAACACCAGTTGTGAATACCATTGCTTCAGGTTATGACAAAGACGATCCTGCTGTCATCATAGTTGACCGTCGGGATGAAACCGTTTAGTAGTTGTTAGTTAGTGGTTATTTGTTGGTTGTTAATAGTTTTTCAAACAGGACAACCAACAAATAATAAACAGCTACTCATATCTATGAACTAATGATTAATAACTCATCACAAAGGATTAAACAAATGAAAAAGCTAGCTCCCTTCTTAATAAGTTGTCTTTTAGTTGTTGGTGCAACTGCTTGTGACAATAGTGCTAAAACTACTACAGAAGCACCCAGCACTACTACTGAAGCAGCCAAACCACCAGAGCCACAAGCAACAGAAGCTGCTCTCAAAGATGCTCAGAGTGAAATCCGCAGAAACCAACTAAATGCTGACATTCGTGCTCGTGAGCAGCGGAATAATCAATTTAATGATGGTAGTGCTACAAACAGAGCTGCACGTGACATTGAAAGTCAGGTTCGCTCCAAGTTAGAAGCTAATATCCCCAACGGTCATTTAACAGTTGAAGCTTCAGAACAGGGTGCTGTCACAGTGGCAGGAACTGTCACAAACAAGGAACAACTTGCTAAAATTGAACCTTTGGCAAAGGAAATCAAAGGTGTTAAAAGTGTAACGAATAAAGCAACTGTTGCCCAGGTAGGTACTCAATCATCCGAGAAGAAAGCCCAATAGTTATACTGTTATGATTACAAGAAATAGTAGAACTATGCAAGGTAATGTACAGCAAGTACAGCAAGCTGAAGCTGTCGATTCCACCTCAACGAATGCTATAGCAGCGCTTGAAGGTTCAGCATTTGGAACTCAGCCACTTCTTGAGCCTGCTACTCAACCTAATAGAAAATGGCAGCAAATGGGTACACAAATATTAGATTTTTTAGCTAATTTGTCTGATAAGACAGCTAGATTTTTGCTTGAATACAATCAGCAGATTATCACTGTTGCTTTAATTATTGCGGCATTTTTTGTACTTAAGATTGTTTTGGCAGTCCTAGATGCAATTAATGATATTCCGTTGGTATATCCAACTTTTGAGTTAATTGGAATTGGTTACACAACCTGGTTCTTTTTTCGTTATCTCCTTAATGGTTCAACTCGGCAAGAATTAGATGCACAAATTCAGTTTATTAGAAATGAGATTTATGGTAATTAAATTTGGCATCATATTTCTGACAACAACCAATTAGCCAAATTTAAATCATCGATTAAGAAGCTTGTTTTTGTGCCACGAATGCTTAGTTGAGCAATTGCGGTTAAGTAGAAGTTCATTTTTCTATTTGACCGCCTTCATGTTTTTGTGTTGTTTTCAGCTACTAGAAAGTAACATCGGTATTAAGGTTGATATAAATATTGCTTATAAATACACCTAAAGATAGATAAAGTAATTTTTTTGTTGAGTAAGATCACTTCTAAAGATAGTTTATTCTTCATCGATAAAAACATAGTCTTATTATTGAAGTAAATTTGACAGATTTTTTAACAAGGACATCATTATATGGCTAGCGAATCATTTAACAAAGCAGTAGATTCCTCTGACCGCGTTGATGAAAATAATTACGACAGAGGAATTACACCTGCCGAAACCGCTGCTCGTATTGAAAGAGAAGGAGATCGCTTCAAAACAAAGCCCACAGAAGAAGGAGGTGACGATATCCGCACCACCGATGGCTACACAGTTGACAAAGAAGGTTTATTAAATAACTACGCGGTAGAACCGGAAATGTACTATGAAACACCGGGTGATGCGCGACAAGAAGCAGTAGAAGACACTGCAAGCCGTACTCAAGAACTCGCAGAAGTGAACGAAGATAAAGAAGGTGAACTGACAGCAGAAGGTGATCAACGGGGTAAAGGTCCAGGAGTTATCTAAGTTTGTTGCTGGAATATTTCTCTGATGTTCACAAAAGCATCATAGCGATGATTGGGTCAAGCCTAATCATCGCTTTTCGTATTGAAGAATAATTTATAACTCTATACCCCACTTATAGAAAACTACACCTCCGGTTCGATTTTTGTGTTTTTGATGCATCTGGACTCTAGTTCGTATATAGTTGTACAGAATTATTTGTTAATTCTTCTTACAAGTTCAATATAATTTTACTGAATTTTAACAACTGTGTTCTGCCTTCTTTGTTGTTGAAGCAGTGAAATGGATCTTCTTAATCATCAAAAATTTTGAGAAAACATGATGCATTCACTCCTAGAACCTTTACTTGTGGCTAGTGCAGTCGCTGAAAAAGGTCCGATCAAGCCCCTAGGTCACCACGAGTTACTTCTGATACTACTGGAGTTAGCTTTATTGCTTTTGGTCTCCAGAGGCTTAGGTGAGTTCATGCGTCGAATCAAGCAGCCACCTGTGGTTGGTGAACTACTTGCAGGGGTGTTGCTTGGTCCATCAGTTTTCGGCTGGCTTCTACCAAATTTACAGGGTAATATATTCCCTAAAAGTCAAGCACAGTCTGACCTGCTTTCGGTTGTCTCCTGGTTAGGAGTGCTGTTTTTGCTGGTTGTCACTGGACTGGAGACAGACCTCAATTTAATTGTCCGCAAAGGCAAAACAGCTTTGCTGATTTCGCTGGGAGGCATTGTCATTCCCTTTACAACCGGACTGGGTTTGGGCTGGTTTCTGCCAGACGGCTTTTTAGTAAATCCTAATCAACGTCTGGTTTTCAGTCTGTTTATTGCTACCGCGATGAGTATCTCAGCAGTCCCGGTGATTGCCAAAGTGCTGATGGACTTAAAGTTGATTCGGCGAGATATTGGTCAGGTGACTTTAGCCGCTGGTATGACTGATGATACCATTGGCTGGATTCTCCTGTCTGTGGTATCGGGGTTGGCAAGCAGTGGGAAATTTGATTTCCAGACGGTATTTAGGTCGGTTGGGGGAGCGGTTCTGTTTTTGGGAATTGCTTTTACTGTGGGGCGATCGCTCATGGCTTGGGTGTTTCGCTGGGTAGATAATTACATTGGTGGACCGACAGCGAGTTTGTCAGCTCTATTAGTACTAGCGTTAGGTGCTGCTGCTTGTACTCATAATTTAGGAATTGAAGCAGCACTAGGAGCTTTTGTTACCGGGATTCTCGCAGGACAATCGCCGCGTTTTAGTCGGGAGGCGGGGCTGACTCTAGAACTGATTACCTCTGGATTTTTAGCTCCTATCTTCTTTGCCACAGCGGGATTGAAGGTAAACTTACTACAAATGCTAAATCCCCAGACTTTGGGAATTGGCTTAATCGTGCTGGGGGTTGCTTGTTTCGGTAAATTCACTGGAGCGTACATAGGTTCTCGTGTCGGTGGTTTAACCCACTGGGAAGGTATTGCGATGGGTTCGGGAATGAATGCCCGTGGAGCTATGGAAATTATCGTTGCCATTATTGGGGTTTCCTTGGGCGTGCTGAACCCACAGATGTACTCAATTATTGTAATGGTGGCAATTGTTACCTCACTCATGGCTCCCCCTCTGTTGCGTTGGGCATTGTCTAACGTAGCAATGAGTGAAGAGGAAGTCCAGCGCTTGGAGCAAGAAGAACTCGCAAGCCGCAGCTTTATCAAACGCATCCGGCGAATACTCATGCCCACTCAAGGAGGACCCAATGTTCGGCTAGCTGCTCAGTTAGTTAGTCATTTGGCACATCAGAATCCGCTAGAAGTGACAGTTCTATTTGCCAAAAGCGATAAAAACCCCAAGACGAAGTCAGTGGACGCTGTAGTAACTGAAGTCAAGGACTCAGCAGCAGAAACCGCTATTGATACCGTAGTGGGGGAGTTTCATCTCCCGGCAGAAGCACTGTTAGAAACAAAAGTTGAATCGGGACAAAACAAAGCTGAGGTGATTCTTAAACAAGCCTGCAGAGGGTATGACTTGATTGTGATTGGCGCAACAGAACGTCAACGTTCGAGAGGTTCTTTATTCAGTTTACTCGTTGATCAGGTGGTTCAGGAAGCTCCTTGCGCCACAATGGTTGTCAAGTCTAATTTATCTCAAGCGCAAGAGGACATCAGTCCAATTGGCGATCGCAAAATCAGTCATATTTTAGTGCCCACTAGTGGCACTGAGTATAGCCAATATGCGGTTGAAGTCGGTAGTACAATTGCTGCTCAGACAGGCGCGACTGTGACATTAGTAAATGTCGTCAATCGGACTCAACAAGAATACGTTCTATTTGAGGAGCAAACGATGCACTCTGTGACAGATATTGCCCGACAAATTCTTTATCATCAAGCCGAGATTGGGCAAGGACTAGGAGCAATTGTCAAAACTGCGATTTTGACTGGAAGTCCAGAGTTGGAAATTCTCAAGTTTGCTAGCACAAACCAAGTAGATTTGATTGTTATGGGCAGCAGTGTGCGTACAGTATCGGGTCGAGCGTTTTTTGGTCATCGCACTGATGCTATTCTCAATAAAGCATCCTGTCCTGTTGCTGTCATTACGTTTGCTGGCAACTCCTCAAGTTGTTGAGTTAGTGTGTTAACTAGTAGTCTGCCAAAGCAACTTTGATGGGTTAACAGCAGCAAGAAAAATCTCTTTCTCCCCCTGCTTCCCCAACTTCCCCTGCTCCCCCTACTTACCCTAACCCGGCAATTTTGGGTTGGTCGAGTACTAGGCTGGTACTGTAGCCGCTTTTGTGAAAATTTGGGAAAAATACCAGCCGTCAGACTAGTTTCCCCCATAATTGGAGCGATACGCATGCAGGCGTGTGCCCTTTGGGCGATCGCTCTGGTAAAGTTGTTAATTTCAGCTTTGGAGGATAATCTGCTGGTTGATACGAAACCCGTAACACTACCTCAGAACAAGCAAATAAAAAAAACAGCGGTTTGGCAAAAAAAATTAGATCCTTCCGCTGAGTCCCAAGGGGACACGCTGCGCGAACGCTACACTCAAAAAGGGAAAAGAAAAGAAGGGTAGAGTGTAAAAGGGCTAAAGTGTCAAAGGCTAAAGAGTTCACGCGGCAGAACACGCAACACGAAAACTCCCGACAGTAGTAACACGTAAACTTTATATAGGTAAAGAAAAATCAACCTAATTGCGACGTAAGTCGTAACTACAGTCTTGTTCTTTCATAACTCGTGCGTAAATCCCATAACTAAAATTGTAGAGAAAATCAATCTGAAATTGATTTCAAATCTTTATTCAGAGGTTATAAACAAGTCAGCTTTATGGAGTCTTAAAAATTTATGCCTCTTAAGACAGTAACCTACGCGCTCGACTTTCTCGACAAGCTAAAACACTTGCGAAACCAGGAAGTTTCCACAAATCAGGAAACTTTCTTGTCCAACATAGAGCAGCGTGACCGCAGAGCAGACCCTGTAACAATTTTATCCCGGCGAATCGAGAACATCGCAGCGAGTGGCTCTGGAGTATCCTCCTTCGATTTAGAGCGTTTCCTTGGACGTAATGACCTGCTGCCCGTTAACTTTCTCCAAAAGGGGACGCTAGCTGCCCGTGCAGTTTGCCGGATTTGGGTCGCAGATTTGTTTGGCTCAAATGGAGGTTGGGGGACTGGCTTTCTCGTTTCTCCCCGCCTGCTGATTACAAATCATCATGTGATTGAATCTGTGGATGCGGCAATGCGGGCATCAGCCCAGTTTGGCTATGAGATGGACATTAGCGGTAAAATTCATCAAGGAAAAGCTTTTGAGCTGACTCCTGAGGAAGCATTTATCACCGATCCTGAACTTGATTTTACCCTAGTCGCCGTTGCTGAAACGTCGGATGACGGAGAAACTAGCTTGGCAGATTACGGGTTTTTGCGTCTCGATCCTACTCTTCACAAGGTAGAACCATTAGAATTCGTCACCATCATTCAACATCCCGATGGTCAACCCAAGCAAATTGCTATTCGGGAAAACAAAGTCCTCAAGATTGGTGATCATCAGGATGCCCTTAAAGACAATTTTCTCTGGTATGCTAGCGACACGGCTCCTGGATCTTCTGGCTCCCCGGCTCTCAACGATAACTGGCAGGTGGTTGCGATTCACCACAGGAGTGTAGTAGAAACCCGTACCCATGAAGGAGTTGAAGAAATTCAACTAACTAACGGCGACTGGGTAGCCCAGGAAGAGGCAGAAAATCTTAGTGAAAATCAAATCAAATGGATTGCTAATGAGGGTGTTCGGACAAGTAAAATTCTGGATCAAGTAAACAAAATCCAAACTCAACAGGACGCTTCCGCCTCCCAGTTGGTTCAAGCTTTCCTTGAAGACGCCAAGGGCATCCGCATATTTCCAAATACGACTCCCCGCGAAAGCGTGGTTACTTCAACAATCACTACTCCTGCCCCAGTTGGAGAGACTCTCATCCAAACCCAAAGGAGACCTTCCGCTAGACCCAGCACCAGAAACTCTGGCGGAAGTGTTCGTCCACTGAGTTATTATGAGGGTCGCAAAGGTTATGATCCTAATTTTCTTGGGGTCACTATTCCCCTACCAGAATTGACACCAGCAGCTCTTGCCTTCGGTCCAGTTGCACAGGTACAAGGGACACAAGACAACATCCTCCGCTACACGCACTTCTCAATTGTCATGTGTGAAACCCGTCGCTTAGCCTTCCACACAGCTGTTAATATTGATGGCAAACAGTGGGTTGGGCTGAATCGCACCGATGACGAATGGTTTTTTGACCCCCGTATCTCGTTAGAAATGCAAGTCGGAAACGATTTTTACAGCAATGAACCTGGAGGAAACTTTTTTGACCGGGGTCATCTTGTCCGCAGACAAGACCCAATTTGGGGAGAACAAAGCGAGGCAAGGAAAGCCAACAGCGACACGTTCCACTTCACAAATTGCTCTCCTCAATACTTTCAGTTTAACCAATCACAGCAGTTGTGGCAGGGGCTGGAAAACTTCATTCTCACTAACACCGATCAAGATGATCTCCTCGCAAGTGTTTTCACTGGTCCTATCTTCCAACAAACTGATGCAGTTCATCGAGAAATTCAAATTCCCCAATTTTTTTGGAAGGTAGTAGTAGTAGTGGACAAAGACGGAAAGGTTTATTCCAGCGCCTACGTTGTAAGTCAGGAGAGATTTGTTAATAATATTCCCTTTGAGCTTCGACCTGTTGGTCAATTCAATAACTTCCAGGTGTCCATCACTAACCTGGAGGGGAGAATCGGTTTGAAGTTCTCCGATGAAGTGCGTAAAGCTGATGTCTTTACTGGTGGATCCCAAGGAAGAAGATTGCGCGGTTTTAGTGACATTGAGCACCCTCGCCGCTAAAAGATTACTCCCTTCGCTCCTTTATTTCCTCTGCGTTCTCTGCGTCCTCTGCGGTTCATTCTTAAGTAATCTTCCGGTGGGAAAGAAGTAGCATAAGTTGAGGTAGGTGTTGCACCCAAGTCAAATCCTAAATGGCTGCATTTCATAATTATGCCACTCTCGCTGATACCATTCAGCAACCAAGGGACGGACAATAAACTTGGGTGTGGAACCTCCTTTAACGTCTATACGCAGACATGAGTAAGGTCTCCGCTTTTGAGAGCCATACCCGTTACGACCAATAAAAAGGTGCGAATGCGCAACTAACTTTTGGTCTTCCATCAAATCTGGTCCCTCAGTCCGGTGTCGTCGCAGGCTATGACCACTCCCACCGCAGACAATCCAATGAATGTGAGAATCAGCACTTCCCGTGTCCAAGGTTTCAAGATGTTCTAAGCAGTGGGCATGACCGTTTAAGACTAAATCGACTAACGGACGACCACCTCTGTTGGAACCTACGACTTCAGCAACGGCATTCAGTACACTACGCAGGCGATCGCGCACTGCTAGAGTTTGTGCTTGTTCCCACTTTGTCGCCTCAGTTACGTAAGGAGGATGATGGAAATAAATGATCCGTCCCCGAACCTCTTGAGTATTCCAAGATTCGATGAGTCTTTGCTTGAGCCACTCCAGTTGTTCAGTGTCTGTCACTGTTTTGTAATCAGTATCTAATTGCTTATTGATGTCAACAATCATTTCTTCCATTTGTGACACCCGTTGTTGTAAATCATCCAATTGCTCAGCTTCGCTATGGTTATCTGGATTGAGTTTTGCTGATTCCTCCATAAATTGCATCTTTTGCCGTTCTAGTTCATCACGCTGCTTCTCCAATTGCTGGCGATAAGCATCTCCTTCTTGTGTTGCAGGTAGGGGAAGCGGAGCATTAAATGTATTGGAATCCAGTGCAAAGAAGTCAATTCCAGCGTAGCGGAAGCTATAGTAACGATTAGGAAGCCGGGTAAAGCGCCCTGGCTGGTAGCGCAGACAGCGCCCTGTATCTGTTTTGGCAGTGTAATGTTCGTCTAGGTGACGAGCTAAATCCCCTGGAAGCATAAACGCCTTGAGGTAATCCAGGAAAGCTTTTGCATAGGCGTCACCCTGCCATGAACCATGAGCGCCAACATCAAAGTCTAGCTTCGATGGGAGTAAGCGACGTATTGGCATTGTTGCCAAGGATGCCAAGCCAAAGATAAGTGGCAGATCGTAGTAATCGTGATTTCCTGGTACGGGTAGAATTGGTCGTTTAAAAATCATCCGATCATAGGCAATGCGCTGGGGGTACTCTCCTCCTAGAAGAAACTCTCGGTAAGGTTTGATAAAGTTGTCCTGGTAATACTCGCTTGATCCCACCAGATAAATAACATCGCCCGTATGCAACATGAAACGGCACTCTTGGTGATGGGGTTGCATCAGTTCGGCAACTTGTCGCTGAGGATTGTGTCCCTGGTGTCCCCCCGAACCGCTGTCACCCACAACCAAAAACGAGAACTCTGGCTCCTCAGATCTTTGATCGTCTAGCACCAGCTGAGTTTGGTCAATTCCCCTTTCCACAATTGCAGGATCTTGCCACCGCACCCGCTGGTTCATCTTGCGAATTTTATCGGCAATTGCCGGATCGGATACGAGTTTCAAAACAACTGTCTCCTATATATATACGTAAATATTAATCAGAATCTGGTTGTTTCTCCTCAACTATCAAATTTGGCAATCCCTCCAGTTTCTCTACAGGTTCTTCTTCTTCGATTGATGGTACAAAGACTTTCAAACCTCCCGGGATACAGCGAATTTCTACAGGAGTTGTTCCTAAAACCTCTCCATCAACAACAATTTTTTGCACAGGATCAGTTGTGATTTTGAATTGTTTTGCTCGTAAGTAACCAATGTCATTTCGCTCGGCTCCATTGCCCACAGAAGCAGATTGAAATAGATGAAAGGCTGCGGCGATCGCCCCCGCTCTATTCACTGGAGCAACTATTGTTAAATCTAGTAACCCATCATCTACAATGATTCCTGCTGGTCCCTGAGCCAATATTGAAGAAGGAGGTGCTGCATTTGCGACTGTGACTGCCGCTGCAGAAGTTTTAATGATTTTTTCTTCTGTCTCAATTTCCACATCAAAGTTCTGTAAATTCCGCAGTTCATGCAATCCTGCAAGAATATATGCCAAAACACCAAACCGATTTTTTGCTTCGCGGTCTGCTTTTTCTACGGTTTCTGCTTCAAAGCCAATACCTGTTAGCAGTAGCATCGGACTACCGTTACAATCGGCTGCATCTACAGTCCGAGTGATTCCCCCTAAGATGACTTTACAAGCACCATCAATTGTGTCAGGAATTCCCAATGCTGTGGCAAAAGCGTTTGCTGTTCCCCGTGAAATAATACCAAACGGGATATTGCTACCTACGACAGCACCTGCTGCTGCAGAGAGAGTTCCATCTCCTCCCGAGGCAATAATCGTATCTACACTCCGCTTCACCGCTTCACGCGCTAGTTCTTCTGCGCCAATTTCTTCAGTTGTCAGTTGAATATCCAGGTCGATTTCCGGCTCTAATATTGCCCGAATACTTGCCAAATCTTGCTCTGAGTCTCCCTGACCCGCGACTGGATTAAAGATAAGGCAGGCGGAACGATTCATAGGGTGCAATGATAGTTAATCAATAAAATATTAATTTATCATCTTAATTGACGAGAAACCATCTCGGCTTCCATCTTGTGGCAGGTTTGTTGATCCGTTAGTGCTGCGTAAAACTTATGCGTAGTTGATCAATTCACTCAAAAATCAGATATACCGATACTTTTAGAATTCATCAACACGTCCGACTGCCCTCTTAAGAGAGGAACAAGATTCACAATGTGGCGCTGACGCCCCTTTTTCATTGCTATCTGGTTTTTCTCCTTGCAGGTTATCGCTTGACGGTGATTGGTTTTACATTCGCGTCCTTTTTAGATTTGACTACCTTCTTTGTCAGCTTTCTGTGGTGATTTCTCTATAAGCTTATATTTCCTAATTGTTGGGTTTACCGTACCAATCAAGACATGTTTTTACTACCTTTGATTGTGCCATCATATTTATGCGGTAATCATCAATTGTTTCGGTGCTATTAACCGTATTTTCAGTCAGGAAAATTATCCTTACTATAAGAATCAAAGCTGCTTTATAAATCCTGAAGTCAATAAATAAACAACTACGAATCACAAGAGGAATTATGGTATTAGTACGTTACAACCCAAGGGTTGAATTGAACGCACTGCAACGTCAAATTGACACCCTTTTTGAAGATTTCCAAGCACCAACCTTTACCAAAGTTCCAGCAGCCGAACTGCATGAAACACAAGACGCCCTACACCTGAAGCTGGAACTCCCTGGTATTGATGCTAAAGATGTAGATATTTCAGTCAGCGAGAATGCAGTGAAGGTGGTTGCAGAGCGTAAGTCAGAAACCAAAACTGACGAAAATGGCAAAACAAGAAGTGAATTTTACTACGGCAAGTTCCAACGAGTCATTCCTCTAAGAACTCGGATTCAAAATACCAATGTGAAAGCTGAATACAAAGACGGGATTTTGAATTTGACTCTGCCTAAAACCGAGCAAGAAAAAAATAAAGTCGTTAAGGTTAATTTGCAACAACCTACAGCATAGAGCTTTTCTCTGTCTAGAGTAGAGAGCTAATTGTATGACATACTATTAAGCCTGGTTGGTAAACTTCAACCAGGTCTTTTTTTAAGAAAAAGTTGTAGGCCGACTGACACTACCCAATCTTAGGGAGAACATCACTAAACAGAACCTGCAAGAGCTGACCTCCCTGTGGTCGGCTCCAGTCTTGAGCCAGTTCAGCCATAAGCGTATTGGTTGCTGTTAACACAACCCCTTCACGTTCCATTCTCCGCCTAGACATCTCCTCGGAAATGTCGAACGGCGATCCAGAAGCATCCATCACAGCTTGAACATTGTATCCTTCACGACAGGCACTAATAGCTGGATAGACAAGGCACACATCTGTTGTTACACCCGCCATAATAATGTTTTTCCGTTGAGTGTCTTCCACTGCCTGCTTAAAGTTAGTATCGTTCCAAGCATTGACAATACCCGCCCGTTTAATTCGCCTCTCAAAAGCTTCAGGCAAAATGTCCTGCAACTCAGGCATGAGTGGACCT
This sequence comes from Scytonema tolypothrichoides VB-61278, assembly GCF_000828085.3. Classification (GTDB taxonomy): domain Bacteria; phylum Cyanobacteriota; class Cyanobacteriia; order Cyanobacteriales; family Nostocaceae; genus Brasilonema; species Brasilonema tolypothrichoides_A. Next base: position 348,847 of record NZ_JXCA02000027.1, read on the forward strand.
TGAAGATTCTCTTCCTGACTACTAGTCAGCACGACTGGAATGTTGAGAATTTTAGCAGTCTTTGCTAAAGCGAGCGTATTTCGCTTCACAACCTCTAAAGGAATATTTTTGATTAATTGCATTGTCCCGACTTGATGGTCGATGAAAAGTATCACCGAATTGTCAGAAGTAAAGTTATCGTTCATCTTTTCTTCCTTGAGAATTCAAAAGAATATTATTGCGTTTAAGAATTTGGGTACAACCATTTGTAGAACAATCGAGTTAACTGAGGCATGACAACGTAAGTCAGGAGCCACACGACAATCCCAATAGTGATGAGTTGCGCTAGTAATGCAGGGAGATAAGCAACCAGAGGACTTAGGAGATATCTGACAGTGGATAGTGTCACAAACACCGCTATCCAGGTAAGTAACGCCATCTTGTAACGCTTAGGAGGAAGCTTTGGCGCTTTTCTCGGTAAGACAAACCAGTTTTCTAAACCTGTGAGAACTTGTACATCCTCCCGTGTTTGAATCAGGGGCTTGGCTCGTTCAATCCACTCCCGACGCACATCTGAATTTAGCCATGCTTGCAGATTCTTGTCATGGTCAAAGTGAAGAACAATGATGTACTCTGGATGCAGGTTCTTCTCGGGTCGTAGGATGTTGACTCCTAAATGTCCCTCAAATGTTTTAGCGACAGGAATAATTCCTCGCATCCATTCTTCATATCCCGCTTCTCGACCGGGTTTGACTAAATGGGTAATGACTGCCGTGACGTGATGTTCAGTGAATTTAGGGCTGTTCATGGTCTTTAGCAGAATTGCAGAATTATCTTATGGCATGAAAATACCACCGTTTACAGGCAGATATGCTCCCGTAATAAATCTTGCCTGTTCGGATGCCAACAGAAGTACAGCACCAGCGATATCTTCAGGCACACCTATTCTTCTTAAGGGCGTCATTTGGGCGATCGCATCTCTACGTTCCTGAGGCACAAATGCGGAGGCATCTGTTATTGTCAAACCTGGAGATACAGCATTCACTCGGATATTATGCGGTCCTAACTCGAACGCTAAACTTTTGACAAACGCATCTAACGCTGACTTTGCTGTGCTATGAGCGGAAAATCCTTGACCTGGAAAACGAGAATATTCGGAACTCATGACAATGATACAGCCCCGTTTTTGTTCAATCATTCCAGGAACGACTGCTTTTGCTGGATGAAATGCAGCTTTCACTTCACCTAACAGTTTTGCCTCAAAGTCCTCCCATTCATACTCAATAAATGGAGCGACTTTAAACGAGCCAGCGGCGTTCAAGACAAGCGTGTCAATTGGTCCCAGTGTTTCTACTACCTGCTGCACCATTGCTTGAACTTGGCGGTTGTCTTTCACATCGGCTTTCACTGCTACTGCCTTACCTCCCTCGCTGACAATCGCATCCACCACTGATTTCGCCGCTGCTTCATTGCTGTAATAGTTCACGCCTACCACCGCACCATGCAACGCCAACAATTTCGCGATTTCCGCACCGATGCCTCGGCTGGCACCCGTTACCAAAGCAACTCGGTTCGTCATTAATTTTGTTGTTGCCAAGTCAGTTTCTTTCTGAGAGAACGTATTCATAGTGCTTTTAACTTACTTACTAGTAAGTAATATATCTTCATCAACTGCTTTGTGTCAAGGCTGTACAATGTGAAATCTTCGCAACACTTTGTGCCATATGACTTTGAATCAGTTAAACTAACTTACTAGTAAGTCAGTTATTTGGAGATATGGCTAGCTCTCAACAAGGAAAACGTAAACGTTCATTATCGGTACGGGATGCAGAAGCAACAAAGGCACAAATTTTGGATGCGGCGGAACAGGAGTTTGCGATCGCCGGATTTACCGCCGCTCGTACCGAGACAATAGCAGCTCAGACAGGTGTGACGAAAACCATGATTTATTACTATTTTGAAAATAAAGAAGCGTTGTACCAAGAAGTTCTAAACCGAGCGTTTATCAAGCCGATTGACGAAATTGTGCAATTGAATTTAGAACAACTGCCACCCCAGGTAGCATTGGAGAGTTTGACGAAGTTGTTTCTGCAACAGACGTCAAAAAACCCTAACATTGCTTCGATTTTATTTCTAGAAGCGATTCAGAACCGAGGAAAGTATTACCCAAAGCAGTCGATAGAACAACTTTATGGAAAGCTGATTGCGATTTTGGAGCAAGGAATTGCACAAGGTGTTTTTCGTCCTTTAGAACCGAGACACACAGCAGTCAATATAGTGGGAACTTGTGTGTTCTACTTGGCAGCCCATGAGAATGTCAAGCATCTCTGGGCTGGTTCGCGAATGCTAAGTAAAGCCATGCTACAGGAACATGCTCAAGAATCGCTCAACTTTGTCTTAGCTGGTGTACGGGCAGATGTGAACGTGAGTTGAGATTTGAACCACATTTGCAATTGAGCAACTCCAACGTTAACACCTAGTTCTAAACAATGGTGGGAGCAGAAAGCTGCATTGCATAATTGCTCTGGGATATCAGATTTATTAGAGAGGGTGGCTAGAGGTTTAATCACTCTTTAGCTACAAGATATTGCCGAAATTATCAGTAAAATTCCGGAAAATAAGGCTCCTAGTCATACCTGTAGGGTGGGCACTGCCACTAATATCAAGTTCGCTTAATCACTTATAAATCCCGAAATACCCCACCCGCCGTATCGGGCACCCTCCCCGAACCCGCGGGGAGGGTTGGGGAGGGGTAACATGAGGACTGCAATGATAACTAATCATCCGAACTTGATATAAAACCCTTATATAGTGGGCAAAATCTCACTGGCAGCGCCCACCTACATATGTTTCAATACTCATTAAATACCGCAGTTCTGCCCGTGTTATCAAAGGCAAGCACACTAAATGGATCTTTTTTATTCCCCATCTCCATCCCAGGAGTACCCATAGGCATTTGTGGAACAGATAAGCCGATCACATTTGGCTTTTCTTGCAGCAGTCGTTTGATGTCTTGTGCTGGTACATGTCCTTCAATAACATATCCATTGACAATTGCTGTGTGGCAAGATGTCAACTTATCCGGCACGTTGTACTTTTGTTTGACTGCCTCAATGTCAGGCGTGCGGAAGTCTTTGATTTTAAAACCCTGTGCTTTTAAGTGGTCAATCCACCCACCACAACAGGTACAATCGGGACTGCGATACACAGTTGCAGATTTGTTCTGGATGCCCCTAGTAGTGCTTACCAGTTGAGTATTGAGGAAAGAAGTTGGGAAAATAGTTTGAGCATGACTTTGAGCATGACTCATAGGAGCATTGCTTCCCAACAAGCCCAACACCCCTGCAGTTAGACAAATCGTTATTACGATAGGACGTAATCGTTTTTGCCACCAATAAATAAATAGTTTGATAAATTGTTTGTAGGGCATTTGAGACTTCTAAGTCCTGTAAAATCAGCAATATATATAATGTTAGTTAAATATTTTGTTACTGTTGTTTACTTTTAAGTGGGTGGACAAAATTAAATTAATGGTGGGCATTGCCTACTCAAAGCTTGTAACAAGTGCAGAAAAATTGTTTTAGGCAATGCCCACCCTACTGACTACTTACATGTTTCATTGATTTATGTGTATCTACTTAGCTTTTAATATCAAAACGTTGAATTTCAATCAAGTAACCATTGGGGTCACGCAAAAAGCAGTGGTAAATATTATATCTTTGGTTATATGTAGGCGGCTTTTCAAACTTGACTCCACGCGCTTTGAGGTATTCAAACCACTCATCCACTTGCTGAGTTACCAAAGTAAAAATGACATCATCAAGTTTGCCAGTGACTGGTGCTGAACTTTCGCTTGTTTGACAAATTCCCAAGTACCCAGAGCCGGTAACGCTATAAATACGGCAAGTTCCCTGGTCAAGCCATAACTCCAAACCTAGTTTTTCCTCGTAAAACTGCGCTGAGGTAGTGAGGTTATTAGTGTATAAAAAAGTAATTTGCTGTTCGAGGGGTGGATGATTAGACATAAGTCTACAGCGCTTCTGGTGTTGCGCTTTCCTTTGAATGAATAGATGCAATTAATTCTACGAAATTATAGTGTGAAAATAGAGATTTTTAGATGTTATATTAAAGGGCTTAACAATACTACAAATTATTTAAAGAAAATAGAAATTAACTATTTCTCTGGTTACGGCTGCTCTGCATGGGAATGCCTAAAAGGAGGTTCTGCCTCAAGTTATGCATTCCCAGCCTCAGGCTGGGAACGAGAAAGGCAGGAGTGTCAACTAATTCTCGTTTTTTTCACTAAGTTAGCAACCACAGTTGCTAATTCATCTGGTTCGACAGGCTTAGATAGGTGCATTTGAAATCCTTGACACAGCGATCGCATTCGATCCTCTTCCCTAGCATACGCTGTGACTGCCACTGCTGGAATATCTCCTCCTTGCTCTTTGGGAAGCGCCCGTACTCTCGCAATTAAGCTGTAGCCATCTTCTTCTGGCATACCAATATCGCTCACCAGCACATCCAATTTCTGTTGTGAGATAACTTGAATTGCTTCAATTGCTGATGAAACTGCAATCACCTCAGCGCCAGACATCTCTATTGCGGTGACAAGAAAATCTCGCGTATCAGCCTCATCATCAACTACTAGTATTCGCATTCCATCAAGTATTGGTGGAGGTGTAGAACTAGACAGCATAGGTGCAGAATTCTTTTCTCCTTTGCTGTGATGGGTTCTTGCTTCCCTGCTTTCTTTAAGAAGTGGTAACTGAACTGTAAAAGTTGCTCCTTTTCCTTCACCTTGACTATATGCATGAACGGTTCCACCATGCAACTCTACCAAATGACGCACAATTGCTAACCCTAGTCCTAATCCACTATAGGTGCGAGTCGTTGAACTATCAGCCTGTCGAAAGCGCTCAAACACATAAGGGACAAACTCAGGGCTGATTCCTTTACCTGTATCTGTCACTGTAATTTCGACATGAGAGTTTACACGTTCTAGCCCGACTTGAACCAGTCCTCCTTGGGGAGTGAACTTGACTGCATTCGTTAATAAGTTCCAGACAACTTGCTGTAAACGATCAAAGTCTCCAGCAACAGAATTAGCCGTTGGGTCAAGCAGCAATTGAAGTTGAATTTCCTTTGCCGTTGCGGCTGGACGTACTGTTTCTATTGCTGCTTCAATCACCCCAACCAGTTTAATGGGGCGAACATTCAACCGCAGCTTACCCTGGATAATGCGGGAGACATCGAGCAAATCTTCTACCAGTTGCGCTTGTGACTTGGCACTGCGCTCAATTGTCTCCATTGCACGTGCGGTTGTCTGTGCGTCAAACTTGCGAGTATTGAGTAACTTAATCCACCCTAGCATAGCATTAAGGGGAGAGCGGAGTTCGTGGGAAAGAGTCGCCAAAAATTCATCTTTCATGCGATTGGCGGTTTCGGCTGCACTTCTTGCTTTCTGTTCGCTCTCAAGTAGCTGGGTGCGTTCGTCTTCAATTCGCTTGCGTTCAGTAAAATCACGCATAATTTTACAAAAACCTCGTAGCCGACCCGCTTCATCTACTAAGGGTGTAACGATACCACTTCCCCAAAAACGGCTACCGTCTTTCCGTACGTGCCAGCGTTCATCCTCAGCCCGCCCTTCTGTCACCGCTTTTTCCAGTTCTTGCTTGTCTGCGCCCTGCTGCAAGTCTTCTGGTGTAAAAATACAAGAGGCAGGCTGCCCAAGAATCTCTGATTCCTGATACCCCAACATATACTGGGCTCCCAAACTCCAACCAGTAACCAGCCCTTGCTGATCTAAGAAAAAAATTGCATAGTCCTTTACGTTTTCCAACAGGAGGCGGAACCGCTCTTCGGTTGAACGCAACGCTATTTCTGCCTGCCTGTGAGCCGTAATATCAGCGAGGATGTAAACAGCACCAGTAAACGCTCCGTGCTTATCTAGCACAGGATCTACTCTGACAGAAAACCACCATCCCCTAGTATGGATAACTAAACTTTCACGACAGCGAGTTTCCTGAACACGAAGGAAAGGATTGACATTGCAGCCAGATAGTGCTGTATTCATGAGTTCCTGATGCTGGCTGCCGATAATTTCCCTGAACGGTTTGCTCAAAAATTTCTGCATCGCTTTATTACAGCGCAGGATGTGACCTTGGTGATCCAGCAGGGCAACTCCATCACTAATGGAGTCGAAAGTTGTTTGCCACTCCCGCGCTCGAGCTAAAGCTGACTCCTCAGCTCGCCGCATCCTCAGTAATGCTTTCACCGTTGCAATTAACTCGATAGACTCCACAGGTTGCGCTAGGAAAGCATCTGCACCGCTGTTTAACCCTTGAGCTTTGTCGTGACTACCAATAAAATGGGCAGACAGATGAAGCACGGGAAGGTTAGTAGTCGCTGGGTTAGATTTAATTTGATGACAAATTTCAAAGCCGTTTATATCAGGAAGCTGGACATCTAGAATCACTAAATCGGGTTTAGCTTGGGCGATCGCCGCTAACCCCCCCTCCCCTGTAGCCGCCTCCATCACTCCAAAGCCCGCATTTCGCAATACACGCGCGACGACATAACGGTTGGTTTCGTTGTCGTCAATGTGCAAGATAGTGACTAACGGCGTTGACATAATTTTTCTCTCAGGTATTTAAGAATAACCCAGCTTTTGTGAGGGCTTCCCGCAATTGGGCGATGGCAACTTCTTGAGAAAGAATCTCTTTAGAAATAATTGCTATGGTGTGTTGAGCAAGAAAGTTTTGCTCTTGGGCTTCCAAGTGTTTTGATGTGTTAACAATAACAGGAATTGCACGAGTTACGGGGTTACTTTTAAGCTGATTTAAAACTTCCACGCCACTCATTGTGGGCATTGTCATGTCAAGAACAATACAGCAAGGATTTTCAGCTTGAGCTAAACGAATCCCCTCGCGTCCATCTGCGGCTTCTTGAATCTCAAGCGGAGTATCGACAAGAAGTTGCTTTAACACGTATCGGCATGCCTGATCGTCATCTATAAGTAAGAGCTTTTGTTTCCTACCCTGTTTGACTAGTGTATTGAGTTTGTTCAACAGTAAAAATCTATCTACAGGTTTAATCAAGAATCCATCGGCTCCTTGAGCCATCACTTGCTTTTCGTTATCAACGACGGTGATCACAAGAATAGGTATATTTCGAGTTTGTTCATGACTTTTGCTTTCCACCAAGAATGCCCAAGAACTTTCTCCTTCTAACAACATATCCAGGATAATAGCTATTGGCTGACACACGGTTAGCGCCTGCTTTGCCTCCTTGAGATTTCGGCACGAAATCAGCTGATAATTCGACCCTTGAAAATACTTTTCGTAAGTAAAAAGAGTTTCATCATGGTCTTCCACGACTACAATGGGGCGGCGAGTTGGATCGATTTGCCAAGTAGATTGTAGTATTGAGGGGATTTCAGCAGCACCGGAGTACATCAGTGGAATTGACGCAAAAAATGTCGATCCCTTACCTAATTCACTCTTGAGTGAGACGCTTCCTCCTAACAATTCTGCCAATTTACGCGAGAGTGGTAGTCCCAAACCTGTTCCTTTGACTTTTTTTTGGAGTTTAGATTCTATCTGAATAAATTCGTCAAAAATCCGCTTTTGGTCGTCTTTTCCAATCCCGATACCTGTATCGGTGACTGAGAAAGTGACGGTGTTCCCTGTCATCACTGCTGCTAAGCGAATCTCTCCCTGTTCGGTAAATTTTAGTGCATTGGAGATGAAGTTTCGCAGAATTTGAGCAACTTTACCTTCATCGGTGTGGAGAGGTAAGATACCAACAGGTTCTTCAAAAATCAGCGTCACTGAGGAGTTATGAGCAAGCAGAGGACGCAGCATTCCCCTCAAAGTCGCGAACAAATCGCTAACTTCAAAATGACTGGGATAAACTTCAGTTTTTCCAGCTTCTACCTTGGCGATGTCCAAAAGGTCGTTGACTAAATCCAAAAGACCAAGCGCCGCTTTTTGCATGAACAGAACTTGCTTTTCCTGCTCTGTTGTCAACGGACCATCCATCCGGTCTAACAAAATCCGCGAAAGTGATACTACTGAGTTTAGCGGTGTGCGAAACTCATGGCTCATATTTGAGAGAAATCGCGTCTTGAGTTCATTAGCTCGTTGTAGAGAATCCGCTTTTTCGTCTAATTCAGCATACAAAGCCACAACACCGCGATTTGTATCTTCTAATTCGCGGTTGAGTTGACTTAACTCCTCCTCACGCTTGCGTAGTTCCTCCATTGTGCCGAGGAGTTCCTGGTTTTGTCGCTGAATTTCCTCAAATGGATTTTGTGGTTTTCGATTATCCAAGTCATCTCTAATTTGATGCAAGCGCCCTGTTGTGAGTTTGGGCGATCTCTTTGACAAAGTCTTCCCCATCAACACAGTCGTTCCCTCGTTCACAACCGACGAAATTTCAAAGCGATCCATCAGCCGTCCAGTACCGATAATTCCCCCCATCCCAGTTTCAGATGTGTATTGTCCATCTAAAATCGCCTTTAAGTTGGCAATTCCGGGACCTCTATCATGAATGCGAATCCAAAAGTTTTGGGGCGAGTTGTCATCTACCGAAAATTCCACGGTTCCACCTTTGGCATATACAAAGGCATTCCGAGCAATTTCTGAAACCCCTGTGGCAAGGCGTGCTTGGTCTTGAGCATCAAATCCCAAGGCTTGGGCGATTTGGCGTGCTTGTTGACGGGTCAGCACGACATCTTGCTCGTAGCGAATTTCTAAGGTGAGGATGGTTGTACTCATCTTTAAGAAGCCTGACACGCGACCAGGACAGTGACATCATCGCGCACTCGGTTAAAGTCTCGGTAGAGAACTCCGGCAATCAAGCTGGGATGTTTGTGGATTATACCTGGATAGCGCTCTAATTGCCATTGGGTTCCCAAGCCATCCGAATGCATAATCAAGAGTGCGTCGGGATGCCATTGGTAAGTAAACTCTTGAATTTTGCGAACTTCATACCCGACTGTACCGTTGTAGGAAACCAGGTTTTGGTGTCCTGTATCCGAGAAGATGGTGCCAGCAATATTGCCGATTCCAGCGAAGCGAACAGATTGATGTGCAAAATTGATTTCTGCGATCGCCACCGCTGCTCCCCGTGTGCTTCGTAAAGCGACATGAGCTGCTTCCATAATTTCTTTGGGACTGCGGTGGACATTTTCGTGAAAAACTCTCACACCTTCCCTTGATGCTTGAGCCGCTTGCGGTCCATGACCTAACCCATCAGCAACCATTACTAGACAGCGCTGTTGACTCATTTCACATGCCCAAGTATCGCCTGAAACCTCTTCTCCCACCTTTGGCTGACACACCACTCCCAACTCCAGCAACTCCAAATTCTCTGGAGGTGGATTTATGGGTAAGGGACTAGCCCAAAACTGGCTGAGGATAGCTGTCCCCACATCTAAGATAGAATGAATCTCAAAACAATCTGAAAGACGCTTGATAGCTCCTAACCCATTTCCGGGACCTCCCGCTGTCGAATACCCATCCTGCATACATTCGTCTATATTGCTTATTCCTGGTCCTTTGTCCAATGCCAGGATTTCCAGACCTGCAATTTTAGATTTTTCAATTTCCTGTAGTAGCAGTACTCCTTCTGTTGCGTGTCGTACCAAGTTGGTAGCGACTTCAGTCACCACAACGCCCACCTTTGCACGCTCAGTTTCATTAAAACCGAGACGAGTTGCTAACGATAGAGCGCTCCGTCGCGCATCACCAGCCTGACTTTGCTCTAAAATTGGTAAGGCGAGGGTTTCTTTCATATCTATATTATTTCCACTTTGTAATCGTAACGCAGGTGCCCTCACCTACACGGGAGACAATCTCAAATTCATTCACCAGTCGCTTTGCACCGCTTAACCCCATACCCAGTCCACCACCTGTGGTGTAACCATCTTTGAGTGCCAAGTCGATATCAGGTATTCCTGGTCCTGAGTCTTCAAAAACGAGCCGCAAACCGCGACGCCTCCCATCCTCAAGTGCTTGGAGTTTGACAGTGCCACCGCCTCCATAGTCTAGAGTATTACGGGCGAGTTCGCTTGCTGCCGTGACAATTTTCGTTTGATCCACCAGGCTAAACCCTAGTTTGACAGCAAATTGACGTACCGCCTGCCGAACCAAAACCACATCTTGTGGGGATTGGATACTCATGCTTTCACTCGTGAGCATATCCATCTGCGCCACCTCCTGCGTTCGCCTTCAGCGATGTTCGCAGAAGTGCCATGCCCTTTTCAACGTTTAAAGCGGTGCGAATTCCTGCTAAGGAAAGTCCTAGTTCTACTAGGGTGATGGCGACTGCTGGTTGCATACCAACGACAACGGTTTGAGCATCAAGAATCTGTGACATCTTGGCAATGTTTCCTAGGATTCTGCCAATAAAGGAATCCACAATTTCTAAAGACGAAATATCGATGAGCACCCCACGAGCTTGAGTGTCGGTGATACGATTTGTCAAGTCATCTTGCAAAGTCATAGCTAGGCGATCATGCATATCAACCTGAATGGTTACTAAAAGGAATTCGCCCATCTGGAGTATGGGAATGCGTTCCATAACTTAAACCTCCTAACTCCTTAGCGAGTTTGCGGACGGTTGATTGTCATCCCAAGACGTTTTAGAGCCAGCAGGAAAGCATCAGCTAAAGTCGCCTTTGTCACCACGTCCGCCAAATCTACACCAAGGTAAACAATTGTTTGAGCAATCTGGGGGCGAATTCCACTAATAAGGCACTCTGCACCCATCAACCGAGCTGCGGTAACCGTCTTCAATAAATGCTGAGCTGTGAGCGTATCTACTGTTGGCACTCCAGTAATATCAATAATGGCAATTTCTGAACCCGTTTCCACAATCTTTTGTAACAAAGACTCCATCATCACCTGGGTGCGGCTGCTGTCTAAAGTACCAATAATGGGTAAAGCTAAAATGCCATCCCAAAGTTTAACAACTGGTGTTGAAAGTTCCAGCAACTCTTCCTGCTGGCGACTGATAACTTCTTCACGCGTCTTTTGATAAGCTTCTACGGTTAACAATCCCAGCTGATCTATAAGAGTAGTCGCAAGCCAGGTGTCTTCAACCAGACAGTTTGCGTCTTCAACGTGTTCTTGACGCAAACGAGTAAACAGAGCTTGTTTAAACGAGAAAATAAAGGTCGCTGTTTCCGATGGTGTAAAACCTTTTTGCGATCGACTTCGAGAAATACTGGTTAGCATTTCGCGCACATCCCGCCATTGAGAAGATTGCACGTTGATCAAATTGTCGTGCTGTACCGCATTTTTCAACAAAGTCAGGAATTCCTGACACTCCTGTTGTAGTTCCGTCTCTTTCAGCAAACTCTTGCGGGTGTTGTTAGCCATGAGCGCTTGCATCCAATCAGCCAACAAATCCGCTTCGTATTTTTCAATCACCTGTGGAATTTTACTACCATTGCTTAAGCCCATATGATGATCCCTTCTACCTGAGAGGCATTTAGTCACTAATTAATATGTTTATGTATTCAGTGTCAATCATCTAGGCTTCTGGGTTACTAGCTCGCTGAAATTCTGGGTTTTTTCTTAAATGAGGTAGTTCCTAAAGGCTTATGCTTCCATATCATTATAATGTTTGGCGGCAGAAGCAAGACCTCTAAGCTTGACAAAATCCATAAAGCCGAGCTTAGTAATTAGCGCAGAAATACTATAGCTATTGCTACTAAATACTATTTAACTGGAAATTCATACTTTTTTAAAGTTTGCGACGCAAACTTTAAATGTTATGGAACCTATCTATTTTCCACTTGGTAAAGGTAATTCAAAATGAGTTTATCGCGTCGATATTTTCTTTTATCCAGTGTCGCAATCACCACAGTAGCTGCAACCCAGTTAGGCGTTAGCGCCCAAAATACCAATAAAAACCGCTCCAATTCCCAAGTAAATCAAAAAGATCGTGTTTTTATTTGCAACGAGGATTCCAACACAATTTCGGTGATTAACCCATTCACCAATCAGGTAGAAACAACAATTAACCTGACGAGTTTCGATGAAGATCCCCGTCCTCCGTTTCGTTTTGTCACCGGAGGTATGATGCCAACCCATGCTGCGATGATAATTAAGCCACTGTATCATGGCGCAATCCACATCCATGGAGCGGCACCATCACCTGATTCCCGTTTGCTAGCGGTGACTGGCCGTGGTACAAGTAACGTTTATCTCATAGATGTTGAGAAAAAACGCGTGCTTGGCACAAAGCCGAATCCGCTTCATGAACAGGGAACTGACGTCAATCCACAATGGATTTCTAGTGGCATTTTGGTTGGACGGGAACCCCACGAACCAACTTTTACTCGCAATGGTAAAGAATTATGGGTAGCCTTGCGTGGTGAAAATCGCATTGCAATTTTAGATGTGCAAGCTGCCCTGGAAGCCCTTGAAAAAGGAATAACAGTTGGTGCGGTGCGGCAATATATTAATACCCTTGATGGTTCAGCCCAAGTATGGTTTTCGCGTTCTGGTGATACTGCATTTGTGATCTCCCAGAAAACGCCGTTTGTTGATGTTTTTGATGTTAACCCGGACATAAACGGATGGAGCCAACCAAAACTGAAAACCCGGCTTGACATCAAAGCGCAAGACCCATTTGGCTTTACTCCCTTCCAAAAAACTACACCAGATGGCAAAGAAATTTGGTTTTCTCACAAACTTGCCGATGCTCTCTCAGTTAGGGAGACAAGTGGCTCCTATCGAATACTTGACTACATTTTACTCGGCGAGCGCGCCCGACCCAACCATATAGAATTTGTCGAAAACCAAAAGGGTAAAGTAGTTTACGCCACTTTTGCACGAGTGGATGATGGTGGCCCTGGCGGTGTTCCTTATAGCCAAGTAGCAATTGTTGACCGAGAAACGCCAGCTGGAAAACGTCGTGTAGTGGGAACATTTTTTAGTCACGGACGCGAAGCGCACGGACTTTGGACAAATCCAGAAAATACGCGACTCTACATTGCTCACGAACTCGATGAACTACCCTCAACGTCGAATGCAGGGCAAACAGTATGTACTGTTTTTGATGTTTCAAATCCTTTAGAGCCAGTTTTTATCACCCAAATTCCCCTCGGTGATTTACAACTACCTTCAGGAAATTTGCGGAATAAGAAAAGCATTAATTTAGTCTACGTGCGCCTTGGTGTGCCGAGTCAGACTGCATAAGACTAGTTCTGGAAGTAGAGGTAAGCGATGTTTGTGAGAGTCTCGTTTTTCGTTTTGCTAACAATATTTATTGTGTTTGGCTTTGCGCAAGTTCCGGTGCAGGCAAACCAAGCTTTGCATCATCACACAGATAACACTCTGGTTTCTAGTAACTTTAGTTTAGAAGCAGCAAAATTTACCTTTGCAATGGATGCTGGGATGAAAAAAATGATGGCTGATATGCACCGACTTCGGATGACGAGTAATCCTGATGTTGATTTCCTCGCCATGATGATTCCCCATCATGAAGGTGCAGTGGAAATGGCGCGGTTGGTGCTGTTGTATGGTACAGATCCTTTGGTGCGGCAGTTGGCTGTTGAGATTATCACCTCACAACAAGTGGAAATTGCTGCTATGCAAGCTAGGCTTGCAGTACTTGAGCAAGGTGCAGATCCTAATCCTGATGGTTTTCCTGCTATTAATGGCACAAGGGGGAGCGTGGTATCCAATTCACCAAAGCCTTAAATTAGAGAGTTGAGTGAGAATGCCTGCGACTACAACCATTTTGATTGTCGAAGATGATGTTAGTTTGCGTGAGACGATACAGCTCTACATCGAACGTGAGGGAATGCATTGTCTGACTGCTAATAGCGGTGCAGAGAGTACTGCTCAAATCCAACGTTTTCGCCCAGATTTAATTGTGCTGGATATCATGTTGCCTGATATGGACGGGTTTCAAATCTGTCAGCAAGTACGCGCCGATGGGTGTTTTGTACCTATTTTGATGCTAACTGCAAGGGCAAATGAAAGCGATCGCATTCAAGGATTGGCTATTGGTGCAGATGACTATCTTACCAAACCATTTAGTGCCAAGGAACTTATTGCTCGGATAAAATCTCTGCTGCGGCGAGCCTACAGTGCTGGATATCGGGATGTCAGTTGCAGTAGTGGGTTAACAGTAGATAGGTTAAAGCGGCAAGCCTTCCTTAACGGTAAAATTTTGGATTTGCGTGGTAAGGAATTTGACTTACTTGAACAACTACTTACTGCACCAGGACGAGCTTATTCCCGCGAAGAACTGCTAGAAAGAGTATGGGGTTATGACTTTGAGGGAGATACCCGGATTGTAGATGTGTATATTCGCAAATTGCGCGAGAAGATCGAGTTAAATCCTACCTATCCTGATTACATTCAAACTGTTTGGGGGGTGGGCTATCGTTTGAAATCAGGAGAGAAATGAAATAGCTGGGTTACATTCGATGTCAATCAGAACCGCTATAACTCTAACACTCTTGGGTCTAACCTTGGGAAATCTAGTCGGGCTGTCGCTGGTTTTGAATATAGCGCTGAAGAACTTTTTTGTTCGGGATGCGATTGCCGACTTGCGACGACAGGCTTTGGGTTTGGCGTTTCAAGCTAAATCTGAGTGGAACAATCAAGCAACGGTGAGGCAATGGGCAAATATTACAGCCCAACAAGGACAATTGCAGGTGATTGTTTTTGACTCTAGGGGTAAAAAACTGATTATCAGCAAGGGTGTTTCCCAAACCAAATCGATACAACTTCCAACTGAGGTCATATCCAAAACTCTAGGAGGTTTTTCTCAACAGGGAAGATTTTGGGTGACAAGTGATACTCAGTATCCTTGGTGGCTTTATAGCACTGCACCTGTCCGTCAAAGAGATAACTCGCAAGTGCTGGGGGTAGTCTATATCGCTATGCCCATGCGACGACCAAGGCAATTTTCCCAACAAGTGGAGGGAGTTGTCATTACAATGGCGCTTTTCGTGACGAGCGTGACTGCTGTTGCAGGTTTGTTGCTATCGCGCAGTATTACCCAGCCTCTAAAACGTTTGCATCTGCAAGCCGAACGGTTAGGAGCCGGAGACTATTTAGCTCGCTCCCATCTTCAAGGTCGTGGGGAACTGGCCCAATTGAGTCATTTACTTGATGACATGGCCTATCAACTGGCAACGACCTTGGAAGCATTAAAAGCTCAAGAAATTTCCCGACGGGAATTGGTGGCCAATGTCTCCCACGACCTCCGAACACCGTTGGCATCATTGCGGGTGGAACTAGAAGCTGTTTTAGACGGCTTGGTGTCTGGGGAAAAAGCTACTGAATACCTACGACGAGCCTGTCGTGAAACTGATTATCTAGCAGGTCTGGTGGAACAACTGCTTTGGCTTGCCCGCGCTGATGCAGGTCAGCTTCTAGTAAATCTCCAAGAGGTATCTGCGCTCGCAATTGCTCAGGAGTGTATCTCCCGGATGGAATTAGCTGCCTCATCGCTTAATATTCAATTGCAATTAAAGTCTGCTCCCAAAGTACCACTGGTGTGCGTTGATCCAGAGTTAACTGGACAAGTTGTCTTAAATCTATTAGACAATGCAATTAAATATGCTCCCAACAGTGAAGTAATTAGCTTAGAGATTTTGCCAATGGTCGAACAAAATCACAAATATTATGTTCCTCTGCAAGTCCGCGATTCTGGACCAGGTATGGAACCAGAAGTTTTGCACAGAGCGACCCAGCGCTTTTACCGTAGTTCGCAAGCCCGTCCCAAAGGGGGATTAGGATTGGGATTAGCTATTGCCCAGCAGGTCTTTACACTCCAAGGTGGTAGTTTGGAAATCAAAAGTCAGCTAGGCCAGGGAACTGTTGTCCAGCTGCTTTTACCAACAAAACAAGGGTTGTGTTGCCAGAAATATTTGAAGTGATAAAAACCCGGTTGTTTTGCAAAAAAATATTCAGTTTCAATAACCTGAATTTATTGATCAAAATGCAGTCATGTCTAATAGAGATTTCCCTAACTTTTTTCATAAGTATATGTACTTGCAAAAACAACAAAAGTCAGTGGGATTCGAGACGTTTTTCAGATGTTTATCTGTTGGAAAATTCCTACGATAAATATAGTTCCAAAGGGAGCATCGCCCATAAGGGCAGTGCACTCTGCGTGAATTGCAATTTTCTCTTTGTCATTTCAAAAATATTGTTACATCTAAAAGCAGTAAAAACACAGTTGTTGAGTCGTGAATCTTTTTTGTGCCGCCCGACTTATTGAGTTGTGAACAATACAGCATTTCAAATGCATAGCACATATGTATGATAAACCGTGCAAATCCCTATCCCGTTTGCAGAGCAGAAGGAAGTTAAATTATGACAGAAGTTTTACTAAAGGAACTTAGTAACAGCGATATTGACTGGATGCTTGCGACGGGTATTAGGGAAGAAATAACTGCTGGCGCAGTTCTCATCCGTCAAGGTGAACCTATCAATGCATTATATATCTTATTGGATGGAGCATTGACAGTTTCGATTTCTCAGGCTCAAAACAATCCATTAGGTCGCGCCTTTGCTGCTTTAGAAGGTGGCGAAATGTCAGAGCGAGAAATCACTAGATTATCAAGTGGTGAGATGGTAGGAGAAATTCCCTTTTTAGACGCCTACCTGCCTTCCACAAGTGTGAGGGCGCTCAGAAAGTCGCTTATATTGTCGATTGGGCAACAGCAATTGGCAGCAAAATTGCAACAAGATGTCAGTTTTGCTGCTCATCTTTATCGAGCGAGCGCGATTCTGCTTGCAGATAGACTAGAAAGGATAGTGAGTCAGCTTGGTCATAGCACACTCGTGTTTGCCCAGCCTCAGTTAAGAGAAATCTTATTTATATTTGCACAGTTGCATGACAGTGACATTGATTGGTTAATGAGTGCAGGGAGTGTAAACAGAATTCCTGCTGGTACTATCCTCATGCATGCAGGAAGACCTGTGGAAGCGCTGCATATCCTACTGGATGGAAAAATTACACTTTCTGTCTTTGAGGATGAGCGCAATCCCTTAGCCCGTGCTTTTTCAAGCTTGGAAGAAAGCGAAACTCCAGAACGTGAGTTCGCTAGATTATCTCGAGGCGACATGGTAGGAGAAACGCCTTTTATAGATGCTCGTCCACCCTCTGTCACTGTAAAGGCGCTGGAAGACTCGCTTGTATTGTCAATTCCTCGATGGCGACTTGCAGCAAAACTGTTGCACGATGTGGGTTTTGCTGCCCGTTTTTATAAGGTGCTTGCGGTTTTGCTGGCAGATAAACAACAGGCAATAGTGACTCGGCTTGGTTACGGTAGACTCATCTATAGCACAGGTCAACCTTTGGATAAAAATTGCAAATATGAAAATGAACTGAGTTCAGATTTTTTGGCTCAAGTGGCATTGGCTGGAGCTAGATTTGACTGGATGTTGAAAAGAATTCGTGGTAGTTGAATGCGGAGGGCGTTAAGCGTAGCTCTGCCGTAGGCAATCGCTAATAATAAAACCTAACTTATAACTATAACACAGTATCAATATGGTTAGTCCACAGAACAATCTATTTCGCAAAAAAGCTTTAGAGCATTCATCTTCACCTGAACGACTGGATCAGCTCATGCAAGTTGTTAGTCCTATGAAGTGGCTACCTTTGGCTGCGCTAGGCTCATTAGTTGCGGCGGGGCTTGCATGGAGTGTTGTGGGTCGTATCCCGATTACGGTTACAGGTCAGGGGGTGCTTGTTTTTCCCAGCAAGGTTGTAGCGTTTCAGTCACCAATCTCAGGTCAGTTGCAAACAATAAATTTACGTGTTGGGGATTTCGTCAAGAAAGGACAAGTACTGGCAACAATTGGTCAAGGGGAACTGCAAAAGCAACTTTTGCAGCAGCACGCCAAGCTAGTGGAACTAGAAACGCAGAATCAGAATGCTAGCTTGCTTCAAGGTCAACGCAGTAACTTGGAAATCAAGGCGATGCAACAGCAACGTCTCAGTTTACAGCAACGCCTTTTGCAAGCTCAATCTTTGAGTCCAATTATCAGAGAAAAAGACATAGGCGCTATTAAGCAGCAGCGACAAAACTTACAGCAACGCATACAAGAAGCTAAAGCTCTGGCTCCTACTCTTAAGGATAGACTCGACAGGCGTAAACAGCTCAAACTTGAAGGCGCAATTTCAGAAGATACACTGCTTGAGGCACAACAAACTTACTTGGATGGTATCAAAAAAATCGCTGATTTTGAAGACCAATTAAAGCAACTAGACATCAATCAAGTTCAAGCAGAAAAGTCCTACCGCGAAAATCTCAGCCAGATTGCTGAACTCAAAACTCAATTGAAGGAACTCGACAGCAAGGAAAAAACTGTGGCTGAGCAAAATTTTCAATCTTCAATGACCCGAAAAAATGAAATTCAGGAAGTAAAGCGCAATATTGCTCAGTTAGAACTGCAATTAAAAAACAACAGCCAGATAACAAGCCAACACACAGGACGCGTTTTGGAAATCACTGCAACTCCCGGACAAGTTTTGAGTCCAGGAACCCGCATTGGAACTATAGAAGCACAAAAGCCATCCGCCAAGTTGGTTAGTATCGCATTTTTGCCCGTCAGCGAAGGCAAGAAGGTTAAAAAAGGTATGAAGCTGCAAATAACCCCCTCCACAGTTAAGCGGGAACGCTTTGGCGGAATTGTGGGAACGGTTACCAAAGTCTCAGCCTTTCCGATTACTAAAGAAGGCGCATCTAATCTGATAGGCAATCCTGAAATCGTGGAAAGTCTCATATCACAAGGTCCTCATGTCCAAATTCTCGCCGAACTTCAACCAGACACCTCCACCTTCAGCGGCTATCAGTGGTCTTCTTCCAAGGGTCCACAGATGAAAATGTCTCCTGGAACGACTACCTCTGTACGAGTCACCGTTGAGGAACAAGCCCCAATCACGTTTGTCTTCCCCATCCTGAAATCCTGGAGTGGCATTTATTAAACAATTCAAAATGGGGCGTTGCTGATTTGAAGTATGAATTCAACTGTAGAGACGTACCATGGTACGTCTCTACAAGGGTTTGGAATCACACGACATCTTTTTCATACATGGATTCAGCAACGCCCAAAATGGGAATAAACCGCTGCGCTAACAAAATTCAAAATTTAAAGGAGGGAATAAACCGCTGCGCTAACAAAATTTAAAATTCAAAAAAAGCAATTTTTTATTTTGAATTTTTCAAAGAAGCAAAATAACTTATGCTACTAAAAAAACACAAATTGTTTACGCATAAAGGTAGACGGCGTCGTACTCCCACTCTTCTACAAATGGAAGCGGTAGAATGTGGTGCTGCGGCTTTAGGTATTATTTTGAGTTATTATGGTCGAATTGTACCACTGGCAAAACTTCGTCAAGATTGCGGAGTTTCGCGGGACGGTAGTAAAGCCTCTAATATCCTCAACGCTGCTCGGAGCTACGGACTGAAGGCAAAAGGCTTTAAGTTAGACTTAGAAAGTCTGGTTCAATTGCAATGCCCATACATAGTCTTTTGGAACTTCAACCATTTCCTTGTGGTAGAGGGATTCGGCAAAAAGCGTGTTTATCTCAATGACCCTGCTAGCGGACCACGTACTGTCTCTCTACAAGAATTTGATGAGGCGTACACAGGTGTTGTCCTAGTTCTGGAACCCGGTCCAGAGTTCAAAAAAGGAGGACACAAACCCAGCACGCTGTTAGCTTTATGGCAACGATTGCAGAGGTCTGGTGGAGCACTTGCTTTTTCTGTGCTGGCGGGATTCGTACTTGTGATTCCCGGACTGGCGATGCCAGCATTTTCCCAGGTATTTGTAGATAATATTTTGATTCAGGGCAGAGAAGAATGGTTGCGACCGTTAATTTTAGGGATACTCCTGACAGCAGGGCTGATGGGACTTTTGACACTACTACAGTTGCAATCTCTGCGTCACATGAAAATAAAACTGTCTGTGGGGATGTCTAGTCAGTTCCTGTGGCACATTCTGCGTCTACCTGTCAGTTTTTACGATCAACGGTTTGCTGGGGAAATCAGCAACCGTGTTAACCTCAACGACAAGTTAGCTAATATCCTTTCCGGAAAGTTAGCGACTACGGTGATTGCAGCGGTAACGGTCATTTTTTATGCAGTGGTCATGCTGCAATATGACGTGGTACTGACCTGGATTGGAATAGCCTTTGTTGTCGTGAATCTCCTTGCCTTGCAATGGGTAAGAAGGGGGCGTGTGGATGCCAATATGAGATTACAACAGGATGAAGGAAAAGTTGCCGGAGTATCCATTTCTGGTCTTCAGAGTATAGAAACACTTAAGGCATCTGGTTTGGAGTCAGATTTCTTCTCTCGATGGGCGGGCTATTATGCTAAAGCAATTAACGCTAAGCAGGAAATGGATGTAGCTAATCAGACTTTGGGGGTGTTGCCATCTTTCCTTTCCACAATTTCCTCTATGCTACTTTTGGTCGTAGGTGGCTTCCGGGTTATAGATGGGTATCTCAGCATTGGAATGCTAGTAGCATTTCAGAGTCTCATGCACGAGTTTTTGCAGCCCGTCAGTAATCTTGTTACTCTTGGAAGCGACCTCCAAGAAGTGGAAGGCGATTTGACTCGTTTAGATGATGTCTTACACAACCCAACAGATTCGCAATTGGAGAAGAGGACAAGGGGACAAAACAATTCAAAATTCAAAATTCAAAATTCAAAATTAGAAGTTTCTCCCTCATCGCCCTCATCTCCTCATCCTCAGCTTAAATTGCAGGGATATGTCGAGTTCAGGAATGTTACATTTGGTTACAACCGTACTGCCCCTCCCTTGATTGAAAACTTTAATTTCTCACTCAAACCTGGTCAGCGAGTTGCTTTGGTGGGGGGAAGCGGTTCTGGCAAATCTACTATTGCTAAACTAGTTTGTGGGTTGTATGAGTCTTGGCAGGGAGAAATTTGCTTCGATGGTAAACCAAGAGAGCAAATTCCACAACAGGTGCTTGTCAATTCTATTGCTTTTGTGGAGCAGGAGATTTTTCTGTTTGCAGGCAGTATCAGGGACAATTTGACCTTATGGGACACTACAGTACCTGATAGTCACTTAGTGCGGGCTTGTCTTGATGCAGCAATTCACGATGTTGTCCTCTCGATGCCAGGAGGCTACAGTACCGAACTCCTAGAAGGTGCTACTAATCTCAGTGGCGGTCAGCGACAGCGCTTGGAAATTGCCCGCGCTTTGGTAAATAACCCTGCCATCCTAGTGATGGATGAAGCAACCAGCGCCCTTGATACAGAGACGGAAAAAATCATTGACCGTAAACTCCGCCAGCGAGGTTGTACTTGCATTATCGTGGCGCATCGGTTGAGTACTATCCGAGATTGCGATGAAATCATTGTCCTCGAACGGGGAAAGGTGGTTCAACGAGGAACTCATGAAGAATTAAAGCAAGTTGAGGGTGCATACTTGCAATTGATTCGTAGTGAGGGAGAAGCGCTTTAAAATTCAAATTTCAAATTTCAAATTTCAAAAAATCAGCGTTGCTGAATTTGGGCATGAATTGCGTTTGTCAAGAGATTTTTAATTTTTCCAACGCCTGTAGAGACGTTGCATGCAACGTCTCTACAAAATCGTGATTTTCTCAATTCATATCTTGATTCAGCAACGCCCAAAAAATCTATTTTTAATTGCACAGAAGCAACTCATGCTTAATCAAACTAAGTTAAAAACTCCACAGGAACAACAGTATCTTTTTAAAGGTAATGAACCAATATTGCTAGATGACCCACAGACGATTTGGATTGTGAAATCTGGTTCAATAGCACTATTTGCCATCAAGGTCAAACATGGTATTACAGAAGGTTCTCGCCGTTATTTATTTAGCGTCGGAGCATCAGAGGCGATGTTCTCAACAGCACCAAGTTCTCAGGACGAAGTACACCAAATTCTGGCGGTGTCGATGGAGGAGACAGAACTCATCAGAGTATCAAAAGAAGATTTTAGCAAGTGGATTGTTAACGATGATGGCGCACAGTGCCCGCCCCTTTGGGGTCATGGCAAGGCACTCACTTATATAGAGAATTGGATTCATCAACTTAGCTCAGTACTGTCCAACATTACCGCTCCCAAGCTTCCAGTCAAGCCTGAGGGCATCAACTACTTTGCTTTAGGCAATGGTGATATCTTTCAGCCTCAACAAGATACCGTATCCTGGGTACAAATTCAGCAAGGAACTGCCAAATGGATGGGGTTTGAGGAATTGCTGTTCTTCCGGTCATCCGGAATATTGCCGTTAGATACTCGAATGTGGTTGCAGGCTACGGACACGGTTGAACTATCATGTGTGAACACCTCTGCAATCAAAGATGCAGATATCTTAACAGACAGTTTGAACCTCCTACAGACGTATTTCCTTGACTGCGTTGAGTTATTAGAACAGCAGGAAATAACCGCAGAATTACGTAGATTCCAGGAAAGGGAACGTCTCAATTATCAGGTAATGGAGGAGACACTGCAAGAACTGTCATCCGTACTGCAACCACGGAAAACAGTGTATTACCCAACGGTAACACCGACCGACGACCCAGACCAAGCCCTACTTACTGCTGCTGGTGCAGTGGGGCGAGCTTTGGGGCTTAAGATTTGTCCTCCTGCTAAGTCGGAAGATATCAGACGGGTTCAAGATCCTTTAGAGGCGATCGCCCGCGCCTCACGAATACGGATGCGTCAAATTACATTAACTGATAAGTGGTGGAAAAAGGACACTGATCCAATGCTAACCTACACAGTGGCAGACAACCATCCGGTCGCTCTGTTGCCCGTGTCTGACGCCCGTTACGAGATTTTCGACCCAGTCGAGCACACCCGCATCCCCGTGAATGCCCGTAGTGCATCCAAGCTAGCCCCCCATGCCTACGTATTTTATCGCCCTTTGCCCGATAAAAAACTCAAAACCCTGGATATGCTTAAGTTCGCGCTGCGGGGTCACTTTAGGGAACTCATTGTCATCTTGTTGACTGGAATTGCCACCACTGTGCTGGGGATGCTGACTCCAACAGCCACCGCCATCCTTATCGATAACGCAATCCCGGATGCTAAGCGAGAATTGTTGCTGCAAATCGCTTTCGGTCTGTTGGCTGCTGCCTTTGGGGAAGCAATTTTTCAACTTACCCAAGCGTTTGCCATCATTAGGCTGGAAACTTTTGCCGACTCTTCCATCCAAGCGGCAGTATGGGATCGACTATTGAATCTCAAGGCGTCCTTTTTTCGCTCCTACTCAATCGGTGATCTCAATTCTCGGGTGAATGGCATTACTCAAATGCGCGAGAAACTGAGTGGGACTGTTTTAAAAACCATTTTTTCCAGCTTTTTTTCTTTGTTAAATCTGGGACTGCTATTTTACTATAATACTTCACTGGCAATGATCGCCTGTGTTGTAGCTGTTGTGAATATTGCCGTTACCATTGTCTCTGGTATCCTTACTCTTCATAAAGTTCGTCCCCTGCTAGAGATAGAAGGACAGCTCTCTGGTGTTATGGTGCAGCTAATCAATGGAGTCGCCAAACTCCGAGTTGCTGGATGTGAGGCACGAGCTTTTGCCTACTGGGGTAAACAGTATAGCCATCAGCTAAAACTGATGCTGAGTACACAGGGCATTGAAGACATCGTCACTGTCATCAACAAAATCCTGCCACCTTTAACAAATGCGGTTCTGTTTTGGTTCGCTGTACAGGCGTTGCATGGAACGTCTCTACAGCAACCAAATGGGGGAGGGTTGTCTACTGGCACATTCCTGGCATTCAACGCTGCTTTTGGCATATTTATTAACGGAGCAACTAGCCTAAGTAACACAATTGTGGAAGTTTTGGAAGTTTTGCCTTTGTGGAATCGCCTTCAGCCAATTCTTTTGGCGACACCAGAATTAAATTCTAGCAAGACCGACCCTGGCAGATTATCAGGTAGAGTGGTTGTAGACCATGCAATTTTCCGCTATCGAAATGATGGACCACTGACGCTGGATGATGTGACTATCCGCGCTGAGCCGGGAGAGTTTATTGCAATTGTTGGACCTTCTGGAAGCGGTAAATCTACTTTGTTCCGGTTACTACTGGGATTTGACTTTCCAGAATCTGGCACTATTTACTACGATGGACAAGACTTAGCTGGGCTAGATGTGAATGCAGTACGCCGACAGTTAGGTGTCGTGATGCAAAACAGCCGGATGATGTCAGGTTCTTTCTTCGAGAACATTGCCAGCGGTGCCCTTGTAACTATGGAAGAAGCTTGGGAAGCCGCGCAAGCCGCAGGTTTGGCGGATGATATTCAAGCGATGCCAATGGGTATGCACACTGTCATCAGTGAGGGGGGTACTAATCTCTCTGGGGGACAAAGGCAACGGTTGTTGATTGCGCGGGCACTAGTGTTGAAACCCCGGATTTTGCTGTTTGACGAAGCCACGAGTGCGCTAGATAACAAAACGCAGGCGATTGTTAGTCAAAGCTTAGAGCGGTTACAGGTGACGCGAATTGCGATCGCTCACCGATTCAGCACAATCCGTCATGCTAACCGTATTTATGTACTGCAAGACGGTAGAGTTGTGCAGCAGGGAAATTTCGAGCAACTCGCAAGTCAACAGGGGTTGTTTGCTCAGCTCATGGCTCGACAAATGCTTTGATACAGGAAATTTGAATGACTAGTGCCAACAATGGAGACGGTTCCTTGCTATTTGCGGGCGAAAGTTATGATGCAGAACCAGAAAGGAAGCTTTCAATTGCGTCTGCGACTTCCTGCGTAACTTCGACAGAAGGCAGATGGCTCCTCGAACTCGATCTATAAATCTGATACCAGTGGTATTTGTTTGCAAAAACTTGTTGTGCTTCAAGATACTTGCTGTCATCGGGTTGGGAATAAAGGTTCTTCATTTGCGTTGGCGAATAAATATTGAGCACTGTTGGAAATGGAGCAAGTGTCTCAAGCGCTCGCAAAGCACTGCCAAATTCTCTGTATGACTTGCCTATTTCTCGACCTGCGCGTGACCACATATCAAAGTCGTAATTCGTCATATACTCATGGAAGGGTTTGGCAAGGTTAGGATCACCTATCGACCAACCGATGAATAGTGCGTCACGCGCACTTTGCCATTGATCGGGCTTTTGTAGCTTATCCAAAGTCTCAAAGAAGATCTCAGGCGGTTCAAGAATGATCCACTCCAGAAAGACCATCTTTGAAACACGATGAACCAACCTACGCCTTAGTTCAATCGCTATCCATCCAGCGTGTGCTACTGAGACTGTAACGAATTCATTTATGTTAAGTGAATCTACAAGCTTAATCGTTTCACGGATCATATCTTCACTGCCAAAGTCTCCCTCTGGACGCCGTGATTCGTTATGTCCCAGTAAATCAACATTGATAACTCTTCGCTTTTTACTTTCGACTTGTGCAAGTGCTGCCAAAATCCCCCGATCAGCACACCATCCAGGAAACAAGAGTAAGGCAGGTTCGCCTGTTCCTATGTCGTCGAAGGCAAGTTTTGATTTTCCAGTTAGCTCATCCATACATACATTCAATTTTTTCAAGGAAAATCTTTATAAACGAGACTATAGTTGTTGTCGGCATCAATAGAATGTCCACAGACCCGGAGTAATCAATTCAAGGAGGTGTTCATCTGGGTCTCGGAAATACAGGCTGCACCCACCCTGTTTCCAATGAACCTTGCTGTCGATGGGGATACTTCGGGAAGCCAGTCGTTCTTCCCAAAACTCTAGCTCGGACGCTGCAATTGAGAACGCTACGTGCAAGCGACCATTTCCACCATGAGGAGGAATCACTCCTTCTACCGTACCGGCGGGAGACGTTGTCCTCCCCGGCTGCTGAGCGATGCTCTTGGGGAACAGGATCAGGGCTTGTCGGTTGGGCACCCGGAGCACACAGATCATTTCATCCATGATCTCTTTCTCAAATCCGAATAAGTCTTTATAGAACTCAACTGAGTGTGTCAAGTCCTCGACATATAGCACGGATTCAACAATCCCATTGACGGTTTGCTTTTGGATCATGGAATATAACCTCTTCAAGAATAACTACTATTGACTCTTAAATTATAGTACTAAATATTTTGACCTTAAACTATTTAGTTGTTAAAATACACAGAAAGTAATATTTAGCGCTAAAATATTAATGGTTAAACTCGCCGCTCTACTCATGCTTTTAAGTTGCTAGAGTATTGTTTTTGGGCAGTTGAACATTCCTGGTCACTCAGTCGTAGGCAACTTACAAAGTTAAAGATGAACAAAGCAGATACGATTAGACAAGTAGCGCTCGACTGGAAAGTGACGCGACCGGAAATTGATCCAAGCCCGATGGTGCGAGTACTCGCAGTGCTTCGTTCAGCCCTAGAACTCGAAAAGGCGACACAAAAGCTCTTTGCCCGGTATGATTTGAATACAGCAACGTTTGGAGTCCTCGCAACACTGCGCCGTTCTTCGCCGCCTGAGGGGATGACCCTTTCTCAATTAGCTCAATTTGTCCTAGTCACACCAGCTTCGATCACCAATCGCGTTGATCGTTTGGAAGCACGGGGTTTAGTCGAGCGGTATGATGCCACAAATGATCGACGGTGTTGGTTAGTGCGTCTGACTCAGAAGGGATATGATCTTATCGATGAACTGATTCCGCAACACGTAGAGAATGAGCGCCAGTTGCTTTCTGGTTTAAATGAGCAGGAACAGGAGCAACTTTATTTGCTACTACTTAAGCTACTGGCAAGTCTAGAGGATGACTAAAGGATAGAACACAGCAAGCACTTTATGTCATTCGATATATGTGAACGAGCTGCACTACCGATTAACTTAAGCATTAGGAAAACGCGCGAATCATCTGAGTATACGCCAAAGGGAACCCATGAAAGCCCTTTGACTTACTTTTTGATTGCGCTCATGTACAGCCTCACTGCCTGCGGTCTTGGGAGATCCTAATCGGCTAGCCAAACTGTTGTGCTGTCCTGTTCAGGCAGAAGTCGAAACGCGGAAATCAATTTGTATTAGGAAGTGGGCTATGCACATTGGATTTCTCAACCCTCAGGGCAACTTTGATTCAGGCAATAGTCATATTACGAAACATCCAGATTTTGGGGGTCAGCTGATCTACGTCAAGCAAGTCGCCGTAGAATTAGCTCAAAAAGGTCACAAAGTTGATATTCTCACCCGCCAAATCATTGACCCCCAGTGGCCAGAGTTTGCTGAACCTTTTGACACTTATCCAGGCGTCGATAACCTTCGTATCATCCGCTTACCAGCAGGACCAAAAGAATTTCTGCCTAAAGAATTTTTATGGCCTCATCTGGTGAGTGATTGGGTACCCAACATCCTGAAATTTTATCAAGAGCAAGGTGGGTTACCCGATGCTATGACTGCTCATTACGGTGATGGGGGACTGTGCGGCGTTCTGATAGAGGAGGAGACTGGTATACCTTTCACCTTTACTGCTCATTCTCTCGGTGCCCAAAAGATAGATAAACTCGAGGTCACTCCAGAGAATCTGGCGCAAATAGACGAGCAATTCCAGTTCAGATACCGCATCGTAGCTGAACGTCTGAGCATGAATCGCTCGGCTATCAATATCACTAGTACACGACAGGAACGCTTTGAACAGTACTCTCACCGAGTTTATCGTGATGCAGTGGACTTCAACAACGACAGTCGCTTTGCCGTGATTCCACCGGGAGCAGATTTCTCCATCTTTGGTGCCCAGGCGCGTTTTGAAAACGAGGAAGCTATTTACCAGTTCATTCAGGAGCGATTGGCACGGGATATTGCACAATCACGTCGGGATTTGCCCGCTATCCTGGCATCTAGTCGATTAGAGCTTAAAAAAAACGTATTAGGTCTGGTGCAAGCCTTTGCAATGAGTCAAACACTTCAGGAACAAGCCAACTTGGTGCTGCTTACAGCGGGGCTGGACGATCCGCTGCGAGAGTCGGCGAGCGACGAAATGACCGAAGAGGTCTTAGCCCCCATCCGGAAGGTGCTCGAAGAACACGACTTGTGGGGTAAGATTAGCGCATTTGGGTTGTCAGATCAAGCACAAGAAGCACTGGCTGCAACTTATCGGTTTATGGCTAAACGGCGCTCGGTGTTTGCGCTGACTGCGCTCTATGAACCCTTTGGCTTGGCTCCCTTAGAAGCGGCGGCAGCGGGGTTGCCAGTGGTAGCAACTCAAAACGGTGGTCCTAGCGAGAGCCTGCGAGAGGGAGATACCGAATATGGCGTACTTGTTGATCCAGAAGATCCTGCTGATATTGCGCGGGGCTTAGAGCGGTTGTTATGCGATCCTCATGAGTGGGAGCATTTTGCTGTTGCAGGTCAGCAACGGGTACTCAAGACCTACTCCTGGGAAACTACTGCCCAAAACTATCTGAACCTGCTCGAGCAGATTGTGTCCTCACCACAGGCACGCGATCGGGCTGAACTTTTGCCAATCCATCCCTACTTTCTTAATCCACAACCCCAGACGGATGTGTCTTTGGAAGAATTGAGCAGCCTCTACTTTGGGTCTAGCCAAAATTTAGCGATTGTACCTGCCGCTTGAGTAAAGGAGATTCCTGGCAAGGGATTCCCAAAGAGTAGAGTCGTTGTGGTGTTAATTGTAAGGGCACGACCCAGCTGTGCCCTCATCATATAGTTTCTAGTTCATGCAAATGAAAAGTGCTGTAAATTGACAACAAAGCAAGTCAAAATCTTAGATAACTCTTCTCTCCCAAGAAACTTGTTATTTTGTTTGGAACGGTGTGTTTTGCGTGAGCATCTCGAAATCGGGCGTTGCTGAATCAGGGTATGAATTGTCATTCTGAGCGTAACGAAGTGAAGCGAAGAATCTCGCAGATACAACCCTGCGGGAAGCCACTTCGTGTCTACATTTCGCTCCGCTGCATTCAGCATGACAAAACTGAATTCATACTTCAAATCAGCAACGCCCGAAATCCTCTAGATAATTGCAAATTCTGCTGAAACAATAAACAAAATAAATGAATTGTCAGACTTCAACATTGATTAGATTATCAGGGATGAAATATAGCACAATAGAGGCGTCAGTCGTCAGAAATCAAAGGATTATTGAGTTTTTTGGAGCGGGAGTATGGGAGAATTACTGACTAATATGGTTAAATATAACAAAGCTGAGCAAAGATTTAAATAACGCTCACTCGTTCAGGTTACACAATAAAATGAGTTGAACTTTATTACCTTTGATCTATAGGTAATTTATCCAAAAAAAGTTTTGCACCACTGCCAGTTTGCACTGCCCGCTACCAAACTACTACAAGATGCCCGATACTCCTAACTCACCCATAACCCGCAAGTCCAGCATAACTCAGCAGACGCTATCACTTGGCGAGCAGCAGATCCCCTACACTGCGATCGCCGAATGGCAAACCCTGTTTGAGCATGAAAAACCCGTTGCCGAAATGTTTCATGTGGCTTATCTCGCCGATGTCACAGAAGCATCGCAACGACCACTGACTTTCGTCTTTAATGGTGGACCTGGAGCCGCTTCCGCTTATCTGCATATGGGAGCATTGGGTCCGAAGCGTGTTTATTTCGAAGCTTGTGGTAGCTTGCCCAAACCTCCAGTTCGGGTGGTGGATAATATCGAAAGTTGGCTAAGTTTTACGGATCTGGTGTTCATTGATCCAATTGGCACAGGTTTTAGCCGTAGTTTACCTCAAGACAAAGATGACCAGGATAAACAGAGCTCGAAAGCCAGTACTCTAGAGGCAGACAAACCCACAGAGATAGAATTCTGGGAAGTCGAGCGAGACTTAAAAGCACTGGGAGAATTCATCCAACGATTTCTCTCTCGTCATAAGCGGTGGCTGTCCCCGATTTTCATTGCGGGAGAAAGTTACGGCGGCTTTCGGGTTGCCAGGTTAGCCCGCAAGCTGCAACAGGAATTTGGCGTTGGTCTTTCCGGTGCTATTTTAATCTCTCCTGCTTTGGAGTTCAGTCTGCTGGAGGGTAGTGATTACAACCTCACAGCTTGGGCAACCCTGATTCCTTCCTTTGCGGCGGCTGCTGCTCATCACAATCGTGTGCAATGGGCAGGGGAACCAGGGAATATACAAGATCACATAGCAGCGGCACAACAATTTGCCCGCACAACACTAATCCCACTTCTAGCAATGGGGGATACCATGACATCCGATGAGCGCCAGATTGCCTATCAGCAGCTGGCAGGGTTGATCGGCTTGCCTGTGACACTTATTGAGAGACAAGCAGGAAGGATCGGCATTGAAGTTTTTGCGAGGGAACTGCTGCGAGACGAAGAACGGATTGTAGGACTTTACGACGCTTCGATCACGGCGATCGATCCTTTTCCTGATCGCATGACTTATGAGGGCACCGATCCCACCCTTGATGGATTGGATCGCCTGTTTACAGGGGCAATCAACAGTCACTTGCGGGACACGTTAGGCGTTGAAACCGACTTGTCTTACCGTCTCCTGAACTTGGAAACATTCAAAGCTTGGAAATTCGATCTTAAAGGCGAGTTTAAGCAGGGCTTTCTGGGGTCGGTGGACGATCTGCGCGCGGGGATGGCTTTGAACCCTTATATGCAAGTGTACATCGTTCATGGGTTGTTCGATCTAGTCACTCCTTATTTTGCCTCAAAGCATCTGGCGGATCTGATGAAATTAAATCCAGAAATTCGTCCCAATCTGAGTGTGAAACATTTTCAAGGTGGGCATATGTTCTACACTTGGGATGAATCACGCTCTTCATGGTTGGCTCAGATGAAAGCTTTTTACCAGAAAGCGACAGTTTGACAACAGGTTTGAAAGGTTGAAGTTCATAAGAGGAGCAACGTCAAAATCTTAGATAACTATTCTCGCCCAAGAAACTTGTTATTTTGTTTGGAACGATATGCTTTGCTATCGCACTCACCCCCTGTGTCCAAGGATGATTCGGATAGCGCAGACTGAAAACATCACTGCTACCCAATTGAAACATCTCTTCACAAACAGGTAGAATGCTAGCCACAGTTGTGTTGTAAGTTCTTTGCATCTGTTGCCCTAAAGCCTGAAAGTTGATTGTTGGCAGTGCCTTGTTCACAACCAGCAGCATTTTAGGCACCTCTAATTTGCGAGCAACATCTACAGTGACTGCTGTACCCTGGTAGTCCTGGTGGTCTGGACGCAAAATAATAACTAGGACATTGGAAAGAATGATAGAAAGCAAAGTCTCTTCGTTAATACCAGGGTGAGTATCAATGAACAAGTAATCTAGTTTAAAACGGTTGATGAGATTGCGGAAGCCCTCGTTGAGCAGGCGTGCGTCGTATCCCTCACGCAGTATCCGGGATATCTCACCAGTTTTGATGCTGGAGGGAATCAGGTAAATACTACCTCTCATCCCAGCATTTTTGTGGCTCATCTTAAGAAGTGGAGTCACGTCGTAGGCAGCATTTTCAATAGCACAGCGTCCCCACAGATAATCGTTCAGGGTATAGCCTATCTTTTCCTCATTCAGACCAAAAAGGACGTGGATTCCAGGTGATTGGATGTCGGTATCGACAATGCCAACCCGTTGACCAGAACGAGCGATGATAGTTGCTAGATTAGCAGTTACGTTTGATTTACCAGTTCCACCACGGAATGAATGAATGGATACAACTTTAGACATAATGTATTCCTAATAGTAGTAAACAGTGACCAGTGACCAGTGACCAGTGAACAGTGATAACTGGTAACTGATAACTGATACTGCGCTTCCTTGATGCAGGTCAAATGAAATAAAAATTCACGAGTCGGGTTCTGCCCATTTTTTTCTAATTTCTTTTGCCTGTACACTTAAATTTTGAAAGTATTCCGCATCAACAATTTCAGCCACTTGACGAGCTTTCTTAGTTTCATCAATCTGGATGCAGAGTTCTTGCATCTGTTTTTTCAAGCGTTGTTCACGAGTGTAGACTTGGTGAACCATTCTTAGGAAAATCTGTCCCAACTGTCCTAACTCGTCATTGCGACGCGCGATCGCCACTAAACTTCTAAGTTCATACTTCTCATTCCGATCATAAACAAACGTATCAGTGCTAATTTTTTGAGCCAGTTGAGCCATTGGTTTAAGGGGCTGGAGAACGTTTCGCTTCAGCAAATAATTAAATGCAAGAATCACCAGGGTAAAAATACCGATAAAAATTGCGATAAATAAGAAAAAAGCCTGAGAAACTCTGTCAAAAACTTCACTGACAGGAAAATAAACAATTTGAGTAGCAATCACTTCATTGAGTTTCCACCCAAAACCGTTCTCTCTTCCATAGGTTTCTAAATGATTTTTCGGGGCTGTTTCTGGAGTGCCATGACAGCGAAGACAGCTTGAATCTTGAACAGTAAAAGGACGGGCGCTATAAAATAATTTATCTGTAGACAGATTCCGAAAACCTGATAAGGTTTTCAACCTTGGTTCATTACGAAATCTCTCTATAAGTTGGGTTTCAAACTCGTCAGCTTTATCCCTTATATTTGTCGGGTTGAGTGTAGCGTCTTTGTAAAAGTAATCTCTATATTCTTTGTTTGTGCGTAGATTTTCAAAAACCTCTCTGGCTGCAAAACTTGGTATAGTTTCGGGAATGAAATTTTGTTGAGTTTCCAGGTTAGGTGCGACGAGAGTAGTTACGTGGATCGCAGTATAATCTCTGACTGAATTAATCATTTGTATAAGAAGCTGCCCTCGATAGTTTATTTCATCTTCAGCTCTATGCTCAAGTGCTTTAGATAAAGCAAAACTACTCATTAAGATAGCGCTTATAAAAACTAGCGAAAGGAGTAACGTAAATTTAGTAGCCAGTTTCAAATGAACTATCATAGCTTTTCTTGTTTTTATCTATAGAAAAATGTCCTACCGAAGTACAGCTAAGTGATAGCTTCTATGAGATAAAATTTCAAAAAATCAGTGAACAGTAAGCACTGTTTTAATATTATTTTTTCCGTTCGATGGTGACAAAAGTCTTTTTTGATACCGTTTTATATTTTTCTAAACTGTATTAATCGTAAAAATTAAACTAGTAACAAACATCTGAAAAACGTCTAGAATCTTATAACCAAATAGATACATTCCTTTTGACTAAAGTGAAAATAATAAGTAAAAATAGCTACGACTAAAGTCAAAATAAGTCACAGTTACGACAGCGCTTTTCAAATCATTTGACAGACTTTCAAAATTCGCTTTCCCTCACCTTGACTCTCCAGTATGCTGGAGACTTTACGATGAAAATAGTTCATCACAGGAAGATTAAAATCATGACATTACAACTCAAAGTTCCCAACATGGCGTGTTCAGCTTGTGCAGAAACTATTACAAAAGCTGTCAAAGCAGTTGATCCAACCGCAACAGTGCAAGCTGATCCCAAAACTAAGTTGGTCAGCATTGAGACTCAAGCTTCACAAACGGTTGTGAAACAAGCAATTACCGACGCGGGTTACTCCGTTACTTAGTTGCCGAATTCCCAAGACCGAATACTAGTGCGTGTCAAGGAGTCACTCAATGGAAAACACAAATCTGAAACTGCGGGGCATGAGTTGTGCCTCTTGCGCTAAAATCGTAGAAGATGCGATTAACTCCGTCAGGGGTGTGAATGAGTGTAGTGTAAACTTTGGGGCAGAGCAAGCTACTGTCACTTATGACCCCAGAAAAACTAACCCAGAAGCAATTTGTGATGCGGTAGATGCGGTGGGATACTCTGCTCAACCGATTCAAGATGATGATTTATTTACTGCAGACGATGATGATACAGAACAGCAGGCACGCCAAGCTGAAAATCGAGCGTTAGTCAGAAAAGTTTGGGTTGGCGGCATTATCAGCGCTATTCTCGTCATTGGTTCGCTACCGATGATGACGGGATTATCCATTCCCTTTATTCCCATGTGGATGCATAATCCTTGGTTACAGCTTGTGCTGGCGACTCCAGTCTTGTTCTGGTGTGGTTCATCCTTTTTTATCAATGCCTGGAAAGCCCTGAAACGTCACGCGGCAACAATGGATACTTTGGTGGCGATTGGTACTCTTGCCGCTTATCTTTATTCCCTCTTCCCCACCTTCTTGCCTGGGTTTTTCACTCACCAAGGATTACCAGCTGATGTGTACTACGAAGCTGCTGTAGTGATCATCACTTTGATCTTGCTGGGACGACTGCTTGAAAATCGTGCCAAAGGACAAACTTCTGAAGCAATTCGTAAGTTGATGGGTTTGCAAGCAAAGACTGCTCGTGTGATTCGTGACGGCAAAGAAGTTGACATTCCCATTGCCCAAGTGATGAAAGGTGATGTGATTCTCGTACGTCCAGGTGAAAAGATTCCAGTGGATGGCGAGATTATTGATGGTTCCTCAACTATCGATGAGGCAATGGTCACGGGTGAAAGTCTTCCTGTGAAGAAGCAACCAGGTGATGAAGTTATCGGAGCCACGATTAACAAAACTGGTAGCTTCAAATTCCGAGCGACACGAGTGGGTAAAGATACATTCTTGGCGCAGATTGTCAAGTTAGTCCAACAAGCCCAAGGTTCAAAAGCACCAATTCAGCGATTAGCTGACCAAGTGACTGGATGGTTTGTGCCTGCTGTCATTGCCATTGCGATCGCCACTTTCATCATCTGGTACAACGTCATGGGCAATGTGACAATGGCACTGATTACCACTGTAGGTGTGTTAATTATTGCTTGCCCATGCGCCCTTGGCTTGGCAACGCCGACTTCTATCATGGTGGGAACAGGTAAGGGTGCAGAAAATGGTATCCTCATCAAAGGGGCAGAAAGTCTGGAACTCGCGCACAAGCTTCAGACTGTCGTTCTCGACAAAACAGGTACAATCACGCAAGGTAAGCCTACTGTCACCGATTTTGTAACCGTCAAGGGTACAGCCAATGGCAACGAGCTAAATCTTCTGCGCCTTGCAGCATCTGTTGAACGCAATTCAGAACATCCTCTTGCGGAAGCTGTTGTGAATTATGCAAAATCTCAAGGTGGGGAATTGACGGATGCACAGGAGTTTGAAGCGATTGCTGGTAGTGGTGTGCAAGGGTATGTGTCAAATCAATGGATACAAATTGGCACCCACCGTTGGATGAACGAGTTAGGCATTGATACAAGTGCATTGCAGGAACATTGGGATCGTTTGGAGTATCTCGGTAAAACGGTTATCTGGATTGCAGTCAATAGCAAAGTCCAAGGGATTATGGGCATTGCCGATGCAGTGAAACCGTCTTCTGTGAACGCGATTCGTACATTGCAGAAAATGGGATTGGAAGTCGTCATGTTGACTGGAGACAATCACCGCACAGCCGAAGTGATTGCCCGTGAAGTGGGTATCAAGCGAGTCTTTGCTGAAGTTCGCCCGGAACAGAAAGCCGAGACTGTTGAGAAACTTCAGTCGGAAGGTAAGATTGTCGCAATGGTGGGGGATGGTATCAATGATGCACCAGCGCTGGCTCAAGCCGATGTCGGGATGGCAATTGGAACAGGAACAGATGTGGCGATCGCAGCGAGTGACATCACCCTGATCTCTGGCGATTTACAAGGTATTGTCACCGCTATTCAACTCTCTCGTGCCACGATTCGCAACATTCGTCAGAATCTCTTCTTTGCCTTTATTTATAACGTCGCTGGTATTCCAATTGCAGCAGGAATTCTTTTCCCCTTCTTTGGTTGGCTGCTTAGTCCCATCATTGCAGGTGCAGCAATGGCGTTTAGTTCTGTCTCTGTAGTCACGAATGCGCTGCGTTTGCGTAACTTCCAACCTAAAACAATTGGTTGAATAAATCACAAGGAGTATGAACGATGCTTAAAAAAGTAACATTCTTCGCAACTTTGGCAGGATTTGGATTTTTACTCGGAGCTATTTCTGGTGCATTAGCGTAGCTTGCAATCTAGTTACATTCGCGCTAGGGAGACGTTTAAATCATGAACAAAATAGCAATAGCAATCATTGGCAATGTTGTGAGTTTGGGATTGGTGTTTGGAATTGCTTCTAACAAAGCAATTGCACAAATGTCCCACGAACAGATGCAACCATCTCAAACAAAGCAAACAAGTCAGTTCCGTCGCATCGAACAACCCCTATGGGCAAAAGGTGTCGTGACTGCTGGCGGATTAGGATTGATCGGACTGGAGTTATGGTGGTTTTTGTTGAGTAAGCCAAAATCGCAAAAAGCACAATCAAAGCAGGGCGTTCAGGAGGTAACAATTACTGTTGATGGTGGGTATGAACCAAGCCAAGTTGTAGTTAATGCTCTTCAAAGAGTGCGGCTCAACTTCTACCGCAAAGACCCCAGCAGTTGTCTTGAAGAAATCCGATTTCCTGATTTCCACATAGCCCAAGAGCTACCCTTGAACCAAGTTACTCCCATTGAGTTTACTCCCAACCAACCAGGAACCTACACCTTTACCTGCGGCATGAATATGTTTCGCGGTGTCTTGGAGGTTAGGTAGCGCGCAGAATAGGGGAATTTCCCCCACTCGCTGTTACCTAACCCCTTCGCGGTGAAAGCAGGCGAAAATAGTTAATTTTAGAGGATTTAGAATCATGGGGTTTTACTCACAGGTTATTTTACCGCGCTTTTTAGATTGGAGCTTATCAGACCCAAATTTAGCCAAATACCGTCAGGAACTACTCGCAGATGTCCAAGGAGAAGTTCTAGAAATTGGTTTTGGAACTGGATTAAATCTCGCCTTCTATCCTCCACATATTCATAAAATTACCACTGTAGATGCAAATCCTGGTATGAATGCTTTTGCCAAAAAGCGTATTAGTAACTCAAATATAACAGTTGAGCAATTAATGCTATCGAGTGAAAATTTACCAATATCAAATAATACTTTTGATAGCGTTGTCAGTACTTTTACATTATGCAGCATTGCCAATGTAGAGCAAGCACTTCAAGAAATTTACCGCATCCTCAAACGAGGTGGTAGGTTTTTCTTTTTGGAACATGGGTTAAGCGATAAATCTAACATACAGCTTTGGCAACATCGGCTAACACCTATTCAAAAAGTAATAGCGGATGGATGTCATCTCAATCGAAACATTCGGGAATTGGTAGAAGAGCAATTTGATGATATTGAACTTAAGCAATTTACACCTGAAAAAATGCCAGATATTACGGCTCATCTATATAAAGGAATCGCAACTAAGAGCGCAGCATGAATGATACCGATAAAAAATGCCAATTACTTGACAAGCAAAAGTGAATAATTTGACGTTTCGTCTGAACCCTTTAGTTAACTAGAGGGTTTATGACAAATAAAGCTAATATAAGAGGTTTAGCGAGGGAACTGTTAAATATGTTACTCAAAGAACAGGGAAAACAAATTGGTGTTGTTGCTAAAGAAAGTGGTGTGCCGATTAAAACAATTCGTTACTACGAAGAACTGGGCTTGCTCAAGGCTTCGGATCGAACTGAGGGTGGATTTCGATTATTCAACTCAAATGTTTTTACCCGCCTAAGCTTTATCAAGCGTGCCCAGAGCCTTGGATTAAGCTTGTTAGAGATTAAAGAGTTGCTAGATGTGCATGACCAAGGGGATTTACCCTGCGACCACATCAAAGCAAAACTGAATGATAAAGTTACAGCAATCGAATACCAAATTGAACAGCTACAGGTCTTGAAGTTAGAGTTAGAAGGACTACTTTCAGGCTGGCAAGCTGTTTCTGAAATACCTGAAAGTACTATCTGTCCAATTATTGAACAAGCGATCACTGACACACATAGTGATGAAAAATCTAGCTTAGACTTAACCTTTTTGAGACACGAAAACTAACTTTTTGTCCTCTGAGTATCTTTACTGACTGTCTATGGCGCGAACGGTGAGACCAAACATTCAAAATTTTTTTACATCCCCCTTGACTCTCCAGTTAAATAGAGGATTTAAGGTGATTTTAGATGAGGTGGAGTTATTCAATCACACATCTAACTCCACGATAAATTATCTCAAAAAAGGTTATTTACAGCTATGACACTACAACTTAAAGTCCCTAAACTGGTTTGCTCTGCTTGCGCCAAAACTATCACTGAGGCAATTAAAAAGGTTGATGCTAACGCTATTGTTCAAGCTGACCCAAAAACGAAATTAATTAACGTAGAAACTCAAGCATCCAGAACAGCGATTGAGACAGCGATAGCTAGCCCCTAAGGGGGCGCTGCGCAAACGCTGCTGCGCGGGGCGCAGATCGCGTCGGTAGGCTATCCATCAGCCGCTTAATTTGTAATTGATTATATTACCATCAGCTATTACTTTGTACTCTGCTGATAGCTGATCTACAGAAATTTGCACTATCTTCCAGGTAATGTTTCATGAAAATATTGATGACTGCGCTCGCGACCACTGCAACTCTATTATTTGCACAAAGTTGCTCGACATCACCTAATGCTCAAGAATCATCAACGGCAGTTTTAGCTCAACAACACAACGATCAGCATTCAACACAAGCAGAAAATCACACAGGACATTCAATGAATGATTCAAGTGACACAAAAACAAATGCAGCAATTCAAGCAAAACTTACAGTTCCAGAAACGGTCGCAGTTAATGATCCTGTCCCATTAATAATTAACGTTCAAGATGCAACAGGGAAACCAATCGACAAGTTTGATGTTTCCCACGAAAAACTCATGCATTTAATCGTCGTCAGTGATGATCTTCGGTTTTTCGATCATCTGCATCCACGTTATGAAGGCAACGGGCGTTTTACCGTCGAGGCTCAATTACCCCAATCTGGAGGGTATACACTCTTTAGTGATTACAAACCTAGTGGACAGACTCAGCAAGTC
Source organism: Scytonema tolypothrichoides VB-61278 (assembly GCF_000828085.3). Taxonomy (GTDB): domain Bacteria; phylum Cyanobacteriota; class Cyanobacteriia; order Cyanobacteriales; family Nostocaceae; genus Brasilonema; species Brasilonema tolypothrichoides_A. The sequence continues at coordinate 387,624 of NZ_JXCA02000027.1, forward strand.
TCGACACTCAAAACCCAAGTTCCAGGTAACAGTTCATCTTCCCCGGATGTAAACTTCAAGCGTAGTCAAACATTTACCAACACCAAGGTCAATTTAGAGCTGTCTACCGAAACAGTGAAAGCAGGTGAGGAAGTTGCTGTAACGTTCAATCTCAAAGGCGCTAATAATCAACCTGTCACCGATTTACAGCCTTACATGGGTGAACGGGGACACTTGGTAATTCTGCGTCAATCCGCCTCACTCACCTCAGCTGATTATATCCATGCTCATGCAGTAAAAGATACAACTCCCGGACGGGTTCAGTTTATGACCAGCTTTCCCAAAGCAGGACTATATAAGCTTTGGGGACAGTTCAATCGCAATGGTAAAATTGTCACAGCTGATTTTTGGGTAAAGGCGAACTAACAAAGAACTGGTACTACAGTTCTGATGCATTCTGATTTCTCTAGGTTTTACATCGCTTGAATTGTTGGTGAGTTATGGAATCTTCTGAATCTCGACCTTCAAATAGTAACCGTCAGTTCGCGCCAAAGTTACCACTGAGCTTCTGGGCAATGTTAGCCTTGCTGCTAGTTAGTGGCGGTGTTGGATTTTGGTGGTTTTTGGCTCCGGGTAAGGAATCACCTCCAACGGCAGCTAGCCAACCCCCGGCAACAAAGGTACAAGTTGCGACGGTGCAAACTGCCACTATAGAAGAAAGTGCAGAGTTTATTGCAAGTCTTCAGTCTCGTCGTTCTGTCACTCTGCGACCGAGAATTCAGGGTCAAGTCTCTCAGATATTTGTTCGAGCAGGAGAGCGGGTTAAAAAAGGTACTCCGATTTTGAAGGTTGATGCAAAACAGCAACAAGCTTCTGTTGACAGTAGAATTGCAGCTTATGAGTCCACTCAAGCTGATTTAGAAACAGCCCAAGCAGAAGCTAAAAGCGCCCAAGCCGAAGCTAAAAATGCAACAGCGACACTAAAAGCGTTACAAGCTCGTCGAGTTTCTGAACAGTCTGACTTAAAACTCAATCAGCGGGAGTATGAGCGGTTCAGCCAGCTATATCAAGAAGGAGCCACCAGTTTGCAAATCTTGGAGCAAAGGCAGAACAGCTTAGAAGCAGCAAAAGCCAAGCTTGCTCAGACGGATGCTGACATTGCAGCCCAAGAAGCCATGATTACTAGAGCAGAGGCAGCGATCGCTAAGGCAAAGGCAACAATTGTTAAGAACCAGAGGTTAGTCAACCAAGCTCGGGCAAATGTCAATGAGCAAGCAGCAGAACTTCTGTTTTATACAATTTCTGCGCCGTTTGCAGGTATTGTAGGTGATATTCCCGTTAAGGTGGGCGATTTTGTCGATACCTCTACCCAGTTAATCACCGTTTCTGAAAACGGTTCATTAGAGGTTAACATTTCGGTTCCAGCAGAACAGGTCGCTCAATTGCGATTAGGAAGTTTAGTAGAGTTGGTAGATGGTTCTGGGCAAAAGGTCGGTACCAGTCGGGTATTTTTCATTGCACCCAATACGGCAAATCAGACACAATCGGTACTCGTCAAAGCGCTGTTGGATAATTCTCAAGCTAGAGTGCGAACCGACCAATTTGTTCGAGCGCGGGTGATTTTGGATCGGCGTCCTGGAGTCCGCATTCCCACAACCGCTGTAACTCGTTTAGCCAAAGAGACGTTTGTGTTTGTAGTTGACGAATCGCGCTCATCGCAGTCTGCTCAACCTCAGTTCGTGGCTCGGCAAAAACCTGTTGAGTTAGGCAATATTGAAGGCAATCAATACCAGGTTCTGAAAGGATTACAGCCCGGAGAACGAATCATCATCTCTAGTTTGCTGGGTTTAAGGGATGGTGCGCCGATTGTTCCCGAATCTGAGAAAAATAATTGATTAGCCAAAAGCATATTTTTGCAGCAAAAGCAAGTCATCATTGTTTATTTTTTCATTGACCGATAGTTCTTTGATGGTACAAGCCTCCACATTTATCCCTGGAATTCATCCAAAATCTAAAATCGATTGACCTATGTTCGCAGATTTCTTCATCAAGCGACCCGTCTTTGCGATCGTCTGCTCCCTGATAGTCTTGGTATTGGGACTAATTAGCATTCCAACGCTACCTGTAGAGCAGTATCCAGACATTAGCCCCGTTCAAATTAGCGTCACAGCTAACTATGTTGGAGCCAGTGCCCAAATCGTCGAAGAAACCGTGACATCGGTTTTAGAGCGACAGATTAATGGGGTCGAAGGCATGAGATATATGAATTCGACCAGCAGCAATGACGGTAATAGCACAATTATCATCACTTTTGAGCAGGGCTATGACATTAATGTTGCAGCCTCTGATGTACAAAATCGTGTCTTGTTGGCACAACCCAAACTACCAGAAGTGGTACAAAAGACAGGAGTCGCAGTTACAAAACAATCAAGCGGGATTGTTTTAGCGATGGCGCTATACAGCTCGGATGATCGCTACGATGATACGTTTATTAGTAACTATGCAGATTTGTATGTGTTAGACTCGCTCAGACGTATCAATGGCGTGGGAAATGTCCTATCCTTTGGAGAACGTCGCTATGCCATGCGAATTTGGCTCGATCCCAATCGCCTTGCTGGACGCAATTTGACGGCTCAGGATGTGGTGAATGCCCTCAATCAACAAAATTTACAGTTAGGCATCGGTGCGATCGGACAACCACCCGCCCCCGATGGGCAAAAGTTTCAGATCGATCTGCAAGCCGTTGGACGACTGCGAGAAGCCAACGAGTTTGAGAATATTATCCTCAAGGCAGGAAATGACGGGACGCTGGTCAAACTGAAAGACGTTGGGCGGGCAGAACTGGGGGCAGAAAACTACAGCACATTTGCTCGCTATAACGGTCACATTTCTGTAGGGTATCAGATCATCCAAATTCCCGGCAGTAACGCCCTAGAAATTGCTAAGGCGGCTAAGGCAGAGATGGCACGATTGGCAAAAAATTTTCCACCAGGGTTAACCTATGAAATCCCCTATGATTCCTCTCGATTTGTTGAAGCATCTTTCTGGGAAGTGGTCAAAACGCTGATTGAATCGATTTTACTTGTTGTGGGAGTAATTTTCATTTTCTTGCAAGATTGGCGGACTACCATTGTTCCAGCGATCGTGATTCCGGTTTCTTTGATAGGCACTTTTGCATTTGTCAAAGTGTTCAATTTTTCACTTAATAGTTTGACTTTATTTGGTTTAACCCTGGCAACCGGAATGGTTGTTGATGATGCAATCATTATTGTTGAAGATGTAGTTCGTTTGCTTGAGGAAAAAAGTATCAGTCCGCGTCAGGCTGCTTCTGAGGCGATGCATGAACTGTTTGGAGCCGTAATTGCCACCTCGCTAGTTCTCATGGCGGTCTTCGTTCCAGTTGCTTTCTTTCCAGGAACAACAGGACAACTCTACAAACAATTTGCACTAACGATCGCATTTTCGACTACGCTTTCCACCTTTAATGCCATTACATTTACTCCTGCAGTGTCCGCCATACTGTTACGTCGAGGACAACAACCACGCGGCTGGCTTGGCTGGTTTTTTGCAAGGGTAAATGGCCTTCTCGACTGGATGCGCAGAGGCTATCAACGGATTCTCGGTACTGTAACTCGCTTTAAGATGGTTGTATTGCTGTTATTTACTGTATCTTTAATACTTACAGGCTGGTTGTATCTGCGTGTTCCTCAAGCATTTCTGCCAGAGGAAGACCAAGGCTATTTTGTCAACCTGATTCAGGGACCGGATGGCGTTTCGTTAAATTACACTCGCTCAGTCGTCATGAAAGCCGAAAAAGAATTACTCAACGTCCCTGAGATTGAGGGTGTGTTTGCAATGGGTGGTGTTGGTTTTAGCGGAAACACTCCCAATCGCGGATTGATTATGACTCCTCTCAAATCGTGGTCAGAGCGGCAAAAGCCAGAACAATCGGTATCAGCTATTCTCAATCGGGTACGCCCACCACTGATGGGAATTCCAGAAGCACCTGTTCTAGCCGTCAATCCTCCAACTATCCAGAGTCTCGGCAGTGTAGGTGGTTTTGTGTTTCAACTCCAAGACCGAGGCGACCAAAGCAATCGAGACATGAATGCACTGGATCAAGTCAAGAACAAGCTAATTAGCCGCGCCAATCAGACTCCAGGATTGCAAGGAGTCTTTAGTACCTATACTGCCAACGCGCCCCAGTTGATGATTGAAGTAGATCGAAGCAAAGCAGAAGCTTTACAGATTCCGATTGATGAAATTTTCAGCACCCTACAAACTTTCATCGGTTCACGCTATGTAAATGATTTTAACGAATTTGGGCGAACATACCGCGTTTATGTTCAAGCAGACTCACAATTTCGCTCTAACCCAAAAGACGTTGGTCGCTTATATGTGCGCTCAAGACTTGGCAATATGATACCCCTCAGTAATGTTGTAACAATGAAATCAACGACTGGAGCACAAACAATTAATCACTACAACCTTTACCGCTCCATTGAGATCAACGGAGCAGCTGCTCCTGGGTTTAGTTCTGGGCAAGCAATTGCGGCTATGGAAAAGCTAGCGGCTGAGATTTTACCCGCAAATTTCGGTTTTGAATGGTCGGGTATTTCCTTAGAAGAAGTGGAATCTGGCGGTCAAGCTCCAATTATTTTCAGTTTGGGTGTCTTTTTTGTCTTCCTTGTGCTGGCAGCGCAATATAATAATTTTGTCGATCCTTTAATAATTATGCTAGCGGTTCCCTTAGCGGTTTTGGGAGCTTTATCGGCTCAATCTCTGCGGGGTTTGTACAACGATGTTTACTGTCAAGTTGGTTTAGTCATGTTGATTGGATTAGCCAGCAAAAATTCGATTTTAATTGTAGAATTCGCTAACCAGCTACGAGAGCAGGGACTTTCAATTACTAAGGCAGTGGTGCAAGCTGCACAGGCACGATTGCGTCCTATCCTCATGACAACGGTTTCGACTTTGATCGGGAGCTATCCGCTGCTTGTTGCGACAGGAGCTGGATCTGCCAGCCGACTGTCATTGGGGACGGCGGTTTTTGGCGGGATGTTCGTTTCTACGTTCTTGAGTTTATTTGTAGTGCCAATACTCTACATCATTATTCTTAAGATTCGTCAACAACTGGGGCGATCGTCACTCAGTTTCTAGGTCTTTCGTTTCACAGGACAGTTCTGCTTGTGGTGGTATACTATGCATGCGTAGTGCATGAACACAATTGCGAATCTCTTGCATGGTCGTGACTCCTAGGCTTTGGGCTTGTGCCAAAAACTTGTGTGCTTGACTCGGGTCAATAGACCAGAGTTTTAACGCGCTTTGCAACTGAATATTGATAGCAATCAATGTATGTCCCAGTGCATCATAGCTTTCATATGCAACGCGCTGGCGTGCTTGGAGTGCAGTGAGTTCCTCCTGTTGTTGGGTATACTGTCGCCATCTTTGTTGCTCATGCCCTAGTTGCTGTTGCATCTGTTGCACCATTACTATGTACTGGATCAACTGCATCAGTAGTAACAGTACAATTGCAAACCAAAAAACATCACTCCACTGGCTCAAGAAATTTTGTAGTGACTGATTAAACAACACAGTTGTGTCAGTGCTACCAAGCTGTTGCACTCTTGTGAGTAACATAATTGCCAAAACACATCCTGCCAATGTCCAACGCCCGGGCAATGCTAACAAAAACCAACTGCGAATCACGACGATTAGCAACAGAACTGGCAACAGCCACAACTGTCCACTTAAAGCCAGCCATGCCAAAACTAAACTAAACTGTATGCCAATGTACAGCATTTTGGCGGCAAATCTACCACTGGGTAATATGCCACCGATCAATGCAAATACAGCTAGCATGACCAGTTCGAGTGCCTTGGGGAGCCATAATTGGGGCAATAACAGAGGCTCTAGGGAGATAGCCGCGATCGCGCTTTGCGCCGTCAGAGGAGTAGCGTCTGCGAAGGAGAAGGCGATCGCAATCAACAGCAACCCCCATTCCAAATAAAGCAAAAAGCGAACGGGACGGGATTGAGTTTTTAGCCAGTGATTCATAGCAACAGCATAAGGGAAGTAATACCAATTCTCCAAGAAGATGCACTTTATTTTTAAAACGTAGACGCGCAGCGGTGAGGGGGTCGCAGCTCTTAAGGTTACCGTCGATTGCGACCCCCCGAACGCGAGTGCGTCTGGTGCAGGAGATACCCGGAGGGCTTCCCGCAGGGTACCGCCAAGAACGCCAAGAAAAGAGCAAGAAGAGAGATTTAATTATTTAGTGCAAGTTTATAGAGAATCGGTATAAGCAGCGACAACAATACACAATGTTTCAGTCAGACTCGCAATTCTTTCGGTTGGACTTTGTACATAAAAGCCAATTCGATTGCTAATAAGATGATCTGTAAGCAAGATGATCTGTGTAGTGAAAGTGCATGCTACGTCTCTACATATGTACCATGCACTTTCACTACATATAAGGCGCAAAACTATCGCTGTTTAATCCCACAACAACACTGAAGGAAGGAATTCCGGATATGCTAACCTTAGTAGTTGATAACCGATTCCAGAGGTCCCTTGAAAGAAACCAGGGTTGTAAATATCTCCGGAAAATTCAGAAAACAGATCAAAACTACCAACTTGCTTTGCCCTTGCTACAATCTGTGCTGCCTGTTTTTGAACAGTATTCAACAAATCCGGACGGGACAGCTTGCAAGCTGCGACTAATAGTACTTCCATTCTGCCAAAGTTACCGCAACACAGATGGTCAATGTTTTGTAAACCAAATTGTTGCGTTGTATTTAAGGCGACTGCAATTTCTTGACGAATTTCTACTGTATCAAGTATCGAAAGACCTCCCAAACGGGCTAAACCAATGCCAGGAGCACCATGACACCAACTCGTCATAAAGGATAGTTTACTCTTGTTAAGGGAAAAATTTCGTACATCTGGCCAATTACCGTCATTTGGGGAGAAGACGCTGCGTTCGTAGGCGATCGCTTCTTCTGCTGCTTCCAGAAAAACCGGATCTTGTGTCGTTTTGTACAATCGCAGTAAGGCGTAGGCAATGCCCGCTGCACCATGAGAAATTCCCGTTGCTAACTTGCCTTCCAAAGTTGCCCAAGCTCTAAATCCAGTCTCGCTCTTGGTACGATTATTGAGTAGGTGATAACCTAAGGCTTGGGTTTGCTCGAGAATGGCTGGGTTTGGCTTTGCTTGGTACAAAGCGAGTAAACCTAGTATTGTTCCTGCTGCGCCTGCTATTGTGTCAAAGGAGCGATCGCTCTCAATACTTTCTTGGGTTATCAATGAAGCTGCAAGACTCGCAATATCGAGAAGCTCCGGTTCATCCAAAAACTGACTAACTCGTACTAATGTATAAAGAATAGAGCCATTACCAGTAGCTCCACCAATACCTATTTCCTTGGTAAATTTTGCTTGGTCATTCGGCTGTGTGTGCTGTAAGGTTTTTTTCAGGTCTTGCAAGGCGCTCAATGCTAAATCTCGAAATCCCGCGTCACCAGTAACTTTTGCCAACGCTGCTAAAAACAAAGCGACACCGCAAACACCATCGTACAAGCCATAGCCCAAAGGCTGAAGTTGCATCCGTTGAGCTTTAGGGAGGTATCCCATACCAATCCAGGTCACACTACCATTGGTGGCGTAAATTGCTCTTTGTTGCAGTTCTTTGGCAATCTCTACTGCCTCTTCTACCAGTTGTGCTTGTGTTAAAGGAGTGATTGCATTGAGATCCGAAGCAACACTAACACGCTGAGTGGGCGTAATATTAGTCATACCACGAGCAACCCGTGAGTAAAAAGAACCCCGAATAATTCCAATCTGTTGAGCTAAATCTCCATCATTAAGCTGCTGTAGACGAGAAATCATGCGGTTATAGCTAGGTTCTTTAAAATATCCCTCAATCACCAACTCAGAGTTGAGTGTCAAAGCATCACTGCTTGAGTCAGCAAAGAAATAAGGAATATCCATTTGTTCCATAGCTTGCAGTTCTAGTGCAAGCAATGACCAGATCCTAGGTTTTTCTTCTGCTGCTAAAAATGCCCGACTCAGCACATCAAGTTCAATACTGCGGTCTATACCATGCTGCAAAAATTGTGGATAGAGGGTTTTCTCCAAAACATGACCATAGACGTGAGTATTACGAAACAAAAACCGTACTCTCTGATGAGCTAGACCAGCTAAAGGACTATCAGTTCCTAAAAGAGCTTCTCGTCGTTTCATCAAGAACTGATACATCTTTTGGAAACCATCTACAATTTCATTAACATAATCACTAGGTAACAAGGCAATGCCATTGAGCGAAGGTACATTGTTTGCAGCTGACATAATACCAGGCTCATACTCCAATGCCATGTTGTCAGTATTGATGTTCTGCCACTTTTGTATGCGAATAGGAATTTCTTGCTCACCAAATCCTCCCAAACCACTAATATCGTGAGCTTTGCCTCCATCTGCCCCAAATTCCCATCTTGGCAGTAGTCCAGTCCGTAGCACTGAATCTTCAAACAACTGCTCATTCGCCAGAGATTGTGCCCCTACTTCCTCTGTAGGATTAACCTCGCGAGCATAGGGATGCAGAAGGGTTTCCAAATCTACCAGCACTGGATGTTCTCCACAGGCGATGAGATTTTCCTGATGGCAGTCATTGCCTTGGAGCAAGTAAACTAAACACAGAAGCATCCCGACACGCTGATAGTATCGCTGTGCGGCTGCTTCGTCTTCACAGGGCAAATGCTCTACATACTCCATCCAGCCATGAGTCTTGCAGTCGATAACTTTGATTATCTTGAACGGGTGTAGAACGACGGGATGCAACGTCAAGACAAAATGCTGATTACACCAAGATAGTAACTGAAAATACGTAGCTTCTAAAGTTAAGCCTCTAGGTTTGTATATTACCTTCAATCCAGACTCAAAAGTCACAGCCATCACGGAACGCCCTCTGTTGTGAGGATCGGATAGTTCAAATTGGATTGCAACGACAGAAGCTGTCTTTTCTTGGAATGTTTGCTGGATAGTTGGTAAATCTGATGCTAATCGCTGAATAAATTCTGCTTTTTCTTCTACCCAAAAATCTATTGTCGTCGCTATAGCCCGTGCTAACACACTGTACTTTTGAAAGAAAGATAACAGTTCTTTTGTTTTTAAGTCTTCAATAAAAGTTTGGTACTGCACATTAGAATGTTCATCTTGCTGTTGGGTTAAGGAAATGTCAGCAGATTGCTTCTGTGCTTTAAATTTTGAAAACTCAAGGTCTAAAGCCCGGACACCAAGAGACGCTAACTTCCATAGCAGCTGACGTTCCAAGCTGATGTGGACTGCTTGAGATAACAATTGCCAACTAGCACCGACCTGTGCAATTAGTTTTTCTCGCGCTATATAAACAAAGGGCAGATAAACTTCTTCAAAGGGAATTGGGTTTTCGGTTTCTAAACAGCGATTAGTACTTGCATAAGCTCTGTCCCAATCAGTTTGCAACGCTTCCCGCAAAGTTTCCGTCCAAACGGGGAGTTGTTCTTCATTGACGAGACGGACAGCACCAAGAACTTTAACAATAGTGCCAGAATCCAGTTCATCCCAAACAAGGCGTTTGGCTAACTTTTCTGAATTGCTTTGTGCAACCACCTGACACCACGCTTTCAACCGAGACATAGCTAACTTGTTATCTTCTGCTTCATCTGGAACAAAGCAATAACCCAATCTCTCAACGAGTCTACTGGCTTGCTCAGCTATTTTGAGTAAATCTTGCTGTGAAACATGCATGCTATTTGTATCCTTTCTTTTTATTAACTTCAGAATATTTGTTCTAGTAGTACTCAAAATTGAATTTTAGACAATATCAACTATGTATCACAATTCAATTTATTTATTTTTGACTAAAAAATCTTTAGATAATTTTGAGTGAGCCACTTATAATTCTTTAGCTTGTCTCCTAACAAAATCAAATTGACGCTCTATGTTGAGCTAGCTATTGTAGTAAGTGTCAAGAGTAAATTGACATCAAAAATTAATCAATAGGAGACAAAATCATGCAAGACGAACTGAAGAATGTTATTTCTCAAGCGATGAACACTAACTCTGAGTCTGAGCCAGAACAAACGACACCAATTGCTGAAGAATTATCTGATAAAGAGCTAGAAACAGTGGCTGGTGGTGTTTGTGTAGGTTGGTCATTTGCCAAAGTTTGCATTGGTTGGAGTTTTATTCGTAACGCTAACAAGATGGTGTAAGCCAATTAGTCACAACTTCAAGAAACAAATCGCAATTAATAAATACATAGGAGACAAAATCATGCAAGACGAACTCAAGAATGTTATTTCTCAAGCGATGAACACTAACTCTGAGTCTGAGCCAGAACAAACGACACCAATTGCTGAAGAATTATCTGATGAAGAGCTAGAAACAGTGGCTGGTGGTGTTTGTTTATACACATCTAGATGTGTATAAGAGACAGGGCTGGTGGTGTTTGTGTAGGTTGGTCATTTGCCAAAGTTTGCATTGGTTGGAGTTTTATTCGTAACGCTAACAAGATGGTGTAAGCCAATTAGTCACAACTTGAACAAACAAATCGCAATTAATAAGTACATAGGAGACAAAATCATGCAAGACGAACTCAAGAATGTTATTTCTCAAGCGATGAACACTAACTCTGAGTCTGAGCCAGAACAAACGACACCAATTGCTGAAGAATTATCTGATGAAGAGCTAGAAACAGTGGCTGGTGGTGTCTGTTTGTTAGGAAGTCGTCGCAAAATATGCATTCTTTGGACTAAGATTCGTAATGCTAACGAATTAGTGTAGTCCACAGATTAACAAGCCATATGAAGTCCAGGTGATGAGTTTATACACTTGGGTTAATGGTAGCTGTCATTCTAAAGGGTGTAGCTACACAACTAAAGCCTGCACAGGATGGCTTAGTTCGTATAGTCCCAGGCTTTAGACTGAGGGCTTATCTTAATGTCTGTAATCCTTGGATTTCATATTACAACTTATTAGAAAGTAAGAGAGAAGAAAATGCAAGACGAACTGAAAAATGTTATCTATCAAGCTATGAACAATAGCTCCGAAGTTAAACCAGAACAATCTGAAGGGATTGAAGAATTATCTGATGAAGAGCTAGAAACAGTGGCTGGTGGTATTTGTTTGCTGTGGACTACCCCCATAGTATGCCTTCGTTACACTCAGTTTCGTAACGCTAACAAGTTAGTGTAAACCCCACCTTAACAATCTTATAACTACTTGAAAACTCTCATACGACATAACCCAGTGAACTTTGACAGCTAATTCTGCCAGATTCACTGGGTTTTCTAAAAAAACGTCTCATACTCTCAGATCATTAACTGCTAATTTTTTTGAATTTTTACCGAAACAATTCAAATGATTAGTGTAAGCTGATGCTTATCAGTATTGCTAAGAATAACAGCAATAAATAAAAATTATAACCTGCTTTAACCTAAACTGTTTTAGGAAAGTTTTTAAACTCTATGAAAAATTTGAAACTCCTCCAAGGTATCATTACATCAGGGGTGATTGCGACAACTGCCGCAATGGGCAGCTTTATTACCACGGTTCAGGCAGCTACCTTCACTTTGCCAATTGAAGCAGCAGCCAAAGCCACAGGAATTGATGTATTACGAGACCGTTACGGTCTGGACGGCACGGGAATTACCATCGGTGTGATATCTGATAGCTTTGCCACAGCAACAACCTTTGACGCCTCTGGCAATTTGGATACCTATACGACCAACATCGTCAATGGCTACCTACCTTCTGGTATTAATGTGCTAAAGGACTACGCGCAACCTGATGCCCAGGATGAGGGTCGCGCTATATCGCAGATCATCCATGCTGTCGCTCCAGGAGCTAGGTTAGCGTTTTACACAGGTACGGGCGGCGTGGATTCCTTCAGTCAAGCCATTCAAGCTCTGGCGTCTGCTGGAGCAGATATCATTGTGGATGATATCGGTTTGCTCCCCCAGAATACTCCTGATGCACCCTCAAATTTGCTAGATCTAGAGCCTCCTAATGGTTCTATTAACCAAGCAATTAACTCGGTATTCAATCAGGGAATTTCTTACATCACTGACGCTGGTAATGATTTTCCCGATACTCCAATATACGGACACACAAATAACCCAAATGCACTGAGTGTCGGAGCAGTGTACTATGGAAACGCCCAATTCTACTCAAACCGAGCATTTGGTGTTATTGTAGAGCAGGGACAACTCGAACCCTTTTCTTCAGAAGGCAACCCAAGTTCTGTAAAGCCTGATGTTGTCGCTCCAGATGGGCTACCAATTTCCTTCAATTTGGGTGGAGGCTCTCGTCCTTATGATGACCCCCGCTTCTTCAGCTTCTTCGGGACTTCGATATCGGCTCCGTTTACAGCTGCAGTCGCAGCACTGCTACGACAGGCAAACCCAAGCGCAACGCCGACGGAAATCTACAATGCGCTGAGAAATACAGCTTACAACCCAACGCCCGGCTTTGACTCCAGACGTGGCTTTGGTTTGATTAGGGGAGATCAAGCTATTCTCGCACTGGGTGTGCAATCCAAACCAACAACTATCCCTGAACCTTCTGCTGCCCCAGCTTTGCTGTGTATTAGCGTTCTGATTGCTGGTCTACTTCTGAAACGGAATCAGGTAAATTCCCAAGCCATAACTCCACCCAGCGATCGCCTCATGTTAGTTCACTCAGGACTGAAGCAGTTATCCAAAGCCTCCTGAAGGAATGGCGACTCAAACTAAGGCTACCGACGACAACCTACCCCCAAGTTGGTTGATAAGAAACAGGGGTGTGGGCTTCTTAGTAGACGTCACCATAAAACGGGTTCGGAATTGGCTTAAGAGATCATTCATTTCCCTGTTTTGGCATAATTTTGATTTCCGAACCCTATTAATGATGAGTTGTACTTAGTGCTGTCACTATCAAATAGTTATCTAGCAAACGATTATGGTTTCAAATACCGCAAAACTGACACAAGTCAAGGCTATTGCTGCTACGCGAATGACCAATCTAGAACTCGCAGCAAGAGCCATAATAGTTCTTATAGTTGTTTATTACGGAACTTTACTGGATTTGTTATCAGGCACAAAAGAAGACTGAATCAAAAAGCGTTGAGTGTCTGTATGGGCTATATGATGCCTGAAGTATTTCTATTCCTGACTGGTAAAGATGATAAAATATAGCTTAAGCGCGATTCTCGTTTGAATCGCGCTTAAACTCTGTTCTATGCAGTACTTGATTGATCACGGTGTTGGTTTCGCCACACTTGAGGAGTCGTTCCAAAGCTGATGCGAAACTGACGAAACAAACAGCCTGTATATTGATAGCCTACTGCTTCAGCAATCTGCTCTACTGACTGGTTAGTTTCCAAAAGCAAGGAGCATGTCTTTGCCATCCGGCGCTGGGCAATCCATTGATGCACCGTTTTTCCCGTCTGACGTCGTACGAGATCTGTTAAGTAAGCTGGGGCATAACCAACCGCTTGGGCTACATCACTTAAGTTTATTGACTGGTCATAATTGGCTTCAATAAAGTCGAACACTTCTTTAAGTTGAGGGCAAACAGGAAAGATTGATTGGGGGTTTGCTGGAAGAGTAGTCTCAGCAGCAGGTAGTGTTGTAACTTGTTGTGATTTATCAGCAGGAGAAAGTGCGGTGACTTGTTGTGACTGAACAGAGTACCACTCTCTGATGGCTGCTTGTTTTTCTAGTCGGGTGGCGATCGCTCCCAATAATTCCTCTGCCGTCGTAGGTTTGCTAAGATAGTCATCAGCTCCGAGCTTCATACCTTGACGAACTTCAGCCGTGGTACTCTTGGCAGTAAGAAAAATGAAGGGAATTATTGCTGTTACCCGGTTTTGGCGTAACGAGGTAAGAACACCGTAACCATCTAGTTGCGGCATTATAATATCACAAAGTATCAAGTCAGGCACGTGTTCTTGTGCTTTTTCGACGCCGACAAGACCGTTTTCTGCACCGATAACATCAAACCCTTCTGCCTCCAAACATTCTAGAAAGATATTTCGGTTTTCTGCCTCATCTTCAATCACTAAAACTTTTGTCATGGTTTTCTTCAATGTTTCGTCATTGTTACTGGTTGGCATAATGGCAATGTGATTGTGAACGTAGTACCTTTTTCAACTTCACTCTCCACAATGATTTGACCACCGTGTATATCCACAAGCTTTTTGACAATTGCTAGCCCCAGTCCGTTACCTGGGATATCAGCAACATTCTCACCGCGATGAAATGGTTCAAACAGCAGTTGTTGATCTGGTTTTGAAATACCAATTCCTCTGTCTTTTATCTGGAAAATCACTTTTTCATCTTGGCAGGAAAGTACCATATCAACTGTGCTGCCCTTTGGAGAATACTTGAGCGCATTCGAGAGTAAATTCGTGAGAATGGGTTGTAGTAATTTTTTATCCATACAAACTGCTTGACAATCACCCTGACTGACAAAAGTAACTGTATGCTGGTTGCTTTCGCTCAAATTCATTTGAGCCAATATATCATGGCAGAATTGAATCAGATTCAGTCGTTTTGGCTCGAACTTTAGCTTTCTTGCCTGTGCTGTATCAATGATGAAAACTTCATCCATTAATTGATTGAGGTGTTCGACTGTTGTTTGAACCCGTTGGAGATATTGTAGTTTTTTCTCCTCACTCCAACTGTGAAGATGACGTTTCAATAAGCTAGTGGAGAATGAAATCATGTTCAGCGAAGAGCGGAATTCATGACAAATCATGGAGACAAATCGCTCTTTTTGTTCACCGATTCCTTCTTCTTGTGCTATAATCTTAACATTTCCTTTTTCGGGTCGCAAACTGTTGGTAATGTCCCGAAAACTCCATACTGTGCCGATGATTTGCTCACCAAGCTGCAGAGGTTGGCAGTATTGCTGAAAAACCCGACCATCTTTCAAGTCCAGAGTATCATAACCCTCAACATCTCCTTGGGTGTTTAGTTCCTGAATACGCCTACAAAAGCTTTCTCGATCTTTAAGTTGATTCTGATAAAAAGTTAGGCATTGGTTATGGTTGCGTGATTTCATGATGGACTCTGGAATCTGCCACATTTGGACAAATTTCTGATTAAAGCTAACAATACGTCCGTTGAAGTTGATTGCAATAACACCTGCAGCAGTAGATTCTAAAGTCGCCTGAACTAAAGAAAGAGACTTTTCTAGTTCTGCTTCTGCCTGCAGACGCTCAACTTTTTCACGGTATATTTGTTCATTAGCGTTACGTAATTGAGCAAGAAGCTTTTGCACTTTGCTTTCTAAAGCTTCATGAGTTTTTGGTGAGGTTAATAAAGATGGCTTGTGGTTGTTGATATCGCGAACAAACATACTCTCTACTAATGTCAAAGTCATTACATATTATTTGAAGCAGTGTTTTCGTCCGCCTAGGACTGTAAGTCCCAGGCTTATAGCTGAAGTCCATTAAAATGGACTGATGTTGAATCTGTTTCTATAACCCCCTTTTTAGACTCAACTGTACGAATGCTCGGATGCAACGTCTCTACAAGGGTTCAGCCAAAAATCACAAGGGGGAGAAACCAACTCGGATTTGGTGTAAATAGGGATTTTAGACATTGCAAATCCTCTCAACCTCCTTTTTTGAGGGAGGGTTTGTGTAAATTCTGTGTTTGATTGTTTTCCAGTACTTTCAAAAAAACTTATAGTAATTCTTCTTTTAGAATCACCAAGAAAACTGTATGCTGCATCAACGGCTTTTTTTCTACAAAAGCATTTTTAGAAAATTGAATAACCTGGTTTTTACAGAAAAGAGTTCTCAAGCACTTGATTTTTATTATAAGGTTTGAACTAGAAACAAATCTCTGAAAAACGTCTGACTCCTACTGCAACAAACAGATAAATTTCCCTTGACTAAAGTTGACATAATAAGTATATATTCTTACCACTATAGTCACGGTTTATCCTGATCATCCCAGAGGATAGAAGTGGCATAAATCGCCAGCTGTGCCCGGTTCTTCAAATTCAAACGGTTAAACAGATTGGTCACGTAAGATTTCACTGTTCCTTCCGAAATAAAAAGCCGTTGAGCAATCTCGCGATTGGTAGCACCTGTGCCAATTAAGCGCAACACATCTCGCTCCCTAGCAGGTAATTCAGCCGGAACAGTTGGGCTAGATTCGCGATGCTTGGAGGTTGAACTGGAAGCTTGAGTGATCAACTTTTCCATGAGTCCGGGGGCTAGCTGTGTATAACCGCGATGGACAAACCGAATTGACTCTGCTAATTCTTCAGATAGCATATCTTTGAGCAAATACCCTTTAGCACCAGCCTGTACCGAGTCGGCAATGTATTCATCATCATCGAAGGTACTCAAAACAATGACTTTGACTTTTGGAAAGCGTTGAGTGATGATGTGTGTAGCCTCCTTGCCATCCATGATTGGCATCCGCACATCCATCAATACCACATCTGGTTGCAAAGTCTCTACTTGCTGAATTGCAGCTTTTCCATTCTCCGCTGTACCTACGACTTGCAAATCTGGCTCTAAGCTGAGCATGGCTTTGATACCGTCGCGGACAAGATTTTGGTCATCTACCAGTAACAAACGAATCATCTTGTGTACCTGCTTATGATGAGGACAAACTTTTATCTTGGCTCCAAAGATACATCCGGTGTCGAAATTCTGCAGCTACCTGAGCATCGGGAATTTTTGTTGCTATCTCGTCTACCAGTTCTAGTGGAGAAATTTCAGCCCAAGTATGAAGCGTTTCCTGAATCAGCAATGGAGCAAACGGTCCGATTAAATCCATCAGTTGTTGCTGACATTGGTAAAGAAAATTCTCATCAATAATTTGGTAGCTCAACGAACCTGAGAAATCTTCTCCAGTGCTTTTTGATTGGCTGGGGCTTGAATTCAACAAAAGCGTTACTTGCTCCTCCACCTCAGTTGGTTGAGCAGTAGGGATGCCAGAGAACGCTTTCGCAATGACTTGTTTACAGTTGAGCACCTGTTGCGTCGCTTGTTGCACCAAGGATGAGCCAAGCGAACCAATATAGTCTGCCAAAATCTTTTCCAACCGTGAGTTGTAATAGAAAGCCAAGCCTCCTGTTGATTCTGTGCTGGTCCAAGCCAAAATATCAGCAGCAATATTGTCTAGTGACTTCTCTTGCTGGAATGGCAATTCAACGTTGAACCGATGACTCTTTTTTGGGTCTGTTTCAATACCGAACTGACTGCTCAATGCTTGTCGAAATTCAGCAGCCACTTGAGGATCGGGAATTTTTGCGGCTATGGTTTCTACTAGTTCTCGTCGGGAAAGACCAGGCGAAGACTTAAGCGTTTCCTGTATCTGGAACGGAGCCAATGATCCCAGCAAATTCGTTAGTTTTTGTTTACATTGGCGAATAAAACTCTCATCAATAGCTTGATCGCTTGAGTTTGATAAACGTTCCCCAGTGGATTCCAGTTGACGAGGGGGTGGGTTCAACCACGAGGATTGTTCGTTGTAACGAATAACTGAGCTTGCTGTTGGTCGTGCAGCAATCAAGATACAGAAATCATCATTATTATTATGAGCAATATTATTATGACTAACGTTGTTTGATAATTTCTCTGGTGTAGCTTCTTGCGGGATTGGCAGTGAAATCTTGAGCTGACAACCCTTTGCTGGCTCTGATTCGATGTGTAGCTGACCATTTAATGCTGCTACCCGTTCTGCCATTCCCTGTAGTCCAAATCCCTTTGGCAACGCATTTCGTTTAAATCCCTTGCCATTGTCTGTGATCACAAGCTGCACCCTGCCTGGAATGGTTCTGATCTGAATTTGTACTACTGTTGCTGCTGCGTGCTTGCAGATATTGGTCAGGGCTTCTTGTACAATTCGGTAGACTGTGGTGTTTACCTCTTGAGGCAGAGCCGCAGACAGGTTTATGTAGGTCGAGATTGATAAGCCACTGACTTGCTGAAAATCTTCTACTAGAGATTTAATCAATTGTTCTAGAGGCTTGTCAGCATTTTCTGTTGCTCGTAATGAGCAGACAGACTGTCGTACTTCCTTGATAGCATTCGCACCAAGCCCTTGAGCTCGCGTCAGAAAAAATTTAGCCTTAGTTGGATCAAGCCTCCAAAGCTTAAGAGCAGTTTGCAACTGAATATTGAGCGCCGTTAGCGTTTGTCCCAGTGAATCATGGAGATCGCGAGCGATACGTTGACGCTCCCTAGCCTTAGCGATTTCCTCAATTTGGACTGCACATTCGTGTAGTTGCTCGTAGACTGATGAGAGTTCTTCCCAAGCCATACGTTTGCTCCCTGGCAATTGAAACTGTGATACTTAAAATTATGCGACGCTGCAACTAGTGGTCTGTCAATTTTAATTTCAGGGGCTAATATTTTTTTAAGTTTATTTGCAAAAATTATCGAAATCTAGCCATTCCTCAAAAGTTTTTGACATGATACTATAACTCGAACTTTTTATACTGTATTTTTTCTACTGTATAAGTTATATTTCACTTCAACGAGTGTTTATTCCGCAAAAATATCTGCTTTATGTGATGATTGTAAAACAACTTTAGAAAGTAAAAAGTTAAATTTTGAATGGAAATTTTAACGACTACTGACTACTCAAACTTCACATAACTTAATAAAGTTATGTGAAGATAACTGAGAATAATCGTGAACTCAAATCGGGCACAAAGCTGATAAGTCACGCACTGCGGTAGTCTAGATAAAGTGAATTTATCTCCCGGCTTGATATATTTCTTTATGACATCTGTTGTTTCCAGTTCTCCACGCACAATCCGTATTGGTACTCGCAAAAGCCAACTGGCTCTTATTCAAACTTACTGGGTACAAGAACAACTCAAGAAAAGCTTTCCTGATATCTCTTTTGACGTTCACACTATGTCTACTCAGGGTGACAAGATCCTGGATGTTGCTTTAGCTAAGATTGGCGATAAAGGATTATTTACCAAAGAACTTGAAGTAGGCATGGTGAATCAGGAGATTGATTTTGCTGTTCACTCTCTCAAGGATTTGCCCACTCGCTTACCAGAAGGGTTAGTTCTGGCAGCAATTACAGAACGAGAAAACCCAGCAGACGCTTTAGTTGTGCATGAAAAACACAAAGAGAAGCAAATTGATACACTGCCAGAGGGTGCTGTTATCGGTACATCTTCCCTACGACGCTTAGCACAGTTGCGGCATCATTTCCCTCACTTAACATTTAAAGATGTGCGGGGAAATTTAAACACACGTATGGCCAAACTGGACGCTGGTGAGTATGACGCGCTGATTTTGGCAGTTGCGGGTTTAGAGCGATTGGGAATGGGCGATCGCATCCATCAAAGTCTACCAAAAGAAATTTCTCTCCACGCCGTTGGGCAAGGTGCTTTGGGAATTGAATGTCGAGAGGACGATAGCGAATTGATATCGCTGCTCAAAGCTATTGAACATCCCGAAACACGCGATCGCTGTCTTGCTGAGCGAGCTTTCTTGCGCGAACTAGAGGGCGGTTGTCAAGTCCCCATTGGCGTAAATACCGAAATCGATGGAGATAATTTAACCCTAACGGGTATAGTTGCAAGCGTAGATGGTCAAAAGCTTGTCCAAGATACAGTCACAGGGAAAGCTCAAAATGCCGAACAGCTGGGCGAAGAACTCGCACACCTGCTACGCACACAGGGAGCACAGGAAATTTTGGATGAAATCTTCACTCAGATTCAACGAGGTTCTTGAACTTTTGTGCAAACAGATGTGATTAGATAAGAATGAGACCTGTTGCAATCATTCGGTTTCTTTTAAAAAAACCACAGATGAACACATAAACACAGATGTTTTATCTGTGTATCTTTGTGTTTATCTGTGGTTCTAAATGTTACGAAGACTTGGATTGAAACCTCACCCCCGCTTCTAATCCCCACGGAGTGGGAGTCCCGAGTTCCCCTCTCCGAAATTGCCCAGAGGGGTGGCGCAGCCGGGGTGAGGTATAGATGAAGTCAGTAAGCGCGGATCTGATATTAAAACAACTCTAACCTAGGCAGAATTGAGGGAACACAGATTATCATGCGGATTTTATTTGTGGCAGCAGAAGCAGCTCCCATTGCAAAAGTTGGTGGAATGGGTGATGTTGTTGGAGCACTCCCCAAAATCTTGAGGGACATGGGGCATGATGTGCGGATATTCTTGCCTTACTACGGTATGCTACCAGACAAAATGGAAATTCCCCAAGAGCCAATTTGGTGGGGATTTGCCATGTTCCAAAGCTTTGCAGTGTACGAAACTGTTCTGCCTGGTACTGATGTTCCCTTGTACTTATTTGGACATCCGGCTTTTTCGCCTCGTCGAATTTACGCTGGAGATGATGAAGATTGGCGGTTCACATTATTTGCTAACGGAGCTGCGGAGTTTTGTTGGAATTACTGGAAACCGGAAATTATCCACTGTCACGATTGGCATACAGGAATGATTCCTGTGTGGATGCATCAATCTCCTGATATCAGCACTGTTTTTACAATACACAACTTGGCATATCAAGGTCCGTGGCGTTGGTTTTTAGAGAAAATTACTTGGTGTCCTTGGTATATGCAAGGACATAACACAATGGCAGCTGCAGTACAGTATGCAGATAAAGTGAATACTGTTTCCCCAACTTATGCTGAGCAAATTAAGACAGCTGCTTATGGTGAAACTTTAGAAGGGTTATTGTCTTTTATTAGTGGCAAGTTGTCGGGTATTATCAACGGCATTGATACAGAAGTGTACGACCCAGGCACCGATAAGTACATAGCTCAAACCTTTGATACTGAGAGTTTAGAGAAACGCAAAGCGAATAAAATTGCTTTACAAGAAGAAGTGGGGTTAGAAGTCAACAGCAATGCCTTTTTTATTGGTATAGTAACGCGGTTGGTAGAACAAAAAGGCATCGATTTGATATTGAATATTCTGGATCGCTTTTTAGCGTATACAGATGCACAGTTTGTTTTGTTGGGGACAGGCGATCGCTACTACGAAACCCAAATGTGGCAACTCGCATCCCGCTATCCCGGACGCATGGCAACTTACCTACTATATAATGATGCCTTAGCTCGTCGCATCTATGCGGGTACCGATGCTTTCTTGATGCCAAGCCGTTTTGAACCTTGCGGTATTAGCCAAATGATGGCTTTGCGTTACGGTTCTGTGCCAATTGTGCGTCGTACTGGGGGATTAGTTGATACTGTATTCCATCATGATCCAACGAACCATGCAGGTACTGGTTATTGCTTTGATCGTTATGAACCACTGGATTTATTTACCTGTATGATACGGGCATGGGAAGGTTTCCGTTACAAGGATTACTGGCAAGAGTTACAGCAACGCGGGATGAGTCAAGACTTTAGTTGGTATCAATCTGCTAAGCAGTACGTGAACCTGTATCGGTCGATTTATGGCTTACCACCTGAAGAAGAAGAGCAACAGCCACAGCAGGAGGAAGCGCAAGTTGATGAGCCAGTAGCTAGTAGTAAGTCCTAAATGTAGAACTTTCACGTCGCACAACAAGCGATAGTATCGCTAACAGACTATAAGTCTGGGGCTACACAAACAAAGGAGCCAGGTGCTAACAGCGGGTTTCCCCACTTGTAGACGCCGGAGGCGGCTTCCCGAAGGGTAGCACCTGGCGTCCTGCCTCCGCAGGCTAGAATCAGTCCACGTAGGTGGTGAGACAGCGCGAATGACGGCTTTCCCGACCTAGGCGACTGCGTTCGCGTAAGCGCAAAGCGTGCCGCTAGGCATACGCGCAGCGTGTCCCTTTGGGACTCAGCGTCTCCGTTCGGCCTCAAGCCGTGCCCGTTCGGCCTCAAGCCGTGGCGTTAGCCATAGGGCATAGGAGATACCCGAAGGGAGTTCGCCTGTGTAGGCGCGATTTCTAATCGCCAGGCCTTTTTGCAAAATTGGGATGTTCCCGTCAAAACTGCCTGGATTTGTAACCAGCAACCTGGTTATTTCTGTTTCTGGGCAGTTTCCAACCAACTTTTACCGATTTCAATCGGGATACCCAGCAGAATCATCACCATCTATAGAACGTAATACCCAAACAGATGCTCTACAAATATCTGAACTTTGATGTTGCAATGATTTTTGTAGTAGAGTAAGTAGCTGGACAGAAATAAATAAGACTATGTAAAAAAAGGTTAAGTTCAGAGCCGTCGGATGCGATCGTTGACTAAAAAGTTGCGTTTGTATGAAACAATAACCCGGACAGGTAAGAACATTTAGTGACTATGTCATCTCCTCCCTTAAGAGTCTTCCTGACACAAGAACAAGATGGAAAACTTTTGGAGTTCAAAAGAACAGCCCATGTACCACAAATCGCCAAGGACAGAGCAGAATTGTTAAGGCTGTCTTGACGAGGATGGAAAGTCAAGCAATTAGCATCCTATCTCAATTGGACTCCAAGCAGAGTTCGCGCGACTATCCACAGATGGCAAAATTCCGGTTTAGCAGGACTGTGGAATGGGCCACGTTCTGGAAGAAAACCCAAATGGCGACCAGAAGACATCGAATCAGTGGAAGCTGTTTTAGCGAAAGAGCAACGTACCTACAACAGTAACCAATTGTGCCAAAAATTAGCTAAAAACTTGACTTGTTCGCCTGAGTACCCGTCAATTAAGAAGGATACTCAAAAAAAGGGGAGCCAGTGCGAAGGGAAACGCTCTGCCGACTTGAAGCAACTGGCATGGTGATTTGGAAACGAACTCGTGCATAAGGTCGCCAAAAACAAAACCCTGATGTGCACTCTTTAGCCCAAGCTGACCTAGATATGCTGGAGATAGCTGCCTAAAGCGTGAAATTTCTCTAAAATACTTGGATGAATCTGGTTTTAGCTTGTGGTCAGCACTCAGTTATACCGTTTCACTTTAAGATTGATACAAATAGGCAGCAGGGAAGCACAGGAGAAAGAATTAGAGACCAATCATTTGTATCAAGTATTTCGTGAAATGCTATCAGAGTGTCAAAACCACTGTCTGAGTGTTTTTATTGGGTGCTTTGTTATTAATTAGATTTAATATGATAAATGGGCATTGCCCAAACTAAAATTTTTGACTATTTAGTATGAATCTTTCACTCAGCAAACTACTGCCATTGTTAATTTTGACACTACTATTTCCATTAGTGTTTCTCAATGGCTGGCTAGCGTTTCGAGTTATTCAATATTTTCAACCCCTTATAACAACTCTTTTTTTAGCAAGTTTACTTGCCTTTATCCTCAATTATCCTGTTTCGATTCTTCAGCAACGGGGAGTGAAAAGAAATTATGGAGTGGCATTAGTTTTTTTGACAACTGTAATAATTATATTTGCTTTAGGTTTGACTCTGTTGCCCATTGTTTTACAGCAGTCTCATGAAATGGTGACAACACTTCCTCAATGGATTGATTCTAGTGAGTCTCAATTTAAAAATATTAATGCTTGGATACTAAATCACGGTTTAAAAGTAAATTTGAATCAGATATTTGTTCAAATAGTAAATCGCCTCCCTAATGAGTTAGAATATCTGGCAGATAAAATCTTTAGTATTATCATAGACACTATTGATAGTATTTCAGAAGCTTTAATTACAGTCGTGCTAACTTTTTATTTACTATTAGATGGTGATAGAATTTGGAATACTTTTTTTAAAAAAATATCCTTAAGCTTTGGTGAGCAGTTAAAGCAGTCTATTCAACAAAACTTTCAAAATTATTTAATTGGTCAGGTAGCTTTGGCTTTCCTGATGGGTATTTCACTTACTATAGTGTTTCTCGTTCTTCAAGTC
The DNA here is from genome assembly GCF_000828085.3 of Scytonema tolypothrichoides VB-61278. Lineage (GTDB taxonomy): Bacteria > Cyanobacteriota > Cyanobacteriia > Cyanobacteriales > Nostocaceae > Brasilonema > Brasilonema tolypothrichoides_A. The sequence goes on from NZ_JXCA02000027.1 coordinate 411,400, forward strand.
CAGTTTGCTTTACTCTTTGGTTTGGGAGTAGGGATTTTGAGCCTAATTCCCTTTGGTGATGTTGTTAGTCTTGCTGTAGTTACTCTTATTATAGCTTCACATGACTTTTGGCTAGCAGCAAGGGTTTTAGCTGTAGCCGTTGTCATTGACCAATTAATTGACCAAGCTATTGCTCCAAGACTTTTAGGTAGTTTTACAGGACTTAGACCAATATGGGTTTTGATTTCTTTACTGGTAGGAACTTACATTGGTGGAGTTTTAGGGTTACTGATTGCTGTACCCATAGCAGGTGTGATTAAAGATGCACTAGATAGTTGGCAACTTGCTTCTAAACCTGATTATTCCGACAAAGTTGTTGAGGGTAAAGAATTGCCAGAAATATTAACAAATGAGTAGTCATTGGGTTATTACTGGACAACCAGGTATTTCGTGTAAATTCAATGGATCTTAATCACATATTGACGTGGATGGTGTGTTTATCATGCATCTCGACCATGATGAGTGCATCTCTATCTGGTACTAATAATAATCGTGGCTGGATTATAGTGTCAGGATTCATCTTGGTTACTATAGCAGTTTTGTCCTATCTGACTCCATCCTTGGGTGGGTTAATTGGTGGATGCTTGTGGGCAATTTTAGTTATTTTGCCTAGTCTTGGTCACAAGAAAGTTGACCAACTTATTGATCAACAACGTTTTGGTCAAGCAAGCAGAGTGGCGAGTCTAATTTGGTGGCTGCATCCGTTGGATGGTTGGCGTGAGCAACCAAAATTGTTATATGCTTTGGATTTGGGTCAGCGTGGAGCAAGAGCTTCCGCTGTTGCAATTCTAGACCGTTATCAAACCGCCACAACACCAACTGGTCGTTCCGCAGCTGTCAGCCTTTACCAAATGGATGCTCGTTGGGAAGAATTGTTGGAGTGGATACAGAATAACTTAAGCGAAGCAGTCTTGCAGAAAGATTTCGATATGCTGGTCTGCTATCTGAAAACCCTTGGAGAAACTGGCGATTTGAATGGTATGCTCCAAGCTTGGGAGCGCTATCAGCCAAGCATCGAAAAAATACTTAACCCAAGAACACAAAATCTAGCGCGTATGTATGTGCTAGCCTTCTGCGGTAAAACAGAACACGTCGCGGAATTATTTAGTACTTCACTAGCAAACTATTCCAACACTATCAAACTATTTTGGCTAGCAACAGTTGACCAAGCTGCTGGAAGAGAAACTATAGCTCACGAACAATTTTTGAGTATTGCTGATAGTAACAATGTTTGCATTCGTAACGCAGTCGCAAGGCGTTTAACCAGTCCTGTGGTTGTCGCTAATACAGTACTTACTGAAAAATCAGAAGAGATTTTATCTAGAATTAGTACAGAAATAGAGTATGAAACCAGATACAGCGGTAGAGATAGCTTAAAGCCACGTTTTGCGATCGCTACATATTTTATTATCACGTTGAATGTACTTGCCTTTGCCCTAGAGGTGAAACTGGGAGGTAGCACCAACCTCAATAACTTATATCGTTTAGGTGCATTAGTACCACAAGAAGTTGTTAGGGGAGATTGGTGGCGCTTGTTAACAGCCGCGTTTCTTCACTTCGGGTTCTTGCACCTATTACTAAATATGTTAGGTCTTTATTTATTTGGTCGCTTGATGGAATTTGCCCTAGGAACACCGCGATTTTTCCTGTTGTATTTTACGAGTGCAATTGGCTCTATGCTGGCTGTGACTTATATGTCAGTTCTGGGATATTCTCAATCTGATTTTGTAGTTGGTGCATCAGGATGTGTGATGGGTCTTGTTGGTGGTTTTACTGCTGTGCTATTACACGAGTGGCTAAGGAGAAGAACGCGCCTTGCTGCTAGAAATTTACGAGGTATTTTACTAGTTATTGTATTGCAAAGCATCTTTGACCTGACAACTCCACAGATTAGCTTTGTTGGTCATACTTCTGGGTTGATTGTTGGTTTTGTGATGGGGATGATTTTAAAGGGTTTTTAACTCTATAGCAACAGACATATCGTTTAGGACATCGTACTTTGATTAAGAGGGAACTCTTAACTCTTAACTCTTAACAGGGAAATGTCTTAACAATTGTGGCGACTGCTATAGTTTCAAAAAGATTATCTTCAAGCTAGGTCTCACTACAAGTTTTGGAAAGATGGCGATCGCCTTTGTCTAAGACAATTTCTATCTGGTTCATTTACCTTAAACATGGTGTTACCACAGCAATTTCCAAGATTGAATTTTGAACCGATTCATCGGCGACATATGGGTGTATCAGATATAGTAGCAATATTTGCCCAAGCTATAAATCACTGATATTAGTTTATGTCAATACTTTTAAACAACCGCTATCGAATTATCCGTTCTTTGGGGAGTGGTGGATTTGGTGAAACTTTCATAGCAGAAGATACCCAAATGCCATCGCTTCGTCGTTGTGTTATTAAACAACTTAAACCAATTCACAATAATTCTCAGATTTATCAACTTGTACAAGAGAGGTTTCAACGCGAAGCCGCGATATTAGAAGAATTAGGTGGAAGCAGTCACCAAATACCAGCTTTATATGCTTATTTTCAGTTAAACGAGTTATTTTACTTAGTTCAAGAGTATATTGAAGGCGATACCCTCACAGCTAAAGTCAGACAGCAGGGAGTCTTTAGTGAAAGTGCTGTCCGGGAATTATTAATAACTTTATTACCTGTACTGGAGTACGTCCACTCAAAGGGTATTGTTCATCGTGATATCAAACCAGATAACATTATTTTGCGTCATCGCGATACAAAACCAGTACTGATTGATTTTGGTGCTGTACGGGAAACAATGGGTACAGTCATCAATTCTCAAGGAAGTCTTGCTAGCTCAATTATCATTGGAACTCCAGGATATATGCCTAGCGAGCAAGCAATGGGTAGACCAGTTTATGCTAGTGACTTATATAGTTTAGGAATCACAATTATTTATCTGCTAACAGGGAAACGACCGCAAGAGGTGGAAACAGATCCACACACTGGAGAAATTATTTTGCACTCTCATCTGTTGAATATTAGTCCAACAATGAGATTTGTTATTGATAAAGCGATCACTTACCATCCACGGGATAGGTTTGCTAGTGCCAGAGAAATGTTGCAAGCTGTGCAGGGAATAGCAAATACGATTTTACCCCAAGCGCATTCTACTCAACCACCCTCAAATGCTACACTACCCACCGCAAAATCTCAAGACATCATTTCCGGGAGTAGAGAATTTTCTGGACCACCTTCCCATCAAAACACTAGGCACAAGGGAGTTATTATAGGTGGTATCATTGCTGCTGCTGGTTTGATTGGTACATCAACAATTATTGGTTTGGTGTTAACAAAATCGTTATCACCAGTTGCACAGCAATCTGCAAATGATTATTCTTGGCTTTCTCAAAGAGTTGTAACAGAAGCAGATTTGGACGGTAAAGACGGTTTTGAGCTTGATATTATGCGTAATTCAATTTTCGCACGTCATGGTCGTCGTTTTGACACAGCTGGTTTACAACAGTACTTTGAGAAACAGCCGTGGTATCGACCCCTTTATTCACCAAAAGATTTTCCAACTAACTTGCTCTCAAATACAGAACAGTGGAATGTGGAATATATTTCACAATATCAAGACCGTTATAACCGCAGATTTTTTAAATGAGAACAACAACTCAGGCTATTTTTTCCACTTTTCTACAAACTTGAACATAATCTTATCATCAGCAGCTCGGCTGACAGAGAAGGAAACAAGGTTAATAGGACTTACGCACGAGTTACGAAAGACAAGACTATGAGATTGCTTCCTTGCGTCGCAATGACACAACTACGTTATTTTTGCGTAAGTCCTGGTTAAGTTCAATATTCTTCTGTTGAGCAATCAGACTACCACTATTTTCAGAATGAGTCGCGCTTGAGCCATTTCACCTCACACCACTCAACTACAATAAGAATAGACTTTGTTGAGATTTGTATAGTTTAGGATAAACTATCATGGCTCCCGCCGTTTTCATTGAAAATTTAAAAAAACGCTACGGCATGGTTGAAGCCGTGAAGGATGTTTCCTTTCAGGTGGAACCAGGAGAAATCTTTGGCTTACTCGGTCCTAACGGAGCAGGGAAAACGACCACATTGAGAGCTTTGTGTACTCTCACGACACCAGATGCAGGTAAAATAGAAGTATCTGGTATATCTGTGGTGGACAATCCAAGAGCCGCAAGGAGAAGGCTAGGCTACGTAGCTCAGGAAGTCGCCCCAGATAAGGTGTTGACTGGACGCGAACTATTACAACTGCAAGCCGCACTGTATCACTTACCTGGCGCAGTGGCAAAACAACGAGTTAACACAGTGCTGGAGTTACTCGGTTTGCACGAATATGCAGATAAAAAGACTGGCACTTACTCTGGTGGGTTACGCAAGCGCCTAGACTTAGCAGCAGGATTACTCCATGCACCAGATGTCTTGGTTTTAGATGAGCCAACAGTAGGACTTGACATAGAAACCCGTTTTGTGGTATGGGAGTTCCTACGTAAGTTGCGAGAAGCAGGAACAACGGTAGTGATTACCAGCCATTACTTAGAAGAAGTTGACGCCTTGGCTGATAAGGTGGCAATTATTGACCGTGGAGTTGTGATTGCCACAGGAACGCCTTGGGAGTTGAAAGATAAAGTTGGGGGCGATCGCATTACCTTACGAATCCGCGAATTTTCACCCGACGAAGAGGCGCACAAAGCTAAAGACTTGCTGAAATCTTTGTCGTTTGTTCAAGAAGTGATCATTAATAGCGCTCAAGGGAACTCCCTGAACTTGGTTGTGACACCGCAAAACGATGCTTTGATCAGCATCCAACAAACACTCAATTCGGCTGGATTACCAATTTTTAGTATTGCCCAATCTCGACCGAGTTTGGATGATGTTTATCTTGCAGCGACAGGACGAACTTTGATGGATGCGGAACTTGCAGCCGCTGGAAATCGCGATCCAAAGGCTGAACGCAAGCAGAGTATGCGTTAGGCTTTGTGAAATGGTAATGATCAAGACTATCCTACTATTTTGATAGCGCAGCGTGCCCGGAGGGCATACTTTGAATTTTGCGGAAAGTTGCCAGGAGGGTTTCCCTCCGTAGCAAACTTTCCAAGACGAACTTTGAATTTTGAATGTGTGAATTTTTATGAGCGGTAGTGTTTTACCTCCAAAATCTGATATGAATTGGCAGCAAGTGGCATCACCTCAAGCTTACGAAGTAGATGCGACTCCCAATGTCTTTGGTGAATTTGTACAAGAGACACTTGCTTTGACGCGTCGCTTGTTTATTCAGTTGCAGCGGCGTCCTTCAACATTAATTGCTGGAATTATTCAGCCAGTCATGTGGTTGGTGCTGTTCGGTGCTTTGTTTCAAAATGCACCAAAAGGTATTTTTGGCAATACCACAAATTATGGACAATTTCTGGGCGCTGGCGTCATTGTTTTTACTGCATTTGCTGGGGCGTTGAATGCTGGTTTACCAGTCATGTTTGACCGCGAATTCGGCTTTTTGAACCGTTTGCTTGTGGCTCCTCTTGTTTCACGGTTTTCGATTGTTCTGGCTTCGGCTATCTTTATTATCAGCCAAAGTTTACTCCAAGCTGCGGTGATTGTGACAGCAGCGGCATTTTTGGGGGCTGGGTTACCAGATGCAGCAGGTTTAGCAGCAATAGTTTTGATAGTCTTCCTGCTTGCATTAGGTGTGACTGCGATCAGTCTTGGTTTGGCTTTTGCCTTACCTGGACATATTGAACTTATTGCAGTCATTTTTGTCAGTAACTTGCCATTGTTGTTTGCTAGTACTGCTTTAGCTCCATTATCCTTCATGCCTCAATGGCTACAGGTTGTCGCTACCCTCAATCCCCTTAGCTATGCGATCGAACCAATTCGCTATTTGTATCTTCACAAAGATTGGGGATTAAATAGCGTAGTCATGCATGCTTTTTGGGGTGATGTAACGTTTGGTGGCGCAATGCTTGTATTGCTTGGCTTTGCTGTTGTAGCATTACTTAGCATTCAACCTCAACTGCGACGGACTCTTGCTTAAGATAGAAGCATTATTGGATTTAAGTAATTTTAGGGTCAAAACCCTTTAACTCTCCCACCCTGAGAAGGCGTGGGTTTCCAAACTTTCTTAGGAGATTTTTATGAAAATACCATTTTTACCGCTTAAACAACTATTTGTACTTACCGTTACAGGAATCAGCTTTGCTTCCTTGCTATTGCCTCAACCTAGTTTAGCTGAACCTAGTTCAAGAAACATCCTGCAAGACCTCAATCCACAACAGGATGATCCATTATCTCCCCGCAGCGATGAGGTGAATAATACGGGTATGTTTGGTTTATTGCATCGCCTTCAGCAAGGAAATGCAACTTGGGATCCAGCTCAACAGAATCAACAATTGAACGATGCTGCTGCTGCATTCAAACAAAAGCAACAACAACTGTTTCAGCAAAATCAAACTCGACAGCAGCCAACTCAACCAAACTTTCAGGTAAATACACCAGGTGTCATTAAACCTAAATCTGGTCAATAAAGCAACAAAAAAAGAACACAGAATGCAGTACCAAAAACTTTGGATTCTCAAATCTGTGTTCTGAGTTTTTTTGAATGATTGCTAATCGGGTTTTACAAACCCAATCCTGCTAAAACATCGCTAGCATGAGTCGATGTGTTGACATTAGAGTCAACCTTAGTGATTTTGCCGTTACCATCAATAACGTAGGTAACCCGCTTAGCATATCCACCACCATCAACATCGTATGCTTTGATTAAGGTGTGATCAGTGTCAGCCAGTAGCGGAAAATTGAGATTATATTTTTGGGTGAATGCTTGGTGGGAAGCTTCGTCATCTGCGCTGACTCCCAGCACAACTACATCATTTCTCTTGTAGTCGTCAACAGCATCCCGAAAACTACAGGCTTGTTTGGTACAGCCTGGAGTGTCGTCTTTGGGGTAGAAATACAAAACTACTGTCTTACCTTTGAAATCAGACAACGAAACAGTGTTCCCGTTGGTGTCTTTGACGGTAAATGCAGGTGCATCGCTACCAACTGCTAAGGGCATAGTTTTAGTATCTCCACTATACAGGGTTTGGTTCAGGGCACTTTGTGATCAGTCACACGAGTTCTAACTTTCAAGTTTTGGGACTTTGTTTGGTGAAAGTTACGAATACATGTCACTGTTTTCCCTGATGGCGGTATTGTATCAAACTTTATGTATTTTTGTGAATTTATGGGTTTTTAAGGTTTGAGGTCTAATCAGTATAATAAAACACATAAATAATAATAAAACACGTAATATGTATGAAACGAACCGCCAAGACGCCAAGCACGCCAAGAGTATTTGGTATGAGATAATGAGGTGTACTGCACATACTTTTGCCTTTATAGTTCTTCACCTTGAGAAACAGATACCTAAAAGTACTAACATTATTTTGGAACGCTGCCATAGAAGCTGAGTTGGAGTATCGTATCAACTTCCTCTTAGCAACGCTCAGTAGCTTGGGTAATCTTGCAGGTAGTCTTTTTGGATTATTCTTGTTTTACGGTAACGGCTACACTTTTGCTGGGTGGACATGGGAAGCAGCTTTAGTCGTCCTAGGAATTTTTACGCTGATGCAAGGCTTTTCTGCGACTTTTCTTGCTCCAAATTTGAATAGCATTGTCCGTCACGTGCAGGAAGGTACATTGGACTTTGTCCTACTCAAACCAATCCGCAGCCAGTTTTGGCTTTCCACCCGTACTGTGTCACCTTGGGGACTTCCAGATATAGTCTTTGGTAGCATAATCATTGGCTATGCAGGTAAAAAACTTGGTTTAGGAATAGACGACTACCTCATCAGTACAATTCCCTTATGTTTTAGCTTTGTCATTCTTTACAGTTTATGGTTCATGCTAGGATCTACTAGCATCTGGTTTGTCAAAATATCCAACGTTACCGAAGTGCTGCGGGGTTTGTTGGAAGCCGGACGATATCCGATGGTTGCGTATCCTACAGCATACCGTTTCTTCTTCACGTTTGTTGTTCCAGTCGCTTTTTTAACAACGATACCCGCAGAAGCAATGTTAGGTCGAAGTCAAATCACTTGGATCGTAGGCGCAGGTGTGTTGGCGCTGGTGCTGTTTTTTGTTTCTACTAGGTTTTGGCGGTTTGCATTGCGGTTTTATACGAGTGCTTCTAGTTAGAATAGGCTTGTTGCAAAAGTGGGAAAACTCTCAATGTCATTGTGTTAGTGTAGCTGCTGCAATTGATGAGGGTTGGGTGTTGATTTGTATTTCTCAACCGGGGAGTTTAGTGGTGGTGTTGGATACTTAGTGATGGGATGCCATAGATAAAATAATCTCTACACTTAGCCTCCGAGTTTATCTGATTTAGGTTTTATGCAAATTAGATGTGGAACAGCTTAGAACCTAAAGGTTGTCCGCAACCCCATGAAAATAAGTGAGCAAATGCTTGCTTATATATTAACTATATTGTTATGATCGCTTCTGTGAGAGTAAATGAGCAAGTGCTTGCTTATATTGCTATTAAGCTATACAAAATAGGAGCGTTGTCATGAATGAGCATTGTGATTCTAATCGAGTCCCCGTCCTTAAGGACGGGATCTTTATGACTCTGGGTGAAGCGATTCAAAAATTGCGTGAATCAGAGCATGAAGGCGATATGACAAATAAAATGTCGGCGGAAATAACGCAAGCTTTTGAGCTGCATGACGCAGTTCACGTCTTGTTTAATTGCGGCACTTCTATTGAAGACGAAATCGCCGCACATGTATGGATGCTCTTTGCCACAACGGCAAAAATCAGCGAGATGCATCGCGTAGTTGCTAACCAAGAGCATCGCAATGTTTTGTCTGGTATTGGGCACTTCAAGTTGATGGTTATCTGGTTTACCTGTTTTCCACGCATCATCGGCATCATCTCCAAGAGCTTACGTATGAAAAAAAGATTAGCTGTTGAGGAACTTTCTAAGCTGAAGGAACAGTTCATACTTGAAATTCACCAAGAACACGGTATCATTTTGTGAACGCAAGAGTACCTAACATTGTTAGATCTCACACGAGCGACCTTAAACTGGATGCAAATTTAATGCCCCGCAATAAAACCATTACAGATGAAGAGATTCTTGCTGTGGCGCGATCGCTCTTCCTTAAAGAGGGTGTGAAAGCTTCTACGCGAACTCTTGCTAAAATGGCTGGTATTTCTGAGGCGGTTATTTTTCAGCGATTTGGCACAAAAGAAGATCTTTTTTTTGCCGCAATGGTGCTACCAGAAGCTCAACTTGAGTCAATATTCAATGTTGAGCCTGGTAAAAAACAAGTGAGTGCAAACCTTAAATCGATAAGTTTGCAGATTGTTTCCTACTTCCGCGAGGTGATGCCAATCTTTCTATCACTCATCAGCCACCCATCGTTTGATATGCAAACCTTTTTGCAACATCACACCATGCCTGCGATTCAACTTAGCAATAAACTGACAGAGTATCTGAATTCTGAGGCAGATTTGGGGCGAATCCATAAAGACAATGTTGCGGCGGCAGCATCGATCTTACTCTCACATTTGCACAACCTCGCGTTATCAGAAAGTATCGGCTCACATAAACCAATTGACACAGAGTGCGCTATCTCTGATGCAATTAAAGCATTATGGAAAGGATTAGCTCCATAGTTATGAATTGCCGTTTTTTTGAACAGCAATGCTCACCCTACCTCTACTACCTCTACCAATCAAGCTCTGCTTAAAGCGTTCCATGCACTTTCACGCACAGGTAGCGAGAAACGCAATAATTTCTTCTATACAGCAGTATATTGATGCCAGCTATCACTTCTTTTGTGTATTGCGATTGGGGAAGGGCGATGCTGCAAAGCAGCCGCTACGCGAACGCCTTTAAAAATACTAAAATCCGCATCAAAGTGATATTCTATACTTTATGTTAAAAAACTGAATTTGTGAAAACTGACAGCATTTTCTATTGCCTCTTTCAATAATTTCCCAGCATCTTCTTTGAACTCATCGGTGAACCACCAGAAGAAGCTAACACTTATCGTTTCTCATCAGTTGAAGTTAAGCAAACAGCGTTTAGGATTGATGGTGTCTTTCTTCCTGCCAAAGAAAGTGATAACCCAATTTATTTTGTAGAAGTCCAATTTCAAGGAGATTCAGAAATTTATGCGCGACTGTTTGCAGAAATCTTTTTGTACCTGCGGCAAAATCAACCAACAAATGATTGGCGTGCTGCGGTAATATTTCCTACCAGAAGTATAGATACAGCAGATAGAAAACATTATCGTGAATTCTTTACCAGTCAGCGTGTTAGCCCTATCTACCTTGATGAATTAGGTGAAGCTGTATCATTACCCATTTCTATTGCAACAGTCAAATTAATGATTGAGAATGAAGATACAGCAATCGAGAAAGCAAGGGAGTTGATAGATAGAACTCAACAGGAGATAAGTTCACAACAGCAACAGCGGCAATTACTACAATTGATAGAGACGATTTTAATTTACAAGTTTCCGACAATGAGTCGAGAGGAGATAGAGGCTATGTTTGGATTGAGTGAATTAAAGCAAACAAGATTTTATCAAGAGGCATTTGAGGAAGGCAAGCAAGAAGGTGTCCGTCGAGAAAAGTTCAGAACAGTACCTTTGTTGTTAAGAGTAGGATTGAGTGTGGAACAAGTTGCACAAGAGTTAGAGTTAAGTGTACAGGAAGTGCAGCAAGCAGCACAACAGCAATCTTCCAATGAGAGTAGTCGTTGAAAAAGGTTGAGTCAGCCATGCATTTTCACGCACAGGTACCGATAAACGCGATAATTTCTTCTATACAGCAGTGCTGAGTAGGAGAGACTACCATGACACCAGAAGAAATCGTGATATGGCTACAAGAACGCACGGCTTTGGGAATGCTGTCGCCTGAACCTTTGAATGCTATCGCCCAAGTTATCGAAGAACAAGTTATCCCACCAGATCACAATCTAGTTACCGAAGGCACACCTCCAGAAGGATTGTACATTCTCAAGCAAGGTCAGATCGAAAGCGATAGCAACAATAAAACCAATCCAGCCTTAGCTATTGGTTTCCTCCCCGGTTCGGTCATTCATCTGCAAGAACTCATGTTAGATGAATCGGCTCAGCGTACAATCACAACAGTCACAGAATGTCACTTGTGGGTTGTCCCTGCGGATAAGTTTCGGGAATTACTCACCCAATACCCCGAAATTGCTCAAGCTGTGTCTCGCCAAATGGCACAAGAATTAGCTCAACTCACATCTGCCTTAACCTACGAACAAGAACGTTCTACTGCGTTGCGACCATATTTAGTCCCCAAGGCGCAACGCGGAATTGTGGGAACAAGTCGCTATGCAGTGCGCCTGAGACAAGAAATTCGAGAAGCTGCAGATGACCGCAAGTCAGTTTTCATTTTCGGGGAACCAGGCTTAGGAAAAGACATTATAGCTGCTTTGATTCACTTTGGTTCCGAACAGCGGCGAGAACCGATTATTAAAATTAACTGTAGTATTCTCCAGACAAGCGGTGCTGATTTGTTTGGTCGTGCTGGGGGGAAACCAGGACTGCTGGAATGGGTGGGGGAAGGCACTTTAGTTCTGAACAATATTCAAGAAACACCGCCAGAGTTGTTACCGGTGTTAGCAAATTTACTAACGACTGGAAAGTACACTCCCGTCAGTCGTTCAGGAGAAGCAACTCCTGAACCCCGTGTCAGTAATGCTCGCATATTGATAGTTGCAGAAAAAACTCAGCAGCAAATTGAACGCTGTGTTGGTCATATTATCAAAGTCCCACCACTGCGGGTGCGAAAAGCTGATATCAAAGCGCAGATTGAATACTACATCAGTCTTTACACTCGCTCAAGAGGTATTTCTAAACCAAAAGTCACGCCAGAAGCTTTGCGCCGTTTGCAGTCTTATGATTTTCCTGGCAATTTGAAAGAGTTGCAGAATCTGGTGGAAAGGGCAATTGTTCAAGCTGGGGAAGCAAAAGAGTTAACAGAAGAAATTTTCTGGGCAGTTGATACCAAGAAAAAGCAATTTCGGGTGAATCTGTTGAATGCCTATCCTGATTTACGAAAGTTTCTTCGTAGTCCTTGGTGGCCTGATCGCATCAACTATGGTTTTACTTTAACAGCGTTTGCCATTCTTGTAGGAGTGCTATTTCTGGGTCCGCAAACGCGCGATCGCAATTTCGCCCTAAATCTATTTTGGGCTTGGTGGTGGCCTTTTTTCCTACTAGCATTTCCCTTTCTTGGTCGCGTTTGGTGTGCAGTCTGTCCTTTCATGATTTATGGGGAAATCACACAAAAACTCTCCCAAAAGTTCTTTCCTCGACAACTCAAAAGCTGGCCCAGACATGAAGCGGAAAAATGGGGCGGATGGTTTCTTTTTGGGTTATTTACTCTCATTTTTCTATGGGAAGAACTTTGGAATTTAGAAAATACAGCATATCTTTCTGGTTGTTTGCTGCTTTTAATTACCGCAGGAGCAATGATATTCTCTGCTATTTTTGAGCGGCGGTTTTGGTGTCGCTATCTTTGTCCCATCGGTGGAATGAATGGTTTATTTGCTAAACTCTCCATGACCGAATTACGAGCACAACAAGGCATCTGCTCTGCTAGTTGTAACACGTATCAATGCTACAAAGGTGGACCTCAGAAAGGCGAGGGGATGGAAACTGGCGGGTGTCCGTTGTACTCTCACCCAGCGCAGTTGGAAGATAATCGAGACTGTGTGCTGTGTATGACTTGCCTTAAAGCTTGTCCCCATCGTTCTGTTGAATTTAATTTACGTCCTCCCGGAGTTGAATTGTGGACAACTCACATACCCCGTAGCTACGAAGTCGCACTGTTATTTTTACTCTTAGGTGGAGTATTCCTGCATCGCTTACCCGAATTACAATCTTGGTTGGGCTTACATCTGGATTTAACTCAGTTTTTGCCCCACTTGGGCTTATCGTTGCTGGCTCTTATTATTCCAGTGGCTATTCCTTTTCTGGCATATGGAATTATGCAAATATTATATCTAAGTAACAAAGGTTTAAAATCGACTCAGGAAAATCCGAAGCCGCGACGATTTGTAGAGCTTGCTTATGGCTACTTACCACTAGTACTGGGAGGAAATTTGGCTCATTATCTGCGTTTGGGTTTAGGAGAAGGAGGGCGGATTCTGCCTGTGTCTTTTGCGACTTTTGGTTTGAATGGTGAACAATTATTTACACTGGTGGCTCATCCGGCGGTAATTACCTTTTTGCAAGGTGTTACCATCATTTTTTCAGTTCTGTTGACGATGGTGTTAACACAAAAAATTGCTCATCAGCCGATGCGTTCCCTTTTTTGGCAACATCTAGCTGCTATTGGTTTGGCAGCGAGTATGTGGATAATTATTGTATCTGGTTTATAGGTTTGTAGTGAGCGCTTATACGCAGGTTGCATTCATACGTGTTACCCTCCGGGTATCTCCTGCGGAGACGCTGCGCTAACGCCAGATGCCTACGGAGGGAAACCCTCCTGCAGCACTGGTCTCACCTCACTCCCGCCCTTACGGGCACCCCTCTCCTTATTAAGGAGAGGGGTAGGAGGTGAGTTTTTGAACGGAACTATTACTCCCTTTGCGCCCGAAGATTAGCTATTTAAATGAACCGCAAAGACGAGCCAGCGCCGTGCGGGGGTTCCCCCCGTTGAGGCGACTGGCGTCGCAAAGAGCGCGAAAAAAGAGGAAAAGCAGATCGGTAATCTTATAGCGAGAAGGGAGTAAGCACCATTGCTACACAAATTTGAATTTTGAATTTCTCCAGATTGCGAATTTTGAATTGTTTATGGCAAGTTTTATAGAACCACCACGCTTACGAATTGGTGAAGACAGCGAAGAAGAACGACGCGCCACTTGGTTGGAACTTTTCTATGATTTGGTGTTTGTCGTTGCTGTTTCTCAACTCGCCCACTATCTTCACGATCATGTTTCGCTATCAGGTATTTTGGGATTTGTCGTTCTTTTTATACCCGTTTGGTGGTCATGGATTGGCACGACATTCTACGCCAACCGCTTTGATAGTGATGACCTCACACATCGGCTACTAATTGCTGTGCAAATGCTGGCGATCGCTGGACTAGCTGTCAACGTCCATCACGGCTTAGGTGAAAGTTGCACTGGCTTTGCTCTTTCCTATGCTATTGGTCGAGTTGTGCTTGTTGTAGAATATGTCCGCGCTGGATGGCATATCCCCACAGCACGTCCGTTGACAAATCGTTACGCTGCAGGTTTTACAATTGCAGCTGTCCTTTGGGCTATATCAGGATTTGTACCAAGTCCTTGGCGTTTCGTATTCTGGACATTGGGACTCATTATTGATTTTGCCACACCCCTTTCGGCACGCAAGCTACAGCTAGAACTCCCTCCCCACTCTTCCCACTTGCCAGAACGTTTTGGACTGTTTACCATAATTGTCTTGGGCGAAGCAATTGTCGCGGTGGTCGATGGAGTTTCGGAACAGAACTGGGATGTTTTAACTGTAATCGCCGCAGTTTTCGGTCTATGTATCGCTTTTAGCTTGTGGTGGGTGTATTTTGATAACCTTGGTGGGACACCTATCCAGAAGTCGCGTACAGAAGGACGAATAACCATTTTCAATGTCTGGCTTTACACCCATCTACCCCTGGTTATGGGTATTGTTGCTGCTGGAGTCGCCGTGGAACTGGTATTGTTGAGTAAGCCAATGCAACCGCTATCTGATGCAGTACGATGGCTACTTTGTGGCTCCATAGCATTATGTTACCTAGGTTTAGGTATTCTCCACAGGATTGGAGTCATCCGTTACTGTAAAAGTCGTGCTAAATTTCGTATTGGGGCAGCACCTATTATTTTGGCGCTCGCAGTTTTTGGTAAAGATTTGTTACCTGTTGTGGTCATTGGACTGGTAGCTGTGGTAAGTGCTGTACAAGTTGCGCAAGATTTGTCTCAAAGTCGTCCGACGACGCGTTTAGTTGATCCAGAAATTTAGTTTCAAATACTTGACTAGAATTAGCCGCCGCGCAAGCCCCCTATTTCGCTATAGCTGGGGCACAGCTTAAAATAAGTAGTAATACTCGAAAATAAGCGGCGTTGGACGAGCAATTAAGCATGAGTGCTTCCATGAGAGATATTATCACTGTCTACATTTGGTTTCCCAAAGAATTCTTAGGTCACGCTTCCATGCAGGTAGGCGTAGATACTTATATAAGCTTTTGGCCTAACAAAGAAATTATAAATAGGTCATCAATGCAAACTAGTCAAAGTATTTTTAATCAGAAAAGCCAAAACATTAATCAACTTTTATTCCAGCATTTGGCTGATATTAGAAGTGATAGTTATGAGGATGATTGTTTGATTTTAGGTCAAGCTGACTCTCAAAGAGAAGCAGACTGCAAAGTTGAATTATTTAATCTTCCTAAAGAGCCGATGAAAACATTCTGGAGAGAATTTACCAAGGAAAATAAATCTTACCATTTGGTCAAAAGAAATTGTTCGTCAGTCGTTGCAGAAGCTATAAATGAAGGATGGAAAGCTTATATTGGTACGGCGAAAAATGCAGGTGAAAAAAAATTGGCAGATTTTGACAACCAAGTTGAATATAAAATTCAGGATTTTGAAGCTTTAAGTTTTACGACAGCCGCATTAAATTTTGGTAGATTGCTTTTTTGGTCTCCAAAACAAGTTTTGCTTTATGCACAAATGGTCAAAAGATTAACAGATTGAAAAAAGTGCCCTCAAATTTGCAATTATCGTGTTTTCAGCTACAGTTCTATCAGAGATAAATAAGCAAAAATGAGAAGAAATCTCTAAAAATGCAGCTTTATCCTGTAAGTCATGCTGCCATTACATGAAACCTCGAATCATTGTCTGTGGATTAAGTCGCACCGGATATAAGGTCTTTCGTTTGCTGCGACAACAAGGGGCGTTCGTCGTTGGCGTTCATCATCAACCTATTCCAGGCGAATCATCAGGAGATCTGATTGTCGGCGATTTGCAAGCAGCTAGTACCCTAACAGCAGCAGGAATTCAGCAGGCGCACACTTTGGTGATTGCTGGATCTGACGATGAACTGAATCTGTCAATTATGATGCAAGCGCGGGTGTTGAATCCGCAAATTCGGATTATCAACCGCTTTTTTAATACCAATTTGGGCGAACGCCTAGATAAAGCAGTCCCTAACCACTTAAGTATGAGTGTTGCAGGTTTGGCAGCACCCGTGTTCACCTTTGCGGCTTTAGGAAACCAAGCAATTGGACAAATCAAACTTTTCAAACAAACTTGGCCTATCCACGAAGAATATATAGATAAAAATCATCCGTGGCTAGGTCGCAAGCTGAGTGATTTGTGGAACGATCGCTCGCGGATGATGATTTACTATATGCCAGTCAAGGGTGAGATGGATTTGGTTGCAGCGGTGTTGTCTGGACAAGAGTTAAAAGTGGGCGATCGCCTGATCATTGGTACTCAACCGTGTGTCCGTTCCACCCGCAAATCACTCTTAACAAAACTTCTCAAAGTCCTAACCAATTTGCGCCAGTTCAAGAAACACGCTGAATCAGTTGTGGCAATGACTATTGTCCTCTTTGTCATTATTGTGATTGCTACTCTCACCTACACTTCTACAAATACAAATATTTCTATTATTGATGCCCTTTATTTTGCAGTAGGCATGATTACGGGAGCAGGTGGTAATGATAAAGTCGTACAAAATGCTCCTGACAGCATTAAATTATTTACCGTTTTCATGATGCTGATTGGGGCTGCAGTCATAGGTCTATTGTACGCACTCCTCAATGATTTTGTTTTGGGTAGTCGCTTCAAGCAATTTTGGGATGCAGCACGAGTTCCTCGCCGCCATCACTACATTGTCTGTGGCTTAAGTGGAATAGGTATAAAAGTTGTTGAGCAACTTTCTGCAAGCGGACATGAAGTCGTCGTCATTGAACGCGACTCTAACAACAAGTACGTCAACACTGCCCGTGGGGCTGGTATTCCCGTTGTTTATGCTGATGCTAGCTTTTCAGCCACACTCAAAGTCGCTAATTTAGATTCTGCCGCTGCAGTCCTTGCTGTCACAGGTAACGATGCGACCAACCTAGAAGTTGCCCTTAAGGCAAAAGCCATGACACCCAAAGTACCAGTGATAGTTCATTACGCAGACCCCGATTTTGCTCGTATGGCACAAGAGGTGTTTGACTTCGAGGCAGTCCTGAGTCCTGCTGAACTCGCAGCCCCAGCCTTTGCAGCTGCTGCACTGGGTGGAAAAATACTCGGCAATGGCATTACAGCAGATAGTCTTTGGGTTGCTTTTGCAACCTTGATTACACCCGTACATCCTTTTTGTGGTCAGCAAGTGAAAGATGTAGCTATGTCTGCTGACTTTGTCCCTTTGTACTTAGAAACGAATTGCCAAAAGATTCACGGATGGGATTTACTAGAAACGAGCCTGAGTGGTGGAGATGTGTTGTATTTGACTATGCCAGCCACAAGGTTGTATCAGTTGTGGCGTAGTGCACCACCGCAGCTTATGGCGAGTTAGCTGTAGCGAACTGGAAACATAAACGCCCGAAACTGCAAACGAAGTAGCGATTATCTCAACTAATCAGTTCAAAAAAATATCTGTTTTATCCAAACATATAGGAATCCGGTTTGATTTGGTGACGACAACCTGCTGCAGGAGGGTTCCCCTCCGTAGGCATCTGGCGTTCGCGTAAGCGCAAAGCGTGCCGCTAGGCATACGCGCAGCGTGTCCCTTTGGGACTCAGCGTCTCCGTTCGGCCTCAAGCCGTGGCGTTAGCCATAGGGCATAGGAGATACCCGAAGGGTGAATTGACTCGTAGAAGTAGGGAACTCTTAACTCTTAACAGGGAACAAAAAGTGTACCTAGCTTCGCAAAAATCAAATATGAGTCCTATATATGTTTAGTTGAAATCCCCATCATCGATTCCAAACAAAATATTGAATCGACAGTCTGTCAATTAATTACCTCTGGTTAATCGAACGTGTTCTAAAATCTGCTGCTTGCGCTCAACCGAGTTGGATTTAGAATTATTAAAGCTGCTTGTACTCCGAGCCACGTGCTCCAGAATTCTTTTTTGACGGTCAGACTGTGAAGCCATAATTTACCAAGTTAACTACAGATTACTAGAGCAAAAAATCTTGGTTAACAAATGCATCCACTTACGATGGTTTGAGCTTTGCCATGATTTTTACTTTATCTTAACGCGGAGACTTACAGCCTTCATAATTCTTTAGAAGGAATAAAAGATAAAGTTTTTATCTTTCATCCTTCAACCTTACCAGCAAGCAACATTAAATAGCTTCCATCCACTCAACACACTTGTACATTTGCTTTTTCATAGTTTCCACATCAGCATGGTACCTGCGACCATGACCTGGAAGCACCCACTCAAATGAGTATTCAGCCAGCTTATGCATCGATTTAATTTGCTCTGACCAAGAGTACCAGCTGTAATCCGGGAAGGCATAGAGTTGATGGAGTTCATCAGACCATGCCAAATGGTCGCCAGTGAAGAGAAACTTATTCTTATAAAGTAAGACAGTATGTCCTTTGCTGTGTCCAGGAACCGGAATAATCAATACGTCGGGAGCTAACTCAAATGGTTCTGTTCCTGTTAGTTGAATTTCCACATCGCGAGTCCCAGAAGTAATATCATCTTCGTGGAGGATGCGCTGACACTGAAAATGTTCTGCGAATTTTTGATGATCCGCCACATCATCTCTGTGAGTCAAGTACATATATCGAATTCCCCCCATCTTTTCCAAACGTTTTACCAAGGGAGGAGTAAATCGGGGAGAATCTACCAGAATATTACCTAATGGTAATTCAATGAAGTAGCTAGCAGCGCCGTAAGAGTTTTCCGAATGATAGCCGCAATGGTAAACATTATCCTCAACAGGAATAGGAAAACTCTGTTGAGCAACTTTGATATCTTGGGGCTTTTCAACTGTACCAATGGAACTGGTGGGACAAGCTAACAAAGCTTGCAGCGCCACTAATGTTTGGGCCTCATTAACTGGTTGGTGATAAACTGCCGATTGTTCATCAACTTCTGTAAATACCTCTGGAGCCATCCACCGGCAAGTATCACAATCTATACAGGAAGTATCGACATAAAAATCGCCACTGACATTTTGGGGGCGACGCAGATTTAAATGAGCCATATTAAACCTCTTTCACCCAACCACTTGCTGGGAAGGTAACAAACTCTATATCTCCACGTTAGCAAAAGTGTGGAAGAACTCGTCAAAAAAGCACCCAGAGGTTTTCTGAGTGCGAGTCATGATTATTCTGATGTCAAGGCTTGTAATCGTTCGATTAAATTAAACTTAAAGTATGAGTAAACCTTAGACAGGCTTAAAAATTAGAGAAAGTTTGGTAGATTTAAATGAAAATGTTATAAAAAGCAAGAATTTACATAATCAACCCTGGTATTCGCCAGTCTAAGACTATTTAGCCTATTCAAGACTATTTATAAGAATCAGTCAGTTGTGATTCTTCGCTTTCTAAGCCAATCAAGCGATAAATGAAATTTAAAACTTTCTTCATGGTCTACTCCNACTATTTATAAGAATCAGTCAGTTGTGATTCTTCGCTTTCTAAGCCAATCAAGCGATAAATGAAATTTAAAACTTTCTTCATGGTCTACTCCTTAATTTTTTTCTTGGTGTCTTGATACATATACATTCAACATGTCTGCTTGCGTTTCCAGAAAAAAACTATCTTTTTATTGGAAGTCCTAAAATATTCCAGTCGTTAATATCAACAAAATGTTAAAAAATATTGACAAAAGGGACATTTCTTTTATCTAGCTCTCTAGTAACGCCCTAGTACACCATATTCGTCTGCACAGAAACTCAGTTAGAGTGAGAGTAAGTACTTTTGTCACTGAAAATAATTTTTAGCAAAAGTCTGGTCAAGCTCGGCGTCGGTAAGAATTGTGGATATTAATCGCTGTATATTAGTTTCTGATACTGCTGTGTTGATTAAGCTGTCGGCTATCAGCCTTCAGCAGTTCTGAGTACAAAGTACCGAGTGCAGCAAACTGCCTGCGGAGTCGTAGAGATAGCAGCCCTGCAAGCGTTTACGGCAAGCCCAACGGGCTTTACGGCAAAATCGCCTTTCGCAGAACACTTCTGTCTACAATTCTTCTCCACCCTTGGAGAGTGTCCGTGGCGTCTGGTGCACTTCCTACTCAGAACTTTCTGCACACTGAGTGCTTTTAGCTTAAGGCTTTTATTTCATTTTGAGTGGATGAAAAGAGGTAAAAAATCGTGAAAGCATTGGTGCGTTTATTAACAGTCTTTAGTTTGTTGTTAGGATGCTTAGGATGGCTGGGAACAACTCAAACAGCGAAAGCAGCTGATTTCAACTTAACTGCTTTTCGTTCAGTTCCAGTTCTGGCAGCTGCAAGTCTCCGCAACCCTGCAGATGAAAAACTAGCAGAGGTTTATGGTAAAAAAATTGATTTGAATAATACCAACGTGCGAGCTTTTCAAAAGTATCCAGGACTATATCCTACCCTCGCAGGGAAGATCATAAAAAATGCTCCTTACCAAAAAGTTGAGGATGTGTTGGATATTGCCGGATTGAGCGAACGTCAGAAACAAGTTCTGCAAGCTAACCTAGACCACTTTACCGTGTCAGAAGTTGTACCTGCCTTCACAGAAGGAGACGATCGCTTCAATAACGGTATCTACAGATAATCGCATTTGCAGATCATCAACCTGCTATGTGACCCACTCCTTTTTGGGAGTGGAAATTAATTTATTCCAGAAGAGGGACAATGAGGATAAGAGGACAAAGGGAATTTCCCTACTTCTCGTACTCCACGGCAGTCCCCTCAACGGGGGGGAACCCCCCTTCGGGTATGCCTGCGGCACGCCCTCCGGTCTAACGCCAGTCACCTACGGCGGGAAAACGCCTCATGCGTGCTGGTCTCACCGCACGGCGCTGCCTCCTCTCTCCCTCCACTGTTACCCACTCCCCACACCCCCTGCTTTGCCTCAAACAGATATTAAAAGCCAATTTGATGTTATTGTTGTCGGTGCTGGTGCTGCTGGACTATATACAGCGCTGTGCATGCCTGCCGAGTTGCAAGTCGGCTTGATTACCAAAGAAACAGTTTCTCTCTCAGCTAGTGATTGGGCGCAGGGTGGAATTGCTGCGGCGATCGCCCCAGAAGATTCTCCTTCTCTACATATTGAAGATACAATCCAAGCGGGCGTCGGTTTGTGCGATCGCCCTGCTGTGGAATTTCTCGCAAAACTTGCTCCCAGCTGCATTCAATCCCTTGTCAACTTGGGGGTCGCTTTTGATCGTCATGACAGCCGTTTGGCTTTAACCTTAGAAGCTGCTCATTCCCGCCACCGCGTTCTTCACGCTGCAGACACAACAGGTAGAGAAGTCACCACCACTCTCACAGCTCAAGTCCTGCGACGCCAAAATATTCAAGTCATTCAACAAGCCTTGGCTTTGAGTCTATGGCTAGAACCAGAGACACGCAGATGTCAAGGTATTAGCTTGTTTTATCAAGGTCATGTCAGATGGGTCAGAGCAAATGCTGTGATTTTGGCAACAGGTGGAGGCGGTCAGGTGTTTGCCCAAAGCACAAACCCTGCTGTCAGTACGGGTGATGGCGTGGCGATCGCATGGCGTGCTGGCGCAATTCTCCGGGATTTAGAATTTGTCCAGTTCCACCCCACCGCTTTAACAAAACCTGGTCGCTTTCTCATCAGTGAAGCTGTGCGGGGCGAAGGGGCGCACCTTGTTGATAACAACGGACGGCGTTTCGCTTTTGATTATCACCCAGCAGGTGAACTTGCCCCCAGAGATGTGGTCAGTCGTGCAATTTTTAGCCATTTACAACGCACTTCAACTGATCCAGCAACTGCTCATGTGTGGTTAGATATGCGCCCTATCCCTGCTGAAAAAATCCGCCACCGCTTTCCCAACATCATCAAAGTTTGTCAACATTGGGGTGTGGATGTCTTTTCACAACCTATTCCCGTGGCCCCTGCTGCTCATTACTGGATGGGTGGTATTGTCACCGATTTGATGAACCAGACAAACATTCCTGGTTTATACGCAGTGGGAGAAACTGCAAGTACTGGGGTACATGGAGCAAATCGCCTTGCAAGTAATTCCCTGCTGGAATGTATTGTCTTTGGGGCACAAATGGCACATCTTCAGATTCAACACAGTCGCCTGTCAGATTTCCCAGAACTACCTATGCAAGAGTTTCACGCCGATGTCGGCGAATGGCAATCTCAGCAAGAATATTTAGAAGTGCTGCGAGATAAAATACCACGTCTTGTTTGGCAAAGTGCTGGTATTTGTCGAGAGCAATCAGGTTTGGATGCCGCGATCGCAACTCTTGAGTCTTGGCAGCAAGATTATACCTCTTTGCCTGTGAGTCAATTTTTGCTGTCTTTACGTCCCACACAGTCAGCTCGTTTAGAGATACCTGACGTTGAACGCCAATTACGACTGTGGGCAGAAACTCGCAATTTACTGGATGTCGCTTTTTTAATTCTAAAAAGTGCTGCTTTTAGAACCGAAAGCCGGGGAGGACATTACCGGCTAGATTACCCTCAACTAGATCCTGACTGGCAAGTCCACACGCTTGTACAACAAAACAACTGGTGGAAATCCCCAGTGTTGAGCGAGTAAACTAGCCCACCCTCAGCCAACAAAGCTAGGGTGGGTTACCTCACCAACTGGAAACTATTTAAAAGCGCCAGGAAAATTCTTAAAATTGCGGGGACCTTGATAGCCAGAAACTTGAGCTAATTTTTCTAATGACTGTACGTTGGGATATTGTTTACCGTTAATTTCCCAAGTAGGATAGCCTTGAATACCAGCTGCTTTGCACAAATCTGGACGGCTGTCTTTACCTTGGGGATCACATTCAATTTTCTGAATTTCTGGATACGCCTCTT
Source organism: Scytonema tolypothrichoides VB-61278 (assembly GCF_000828085.3). Taxonomy (GTDB): domain Bacteria; phylum Cyanobacteriota; class Cyanobacteriia; order Cyanobacteriales; family Nostocaceae; genus Brasilonema; species Brasilonema tolypothrichoides_A. The sequence goes on from NZ_JXCA02000027.1 coordinate 434,421, forward strand.
TGCCAAACAGTTGCTTTTGTTCGTGACAATGAGGACACCACCAAGCTATGTATTCCTTAGCACCAATTTTGGTTAAGTGACGCGCCAACTCAATTTCTGCCTCACCAGAAGTTGTGGTGATTGGCCAACCAACACCAACTTTTGGGTCTCCGGTTGGTGTTAAGCTAACTCCACCTGAGCCAGTGTTAGCACTAGGGTTATTTACATTGGCATAAATCCCTAAAGTCCCAATGAGCGTCACCATGCCAACAATAATGGCAGTAAAGAAAATTTGCCCAATATCGTCCCATGTGCGACCAATGATAGTCAAGACTAAGAGGCTTAGGGAGAAAAGAGCCGAACCAAGACAGTACAGACAAAGTGCTTTAATTGTGAAAAACAGCAGATACATTAAGTAGCCACTGAAGATAGACATGGCGATCGCACCCGCCAAAAGCAACAACCATGTCCAATTTTCCAGCTTTGTCCGGGTAGGTTTATTTTTCGCTGGGTCAACTGCCAAAGGAGCCAAGGCGAAGGTCGCCATACTAGCGTAAGCGAGAAAGCCAAACAAAGCTAGAGGCAGTCCCAAAACTGTAGCATAGGGGCTAGAAAGTACTACATCACAGCTGTTGGTGGGGCAAGCGGCAGATCCTTGTGTCAACTTAACAACGGTTAGATAAGCTGTTGTTAATGCGCCACAAGATGCGATCGCGGCAATTAATATCCGCGACCATTTATGAATCCAAGGAATAGAACGACGGCGACTCATAAACTGCAATAAAAAATTGGGAATGAGAGACTAGGAATTGGGAACGGGGAATTGGAAATGATTAGCTGTTAGTTGTTAGTTTTTTGACTCATGACTTTCCACTAACCACTACACTTATTCCCCATTCCCTACTCCCCATTCCTCAGTTACGAGTGTAGCTTGAGCTCAGAAATTGATTTTGTTTCACCTTTAGAGTTCCAACCTTTACGTGCAGCTTCTACAAACTGACTGACTCGATTTGGGTCTATCGGTTGCTCACGACGACCGTGGCGTTTCAAAGCACTGGAAACAATGACACCATCTGCGGCCTGTATCAGTGTAGCAATGTTTTCCAAACTTGCTCCACTACCAATAAACACTGGAGTGCCGTTAGCAGCAGAAGATGCCAATTCCAAATCTTCTGGGTTTGTAGGATGACCCGTCGCCCAGCCAGATATAATCACCGCATCTGCCAAACCGCGATCAATGGTGTCTTGCACTGCTGTGGTGAGATTCACAGCACTCAAGGGACGAGCGTGCTTAACCAACACATCAGCAAAAATTTTGACATCGCTGCCTAACTCCCGCCGATAGCGTAGGAGTTCATAAGCTTCTCCTTCAATAATGCCCTGGTCGGTTGCCATAACACCTGTGAGGACATTAACGCGGATGAATTGTGCTTTGACACAGCTGGCGATCGCCATTGCACTTCTAGCGTCGTTCCGTAAAACATTTATGCCTACAGGCAGCGTTACCATATTTTGTATCCGCTGTACCAACATAGTCATGGCACTCACAACCGCTGGATCGACCTGGTTTTTGGGAAACGGCGCGTCGAAGAAATTTTCTACAATAATACCGTCAACCCCTCCACTTGCCAGGGCTGTTGCTTCTTGTTCGGCACGGTCAACCACTGCTTTGAGGCTACCTCCCCAACGGGGCGAAGTAGGTAATGGTAGTAGGTGAACTACGCCTATAATTGGTGTTCGGGTTTGAAATAGCTGATATAAGTCCACGTCTTTAACCCGCTTTGCGGAGTCATCAGTCCTGAGTCATTCATCATTTGTTATTATTACTGGTGACTATTGACTATTGACTGATTATTCACTACTAATTAATTAAGTTTGCTTTTTATCACGATTTGTTTCAACTAGCTCTTAAACAATTTTATTTGTGATTTGCACAACTCTCACATTTTCGACAACTTGCCAGTACTATTTTCTTTGATTTTGGATTTGGAATCGCCTACCTCCTCCTTAAGATGGGATTTGGTGCCAAAGTTTCCATAAGATATGTTAAGATAGTATTGAGAAATTAAGAGGAGCGTGCCACTCACCAGACGCGAGGCAGCTTTTCGTGGATAAGGCATCTCGCCTATCACTTCTTTCAGGCATTGCCTGAGTAGAGGGGTAGCATTACCGTTATGCAGGCGTTATAACGCGCTATTTTCCTTAGGGTAGCGACTTTTCAAAAAGCGCCACACACAGTTGGTTTTGGCGAGATGAATAATTGCGATCATTAAACCTGACCAATGTCCAAATCGAGAGTGGCTTCCCAACAGGTAAATTAACAACACACACATTGCGGTAATGTAAAATACCAAAAGGCAGTTTATTAACAAAGATTAACGACTAGTGTCAAAGTTATCAAAGCTCTGCTTATTTTCCCTTGACCAACAGATTAATAGAGCTATCATAGCATGAACTCTATCTTGCTCATGGTCGTAGCTAAGGGGTCTATATGACTAGAAAGTCATAGCAAAATCAAGAGGTTTCGACCTGAGTCAGGGGGTTTTAAGCCAAAAACTAGCCCAATAACCGTTGAAGTACATGAAAAAACCTAAAGATTTTTGTGAATATGGGTGACAAGCCAACAATTGCAATTTCTCACTTAGGCTGTGAGAAAAACAGAGTAGATACAGAACATATGCTCGGACTGCTAGTAGAAGCAGGTTACGGCGTAGATTCTAATGAAGAGTTAGCAGAATACGTTATAGTTAATACATGTAGTTTTATTGAAGCGGCAAGACAAGAATCTGTTAGAACTCTAGTAGAACTGGCAGAGGCAGATAAAAAAATCGTGATCACAGGCTGTATGGCGCAGCACTTCCAAGAACAGTTGTTGGAAGAGTTGCCTGAGGCAGTAGCAGTTGTAGGAAGCGGGGATTATCACAAAATAGTAGATGTTATTCAGCAAGTAGAACAAGGTAAGCGGGTTAAGCTCGTTAGTTCACAGCCAACCTACATTGCTGATGAGACCACACCCCGTTATCGCACCACAACAGAAGGAGTGGCTTACCTGCGAGTTGCCGAAGGTTGTGATTACCGATGTGCTTTTTGCATTATTCCTCACCTGCGGGGGAACCAGCGATCGCGTACCATAGAATCAATAGTTACTGAAGCAGAACAGCTAGCAAGCCAAGGTGTACAAGAAATCATTTTGATTTCCCAAATTACCACCAATTACGGTATTGATATTTATGGCAAGCCGAAATTAGCTGAATTACTCCGGGAGTTGGGGAAAGTTAAAGTGCCATGGATTCGTATACACTATGCCTATCCAACGGGACTGACCCCAGATGTAATAGCAGCAATTGGTGAGACATCAAACGTCTTACCTTACCTGGATTTACCCTTGCAGCATTCCCATCCAGACATTCTCCGCGCTATGAATCGTCCCTGGCAAGGACGGGTGAATGATGGGATTATTGAACGCATAAAAGAGACATTACCAGAAGCTGTGCTGCGAACGACGTTGATTGTCGGTTTTCCAGGAGAAACAGAGGAACATTTTGAGCATCTGTCGCAGTTTATCCAGCGTCATGAATTTGACCATGTGGGTGTGTTCACCTTTTCAAAAGAAGAAGGAACACCTGCCTACAACCTACCAAATCAGCTGCCTCAATTCGTTATGGATGAGCGGCGGAACGTAATCATGGAACTGCAACAGCCGATTTCTTTGAAGAAAAATCAACTTGAAATTGGCAAAATCGTTGATGTTCTGATTGAACAAGAAAATCCTGTCACAGGACAGTTAATTGGTCGTTCTGGCAGGTTTTCCCCAGAAGTAGACGGGCAGGTATTTGTTCAGGGAGAAGCACGGTTAGGAACCATCGTACCAGTAGCTATCCAAAAAGCTGATGCTTACGACCTTTATGGTCAAGTTGTCACCAACTAAGTTGTCATTTGTTCCCCAGCCGTTGCCAAGGCAGGTTTCCAACAGTCGGGCGAGTGACCTTCGCTCGCAAAACGCACGCGACTTTGAACAAAAGACGTGTCCAACGCATACCGGAAGGGTTCTTTGTCTTTTGACAAATCACAAATGACTGATCGAAAAAGTAAATGAAAACACAGGAGAGTTGATGAATCTTTCGTTTTTAGATTTAGGAATTTCACAAGAGTGTGTTCAGCAATTAGAAAAACTAGGCTTTAGCGCACCAACAAACATCCAAGCGCAAGCAATTCCACATCTGTTATCAGGTCGTGATGTCGTAGGTCAATCCCAAACTGGAACGGGAAAAACAGCAGCATTTTCCCTGCCAATTATAGATCAGGTGGATGTGACTCAAAAAGCTGTCCAAGCTTTGGTTCTAACACCAACTCGTGAATTAGCTATTCAAGTTCACGACGCGATCAATCACTTCATTGGAAACCAAGATTTGCGGGTTTTAGCAATCTACGGTGGTCAATCGATAGATCGTCAAATTTTACAACTCAAACGCGGCGTTCACATGGTCGTAGGTACGCCAGGCCGAGTGATAGACTTGCTGGATAGAGGTTGTTTGAAGCTGGATCGGGTGAAATGGTTTGTGTTAGATGAAGCCGATGAAATGTTAAGCATGGGCTTTATCGATGACGTAGAGAAAATTCTCTCTCAAGCCCCCAAAGAACGCCAGACAGCTCTATTCTCGGCAACAATGCCTCCCTCAATTCGTCAGTTGGTGAACAAGTTCTTAAATTCGCCAGTAACAGTAACCGTTGAGCAACCAAAAGCTGCTCCGAACAAAATTAATCAGGTGGCTTATCTTGTACCGCGCCACTGGACAAAAGCCAAAGCATTACAGCCCATTCTCGAAATGGAAGACCCAGAATCGGCTTTAATCTTTGTTCGCACCAGACGGACAGCAGCAGAACTCACCAATCAACTGCAAGCAGCTGGTCACAGTGTTGATGAGTATCACGGTGACTTGTCGCAACAAGCACGGGAACGGTTATTGACACGGTTCCGCAATCGTCAAGTACGCTGGGTAGTGGCAACAGATATTGCAGCACGAGGTTTGGACGTTGACCAGTTGTCTCACGTCATTAACTTTGACTTACCCGATAGTGTAGAAACATACGTTCACCGGATTGGTCGTACTGGTCGAGCTGGTAAAGAAGGCACAGCAATTTCTCTCGTGCAGCCCTTTGAACGACGCAAGCAGCAAGTGTTTGAACGCCATAATCGGCAGACTTGGCAAGTACTGTCCATTCCTACACGGGCACAAATTGAGGCCCGGCAAATAGAAAAATTGCAAACTCAGGTGGCAGAAGCATTGGCAGGTGAGCGTTTAGCTTCATTTTTACCAATGGTGAGCGAGTTGAGTGAAAAATACGATCCTCAGGCGATCGCTGCAGCAGCACTGCAAATTGCTTACGACCAAACCCGTCCAGCTTGGCTGCAAGCAGAACCTGATATTACAGAAGAAGATCTCGTACCGCCAACTCCTAAACCCAGACTGCGGTCAAATCGTCGCGGCGAATCTTCTGGGGAACGTACCCGTTCTTCTTGGTCTTCATTCGACAACAACACAGAAGGAGAAAAACGTGGTACTCCCAAGCCCAAACTCCGGACAGGACGTCGTGAGACTTCAGTATCTCCAAAAAAGCTAGGTTCTAGTGCAGCTAGGGAAACAGCTTCCTAAGTTCTAATGATGAGTCAGAAGTTATGAGTTCCTGACTTTTGACTACTGGCTTTTAGTTCAGGAAAAGGTTGATAAATCTATCAATCTAGACAACTTAATCACTCAAAATCAGCCCAATGTGCCAGGATGGTTTGTATTGATTGGGCTGTTTTTGCATTGGTCAACGCAAGAGATACCAAATCCTTTTTTTCAACTGGGGTTTTTCTGAAAAAAGTAGACTCGTAGGCCATCCTTACAGTGTAGATTTGTGACGTGGGACGCTGATAAGCTATTAAGCAAAGTAGGTAAATTGTTGCAATTAACTTGTTGATGCCCTACTTGAGCGTCTTTAAGCCCTTAAGTTAAATTCATCCATGTCATATCAAACAAATCTTGACTGGAAAATACCACCACAATCTCCACCACAGCGAATTTTAATTGTGGAAGATGACCCGGTTATGCGATTGGGCTTAGAGCAATTCTTTGAAGAATACCCTGAATACCAAATTGTGGGAATAGCGGCTGATGGTTACACAGGAGTTGAAGCTGCTATCAAACTCCAGCCGGATTTGGTGATTATGGATATTGGTCTTCCTCAGTTAGATGGAATTGCCGCAACCAAGCAAATTAAGACCAATTTACAGAATGTACGGGTCGTCATGCTGACTTCCCATAATAATGAAACAGAAATGATTGCTGCCTTAGCTAGTGGCGCTGATGCTTGTTGTATCAAGGGTACGAGTTTAGAGCAGTTATCAGTAGCCATGAGTGCTGCTCAAACAGGGGCGACTTACTTAGACCCTTTGATTGCTCGGAGAGTCATCGAACATCTCAAACCCCCAGCTTCTACCAAGAATACGAGTCAACTTTCATCACGAGAGCTAGAAGTTCTGAAACTTATAGTTGAAGGTCGAAGTAACCCGGAAATTGCGGCTGAACTCTACATGAGCGTGAGTACCGTCAAAACTCATATCCGGAATATCATGAATAAACTTGCTGTTAATGACCGAGTTCAGGCAGCTGTGGTTGCACTACGTAATGGGCTGGTATAAGCAATTCAAAATTCAAAATTCCCTACCTCACATCTTGCACCAGTTGCGTTATTGCAATTTTTGTAGGGTGGGCACTGCCTAGAGTTCACTCAAAACCTTCTTTTTACGTTGACAGCAGTGCCCACCCGTAGCTTATTGAGAATGGTGCAAGATCTCAGCTACTCCTCATTTCCCCTAACAAAGGCAGCGTAAACCAGAAGGTTGAACCAACTCCCGGTTGACTTGTCACCCCAATCTTGCCACCATGAACTGTAACAATTTGCTGACACACGTACATCCCTAAACCTAGACCAGGCATGAAACGCCCGTTTTCACCACGTGTATACAGTTCAAACACTCTACTACACTGCTGTTTGCTCATCCCCACCCCATTATCCTGGACACGACAGAGGATTTTTTTGCCTTTAGCGATCGCATCCAGTGTTAGAGTAATCTCGTGGGGATTGTGTTTAAGAGCATTAGAAATCAGGTTACTGAACACCCGCCCTAGCTGAATAGCATCGGCGTTGACAAGAGGCAAATCCACTTGCACCAAATTGTTGACAATGACACGATTTTGAGTTATGTAAGGTTCCAAATCATTGAGGACTGATGTCACTACAGTACTGAGTTGCACTGGCTCACAGTGGAGGATCACCCCACGCACTTCCAAAGAGTAAGCTTGTTGCAATGAGTTTAGGAGATTGATTTGACGTGAGTTGCCCTCTAGCAAACGCTCCAGCACACTCGCAGTAATACTTACTTGCGAATCTGACTTTTTCAATAAGTTATTTAGAACAATAGCATTGCCCATCAGCGGCGTGCGGAGGTCATGGGAAATGGCGTGTAAAAAAACTCGCAATTCTCGCCGCGATTCAAATTCAGCTCGTTGCAAACGTTCGTGCAAGTAAACGCCTACATTACAAATAAAACAAAACAAAAATAAGTACAAGAATAATATGATGACATCGAATGAATTCCCTTTTGTTTGGGTCAAGACACCTGGTTGATTGACCACCCACCAGTAAACCAACGTACTCAGCTGTGCCATTAAATGCAGCCACCAGCAAACGGGAATGACAGTTGTCAGCGCGAGGAACATTAAAGTCCAGCTACCAGCATTTAGTGACACAATACTGTTGACTGAGCATATGCATAGGAAAAACACTGCTGGATAGCGATGACCAAATTTGGTTCTATGGACTATTAGGCAGGAGAGTAAGAGCGACATTTGAATCAAATCCCCTATCACCCAGGAAGCTTCTCGCTGTTTGAGATAGAACCAGCCGTAAAAGTCGAAGACAGTACAAGCGCACAAGCAAGCTAATGCCCCCCACAAGAAGAAGCGAATACGCCGCCACATAAACTTGTTTCGCCAAGCTTTGTATTCTGCTGGCTCTTTAGGAGAAATCAATTGCAGAACTTTTGTCAGCAAAAGGTCAATGAATGAATTTAGGGTAGCTTTGCCCGTGAATAGCAACTTGCTGGCTTGAGGTGCCATAAAACACGAAGGATAGTGATTTGTCCTCAGTTTATGAGTTACACAACAGACCACTCAAGGCAAAAGCCTCAAGGGATGAGTTGGCAATAGCCTCAAAACTACCATCTATTGAGATTTGACACTATCGTCCGGTCGGTCATTTCAAATTGTCCTGTTGGTGAACCGACTAACCGATGTGATATACCACTGCCGAAGTTTACATTGATGCCAGTCCTAGAAACTTCTCACAACTGACAAGTTGTGTCAGTGATATTTGTCTCATCTAAGTTTCAACAAGCAATAGAAAATATGAAACTTCTTCAGACAACGGCTGCATCAGTCGCTTTGGCAACCACTTTTGTTCTCAGTATGACAGGCACAGTAGAAGCTGCAACACTGGTTGGAGTCAGCAATTCTATTCCATCCCTAAGTGCTACGGTAGGTAGTACATACAACACTGTTTCACCCGACTTAGCCAGTCAACTGCAAGCGACACTAGACAAGACTGTACAGGAAACTGGCATTCCTGGCGCAGTCGTAGGAATAGTCAGCCCTCAAGGGACATGGTATGGTGCAAGCGGTCTCTCTAACCGGGAAACTGGAACGCCGATGCAGCTAGATAACCTGTTCTTCACTGGTAGCATTAAGAAGACATTTACAGCAGCAACTTTGCTCAAGCTACAGGAACAAGGCAAGCTGAGTCTGGACGATACTCTTGGTAAATGGCTGCCTGAGATTGCCAGTAAAATTCCTGATGGTAGCAACATCACAATTCGTCAACTTCTCAATGGTAGTGCTGGGATATACGATTTCACACAAGATGTGGATCCAGAAATAGCAAAAGACCCATCGATACTTTTAAGCAGAAATTGGCAACCGGAAGATTTGATCGCCTACGCTTACGGCAAACCACGCTACACCGGCAGGACGTGTTCCTCGGTGTGGTGTTACACCAACACTAGCTCTCTGATTGCTGAACAAATTGTAGAAAAAGCCACAGGCTCAACTTACAGCAGCGTTCTTCGCAATCAGGTTCTCGAACCGTTGGGAATGAACCATACTTTTGTTGCAACAGAAGAGGAAATTCCTGCTCAATTGGTTCGAGGTTATACAGATATTAACGGAGATGGCAATCTTACTGATGTCACTGATTACGATCTGGCAATTGTAAGAGCTGCTGGTGGCAATGTTACCTCCAATGCACAAGATCTCATCCGGTTTTCTCAAGGGCTTTTTGGCGGCGAATTGCTCAAAGGCGAATCCCTCAATCAGATGCTTACCTTTGTTGATACTGGTAATACTCCTGTTGCTCCTGGTAGGGAAGCACAGGGGCTGACATACGGACTAGGTGTGCAGAACATTTTTCCCACCCCTTGGGGGAACATGTGGGGTAAGGGTGGCACCGTTCTTGGAAATGAAGTTGAGATGCAGTACTTTCCCGATAGCGGTATTACTGCTGTGGCTTTGGTAAACGGAGTGAATGTTCCAGTGGCTCCAATTGACGTTTTATATACTAGTCTGGATACTTTGTTTGCTCAAGGACAGGGAAACTCACAGTCAGTACCAGAGTCAAGTGCTACAGGTGGATTGATCGCACTTGGTGCAGTAGGACTGTTGTTCGTGCGGAAGCAGCGGTGAAGAATATGAACAGTAAAATTTTCTTCAAAGCAAGCTTATCCTTTATAGCAACGCCTTTGGTGTTCCTCGTAGCAAAACTTACCTTCGCAACGTCACTAAATCATCAACATGGGTCTAAACTAGAGCATACCCATAACAGTCGCAACACAGTACTGATAGATCGAATTCGAGTGGCGATCGCCGGACACGATAAAGACTTATTCGCTCGCTATCCAGCACAAGGGACACCAGAAATCAGCGTACAATGATGCTTCCTATATTGACCTATCAGTTATAAAAGGTAAACGACGCTAACAAGAGTGAGGCAGGCAAAATGTCTGCCACTATTTTTGTCATCAAAGATTATGATTCAAATAGCCCTGCACTTCCTAAAATGCTATGACCGTAACCACCGCCAAACGCTTTACTATAGCTGAATATGAACGTTTAGCAGAACTTGGTTTCTTTCGTGAAGATGAAAGAGTTGAGCTAATTAACGGAGAAATTATCTCAATGGTATCGAAAGGTAGACCACATTCTGTTTGCGAAACTCGTTTAGAACGAGAGTTATATAAGCTTGTAGGGGAACGTGTTATTCTGCGAGGACAACAACCAATTATTATTCCTAACTATAACGAACCTGAACCAGATAGAGTTATTGCACAAAATCGAGATGATGATTATCTGGGCGCTCATCCCAGTCCCACCGATATATTACTGTTAATTGAGATTGCTGATTCCTCTTTAAAATACGACCAAGAGGTGAAATTACCGATTTATGCTCAAGCGGGTGTTTCTAATTATTGGATATTTAATTTAGTAGATAGCTGCCTGGAATGCTACAGCGAATCTTATCAAGACTTGCAAGGTAAATTTGGTTATCGTAGAAAGTTAATTTTTCTGCCGAATGAATCAGTTAATCTGCCGTTTTTACCTAATTTATCTCTAGATTTATCAAAGGTTTTCCCCCAGCAAGTTGCCAGAGACTAGACTAACTAAAATACCTAAAATTCTATCTACAGGGGGAACAGCATACTCAGTCAAGTCGATAATGACATTTTGAGCTTCTAATTTGAGAAATCTCCAAAGACTTCCAGTTGTAACTGCACCGTAGATACTAGAAATAGCGCTAGAAATGGGATAGTCTTGTTGTTGATTGAATCGTTGAGCCGCAACCATTTCAGCAATACATTGTCCCAGTCCAGCATTTAAGTCATCTTTTTTTGCTTCTACAATAACTGCAACAGGTGCTGAAATCAGGATTTGTTCAGGTGAACGACTGATGACAAAATCACAAACTCCATTGAGTCCTAACGATTGATCAACGGTAAAATCAATCCCAGAGAATAAGCTAATTTCTCGCTGCAATATTTCTCTTACCTCAATCAAAATAGGGCAAATAATCATTTCTGACCTTGCCTTCTCCGTGCCAAGAGCGATCGCCAAAGGTAAGCTTTTTTCTAAAAATTGAGCAAGATAAGCGCTAGGAGAAATGGGTTGATATTCACAGAGAAATGTTCCTTGTGTGAGAGTTAACTTAAAATCTTGCGAGACTTTTCGTAGGCTAAAATCGCTATAAGCCATAAGCTACCACACCTTTAATTTAATCTCCCTGCAAAATCAAATCCTCCATCGCCAGCTGTAAATCCTTCGTTAAATCAGCAACCGCTTGCCTTGCACCTTGACGACTCACCTTATAAGCTGGGTAGCGTTCAGAAACAGATATCGGCTCACCTATCGTTATTTTTACACTTTGCTTGCCAAGTGTTGGACGCCCCGAGAAATTTCCGCCTCTAATTTGAGTCACCATATTCCATATCAGTAAGGTTGTCTCAGCAAAGCGTTCTGCTGTGGGTTTTTCTCGTATGTATTTACCTGTGACAGCAACGAAACTTTCCACAAGCCTCATATGCCACATCCGCAAATTCACTTCTTCGGCGATGTGGTTACCCAAAGCACGTTCTAAAGGTGACAGTGCTTTGACATCTTTAAATTCTTCACGAAAAATATAATTCCAGCCAGCCTGTTCTACGCGACGACATCGATCATTGAAATTCCCTTTGGGTTGTAAGTCAAAATACTGTTCTGCAACACGTAACACGACATCTAATAAAGCATGGAGACGAAATGCCAACAGTTCATTGACATCTTTTGCTTCCTCTTGAGTGGGCAGTTTTTGATGATAGAACCGCGTGTAAAACTTTTCCATCAAACACAGTAAATGTTCGCCTAAACGAAACAACCGTGGATAGAGAGAGTCAAAACTGCTGTTTTCTGAGTGGCTTTCTATGCTTACAGTTAAACCGCTAGTCGCTTCTAATTCACTCAAAAGGTTGGCGATCGCATCCCAAGGATCCGAGACGTAACTATATTTCATCCCAACTGGTACAATAAAAACCTGCTCATGTCGATTTTCCCTGTGCAAATCTTCAGCACACCAAAACCCGAGTTGAGCAATACCAGGTTCCAATGGGTTGACAATTTCTGAAAGACCATTTGTCGCCCCTTCTGGTGCAGCTGCCATTGGGTACTGACCATTGGCAAACAAATCACGCGCTGATCGTAACCCCGTCCAATCTGCCTTACCTCGCATGATCGGCGTACCACCCAAGCGCGAAGCCACCCAGCCAATGTAAGAACCGGCCCATAAAGGAATTCCCCGGTCATAGATAAAATGAGCGTGAATCGGAGGCTGTAGCACTACACCCTTGTGTCGTGCTACCTTTGGCAAAATGTGGGAAAGCAAGTAGACCAAACAAAGTGGGTCTTCTGCCTTGGGATGGCGAAATGCGATTAAAAAACGGATTTTGCGATCCTGAAACTGGCGATAAAGATCCAGCAAAACTTCTGGGTTGTCTGCTTCAATATGACTAATTGCTGTTCGCCAGTGTATTAAGCTAGGTAGGAACAACTGGCAGACTCTTAAAAACCAAGGGTCAAGCGCTGGAGGGATAAATTCTAGGGGTGGCTGTGCTTCTTGAAACGACATCAGGTAAATTTGTTTTCTCCAGAAGCTGCAAGCCTTCATTTTAAACTGTAACTTACGAAATCAGTGAACAGTGAACAGTGAACAGTGACCAGTGAACAAGGGGTGGACGAGTCCGTTTCCTACTGCGGGACTTGATAACCCTTCGGGGAGAACCTCCGGTTCCGCTGCGCTTTAGCCCTTTGGGCGTGCGCAAAGCGCATACGCAGTCGCCTACGGAGGAGCCAGTACTCCAGGAGGGTCTCCCTCCGTAGGTATCTGGCGTTGGAGACCCTCCTGCAGCGCTGTCTCACTGATAACTGGTAACTGGTAACTGGTAACTGTTAAATAGAGATTATCGAATTTGGAAAGGGGACAAACGATGCGACTGTCACAAATGTTATTTCTCACACTCAGGGACGATCCAGCAGATGCTGAAATTCCCAGTCATAAACTTTTACTTCGTGCAGGATACATTCGTCGCATCGGTAGCGGTGTCTATGCTTATCTTCCGTTAATGTGGCGGGTACTGCAAAAAGTCTCCCAAATTGTCCGCGAAGAAATGAACGCTGCAGGTGGACAAGAATGTCTCTTACCTCAACTCCAACCCGCTGACTTATGGAAGGAGTCTGGACGCTGGGACACCTACACTAAAGCTGAGGGTATCATGTTCGCCCTCAAAGACCGTCGCGACCAAGAACAAGCCCTAGGACCAACTCACGAGGAAGTCATTACAGCAGTTGCTCGTGATATGATTCGTTCCTACCGTCAGCTACCACAGCTCCTCTACCAAATTCAAACAAAGTTCCGCGATGAAATTCGTCCTCGTTTTGGTTTGATGCGCGGACGAGAATTCATCATGAAAGATGCCTACTCCTTCAACGTAGATGAAGAAAGTCTAGAAAAAACATATCAGGATATGCACATCGCCTACAGTAATATACTGCGGCGATCTGGTTTGGCTTTTCGTGCTGTGCAAGCTGATTCTGGTGCAATCGGTGGTTCTGCTTCTCAAGAATTTATGGTCTTAGCGGAAGCAGGCGAAGATGAAGTCCTCTACACTAAAGATGGACAATACGCGGCTAACGTGGAAAAAGCGATTTCTTTACCACCGGACGCCCAACCCTCTGCATTTACCAATTACGAAAAACGAGAAACACCAGGGACGGAAACAATTGAGAAAGTCTGTGAATTTTTGAAATGTTCCCCCACCCAAGTTGTGAAAAACGTTCTTTACGAAACAATTTTTGATAATGGAACATCAGTATTAGTGCTGGTGAGTATCCGAGGCGACCAGGAAGTTAATGATGTCAAATTACAAAATGAGTTGACAAAGTTAGCTCCCAAGTACAACGCGAAAACGGTGATTAAACTTGCAGTACCAGATACAGAAGCTCAAGGGAAATGGGCAAGTAAGCCTTTGCCCCTTGGCTATATTGCTCCTGATGTTGCAGATGATTACATTAAGTCTGTCAAGGATATCGCACCTGGCTTTTTACGTTTGGTCGATAAAACAGCAGCTGATTTAAAAAACTTTGTCACGGGTGCAAATGAATCTGGTTACCACGTCGTAGGAGCAAATTGGGATGAGCAATTGAAGTTACCAGAGTTAACCGTGGATGTGCGGAAAGCCAGACCAGGGGATCGCGCGAACCACAACCCAGAGCAAACCTTAGAAAGTGCTCGTGGAATTGAGGTAGGTCACATTTTCCAATTAGGCACTAAATATTCCATAGCAATGGGTGCAACTTATACCAACGAACAAGGTGAAGAGAAACCTTTACTTATGGGTTGTTATGGTGTGGGTGTCTCACGCTTGGCTCAAGCTGCTGTAGAGCAATCTTACGACCAAGATGGAATTATTTGGCCGGTGGCGATCGCACCTTATCACGCGATTGTTACAATTCCTAACATCAACGACGCCCAACAAGTGGAAATCGCTGAGAAACTCTACGCCCAACTCAATCAAGCCGGAGTTGAAACCTTGCTTGATGACCGCAATGAACGGGCAGGAGTAAAATTCAAAGATGCTGATTTGATTGGGATTCCTTACAGAATTGTCACTGGACGAGCGATCGCCAATGGCAAAGTCGAAGTTGTGGAACGAAAAAGTCGCAATTCACACGAAATTGCGATCGCTGACGTTGTATCTACATTAAAGCAGTGGATTCAATCAGTGAACAGTGAACAGTGAACAGTTATCAAGCAACTGATAACTGATAACTGATAACTGATAACTGATAACTGACAACTGACAAAACGAAAACATGGAATTCTTCGCACTCCTTGTATCTGGCTTGTTAGGGTTAGTGACTCCGGTAGGACTGGTGGTTGATCAGACTGCTGAAAATGCTATTCGTTCTCAGTTGACTCAAGTTGAACAATTGCAAGTGCGAGTTGACAACGCCCCTACTCATCAATTGCTGCAAGGTAAAGTGGCAAAGGTGCGTGTTGCTGGGCGTTCTTTGCAACTCAAGAAGTGGCAAGATATTCGCATTGCCGCTTTAGAATTGGAAACTGATGCAATTGAATTAGAACCGCGCAGTCTGGGAAAAAAACGACCATTATTCAAACGACCTTTACAAGCTGGTGTCCGTTTGGTGTTAACTCAACAGGATATTAATAAACTCATACAATCACCTCAATTCATGGTGATGTTGCAAAAGCTAAAAATTAACACAGGCGATTCTTCAAACACAGGGCATAATTCTGTTTATCATTTTACCAATCCAAATGTAAAATTTTTAGCCGACAACCGCTTGAGTGCTCAAGTAGAATTACAGGATAGAAGTCTGGATAAGCCCTTGTTAATTAAGGTGGAGTCAGGATTTCGTATTGTTGGTGGCAAAAATATCCAGTTACTTAACCCAATTGTGGCAGCCAATGGTGAGGAGGTTCCACCTCAATTTGTCAATGCTGTTGTGAACAATCTCAACAAACGATTGGATTTAGGCAATCTGGAAGGTGACGGTCTACAAGTGCGAATCCTAAAATTGAATATGAAACCAGAAGAGTTAGAGATTGCCGCATTTTTGCGAGTAGAGCCATCTTCTAGGTTTTTGGAAACCCCTAGTTTATAAGTATCGTCGTAACCCATCGGCTTCTCCTCATACAAATACTATTTCAGCCTAAAGGTAGGTTTTCAATATGAAAGAACAGCAAGGATCTCATCGTATCTCTCCAGGTATTATTGCAGCTATTTCAGCAGCGGTGATTGCAGTGGCTGGTGGTGTAGCTTTTTTTGCCAGCAAACCCCCCGATAAGAATATTTCTAGTAATCCTCCTATTAACCCCCCTGTACAAATCCCTGTTCCAGCAGTAACTCAACCTCCAGCATCAACAAACCAGTTAGGTGTTGAGCAAAAAGCTGAAGTTTTTTGGCTGCAAGATACAGGTAGTGGGCTTAAGTTGGTTCCGCAAACAGTTCAAGTCAAAGCTCTTGGGAATTCGCCTAACCAAATTTTAGAAGGAGCTTTCCAACAGTTATTAGCTGGAACTACAGAAAACACAGAGATTACTACAATTCCACCAGGAACAAAACTACTGGGTGTTAAGACAGCAAGTGATGGTATCCACGTCAATTTATCACAAGAATTTGAAAGTGGAGGTGGAAGTTCTTCTATGATGGGTCGCGTGGGACAAGTTGTCTACACTGCTACTGGTATAGATAAGAATGCTAAAGTGTACATTGAGGTAAACGGGAAACCTTTAGAAGTTTTAGGCGGCGAAGGTCTGGAGTTAGAACAGCCATTGACACGTGAAAGCTTTAATAAAAATTATTCACTTTAGGTCAGGTAAAGGGTTTCATCTTCCGGTTTAAACCGGGGGATGAAAGCCCTGGACGGATTTTAACCCGTCGTGTCCTCATTTGCTGCGCTGATTTTCAATAAAATTCTTAATTTATATCTTGCACCTCAGTCTAGAAACGCCTTGAACTCTAGTTCAAGGCTTATAGCATAAGTCCGTTAAAACTCAATACGATTCAGTTAAGAGGTAAACCTAACGAGGGTGCGAAAAAGTATCAATTTGTCTGTCGCCCGATAGCTTGAAAGATTAGCGCGAATCCGATCCAGCCAAGAATAACACTTAAAATTGCCGTAACGACGTTAAGTTCGATAGACGGCCATAACACAACAGGCGGTCTGAGATTGGTGAGATTGGGATCATTGAGAAAACCATATGACGTACCTGTTGACACTCTCCGGGCTAAAGCCACGGAGATTCTCCCATCTAGCCCAATCCCCCGTGGAACTGTATTCATGGAGTTGCCCCCTACCGTTTCTGGAACTACCTCACGGTAGTGTTATACCATTTCACGAAATTCTTGATACAAATGATTAGTCTCTAATTCTTTCTCCCCTGCTCCCCTGCTCCCCTGCTCCTCTGCTGCCTATTTGTATCAACCTTAAAGTGAAACGGTATTAGGGGAGAGTCGAAACTCTGGGGACTGCCAATACCCCATACTATCTATCAGCTACGACCATTACAGTCTTTACCTCTGGCAAGATTTCGCGTAGCTTTCTATAGATAGATAGATAGAACTTCAGTGGTTGCTTTTTTCTCGCTATTAGCAACTTGTTTTTAAGCCTCAACTAGAACATCCAGTTGAGTAATCAGGAACATCCTGTTCCGATTACTATACCCGCTATTGTGGTATATTTTCCAGACCTAAACCCAAGAGCTATATAACTTTCCAAATCCCGGAACACGAAAAAGATATCTTGCTTGAGTACTGTGAGCAAGAAGACAGAACTCAATCTGACGTACTAACAGAGCTAGTACGTTCACTAAAGAAAAAGCTTGGCTCAGATCTTGCACCTTTCCGTATAAACCTGGGCATAGTTAAAAGCAGCAGAATAAAGTTACATTACTTTTCTTGGCTTTTTTCGCTATATAAAAGACTTTTGGTTTCATACTGAGTGACAAAATACCATCATTTTTTATTGGTGCAAGATGTGAGTTGGCGGGAAATGAATTTCCCGGGTCGTCTTTCATCCCCGGTCTAAAGAACGGAGTTCGGCACTATGTGCCTGCTCCTGGGGGGCTTTCAGTCTCCCGCGCGAATCACCGTAACCCGCCGGAGTCGTGCGATATCTTCGGTTCAAACGCACAGTATTGTCGAAGCAAGTGAATGGTAAACACTTGCATCAACGATTCAGCGTAAAGCTGTCCACCCATGCTAGACGTGTCAAGTTCTGTCTGAAACAGGCGGGCGATCGCTTCAATCTGTGGATCACAAGCACTGACTGTACTAAGCAACTCAACCTTGTTTGCGTCGAGTCCACCCACTTGTTGAGCTGTTCGACTCAAAAACAGTGGGTCAATCACAAACATCAGCGACTCATCAATACTCTCCCATGCCCAAAGCCCTGTTACTTTGGCAGGACAAATCCAAAAATCTCCTTTAGCTTGAGGTTTTTCAGATTCTTGTTCACCAATGCGAGTCATTTTTTGTTGATTACCATCGCTCAACAGAAGGCAAAGAAGATGATGGGAATGCCCAGGAAATTCTAGCTCATGCGGTGCTGAGATATGACGTTCAATGGTCATGCCTGGTAGTTGCAGAGTGCAGCGTTCGGAAACCCATGTGTCCTTCATAAACAGGCTAAATAGATTAGGTTGGTTTTAAACCTTTTGACAAAAATAAATTCCCTCCTCTTGATTTGCAGCTTCCCAGTAATCCAATATCTTAATGTCATAACTGTTGAGTACTACCTCAAGTGAATGAGTCGTATAACGGTATGAAAAAAATAATTGTACTTTATCTCCGTTTTTCCACTGTATCAACTGGTCATCCAATTTTAAACTCACATCTTTTTCGACTTCAAAGTCAGCATGAATCCTTTTTAAATCCTGATTTTTTTTATCGTCTTCTATAGAAAATTTAATAGTTCCATCTTCTTGATTGATTCCAGCATCCATTAAAACTGTTATTAACCAATCTTTAGTTAATTCATTATCGTATTGTGGCAGTACTTTTTGAATGCCTTGAACGTAATCGTTTCCAGGGGATAAATTTGCACTCATGAGCAATATATCTCCCGTTTGCAGAAAATTATTTAAAACAGGTAAAATTTCATCTGGATAAAAGTTGGGAATCATACCAAAAAATGTTATTATCTTTTTTTCACCTTCTTTTTTATGATTAAGATGAAGTATTAAATCGTCAGAATGAGGTAAATCACAAACAATCGGCTGCACGGATATTTTAGGGTAAGATGCCCTGACTTTTTGAGCAGCGATTAAAGAAAGAGACAAACTGACATCGACGGGATAATAAACTAATTGTCTCTCAGGACTCCAGAGATATGACACTAAGAGATTATCTTTCGTGCCTCCACCACAACCTAATCCAATTAACTGTAAACTGAAATTGTTCTCCAGAATCTCTGCAGTTTTTTGAAAACATTTTTCATAGGCATCGACACAATCATCACTGTTTCTCGAAGGAGAATAATGTTCATGAATCCTCAACCATTTCTGACTTTGTTTGACGCTGTCATAATGAAACTTATGATTAATGTGTTTTGAGAAAAAGCCTGCTAAATAATCTTGATAAACTTTATCTGGAAATTGACTAGGATGTACATATACTTGTTCAAATCCCTGAGATATGGTAGATGTCATATAAGTTTCCTTACCGCTGATGGCTGATGAAATAGGATAATTGAGCTTGTAGTAATGAATTCTATGGTACTTGAAACAGAGCTTTTTTACCCATCGGCTTTTTGCTGTGGGAATATCAAATAAGCCTATAATGTTAAACTATTCAAAAACTTGCAATGACACAGCATTCAGTTAGTGCGATCGCTCTCGGAAGTAACCTTGGTAACTCCCAAGCCATATTAGAAGCTGCCCTAGAAAAACTGGATCAAACTCCAGATATTACAGTAAAATCACATTCATCCTGGTATAGAACAAAACCCATAGGACCATCACAACCAGATTATCTCAATGGCTGTGCCCTATTAGAGGTGCAGTTAAGTCCTGAGAAATTATTAGAGACTCTGCTGGCAATTGAACAAGAGTTTGGTAGAGTACGTCAAGAACGTTGGGGACCAAGGACCTTAGATTTGGATGTGCTTCTGTTTGATGAGTTAATTCTAGAAACGCCTGATTTGCAAATCCCTCATCCACGGATGACAGAAAGAGCCTTTGTTTTGGTACCATTAGCTGAAATTGCTCCTGATTGGATAGAACCCGTCTCAGGGATGAGTATCTCCCAACTCGTTCAAAAGGTTGATTGTTCTGGAGTCACTCAAAACTGAATTTAGCTTCTGTGCATGTTGCTTAGGAATATTTTTGGGAGCTGATATCATCAGGAGAGATTCATCAAACTCAATATTGGGGATGTGGGCAAGAACACCCAAAGGTTGATCGTTCTTGAGACGTCGTTCTTTGCATTTGGCTAATGCCATCAAAGTTTCACGCTTTTCGCCAACACACTCAAATGGTTTCTCAGTGGTTGGATCAAACAGACGTCTCCAAACTTCTTCAAGTGTGCTTAGGCTGAATAAGTCTTTACCAACAACTTGCACAGCAAAACGGTAATCTGTTGCTGCTTCAATCAAAGCGTATGAAAAAGCACATTTGGGACATTGGCAACACCAGCGACACGATCCTGGTGCCCACTGCGCCTCGTTACATGAGGTAAGGACATTCAGGAGACTTTTATCCCAAAGAGATAACTGGTGAACCGTAGCAATTGAGTACACTTCTTCACAAATGCTGACATAGCGAAATGGCAAACCCTTGCGTTCCAAAAAACTGTTGAAACGTTCTATGTAAGCAGTTCCCTTAGCACTTTGATGATTGACTTCGCGTCCCTCATATGTTGCATTTGATTCATTGGAACTTTTATCATTTGCTAAGACGAGGAACCGATGACCCTGCTGTGCTGCAATTACCATCATAATAAACAGCGCATTAGTAATTGTTGGATCGTTGCGAACTCCCTTGTAACGAAAATGTTCAGCTGGATCTTCCCTTGGATGGGTTAGTATTTCCCAAAGGCGGGTTCGATTTCGTATGTCATCAAATACTGGAAACTTTTCTTGCCAATTGTTCCCTAGTATGCCTCCGGCATGATGTAGAGTGAAGGCTTCCATAGGAAGGTTAGCTTGCTGCATCCACTCGAACCCAAAAGTACTTTCTTTACCTCCACTGACTGCAAGGAGGTAAGTATCGTTAACTGATGGTAACCAATCATTCTCTATCTCTATGCCACTTTGAGAAAACTCAATTCGAGGCATTTTATCCCAACCCCATTTCTCTAAATAAAACTTTTGCTGGAGATACCAGTAAATGTCCTCATTCCACCAATCTGATTCCCACGCCAGACAACTATACCAACAGACTTGTACAATTTCAGGGGTACAGATTTCACAAAGGCGATAAATTTCAGCCATTGCAATCCCAATCAAGACAGATGGGTGGGGTTTCTCTGTATTTTTAAATTCGAGTGGAAATTCGATTTCATAAAAATGCTTCCAGTTGTCGATCAGAAATGGAAAAATTAATTTAGAACTGTTCCACTCAGGCGCTTCAGAACAAATGACAGAACAGGTTGGGGATTCTCCTGTAGCCATGTACTGTATACGCAACTCGTGATATCGACTTTTGAATTGTTCAAAAATTGAGGACATGACTAAAAAAGAACTCAGAGCACAGTTGTCAAAACTCAGAATTAATTATAAACACAGGTTGATATCCTTACAATTGTCTACAACTGGGTTTTCGTGATGTTACAAACCCCAGATAGCCACTCCAAAGTCGTGGCGCTACGCTTTTTAATGGGGATTTTGCTGTTGCCTGTTGCCCGTTCCCCGTTCCCCGTTCCCTCTTAATCCCAACACTTTAAAAGAAACTAAGAGTATCTAAAACAGCTTTAGTTTTAGGAACTTCATGAGTTCTAAAAAGGTCTGTTTTTCCTAATGCGGCAAGAACAGCGAAAAAAGGTTCAGCACTTCTGACTTCTTCACCAAAACATTCAAAAGCATGGGGTAGGGCATGGCAAACTGGAAAACCTAATTTCCTGAGTCGAAAAGTATTTAAAAACGTTCTCATTTGATAACGAATACGAAGAGAACTGTCTTGGAGATTTTTGTAATAAAACCCTAACCCTGGATCGACAAAAATTTTTCTGATGTCATATTTAGTTGCTGTGTCTATTTCCTTGGCGAAATAATCGTACATTAAATCTGTTGGATCATCCCCAAAATCAAAATCACCAACTTCTCTAACATTTTTTCCTTGAACATAACAGATAATTACCCCTGCATCAAACTCAGAGACAGCTTGGTAAATTTCTTCACTTTTTTCTGGTCCTGTTAAGTTAATGACATTTGCCCCAACCCGCAAACATTCTCTCGCAACTTCAGGATAATAAGTTTCAATTGAAGTCAAAATACCTTCTTGATTCAAAGCTTCAAGAACAGGCAGAATTTGACTTTGTTGTCTAACGTCTTCAACTCTCTCTGCTTTTTCCAAAGTTGACTCAGCGCCAATATCTACGATATCAGCACCTTGAGCGTTTAACACTAATCCACGACGAATAGCTTGTTCTGAACTTAAACATACACTTTCTCTATACCAAGAATCACTAGAAAGATTAATGACTCCTAAAATGGCTTTTTTTGAATTGAAATTGAAATTTTTATTTCCTATTGTGAACTCTTCTACTTTTGCATTTAAGGCGTCTTTATAGTGTTCATGAATTGCGTATAAGTCTTCAAGAGTAAGCATATTTCAAATCCGTTAACAAAAAATAGCAATTGTCAAAGAGCAGCCTGTCTAACGAGCTGCACTCATCTATACTATGGCAATAGCGCGAGACTACAAACTCCAGCCCCCCGAGACTTCCAATATTTGTCCTGTGATGTAATCAGCATCGGGACTGATAAAAAACCAAACAGCATTGCTTATTTCTTCCAAAGTTGCTGCGCGTTTGGCAGGTAGTTTTGGGATCATCTCCTCTACGTCAAAAGAATTCTCAGCTATTCCCGGGGATACCACATTGGCAGTAATGTTGTTCTTAATGATCTCCTGGGCCAAGGACTTTGTATAGATGATGACACCAGTTTTAGCAATGACATAAGCTGTATTCGTCCGACGTGCTACCACATTCTGGGCACTAGCGCAAGCAAAATTGACAATGCGCCCCCAATTGGCTGCCTTCAGATAGGGAAGTGCTGCTTGAGTAATATAGAAAGTGGTATTAAGGTTGGAATCAAGAACTTCATGCCACTCCTGTGTAGATATTTGGCTGGTGAGTTTTCCTAAATAGTTGCCCACGTTATTGACGACTACAGATAAGCCTCCCAGATTCTCGGCTGCCCGTTCTACCAAAGACTTAGCTTGATCGGGATTGGTAACATCTGCTTGGAGGGCGATCGCTTTGACTCCATGAGTCGCTGCTTCCTCACTTGCTTTACTTGCTGCTTCTCCACTGCGGTTATAGTGAAATGCGACATCAAATCCTTGAGTGGCTAGTTTGAGGGCGATCGCCCGTCCAATTCCCCCCGATGATCCAGTCACGAGTGCTTTTTTTAGCATTGTTCTTGAACTTTATTGTGATATAGTTTGTCGATTTGCTTTTGTACATAGTCCGAAATCAATACGCGGGTGTAGGTATTGAGGGGATACTCTGTTGCCCGTTGGGGAGTCACCCATGCCCATTCCTCAATTTCTTCGTTGGGTGTGATGGTTTCGCCTTTCGAGAATGCATAGTAGTTAACCATAATGAAATGGGCTTCCCGCACAAACTGTGAATCTAGCACCGCTTCTTGTAGCAACCCAAAGCGTACATCTGTCAACTCTAAACCCACTTCTTCTCGAAACTCTCTTTTGACTGCGGCTTCTAGCGTTTCGCCCCATTCCACTTTACCTCCCGGTACACCCCATGTGCCCCGCCACTTAGTCGTTTTGACAATTAAGACTTGTCCATGAGGATTAACAGCAAGTGCCCCTACAGTCGTTAAGGGGAACTGCTTCTGCACAGATATTTGTCCAATTGGCGTTTGATTTTGCATCACTTTACCTGCTAACCATCTAGAATAACATCTAGGCTTTACGGATTGACAGAAAGCTTTTTATGTGCATAGTTGCCCACTTTCTGTTTGAGGTGTTCCAGATATAAAGTAAAGACTAAGACAGAAGTCTATTCTGTTTTTTTAGTACATTTGCACCAATACGAGTTCAGTTTAATACTGCATAAGGGCGGATTTCGCCGTGGGATTATTTTGTATTCTGCGTTCTGCATTCTGATTTCTTCTCAAGAATTACTGGGTATTTAAGATGCGAAAATTACGGGCTTGCTGTTCTAACCTGGAGGCTAGTCGATCGCAAACCCTGTTACACAATTCAAAAATCATCTCATCTTCAACTCGGTAATAGGCACAGGTTCCTTCACTGCGACGACTAAGGATTCCTGCTTGCCACATGACCTTCAAATGTTTTGATACATTAGCCTGAGAAGTCTGTGTTGCCTCTACCAATTCTTGCACGCATTTTTCTTCATCTCGCAGCAAATGCAACAGCCGTAGGCGCATGGGTTCACTCAAGAGGCTGAAGTATTCAGCCACTTGTTGCACGACTTCTGGCGGTACAGGCAACGCTTGTTTCATCAGGGCAGACCCGTAAGGACTCATTAAAAAATTAACAACTAGGCATCGATATATAGATTAATACTTAATCTGGGTTAATTCGCATCAAAGGTTGACCATATTCTACTGGTTGACCGTTTTGTACGAGAATTTCTATCACTTGTCCGGATACTTCGGCTTCGATTTCATTCATGAGTTTCATGGCTTCTATGATACATACTGTTTGACCGCTCTTAATGCGATCGCCCACTTGCACAAATGGTGCTTCGCCTGGACTTGGCGAACGATAAAACGTTCCTACCATTGGGGAAGGGATTTCCACAAACTTCTGTTCTATGACAGAGGAACCAGCTGGTGGTGACTGTACGCCAAGAGTATTGCTGTCAGTGGGGCGATTTGGAGAGGTTACCGTTACTGTTTGAGGCGACATCACTAAGGGAATAGGCGGTGGAACTGGTGTGTTCGGTGTACCAACCGCCCCTAACGCCGCTTGAGGTGGTGCTGACAACATTGGAGGAACGCTTACAGCCTTACGAACTGTGAGTTCAAAATCGTCACTTTTGAGGGTGACTTCTGCAATGTCGGTTTGTGCAATGGTTGTCAACAGTTGGCGGATTTCATTAAAGTCCAATGGCACAGCTTTCCTTACCTCATGCAATTAGGTCGTAGATAGACTTTATCTTTTGAAATGAATTTGTATAGTCAGGCAGGGATGGAAATCCCTGTCATAGATGAAAATCAGGATTTGCATCTAGAGGTGAGAAGAAAGTTACTCCCTGCCAAGGTATTTATCGTCACGGGTGTCTATACGGATGCGTTCTCCTTGAGAAATAAACAAAGGAACCATCACTATTGCTCCCGTTTCCAAAGTTGCAGGCTTAGAACCACCAGTAGCAGTGTCACCTTTAACACCTGGATCTGTTTGCACAATTTCCAATACTACGGAGTTAGGCAGTTCGACTTCTAGGACTTGGTCGCCCCAGCGAACAACATTGGCTTCCATACCTTCTTTGAGGTATTTTACGCGATCGCCAATCTGTGAGGCGCTCAATCTGCCTTCTTCATATGTTTCCATATCCATAAAGACGTATTCGTCACCTTCTTTATAGGTATGCTGCATTGTGCTTTTTTCCAGGTTAGCTTGGGGAACTGTTTCACCTGCGCGGAACGTTTTTTCCATCACGTTCCCACTTTGAACATTTTTCAGTTTCGTTCGCACAAAAGCAGAACCTTTCCCTGGCTTAACGTGGAGGAATTCTACCACTCGCCAGACGGACCCATCTAATACTATCGAAACACCTGGTCGAAAGTCGTTGCTGGAGATCATGAAGTTTTTAAAATTTTGGGAGACAATCGGGATTTATTTTAACCTCCAATAGGAGTGATTAGTTATTTCTTTGCTCATTAGTTATTAGTACTTATTAAAAAAAGTATGAACCATACTGCCGGGTGCAGAAAGTTCCTTCGCTAATAGGACAGGACTTACACCAGAACAACGTAACTATAGTCCGCAGCGACAGTTATTGTGACCAAACCGTATCTCGTGCAAAAACGCTGCTTTGTAAGTCCTGCGGACACGCTTGCGCTTACGCCCTTGGCGTGCGCAGTGTAAGGGCGTTGCTCCCAAAGCAACAGACGAATAGCGGCGTCTCGCAACACGACATTAGCTGCTGCGGCTGAAAAATATAGCAGCAATGATAATTAACCCTAAAAGCACCAAAGGAACCCAAAGGTTAGAAATGTCTGACAGACTCATAAAATAAAAAATGAAAATTAAAAAAAATTACCTATATTATGTAAGCACCTACAAAATACTACAACGAAACATCTAAACTGGCTGACTCCAGAGTGCTGACACCAAAAATCATTTCTTCCCAGATATTTTCACTCTCCGGTGACAGCTTTTAGTGCAACTTCTACAGCCTGCTGTTTTTGAGGATCTGCCCCTTGGGCGTATTCTAAAGGAAATGGCACGTTGATATCCGGTGTGACACCCTTCCCTTCTAACCTGTGTTTGTCATTAAGTAACACATCCGATATTGCCAAGTAAAGCACACTGCCATCTTGCATCAGAAAAGGACTACCAGCAACTACTGCTCCCGCAGTCTTGGAACCGACTAGAGATCCAATGTTATATTGCTGAAAGCCAAACGCCAGAATTTCTTTACCACTCCTAGTTCCCTCATTCACCACCATAATCACTGGTTTTTTCCATTGAAATCTTCTTATAGTGCGACTACCATCGCGCCGAATAATGGTCATGTCGGGAATTTTTGCAGTGAAGAGGCCCAGATACGTAGGAGACGCACCACCCCAACCATCACGCAGATCCAAAACTAATCCATCAACGTCTTTGAAGGAACCAGTTATGAGGTCAGACTCAAGCTGTTGCTGATATTGCTCACCTGCATAAGACCAAATATGAACATAACCGATCTTCTTACGCTCCTGCTCAATCACCTCTCGACTGGCTTTTTGGGCATCAAGAAACATAGTAGTGGCATCTAACATCTTGGGAGTAACAGCAACTTGTTTACGGCTGTTGGGAGCAGTCGTCCGTTGAATTAATAAATTCACTTTTTGACCTGCTTTACCCGCAAAAGACTGTATCTGCTGGTATGAACGACCATCAACACTAAGCAGTTGATCGCCTGTCTTTAAACCTGCTTGTGCTGCTGGACTTCCATCCAGAACAGCACTGACAAAGGTCTTGCCATTCAAATTTTAGTGAAAATACCAATGCCGTTGTATTCGATTTTGCCCGGGTTGGGAGCAGTGGTGAACCAAACCACAGCACGAGCAAAACTGAAATGCTAACCACGATTGCGACAGCTAAATTGTTACCTATCGAAAGTCTAAATATTCTCATAAAGTGATGGGGTTTCAGCCGCTTTCTTTGTCATTAGAGATAATCTCAGGAATCCCCACTTTCCAGCCTCCGATAAAAGGTGATAGGTGGGGAAAATATCCAGTTAGTTGGCTCAATTAAACCAAACGATCACTGCAAGTGGAAAGTAGTTCTGAAAAACCTCAAGGATTTATTGCATACTGCGGGCGATCGCCACTAATTCATCTCGACTGAGGTCATTGGTTGTAGCAATTTGAAATAGCACGTTCCCGGATTTCCACTGAATCTGTCGTAACGGAGCATTTTGATTCCATCGCATCCCAGAGATAGCATCTTGATCAACAATTGATTCCCAAGCTCCCTCGACATACTCACCAGTTAAATTGCCAATTTGAACCGACTCTATTTTCGCACTCGCACCCACTGGACTCTTATCTACTTGTTGCAAGGCTGGGTCTTTCGACCCGAACAGTGTTTTTGGCTGTGGGGGGAACCAGCCAATACTCATCGTGATGCCCTTCGATTTGTACTTTGCTAAAGGCATCTCAAGGGTTGGACCAATTACTTTTTCTCCATCAAGGCGTTTCTGAGAAATTACGATCTTTGCATTGTTTTGAGAGTTTTTATAGCCAAACACCACCACATTTGGAAAAGGAGATCCTACTTCCTTCTCGAGAACATAGTCAGTAGGTATGAAAGTAGGTTCTTTCAAGTCAAAACCTCTTTCAATTTCCATTTCTCTGACTGTGGTCGTTGTTCGCATCTCCATTTCCATTTTTCGCTCCACCATTTTTACTTCTCGCATCGTTCGTTTCTGCTCTTCAGTCAGAGGTGGGCGTTTTCCTGTCCTCGTTTCAGTTGTACCAACCTGGTCGCTGCTAGTGCGGCTGAAATTCTCAAAGATTGCTTGTGCTAGAGAACGCAATGAAGGTGTTGATATGACTACGACTGATGAAATAGCAAGCAAAGCCATTGCAGCTATAGAAAATCGGTGAATAGGACGAGAACGTAACACAGCTAGCTTCATAGTTCTGGTTCCTTGTATAAGTAAGTTTAGAGATGGAGAAAAGTGCGACCTGTTTTGCCGAGTTTCTGGCAACTCCTCAGTTTTCTGACTTGGGAAAACTGAGGATGCATCCACTACATTCGCTCCCAGCAATCGTGTTTCTAGTTCGGCTGCAAAAGCAGAGTCTGGCTGGACTTCATCACAGACAGCGACTAGCATTGCCGCTAAGTCCGTTTCAGATTGTGATAAGCTCGGTGGTGCAGAAACACTTTCTCCAGCAAGTTGAGCAGTGAGGAATGTGTCTAAGTCCTCAGCTATCTGCATTTCGTGACTTTTTGGGTGGTTCTCAGGTGTCATTGCTCTTCTCCTTTGGCATGAGGAGCCAGGTGTTGTTGCAAATCAGCTATAGCTCGATGAATCAGCATTTTCACTGCTGCCTCGCTCTTTCCCATCACCTGACCAACTTCAGCAGTACTCAAGCCCCCAAAGATTCTTAGGGCAATGGCTTCAGCTCGATCTGGAGTCAGAATAGTCTTGACACATTGAGCAATTTGCTCTAGTTGCAACTGTCGGTCAATTTCTTCCTCTATCGAGGGAGAGGGAGACGATCGCTGGTCAACAACTGTTAATGGCAGTGTTTTCCGGTTGTGACGAAAGTGATCGGCTGCTTTCCTCCGGGCTATGCCCATAAGCCAAGCAGCAAACGATCCACGACCTTGGTAACTGGTCATCGACTCCTTTGCCGCCAGAAACGTTTGAGTCGTCAAATCTTGAGCATGGTGTACATCTCCAACTCGCATGAAAAAGTAGCTGTAGACATTTTTCAAGTGACGGCGATAGAGTTCGGCGAAAGCAGAAGGATTGTGTTTGGCATCCATTGCCAAAATGTTGTCTGGTTTTGTCCCAACCTCCGAATGGAGACGCTGCCTGGGAATAGAAAATTGAGGATTATTCATCCAGGATGTCCTACATAATGATGTAGATGCGTGTTGAACACGCTTCATATAATCAGTCGTAGTAGGACCCTAATTCGTAACAGGTAAAACGCTAAACATACCGCCTAAAGTTCAAAAACTATTGGATGAACAGCGCATTAAGCTAGCGAGTGCTGGTGTGAGTCACCATTGGGTAATTTCATGGTTTCTGAGATGCCCTAAGACAAAAAAGCCTAATACAAGAAAGATATTATCAGGCGATCGCCCCACTCACCTTCCAACCTCTATTCCCTGGTAAAATCAAAACTTGAGGACTGTGAAAGGGAGATAATCAGGTTGCCTACACTTGGTGTAAACATTGACCACATCGCCACGATTCGCCAAGCACGGCGGACTGTAGAACCAGATCCTGTGGCGGCGGCGGTACTGGCAGAGTTAGCAGGTGCAGATGGCATTACGGCGCATCTGCGGGAAGATAGGCGACATATTCAAGAACGAGATGTGCGGCTGTTGCGGCAAACGGTGAGAACGCATCTTAATTTAGAAATGGCGGCGACAGATGAAATGGTTGCCATTGCCCTAGATATCAAACCTGATTACGTTACTTTAGTACCTGAGAAGCGGGAAGAAGTCACCACAGAAGGCGGACTGGATATTGCTGGTCAAATTGATAGAATAGGACAAGTTGTTGATAAATTGCAAAGCGCTGATATTCCTGTCAGTTTGTTTATCGACGCTGAACCAGCACAAATTGAAGCTTCTGTCAAGGTGCAAGCTAAATTTATTGAGCTACACACCGGGCGATATGCTGAGGCTAAGAATGAAACCAGTCGTGAGCAAGAATTAGCCTTCCTGTCTAAAGGGTGTGAGCAAGCGATAAATGCAGGACTGCGAGTGAATGCTGGGCATGGACTCACCTACTGGAACGTCTACCCTGTGGCTAATCTACCAGGCATGGAAGAACTAAATATTGGGCACACGATCGTTAGTCGCGCAGCACTTGTTGGTATGGAAAGAGCAGTTCGTGAGATGAAATTAGCGATGCGAGGTCAACTGTAGCAACTGTCAGCATCAGACTAAAAAATTTTGGGGTTCGACTGCGTAAATCTAGAAAGTCTTTGGTATGTTCAAGACAGAGATTATTCTTTGACGGTACTTTATTATGAGCGCAACACAGTCGAACAATACTCCGGTTTGGGTACAAGATAGAGACACAGTGATTGCACATAGTCCTGACGCCCAGTGGCGCTATCAAACTCCCCCAGATTACTCTCGCTCAAAAGAAAATCTTGCAAAACAAAGTACATACAACCACGTTGAAGGTTCACTAGAAGGGATTGTCCAAAACTTAGTCAGAACCTTTGAGATGGAAGCATCGTTCAAAACCAATCCACAGCAGTGGTTATCAGTTGTGAACGAACAGTTTCGTATGAGTAGTAATGGTGGTCCTGTTTATACAGCGTCAGATGTGGTAGAGGCTGGCACTTATAATTTATTTATTGGTGATACAGAAGAATACAAGGCTTCTGAGGAAAATTTTGAATCATCAGCCAATCTTTTCCATACAGCATTTCCTCAAGGATTCTGGTGGGAAGTGCTTGAGGTTTTCTCTGGTCCACCAAATGTTACATTTAAATGGCGACATTGGGGAACTTTTAGCGGTTCATATAAGGACTATACACCTACAGGAGACACAGTAGAAGTCATCGGTATCAGCTTGGCGCGTGTGACTGATGATTTGAAAGTTCTTTCCATAGAACACTACTTTGACAACAGTCTCTTTCTCAAAAAGCTAACAGGCGGTGGAAAACAAACTGTCCAACAGCAAGAAGGTGGTTGTCCCTTCCATTCCTAAATAAGGTACTTTATATTTTAGTTATTGTGTAGGACACAGTGCTATCCTCTATGTCCTACACAATAGCTAGATTAACAAAGGATGAACATGCAAACATACTATTACGTTTTGGCAAGTCAACGGTTTCTCCTGGAAGAAGAACCGATGGAGGAAGTTCTGAAGGAACGCACTCGTTACTACCACGAACAAGAAAAAGAAATTGATTTTTGGGTAGTTAAACAACCAGCTTTTCTGGAAGCACCCCAAATGTCACAAGTGAAGGCAAAATGTCCTCAACCAGCAGTAGCGATTATTTCTACTAATCCCCAATTTATTACCTGGTTGAAACTTCGATTAGAATATATCCTAACAGGCGAATTTCAAGCTCCTTCTCCAGAAATTCCTGATGCTTTGGCATCTCTGGCTGCCGTATCTTAATGTATGGTTATTAGTCATTAGTCATTAGTTATTAGTCATCAGGAGGCAGTGCGTTGCAAACAGAAGTGCCGTGCGGGGTTCTCCTCTGAGTGTGCAACCTGCCGTTCATTAATCCTTGGGCTATAGACTATTGACTAATAGCTAAATATAATATTTTGAGAAAAATCAATAAAAATTTATGTCTAAGACTGTTGTTCAAAAATTTCAGATAACAAATACTTTAGTCAGTAGTTTAATCTTAGGTATTGTCGGGTTGAGTAGTGGCATAAATTCTGCTAATGCTCAACAAGACATTGCTGTCTGTCAACCTCCTAATTCCGGTGAGTATCTTTTGTTGGTCAGTAGTCCCACAGCAGAGAATCAGAAGCAATTACGTCAAGCTTTACCATCCAATACTAACGCAAGGACTTGTAGATATCTCAAAAATACAGTCACACGAATTGGTGGATTTAACAACATAGATGATGCTAATAGTTGGGCGAGGTATATCAAGAATATAGTGGGATTATCTGCTATTGTTACCACTCGACCGTCACAAGTGGCACAGAAACCCTCTACGGTGACACAGACGGTGGCACAGAAACCGCCTAGTCAGACAGTAAGCTATAAACCTGAACGTTTGGGAGAGGGTTTGGCTGTATTAGTAGACTACTATAACCGCCCAGAAATGGCGAACAAAGTACGAGAAGTTGTTAGGGGAGACGTAGGTTTTGTTTCCTACGGAGAACGTCCTTATTTGCTGGCTGTTTATACGAGGAATCAAAAAGAAGCATACAGCACACTGCAAAAGTTGAGCGAACGAGGTTTTTTTGCCGTAGTTGTAGATAGTCGCAAAGTGATGCTACTGCGCTCATCTGTGCGTTTGCAGTAGCCCTCAGCAAAATACAGTCAGGTTTTTTGATTGATTATGGACTGACAACCAACACGCCGGTTGACTTAGCCAACCACGAGATAGTTATACCCAAAGCTGATCCAACAATCACCTGGACAGGTGTGTGTCCCAGTAATTCTTTGAGGCGATCGCCATCAAACTCTGGGTGTTCGTGAAACAATTCATCAATCATCTGATTAAGGATACGGGCTTGCTTTCCAGCAGCTTGACGAACTCCAGCAGCGTCATACATGACTATTATGGCAAAAACCATTGCCACTGCAAATTCTGAAGAAGCCCAACCAAGAGTTTGCCCGACTCCTGTTGCAAGAGCAGTTACTAGTGCAGAATGAGCACTAGGCATACCTCCAGTTGTTACTAAAACATTTATATTCAGTTTGCGATTCTTGAGTAGCTCGATGACAAGCTTTAATGCTTGAGCCATCAAACAAGCTCCTACAGCAACCCACAACACTCGGTTGTTGAATATGTCGCCTATGTCCTGCATGCTATTTTGATAAGATGGGGAGTTATGAGTTGTGAATGATGAATTCTCAACAGAGATATGATTTATGAATGATAAATTATATAATGTAAAGTTCCCCTGCTTGTATCATTCATCATTCATTGTTAGTTTAATTTTTACGACTGGTGATAAAGTGTGCTAATTCCTTTAAGGGCAAGGCTTTATCTCCAAAAGGTTCTAGTTCTGCACAAGCATCGTCTACAAGTTGTTGAGCCTTTTGTTTTGATTCTTCGAGTCCCCAAAGACTAGGATACGTCACTTTTTGAGCCTGTTGATCTTTTCCAGCAGTTTTGCCTAATTCCTCGTCGGTTTGAGTGATATCTAAAATGTCATCAATAATTTGGAAGGCAAGTCCAATGTTTTGGGAATAGCGAGACAGTCGCTGCACATCTTCTGATGATGCTCCTGCTATTATGCCACCACAGACAACACAAGCTTCTAAAAGAGCACCGGTTTTGTGCCTATGAATGAAATTCAACGTTTCTAAGGAAATATCTGTCTTTCCTTCTGATTCTAAATCAAGCACTTGACCACCAACCAAGCCTGTCGCTCCTGTGGCATGACCCAAACGAGCAATGACCTGTGTGACTCGCTCTAGTGGTACATTATGAGTATGAGTGACTACATATTCAAACGCATAAGCTAATAAGCCATCCCCAGCCAAAATCGCAATGTCGTCACCATAAACTTTGTGATTTGTCAACTTACCGCGACGGTAATCATCATTATCCATTGCTGGTAAGTCGTCGTGAATGAGCGACATTGTGTGGATCATCTCCACAGCACAAGCGGTTGCCATTGCCATATCAATGGTACCACCCATCATCTCACAGGTAGCAAGGCAAAGAATAGGACGCAAACGTTTACCTCCAGCCATGAGCGAGTAGCGCATTGCTTCGTAAATCTTTTCTGGATAACGGATGGAAATAGATTTATCCAAAGCAGCTTCACAAATCTTTTGTCGCTCTTTGAGATAAGCTCGTAAGTCAAATTTGACTTCCTCTGGAGTTTTTTGAATGTTATCAGCTGCTACCATTCCTAACTTCCTTAATGTTCTGTTATACACGTAACAATTTTACGGGAAAGAGTCACCCCCTACATTCCATTCAAAATTCAAAGTTCAAAATTCAAAATGAAGAATGATTTTTTGGAATTTTTAACTTTGGATTTGAGCGTGTTCGTTCATTGAGCAGCTCCTTTGCAGGAGCATCTTAGGTGATTTGCCATTAGCCATTTGTTATATTTTTGCCAAATGAGTATGGACTATTCCTAAGTATGGGAGCGTTGGCTATAGCTATTCACCGTATTTTGTAGCAACATAGCTACAGTCATCGGACCAACACCACCGGGAACTGGTGTGATAAATTCCGCAATACCAGCAATGGACTCAAAGTGGACATCACCAACCAGACGACTCTCACCGCTTGATGAGGTCACACGATTTATTCCCACATCTACCACAACAGCGCCCGGTTTCACCATGTCAGCAGTAATGAGTCCTGGACGACCTGCTGCTGCAATTAGAATATCAGCATTTGTGGTGATGGACTGCAAAGAGTGCGATCGCGAATGAGCCACACTCACAGTCGCATCTGCCTCTAGCAGCATCAAAGCCAGTGGTTTACCCACCAAAATACTGCGTCCTACGACCACCGCATGCTTTCCCCTCAAAGGAATTGCGTATTCCTGCAACAGCCGCATAACTCCAGCTGGAGTGCAGCTACGTAAACCAGGTTCTCCTCGCACCAGTCGCCCTAAATTAATTGGGTGCAGTCCGTCGGCATCTTTCTCTGGAACTATTTGATGCAAAAGCGTCACAGCATCCAAGTGGTTGGGTAAGGGTAATTGCACGAGAATGCCATCCACCCTTTCATCATTATTGAGCGCAGCAATCACTTGTTCTAACTCTGCTTGAGTCGTTTCTGTGGGAAAATGCTTGCCAAAAGAGTCAATACCAACTTTCTGACAAGCTCGTTCTTTCCCGCGTACGTAAGCCGCTGACGCTGGGTTATCGCCCACCATCAGCACTGCTAAACCTGGCGGGCGTCCGATTGGTGGTTGTAATTCTTTAATGGCAGCAGAAAGTTCTTGCTGAATTTTGTTAGCTAAAGCTTTACCATCAAGAAGTTTGGCTGTTTTTGTTTCCATTCAAATTCAAAACAAGTGCGCTACGGCTTGGCGTTGCTGTCTCATGCTTTCCTTGCAAGCAGCAAAACCACATTCATTATCTTCTCAGATTGGTTGTCTAAGAAGACTTTAGAAATCAGAATTAGTCAATGTTCCTTGTAAAAATTAGGAACTGTACAAATTAACCATAATGTGCTATTGAAAATTTGGTTGTTTAAAGCCTTAGGGATGCGAAACTGTTTGACCTTTTATTAAGTAATCGTCATGAACTGCGTACACCAATAACGCATGAAAAAATTCTCTCTCACTCCCTCACCCTCTCCCTCCCTCACTCCTTATTTTCAAGCTAGCTTGTAAAGTAAAGTAGGAGGCGAAAAGTATCAAAAAGCAGTTATGTACGTGCTAATTGGTGGGGCAGGTTTGGTAGGGCTGAGTTTGGCACAGAAATTGGTAGAACTAGGGCATACCGTAGCTGTGATTGACATTGAGCGTAATGCTTGTCGCTATGCCCGCGAACGCGTGGGAGTAATGGCTTTTGAAGGCAGTGCTGTCAGTACAGAAGTGTTGTTAGAAGCTGGAATTCGTAAAGCTGACGCTTTGGCAGCTATGCTACGAAGCGATGCTTTGAACTTAGCAATGGTAACTCTTGCCAAGCACTATGGTGTTCCTCATATTCTGTCTCGAATGCGCCATCCCGATTTTGTGGAACCCCTGCGTTTAGCTGGAGCCAATCATATCATCAGTACCGTAGATTTGGCAGTTTCAACAATGGTGAATGCCATTGAGTATCCGCAAGTCGAATCGATGATGCATTTTGAACAGGGACAGATTGAGGTTTTAAAACTTTCTATTCCAAACAATTGCTATGTTGTCGGTCGTAGTGTAGCCGAAATTGCTCAGGATTCCCGGTTTCCCACTGGCTCTCTCATTATTGGCTATCAGCCTCATCCTCACGAGGATTTAACTATTCCTAACGGTAGTACAGTACTGGAACCCGATTCAACTGTGCTGATTGTGACTAAACCAGGCTCGTTACATCAAGTGATTGATTTTATTGAAGGTTGTAAATGATTTGTTCTAATGAAGCTATATCCACTTTTTTATTCAGCGATGGCTCTTATTGTACTGACATCCTGCACATCACCACAGAGTCCACCGCACCCGCAAGCTGATACTAAAGGGGCAAATCAATCTCAAAAGGTGGTCACTTTAGATAAAAATTTCAAGGCAGTGATGGGTCAAACTATCTATGTCCCTGTCTACTCCCACATCTATCATGGGGATAATAAAAAAATTTTCGATTTAGCCGCGACTCTCAGTATTCGTAATACTGATTTGACCAACCCGATCATCATTACTTCTGTGCGCTACTATGACTCCAATGGAAAACTACTTAAACAGTATTTAGAGCGCCCCATTCAACTTACTGCCCTGGCTTCTACGGATTTTGTTGTAGATAGAACTGACACTAGTGGAGGTTCAGGGGCTAACTTTATTGTGGAGTGGGTAGCACAAACAAAAGTTTTTCAGCCTGTGGTTGAAGCAGTTATGATTGGTACTGACTTCCAACAAGGAATTTCCTGGATCAGTCCTGGCAAGGTTATTAAAAGTCAAAGTAATGACAAGCGCTCATCTTCTGTGCAGGGTTCTTGAAGAGCTACTAATCATCATCTAGTTTCAGCAATTGCTCGTCAATCTTTTGTATCCGCCCTTGGACAATTTCTTCTGAGAGGATTCGCTTACGCATTGCCTCGCTAAGTGCTGCTTTCTCCGCTAGCAATAAACGGCGGCGAATAGCATCAAGTTTTCTGCGATTGCCTGTGTTTTCGTCAAATTCATCTGGACGGCGATTATAAAATTCCCGTAGTGTTCTTTCTGCTGCTGCCACTTGTACCTGATACGCAGAACGCATCTCCTCATAGACAGATTTTGGCAACACCCCTGACTTCAAAAGGCTGTCTAATTCATCTTGTGCTGCTTTACCCGCCATCAGCTGGGCTTGCAATTCTTCAACCTGCTGCTGAACCTCTGAAAATTTAGATAATTTTAAGCGTTTTACCAGCCAGGGCAAGCTTAACCCCTGACCCACTAATGACACTAGCACACTGCCGAAGACTATAGTGATGAGACTTTCTCGCCCTGGTAGTGTGGTGGGTAAGCTTAACGCCAAAGCCATTGAAAGTGAACCTTTGATGTTACCTAAAAAGAGTAAATGTTGCCAGCGCAGTGGAATTGGGCGGTCAAACCAACGTAATATAGCTAACAGTGGATAGACCGTAAGAACTCGTCCGACTTGATAAGCCAAAACTGCAAGTAGAATTGCAGGTAAAGTCCTCCAGAGCGTTATCGGGTTTATTTCTACACCAATCAGCAGAAAAATAAAGGTGTTGACAGTAAAACTGGCATATTCCCAGAAACTCAACAAGGTGATGCGACTAGAAGCGGAAGTATTACCAGAAAGCCCAAAATTCCCGAAAATTAATCCAGCGACAACGACAGCCACAGCACCTGAGACACCTAGAAATTGCCCAGCCTGAAAAGTTCCTAATGCAACTGCAACAGTTAGTAACAGACTGCTAAGGGGATCATCTAAACGGGTAAATATAGGTATGCTCAAGTAGCCCAAGACTAATCCCACAAGGCAGCCTCCTAGGGCGATAAATAGCAGCTGTTGGATTCCCTGCAGTAACGTGAGCGAACCTGTCGAATAGATTTGCAAAATCAGATTGAACGAAACTAGGGCAGCGGCATCATTGAATAAAGTTTCTCCTTCAACGATGGTGGAAAGCCGGGAGGGCACAGGTATCTCCTTAAAGACGGCAATCATTGAAACCGTATCAGTGTTTGCCAGAATGGCTCCTACAAATAGAGCAGGTATCCAAGTCAGTCCTAGCCCAAATTTCAACACAACAGCAATAATAGCACTGGAAAACACAGCCCCTGGACCAGCTAGGAGGGCAATTGGTTTAAACGTGCTTCGTAGGCGGCTGATATCTGTATTGATCCCAGCATCAAATATTAAAATCGGCAGGAAAAGATTCAAAACAAGAGTTGGATCTAAACCAATACGACGAGAAAATAGCTCAGTGATTGGCAAACCTGCCAACACTAAACCTGTAACGTAAGGAACACGAAGCCGCCGCGTTAGCAGGGCAACACCGGTGGCTAGAAGCAGGAGAATGATTGAAACAGTGACTAATTCAGCAACATTCACTTTTTTTGCTTAACCCTTAGTCAGGAAAGAATTGAAAATGGCGAGCTTACAATCTTAAACCCAATCGTACATAGAATTTAGAATAAATTCTGACCAGAGCTTCAAAGTCTTTGGCTCCGCTTTGGAGTTCTTTGTTGAGTGTTTTTGATACCAAAAAACAAAGTGTTGATAGTTACTCTCTAAATGAAAATTGTCACAAGCCAAGCACTGATGCCAAAATTGGCTCAATAGACATTGATTATGCAAAAAGTGAAAAATTTAAACTTCTCGTTCTCATATAATCACAACAGTGTTGTCGTACTCACACGCTCGGGATTAACCCTTTTCCTTGTAGTAGGACTACTCAGTTGTGGTAACTTAGGGTATTTGGGCATAAATGCCATAGGAGCCAACATCACCCAAATTCAGGACTTGAAAGCACAACAAGAGGATGGTAAAACACTTTACGTACAAGGTAAGGTAGAAAAGCGAGTTCCGCTTCTCAATCGATACGCGTATCAAATTAATGATTCCACAGGAAAAATTTGGGTTGTCACCAATCAAACTGGTCTACGCCAGGGAGTACAAGTGGTGATTAAGGGTAAAGTTCGCTATCAGAGTATTCCTTTAGGGGACAAAGAATATGGGGAAGTTTATATAGATGAACAGTAATAATTAAAACATTGAAAAAGAGATGCTCTGGAAGCTTCTAGCTCAAAGAAGCTTCCAGCAAAACCGAGTTAATCACTAACTGATCAATTAGGCAATCAACCTGAGATCACAGCTACTACCAAAAACACACCCATCACAAAGCGGTAAAAAATAAAAATTAAAGTGCTGTGTTTTTCTAAATAACGTAGGAGTCCCCAAATTGCTACGAAGGCGGAAATACTGGCAGAGATTAAGCCGATAAGAAGTGTCAACAAACCAGTCGCACTCAGCCCTCCTTTGAAAAGGGTGTACAATTCCACAGCCCCAGCCAAAACCACTGCTGGTAAGCCCAACAAAAAAAATTTGGCGGCGACTTTTTCGGCAATTGTGACACAGTTAAAAGTTTATTTTTTCTTTACAATTTTTTGTACCTATCTGCTGTAATCTACAAAGTCATCATTCATGAACGTTGCTTTAGAGACAATTGAGACAGACTTGAGATAGAGAAAGAAACAACTTTTCAAGTTGTTGACTCTAATGATTGCCTGCCTTTTCATAAAGCAACAACTCTGGTTTCAACGCAGGGTTATTTTTTGTGTTCCAAGTCACTAGGCAATTGATTAACAAATAGTAGAGAATACAAAACTGTGCGGGTTGTTGAGAAGGAAATAACCCTGATTTTGAATAGACCAAGTGAATGAAAGTGTTAGAAATTAGGAGAAAAAACTTATGGGTTGGTTACAACGACTTTTTGGTTTAGAAAAGCCTGCAGATGCTCAAGTAGATCCTGTAGCAGTAGAGTCTACTCCAGATGGCGGAGACATTCCTCCAGAGCGATTGGGGTTAAATGGAGAATATGACCAGAGTGGTCTAGCAAAGCGGGTTGCTCTAGCTTTTGACGAAGACTCCTCTTTTGATGATATTGACAGCTTGTGGGTAGCACAAACAGGCAGCACGGTTGTTCTCAAAGGATCTGTTCCCGATCAAGATACTCTCGATCAACTGGTACAGATTGCTTCGGGTGTGACTGGTGCAACAGACGTACAGACTGATCAAGTTAGTGTTGGTTAGATAGCGTTTCACTTCTAAATTTCGGCAAAAAGAACAAGCTATGAAACATCCCCTGCGACATCGATGGACAATTTCCATCGCATTGTTGACTATTTTAGCCCTTTCAGGTTGTGGGAAAAAAGCTGACGAGTCAACCAATACCTCTCCATCTGGCGAATCTGGCGCGTCTACATCTACAACGGCTCCGTCTGGTGGGGCTACTACCTCAACAGAGGGAACACTTTCAGCGTCAGCTCAGAAGTTAGGTGTTAAGCCCGAAGGAGAAACCACTTGTCCCAGTAATGCTCCTGTGAAGGGCAAGGTGACGAAGAAGCGGGGCAACATATATCATGCTCCCAAGACACCTGATTATGAAAAGGTTAAGCCAGATATCTGCTTTGCGGATGTAGCGACAGCTGGAAAGGCTGGCTTTAGCGCTCCCAAGTAGTATTGGTAAATAAGATATGAAGCCCTTGTTGTCCAAGGGCTTTATTCAAAGGAGTAAAAGATAGAACCTAAAAGTCATAGATGATAAACAAGAACTCATATGGCAACTGAAGTGGCGATCGCCATTCTTTACCAAAAAGACAAGTTTCTCATGCAGTTGCGGGATAATAATCCAAATATTCTCTATCCCGGTCACTGGGCACTATTTGGTGGACACATCGAACTGGGTGAAACCCCAGAGGTTGCGGTACAACGGGAAATTTTAGAAGAAATTGGCTACACTCTACCATCAACGTTTTCCAAGTTTGGCTGTTATCCGGATGAAAGAGTCTTTCGTCATGTCTTCTGTGCACCACTCACAGTAGAATTAAATCAACTAGTTCTCAACGAAGGTTGGGATATGGGTTTAATCACACCAGAAGACATTCGTCTAGGTGCTAGTTATTCAACTGCGTCAACAGACGTACGACCTCTCGGACCTGTGCATCAGAGAATTCTGTTAGATTTTATGGATACAGACGGTTCATCTAACTAATAACTAATAACTAATGACTAACTACAAACTACCGCAATGGTTAAGTTTGAGCCTAGCATTTCCCCTTGCTGTACTTAACGGTTGGGTATTGCTTCTGGTTGTGCGGTATTTTCAACCTTTAGTCAGTATTTTTGTAGCCGCCAGTTTACTGGCTTTTGTTTTAGACTATCCAATTCGGTTTTTCCAGAAACAACGGGTAAACCGCAACTTAGCTGTGGGAGGTGTGTTGTTACTAGCTTTAGTACTTGTCGTGGCTTTAACTCTCACTTTAGTTCCCTTAATTCTGCAACA
This sequence comes from Scytonema tolypothrichoides VB-61278, assembly GCF_000828085.3. Lineage (GTDB taxonomy): Bacteria > Cyanobacteriota > Cyanobacteriia > Cyanobacteriales > Nostocaceae > Brasilonema > Brasilonema tolypothrichoides_A. The sequence goes on from NZ_JXCA02000027.1 coordinate 475,481, forward strand.
GCTTAACGAACTAGCTAATTTTTTACCAAGTTGGATTGATTCTGGAACGCAACAACTTCAAGCTTTCCAAAACTGGGCTGCAACCCAACAGCTTCCCGTGAATTTGAGGGGCATATTAACTCAACTGTTAGACAGATTCTCCAATCAACTTCAGTCGTTAACTGGTCAAATTCTTGGTTTTGCGGTGGATACCATTGGTAGTGTGTTCAACGTGCTGCTGACTGTCGTGTTGACAATCTACTTAGTTTTAAATGGAGAACGTCTTTGGGATGGCATTTTTCAGTGGTTTCCGCCTCATGTTGGTTCGCAAGTACGACAATTGCTGCGTGAAGACTTTCAAAATTACTTTATTGGTCAAGCAACATTGGGTGCTTTGCTAGCGCTTATTCTGATACTTGTCTTTTTGGCGCTGCGAGTGCCTTTGGCTTTATTGTTTGGTCTGGTGATTGGATTTTTTTCTTTATTCCCCTTTGGTACAGGTATAGGTATTGCTATAGTCAGTCTGTTGGTGGGATTGCAAAATTTTTGGTTAGGGATTGAAGTCTTAGCCATTGCAGTGATGATTGACCAAGTGAATAGTAATTTCGTTGCTCCCCGTCTTTTGGGGAATTTGACTGGTTTAAATCCCGTGTGGGTGGTCATTTCTTTGTTATTGGGAACGAAAGTGGGAGGACTGCTGGGTTTGTTGGTTGCTATACCCATCGCCAGTTTTATCAAAGACGTGGCAGACAGCTGGCGTATTGGAGGATTTAGTGTACCGCCTACGGCGCATAACCCCAGTGATAGCGTTTGTGATCAACAAACTTCAAACGTTGTCCTAGAGCGTTGATATTGTAAACAATTATTGCCTCATAAAAAAAGCCTGGAAAACCAGGCTTTTTTCAATTAGGAACTACATAACTTCCTCAAGAGGTTGCCAAGAAGTTCGGCAGAGGATTACCACCGTTACGACCGACAGCTGGGATTTCTAACAAAGAATCCGTAGCTTGCGTCACACCGTCATTGGTTTTGACGTTGGGGTCGATGGTGACGGAGTTTTGGTTTCCTGGATGTCCGTTAGGAACGAACAGTTGCGGGTGGTCGAAGGGCGCTTTTTGATTGCGGACTCGTTCATCAGTCAGCCCTTTCATAAAGGCAACCAGCCCCTGTTTTTCCTCTGGCGTCAGGTTCAGCACCGGAAGTCCGCCAAAGTCCCCGCCTCGATTGTAAAAATCAACCACTTGCTCCAGAGTTGCCTGACCACCATTGTGGAAGTAAGGAGCAGTGAGTTCTATATTGCGGAGTCCGGGTGCTTTGAAGGCTCCGTCTGCAATCACCGTTTCAGTAGAACTTAGCGGTGGATTGAGGGTTGGGGGAGCTTCGCCGAGAAGCTGCTGAAATTTCCCTTGCTGAGCCAGCCGTACCTCAGAGAGTGAGTTGTCTAAGGCGTCATTACCACCCAAACCGGGGTCTTCGCTGGAAGGTCTGACACCAATGCTGAAGAAGCCAGTGTCTTCAGCAGGTCTTGGAGGGAACGGTGCACGTCCGATTCGTCCCCTTTGAGCGACGGTACTCACTGAAGCGGCGGTCAATTCCGCTCCTGCGTGACAGCCAATGCACAGACCTTTGTTCTGGAAAACGTTCCACCCCTGCTGCTGCTGGGCAGTCAGAGCGCTAGTGTTGCCGGCTAAGAACTTGTCAAATGGTGTATCAGCAGACACAAGTGTTGATTCGTACGCCTGAACTGCTAACCCAAAGAACAGCGAGAAGTTATACTCCGGTAGCGTGTATTCGATAGTGCTCAAGCGGTTCTTCGGCTTGCGCAAGAAGGTTCGCGCGCCGGTTTGTGGATCAACTCGGATGATGATATTTGATCGCCACCACTCCGGTTTGAAGGCGTCCTGGATCAACGCCTCGTAGGACTTTCTCAGACCTTGTCTGGGCGAATTACGCGACGATCTGCTTAAAGGACCTAAAACGCTGTCATCATAAGCGACAATCTGCTTGCCAAGGGGCTGCAGGGCAAGTAGCTTTTTACCTAGCTTCCTACCGATCCTTCTTAAAGGCGTAGGACTTGATGCCGAAGCTTGTTGGCTTGAGGAGTCAGCATTTGTTAATGGCTGCGAATCAGGGTTATTCTCAACAGTCCGACCTTGTGCGTCGGTCACCGTTACTGTGTCGTTTGTTTCGGACTCCGCAACCCTCAACGGTGCGAAAGGCCCGATGGGTGGGTTTTCAAACGCCGTCTCCAAAGCACTAAGCGGCGGTTCCACCGCCTGTGAAGCCAGAGACGAATTCTTGAGACTGACTGCCACATCTTCAAGCTGCCTCGGGCTGGTTGCTTTCAAAATAAAAGCATTGGGGTTTCTCAATCCTAAAGAATCCACCCCGTTGAAGGTGTTCTGAGCTCGTCCGTCCCAGAAGTTGCGAAAGTTGAACACTGCGTTGATCACCGTCGGTGAATGGCGGGGCGTCACTTGACGTACGTTTGTGCCATTCACATTGAAAACTTCATCCTTCAAAGGCGTCACTATGTCCTTGTCACTGCCAGGATTGACGTCAACGAATCTTGACCTGAAGACCCCTTGAGAGCCAGCGACGTCATTAGTGTCGGACAGAACGCTCGATGATCTATTATTCGGGTCTGCCAGCTTATGGAATGGGTAATCTAGTGCTGTTAGCTGGTAGTTCGGACCACGTCCTGGAGTGAAAGCCGTCTCCAAAAGACCTGGGCTGATCTGGTTTTTAGATCTGTTATCTGCTCCAGCATGAAAGTGACAACTGGCACAGGACTGGATGCCGTCGCTGCCAAGCTGCATATCCCAGAAAAGAGACTTTCCTAGGGCGATCGCCGCTACCTTGTCCTTGATAAAATCCCCCAGATTATCTGGTTCTGGAACCTTTACCTGACTCAGCGGAGGCGGCGCAGTTACCTGTGCCGATACAGTATGTCCGGCTAGGATTGCAGCCATCACTAGTGCAGCAATTGTCGTGCCTCTTATTATTTTTATGCTCCTAAAAGATTTCCATACCAGTTGGAACAGTCCACCTAGCATTTCTATTGCAAAAATAACAAGAGTTTGTGTTCTTTGAAAGAGCCTTGATAGCCAATGCATCAAGGCATAAGTAGAACTACTTTGCGTTCCTCTACGTGCTTGAGTTGTATTTTTAATATTCTCTAACTCAGAGCAACTACTATTTTTACCATTAGTCATGGCTTATTTATGTTTCAATTTTTCTGGTTTTGTTCGCAAAAATTTGTATTAGCTTATGCTAACTTTTATGCCAAAATATGCTGCTCCACAACCAGTATAATTTAAGATATTTGATTCAAAATTAAAGCTATATTAAATTTTACATAAAGCTGATTTGTCTCAGTACTTGTTTGACTTTATATATCTTGTATACTTTGTTAATTCATAATTCCAAAAATACTCTCGACTCGACTGAGACACGTGCAGATGTAGGATCTAAATCAAGTTATCTGTTATTAGCGTAGGAGGTCATAGTGATTAAGTTTTCACTCAAAAAATCTCTGTTTATTTTTGCAGTTTCTGTTTGCTTGGTGCTGATTTACACATTAACCTTTGGACAACCTAGCATAGCGCAGAGTCCCATAGAAGCACGAGTTGAGCTTACGGGTACAAACATTACTGGCACCCTCTTCTTAACACAGCGAAACAATGGCTTAGTACGGATTCAAGGTAATATTCAAAGCGATCCAGCAACGCTAACTCCCGGTTTGCACGGACTCCACATTCATTCTGCAGGCGTGTGCGAAGCAGGTGTCCAACCTGCTTTTAGCACCACAGGTGGACACTTTGATCCTGGCCCTTTTGGTTCGGAACTTCCTGTAGAGGCAAACCATCCATATCATCTAGGTGACTTGCCAAACCTAGTGGTGGATGAGCAGGGACACGCAACATACAATGTGCTAACTAGTCGAGTCACTCTCACTGAAAGTCCGGTGAGTGTGTTTGACGAAAATGGTAGTGCAATCATTATTCACTTATTACCAGACCAGCAAAAAGCGAACGGAACAGCAGCAGAAGCAGGTGGTGGACGCTTAGCCTGTGGAATCATAAGTCATGATTATGGACAAGAGCAATCAAACGATCAGGTTTGATTGCGCTTGCTGATGTGGAGTAACAAATTATTTGTCGTTATTAACGTTTTTAATGTTGCTTAATATAATGCCTGTATAGTCAGCCTGTATCAGGGATTCGCCTAATAGATAACACATTGCTTTTTGGTTTTCTTGCTTTTTAAGTCTTTAAAAGAGCATCATGTAGAACATACTCTAGCTGAAAACAACATCTACTCAACACCTTAACAACATTTCTTTGATAACAAGACAAATAATTTGTTACCCAACAACTCATATTGGAAGTACGGCTGTCTGAGTAGTTATATCAAGTCCGGTTAATTAGTTATTATTAAACGATCTGTGCAAAAACCGGAAAACCCGCTCAAGAGCCCCCCTGCCCCCCTGCTCCCCTGCTGCCTTAATGATAAGTCTTTATCCGGACATGATATTACAGCCGTTTTCTCTAAGGTGGGCATTGCTCATTAATATCTCAAATGTCTATGACATCGGCTTTTGTTCGCAATGCCTACCCTACGATTTGTGGTCTATTCATATGAAAACCGCTGTAAATTATTGCGGCAATATCGAATCCCGCATATGACTAAAATCAGAAGATAATTACAGAAAACCAGCTTGTAAGTTACTCATGCCGCAGGACAACCAAATTGCTGTCGAATTCGACAATGTCACCTTTAGCCGGAATAATCGACCTTTGGTATCAAGCCTCAATTTTACTATCCATCGGGGAGAGGCACTGATACTACTTGGACGTAGTGGTAGTGGCAAAACTACGACAATGAAATTAATCAATCGCCTATTTATACCTACACAAGGCGATGTACTATTTGATGGTATTCCCACAACTCAGTGGGATGAAATTAGACTTAGGCGTAAAATTGGCTATGTCATTCAAGAAACAGGTTTATTTCCCCATTTTACAGTGGAACGTAATGTCGGTTTAGTTCCATCTTTACAAGGTTGGAAACCCAGACAGATTGAAATGCGAGTTCGTGAATTGTTGGATTTAGTGGGTTTAGAACCAGAAAAATTTGCTCAAAGATATCCACATGAACTTTCAGGAGGGCAAAGACAACGAGTAGGTGTCGCAAGGGCGCTAGCCGCAGATCCGCCAGTGTTGTTGATGGATGAACCTTTTGGCGCACTTGACCCAATCACGCGCTTAGAATTGCAACAAGAATTTAAACGGTTACAGCAGGAACTGGGTAAGACAGTTGTGTTTGTCACTCATGATATCCAAGAAGCATTTCTGTTGGCATCAAGAATTGGGTTAATGGATGGAGGAAAATTAGTAGTGTTGGGTACACCACAGGAATTTCTACGTTCTCAACACCCAGAAGCACTCGCATTTCTGCAATGTCTCAAACCAGTCTTATGAACATCAACAACTTCTTCTTGATAAAATATGCTTCGCAAATCTTGGAACGTAGCTTGGAACATTTGCTGTTAGTAGCAATTTCTATTGGGATTGCGACTGTGATAGGTATTCCACTTGGTATACTTATTACTCGCCAGCAGAATCTGCGGGCACCGATTCTCGGTATCGCAAATATTATGCAAACTGTTCCCAGCTTAGCACTGTTTGGCTTGCTTATCCCCATACCTGTGATCGGCGGAATTGGAACAGTCCCCGCAGCTGTTGCCCTAATTTTATATTCTCTCTTACCACTTGTCCGGAATACTTATACAGGTATTACTGGTGTTGATCCAGCCATCATAGAAGCTGGGCGGGGTATGGGAATGACTGATAGACAACTGTTGCTTCAAGTGGAGATTCCTTTGGCGTTGAGTGTTATCCTAGCAGGGGTACGGGTGGCAACAGTTATTGCAATTGGGATTGCAACTATAGCTGCAGCAATTGGTGCTGGTGGTTTAGGAGAGTTGATTTTTCGTGGTATTGTAACGGTTAATAATCAGTTAATTTTAGCTGGTGCGATTCCTGCAGCAGTTATTGCTTTGCTTGCTGATTTTACTATTGGCTGGTTGGAAGCAAAATTTAAAGTGACTAAAAAATAGAACCAATTATAGTTAAGCAATAGTGAAGAAGATAAATAGATGAAAAAAAAAATCACCTTTTTCCTTGTAACTTTTGCTTTGGTAATAGGGATTGTCAGCTGTCAGTTTAACACAAGTGGTGGTGATATTGTTGTTGCTTCCAAAGGTTTTACTGAGCAAGCTATTTTAAGCGAACTCTTAGCACAGCAAATCGAAGCAACAACGAATTTAAAAGTTGAACGGCGCGACTTGCTTGGTACTTTTGTCTGTCATCAAGCGATAACTGCTGGCAAAATTGATGCTTATGTTGAGTATACGGGTACGGCTTTCACTGCTGTTTTAAAACAAAAAGTAATTAACGATCCAAAAAAGGTTTATCAACGCTTAAAACAAGCTTATGCCCAGCAATTTAATTTGGAAGTGATGAAATCTTTGGGTTTTGAAAATACATTTGCGATGATTATAAGCGGTGAAGAGGCAAGACGTTATAATATTCAAACTCTCTCTGAAGCTGCTCAATATACACCTCAGTGGCGCGCTGGTTTTGGTTACGAATTTATGGACAGGGAAGATGGTTTCCCTGGATTGTCTAAAACCTACGGTTTACGGTTTGCCCGCTCTCCTCGCATCATGGATTTGGGATTGATATACCGTGCGCTTTTACAAAAGCAAGTAAATATGATTAATGGAAATTCCACTGATGGGCAAATATCTCGCTTAGGTTTAGTTGTACTAAAAGATGATAAACAGTATTTTCCACCTTATGAAGCAACTCCAATAGTACGGAAAGAAACATTGCAAAAGTATCCGGAAGTTAGGAAGGCGATCGCCCAACTTGTCGGAAAAATTTCAGCTGACCAAATGCGGCAGTTAAACTATTTAGTTGAAGGCGAATTACGCGATGTTAAGGAAGTTGTCAGCGAGTTTCGCAAAGCTAAGGGTTTAGCCTAAAGACAGGCGATACGCACACCGGCGTCTTTTGCTATGATTGCGATCGCCCAAAGGGCAGACGCTAGCCCCGAAGGGGGCGCTTCGCAAACGCGTATCGCTAACCGGACTGAGGTGTGTTACGGGTATCAAAAAATAAAGGAATGCCTGCCGCAGACACCCTCCAATCACCATTTCCTCCTATTTTTCGACCAAAATACAAGGACTCTGCCATCATTGAGCTTGAAACTTCAAACTCAGCTTTGCCTGATGATGACTATGTGTTTGTTTTCCAATCGGTTTATCAAATAAACCATTGAGATTATTGCCTGCTATATCTTCTAGTCGAGGATCCACAAATAAGGTGTACAAACCTGGCATCCAAGGGCGCGTTGGAGTAAAGGTCCATATCTTCTCATCGTTGAGCAGATCAACCGTCCCTTTTACCCGGTTGCTGTCGTCATCTTCAACGTGGTTCAAGGTGACTAACGATACATGGTCAAGAGGTTTAGGAAACGAAATCAGTAACGGTTCTTGAGTGTCTGCCTTTGGTGCAATAACCGTCCAATTTTCGATAGCAGGTGGAATTATATCCTCGAATACCACAGTGAACTGCTTTAAGAAACTGGATTGTAAAGGTCGTCCTTGTGCATCTAGCCAGTTTCGATCAATCACCAAACGATATGTTTCGCCTACTGTCAATGCCCTTCCCATGTTTACATGAGCCTTAAGACCTTTTTTGACTCGTCCTGGATCAAACAGTAGGGTAAGACGAGTTGCTGTGGAATCCCACAGTTCTTCTCCTGTATCAAGAAACACACTATCAATCTCTTGCTCATGAGAATCGAACAGATGGATATGTTGCAATGCGCTACCTCGTCGCATTTCACTAGAAAAGTAGAGATAAAACCGCAGTAAATTCTCTGGCAGATGGTCAGATGAAGGATAAACTCGCACAATTTGAGCTGGCGGTATGTCTAATTTCGGAATACAAAATTCATTTGTGATTACAGCGGTTACTTGCTCGTCTGTGATCATTTGTATCTGGTTAGATAAGAGAGTTTGCAAACGCCCTAGGCGAAATATAGCCGTGTAGCACTGTCCCTCTTGTAAAGGATATCGAGGATAGAAGACAACACCTTTTTGATTAACTGTGTAATTGCCATACATCGGCGGCATCTTTTCATTCTCCACACCTTCTTTACCACTGACAACTACAGGAAATATTGTGAACCAATCTGCCTGCAGTAAAGATGTCTGGTTAAGTTGCTGCTGAATTGTCTTTGGAATATTATTCACTCTAAAGCACCAAGTATTTTTCGATCCAAATTCCTGGTTAAGATGTATCTCCAACTTAGTTTTTTTGAAAGATATGTTTACTCTCTCTGTATCTGGTGTAATTGACTTGTGGTGCATTAAGTAAGGTGGTGAAGAATAGTCAGTTCAAAAGTGAGAAAATAGAAAAATTAAGGAGTAATTATTGCCATAGCTGAAAACTACATTATTACTCCCATGCTATGCTAGAGTTTTATTTGATCAAGTCTTGATACCCCTCGTCTGTTTTGAGAATCTTGTGAGCTTGACGAAGGAAGTTTTGCTGAAACGGATCATTTTCTGGATATGCATAATCAGCAAAATCGTATTCATTGATAAAATCGCTCAGTCTGAAATAGAAGCCCTTTCTAAAGGATAGCAAATCGAGCCTACCTGTATCCAGGTTGCGCCGAATCGCTAAGAAAAACTGTTTATCCTGATTATCAATATGCATGACTCCTGCCAAAGGAGCGGACGAGACAGGGACACCTGCCGTGACCTGATACGGAACTTGAACTGGTGTACTCAAACCCTCTTTTAAATTGCTTTCGGCAATATCCTTTAGTTTGAGAATAACGCTGCTCCTGGTTTTATTACTAACTAAGATATAATCTTCAACACCATCTGCTTCAAAAGCACTGAACTTGAGCATATCGATGGGAGTATTGCCATAACCTAGCTCACCAATGGTCTTACCTCTAACATGGGCACCGTCTTGTAGTTCATCAATAGGAATTGTAACCAACGGGGTACAAGTATATGCTGCAAGCAGGTGAGGTTGATCATTTAAATTCACTACTGAGAGTGTACGGATTGGTGCTCTAGTTTCATTCTGGTTGTGTACAGCATGGTAAATTTCTATGCTGCTAGTTTTGGCGTTACTGTTAAATGGGTAAGAAATCCGATATAACGTAGATGCAAATTCGGCATTCGACAACCCTGCAACATAAATTTCCCCGTCAGCATATTCAATGTCAGTGATTACCAAAGTTCGTGCAGAAATTTTTTTGTGCCAAAAGCTGACGCCAACATCTGGGAGATTATTAAGGGTGATCTCAGAGTACTTGATGCCATCCAATTCAACGGGGCGAATTTCCCCTGCTTGATTCACAACCAGGATGACTGGGATTGCTTGTTTGCCATGACCGCGAGTCACACCAATGTAAGCTTCCGATGAACGCGGATGCACTACCAGATCATTCACAGTTATCTGGTCTACGGATACGCCTAAAAAACTGGCGATTCTTAGATCCAGCTCATCTATATTGAATGCTTGGGATTCACTTGCTGGCTTCACATCCTCTAATATCATGTCCGGATAAAGACTTATCATTAAGGCAGCAGGGGAGCAGGGGAGCAGGGGGGCAGGGGAGCGGGTTTTCCGGTTTTTGCACAGATCGTTTAATAATAACTAATTAACCGGACTTGATATAACTCAAGTGCAAAGACTTTACCACTATAGGAATCACCGACGAATAAAACATTATTCGATCCGAACGTTAAAACACTGATTGACTCTATTGCTGGTGCAGTCATGATAGGTACAATCTCCTTTTTTCATATGTTATCTTGTTAACGATCGCCCGTGCATTAGTTGCTCAACCTAGATTCTTACTTGCAGACGAACCCACAGCATCATTAGATAGCAAAACAGGTCGATATGTTGTAGATATCATCCAGCGTCTCGCAAAAGAAGAAGGCTGTTCAGTTTTACTTATCACTCACGACAACCGCATCTTAGATATAGCAGATCGCATTGTGCATATGGAAGATGGGCGAATACAAAGACAGTAAATTAGAGAAAATTGACATCAAAGCTAGTGCAAACGGAGAGTAACTTATGCAAGGTTTGAGTGAATTCATCAACAAGACAATACAAGAGTGGAAAGTACCAGGATTGGCGATCGCCATTATTAAAGATAGCCAAATAATTTTTTGTGAAGGCTTCGGTTTGCGAGATGTAGAAAACAACTTAAAAGTCACTCAAAAAACACTCTTTGCTGTTGCTTCATGTACTAAAGCATTTACCACAATGGCGATGGGCATTTTAGCAGACAGGGGAAAATTAGACTGGGATAAACCTGTCAGAAATTATTTGCCCACTTTTAAACTTTATGACTCTTATGCAACTGAACATATGACACCCCGTGATCTCGTGACTCATCGGTCTGGCTTACCGCGTCACGACTTCGCTTGGTATGGTTCTGTGTTTACCCGTCAAGAAATATTTGAGCGTTTACAATATCTTCAACCCACTCAGGAATTGCGGACAACTTTTCAATATCAAAATTTGATGTACATGACTGCTGGCTATTTAGTTGGTGAAATTGCACAAAGCAGTTGGGAAGATTTTGTTCAACAGGAAATTTTCAATCCTTTAGGGATTAAAAATAGCCATTTTGCTGTTTTTAAATCACAAAAAAGTGATGATTTTGCATTTCCTTATAAACAGAAAGATGAAGAAGTTAATAAAATTCCTTTTCGGAATATGGATACCATTGGACCTGCGGGTTCTATGAATTCCAACATCACTGATATGGCTCAATGGCTTTTACTTCATCCAAAGATATTGTATTTCCCCGAATGACTGAACAAGCATGATGGTAACAAGTTTTTTGTAACATTTTTTGGGAGAAGATGAACTCTTGGAGCAAATCATTAAAAGTTATTTACGATAAAATCATTTAGTTGCTTCATAACCTGCTCAGCCAGATTACGAATTAGTTCCTGATAAAGACATGGAATTTAATGTTAAGAGTTTACCAGGATTTAGTATGAAATTTATCAAAGATAATTCTGATATTCTTACACAAGCAGAGATAACTCAACCGCGTGGTATATTTACAGCGAATAAAAAATAATTTGGAGATATAAAATACGTGTTTTTAACCGATGCACGCGCTTTGCAGGCTTTTTGTTTTCTCTGTGTTTCTCTGTAGTGCTGTTTAACAGCCAGAAATCTGCGTCAGCATTTATTGTCCCACCTTTACGCACGAAAAAGGCGATGGTTGTTTCGGCTCATCCCCTGGCGAGTGAAGCGGGAGTTGCGATGTTACGCAAAGGAGGAAATGCTGTTGATGCAGCTGTCGCTACTACTTTTGCTATTTCTGTAGTAGAACCTTTTTCACCAGGAATCGGTGGTGGTGGGTTCCTGCTATTGCATCAGTCGAAAACTGGCGAAATGAAGGCGTTGGATTTTCGCGAACGCGCACCGCTGAAAGCCACAAAAAATATGTATTTGGATCCTCAGGGTAAGGTACGTCCAAATCTCAGTGTGAACGGTTATTTGGCAGCAGCGACACCAGGGACGGTTGCGGGACTGTACGAAGTTCATCGTCGTTATGGTAAGCTGCCTTGGCAAGAAGTGGTGCAACCGGCAATAACTCTCGCTAAAGATCGCTTTATCCTCAGTCAACAGCAGACTTGGCGTTCCATAAAAGTGTACGAGGATCGCAAGCAGGTTATTCTGAATAATCCAGCAGCGCGAGCAATTTTTACTCGCAACGGTGAATTTTTCGATCCTGGGGAAAGGTTGGTACAGAGAGATTTAGGAGGACCTTTGGCAGAAATTGCTCAAAACCCCGAAAGTTTCTACACCGGAAATATTGCTCGTGCGATTGCGCAAAGCGCAGACGCCAAGGGCGTATCACCTCCGACATGGCAAAAAACGGTGGTTTGATAACTCGTGAGGGTCTGAAATCTTACAAACCAATCTGGCGAACTCCAATTTGTGGTAACTTCCGCAAAGCTAAAATTTGCTCAATGCCACCTCCTTCATCTGGAGGAGTTCACCTATTACAGATTCTAAATATTATTGGTGACACAGATTTAAAATCTTTGGGATGACACCACCCCGACGCCTTACACTTGATGGTGGAAGCAATGAAAATCGCCTACGCTGATCGTTCGCAACTTTTAGGCGATCCAGATTTTGTCAAACTCCCCGTAGCACAACTTCTCAGCCTAGCCTACGCCAAAAAACGGCGTCAAGAAATCAATATGGAAAGCGCTAAACCTTCAAGTGAGGTTAAGCCAGCAGCTCAAAAAATCCTAGAGCAATTTACATCACATTCAGTTTACCCTCAATTATTGCAGCATCTCATCCCCCAGCAGAGTCTGGGCAAGCACAGAGGAAGAAATAGCCTTCCTCTCCCTGCACGCAAGCAGAAGTTGCGAGTGGGGTTTTACGCTACTCGATATGAATCACCTGAAAGCAGCCACTTAACTGTTATAGATGAACAACGCAATGCTGTTAGCTTAACTTTCACAGTTAATTATGGTTTTGGTTCTGGAGTCGTGGCGCCAGGAACTGGTATTCTAATGAATGATGAGATGGATGATTTTGCTGCTGCGCCTGGAGTACCGAATGCATTTGGACTTGTGGGTAGTGAAGCCAATGCGATACGCCCTTGGCGTCTGCGCTTTGCGCAATCGCATCCCGCAAAACACCCCTATCTATCTAGCATGACTCCCACAATTGTCACTGAAAATGGTCGCCTCCGGATGGCAGTGGGTGCGCCGGGTGGCGGTACCATCATCACCCAAGTGTTGCAAGTTATCTTGAATGTACTAGAATACAATATGGATGCTGGCGCGGCTGTTTCAGTACCCCGCATACATCATCAGTCGTTAGCTGATGAATTAAGAGTCGAACCTCTCGGTTTGGAAGCTCTTACTTTTGCCAACTTGCAGCGTCGGGGACACAAAATGAAACAAACGCAGCCCTGGGGTAATATTAACTCGATTGTCGTAACACCAGATGGAACTTTAGAAGGCGCAGCTGATCCGCGTGGTGAAGGTTCACCTAGGGGTTTGTAAAAAATGAAAAACTTTTCTATCTTCTGTTTTGAGTTATGACTCCACGGAAGTCTTGGAGGACAAAAACTCGTTTGCTCTTGCAGTTGGTATCAAAGTCCAACCTTCTTTTGAGAGTTTTTGAAAAGTCGCCCAACCCTTAGAACCTCCTGGTATTTTGTAATCTGGAACTGCATATTGCCCGAAGGCTGTGTAAGGACGCCAAGGTTCATTTGGTGAGGTTTGCAGGTGCAAAACTTTTTCCTCACTGTCACCAAACTTTGATAACCAGCACATTCTTCTATGCATGGCAAACTCCTAATGATGTTAGTTTTTAAGCATAGTTACAGATATTTGTCAATATGTAAATCGCCCTTTTGGAGTAATTTTTGTATTTTTCACACCTATTAACCTCAATACAAGTCACAGAACTCAAAGTGAATGTAAGGCTTAGACGCCTTATAGACAAAAGTCTACGGAAAAAACGCAGCAACAAGGTTGCGTTTTGCCAATGCTATCCTATGGTTCACAAAAATTGATGTATTTTTGAGTACTTTTTTTGATAGTTATCCGTTATATGGATGGGGCATATAATTTATCACTGACAATGTCGCGAATTTGGTCGACTAGTTGGTCGTACATGGAAGAAGACAAGATTGGTTGTGATCCTTGTAACGATATTGGTTGATCTAAGTCAATCCATGACTTACAGCCACCATATTTGGCGTGATAGGGAAGTTCCTGCTGTTGCGGGAGCTTGTAAGTCCGCAGCAGGAGAATGTACAATGGCTGACGCGGTTTCCATTTGAGGCGATCGCTAATAAAGTACTCGTTCCAAATATGGAATGGAAGTAGAGCATTAACCACTGACTCCTCACTCACTGGAAATATATCTGTAATCTCAGCCCAACTGTTGATACCAACTGTTTCTGGATGCCAACCAGGTGTTACTGGAATGACCAAATTAGCATACTCGGGTTTGAGCAAGAAAGGCTGTTGATGTTCAAACGTTGGGTAAAGCAAAATCTGCTTGTGGTTAACCTCAAAGCGTCCATTGCGTTCATGAATACCACCCTTGCGGAGGAGCATGATTGTTTTGCCTGTTTCTAAGGCATTGATGGCAACTGCCCATTCTTTGAGTGCATGATTCGTCATAATTCGTTCTTTTATAAGCATCTACTTTAACTCTGATTTAATTTGACGCCAAGACAGATACACTATGTGACTGTCTAGAGAAATGAATTAACCAATAGATAAGGAATAATAATGGAAAAGCGAACTCTGGGTACATCCGATGTCAAAATTACGCCTATTCTCATGGGAACATGGCAAGCTGGTAAAAAAATGTGGGTGGGAATTGAAGACGCTGACTCAATCAAAGCAATACGAGCAGGATTTGAAGCTGGTATTACAACAGTTGATACTGCTGAGGTTTATGGTGACGGACACTCAGAACAAATTGTTGCTCAAGCTTTATCTGATGTTCGGGATCATGTGGAGTATGCCACGAAAGTTTTTGCTAACCATCTCAAGTACAACCAGGTGATTGAGGCTTGTAATCATTCTTTGAAAAACCTCAAAACTGACTACATAGACTTATACCAAATTCATTGGCCTGCTGGATCTTTCAATTCTGAAGTTGTTCCAATTGAGGAGACAATGAACGCTTTTAACCACCTCAAAGAGCAAGGGAAAATTCGGGCAATTGGTGTTTCTAATTTTTCTCGTGCCCAGTTAGAAGAAGCATCTCAGTACGGGCGTATTGATAGCTTGCAGCCTCCCTATTCCTTATTCTGGCGGTATGTAGAAAAAGATGCAATGCCTTATTGCATTGAAAACAATAAGTAAGTAGGCACGATTAAACCGAACTATGTTAACTTATGTAAAGCGCCAAAAACCTTTTAAAAATAAGCTTTTAAGCGATTTACATTTCTTAATTTAGTTGTGTTTTTTAGCGCCCACCTACTTATTGCGATCATTGCTTATTCACCTCTAGCTCAAGGATTGTTGACAGGAAAATTTGAAGCTGGTCACAAATTTGACCCACAAGATAACCGCGCCAAGAATAAGCTATTTCAGGAAGAAAATTTTGAACGAGCTCAACAAGCTTTGGAAAAGTTGCACCCGATTGCAGAACGTTACAACTGTACTCCAGACCTATTGAAAGCCTGGAAGTTTTTATGGCGTTGTATAAATGCGGGATGAATCAGCTAAATACAGGTATTTCTCTATACTTAAAATAATGAACTAATAATCGAATTGAATGTTTAAGCATATCTACTGATTTGGAATAGCATAATGTTTTTCGTTCGCGAAGCGTGCCGTTAGGCATTGTAATCGTGCCAGATAATGACGTAAACGTGTATTTTCGCCTTCTACTCTTGTCATATATGTTTTACTGATGATGTGGTYTTCTGGCTTAATAAAACTTGGGTAAACCTTCCATCCGTCCGTGACATAAAAATAACATTGCCAGCAGCAAACCATCTCCCATAAAGGTTCAAATGTTTCAGCACTGGTTGTCGTCCTAAAACCCAAGCTAAAATCCCTTGACGAAAGTGSTTTACTGCTGTCCATAACCAGACTTTGTTTTTTTTGACCCAACAAAAGTCTCTAATTCATCCAATTCTCCTACTTGTGGTATCTCCTCAATTGCTGGTGCATCTGGCAATTTCTCACCAATTTGTTTGAGCCACAAAATCACAGTTGTATGATGAACGCCTTTATCACGCTCAATCGCTCTAAATCCCATGCCATTAACGTATGACCTTAAACACTCTTGTTTGACCGAATCTGAGTACCCTCTTGGTGGACTATAGACATCTATAAATTGACGACCGCAACTTACACAAATGTGGTTTTGCTTACCTCTTCGCTTACCGTTTTTTCTAATCTCAGTAGACTCGCAGTATGGACAATGCACAGTAGAATTCCTCAATTCATCCCTCTATTATGCAACGCCGCAATTTGATCACTACGAAATTTTGTAGATAAAACCTGGTCCCTCCTGACCAGGTTTTCGCATTTTCAGCCTTGGTTAATATTCGTCAGTTTTGGGCTAGTCTTAGTTGGTGAAGCACCAGAGTTACACTGCAGCCAGAGCACTGGAGCGTAATTGCTCGACCAATCCAAGCAAATCATCTGCATTCAAACGATAACTCAAAGGATGGGCAATCAATCTTGCCGTACTTTCATACAAAGTTTCAATTTCAACCAAACCATTTTCGCGTAAGGTTCGTCCTGTGGAAACTAAATCCACAATTGCTTCTGACATTCCTGTAATCGGACCTAGTTCCACAGAACCATACAGCGGTACAATTTCTACAGGTAAATCCAAACCGTGGAAATACTCTCGCGCACTATTGACATACTTGGAAGCAACTCGACCATGAGGTGGTAACTCTAACACGGAACGGTAAGCACTTGATTGCTTCACCGCCACGGACATTCGACAATGACCAAACTGCAAGTCAACTAAGTGGGCTACTTGTGGCTTTTTCTCGCGCAACACGTCATATCCAACAATACCAAGTTGTGCTTGACCATATTCTACATATACTGGTACATCCTGCGCTCGCACTAGTAACCCTTTGGCTTTGTTACTACAATCAGGAATCTGAAGTTGGCGGTTACTTGAATCCAAAAAAGCACTAAAATCTAATCCTACATTTTGTAGGATGCGGATGCTATTTTTAAGAAGTTCCCCTTTCGGCAATGCAATAGTCAGCATAAGTAGCAATCAGCGCTCAGCAATCAGCAAAATAATAATATCTGATAGCTAAGTACAATAGCTCACCATGCGAATTTTGCTTGTTGATGATGAAGTTGAATTAACCGATCCTTTGAGTCGCATGTTAACTCGTGAGGGTTACAGTGTTGACGCGGCTTATGATGGGACAAGTGGTAGCCAACTTGCACAAAGCGGTAGTTATGACTTACTGCTTTTAGATTGGATGCTACCAGGAAAAACAGGGTTGGAAATTTGTCAAGAATTACGACGCCAAGGCGATACTACGCCTGTGTTGTTTCTCACTGCTAAAGATACTCTGGATGACAGAGTTAAAGGTTTGGATGCAGGTGCGGACGACTATTTGGTTAAACCTTTTGAGTTGCGGGAGTTGCTAGCACGAGTTCGGGCTTTATTGCGTCGTTCCGGTTCACAAAGCCACAGTACTACAACCCGAAGGCTTGTTGTCGCTGATTTAGAACTTGATCGCGAAAACCAAGTCGCCTATCGTCAAGGCAGAATCATCGACTTATCCCAAAAAGAAAGTCAGCTTCTACAATATTTTATGGAAAACACGGGACAACTGCTCACTCACGCGCAGATTCTCCAATATCTCTGGACAGATGAGGAACTACCTAGTAGCAATGTCATTGCTGCATTAATTCGTTTACTACGGCGCAAGGTTGAACAAGCTGGTGAAACACCTTTAATTCATACTGTTTACGGTAAAGGATATCGATTTGGTGCTTCTGCACCAGGAACTGGAGAATAAAAGTAGAGTGCGTTACGCTTTTTGAATTTTTTCATCACTCTTAATTTTAAAAGTTAACAACTGATTCATTTGAGATTGCAACTTTTCTCGTAACTGTTGTGCTTTACGATAACCCTCTGCTCTTTTTGTCTCTTCACCATCTAACTCAGTTGTACACAAAGGCTGAATAAAGTAACGCAAGCGACTTCTCATCGCCCAAACTCCCATTGATGGAAAGATAATAAATAATGGCATCAAAGGTGATATTGGTAAAAATGGTAAATTGAATAACCTTTGCAACTTTTTAATATTTAAAGTCCAAGGATGTAAATTTTCATTTCCTATGCAAACAACAGGTAATACGGGAATTTGGTAACGTTGGCTTAATTGAATGAAACTCAAATCAAACGTTTCTAGTTGATAGCGTTTGACCCAACCTTTTCTTGGTCCGCGTAAACCTTCTGGTGCATACAAAAGAATTTTACGTTCTTGCATGACATTCTTAAAATCATTGAATTCTGCTCTCACACCACCCAAAACTTTTGACCATCCAGGTGGTAACCACCAAGTGATCCAAGGATGATCAAATAAAGAGACTCCAGCTAAGGGTTGTACCAACCATCCTCGTGTTTTACTTAATAAGTAACTTAACGTTAAAAAGTCCCAGGGAAAACACATTCCTGCATGATTCATTGTCACAATCATTGGTCCTGTTTGTGGCAAATTCTCAATTTTGTGTAACTCGCCTCGAAAATAATATTTAACAATAGGAGCAATAATTTCGTCTCGAAAAGCTTTTTGATAATTTGGATCAAATTCACCTATCTGACAACGAGGTGAATGACAGCCAAGTCGCAACCAACGAATAAAAAGTGCTAAGTAAAATCCGCCGGGAATTAAAAATAAACCGTATTCTAACCAATTCCAACCATCTGGATCTTGGTGATAATGCTGCCAGTGTCGGTTAAATAAAATCAGCCAGCCAGGAGGATACCACAGACAAAACCAATCAAACCAGCCAAATTTGTAATTCTCAACTGATGTTTTTTTCAATTGAATGTTCAACAGGTTATCAGAGTGTTGATTAATCACAATAGCTGAGTAGCTTCCGAAAGAATTGGATTAATCGGTAATCTTAGCTTCTGAAACTTTTAGTTGCCATCTTACTCTGGACTCATTTGACGCACTTCCCGTCATAAATGAACGGCGATTCTTAAAGGATGTTAAAAATACAGGCTAAAGCCGTGTGTTTTTCACTCTTATTCGTGTTTCTTGGACTCTTAACTACACTGTTGCCAGTTTTCGTCAGACCCTCCGGGTTCGCCAGTCGCCTGCGGAGGGAAACTCTCCCGCAGCGCTGGACGCACCGCAACGCACTGGTTCACCTCCCGCAGCCCTTGTCTCACCGTCTCCGCAGGCATTCTGCTTTTACGTCCATGACGCGTCCCACCCCAGACTCTGGTACAGTCCGAAGACTACGTTTCTACTCTCGGAGTCCAGTTATGAATATCCTGTATGGGTCGTCACCCAGTATCTTCATAAATTATACCGGAGAAACAACAAATTGAAACTTGTTGTGTCGAATTTCATCCGACGCATTGTCCCCGCCCCTGCCTAAAGGACGAATGTGTCATTCTGCCATGCTTCATGCCACATCCTCAGGGGTTCTCATCCTCCCACTAGAAGCCTGATAGTTTGGATGATGAGTCTGTCAATGGAAGCGGATATTAGCTTGTTTTAAACGCTGCAAAGCTTCACCCAAGCGATCGCACTCCGCAATCAAGCTAATTCGCACATACCCTTCACCCCCAACCCCGAAAGCATTACCTGGCGTAAACACAACACCAGTTTGCTGCAAGACTTTGAGAGCAAATTCTGTAGAACTCACGCCAACAGGACAAGGAACCCATAAATACATCGTCGCTTTGGTTTTACTGAGATTCCAACCTAACTCTCCTAAGCCTTGAATCAGAAAATCACGACGAGTACGGTAACGTTCTTGTACTTCATGTAAATAATCATCGCTCAATTGCAATGCAGTTTCTGCTGCAGTTTGTAATGCTGCAAAAATCCCATAATCCAAATTCGTCTTTAGCGTCCGCAAACCTTGAATAATATGGCGGTTACCAACCACAAAACCAACGCGCCAGCCTGCCATATTATAAGTTTTGGAAAGAGTATGAAACTCAACGCCAATATCTTTAGCACCAGGAATTTCTAACAAACTCGTCGGTTGATATCCATCAAAGGCTAACTCGGCGTAACACAAGTCATGTACAAGCAGAATCTCATATTTTCGAGCGAAGGCAACAATTTCTTCAAAAAATTCACGGGGTGCAGTCGCAGCTGTCGGATTACTGGGATAATTAAAATAGATAATCTTTGCTTGTTGGGCAACACTATCAGGAATTGCAGCCAAATCAATCAGCCAGTCGTTTTCGGGTTTGAGAATTAAGCTATGAACTTTGCCTCCAGCAATAATTGGACCACGAAAATGGACAGGATAAGCAGGAGAAGGTATTAAAATCAAGTCACCAGGATTAATATAGGCTATGGCAAGATGAGCTAATCCTTCTTTAGAACCAAGAAGCGGTAAAGCTTCACTATCTGGATCTAAATCGACTCCATAACGACGACGATACCAGTTCGTGATCGCTTGGCGGAAATTCGCTGTGCCTTCAAAAGGAGGGTAGCCATGATTTGCCGGATTTTGCAAAGCTTTGATCGCCGCTTCTATCACTGGTTGCGGTGTTGCACCATCTGGGTTTCCCATGCCCAAATCAATCAAATCTAGCCCTTGGTCTCGTGCTTTCGCCTTGAGTTCATCTAGACGGGCAAACACGTAGGGAGGTAATTTCTGTATGCGTTCCGCTGGAGCAATCCAATCTGATCTCATCGAAGGAATTATGGTTGAGAAATTATAAATTATAAAAACTGAAAAACGAAGAGTAATAACTCGTAATTTATCTTTTGTCTTTTACATTTGATGCCATTAAACAGTTGTCAGTGAACAGTTATCAGTCCCTGTTTACTGTTTACTGTTCACTGACTTAATCATCATTCATCCTTATTTACAATGGGCGTTAAAACCGTATGATTCCTTCCTTCCACTGGCGCAGTCGTGGAAACCATAGCCGCCATCAACTGTTCCAGTGCAACTTTAAATGGAAGTCGGTGAATGTCAGAATCAGAAGCTAAGGCAATTTCTGCAGCTTTTTGTAATTCGTTTAAGCTAATGTTGCCTAATCCTAAATCATTCAATTTTTGGGGCAATCCTATCTCTGCATAAAACTTTAATAATTGTTGTCGTGCAGCGGCTGCTAGCTGATTACCCTGTATTATTTCTTCTAAACGTAGTTGTACCAAGATACCATAGGCGACTTTCTCGCCATGAATGCTGCCGCTTTTAGAAATGTGAGTTAAACCGTTGTGTACAGCATGAGCTGCAACAGTACGACACTGTGCGCCTCCTAATCCTCCGATGACTCCTGCAAGGAGAACTGTTGCATCTACAACTTGTTGCCAAGCTTCGCTACCGGGTTCTTTAAGAGCGATAGTAGATTTTTGGAAAAGGATATCCCGTAAAACTCTCGCCTGTTGGACTGCAGCGATGATTAGGGTTTGTTCTGAGTGTCCGCTACTGACTGAAGCTTCGTACCACTTGGCGATCGCATCCCCAATTCCCGCTACAAGTGTTCGTTGTGGTGCAGTTTTTACTAATTCGTAATCAAGTATGAGTAAATCAGGGCACTTTGCCAATGCCACATCATAGAGAAATGCCCCTTCATCAGAATACACATTCGAGAGGGCAGTCCAAGCCGCACACGTAGACGCTGACGTGGGAATTGTGACCACTGGTAACTGCAACTTGTAAGCAACTAACTTTGCTGTATCCAGTGCTTTCCCGCCACCAACCCCAATTATGACATCGGCTTTATGGTCTTTTGCCGCTTTGTGTAAAGCTTTCAAGCTGGCTTCACTACAATCAGGAGTATAGAAAGCTTGGGTAAAATGCAAGCGTGGTTGTTTGAGAAGTTGTTGCAGATTCTGCTGAATAACACTCAGAGTGTATTCACCTCCTATAATCAGAGGACGACTTCCCAACTGAGAAATGACATCACTTGCCTGTGTCAAGACGTGCGAGCCACGAAGAACCCTTGCTGGAGCTACAGAAAGAGTGAGTAATGGACTAGAGGTTTGAGTAGACAAGGTTTCAGTAGATTGATCAGACATAGAACTAATTAATAAATTAACACTACCACTTCTCAATGTGTTGGAGAACCTCTTCATCCTCACTTTTCAAAAGGTGGTTTGTGGTAATTGAGCAAATTTATCTTGGTAGATCTCGATAGTCATTTGAGAATCTTCACGACTAGAGAGCGATCGCTTCACTTGACCTAGGTAAAGTGGCACAGAAATTTCTGATTCTGGGTGGATAATAGTGCGTGCTCGAATTGTCAACTGGTTTTCCGCCTGTGTACCAAAGCGACCATAAGAATACAAATCACTAGCTGCTTGACGTAGGGTAGCTTCTAATTCTGACGGGGTAATTTGCGGTGAGGTAGTAATGACCACTTGAGTTCCTCCGTTGTCATAAACCCGGCTATATCGCACCGCACCTGGAATCACAGTGCGAGACAAAGGAGCCAATGATAAAGCAAATAGACCACCCGTCAGTACTACCATAAACCCAGTCGAACCCACAAGCCGAAAGCGAATGCCCCATTTGAAAACAAAACCCGCAATCGCCAAGGCAGCAAATACTAGTGTTGCAATACCCGACCACTGGGTGTATTTGAGAAATTCAGCAGGTGTGAGCATAAAGGTTAACTACTAAGGGTGTTTTCTTTATTCGTTTTTGCTACACCTATTTTAATGAGTTCTGTTCACATTATTGCTATTAGAACGGAGAAGGGGGGATTCGAACCCCCGTTAGGTTGCCCTAAAACGCATTTCGAGTGCGCCGCATTCAACCACTCTGCCACCTCTCCAGAGGCATAACATGCCTATCATAAATACTCTATCATGCATGTGCGAGTTTTGTACAGCGAATGAGCAAGCACGTAGTGCGATATTTTCCTAGCCGTGGGAGTATCAAAAAATAGATGTTTTGTTTTCACCTGCCTGCATAAAAGTCTCAAACTCTCCGTTGGGTGTCCACTGAATAGCACCATCTCTACTTATAAAGAATAGTTTTGTCTGAGTTTGGCTGAGTTCAGATAAGATTTTTTGGTCAAGATTGGTAGTAGTTGCGATCGCCACCTGCGGTTGCAAAACAGAAATTAATTCTTTTAAAGACTCACCAGGACACCATAAGACTTGCGGACGCACTAAACGTCCAGTATTCAGTAGTTTCAGCAGTTCAGTTGTTTTGGTCTGACCCACTAACAGCCAATTTTGCCCGAAAATTTGCAACTGTAAGATGGGCAATTGGTTGTTGATTAATTGCGCGACTACCGAACCAGTACTGATAGTTTGACCAACTGACAAAGGTTGGTAAATTCCCTTACTACTTTGGACTTCCTTTTGAATAACTTGATTGGTTGTGTCATTGTCAGACGTGGAAGAATAGTCATAGAAAATTCCAATCGGCAAACGTTGCAATACCTCTAACCAAGCACTATTGCCATTGTGTTGAAAATCAGAAGCGATCGCCCAATCTACTTTATTCACAGCTTGCTGTTGTAAAAACGGCAGTATAGTGAAGCGTCCCGTACCTTCATCTCCACTATTTATGAGTGTGATCTTTCCTTTGTCTTGAATCACTAAAACTGGTTCTCCACCTGCTGCTAACACTGTTATCCGAAACAAGGTGTTTGCAGAATGCCAAACAGGGATAAAAACCAAACCCAATGCAATTATGGCAGAAAACCACCACCGTTGTTGCCACCAACGCACCACCCATGCCAGGATAATCAATATATACATTGCCACCATCTGACCAAGAGATATGCTACCTACAGCAACTGTACTTCCTGGCAAGCTCCCAAAAAATTCCACCAACTTTAGAAGCCAGTGCGTTGGATGATATAACAAATTAGCCAAGCTGCTTCCAAGATCTGATGAAATTAAGCTGATCAGAGCGCTTATCATTCCACCGATACTGATGATAGAAATAAATGGTGTGGAGATAATATTGGCTGGTAAAGTGTAAATTGCTACTACATTAAAGACGTACAATAAAAGAGGTAATGTCCAAATTGCAGCGGCTAGTGGGACTGCAATTGAAGATGTAATCATAGGTGGCAACCAATCGAAACGTTTTGTGATTGGGGATACTGTTACAATTAACCCCAGTGTTGCCAGAAAACTGAGTTGAAATCCCAAATCCCAAATCCATAGAGGATTAAAGAGTAATAACAGGACTGCTGCAACCAGTAGAGATCCCAACTGTTTGACTTTGCGCCTTAATCCTATTCCTATAAGCGCAGCAAAGCCCATAATGACGGCTCTTAGTACTGATGGTTGTAAACCTGTTAGAGTTAAGAAAAGAAGGAGAGCTATGCTCCCAAGTATAATTTGGGCACCCTTTTTCGCTTTTGATGTCAACCCCAGGATCACGCCCAAAATTAACGAGGTTTGAAATCCTGAGGCGGCTAAAGCATGAGCAAGTCCTACCTGCACAAAACGGTCTTGGGTTTCGTAAGGTAAATCAACGACTTTGCTACCCAAAACCATAGCACTCACAAGCGTGCCTTCTGGAACACCTAAAGAACGAACTTGCGATCGCACAATTCGTTCTCGAACTTTCCACCATCCCCATGTTTTTCCTTCATCCAGAATATTGACTTGCCGTCCACTCAAACCAGCAAACGCACCTTCTTGCTGGAGAAATTTTTGAAAATCAAAAGCACCAGGATTTAATGGTGGTTTTGGTTTGTACAAAACGCCAGTCACAGCAATTTGTTGACTGGGATGCAGCCCAGTGGTTTGAAGTAAAGGCATAGTTACGTATAACTTTCCTGTGACTCCTTTAGTTCTACCATCTGGAGCATTCTCATTTTTTACCTCATCGAACTGAGTTGCTTCTAACCACAGCTGTCCGCGCTGACTGCGAGTCATGCGGGGTTTACTAAGCACTTTACCGCGAACAATAAAAAGTTGTTCTTGATGATTGCCATTTTCTGACGGAACGAATTTACTGATATCGTTGGCTTGTGGTGTAGGAACTCGCGATTGAAAGTACAAACTAGCCAACAACCCTACTACGCCAGCAATAAGCCACACTCTAGCGTGAGGAGTGGTTTGCGATAATTGTGGCGCTGTCTTAGTCTTTTCTTGAGAATTTTCCTTTTTTGGCAGATGTTTCCGTATGTTAAGGCGTTTTCTTCCAAAAAAGATAGCTCCCACTACGCCCAAACCCAACACCCAAAAGCCACCCCAGGGAACTGCTGTAAACAGTAATCCTAGAATGTAGCCAAGACAGATTATGACACCACTTACCTGAATCATCAGAGTTTTTGCACAAAGACCTGGCAGACACAATTTGTGACTATGTAGACAAGAAGCCCAAAAGGTATTCTACGCAAGCAAACTATATATGTTAGGCCTGCGTAGACAAGCTCTGTTTGTATAGTCCCAGACTTCCAGTCTGCAAGCGCTTCACAATTTTGGCAATAGATCTACCAAAAACTCATACTTGTATTTTCTCTTGTTTGAAATGTTGGGTTGAGAATATGGCGGTTTCCAGATGAAGTACAGATTGACCTATCTTCATCTGCGCTTCCTTAGTTTTCTCAGTGACCATGCACTTGACTAGCTGACTTATTCAAAAGCGGAAAACCCAGTTTCTCTCGCTGTTCCACATATAATTGGGCGATCTTTCGCGCTAAATGTCGAATTCTTCCAATGTAGCGAGTTCGCTCTGTCACAGAAATGACTCCTCTGGCATCTAATAAATTGAAAGTGTGGGAACATTTCAACACATAATCCAGGCTGGGTAACACTAGTCCTCGTTCGCTCAATTGCTGCGCTTCTTGCTCGTACATGTTAAATAATGTGAGCAGCATTTCCGGATTTGAGACTTCAAAGTTGTAAACACATTGCTCAATTTCTCCTTGGAGGTGAACATCTCCATATGTGATGTTGTCTGTCCATTGAATCTTGGTGATTGCTTCTACTCCTTGCAGATACATGGTCAATCTTTCCAAGCCATAAGTCATTTCAATAGACACTGGACGGCAATCAATGCCTCCGCATTGCTGGAAGTATGTAAACTGGGTGATTTCCATCCCATCTAACCAGACTTCCCAGCCAGTTCCCCAAGCTCCAACCGTTGCGTCTTCCCAATTATCTTCTACAAACCGGATATCGTGATCTTCAGGACGAATCCCTAAAGCTCTTAAGGAATCAAGATAAATTTCTTGGATATTGTCTGGTGAAGGTTTAATCAGAACTTGGTACTGGTAATAGTGTTGGAAGCGGTTAGGGTTTTCGCCGTAACGTCCATCAGTAGGGCGGCGACAAGGTTCAACATAAGCAACAGCCCAGGGTTCGGGTCCCAGCGCTCTTAAAAAAGTGTGGGGGTTTTTTGTGCCTGCTCCTTTTTCTATGTCGTAGGGTTGGGCAATAAGGCAACCGTGATCGCTCCAGAACTTATGCAATATAGCGATGACTGACTGAAAATTCACAACGACTCTTCCTTAATCAGTGAAAGTGCATCTCCCATTTTTGCCTAAACCCGTCACAGTGGGGAGTTTTGAGCACTCTCAAAAAAAAGCTCAAAAAATTTTTCAAAAAGAGTTGACACTCAAGAGTGGGTTCGCTATATTGAATAAGTGCCTGAAGAGCGGACGCGAAAGAAACGAACGCCGAGGGCAACGAACCTTGAAAATCCTATAGTTTGAAAGCTAGTATACACTACAAGCCTTGCGGTAGTAAAGAATAAACCGAGGCTGACGGTAAAATCAGCAAAAGAAAGAGCAAATGTAGAGAGTTGATTAGTTGACGCTCTACAGACAGAATCAAAACGGAGAGTTTGATCCTGGCTCAGGATGAACGCTGGCGGTATGCTTAACACATGCAAGTCGAACGGAGTTCTTCGGAACTTAGTGGCGGACGGGTGAGTAACGCGTGAGAATCTGGCTTCAGGTTCGGGACAACAGTTGGAAACGGCTGCTAATACCGGATGTGCCTTAGGGTGAAAGATTTATCACCTGAAGATGAGCTCGCGTCTGATTAGCTAGTAGGTGTGGTAAGAGCGCACCTAGGCGACGATCAGTAGCTGGTCTGAGAGGA
>NZ_JXCA02000030.1:0-37590 GCF_000828085.3 Scytonema tolypothrichoides VB-61278
TTATCTTCTTTTTGAATTTTGTTCGCGTAGCGTGTCCGTAGGACATATTTTGAATTTTGAATTTCTAGAGGTGCTTCTTCCAACACTATATGAGCATTCGTACCGCTCATCCCAAAGGAACTGACTCCTGCCAACCGCCGCTTTTCTCCTGGAAACCAAGGCATTGGCGATGTTGGTACCTTCACTGGTACCTCATCCCAGTTGATGTGAGGACTGGGTTGTTTGAAGTGCAGGTGAGGTGGAATCTTGTTGTGTTGCAGCGAAAGCACCACTTTCATTAAACCAGCGATTCCTGCTGCTGCTTCCAAGTGACCAATGTTCGTTTTCACCGAACCAACTACCAGGGGGTTGTCTTGAGAGCGTCCCTTGCCAAATATGGTTGCTAAGCTCTCCACTTCAATTGGGTCACCTAGTGCTGTTCCTGTGCCGTGAGCCTCTATATAACTCACCTCAGAAGGTTCTACCTTAGCGTTTTGCAGAGCTTTAAGAATGAGTTTTTGCTGAGCTAGCCCATTTGGAACTGTCAAACCTGTGCTTGGTCCATCGTGGTTAATTGCTGAACCTCGAATCACAGCTAAGATGTTATCTCGATTTGCCACAGCATCCGATAGACGCTTAAGCACGACCACTCCGCAGCCCTCACCTCGACCAAAGCCATTGGCATCGGCATCGAACGTCTTGCATCGACCATCTGGGGAGAGAGCGTGTGCTTTAGACAGAAAAATGGTAATTTCTGGCGATAAGATTAACTGTACACCGCCTGCTAAAGCCAGATTGCACTCTCCTGTACGCAAGCTTTGGCAAGCTAAATGAATGGCTACCAACGAAGAAGAGCAAGCGGTATCAATCGCCATGTTAGGACCTTGTAGCCCTAGAATATAGGACAACCGACCAGACGCAAAGCAAAAGCCATTCCCAGTTCCGGTGTAAGCGTCGATTTGTGTTGGGTCATCAAACTTCAATTGTGCGTAGTCGTTTTGTCCAATGCCCACAAAAATGCCGGTTTGACTGCTATCTAAATGGTTCGATGGCTGTCCAGCATTTTCCAAAGCTTCCCAACTGACCTCTAGTAGCAAGCGCTGCTGGGGGTCTAGGTTGATTGCTTCTCTAGGGGAAATCCCAAAGAACGCGGGGTCGAACTGGTCTACGTTATCTACAAAACCCCCGGTC
The DNA here is from genome assembly GCF_000828085.3 of Scytonema tolypothrichoides VB-61278. Lineage (GTDB taxonomy): Bacteria > Cyanobacteriota > Cyanobacteriia > Cyanobacteriales > Nostocaceae > Brasilonema > Brasilonema tolypothrichoides_A. The sequence goes on from NZ_JXCA02000030.1 coordinate 1,171, forward strand.
CGAGCATACATTTTCCCTGGTACATCGGGGTTTGAATCGTAGTAAGCATCAATGTTCCACCTTTGGGCTGGTACCTCAGCGATGGTGTCTACACCTTCATGCAACAACTGCCAGAATGCCTCCGGGTCATTGGCTCCCCCAGGAAACCGACAACTCATGCCAATAATGGCAATTGGCTCTGTTTTTGCGTTCTCAATCTCAGCAAGCTTGGATTTCAATTTCTGCACTACAAAAAGCGATTGTTGCAGTGGAGAAAGTTCGTTAGTATTTGATGGGAACTGACTCATACAAAAAGAAATTCTCCTTAGCGATACGCTTCAAATTCTTGAGAAATTAAAATCATCACCTCGCTCTCGGAAAGTTGTTTAAGTTCTTCTAGAGAAGTGGTCAGTTCTTCTTGACTGTCGAGCAAATCATGACTTGCTTGAGCAGAAATCTCTAGGGACAGAACTTGTTGAGATAGGTATTGAACAAGAGCATTAATGTTGGGATAGTTAAAGACTAAAGTTGACGGAAAGAATCGCCCTAAATCGTTTTGCAAGTGGTTTTTGAACTCAACTGATGTCAGAGAATCCATACCCATGTCAAAAAAGTTTTGTTTTGGATCGGGCAATTGAGAGGGTGCAAACTTCAGAACCTTGGCGACTTCTCCTTGAATGTAAGCAGTTAATAGAGCGAGGCGATCGCTTGCTGGAGCCGCCTGTAATTGTTGTACGATATCACATTGTTGCGCCGATAACACATCGGTTTCTGCCTGGGTTTTTATCTTACCAAATAATTCAAAGAGCAATGGTGGCAGTTGATGACTCACGCTTAATTGCTGCCTCAAGACCGACCAATCAACTGCTAGCACCCCAATCTGTGAACTGACTTGTAACAGTTGTTTTAGCACCTGCAATCCAAGTTCTGGAGCGATGCTATCGAGTCCCATCGCGTTGGCAGCTTGGTGACGATTTGCCAAGCTTGCTGCCATCCCGACCTCAGCCCAAGGTCCCCAGTTAATGCTTAATCCTGGTAGTCCTTGCAAGCGGCGATAATTTGCCAAGGCATCCAAAAAGCTGTTGGCTGCTGCGTAATTGCCTTGACCTGGTGAGCCAAGTAATGAAGCTGCTGAAGAAAATACAACAAAGAAGTCTAACGGTAGACCCTTGGTCAAGGTATGTAGATTCCAAGCCCCTCTTACTTTGGGAGCCATGACTCTACTAAAGCGTTCCCAGGATTGCTGTTGCAAGATGCCGTCATCTAAAATTCCGGCCGCATGAACAATTCCTCGCAACGGTGGCATTGTTGCCTGAATTGTTTCAAGAACATTTCGCATATCCGCTTCATCGGATACATCTGCCTTTTGAACTATAACTTTGGCTCCTAGTTCTTCCAATTGCCTTAAGGTTGATTGCACTGAATCTTTTTCAGTGTTGCGCCCAAGGAGCACCAATTGTCTTGCCCCCAAGGACACCAGCAACCGGGCTACTTTTAGTCCCAAAGCACCCAAACCCCCAGTTATTAGGTAAGTGCCATCACTGCGCAGCGCCACTTGTTTGGACTGTTTCTGTTGCTTAGGTACTAAACGAGCAACGTAGCGTGAGCCGTTGCGAAAGGCAATATGGTCTTCCCCAAGAGAATCGGAGATTTCTGCTAGTATATCTTTTGCTTGATCATTTGTGGAATTGGGAGCTAAATCGAGCATTCCACCCCACAATTCCGGGTGTTCCAGCGCCACGACTTTGCCTAATCCCCATAAAGGAGCTTGTGCTACCCCAGGAAGGTCTGAACCGACTGGTACCGCTCCCCGTGTCACTAACCACAACCGAGGTAGGGGAGAAGCAGATATGGGGTCGCTCTGAGGCTTTGCAGTCGCTAGTTTGTTTATGAGGGCTTGTAGCAAATGCAACACGCTCCCAACACCGAAGATCTGAGCCTGTTCTAAAGAGGAGATTGTCAGATCTAAAGCCCATTCCGCCTCTAAACTCCACAGGTGGACAATTCCCTGTAAAGGTAGCTCCATTCCTAAAACCTCTTGGAACAGCAATTCAAAATCTACTGGGCTATAAGGGTTGATGCTCCAAGTTCCAGGCTCTTTGAGACTATAAATATTCCCTGGATAAACTAAAATACACTTGTGACCCTGCGATCGCAAAAGTTTAGCTAGGGTTTGTCCCACACCTTCCAAGTCAGCAAAAATTAGCCAAGTACCAGCTTTGTCAATCCCGTTCTTCTGCTGAGACGCACCATCCGAAAGTTCTACATCACGCGGCAACTGCTGCCACTGTACTTCATAGAGCCAATCTTGGATAGATGCTGTTAGTAACTGTTGATCCTGTTTGATTAACAGTTGCAATAGCTTGGGCAGTAATTTAAACTCATTTTCTGAAAGTTCTCCTGCCTTTTCTAAATTTTCAACTAGCTGTTGAGTATTTCCTTCGCTCAACAGTTTGATGATGGGGCTTTGAGTCTTTTCTTGGAATAAGTTGCTTGCTTGTGAAGGTTCGTTTTCACCGATATTCACCCAATAGCGCTGTCGTTGGAAGGGATAGGTGGGCAACATCACACGCCGACGCCGATAGTCTCGGTCAAAGCCCGACCAATCTACGTCTACTCCACGCACGTATAGTTCGCCTAAACTCTGGAGTAATACCTGCCAATCTTCGTGTCCTGGACGCAAGGAAGGAAGCCACACTCCCACATTTTCTGGTAAACAGTTGCGCCCCATCCCCAACAACGTTGGTTTTGGTCCTATCTCCACAAACACCTCATAACCACTGGCATCAAGTGTGTTGAGACTTTGAGCAAATTGTACGGGAGAACGCAAATGACGACACCAGTAATCAGGTGATATCTCTTCCGGTGTCAGTTGAGAACCTGTAAGGTTGGAGATGATGGGAATCTGGGGAGCCGCATAGTTGATTGTAGCTGCCACTTCCGCAAATTGAGCGAGTATCGGCTCCATCAGTGGTGAGTGGAAAGCATGGGAAGTTTGTAGCTTTTTGGTTTTTATTCCTGCTGCCTCTAAGTCGGCACAAACTGCTTGGACTAAGATTGCGTCACCAGAAATCACCGTGTTACCAGAACCATTAAACGCTGCAAATGCTACTCTTACTTGATTAATTTTAGTGATTTCACGTATCTTTTTTTCAGAAGCAAACACTGCTACCATTTCACCGCCAGCAGGTAAGCTCTGCATCAAGCGGCTTCTGTGGACAATCAGCTTCAGTCCATCCTCCAAACTCAACACTCCTGCCACCGTGGCGGCGACGTATTCCCCGACACTATGACCCATAACAGCGTCAGGATGAATCCCCCAAGATTTCCACAGTTGCACCAAAGCATACTCTATGGCGAATAAGGCAGGTTGAGTGTAAGCGGTTTGGTCTAGTGGTGAAGTTTCCCCTGGTTCGGGATACAGGACGAAAAGGAGTGACTGTCCTAAGTATGGACGTAGAATTTCATCACATCGGTCAAGGGCGGCACGGAAAACGGGCGCATTTTCATAGAGTTGGCGTCCCATACCCACATATTGAGACCCCTGACCTGTAAATAAAAACGCAATCTTCTGGCGCTTGTTGGTTATCTGACCGTTGACCAGTCTGGCGTCCCTGCTACAAGCAAAAGCACTTAGTGCTTCTTGCAACTGGAGGCTAGATTCCGCAACTACAGCAAGGCGATGGTTAAAATGCGATCGCCCTGTATTAGCTGTGTAACAAACATCTGGTACGCAGATTTCTGGATGTAACTTCAGATAAGCTTCATAAGCTTTTGCCATCTCCTGTAGAGCTACACCACTTTTTGCAGAGAGAGTCAATATGTGTTTGGGACGCTCGAGTTCAGTTTGCACCAACGCTGTTGTCGATGCCTCCTCTAGGATTACATGAGCATTGGTACCCCCGAACCCAAACGAACTGACTCCAGCCAACCGAGGCTCTTTTCCTGTAACCCATTTCTGAGGCGTAGTTGGGATTGACAGTGGAGTTCCCTCTATAGAAATATACGGATTGATCTGCTCTAAATGCAGGTGGGCAGGAATTTCTTTATGCTGCAAAGACAGTACAACCTTGATCAAGCTAGCAATTCCAGCTGCCGCTTCCAAATGACCGATGTTGGTTTTAACCGAGCCAATCCAACAGGGTTGGTCTGGCGATCGCCCCTGCACCAGTACGTCCTTGAGCGAATTCAGTTCGATTGGGTCTCCAAGAGAGGTTCCGGTACCGTGTGCTTCTACATAACTAATTTGCGCTGGCTGAACTTTTGCATTTTCAAGAGCATGACTAATCACGGCACGCTGTGAAAGTGGATTGGGCGCTGTCAGTCCATTGCTGCGACCATCCTGGTTAACTGCCGAGCCTTTGATTACAGCTAAAATATTATCTCCATCCCTAACTGCGTCAGAGATGCGCTTAAGAACCACAACACCGCAGCCTTCTCCTCGAACATAACCGTTAGCTTTGGCATCGAAGGTCTTACAACGACCATCAACCGCTATCATTCCTGCCTTGGAGAAGGTGATGCTCACTTCAGGGCTGAGGATAAGATTGACTCCACCAGCTAAAGCCATCTGACATTCGCCCTGCTGTAGACTTTGACAAGCCTGGTGAACTGCTACCAGCGATGAGGAGCAAGCCGTGTCCACCGCCCAGCTTGGTCCTCGTAAATCTAGCACGTAGGACAAGCGGTTAGCAGCAATGCTCAAAGCGTTGCCAGTGCCGGAATAGGGGTTAATGGCAACGGAAGGGTTAAACACGAATCGGGAATAATCATAGTTGCAGATGCCGATGAATACCCCTGTTTGACTGCCTGCTAGTTGCTGTTGTGTTTGTCCGGCATTCTCCAACGCCTCCCAACTTACCTCTAGTAGTAGGCGTTGTTGGGGATCCATCAGTTCGGCTTCCCGTGGAGCAATGCCGAAAAACTGTGGATCAAACTGATCCACTTTTTCGAGAAATCCACCCCATTGGGTGTGCATTTGCTTGATATCTGCGGTTGTCTGGTTAGAGAAATTACTTATGTCCCAGCGTGACGGAGGCATTTCTTTGACAGCATCAACCCCATCATGCAACAGTTGCCAGTAACTTTCTGGGTCTTTTGCTCCAGGGAAACGACAACCTATTCCAATAATGGCGATTGCCCCTTGGGCAGTGGCAAAGCCAATCGCTTCTTCAGTCGTTGGTGTACGGTGAGCATTTTGTTGATTAACCCTAGTTTCTAATCCTGCTAAATGCTGGGTTAAGCTTTCAATGGTGGGGTAATCGTACAAGAGTGTAGGAGAAAGCTCACGTCCTAGCCATTCCTGTAACTCACCAGAAATGCCTACAGCTGCCAACGAACTTAGACCATATTGGACTAGGGGTTGCCGAATATCTATCTCGTCAGAACAAGCAAGTTGGTTTGAAATCTTGGAAATTAACCAGGCTTTGATCGCTTCTTGACTTGGAGATACCTGCTTGCTCAATGCTTGCTCATCAGAATGGTTGTTCCTAGACTGTTCTGGTTGCAACTTGCCTGTTTGCAGTTGTTGCAACAGCGATTCTACTTCTGTTTCCAGATCTCGGAAATTTGTTTTGTATTTCGGGTTCGGACTCCAATCTGCCACTATGTCTAAAGTTCCAGCGAGAAACTTAGCCCGACAAGCACTGCGCTGTACTTTACCACTGGAAGTTTTGGGAAGGCTGACAGTCTTTAGCAGTAGCACCGCATAAACTTCTAGATCGTGCTGTTCGGCTACGGCTCGACGAATCGACGTAATCACTTCGTTAGCATTTAGCTTCCTGAGATAACTCCGTTCTACCTCTTGGGCAACGACTAGCTTTTCTTCTCCAGCAATATCGACTGAAAAGGCGGCTCCAGAGTTGGAACGCAGTGCGGGATGGCTTTGTTCTACAGTGAGTTCAATATCTTGAGGATAATAGTTGCGTCCCCGGATGATAATTATATCCTTGAGTCTACCGGTAACAAACAATTCTCCACCCTGCAAAAATCCCAAGTCCCCTGTCCGCAGGAATAATCCGGCTTTAGTGTCTCGCAGTTGCGCTCGAAAGGTTTGCTCAGTCTGCTCTTTTCGATTCCAGTAGCCTTGTGTCACACTCGCACCAGATACCCAAATTTCACCGACTTCATTGGGCTGACACGGCTCCATTGTCTGTGGATTGGCAATGACAATTTCTAGTTCCGGTAAGCATTGACCACTACCTACCAATGTTTGACTATCATCGTTTTGTCTTAAGGCTGGAACTACCCGATTTTGCTCTAGGGCTTGTTTCTGGACGTTTTGCAGAATTGGCTGGGCACTTACACTACCACCAGAAACAATGAGAGTCGTTTCTGCCATGCCGTAACATGGGTAAAATGCCTCAGGGCGAAAACCACAATCAGCAAAAGCCTCTGCAAACCGTGCCATAGTCTCTGCACGGACTGGTTCAGCTCCATTGAAAGCCACTTGCCAGCTACTCAGGTCGAGACTCGCCCGCTGTTCGTCTGTAATTTTGTTCACGCACAAATCGTAAGCAAAATTGGGTCCGCCGCTGGTGGTAGCTTTGTATCGCGAAATTGCTTGGAGCCAACGGAAAGGCTTTTGCAGAAAAGCCTCTGGAGACATGAGAATGCAAGGTATACCCAAATACAAAGGCTGCAGCATATTCCCAATCAGTCCCATGTCATGGAAAAGGGGGAGCCAACCTACGAAGATTGTTTTCTCCGTGTGCTGCATACCATACTGGATAATTTTTTCGTTGTGCATTAGGTTTTCATGACTCACCATCACCCCTTTCGGTGTTCCTGTAGAACCCGAAGTGTACTGGAGAAAAGCCAGAGTACTTCCATACAAGGGTGTTTCCTGCCATGACTCTGCCTGATTTTCGTCTATATTGTCGGTCGCCAAACAGGGCAATGCAGCTAATTCTGGGTTTTGGGCAACCCGACTTTTGATGTTACTCAATAAAGCTTCAGTTGTAAGAATTACCTGAGCTTGGGCATCTGCGACAATCGCCTCTAGCCGGGACATCTTCTGATTAGCCCTGGGTGGGTAAGCAGGAACAGCAACAACCCCCGCATACAAACATCCGCAGAAGGCGGCAATGAATTCTAGACCCGATGGATATAGTAGTAAAGCTCGTTGTCCGGTTGCTCCTATACTCTGCAGTTGAGCTGCGATCGCCTTTGAAATTCGATCCAATTCTCCATAACTTAGAGTACTTGATTCTCTTTCACCATCTTGTAAGAAAGTATAAGCTCTTTGGTCTTGCTGACGTAGTGCTCTGTTTCTTAATACATCAACTATAGTTACCCTTCTTGTATCATTTTTAATTAACATACTTAAGTCTTCAATAAAAATGTCAGGTCAATAATAAAGAAATCAAACAATTTTCATCATTTTAATTCAATAATGTATATTTTTTAAGTTTTTTTATCAATTATGAGACCGTATTGTTACTGTAACACCAAGTAATATATATTGTATGACAAACCTTGAAACTTTATCGGAAATTTGTATTCTTTATACCAATACTTTACTTTGAAACGTAAACTAGCTTGAGCAAAGGTAAATTTTCTTTTTAGTCGTATTGTTTTCCACTCACAACTTGCTGAAATTTTCTGATACATTTTTTTACCAAATCTTAAATTGCTTTTAGTATAATTTTTTTTTTAAATTAAGTATTAATACTTAAAAAGTATTTTATATCTTAAATAGTATTTATGACTTAATCAATCTGTCATCTGACGGAAAAAGATCTGAAAAATCCTGCAAGAAAATACCCCTTTTGGGTTAAGCATTTACAATGAAAAAGAGCCTAAAGATACTTGACACATAAAGTATCTTTTTATATAATTACCTGTTTGCTAGAAGCATGGTTGCAGCAGTTATAGCCATAGCCATCTTCATTAGGACGCTGCTTGTTTGAGAACGACTTGGATTGCATCACGTAAATGATCCAAGTGAAGTCGTAAATATCCTTATAGTTTACGTCCTAACCTGACTGGCTGTGGCTATAAAACCCAAAGCGGGCAGACCTATGGGACGGAGAAATTAGTCAGCGCATGATCTCCCGAGCATTACAGAAGATTGGGCATACCCGTAAAAAAACAAACGGGTACAGCTAACGCAATGAAGCCAAACTGGCGGAGTTTCTAGGGCAACTGGAGAACCCCAAAGCACCTCACTTGGTCTATTCAGCGTTCAGGTGTTCCTTGTTAAGAGTTAAGCGTTCCCCGTTCCCTGTTAAGATTTCCCTGTGTTTCTTGAGAGTTTTAATAAAGATATTCAACTAGATTTGATTGGGTGCTACAAGCCGGTTGACGAATTAACCGAATATGTTCGGAAATAATCAAATCTTATGATGTGTGATCACAAGTTTGGTATACTCACAAAAAGTTTTGCAACATTCTCTAGAAATGCACTCATCGACCACAACATTCTCATGGAGATAGCATCATGAGTGCAACTAAAAACCGCTTGTGGGCGATAGATGAATATGGAGTATTTCACAATCATAATCAAATAGTTGACCTCAGGAACGTCCAAGAGTGAAGATAATAAAGACTAGACCTCTTGCCAAAGTACGAGGCAGCTTTGATGTTGCCTTATCTTTGTTCGTCTGTTCGTTGATTAAGAGAACAAATTACCAAGGACTAAGGCAAATCATTGAATAATAAGGCCTGCACAGGCAGGCTTTGTTTGTCTAGTAGCTACAGATGCGTAAAGACGACGTGTCTGTAAAGACGAAGTACAAACAGCAATAAAATGTGCAAGCAGTCTATTTTTCAAAAAAAGAAAGTTCAGTGAGGGATGGCTGTGGAGACACTTGTGGAACAGAAACTAGGTGTAAATACTGTTATGAAAATTGGCGATCGCATCCGCGTTAGAGAATCCGTCATAGTTTACCATCATCCTGAGCATCGCGGTGAAGCTTTTGACATCAAAGGCACAGAAGGTGAAGTGATAAGTATTGTTAATCAATGGCAAGGTAGACCTGTCAGTGCTAATTTGCCGATTTATGTCCAATTTAGTAAAAAATTTAAGGCTCACTTGCGTGAAGCAGAGTTAGAAGTTATCTAGCTTTTTTGTGCTGAACGACTGCATTTTGTGAATACCACTCTTAAAAATAAGTAGCCTCCTTTTAGCAGGAGGCCGTACTTTACTATATCTAATGACTCTTCCATTATTCCCAAACAAAGAACCTGTCGAAAGTCAGCCGATTTTGGATTTGAAACCACGTCTACTTTGAAAACCGTAGTTTTGTAGGTTGAGGAGTCAGTACTTGATGAGGATCTCCCTCACGCTTGTTCTGGCCTTAGAACGAGTGTAACCCAACATTAACTCGACTATGGTGTTGAGTTGGGCGTTAAGCTAGCTGCGCCTCCGGCAATCGCTGCACCTAACGTACATAATATCTTTTGTGAAGTACCCACCACTAAAACGGAGTACCGTTTATACTGGGGGCTGAGCGCTAAGGCGCACGCTTCGCGAACGCGTCTCACTTGCCGTTGCCACGTTAGGTATTTCTATTACTAGAAATTCGGAACCAAATCCGATAATGGTCTTACACAGCATCTCTGGTTTTTCAACCTTTATCCCTCATGGGAACCCGCGCAGCCGCCCTTCTCCCAAAGGCAGTTTTATTGTTGTTTCGTGCAGTATGGCTTGGCTTGTTTTTTACGGCAGGASGTAACCTTACTAACCAGTGGTCATACTCTTTYCCGGAGCTTTGATCTTTCTGTACCAAGCGTATTACCGCTACTTAGGGTTATCTGTTCCGACACAATCCGGTGGGTCATCGACCAATAACAAGATACAACATACTGTGCACAAATTCCGMAAAGATTGGCAACTTCTCATACATCTTCTCCCTGTCTCCCCTACGGGAAGATTTGGTCACGCACTGGGACAAAGAAAATGAGCCAGCCTTTGTTTTGTTGATTTGTGTTGGCGTCACGAGTACCCGAAGTAATAAGGCTGGCTCCTAAACCCAGTCGGAACCCCGCAAAGATGCAATCGTCGTTGCGACKCATTGTCCCCTAAAAAATTGCCAGCCCTCAAACAACGAGTACCCGTTGGAGCCGACAGATCAACAAAATACAGGGCTGGCAATTTTTTTCGTGTTAGACCCCCGTACCGTCTTATATCCACAGCGGTGTGGAGTACCACAATAGCGGGGGACTTACGACGAAGAAGTTAAAAAACTCCAGCTTTCAACATGGAGAAGGTTTAGATTTTGGATTTTGGATTTTGGATTGGTTCCAAAGGATTTATCCGGGGGCTTGTACCTTGTACAGAATTAACGGTCAGAATTGATTTACCTACTTTTGCGAAACCACTGCATAATATTTAGCTCGCCCCGCATTTTTTCCAAATCTTGACGATGGCGCTCTGCTGTAGTATTATACCATTCACAATATTGCTTTAACTCTGAGCGTGCCTGAACTTCTGTGTAAAACTGATGAGTTGTTTGGTATGGAGAGAATGTATCCTCAACTTCGCTTTGAGGAGAAGGTATAATGTGGGGTAATTCTTGAGACATATTCACAAATTAAGTTAAAACTTAAAAATTGAAAGTGGGATTTCTTCTACAAATCTCTATTTATTATGACGATGCGCGGCCTCGGGTAAATTCATTGGAATCTCCGTGACGCAAGAATCCCCCGCCTTATAGGCGTGGGGAGTGTCAATTACAGCCATCCGCGTAAGCGATAAGCGAGAATACCAATGTATTCTTTCAAGGCAGAAGTAAATAGGTGTAAGTTATCAACATCAGGTAAGACATTCAGTAATGCCCCTTTTGGGGTGCTAGTCATTTCTTGCAATTCACTGTGACTGACGAGAAAGTCAGTAGGCGTTGGAATAACATCAATACCTTGATGTTGGAAAATTAGAAGCGATCGCGGCATATGAATTGCTGAAGTCACGAGCAAAACACGGCGAATTCCACGAGAATTAAGAATTTTCTTGACATTCACTGCATTTTGATATGTATTAAGGGAATCAGGCTCCTGTACAATGGCTTCTTTTGGGATACCAATAGAAGTGAGAATGGTAGCCATATCTGCTGACTCTGATAGACCGCCTCCCTTCCAATCAATGCGACCACCACTTAAAATAATGATAGGAGCTTTTTTTTGGCGGTAGAGTTGACCAGCATAAATGACGCGATCGCCAGCTTCATTTAAATCTACAAATGGTCGTGGTGGTAAAGCGGATTTAGTCGCACCACCCAAAACCACGATAGCTTCTGCCGTTGGTATTTCAGTTACTGGAAGATGTTGCCATTCTAAAGACTGGACAAGTGACCGAGAAACCCAACCATTACTCGTAAATAACAATAGAATCAGCGCAAGTGCAATTGCAAGTGCTGCTGTACGTGGTCGTTTCCACAACATGAAAAGTGCTACCAGTAAGCATAAGCAAGCTAGTCCCAGAGGATAGAAAAACAGTGGTAGCAATTTAGAGAAATATAAAAACATTTGGCAATTTTCTCAAAAAATGTGTTGCCTGTTTACTCTCAAGAAACACAGGGAACTCTGCATAAGGACTAGGGTAAATCGTGTTTCTTTTATCTTTATATATGTTGCTAGTACCGCGTGGCGTAAGTAAGCCAACCATAATTTTAATTGGTTAACTTAACGTTGATGAAGGCTAATGTCTTGGCTGTGTAATGGTAGATGTATTTCCGCGCCCTGTGTACTAGTCTAAACTCCAGACACAAGTGAAAATCGCTATAATCGCTAACCAAGTAAGAAATAACTAACTAACCATTACTGCCAACTGCTTCCTTCACCAGCTTCGAGACAAAGGGCAAAATTTCGCGGTTCTTAGCATTCGCTTTGCCTTCAGTAAACACAACGAGCAAGTAGGGACGTTTTTCTGGTAATTCTATGTAAGCTGCATCATGGCGGACTTGACTTGTCCAACCCGCCTTTGACCAAATTTGTGCTTCTTGAGGAAGTGCACCGCCCAAAAAGCCTGTCACTTGGTCTTCTTCAGCATCTTTTGGCAAATCATTAGGGTTAAGACTGCGCTTGATCAAAGCCATCATGGCTTGCGATCGCCCACTAGACACCGCCACACCACCAATAATACTATGTAGCAACCGGGCAGTCGCATTTGTCGTCAACATATTGCGATTCTCTAGCAACTCTCCTACAAAAGCCCGTTCACGTCCATAAGGACCATCACACCAGGTTTTTTGGCAAACATTAATCGTTTCCATATCTGGCCATCCAAGAGATTGGAAATAGCGGTTAACAATATTGCGCTGCTGCTTCCAAGTTTCAAATGGTCCTGGTGATAATTCTGGTCCAGAAGTCGTTCCACTTAAGATATCTACAACTAAACTTGTGGCATCATTGCTAGAATCAACAATCATATCGCGCATAGCCCTTTCCAACTCTTTGGATGTGGAAAGCATGTTTTTCTCTAGCCATTCGTTGACTGCGACCAAGTAAAATAACTTCACCACACTTGCAGGATAAATTCGTTCCACTCCGCGATAAGTGAAACCACGAATTGGGTAGTTCCAAAAAGCATCTGGAGTTAAAGCACCACCAGTGTTCACAAGCACAGGTGGATCGTAGACAATCCAAGTCAAAGCAATTTGGTTGCGCGCTAAAGTTGGAAATGCAGCCCAAGTTGCTTCTAAAATGCCTAACCCAAGATTTTCCAGTTGATCGTCTTTATTAAAGAAGAAATTCATTGTTGTTTCACCGATGTCCTTTAATCTAGAATCTAAAATCCAAAATCTCAAACCTGGCGAGTACCAGTGCTTAGCTGATCTAAACATCTATGATTCTCCCAGTTGTGACCGATTGGCAACTCAAGCTGCAACTGGGCGATATTTGTGGATAACATCAAGCTATCAGGATCTACAGACTTTGCATCCGAAAGTTCTACAGGTGTGTTTGTGCGAGGATGACTATCCAGGGTGGCTGTCATTATCAGATTTCGGTTTGTTACAATCATGCACTTTACCTTATAAAGCGAAAACATTTTCTTCTTCAGAAATTCAAAAACGACTGCCAGAGGTAATTGAGTTTACCCAAAAAGCTATGCAACAACCAAATTATTACCTCTGGGGTGGTACGGTAGGACCAAATTACGACTGTTCAGGATTGATGCAAGCCGCGTTCGCTTCGGTAGGTATTTGTATACCTAGAGATGCCTATCAGCAGGAAGATTTCACCCAATCCATTTCTATCCCAGAATTACAACCAGGTGACCTTGTGTTTTTCGGAACTTCTCAAAAAGCGACTCATGTGGGACTCTATTTGGGAGATAGCTGCTATATCCATAGTTCCGGGAAAGAAATCGGGCGTAATGGAATTGGCATTGACCGCCTTTCGGAACAAGCAGATAAGGTTAGCCAGTCATATTATCAGCAACTGCGCGGTGCTGGAAGAGTGGTCAAGAGTTACCAACCACAAGGACGCTGAGGAAAAAATATGAGGAGTGGACTGGTTTCAAATGGGTTAGCTGGGCAAAATCACGAAATATCGTCGGTTATCCCAGATGTTTCGGTTGTGGTACCTGTGCATGATGAAGTGGAAAGTTTGCCTCATTTGCTTGAGGCGATCGCCTTCACCTTATCCAACACTGACTTGAGTTATGAAATCATCTGTGTGGATGATGGTTCCACAGATGGTTCAGCACGGTTCCTTAAAGAACAAGGGCAAATTCGCAATGATTTAAAAGCGGTGATTTTGCGTCGCAATTATGGTCAAACTGCGGCGATGGCTGCTGGATTTAACTATGCTTTGGGTAAAGCAATTGTCACTTTAGATGCTGACCTCCAAAATGACCCTGCTGATATCCCCATGTTACTGGCAAAGTTGGAGGAAGGCTACGATGTGGTCAGCGGTTGGCGAAAAAACCGGCAAGATGGTGCTGTGAATCGATTACTTCCTTCCAAAATTGCCAACTGGTTAATTAGGCGAACCACGAGTGTATATATTCATGATTATGGTTGTTCGCTTAAAGCCTACCGCGCTGAACTCGTGGCAGATATGAACCTTTATGGAGAACTGCACCGCTTTCTTCCGGCTTTGGCATATATTGAAGGGGCGAGAATTACAGAAATGCCCGTGCGTCATCACGCCCGTCGCTTTGGTCGCAGTAAGTATGGGATATGGCGGACGTTTCGAGTGTTAATGGATTTGTTAACAATTTTGTTTATGAAAAAGTTCCTTACACGCCCGATGCACGTTTTTGGGCTGTGGGGCTTGATTGCAATGGCTTCAGGTGGGGCGATTGGAATTTACTTGACTTTTGTGAAATTTGCTTTTCATCAGGATATTGGCGATCGCCCTTTGCTGATTTTAGCAGTTCTTTTGTTAGTAACTGGCGTACAGTTGTTTTGCTTCGGTTTATTGGCTGAGTTGCTGATGCGTACCTACCACGAATCCCAAGGACGCCCGATCTATCGTGTGCGAGAGGTGGTGACAAAAGGCTAGCCCCAGGATTTTTTTTGCGCAAATGACTCAAAAGGCGATCACTTGAATGAAAAATTGCAACCAAAGTTAATAAGTTGTGTTATATTGAATAAAGGTGAATAACCCGGAGCTAAAAACTCTGCCTTTTTGATACTAAGACCGCTTAGGCAATAAGGAGGTGATGCCCATGATAGAAAGTAGTAAAACCATGGGTCATCAAGTTGCAGTTAGCCGGCTGTGTGCCGGGGCTGTTCTCTAGGAGTTAGCCTTAGTCTTCTAGAAGACTAAGATCAACTAATTGGCTAGGCTAGCTTGGAGTTCCTTCCGGCAGTCTGGTTGCAACTTGAAGACCCGCTAGACCGCTCTAATTTTAGATCAACTGATCTAGAGTTAGAGCGGATAGTTTTATATATAAGAATATATAATAATTTTGACACTCCCACGGCTAAAAACCGATAAGATTTCTGGGCTGAACTTGCCTCCGTCAGGTTGCCCTCATTACAGCAACTTTTTGGAAGCTTTTATGCTTTCTGTTTTTAACAAATGAAATGTGGATTGCTCTCACCTTTGTTTGACTCCACAACACCAGACATTTGTCAATGTCTAAGTTCTATAATATTACGCTTGTTTAAATTTATATTTTATAGCAATCGCCAAGGCGGTTAGGACACAAAACGCAAGACGTCTTCAATGGCATCTCGTAGACAACCGAACTGTCCCAGTTTTTTTTACGAATTCGACTCTTTAACCAAGACCAACATTTTTCAATTAAGTTTAGATCTGGAGAATAAGGGGGCAAGTACAATAGCTGACAACTTGCTTTTTCAATCAACAGGACTTACGCAACTGTCACAAGCGATGGCGCAGCTACGCTGCGCCTCGCGTCCAACAGCTAAACGATAAACATGGGAACGTCCGGACGTTTGAGTTGTTGAACTAAATAATTTGGGCGTTGCATAAATGCGGGATGATTCAGCCAAATATAAGTATTTATCTATACTTTAAGTAGTCAAGTAACAATCTGATTGAGAATTTGAGCATATCTACAGATAATGTAGCGAAATCTCATTTCAAACCAGTTTTAGCGAAGCGGTTCGCAGCGCGTTGCGGGGGTTCCCCCCGTTGTAGCGACTGCGAACCCGAAGGGTGACTGACAACCGAAAACAATCTTGAAGGAAGCGAGCAAACGTGAACGGTGAGACGAGTGCTGCGGGAGGGTTTCCCTTAGCCTTAGCATCTGGCGAACCCGAAGGGTTGTCAGTCAAAAACTGGTTAAATCGGTCAATGCCTTGTTAACGAATATAACCAGTTGATGACTGACATTCGTTCACATTGACTCGTTTCCTCCTGGATTCACCGAGAATG
Organism: Scytonema tolypothrichoides VB-61278; assembly: GCF_000828085.3. Taxonomy (GTDB): domain Bacteria; phylum Cyanobacteriota; class Cyanobacteriia; order Cyanobacteriales; family Nostocaceae; genus Brasilonema; species Brasilonema tolypothrichoides_A. The sequence continues at coordinate 16,942 of NZ_JXCA02000030.1, forward strand.
TCACTCACCGCTTCGCTTCAACTGGTAGAAGTGGAACATACTATACTCAAAGGCTAAAACCTCCAGACCTATTGAAAGCCTGGAAGTTTTTATGGCGTTGTATAAATGCGGGATGAATCAGCTAAATACAGGTATTTCTCTATACTTAAAATAATGAACTAATAATCGAATTGAATGTTTAAGCATATCTACTGATTTGGAATAGCATAATGTTTTTCGTTCGCGAAGCGTGCCGTTAGGCATTGTAATCGTGCCAGATAATGACGTAAACGTGTATTTTCGCCTTCTACTCTTGTCATATATGTTTTACTGATGATGTGGTYTTCTGGCTTAATAAAACTTGGGTAAACCTTCCATCCGTCCGTGACATAAAAATAACATTGCCAGCAGCAAACCATCTCCCATAAAGGTTCAAATGTTTCAGCACTGGTTGTCGTCCTAAAACCCAAGCTAAAATCCCTTGACGAAAGTGSTTTACTGCTGTCCATAACCAGACTTTGTTTTTTTTGACCCAACAAAAGTCTCTAATTCATCCAATTCTCCTACTTGTGGTATCTCCTCAATTGCTGGTGCATCTGGCAATTTCTCACCAATTTGTTTGAGCCACAAAATCACAGTTGTATGATGAACGCCTTTATCACGCTCAATCGCTCTAAATCCCATGCCATTAACGTATGACCTTAAACACTCTTGTTTGACCGAATCTGAGTACCCTCTTGGTGGACTATAGACATCTATAAATTGACGACCGCAACTTACACAAATGTGGTTTTGCTTACCTCTTCGCTTACCGTTTTTTCTAATCTCAGTAGACTCGCAGTATGGACAATGCACAGTAGAATTCCTCAATTCATCCCTCTATTATGCAACGCCATAATTTGATAGTAATCCATGCTTGATTTGATAAATTGTTTGGCCACTATAGTAAGCTAAATTTTTGAGTCGAAGCCAGACTAACATAGCGCAGGCAATATGGTTTCTTTGAATACGACCCTTGCGACACTGGCATGATTCAATCCCAGTCAATTGTTTTAATTCTCTATGAACAGGACTCAACTTTCCAACGGATATTACACACTTTTTGTACAACGTCCGTAGAGTCTTGAGATAAATCGTTTGTAGCGACAAAATCCGTTCTGTCGGTGGAGACAGTCACGGGGAGAGAGATAGCGGGGAAATCAGTACTTATCTTTATAGTGCTTTTGGGACAATCTAAACATTATTCTTACCGCCTCGCGCACTACGTCCGTCTCATTTTGTCCACTTTTAGCTGTGAGCCACATTGGAATCAGTATATCAAGCAGTGTACTCGACATTACATTCAAAGTGTGTTTAGCAGCATCAGTCGTGTTTTCCAAAAAAAATCAATCCATGCAGTCACGTATAAAGGGTTTTTACTTAAGCTTGAGGCATTTATTTTTGCCTTTACGCTTCGACAAGCTTTTGCTTATCAGTAATTAGCGACACTTAAATGATTTAAGTAATTAGAACTTGATTGAATTCAAGGCGCGGTTGCGTGTAGCGCAACCGCGAACAGAGTAGTGTGCGATCGCCTCCATAGGATACATTTGCACTTAATAACCCGCAACTTGGGTTAATACTAGCAGTGATGAAACAAAGTTTCCAGATAAACCCGAGCCGCACGGCGATCGCTATCTCCATTTTGAAGTAAAAACAACGACAGCGCTGCTGTTAGTACACGGTCTTGATCCCACTCTGGATGCGTTTCCAAGTAGTTTTTCAGGGATTCATGAAGTGTTTCAGGAATTTCTGTGAAGATGTTAACTGTTGGACTCATAAGATTCGTCTCCTTTAAAGTTCTCTAATAGAAATAGCTTGCTTCTAGTAAGCCATAGTGGAAACACACAGCCGCTTAATTTTTTCTTGACAAAACGCGGGACTTCTCGGTTGTTACGGGTCATCCCCCAACCTGGAGCAAGATTTACTCGTTAGACAACTAAATTTTTAGAATCGTTGTCCAGTTTTGTCGAGACTTTTTCCAACCCTTACCCTGTCCCATCATCTACAGCAACAGTTTAGATAAATTTACACAGCAGTTTAACGGACTAAAAAAGCAAGTCGCATCATTTTGCGTCAAAAGGGGGTGGGTTTGTCAATGCTGCGAAATATTAAGAACAAGTTTTTCGAAAGTAAATTAGCACGGCACAATCAGGATTTTGGCTTTTTTTTGTCAAAAATATTAACATAAACTCAGTGTCTCAAGATGCTTACTAGTTAGAGGAAGAAATCCCCACCAACACAGCAAAAGCTTGTTGCATCGTGAAACAACTGTGGAAAATAGGACAGCGATTGTGGAAACTCTGTGGAATCAGTGAGGAAAATTCCAGTCAATGATAAGAATTACAAAAAATCTTAATGCTAACTGCAGTGAACTACGATGGAAGCACAAATTAATTCAAAAGATGTTTTTATGGTATAAATGTACTATTATGTGCCAAGCCACATACTTTATGCTTATAAAAATTTAAAACACACTCTATAGGCACGCACTTTACGCTCATTCAAGAAGCTTTCTTTTGTCTCAGGCTTTTTAGCTGTTACTCATGGTATATTTATTTACACATGTATTCTCCGAGACAAGAGTGCAGTTTAGATACCTTTTCACGATCAGGCGTGATACACATGATTAATATCTGATTCTTTGCCTTAGCTCACCCACACCGAGTACTCCCCTGCACTGGTTGCAACAATTTGTATTAAGCTTAAAGTGAACGGCTTTAAGAATGCTTACAAATCATTTCCGGCGCTGTTGTAACTTCTGATAAACCGCCTTCAAATCAACTTTATGATGAGCTAATGCTACAAGAGTGTGATAGAATAAGTCAGCTACTTCAGAAGCAATACCATCTGAATCATCATCCTTAAAAGCCATCACAACCTCAGCAGTTTCCTCACCCAGCTTTTTTAAAATTTTGTTATCGCCCCCTGCAAACAACTTACAGGTATAAGAGTTTTCCTGTGGATGGTCACGGCGATCGCATATCAAAGCAAACAATTGCGACAATGTATCTCCAGGCGGTGGAACAATTTTTTCATCAACTTGGTGAAAGCAACTGCGCTCACCAGTATGGCAGGCTATATCTCCTATCTGCTCTACCCCTACTAATAGTGCATCACTATCACAGTCGTAACGGATAGTTTTCACTTTCTGAATATGTCCGGAAGATTCTCCCTTGTGCCATAACTCCTGCCGGGAACGACTCCAAAACCAAGTTTCTCCTGTTTCCAAAGTCTTTTGTAGCGACTTCTGATTCATCCAGGCCATCATCAGAATAGTGCCATCCAAATAATCTTGGACAATAACTGGCACTAAACCTTTTTCATCGTAGCGAATTCTTTCAACCGGGATGGCGTCGTGTGTTAAATGTAAATCGGAAGAAAACATACCAGTCGCTTCGTTATTTTCAAAAAATGGTTCATGGCTTCACGATACCATTCTAAAGATTGCACCTGGTATGTCTTTTTTCACTCACTTGCAAAGTTCCAGCTTCAAACAAAATTTTTATACATTGCTGATTGCATTTTAACTGCACTCAACGCAACTTGGTGAGCCTTTGGTGCCTCTCCGTACCAATGAATCGCCGAGTTAAAAGCAGCTCGGTACAAATCTTGGTATGCCTCAGATAAACGAGTGCGGATATCTAAAGGCAAGTCTTGATTGGACTTGTATAACATATTGTTACTTTCTTGGTTCAGCTATTTTACTAAGATATGAATTTTGGACTACATTTGCTCCTATCCTAGGATAGAGCTTTTATCTACCACTGTAGGAGATAATCTTGGTAAATACAACGATTAAAACAACAAAATCACAAGAAATCTTTGCTGCTGCCCAAAACCTTATGCCAGGGGGAGTCAGTTCTCCCGTACGAGCATTCAAATCCGTGGGTGGACAACCTATCGTTTTTGACCGAGTTAAAGGTGCATATATTTGGGATGTGGATGGCAACCAGTATATTGACTATGTGGGAACCTGGGGACCCGCTATTTGCGGTCATGCTCATCCTGAAGTGATCGCAGCACTCCATGAAGCCTTGGAAAAAGGGACGAGCTTTGGTGCGCCCTGCGTTCTAGAAAATATACTGGCAGAAATGGTGATCGATGCCGTTCCTAGTATCGAAATGGTAAGATTTGTTAACTCCGGTACAGAAGCTTGTATGGCAGTGCTGCGTTTGATGCGGGCTTTTACCGGACGCGATAAAGTCATTAAGTTTGAGGGCTGTTACCACGGTCATGCTGATATGTTCTTAGTAAAAGCTGGCTCTGGTGTCGCCACACTTGGTTTGCCGGATTCTCCGGGCGTACCCAAATCGGCTACCAGCAGTACCCTAACTGCTCCTTTCAATGACCTAGAAGCTGTCAAAGCTTTGTTTGAGGAAAACCGCGACCAAATTGCTGGTGTCATTTTAGAGCCAATCGTTGGCAATGCTGGGTTTATTCCTCCCGATGCCGGTTTCCTAGAAGGTCTACGAGAACTCACTCAAGAACATGGGGCACTGTTGGTGTTTGATGAAGTCATGACGGGCTTCCGAATTGCCTACGGCGGCGTGCAGGAAAAGTTTGGTGTCACCCCTGATTTGACAACTTTAGGCAAGATTATTGGCGGTGGTTTGCCAGTAGGAGCCTACGGCGGTCGTCGTGATATCATGTCAATGATTGCTCCTGCTGGCCCTGTATATCAAGCTGGGACGCTTTCGGGTAATCCCTTAGCAATGACTGCTGGAATTAAAACGCTGGAATTGCTGCAAAAACCAGGTACATACGAGTATTTGGACAGTATTACGAAAAAGTTAGCCGATGGCTTGCTGCAAATTGCTAAAGAAACAGGTCACGCAGCTTGTGGTGGTCAAATCAGTGGGATGTTTGGTCTATTCTTCACCAATGGACCAGTCCATAACTACGAGGACGCTAAAAAGTCTGATACAGCTAAATTCGGACGCTTTCACCGTGGAATGTTAGACCGAGGCATTTATCTAGCACCATCTCAATTTGAGGCGGGATTTACTTCCATTGCCCATAGCGAAGAAGATGTTGAGCAGACGCTAGAAGTCGCACGGGATGTGATGTCAAATCTGTAAAATGAATACTTAGTACTGAGTATGAGCAATTGCGGACTAGGAATTTTTTCCTAGTCCCCAGCTTTTAATTCTCAGTCCTTTTTTAACAACCGCAGCCGTTGTGACCACAGCCTTTCATGGTTTTATGCCCTTCTGCGCAGGCTTCTGAGCAATAGTATTTTTCGTCTTTTTGAATGGCATTCTCTAGGGAAACAATACACAGGCAAGGTTCACAAGCACATTTCATCTGGGTTACGCTGGTCATAATTTTCTCCTAACTTGTCCTGAAAATAATTTAAAACATTTGAACATTTGTTCAGATTTAACTTAATAAAAATTAGTATATTTGACAAAGCGCTATACCTGGTACACCTCGCCCTTTGGGCAGTGATATGGTGAATTTTAGTAGAATTACGGTTGATTTATCTAAAAACAAGCATAACTTTAGCAACTCTTCAAGAAAATTCTAGAAAAAATTACCTGGTAAGAGATGATTTGGAATTAAATAATGAGTTGAGTGTTGAACACTCCCCGTAATGTTTCGTGCAGCGAGTTGAGAATGCATGAGCTACTGCGTAAATTCCACATGTCGCAATCCAGAAAATTCGGCGTATAGTCAAAGGTGTCACTCTTGTGGTTCACAACTTGTGTTGCGCGATCGCTATCGTGTCATTAAACCTTTAGCTCAAGGTGGGTTCGGAACAACATTTTTAGCTCAAGATGAAGCTTTACCAGGGCAGCCGAGTTGCGTGATCAAGCAGCTACGCTCCTCCGAAGTAACACCAATGTTAGTGCAAATGGCGCGATCACTTTTTGAAACAGAAGCCGTAACCTTGGGTAAAATCGGTAATCATCCTCAAATACCAAGGCTGCTAGATTACTTTGAAGAGCACGAACAATTTTACTTAGTTCAGGAATACATTCATGGTATGACCTTACAACAGGAGGTCAAACAGAACGGAGTTTTTGGCGAAGTCGGAGTGAAGCAATTCTTGAGCGAGATTCTGCCATTGCTGCAATACATCCACGAGTGTAAAATGATTCACTGTGATATTAAGCCAGCCAATATCGTTCGCCGCGCTCAAGATGGCAAATTAGTTCTCATTGACTTTGGTGCTGTCAAAAACCAAGTTAGCCAATTAGCAAACCAACCTGAGCAAAGAGCATTAACTGCATATGCCATTGGTACTCCTGGTTTTGCTCCTGTAGAACAGATGGTACTCCGTCCTGTCTTTGCTAGCGATATTTACGCTGTAGGAGTGACATGTATTTATTTACTCACCGGGAAATTTCCAAAAGATCTAGATTATAACCCAAGAACTGGTGAAATGCTTTGGAAGCAACTAGTACAAACAAGCGACCAGTTAAGCGTAGTATTACGGAAAATGCTCGAAGTCTCAGTTCACAATCGTTATCAATCAGTTGAGCAAGTATTGAAAGCGTTGGATCTTGAGTTTTATGTGGATACTTTTACACAGGATACACCAGTAGAATCCTTTACAGTCAGTAAAGAACAAATGTCTGCATATTCTCAGGAATCTCGTATTTTGTGCGGCAACTCTTGTACTGATTTGTTTAAGCAAAGTGTGGCGCAGATGGCAACTGCTATTCAAGCAAAATCAATCAAGATGGTAGATACTAGTTGCATAAAACTAACTTCCAACGAGCCAATCTTTACAGCAGCTATTGTGGACGAGTGAGTCTCAACCAAGCGAATCTGAGAAACACTAATTTACCCCTCTTCTGTCACTTTCCGGAGTAAGCAAGTAGTAAATGAGTTAAATTATCCAGAAGCCAAACCGGGTTTAAATTGATTCATTGCAGCAATTAAATAATTGAATCCCAGCAATAACTTAGAATTGGGTAAAATGTTTAGCCAAGGATAAATCAACCAAAATAGTAAGAGTGGTTGGATAATTAGACGCAGATTATTTAAAGTATTCTTCCATCCGCATTTATGGTTCCATTGTTTATGATTAGAAAAATCAATATCCCTATTTTCTTGTACCTTAGTCTCAATTTGACGAGATTGATTTAATCCTAAAAATGCTGGACAATTTAAACTAATCATTGTGTAAGCACAAAAAATGATTTCCCACCACCTCTCAATATGTTGGAAATGTGTAAAACGATAATCTGTCCAACCTAGTTCCTGCTTACACTGTCGAAAACCATATTCTACCCAGGTTCTTAATCCATATAAGTCGCCTAAAATTTTCTTGAGATTACCTTGAAGATTTGTCATTACGAAAGAAGTAGAATTTTCCGGCATAGTTTCTGGGTCTGTTGTTATTTCCCAGTAAGTTATGGCTCTTTTTTTTTACCATAAATTATTTCTCGGATATATCTAGTTTCTGATTTTTGATTGTTAAATGTTCTGGAGAATTTACACCACTTATTTGCCCTAACGCTTTGACCTGCTGGCAGCCAGACTCCATGATTACTTCTAATTGATACAACGTAAGCTAAGTTATATTCAGCTATCTTTCTAATAAATTGGCTACTTTCACCATATAAGCTATCAGCCAGCACTAATTCAATATTAAACCCTGATTCAATTAACTCTGTAATAATTTCTGACGCTAGCTCTAAATAGATCTTGATACTCTGCACAATATTCGTCAACGATTGCAACTGTTGGGTGGGCGTCTCTTGCCAAATGTTTCAGGATTTGTAATTCTACATCCATTGCCCTGCTTGCCTTCGGTGAGTTTTTTCTTTTAATCCTTTTATTCAGAATACTCGGAAAGTGACAGAAGAGGGGTAAGTAAGGCTTATCAAGTTGCGTTTAGAGAGAATAAAAAACCCCAGAGGAAGCGGCGAAAAGTCTGAGGGAGGTTTCCTCCGTAAGCGCAAGCGCACGCGGCTTGAGCGTTAGCCGTAAGGCGTGCAGCTGCTCCCTACGCGTAGCGTCTCGAGAGGAGACTCAGACCTTTTTAACAGAGAGAACACACAGAAAAAGAGAGAAAAACAGAGGAAAATTCTCTGTATGAATGCAACTTAGTGTTAGTTATCCAATTTACAAGGAGCTAATCTAACTGGTGCCAAAATCTTAAGTGGAGCAGTTAGCACTAACGAAGACGAATGGGATGAGTGTGCGCCTTTGTTGTCAGCAAGGCTTGCTGTGATTTGACAAGCTCCTTCACATCTACACATCTAATGCTGTCTTTTTCTCTAAAAAATAAAAGAACTCAACAACTCATCAATTCTGGTTTTTATTTCGTTATCTGTGTTCTCTTAATCTAGAAAATTAATACAAGGATTGACGCTTTTGTCAACCAACAAAAGAGAGATTAATCATATTCAACCATAAGTGAAGCTTTGGGATATCATCGACAATTCAAAATTTGTTAAGACTTTCTTTAGTATGACTTCCTATGGTAGATTTTATTATAAGTTCAAACAACGTTTTTTAATTCAGGCATAGATTTTTTTCAATAATAATTATATGTTAAATCCTGCTAGGTATCATACCACGCAGATCACAAACCGTATCCGTTTTGGAAACCTGCGTGGTGATGTGTTTGGTCGTCTCACTGCCGCAATTGTTTCACTTCCTGTGGCACTGGCGTTTAGTGTTGCTTCCGGTGCTGAATTTGTAGCTGGACTCTATAGTGCAGTCTGTGTTGGTTTTTTTGCTGCATTCTTCAAAGACACGCCAACGCTTGATTTCTGAGTTGACCGAACGAATGACCGTAGTGATGACTGGGATCATGACAAGTCTAATGGTGGCAGGGTATAGGTAAAGCGCATGTAAAGACGAGCTCTTTGTCTATCCTTAACGCTCCGGAATAATCAAACTCATCATCACAAACAATGTATTTTGTCAAAAGTAATTACGACTAACCCTTACCCAACAAGCAATTCCCGTGTTAGAAGCATGTGTATTAGCAACAATATTGTGTGGATTTTTCGGCATTATCTTTAAAAAGAACCTGGTTATGAAAATCGTCTCTATGGATGTCATGAGTACAGGGGTTATCGCCTATTACGTGGTGATTGCATCGCGAGAGGGCTTGTTCACACCAATTATTTCAAGTGTCAAGAATGTGGCTTACGCCGATCCGGTTCCCCAGGCGGTCATTTTGACTGGGATTGTGATCGGCTTTTCGATTCAGGCCTTAATGCTGGTCGGTGTCATGAAGCTGGCACGGGATAATCCGACATTGGAATGCAACGAGATCGAGAAGAACAATACGCCATGAGTACCATTACGATCGCCTGGATTGCACTACCGTTTTTTGTGGGGTTCACCATTTACCTGCTCCCCAAGCTTGACCGATATCTCGCACTCTTGCTGACCCTGGTTTCGGCTGCATATGCGTTGCAGCTATTTGTCGAGCCATTGCCACTGACACTACTGTTACTGGATAATTTCGGTGTCACATTATTAGTCGATCCGTTGAGCGGCTACTTTATCTTGACAAATGCGCTGGTAACGGCTGCGGTCATCCTCTACTGTTGGCACAGCGATAAGACGGCTTATTTCTATGCCCAGACTATTATATTGCATGGCAGCGTCAATGCCGCGTTCGTCTGTTCGGACTTTGTGAGTTTATACGTGGCGTTAGAAGTCAGCGGTATTGCTGCGTTTCTCCTGATTACCCATTCCCGATCCGACCGATCAATTTGGGTTGGCTTGCGCTATCTGTTTGTCAGCAACGTGGGAATGCTTTTTTATCTGGTGGGCGCAGTGCTGGTCTATCAGGCGCATCATTCGTTTAGTTTTTCAGGTTTGGGTGTGGCACCTCCAGAAGCACTTGCCCTGATCTTTTTGGGACTATTGACAAAAGGGGGAGTCTTTGTATCGGGATTGTGGTTACCGTTGACTCACTCTGAATCGGAGACGCCAGTGTCGGCATTGCTGTCGGGAATTGTGGTCAAAGCTGGTGTCTATCCGTTGGTGCGTTGTGCTCTGATTGTGGATCAGCTTGATCCGATCATCAGAATCTTCGGAATTGGAACCGCGCTTCTAGGAGTGTTCTATGCAGTCTTTGAAAAGGATACCAAGCGGATGCTGGCGTTTCACACTGTTTCGCAGTTAGGCTTTATCCTCGCTGCACCTAAAGTAGGCGGCTTTTATGCGCTGACGCACGGCTTGGTCAAATCGGCGCTCTTTCTGATAGCGGGTGCCTTACCGAGCCGAAACCTCAAGGAACTGCAACATAAGCCAATCAATACTGCGATCTGGGTTGCCTTGGTCATCGCCAGCTTCTCAATATCCGGCTTTCCCATGTTGTCCGGCTTTGGGGCTAAGGTGTTGACAATGAAAAATCTGGCTCCCTGGCAAGAGATCGCCATGAATGTTGCAGCCCTTGGAACAGCAATATCGTTTGCCAAATTCATCTTTCTGCCGCGTGGCGGAGAACAACAAGATGTAAAGCCTGGTTTCTGGACAGCGGTGGTTCTGTTGATCGGTGGGCTGATTGCGGCAAATGTTGTGTATTACGAGGCATATAGTGTTGCGAATATCATCAAACCACTTGCAACTATCGGCGTTGGCTGGTTGGCGTATTTTTTGATTTTTCGACGGTCAGTACTTAAGCTGCCGCGTGTACTTGAGCAATTTGAGCATCTCATCGGTGTGATGAGTGTGATCTTGGTCCTGCTCTTCTGGATGGTAATGGCATGATTGGATATCTGAATTTGATATTGCGATTGGCTATCTGGTTTCTGCTCACCGCCAATCTAAGTGTAGCAAATATCATCATCGGTGTTAGCATCGCACTTCTATTGCCGGGACGCCCCAAAACCCCAGGATCGTTAAAGGATTGGTTGCGGGCGCTGGGTGAGACCCTCGTGGCGATTGTGCAGGCGTATGTTGAGGCATTTGAAATAATCATCCGTCCGCATAACCATGAAGATATCGTCATGGAACGAGTCAAACCACAACGGACGCCAGGACTCATATTCCTGGATATATTCTTGATCACCTTTACGCCCAAGACTATTGTCTTGAAATACCACGAAGACGGGTGGTACGAAGTACACCGGATTCGACCGAGGAAAAAGACATGAACCTGATACTCATTTCAATGATTCTGGCTCTACTCATACCCTTCTACGAGGCTTGGAAGGATGATGATATCTGGCAGACGATGTTGGCATTTGCAAGTATCGCCACCAAGACATCAATCATGATTTTGGTCGTATCCGTCTTGCGGGATGATTGGATGATCGGTGTTACAGGGGTAATCATCCTAAGTGTGGGTAATGCCGGATTAATGTTGTTGGCACAAATCCTTAAACGAATCAATGAAGTATGATTAACGTGCTCAGTTATACCTGTATAGGTGTCGGAATCTTCTTCTGGTTTTGGGGAACCTTTCCCCTGCTGGGCAAGCGATCAGTATTATTCAAGCTGCATAGTCTTTCGGTTGCAGATACGCTTGGATCGATGATTATCATCATCGGGCTGCTCTTGAAGAGACCGGACGTATGGCCGCTGCTCATCCTCGGCCTCATCTGCTTAGCAATCTGGAATACAGTGCTGGGGTATGTATTGGCATACTGTTCTAGTAGTGGAGGTAACTATGAATGATAGCGATATCTATGTAATAACCGCCCTGCTGCCGTTATCTGCGTTGATGGTGGTACTTCAGGTCAATCCATACCATGCCCTAGTCATCCAAGGAATACTCGGAGCGGTAGCGACATTGGTATATGCGATTTTGGGGGCGGCGGATGTTGCTTTGACCCAAGCATTGATGGGTACTCTGCTCGCGATTACTCTTTATGCGATCGCCGTGCGTTCATCGCTAGTCATGCGTCTTGGTGTACTCGAAGATGGAGCGATGCAGGCAGATGACGATTCTCTACGAGACGACACCAAACGCCGTTTTGGGCAACTGATAGATAACTTACGAACAATTTTTGGCAAACGCTATATGCGTCTTGAGCTAGTCCCGTACATGAATACGCAGGCTTTAGACCGGGCGCTGATGGAGAAAGAAGTCCATGCGACCTGTACCCCACGCTCGCAATCAGAACACGATGACCAAGACGACGCAGCGTATGAGACCGAAAAGGAACCACTACACACCGCGACCAGAGTCCGACGCATTTATGACATCATGCGAACCGAACTTTCGTCACCAGGGATAATCCTGACCTATGTAAATGTACCAGACTCAGGGGAGAAACATAAATGAAATGGGTGTACATTGCAGCGGGGATAGCGCTGTTCGTCAAAATGCTGTTCGTACCCAATCCGGAAGGGGACTCATCGCATATTTCTTCTATCGTCGAAGCGGTTGTACAAGATAGTGGGATACCCAATGCGGTTACGGCTATCATTCTTAGGAATCGGCTGTTTGACACTATCTTTGAAGTGGTAGTATTTACGATTGCGGTAATGGGTGCTAATTTTCTGCTGGCGAATGAAAGTCCGTTCTGTGCGATCTATCAGTTCACCGATCAACCCTCGATTGTGATGGCGCGTCTGGGAGCGACTATTGCCGCGTTGGTGGGTATCGAACTAGCGATTCGGGGACATCTCAGTCCGGGCGGTGGTTTTGCGGCTGGGGTGGCAGGTGGAACGGCGATCGGACTGGTGGCGATTACCTCATCAACGGAGTGGATGCAGGCGATCTACAAGCAATGGCACGCCGCTACATGGGAGAAGGTTTCGGTTCTTATTTTCGTTGTCCTGTCGGTTATAACGCTGGCTGGAATAGAACTACCGCACGGAGAGTTGGGCGCACTTTTCAGCGGCGGCATTATCCCCGTGCTCAACATTTTGGTCGCAGTTAAAGTCGCGTTGGGGTCGTGGGCAGTTATTTTGGTTTTTATTCATTATCGCGGATTGTTGTGAGCGATGGCAGGTTGAGCGAGGTTTGCTCTGACTATACGGAAAGTGTCTAGATATCCTCGTTCAATCTCAGGAAAATCTCAGATTTGTGTTCAATAGCCCATTCAATGTCCCAATCCACAAATCCAAGGCTGCGGTAAAGTTTGGCTGCGGTTTCATTACCCCGCTTGTAACTAAGTAGGTAGGCGTCGATAAAATCATCTATGTTAGGAAATGTAAAAGTCAGTAGACCGAAAACTTTTGTCAGTCAACGCAAGAATGAGGTTTTCAGGCGACGTTTTTGGAATAGATCGGAGCGCTCAAAAGCGATCGCACCAAGCACTCACCCACAATCCTATTGTTCAAAAGGCAGAGCCTGAAAGGATTTTGACAGATGATGTCTCCTTGCTCAAATCAAGGACTGCTAAGTCTTCTAGAAAACTTTTCGGTCTACTGAAAGTAGTATTGCGCTTTAAGTGTGCTTGTGCGCCCAGAGAGATTAGAACTGTCTTTAAGAATGATAATCGTTGTAAAGGTGAGGAAGCGGTTGCCGACGGCAACCGCTTCTTTTTTTCCAGTAAACTTATTTATTGGCAATCACTATCAAAACAAAGATGTAGTCATTTCTCAGAACAAAAGATATCAATCCGTCCGGAACTACAAAATATTTAAAAATCTAAAATTGTTAATGAAATATAAAACGCTCTACTTCGTATCCGCCTTGATTAGCTCGCGYTTCAATTCCAGTAATTAGCGCCATTGCAACATCATATTCATCCTCAAAAATACGACTGGCAATCTCATCCCTTTTAAGATGCAACCATTCATCCTCAATACGATTCATTTRTGGAGAGTACGGTGGCAAGAAGAATACAAATAACCCTTGTTGCTGCCAACGCTGCCAATGTTGTTTTACTACCAAGCTTTTATGAAAAGAAGCTCCATCTTGAACAATCACTGTAATCTGCCCAGTCTTTTCCAAATGAATAGCAGCTTTTTGAGCTTGCCAATCCAAAACTTTGAGGTAACGTTGACTATTAAAACCACCCACTACCAATCCATACTCAAAACTACTCTTGGGTTGCCAAAAACCTATTGCACTAATGCGCCGACCACGTTTACGCGATTGATGAATTCTCTGTTGTTGACCACGACGAACATAACTATAACCAATACCACTGTTACATTCAAACCCGCTTTCATCTAAATATTTTAGACAAATTATTTCTGATTCTGCACATAATTTCAGTGTTAATAAATCCGCTTGTTTGAAGCATTGATAGTTGTCTGATTTTTGGGGAGGAGGACTTTTTCGTAATCTCTTCCAAACCCACCCCTTTTTTTGAGTACCCGTCGCACTCGGTCAGGACTCAGTTTCAATGCATGTTTGTTGGGCAAGTATTGCTGCTAATTGTCTAGAGTTGTAAGAACGTGGATTTTTTTCTATGTAAGTTTCTAGAGCTACCATATCTGAGTCCGAGTACCGTGGCTTTCCCCCTCTTCCTAGAGCATCCCATAATCCTACTAAACCTCTAGTTTGCCAACGATAAATTGTTTGACGTACTGTTTTTACTGACCACTTCAAGCCTAGGGCTATTTGTTCGTTTTTTAACCCGCGTGCATTTAGCAGTAACACTTGGGCGCGGTCTTTAGTCCGCTGTGAAATTTTGGACGCTCTTCTCAACTCCTCTAGTGTCCGTTTTTCTTCTCTACTTAGAAATATTYTTAGTCGGCATCCCATTGGCGTTAAGCGTAGCTCTCCGTAGGAATCGCCTGCATTATAATTTTTCCTTTACATATTTTTACATAGATCCTTTTATTCATGTCTACCTACTTAGTTGCAATGAATTCAACTTCTGGGCTGGCTGCTGCTCGATAAATTTTGTGCATATCTCGGCAAAACTGGGAAATCTTGCCAAGATTTTTACGGAAATTGGCAGGTGTTGCTGTATAATGTCATTACGCTTGATTAGTGCGGGATGCTAAAGCTTACTTGGCATGAAAACCTTGAAACACTTGGCACGAACTAATTACAGAAAAACTGAAGATTTTTTAAGTCTCATACTGAATTGTTTGAGTATCTCTAACTGAGGATTAGTGGTCAAGGAACCAGAGTTATCAGCAACGGAACCAAGCCGCGAGGCGCTTCTAATCGAGCAAACTTACACCGTGGAGTTGAGCTTACTTATATTTACAGGCTTATGCCTAGATATGCGTAGGTTTTTAGAAGCGGTGCAGCTTTAAACGCCTTATTACTTCTAGACTTGCGGCTCGTCCGTAGCCCTGTCGCTGATAGTTGTGCTCAATCATGAGGCGGAGAATGAAACCAACACCAGCAGTTATTTCGTACATGATAAAGCCAACCATTGGTAGTTGCGGCTTTTCGTAACCCGCAACTTTTACATCATAGATAGCTAAAGGAGATAGAGTCGGATTTACGTAAGCCTCAGCCAATGATTTCACGTTGGGTGCTATGAATTCCTGTTGGGATTCGTTTACTTTAAGACTCATGCATTCAGAAAAATTGTCAAGCGTGACTTTACGTAAATGAGCCTTAGCCAAACCTACTCCTGTATTTGGTTGTTCATGAATCTTGTCTGTATACAGAAAAGTGGTAGGTGGAGCGATATCACTCCACTCACCAAACCGCAAAAGTACTAGTGTTACTCTTCTTCGAGTAACTCTAATTCTTCATCTTCTTCATCCTCACTTGTCTTACTCACAGAGGTAGCAGAAACAACAGCCCCCATTTCTAGTTTTTCACGCACCTGCTGCTTAATTTTCTCAGTAAATTCAGGCTTGTCTTCTAGGTACTTAATAGCGTTGTCTCGTCCTTGAGAGATGTTTTCGCCGTTATAGCTGTACCAAGCTCCCTTGCGAAGCAGAATACCAGTTTCTTCTGCCAAATCGACAAGACAACCCAAAGTAGAAATACCTTTACCAAAGATAATGTCAAATTCCGCAACTCTAAAAGGTGGTGCTACTTTATTCTTCGCAACTTTGACTTTGACACGGTTACCAAATTCCTCTGTACCCTTTTTTAAGGTTTGAATCCGGCGAATGTCTAAGCGTACTGAAGCATAATACTTGAGAGCGTTACCACCAGTTGTTGTTTCTGGGTTCCCGTAGCTGACACCAATCTTTTGGCGTAGTTGGTTGAGAAAGATTACTGAGCATCCAGATTTACCAATGTTTCCAGTAATTTTTCGTAGGGCTTGGCTCATCAATCTCGCTTGAAGACCAACGTGAGCATCTCCCATCTCTCCTTCAATTTCCGCACGGGGAACAAGCGCTGCGACTGAGTCAATCACAACAATGTCAACTGCAGCAGAACGAACAAGTTGATCGACAATTTCTAAAGCAGCTTCCCCAGTGTCAGGTTGGGAAATGAAGAGATTTTCAGTGTCAACACCCAACGCTGCAGCGTAGGCGGGGTCAAGGGCGTGTTCAGCATCAACATAGGCAGCAATACCGCCATTTTTTTGTACTTCCGCAACCGCATGCAGTGCTAGTGTGGTTTTACCAGAACTTTCTGGACCATAAATCTCAATCACCCGTCCTTTGGGTAAACCACCACCTAGTGCTAGATCCAGGGTAAGTGCTCCACTAGAAATGGTCTCTACCCGCATCCGGGTAGCATCACCCAAGCGCATGATTGTTCCTTTGCCAAAGGTACGCTCAATTTGGTTAAGTACCATGTTGAGCGCTTTTTGCTTGCCAGCATTATCTGTGGTGTTAACAGCCATTCGATCCCTCTATGTATCTGTATCTATATAATATTTGTGGATTTGTTTATGGATTTAGCAAGTGGGGTTTGCAAGCTTGGTTAGAACTAATGTACTATTTTATTTAAACACACTTTGCGAGTTTAGAACCGGATTTAAGAGGCAAGTGTGACAATATCCTAACGCAAGAGCTGCCTCGTGTGGGTAAGTAAAAATAACTATGTAGCAGATTGGATAAAGAATATTCTTCACATAATATATGGTAATGGTCAGTGACTACTCGCACTGCGGAAAATATGCTAACTCGTGAACCTATCCCACTAATAAAATTCTCTGAATCCAGATATAAATAGTGGCAAGGTCAATGAATGCATCAAAATATACTTTTCGACGTTCCCAACGAACAACTAAACGACGATATTTACGTTGGAACCAAGCAAAACATCGTTCTTGCTGAAATCTAGGAACAGAAATTTTAATCGGTCTTCCTCTATTTTTCCTATTTTTCCAGACTCGTTTTGGTATTTGAGGTCGAATACCTCGTCTGCGTAGAAGAGCACGCTTTTCTTTTGAGTCGTAACCTTTATCAGTAGCCAACACAAGGAGTCTCTTGCGTGGTCTACCGCGCTTTAACGTTTTAAGTTTTACTTTATCGAGTAGAGGTATTACCTGCTCCCTCTCATTACCATTAGCTGGTGTAGTGCAATTAGCCAAGGGCATTCCGTTACCTTCCGTCAGGGTATGAATAAGAACACCTTTACCCTTGCCACCATAAGCAATTTCTTCACCCCCACCTTTTCCAGGGGGAAAAAGAGCCATCAATAGCCCCAAAGTCCCAATTTATAAGTCCTTTCTCGTTCGCGATAAGCCGGAGGCTTGACGCTACGCGTATCGCCAATATACGTGCTTGTAAATGTTCAAATGTTCCATCTGAGCGCCACCGCTTTAACCATCGATGAGACGAGCTTTTGGATGCCCATATATCTCCCCGTGGTAAGTCACACCATCGACACCCGGTGATTAGGATGTACAATAGACTATTTAATACATGACGATACGGTGCATGAGGCATTCYTTTTCCACGCTTAGATGGTTCTTCAGGAAATACATCATCAAACAGTTTCCATTCAAGGTCACTTAATCCTTCAAAACGCCCAGCCATAAATAGATACACTCTTCTTGCACAAGAAGAGATTACCATATTTTGATATTAGTGGGATAGGTTCGTGTATCTAAACTGAAATGATAGAATCCGACCGACCTTGGGACCTGATTGCTGAGACAGCCCTCTCAGTAGCTAGTTTAAGTGACTACATCCGCTTTTTAATAGAACAAGATGAGGAATTGCAACGAGTTTGGGTAAGTGGAGAAGTTTCCAGCGCCAGTCAGCATCGTAGTGGGTTATTTTTCACGCTGCAAGACACTGATGGTGGTGCAGCAATTAAGTGTGTCGTGTGGAATAGCCAATTGGCAAAACTGGCACAGATACCCATTCGAGGTGAGCAGTTAATTATTTTGGGCAGTATTCGGCTTTATCCTCAAAGGGGAGAGTATCAGCTTTCTGTTTGGCAAGCTTTGCCAGCTGGTGTTGGTTTGCAAGCGCTACGTCACCAGGAACTACGAAAACGGTTGCAGGCGGAGGGGTTATTTGATTCGCAAAGAAAGCGATCGCTTCCTCCTCACCCCCAAACAATCGCCGTTGTCACCTCACCCACTGCTGCAGCTTGGGGCGATATTCAAAAGACTCTCAAACAAAGATATCCTGGTTTACACATTCTTTTCTCTCCGGCTACAGTACAAGGTGAGCAAGCCCCAGAATCTATAGTAAATGCTATTGAACGGGTGGAGGTGGATGGACGCGCCGAGGTCCTACTTTTAGCACGAGGTGGTGGTGCAGTTGAGGAATTAGCTTGTTTTAATGATGAACGAGTGGTGCGAGCAGTTGCTTGTTGTTCTATTCCGGTGATTACTGGGATTGGTCATCAAAGAGATGAGTCTTTGGTAGATTTAGTCGCAGATGCTGCAGTACATACACCGACAGCTGCTGCTGAACTGGTTGTTCCTGCATTGGCAGAATTATATAATCAGCATCAGCAACGAGTTGTTGCTTTACAGCAGAGCGTACGTTTTTCTTTGGAAACAGCACAAAAACAACTCCAAGAAAAGCGAAACCGCTTGCGACGTTTACGGTTAGATCGACAAGTGCAGCAGGAGATACAAGAACTTAATTGGAAGCGTCAGCAATTGGTGCGTGCAACAACAACGCAATTGCAGCAAGCAACGCAGCATGTAGAAATGTTACGCCAAAAGTTAGCGACTCTTGACCCTAAAGCTGTTTTACAGCGTGGTTATGCAGTGGTGCGTCAGCAAAATGGTGCGATCAGCCGCAGGCTTGACGCTACGCGTATCGCTCGTTCTGCTACTGAGTTGGCTGTGGGAGATGAGTTGTTGGTTCAGTTGGGGCAGGGTGAAGTTAAAGTTAGAGTTACGGAAGTTAAGGATTAAAAACCCCCAATACGCCAAGGACGCCAAGAGTTTTTATGAATCAAGGTTGGAATTATGAGACTAAGGTTGCTGAAGTAGAGAAAATTATTGCTCGTATTGAGGCGGGTGATTTGGAATTAGAAGAGGTGTTTGAGCAATTTGCAGCAGCTGTTGAGTATCTGCGTCAGTGTGACAGTTTTCTGCAGGAACGACAAGGAATGGTTGATCTGTTGATTGAAACTTTGAAGCCACATTCCACACCCTGAAGTGTCACATGTTATGAGTGATAGGCAACAGAAAAGCAAATAGTATTTATGTACTATTTGCAAGTACTACAACAAAGAAAACAATCTCTTAAGAAACACAGGGAACTCTTAACAGGGAACTCTTAATATCAAGTTCGGATGAACACTTATAATTAAATTGCCCTGGTCATCGGCCACCAATGGTAGCAAGTCAACCCGCGAATAAAATCACGTTGTTCAAGTAATTGTTGGCAACGATAAACTAACAATTTTTCTAACTCCTCTAAGGTGTGGGGAGAGTGATTGGCAACAATTTCATTTGTGAGCGGCCACAGTCGTTCTGCTGGTTGTAATTCAGGGGAATAGGCAGGCATGGGGAAAAAGTGAATTCCATCTGGAAGGATGAGATCATTGCTTGTATGCCAACCTGCTTGGTCAACAGTTAGGAGAATTTGTTTGTTAGCAYCAAGATTAAATTCGCGGGCAAAGTCTGCAAGTACACGATTAAATAATTCTGTGCTGACTCGGGGTAGAATCCACCAATATGTTTCACCTGACTCTGGGTGTACAAAACCGTAAAGCCATAACCACTCGTATTTTTGTTGGACTTCGGCAACTGGCTGTTCCCCAATTGGAGTCCAAACTCTACGCAAGATTGGATGAAGCCCTAAACGATGTTCATCCATGCTCCAAACCTCTATATCGGCATCAGGATATTTAGATTGCAAAAATTCGAGTTCTTTATGTAGTTTTTTTTCCACTCGTTTTGTTCCACTGGGTCAGCAACACGATGGTCTGGTCGCGGAACACGAAGACGAAAAGTCATTTGTTGTAAATACTCCCATCCACGGTGACGGCTGATTCTACGTCCGGTTATTTCACTTAACCAATCTGCAACTTTTCGACCATTCCACAATCCACCATCCGGTGCTGGATACTGTAGAACCTGCCATAACTGTGCTTGTTGCTCGTCACTGAGTAATGACTCTTTGCCTGAGTTTTGACGTCGCAGGTCAGCGATGCCCCAGCAGGGGGCMAGCGAAGCTGATCGCATCCAGTCCTTTTTCGTTATAACGACGCACGATTTGATAAATCCAAATCCGGCTATACCCTGTAAAGAGTGATACTTCCAGTGGTGTTTTTCCAGTCGCCAACAGCCAAATTATTTGGTAGTGGCTGCGTTCCACTACATCCGTTGCTTCACGATACCGCCTATATAGTTCTTCTGAGCTTAAGTGTTCTGCCAGCGCAATACGTTTTGGCATAGGTCATAGATACACGCAACGATTCCCAAATTAATTATAAGTGATTATCCGAACCTGATATTA
>NZ_JXCA02000030.1:38845-170495 GCF_000828085.3 Scytonema tolypothrichoides VB-61278
TTACTCCTCCACAACGGTACTGGCTTAACCATCTTGATATCGTTGTCCGATGATGTCCCGACCGGGCTGCTAATTCCTCTATTGTCTTAGCTTGTCCACTTTTTAGCCAAAAAAGTACTTGAATTCGTTCCTTACTTTTGCCTGTTTTCTGTCCCTTTAATAACTCTTTGAGTTTTGACAACGACTCTTCTATCTCTATTTTCAGCACTCCCGACATTTTCACTTTTCCTCATCGTCATCCCTCCATCTATTTATAGCATTCTTTTTTCTATTTGATATAAGTCCTAGTAATTTTAGAGTACCCAAGTAGTCCGCGCAGGCGGACTTGGCTTGTATTGGAGCGAATTCTATTCGCCATGTGTTTCTTTTTATATGAAATTACCCCTGTTCAACCTGACTTCTCATCAACCTCTGCACGCTCATCAAAGCCCGATTCAACTCATAACCCCGTTTCTGTTGATTTTCCAGTTGATTTTCCAAATATGCCTGCTGTTCTTCTTCAATCATCTGCACATCTTGCCGCACCAAACCATCAAGTAACTTTTGCGCTGCACCAAACAAACTATCTTTGACAAACCGCCGAAACCATACAGGTAATTTGTGTAATCGCCAAAAGGCATTTAAAGATGTGAAATGAATCAAATAAGCTTTGGTTTGTCTCTCATTCACAGGACACAATAAACAATAAATTTTGAAATCTTTGCCCAATGTGGAAACCCAGTGAGGATATACGTAACTGACATCCAAAGGTTCAGGATGAAGACGACGTAAAGCAGGAAAAAATAATTGCGCAATCGACCAAATTTTATCTATCTTATAATAGCTTTGTGCTGTATAATTAGCATCAACACGATGAGTATTTTCGTGAATGTCTTCCAGAGATGGTTGTGTCCAAGCTTGATAATCTTGATGTAAATGTCCATGATACATATCCATCAGATTTTCAATTAAATATGAATAATGGGCGTTACAGTTAATCATTGAAACTGTGGCTATGTAATTGAGATGATCCCATTCAGGAACACCCATCGGTTGTAGAGACGTTGCATCCGAAAGTTCTACATCTCCAAGGAACAGCCAAATAAATCCGTCTTGTTCCTTGACTGGGTAACGGTGGATTTTGCAACTGGGGAGTTTCTGGTTATCTGCTAGATAGGGAACTGCTGCACATTCACCTTTATCGTTAAAGCGCCAACCGTGATAAGCACATTCCAACTCGTCGCCAATAACTTGCCCGTGACTGAGTTTAACTAAGCGATGGGGACATTTATCTTCTAGGGCGTGGACTTGTCTTTTGCTGTCGCGGTAGAGTGCGATCGCCTGTTTCCACAATGTCACACCCACAGGCTGAGTTTTGACCTCACGCGAAAGCGCAACAACATACCAGTGATTAGGGTTAATACCCAATTGACGGATATTATGACTTTGAGCATGACTTTGGACAGCTTGGGAAACAACAGACATAAATTGACACATCCTCGCTATTGTTAGAATGTACCGCAAATCTTGATAATGTTCCCCTTGCGCTTTGATAGACAGCCTACGACTTAAGGAGCTAAAAATAACCACAGCACAAGCTATAAAGTAGTCTAGATGCAACAATTATGCTGTTGAGGTAAAAATCTGTATGACAAGCTACCAATCCAATCAAGAAACAGTTGCGACCGAATCCACATCCACTGATGAACTCATCAATGAGATTATAGAAGAAGCAAATGCTATCAACTACGTGGAGATAATCGAAAACGTTATCGATACGCTAGAACAAGATGACAGCGCAATGGTGAGTCATCCTTCAGAAGGTAGTTATCGTTGGAAGTTCAAGTACGGCACAGTGGAAGTGTTTGTCCAACTCACTGGAATAACCGATGAAGATACCTTAACAGTTTGGTCTGCGGTGCTGAAGTTACCTGCAAAAGATGAACCCAGGTTGATGCGACAGTTGTTAGAAATGAATGCATCTGGTACTTTTGAGGCACGTTTCGCTATTATTGAAAACCAAGTTGTTGTACTCACAACACGCACTCTCGCAGATTTGTCTGCTGGCGAAGCTTCCCGCTTAATTACTATTGTGGCAACTATCGCTGATAACAACGACGAAATATTACAATCTGAATTTGGTGTGTCTTGACTTTAGTGTGGCGATTCATTCCGTTATTACAAGCCTGTGGTGATGTGCAGATGGCGATTGACTCCTGGTTGTTAAAACAGCACCAGTCGGGAGATCCTCCTGCTTTGCGATTTTACACTTGGTCGCCACCTGCCATTTCCTTGGGCTATCATCAGCATAAATATCCTGAACATTGGCAGCATCTGGTTTGGCAAGGTGAGAAACTAGATTTAGTGCGGCGTCCTACAGGGGGACGTGCAGTGTTACATCAAGGTGATTTAACCTACGCTGTTGTGACATCTGGTATTACATTTGGATTTGTCGGGAGTCGCGTTCAGGTGTACCAAAAAATTTGTGAGTTTTTGATTCAAGGGTGGCGATCGCTCGGCATACAATTACAATACGGCACAGCTGGACGCGGTTACATCCACAACCCCAACTGTTTCGGCACTGCAACTGGTGCAGATTTAATTTTGCCAGATGGTACTAAACTCATCGGTAGCGCCCAAGTGCGACGAGGTGGAGCTATTTTACAACATGGTTCCATCCGTTTGCAGCCCTGTGCTGAGTTATTTACTCAAGTCTTTGGCACAGAATCTTTTTCTCCTGTCCAACTTCCCCAGAACTTAGATATTGAGAAGATTATGACAGCTTTAATGACTGCTGCTGAAGATTGTTTTGGTATGGAGTTAAAAGTGCAACCACTCTGTGAGTCTGAGTGGGAGGCAATTTTAGCGCAACCGAGTTTGGAGATTGGTTAACTTCTTCGCCGTAAGTCCCCCGCTATAACGGTACTCCGTACCGGTGTGGATATAAGGCGGGGAATGACGAAAGCAACCCCAATAGAAGTTGTTCTCGATCAACGAAGTTGTGGGTTGTTTGAGGAATTCCCAATCTTCCCGGAATTTGTATGAACGACGTTGTATCATATGATTGGTCGCTGACCCTCCCAACTGGCTGTCCACAACACGCGTTCATTAGCGGTTCGACGCTTGCGAAGGTAACTAGCAGAGCTTGGGAAATGGGAGATACCGCTGGGACGCTTATGCACACTCCATGTAAATCCTCGAAACACAATTGAACAACCTGCGGGAGGCGGGTTGCTGCCAGGGTACACATGTGTGTACGGGAGTTAGGGACGAGTTCCAAACCTCCGGAGGACAGGTAATATCAAGTCCGGTTAATTAGTTATTATTAAACGATCTGTGCAAAAACCGGAAAACCCGCTCCCCTGCCCCCCTGCTCCCCTGCTCCCCTGCTGCCTTAATGATAAGTCTTTATCCGGACATGATATAAGACCATCATCGTTTTTGGTAACGAATACCTCCGGGTATACCTAACGTGGCACTGACCGACGAAACTGGAAGCCCCCACCATAAACGGTACTCCGTTTTGGTGGTGGGTACTTCACCACTAAACTGGATATAAGTATTACAGAAAATCATTGCAAAATGACCACAAATCTATCTAAACAAATTGTTGCAATGGGGGGTGGAGGGTTTTCGATGGAACCAGAAAACCCAATGCTTGATAAATACATTTTTGGGCTGTCCCAAAAGGAAAGACCCAAGGTATGCTTTATCCCCACAGCAAGTGGTGATTCTGATAGATATATTGTTCGATTTTATTCGGCATTTGTACAGTTATCCTGCATCCCCTCTCACTTGTCACTCTTTCAACCACCCACGGCTGACCTGAGGTCTTTGGTTCTAGAACAGGACATCATCTATGTGGGAGGTGGAAATACCAAAAGCCTAATTGCTTTGTGGAAAGAGTGGGGACTTGACAATATTTTGAGAGAAGCTTGGGAAAGTGGTATTATCCTTTGTGGCTTAAGTGCAGGCTCTATCTGTTGGTTTGAACAGGGAGTGACGGACTCTATTCCTGGTTCAGTGACTGTTTTGAAGTGCTTGGGTTTCCTTAAAGGCAGTAACTGTCCGCATTACGATGGAGAAGCCCACAGAAGACCTTCCTACCATCAACTGTTATCTCAAGGACTTATCAGCGAAGGATATGCCGCTGACGATGGGGTGGGTTTGCATTTCATTGGAGACACTCTTGAAAAAATTGTCAGTTCTCGTCCTCATGCAAAAGCCTATCGGCTGGAAATAATAGATGAGACAGTTAAAGAAACTGTCTTAGAACCAAGGTCTGTGGGAAACAGCTAACAACTTTCCACGGGTAAGTTTTTAGAGATAACAGCAGAAACATCTTTAAGATAACCAGCTGCTATACAATCCTCAATAACTTGCTGCACAAAAGACCAAAGTTCTGGTGATCCCGTCTCTACAGGCGCTACCCGTTTCATCACCTGATCGCGTGTAACACTATGAATCCGCCAAGTACCCCCTTGAGTTTGCTGGTTGTGCAGCAAAGGTTGTATGCGATCTAGGGCTGCTGCAAACTTAGCAGTAGGTGTCTCCTGTACTTCAAACTCTTCCCAAACAGAACGCAACTCACTTGCTTGATCTGCTGGCAAAAGTCCAAATAGACGCAACGCTGCTTGAGCTTCTCGCTCTTGCTTGCTTTCGTTAGCCTGCACATCATAACAGAAGGTATCACCTGCATCAATTTCCACCAAATCGTGAATGAGCAACATCTTGATGGCACGCGATAAGTCCACTCCTTCTGGAGCATATTCTGCTAACACTACAGCCATTATTGCCAAATGCCAGGAGTGTTCTGCACTATTTTCCTGGCGTGAACCATCAGTCAACAGAGTTTGGCGGAGGATTTGCTTTAGTTTGTCGATTTCGATGATGAATTGAATTTGTTGAGTGAGTCGGCTGATTTGCACTTTCTTGTCCTGCTAAAGAAATTTACAAATAAGTACGTCAACATTGAAAAACGTAAAATAGAGTCTTGGCGATTACTTCGCTTCACTTCGTTCCGCTCGTAATGACATTTTACGTTTAATTAGGTAGATCGCTACTTATCAGTAGATTGAAAAGTTCTGCTTACTGAAATTGGAAACCACTATAACTTACACTTTCTCAGTCTAAATACGATAGAAACAAAACCCAACCTCGAACTGCCCTGCAAGCGCTATACGCGGAGCGTCAAGCCTATGACTAACGTCACGCTAGTCCCTAAGAGGGACGCTGCGCAAACGCTATCGGCTTATCGCCTTTACAAAGATTTACAATAAATGTAGAGTTCACCTCTTAGTAGCTGATGAGTACATATATCATTTTGCGCCAAACTGAACGTCAACGCGTGAGTGATGGAGCAGTTGTATCTATTTTGAGCGGTTGCTTTTCCTCACCAAAGCAGCTAGTGCTAATATTGCCACAATTAGGAGATTTCGACAGTCTTGAATATGCTTGGTGGTTGCGACAAGATGCCGAACGGCTTCAAGCGCAAGGGATCGCAATCCGAGCGGTGGGAATTGGCGATCGCACTTCTGGTGAGCGATTCTGTAGTTATACTGGATTTCCGGCAGATTGTTTGTTTGTAGATCCCACGGCCGAACTGCATCAAACGCTCAACCTGTATGAAGGTCTATCCCTCAAACTACCTGGTTTCTCGCCCGGAGTCAATGCTTGGCTCAACCTGATGTTGATGTGTGCAGGAATTGGTAGCCCTGGTACTCTGGCAGAAGTGTTTCGCGGATATAGGGGCGACACAAAAGCACCTCAGTTAATTGGCGATGAAGAAATTGTTCAAGCTTTCCCTTTACCTCCCCTGAAAGGTTCATTCTTTAAATGGGCGGGTGGCAAAGGTTTTCAGCGCCCGTTTGAGTTAGCGACTTTACGATTGCGAAATATGGTAGAAGTGCTAAGTAACTGGAAGACATATGTTCCTAATTCTGCCTATCTTACCCAACGAGGAGCAACTTTCCTGTTTAATGCTCAAGGTGAATTGCTTTACGAGCATCGCGATCGCGCCATCCTTGGTTTTGCTGCTGATATGAGTCATCCCCTATCTTTTGTCACGGGTAGACCAATTTGAAAAAAGAATGTCACACATACACATTAGACATTTCCGGAAAATGCTAACACTGCTGCATAACTGGCTTTCGATATGCGATTCCTACGGAGAGCTACGCTTAACGCCAATTGTGCTCCGCCCAGCAGCGAAGCTATCGCAAGTGCTTTTTTATAGTACATTATTGCTTCATTAGCTTTGCCAGTTAAATCTGATGTGATGATGGTCAAACCTATTTCATTTTTTAAAATTTTGTCGATTTCAAAACCTTTTATAAATTGAATAACAGCTTCTTCTAAGTTTTTATGTGCGAGTCCTGAAGCATTGCAACCTGTCGCATTTGCAGGGTGTGAAAAAACCCTGTAACTCCCTTGTTGAGTCACTCTAACACGCTAATCTAGAAAAGGAGTTGAGACAAATCAATCCGTTGAGTTCTAATATCAGGTTCGGATAATCACTTATAATTAATTTGGGAATCGTTGCGTGTATCTATGACCTATGCCAAAACGTATTGCGCTGGCAGAACACTTAAGCTCAGAAGAACTATATAGGCGGTATCGTGAAGCAACGGATGTAGTGGAACGCAGCCACTACCAAATAATTTGGCTGTTGGCGACTGGAAAAACACCACTGGAAGTATCACTCTTTACAGGGTATAGCCGGATTTGGATTTATCAAATCGTGCGTCGTTATAACGAAAAAGGACTGGATGCGATCAGCTTCGCTGGCCCCCTGCTGGGGCATCGCTGACCTGCGACGTCAAAACTCAGGCAAAGAGTCATTACTCAGTGACGAGCAACAAGCACAGTTATGGCAGGTTCTACAGTATCCAGCACCGGATGGTGGATTGTGGAATGGTCGAAAAGTTGCAGATTGGTTAAGTGAAATAACCGGACGTAGAATCAGCCGTCACCGTGGATGGGAGTATTTACAACAAATGACTTTTCGTCTTCGTGTTCCGCGACCAGACCATCGTGTTGCTGACCCAGTGGAACAAAACGAGTGGAAAAAAAACTACATAAAGAACTCGAATTTTTGCAATCTAAATATCCTGATGCCGATATAGAGGTTTGGAGCATGGATGAACATCGTTTAGGGCTTCATCCAATCTTGCGTAGAGTTTGGACTCCAATTGGGGAACAGCCAGTTGCCGAAGTCCAACAAAAATACGAGTGGTTATGGCTTTACGGTTTTGTACACCCAGAGTCAGGTGAAACATATTGGTGGATTCTACCCCGAGTCAGCACAGAATTATTTAATCGTGTACTTGCAGACTTTGCCCGCGAATTTAATCTTGATGCTAACAAACAAATTCTCCTAACTGTTGACCAAGCAGGTTGGCATACAAGCAATGATCTCATCCTTCCAGATGGAATTCACTTTTTCCCCATGCCTGCCTATTCCCCTGAATTACAACCAGCAGAACGACTGTGGCCGCTCACAAATGAAATTGTTGCCAATCACTCTCCCCACACCTTAGAGGAGTTAGAAAAATTGTTAGTTTATCGTTGCCAACAATTACTTGAACAACGTGATTTTATTCGCGGGTTGACTTGCTACCATTGGTGGCCGATGACCAGGGCAATTTAATTATAAGTGTTCATCCGAACTTGATATAAGAACAAAGTTTATGACAAGCAACCTTCTAAACTCGCTCGAACTTAGCCAACAGTTGAATAAAACGCTGATGTTCTCCAGTCGGCAGATGAACTGGAATGGCGTTTTGGTTGAGCAGTGTCAAAGTCATGCTTCATCTTTTGAAATGGAACTCCCTGCCCTCTGGGATCACTGGCTCTACTTACACACAGGACATCCCGCCCCTTTAATTCAGAAACGGGACGATCGCTTGCATGAATCAATCCTTCACAAAGGGGACAACTTCTTTGTTCCAGCTGGACAACCGAGCTATTGGTGTCAAGCTCAAGATATGAGTGATGTCATTTGCGCTCCGCTGCACATCTGCTTAAAACCGGAATTTATTAAACAAGTTGCTGAAGCCTCCGACATTGATTCAAAACGATTCGACCTCGTGCATTGTTTCGGTCAGCAAGATTTGCAACTTCATCAGATTGCAATGCTGATGTTCGCTGAATTGCAATCGGGTGGCATGATGGGTCAATTATATGCTGAATCATTAACCCAGGTGTTAGTGATTCATTTGCTGCGGCACTATTCGACCTTGACGCAATCCGTTACATCTGGGAATCGAAGCTTAACTCGTGCCCAGTTGCAGCAGGCGATCGACTATATTCATGCTCATCTGAATCGAGATCTTTCACTGGCTGAACTAGCAAGCGTTGTTAACATCAGCCCCACTTACTTTGCTAGTTTGTTTAAGCAAGCGATAGGAATTTCACCGCATCAGTATGTGATTCGACAGCGGGTGGAACGGGCAAAATTGATGCTATCGAAAACGGACTTAGCGATTGCAGACATTGCCTTACAAGTCGGTTTCTGCAGTCAAAGTCATTTGACACAGCACTTTAAGCGATTCACTGGGATAACACCAAAACAAATTCGCTAACTCCATAAGAATCTGACAAATCGTTGTAAGAATCTGAAAGAAATCAAGCATTGGAACTGATTACACTCAAGTTAGTTAAAGCGTAATTACTGTTGACCATACTGTTTTTTATCTAAAAATGTTACAAATAGGAGTGAACAATGCCGGTGAGTGAAAGCGTAATGCGCGAGATCGCCGACTTGCGAGGTGTTTACCTGCCTCTGGTCAGCATCCTCAAGGGTGAGCCCGCCGACCAGACGATTGATGAGGCGCGCGCCGCCTACATTAAGGTGAAGGCGCGGCAGGCACCTCCGCCAGACGTTGTATTCGAACCCGTCGGTATGGGCGGCGTTCCGGGGCTGCTCGCAATACCCGCGTCTGCCCATGAAGGCCGCATTCTCTTCTACATACATGGTGGCGGCTACGTGAGCGGCGGGGCTGAGGCTTCCAAGGCCGAAGTTGGCCGCCTGGCCAAGGCGCTGGGCGCCCGCGCCTATGTTCCCGACTACCGCCTCGCCCCCGAGAATCCCTACCCGGTGCCGATCGACGATGTGCTTGCCGCCTATCGCTGGCTGCTCGATCAGGGTCACGAGGCGTCGTCGATCGTCTTCGCCGGCGAGTCCGCAGGCGGCGCAATGGTGATCTCAATTATGGTCCGCGCGCGGAACGCTGGCCTCCCGCTCCCGGCGCGGGGGCTGACGATCTCACCCTGGGCCAATCTCGAGCATACCGGTGCGTCGATGACCAACCGCGACGGCATTGACCCGGTCGTGACTAAGGATACGCTGAGGCTGCTCGCCAAAGCGTTCCTGCGCGACACGCTGCCGGGCGATCCCGACGCCTCGCCCGTCTTCGCCGACGTGCGCGGGTTGCCGCCGATCATGGTGCAGGTCGGCGAAAACGAGGTGATGATGAGCGATGCGATCCGCCTTGCCGAGCACCTGTCAAACAACCGGGTGCGAACCACGCTAGAAGTGTGGCCCGGGATGTTCCACGTCTGGCACCATTTCGCCGCGATTCTTTCTGATGGCCAGGAGGCAATCGAGACTGCGGCCGCTTTCCTCTTCCGCGCCTACGCCTGATCCAACCGATGCGGATACCGTCGCATTTTCCAAGTCCGGCGTACTGCCTGAGAATTATTATTCGTCACCGCTTCGACCGCACCAGCACGGTTAGGGCGACGCTGATTTCGTGCCCCTACCTTTTGACCGCATTTCTTTAGAGATGATTTATCGCGGTTTGTACCATTTTAGTGTTGCTTACGACAAAGGTAACGCGGATGACCCAATTAAATACTTTGCAGCCCTCGATGATGCCAAACAGGTCATTCGCATTAATGCCGTCAATCCTGGGCCCATTGCTACTGACCTAATGGCTCGTAGCGCTGATCAGATGGGCATGACGCTCGATGATATAGGGTCTGTAGTTCCGATGCGTCATATCAAATCCGGTAGCATCTGAGTGATAAAAAACCGCAGAGGCGCAGAGGAGCCAGTGCGTTGCGGAGCCAGTCCTACAGGAGGGTTTCCCTCCGTAGGGACCTGGCGTTGGGGTTCCCCTGAGGGTGCACCTGGCGTGACACACCAGAGAGGAAGGAGGAAAAATTCCGATATAAACGGATTTGATATAAATTGACAACCCCTCAACGGACTACTATAAACAAGTTCTCTTTATCACCTGATGTTAGATTAAATGAGGAAATCATGTATGTTTCTTTTGATGAATAATCAACCTTCCGAAACAACAAGCAGCGTTAGACAGTTAGCGAAAAATTACATTGATTGTGGTGATCCATTAGGTTGGTTTGAAGCACTATATTTGGCTGCTGATGAGAATCCTAATGTAATTCCCTGGGCTGATATGAAGCCAAATCCAAATATACTAGGTTGGAGCGATAAAAAAGTACCGTCTTTTTTCCGAGGTTTACAAGTTCTTGTTGTTGGGTGTGGGCTTGGAATGGAATTTATTCGACCATAAGTCGTTTGCTATAAACTAATGCAAAATAAGTATCAACTCATTTTTTTATGAGGAGGTTTTCGGACAGCAAATATGATTCATTGGTTTGATGTCAGTTGACAAACACAATTGCTGAGCTAAATTCAGCAACACCAGATTTTTCTATCTTCTATATCCTGATGTAGATACTCTCCTCTGTTGTCGGCGTCACAATTAACAGTAATACGATGCCAGGAGAGAATTAATTCATGTCGCAAGAGCAACGGATAGAAGAACAAATGCTTTCGCATGAAGCCGAAAAGCAAATTTTTCAACAGGTAGACAAAGTAGAAAAAGTAGACGTAGATGTACAAACCGACCTTCTAAAGTTATTTCAGGGACAGGCAGATGGAGTTTCTTTTGAAGCTCAAGGACTAGTCAAGCAAGACATCCGCGTGCAAGAAATAAAATTAAAGACAGATAGCATTGACATCAATCCATTGAGTGTTCTTTTTGGTCAAATTGAACTCAATCAGCCAGTCAATACCACTGCTCGTATTATACTTACAGAAGCAGATATTAACCACGCTTTGACTTCAAAGTTTGTTCGCAGCAAGATGCCAAACTTCGAGTTTAGTGTAGATGGTGAAATTGTCGGTTTACAGCCACAGGAAATACAAATTCACCTATTAGATGGTGGCAAAATTGAATTTACGGGAAAAGTCCTGCTCAAAGAAAAGGGGAATACTCGCTCAATAAGTTTCACAGCACAGGTTTGCCCACGCACTCAAGACAAACCCATAATGCTAGAAAGTTTCCAATGCACTGAAGGAGAGGGTATTTCACTAGAAGTCGTTGCAGCCTTAATACAGAAGGTAAAAGAACTAGTTAACTTACCATATTATGAATATGATAAGACGGTGTTCCGCATTAGAAATATGGATGTTGAAAAAAGTAAAATAACACTTTTGGTAGATGCACGTCTCAAGGAAATTCCCTCATTATGATTTTCCTTGAATGTTTAGCAATAAAAGGAATGGCGGGCGCAAACAACCTCTGCAACTCAACGAAGCGGGCTGATACGTTCCCCTGCAACACGGTTGTTAGCTGGAATTCCTCAGAAATCTATCTGATTCACTCTCGTTTCCACGGCTGCTGTCTCCAGCCTAATCTCCGTTTTGCTGATGAAGTATCCACTCTTGGCATATGAATCTCTACAAACTCTATGGTTTCTCGAACCAATGCTTCAAGTTCATTGACGGCTACAGGGGCTTGATGACGAAACAAGCCTTCGAGACGAGAGGCAAGATTTTCAGGCGCAATCTTCATTTGCTCAATAAATCTGCTCATTCGCTTGAATTGAAATGTTGAGTAATACAAGTGGTTCAATCCAGACAACACACCGAGAAGATTTTGGGCTGATTCAAGCAGGATTTGGTAGTACCAGAGCGTTGTATCCCGTCTAGCAAGCTTGGACTGCATTCCCCAAATTGGGATAAATTTGAGATAATGTTCAACCATCGTTTGCGCGAGTCCATCCGGATAATTCGCAACCTTCGCTTTCCACTGCTGAATTAGCGTTTCGCCGTACAATGGAATTCCGACGAGTGTTCCTGACATTGCTTTCATGAGCGGAGATTGAACATCAAACTGCTCCAAGATGCTTGAAATTTCCTTTTCCCATTGTGCGATCGTCGCATGAGCAAACTGACATTCAACCCCGTTCACAAGGAAAGTCTCACCAAACGCACCCTCTTTGCGATCGCCCAAAATCTCGATCAACTCTGAACCCTGATTTTGCTGACGCGCCAGGTGCAACTCTTCTTCAGAAGGCAATTCATCATAATAAAGCATCACATCGCAATCTGAGTATTCATCGCACAGCCCTTCTGCGACTGAGCCTGTAACCATTACAGCTTTCGTTTTCGGGTTGGCTATATACGCTTTGACATTGCGTTTTACTAATTCCAACAAGTATTGAGTTTTATCAATCATGGATTGTTGTGAGTTGGGTAAAGGTCATCCATATTTTTTGGTTTCTGTACAGATTTTAGATGGAGTTGCGGGCGGAATTTTTGGCGTGCTTTCAGTACTCATGGTTGCTGATTTAACTAAGGGCACGGGTCGGTTTAATGTCAGGCAAGGGGCGCGAAATACTGCTGTTGGTATAGGTGCATGTTTGAGTAATCTGCTAGCTGGGTTTGTGGTGCAAAAGGCTGGCTAAAATACTGCTTTTGTTGGGTTGGCTGCGATACGCCTTTGGCGTCTGCGCTTTGCGCAATCGCTCTGGTAGCAACTGTCATTTTCTGGATGTTCGTCCCAGAAACTAAAGCTTCACTGAAACCACAGTCTCTGGTTTCAAGCCACTCTTGAGAAAAAGTCTATGAATAACGATCAATTGTAAAAGTATAGGGCACATTATACAACGCTAATTACTAATTGTCTTCCTTGTTTTACAATTAGTGATTAGCCAGCCTTTTTTATCTATTGTCTCATTCTAAACTCGCATTTCTATAACTGCCGAATGATGGAATGAGATGTAATAATTTGTAATCTCGTAAAGGAAGATGTAGGCACGAATTTTCTTTTATGCAAGAGTACGATGTTGTCATTATTGGAGCAGGACATAACGGGTTAGTTTGTGCTGCTTATTTGCTCAAGGCTGGCTATAGCGTCCTGCTATTGGAAAAACGTCCTATCCCTGGTGGTGGGGCAACAACAGAAGAATATTTACCACAAGAAGCTCCTGGATTTAAGTTTAACTTGTGTGCTATTGACCACGAGTTTATTCATCTAGGACCAGTTGTACAAGAATTAGAACTGGAAAAATACGGTTTGCAATATTTGGAGTGCGATCCTGTTGTTTTCTGTCCGCATCCGGATGGCAAGTATTTCTTAGCTCATAAATCAGTAGAAAAAACGAGTGCCGGAATTGCGCGTTACAATGAACGCGATGCCAAAAAATATCTAGAATTTACACAATACTGGCAGCGGGCGATTGGTGCGATGATTCCCATGTTTAATGCACCGCCTAAATCTGTTTTAGATATTGTTGGCAATTACGACATTGCAAAGCTCAAAGATTTATTTTCAGTCATTGGTTCTACCAATAAGACGCTGGACTTTATTCGCAATATGCTAACCAGCGCTGAGGATATTGTCAACGAGTGGTTTGATTCAGAATTTCTCAAAGCACCTTTGGCAAGACTTGCATCAGAACTTGGTGCGCCTCCCTCCCAAAAAACCCTTGGTATTGGTGCAATTATGATGGCAATGCGTCATAATCCAGGTATGACTAGACCGCGTGGCGGTACTGGTGCATTAACGCAAGCCTTGGTAAACTTGGTGACAAGTAAAGGTGGCGTTATCCTTACAGACCAACAGGTGAAGAAAATTTTGATTGATAATAATCGTGCTGTTGGTGTGCGGGTGGCTAATGGCCTAGAATATCGTGCTAAGCACGCAGTGATTTCAAACATTGATGCCAAGCGTGTGTTTCTACAATTAATGGATACCAGCGATGTAAATGCTGCTGATGCAGGTTTACGCGAAAGATTAGAACGCCGCATTGTCAACAACAACGAAACTATCCTCAAGATAGACTTGGCTTTAAACGAACCACTGCGCTTTGAACACCACGAACACAAGGACGAATACCTGATTGGCTCTGTTTTAATTGCAGATTCTGTTGCTCATGTAGAACAGGCTCATAGCAAATGTACTTTAGGAGAAATTCCAGATTCTGATCCCTCAATGTATGTTGTTGTGCCAACAATGCTAGATCCATCAATGGCACCTCCTGGTAAGCATACCGCATGGATTGAGTTTTTCTGTCCGTATCAAATCGCAGGTGCAGAAGGTACTGGTTTAAATGGTACAGGGTGGACGGATGAATTAAAAAACAAAGTCGCAGACAAGGTGATTGATAAGCTAGCAGACTACGCACCAAATGTGAAAAACGCAATTATCGCCCGTGGTGTGGAAAGTCCGGCGGAACTAGGAGAAAGATTAGGCGCGTATAAAGGAAATTACTACCATGTTGATATGACTTTAGATCAGATGGTATTTTTCCGTCCCTTGCCAGAGATTGCCAACTACCAAACACCCGTTGAGGGTTTGTTTTTGACAGGTGCAGGGACTCATCCCGGCGGTTCAATTTCAGGAATGCCAGGACGCAACTGTGCGCGAGTCTTTTTGCAGAGTAAGCAGCCCATAGTACAAAGGCTAAAGGACGCAGGGGAATCGATTAAATCAACAGTTGAATCTGTGTTTAGGATTAACAACTAAAACGTCCAAACGTTTATACAGCACATTGCAAGTAAATCAAGTACAACACTAAGAGCTAAAAGCCAGACTCTAAGCTCTTTTTACTTCTGACTTCTGACTTCTGACTCCTGAATTCTGCTGTATGTGTTTGGTCTGATTTGAATTACCGTGGGGCGGGATTGTGCCACGCCCGCCCTTTGTGCCAGTTGCTTAAGTCCCGTATCCCTTGCCTGTGGCAGTCAAGCGAATGCGATAGATGGCTGTGTTGACTGTAATAAAGAGGCTGTGACCATCTTCTCCCCAGGCTAAATTGCTTGTTCTATCACCCGTTTCAATACTCCCCAGAAGTGTCCCATCGGGAGCAAAAATGAAAACTGCCTCCGGTGCAGCAGCGTACACATTACCTGCCTGATCAACCTTGATCCCATCGGGATTACCCTTGCGGTTGCGTTCCCATCTCCACCCATCCGCAAACGTGCGACCATTTTGAAGTGTGCCGTCCGGTGCTACATCGTATGCCAGCCATCTCGATTGTTTGGTGGTTGAATCGGAGACATAGAGAATCTTTTCATCTGGAGAAAATGCAATCCCATTGGGAGAACGAATCTCATCAGTCAATAGCGTTAACTTACCATCGGGCGACAAGCGGTAAACGCCACTGAACGGGAGTTCCTTGTTTGGGTCATCATGTCTTTGAGTTGGCAAACCATAGGGGGGATCGGTGAAGTACAGATCCCCATTAGATTTGTAAACCAGATCATTGGGACTGTTCAACCGTTTGTTGTCATACCGATCTGCCAGAGAAATTTGGGTGTTGTTCTCTCTGTTCTCTAACCTCGCGACGCGACGATTGCCATGCTGACACATCACCAGTTTCCCCTGGCTATCAAAGGTTAACCCATTAGAACCGGGTTCTAGTCCGTTAAAGGGAGTGTCCCCCGTATATCCACTGGGACTCAAATAAGTCGAGATTCCTTTCCCCGGTTCCCATTTGTAGATTTTATTGGCTTGCACATCCGAAAACAGTAGATAATTCTCGTTTCGATTCCAAAGGGGGCCTTCCACCCAGAGAAATCCATCCGCCAATTTTTCTAATTTGGCATTAGCGGGAACAAGACTGTTAATACGGGCATCATAGCGGACAATTCTACCAGGAATAGTGGGAGCCTTAGTGTCAACCGGCGACAAATCTTCCATATGCGCAATGCGAATCCGATTGGTATGCCATTTTTTGTCGTTGGCGGACGCTCGTGTCAATTGTGTCAAACCACCACCAAACAAAAGTGCTGCTAGAACAAATGAACAAAGCTTTTTCATAATTTGCCATGTTGAGATACGTTTATTGTCCTTTTATTAAAAAGCAATCTAAATGTTAACAAGTACTTACAAAACCACAAATATACTCCTATTGCTAATCTTTAAATAGCAACACTCCCTTGCGATTATTTACACAATCTTTAAGATAATTTCTCGTTAACTTCACCTATTATTCATATAATTTTCCTGTGTTGGGGAGCGTAAGCTCCAGGAAGGTTTCCAACGCCAGATGCTCCACTTGGGATCACCTCATCCTAAAAACAACTTGTATGCTGGGTTCTGGCTTTCATCCCAATAGCGGTAACCCAGCGTATCGAGAAATGCTTGCCATTGGTTCATCTCGTGGGGAGATACCTGCATCCCCACGACAATTCGCCCGTAGTCTGCCCCATTATTGCGGTAGTGAAACAGACTGATGTTCCAGTCGGGACTCATCGAACTGACAAACTTCATCAATGCACCGGGGCGTTCAGGAAACTCAAAACGGTAAAGCAACTCATTGTTAGCAAGGTGAGAGTGTCCACCAACCATGTGCCGCAAATGCAATTTTGTCAGTTCGTCATCGGTTAAGTCAATGGTTTTGAATCCATGAGCTTCAAAGGTTTCAACCATTTTTGCCGCATCAGCACGGTTTTGAATTTGCACCCCCACAAAAATATGTGCTTCTTTTTCACCGGCAATGCGATAGCTAAATTCAGTTAGATTGCGTTTACCAATACATTCACAAAACTTGCGAAGACTACCCCGTTCTTCGGGAATCGCAACAGCAAAAATGGCTTCGCGACGTTCACCCAACTCTGCTCGTTCAGCAACAAAGCGCAGGCGATCAAAGTTCATGTTAGCACCGCAGGCAACGGCAATTAACGTTTGTCCTTGGATTTGTTCTCGTTCGACGTAGGCTTTTGCACCGGCGATCGCCAGTGCACCCGCAGGTTCCAAAATCGAACGCGTATCTTCAAACACGTCTTTAATCGCAGCACAAGTGTGATCTGTATCAACTAAAATGATGTCATCCACATACTCTTGACAAAGATGGAAAGTTTCTTCTCCGACTTCCCGCACCGCCACCCCATCAGCAAATAAGCCTACTTGAGGCAAGCGTACCCGCTTCCCTGCTTTCAGCGATTGATGCATAGCATCAGCGTCCACTGGTTCTACACCAATAATTTTAATTTCGGGACGCAACCGTTTTACATATGCTGCAATCCCAGAAATCAATCCACCACCGCCAATCGCCACAAAAATAGCGTGAATCGGTTGCTGATATTGTCGCAGAATTTCCATCCCGATTGTTCCCTGCCCAGCAATCACATACGGATCATCAAAGGGATGAATAAAAGTCAAACCTTTTTCTGCCTCTAGTTGACGGGCTAAGGCATAGGCATCATCGTAAGTATCCCCATGCAATACTACCTCCCCGCCTCTTGCTCTGACTGCATCTATCTTCACTTGCGGTGTGGTTACCGGCATAACAATAATTGCTCGTGTTCCGATGTGACGGGCAGCAAGAGCAACACCTTGGGCATGGTTTCCAGCAGACGCAGCAATGACACCCTGTGCCAACAAATCTGACGGTAGTTGCGCCATCTTGTTATAAGCACCCCGCAGCTTGAAGGAAAACACTGACTGCATATCTTCCCGCTTGAGTAAGAGTTTATTATTCAGTCGTGCAGATAGATTGGGAGCATACTCTAGGGGTGTTTCCTGGGCAACATCGTACACGCGGGCAGTCAGGATTTGTACAAGGTAGTCGCAAAGCATGGGCGTCAACAGGTTGGTAAATGCCGGATGGATGATAATTTTACCGCCAAACTTGTCAACATGACATAATACAGCAGATGCCTCACGATTTATACGAAGTTGCGTTTTGTTGTAGTAGCGCTTTAGAGGAGCGAAAAAGGCGTAATTTTCAATTCATCCTACTTGTTGACACTCTAAACCGCCTTTGCTGCAAGTGAAAATCATTTCTCACTTCCTTACGAATTGCCCTGATGACATCTAGCAAAAATCGCGCTCTATTCTCTAACGAGCCGCCATATTCGTCTTGGCGATCGTTAATACCTGAACTCATGAATTGTGTAAATAAATACCCATTTCCACTGTGTAATTCTTGAAACCTGAAGGCGGACTCAAAGGTAAGCTTGGACGGATGCTTTTAAGAGCAAACAAGTCTCCCGACTTTATTGAGGACAGAGGTCATACTTTTGGCTCAGAACTGTCCGATGAAGATAACAGAGCGCTGACTGAGTTTGTGAAGACTTTCTAAGACTACTCGTTTGGATGCTTTACATCCAAAAATTCGTTCCCAGGCTTGGCTTGTGAACAACAACAAGCCTGGGTGAATTCATCCAGCAGTTTATATTCTGGAAAAAACAGGACTTCTTTCACCCAATCGTGTTTGTTTGAGAAAAAGATAAAATGAATCTGCTTGTATTACAAAACTTTTTAGATAATACAGCGTTTGCCACCCTATTTATGACTACGCTAGTTTACTGGGTGGGGACAGCATTTAACACCATACCTTTAAAGCTTATGTCTTATCATTTTCGGAAGCGATCGCCAATGAATTAGACGGTACAGGTGTCACCGTGACTGCTCTTTGTCCAGGACCAACAGAATCTGGTTTTCAACAAAGAGCCGCTATGGAAAACTCAAAGCTCGTCAGTGGTCAAAAGATTATGGATGCAGAAACCGTAGCTAAGATTGGCTATCGCGCCTTATTGGAAGGCAAAAGTGTTGTCATTCCTGGTGTGAAAAATAAGATACTAGCTGAAACCGTAAGATTTACACCAAGAAAGCTGGTGACAAAGTTAGTCAGAAGTATGCAGGAAAGCAAAGATTAGGTAGGCGATTTCTCTAAAGCAAACTTTGCTACACCGCAGCAACCGTAAGATTTTATTATAACTTTATCAGAAACTGCAGTAAGCAACGGTGTAGTTACTTATGGTTTGGAAGAACTTGCACTGAAACGTTCTTGCAAAACAGAGTCTGCTTTTTGCGTGTCACCACCAAAAGCAGATTTTTCTAAAAATTATTCAGAATTATGGGGGGATTTAACCCATGACGAACTCTGTTATTAATCCAATTGAACGTCCAGAAGTTACGCAACAACTGTCTGAAAACGTTATTCTCACGACTCTAGATGATCTTTACAACTGGGCAAAAATGTCCAGTTTGTATCCGATGATGTTCGGTACAGCCTGCTGTTTCATGGAATTTATGGCTGCTTATGCATCTCGCTTTGATATGGAACGATATGGAATGATTCCCCGTGCGACTCCTCGACAAGCAGACTTGTTGATTACTGCAGGTACAATCACTATGAAGTATGCGCCTAACCTGGTGCGACTTTATGAACAAATGCCAGAACCCAAATATGTTATCGCAATGGGAGCATGCACAATTACAGGCGGGATGTTTTGCGTAGATTCTCCTAGTGCTGTGCGAGGTGTTGATAAATTAATTCCAGTTGATGTCTATATACCAGGATGTCCTCCTCGACCTGAGGCAGTGATTGATGCGATTATTAAATTACGTAAGAAAATTGCCAATCAAAGCATTCAAGAACTACCGCAACTTCAACAAACTCACCGCTACTACAGCACTTCACACAAGATGAAAGTTGTGCCTCCTATTAATGATGGGAAATACTTGAACAATCCTACACGGGAAGCCTCATCTAAGGAAATTGCTGAAGCAACAGGATTGCCTTTACCTGCGATGCTTCAAAAAACTTCTGAAGCGGAACATCGCTTTTCCTGAAGTCAGTAAATTTTTTGAAAGTAAAACCACACATAAACCTTGGCTTTAAACGAGGTGTAGACACTCGCAGGCTAAGGACAGATACACACAGAGAATTTATCTGTGTGTATCTTTTAGTTAGACTTTAGACTGAGACATGAAAAAAGACCCAGCAAAACTAAGCAAGGGACTTAAAGGCTTTTGGGCTAATGCTGCTAACCAGCTTTGCCATAGCTACACGAGGCAAAAGGCGTGGTAATATATTTGACTCCAAAGTGTTTCTAAAACCTGGTATCACATAGTGTCGATTTTGCTCTAATGCGGACAAGCCAATGCGAACAACGTCTTGCGGTGAATGCTTCTTAAAGTTTATGTCCCGCCCCATTGTGTTGAAAAAGGCAGTATCCGTTGCTCCTGGACACAGAGCAAGCACCTTGATTCCTCTTTCCCGATATTCAGCCCACAGTGCTTCACTGAAAGAAAGAATGAATGCTTTGGTTGCACCGTAAACCGCTTGATAGGCTAGCGGATAAAAACTGGTTGTGGAACCAATATTGATAATCGTACCTTCACCCCTTTCTAGCATGGCTGGAATAAAGGCATGGGTCAAATCAACAACTGATACAACATTTAACATCACTTGTTGATGGTCTTTATCGGGTGGAATGGTTTCAAAATTCCCGTTTGTACTGAAACCCGCATTGTTGATAAGCATATCCACATGCAATTGCCGCTTTTGTGTCTGTTCATACACATGCAAACCCATGTTCTCGTAACTGAGGTCAGCAGCGATCGCATCTGTCCTAATTTTGTATTTGTGATTAAGTTCCGTCGATAGCGCTTGCAGCTTACTTTCTGAGCGTGCCACAAGAATAAGATTCATTCCTCGTTGTGCAAGTGTGTGGGCAAATGCTGCTCCAATTCCACTTGATGCACCTGTAATCAGTGCAGTTTTTCCGGTGTAGTTCATTTTTCTTCTCCTTTTTAGTTGACTGAAAATGATGCTCACTTATTTAATTCAAAAAATAAAATATTCATTTTTTGAACTATATAGGCAAAAAAATAAGAGATAACTACTACAGGTCTAATCCTTTAAGTGCGGTCTTTTCCTGTGTCAAATGATGAGTTGCTTTTCTCATCATCCGCAGCATTTCTTGTTGCTCTTGCTTGTCCAGTGCATTCAGGATTGCTCGACTCACCTTCCGATAATTTTCTACCTCCATTGCATAAATCTTTTCTCCTTCAGGGGTTAGACAAATTTTGATGATCCTTCTATCTTCATCTGATCGCTCACGGCGTAAGTATTTCTTCCTTACCAGCTTTTCGACAATTCCTGTCGTGTTCGTTATGCTAAGTCCTGAGCGTTCACTAATCCCGCGCATGATGACCGGCTGAAACTGACCAACCACATTGATCACTCGACATTCTTGCTTGCTGAGGTTAGCAGCCTCGCCTAAACTCTGTTGTGCAACTTCAAACAGGTCTGCAAGAGCGGCGATGTAAGTTGTTAGTTCGTCTGCTTGGCTCACCGTTGTCTAACTTTTACTTCAGAATACAAATAGTTCAAACAATGAACTATCTATATTCTGAACTGCTTTGCTTTTCTTGTCAACTCTCTAACTCACAACTGTGGACAAAACCCACTCACTCAACAAACGGTTTACCTCATCTGGTATCTCATCATGAGGACAATGACCCGCCCGCAAGAAGTATTCTGTTAATTCAGGATAGTATTGCCGAAACTTCTTTGAACGTTCTCTCGCATTCACCCAAGGATCAGCTTCTCCCCACAACTGTAACAGAGGACAAGTTAATTGCTTGAGCAGCGTATCAACTTTTTCCCCTTGAGGAGTGCTAAACACAGATAAGAATACATCCAAAGCACCTGAGTCGCACGCAGGACGATAAATTTCTTCTACCAGTTGGTCTGTAATGGCGCTTTTGTCAAGATAAACTTTCTCTAGAGTTTGGCGAATCACCCAAGGTTGTTTTATGTATTGAAATAAGAGAAACTGGGCTAAAGGCTGCCGAAAAATCCACCTGGCAATTTCACCCAGGAGTTTTTGTAGCTTTTGGTTTGGCTGGTCCGGCTCAATTTCAGTTTGCAAAGCTTCCGGTTCTGCTGAAGGCTGGTTTTCGCTAAAAGGACCAGCGCTGTTGAGTAAAACCAAACCCGCTGCTGCATCAGGACGTTGTGCTGCAACACACAAGCTTGCATACCCTCCCAGAGAATTACCAGCTAACACTGCCTTTTGACCAATCACTTCAGTGATAAAGTCGTTGAGTTGGTCGCGCCACAAGTCACCACTGTATTCCAATTTAGGTTTCGCAGAACGCCCAAATCCTAAAAGGTCAATGGCAAAGACTTCAAAATCGTTACACAATCCGCTGATGTTCTTGCGCCAGTGGTCGGTAGATGCACCAAAACCGTGTACCAATAATAAGGGAGGGCATTGAATTTTTGATTCTCCCGCGTTGACATAATAAATGCTGTGCCCTCGCCACTGCCAATATTTACCAGGAATTGGGGTTGTAGAAGGGGCTGTTGTTCCCTGCATGATATAAAGAAATGTTAAGTAGCTTTTAATAATTTTAACGGAGTTATGAGAACCATTTGAGTTGATTTATAAAGTAAATCTTAAGTAGGAAAGGCAAAGTAGGGTGCGTTATGGCTTTAGCCTAACGCACCACTGTATGACATGGTGCGTTACGCGCTCATGTCATGTTTTTCGTTACAAATCATATCGAAAGGGTGCGCCTAACACACCCTACAACTACAACTTATTTCCGCCATGCTGTACTAATAACAAATAACTCATGACAAACCTATGATTACAGGCAAAACTAAATTACTTGGAGTGATTGGGTATCCGGTGGAACATTCACTTTCACCAGTGATGCACAATGCCGCACTTACCCAGTTGGGACTCAATTATGTCTATGTCCCCTTTCCCATAGAACCACAGAATTTAGAGGTCGCTGTCCAAGGCTTTGCTGCTATCGATGTTGTCGGCTTTAACGTCACAATTCCCCATAAACAAGCAATATTGCCTTTGCTGTCAGAAATTTCACCAATTGCTAAAGCTGTGGGAGCAGTAAATACAGTCAGTTGTAAGGACAACAAATGGATTGGTACAAACACTGACGTAGAAGGATTTCTTGCTCCTTTGCGAACAACGTACAATCAGGACTGGAACCAGACAGTAGCTGTGATTTTAGGCAATGGTGGTACTGCAAGGGCAGTTGTTGCAGGTTGTGCTGAATTAGGTTTTGACAAGATTTTTGTTGTTGGGCGCAACCTCCAAAAGTTAGAAGAATTTCAGAAGAGTTGGGGTGATTCCCGTGAGTCGCAGAATTTACACGTCCACACTTGGGATGATTTGCCAAAACTCATTCCACAAGCAAATCTGCTGGTAAATACAACTCCTATTGGTATGTATCCCAAGGTTGAAGAATCACCTTTGAGTGTAGAGGAAATGGGGAATTTGCCAGCAGGTGCGATCGCCTACGATTTGATATACACCCCT
Organism: Scytonema tolypothrichoides VB-61278; assembly: GCF_000828085.3. GTDB lineage: Bacteria > Cyanobacteriota > Cyanobacteriia > Cyanobacteriales > Nostocaceae > Brasilonema > Brasilonema tolypothrichoides_A. Next base: position 62,172 of record NZ_JXCA02000030.1, read on the forward strand.
AACCCAACAAAATTTCTCAGACAAGCGCACCAGGTAGGCGCTATTGCGATTGATGGACTGGAAATGCTTGTTCAGCAAGGCGCAGCAGCATTAAAAATCTGGTTACAACAGGACACAGTTCCCGTAGACGTAATGCGCCAAGCACTGCGACAACATTTAGGTTTAGGAGATTAATGAGATGATGAGGTGATGTGGAGAGATTTCAAATTTTGAATTTTGAACTTTGAATTTTGAATTATTAACCTCCTCTTCGCCAATGAACGCGATTCCACTCATACATACCTTGAATTTCAAATTCAGCACCGTTGTAGAAGCGGACGATGCAGTTGGTTGAGGAAGAATCGCCGTCGCTTATTTCATCAACTTTAATGACAATACAGGAATACCATTCTGGGGTGCAAGGACCATTATCTTGTACCCATTCCCAAAGTGCGTTGCAAATTTCAATGCGATCACCTACCTTCAGCTTGAGGACATCTTGAGTAGAATACTTGTCAAAGTGATGTGGTTCAATACGATTTAGCCAGGATAACCCGTAGCGATCGCGAATAAATTGTACTGCACCAGAGTCATTTTCATTGACCCAGTCGTTCAGCAATTGCGCTTTCCATGAATTGTTTTGTTCTTCTTGTGCTTTGAAGAACTCTAAAAATACTTGTAACTCCTCTTTTGTTAATTCGTCTAGGGGATTAGCGATATCAGACACACCAGTATGAGACCCCTTGATTTGCTCTAAGACTTGCAGTAATATTCCTTTCTGCATATCAGAGAGGGGACAGCTTGCGATATCACAACGATCAAACGCTGCTTGCAAGGCTGCTTTCATCTCATCTGGACTCATAAGCTATATAGCAATTAAGAGTTTTATCTTTCATAATTATTACAAAACTTCAAAAGAACTTCTACAACCCTTGAGAGTGAATTTCAGGTAAGCTGAGGTTGAAAATACTGCTAAGGTGCTTTTCGCCTGTGCTTTTGTTAGTCGCAGCACTTTTTTTGGTGCATGGTTTCGTTATTCTTGTTCTTGGAGATATGCAAAAGAAAAATAGCCTACTATCGTTATTAAATTCTCTGCCCTTATCTATAAGGAATGATTCAAGATTTAGAACTCAGTACTCAGGATTCTTGAAGGTAATTTTGATTTCCTGTATCATCGCAGTTGTATCGTGGATGTTTACGCCAAGCGCCGTAGCGCTGACACAGATAAAACTTTTTGACATTTCCTATCACAAATGTCCATCCGAAATCGGAAAAGGATCTGTGACGAGTGGTACAACTATGGCAGCAAATTGCTTTATTGTCACAGGCAAAGCTGAAAATGGCACTTACAAAACAGTCTACGATGCGGATATTTTTGGGCGCATTTATGATGCTAACAATAATTCTGTGATGGAAAACCGTAACCGTCTTGGTTCTATCCAGGAAATTCCACCAGGTGTGAGTGATTTTGAATTGAGAATTTCTGTAGCAGCAAACCAGCCTGAACCTTTGAAGTTGAAGCAGTTCAAGGCGGCTGGATTCAGTGCTCAAGTGCGTAGGTAGTTGGAAAATATGAATATGTAGAGACGCTTGTAGACAACGTCTCTACAAAGGTCGATATATGTGGAGTTAAGATTTAACCAACTAATGGAATCGTGTTTAGAGAAGAGAGCAAACCACTTAAGACGTTGAGTAAGAGAAACGCCAAGATCGGGGAAAAATCAATACCGCCCAATGGGGGAATGATGGAACGGAACAGATTTAGATAAGGATCGGTTATCTGGCTCAATGCAGCAAATGGTTGATTGTACCAGTTGATGCTGGGAAACCATGTTAAGAGAACTCTAATAATGAGTAGAGTACTATAAATCTGTATGAATGTGCTCAGTGTGGTAATCAGTAAATTCATGGATTGGTTGATTTCCTAGGAAGTGTCAAATGCGGTCTTATCTTCGATTTTAAATGAGGCTAAGTCAAATGGCGGTTGCAGATTCTGCATGTCTCCATAATGAATACTTTGCCCTTTGTAGTTAGCATTTGCGATCTGCCAATGTTCTAGGTTAGCGTAACTCCTCGCTACGCGACAAAGAACGTTCGTGAATGAGCTGATCTGAATTGCCATTCACATTCCCTAGCTGCTGCCGCACTTCATCAATTGTGGCATTGAGCTGGGCGATTTTATCTTCAAGCGATCGCCGCGCCACTTCCATTTCCATATTCTCATTTTCCGAAGCTCTCATCTGACGTCTTTTGACTGCTTTTTTAGCTTCTGTTGAATTGGTGGTCGTTTGAGGCTCTTCCTCAACGATTTCTTCTGAATCACGTCTTGTGGCAACAAGCGTACCAATAATACCACCAACCACACCACCGAAAATTGCTCCGGCAAAAAAACCACTTGCGAAATTATCTTGCTGACTCATAATTTTACTGCCTTGAAGAAACGCTGCATCTGTAGGGTTGTTTTCGTACCTCATGCTGTCTTAGCTGCATACTAGCTTATGTCCCAAAGATGCGATCGCCTGCATCTCCTAATCCTGGTATGATAAATCCCTGATTGTTAACCGTTTCATCAATGGTAGCTGTGTAAACAATTAAACCTGGAAAAGCATCATTCAGTTTTTGTAAAGCTGGCGGTGCTGCTACCACACAGACAATCCGCGTTAGGGCTGGATCAACACCCCGTTGTGTTAATTCTGCCATTGCATTCATGATTGACCCTCCAGTTGCTAACATTGGATCGGTCACCAACACTCGCGTTTGCGGTGGGAATTTTTCTGGCAATTTGTTTAAGTAACAAGATGGCTGGAGTGTTTTTTCATCTCGCACTAACCCAAGATGATAAATCGACGCCAAAGGCAACACTGTTTGTGCTCCCTCTAGCAATCCTAGCCCAGCTCGCAGAATCGGAACCACTGCCATTGGAACCGTTGGATCTATTAAAGTTGCTGGGCTGCTATCCAAGGGGGTTTGTACTGTTGCCTCTTGAGTTGGCAACCACTCTCTAGCCGCTTCGTAAGTCAACCAACGTCCTAACTCTGTCATCGCACTGCGAAATAATACGGAAGGTGTAGCAGCATCACGGGCGACTGCTAACCAGTGCTTGATTAGGGGATGGGGTGGTACATAAACACGCAGTTGTAGCGTCATAGCCGATTTTGGGGCTTTTTCTCTATGGTATAACAACTGAAACATCATAATACTTTTTCCTGTATGCAACTCACTGCTATAATTAGCGCAACAAAATTTTGTTGAAATTATTTATCATTAATAGTTGACATTAATTCTCAATCAAGGTTATATTGTATTTTTAGTGTTCTCCTCTCTTTAAGGATCGGCAGACGGGATTGGCCAGCGGTAGCAGGCTTTTCCCTCTTTTTTGTAATAGGGAATAGGGAACAAAACAATTCAAAGTTCAAAATTCAAAGTTCAAAAAAAATTCTTAATGCGTGAATTTTGAGATTGCTTCGCTTCACTCGCAACGCTACGCGATTTTGAATGTTTGAGCAGCGAGTGGGAACAGGGAAGAGAAAAAATGCTGTTGGCGGTATACTTAGTTTCACAAACATTAATATAGAAATCCTATATTTACTTAAAAAGACAAAAAACTAAAATGCATGCAGAGTGATGTTATCGTCATTGGATCTGGTATTGGCGGCTTAGTGACAGCAACTGGGCTGGCGGCAAAAGGTGCTAAGGTACTCGTACTGGAACGTTATCTGATTCCAGGAGGCAGTGCTGGTTACTTTGAACGGCAAGGCTATCGCTTCGATGTTGGGGCGTCGATGATTTTTGGGTTTGGGCAAAACGGTACGACCAACTTACTCACTCGTGCTTTGCAAGCTGTCAACGTTAGTTTAGAAGCGATTCCCGATCCAGTACAAATTCACTATCATCTGCCTAACGGCTTAAATCTCAAGGTAGATAAAGTTTATGAAAAATTCTTGCAAAATCTGACTGCGTATTTTCCTAATGAAAGCCAAGGAATTCGTAGATTTTATGACGAATGCTGGAAAGTTTTTCATTGTCTTAACAGCATGGACTTGCTGTCGCTAGAAGAACCCCGGTATTTAATGCGTGTATTTTTTCAGCATCCTTTGGCATGTCTTGGTTTGGTAAAATATCTACCCCAAAATACTGGAGACATAGCACGACGCTATATTAAAGACCCTGAGTTGTTGAAATTTCTTGATATGGAGTGTTATTGCTGGTCGGTAGTACCAGCTGACATGACACCAATGATAAATGCTGGGATGGTATTTTCTGACAGGCACTATGGAGGCGTCAACTACCCTAAAGGGGGTGTAGGACAAATTGCCCAAAAATTAGTAGAGGGGCTTGTCAAAGCAGGTAGTCAGATCCAGTACCAAGCTAGAGTAACAAAAATTATTATAGAAAATAGACGAGCTGTCGGAGTGCAACTGGCTAACGGTGAAATTCACCGTGCCAAGCGCATCGTGTCCAATGCCACACGTTGGGATACATTTCAAAAATTACTGACTCAAGAAAAATTTTCTATTGGTGAGAGAAACTGGCAGGAACGCTATCAAAAATCACCCAGTTTTCTCAGTTTACACATGGGAGTGAAGGCAGAAGTTTTGCCAAAGCATACGGAGTGTCATCATATCGTGTTAGAAAATTGGGAAAAGATGACAGAACCGGAAGGGACTTTATTTGTGTCTATCCCGACGTTGCTTGACCCAGATTTAGCGCCAGCAGGACATCACATTATTCACGCCTTCACACCTCACTGGATTGATGAATGGAAAGGACTTTCTGTTAAGGAGTACCAAGTGAAGAAGGAAGAAGCAGCTTGGCGAATGATTGACCGTCTGGAGAAGATTTTTCCTGGTTTGAATGCGGCGTTGGATTATCTGGAGGTGGGGACGCCGTTAACCCATCGCCGCTTTTTAGGTCGTCAGGATGGTACTTACGGACCAATTCCGCGCCGGAAGTTGCGGGGGTTGTTAGGCATGCCGTTTAATAGAACATCTATCCCAGGACTTTATTGTGTGGGAGATAGTACGTTTCCAGGTCAGGGTTTGAATGCAGTGGCGTTTTCTGGGTTTGCCTGCGCCCATCGCATTGCTGTGGATTTGGGGCTGTAGAGAAACCTGCTTTTAGCTTTCATCCCCGACCTCAAGGTAGGTGGTTTTCAGCTTTTTTCTTATCTGGTGTCGCTTGAGGTTGACCAGGCTTGGGGAACTGCATAAGTTAAAAACGCGGGCGCTTATATATAGAGTGCAACGATGTGAGATTGGTTATTCTGGAGTATGCACTCGCTATGGATGTATCATCTAGATACTGGAAAATTTACAGAATCAGTACCAGTCAAAGAGTTGGATACGAACACTGTTTAGTTCCTCCAGCACAGGAGTTTCTCAAACAAGTTCGCAATCTCCCTCCAACTAATACCCAAGCTGTTCTGCTATCCTATTTTGTGGGTCAAAATTCTGCTGTTGATGCCACAACTCGCGCCAAAGCAGGGCTTTGTTTGCGGTCTTATGTTTCTGAACCGATTCTAAGAGCGTGTCAAAAAATTGACAATATATTCAGTGGTGACAATTTCACCTACCAAGATTTGCTAACCTATGTCCTCGATGATGATGGAAAAACTTTAGTTATTGTAGACGGGGATGGAAAAACTCAACTCATTGTGGATAACAATGGGGAAACTAGGATCACAGATTACAAATTCTTTTCTGTGAGAATTTTGCAAAAATTTAATGCCGACTTAGAGTCTAAGATGAGTTTAGACAATTGGGCATACTTGCAAACGACACAAAACCCTGAATTAAAAAATTATTTAGCAGAGTTTGGATTTAAGCATCTCAGTGATTGGGCGCTTCTTAATAGAGTTAAAGCAAAACAATTTGAACGTTTATCAAAGCGCGATCGCCACTTAGTAGAAGTTTTTCACGCTGTTTATCGTCGTGACAGACTTCAAAAACATTCAAGAGGAATCAGAAAATGTCCAGAACCGTCAAGCACTCAGCTGCAAGAAATGCTAGATGGTTTGCGAAAAAGAGATGTGATGATCAACTCCACTGTTGAGTTAATGAATGAACTCAAACAAGTTGTTACACAACTCAGGCACTATGATATTTGGAGTTATCGAGAACCGTTGGAAGTCCACGATCCTAATACTGGAGGTTATGCCTATAGAGCAGATTTACCTACTAACAACCTCAATGAGATAGAAATAGAAGAGCAGGAAATATTAGATTTTTTACGTGAGCAACTTACTTTAGCCTTAAGGAATGCGATAGAGCAAGAAATAGGCGATCGCGTAAAAATGTTGAAAAAAAGCAAAAATTATGCTGTTCTTGCCCAAAAATTTTTTCCAGGTTTGCAACTCTATTATTGTCAGAGTTTATCTCTCAAGGATATTGCGCCTGAATTGGGAATGACAAGTTGGGATCAAGCTAGACGAGTCTTAAATCCAGGAGAACTGCTTAGTAAAATACGCACTACAACAGTTAAACAACTTCTAGATAGCATTCTCAGAAAGGCTGAGGAAAAACATTTGACCAAAAATCCTCCGGAACCAGACTATCTCAAAACATTGGCGGAATATATAGAAGCTTTTGCTGATGACGAAATCTTTCGAGAAGCAGCAGAAGAAATCAGAGTGGGGAAAAACCGTTCGATGAATAGCTTTTATGCTCTGCAACTTCGTAAATATATAGAACAACGCGCACAAAATCTACGCACATTTCCTCCAGCAGTCCTCTTGAAATGAGGCTAAGAGAATCTGAAACATAAAACAAAAATCAGGAGTAAAATAATGCTTAATTCTCAGGTTAATTCAACTGATATAAGACTCTTGCTCTCAGAAGTGATTTGGCTAGAGTTAGAAGATTTTGACCATGCCATCGATAATAGCAAACTAGTAAGGAATGAAGCACAAAAATGGCAAACTTATCTAAATACACTTGCAATGATTGGCTGTGAAAAATGGCTCAGTACACGCATACCACAAAACCCAATTTCTCAACCCAAAATTTTTGTTGAGGATATTTATAATCTGGAAGTTGGAGACTTGAAAATTTGTCCAATTGCGATCGAACATGTACTGGACGAAGTTGTTACTATTCCAAAATACGCCATTGATCAATCAGAATTAGCTGCTCATTTTTATGTCGTTGTTGAGGTGTTAGAAGAAGAAGAACAAGTTATACTTAGAGGATTTTTGCGCTACGATGAACTGATGAATTATTGCAGTCAATTAAATTTAGAGCATCGAAATGGATTTTATGAAGTACCGTTGTCTTTATTTGATAGCGAACTCAATCATCTGTTGTTCTACTACTATTTCTCGGAACCCTTAGCTATTCCTTTACCTGTAGTTTCCCCTCAATCTTCCGGTTTATCACTCCATAGATCTTTGGATAATACCAGAACCAAGTTGAGTCAATGGTTAGAGGGAGTGTTTGAACAAGGCTGGCAAACAATTGACACGCTTATCAATCTAGAAGCGAATTTAGCTCTCAGTACTAGAATTACACATAGAGGTTCTAAAAAAGCTAAACTTATTGACTTGGGAGTGCAACTCGGTTATCAAAGTGTGGCACTATTGGTAAATATCACAGAGGAAAGCGATGAAAAATTGGGTGTTTTGATCCAGGTACATCCTATGGGTGGAGAAAGATATTTGCCGCCTTCTTTAAAATTGACTTTGCTGTCTAAAGCAGGAAAAACCCTTCAGGAAGTCACTTCGAGATCGCAAGATAACTACATTCAACTGAAATTTTTCAAAGGAGAATCAGGAAAACGCTTTAGTGTTGAGTTAAGTTTAGGGGAAAATATAAAAGTGAAAGAAGACTTTGAATTGTAATAAGGGGAAAGAGCATGGCGAAAAAAAAGCCTGTATTTTTCCGTATTCTAAAATCCATTGTTTCATCTAAATACCCAGGTAGAAGTTGGATAGCTCAACCAATACTCGCGGCAATTGCTGTGTTTCTGTGTGTGATTATATCACCAGTGTGGGCACAAGCTCCTCTTGTCAATTCTAGTGTCGATCAAGTTACAATTGGCGAGGGTAAAACACAAGACCTTGTGCAACAGGGTAAAAAACTTTATCTGGCTGGACAGTTTACTCTTGCTGTTCAAGTTTTGCAACAGGCTTCTGCTGCTTTTAGAACTCAGGGAGATCATTTACGCGAAGCTATAACTTTGAGCAATCTCTCTTTAGCTTTTCAACAACTCGGTTTATGGAACCAAGCTGAAAAATCAATTGTTCAAACTGTTAATTTATTGAAAGGTTTAAATAACTCCCAAGAAAGTTCTAAAATTTTGGCACAAGCTTTTGATGTGCAAGGACGGTTACAATTTTCCCAGGGACAAGCTGAAGCAGCATTGACGACTTGGCAACAAGCTGCTGAAATTTATGAGCAAATGAAAGATACTGCTGGATTAACCCGTAACCGCATTCACTCGGCTCATGCTTTACAAATTTTAGGGCGATACCGTCAGGCAAAGAAGATTTTAATTGAGGTTTCGCAAACTCTTCAGAATCAACCAGATTCATCAACAAAAGCATCGGGACTACTGAGTCTTGGCAACATTATGCAAGTCGTTGGTGATACAAAGGAATCTCAGCAGGTGTTGCAGCAAAGTTTAGCGCTTGCAAAAGCGACGTCATCTGATCAAATGATTGGTGAAACTCTCTTTAGCTTGGGAAATCTCGCTCGTGCCCAGTATAATACGAAAATGGCATTGGATTACTATCAGCAAGCTGCCAGTGCATCGGTTGATTCAACCACACGTATTCAGGCACATCTAAATCGACTTAGCCTACTTGTTCAGACAAAGCAATTTGCAGATGCATTAGCATTATCATCCCAAATCCAATCTGAAATCAACAACTTGCCTGCAAGTCGCATTGTAGTTGAGGCAAAAATTAACTTTGCCCAAAGTTTGATGAAACTGAACTCTTGCACTAGTTGCAAGACGCTTCCGCCAAGGGTTGAAAACCCCCGACGAGTAGCGAAAGTCTTCTCAACACAACTAAATACCGACTCACCAAAGTTTTTAGTCCATTTTAATGGACTTGAATTATTAGCCCGGAACTTCAGTTCTGGGCGGGCGACGTTATCTTCCTCATCCCCTTCTCTCATAGAAACTTCAGCCCAGATACTAGCTAGTGCAGTTCAGCAGGCGCAAAGTTTACAAGATCAGCGTGCAGAATCTTATGCCATTGGGACTCTTGGGAATTTGTATGAAATAAATCAGCAATTTAATGATGCCAAAAAGCTGACTGAAAAAGCTTTGTTTATGGCTCAAAGTCTTAATGCGTCAGATATAGTTTATCAATGGCAATGGCAACTAGGACGTATATACAAGCAGCAGAGAAATAAAAAAGGTGCAATTGCCTATTATTCTGAAGCTTTTAAGACTCTGCAAACTTTACGTAGTGATTTGGTTGCTATCAATCCAAACATTCAGTTTTCTTTCCGCGAAAGTGTGGAACCTGTGTATCGGGAGTTAGTCGCATTGCTGTTGCAAACAGAAAACGAGAGTGTCCAACACCAGGAGAGTCAAAAGTCAGAAAACCAAAAAAACTTACAGCAAGCTCGTTTTGTGATGGAATCCCTGCAAATCGCAGAATTGGACAACTTTTTTCGCTCAGCTTGCCTAACTCCAAAGCAAGAACTTGATCCAATCGTTGATAAAAAAGATCCACGCTCAGCAGTTTTCTATCCAGTTATTTTACCAGACCGTTTAGATGTCATTCTCAAATTACCTAAAGCGGACTTGCGGCACTACAAAACTGTTATTGCCCAAGATAAGGTAGAACGTGTTGTAGAAGATCTTAGAGAATATTTACGCGATGTCACCAGAACTTCTCAAGTCAAGCAGCTGTCCCAACAGATATATGAGTGGTTAATCCAACCAGCTGAAGCAGAATTAAATAAAAGTGGAATCAAAACTCTAGTGTTTGTCCCAGATGGAGTATTGCGTAACATACCAATGTCAGTTCTTTATGACAAACAGCAGGGGAAATATTTGGTTGAAAAGTATGCGATCGCCGTTGCCCCCGGTTTACAACTCCTTGATCCCAAACCACTGCAACAAGTCAACTTAAACACCATTATTGCTGGAGTCGCTGCAGAACGCACCATTGAAAACCGCAAGTTTCCTCCACTCGAAAACGTACCACGCGAACTGCAACAAATCCAGTCTGAGGTACCCAAAACTGAAGAACTTTTCAATCAAAAGTTTACCGAAAACAATCTGCAAAACCAGTTGCAATCAGCTCCCTTTTCTGTAGTACACTTGGCGACTCACGGTGAGTTTAGTTCCGATCCAGAAAAAACCTTTGTTCTCACCTGGGATAAACTCCTTAAGGTAAAGGAATTTGATAACTTACTGCGACTCAGCGACACAAAAAGGTCGAGTACTATTGAATTGCTTGTCCTGAGTGCTTGTAAAACAGCTGTTGGAGACAAAAGAGCCGCTTTGGGACTTGCTGGGGTAGCTGTACATGCGGGTGCACGTAGTACACTAGCAACATTGTGGTCTGTAGATGATGAATATACAGCAGATTTGATGAGTCGGTTTTACCAAGAGTTGAAAGCAGGAGTTAATAAAGCTGAAGCACTCCAGCATGCTCAACTAGCTGTTTTTGCTCAGGAGAAAAGTCCATATTTTTGGGCACCTTTTGTCTTGGTGGGAAATTGGCTGTAATATCATGTCCGGTAGCATCTGAATCATTAAAAAACCGCAGAGGCGCAGAGAACGCAGAGAAAAAAGAGGGAGAGATAATTTTGATATAAACGGATTTGATATAAGGCTTTATATTACTTTTGTGGATTGTAACGTTGTAAAATGGGTACTCCTGCGAGTTCTTGCAAATCAACAGCGTTAAACAAGTTCGTCCAATCTTTAGTCAACGTGGTAGCGTCCGAACGAGTGCGGCGGAGTTCTGCTAAATTTGTGATGGCATCGTACCAAAGATTATTACCAGCATAGACTTTATACTTTTCTGATTTTGCAGTCTTCAATTGCTGCTGAAGCTGGGGAGTCAGCGTCACGCGTTCCAGCCATGCGTCCACAAAAAAATACTCTGGTTTGTTTTGCGGATCACCACAATAAACTCGGAAGAACCAGTGATATTTTGAGTTTTGCTTAAGAGCATATTGTGAATTTGGCGGTAGGCTAACGCCTATAGTACCTGCTTGTGATGGTAATGTTAGAGAAGTTCGGTAAATATCATGACCCTGGTGATCTTGCAGGACAAACTCTCCAGAACGCGAGTTTGTAGGTAATTCAGGAATATAAACCCAAAATGTTGGATATTCAGCAACTGTTGATCCCAAGAACGATTTGTTGTTTTTTTCTTCACCAGGTACTATGGCAGTCACAGGTGTTTTCAAGCTTGGACATCCATCACGACGGCTTGTCCCTCCTCGCCGACGACCTTTGGGATCACCGTTATCAGGAAATTTCTGGGCAAAAAGGTTTGGTGTGTGAGTGATTTGATTCCGAAATGATTGTTCTGGGTTTGCTTGCACTTTTTGTGCGTTATTCATAAGCCCAAAACTTAGCAAAAGGGTAATACAAGCTAATTGATAGTGTCTTTGAAGTAACTTATTTTTAATCATATTCGAGAGTTCCAACGTTTTTTGCTGTTGCTCGCGTGAGTCGGCACTAGTATCTTCAACACAACCGCACAAGACACTAATGCTAAAGTTGAGGGGACAAGTGGAATCCACCCTGCTTGAGTAAATATACCAAAGCAGAGACTAAAAAGTGTTAACAGTGCTATGACAATCGCTAATCCAATATGAAGTGGCTGTAAAATTCGCCAAGATATAATACCGCCCACCAATGACCAGCCCCATACCCAACATACCTCTAACCATTGAGACCACCACCATAAAACAGGTCTATTATCTAAAACAGCACTGAGAATATGGCTCACCATCTGCGCCTGTAAAAACACACCTGAAATTTGCTTTTCTTGATCCCAGGCATAAGCAGTGTATGGAGTTTCCCAATCATCCGGAGAACTGGAGGCTGTCACGCCAACGAGGACGATGCGATTTTTTACTGACTTCTGTAATAACTCAGGAATAATCTCGTCATTAAGAAGTTCTTTGAGAGAGATTTTTTCGGCAATTTTAAACAGAGAGGGTTTACCCTGAGCGGAGCCGAAAGCTAAAGAACGATAGTTGAGCAGGATTTGATATCCTGATGCATCCACTCCTTGGTAGCCGCTTGTATGGGATTGTAAGCGCGGAAAAACAGTGTTTCTTATTTGCAAATTTTTTTCAGGATTAATATTCCATTTTATACCTTGTACATTTAAGTAATGCTGTGCTAGCTGAAAGCTCAAAGCATATTCAGCTGCACAAGGAGATTTTAAAGGAGGGGTTAATTGCACAAGTTGGCGACGAAGAACCCGATCAGCGTCAGCGACAAAATCACTAAAACTAATGCGTTCTTTTGGAACTTTGGAAGGGGACGGGACACCTAATGGTTCACCATCATCAGGAGCAGAAACTTTACACACTGTAAATATGCGCTCGTCTTGCTGCAAGAGTTCGCCTAATTCTGGATAATTAGGATCAACGGGGAAATCACGATAAATATCTATACCAATAGTTGCTGGTTGATATGGCTCCAGTTTTTGCAAAAGTTGACTGAGTGCTTGGTCTGATAATGACCAACGCATATTCATTTTCTTATTGATTTGATACTGAATATCTGCCTCATCAATCGTGACTATCAACAGGCGCGGGTCTGGCTTTTCATCAGCTGGTCGCAGATGCATCAAATAATCATAAGAATGCAGTTCCCAGGGTTGTAGTATTCCTAAATGACGCACTCCCATAATACTGGCGGTTACCAGCACACTTACTAGCAGCAGGGTTAAGAAACGACGCTTAGCTGCAACAATAAAGCCATATCTATCTAACAGGTTCTGCTTTCTTGTTCTAGAAAGAGTATAGCTTCTATAGAACGTGGAACGTTGTTTTGTTTCAGAAACCGCCACTGAGGAGTCTACCTTGTCTACACGTTCAATTTGACGCTCCCGATTCCAAATCATCGGCGGTTCAGCAGGATTTTGACAAATCACAGGTAACCAAGTCGCGCAAGGATATTCTCGCTCTAATCCTTGGAGTCTTTCTCGTGCAGAACGTACCGCAGTATACAAAGACTGTCCTTGTGAAAATTCAGTCAGAAAATACTTTAAAAATTTTTGAGCAATGACGTTCGGTACTGGTTCACGCATCACAATAACTTGCGGAATATGTAATTCCTGTAGCTGCTGCGCCAACCCCAAGCCATCACAAGAGTTAAAAATCGCCAAACGCAATCCACGACTTATCGCTTGCTTCAGACCATACTTTAATTGGTCAAGAGTAATTATATCCGTTTGATTAAGTTGCAAGCAACCTTTTTCTTGAGTGTAACAACTATGACCAGCAAAAAAAAGAATATCCCAACCTTGTTGCCAAAGCTGGTTATTAAGCTCGTCTAAGCTTGGCTCTACTAAAAATTGAATTTCTGCACCAGTTAATAAATTTTCTAAAAAAATTCTATCCTGACTAATATCAATTTCTTGACTATTACCAAATATTGCTAGTATTCTCATACTAGATTTTTGATTTTTCTGAATATTTTTCGGAAATTTCTGTGGTTGTTGATACTCGGACGCACTCAAGGCAACTTCTGCTAAAGGGTAATCATCAAACAAATTCCATACATGCCAGGGTAATCGTCGCAATAAATTGTCATTTGTTTCAACAATGAAGCGAATTTCCTCAGATGGTTTGAAATGTGTGCGTAATTGCTGTTCAATTTTGCGAAATTCTACCGAATTTAGCCATAAGTTTAGACAGTTGTAGAGTTGATCGCATAAGTCCTTAATCTCTACTTCAGAAATGTTAGTAACGGTATCTTCTTCAAATTCAAAAGTATCGTCAATTTCCTCAATGTCTTGAACACCAAGACGTAAAAATGGACGATAATAAAACGCAGAATAAAGTGACTTCCAATGGTGATAGAGTTCAGGAATTTCTCGTGCAGCAGGTAAGTTAGCACTAAATTTCATTTGATAGAGATTGTCTGCTTCCCCAATATATGCTGTGACAACGGGAAAACCTTCGTATAGATTTCCTTGACCCAAGTTTAAAACTACCAACCTATTCATGGGTGTCTTAGGTATCTGAGCAAAAAAGTGTGATAGAATACATCATTAAAAATTAATTAACCAAACTTAATTTTCAACTTTTAACAGGGAATAGGCAACAGGGAATTCTTTAGAAGGGGGATGGTGTTTCTTAATTATGTTGCTAGCGATTTCTTGCGCTAGTTAAAGGCTCATATCTTGCACTCATCGGTAGACACCACGAACAAATTAAAATCTGTGCGACTTTACTTAAAATCTAACGCATGGCAGCCCTGAGATTTGCTCATCTAATTGACATATAATTTGGGAGATACAAAATGTTGCTCATGAAAACACCTGCAAACAGTGAAAATATAGGTATAATTTTTGACTATTTTTGGTTGATTTTGAAACTATCCTAGATGAGTTCAATCGTAGAACATCATACAAGAGATTGAACTAGACTACAATTTACTTATAGACAAAATAAAATAATAGATTTCTTTCAAGATAGCTGATATCGAAATTATGAAACAAATTATTCTCTACTACAGCCGGATGAATCGCGATTCCGAAATCCAATCCATTAATTTATAAATCTTATTTTTAATGTGAAGATACGAAAAAGAAGAAACTGAATGTGTAGCAAACAGCATACCTGTAAATAAGAAAGAGAATTATTCTCCATGAGTAAATCAGTTTTTATTAGCCTAGGAAGCGGTGATTTACACAACGGATTTCCAAATGTTACGGCTCGATTATGGTCATCAGAAAAATCCCTTGCACAGCAATTTATTGGTAGTTTACCTACAGCACCATCTTTGGTGGAATTATCTCAAAATTGGCAGTCACATTATAAAAATATATGTGGTCGGCAACAGTTGCGCTCTTTATTGATTGAAGAAGATGATGAATTGGAAATTGACGAAGAAGGTCTAACAAATGTCTCTGTTGTCAGTTTTGATGATGTGTGCCAAAAAATACAAGAAAATCTTAATGATTGGCTAAAATCTAGTGGATTTCTGAATATAGAACGACAGCTGCGATCGCAACTACAACCAACAGAAGAAATTCGCCTCATTATTGAAACTAATGATAGTCTAATACGGCGATTACCTTGGCATCGTTGGGATTTCTTCAATGATTATCCCAAAGCAGAAATGGCGCTTTCTCAAACAGAGTATAAATCCCGAGAGTTATCAAAGTCAATATTATCTAAAAAGAAAGTTAGAATTTTAGCGGTTTTAGGCAATAGCCAAGGTATTGATTTAGACAGAGAAATCAAGTTTCTTAACAGTTTATTAGATGCAGAGATCGTTTTTCTTGTCAATCCTTCTCGTCAAGAATTTAACAATCTTCTTTGGCAAAATCCTGGCTGGGACATCCTTTTTTTTGCGGGTCATAGTCAAACCGAAGGTGCAACAGGCAGAATTTATATTAATGAAAATCAAAAAAATAACAGCTTAACAATTGACCAGTTAGAAGAAGCTCTCAAAGCTGCGATTGACAATGGTTTACAACTAGCAATTTTCAACTCCTGTGATGGACTGGGATTGGCTAGTGCGCTGGAAAAATTAAATATTCCCACAGTCATTGTTATGCGGGAGCCAGTGCCAAATCTGGTAGCACAGGAATTTTTTAAGCATTTTTTAGAAGCTTTTGCAGTTGAACGATGGTCTTTATATTTAGCAGTCCAACAAGCACGCAGGAAGTTACAAGGTTTGGAAGATGATTTTCCGGGTGCTTCTTGGTTACCTGTGATTTGTCAAAATCCAGCTGTGGAACCGCCGACTTGGCTGAAGTTAGGGGGAACTCCCCCATGTCCTTATCGCGGGTTATTTGCTTTTCGCGAGGAAGATGTTGATCTATTTTTTGGACGGGAGCAGTTTACACAGAACTTGGTGACGGCGAGCAAAAGAAAGCCATTGGTGGCGGTGGTTGGTCCGAGTGGAAGTGGTAAGTCAAGTGTCGTGTTTGCTGGGTTAGTTCCTCAGTTACGCCAAGACTCATATACTGACTGGCAGATTGTCTCATTTCGTCCGGGTCATAATCCTTTTGAAGCGTTAGCAGGGGCATTGACTTCTAGCATTGGTGAAGCCTTATCACTTCGGGGTTCTCAACGAGATAACTTAAATGAATATATAAATCAAAATCCCAAATTAACTGCTCGTCGCCTGATTGAATTAGAACTAGAAATAGCACTGCAACAAGATCACAAAGTTTTATACAAAATTATAGAAAGCTTTGTCCAGCAAAACCCCAAAACTCGTCTGGTTTTAATCGCAGACCAATTTGAAGAACTCTATACTCTTTGTTCAGAAGAACAACGCCAAGGTATCTTAGATACATTACTGAATGCCGTTCAGTTCGCTCCAGCATTTACTTTAGTTATGACCTTAAGGGCTGATTTTTACGGATATGCCCTTTCTCACCGACCTTTTAGTGATGCATTGCAAGGAGCAGTCCTCAATCTTGGTCCTATGAACCGTGAGGAATTGCGATCGGCTATTGAACAGCCAGCCGCACAAATGCAAGTGAGACTAGAAAAGGAGTTGACAAAGAAACTGATTAATGCTGTAGAGGGTCAGTCAGGACGTTTACCATTGCTGGAGTTTGCTTTAACACAACTGTGGTCAAAACAAACAGATGGATGGCTGACTCATGTAGGCTACGAAGAGATTGGGGGTGTTGAGGAGGCTTTGGCTATCCACGCCGAAGCAGTGTATGCTCAGCTTGATGAAGCAGACCGAAATCGTGCGCAGCAAGTGTTTATGCAGTTAGTGCGTGTAGGGGAAGGAGTCGAGGCTACCCGGAGATTGGGAACTCGTGATGAGGTGAAGTCAGAAAACTGGGATTTGGTGAGGCGCTTAGCTGATGCACGTCTTGTGGTAACTAACCGCAACGAGTTATCGGGTGAAGAAACGGTGGAAATCGTGCATGAGGCACTGATTAGAAGCTGGGGACGCTTGGAGGGATGGATACAAGTTGATGGTGAATTTCGTTATTGGCAAGAGCAGTTGCGATCGGCAATTCGTCAATGGGAAAGTAGTGGTAAAGATGAAGGTGCTTTGTTGCGTGGAAAGCCACTCTCGGATGCAGAATACTGGCAGCAGCAACGCTTTGATGAACTGAGTTCTGCAGAAAAAGATTTTATTAAACTTTCTTTGGCACTGCGGGATAACGAGCTGAAAAAGCAGAAACGTAGACGCCAACTTACTATTTTAGGACTCACAGGTGGCTTAGTGGGAGCTTTAATCCTAGCAGGGGTAGCTTGGTGGCAATCACATAAAGCAAGCATCAGCGAGATTCAAGCTGTGACCAAATCTTCTGAAGCACTGTTTGCCTCGAATAACAGATTGGATGCGCTTATACAAGCAATTACAGCGAAGGAGAAATTAAAAACAGTAGGTACGGTAGATGCAAATATCCAGGATCGGCTTGAATCAGTGCTAAGACAGGCAACTTATACGGTAGTTGAACATAACCGCTTGATAGGGCATAGCGAAAAAGTTAACGCAGTCGCCATCAGCCCCAACGATCAGCTCATTGCTACAGCAAGTGACGACAACACGGTGAAACTCTGGAAGTCCGATGGCACCTTGCTTACCACTCTAAAAGGACACAATGGCCCAGTTTACGGAGTTGCGTTCAGCCCTCAAGGTAATATCATTGCCACAGCAAGTGGAGATCAGACAGTCAAACTCTGGAAGCTTGATGGTACTTTGCTTACGACTCTAAAAAGACATAGCGACAGAGTGAGTGCAGTTGCTTTTAGCCCTGACGGTCAACTAATAGCCTCAGCTTCTTGGGACAAGAGCGTTAAACTTTGGAAGCTAGATGGCAGCTTGCTGACTACTTTCAATAATCATAGTGATAAAGTAACTGCAGTTGCGTTTAGTTTTGACGGTCAACTGATTGCCTCAGCTTCTTGGGACAAGACAGTCAAACTACAGAAACAGGATGGTACCTTTGTTACTACTTTCAATGGTCATAGTGATATGGTGAGTGCAGTCACATTCAGTCCTGATGGTCAGATGCTCGCCACAGCTTCTTGGGACAAAACAGTCAAACTGTGGAAGCGTGACGGCACTTTTCTTACCACCCTGAATAACCCTAGCGGTAAGGTTTACGGATTAGCGTTCAGTCCTGACAGTGATACAATCGCCTTGGCTGGTTGGGACAGGACAATAAAACTCTGGAGGTGGCGTGATCGCACTTTGCTGACTACCCTTTCTGGACATAGCGATACTGTTTGGGGAGTAGCGTTCAGCCCCAATGGTAAGACAATTGCTTCAGCAAGTAGCGACAAAACAGTCAAACTCTGGAAGCGGGATAACATCTTGCTTGCCACTCTAAAGGGACATAGTGGTGCAGTTTACGGAGTTGCGTTCAGCCCGGAAGGTGAGATAATTGCCACAGCAGGTGAGGACAACACGGTGAAAGTCTGGAAGCGTGATGGCACTTTGCTGACGACTCTAAAGGGACATAATGCTGGGGTTAGGGCAGTAACGTTCAGTCCTGACGGTCAGACAATTGCCTCGGCGAGTCGGGACAAGACAATCAAACTCTGGAAGCGAGATGGCACTTTGTTGACTACCCTTAATGGACATAGTTATCAGGTTAACGCAGTTGCATTTAGCCCAGATGGTAGTATCATAGCCTCAGCAAGTGATGACTACACGGTAAAACTCCAGAAGCCAGATGGCACTTTGCTAACTACCTTAAGACATGATAATGAAGTTTGGGGAGTAGCGTTTAGTCCTGATAGTCAGACAATTGCTTCGGCAAGTCGGGATAAGACGGTGAAGCTTTGGAAGCAAGATGGTGAGTCAGCGCAGCAGGAGGGTATCCCGACCCAGGCGACTGGCGTTGGCGCAGCCTCTTTGGAGGAGATACCTCGTAAGCGCAAAGCGCACGCTACGCGAACGCGTAGCGTCTTTGTCAGGAGAAGGGGCACTTTGCTGACCACTCTCAAAGGTCACAATGGCGGAGTTAGCGGAGTAGCGTTCAGCCCGGATGGTCAGACAATTGCCACGGGGAGTCAAGACAAGACAGTGAAACTCTGGAAGCAAGATGGCACTTTGCTGACTACCCTCAATGGTCACAATGGCGCGATTTGGGGAGTAGCGTTCAGTCCTGACGGCAAAATGATTGCTTCAGCAAGTGACGATAAAACAGTGAAACTCTGGAAACGAGATGGTGAGTCAGCGCAGCAGGAGGGTATCCCGACCCAGGCGACTGGCGTTGGCGCAGCCTCTTTGGAGGAGATACCCCGTAAGCGCAAAGCGCACGCTACGCGTTCGCGTAGCGTTTTTGTCAGGAGAAGGGGCACTTTGCTGACTACCCTCAATGGTCACAATGGCACGGTGTGGAGAGTGGCGTTCAGTCCCAACGGTAAGACAATTGCTTCCACAAGTGACGATAACACAGTAATTCTGTGGAATTTGGATCGTGTTTTAGATACAGATAAACTAGTGAGCTATGCTTGTGATTGGGTTAAGGATTATCTGAGAACAAATGCACAGCACAAGCAGAGCATTAGCGGATATTCTGTGCTGGAGGCGAGCCGTTTCTGTACTGGGATTAAACCTCAACAGCTTCAAGCAACATAATTGCATGTTTGCCATTTTTATCCCTTAAATGCATAAGTTAATTTTGCTTACATCTAATTAAGAGTGTAGAGGCAAAGTTCTCTTAGCTAAACTGACCTCCAGCTTTTTTGATAGAGCTTCATTCTACATAATCAAACTTTCGTCAATGCCTAAATCCTACGCTATTGTTCCAGTTGTGATGATCTTTTTTTGTAACTTTCTTTGGAGAAAACTATGACTTTATTGGTTGGTAATCTTCCTTCTGAGATAACTGAGGCAAATTTAAGGGAGCTTTTTACAAAATTTGGCACAGTCGGAAAAATTGACATTTTTTCTGCAGCCGATTTTGCAACAGTAGTAATTGAAGGCGAAGCAAATGAAAAGCGTGCTGTTGAAGAACTCAATGGCGTGGAAAAGTTTGGACAGAAACTTAAACTCTTTAGGTCAGCTGTACTTAAGCCATCAAACAACCCACGCGACGGAGGGGAGGGAGGAGACAGGGGACCAGGCGATGGACCATGATAAGTAGCTCAACATAATTAAACGCAAAATGTCATTGCGAGTGAAACGCAGTGAAGCGTATCTCCTGCGGAGACGCTACGCGTTAGCCTGCGGCACGCCAAGGGCTAACGCGTAGCGTGTCCCTTTGAGACTCAGCAATCGCAAATACTCTATTTTGTGTTTTTCAATGTTGACCTACTTAATAACTCTTACTTGTCTTAGGCTCAGGAATTATCTTGAATTCAATACGATCATGCCCTCAAAATACTTAATGAAGCACATGATTATCTGAAAACTAATTCCAATATTAGTGAGAAAGTAAGCATTCCTCTTTTGTAGCAGGCTCGCACCTTTCTAATAGATTAGGGTTGATATTCCAATTTAATTTTACTTGCTGCTCTAGTCGCCTTTTCGCGAGCCTCTTGAATATCACTTCCTTTAGCCAAAGCAACTCCCATTCGGCGATAAGGATGGGCATTAGGTTTACCAAATAGCTTAATGTCCACATCTTTTTCGGATAGCGCTTCGGCTACACCTGTGTATGCGATGGAATCTGATTTTTCTAATGCTAAAATAACAGCACTCGCTGAATAACCCAATTGTTCTATATGAGGAATAGGCAATCCTAAAATAGCTTTTAAATGCAATTCAAATTCGTTGATATTTTGCGAGATTAATGTCACCATTCCCGTATCATGTGGTCTGGGGGAAAGTTCCGAAAAAATGACTTCGTCTTTGGTTACAAAAAACTCAACACCAAAGATTCCTGCCCCTCCTAATACGTCGGTAACTTTTTTAGCGATTTCTTGAGCTTCAACTATCATTTTTTCCGAAATTTCTGCAGGTTGCCAAGATTCTTGATAATCTCCTCTTTCTTGGCGATGACCGATAGGAGGACAAAAAATTGTCGGTGCATTCCACTGCTTAATGGTTAGTAAAGTAATTTCAATTTCAAAATTTATAAATTCTTCGACAATGACCTTTTGACTGTCACCTCTGGAATTGGCGATCGCATAATTCCACGCTTTCTCAACTTCACTCTTTTCTTTAACTACAGATTGCCCCTTACCTGAAGATGACATCACAGGTTTCACGACATTAGAAAACCCAATTTCATCAGAAACAGCAACCAACTCTTCTAAGGTTGTTGCATAACCATACTTAGCAGTACGAATGCCTAACTCTTTATGTGCTAATTCTCTGATTCTGTCTCGGTTCATTGTATAGTTAGTCGCCGCTGCAGTTGGTATGACTGTCATTCCTCGCTGCTCAAATTCCAAAAGTTTTTCCGTTCTAATTGCTTCAATTTCTGGTATGATGAAATCAGGCTGATATTTGCTAACAACCCTTTCCAAATCATCAGCACTCAGCATAGAAATCACTTCCGAACAGTCAGCAACTTGCATTGCTGGAGCGTTGGCATAGCGGTCAACAGCAATCACATAATTGCCAAACCGTTTAGCAGCAATAACAAATTCTTTGCCTAGTTCTCCAGAACCTAGCAACATTAATTTTTGGGGTAGCTTCATCGAATTATTCATTAATTTATCCTAGTTAGTTGCAAGTCAAAAAACTTTATTTACTTTTTTTACACCTTTGCACTTCGTTATTTCAATCATCCTCTTCCAAATACTTAAATTTGGCACCGCGAAGTTGTAAATGTTGACGTTGAACCTTTGTCAATCCAATCCCTTCTCCAAACTCACACTCCTCTACAAGAGCATTTAACCATATAGTTTCATTGAGAGTAGCACCGTTAAAATTTGCATTTATCAAGTCTGCTTTTGTAAAATTGGCAAATATAAGGTCTGCATTTACTAAACGACTTCCTTGTAAGTTTGCACCTGATAAATCACCACGGATAAAGTTCACTCCGTCTAAAATTAAGTAAGATAAATCCGCTCCTATTAAATTAGGGAATTTTAACTGAGTAGGATTTTGGAAAAATCTTATTACACAAGCTATATTTGCTTCATTAAGGCGTATCTTACTTAAGAAATCATAGCGGGCTATACCAAGTTGCTTGAGATTTTCTAGACGTTGTTGAGGACTTTGTTCTAAAAACTGAATGGCGCAACTACGCAAGTTTTGAGTAGGAATATTGAGCATAATCATTAGATTGTCGTAATACTATTGATGTTTAAATTTACTGGCTAGTTCTTTTGTGTAGCTACTGAAAAGCTTTGCTATTATCAGTAGTGTGCTAGTCAGATATATGACATTTTCACAGAGTATGTAAAAATTTAATCCGGGTAAGAGTCAGTACCATGAGTAAAGTTAGGTAATTAAAGGGTTTGTGATTGAAGTCACTATGAGAAAAATAATCAGACCGTATAAAATGAAAGGTCATCTACTAACAGTTGCAACATTGTTTGGTATTATTTCACTATTCTGGATCAGTTTTTTCGCTAAAGTTGTGAGAGTAAAATTTGTCGAAATTGATTTTGTACTTAAAAGATTAGAAATTCAAAAGGAAGCACAGGTTGAAATTCCTTATACTGTTGCTAAAGTTGATATACTCAGAAAGTTAGGTTCTGATGTAAGACCTGATCCTAGATGTTTATTGTGGGCTACAACTGAAGTAGGTAGAGGCTGGACTAATGATTCCGAGGATAGTGATTTTTTTATAGATTATTATATACCTCCAGATAAAAAAGCAATGATTTGTACAACACCAGCCCTAGCAGCTGCACTCCTTGCTAAGCGTCATGATAAACCCCTTTTATATAAAGTTTTTCCAACAGAAGATGGTTTTCATGTTCGCATTGTTGAAGGTCTTTCAGAAGTAAGAGAACCTTGTAAAAAGTGGACAGGAAATGTTGATTGTGCAAATCCTATCTTGTCGCGACAGGGAGTTGTTAGGTATAAGCCGTAGCACCAAATAGCTCTTTGACAAAATTATTCTGAGAAAATTATGTGGTAATGTTTAGTTTATAATTTTACAGTCAGGCTTTCAATACTTTATAAGCAAACTTTTGGTTTCGGGAAAAAATTGAGCATCTGCTGAGGGTAGTGGCGATGATGGCAAAGATATATAAACTAGAATTCAACTTTTTTTTAAATGGTATTTATATCCATACCGAAAGTCATTATAAAGGTTCATGAATGTATAATAGTAATCCTCTTATCGAAGTTTACTGCACTCGCCCAAGTTGCCAATACCCTATAAATAGCATTTCTCAAGAACGTCTCGCTGCCAGACGTGTTAGACAACTACATTGCAATAACTGCGGAATGCCCTTGATTTTGGAGGGGCGGTTTTTGCCATTAAGACTATTAGTCCCAGATGAAGAAAGAGGAGGATTTGGTAGGACATTTACAGCATGGGATCTTAACTTTGAGGAGCAACACCTGCGCGTCATTAAGCAGTTGCACCCTAAAAGTACTCCCCCAGAATCACAGCTTGAAGTGATAGAAAGGATGTTTAAGCGCGAGGGAAACGTTTTAGAAAGGCTCAGACACCCACAAATCCCTCGAGCGTTGGCATTCTTTCCGGTGGAAACTGTCCCGGATTTACAAAACCAATTTGCTAAGGGAGCAAACCATCAACAGAAGTTGTTTTACTTAGTGCAAGACTATATTGAAGGACAGAATTTGGCTCAGGAGCTAAAGCTGAAGAAGCAGTTTTCAGAGAATGAAGTTTTAATGATTCTGCAACAACTCCTAGAAATCCTAAAGTATGTTCACAATGAAGGAGCCATACACAGGGATATCAAACCGTCCAACATCATGCGTTGTGAAAGGGATGGGAAATTATATCTGATAGATTTTGGTGCAGTTAAGCAAGTCGTAGTTACAGGAATTCCTACCGAACAATCAGCCGTATTTCCTGCAACTGTGCATTATGCACCACCAGAACAACTCGCTGGTAGAGCGGTATCTTTTTCATCAGATTTGTACTCTCTAGCTGCAACCTGCATTTGTTTACTGACAGGTAGACATCCACGAGATCTTCGTCGTGAGGATAGGTGGATTTGGAGACAATATGTGAATGTAAGCAACAAGCTTGCAGACATTTTAGACCAAATGCTCTTGCCTGAGCCAGAACAACGATTTCAGTCTGCTGAACAAGTCATTGCTGCCCTTTCTGAGCAACCATTGTCAGAGCAGCCGACTGTAATTGAGAAGCCAAATCGTAATACATCACCGCTTCCCCCGCTCTCTGTCAATCCGCCGATAAGGAATCAGCAAAGACTGATTAATTGGTATATTGTAGGGGGTGTTTTGCTGGGGTTAGCGATCGCCCTTGCAATTCCAAAAATATGGTCAATAATCTTTCCGCGCTCTCAAAAAGAAGCGCAACTTTCTGCCAACGACTTCACCAGAGGAGAAGAATCTCTGGTTCATGAAAATATTGAATCAAGTAGTACAGCTTGTAAACAAGCTTTTGATAAAAAGAGAGATGGAATGCAAGCTTTTGGTGCTCAAAATTTCCCAGTTGCCAAGGAAAAATTCCAAGCTGCAATAGATCTATTTAAACAAGCTAATCTTACTTGCTCTGTTGATCCCGAAACCCGAATTTTTCTAAACAATACCAAAGCTAATATTCAAGGAAGTCCTCCTCTCACAATTGCAGTCGTTGTTCCAATCAACGGACACGATGAATTTACTAAGCTCGCCGAAGATGTACTGCGTGGGGTTGCCCATGTTCAGGAAAACTTAAATAATCAAAGTAATGGCATTCAAGGACGATTGTTGCAGGTGATGATTGTCAGAGACGACAATGATCTCAACAAAGCCAAACGAGCGGCTATGCATCTGGCAAGTCATAATATTCCTGGTGACAAAAACTTTAATGCTAATATTTTAGGGGTTATTGGTCATTTCACCAGTGATGTCACTCTGATAGCAGGAGACGTTTATGAAAGCAAAAAAATTGTTGCAGTTTCTTCTACAAGTACCGCTGTTAGACAGTCTAATTCCAACTCTTCAGACTATAAATTTAATTTAAGTAAATACGTTTTCCGTACGGCTACCACTGACTCTGTTGCAGCTGATGATTTATTTAGGTATGTGCAAAAAATTCCTGGCTCTGGGAAAGGAGCTATTTTTTTCCACTCTAAACAGATATATAGTAAATCTCTTAAAAAGGCATTTGAGAAAAAGTTTGCCTCAGGAGAAATTGTTTCGTGTGATTTATTCAAGCGTAGTGTAGATTATTGTGTCAAGCAGACAAACAGCGCAAAATTTTGGATGCTAGACTTTGGTGCTGGAAAACCCACAGAAGTGTCATTAGTTATTGAGAGAAATAAGAGTCAACTACCTTTGCTAGGTGGAGATGCTCTATACAGTGACGATAAGCTATCTAACGATTTTGCTCAGAAAACAGAAAATATGGTACTCGCTGTACCTACCCATGTAGAAATCACCACTCCATCGTTCAAGGAAGAATCTAGACAACTTTGGAAAAATCAATCCTTAGGCTGGCGAACTATTACAGCTTATGACGCCGCTCAAGTGATTGTTGAAGGACTGAAAAAGCAGGGGAATAATCCCAGTCCCCAAGGTTTATACGATGTGCTAAATAATCCTAACTTTTCCACACAAGGTGCTACAGGCAAAGTGCAATTTGATGCACAGCATGACCGCAAAGTCAATCCCGAAGATAAAAATAAATTAGGGGTATTAGTCAGAGTTCAACGAAAGTGTAAACCTGATGATAAGAATGATAAGTACAAGTTTTGTCTCTTAGAACAGCAGTAAGAACAGCTACAAGCACGCTACTAATGTGGAGATTAAGATTCGATCTCAGCTAATTCCATCCAACGTTCAGTCGCTTCATCAATTTCTTCCTTCAACGTTTCCACCTGTTCATATAATTTTTGCACTTGAGAGTAGTTACCAGGAGGAACATTCGCCATTGCTTTCTCTGCTTCTGCTTTTTCGGCTTCCATCTTGGCGATTTTACCTTCCAACTGCTCAAATTCTCGCTTTTCCCAATTAGATAACCTACGACGTTTTTTCGTTTCGGTTTCTTTGGAAGATGTTGTCTGTAACGTCTCTGTATTTTTTGGCTTTTCTTTCGTGCTATTTATCTGTTGCTGTTGTGCTTCTTCTGCTTGTTTATAATCCAGATACACTGAATAGTTTCCTGGATATTGTCGAATATTTCCGCCTTCTTCAAAGGTAAAAATTGTATCTACAGTGCGGTCTAAAAAATAGCGATCATGAGAAACAACAATGACACAACCGGAAAATTCCTCTAAATATTCTTCCAGTACAGCCAATGTTTGTACATCCAAATCATTCGTCGGTTCATCTAATATTAAAACATTCGGCGCACTCATGAGAACACGCAACAAAAATAACCGCCGTTTTTCCCCACCAGACAGTTTATGAATCGGGGCATACTGTTGATTACCAGGAAACAGAAAACGCTCTAACATTTGGGAAGCGGTAATTCTTGTTCCATCAGCAATTTTGACAAATTCTCCTTCTTCTTTAATGTAATCAATCACTCGTTGATTTTCGTTCAACGCTGATTGTAACTCTTCGGAATGCTGGTTAAAATAACCAATGTGAATAGTCGTACCAATTTCTACGCTTCCTGAATCTGGATGAACGCCTTCTGTGATAATCTCTAATAAAGTCGATTTACCCGCACCATTTCCACCGATGATACCAATACGGTCTTCTGGACTAAACTCGTAGGTAAAATCCTTAATTAAAGTACGTTCGTCATAAGCTTTAGATATATGATTTAGTTCAATAACTTTTTTGCCAATGCGACGACTAGGTGTAGAAATATCAACTTTACCCTGAGCTTGTTTAAACTCAGTTTCCTGCATACCATGAATACGTTCAATTCTCGCTTTTTGTTTGGTACTACGAGCTTTTGGTCCTCGCTTTAGCCATTCTAACTCGCGCCGCAAAACACCTTGATGTTTGCGCTGACTACTAATAGCAGATTCTTCAGCTAGTGCTTTCTTTTCCAAGTAATATGAATAGTTACCTGTGTATGTGTAAATGTCTCCTCGGTCAATTTCAATGATACGATTGGTTACCTTATCCAAAAAGTAGCGATCGTGAGTGATAAGAAAGAGTGCGCCACGATAGCGATTTAAATAGCTTTGTAACCACTCAACAGAATTAGCATCCAGATGGTTTGTCGGTTCATCCATCAACAACAACTCTGGTTCTGACAGCAACGCTGTAGCTAAAGCAATGCGCTTGCGATAACCACCAGATAAAGTCCCAACAAGAGCATGAAAATCTGTAATTCCTAACTTTGAAAGAATGATTTTAGCATTCGTTTCTAATTCCCATGCACCAACTGAGTCCATGCGCTGCATCACAGAAGAAAGACGCGCCATCAGTTGTTTGTCTTCCGGTGTATGAGCTAATTTATCAGAAATTTCCTCGTACTCACGCACCAATTCCATTTGTTCGCCACTGTCAGCGAAAACTTGCTCTAAGACTGTGCGATTGTCGTCTAAATCTGGCTGCTGAGGCAAGTATACAATTTTAGCTCCTGAATTTGCTAAAATTTGACCACTATCAATCGGTTCTAGTCCAGCAATCATTTTTAATAATGTTGATTTACCAGAACCGTTAGTACCAATTAAGCCAACTTTATCGGTAGCATCCAAGCTAAAGCTGGCATCTTTCAATATTTCCTTGATACCAAAATCTTTTTTAACAGATTGTAGGGTGATAAGACTCATATCAATTTAAGTTTTAGATTTGAACCGCAGACGGACGCTGATAAACACAGATAATTTTCTATTTTATCAGCGTTCGTCTGCGTGTATCTGCGGTTACAATTTTAGAGCGCGCTAGAAACCAAAGCTAACAATACAAGCCTACAATTAAACAAATAAATCAAGGGGTAAATGCCCGTACATTTCGTTAATTCCACTTTGAGAGTAAGATTGACAAGAGACTAATACACCCCGATGATGTCCTGAATAAGAATCCAGATAGCATACACCATTTTTGCCGTTTAATTTGATGTAAACTGGACCTTCAATCTCAGGTAAATTGCTTGGTGGTTCATAGCCAAAAGCATGAGAATATGTTTTCATCGCTAGTATTCCTTCCTCGGGCGTATCAGCACAAATACCTAATATTTGGTAGTCAGAAATCTTAGCTAGCAAAACTAAAGCTTGACGAATTAAGGTCTTTTCTGATGGCTTAAGGTTAGGGGCAATGTCTATACAGTTAAATTTATTCAAAATCTTTTTGGCGTCTTGAATGGTGAGATTGCTCTGATTATTGCTTGACATAATTTTTTTATTATTCCTTGATGTTCTCTATCTGCTTATTAAGTAGGGTACACACCCTGAATCGGGGTTCAAATTGTGATTAATCTTGCATATTACCGAAATTAAAGAGAAATGGTACACTACTTTTTGTATCACCACTCATAACGAGCACTTTTGGCATCTGAGCACCCCCAGTCTTCCAAGCTTCGATCGCTTCTTTTTGCAAAACCAACTGTCCACCTTGAGCTTTTAAAGTTTCAGCCAAAAGTCTTTGAGCTTCTGCTTTTCCTTTGGCGCGATTGATTTCTGCTTGAGCCTCTTGTTCCGCTTCTCGGGCTACGTATACAGCTCTTTGTGCTCTTTGCTCTGCAATTTGTTTTTCTTCAACTGCTCTGGCGAATTCTGGAGAAAAGGTTAAATCAACTACACTTGTATCTAACACGATTATTCCATATTTATCTAAGCGTTGCCCCAATGCCATATCAAAATCTTCTTTCAATTCATTTCTTTTTGTAATCGCTTCCTCAACTGTTCTTTTAGCCGCTGCAATTTTAAATGATTCCTGAGTTTGGGGTGCAATAATTTTGTTGACAATATTTTCTAATGTCCCTTGTGTTCTTCTGATATCAACAACTTGTGTGGGATCAATACGAAAGTTAATAGCAAATCTTGCAGATAGAGTTTGCAAATCCTTGGTTGAACTCTCTGCTGGAACCTCAAATTTTTGTACAGTCAAGTCATACACATCTACTTTGGAGATGAAGGGCGGTATGACGTGAAGACCCTCGATTAATGCTCCATCTCTAGCTTTACCCAATATACTCAGTACTCCTGCTTGCCCTGGATTTATAATGGTAAAGGAATTGAGGCTAAAAATGACAAGTATTGCCGTCACAATTCCTGCTACTAAAGTCTGCCAATTCCCCAATGGCTGATTTTTCAATTCGTTATCTCCTTTGCATTTTCAGACAAATCTTGTGAATGGTGATACCTTACTGCTCGCCTTTGCACCTTTGTGACACCCGAGTAAGCTAACTGTGGTAATATTTTAGATCCACGCATCTACAAATAACTGTGGTAATGGTATTCAAATCTGATCGGGGATCGAGAAGAAACAGACGCGTACTAGGCGAACGCCAGATATCGTCCCCAAATCATCCCCTCATGCGGCTACTGGACTACGGGCACCAGTATCGTAAACGCATTTGGTTGTCAACGACTTGTTCTATTCTTAATAAGCTTTTCGACTTGGCACCACCAGCGTTAATTGGGATGGCGGTGGATGTGGTCGTAAAACAGCAAGATTCTATCATCGCTCAGTGGGGAGTGAAAGATATTTTTGGGCAATTTTTTATTCTTTCGTTCCTGACTGTTATCATCTGGATACTAGAATCAGTTTTTGAATACGCTTACGGAAGGCTTTGGCGTAATTTGGCACAGGATATTCAGCATGATTTGCGTCTGGATGCTTATGAACATTTGCAGGAATTAGAACTCGCATATTTTGAAGAACGCAGTACAGGTGGTTTGATGTCTATCCTCAGTGATGATATCAACCAACTGGAACGTTTTTTAGATGTTGGGGCAAATGATATTCTCCAAGTTGTCACAACAGTTGTTATTATAGGTGGTGCTTTCTTTATTTTGGCTCCTAGTGTTGCCTGGATGGCAATATTGCCAATACCATTTATTCTTTGGGGTTCGTTTGCTTTTCAAAGATTACTCGCACCTCGCTATGCTGATGTCAGAGAAAAGGTTGGTCTTCTCAACTCGCGTCTTGTGAATAATTTGAGCGGTATTACTACTATTAAAAGTTTTACCTCCGAAGATTACGAAATTTCACGTTTAACAAAAGAAAGTGAGGCATATCGCCGCAGTAATGCTAAAGCAATTAAACTTTCCGCTGCATTTGTTCCTCTGATCAGAATGTTGATTTTGGTAAGTTTTACAGCATTATTGCTGTTCGCTGGAATGGCAGCAGCGAATGGCAAAATATCTGTTGGTACCTACAGTGTACTATTATTTCTCGTTCAGCGGTTACTCTGGCCTTTAACCAGATTAGGTGAAACTTTTGACCAATATCAAAGAGCAATGGCTTCCACTAATCGAGTCATGAATTTGTTGGACACTCCTATTGCTATTCATACGGGAGAAATACATTTACCGACTCAGACAGTACGTGGTGAATTAGAACTAAGAAATGTCACTTTTGCTTATAAAGATAGATTATCCGTTGTTACAAATCTGTCTTTACACGTTCCAGCAGGAAAAACAATTGCCATTGTTGGTTCTACTGGTTCCGGAAAAAGCACTTTGGTGAAACTTCTCTTGCGATTGTATGAAGTGCAATCAGGAACAATAGCCCTTGATGGCATTGATATACAACAGTTGAATCTACAGGATTTGCGCCGTTGCATTGGTCTAGTCAGCCAGGATGTTTTCTTGTTTCATGGTAGTGTAGCAGAAAATATTGCTTATGGGAGTTTTGATGCTGCAGAGGATGAAATTATTATGGCAGCAAAAATCGCTGAAGCACACGAATTTATTGGGCGATTGCCTCAGGGATATGAGACAATTGTCGGTGAGAGAGGACAAAAGTTATCTGGTGGACAGCGACAGCGGATTGCAATAGCTCGCGCGATCTTAAAGAATCCACCAATTTTGATTTTAGATGAAGCGACATCAGCAGTGGATAATGAGACAGAGGCAGCCATTCAGCGATCGCTCGAACATATTACCGTGAATCGAACAACAATTGCGATCGCACACCGTCTTTCCACCATCCGCAATGCTTCACGCATCTATGTCATGGAACACGGACAATTTGTAGAATCCGGAACTCATCAAGAACTATTGGACAAAAACGGAGTTTATGCCAGTCTGTGGCGCGTGCAGTCAGGTTTGAGGTAAACTTTTCAAAAATCAAAAATATAAAATTGGTATGATCTTTGCTTCTACCCAATCTCAATCACCAAACAACAAGTGGCGTCGCCAGTTGGATAAATTCGTTAAGGAAAATCAACAGGAATTAGCAGCGCTGTCTTGGGGTTTGTGGTTAGAAAATGCTGACGAAAAGGGTACAGTTGGTATTGATTTGCAACCAACACCACACTTTGTTTATTGTCCCAAACACGCTATAGAACAACTAAATAGTAAAGTTGAGAACAGACTTCAGGAACTTGTAGGAATTGTGGAACACCATAAACCAGAAGTAGAAGTTCTCATGATCGCAATTAGCAAAGATGAAGTTAAGTTAATTTACTTTGAACCACAACTTGCACCACCAACTTGTTATGAACGAGTTGGTAAAGATGTGGATACTTTATTAGTATATCTCGAACAGATCTTGATCCAGCAGTTTAACGCTGAACAATCAGCACAGTAATCAAATTGCAACATTCAAAAAAATCAAGGCCATAAAAACGGTAGTATAGGGGAAAAATTCCATATGAATTTGTAGTAGCTGGAACCCAGTATCGATGGAGCACACATGAATCGGCTAATCGAGAGTGTCCACAAAGACCTACTTCCCAGGTTCCGAATTGAAAGCGTAGACCCCCACGACCCAATCAAAGTCCACCATGTCCCCAAACCCTGGCAGCTTCTCGGGGCCGGGAACTACGCTGCAGTGGTTTATCACCCAGATTACCCTGAGTTGGTAGTAAAAATTTATGCGCCTGGACGTCCGGGCTTTTTTGAGGAAGTAGAGGTGTATCGTCGCCTGGGTTCCCATCCTGCTTTCTCTGAGTGTCTGTATGCCAATGATGGCTTCTTAATCTTGAAGCGGTTACATGGAGTGACTCTCTACGACTGTATGCAGCGTGGTCTACGGATACCGAAGCAGGTGATACAAGACATTGACCAAGCCCTAGATTATGCCCGTAAGCGCGGTCTCCACCCCCATGACGTCCACGGACGCAATGTGATGATGTACAAAGGCAGGGGACTCGTTGTGGACGTCTCGGACTTCCTTCATGAGGAGGCTTGCTCAAAGTGGGATGACCTGAAGAAGGGATACTACTGGTTGTATCGCCCCCTCCTCTCCCCCCTTAAAATACGGATACCTTACTTTGTCCTGGATGTTGTTCGCAGGAGTTATCGCTTCTTGATCCGCTTAGTTTCACGCCTAAAGCAACTCAAAAGCGGACGCTTTTAGCAGCACTACTGGTTTGCCAACCCAAAAATGCGCTTGTGATGCATTGGGACAAAGAAATAGGGCAAGCCCTAATAACCCAACGATAAATCGTGGGGCTTCTAGACTGTCGCAAGAGGGCTTGCCCTATTTCTCCAGTCATTCCCCCGGTGAGAACACTTGAAAGGAGAAAGGTTAAACGGAAAGGGATTAAAAAATTTTTCCCCTTTTCCCCTTTACCCCCCAAGCATTTTCTTGGCGAACTACTAAAAGAAAACTATTAGTAATTATTACTAGTAAAGAGTTACATATAAAACCCACATTTCTAAAAGTGCGGTTATGATTCATGAGTTTTTACGGTAGCAAAAATCACTTTTTTTACCCAATAAGTTATATGCAATTGCACGGGCGGTGCTGAGCGAATAGCAATCGCTATTTATACAAAAGCAATAGCTGGCACTTATGACCTACTAGCTACGTCAACTATCTTGCTGTGCTAAGTCTGCTTTGGTTTTTCTGATGCAGTGATTTTATGCGCCGCTTTTAACGAACGACTACCAATTGATGAATTTTTTTAATAAGCACAAAAACTTGTAGACTTGATCATGAGTAGATTGTATCACAAAAGTTACCAGTGGTGTGAGGTAGCTAATGTATTCAAGCATATGAAATTGCGTTTGATTCCTCAAGCTTGGTGGCGAATGTACAGATTGCAACGTCATAGAGGACGAGTGCTCAAGCGTCTTTTCCCATTGATTTTTTTGGTATCATTTGTGACGGTACTACTAGTAAACAGCCTTACTCCTGCCATCGCCCAAGAAGTAGCTCCCTCTGGAAGCATCCCGCAGCCACCCCGTCAGGAAATTCGTGGGGTTTGGATGACTAATAACGATTTTGACACCCTCAAGAATCGTGCTAAGGTACAGGATGCAATGAATCAATTGAGACGGCTGAACTTCAACACGATTTATGCTGTGGTGTGGAATTCTGGATATGTGATGTATCCCAGCGCGATCGCAAAAGGTGCAGGTATTCAGCCCTTTGTCTTACGAGGCTCAGATGGACATGATATTCTTGCAGATCTGATTGCCCAAGCACATCGCCAAAACTTGCTCGCAATTCCTTGGTTTGAGTTTGGCTTCATGGCTCCCCCAACGTCAGAACTGGCGTTGAATCATCCGGATTGGCTCACACAAAAACGGGATGGTAGCGAAACTTCGATTAGTGCAGCTGGTGAAGTTGCGTGGCTTAATCCCTTCCATCCAAAAGTGCAACAGTTTATTACCGATCTCGTGCTGGAAATTGTCACTCAATATGATGTTGATGGCATTCAGTTTGACGATCATATGAGTTTGCCGTACGAATTTGGCTACGATAAATACACAGTTGCATTGTATAATCAGGAAACTAAAAACAATCCCCCAGCTAATGCCCAAGATGCGGCATGGATGCGCTGGCGAGCAGATAAAATCACGGCGTTTATGGTACAACTCAATCAAGCTGTGAAAGCAAGAAAACCCAATGTGATTTTCTCTGTTTCCCCCAATTATTACGACTTTGCTTACAAGTTTCAACTACAAGATTGGCTCAGTTGGGTGCAGCAAAATATAGTCGATGAGCTGATTGTGCAAGTTTATCGTCCCAACCTTGCGAGTTTTACCACAACAATTTCTCGTCCAGAAATTCAACAAGTGCAGCAAATCATTCCAACTGGAGTTGGTATTATGGCAGGATCCCAAAAGAGCTCAGTATCAATGCAGCAAATTTCTTCCCAGGTACGGGCTGCCCAAGAACGTGGCTTGGGTGTGGCTTTCTTCTACTACCAAAGCCTGTGGAACTCTGCCCTAGAACCTGCCAAACAGCGACAGGCTACATTTCAAACTCTTTTTTCAACTCCCGCACTCCGCGCTAGAGCCAGAATTGAATTACCTTTGAGCACAACACGTGCACAAGAACCGTAGCAATTCTAAATCATAAGCCTTGCAGGCACGCTGCGCGCTCCGTGAACAACAAGATTCCCGACTTCTTTAAAAGTTGTTGGGAATCTGAGTATGGGCGATTTATGCGCAAAGCGCAGGCACTTTCACACAACTCAAATAGGACAGCTATATTTGATAGAATGTGTAAAAGTTAGAGATTAGCAACAGGTGAAAAAGCAATTTTGACTAGTAAAAGAAAATGTGTTAGGCGTTGAATGACAGTTACGTTTTTTCCTCAAAACGATCATGAATACTCAACCTTTATTTTCTATCATTGTTCCTGTATATCAAACAGAACGTTTTCTGGAGCAATGCTTACAATCTCTAAAGAATCAATATTTGAGAGATTTTGAGTGTATTGTAGTGAACGATGGCAGCAAAGGAACGAGAATAGAAGATTGGTACAGAGATCAGGATACTGATTGGAAATCTAAACTGAGTATAGTCAATATAGAAAACCGATTTCAATGTAAGTATATCTTTAATCAGATTGTAGGTGATGATCTAAGATTCAAATATGTTGAACAATCAAACAAAGGTGTATCTGTAGCCCGCAACACTGCTATAAAAGTGGCAACAGGTAAATATATTGTTTTTGTCGATTCAGATGACTGGATTTTACCCAGCCATTTGGATAACATTGTTAAAGTGATTGAAAAGCAAAAAAACCAGCCTAACTTCACTTTTAGTTTGATTACTAGAGCCTACAACACGGGGCGCACAATTAAACGTCCGATTCCACGTAGTTTCAACTTAGCAAACCTAAGTTATTCCCATTTCGCATGGTCTTGGAACAGCGTTTATGACCTGGACTTTTTACAGAAGTACGGACTGGTTTTTGACGAAAAGTTAGGTTATGGTGCTCAGAACTTTTCTGGAGCAATATCGGTTAAAAAGGAGGATGTTCTTTTTAGCTATGACCATTTTTACGCTCTACATAGAGAGTATAACCTGAAACATGTAAAGTTTGTGGACTACTTACAGACATATATGTACAGGGATGTTGCTAAAGCTGAGAAAAAAGCTTTAGATGACAAGCTAAATGGTGAGCAGGCCTTTCTAAGGTATCTGCGCAATAAGTACGAAAATGAAGATATTCCTCGCTCAGCAAAAATTGCTCTAGCCTATCAGTATCCTGGGTAACCAAAATACTGGACAAAGAATATCTCAAAAGTTTTAGATAAGTGATTTTAATAACGCAAGTTGCTTTAACATCAAACGAATTATTGCGACATAAATAAAAGCCTCTGAAGTTTGCGGTAAAATCTTTATCGCGATATCCTCCATCAACCCAAATCCGATCAGACCGTTATCGAAACCGTAGGAAAAGATTTAGTTTGAGGTTTAATCTGATCGCAAATTTGTATAATTCTGAACTTCACATAATTGAAATATATATAAATAAAGCTTATAAATAAGCTAAGCGCGATCGCAGACCAAAAGCTATTGACTTTTCGCCTTCCCGACTTTTGCAAAAGGTCTAATGAAATTTCTTTGTTGCGAAAGTGCCTAAAAACAAGGGTTAAAGATTATTATCAGCCGAAATTGAGAAAACAAAGTTATAGAGATACTTCGTCACTCAATTGACATTAGGTCACAGTACGCGATACATCATG
Source organism: Scytonema tolypothrichoides VB-61278 (assembly GCF_000828085.3). Classification (GTDB taxonomy): domain Bacteria; phylum Cyanobacteriota; class Cyanobacteriia; order Cyanobacteriales; family Nostocaceae; genus Brasilonema; species Brasilonema tolypothrichoides_A. The sequence goes on from NZ_JXCA02000030.1 coordinate 98,290, forward strand.
ATTCAAGGGTTACATAAGTTTTCGACAATGCAAAGTTTTCTAAATTTCGGTTGCATCACTACTATGAGGGATAGACATGGATGTTAGTTTGATCGTATCGAACATTTTGAATCCGCCAGTTCTGTTCTTTTTCCTAGGGATGACTGCTGTTTTTGTCAAGTCCGATCTAGAAATTCCTCCCCCTGCGCCCAAACTTCTTTCGCTTTATCTGCTGTTTGCGATTGGGTTTAAGGGGGGAGTAGAACTGATGAAAAGTGGAATCACTCAGGAAGTGGTTTTCACACTGTTGGCAGCAGTGTTGATGGCTTGTTTTGTCCCGATTTACACCTTTTTTATTTTAAAGCTGAAGCTGGATGTTTATGATGCTGCAGCGATCGCCGCAACCTACGGGTCTATCAGTGCTGTCACCTTCATCACCGCGAGTGCCTTTCTAAATGAACTTAGCATTCCTTTTGATGGCTACATGATAGCAGCTCTTGCTCTGATGGAATCTCCAGCGATCATTGTTGGTCTCATTTTGGTAAATCTATTTACTGTTGACCAAGAGAAGTCACGAGAGGTTGCTTGGTCAGAAGTATTGCGAGATGCGTTTCTGAACAGTTCAGTCTTTCTACTGGTCGGTAGCGTCCTAATTGGATTCTTGACCGGAGAACACGGTGGGAAGGTTTTGGAACCCTTTACTCAGGGATTGTTCTATGGACTTCTCACCTTCTTTTTACTGGATATGGGATTGGTTGCTGCCAAAAGAATTAAAGACTTGCAAAAAACGGGATTTTTCCTGATTTCATTTGCAATATTGATTCCAATACTGAATGCAGCTATTGGGTTAGCGATCGCCAAATTCCTTGGTCTGTCTCAAGGAAATTCACTCTTGTTCGCCGTACTATGTGCCAGCGCCTCTTACATCGCTGTCCCTGCAGCCATGCGGTTGACTGTTCCGGAAGCGAATCCCAGCTTGTACGTTTCTACGGCTCTAGCAGTAACATTCCCATTCAATATTATTGTGGGAATTCCGGTATATCTATACGCAATTAAATGGTTTTGGAGCTAATAATATGCACCTAGTTAAAAAAATAGAAATTATTGCCAACTCGTTTGAGCTTGGCAAAATTTTAGCAGGTTTGGACAAGTCAGGTGTAAACGGTCATGTTGTGATCCGAAATGTTGCTGGTAAAGGATTACGAGGAACAGCGGAAGATTTAGACATGACGATGCTGGATAATGTTTACATTATCGCGTTCTGTATGCCTGAGCAAATCAAGCCTGTTGTAGAAAACATCAGACCTCTGCTCAATAAGTTTGGAGGCACCTGTTATATCTCCGATGTTATGGAGATTTCCTCAGTAAAATGTGTAGCGTCAATGTGAGATAATATTGAAATCAATGAAGCGTTTTATAGAACGTCGTAACTTTTTAAAACTGGGAGCTACCGGAGCGTTAGGTTTGATAGCTACTGGTGTCAATGTGCTCTGGTCTGTTGAACAGGTTCACGCCGACGAATTGCCTTCAACAGTTCCGAAATCTCTCAGTGCCGATCTAGCCCTGCAAAAGCTGATGAGAGGAAATCAGCGGTTTGTTCAGCATCAACTCCGACATCCTGATCAATCCGAAGTTCGAGTACACGAGGTTGCTCAAGCTCAACATCCATTTGTAACCATCCTCAGTTGTGCTGACTCACGAGTGCCTGCAGAAATTATTTTTGATCAAGGCATCGGAGATATCTTTGATGTTCGTATTGCCGGAAATATTGCGACGCCTGAAGCCCTTGGCAGTATTGAATATTCGGTTGTCTTGCTAGGCACGCCTTTGCTAATGGTACTCGGTCATGAACGATGCGGGGCAGTTACTGCCGCCGTACAAAACGAAGCGCTGCTTGGTGATATTGGTAGCTTTGTTAAGGCAATTAAACCAGCCATAAAAAGAGTTAAGGAGCAATCGGGCGACCCGGTTGAAAATGCTGTAGTTGCAAATGTGCATTATCAAATTGAACAATTGAAGCGATCAACGCTTTTAACTGAGCGATTAGAGTCCGGTCAATTGAAACTCGTAGGAGGTCGCTATGACTTGGATACAGGCATAGTAAGTATTATAACTTAATTGCGGAGAGGTTAAAGAAATATAAAAACGGTGGTGGGATAAAGACTGTTTGATCAATGACTGCTTATGTGTGCAATGTTCACACGGCTGACTGATCGGCGTTTGCTAGATTTCCTACTCAAAAGACTAGTAATTGAGATCTAAATTGGTGTACAATCTCGACCTGTGGCGATACTTAGTAAGGCAAAGGCAATGACCAAAAAAGTCATTAGGAGAAGTCAGCGCCGTGAGCGGTGACGACAACCTGCAAGTGACGGGTTTCCCGACAGCCAGGCAACTGGCGTATGCGCAAAGCGCACGCCCAGAGGGCGAAAGCTGTCAGGCGTGCCGTAGGCATACCCGAAGGGGTTTCGCGATTTGCCGAGCCACTGCGTTGCGGAACTTCCCCCCCCCGTTGTAGCAAGTGGCGTGCGACTGTGTTCAAAAGCCAAGAGTCAGAAAAACTCCTGTGCGAGTGACCGATGACTTTTTTTGAATTCAAAGTATGCCCTACGGGCACGCTGCCCGAACAAAGTATGCCCTCTGGGCATATTTTGAATTTTGAATGTTTGAGAAGCGAGTGATCCGTGGCATACACAACCTATTAGTCCGATGGATTTGAGATTATGGCAGTTTACGAAAATCGAGAAGCATTTATTCCCCACAGTCGCACAGATATTATCCAACTTTGCCTGCAAGATGGTAAGCTTTGTGCGACTAATGCTGAAAAGTTTAAAAATTTCTGCCAAATCCTATCCGCGTATTACCACTTTCGCTTTCACAAAACGCAGGAAACTATTAAAGATAACTACGCACCCTTCGACCCCAATACAGATGTTCAACCACTCACTCAACCAACCTTTAACCAATACAAGGAGATGGAGTTAAAAGTGGTTGATGCATTTAACCATATTTTAGAAAGAGCTAATTACATTCCTTTGGCTGCATCGGTAGTACAAGAATCTGTGGGCAAAGCATCTCTGATTGATTTGAAAACTCAGGTCGATTTCCAGGACTTTGAGCGTTTCTGTTGCTATTACCAAGGCGATATTTCCAAGAAAATTTCGGTGAAAAAGCTCTTCTTTTGGAAAGAAGAAAAGAGAATTGATATTTTTGAGCGAATTGTTTTGCTAATTAAGTTCAAGGAAAAGGCTTACTTTAGTGCCAAGAAAGTCAAGATAGAGGAACTGAAATTTACTCCAGGTAAAATGTATGTCTACTTCTACAAAAACATTCCAAAACTAGATATTGACTTGCTCTTTCCAAATGTTGCCACCAGTATGAATTGGAAAGATCGGCTGCTATTTGGAATTCCTGCGATTGGAGCTGCAATTCCCCTGCTGTTAAAAACATTGCCGAATTTGTTATTGCTCATCGCCGCAATATTGCTAGTTCTCAATGCGCCAACTCTAGTCGAATCACTACATGTAGAACAGGAGAAAGTCCGAAATGTGTTGCCGATTCTAGTGGCAACGCTATCAATGGCGATCGCCTTAGGCGGATTTGCCTTCAAGCAATACACCAATTACAAAAACAAAAAAATCAAATTCCAAAAAGATATTACTGACACGCTTTTCTTCAAAAATTTAGCCAACAATGCAGGTGTCTTTCAGACGCTTATCGATATTGCTGAAGAAGAGGAATGTAAGGAAATTATTCTGGTCTATTACCATCTCCTGACTAGTCCAACTCCGCTGAATCCAGAACAATTAGACTCTCGCATCGAATATTGGATGGAGAAAAAGCTGGGCACCAAGATTAACTTTGACATACACGGTCCGTTGAACAATCTGGAAAATATTCGTGGCAAAGCGCAACGAAATGCCTCTGAAGCAGACAGCACAGCACAAAAGCCTCTACTAACTTATGATAACCAGGGATTTTGTCACGTTCTCCCCTTAGAGAATGCCTTGGCAGTGATCGATGATGTTTGGGATAATGCTTTCCAATATAATGGCATAGCCTTGTATAAGGCTTCTGCATCCGCTTTCAAATTTCATTGACTTTAATTCCCCAGTGAGCAACTCATCTTCTAACTATTGGTACGAAGGGCGTTGTCCTCAAACGGGCGAACTACTGCGACTACCGCGCACTCCTTTTTGCTAAACTTTGCTTCCATAATTAACAACTTTAGTACTGATCATAGAGGGGTTGAAACAACAATCGTGATGTCATCAGATATGGAAAACAACTAGTCGTCCTTAATCGTTAAAAGCCGTGTTTTGTTCTCTGTAAAACGCTTATTCAACGCAAGTTCCATGAGGAATGAAAACGGTTTTTAGAAATTATGTCCTACTAGATTTCCAACAATACCTTCTATGATGGTTTTGCATCCGCTTTCAGATTTCATTGACTCTAATTCCCCAGTCAGCGACTCCTCTGTCAGCTATTACTATCAAGGGCGTTGTCCTCAAAGTGGCGAACTACTGCGACTACCACGCACTCTTTTGGTAGAGGCGATCGCCTACAGTTTGATGCAACACCTTGCCACTGATGAGCGTTATTCCTCTGAAGGGAAAATGTACGGAGTATTACTGATATCACTGCCTAGTGGCGAACAAAAGATACTTAAAGCTTTCTCTGGTCTTCTGAATGGCGACAGCCTAGTTGAGGGCTGGGTACCACCCATTCCAGGACGAGATCAAGTTGCTTTACAGGAAGCCAGCACATTGGCGAAATTAGATGCTATCAAGCAGGAACTGATAACCCTCAAACAACTACCCGAACGCCAGCAGTACGAAACGCTATCTCGTGAGTTTGAGGTGCGCCTGCAACAAATGAGCGATCGCCATCGCGATCGCAAAAACCAACGACACGAAAAACGCCAGTTACTCTGCAAAACCCTGGCGGGAGAAACACTTCACTTTGCCCTTGAACAACTCAATCAAGAAAGTCGTCGAGAAGGAATTGAACGAAAGCAACTAAAACGCCAACGAGACAAAGAGTTACAGCCGCTTCAGCAGTTGATTTCAGCCGCAGATACACGAATTCGGGAATTGAAACAACAGCGTCAAGAACTATCCCGCCAACTCCAGGCGCAGATGTACGCCGCTTACACCCTGATGAATTTTCTCGGACAATCTCTATCACTGCAGCAATTAATACCACGAGGTATGCCCACTGGCACAGGAGATTGTTGTGCACCAAAGCTACTCCACTATGCAGCCAAGCATAATTTGAAACCATTGGCAATGGCAGAATTTTGGTGGGGTTCCTCTTCTACTCATCAAGATAAAGTGCAAGGAGAATTCTACGGTGCTTGTACAGAGCGCTGTCAGCCATTGATGGGGTTTCTGCTGTCAGGATTGACTCAAAGCCCATCGAATACAGATATTAGCACAACTGAGCAAACCTCACCCTCGGTTTTAGCACCTCACCCTAACCCTCTCCTTAATAAGGAGAGCCAGTGCGTTGCGGAGAGCAGCGCCTTGCGGAGCCAGCCCCGTGCGGGGGTTCCCCCCGTTGAGGGGACTGGCGTGGGGTTCCCCCCGTTGTGGCGACTGCGGAGGGTTCCCAAGGACGGTGCACCTGGCGTGAGGGATGCCCGACAGGGCAGGGTGAGGTTCCGAGGGGGTGTGGAGTGTTTTTATAATGGGCAATTACTCGGATTTGACACTCTTTATCAAGACGAATGGTTAATTGTTGTAAACAAACCCCCTGGATTACTGTCAGTGCCGGGTCGTTATTTTAACACTCAAAACAGTGTTATCACTCGTTTGCGTTATCTGTTACCTGATGGGACAAGGCTTGTGGCTGTGCATCGCCTGGATCAGGATACATCTGGCATTCTTGTGTTGGCTCGCGATTTGCAAACTTATCGTCAACTGAGTCAGCAGTTTGAGCAGCGTTTAGTTCACAAGGTTTACGAAGCCGTACTTTCCGATTCTATCACTACTGACCGGGGTGTCATTTCACTGCCACTATGGGGAAATCCTGAGAATCGTCCCTATCAGCAAGTTGATTGGCAGTATGGAAAACGCAGCGTGACTCACTTTCAGATGGTAGCAGTTGAGGGAAACTACACTCGCGTCGAGTTTAGGCCACTAACAGGACGTACCCATCAGTTGAGAGTTCACGCTGCTGATGTCAGAGGACTTGGGGTACCGATTTTGGGCGATCGCCTTTATGGATGTCGTACAGCAGCAAGTCGGTTACATTTGCATGCGAGAGACCTTTATTTTGAGCATCCACAGTCGGGAGAAACCATTCATCTACAAGCAAAAACGCCATTTTAGCTTACACAAGCCTACAAAACTTCCCATCCCTTTTGTTTATACCCATATTGAAAGATTTCTGGATGCAGGATTTCTGCCAAAATCTCTAAAGAATCTACAAGTCGCGGTCCTGGACGATTGAAGTAGGAATTACCATCAGTGATGTAAACTCTGCTAGTTTGGACAGCATGTAACTTTTGCCATTCTGGACGTTGAGTTAGTAGTTGGGCTTCTTGACGGGTACGATTTAAATCAAAGCCACAGGGCATAAAGATGATGATATCCGGGTCGCTAGAAATCAGTGTTTCCCATTTGAAAGCAGTAGAAGGTGAACCTGTCACACTAAATAATGGTTGTCCTCCGGCTTCGGTTACTAATTCAGGAATCCAATTAGCAGCAACCATCAGAGGGTCAGTCCACTCAATGCAAACAACAGTTGGAAGGTGTTCTGTTTGGGAAAGACCTTGTGTTTTTTGATCAATTATTTTCACCCGCGCTTCTAGATTTTCGATCAATTGCAGCGAGTCTACCCCAAAAACGTTACCCAGCTGCTGAATCTGCTGCCAAATATCTTTCAGAACGTTTGGCTGTAAGGAAATAATCTGAGGTGAACTATTTGCAATGGTTGCAACTGCTTCTTCGACATCTTTTAGGCTAACAGCACAGACATCACATTGGTCTTGGGTAACAATGTGAGTTGGTTGTAATTTCTCCAAAACATCTGTGTTAATTTGATAAATACTTAGGGCAGATTGCAACAGATAGTTAACTTTCTCATGAATCTCACCACTTCGGGCGCTACTATTGATACGTGCTTGAGTACAAACAGGGCGGTCTTGAATTTCTGGGGGATAATCACATTCGTGCGATCGCCCAACAATTGCATCCGTCAAACCCAAAGCTGCTAAAATTTCTGTTCCACCAGGAATAAGGGAGACTATTCTTACACTGTCATTTGTCATTTTCTACCTCCACGACAGCTGTTATACCTCAATTTTGGCAAAATTTTACAACTGAGGAATCTTTCTCTAGGTCAATGCCTAGGGGGTAATGGGGAAATAGGTTATAAATTGAAGAAGCATTCAGTCTTCTGAATCAACCTTTGAAGCCATCGGGTGCTAACGACTGTAAACTCAAGCCAACTGAGATTATTTAGATAGAATATATACTGATGCAATATTTGAGTTGATAAGTTATTTGGGGTGTATGGGAATTGTTGAATTCCTTATGGAATCTCCACGTGCAATGCTGTGGGGAACAGTTTATACAATAAGAGCATCAATCAAAACGACCAACAAATAAATGTATCTCTACCGTGCCTCAAGTAAAACTATTGATAATTTGTAATAATGAAGGTCGCTGATGGAACACCTAAATTCTTCACAACAAACCCAACGCCTTGCAGGCCTAGAGGGGCAAAAACCAGGTTTAGACCAAAAGGTGACAGCTATCACTACGACAGACTCTAACAGCGATATCCAAAAAAACAGCGATATCGAAAAACCAGCACCGCCATCTAAGCGCAATGTGGTACCGAAAGTGCTGTTAGCAGTGTTGTTAGGGGGAGGAGCGATCGCCTCCGCAACTTACGCATACCGTTCATGGCAGTATAACCAGCAGTATGCGGCAAAGTTTCAGGAAACCGATAATGCCTATGTCACCGCAAATGTTTCCCCGATCACTTCCCGTGTATCGGGAATAGTCACCGAAGTTACAGTCAATGATAACCAAATGGTGTCTCCAAGGGATGTATTGGTGAAGATTGATAAAGGCGACTACCAAGCATCTCTGACACAGGCAAAAGCATCTCTAGAATTAGCCAAGCAGCAAGCAGAGTTAGCACGGGAAAAAATCAAAAAAGATCTCCTCATTCTTAGTGCTTCTGAATCCAACTCAGCAGCAAACCAGCTAGCAAACAGAGAAAAAGCATTACAAGCACAAACCATAAATCAGCAAAGACAGATACATCAGCAACAGTACAAAACAGCGCTAGCTTCTGTCGCCCAAAAGCAGGCAGAGGTTAAAAAAGCTGAACTTCAGCTAACCTACACCAATATTACACCGCTAGTTGTTGGAAAAGTTGCTAACAAAAACGTTTCTGTAGGGCAGCAGGTACAAGCAGGACAAACTCTTATTACAATAGTGCAGCCAAATCCTTGGATTATTGCCAATTTTAAAGAAACTCAATTAGAAAAAATCCAGCCTGGGCAAAAAGTGACAATTAAAATCCCTGCTTTCCCGAATCGCGAGTTTCGCGGTAGGGTAGACAGTATGTCCCCCACTTCGTTTGGCAAGGTTGCTCTTCCCCCACAAGAAAATGCCACAGCTCATTCCAACCTTACTCAAGACGTACAACGAGTTCCAGTCAAGATAGTGTTTGATCCTGAGAGTATTCAAGGTTATGAATCTCGCATGACTCCCGGAATGTCAGCGGTTGCGCTTGTTGAAACGAATAACTCTCTTCCCACCCAAAAAACGCCTAATTTAACTCCCGCCCAAAAAGCACCATTATTAACGAACCCCAAAGACCCTAAGGACACGAACAAAGAAGAGAAAAAAGATAATACCACCGAGAGACTGTAACATACTACAATGTCAACAGACTACGTTTGAGACAGGAAGTGAGGAAGTGAGGGAGTCAACTTAAGCAGTGGTGTAGTGAAATCAATTCACAGCTGTGCCAATAAGTTTCCACAATCCTGCTCTCTCTACTTCCTCAATGTTGACAAATCTTTCCATGCTTTGACGAAATCACCTTGCATAAGAGCAGCAACTCCTGAAAGAACTCTGAATTCTGGTAAATTCGGATTTTTGGCTAAACTCGGTTCTAAAGATTTTTGGGCTGCTCCTGGCTTGTAGTTGTAGAGTTGGACAAATGCTAGATAAGCGTGAGCATAAGGGTTTTCTGGATCTAAGTGAGTGACTTGTTTAAGAGATGCGATCGCACCGTCCACTCGCCGCTGCAACACGTTTGCCAAAGCCAAAGCGTATGCCCAATCTCGGTTTGGGGTAAAATGTTGCAATCGATATTCTAAAGTCAGCCTTGCTTGTACCAAATAATCCTGAATTGGATCGTATTGATTAATACGTCCTACTTCCTCGAAAACTTGACTCACCGCTTCAGTTCCTTTGGGTAATTGAGCACCTAAAGTCTCTAACTGAGTCACTAAATCCAATTCTGGTGCTTGTGTAGCAGTTGCTTGAGGGTCAATTTTTAGTGTGACTTTTGGCACTGAGATAGGATAACTTTCTCCTGATAGTCTGTTGAGGTAAATTGCCTCTGGGGTATAAGTTCCTGGTGCTAGGGTAGAAGGAGGCAACATCGCCATCTTTTCAATCACTTGAAATGTCCCTTCAGGTTTTTTTGCACCAGGATGCAAAGTTCCCATCGCAATACCGTGGTCGTGTATCCATTTTGAATTTTGAAGATTTTTCCAAGTTAGCAGCACTAACCCGTGTTGTAATTCATCCCAAGAACCAGACCACTCATAGCTTACAGGTACTGGTACTCCTGGCGGAGCTTTTTCTGGTACTATAATTTGCGATAGGGCAATTTTGGCTTGTGAGTTTTGCGAGGAAGTCTGTCTGACTTCTAGTGTTGGCGTTTGTTGATGATAAAGCTTGAGAACACTGCCGTCGGGTAAATTCCAAGACTTATTGAGTTGAAAATTTCCGCCTTGCTCAACAGTATTAACCATCGCAGCTTGGGCTTCTTTGACTGGTCCTTGTTCAAGAGTTTTTGTGAGGAACCACTCAAGCGATCGCCCATCCTGATCGACATACTTTTTCCTGGTTCCCACCTGACGCCCATAAACTTGAAAGTTTTGTAGCGCCCCGTAATAATTAAAATTGTGTTGATTAATTTCTGGAGTTGATGGTAACACTCCCAAAGTAGAACGCAAATACGGTTCTGTTTGGATAATTTGCGCAATAACCTGTCGATGAGGTAACTCCTCTTTCATATAAGGATAACGTTGAGCATTGGGACTCAAAGCTTGTGTCACCCAACCACCAACAACACCTCCTACCGGAAACAGGTTGAGAAGCATCAGTAGGACTGCTAAACCAAAGGTACTCCAATGGACACGCTGTCCCACAAGACTAGATAAACGCGTTAATCCATACGCTAAAAATACTGATAAAATAGGTAAATACGGCAACACATAGCGGTCATCTTTATTCATATTCAAAGATGACAGCAAATAAGCACCCACGAAGAATACAGTTAACCATTTGAGTGAGGACACCTGAGAGGGAGATGAAGAAGTAAAAAATTTCGGAAGCATTCCCCTTATTTTCCTCATTTTATTTGTCTGCGTGTCTTCTTTGTCGAGTCCTGATCGACCCCAATATAATAGCAACGCAAATATAGGCACCAGCAATAAAGGAAGAGAGACTTGATGAGGTAGTTGATGCCAATAATAAGTCCAGGCTTGCAACGTGTTCAGTGGTGCTTCACCCTCAGCAATCGCAGAATCAATTGTCGCCCGTTTACCAGAAGTGAGAATGAGAAGCCAATTCGCACGATACCAAGAACCAAAAATCAACACCGAGAAACACAAAGCGCTTAGTAGTTGCAGCAACTGTCCCCAACGCCGATGACGTAGCGCACCCACTCCAACCCAGACTATCGGCGTCAACAGAAAAAACAACGCCGTTTGCTTCACCAACAACGCCAACCCCAACGTTAAGCCAAAAGCTATAGCCCAGAAAAGAGGAGGGAGGGAGTGAGGGAACCAGAGAGGGGGGGAGTGAGGCAAAATTCTCCTTCGTTCCTCTTTCTCCTTGTCCACTGTGATTCGCCAAACGGTGAGGCAAAAGAAACTTAAAGTTACAACTGCTGCAAGAGGATAATCTAGCAGAAATTCTAAACGAAGTTGATAAAGGGCAGGTAAAACTTGACATAGTGCAGCAGCCCATAAACCTACAGACTCGCTAAATAACACTGTGCCCAACCCATAAACTGAACCCAGTAAAATTGCACTAAAGAACAGCATAACCAGAGTTGCTTGATCTGGTCCAGTTCCAAAGATATTCTGAACAACAGCTGTCACGATGTAAGTTAATGGCGGTATTTTGGAAGACAGCAGCCAAAAACTTTGCCACCATTCCTGGTTAAACCACTGGGGATTTTGTAACGCGCGCCAATAATTTAAAGTACCAGTTAAATAGTCTGCTTGATCCCAGGCGGGGACAGAATGATCTAAGGCAAACCAAATGCGATCGCACAACGCCCCCAATAACCAAATGATTCCTAGTATCAGTAGGCTGTTAAATTTTTTATTCCGCTTATCAATAGCCGTCATCTTAAGTTCAGTTTATTACCGCAGGTTCCAAGTTAGCCGAGAGCTTTTTGCAAAAAAATTGAAAGTCAATTAGCGGAATATGGGTTCTACTACGTAGGACTTTCGCACTTGACAAATAGGCATTTTTATGTTTTAGCGACTCTTAGCGGTATCAGTCAAGCCTGGGACTTTGGTTTTCTACCACATGGGAGTGATAGCTTTCGCTGTTTGTGTAACCCCAGCCGTCCAAGCAGTGGTCTATTTGCTGGCATTCTTTCGTATTTCTATCTGGAAACTGCATAAGTTGATTTTGCTTACACCTATTCAGAGTATAGAAACCAAATCACCTTATTTGAGTTTTAGCAAAAGGAGATACATTCACATAACTAAACTTTTATCTCCCATTCCGCACTCTCTACTGTCACAATCATTTTTTTCAGCTTTTTATCCATGATAAAGGCTGCATTTCATAGAAATATGGAGTGATTTAGGTTAGCAATACCTGCGGTAAGCTACGAATTGCGCCAAATCCAAATCTTCAAACATCCAAAATTCGTAGTGTGAGAATGCGCGGGTACGAAATGTAGGTTTTATCAATGCGTAAATTATACCACTATAAATTGGAGAATGACATAACCTATGGCATATGACGTTCCTGGTCGCGCTGACCAACTGAGTACGGATCTTGTTCAAAAATGGAATGATACCATTCAAGTTGCTTACGAGCGTTTGCAACCAGAACTTGGGAGCCGCTTCTTTGTTCTCGATCCAAACACTTTGACTGAATCGGTTTTGGCATCCATTAAGTGGTTTGCCGACCCAGCAGAACCAGACTTCTGCTTGGGGTCGTCGGAAGTGGCGAAACAACTTTCCGACTGGGGTGTTAAGGGCAGGCATGAGCTACACAACGAGTACTGCGAATACCGCACTATTGATAAGGTGGATTCTACAGGTCGGCTGCGACCAAAGAGAGTTCAGGTCACAACTGAACTTCGTGAATACTGGGTCTGTCTGGCTATATATGATCCACATACTGTACGAGCGATCGCAAAGAGCATTCTCGGCTTTGAACCAGCCTGGGAAGACCTCTACGGAGTCAGCGACCCATTTCAGTTAACCGAGGAAGGCAGGGAAATTGCTTTTTCCACAATTGTTGCTGGTAATGGTCAGGATCCCAAGCTTGAGGGGGCTGGGGTTCCTAACCAACCGACTGGCAGACTGAACACTGATAATGCTTTGTTCATGACCCATCCGATTAACGGGCTGGATGACCTGTTATACATCGTGATGTTTGGTGCAAAGCCTTATGCAAACCGCACCGCCACCGGTCTAGAACAAGCAACACGGGAACAACTATTCCGTGAATTCAACGTTGAGCAATTAGCTTGTCGCCATGCAGATCCAGCAGCTGCTATGGGTGCACTAGGAGCTGCTTTCAATGGTCAAACCGTTGCTTTCGACAACCCTTTGGGAATGTATATTCAGTCCTTCACGAAAGACGTGTTTCTTTTCGAGGGGAACCCTATTCCAGATACTTGGGTTCGCTGGAGCAGGGGCGCAAAAGAAGGAATGTACCAACGTCTCGAGTTTGGTCCTGGTGACGATGATGCGGCGTTTTTAGACGACATCAAGGTCGCTGTCGGTTCAAATGAACAACCTTTGACAGGTGGTTTTCAGCTTGTGCAACAAATCGAGGTAGGACCTTTGGTTGTTGTTGGTAAACCAACTCCGGTGGCGGAAAATGAATATGTAATTCTCAGCGCGAGCAACGCTAATATCGATTGCAAAGAAGCTCGCATTTGTCAGCGGATCAAAGCTCTAAAACAAGAATATGATAATGAGCACCAAATGATTCGCATAGCACCAAGAACTATGGGTTTCAAGGTTGAAAGCTAATGGCTGGCAAACTCCAAGAAGGCATTTACCATGCTCCAGGAATTCGACCCGGAAAGTTTTTCAACATCCTTTTTCTCAGAGCTTCACAGGGTGTTTCCGCTCGCCAAGTAGGAGAAGCGTTTGGCACTCTTTGGCAGATGTATCAGGATCTCAAAAATGGTAACGTACGAGACTTGCCTGGACATCCTGTCCCTGCTGGAGACCTTACAGTTCTGGTAGGCTATGGTGCTAACGTCTTTAAGCTACCTGATATTCGCCGTCCTCTACCCGATAGTCTCAAGGATTTCGGTCTGTTTCGTTCACCCCTGCCAACAGGAGGAGGTTCTCTTTTAATAGGATCGGGTCTGGTGTATGCAAACGATGTGAAAACCAATCTTGCTACTGAGGAAATTGCAGTTCAATTTATTGCTGAAACACAACTGGCAGCTAATCGTGCTGTTGTGGAAACATGGAAAGTTCTTCAAGAGATGATCGATCCAGCCACAGGAGCCGCACCATTACTTTTGACCAGCTTTTACAGTGGGTTTCAAAGAGATGATGGGCGTAGCTGGATTGATTTTCATGATGGTATTTCCAACATGAAAAGTTCGGAACGAGAAGGTGCGATCGCGATTAAATCATCAGAGGAACAATGGACTGAGGGTGGCACTTATTTAGCTTTCATTAGGCTGGCAATTGATTTGACCGTTTGGCAAAAGCTAAATCTTCAACAACAAGAGCTTTTAGTAGGTAGGGATAAGTTGACTGGTTGTGCCATAACATCCCGAGATAGTGAAGGTAAACCCGTTGTGACAACAGGGTGTCCAGTTACAGGTACGCGGGAAGTTTCTGACCCTAACCCTGGTAATGATGCTTTCCACGAACCCCCGAATGTTAATGACACTATCGTCAAGCAAAGCCATGTTCAAAGAGCAAATCAACACCTAAAGCCTGCCAACGATCGCAATTCGTTGCGCATTTTCCGACAGGGTTACGAGTTTCTCGAACCTCTGGAAACTGTTCCAGGTTTTAGGGCTGGTTTGAACTTTGTAAGTTTTCAAGACACCCCCCAACGTTTGTTCCGAATCCTAAAACAATCTACTTGGCTAGGCAATACAAATTTCGGTGGTGATCCCGCAAACCAACTCCCTGGAATGAAGCAGTTTCTGACAGTACGTGCTGGTGGGATTTTTTTGGTTCCACCAATTGTTGAGGGGGAGCTATTTCCCGGCTCAAGTATTCTCCTTTAGCTTGAGCATCGGTTCGGCAATCAAGATTTGCGCTAAAGCACTTACAAGTAATAAGATATCCAGCCATTTCAAGCGCCCAGAGGGCTGGGGCAGCCTCAACCTAAAGATTTGGAAGAATCGATAAATTAGACGGCTGGATATTTTATTTTTTGGATTTCCTTTGAACAAGCTTTTGGGCATTCCATCTGTCGTAATAAAGTCCGCTCATTCGCGGACGGGGTCTTTACTCAAATTGGTATTATCTTGAAAGGGCAAGCGAGACAGATTCTTTTTACAGTAGCAAGTTAATCAATTGGGTGGGTTTGTATAGCTTTCAATCGTTTCCGTTTCCTGTTTAGCAGCAGCAATCCAGTCTTGCATGGCAGGAAGCGCCAGAATTGCTTCTGCGTAGGTGCTGCAAACCGAGTCAAGCTGCACACCGTAAGTCATAAACCGAGTCACCACAGGAGCATACATAGCATCTACAATTGTGAATGCACCAAACAAAAAATCTCCGCCCATGCCAAATGCTTCTCGACATTCGCGCCAAATGGTTGTAACGCGGGTAATATCGGCTTGCACGGAGGGAGGTACTTCGCCACCTGGAACGTAAGCGCGAATGTTCATTGGCATATGCTGGCGCAAATTGGCAAAGCTGGAGTGCATCTCTGCAGAGATGGAACGAGCGATCGCCCTCGGTTTTGCTGCAAGGGGTAACCAAGGCAAAGCTGGAAACTGCTCAATTAAGTACTCTAAAATCGCTAGTGAATCCCAAACCGTGATCTCGTCGTGGAGTAACACGGGTACTTTACCGGATGGCGAATAACGCCGCACATGATCTGAGGAACCAACTTGATAAAGTGGAATGCGGATTTCTGTAAACTCCAGCCCCATCTGCTTCATCGCTAGCCACGGGCGAAGCGACCAGGAGGAATAGTTTTTGTTGCCAATGACCAAAGTCAGTGAAGTCATATGATTGTGTATTGAGGTACTTTGCAAATATTTACAGCAGTTTTCTGTTGGCACTCAGTGATCAGTGATCACTGATCAGTTGTTCACTCTTGACTGACTTAATTTCTTCCTCATTGTCACATGGCGAATGCCAGCCTCTTCAAAAACCTCTCCCTCTTCCTGAAAACCCAATTGTTGATACAAACCCTTCACATACTCTTGGGAATTAACCACAACTTCTGGAATATTCTTACTCGCTATAACTTCCATTGCCTTTTCCATAATTTTCTTGCCAACACCACACCCTCTAGCTACCGATAAAACAGCAAGCCTTTCAATCTTCGCAGTCTTTCCATCCAAATATCTCACCCTAGCAGTTCCCACATACTCTCCATTTAAAAAAGCAATCAACTGCTGGGAAGTTTCATCTTCTCCATCAAAATCTAAATCAGGATCTACACTTTGTTCCTCTTGAAAAACAGACTTCCTGATTGCTTGAATTGCTAAAAAATCCTCATACCAATCAGCAACTCTAACGATGACATCCTTCATTTAAATTTCTTCGCGCTCTTTGCGTCTTCGTGGTTCGATAATAAAATAAGGTGGGCAATCTTGCCCACCCTACTAAATTTAATCTGCTCCCTCAATTGGTGCAAAACCCTGACGTTGAATATTCTCAGTCACAGTACGCGGTTCTGTGAATTGCAGCAGGTAATCTGGTCCCCCAGCCTTAGAACCAACACCAGAAAGTTTGAAACCACCAAATGGCTGTCGTGCAACAATAGCACCCGTAATATTGCGGTTGATATATAAATTCCCGACTTCAAACTCATCCTGCGCCTTCTGAATGTGCGAAGGAGTTCTAGAGTAAAGTCCTCCAGTCAAAGCGTAGTTAGTCCCGTTAGCAACTTCCAGCGCTTCTTCAAAGTTCTTCACCTTAATCACCGCGACAACTGGACCAAAAATTTCTTCTTGGGCTATAGCCCCATTTGCTGGTACATCCTTAAAGATAACAGGACCGATAAAATACCCGTTATCAGGCGCTGGCATTTCCAAAGCAACTTTTGCTTCTGCCTTACCTTTTTCGATATACTCACGAATGCGCGAGCGTGCATTAGCATCAATCACCGGTCCAACTTGCGTACTTGGGAACTCCGTCTCCCCAATATTGAGAGATTTCGTTGCTTCCACAAAGCGTTCTACGAAAGTATCATATACCGATTCCAAAACCACCACTCGTGAACAAGCAGAACATTTTTGTCCGCTGTAACCAAACGCCGATTGCACCACTCCAACAACAGCTTGGTCTAAATCAGCACTTTCATCTATAATGATGGCATTTTTCCCACCCATCTCAGCAATCACGCGTTTCATGTGCTTTTGACCAGGCTTAAGAATTGCCGCATCTGCGTAAATTCGACAACCAACTTCCTGAGAACCAGTAAAAGCAATTACATGAGTATCAGCGTGATTCACTAGATAAGCCCCAACTTGCGAACCCTTTCCAGGCACGTATTGAAAAACACCTTTAGGAATTCCAGCATCTACCAAAACCTCCGTCAACTTCGCCGCAATCACAGAAGATGTTTCCGCAGGTTTGAGCAAAGTACAATTTCCTGTCACCAAGGCTGCAACAGTCATTCCCGTTGCGATCGCCAGAGGGAAATTCCAAGGAGAAATCACCACAGCAATTCCCCGAGGCTGGTAAATATAACGATTCGTTTCACCAGCCACGTCGTAATTAAAACCCTGATCTAACCGTTCCATCTCCGAGGCGTAGTAGCGACAAAAATCTATCGCCTCGGAAACCTCAGCATCCGCCTCCCGTACTGGCTTCCCGACTTCCAAAACTATCCAAACCGAAAGTTCAGCGCGGCGTTCTTCCATCAAATCAGCCGCTTTTCGTAATATCCCAGCGCGTTCTTTTACAGGTGTTTTGCGCCAAGCAGGAAACGCAGCTTTTGCAGCTTGCATCGCTTGTTCCGCTTGTTCCACACTCAGGAGTCCTATCTTACCGACAACCTCACTAAAATTTGAGGGGTTGACAGAATCTATAACTTGTTGAGTCTGAACATACTCACCGTTGATAAGAGGGAGATAAGTTTTTCCAACTTGCTGACGGACATTTTGGAAAGCTTGAGTAGCCTCCTTCCTTTCCTCCTCTTCAGCATAATCTGTATCAGCCGCAGCAGAGAACCCTCCTTCCGTAAGCGAGGGGGAAGCAGTAGAGGCGGAGTTTACGACTGGTGGTGCTAGCAGTTCCTCAACTGGGCGATTTTCCAGATTTTGCCGCAAGAAAGAACTATTAGCAGTATTTTCTAACAAGCGGCGAATCAAATACGCCATTCCTGGAAGAAGTTCTCCATAAGGACAGTAAACTCGAACGCGATAACCTTTATCAACTAAAGCTTTTGCTAGTTTGTCGCCCATACCGTAGAGAACCTGCATCTCAAAACTACGGCGAGGGACATTTAAGGTTTCAGCTATTGCTATGGCGTGAGCTTGCGATCGCACATTATGGCTACCAATCGCAGCATACACATATTGATGATTTTCTAGCAATAACTGAGTGATTATCTCAAAATTTGCATCTGTTGCTGCTTTATCGTTATAAACTGGCTGTTGCCAATGTTTTTGTTCTGCTTTAATAGTTTCCTGATCCCAATAGGCGCCTTTCACCAAGCGAATTGTGATTGGATAACTACGCTGTTTCGCCCAATTAATCAAGTTTCGTGCATCTTGCTCGCTATCGCGTAGATATGCTTGGATTGTCATCCCAATATCTGTCCGAGAGCGAAACTCTTCTTCTGTTAAAAGTTTTTTCAGAATGTTGAAAGTGATATCTTTATATGCATACTGTTCCATGTCAAAATGAACAGAAGCACCTAGTTCTTTGGCACGACGTAAGAGAGTGCGGATGCGATCGCTCACCCGTTCCTCACTACCCTTAGCATCCAACGGGTCAAACTGCGAATAAAACGCCGTTAACTTCACAGAAACTTGGACTTTTGGCAAACTTTGTCCATCAGCTTCGTCAATTAAAGGAACTGGCGTCCAACTCTTCGATGCTTCCACCAATTGTTGCATCAAATCTAGATAGCGTTCCAAATAAGACTGAGCTTCTGCTTCAGTAATCACAGCCTCACCCAATAAGTCTACAGTGAAAGCCATTTTTTCCTTACGCAGTCGCTCAATTGTTTTCAGCGCCTGTTTAATGTTTTCCCCAGAAATGTATTTATGAGCTAATGTTTCCACACCTGTGGAAACAGTCGTTGCAGCGACTTGTCCAGGCATAGAATCTGGATTAGCAAAACCCAGCATTCCCTTTAGGGCTGTCGGTAATTCTACTGAATCATCACCCAGATATTCTTGTAAATGCGCTGCAATTTCTGGTTTACTACGTAAAGCAGGAAGAGTATCAATAAAGCGAAACAGTTGCACCCGTAACCCAGGATTGCTCATCGCCCAAGCTAACAACTTATCGTCCCAGCGCATCTGATCTCGCAGTGCACCAAAGAACGAACGATTTTCTTGTGTTGCGGCTAGAAGCTGTTTAGCGATTTCTTGGGTTTTGGCTTCGTAGGTGCCCCTTTGTACTTGTAATACCACTGATAACAAACTCCATATTCAAGACAAGGCTTTATTGTATACAGCCTCTATCTTCTATTGTGGCTTTTCCATTGTGCGACTACCACTTCCTAAATTGGTAATCGCTATGGATTGTTTGACATTCCCCACCGCTAACCCTTACGAGTGTAACGGACATTTCATCAAAGAAGCTCACCGGAAAGAATCAAAGTTTCCCAAACTCAAAGCCATTTTTTATCGATTTGTGTTGCCTGGTTAATTCTGACACAACATAAGTTGGCACCATTGAGATTGGCTGTGCTCAGATTAGCACCTTCCAAATTAGCGCCCTCCAGATTAGCATTCTCTAAATTGGCATTACTGAGATTAGCATTCTTCAAATTAGCACAACAAAGATTTGCACCACAGAGGTTAGTACCAGTGAGGTTCGCTTCTTGAAGTTTGGCATCACTCAGATTAGTGTCTTTAAGCAAAGCGCCGCTTAGGTTTGCATTCCTCAGTTCTGTACTGTTCATGTAGGCACTACTAAGATTTGCACCCAAAAGGTTAGCCCTGTTGAGATTTCCACTCCATAAATAGACATTAGTCAGGTTTCCACTGCTGAGGTTTGCATCCCTCAAGTCAGTATTGCTAAGGTTAGCGCCACTCAAATCACTATCCCTCAAGTCAGCATTGCTGAGGTTAGCATTACTGAGATTTGCCTCTTTCAAATCAGCACTGCTGAGATTTGCATTTATGAGATTGCTGCAGCTCAGGTTTGCATTCTTCAAGTTGGCATGACTCAAGTTGGTATGTACTAACTCAGCAGTACTAAAGTTACTATTCCATAGGCTAGCTCCACTGAGATTAGCATGACTGAGGTTGCTACCGCTGAGATAAGCACAGTTGAGGTTAATATCCGCAAGTTGAGCATTTTTAAGGTTAGCAAGGACAAAGTTCACACTGTTGTGACTTTGAGATTTCAGAACAAGAGCCTTTTCAACTAAATCAGATTGACAATCTAGTTTATTTTGTGCATCACTTAAATCTCTATGGTTAAACTCTGGAGAAATTGTTAAAAAATTTTCCGACTTCTTCTTAAACCACCGCTGTTTACTCCAAGTAACAAATAAACTCAAACATAAGTATAAACCAACAACAAATCCTGGTGGTTTACCTTTTGTGAGCAGCAGCATCAGTGTAAAACCTAAGCTAATCCAAGTTACTTGCTTGACTAACGAAATCAGTCTCATGTTCGCTTTGTTCTCATAGAGCCTAAAGTTTTCACTGTTAACTAAAGTCATATTAAATACTTCCCTGTTTTGTGTTATGATCACTCAATTTTGCTAAAAATGACTAGCCATTTAACCTACAAGCAAAAGCTGAAGGATCTTTTTCATGGTCAGTCCGTAAGTAGTACCCTATTTTATTCCATGACCGTTTTTACATAGTTTTTTAGCCTAATTGCGAAAGTGACGAGAATGTAGGATTAGTATATCCTCCTGTAGGAAACACAGAACTACCTGCTATGAATAGGTTCGAAACGCTATGAACTTTAAATCTTTCATTGAGGTTGTCGTTCGTCTTTAATAGGACTACATATATATCTGGGTTTATACTTTTCTTATAGGGAAAAGGTAACAAAAATATGTAAATCCCGTATCGAAGTTGTGACAGATTCACTAAAAATTGTGAAATTAATTATCAAATTAATTTATTTATCTGTGAATTTACACTTTTTTTGTAACATTTAGGTAACAAATACATGTCAATCCTGTAGCGAAGTTGTGACATTTTCGCTAAGACTTGTTGAAATGTATTCCAACGTTTGTGAAGAATCTGTAAAGTCTGTCACGGGGTTGTGGAATATTCGTGCTCCCGGCAGTTCGCCTATTGCTCAAATTTCGTCCTTAGTTGATATGGTCTGATAAAGTGGTTTACTATTAATGCTTGGCAGAAAAGATCTTTATCAGGCTAATGGAGATTTTGATTGTTGAAGATGAAGTTGAAATTGCTCAATTAATTCAACTGTATTTGGAAAAAGAAGGATTTTCTTGTCGTCACTGCTCTGATGGATTAAGTGCGCTTCAAGTGTTTCAAGAGTATTCGCCAGACTTAATAATCCTAGATCTAAAGATTCCCGGTTTGGACGGACTGGAAGTTTGTGCCCGCATTCGACAGCAAGCAAGCTTTAAAGACCCTTACATCTTGATGTTGACGGCGAAGGGTGAGGAGAATGATCGGATCGTCGGTTTATCAACTGGAGCAGATGACTACGTCGTCAAGCCATTCAGCCTAAAGGAACTGGTAGCCCGTGTGCGAGCACTCCTACGACGGATGCGACGTGATGGTAACCAAAGTCAGATTTATCGTACCCAACACTTTGTGATTAATATTGAGCAACACTCAGCCAGCCGGATTATTAATACAAATCAATTGGCTCGTTTAGACCTAACGAATTTGGAGTTTGAACTAATAGCAACGTTTATGAGTGACCCTGGTCGGGTTTGGAATCGAACTCAACTCATTGAGAAACTTTGGGGTAGTGACTTTTATGGCGATGAGCGGGTTGTTGATACTCACATCGCACGTCTACGAAAGAAGATCGAACCCGATCCAGCGAATCCAACTTTTGTCAAAACTGTGATTGGAGTAGGTTATAAGTTTGAGGATCAAGTTATTTAGGACTAATTGTGAATAAGCTTAGCTTGCGATCGCGATTACTGTTGGGCAACATTATTGTGATGCTAGTTGGATTGAGTACCCCACTCATAGTCGGCTGGTTCTTCTCCCATCAACTATTTGGGTTGCACTTAACGCCTTTAGAAGGACAAAAATTTAATGTGGGTGCAACTGGGAATGAGTTGATTAACAAGTGTGAGGTAGTCTGGAACCAAGGAGTTTGGTGGTCACTGCTCCTCGGTGCAACCGTAGCAGGTAGTTTGAGTTATTTGTTTGCTCGGCGGATTGTACAACCTCTGATTCAGATGGAGAAAATTACTCAGCAGTTTGCTCAGGGGAACTTGAGCGCGCGTATACCCAAGAGTGAAATTCCAGAGTTGAACCGCCTTGCTATAAACTTTAACCGAATGGCATCAAACCTTGAAGGGGTAGAACAGCGCCGTCGGGAACTCATGGAAGATTTGACCCATGAACTACGTACGCCGTTGACAATCTTTGAGGGTTCTCTGGAGGGTTTAGCAGATGGGGCGATTGAACCAAAAACAGAACTGTTTGAGCGATTAGCCAGAGAGACCGCCCGACTAGGTCGGTTGGTAAATGATACACAAGAACTTTCTAAGGCGGAGGCGGGATATTTACCCATCAAGATTCAACCCATTGATCTATATCCACTCCTGCTTTCCCTAATAAAACGGTTTGGTGATCAACTACTAGAAGACGGTCCGGTGTTGCGCTTGGAGTGCCCACCCAATCCTCCTGTGGTATCTGCCGATCCTGAACGAGTTGAGCAGATTCTGGTCAATCTACTTGGCAATGCAGTACGGTACACTGTAAATGGTTCTATCACTGTGCGAGTTTGGAACGAACCTCCGAAATTATGGATTGCGGTGATTGACACAGGTCATGGTATGAAAGCAGAGGATCTACCCTTTGTTTTTAATCGGTTTTGGCGATCAGAGCGCTCTCGTATCCGCCACCCTGGTGGTTCTGGAATGGGTTTAGCTATCTCCCAGCGTCTAGTTCAGTTGCAGGGAGGTGAAATTATGGTAGAAAGTGAGCTAAATAAGGGAAGTACGTTTCGATTTTCCCTACCTTTGGCATAAGGATAGTTTCAATTCCTACCCTTGTACCTTTGAGCCGGATATCATCGGGGCGTTGAAAGTCAAAGTAATCTTCTAGTTGCATAACTCACCTTATTATTTTCTACCCTTCGGCGAAGCTCGGGGCAAGCCCATAACACAATCTTACATCTTCGCAAAATGCTCTCGTAGCAGGTCGTGAATGAAGCGATACAAGATACCAAACTATACTTTGCACGGTAATAACTTACGCTTTTACTTAGCCTTCAACTCGTTTTCTAGGAAAATCAATGAGTCCATTTGACTTAGTTATCTTTGATTGTGATGGTGTACTTGTAGATAGTGAACAAATCACTAACTCGGTTTTTGCGGCAATGCTTAGTGAAATCGGGTTACCGGTCACCTTGGAATATATATCTAACACATTCGTCGGTCAACCTATGACAGCATGTGTAGAAATTATTCAAAAGTCACTTGGAAAACCTATTCCAGATAATTTTGTCACCGAATTTAGGCAACGCAACAAGAAGAGTTTATCAGAAAATTTAAAGCCAATTGAGGGCATACATGATGTTTTATCTCAAATTAAAACTTCTTATTGTGTAGCCTCAAATAGCACACATGAGATGGTTCAAACAAAGCTAGGTGTCACAGGGTTAATGCCATATTTTGAGGAAAAAATATTTAGTGTTACAGATGTCGCACGGGGTAAACCACATCCAGATCTATTCTTGTATGCTGCCGAGAAAATGAAAGTTAATCCACAGCGATGTGTAGTAGTTGAAGATACTTTAATCGGTGTGCAAGCCGGATTTAGCGCTGGAATGAAAGTTTTTGGTTATGCACAATACAGTAATCCACAAAAATTGCAAGCAGTAGGCGCATCAGTTGTTTTTAGTTCTATGAGATTACTGCCAAATTTACTTGAGAATTTGAAGATTTAAACTACTCCCTTCCCGGTCTAAGATTACCTATCTTCTTTTTCTTCTTCCTATGCGCCAAGGGCGCACGCTACGCGCTTCGTGTCCTAGCCTTCGGCACGCCGCTTCGCGTCTAACGCGTCTTTGCGGTACCAGCAGGGAAGCCCTCCGGGTATCTCCTGCACCAGACGCACTCGCGTTCGGGGGGTCGCAATCGACGGGAACCTTAAGAACTGCGACCCCCTCACCGCTGCGCGTCTACGTTAAATTAGGTATTCTTCTGGGGGGAAGGGAGTAGTCTTGAGCCACTCTTTACGGTATTTGTCAGGCTTTGTCGAGGTTTGTCGAGAAATTAGACTACTAGGAAGCAACTCTTCTGTTTCTTGGCGTCTTGTTGCTAATCGATGCACGCGCACGCTACGCTAAGGCGTCTTGGCGGTTGATAATTTTCACGCTAATCTTTTGAGAGGTTTGTTGATACACTTGAACTGCACAAGCCCGGTAAAACAGCGCGATGGTTCATATAAAGCGCGTACAACTCACGAACTTCAAATCCTTCGGCGGTACAACTTCTGTCCCCTTGCTGCCGGAGTTTACTGTCATTTCTGGACCGAATGGTTCCGGAAAATCCAATATTCTAGACTCGCTGCTGTTTTGCCTGGGACTTGCTAGTTCTAAGGGAATGCGTGCCGATCGCCTCCCTGATTTAGTCAACACGACTCAAACTAGCAAATCTCGTTCCGCTGTGGAAGCTTCCGTGACGGTAACGTTTGATTTGTCAGACCATGAACTGGATGATCAACTTGAGGAAATCTCCTCTGTCGTCTCCATCGATGAAGATGAGGAAGTTGAGAAATTAGAGGACGCGCAAAAAGAAGAAAGCGAGGATGATAGAAATCGCAAAGAAAAAATACGTGCGAAACCTGGTAGCGAATGGAGTGTCACTAGAAGGCTGCGAGTCACTCCGCAAGGAACTTATACATCGAATTACTACATTAACGGTGTATCTTGCACTCTCACAGAGTTACACGAAGAACTAGAAAATTTACGTATTTATCCGGAAGGTTACAACGTTGTCCTGCAAGGGGATGTCACCAGTATTATCTCGATGAACCCCCGCGAAAGACGAGAAATTATTGATGAGTTGGCAGGGGTGGCGGCGTTTGATCGCAAAATCAATCAGGCAAAAGAAACTTTGGATCAAGTTAAGGAGAAGGAAGACAGCTGTCGTATTGTTGAGACAGAGTTAACTGGACAACGCGATCGCCTCTCCCAAGACCGCGCCAAAGCCGAAAAATACCAAAAACTCCGCGCTGAGTTTCAAGATAAACAACAATGGGAAGCGGTTTTATCTTGGCGTTCCCAACAAGCACAGCAAGAAAAATTAGCGACGCAAATTCAACAAGGCGATCGCACCTCCGGTGAACTCACAACTCAACTCACCACCCTCAATTCAGAAATCACCCAAAAAACCACTGAACTTGAACAACTCAACGCCCATGTCAAAGCCTTAGGAGAAGAAGAACTTTTAGCAGTACAATCTACCCTTGCTACCCAAGAAGCAGAACGAAAACAGCTTCAGCGTCAACAAAAAGAATTAGAAACAGCCGCACAAGAAACACTCAAGCGCCTACAACAAACTCAAGAGGAAGTTCAACAGCATCACTCTTGTTTAGAACAAGTCGCACAACAACAAGTTGAACAAACGCAATTTATCGCGTCACGACAAACCGAACGAGATGAGACGCGACAAGAATTAGAAAACTCTCGTGAAGCAGCAGCAGAAATTGCTTCCGCCTCAGAAGCGTGGGTACAACAACAAACAGCCCTGAATCGTCAAATTGAAACTTTGCTGCAAACCATTGAACCTCAACGTACAGAACAAGCACAACTCACAGAACGTAATAACCAACTCCAGCAGCAAATTCAAGAACAAACTGAACTTGTTCAAACTTTAGAACCTCAGCAATTAGAAAGACAAGCTGAATGTCAACAAGTTGAAACAGAATTTAACACTTCTAGCGAACCGATTCAAAACTTAGCTGAAACGCTATCAGCTACAGAACAAGAACTACAAATCCAGCAGGAAACCCAAAAGCGCTTGTTGCAGGAACAACGAGAAAAACAACGCCAATTGGATAAACTAGAGGCGCAACAAGCAGCACAGCAAGAAGTTCAAGGAACCCAAGCGAGCAAGATCATTCTACAATCGGGAATGCCTGGAGTTTGTGGATTAGTTGTACAGCTAGGACGGGTGGAACCTCGCTATCAATTGGCTTTGGAAACTTCTGCTGGGGCGCGTTTGGGGCATATTGTTGTAGAAGATGACAGCATAGCTGCTGCAGGAATTGAACTACTCAAACAGAAACGTGGTGGTCGAGCGACTTTTTTACCACTGAATAAAATTCAGGCTCCCAAATTTACCCAAGATTTTACACTGCGATATGTGAATGGGTTTGTGGATTATGCTGTGAATTTAGTGAATTGCGATCATCGCTATAAGGATGTGTTCAACTACGTTTTTGGGAACACAGTGGTTTTTGCAAATCTCGCTGACGCGCGTCAGCATATGAAACTTTATCGTATTGTCACCTTAGACGGAGAATTGTTAGAAACTAGCGGTGCAATGACTGGTGGTAGCACGAACCAGCGTTCATCGTTACGGTTTGGTACGGTGGAAGCTGCGGAATCTGAAGAAGTTTCTTGTTTGAAAAGTCGGTTGACTGATATTGAGCGAATTTTAGAACGTTGTAGTTCCGCAATTCATTCTCTTTCTTCTCAAACAAAACAACTGACACAACAGGTGACGGAAGCACGACAGGCGCGGCGAGAACAACAACTACGCTTGGAACAGTTATACAAAGAAGTAAAAAGTTTGACGGCCCAATTGGAAACAACGCGATCGCAGCTTTCCCAAAACAGAGAAAAATTAACCACCGTTCAATCCCGCCTCGAAATTTTAGCTCGGGAATTACCTCCACAAGAGCAACAATTACAACAATTGCGACACGCTTTAACTGAGTTAGAACAGTCCCAAACTCCCCAAGAATGGCAACAAATCCAGGCAAAAATCAAAATTCAAGAGCAACAATTGCAACAAAGAGAAACAGCGTTAAGGGAAGCAGAGCAAAGACTTAAAGATTTGGAAAATCAGCAGCAGCGGTTGCAAGAAAAAATTGCTGTTGGGGAACAGCGTATTGAAGAATACCATCAAGAGCAGTTAAATCAGCAAAATCAACGTACAGCACTTCAATCTCAGCACTTCAATCTCAGCACTGCGATTTCACAGACTCGCGCAGTTTTGAGTCAAATGGAACAAAGTTTGGGAGAAGAGAAGCAAAAACGTGATGCAACAGAACAAGAATTGCGATCGCACACAATGCGCCAACAACAATTGGAATGGGAACAGCAAAAACTCCAAGAAACCCAGCAGACGCGCCGAGAAGAACTCGCTGCATTACAAACCCAATTGCGAACGATGTCAGCGGAATTACCTAGCCCTCTGCCAGAAGTACCAGACAAAGTCAATTTAGAAGAATTGCAAAAAGAATTGCGCTCTCTTGCCAAACGCCTACAAGCAATGGAACCTGTGAATATGCTAGCGTTAGAACAATATGAGCGCACGCAAAAACGCCTTGAAGAACTCACTCAAAAGTTGCAAACCTTAGAAGGAGAGCGCACTGAATTACTGTTAAGAATTGAGAATTTTACCACTTTGCGTCAACGGGCATTTAAAGAAGCCTTCGACGCTGTCAATGAAAACTTTCAATCAATTTTTGCTGTCCTTTCTGAGGGCGATGGATACTTACAACTCGACAATCCAGAAGATCCATTTAACAGCGGATTAAATTTGGTTGCACATCCAAAAGGCAAACCTGTACAGCGACTCGCTTCTATGTCAGGAGGAGAAAAATCTCTGACTGCATTGAGCTTTATTTTTGCTTTGCAACGCTACCGTCCATCGCCATTTTATGCATTTGACGAAGTAGATATGTTTTTAGATGGAGCAAACGTAGAACGATTAGCTAAAATGATTAAGCAACAAGCACAACAAGCACAATTTATCGTTGTCAGTTTGCGTCGCCCGATGATAGAATCAGCCGAACGTACAATTGGCGTGACTCAAGCCAGAGGAGCTTATACCCAAGTTTTGGGAATTAAGCTACAATCTGACCAAACAAGTGCTTGAGTTTTTGTTAATAATAGTGTATAGATAAACCGGATTCGAGATCAGGACTCGGTACAGGATGACCTCTGAACAAAGTATTAGACGTTCCGATATTTTAAACACCCAGGTAATCACTCGTGACAACGGCAAGCGATTAGGAATCGTGAGTCAAGTTTGGGTTGATGTAGATCAGCGAGAGGTTGTGGCGCTTGGCATGCGAGACAACCTGATCTCTATTTCTGGCGTGCCACGCTATATGTATCTCAACAGCATCAACCAAATTGGTGATGTCATCCTCGTGGATAACGAAGATGTCATTGATGATGTTGAGGTTGATATCTACAGCAACCTGATAAACTGGGAAGTCATTACAGAGACTGGTGAAGTTTTAGGCAAAGTGCGGGGCTTTAAGTTTAATGCCGAAACAGGAAAGCTTTACTCAATAGCGATCGCCTCTCTTGGATTACCACAAATT
This sequence comes from Scytonema tolypothrichoides VB-61278, assembly GCF_000828085.3. GTDB lineage: Bacteria > Cyanobacteriota > Cyanobacteriia > Cyanobacteriales > Nostocaceae > Brasilonema > Brasilonema tolypothrichoides_A. The sequence continues at coordinate 126,811 of NZ_JXCA02000030.1, forward strand.
CCCGACCAATTCTTGAGTACCTACGAGTTCTCAGTAGACGAAATCGTCAGCACAGGTCCCAACAGATTGATTGTTTTTGAAGGCGCTGAAGAGCGACTTAACCAATTAACTGTTGGTGTACTTGAGCGCTTGGGTATAGGTAAAGCGCCGTGGGAACGCGATGCTGACGAAGAATACTCCAGCTACACCCCCCGTACAGTCACACCAGACAAACAACTACCAAGCGGAGTACCATTAGAACAACCCAAGCCAAAAATCGTTCGTACACCCGAACCCGTAGCGCAAGAATGGGACGAAGACTACTACGAAGAAGAACGCCCTCAGCGTCAAGTGATGAAAGCACGGCAGTATGAGCCTGTGCAGTATGATGATGACGATGAAGAAGATAACTGGAGTGAAGCAACAGGTAAAGACAAATATCAAGCACAGCCAAAATATAACTCTGGTTCTTATAACAAAAAGCCATACGCTGACGATTACGAAGATTTGGACGAGGATTTAGCTCGCGATGCTTGGGATGATGAGCCACCTAAGCCAGTGAATATTCCCAAAAAAGTCAAAGAAAGACAGCCAGAATACGAAGAAGAGGGTGGATATTAATTCATTAATTCATTAAATTTCACTTCCTGCCCGCTTGCGGCTAAGAAGTGAAAATAAATCCTCGTTCCCAGGCGTGATCCTGGGAATTTCTTTTAGCTTTCGCGAGACTATGAAGCCTGCACAGCTTTGAGTCTGGCAAGCGATTCACTCAAAATGCGGTCTTCGATGACATTAAATTTCTCTCCTATAATGCTTGATATATATATTCGGATTGAAAAAAAGATTATACGAAAACTTTCCGTATAATAAATAGTTAAGTCTCGCGTCTGCTTATCAGCAGGTCTCACTCATGGCATCTGTGGTCACACTTGTTCCTTTTGGTGACGGTGCCGTCGCACTGCTCTCACGCTGGCTAGTTGCGCCGCATGTTGCACGCTGGTACCCCGAGCCGCAGGAGCACCTTAACTGGGCTGTCAATCCACCTATTGGCGGTGAACGAGCGCTGATCGCAGCAGATGGCGATCAAGTTGGGTACTTGCGCTGGCAAGTTGTCTCCCGCGAAGTACTGGACTTGGTCGGGCTGCACGACATCCCTGAGAACTCAGTAGATATCGACATCCTCATCGGCGAGGAAAAGACCGTAGGTCGGGGAGTCGGACCGCTGGCTTTGCAGAAGCTCGTTGCGCACCTACAGACCAATCCAGCGATTCCGCTCCTTGGTCTTACCACCTCAATTCACAATTACGCTGCGCAACGAGCATTCCGGAAGGCAGGTTTCAGCATCTTGCGGCAATACGATCCGCCGGGCTATGGTCATTGCCATCTCATGGTCAAGAATCTCGCGCTAGGCAATCAATAGTATGAATTTAGCAACATTTGGAGCTGGTTGTTTTTGGGGCGTAGAGGCGGCGTTTCGTAAGGTGAAGGGAGTTGTTTCTACCTCAGTTGGCTACATGGGAGGATATTTTCCCAACCCTTCCTATCTGGATGTATTATCAAGGATCACAGGCCATGCTGAGGTGGTACAAGTGGAGTATGATCCACAACACGTAAGTTATGATGATTTATTGGAGATATTTTGGGACATCCATGATCCCACCACGCTAAATCGTCAAGGACCAGACCGAGGAGAACAGTACAGATCTGTTATCTTTTTTCATAATAGTCAACAGGAAGAAGCAGCCATTCGGTCAAAGGCAAAGCAACAGAATTCCAACAGATTTGATAAGGATATTGTGACAGAGATTGTACCTGCTCTTGAGTATTATTTAGCAACACAAGAACATCAGCAGTATTTTGAGAAGAAGGCACGAGATTGATAGTCTTTAGTGACTGGTGACTTCCAAAGGAAGGAAAATCGTTAGCACTTCTCCGTGACGTGGGCGATCGCGCACAATAAGTTTACCCCCAATCGCTTGAAATAAATGCTTGGTTGCGTTAAGATTCAAACTTATCGTACCTGTTTCCGGCTGGAACATAAGCAATTGACCCAAAGCTTTACGAATTGGCGGTGTGCATGGAGAGGTTGACATTTTTCCATTATCTCCCGCCTGAGTTAAAGGCAATAATTGTAATTTCAGTTGATCCCCAGCAGGAATAACCTGTACTTGAATATGACTACCAGCTGGTAAACTACGGGTAAAATTCTCCATCAAACCCGTGAGAACCCGATCCAACATAGCAGGATTACTAACCACAGTTGGTAACTGCTGAGGTAAAACCACATCCAAAGTCAAGTTGCGTCGATTAGCTGCTTGTTCCCAACGCGGAATACTCTGCTGCAAAACTTGCTCCAGAGACATTGCTGTGAGTTGAGTATTTATAGATTTTACAGTAGCAGATGTTTGTAGTTCTGCTGCTCTAAAGAGTAACTCCATACGATCAATTTGCTCGGTGCATTCGCGATCAATAAGTTCCAAACGCTTGATCACATTTGCAGGTAAATTACGCTGTTTCAACAGTAAACGAGTGGTGGTGCGAATCGTTGTTAAAGGAGTGCGAACTTCGTGAGCAAAAGCTTGGAGTAGTTCTACATCAGGGCGAGTATGCCCTTGTGATGAAGCACCCAAAGACAGATGTGGCGAAGCTGGGACGGTTTCTACAAACTCTGAACGTCCCCGTGTCCCCACATCCCCGCTTTTTGCTATCTCCGTGTTTTCTTCTTGTTCTGGAAATTGTGTCAGTAATAAACGACTGAACTCCATCACTACGCGGTAATCTGGAGCTACGGTCGAATATTTATGTACTAACTCTTGTAAATCGGCAAACAAATCAGGATTGCTGACTACAACTCTTGCTCCCAACGATCGCCATGCTAACTCAACAACCTCTGGCTCAAAAGAAAATGAAAAAGTCTTATTGCCATTGATATCTTCTGCTAAAACCAGGACTAATCTAAATTGCTTGGTGAAAACCAAACAAAACTGCTCCCTTGCCAACGGATCTGTTTCTAATACAGGTAAAACCGACTCACTAGCAGCAAATGCATCTACCACACCCACATCAGGAGGCATTTGAAATGGCATAAGTGCCAAGGGGTTAAATGGCTTTGCCGTAAAACTGACAGTCTGCAAACTCCCAGCCAGTCTTGGATCACTGAAAACAGGCGCTGGCGCAGCTAAAACTAATCCTTGTGTGGCTTCTTCAGGTGAAGCACTTGTTAAAATATTTAATAACAGTTGTTCTGTAGCTGCTACGCTGACGCGCCATTGCTGTTCTGATGCAGCAGATGAACATGTAGCAACTATTGATTGACTATTTGCTAAAACTTCGCTTAGACTTGGCAAGATCCATTTGTACACAAGTATTTCACCCCCTGAATAAAGAGCGACTGACAGTGTCGAAGAGCGGCATCCACTACTATTTATGAGGTTATAGTTATTTGTTTGTTAGTGAAAGTAGTATAACCGAACAATAGAAGCGCAATTTCCCCTCGTAAACAGCAAAGACGTGAAACGAGTTTATGATTTTTTCAAATTCCCATTTAGGCAAAGAACCAATCTATCGATAGATATTTAGCTTAACTTGCGGACGATGAAAGTGAGAGCAAAGCAAGGCGAAACTGTAATATAAGCACGAAGCAAAGTAAGTTATACGTTTTTGTGCTTCTTTTAGCTATTTAATGGAGGAGTGAAATGGCTTTAGGTAAACACAACAAGCGTGCAGTCGGTGTATTTCCTAGTCGTCGTGAAGCTGAGTATGCACTCACCGAGCTTAGAGACGCTGGTTTTCCAATGAATAAGGTCTCTATCATTGCTAAAGACGCTGATCGCACTGGTGATATTGCTGGTATCGAAACGCAACAACGTATTGGTAACAAAGCTGATGAAGGAGCCGCAGCCGGAGCAGTCACAGGTGCAACACTCGGAGGCATTACCGGTTTACTCGTGGGCTTAGGAACCTTGGCAATTCCTGGCGTTGGTCCTATATTACTTGCAGGTGAAGTCGCGACAACTCTGGCCACAGCTGCAGCTGGTGCTGGAATTGGTGCAGCGGCTGGTGGATTACTAGGTGGACTCCTTGGTTTGGGAATTCCTGAAGAACGAGCCAGAGTATACGACCAACGAGTATCCCGTGGTGATTATCTAGTGATAGTAGACGGGACAGATGACGAAATTCGTCATGCCGAAACTGTTTTGACAAACCAAGGTATTCAGGAGTTCGGAATCTATAATGTACCTGGTGTTGTAGACACTGACACAAATTACACTGGCAGCGTTGTGAATCATGAGCCTTCGGTAACAATTGTTGATCGTCGGGATACAACTGTTTAGTCAGTCATAAGTTATCATCAAAAAACTTTACCTGTGCACTTGCAAAGATTCGCTCCTGAACTTCACACACCATTAACAGTATTTCAGTTATCAGTGAATTCTCGTAAGTAAAATCAGGAGATTTCAATAAGGATTTGTTTAAATTTATCCATTCAGGAGACATTAAGCCAATACAAGTGTTCTCCGCATGTACTAGTAGTCTGCCAAAGCAACTTTGATGGGTTAACAGCAGCAAGAAAAATCTCTTTCTCCCCCTGCTTCCCCAACTTCCCCTGCTCCCCCTACTTACCCTAACCTGGCAATTTTGGGTTGGTCGAGTACTAGTGATATGTTGTCTTCGTGTTTTGGATAGCTGGGTAACTGTTTGCTGTTAAAAGCTACCTATGTCAAGGAATTTTTTGAAATATTTCAGTAGGAGACAGAAGATGAACAAGTTTATTCCATTGATCATTAGCGGTGTTATTGCTATTGGTGCGGTTGGTTGCGAACCCCCTTCAAGAACAAGTGCAGATGCTCCCTCAGGGACAAATGAAAACGTTAATGCCCCAACGCAAGAAACTGCTCAGAAAACTCAAGAAGACGCCACTAGCCAAGTTCGTAAAGACCAAATAGAGTCTGATATTAGAGCACGCGAACAACGTAACAACACGACTGGTGGTGACGCCAAAAGAGATGATGATGATTTAGAAAGTGAGGTTCGCGGTAAGTTAGAGGTGAATTTACCAGCCAGTCAGTTAACAGTTGACGCTGAAGAGGGTTCTGTAACAGTAGCTGGAACAGTTCCTACACAAGAACAACTCAATAAAATTCCCACTTTGGCACAAGAAATTAAAGGTGTAAAAAGTGTGAAGGTCAATGCAAAAGTTGCTCCCGCACAACCTTCATCAAATACAAACAATAAACCTCAATAATTCGTCTTGTAGCTGACAAGGTTACTTAAGCATCTACCTGGCACAGACTCAAAAACTAACGCTCGCATTCTTTAAAGAAACAGAAGAATGCGAGCGTTTTATACACCCTAACTGATGATCTGAATACACAACAAAAGAATTTAACCTCTAGTTTGTATACGCCACTGCTTGTGATTTAGTACGTAAAGGACAATGACCAACAACACAAGCGGCGTTATTGTTGCTGGTTCTGGTACTTTCTTTACTTCCTGTCCTGGCGGAGTAGTTACAGCAGGACCGGACGGTACTTCAATGATTTGATTGTTACCGGGAGAACCACCGCCTGAAGGAGGAATAGACCCACCTCCTTCAGAAGGAGTACTAATAGGAGGTGTACTCGCTACTGCACTTGATCCTCGACCGGAAGAACTATCTCCACCACCACCAAAAGCAAGAAGAAGTAATAACAACACAGGCAGGCCAGCAAGCCAACCAGTTGGAAAAGAACTTTCTCCTGTTTGTGGGAATAAAGCAACTTCTGCAAGGCTAGGAGGAAGCTCAACGTTTATCCCTTCTGGATCTAGCGCTATTGCAGTTTCCCAGGGAACAACATCTCCAGCGAGAGTTTCTTCAGTGAACGAATTAGTTGGAGGAATGCCAAGATTTGGACGTCCGATCTCTGCCCCATCTGGTGAATACGGATAGGAGAGATCTTTGAGAATCACCTCTTTAAGAGACTCCTCATTCCCAGATTTCAACACACGCATTGAACTGGAAAGTTTTTCTGAGTAAAACTTGGTCAGTTCTGGCGCTAAACCCAAAGCTTGAATCTGCTGCTTTGCATCAGGAATTTTTGCCACCTCTTCAAGCAACAGACGTCCATAAGAGTATTTCAAATCTAGTAAGCCATTACGGCCGTCAAGTGACTTTCCGGTTCCTTGAGGTGCCCAGTAAAAGTTCTTGGTAACTTGTCCTAAACCTTCTTGTGGAGTCTGATTGACTGTTTGCCCAAGAAGATAGCGATACCCATCCACGATATCGGCGTTGTCGTCCTGCCAGAATGAGGCGTACGGTATCTGAGTTAGATTGGGGTCATTTCCGTAAAATTTAGCAAAATTCTGGTAGTTTTCTTCCCCTCCAGCAGCTTGTATCAGCAACTGTTCCTGGGTTGGTCCACCATTTGATTCAAGTAATTTCTGAAACACTGCTCCTGCTTTGTTACAAGCGGCACCAAATCCCACACTACATGCAGGAATACCTCGCATTTGACTTAAAGAACGCCCCGATATCTGGTACTGGAGATAGTTATGCTCAAGTCCTGGTTGAATACCATGGTTTCCAACTTTCAACTGAGCAGAAGCAGATTGAGATGTATTAACTACTGTTGCTAAAGATGATAATGTGACAACGATTGTTTTAACTTTTGACTTCAAGGGATTTACCTCCAATAACTAATTTTGAAAGCCTATGAGACAGGAGAGGAAGATAAATTCTGAGGCGAGCTGATATTGATGGTAATTGCCGCTCCCTTAAGTTTTCCGCCTGTGACAGGGTGGTATATAACAACTGCACCGCTTGGTTGATCAAAGAGGTAACCACGATTAGAAAGTTGTACCTTGCCTTGCTTAACAAAGGAAAAGAAAGATTCCAGATATCTGCGTATACTTTCACGATTTCCTTGATTTGCCTTTGTATGCTTCTCTATGAGCATCATGAAGAAGTCTAAACTGCGGTTGTTTTGACCTTCCACGAGAATACCCTCCTCTAGAAAAGAACTGGCTACAAGCTTTCCATTTATTTGTTGGACTTTAAACAGGGTATAGTAACGTCCTTGCTTCCTAGAATCACTCACATAACAGGTCCAGGAACCATCTGGGCTGTGTGTAAAACCTTCCTCACCCAAGTAAGAAAGTGGAGAACGACTTTCCTGACTAACTGGCGGAGGCAACAAATTTTCAACTGAATCGGAAGAGCAAACTCTCTGCGTCTTTTGTTGTTCGGGAGCAGTTGGCGTTTCTTGCGCTATGGCGAAGTAAGGTATGACAGCAACCGCAGATATAGAAATAGCAAATGTACTAAGTAAACGAGCAATTATATTCATTTTCTTTACATATAAGTTATTTGAAAATACCTTTTGTCAGAGGAAATCTTCATTTTTTACTTTGCACCCATATACAATTATTCAGACATTGTTTCCAGATTTAGATAAAGTCCCTATAAATCTTTAAAAAGAATCTATGAAAAAACTCTGTTGATAAGAACAATTGAACTTATCATTTTTTTTATAAGTAGAAATATTGAACAAGAGCTAGACTTCCCCTAACTTACCTTTTAACCAGTAAAAACAAGGCTTTTAGATATTATTTTTTTGAATAAAATTGTTTAAGTTCCTAATAAATATTAAGTGTTTTTACTGTTGGTACTTAAGTTAACAATCAATTAACTCAAATATTTTTGATGAAGCAAATTTTAAGTTTATATAAAGTCCAAGAATACTTGAGTTTACAGGCTTTACACTATTTACACAACTTATTCTTTGTTAGAAACGCCCACAGGATATCCGTATGTGAGTCTATATCTAAAAACTTTACGGTTTTAATATTGACTTTCTCAAACACACACTAGTTATGTAGTCTAAAGAGTTTATAGTTGATTCATGACAGTTTTAAGTACAGTTACTATTGTTTGCTTTAATTTGCTTTGATAAATTATTAGAAAAGTATACTAAGCAGATGCGCGTACATCTTGCACTTTTTTGCTTCAAGTCAACAGTCTTGAGTTCTTGTTAACCGTTACAGGCATGCCTGTGGCTTATGCAACGGTTGATAGCAACAGGGTTTAAAGCAGCATCCTACTCTTTTGTGCCGGAAAATCCTGGTCGAGCACTGGCTGACTTCATAGCGGAGGCGGAGCGTCTCTGCTTTTAAGTATTGACGCCCCGAACTAATAAATGTCCAAGTTGTAGGTGTGACAGCTTCTTAACTTTTTTGTTCTAATTTGTACAGAAAAATGTATAAACTAGTGTTCGAGGTTGTTACACTTATTTGAAGTTTGCCAGCAATATCTATTGGTTAACATATTTATATCAAATATTTGAACTAGAACGCTGTGACTCGAATCACAATCTTATTGTTAATTGTAAAGTCAGCATTGCTGGGTGAATAAAAAAGTTATTAACTGACGAATAATTGCGATCTTTCTTGACTGGCTATCTGGTTTTTATTGTTTTACCATTCCACAACTTCTCACCCTGATCCTCCAGTATCCCTATGACTCTTGGGTTTGTTATTTTAGAACTTGATTGGTTAAAAACGGCGTAATCTCATTGAAGAAATTCATGCGTAGCTAGAAAAAAGTTCAAGAAGTATCAGATTACAAAGTGGTGAAAAAATCTCTGACTATCGGAGACATCGCAGTATTGTTATTCTTAACTTAGAGCATGAAATATTAAGGTTCTTGAGTTTAGATACGACTTAAAGCTTTTACCAATTTTTCAAGATGAGTCAAGTTATGAGTTGCCATAATAGAAATTCGTATCCGACTCGTAGGCACGGTAGGCGGACGAATAGCAGGAGCAAAAATACCAACTGACTTGAGGTGTTGTCCAACTTTGAGCGCATCTGGTGCACTTGGTAATTGAAAACAGAGAATGGATGATTCAGAAGGTAACAATTTCAGCTTCGGTAGTTGCTGTTGCATAACCTGTTTGAGTAGAGCTACATTCTGCCATAATTGAATGCGGCGTTGTGGTTCTTGCTGTACTATTTTTATGGCTGTCAGTGCGGCTGCAACATCAGCTGGAGAAAGCCCTGTGGTGTAAATCCAAGTCGGTGCGCGATTCCGCAAAAAGTCTATTAAGTTTGCACTTGCCGCCACATACCCCCCTAGACTACCCAAAGCTTTACTCAAAGTCCCAATTTGAATCAACTGGCTTCCTGTACATCCGAAATGTTCTAGACATCCAGCGCCAGTGTCCCCCAGTACTCCAGTGGCGTGCGCTTCATCAATCAGCAGCATACAGCTAAATTCGTCCGCTATCTCCAACAATGCTGGCAAAGGACACAAATCACCATCCATGCTAAAGACGCTATCAGTGATGATCAGACAACGTCGATAATTTTGCCTTTGTTGACTGAGTTTTATTCTTAATGCTTCAACATCACAATGAGGGTATTCAAGAATCTCAGCACTACTGAGAATTGCCCCATTTTTCAGACTAGAATGATTGTACTGGTCAGATAAAATCAAATCACGCTTGCCAACAAGGGCTGTGATTGTACCAAGATTTGCGAGATAGCCAGAACTAAAAACCAGAGAATCTTCTGTTTGTTTAAGTGATGCGATCGCCCTTTCTAATTCTCTATGTATTTCTCTATGTCCGCTGAGTAATCTTGAACCTGTAGCACCCGCACCAAATTCTTGGATAGCAATTGTTGCTTCTGCAATCAGCCGCTGATCCCCAGCTAATCCCAAATAGTCATTACTGGCAAAATTGATAACCTCTCGTCCTTCCAAAAAAACCGTTGCTCCTGGAAGACCGTGAACTGTTTGTACTGACCTATACCAATCAGCGCGGTGAATTGTAGCCAGAGATTCTTCGATCCAAGCGTAGGGGTTTGTCGGCACGGCAGGGAAGTGAGAGAGGTTGTTTTTTTTACTTTATACAATTAAGTTATAGTTATTAACTATAAAACAAATTTATAACTAAAACTCGTAATATTGTGTAAATTTATCTTTAAACTACTTGATAGTAGTTCAAAAAAACTTATCGAAAAATGCAAGCTACTGATTTTGACAAAATCATCCACACTGCTTTCATGGTTTGCAAAGCCCGACAGTTCACAGATATTCCTTATGCCAAAGAGTTGGCGCAATTGGTAGAAGCGCAAGGCTTGGTAGAACTATCTGAGCCACAAAATCAAGACAAAAGTGCTTTGCTGACTGCACGTGTGGAAGCTCGTTATAAAGCTATCAACCAAGTCATGGCTCAATATCAAATAGGGCAAGTTATAGAACTAGCATCCGGTTTGCTACCGCGTGGTGTTTTCATGTCTTCTCATCCGAACATCACATTTATTGAAAGTGACTTGCCTAGAATGATTCGTTGCAAACAGCAACTGGTTGAACAACTTGTTGGGGAACGTCCCAATCTGCACTTTCTCTCAATTGATGCTACTAGCCGTCCAAGTGAGTTTTTAAAAAGTGCTGAACTACTAAAAGCGGGACAGCCAATCATAATTTTGTGTGAGGGGTTGCTAACACATCTGAATATGGCAGAAAAACAACTTGTGTGTGCCAATATTCGCGAGATGCTTCAACAGTACGGTGGCGTCTGGATTACCCCTGACTTTATTCACACAGCTAGTCTAAGGCAGTCACAAGAATTTGACGCTTCTTTACAGAAGCTCTTACAAACAGGTACTAATCTTACAGGCAGGTCTTTGGTAGATAATAATTTTGCAACACTTGAGGAGGCACGACAATTTGCTTATGAGCAAGGTTTCCGTGTGGCAGAGTATAGTATGTTGAATGTGATGGAGCATTTAAGCTGCTTAGAAATCTTAGGCATTGACACAGAAGTGGTAAGGAAAATGCTTGCGCTTTGGTCTATTTTTGCCCTAACTCTGGATGTCGCTTGATTTGAAACGGCGTATCTTAGTCATAGACATGGCTTAAAGCAAACAAAGTTGCTCAACCTTAATTCTTTTTCACTCGGAATTATAGGTGTACGTGACAAGTACCAACTTACTGAGAAGCCGTGTGAATCAACGATTCATACACGGTTTTGTCCCTTCCTCACAGAGATGGCTCTCACAGCTTAGGTATCCAACTACTGACTATATTCAGTGCTTAAATGAGCGATCGCCTGTTTAATCCACTCCTCCACATAAGCATCTTTAGGAAGTCCAATCTCTTCACTCACCACATGCAAAGCGTGACTTACCTCATTAGCAGTGTAACCCAATGCCAACAGAGTCATTTGGACTTCTTCGATAATACCTGGTGCTGGACCGCCTGTCGCGACGAAGAAGCCTGCTGTCTTACGCCACTCTACTAATTTGGTTTTGAGTTCCAAACAAATGCGTTCGGCGGTTTTTTTGCCAACACCAGGGGCTTGAATAAGTAATTGAATATTACCTGTGATGATTGTCTGCACGAGTTCTGGTAGTTCCAAAGTGTCTAACAGGGCGATCGCTATAGCTGCACCAACACCACTAACACCTAACAAGTGGCGAAACACATCTCGTTCTCCTGGTGAACCAAAGCCATAAAGCAATGGTACCTCTTCTCGAATTTGGTAATGGGTAAAAATCTGCACTTCGCCTCCAGTATTTGGCAACTGCTGTGCCAGTCGTGCAGGGATTTGCAAATCATACCCAATACCATTGACTTCCAGAGTCAGAGTATGGCGGTGAACGCTATTGTCTTGGATAGCAGCAACAATGCCTTTGAGATAGCTAATCATTCTAAGAAACCAAAGTGTTTTAAACCTTCCAGTATTCCACCAGCACAAAAATTTGTTGCCAGATAATGATAGTCGGCAGGATGTTCATTATGCCATTGAAGTAGCTCCGGACGAGCATTTCCGACAATAATACCTCTTTCACTGCCAACAGAGAATAAAGCAATATCATTACCAGAATCGCCACAAACAACCGTTACCTCTGCTACAAATTTCCACTTTTGGCGGAGAAACTGTACTGCCTGTCCTTTATCGCTTCCATGCGGTACAATGTCAAGGTCTATACCGCTACTATAAATTAACTTTACGTCTAAACCAGATTTTTGCAATTCTGATTTCAGTTGCGGTAAAACCTTTTGTGAGTCTTCTTCTTGAAGAAAAAAACTCACCTTGAAAGGACGCTGTTCTGAGTCAGGTTGCGAAACCAACTCAGGAAAAGCAGTCGTCGTTGATACTACAATGTCACGATTCCAACCAGATGAAAGTTTTTCTGACCATTCTGAATCAGGAGTATGACTACCGTCAAGATAAATTTCTGTTCCCACACATAGAATCAGGGCATCGGGTTCTAAAAGATTTTTTTCATCTTTGAGTTCTTGGTAAAGAATGGGCGATCGCCCTGTGGCATAAACAATCTTGGTACCGTACTCTTGGCGTGACTGTTCTAGGCGATCGTTCAGTTCAAGCAGCGCCTTGTCGTCACCTACCAGGGTATTGTCTAAATCAGTTACGAATAAGAATTTAGCCACAGCAACCTCTCTTGTTAGCTTTACCACCAAAAAAAAGTTTATGCTGATTTGGTACCAATCTCATCTGTCTTCTGATTTTACAGTGACAAGTTGAGCAACAACAGGAGTGTGGAGTCTGGGAGTGTGGGAGTATGGGAAAATATCCTTGGATTAGTGCAAGATATCAATGAGGATTTTATAGCTACTCACAACTAGGCTTTTCTATACAACAAGATGACTGGCACTAGTTCAAGAGCATGAGTTTCGTTGATAGAGGCGATGGGCAATATTACCTGCCACACCTCTGTGTTAGATCTGCGCATGCAGCTTTCACCGCACCCAGATCCTGATGTTCTAGGATTTCTCCTTGCTCATGTGGATGTAGTCATGACAGCTTTCATGTACGGCTAGAAGGTTCTTTGCTTTCCAGTTTTGGGTTTCCGTATTTTCCGTGACTTTGCAGCTTGAAGTGCCAGCCTAACAAGTCAAATCCATCTGTCGATGGGGTTATCTTGGTTTTCTTTTCGCTGATATTCATTAGTGGTGGATCAATTCTGAACACCAGTTTTGAACACACCAACAGACTTCTGCAATTCCTGCGCTATCTCTAAAGTTTTCTGTAGAGAACCTGATACATTGTAAGAGAAATCCGAAGTGCGTTCTGAAACTTTGGCAATGTCCTGCATCAAAAGAGCGACGGTACTGGAAGTTTGAGCTTGAGATACTGTTGCAGTTGAAATCGACTGCAGTAATTGGTCAATCTGGCGAGACACCTGTGAAATCTTCGCAAGGCTAAGCTTGGCATCTTTGACAAGATTTGCTCCTTGGACGACTTCAATCCTTCCCAATTCCATAGCTTTGACTAGATCGTTAGTTTCCACTTGGATGTTCTCTAAGATTTGTTGAATTTCTAGTGTTGCTTGGGCAGACTGCGCAGCCAATTGACCAATTTCGTCTGCCACCACACTCAACCCCCGATTTTCATTACCTGCTCGTGATATCTCTAAACTAGCGTTGATGGATAATAAGTTGGTTTGCAGGGCAATTTGGTTAATCAACGACACAACTTTGGAAATTTGTTGAGAAGATTGACCCAGACGGTTTACCTTGTCAGCTGTTTGTGTCACTGTATGCTGCAAATTCAAGATACTTATGACAGTGCGATCCATTGCTACTTCACCAACTGTCGCTATGTCAGAAGCGATCTCAGCAACTTCTGCCGCTTGATGGGCGCTATCTGCCACTGCTTGAATTGAGAGGGACATTTGATTAATCTCTGCAACGGTGCGGGTAATTTCTTGAGCTTGTTCGAGGGCTTCATCTGCCAGTTGCTGGGTGGCATTTGAGTTTTCTCCGACAGAAACATTCACCTCTTCCGCAGCTTTTTTGACAGCAGTGACAATTTGTCGTAAGCTCTCGATGATAGAGTTAAAAAAGTCAGCTATTGTACCAATTTCACCTGGTGTCACCTCAGCTCTGACAGTTAAATCACCATTAGAAGCTGCTTCGATACTATAGAGCATTTCTATCAATCTTTTCTCAAGTGCTTCTTTTTGTTGACGTTGATCCTGTGAAACAGCCTCAACCTGTTCTAGGAGAGTCGCTTGATCTAGAGCAAATCCAACTTGGATGGCTAACTGTGCGAATAAATTGATTTCCCACTCTTGCCAAGCACGAGGTTTTTTACACTCATGAGCAACCACTAAGCCAATCAGCTGCTTTTCTTGAAAAATTGGTGCGACTAAACTTGCCTTGACTGCAAATTTTTCTAAAGCTTCTATGTGACAATTTGTTAACCCCGCTTGATAAATATTATCAATAGCACGCACCCGGCCATTTTTGTAGTGTTGTATGTAACGCTCACTTAAACAGGGATCATTCATCTGTTTATCGATCATTTTTGACCAACCAGCAGCAACAGATTCTGATACGATATTTCCACTTCCTACATCGTTAAAGCGATATACGACTACTCGCTCAGTTGCAAGTAAGTTTCGGATTTCTTCAACTGTTGTTTGGAGGATATCTTGCTGTCTTAAAAATTGACGAATCCGCAGCGTGATTTCTGTAAAGATTTGTGTTCGTTTGGCTTCAGCTTCTTGGCGAGAGGAGTATTCTGCTTGTTCTTTGACTAGAACTTTGAGTTGGTTTGCCATCAAGTTGATTGTAGAGCCTAAAGAAGCGAGTTCGTCAACTTCAAGTGCATCAATCTGGTGGGGTTCTTTTAAACCTAGTTTTTTGAGCACATTCGTTGTATTCAGGATTGGACTTATGCACCATTGAACTAGGAAAACAGCGATCGCAACGACCAAAGATCCTATCACCCCAATCCAAATTAGCAGGCTCAGGAGTGAGTCTTGTTGGTTGGCAGATGCAGTAACTTTATTTACAGCAAAGACGACCTCTGAATTTAAGTTTGGCAAACCTTTTGGTGTTTTCCAAACTACGTAGTTTACAAGCTGGTATGCACTATCGATTTTTACAACGATTTTGTCAAGGTTCACCAGAACCTGTATGTAGCGGTTTAGCACTGCTTGCTGTTGTTCAAAAGTATTATGCCGTACCAGAGGATTTACCAAAATCGGTAAATGAGCCGCTATCTGAATTTTTTGATGCTGTTCAAGCATCGTTTGGGGTACCTCATTTGCTTTAGCAGAGGTTCTGGTTTGTTGAACTTCGGTCATTTCCTGACTTCTCGATTGGTTCGCAAAGTCATGAGCCGTTGTCCTAACTGCCAGTAATGGAAGTGTGCCAATGGTGATAGCTAAAGCTGTCACTTTTAAAACAATACTCCCTCTAAGAACTTTAACAACACCAGTACAGTCAAGCTTCCACAAAGACGCTATATCTGGCTTGACGTCTCGACGATTATCCAACATTGCTCTACCTTAAGTTTGTGTGAAAATACTGAACTAATTTTTTTAAATAGTTCGCATCATAACAATACTTACGAATAGACCACTGTGATAATAGTCACTAAAAATAGTGACAGATGTATGTATTGATGTGAACCGCTGTATTTTGCTACGTCTGAAGCCGGCGCGTATCGGGTTTACTTTCGCCGTTTGCATTGTAGCTCTGTATCACGTGACACTGCGGGTAGGCGCATCTCCTGTGCTTCTTTTACGGAAATTTACCAATATATTTTGTAAAAGAATCCCGATATTTGCTGTAATCTTAGTTTAGCAATCTATATCTTATCAGGCGAGATACTTAAGAAATTTATATGAGAAAAAATAGGATTCCTGTTCAATTGGTTTGGGCAGTAGTCGTCATCTGTGTGCTGCCTAGCTTGCTGAATCTATTGGGAGTAGATTTTGGTTCGCCCTCACAGACTTTTGATGCCTCACTGTCAAATACTACTAAGGACAAAGTGATTGATGTTATGCACTACACTTTATCTGGCAGTTTTACGCACACCATTTTAGAGTGGAGTGCCTTCTGTACAGCAATCTTCACAGTTATTTTGTCTTTGATACACTTCTACCTTAAGGCTGATGTCGTTACTCCCATCATTGGGATAGCACTTTTTAGCTCTGGATGCATGGATGCATTTCACACTCTGGCGGCTGATAGATTAATTCAGGGTGTGGCAGATAACCAAAATCTCATCCCCTTCACTTGGGCAATCTGCCGACTTTTCAATGCTCTGATTATGCTTGGTGGAGCAGGCTTTTTTTTGATTGCTCAGCCAAGAAGATGGAAGAGTGGTATCAGTTTGGTGGTACTTTCGAGTCTAGTTTTTGGTGTCATTGCTTTTTGGATTGTATCTATCTGCGCCCACAGCGCAACTCTACCCAAAACCATATTTCCTAACTCTATGGTGACTCGTCCGTGGGACGTTGCTCCGCTGTTACTATTTATCTTTGCAGGTTTTGTTGTTTTCCCTCGCTTTTATAACAAATATCCAAGTCTGTTCTCTCATGCGCTGGTTATCAGCGTTATTCCCGAAGTAGCGACTCAGCTCCATATGGTTTTTGGTTCAAAAGTGCTGTTTGACAACGATTTCAACATCGCCCATTTTCTCAAGATTATTGCTTACCTAGTGCCGTTTCTCGGATTGATTTTGGACTATATACGAACTTATCGAGAAGAGGCAGATACAGCTAAGCAGTTAAAACAAGCTATGGGGGTGTTTAGTTCTATTTTGAGTGAGTCTCGCTAGACGCGTACAGGAGATGAACCAGTATAGGTGAAGTCCCCAACGAGCGTTTCGCGCCCGGTTGGGGCTTCACAACAAAAGTGAATCAGTGAGGATTCATGGCAATTATTAGCACATAGTATCATGGCATTATGGGTTTCTACTCTGTCATCAACATCGATGCCACTACTAAGAATGTTAATCACCGGCTACTGGATACCCAACTCAATCAACTTAGCTCTCTGACGACCAGCTTCTGGATGATCTGGGTTTACTTTCCCCAAACTAATCGCCGCTTGCCAACGAGTTTTCTCATCTCTTGCTGTGTGCAATAATTCGGTAAGAGCAATGCTGACATCATGACTTCCTACGCCAATCTTTCCCAAGACTCCCGCAGCTTGGCAACGAAGCAATTCATCATGATCAGGCTTTAATAAGGGAATAATGCTGGCGATCGCCTTAAGTTTACTTTCTCTATCAGGTTTTGTTCAAATCCCTCATGCTAAGTTAATTGACCAAATCAGTTACAAATGTGAGCTAGCAGGAATCAAGGTTATTCAACAGGAAGAATCTTACACCAGCAAGACATCAGCTTTAGATCTTGAATCTCCATGCAAGCACGAAACCTACATGGGTAGACGTGTGCATAGAGGGTTGGGTCACAACGATTGAAAAATCTGCCAGCCTCCGGAAAAATCGCCCATGTATAAATACTCATTTTTTTAGAAAAATCCACGTTTGGGCGATTTTTCCGCCCAGATCGTTGGCGCTAAACCAACCAATTAGTAATGAGGCTGGCAGATTTTTCCGGTTTTAATGAAGCGGATGTTTCGCTCTGGTACTGGTAAAGTCATCAATAGTCATGCTCCTTTTTTATTTATCGGTTCAACTTTGATATTTGTTGCAACTTCAGAGGAATGTAAAGATTTGTAACAAAACGTATAAGTTCCTCTAAACAAACTGAAAAGCAAATAGAAATCCACGAGTTCATCAACAGGTGGGTAAACACATAAGCCAACAGAGGCAATTAGTCAAGATCTCTCCTATTAACCTAATTCACCCATTTATCTATGAATACTCACGAATTGGATCTCTATCAGCGTATTCAGCAGTTCTCCTTGGATGACATTGATGCAAAATTATCTTTTAGTAAACGCCTTGCGAGGGATAATAATTGGACAGTTGAATATGCTCAACGAGTCATTGATGAATACAAGAAATTTGCATTTTTAGCTATTGTTTCTGGTCATCCAGTTACCCCTTCGGATCAAGTAGATCAAGTCTGGCATTTACACCTTGTTTATACAAAATCATATTGGGAAAATTTCTGTGATCATGTTCTACAAACGCCTTTGCATCACAATCCTACAAAAGGCGGGCAACAGGAAGGGTATAAGTTTAATAACTGGTATGCTAAAACATTAGCGAGTTATGAACAGTTTTTCCAACAGCTACCACCACCTGATATTTGGTCGCCTCCCCATATCCGTTTTGGCAGAGATATTCATTTTGTTCGCGTCAATACACAGCAGAATTGGATTATCCAAAAGCCGGATTTCAGTTTTTTAACCAAGTTTCGTTTCAGTCAGGGTGCTGTCTGGATGCTGTCGCTGCTTGCACTTGTGAGTATCATCACTTGGGATGTTCCCGCACTCGCAAGCTTTCCAAATCCAATTAACCGTTCATTACCTGAGTTTTTCAACTTTTACCTGTTAGTTGGATGTATTGGGCTTTTGTTTATAGGTATTCTCGGCTTATTATTACAACGATTCAAAAATGATTCTCGAACGGCTTGGGTGTTATTTGCCATCTTGGCGTTTGTTTTATTTGGTTTAGGGACTATTAATTTAGCGACAGGAATTTTGAATATAGCAGGAAAGGAGTTTATTGGGTTTTATATTTTATCTGCGATCGCCAGTTTTCTCTTTGATTTTGCCATCCTTCGTTGGAAACAGACAAAACCTTTCACTCGCCCTTCTGGAATGAGAGGGCTAGACGATACACCATCTTGGGGAGAATTTTTGCAAGGAAATAAATTATCTTTGCAAGAAAGCATTGCAACCTGGTTAACAATGCTCTCGATTTTTTGCCTATACTCTCTAGGAATTGCCAGGATTATCATCGGAGTTTATCGAGACAAACCGATTGGTTATCTTGTTGTCTTATGCCTGTGTGTGGGTGTATATCTCCTATGGCTTCTAAATCGTGAGGATGATAATTTTAACTCTTTTATCAAAACATTGATCAATGTAACTGTCCTACTCTCAGGTATAGTTTTGCTTTTCCTGGGATTCCAGGTTCTAATTTGGTTAATCTTCGCCGTGATATTTTTTGTAGGTATAGCCGTGAATATTTTTGTAGGTATATCCTCTGGAGGAGGAGGGGGTTATACAAGTGGTGGTGGTTCAGATGGAGGTGGTGATGGAGGTGGTGATGGAGGCGGTGATGGAGGTGGTTGTGGTGGTTGTGGTGGTTGTGGTGGCTGTGGTGGTTAACGTCTCCTTGATACCGTAGAGTTACCTTACGGCATCAAGGAGTTTGAACAGCCAGAATCAAAAATGTGATAGAAAACAGGTAGCAAGAGCCTTTATTCACACTTTTTCAAGCAGCACAACAAAGAGGGGCAGGTTTGAAACCCGCCCCCATGTCTTCCGATATTCTCCGCCCAACAGATGCTGCTACGGGCTTTAAGCTATGAACCAAATTCACCATATCTTCTAAAGACAGCGCTTGACGTGCATCAGAAACAGATTTTTCTGGTTCTGGATGACACTCAATAATTAACCCATCTGCCCCACAAGCTATAGCCGCCTTCGCCAGAGGTGCCACGAGTTCTCGTTTACCAACTGCATGAGATGGATCTACAATCACAGGTAAGTGAGTTATCTGCTTTAGAGCTACCACTGCTCCTAAATCTAGTACGTTGCGGGTGTAATTATCGAAGCTGCGGATACCTCGTTCGCACAGTACGACATCAGGATTTCCGTGGCTTAAGATGTATTCAGCTGCCATAACGAATTCTTCAATTGTCGCTGCTAAGCCGCGTTTGAGGAGTATCGGCTTACCTGCTTGTCCCAATGCTTTGAGGAGATCAAAGTTTTGCATGTTGCGGCTACCTAGTTGAAGCATATCAACATGGGTGGTTATCCCTTCTATTTGAGAAATTGACATCACCTCAGTCACGACTGGGATATTGTAGTAGGATTGCACTTTTGCCAAAACTTCCAATCCATCTTCTCCCATTCCTTGAAAAGCGTAGGGAGAGGTGCGAGGTTTGTAAACACCGCCACGTAACGCTTGTACAGGCGCGGCGGAGAGCTTTTGGGCGACTGTTTCCATTTGTTGGGCGCTTTCAACCGCACAAGGTCCACCGATAATCACCAGTTCTGTACCACCAAAGGCGACTTTCTCTGAAAGGTTGACGATTGTCTGATGGTCAGGATGAGATTTGGCAGCTAATTTAGCACTATTCATGGTTGGATTCTCCTAAAAAACAAGAAATGAGAGGTTAACACTAAAAAAGCCCAGAACCTTTGCTGTTCCGGGCTTGAAAGATTCATCGACATGATGCTATCTACCCGGAACTTATTCGGGACCAAAAATAAAAGCCATAAAACCAGGTATTGGGATAGATCATGACGATGAAATTGAACTCCTTAAAAAAACAAAAACCGCAGAGTGCGCTCTGCGGTTCACCGGGCGGTTTCCATTAGGAAACTGAATTCACCCCCGGTGAACCACCTTAAACCAAAAATAAAAATAGGAATGACTGCAATACATTTGTTCGGCGTTTTATTAGATAACTTAATTTACACTCATGTTTCATGACCTTAACATAGAAAACGAGTTCCGTCAAGAAAGCCATAACGCCTGAAAAAGCGTTAAGCTTAGTACAATTGGTGAAAGTTAAGCCATATTGCTAGCATGAGCTAGTAGCTCAACCTAATTAAACGTAAAATGTCCGCCCAAGAGCGAAAGGCAGTATAGACGTGTTGCAAGAGCGTCCGCTTTGCGCTCAGCGGTCAGACAGCGCGAATGACGGCTTTCCAACGCGGCTATGCTCCACTTGGGAAGCCAGTGCGTTGGCGGGGTTCCCGAGTGACTGCGTTGGGCGGGTTTCCCCACTTGAAGCATGTGGCGTCCCGCTTAAAGCACCTGGCGTGAAACCCCAAGACCCCACTGGCTCCTCACTTGGCGACTGCGTATCTCCTGAGGCCTATGGCTAACGCCACGGCTTCGCCTAACGGGCACGGCCTCGTGCCGAACGGAGACGCTAAGCGCCAAAGGCGCATGCTGCCCGTATCTCCTGCGGAGACGCTGCGCTAACGCTAACGCCCTTGGCGCGCCGCAGGCATACCCGAAGGGCTTTCCGTAGATTCCGTATTTAAATCCCCTAGCACTCTATTTATTTATGGGGATATCCAAGCTGAGTTGGTACGTTCTAACCTATGTGTTCTTCTTAAAAAAAAGGTGAATTTTATAGATTTTCTGGCTTACCATGCAGGAAGGGCTTTGCTCTACATCTTCCGCTACCTTCTTGCAATAGGGACTAGACTAATTGCTAACACTAGTTTTCTTAATTTTGAATTTTGAATTTTGAATTTTGAATTGTTTATGATGCCCAGGTCCAAAATCCTAACCACATCTTTTCATGATCAAGGAGTTTATCCCTGCCCAGTTTGTCGTGTAGGTAAGATTAGTCATATGCCATTAATGGAGGCTATGTCTTGTGACTTCTGCCAACAAATTTTTACTGCCAACGTAGAAGAACAGCAAATTAAAATGCCATCCAGACAACCACCTCTAATTTGGTATTGGAATGGCTTTAATTGGACAGAAGCGCAAATAGAAGGTGTAGAACTTGGATGGGGCTATGTGATAGCAGCAGTTGTTTTTGTACTCCTCCCAACTGTTTTAATTGGGATAGTGGCTTATCATTTTCCACCCCATCCAGAAACTCCCATTACTTGGGTACCATATGTCTGGACAGCATTAACTTTTGTCTTACATCTAGCAATTATTCTTTGGCTTTTGATTGAAGTTTATCAAATTCCAGTTGGGGCGTATTGGCGAGCTATACGACAGCGTTTTCTTGGTCGATGATCATGAGAAATATCTACTGTTAAGCCAGATGGAATCACTCTTTGGATAGCTTATAGCGTCTGAGTTAACAACAGATGCTGGAAAATCTTAACGAAGCTTTATTTTCAAGTATAGAAGTTATATAAGAATGGGAAAAACTATAACAAGCTTAGAAAAAAATCACAAAATGTTAAGGTATATATCATTTTTCATAAAATCAAGAAGGAATTCAAATTTCAATGACGCAAAACCTAGGGTTTGATATTTGTTTGTAGAATGCTTACTATATTTCCTTATTCCCTCGAAAGACTGCGTCTGTTAGCATACAGTTATGCTGTAGTAAAATAGAGAGTCACGATTGCTTAAGTGTGGTTTCCAGCTAAGCAAATATACTAATAAATCTCGGCTTTTAGCCAAAATCAACAAACAGCAAAAAAGTTTGACAAATAATGCAGCCGCTAAACGGTTGCATCACTCATAATTAAGATAATTTCCACCGAAACGTCTTATGAGCGAGTTCGAGCAGTACTATAGAGTTTTGGAATTAGAGCCTGGGGCAACATTTGAGGAAGTGACCCAAGCTTACAAAGATTTGGCTTTTGTATGGCATCCTGATCGCCTCCCAAAAGACAATAGCCGCTTACAAGAGAAAGCGCAAAAAAAGCTACAAGAAATTAACGAGGCTCGTGAGCAATTACGCTTATCGAAGATGAAGTATCAAAGGTTACAATATTCTGCCTCACACTATTCAGCAGCATCTGCACAGAAAAAGCCAACCGAGAAAACCTATCAACATTCAGCACCGTCTGCACAGAAACAGCCAACCGAGAAAACCTATCAACCACCACACCCAAACCCAGACTTAAGTGGAAAAGATTATAGTCGGGCAAACTTACAAAACAAAGATTTATCTGGCAGAAACATGAGTTATGCAAACTTGAGTGGTGCAAATCTCAGTGATACTTTCATGCACAAAGTGAATCTTAGAGGTGCAAATTTGTCTGAGGCAAATTTATTTAGAGCTAACTTACTTTTAGCTGATCTGAGGGAAGCCAATTTCCGGGGTGCTAATTTAGTTGGAGCAGATTTGAGTGGAGCAGACTTGCGGGGAGCGAACTTCATGGGAGCGCGGATGAAATCTGGTGACAGACTTCTTGTTAAACTGGTTGGAGCTAACTTAGCTGGGGCAATCATGCCTGATGGCAAAATTTATGAATAAATTAAGATAATGAACGTTGCGATTATTGGTTGCGGATATGTTGGTTGTACAATTGCTCGGTATTGGCAACACAAAATGACTTTTGTGGTCACCGCTACCACAACCACTCCTGAACGTGTCCCTGCGCTGCAAACAGTAGCGCAACGAGTCGGAGTCGTCAAAGGAAATGACCCAGAAGGTCTAAAATCAGTCTTGAAAAATCAAGATGTTGTGCTTTTGAGTGTTGGTGCAAAGAGTGCTGATGTTTACGAAGAAACCTATTTACATACTGCTCAAACTTTAGTCTCTCTCCTCAAACAGATTCCTAGTATACAGCAACTGATATATACAGGGAGCTATGCTGTTTATGGTGACAGACAAGGAGCATGGGTGGATGAAGAATCACCACCAGCACCTGCTAACCAAAATGGACAAATTATTAGCGATACCGAGCAAGTTTTACTATCAGCATCCAGTACAAACCTCCGTGTTTGTATTTTGCGATTGGGAGGTATTTACGGTCCAGGTCGAGAATTGGTCAAAATATTTGGTCGATATGCTGGTACAACTCGACCTGGCAATGGGAAGGATACAACAAATTGGATTCACCTGGATGATATTGTTGCTGCTATAGAGTTTGCTCGTAGGACTCAACTACAAGGCATTTATAACTTAGTTGATGATGCCCATCTCACAACTGGAGAATTACTTGACGGTTTGTTTGAAAAACACAATCTACCCAAAGTAACATGGGATTCCTCCCAAGAGAGTAAGCGCCCATATAATGCCAAGGTGTCTAATAAAAAGATGAAAGACGCAGGATACAACTTGATTCATCCACAGATGATATTTTAAAGATGATATTTTAAAAGAGTTCTTCTGTCCTATGAATGTTCTGCTCTGCGTCCTATGATTACCTGGTACAGTTCCTTACTCTTAAACTATGATTACTCAAGAGAAAACAGTATCTCCTACCCAGTTTTACGATTGGAAAAATTATCGCTGCGCCTATGAGGTTGATAACCCAAGTCAATCAACTCCTGAGGGTATTCCCTTATTGTTAATACACCCGATTGGTGTTGGATTATCGCGGCAATTTTGGCAGCGTTTTTCCAGCGAATGGTATCAACAAGATCGTCGCAATCCTATTTACAATCCCGATTTATTGGGATGCGGTGAAAGCGATATGCCTCATGTTGCTTACACTCCAAGTGATTGGGCAGAACAGTTGCAACACTTTTTAAACACGGTGGTGCAAAAACCTGTCATTTTGGTCGTACAGGGTGCTTTATTTCCAGTTGCAATTGAATTAGTTCAAAAAGAACCAGATTTAATAGCCGGACTTGTATTAGCTTGTCCTCCCGGTTGGGCAATCATTACAAAGAAAACACCTCAATGGCAAGATAAACTTATCTGGAATCTATTAGATTCGCCTTTGGGTAATGCTTTTTATCGCTATGCCCGAAGAGAAAAGTTTTTGCGTGATTTCTCAACACGTCAACTGTTTGACTCAACAGATGCAGTTGATGCTGAATGGATAAACACTTTGCAAAAAGGTGCAGCAAATAGTGATAGTCGCCATGCAGTGTTTTCTTTCTTAGCTGGTTTTTGGCGCAAAGATTATAGTCAAGCGATCGCTTCTATTAAGCAACCAACGCTGGTCGTTGTTGGGGAAACAGCATCAAATATTAGCCAAGAAGGTAAGCAAGAAAAACCAGATGAACGCTTAGCTGATTATCTTGCTTGTTTGCCAAATGGTCGTGGAATTAAAATTCCTGGTCGGAATGTTTTACCATATGAGTCAACTGGCGAGTTTGTTGGGGCGATCGCACCATTTGTCAATGAAAATTTGAGGTGAGTGATACTGCGCAGATGTAATCCAAGCACTCAGTTGATTTTAAAACATCCATAAGAAAATTATTGATGCGTTGGCAAGAGGAAATTTACAGGCATCAAAAGCTTATGATAATATTGTCAAATGTATGAACCGTTTTACAAATTTATTCAACAGCTTTTGCCTGAATTCAAAATTGACTTCACGCTTGTTGAGTCTTTAGAGAGGTTTGGTTCTGCAATTTCTGGCCACCTTTCAAAATTGCGCCTTACCCAATCCATACCTACTTCGTTATTTAGCTTAATTTTTTGGGGCGTATTTGGGTAAATTTTCCCCAAAATATCTGTATCTTGCTCAACTATAACTTTGGCAAAGTTGAGAAACGTCTGTCCCAGAGGCTTAAATACAGGATTTTTAAATATCCCATACATTAATACATAAGTTCGTGTCCGAATTTTAGACTCTGGGACAAACATGTGGATTTGGGCAACTTTACCCAGTCCGTTTTCTGCATGAGCTATGATTAAAAATGGAAAGTGATTTTCTAAATGAGGCTTCAGAACTTTTGGTAGCAACAACACACTTGGATTTTTCAGTTTTTCGCCCAAGCTAGTTGCTGCTGTTGGCATTTCAAAAAACGCATGGGAGTGATGCCCGTTATCAATAAACGACTCAAAATTAACTTCCTCAATCTTAAACAAAGGTCGATGGGTTCCATTTTGGTGATTGTAGTCGTGCATGTTCAGCAGCATACTCAACAAATCAGTCTCCACACTCGTATCAGCTGTATGACCGATAAACTTATATTTGGAGGCAATTTCATTCAGGATATTAGGAATCGGTATTTTGGGTTCAAAGCCACCGTATGACCAAATAAAATCATCTTGAATAATCAGTTCTAGCGGTTTGAGTTGTGGTAGAGTTTTCTTGTTGGAACCTGGTAAAACCGTGCAACCTTCACCATCAAACTCAAGTGCATGAAAAGGACAGACGACTCCACTGGTTTTATCTTCACGTTCTTGGCACCACCCTTCAGATAACATAGCCCCCATGTGTGGACAAGCATTAGGCAGGGCATTCACTTTGCCTGTTTTATCTTGCCAAAGGACATAATCACTACCGTAAAGAGATACTTTTTTTGGCTTGTTGACTTCCAACATAGACTTATGTGCCAATAGCCAGGGTGCACCAGTAAGCATAGACATGGTGTTAAACTCTCCTTATTTAACCAAGTTCACGAATTGGCAATCAAAATTTTACGCAAGCAGATTTGACTTGCGGTGGATGTACAACGTATATCTGACCTATGTTGAAATGTCTCGCAATAAGGCAACTCAATTAGGCTCAGGTAGAATCGTCAAAAAAAATGTGACTTATTATTCGCTTTTATTTTAATTTATGAGTAAAAGATCATATTTGTCAAGAGGAATATTGGAAAGAATGTAACGGTGTAGAGAAGATAACTATGAATTCGCCAAAAAAGAAAAACGCATCTATGCGCCGTCAACCTAAGCAAAAGCGCAGTCAGGAACGTGTTGATCGCATTTTAGACGCAGCAGCGGAGGTTTTTGATGAAGTGGGTTATGAGGCGGCGACAACTCATGTGATCGCCACTCGTGCTAACACAGCCATAGGTTCGCTTTACCAGTTTTTTCCAGACAAATTGGCGATTTTCCATGCTTTGGAATTGCGTCATGTGCAGCGAGTACACGCTGTATGGGCAAAGCTGAGTCAGCCAGAAATCATTCAACTTCCGTTTGAGACGTTTATCCGCACTTTGGGAACAACATTCCAGCAACTTTTTGAGCAGCCCACGTCTCGGATGGTTTTTGTGCAATACTTCACTTCCCAAGCTATCTTCCAAAGCATTGATGATAGCTTTACCGAGGAAGCGATTAACTTTACAGCAAAACTACTGCAAGCGCGTAATCCCGCTTTGAGTTTTGAACAATGCCATTTACTGGCCCAAGTCTGTACCCATGCCTTTAATACTTTACTACTCCATGCACTCCGCAGCAATGAAACCCACCGTCAGCAGATTTTTGAGCAAATTGAAGCGTTACTGATAGCATACCTACGCCCTCACGTTGGGGATGAAGTTTTGCACAATAAAGTAATGATAGTAATGAAATGTCCTCACTGTGATTCTGAGCGTATTTCTAAAAATGGGCATCGTCATGGCAAGCAGCGTTACATTTGCAAAGACTGCGGTAAGCAATTCCCTCAAGCTTATTCATTGCAAGGATATGGAGATAAAGTTAAGCAGGAATGTTTGGAACTGTATTGCAATGGTGTTGGTTTTCGGGAAATTGAAAGAAGAACCGGAGTGTCCCATAATACGGTGATTCATTGGGTGAAGCAGACTGGTACCAGTTCCTAGCAACCTATAGGCTAGAAGTTTAGAGCGACAGGATTTACGCACAAGGTGTCTACTGAGGTCGCAAGAGGTAGGTTTCACCCCGAATCGGATAGTAGTTACTCAGCAACTGCGCAGGTCTTCGATCATAGGAATAGACCTGGTAGCCAGCTTACCTTTGGTATCGGTTTTTCTGATAATCAGCCGAAGTTAGGAAAGAGAAGACTGCTTAAAAATATTTTGTAACAACCTCCTCTCACTTTAGAAATTCTTTGCCAAAGAAGCTGCTTGGCAAATAGCTTAAGTATTTTCAGTATTTTGATACTTACTTTCTAAGAACGAGGTTTGCCGTTCATATGTCGCAGACTCTTTTTCCTCCATGTGACGAACTTGGTTTAAGTCCAATCCCAATAGAAAAAGGTAATGAAGTATTGTTAGTACAGTCGCCACAAGACTTAGACGGATCTGAAACGTTTTTAGACGGGATGGACTCACAGAAACTTCTACTGTTTGTATTTTAGGTTTGATTAAGCCAACATCTCCAAAGACACCAGAGGCTTCACTAAGATAAAATGGAAAGACAATGTATATTTTAAAGCGGCTCAATTGCTCTGGTGTCACAGAGTTGTTGGGCTATGTTTTTATATATAACGCTAAATTTAGAACTTGACAACTGCGTGATATTACTAGACCTGCGAATCAAACGACAGTGTAAGTAATAAAACTTTAAGTAGTAACAATCTAATAGTAAACCTAGAGTAATAACAAAAAAAATAATAACATATATAATATATAACACAGCCAAGGCATCTTATGCAGGGGTAGCCAACGCATCTTATGCAGGAGGAGGATATGCATCTTGTGCAGATGGGTGTTTATAATATGCTTGGGCAGTAAAGCACTAAATTCATATGTTGTCTGAAGAAAAAAACTTTGAAAACTCTAATACTCTATCCGTAGAAAAACTTAAGTCTCCAACTGGAACGAATAAACCTCCTACGTCAGTTGCCTATATCCACGGTTTCTTAGATGAATACGGACTAGACCCTTATGAATTTCGTCTTTATGCCCACATGGTTCGCCGAACGGGTGGTAAACCAGAAGGGGTCTTTTTTGCGAGTCTCAAAAAGACCGCTGAAATTTGTGATATGAGCGTTCGCAAAGCTCAACAAGCTTTAAAAGTATTGCTTAAAGCAAACCTTTTAAAGCAGACAAAACGTGACGGTCGGACAGACGAATACAGAGTGACTTCTACTAGCGAGTGGATCTCGAAGGAGGAATTAGCAAAAATTCGCGAAACTGCAACAAGTAGTAAACCTGATAAAACGATAGACACAGCTATACAGACAGATATCGCGTGCGAGTAACAACCAAACAGAACTTTGAGTAGGTGTTATGTAACGGTAACGGGAGTGAGGCGAAAAAGTTGGTTCTGGCTTTGGGAGGCGATCGCTCTTGTTAGCGTTACTGTCATTATTAAAACCTTGGATGATTCTAAAGAAATTATTGGGAGGAAGCGATCGCCATGACTGTTATTACTGCTAAGTGGACGATTGACGAGTATCATCGCATGATTGCTGCTGGTATTTTGAGCGAACGCAAAGTTGAACTGCTTAAGGGAGAAATTGTAGAAATGTCGCCGGAAGGAAAACCTCATGCTTATTCTAGTCATGAAGCGGGTGAGTATCTAACCCAGTTGTTAGGCAAGCGTGCCACATTACGTCAAGCCAAGCCTATCACTTTACCCAACGACTCGGAACCTGAACCAGATATTGCCATTGTTCAACGCTTAGGACGTGAGTATCGAGAACATCACCCGTATCCAGAAAATATCTTCTGGCTGATTTCGTATGCTAACTCTAGTTTAGAGAAAGATTTAGAGACAAAAACCAAAATCTACGCAGAAGTCGGTATCCCAGAATATTGGGTCGTCAACCTGAAAAAGCTGCACTTAGTGATATTTCGAGAGCCTTTAGACGGAGAGTACGCGACAAAATTCACACTTACCGCAGGAACAATTCAACCGCTTGCATTCCCAGATATTTCTGTGTCCGTAGAGCAGATTATCAATAGTTGAAAACATCAGAGGAACTTTGGTCTCAAAGTATTATAATCCTCATAACCACGTGAAGACAATAGTAATAAAAGAACGATAGGCGTGTAGGGGAATAAATCAGTAGGGGGTGCACCTCGTCTTTGCCCCAGGAACCTCGCCCACCGCACTGGTTGCGGGAATTTCGCGGAATTACGTTAAAACTTTATAATAAAGAGTAGAGTAGGCAACAAATATTTGAGTCTGGAGGCTTGGACTTATTGATGGACGCAATGGAGTTTTTTCAACAAAGTGCTGGTTCTTGGCGATCGCAGCGCACAACCCATCACCTCGCCTTCAAACGATCTGAGGTTGGTGAGTCGCAAATCCAGGTAGATGCTTTGGCGGCGGACGATCCAGAAATCATTGCTTTGTGTGAATTCCATCAGATTGATGCGAGTCTGGCTATTGGGGGTTGCAGCGTCAGATGGGGAGGCTCAATGGGCTGGGATCAGGAAGGCGAAAATCACGAGGGGAACACTGTATTTGCTCTGGTACCTGATGCAGAGAATCCTCGGCAAGGTCGGTTACTGCGCGACAGAGGCTATGCCGAAATCGTGCCTGTTGTCGGTCAGTACCACATGGATGATGATGGTGGACTGGTTCTGATTACCGAATATGAGACCATGAGTTCAATTGAGCGGTTCTGGTTTGCCAGTCCTGATTTGCGAATGCGTTGCAGTACGGTGAAGCGCTTCGGGGGATTTAACACAGCATCATTCTGCACTGAAAGCCGTGTTGGGGCAGATTTCTTGAGCCATCCAGAAGTCAATCAGGGGGATGCTATCGTATCGGATGTCACCCCCACTCAAGCTCAGGAAGTCCTTCAAGCCCGACAAGACACCTCTGAACAATATTTCTCTTTGTTAGGTTGGTGATTGATTGTTATAGCACTGATGCATACACCCGTGGAGTCGAGTATTTGCGGGTGATGCAAAGCTTTGTTCTAGATCCAGCGATGGTGGATGTGATGGAGAACCTACGCGATCGCATGACCATCTGTACTTGGATTGGCGAAAACATTGACGTGGTGAATCAAGCTCTCCAATGCTGTCTAGAAGCCTGCCACGAGTGTTTCTACCCTGAAGTACGCCAAGCTGTTAGAATCTTTGCGGTTCCCCTAGCTCAATCATTTGGGCTAGATGGTTTATGTAACATTTCGACCATCCCAATCACAATCTTAGTCGATGCAGGTCGAGTCGCTCCACAGAATTGGTTGAGCATTGTTGCCCATGAATACGCCCATGCTCATCTAGGTAGTCCCGGTCATCATCAGGACTTTGCGGCGGTTCTGTTTCATCTGTGTCTCGGGCTAGGACTAGAAACACCTAGGGCGCAAATGGACGCAACAATCTTACGTAGCTGGCCTCCCTACCCTTCAATCCTAGACCCGCTGGCATTTTGGAGAGGAGAAACACGTACGACATCCCTTTACCATGGCGATTAAACTGAATTAATGATGCTTATAAAATCATCCCACCAAAGATGACAGATTGCTGATCGGGAATTGAACGTATTGGGCGGCAGTCCCCACCCTCAGCCGATAGCTTCCGTGGCGGAGCCATAGGCGGCTAGCTTGTAGTTCATTAAAAGACTTATGTAAGTGTATTGACTTAGGGAATCTCTTCAGTTACAGCAGCTCTATTTGTAAAAGTTTCATCAGCCTAAATCTGATACGGTCTGGCTTTTGTGCTTGTGATGAATGGACATTCTCATGAAATCAGTCATCAGTTCTCAGTAAAAACGCTTACTGAAAACTGATAACTGATAACTGTCTAGAATTTGGAGAAAGCTGCTTATGGCAATTCCTTTGTTAGAGTACGCTCCCTCATCTCAAAATCAACGTGTTTTGGGTTTTGAAGTTCCGGGTGATGAGCAACCCAGAATTTACACCACTGACAATTTGCTATCAGCATCGGATATGGATGTCTTAATTATGGCAGCCTATCGCCAGATTTTTAATGAACAGCAGATGACCGCCAGCAGCCGTCAAATTGCCTTGGAATCTCAGTTGAAGGCTGGTCAAATTACGGTTAAAGAGTTCATTCGTGGACTTGCAATCTCTGATGTTTTTCGATCGCGCAATTACGACACAAACAATAACTATCGATTTGCTCAGATGTGTATCCAACGCATTTTGGGACGCGAAGTTTACAGCGATCGCGAAAAACTTGCATGGTCTATTGTACTCGCGACTAAAGGACTCAAAGGATTTGTGGACAATCTCCTCAGTAGCGAAGAATATCTAAATACCTTTGGGGATAATATCGTTCCTTATCAACAGCGGCGGATTTTGCCTCAGCACACTCTCGGTGATCTACCCTTTGCTCGCATGGCGCGTTATGGCGCAGACTATCGTGACAAACTCCCCAAACCAAGCTTCCGTAGGAAACAACAAAAAGCCGAGAGCTTGTTTTCTGAGTTTGAACGATTCGATTTCCAGACTTTTGTACATCGTGCAAACTGGTCCGTTGTCGCCGCAGTGCTGCTATCCCTCTCTGGAGTGATTTTCTTATTGCTGATGTTAAATACAGCATTGACACTCCTAGGCTAGTAAAAATATGCCTATAGTGTGATTGACATTTTCCCCATCCTTTAAAAAATCCTGAGGGTGGGATTTCAAAATTCATGACTTGAATTTAGAGTTTCGTTGTTTACACGTAGTCTCAGTTTCAGTTGGGGATTTAAACCTCAACTGAAACTATCTTTCATTTTGAATTTTGAATTTTGAATTTTGAATTGTTATTCCCTCGGTGTCGCCTCACCAAACTTAATTAAAAGAGCAATAGCTAGACTGACAACCAAGATGATCGTCATACTTAAAGCTGAACCAAATCCCCAATTTTGGGTAGCTCCAAGAAACTGATTATAAACTAGCCGCGCTGCTGTCATACTGGAAGCACCACCAAGTAATTCTGGATTGATAAAATCTCCAAATGCAGTGATGAATACCAAAAAAGAGCCTGCAGCAATTCCAGTCAGAGTTTGTGGAACCGTGACTTTCCAAAAAGTTTGTACAGGATTCGCGCCTAAATCAGCTGCTGCTTCTAGCAAACGCTTGTCTAGTTTTTCTAAGGCAGCATATAAAATCAAAACTATATAAGGCAGCAAGCTGTAGCTCATGCCAATTAAGACGGCTGGACTGCTGTTAAGAACATCTAGAGTTGGTAAGCTGAAATTGCGAAGAAGACTGTTGAGTAACCCCGTCGGACGTAGAATTGTAATCCAAGCATAAGAACGGAGTAAAGAAGACGTCCATAAAGGCAGGACAAAGCCAATTAAGAGCAAATTTCGCCAACGCTGGGGTGCCATTTGAGCAATCCAATAAGCGACTGGGAAACCCAAGGTTAAACAAATGATTGTGGAGGTGACTGCAAAAAAGAGCGATCGCCCCACAACTTGGAAATATAAAGGGTCAAAAATCCGGATGTAATTATCGAATCCACTGGGATTGACAAAATCCCCAGGTCGAATATTTGGTACCAAACTCAACTCAAAAATGATCAGTGTTGGTAGCACCAGCAAAAGTAACAACCAAATTCCAGCTGGTGCAAGCAGTACCAAGGGTTGTAGCCAGCCCAGCCGTGAATGGGGTAATTTTGGCGCTTCGGCAATATGACTTGGGGAATTTAATTGAGCATCAGGAATTTGAGTGGACACAAGTTTATTAAACTAATTTTTTCATACATTACTCAGAACTCAGAACTCAAAAGACAAAATAAATTTTTATGTGTTCTAGTGTACGCAGTTCATAACGACTACTTAAAAATACAAGATTTCAGATTCATAGTCTTCTGGAGTTGGCTCTATTTGCCACACTAATCCTTCAGACTCGCCCAAAGCGACTTCAATGTAAAGTCTTTCTTTAGGAGTTGTGGCTTTTACTTGATTACCATCGAATGGCTGTAAATCTTCAGTCAAAAGTTTCAATGTAAATCCACTGGGAATTCGCTCATCTCTATTTCTATTTCGCAGTTCAAAGCGCCATATATTATTTTCAAGATGACCTTTAGGTTGTAACCGTAGTTCGTATCCTTGCCCATCAATGGTTAATTTTCGTACCATAGTTGGCAATTCTACTTCCTCAACTGAACCCCGCGCTCCTTGAACACTAGACTGTAACTCGACACTTCCCCAACCAAATTTTTGGGCAAAATCTGATA
This sequence comes from Scytonema tolypothrichoides VB-61278, assembly GCF_000828085.3. GTDB lineage: Bacteria > Cyanobacteriota > Cyanobacteriia > Cyanobacteriales > Nostocaceae > Brasilonema > Brasilonema tolypothrichoides_A. The sequence goes on from NZ_JXCA02000030.1 coordinate 160,071, forward strand.
CACCAGCTTGCATCCATTCACGAATCGACCACTGTGGTTGCAGTCCTTGACGTTGCTCGTATAAACGTTGTCTCCAACCTCCATGTTCTAGGAGTGCTCCCCACGTTTCAAACGGTACTGCCATGCGTGGTAATATGAGTGCGGGATTTCCTAAACGCTTAAGCAAGTTTTCTGCTTGTGTGACGGATAAAGTTGGTAAGGGCGCAGTTTCTGCGCGAGTCACTTCTTCTGGACATATTTGACGCGCTATCCACAGGATGCTCAGATTAGAAACTAAGTTCTCTGCATCTAAACAATAAGCGCGATCGCCCGCATCATAAGTTCCCATTTTCTTAAGCTGCGCGTGGGTTGTATACCCCGAAACCCGAATATACCCCTCTTCCAGATTGACTTGTACTGCAACATAATAATCAGCACTCCAGCTAGGAATGTCCACCCATTCTTGAGGAACACGCAGTTCGTCCAAATCAACCGCCTCAGTGGGGATCAATACCATTCGTGACGTTTCAAAAGAAATTCCTGTACCATTAACGACTTCCCAAATGCTTGGGTTAGCTGCAGCTTTGGGAAAAGCAGTCGCATCAGGAGCGTATTCTGCCCGTAGCCAAGGTAAAAAAATGTTTAAACTTAAGCGGTTGAGATAAGCAATCCAACGACGATTAGAGCTAGAAAAAGCTTGGCTTTGTTCCCAAGCCTTTGTTTGCTCGGTTTCAGAAATTTCTAGCCATAAATCTGTAGAGTTTGTCAGTGTTAGTGTGCTTTGGTTGAATGTCATAGTGATTGCTCCAATTGTAGGGAGGGACGGCTATAGTGAACTTTTAACCATTCCTCTAAAGTAGTGCTGATATAGTTAAGTACCAGCGAGTCTAGGGAAATATGCAGCGATTCTTTAGTCCAAGTAGCAAGTTTGAGTAATAAGGTGTCTTTAGACTTGCCAAGCCGACGAGAAACAGTGTACTGTTTCACTCCTAATTCTTGTGCAATCTGCTGTTGAGTGAATCCTTGGCTATAGTAAAGTTTTATGATGTTTTGCGCCTCTGCATCCAGTTCGTTCAAAGCTGCGACTAAGACAGTACTAATTTCTGATTGCTTTGACTGTCGCTCAAGCAGTTCTTCTTGAGCAATCACTTCTGTGAGTAAGGATTCCTGCTTGAGTTGGGGTAAAATGTCTTGAAATTCCCCAGAATCATCATCCCCTCTCGGCGCATTCAAGGAAGTCATATTTGGGTACAAGTAAGCGCGGGCAGCTTTTGCACAAGCAAGTAGCCATTTTTCTATGGTTTCTATACTGGACTCTGCTCCTGGTTGTGAGAGTTGGGTGTTACGTTGAAAGTTATAAAGTTGGGCGATCGCTTTCCATGTCGCGTCATCTGGTCTTGTCAGTTTGCGAGTATTAGTTGGTTGCTGTGGAGCATATAAGGACTGGTAACATTTCCAAGCTAATACATAACGTTCTATTATGTCCGCGCTCAGTCCAACATTTTGTAAAGATTCTACCAGCCGCTTTTGAGTTATTTTGCGCAACAGTCGCCAATCAGTACAAATATCAACTTCGTTCTGCTGGCGCAGCATTTCCTTAAGTTCACTACTAAAAATCGCACTAGCGTAATTCTTGAGGTTAAAACCCATTTCGGGTTTAAAGCCTTTCAAAACTTTATCTGTGCGAGTTGCTACCATTTGGAAGCAGTCTGATAAAGTGTTTTGTCCAGAGGAAAAATTAGCAACTGTTTTGTGAGCTGCCCAGTAGCATACTTCTTGTAAATAAGCTGACAGATGTCCTCGTCCCAGACTTTCCGGTTTTTCGTGCCACATTTTATACCAAAAAGTAACCCAAAAATTCTCAGAATTTTCTGGTTCTGATAGACGCGCCTGAGAGTTGAGCATATTTCGACGTAGCTTAGCATCGGTAGCCCAACCAATGACTCTGTCAGCGTCAAATTGTAAGAAAGTTGTAAATAGCTCAGTAATACCTTGACGGGGACGCATAAACTAAGCAACTCATAAATGGTCTAGTAAACAACTAAAAAAGGATCATGACATAAATTTATAGGTGCATGACAAATACACTTATGCAGTTTCTGAGGGTCCGACAACACTTAGAGTCGGTGTTTTGCCCTTAAGGTATCACACTTGAATAATTTTTGCATGTGGAATTGTGTGAGGGTTTTCAAGGTTCAGTCATCGTGCGAACAGTCCGTTTTTTTTCTTTTGTTATAACAATTCATAATAACTTTTATGTTTTCGTTGCTTTTCTTATTAAGTTTTGTAAAAATTAGCGTAATTCGTCAAAAGAAAAGTGACTAGATATATAAGTAAAGGTGTTTGATTTTTGGAAGAAAAGCGTATTGAATATTGAAGGAGATCTGAAAAGTAAAATCCCCCTAAGATGATTGTTAATTACTGTATAAAATACTATAGATACTGAACCTCAGTCATCTGGGCTGGGGAAAGCTGGGGATTTTATGACGCTCAAGTGCCCTAGTTAGCAAAGGAGTGCAAAATAAACTTTCATTTCAGTACTTTAACGCAATCAATTTGCTAGATTAAAGGAAAGGGAAAACAATTTCCTGAAATTACTAATTCAAGTCCATAAGGATTTAGCTCAACGGACTTATAGGAAATTATCGTAGTTATTTTTAGGATTAAGTAGTAATTATGTGCCCCCTCGGTATTGGTTCTAGTGACTCAACTACTATATTGAAAACAGGAGAAGCCAAGCTTTGGATTCTATTGGTAGGTGTTAACCAATACCAAGATCAAAACTTGACTTCTTTGCGGTACCCAGCGTTAGATTGCCAAGGGTTAGGAGAAGCCCTCAGCAGCGCCACCCAGAGATTTCCAAATAAAGAAGTGATTGTTCATCACGATTTTGCAGCACAACCTCCTACCTTGCAAATGATTCGTGGGAGTCTGCAAAAAATTGTTTCACAATCTCAACCACAAGACTCCATCCTGTTATATTTCTCAGGGCATGGAATGTTAGAGCCAAATACTCAGCAGTCTGTTTTGTGTCTGAGAGACACCCGCAAAGATAACTTGCTGGGTACAGGGTTACCCATGCAAAATCTGTTGCAGATGTTAGGGGCTAGTTCCGCAAATCAACAGTTACTTTGTTTAGATACCTGTCATAGCGGTGACTTGAGGTTGTTGGGGGGAAACCGTGGTAGCGCCAGAGATGGAGATGTCCCGGATGCTTCATTCACTCCTACAACACAAGTAATGATGGATGTATTAAGACAACGTGCTGCTCAAAGTAAGGGATTTTGCGCTTTGTTATCTTGTGATGCAGGACAAAAGTCTTGGGAGTTTCCAGAATTAGGACATGGGGTTTTTACGTACTATTTAATGCGGGGACTTTTGGGTGAAGCGGCTGATTCATCTGGACTGATTGAAGCAGACGGACTTTACAGATATGTTTACCGGCACACGCGGCAATATATAGATAAATTAAATCAGCAACTGCGTCTGATTAATCAACAAAAACTCAACCGTGGAGACCGTCAATTCTATCCAGAATATCCTCTGCAAACACCTAAACGAATTGTAGAAGGGGTAGGAGAATTAATTGTTGGATTCAAGCCGACAAAAGTTGAATCTCACAAACAGCGGCGTGCGGTTGTCATTGATGGACTTTCAAACAGTAAAACGACTACTGACTTGAGTCGATTATTTGCAGGTGCTGGCGGTTTTGAGGTAGAGTATCTTCCGAGAAACGGGAAAACTTTCTCAGAGATACGGGCAACAATTCAAGAATTGACTCGTTGGCATCATCATTCAGAAATAAAATCTCCCTCACCATCCAGAATAGTCAGAAATACACCAACATGCTTATTATATTTGCGCGGGCACATCGAAGAGATTGAACACGAAGAAGCCTGGTTAGTTTTGGGTGATGGGACGCGCTTGAGTCGTTCTTACTTAAGACAAGAGTTACGCCGCGCTCAAAAAACTCAACAAATAATTATCTTAGATATCATTGTCTCAGATTCTTCTGAAGCTGCTTCACTGGAGAATTGGATAGAAGATTTGCAATGTGAGACAGAGTATGGACAATGTTTAATAGCCGCCGCAACGCCGGCTGAGGAACCAGAATTATTTTCTCAAAACCTTCTCGAAACCCTTGTTGCAGCAAATCCGCAAGCAGGGTTATCAATTGCTAAATGGATTGCTCAATTACAAACGCTTGGACAAGCTAAAGGTATTGACTTGCATGTCTGGCTATCAGGTACACAAGCAGTCATTGATATTTTACCTGGTAATATTGTCACGATTTTTCAAGATTTCCAAACACCAGAAGTCACTGAAAATGAGAAAAACAAACAGGAAGACGATGCTTGCGTATTGCTGAACAAGCCCAACAAAGACAGGGAAAATATCTTCTCTGATCCACCTTCTCGACGAATTCCTCCCTTTTCTTCACACAATTCACAAAAGCAAGAGTCTTTTTCTGTTTCTAACCCTGATGTTCGTGTTTCAGCAACCAAACAATCGCAGCTGAATGTACTCCCAGGTTCAGAACAATATACCAAACTGGAACAGTTGTTAAAGCAATCAGTCGGATCGATTGCGCTTACCATTTTACAAAAAGCTGTTATACAGGCAAAAAATCATCAAGAATTAGTGGGGGATTTGGCTACTTATTTATTGCCACAGCAACAAAAACAATTTGAGAAACAGGCAATGGCTATATTAAAAGCACCCACTGTTTCATCTCAAACCCAGTCAGCTACATCATCAACAGGAAAAAATCAAAGAATCGATGCCAACTTTATCAGTAAATGCGAGCGTGAGTTGGCTTATTCAATTGGTCCAATGGCTAAATTTGTGGTGAAAGATATTTTGCAATCTCACTCGCAGATTTCTTTGCCTGAATTTGTTAGTAAATTAGCGAAAAACATTCCTGAAACAAAACAAGCCCTGGAGTTTGAGCGGCGGATGCTAAGTCAATAGACTTCACTTGAAAATGGCAGAAGCAAATCAGGAAAAGAAAATTTTTCCGTGTCTTGTCCAACGCAGTTTATGAGGGCTAATTACGATTTTTATTTAACATATTCATAGCCATTTCTAAACTGTACTTCATTCTATTGAAAGCTTCTGCTAAATCTCCAATTTCATCTTTCGATTGTTTATCGAAGTTGGCATTCATATCGCCAACGCTAACTTGTTCTGCCACATTAGCAATTTTTTTAATACGCAGTAGCACAGTCTTTTTCAACAACTGATTCACCACAATAAGGATGGCTGTAAAAATAAGCCCTACTACTGCCATCATCAGAAGCCATGACCTATGAGCGTTGTTCAAAATATTCGAAGCTGGGACATAAACCATTTGCGCTGCAACAATTTGATTGAGCTTCCATCCAAAACCATTTTCTCTTCCGTAGGTTACTATTTGGCTTTTTGGAGCTTCTTGGGGTGTGTTATGACAGCGCAAACAACTTTGATCCTCAATTTTAAAAGGTCTGGCGGTATAAAATAGCTTTTCTCCAGAGGTAGTTCGGAAACCAGATAAAGTTTTTAAATCCGGCTTTTGAATAAATTTTTCAACTATTTTAGCTTCAAATTCGTCAGGTTTATCTCGTAAATTTGTTGGATTTGGTGTGGCGTCTTTATAGACAAATTTCCCATATTCTTTGTTTTTACGAAAAAGTTCAAACACCTCTCTAACGGAAAATGTTGGTATGGATTCTGCGATAAACTGCTGTTGAGTGTCTAACTGCGGTAATAGTAAGGGTTGTACACGGTCATTGGTATACTTTCTCACCGAGTTAGCAATTTGCATGAGAATCTCGGCTTTAGAGGTAACCTCATTCTCTGCTTTTTTTTCAAGTACATTTGATAAGAGTATTCCACTACAAAAAATACCGGTGATAAAAACTATTATTAAAATGAGATTAACTTTAGTTTGTATTTTCATGGTTTTTCTTGCTGAATAGACTCTTTTAATGTGTTATGGCAATCCTAAATCATTTGTAAAATTCTCTTTTTTCTCTTTTCTTGGCGTTCTTGGCGTCTATGTCCTTCGGACACGCTTCGCTAAGGCGGTTGAGAAATTTTAGAACTCAAGTACGACTGCTATAGTATAACAATTTTATTTAGCAAATGACTTAATGCTTAATATGATTAGATAATAACAAGGTGTCCCTCAAAAAATCTTTACTAAAAACTCTTAATGTCATCTCAACTTTCCCGACGTTTATTTATTTTGCAGACACTGTTGCTCTTGTTAACAGCCTGTGCAGAAGAGGAAACATCAGATCAAGAACTTGAATTAGTTATTGGCGTGATTAGCTATGGAGAAGAAAAACAAGCGCTAGAACGATTTGTTCGCTTCCGTGAATATTTGGGTAAAAAGGCAAGAGCAATTATTCAATTAGAGCCAACTTTGAATGAGAACATAGCGATTGAGCGCATTCAGCGTGGTGCTTGGTCATTAGTTTTTGCTCCTCCAGGTTTGGCAGCTATTGCAAGTGTTAACTATCAATATTCAGCAATTTTCCCTCTTCAGATGGAAGACTATCCACGATCAATATTTGTTGTGCGCGAAGACAGTCCTCTACGACAATTGAAAGATTTGCAGGGTAAAACAGTTGCTTTAGGTCAACCCGGTTCCGCCACTGGATATTATTTTCCACTCCACAGTCTTTCTGGTTTTACATTAACAGAAATCCTATTTGCTCCTACACCAAAAACAGTGCTTGAATTAGTGGCACAAGGAAAGGCTGCTGCTGGTGCGCTTTCGTCGGAGGAATATAATTTTTATAGGACAAAATTAGGTTCAGCAAAATTTCGCATATTATTCACTGATTCTCAAAATGTTCCACGAGGTTCTGTTTTGATTGGACCGAATGTCGAGATAAATCGTCAACAGTTGATTCGTAATTATATGAAAGATGCTCCTCCTAATGTAGTTGAAGACGTTGGATATATACCAAACGCAGAACCACCTGATTATCGGAATTTGATTTCCTTAATCAAGCAGGTAACATCTATTGCTAAGCGTCTTAATTCCAAACCTGTTCGTCTATTTTGATGAGCTAACTCAAACTAAAGCAAATGCCTGATTTCACTTACCACAATAAGTGCTATTTAATACAAAATTTTTTATGAACACTGGTAACAGCTACTCATCAAGCGCAAACATGAAGGTTATCATGTCTCGCCGCCCAATACCAATGCGGATACCTGGTTTTAACTTGTACCAAACACCTGGTATGACTGGGTAATTGTTAATGTAAGTGCCGTTAGAACTGTTCAGATCTTGGATATAGTATTCCTTTCCATCAAAACGAATCTGGGCGTGAACCCGTGAAACTAGTTCAGAATTAGGCAAATCTGAAAGATCCACTTCGGGGATAATGCGATTGCTGGATTTGCCGATATTAATCACCTGAAAATGTTCCGGCAATTCAAATACCCTATTAGTTTGAACATGCAATAGCTGTGCAATGGATGGTTGGAAGATTGTGGGAGAGCCAGGTTGTGGAATTAAAGTTGCTTCCTCGGTGTTCACTGGAAGCTCTAACTGTATAGTTTTGGCAGTGAAATTGAAGATTTTAGTGGTTAGGAAATAATTGAAGATTGCAAATGAAACAACGGCAAAGACGGCGCTGGAAAAAAAGACTGCTTGTAGTCCCCAAAATCTTATGGCTAAACTTCCGAGAAACGGACCAAGTGTCTGTCCCCATGACATAATTGAGGTATTTACCGCCATAAATCCTGCCCGAGATTCTTGTGCAGAAAGTCCTCCTAACAATGCTTGGGAAGAAGGAAGAGCGATACCTTGAGCAGCACCCAATAAAAACATTGGGATGAAGATTAACCAAAAGTTAGGAATAATTGGGATAATCAACAGCGCAACTGCAAAGAGAATAAAAGAGAGTTTGATGAGTTTGATTTCCGAGAGACTTTGAGTCAAGCGCCCTAGTTGAGCAGCGAAAAGCGCCAGCGCAATTGACATACTCGTCAGGATAATCCCATTTTGCCAATCTGATGTTTTAAACTTGTCTGTCGCCAAGAATGGGATATAAGTTAAACATAAAGTTTGTAGCAAGAACAGAGACATGACAGCGAACAACAGCCCTAGTACGTGACGATTGTTTATGCTGTTCCAAGTACTTTGTAGATAAGATTTGAGTTGAAATTTCTCTGTGCTTTGTGGTTGTCTTGGTAATTTCAATATCACTAGTACCAAAAATGCTATTGGAATGGCTACCAACCCTGGTAAAAACGTATATTGCCAGTTAATCTCGCCTAATATCCCACCAAGAAGGGGAAAAAGCGCTCCACTCATACCAATCAAACTGGCATTAAATGCCATTGCAGCGCCTAGTTTTCTACCTTGGTAAAGATCGCTAAGAATGGTAAGTTGTAGGGGTTCTAAGCTAGCAGCACCAACACCTTGTACTAATCGGCCCCCCAAATGGGTCGTGAAATTAGATGTCCATCCGCTCAACCCAGCACCAACAGCAAACGCCAGCAGCGAAGGAATCAGGACTTGTTTTCTGCCTAAAACGTCAGCTAAAATTCCAAAAATTGGAGTAATGACAGCACCAGGTAACTGGAAAAGTGTTGAGATCCATGAAGCTTGCTCTTCTGTAACTTGAAAAAACTTTTGTATGGTTGGTAGTGCGGGGTTATAAAGGGTTCCCCCTAAAATTCCCACCAATGTCACAAAATTTATGATGTAAAAATTCTTATCTTGGAAGATATTTGTTGAACTTTTTGGTTGGCTTCTTGGGGTTGCTTGATTCATGGTTTTTACTGTCTGGTGACTAATACTTCGCTTGAGATTTCTGGCAATTTAACTTTCTATCATAGGAGTGAGTGTTGCTATGCATTCCATTTCCACCCGTGCATTTAAAGCTAAACCACTTGCTGCTAACGCACTTCTTGCAGGTAATCGTGACGGTGAGAAATAAGTAAGATAAACCTCGTTCATAGCGCCCCACTCTTGTATATCCGCAAGCATCACCTTGCATTGAATAATCCGGTCAATGGATGAACCATGTCTCTCAATAATACGTTTAATATTGTCCATAGTTTGCTTTGTCTCAGCTTTTATTCCACCAGTGACAAGCTGTTTTTTCCCAGGGACGTTTCCGATAACTCCTGAAAGGTAAAGCATGTTACCGACACGTACTGCTTCCGAAAAGGGAAGATTCATAGACGTCGTTTCAGGAGAGGTTAGATATTCGACAGAATCGGCAGAATATGGCATTTTTCGCTGATTTTTGCTATTTTTTGATTCTACAGCTTCAATACTAGTACTCGACCACACAAGTTTTGACAGGTTATCATAAACCGGGTTTCTTAGAGAAACGCGGTTTCTAGCCCTCACGACCTGTCAAAATTAATGTAGCGGACTACTAGAAGTAAAAGCAGTACTTAATAAAATGATAGTGATTAACGGTATGAACTTCATTGAATTCTTCCTAAAGCAATGTCAAAATAAATAATAGATATCTCCGAAAATAGCCCTTGACCTTTATTTTACAGGGTCAAAATCTAATTTTCGGAGAATTCAATTTATTAACTTTGTTATTGCATTGCCACTACTTAGATTCTTGTTGCGAGCTTGAACTACTTTTAATTGGTCTTAACCCATAGAGAATAACAAAACAGGCTAAGAGAAGAAAGGTGGTCATGACTTTGGTAGGTATTTCGACAGTGGTCTCCAACCACGCAGGACCTTCGGGAAGTCCCTGTCCTGTCATTGGAAAAATCCTGACTAAAGCAAATGCTGCAGCCAGAATCTGACCAATCACACCAACATAAGCACTGATGAGAAACGACCAAAAACTTGCTCTAGCAATCCAGTATGGTAACTTGAGGTATGGATAGGATAAACCGATGATCGCTAAGAACATTCCCTGTGTGATTGAAAGTGCATGGGCTGCCAGCCCCGCACGTGGATTGGCATACAAAGGGATCAACAACCCGAGGATAAATCCTAAGGTACAGAACAAAATACCATGCCAGAGAAGACTGCGTTTCAAGTCTTCACTCTGAATGCTAGTCATTTCAGAAGATGGTTTTTCTAACAAATTAGATTCCGAAGTTTTCTCAAGGGTACTCATTTTTCACTCTCCATCTCTTTAAAGTAAAACACTATACAACACGGGTTGAGTCATCAACCCGCGTTGTTGTCAAAGTTTAGGTTATATGAGTTTAGCTTAAGCAGGAGGACCACCTAATTTTTGACCAGTTTGAGGTCCGACAACTCCATCTGGTGTTAAGCCATTATCCTGTTGAAATGCTTTGACTGCTTCTTCGGTTGCTTCATCAAATGTGCCACTAACTGCACTAGCATCAAGATATCCTTTTGCAGAAAGGTCACGTTGCAGTCCTTGTACAAAATCACCTGTGGAACCACGACTTAAGGTTGGAGGCATACCCATTGTTCTTTTTCTCCTGAATGAATGA
>NZ_JXCA02000030.1:171305-214597 GCF_000828085.3 Scytonema tolypothrichoides VB-61278
ATAAATTTGTGATTCTTTAACTTTCATCTTCCTACTTTTTTATAGGGGAGACTTGTGAGTTTTATGCAGGAGGACCACCTAATTTTTGACCAGTTTGAGGTCCGACAACTCCATCTGGTGTTAAGCCGTTGTCCTTTTGGAATGCTTTGACTGCATTTTCGGTTGCTTCATCAAATGTGCCGCTGACTGCACTAGCATCAAGATATCCTTTTGCAGAAAGATCACGTTGCAGTCCTTGTACAAAATCACCTGTGGAACCACGACTTAAGGTTGGAGGCATACCCATTGTTCTTTTTCTCCTTGAAATATATGCGAAGGAAGATTTTGAAGCTCAGTTTTTATTGCATGGCTTCAATTCAATGGCACGTAGATACTGTAAGCAGGCTACGTTACCAAAACTTTTTATCGACAGGTTCACTCAACCTATCACGCGACATCCCACTCCACCTCTAGGTGCGAGTAACCACGGAATATCATATTTGGAGAGTGGGTTAGTTCTTGGTTGGGGCGTAGTCGCAGATTTGGCAATCTCTTAGATAAGATCTCAAGCCCAATCTTTGCTTCCCGACGGGCAAAGTGGGAACCAATGCAACGATGGACTCCATGACCAAACGCTAGATGGTTGGGGGTAACCTCTTTAAAGCGTTCTAAATCAAGACTATCAGCATTGTTGTACTTGGTTTCATCCCGATTGGCAGAGCCATATATCAAATAGATTCGAGTACCCTTGGGTAGGGTGACTCCTGCTAGCTCAACTTCTTGGGTAGTTGTGCGAGTCATTGATGTAACAGGAGCATCATACCTTAGTATCTCTTCAAGAGCAACAGGAATGAGTGAAGGATTGTCACAAATAGTCTGCCATAACTGAGGCTGTTCTAGCAAGTGTTTTAAAGCATTCCCAATTAGATGAGAACTCGTCTTATGTCCTGCTTGTACTAATCCACATAAAATACTGACTAACTCTACCATGTTTAGGTCAGAGGACAATACATTGCTAATGAGATCATCTTGAGGTGATTTCCGTCGCTCCTCAATGAGACTAACAACGTAGTGCTGCATTGACACAAAACTCTGAGCGCATTCTAACTGACGTTCCGGCGTCATTGGCGTTGAGAGCAATTCATCCATGTCATAGCACCACTTCTTAAGATCTTTCATCCTGTCTGAAGGAATACCATACATGGTGAGGATGGCTTCAAGCGGCAGTGGATAGGAAAATTGCTGTATGATGTCAGCGTGACCATCATTAACAAAATTGTCTACTAATCTGTTAGCAATAGTGTGAATTGGTCCTTCCATTGCCTCAATCCGCTCTGGTGCAAATACTCTCATGAAAGGAGCACGCAAGCGCTTGTGTTCTTCGCCGTCACTATTCACTAAATCACGAACTTTAGGAACACCTTGCTTGAGGGCTTCAACTGTTTGAGGCGTGAATTTGATCACCGGAGCGAGGGTATCCATTGAAGAAAATCTTGCTGGATCTTTAAGTACCTTTAAGATTTCATCATAGCTAGTCAGAACATAACCGTTTAACAATGGGCTATGAAATAGTGGCTCTTCTTGTCTTGCAACTTTATAAAACGAATACGGATCGTCAAGTTGTGGGTTGACAAATGGTTGGTATTTTTCCCCAAGATGGGGGCAAGTTTTCTTTTCAGGTTGTGTTGAATGTTGTCCCATCATAGTTTCTATCTTTCTCTATTTTGGTTTTATTTATATTGCTGACAATCATTCATTTCTGACAATCAATACTGAACGGGTTACCTTCTGGATCAACACCTTCGGCAATTTTTAACCCAGGCGAGGGAGAACGAATTGCGCTAAGTTTAACGCCGCGTTCTGTCAATTCTTTATAAGCGGCATCAATATCGTCCACATGAAATGCTAAAAGTGTGGGTTTATCTGTACCGATTTGCTTCTCCATATTGCCGTGCAAAACCAAGGTGCATTCGCCTGTGATAAACTCCACCCATTGTTTATCAATGCGTCCTTCTATACTTTGCCGACATTTGATTGTTAAACCCAATTTATTTTGATAAAAATCGATTTGTTTGTCTATGTCTGTGACGTAGACGAGAGCTTTTGTCAAACCTTGTATAACGTTCATGATGATTGTACCTTATTTGCAATTTTTTTAGAATCAGAGTTTGTATGATTTTAGATTTTAGATTTTTCATTTTTGATTTAGGCGTTGCTGATTAACGGTAAGGCTTGAAGGCATAAGAAATTGGTGTTTGAGACATTTGATTTTTTAATGTCATACTCACTCGGAAGCAACGCCTAAATTTTAGATCCGATCCAAAATCTAAAATTTGTGAATTAAGCGATCGCAGGTTTTTTAAAACTAACCTGCAAATGATTAGGACCATGAAACACAATGTTGTTTGCCCACTCAATGTTTTCATCTGCCAAACGAAGCTCAGGCAAACGGTTAAGCAAAACATTCATGGCAATTTGACCTTCAGCACGAGCTAGCGATGAACCAAGACAGTAATGGATACCGCCGCCATAGGCACTGTGTTTGTTTTCTGCACGCTGTATATCTAGAACATCTGGGTTGTTGAATTGGGCGGGATCTCGGTTGGCTGAGCCAATCATCACTCCCACGCTATCCCCGCGCTTAATCAACTTACCACCAACTTCAACGTCTGCATAAGCCCAGCGTGTAACCATCTGGATTGGCGTGTCGTAGCGAACGAACTCCTCTATTGCGCCAGGGATGAGTTCGGGGTGGGAGCGTAACTTTTTGAGTGCTTCTGGATGCCGAAGTAATGCTAGTGTCCCCTTGGCAATCAGGTTAATTGTGGTTTCGTGTCCTGCAGTTAACAGGTGGGTGCATGTCGCGACAATTTCAAAGTCGCTTAGTTTGTCGCCCTCATCAGCAGCTTTGACGAGTGCCGAAATCAGATCCTCGCGCGGATTGGCACGTCGTTCTGTGATTAAAGGGGTGAAATAATCGACGAATGCTTGAGCAGCCTCGTTTGCACGTTGGTAGACTTCTGGTGGTGGTTGCAAACGAGAGGCGCTGGCTTGTTGCATGGCTAGTGCCCATTCACGGAACAATGGCAAATCTTCTGGATCGGCACCTAGCATGGTGGCGACAACTTTTGTTGGCAGAGGGAAAGCGAACTCCTCAACTAAATCCATCTCTCCACGGTTCTGGACTATATCCAACAGATTGTCTGCAATTTCGTAGATCGCTGGACGGATGTTTTCAACAATTTTTGGGGTGAATGCTTTGCTAGCCAACGATTTTAGCCGTGTGTGATTGGGTGGTTCCCGGAAGACTATCCAATTACTGACGAGAGCCAAGAACGCGTTATATGCTGTTGGCACTGGGGTGGTTTCAACATCTTCTCGTTCGTTTAAAGTCTCGCGACCAAATCTCCGGTCTTCGAGAACTTTCATCACGTCTTCATGACGGAAGATGTACCAAGCACCGGGCAACTTGGGATTCGCTGATACTCCCCAATGAACGGGGTCTTCCTCTCTGTAACGACGATAGACGGTGTAGGGGTCTTGGATAACTTCTTTTATAAACGGGTTTAATCTTTCAATTGTTGAACTAGACATTTTTTATCTCCAATAAAAAGTTTTGAATCAGGGGTTAGAAGTTAGGAGATCCTGAAAACTCTTAACTTTCCAACGGCACTAGTTGCAGGGGATTCCGCAATTCAGATAACATCTGTGTCATCTGGTTACGTCCAGATTGGAAAACTTGTGATACCGATGGTCTGGACTCCAAACGTTTGACGTAATTTGTCAAGTTGGGAAAGTGTTTGTAGTTGTAAACCATGCGCAGGTAGGCGAAGGTGGGAGCAGCAGCACAGTCGGCGATTGTAAACTCTTCGCCTCCTAGCCAGGTACGAGTGGCGAGTTTTTCATCAAGCAGAGCAAGTGCTGTTTCCAATAACCGCTTTGCTTTAATAACTTCTTTTTTGCCTCGTTCCTCAACTGGACGTTGAGTATCAGCAAATAGCGCCTCCCGTCCACTGTTGATGTACACATCAATCATCCGTTCCACCATCCGCACCTCTAGGGCTTGTTCTGAATCACCAGGAATGAGGCGGGATGTATTTGGAAAACGTTGGTCAAGGTATTCAATGATTATATTAGCCTCAAATATGACATTTCCTTTATCAGTTACTAAGGTGGGTATCTTGGCAAAAAGGTTAATTTGCATGTACTCTTCACGGCTTTCGGGGTCAAAAAGATTTACCGGAATCGCTGTAAAATCAACTCCCTTCTCGTACAGGGCGATCAGGACTCGTTGGGAATAAGATGATGCAGGAGCGTAATATAATTTCATGACTCAGTTACCAGTTGTTATCGGTTGATAGTTATCCATACGGTCGGAAAAATGAGTTTATGCATTTTTTTTGGACTCGCGGACAAGAAATTTTGATAACCGATAACCGATAACTGATAACTGTTCACTGTTAACTGATAACTGGCTCAATGAGACAACGACTGAGGATGACGAGCTAAATCATCAAAGAATCTGGCGTAGAAATCAAACATTTCGCAGACACTGTTGGGGATGGCTTCGCACTCACGCGATCGATGTCCTAGTCGCTCAAATCGACGGGCGATCGCATTCATTGCAATTTCTGGCGTCGGTATATAACTAGGAGATTCTATCTCAAAGGATGGTCCCGCTGTTTTACCGCTTTTACCTGAAGGCATACTCATCAGCACTTCTCCTAAAGGACGCATCATACCCGTCATCACGTCAATACCTGCATTCATCAGCTTTGAGCGCCGCAGACTACCAGTGGGCATTAACCCAAAGTGTTGTACCATAAGTTGCGTCATCAGAAAATAACTTTCGTTAAATATCTCCATGACTGCTCTAGTTTGGGGGACTGTCACAACGTTGGTGTTGTAATCTCGGTAATTTAAGGAGGGATTACGCAAAGCAGGGTAAGAGGGGTTCCACGGGGCTTTGAGTTTCGTCTCGCCATCACTCACCTGTTGATGGGAAAGTGCTTCTGCCAGACGACGAAATTGCTGATAGTGAGAACGCTCAAATTTTGGTGATTGGGCGTGACATCCCTCTCCTTGTTCGACAATCAGGTCGATGGCGAAAAGTGCGCTGTTGAGGTCGTCTACCTGAAACTGGTAATCTGGGTGAACTTTGTTAAAGTCATCGCGTATAAATAAACGATGCTCACCACCCACTTGACCCTTCTTGACCATGAATAAATCTGGAATATTCTTCAGCCCTTCGCTAATTTGATGGTACAGCTCGCTTAAAGAACCATAACCGTGTAGATGGTCAACAGTGCGATCGCCTACAGGTTCGTTGTTCAGGTTTTCTTCCAAAAAGTCGGGCATCTCCAAGCGCATAAAACGCTGTAGGGAGGTAGCATTCAATGGTTCTAGAGCAAAGTCTACATCAATCGGAAAGCGTCCGTTGAGTTCTTTGAAGTTGGGAACTGCTGGATAAAAAGGTTCTCCAATCGCCATCAATATATTATTAACCATCAAAAAGTGAATCATTTCCTCGCGGGAGATTTCCAGCAGTACACCCCGCATTCCGTAACTTCGGACTTCTTTCCCGTCACCACAAGCTAAATGTAACTGTTCGGGAGTCCACAAACCCCGACGTACATATTCCTCACCTGTGACGTAGTTGGGAACAGAGTATCCTGCATAGATGTATTGCAACATTACAGCAACTTCCAACTCCGCCGCTTGTTTCAAGGCGCTTACCAACTCCTCCCGCGTCTGGAGTGTACGTTGGCTACGCTTTGGTTCTGGAGTTGCTGGCGGAACATAGCCGACTCGCTGCAGATTTTGCAGAAACTTCAGCAGAAGCATCGACTTAGCTTGAGACATATCCCGCGTTGGGGGCATATAGTAAGTCTTATATTTATTGCGGGGGTCGGACATCTGCCACATCAGACGTGCATAGGTTTCTACCTTGCATTGGTCAGCCAGACTAAAGACATCCACTTTCATGAACGAGAAACTTAACTCGTAGAAAGCTAGGACATGTTCGTAGATTAAGTTAAAATCTACTGCTTCATTCGGAATTTCATCCAAGTGCCAATCATCACTTAGCACTCGCACAGCAAAGAAGCCGGCGCCAGACCAAAACCCCAGTTTATCATCATTGTCATAAGCAATTTCCGCTTCATCCAAGTTACGAGGATCACAAAGTAAATCATCAGGACGAGGAGATAGCAGTACCCGTGTTGTTCCCGGTCTAGCACCGCGCACAGTTACCCAAGCACGCCCCTCGTGGTTGGTGGAAATTGCACATGTGGAAGCAAATTCTCCCTCAGAGTCCCGCTTTCCTGATTTGAAGTGGACAATTTCCATTTCAGAGTTACGGGGAAAGTGGAAAGTCTTAAGAGCGTTGGTAGAATCGCTTTCAAACTCGTAGCGTAGCTGGGGGAATGCTCTTGGGTTGTAAAACTGACGCAGGTAAACAGACTCAATCGGTGCAGGGCGTCCTCGCACGAAAGACCGCACTTCCAACTCTACTGCATGGTCTTGGTTCTGCTTCCAGTTGGGATGTTCTAAAAATAAAGAAGCGTCATCTACCTGAAGATTGATTTCTTCTTCTTGAACAAGAATTTGCTGTTGTCCGTTAGCTCCTGTCCCGATGATACACAGACCTTGCTGTTCTATCTCGTCGCGCAGATTGTCAAATTCTTCTACGAATGGAACATCTACAATTCCACTTTTGAGTTGATGCGCCTCCCGTTGGTATTCTTCTTTGGGAATCCGTGCTATCAGCCGTTTGCTATCAACAGTACGCACTTCCAAATCACCGAGGTCGAGTTTGGGACCAATCCCATGAGTTGGTCCTGGTCCTGGTTTGGGGGCGCGTCCGACACAAGGTACTGCTGTGACCATATTTAAACTCACACCTTGGGGAGTCACTTGCAGCGTGAGGTTAGACATTTGTGCTGATTTTGTTTCCGACTCAGCAGCACGTCGAGGAGTGAGTAACCGTCCGTGCGGATAAGTGCTGAGTTCATCTTTGCACCACAGACCGATGGTTCCGTGCAGTTCCCAGAACGTTGGTAAGTCGGGTTGCACTGGTGCAGACATATTACTAATGCCCAATTGCACCACCAGTCCCAACACATCGTCACGATTCATAGCTTCTCGTAACAAAGATACAGTTGGTGAGTGGGCGACTTCTTCACCCCAGAGGAAATCTTTAACATCTTTGGGGATGGTAAACTGATAGACTGCTGCTCGTTTAAACTCGCTGTTGAGGCAGTGTTGAGGTAATTCGCGGATATGATCGAAATTTTGCCAACGGGCTAACTGCATCCCAGAAATTGGCGCAGAAACCATATATGGAACTTCGTGGGAACCGCCAAGGCGTCCAAAGGTCAAGTGTCCCAACATGATTGTGTTAGTCCAGTTGGAAGCTGGATCGGATTCAAAAAAGCGGGCGCGATTGAAGCTTGTTTTGACGTATTCATTGTGGTGACCCCATAAATCAACACTGCGTCCTACCACGGGATCACGTTGGTCAATCTGTCCAAACTCGCGTTGTGTGCTGACAATTTGTGCTTCGATGGAAAAGTGACCGTTACCGCCAAAATCCCATCCCATCGCCATACTGAAAGGACCATTTTCATCCAATTCCCCTTGCTGGTTAAACCGAGGTCCCAAATTCTGAAGGTATTCGTGGTACTCGGACGCCCCACGGTGGTCATCGAAGGGCTTACCGTTCATGTAGCAAGTGTTGCTACTGACATCTACTAGACCGTTTTTATGTCCTGTCGGGGCGTGGATGCGGGCGAAACCGAGTAAGTGTAGGCGGGGAAAATCTAAAATACTCATCTTAAAAAACCACTTTTAGGACTTTGGATAAAAAAGACTTAGCAAACAAAAAAGACTTTACTGAATCATCGTGTACATCTGGCAAGTCGGGAAAGTGTGTCAGTTATAGGATTTGAAAGAAACAAGGATTTCGTTTTCCCGATAAATGCTGATTTATATTGCAAATGGGGCAGGATATGAGATTGTCGTCAAAATCAAGCGTATCTGCAAAGCTAAGAGCCCATATTTATGTTCAAAAAACACATCATTGACAGCAAGCTTGTGAACTATTAGTTTTCTTTATGAGCATTTATTCTGTTAATTTTCATACATCAATTAACTGACTCTCATATTTTCTTTTAGGTATTATTGTAGATACATTTTTATTCTGCTCCCTAATATATTGTGTTTGTTTAAAATACTACTATCGTGTTTTCTTTTGTTTTTCTTCATAAATAGCCCTCCTTGAATGAGTCAGGGTTGATAGCCACAAAGTCACCAGAAGTATATAGAGTTGAGTGAATTCAACTTATGCAGTCACAGATTTAGTGCGATTCGTTGCTAACCGAATTACGGCAATCAGCCCGTACATAAGTTAGCCAACCCACAAGGGTTGAACTTCGGATATAAGATGAGGGTGCAAGCCCCTCCCCTCAAGTCCAGAGGTGAAACCTTATCTGCCCACACCGAACAGACTCGGAATTCTGTAGAGTGAAGCTGGGAACAGGACGCAATCAGACGGCTGTTATGGGCTGACACTGGCGTTAACAGGAAGTGCACAAGATGAAACAGAGCCTTAAAAAGCATCTTAGAGACTGGTAGGGCATAACACAAAAACCCTAACCCAAGTTAGAAATATCTCGCTGATGGTTCAAATCGCAAGCAGCAATGGACAAGAGATTCTAGCAGGTGAATTGGCTACATCTGACGGCACAAAACAATCTAATCCGAGGAACGAAGAAAAACGGCTCTAGAGTCCCAGGACGGTCGAAACCTGGGTAAACCAGACGAGAGGTGCAATTCTCTAGAGGCGGGTAGGATGCAGCGTAACTGCTGCAAGGTGTTTAGAAAATAATCAGATTGGAGTAGATTATGATTAGACACAGCAAAGATGCTAGTGAATTATGGCAAAAGTCTCCTTGGCGGTATTACCGAAAAGCACTTTTCCGACTACAAAGACGGTTATTCAATGCAGTTAGAAGAGGCGACCTGCGTAGAGCAAGGTCAATCCAGAAACTGATTCTAAAATCTCGCTCAGCAAGAATGCTTGCTATCAGGCAAGTTACACAGCTAAACGCTGGAAAGAAAACAGCAGGAATTGACGGTAAAACCGCTCTAACTTTCGTGGAACGTCTTGACCTTGAGAAGCTATTAATGACCAACTATCATAACTGGCATTCTAGCAAATTACGGGCAATCCCAATCCCCAAGAAAGACGGAACAACCCGACTGCTAAAAATCCCAACTATTGCGGACAGAGCTTGGCAATGCTTAGCAAAGTTCGCACTAGAACCAGCACACGAAGCAACCTTCCACGCTAGGAGCTACGGTTTTAGGACTGGACGCAGTGCGCACGACGCACAAAAGTACATTTTTGATAACCTAAACTCCACCAAGAACGGAATCAATAAAAGAGTGATTGAGCTTGATATTGAGAAATGCGTGCGCCGCGACAGTTAACGCGGTATCCCCAACGAAGTTGGGAGGGACTAAGAAGAACGTCCCTAAGTCAATCAACTTACCTAGAGTCAAAAGACAAAAGGAACAACAGCATGTTGGTAAAGCCGGGAATAGAGAGAAGGCGTTAAAAACTATTGCTCGGCAAGGCTTGTGTGACAAGGTGAAGGTTAAACTACCTGAAGCCCAATTCTGACGGTATAAGCGATTGCCTATTCCTACAACGCCTAAAAGGAATAATCGTTTGTGTGTAGTTTTAAGCATTTGAACCACACAACTTCTTCAAACGAAGTCAGCCACCGATGAGATGGCTTAACGAATGAGTGGGACACCTAAATCACACTATTACGTACCGAGTTGATGAAGCGCGGGATGGTCTACGGGACGCGAGTCCTATGACTACAGAGTTCCCATAGTAGTCCGAGAACGGGAAAGCCGTTCACATGGCGAAGGGGAACAGGTATTTCTGACATTTTAACCGAGAGGTACGCGAGATGCGAAACGCCGAAACGGTGTTAAGTGTAATCAGAGACAGAGGCTACCGTGGTTTACTATTGGATGATGTCTACAGACAATTGTTCAACCCGGATTTGTACCTGCTAGCGTATAGCCGCATTTATAAAAATGCTGGTGCAATAACGCCAGGAGTCACTCAGGARACTGCTGACGGGATGTCCATGAAAAAGATTGAAACTCTCATAGAAGAGATTCGATACGAACGCTTTCAATGGACACCAGTGAGGCGAATTAATATTCCCAAGAAAAATGGGAAAACTCGACCATTGGGTATTCCTACTTGGAAAGACAAATTGATTCAAGAAGTAATACGCTTGATATTAGAGGCGTATTATGAACCTCAATTTTCCAACAGCAGTCACGGTTTCAGACCAAAACGCGGATGCCATACGGCGTTAACAGTAATAGACCGCACTTGGCAAGGAACCAAGTGGTTTATCGAAGGAGATATCAAAGGCTGCTTTGACAATATAGACCATAAAATCTTGATGTCAATTTTACGCGAGAAAATCCTAGATAATCGCTTTCTGAGATTGGTTGAAAATTTACTTAAGGCAGGTTACTGCGAGCAATGGAGATACCATTCTACCCTAAGTGGAACACCGCAGGGCGCAATTGTTTCACCCATACTTGCCAACATCTACCTTGAGAAACTCGATAAATTTATCGAACAAAGACTCATTCCAGAATACACACTCGGCAAATGTCGGGCAGAAAATCCAGAGTATTCAAAACTCGTAAAACTTGCCTGGTATTACAGGAAAAATAGACAATTTGATAAAGCGCGTCAACTGGAAATTCAATACCAGAACATGCCCTCCAAAGATGTCCGGGACCCTGAATACAGAAGGTTAAATTACGTCCGCTACGCTGACGATTTTCTAATTGGTTTCATTGGTTCATTTCAAGAAGCAAAAGAAATTAAGGAAAAACTTAAGGGATTTCTAGCTGAAAAACTTCAGTTGGAATTGTCACCAGAAAAGACCTTAATTACTCATGCCAGAAATGAAAGGGCAAACTTCTTAGGTTACGAGATTTTAGTTCAACACTCCGACAATAAGCATACCAATGGTAAACGCTCAATTAATGGAATAATTGCACTAAGAATCCCGGCTGGTCTGATAGCAGAAAAGTGCGCCCTATATATGAGGAATGGCAAGCCCATTCATCGGTCTGAATTAATAAATGATGATGATTTTACTATCATCAACATCTACCAATCAGAATTTAGAGGACTCGTACAATTCTACAGCCAGGCTCAAAACATTGCATGGCTCCGAAAGCTCCAATGGGTGATGTGGAGTTCATTGATGAAAACCCTTGCCTGTAAACACAAAACTAGCGTAGCTAAAATCTGCGCGAAGTACCATAAGACGGTAAAACTTCCACACGGTTTGAGAAAATGTGTTGAAATCACCGTCCCAGTTGAAGGCAAGAAACCCCTAATTGCTCGCTTCGGTGGCATACAATTAAAACGCAATTTAAAAGCAACCATAGAAGACTTGTCAAAAACGCGAAAACCCGCGTTCAGAAATGAACTGATTAAACGTCTTCAAGCCGATGAATGTGAGATTTGCGGGGCTACTGGTGACATTGAAGTTCACCATATTCGCGCCCTTAAAGACCTCAAAGTCAAAGGTCAGAAAGAAAAACCGCAATGGATGCAAATTATGTCCGCTCGTAGAAGGAAAACTCTAATGGTCTGCCCTCAATGCCATGATGCGATACACGCAGGTAAACCAACAGGTAAACAAGTCTCATAGTAATGGAATACTGGAGAGCCGTGTACCTGGAAACTCGTAAGCACGGTTCGGAGGGGGCTAGTTAGAAAAGGAGCATTATGTTACCTCGCTAGCTAGCTACCCACTTTCGACAGGATAAGCCACAAATCCATAATGGAAAAACTAATCGCTCCTAGCAGCCTTAAGAATGGCATCTTTAGATGTCTCAAGGCTGGAGCAAATATAGAATTTCCAGAACAAGGAACACCGCAAGGTGGTGTGGTCAGTCCTCTATTAGCCAACATTGCGCTCAATGGTATTGAAGAAATTCACCCATCTGTAAGATATGCAGACGATATGATTTTCTTCCTCAAACCAGGAGACAATGAGAAAATCATACTTGCTAAGGTTTGCAACTTTCTTATAGAGCGAGGGATGAAAATCAGTGAAAGGAAAACCAAAATCACAGCAGCGACAGACGGCTTTTCCTTCCTTGGTTGGGAATTTAAAGTACAATCTAACGGGAAATTCAGAAGCTATCCATCTAAGGACAATTTCCGAGCATTCCGGAAGAAAATTAAAAACGTCGTCAATTCTTCCAACTATGGAGCCAGTGAGAAAGCGCAAAAACTAGCGCCTATCGTCAGAGGATGGAGGAACTACCATAGATTCTGCAAAATGGATGGAGCAAAGCATAATCTTCACCACATCGAACTCAGAACCTTTAGGAAGTTCAACAAGGAAACCAAACAAGACAGGCACACCAGTAAGAAATTACTAGATAAAGCCTTTCCAAAGGTACCCTACTCAGAAAACAGTCATATAAGCGTAAAAGGAACCAAATCACCCTACGATGGGGATTTAACCTACTGGAGCGAACGCAACAGCAAGCTATACGACGGCATAACCTCAAAGACACTCACGAAGCAAAAACATACATGCGGATACTGTGGACATAAGATGCTCTCGGATGAACGAGTACATCTTCACCACAAAGACAGCAATCACAGCAACTGGAAACCTAAAAACCTCCTAGCAGTCCACGAAAGCTGTCATGATTATCACCACATGGGCAAGGGGAAACTCTGAAACATCGGGAGCCGGATGCACAGAAATGGGCACGTCCGGATCTAGCAGAGAGGTGCGGGACATAATAGTCCCCATCGACTCTACCAAGGATGGGTAGGTGATGCACCAGGACGAAGCAGCCAAGAACAGAAAAAGCAGGTATGATGAGCGCTTGAGTGTGTGATCAAGCAGGGTAAGCTCGCCCAGAACTCATAGGACTTATATCAAGTCCGGGTAATCAACCATAATTCTTCTGTTACCCCTCCCCAACCCTCCCCTTAGTAAGGCTACGGTGTACACACAAGTCTTGAAATTCCACCTGACGCTCGGTTTCGTTGTCTAGCTCTAGGCTGTGCGTTTAGCGAACGCTCATGCTGAGCGCCGTAAGGCGCTTAGCTGTGCCTACGGCAATCGCTCTGGAAGCCTGTCATTGCGAGGAGGAACGACGAACGCGAGTGCGTGTCGCTTTGCGCTTACGCTCCGCTATCGCTGCGCTCGTAATGACAATTTAAAGGGTCTATAACGCCTCAAACCCTTGCAGATAGCACTTGTGTGTACACCGTAGCTTAGTAAGGGGAGGGTTGGGGAGGTGCGCGGGTGGGGTCAATTTATTATGGGTAATTGAGCGGACATGATATTACGCACCATCTGCTGTGAAACCCGGTTTCTTCGTTCGTCTTTGGTTGCGAAACAGACGATTTTTGGTAGAAACCGGGTTTCTTTGCGTAAGTCCTGACTCTAAAGCTATAAATTCTATAGAATTTGTGACATTTCTTAAATTCTTTTCAAGATTTACAATTCTTTATTTTTGAAAAGAAAGTTAATTTTTGAATTTTGAATCGCCTCCGGCGTTGCGAGTGGAACGTAAGCGCAAAGGGCACGCGGCTTGGGCGTTAGCGCAGCGTCTCCGGTAGGAGATACGCGCAGCGTGTCCCCTTGCTCCTCAGCAATCAGAATTTTGAATTGTTAAGTGCCCCCATCCAAACCTGTTGAGGAGGCGAGTCGAACATCCTAATCTCGTTAATTCGTAGCTTTTCGTGGTCAAGCGTAATCATACCCGTCGCTGCAATGGATTCTGGACACGTCCTTCATTGTCGAAAACCCAACTCTGAAACCATTGATAACGACTTCAAACCCTTTGTTTGTCGGTGTTTTGACGCGTCCAGTATATGTTCCAGACTGTACGTTTTTGTGTTCTTTGACTATCTGAACTCTTACAAAATCGCCTGTCGATACATAATTGAAAGTTTATTTTGGGGCTGTACAGGGAAAACCGTATTTATTATCATCGCGGTTATTAACTAAAGCGAACCCTGTCAATTTAGAACCAGGGTGTAACTTCAATGTCAACGGGTAAGCAATAATATTTTCTACTACTCGTTTCATGATTAATTTGACGCACCCACCCCTAGAAGGGGTGGGATTCACGCGAGTATGCCATTATCGCGTTATCCCATAGACTTATCTGTACCGAGGTTGGCGGGTTCCCAGGCACACCGCGTTTGCACACCGCAAATTCGCGCCTTGTGCGGTTCTTTAATTTAGGTATTCTTGGGGCGAAACAGGAGTAAGCGAACTTGATACTATACATCACCCTCCGGGTTCGCCAGTCGCCTGGCTGTCGGGAAAACGCCAGGTGCACCGTCCTTGGGAACCCCCAAGACCGGACTGCCTCACCAGATGCCTACGGCGGGAAACCCTCCCGCAGCGCTGGTCTCACCTAACCCCGTCCTTGTGCACACCTCTCCAGTCGCGAGTGCGCTTTGCGCTTACGCTCAAATTCGCTGATTCAAAAAAAGATTTTTATTCTTCATTTTGAACAAGGGAATTCAGCGAAACAGCACCTGGTGAGGTCATTGAACCGCAACGCGCCTACCACTCTAGAAAAAAAATGTGTTTGTTCTGAGTTGGTGCTGCATAATCATCGTTTTCTACTGGTAATGAACTCATAGTTAATCAATCAAAGGTTAGTTCAAAGTAAGTAAAAATAAAGAAGGAGACAAAAATATGGCTTCGTCACTCAGTAGAATTAACAAAGATAATGCAAAGAGCATACAGATTGATGCCAATCTTTTACTGATTGTTTCTATATCGTTAGTAGCAATTAGTGGAGTGGTTGGTATTAATCCTATCATGCCAAACATTGCTAAATCTCTCAATATTCCAACCCAAGAAGTTGGATTGATAATGACAACTTTTTTGATGCCTACTACAGTTGGAACTTTGATTTTTGGAGCATTAGCAGACCGTATTGGTAGAAAGAAAGTGCTGATTCCTTCTCTTTTACTGTTCGGAGTTGGCGGAATATTGTGTGCGATCGCCAATAATTTTCACAGCTTACTAGAGTGGCGCTTTTTAACAGGTGTAGGTGCTGCTAGTTTAGAGTCTTTAGAACTCACTCTCATCAGCGATTTATATAGCGGTAAAATGCTCACTACTGCAATGGGTTTCAACTCCGCCATGATTGGCGTTGCAGCTACAATTTATCCTCTCATTGGTGGGTTCTTAGGGGAGTTGAGTTGGCGATATCCCTTTTTGCTCTCAATCTTAGCCTTTCCTGTTGCACTGTTTATTTCTAAGAATCTGAAGGTAGGAAGCAAGCAAAAAAGCACTGGTAATTTGAATTTCAGCAATTATCTCAAAAATACCTTTAACAATATCAAGAATCCTCAAGTGTTTGCGCTACTGTTTGCGGTGTTTTCCCTCTTTGTCATTGAGTTAGGTACTTTCTATACCTATGTCCCTATCCTTGCAGGAACTCAATTAGGCGCTTCTGGAATAGAAATTGGTATTATCATTTGCTGTCAATCACTCATTTTTTCCTTTGCTGCTTCTCAGGTAGGATTTTTAGCAAATCGGTTTTCAGAAAAAAAGTTAATCATCTTAGGTTTTCTTCTCTGTGCTTTGTCACTACTGATTATGCCTGCTATTAATAACGCTTGGTTGCTCATCATTCCCTCTGTAATATTTGGTGTTTCCGTAGCCTTGATTTTTCCACCTCTGCAAGCAACGTTAGCAGGAATTGCCCCAGAAGGTTACCGCGCTGGATTTATGGCACTCAATGTTACAGTTCAATCACTAGGAAGAGCATTAGGTCCATTATTCGCAGGTCTTGCTTACGGTGTTTGGGGAATACAAGGAGTCTTTTATGCGAGTGTTGTTCTTATTGTTATCACAGTTGTTGTGTTTGGTTTGCTGCAACAGACTAAAAAATTGAAAGTTGTGAATAGCTAATATCAAGTTCGGATGAACACTTCTAAAAAACGAAGAACCTCACTCCGCCCTTCGGGCAGGGGTGAGGTCTTTGTTATTGTAAGTAATTAGGCGAAGATAAATCGTAGGGTGAGCATTGTTCATAAAAGCTATAGTAATGGACATTTGAGATGTTTGTGGCAATGCCCACCCGAAAGAAAACCGCTTTAAGCTAAAAGGAGAATACCGTCCGAAGTGTACCTGTTACAATTGTGCCGTTGCTTTCTTGATTTCCAGCGTGGGTAATAACTTGAATTGATGGTGTAACTTGGATCTCTCGACTAAACGGGAAGTTATAAAACGCCTCGAAATTAGTCTGAGTTGAATTCCCGATTTGATTGACAACAAATGGCTGACCGACAGCAACCCCAGCTAAAGCACCGGGTGTAAACAAGTCTCGCACCCCAACGCCCGCCATCCAGTAATTAGGTTTAATGTCGCCAAAGTCGGTGTTATCAAAGTTACCGTAACCGTAGCGACCAAAAATACCAAACTTTTGTGCAAGGGTTAGTTCAACATTTACGCCATAGCTATCAAAGCGGTTTTTGAATAGTTCCCCACCACTATATTGCAGACGCACGGCGAACGCCCTGGAGGGTGCATATTCTACTTCCACCGTACCTTGATAGGTGTCTCCAAAAAAACCGCGATCGCCTGTAATATTGGGATCAATGCTGCGATCTCCACCAGCAGCACGAAATTGCCTGGAATATAAGATATTTGTGAATGGTGAAAGACCCTGAATGACTCCTGGTCCCTGTTGGAGAGGATTTGCTGAGTCTGTTGCAGCATACAACGCCCGTACGGATAGTGGTCCATTACCTGGCTTCCAGTCAATTGCAGCACCTGCACTCGCACCGTTAATTGGGAAAAGAACAAAGTTATTGACAAAAGCCAGAGTGCTAAAGTCTCGGAAGCTGAGGTAAGCGTAACTGTTGAAGTCAACAAAATCAGTCGGGAAAAAACTCGGACCAATAGTGACCCTAAAGTCTTTAGCGAGCTGAAAACCATAATACAATCTGCTGATCTCTATATCACCATTTGTAGGTGGCTTGACTGAGTAGTCTATAACACTACCAAAATTTGGCTCCAGCAAACCTGCAGCATTGTCTTTGCCTGCATCAGCTGGACTAGCATTAATACCACTTCCAGTATCAAGGCGAATTTTGAGCAAGTCAGTTCCAAAGAAGCTCGTGTTTAAATCTACACCAGCTCGATACAACACTGTGGCATTGGGTTGGCTGGTAATTGGATTAGCTGTCGGGGGTTGCGCAGGATCAATGATGCGTCTGCCATCAAACCCACCAGCAGTCACAGAAATAATGGCCTGACCTTGCAGCTTGGTCGTTGTGGAAAATTGATTAGCTTCCAGTTCGGCTGTATGTGCTTCTAGAGTATCTACTCTACCTCGTAAAGTTGCTAATTCAGCAGTAAAGTCTTCTTGTAACTTTTGCAAAGTTGCCAAGTCTTCTTTTTTCACCAAATCTGCTGTTGCTGTAGCGATCAATTCATTGATGCGATCTAAACAAGCGTTTAATCCAGCAGCAAATTCATAACGAGTCATCGCCCGATTACCGCGATAAGTTCCGTTAGGATATCCTGCTATACAACCGTAGCGTTCAACCAGAGACTGCAACGCACCAAATGCCCAATCAGTAGGTTGGACATCACTTAGTTGATTGACATTTGTCACCTGATTCATTCCAGGCGTACTTTTTTTTCCCTGGTTTTGAGTGACAAAATTTGGTGTACCACCTGAAGTGGGAGGCATTTCGGCCCTTGTTGAATATGTTCCTAAAAGTAATAAACTGAGCAAGCTGACTCCAGAAGCAATTGTATGAGTCAGAAATTTTTCGTAAACTTGAGTTTTTACAGTCGTATTCTCAGACACTTTTTTCTTCTGCATTTCGTTATTTATTTTTGAGATCAAAAATGAAACTTTGACTTGAACAAAAAATCACAAGATAAGACACTTTGGTTTCAAACCCGGATTTCTCACCACGATTTCACAAAGACTTATCTGACCTGGATGAACGGCAAAATAACCCATTCAACACTCTGTCAACATTTGGTGCATCGTCAAGGGTGCCCGAAATTTTCTCTGTGTAAAGCTTGTGAAAATTGCGATTGCATAACTTGTAAAAAATGCGGCTCAAAGTCTCTTAAATAGGGCTTTTCAACTCATTTAAATACACATCTGGTGTAGGGGTGGGCATTGCAATGCTTACCCCACTTATTTCGAGGGTATATTGCACCTGTATTTTTGTATTTTATCCGGTTGCAAACCACTGTAATACCAATTTTATATGAGGCGGCACATTATTTTACCCCTCCCAACCTCCCCGAATTCGCGGGGAGGTGTCGCAGGCGGTGGGGTTCTTTCTATGCATCTTCATATGGAAATGGTATAAGTTGAAAAGTTGTTCAACAACAAGTTTATTATCTAATAAAAGTAACTGAAAAAAAAGCACGTCAGGTATTGAAATCAAAAATTCGAGTATTTTGCATGAGGCTTGAAATAATTAGTACCAATTAGAAATCAGCCTTGATAATTCAAACCTACGAAAATAAGTTTGTAGTAAGTATAGCGCTTATATAAGTACGCTCTCTACTTACTACAAACCTTGTAGTGCTCTCTTACAAATCTATACAGTGCCAAAAGTGACACCCTGGTTTTTAAGCCACTTACGGTAAATAACGGTGGTGCGATCGCTTGGCAGATGATATTCCGCTTGCAAGTCTAAGGGCAGACGTTTTGGTCGTTGGGACTCGATGGCTTCAGCGTCTTGACTCATAACCATACCTGTAAAGTTATGGAATTGCTTTTCTGGAACATTGTGGTTTAGGAATGTCCACCTCCATACAAGGCACTCCTCCTCATCAACAGGCGTTATGGTGTAGAAGATAATCAGAGGTTCATCAACTGCTCTTCTGCGTAAGGACGCAGTTAAGGGACGCAAGACGCGAAAGTCTAGATTGTAGGAGTTCACCTTTCCTTGAATCTTAGGATCGTTCTCCCAGACATGAACATTGTTGATGTGGATACCATCTGGCTTTACCTCAACTTTAAAGTCATCATTTATCCTTGCATATTCAGGGTTGCCTATGGTTCCCCCATGCACAAAGGGTACGTGATTGACATCAATGAAGTTTTCTAGGGCGCGTAAAGGGCTAGCTCGATAGAAGGTGGGACCAAAAACAAATTTGTGGTAGTTTGGGTTATCCCACTCTGGCAAGGGAGGTACGTCTTTTTCTGGTGTGCCGAGACTTACCCAGACAAAGCCGTAACGCTCTTTAATATGGTATGTTTGAACACAAGCCTTTGACCGTTCTGGTGGTGGTTGATCTGGGTGAGCCGGAACGTGTACACATTTACCTCCACCGTTAAAGGCAAGACCGTGATAGGGACAAACCAGAGCATCGTTCTCAATCCATCCCTGTGCCAGACTGGCTCCCCGATGCGGACAGCGGTCTTCCCAAGCTACGGCTTGATCGCCATTACGCCACAGGACTAAATCTTGTCCCAACAGACGAACCTTGAGGATTTTTCCTGGTTGCAAGTCTTGGGAAGTTGCTACTACATGCCAGTCGTTCTGGAGAACTACATCGGTGACCATTTTGATTGACTCCTATATATAATGGGTGAACTTGAACAAATTATTATGTACGTATATTTACTGCAAGACTAGAGTTTTGCAAGTCACTATTCTCTCTAAGTCTCCTTCAAAAACGGAGACTATACATAAGTATTGAAATTTAAACGGTGAAAGCCGAGAAAACTGGTTTGGCGGAACTTTGAATTTTCACAACTCAAATAGAACTCCCACATCACCGGTTTTGAAAGGCAAGGGTGCAGGTGTTTGAGTTTATGAAACACGACTCTCTACTGTTCTGGACTTTATCGAGCTGAGTGTCTGCGATTTGGAAGATGACTGGGACGAATTTTGATGAAAAGCCCCTCTAACTCGGTCAATGAGTGCCTCTAAGTCCACAGGCAGAGTGTCACCTCTCCAAGCTACGTGTCCATCAGGTCGTACCAAAACATAGGCACGCTCATAAAGCTTGGCAATTTCAGGCTTATCGATGTGCTGGATAATCATTGGCACTCCTTTTTCCTGACAAATCTTTGTTAATGTTTCAACTCCCTGTGTGGAGTCAAAGCACATCAGGACAAAAGAACGACCGAACAAATCCAGAGTAGATTTTCCTGGTTCCAACCAGGCATGGGGTGCCCGATCGCCAGGGTAACTACTTTGTTCCCACTCGAAGGGGTCATCGCTAGGAGGTGTACCGTCAGAGATGATTGCAGGGGACTCATAGCGGAACCCGAAGTGAATTCCAGGGGCATCAAACTCGCGCTTCACGTTACTACGTTCCATGCCAACAGCCATCTCTTTGCGGATTTGTTCGCCCTCTTTTGAGTCACTCATAATAACTGGAGGGACGGCGCGTTTTTGAGTGCGTTGCAAATTGACGTTTGCTGCTTCAAGGTTTCGCACTGCGATCGGACGGCGTTCAGTTTCATAAGTGTCTAGTAAGTTGGGACCAGCCCAGCCCTTGAGAGTGGCAGCTAGTTTCCAACCTAAATCAGCGACATCACCCATACCAGTGTTCATTCCAAAACCACCAGAGGGTGAAAGTGTATGAGCGCTGTCACCGACGAAGAAGATATTTCCCACTCGGTACTTCTGGGCCACTCGGTGGGTAAGACGCCAGGGAAGGTTGGAAACAATCTCAAAAGGGGTATCAATTGATATGGCGGCACGGATGGCTTCTTCGGCGTCACGCACACTTCCGTCTTCATTTGGCTTTAAAATTAAGCGATACAGTGAGTCTCCGTCTACTGCTCGCAATGGTTCCTGAATGATTGGGTTGACCAAATAATAGACCATTGCATGGTTTTTTCCCATCACAGTCGCCAGTTCAGGTGCCTTAAACACAACACTCTGATACGCCTGGGTAGGGTGGAAGCTAGGGGCATCAACACCACAAGCCTTACGCACCATACTACGAGCACCATCGCAAGCTACCATGTATCGAGCGTGGATGACTTCTGTGGTTTCTGTTTCTAGATTTGTGACATGGGCAATGACACCCAAATCTTTCTGCTCAAAACTATCCAAGCGAGAGAGAAGCCGAATCACTCCATCTGGATATAGTCCCAAGAAATTTAGGAATACTGGAGCAAACCAGTTTTGCGGACAGACTTGCTCTGGTTCTGGTGTGTAGTCAGGTAGCGATCGCTCGGCATAGTTCGGAAAGTTAGCTCGGTATATTTCGTGTCCACCAACGGATGTCACCCAGGCAATATCTAGAGTATGGTCGCTAGGCCAACCAGCATTGCGTATTTGTTGGGCAATGCCCCAACGGCGGCAAAACTCCATTGATCGGGGTCCAACTGTACTGACCTTGGGATCACTCACCACCCCATCAGTCTGATCTATAAGAATGCAATCGATACCTTGGTAGCGTAGTTCCACTGCCATCGCTAGACCAACAGGTCCGCCACCGACTATTAGTACATCTGTTTTAATGTTGTTCATGAGATTTATCACCGTTCAAGATTTGGTTGTTATTATTTTTGAAAATTGGCATTAAACTCTTGAGTTGTGCACTGGTGCAGTATTCCTCAGGCTTCTGTTTGGTAAGAGTTTCAGGCAATTTTCTAACGTCGAACTCAGGTTTATTTATGTTCTTGTCTCTTAATTTATTCCCAAACACCCTTGCTCTACATCTAATGAATGTCATCTCCAAACCATTACATTTGTCATGAGGTTATATTGTTGATTGATCGTTGTAATCTAGCAGTCGTTGTTGCAAGCGATCGCCCAGAGGGCAGACGCAAGGGGCGCGCATCGCAAAGCGCGTATCAGACTACAGGGGCTTGAGAGAGTTTTAAGGTTTTTGCACTAGTAGTTTATAATTTCCAATAGCCGTATAATTTTGTAGAGGATTGCTCACCAAAACACCGTCGGAGAGGGGCAATGGAACGACAACGGTATATCGTGCGCCTAAGCACGGAAGAGCGGCAGGAATTAGAAGCGATCGTTAAAAAAGGCAAAGGCAACGCCCATAAGATTCGGAATGCGCAGATACTGCTGCACAGCGATGAAAATGGTGAGCGTCTGACAGTGGAAGCAATAGCCAAATTGCTTCATTGCAACAAAGATACCGTCTGTGAGGCACGTAAACGGCTGGTAACGCGTGGTTTCAGGGGAGCCCTGGAGCGCAGGAAAAGGGAACATCCAGCGGTGGAACAGCTCTTTGACGGTGCAGCCGAAGCGCGGCTGATTGCCATTGCCTGCAGCACCCCTCCCGAAGGGCGGTCCCGTTGGACGTTGCAATTGCTGTCGGATCGTGTCGTGGAACTGAAAATCGTGCCACATTGCACGGCAAATACCGTCCATGAAGTGCTAAAAAAAACGAACTCAAGCCTCATTTACGGGAATGTTGGGTTATCCCCCCGGAGCAGGATGCCGACTTTGTAGCCGCTATGGAGGATGTACTCGAAGTATACCATCGTCCCTATGATGCGGATTTTCCCGTGGTTTGCATGGACGAACAACCGGTACAACTCACCAGGGAAACATGTGTTCCCCTGCCGCCTGAACCCGGCCAGCCCCAGCGATACGACCACGAATACGAACGAAACGGCACCGCCAGCATCTTCATGTTCAATCAGCCCAAAGCTGGAAAACGCACGGTTTCAGCCCAAGAACACCGTACCATGAACGATTGGGCGCAACAGGTCAAAACCCTCCTCGACGAGAAATATCCATCGGCCAAAAAAGTTGTGCTGGTGTGCGACAACCTGAATACCCATAAACCCGCCGCCCTCTACAAAACCTTCCCCCCAGAGGAGGCACGACGCCTGCTAAACCGACTCGAAATTCACCATACTCCAAAACACGGCTCATGGTGAGCCACTGCGTTGGGCGGGTTCCCCGACTTGAAGCAACTGGCGAACCCGAAGGGCTTAACATGGCCGAAATCGAACTCGCTGTCCTTACCCGCCAATGCCTTGACAGACGCATTCCAGACCTTCCAACCCTTCGCGCCGAACTCGCCGCTTGGAACCTGCTGCGAAATGATGCTCACTCCAAAATCAACTGGCAATTCAATACCGCAGACGCACGCATCAAACTTAAACGCTTGTATCCGGTTATTGATTATTAAGGACTACTAGACTTGATTAATAACTAATCAACCGGAGTTGATATAATACAAGCTCTTTGCTTTATGTTTTTCATATTAGAGAGTGATCGGGAAGAACTAGGGAACACAGATCGCTATTTCTCAAAAGACTGTACTCAACCTAATTAAACGTAAAATGTCCGCCGCGAAGCACTTGTTTGTGTCCGCAGGGCGATATTTAGTATTTATGTACTAGCGTGGTTGATAGTTGCTCATACATCCTTTCGTTATGCAACGTCATCAGCCAGTTTGTTGAGGCAACCACCTTATTTGATAGCAAGTCAACTGTCTTTAGCTAGTTATTTTTTAAGGTTTAAAAGTTACAATATTTATCAAAGTAGTATTTATACTTAAAAAAAATTACTTGCCGCTATTTATGAATTGGCTCCCGCTCTTAGCGAGATAGTTTTTTGCTGCTTTTCTAAAAAATTAATAAACTTTTTGAGGTCACAGATTCATGGTCAACATTTGGACAATATTCGTTCGTCGCAGAGTGTCGGTTGTTGTTTGCGCTATTGCAACCGCAATATTTGGCATTGAGTTTAGTATTTAAAAATATTTGTTTGAATCGAGGACTAGGAGTTAATTTAAGTACATTTAAAGGGCGATCGCCTAGAGATGGAAATTCATAACTTTTAAGCGATGGCGATGCTCCCAAGGGGAGCCGCGCTCCTTGGCGCGATCGCACCCACTAAAGAAGTTGTGTTTCTAGAATCAGCAACAGCAGACACTGATATATTTGCTGAATCTTTTTATTTGCGACTACAACCCTCTTGACAAAGTGCTGATTATCTCAACTTGTCACGAATGATCTGGATCTTTAGTAGATAATGGTTTTTCTTTAGGATCAAAGCAATGTAGGTATTTTAATGGCAAATAACTTTAAGCAAAGACTGAAACAAAAAGAAACTCTGATCGGTATTGTAATCAAACTCCCATGCTCAGAAACTGCTGAAGTGTTGTCACACATCGGGTTTGACTGGTTTTGGATAGATATGGAACATGGGGCTCTCAGTTTAGAAAAAGTCCAGTTAATTATGCAAGCAAGTGGCGGGCGCTGTGCAAATTTAGTCAGGGTACCTTGGAATGACGCCATTTGGATAAAGAGGGTACTAGATACGGGATGTGATGGGATAATTCTGCCTCAAGTCAAAACACCTCAAGAGGTTAAATATGCCCTTGAAGCTTGCTTATATCCTCCACAAGGAAGTCGGAGTATTGGAAGTGGAAGAGCACAAAACTATGGAATGAGTGTTCAGGAGTACTTGAAGACGGCAAACGAAAACATAGTCATTATTCTACAAATTGAACACATTGATGCAGTGAAAAACATTGAATCCATAATTGATGTTCCTGGTTTCGATGCTATACTTATTGGGCCATTTGATCTTTCCGGCAGTATGGGAGTGCCTGGTCAGATTAATCATCCTGATGTACACAAAGCAATTAATTCCGTTAAAGAAGCATGTTTTCAGAAAAATATACCAGTAGGCATTTTTACCACTGATTCTAAGGGAGCAATATCAGCAAAAGAAGCAGGATATAGCTTGATCGGAGCAGGTGTTGACGCAGTGTATCTCTGGAAATCGGCAAAACAAACTCTTGAAGAGATTAATTCAATCTAGTACACCGGGCGCGGAAATAAACTACCCATTCCAAATCAATGAAACGCTTACGCTGTATACCTGTTTGAATTTTGAATTTTGAATGAGCGAATTCCGCCTTGCGGTACTAGCCTCCTGTAAACGGTTACTATGAAACTGACGGAGATTGCCCCCGTCAGTTGTTTTTTTATAAAATGTTTACTACAAACCTGTTTCAAACCCTTCAAGACATTTAAAAAGTATCCAAGAATTTCGCAACCGTTTGCACATCCTTGTCACCACGTCCAGAACAGTTGATGACAATTCTGGGAGAACCAGTTAGTTGTGGACAAAGAGTTTCCAACAAAGCGATCGCATGAGAAGTCTCCAATGCTGGAATAATCCCCTCCAGTAGCGACAGACGCTTAAACGCCTCCAACGCCTGCTCATCCGTGACACTGTAATATTCAGCACGTTGAACATCCTTCAAATAACTATGTTCCGGACCAACACCAGGATAATCTAACCCAGCACTGATAGAGTGTGCTTCTGTAATCTGACCATCTTCATCTTGCAGAACATAACTCATTGCGCCGTGCAAAACACCGACTCTACCAAGTGTTAAAGTTGCCGCGTGCTTTTCAGTATCAATTCCTTCACCAGCCGCCTCAACTCCAATTAAGCGTACAGATGGTTCATTCACAAATTCATGGAAAAGCCCAATTGCATTGGAACCTCCACCAACACAAGCAAGCAAAATATCTGGTAGTCCACCCCATTTTTCTTGAGACTGGCTACGAGTTTCTTTACCAATGATTGCTTGAAAATCTCGTACCATCATCGGGTAGGGATGAGGACCTGCAACAGAACCTAAAATGTAATGGGTGGTTTCCACATTTGTTACCCAATCCCGAATCGCTTCTGATGTTGCATCTTTGAGGGTTCCGGTTCCTGCTTCTACTGGACGAACTTCTGCTCCCATCAAGCGCATACGGAACACATTCAACGCTTGTCGTTCCATGTCATGGACGCCCATGTAAATCATACACTTAAGACCAAAACGGGCGCAGACTGTAGCAGTTGCAACACCATGCTGACCGGCTCCAGTTTCGGCAATAATCCGCTGTTTGCCCATGCGTTTGGCGAGTAATACCTGAGCTAAGGCGTTATTAATTTTGTGTGCACCTGTATGGTTTAAATCTTCTCTTTTTAAGTAAATTTGCGGTCCCGTCCCATCTGGTTTGGCGTAGTGTGCTGTGAGGCGTTCGGCAAAGTATAGGGGAGTAGCGCGTCCTACGTAGTCGCGTAATAGTCCCTGTAGTTCATTTTGAAAATCTGGATCGTTGCGATATTTTTGATACGCTGTTTCTAATTCACTCAGTGCAGGCATTAATGTTTCGGGTACGTACTTGCCCCCAAATTGACCAAATCTGCCTAATGCATCGGGTTGCTGAGTCGTTCTAGGTGTATCTGCTAACATGGAATCTCCTGATTTTGAAATTTGGAATTGAATTTTCAGGACTTACGCTAAAACTATCAAAAAGTTCAATTAATTTCACTACAGCAGGGAACAGGGAACAGGGAGCTCTTAATAGGCTTGATGGTCTAGTGGTGTCCGTATTTTCTCATTAGTTCATGTCCTAATCTACCTGGCAACTGCTATACAGAAAAAAACATAAAAATGCGTAAGTCCAAAATTGTTAATTTTTAATTCCCGCAGTGGGGGTAATTGCTGCTTTCAAATCGCCACAGAAATCTTTAATAGCCCGCAGCCCTTGATCTGGAGTCGTTTGTCCCAAGGGTTGCACAAATGCGCTTCCCACAATCACTCCATCTGCGCCCCAGTCTCTAA
Organism: Scytonema tolypothrichoides VB-61278; assembly: GCF_000828085.3. Lineage (GTDB taxonomy): Bacteria > Cyanobacteriota > Cyanobacteriia > Cyanobacteriales > Nostocaceae > Brasilonema > Brasilonema tolypothrichoides_A. Next base: position 197,960 of record NZ_JXCA02000030.1, read on the forward strand.
TCTGATGAGCTTGTTCTGGGGTAGAGATACCAAAACCAACAGCTATTGGTTTGTTGGTGACACTGCGGATTTCATGGAGTACATCTTTTACCCGCGTTTGCACTTGGGAGCGTACACCTGTTACACCTGTGACACTCACGAGGTAAATAAATCCACGAGATTGGCGGGCGATCGCCTCAATTCGCTCTTTTGAACTGTTAGGAGTCACCAACAATGTGAGTTCAACTCCTACACTATCAGCAAACTTCAACACATCATCTGCTTCTTCCAAGGGTAAATCGGGTACGACTAACCCCTTGATTCCAGAATCAGCAACTTGCTTGAGGAACTGCTGGATGCCGAGATTTAAAATGGGGTTGTAATAAGTAAAGAGGATGATGGGCGATCGCAAACTACGAGTCGCTGACTGCGCCATTTCTAAAACATGAGCCAGTCGAGTTCCTCCCTTGAGGGCGCGAGTTGCAGCCGCTTGAATAACAGGTCCATCCGCCAATGGATCAGAATAGGGAACTCCCAATTCAATAAAATCAGCACCATTCGCATCCAAAATTCCCAGGGCTTCGGCTGTCGTTTGCAAATCAGGATCGCCAGCTGTAATAAAAGGGATTAAAGCACATTGATTTTTTGTGCGCAAAGATTCAAAGTGTTCAGAGATAGAAGTCATCTTAATGAATTACCGAAAGCGAACAATAAGTTTATAGGGCAAAAGGAGAACGAAAAATGCAAACCTCATTTAGATTCTTAATTCCTTGACAGCTTGCTCTAAATCAGCTTGCTTGACTAAGGATTCTCCTACGAGTACAGCTTTCGCTCCTGCTTGGGCGACAAAAGCTAAATCAGAAGATGTGTACAAACCAGACTCACTCACTACTGTAATATCTAAATCGCTTAACTTTTGTTGACGTTCTACCAAAAGACGTTTCGTCGTTTCTATATCAAGGGTAAAGTCTTCCAAATTGCGATTGTTAATTCCGACAAGTTGCACATTTGATAATGCCAGTACTCGGTCAAGTTCAGTTAAAGTATGAACTTCCACCAATGGAGTCATGCCCAAATCCTGAATAATGTGCAGAAAATCTTGCAGCGTTTCGTCGCTTAAAATCGCAGCAATGAGGAGCACTGCATCTGCACCTTTGACTCGTGCCAGATAAATTTGGTAAGGATCTATAACAAACTCTTTGCAAAGTAGGGGTAACTCTACACTATTTCTAATGAGTTCTAAATTCTTAAAACCGCCCTGAAAAAATTTCTCGTCAGTTAAGACAGAAATACAAGTAGCACCACCTCGCTCATATGCTTGAGCAATTTTTACAGGTTCAAAATCAGCACGAATGACTCCTTTACTTGGTGAAGCTTTCTTAACCTCAGCAATAATGCTGGGAGGAGTAGAATTTTGCCGTATGGCATTTAAGAAATTTCGTACAGGAGGAGCAAGATTGATCTGAAGTTTTAAATCGGCGATTGGCAGTTGCTCTTTCATCAGGGCAACTTCTTGTTGTTTATGCTCAACAATTTCTTCGAGAATATGGCGCGGTTTGGTAGACGCAGTTGCTTGAGTTGGTTGATGGTGATAATTTAGCATCTTTTTATAGTGGTTATTAGTTCAAGAAAGGGAGAGTTAATCCAAAATTCAGAACCTCACCCTGCCCTGTCGGGCATCCCTCTCCGCGATTTCGGAGAGGGAAAGTCCTAACTTTTATCTGGGTCCCCTACAAAATGGGGTTTAGGATGATTCAATCATTTGTGTGTACACCGTAGCCTACAACTAGAGAGGGTTATAACAGAGGTGATTATGCAAGGGCTGAAGAGGGAATTGTAGCCATGAATTCACGGACTACATTTTTAACAATTGTTAAGCCGACTCCTCCTGCCAAAGTCATGATGGATTCTGGATGGAACTGAACGGCGGCAATTGGTAATGTGCGATGCTCAATGCCCATAATCACACCATCTGCAGACATGGCGGTCACTTTGAGTTCTGCGGGTAGGCTTTCCGGCAGTGCATAGAGCGAGTGATATCTACCAACTTCAAACGATTGTGGTAGACCTTTGAAGGTAACAGAATCTGGATCAACAACAGATACCATAGATACTTTACCATGCTGGGGATAATCTAAAACTCCCAGTGTTCCACCGTGTGCCTCGACTATTCCTTGTAAGCCCAAGCACACACCAAATATGGAAATTTGCCGTTTTTTGCAGGCTGTGATCGTCTCTGCTACACGAAAATCACTTGGTTTTCCAGGACCTGGAGATAATACAACCAAGTCAGGTTTTTCTGTATCAAAAACTGATTCTGCAAAACCATGCCGTAGTGTTGTGACTGTGGCTCCAGTTTGACGAATGTAATTTGCTAGAGTATGAAGAAATGAGTCTTCATAGTCAACTAACAAGACACGTTTCCCCACTCCTGGATTTGCTTGTTGAATGTCAAGGCCTGACAAACTTGACAAATCTGCACTCTTATGTTCTACAACACGAAGTGTTTGGAATAAAGCACTCGCTTTAGTAATAGTTTCTTGAGCTTCCGCTTCTGGCTCTGAGTCATAAAGAACTGTTGCACCAACTCGCACCTGTGCGACTGAGTCCTTGAGTCGGATAGTCCTTAAAATCAGACCAGTATTCAAGTTGCCTTTAAAACTTAAGCCTCCAACGGCTCCACCATACCAACGTCTGGGACTGCGCTCATTTTGTTCGAGAAACTGCATGGCTGAGCGTTTTGGTGCTCCTGTGACTGTGACTGCCCACAGATGCGTCAGGAATGCATCCAAAGCATCAGCTTCTGGTTGCAGCACGCCTTCCACATGGTCTACCGTATGGATAAGATGGCTGTACAATTCAATTTGGCGACGACCAATGACTCGCACAGTCCCTGGCTCACAAATCCGCGACTTATCATTGCGGTCTACGTCGGTACACATGGTGAGTTCGGATTCATCTTTACGCGAGTTCAGCAGCTTCTGGATTTGCGCTGCATCATCAATCGCAGTTTCACCGCGACGGATTGTACCACTGATTGGGCAAGTTTCAACACGTCTGCCGTCAACACGCACAAACATTTCTGGAGATGCACCAATCAGATATTCTCCACCTAAATTAAAGATGAATCCATAGGGACTGGGATTAATCTCCTTGAGAGTGCGGAAAAGTTCGGTTGGGGATTTTTCGCAGGTTTGATAGAAGCTTTGACTGGGAACAACTTCAAATAAATCGCCACGACGGAAGTAATCGAGGGCTTTGATGACTTGTTGTTCATATTCACCTGGTGCATGGTCAGATCCTTGAGTCACACTTAAACGTTGACCTCGGTAATCTATAACTTCACCCGTGCGAGGTAAATCCCGAGTGCTACCATTCTTGGTGACGAAATCATACTGCACTCTGAATGCCTGTTGCAGGTGGTAGTCAACAACTAACAATTCATCAGGTAGATAGAGTACCAAATCTCTTTGGTCTGCTGAACGTTCCAGGTGCTTTGGCATTTGCTCAAACTGGAAAACTAAGTCATAGCCAAATGCACCATAAAGTCCCAAGTTTTCATCTACCGGACTGTGGAAGACAGATAATATCTCGCGAACTACACTGAAAACAGATGGTTGTCTACTGCGTTCTTCTTCTGAGAAGAGACGTTCAGTTGGTTTGACAGAGCCGATAATACGCTTGTTCTCTTTACTAACAGCTTGAAGATATGGTTGGTCTAACAGGCACTCTGCCACATAATCTAGCAGTATTTTGCCTCGCTCATTATGAGCCGTAATAGTAAAAGTGTTATCACAGGTAACAAGTTCTAAAGGTGGATTGACAAAACCTATCGCCCATCGTTTGTAGCGCCCTGGGTATTCGTAGCTACTTGCCAGTAAGCCTCCGCGTTGGGAATCGAGACGCATCAAAACCTCATCAATTGCTGAATCTATCGAAGTTTGAGTCACGGAGCGCGATACGAAGATTCCACCTTTAGTTGTGTAAGACTGTGTGTCAAAAGACATAGATATGACCCTCTTAAAGCTGACTAAAAAATCCTCACCAGGATAGTTTGGCGACTTGGTGACAAAGTTGAGTGCAGGACACTGGTTAAAATCTAACGTTGACTATCATGTTTATCTGAGTGATTGTTAGTTGACAACAACGGCCTGATCTTAGATAGATGTCATTTAATTTCACTTATGCAGTTTCGAGAAAGAAATGATTTTGCAGGGTTTAGGATGAAAATATGTACTGCCCCTATTGTCATAGGGCGGTATCTACAAAAGATTGGTTAGAAATTCGGTCGTTTTGTCACGTTGTTGTCGGTATAAGATTTCTTAAAATTTAACAGCAGTGTCAATTATAGTTTTGGAATTAGAAAATCGGAGCAAATTAGAGTGTGCGTATTTTTGTACTGTATTTTTAGTCAAACTGAAAGAATAATACGCACACATGATTGCCTTAACGAAATAATTTCAGAATGATTAAAGAATCTGAGGTAGGCAAATCGATGAGTCATTGGTGTAAACATGATATTACCTACCCTAGAGAAACCACTGTTGATTGATCAACTTAGACACCTACAGTCGAATGAGTTTTGCTAGCAAATGGTGTAGTTGTGAAGGCAGATTTTGTTCCACGTCCGAAGAATTGGGCAAGGGGAGCAAGTTCTTGCATGAGTTCGACAAAATCCGGTGGTGTCAGAGATTGAGGGCCATCTGATAGTGCTTTGGAGGGATTGGGGTGAACTTCAATCATTAAGGAATCTGTACCAGCTGCGATCGCTGCCTTTGCCATTGTTGGTACAAACCTAGAGTAGCCGGTGGCATGACTGGGGTCAATCATAATTGGCAAATGGGTCAGTCCACGCAATACAGGTACCACAGATAGATCTAGAACATTCCTTGTATATTGCTTGTCAAAGCTGCGAATTCCGCGTTCACACAAAATCACATTTGGATTACCAGCAGCCAGAATGTATTCAGCAGCCATCAACCATTCTTCAATTGTCGCAGACAGCCCCCGCTTGAGCAGAATTGGTTTACCAGTAGCGCCTGCTTTCTTCAGTAAGGAGAAGTTTTGCATATTGCGAGCACCAATTTGCACCACATCAGCAACTTCTGCAACTTTGTCTAAATCCGCTGTATCCATTACTTCTGTGATAATCCCGAGTCCAGTGACTTCGCGGGCTTTTGCTAACAGGGATAGGGCGCTTTCGCCATGTCCTTGGAAAGCATAAGGTGAACTACGAGGTTTGTAAGCACCTCCCCGGATAAACTGGGCACCAGTGGCTTTTACGACTTGTGCTGTTTCGACAATCATTTCTTCGTTTTCGACTGAACAAGGTCCAGCGACTACAATTAAAGGATGATTTTGACCAAAAGTAACTGGACCATTGGGAGTTGGGACAACGACTTCGCTTGGTTCACCATAGCGATATTCTAACGAAACCCGTTTGAAAGGCTGTTTCACGCGAATCACCTGTTCGATAAATGGGCTGATTTGTTGGACGTGTTCTGGAGAAATAACACTTGTATCACCTACCAAGCCAATGACAACCTTGTCTTTACCAATAACTTTTTCGGTTGTGACGGAATACTGATGCAGTTCTTGAATGATTCTTTCGATTTCAGATGCGGGAGTTTGGGATTTGATGACGACAATCATTTTCTTGACCTCATGAAATAGTTTTGGTTTTGGTTCGTGTCTTTGTCCGCCGTAAGTTTGTTTGGCGTCTTGGACTAGTTTTTTGCTTCTGCATTTTGATAGGGATAGGGGTTGGAGGTTTATGCACCCCGACGTCAATTTGTAGAAAATTTCTGATCACCTGAGAGTTTGCATCATTCTCAATCACAGACACAGCCTCAATTTCTCGTTTCCAAGTTCAGCGACTGAACGAGCGCTGGCATGTTTTTTGTTGGCAGAATTGAAAACGACAGATCCCCAACTTCGCAGAAGAAGTCGGGGATCTTGTTTCTCACAAATATTTAGAATTGCTATAGAACGGTGAGAAAATGTCACGCATTAAGTTCAGCAATTCCCACAGGACAAGCAACGTTAGTCCCCCCTAATCCACAATAGCCATTGGGGTTTTTCGCCAGGTACTGCTGATGGTATTCCTCGGCATAGTAAAATTCAGGAGCATCCAGAATTTCAGTGGTAATTTTCCCATAATCTGCACCACTAAGAGCTTGCTGATACGCTTGTTGTGATGCTTCTGCTAGCTTTCTTTGATTTTCAGAATACACGTAAATTCCTGAACGGTACTGAGTACCCACGTCGTTACCCTGACGCATTCCTTGAGTGGGGTTGTGGTTTTCCCAGAAGACTTTTAGTAACTCGGAATAACTAATGACTTTTGGATCAAAAACCACTTGTACCACTTCATTGTGACCTGTGCGTCCAGAACACACTTCTTTATAAGTCGGGTTAGGAGTGACACCAGCAGCATAACCAACTGCTGTGCTATAAACTCCTTCTAGCTGCCAGAATTTGCGTTCAGCACCCCAAAAGCACCCCATGCCAAACGTTGCAATTTCCATTCCTTCTGGAAATGGCGGCTTGAGGGGATGACCGTTAACATAGTGACGGTCTGGTACTGGCATTTTTTCTGCTCGTCCTGGCAAAGCTTCTTCAGGACTGGGCAGGCTTAACTTTTTACCAAATCCAAATAACACCATTGATTTTTACTCTAGGTTTTTATGAGAGTGTCTTTACCTTACTTAATATTGTACAGATACTGGTTGTAGTATAGAGCCAGTGTGGTGGGCGGGTTTCCCGACTTGTAGCACCTAGCGTGCTCTTAAATTGCGCCGAAATGCGTTAAACGACAGCAGGTTCAGAAACAACTGAAACGCAAGCATGTACCAAAGGTAGCAAAGGACCAAGTTGTTCTTGCCCATTAACCGCTAAATCGCTATGACATAAATAGACTCTCTCGGACACGCGAGCAAGCAAATCTGCCAGAATTGTTCGCAGTCTTTGTTCTTCTGCTAACTTTTCATCTTCTACTGTCCAAGGTTCGCCCAGCCTTTCTTGGAGGAAGAATGGTGCACCGAACAAAGTTGCCGCACCGCCTTTTGCCCACAAAGGCGAACCTGTATCCAACCAGAACTGCCAACGGTGAGATCGTCTAGAAGAGCGATATTGGAAGATGGTAGCCAATGTGACAGCGTTTGATTTCGGCCCGATGGGATGAACGGGGTAGGGATTAGCGGTAATGGTACCACGCCGCAGGAGTTGGATAAATTCGGCAGTTGTTGAGTGAGGTGAAGTGCCCGAACTTTGAGTTTCCTCTTTTAATGAAGGAGAAACAGAGGAAGTTTGCCGCAATCTCGTATCAATCTCCCAGTAGTGCTGCGCAGTTTCCAAGAGTTCCCGCAGTGCTGCTAATTGGTCGTAGGGGAAATTGTTGCCATTCCACAAGAAACGCTGAATTGCCCATCCTAAAAGAGAAATGGGACTGGGAATCAAGCGCAGTTCCTGTTGTGTTTTTTGGGTTTCTAACCACTGCAATATATTACCATAAGCCGTGGTGGCGGCGTAGCCCAGCCTATCCCAGCGGTCAAACGCCGTAACAGGTAGCAACTTGGGTTGGTCTGGATGGGGTACAAAGCAGTAGTCTGCTATCAAGCCAGCGCGGACGGGATCAATGTGGGGAAATGAGGGAGGGAGGGAGGGAGGGTGTTGTTGTATTTTTTCTTCGTTTTCTCGTCCGATTCCAGAGACTCCCCTGCTTAACACAACCAACATCTCTGCCACAGCATCCCGATCTACTAAGCGTCCTAAGCCGGGATAGACTAAGGTAAGGACGGTGAGTAATCCTCTGATGATCGGCGAACTTATCAAGGGGCGTTGGTCGTTGAGAGGCTGTACTTGGATGTTTTGCTTGGTGAGGATTTCTGTGAGGGTGTAACGGGCGATCGCATCTAAACCCGGCGCAATGATCGCCACTTCGTTTGGCTGTATGTGTCTGTCTTTAACAGCTTTAACAATCACCTCTGCTGTTTGCCGCAATAATTGAGCGCGGGAGGTGGTTTGAATAGATTGCACTGCTGCTGGTAAGCTCAAAGGAATAACTTGTTCTGTTATCAGCTCCAGCATCGGTATCGTGCTAGCTTCTCCAATTGATAAAAAGGGAGGCTGAGTCAAAATTTCTTGCCGACAATGTGCTGATAATCCTTCTAAATAGTTGGGGTCAGCTCCTAGTCCCAAACGCACTACACTATCAGGATTGTAGCTTAATGCCCCCACTGCACCGTTATTTAGAAGCAACTCAAACAGGTGGCGCGATAGGGCAGGATAATCTTGGACATCATCAGCCAGGACTGCTTGATACCGTTTGGTAAGCTGTTGCTGATAAATTGGGTTTGGTAAGAGGTATTTGCCGTAAACTTCGGTCATGATTCCATAAGTGAGGAATCCTCTGTCTAGACACCAGTTACGCCAATTGAGTAGCAAAGATATAATGAGTTCAGGTTCTAGGTTTGTACTATTTTCTTGCTGAGCAATCGCACTGAGCAAAACATCATCAATTTTCTCACACGCTATGCCACTATAAGCCCCTAGTTGCAATAAATCCAAGATACGACGTACTAATCGGTACTCCGGATCTCCCGCGCGACGCAAAGTTTCCTCATCCAATTGGGGACGCCAAAGCTTGGTTGCTAGTTCCTGTTCAGTTTCTGGACGCAGCCGTACTGGAAATTGCGCCTTTAACTTCAATAACTGAATAAGCAAAGGCCAAAACAAAGTCACTTCATCCTGAATAAAACCCAAGGGCGTCTTGCAACGTACTGGATATTTTCCCGCAGTTGCTCTAACAATTCTATCCGCTAAATCCCGCCGATTTTCGTCATTGGCAGCCAAAATTAAGACTCCTGGTTCTGTTTGATGAAGATACAAGCGTCTTGGTATATTCTCCCTATTTTTTTCACCTTGGTTTTTCGTATAATATGACTCTTTGCTGCTCGTTTGACTCAACACCCAATTACAAAACTGCTTTACCAAGCGAGCAGTCTTACCACTGCGGCTAGATCCTGTTACCCAAAGGGAATCCCAAATCATAAACCATCTCCTTAGAGATTTTTTCAGACACTTCGTACGTTAACTTAAGTTTAAGAGTCACAAAACAATGCTGGATTATTGCCAACAATGATTAGTTCTGTTTTTCGCCAAAAAATATACCCTTTTCTTGTAGCATCTTACAGATGGTACTTACGGACATCAGAGCGTTCTCTAGATGAGGCTTACAAAGCGGCATTACAGATTAAAGCAATAGAAGATGAATATTTCAATGGTAATCAAATAGACTTTGGCTCAAATAAGTACAGCGGTAGTGTCATGGATTATTTTGAGTCAGAGCTAAAAAAACAATTAAAAATTGTCCGAATGCGGCTAACAGAGTTTAAGGCAAGCCGTTTTTTTCAGAGTGAATCTAACCAAAAAGCGGCAAAGGAATTCGCCATAGAGTATCCACAGCCTGCTTTGATTTTAGAAAAACTCAAATTCATTGATGAAGTCACAGCAAAATACACTAGCTTTGACGAATTACATTCCAAATATCCAATCAATAGAGACAATAGTTTAACAATAGTACAATCCTCGACTAATCAATTAAAACAAAACAATTTATCAACTCAGAGATTAGATAAGAAAACACCCCAAAGTAAGACAGAGACGATGGGGGTCTTACCGCGTTCGATTTTTAATACTTTTACTCGCCTGCAAGTTGAATTAGACCCCAACGCGGAACAAGATGTTGTTAAAAAATTCCGTCATACACAAAGAAGAACAATAATATCTGTCAGATTCCTCCTTCTGCTCATCATAGTTCCTATTTTGACTCATCAATTGTCAAAAGCTCTGGTTGTCGGACCTATTGTTGACCGTTATTTGGAGAAAAATTCTGCTGAGGAAACTGCCATATTCCTGAATTATGAAATGGAAGAAGAAGCTCTAGAAGAGCTAGAAAGATTTGAAGAGAGAATCAAATTTGATAACTTGCTGAGCAATACTGAACCACTATCCCTTGAGCAGATAGAAAATCAGATAAAAACAAAGGCTCATGAGATTGCTGAAGGTTCTCGTGGTAGCAGTTCAAATGCTATTAAAAATGTTTTTGCCGATATATTGTCTGTCATTACGTTTACCTGGTTGTTGCTTATTAGCAAACAAGAGATTGCGGTACTAAAAGACTTTTTTGACCATATTGTCTATGGTCTCAGTGACAGTGCCAAGGCATTTATTATTATTTTGTTTACCGATATCTTTGTTGGTTTCCACTCTCCTCATGGATGGGAAGTTATTCTAGAAGGTATTTCGCGCCATTGGGGATTACCAGCAAATCACGATTTCATATTCCTATTTATTGCTACATTTCCAGTAATTTTAGATACTATCTTCAAATACTGGATTTTCCGTTATTTGAATCGTATATCACCTTCTGCTGTTGCTACATATCACAATATGAACGAGTGAGATAGCAGTCTGAAAGGATTTGTGAAAAAACAAGATGTCCGACTTCGTAAGAGTTGTCGGATATCTGATCTCAATTCTCCTGTCAATGAATTCGTGGGGTTAAATGCCTGACAATTGACAGTTGATAACTGATAATTGAATGGTCATCAGTGGTTAGGGGTAAGATGGAAGCCATTTTCGTCACACCCCGCGCTTGCCTATCGTTGCTTAAACATACCCCTTATGGCACGCACTTTAGAAAAAGTTATGAAAAAGACATTTGTCCCAATGGGGCAAAGTGCCCTACTCTTACGAGCAATCGCCATTAGCTTCCCTATAGCTTCTATAATTCTGTTATTACTTATCCAACCTTTGGGGCATTTAGCACTGAGTCCGCCGGAATGTCGGGTGACAAAATGGCAACTACCAGTATCCTCTCAAACTCAATTACAGGACATAATTGTTCAACAACAAACAGCGCCACCTCCATTAGTACCCATTCAGAAGTCACCGTTTCCTTGTTGTGAGGGCGATAGTTCTTGTCTCGATAATCAATTATGGGGCGAAAACGGTCAATCACCAGATAAAAAAGCTTTGTTGACGGCTATAGATCGGAGTTTGCAGTACCTTTTTTCTAACGATGCTGCAGCGGCGTATCAACAGTATCAGGTGGTGGGAATGACACGCGACCACGTGATCAAAAGTTTGCAAAGATTCCGGGAGTTGGTCTTAAAATCTAAATCTGCTGTAGAACTTAATACAGCAATAGCAAGGGAATTTGTTTTTTACCAGTCAGTGGGGGGAGACAAAAAAGGCTCGGTGTTGTTTACGGCATATTATGAACCAGTTTATGCTGCTAGTCGCGTTCCCACTCCAGAGTATCGCTATCCTGTTTATCGCATACCACCTGATATTAGCTCATGGCAAAAACCTCATCCTACACGCTTGGAACTAGAAGGACCCGATGGTTTGCAAGCATCAATTGGTCGGCTGCGGGGGTTGGAGTTGTTTTGGTTTCGCGATCGCCTAGAACCCTACTTAGCCCAAATTCAAGGCTCAGCTAAACTTCAGCTTTCTGATGGCACTCAAACAACAATAGGTTATGCTGGTAACACCGCTTACAATTACAAGAGTATCGGGCGAGAACTGGCGAATGATGGCAAGTTACAGCTTGAGGGTTTGACGATGCCGAAAATCCTCAACTATTTCCACAAGTATCCACAAGAATTAAATGTCTATATCCCTCGCGATCCCAGCTTTGTGTTTTTTCAAGAAAATCACGGCGCGCCAGCACAAGGTTCTATCAAAGTACCACTAACAGCAGAACGCTCAATTGCAACAGATAAATCTCTTATGCCACCTGGTGCTTTGGCGTTGATTCGCGCTCCTTTCCCCTTTGTTAATCATGTTACCAAACAAATGGATCATCGAATTGTCAGTCGGTATGTTCTTGATCAAGATACGGGAGGTGCAATTAAAGGTGCGGGGCGAGTAGATTATTTTTTAGGTACTGGTAAGATAGCAGGCGATCGCGCTGGCGTGACTGTTAGTTATGGACAGTTATATTATTTGTTGCTGAAATCTCATTAATAATAGTAAGTAGGTCGTTAAAATAAAGTTAACGAGGAACTGCCGTTCGTCGTAGACGTGCCGCAGGCATAAGGGTTCCACAGGCTACAGGAGTCAGTGCGGTTTTGGGGTCTCACGCTACATGCTACAAGTTGGCACAGCCGACGGCACTAGCTTAACCTCAAACTTAGATATAGCAAAGTTTTTATATCGATTAGCTTTATCCGTTAATGTAGCTCAATTTGAGACATTTTTCTCGATATCAATATACAGTAGAATACAGGCGTCAATCGTCAGAAGTCATAACTAAAACAAGCTTCTTCTCTGGCTTTGGAACTTAGGTTCTGTACCATGAACTGATTTAAAACTGCTGTATTTTCCTTGTCCAGCAAAAGTTTGAGAACTGACGCGGACTTTATTTGTTTGACCGTGACTTTAGTCATGGGTTTTCGACTTTAACTAAATGTTATGTTAATATCAATCCTTCTTTAGATATAAATTTTGAATTTTCTTTTTAAAGAAGAGTTTATATATTTTATTTCTAAAAATCAGAACACTTCATAAATTTTTATTAGTTGGTTGAATGTTTTATGAGATATTAGTGATATCACGATCATTGACTTGTTATTTTTATAACTTTTTGGTGATTGGCACTTATTAACTTTGTGAAAATTTAAGAAAATCAAAATGATATGATGATATATTAACTAAAATTTTGGGTAGAAATAACTTTTACTCTTGTTTGGAACTACAAAATTTTATCTGGCGTCTTACCTACGTAGAATGTTAGCCACTCAAGCAAAAGCTGATCGTCTTAGTCGAGACAAAAGTGGTGCGAAAGCTAGTTTATGTTTCTCATGAATTGTGCGTAAATCGGAAATACTATCTTTTCAGTTTGTATATAAGTATATTCCTGACTCAATGAGTCTAATATCTTATTTCACTGCAATATATGAATACGTTTATAATGGGGTTTTAAAGTGTTCAGGATATTAGTTGATGCTGATTTAATATTAGAAGCTTTGATGAATCGTAATGGCTCGGTAGGAGAAGTCAGTGAATTATTGGATAGAGTACATCCGTGGATTCAAATGTACATAACTGATATTGGTTGGCAAAAAATTTACACATATGCAAGTCGTTTGCGAAATACAAAGATTGCCGAGTTAGTGGTTAATTGGCTGCAAGACAAAATCCAAATTTGTACTATTGATCAAACCATTCTTCAACAAGCACGTTTTTCACCTCTTCAAGATTTTGAATCTGCTGTAGAACTCGTTTGCGCGAGTTATGAAAAACTCGATGCAATTGTCACCCATAACTATGACAATTTTGCTCAAGTACGAAATAAGTTTTGGATTTGGTCAGTTGCAGAATTGTGGGTGCGTGCAAACCTGGAAAGCCAACTAGGTACAACTAGATCTATTTCATAGCAATTCAAAATACCATACATACCCTACGGAAAGCCCTCTACAGGGTCTACAGGAAGTCCTATACCTGCGGTACACTCCCTTGACGCGAGTCTGACGAACGCGTCAAGGGAGAAGATAGAGGTATGTCTTTGGTACAGTACACAAGCAGCAGATCCAGAAATACGAAAAAACTCGCTACTAGTCCGCAAGCCAAAAAGCAATAGCTGGAAATAGCAGAGGCTTTAGAAAACAGCCATTAAGCTATTGGGGCGAATAAGTGACTACGAGTTAGTATGGTTGTTTATATATTAAGTGAATGAATTTAAGGCTTGCTACACAATTAACTACCAGATGATGTTAGCGTACGCTGACATCCATACTATAGTTTAAAGCACCATTACCACTATTCTGTTGGGCGACGTTAGTGCCAGGACCACTCAGTTGTACACTCACAGAAGATGATGGAGGATTATAGCGGGCTGACACTTCCACCTTGTGTTCACCAACAGACAAATAACGTGACAAATCAACCTTAACGTTTTTATCGTTGTTGATTTGCTTGACAACTTTACCATTTACAGTAATTTCACCGGTCATTTGAGCATCTGATGTATTAATGCTTAAAATATGCGGTTGACTTAGATTTGCTGCACTGAGATGAAGTGAGCTTTTTTGATATCCAAAGGAATCACCAAAACTAGAGTGCTGGCTAGTGAATGTCCTGATTCTGTTCATATCGCTACTCCTGTGTGTTGGAACAATAACGGAAAAATCTTCGCTACTTTCGTCATCCTCATCATCATCGCCGTCTGTTGGAACAACAACGGAAGAATCGTGACTATTTTCGTCATTGTTGTCTGTCTGAACAATAACAGAGGAAGTCCTCTGGGTGCTACGTCCACTATTGCTGTCTGTCTGAATGACAACAGAAGAAGTTTTCTGGCTACTACGGACGAAATTTTGTGCAAAAGCTGTACTGACACTAAAAAGAACTAGACAGCTTGCAAGAATCACTAATTTACTCATGATGACATAACCAGAGTGAAGTAACAGCAGGTACACAATGAGCCAATTCGATTGTTTGTATAATTGCATGACCTGCTGATAGCTGGAGAATATGTTGGCCGAGAAATTTCACTCACCACTGTAAACTCAGCAAAAGTTTCTGCGTTCACAAAAGTGATCCCTAGCAATAAAACCGAAGTTCCCGCCTGCTAGGGACTTCGGAAAGGTGAGGTTTTGATCGTAGTCCGTAGGACTATGTTACCTAAAATGACTTACCTAGAAGAAGGAAAGTTTTTTGGTAATGGAACATGAACACTGGGGTTAACATCAACCTGAATGTTGGGAGTTTTTATACCTGTGCGGTTGCTACCACCTTCAATTCTTTGATTGACAGTACGACGTTGTTCACAAGTCCCATTACTGAAACAAACTTGGGTTGCTGTGCTGGTTGCGCTGTTACCGTTGCAATTTCTCCCAAATTCACGATTGACATTTGTAGATTGCCTTCCTCCGCTTCTATTAGAATCAATCGCTACTTGTGCTCCCGCACTAACACCAACGCATCCTGCTGATGCAGAAGGGGTTAAGGAAGGAATAAAGAAGGGGGATACAGCTGTTAGAGAGAACAAGCTGAGAGAAAGTAGTTTGGATTTCATGTATGTACCCTTGATATTATTGACAAGTTGTTGTGGTTGTGGAACTGTAAGTACTATTTCCGCTGTTAGAGCCACTGCGTACAGTGCTTCTTTGGACTACTCGTCTGCCGTTACAGTAGCTTTGTGTTGTGCGAGGATATCTCAAACTCCGTAGACGCTGATCAAGACTGTATTGTCGAATATTTCTTCTAGAACTGGGTATTCGACGAGAAGGATAGGTGGTTCTGTAAGTAGGTCTTCTGTCTCTAATTGTGATATCACCGTCTTCATCGATTGTTACCCTGCTAGTACTACCTTCGACATCAATGTCATCTGCGATCGCAATTCTCGCAGGTAGTGCAATCAGCGCGGAGAGTACCACTAGTAATGAAATAGTTTGTCTGGCAGGCATGGCTTAATTCCTCTGTTCGTAAAAAACAACCGAATTTCATATAGCAATTTAGGAAATCGGTCACATTTATATCAACTCCTCACCTATAACACACCACCGCACTCTTGACAGACACTCGCAATTTTCTGTAAGCTGGTGAGTTATTTGGGGTTGCTTTGTTATATAGATCCAGCAACACCCAATGGCTAATTAGCCGGAACCCTCATATATTTCGGGAGTTGAACTCATCAGGAGTTTGGCAGATGCGTAACCCAACACTAACACCAGCTTGAGACAGCAAACTAAAGACAGACTGGTACTTGAGGCTTAGCGATGATAAACAGGCCTTCTATTTTGTCTATTTTGTTGCAGTTGCTCGCTTTTTTGAGAAGCATACTGGTCAACACTACTGTTATCTAACGCGGCACCATTTTGGTCGATGCGCTGCCTAGCGTTTTGTCTTCCAGAATTGGGGTAACCAGCTCTTTGCTGAATGCTTCTTTGCTCAGCTTTCTGATTCACTTGGCTATTTACACCACCGACAGTCGCATTTTGATTAATTTCCTGCTTGGTCACGGCTTCGCCTGCGAAAGCTACAGTTGGTATTACCATCACAGCAGCGACCAAAAGACTTAGGGTCAAGGTTTTCTTTACCATCTTTAACTATGTCCTAAATTATGAATGGATTCTGAAATAGTGGCGTTGCTTGAGTAGTAAAAGAATTAACTGATACCCAAGCCTGGGCAACGCCTTTTGATGACATCAATGATTAGCGACGGTATGAGCGACTACGACCACGAGCATCTTGACGCTGGTCATTGTTGGTCTCGCTGTATTGGTCAGTGTAAGAACCATCAGTTGCCGCACCATTTTGAATGGTGGTTTGGCGAGCACCTTGGTCTTGGCGAGTTCTGTGGGAACCACCGTAGTAGTTACCAGGACGGGAGTGTGTGCGATTTTGGACTTGACTGCTGTTGGTTGTAGAAGTTTGAGTCACGCTACTACCATTGACAGCAGCACCGTTTTGCTCTGTATACTGGTCAACGTTCTGTGATTGTTGACCGGCGAATGCGGCGGTGGGAGCGATCATCAATCCAGCAGCCAGTAAACCGAAAGCAATAGATTTGTTCAACATAATTGTTTGACCTTGTTAGTTGTGTGTGTGTTGTGAAAGTTAAAAGTTATCTGTTGTGGGAAGATTATG
>NZ_JXCA02000030.1:216192-347615 GCF_000828085.3 Scytonema tolypothrichoides VB-61278
GTTCTGTGATTGTTGACCGGCGAATGCGGCGGTGGGAGCGATCATCAATCCAGCAGCCAGTAAACCGAAAGCAATAGATTTGTTCAACATAATTTTTTGACCCTGTGAGTTGTGTGTGTTGTTGTTGTGTGTTGTTCTTTTTTGTGAGAGTGAACACCGTTGTTTCCGTACGTAGGTATTTAGATGTTTTTCTACCTTAAGGAGTTCCTTGTGGTGTTTCTTTCTCTGTTTGTTTTGCTATTGAGAGCTACATCATTGAATTGCATCATTCCGTAATTATCCAAAAGATTTTTGAAAAATGTCCGATGCCTTTTATTTGCCCTCTCGTTCACCCTTCCCCCCCCAGAGATGACTAGAGATAGGAGTGAATTCTATACTTTAATGTTTTAACCAAAGAATTTAGGTGCGTCAAGAGCTGGACAAAAGTTTTTGGGGAAAATTTTTTGGGCACAAGTTTTTTTTGGTGCTAGAATCTACGGCTAAAGGTTTAGATAAATACGCTATAACTGTGAAACAAAAGGCAAAACCACGGATCGCTTGTCTACGTGAAAAAGCGGGACTCACCCAACTTGAGCTTTCACGCCTTGTCGGTGTGACTGAAAGTACCATTCAGAACTGGGAAAGCGGAAGGACTGGGACAGAACACATTGAGAGAATTATTAGATTTTGCAAAGCTTTAAATTGCCAAGTGGAAGATTTAGTTCAATACATAGGCGATTCACCAGAGGAGGCTGCAAAACCTAGTTCACTCAGCGAGATACATCATCTATTAGGGACTGAGGAGGTTTCCCTCACTCCCAGCTTCGAATCTAAAGCTGTTCCAAAGCGGTAAGTTAGTCATTAGTTCAAAATTAAGCTCAAGGGTCCTCAGTTATTATTTCTCTTCCCCATCCCTAAAGGAGACCCTAAAGCCCCCACCCCCCTCATTTCCTGCCAGAGAGTGTCTACCGTTACAAATTGATAGCCTTGTTCCATCAGTTGAGGAATGAGGATTTCTGTCGTTGCGGTGACATCTTGTCCGCCGCACGTACCGTCATGCAAAACAATGAGTGAACCATTACAGACCTGCTGGAGAATTCGCTGCACAACTGTAGCGATTCCTGGTCTTACCCAGTCCTCCGGTACAAGACTCCACATAACAGGTCGATAGTTCCATTGATTCAGTAATTTTAATGTTGTAGGCGTAAATAAACCATTGGGTGGACGGACATCGCGCACTTTATCGGGTGTCAGGTGACAAGCATTATAAATAGCAGCTTGGGTTTTTTCTAAACTGTGCTTAAGTTCTGTTGGGGACAGCATGGGGAAGTTTTGATGATCGTAGCCATGCAATCCGATCCAATGTCCGCGATCGCACACCTCTTTCGCCACAACTGGTGAACGGTTGACACAAGCACCCAGCCAGAAGAAACTAGCTGTGACGTTGTAACGGTCTAAAACTTTCAACAGTGACGGCGTGTATTGAGGATGGGGACCATCATCAAACGTCAATGCGACAATTTTGGAGTTTGCATCCCCACACCAAAGGCAGTTAGGAAACGTTGGTTTGAGGATGCGGTGGAAAATTGGAAACAAGGGAGCCAGTTGCATGTTAAGCCTAGTTGCTATTTTGAGTTTTATCTATTTTTAGTTTTATATACTTGTACTAGAACGAGAGCTTAATTCTCTGTTCCGGATTATTTCTGAAAAAACTTTCTTACGAAGTATTAAGCATCCACGAAGAAATAGAATAAGGACATTGTAAATATTTGTAATATTTCTCATCAATTGTAAATATTTTATGCTTTAGGTTCTTGCCAGTGTTGTGCTGCTTGTACAGCTACCTTAATCGCATTGTCAGTCGCAAAGTCTTTCTGTCCCAAAATAACCTCTTCACCAACTGTACGTTGAGCAACGACACCACACACGCAGCCTGCCCTTATACCATACACCCCCGCCATCTTGAACAAAGTCCCACATTCCATTTCGTAGTTCAACACATTCAAAGAGCGATATTCTTCTGTCACACCACGCAATGAGCGCAACAAATGTCGATTCACAGATTGAGTTCGCTCTTGTCCCTCGTAGAAAGTGTCAACTGATGCAGTAATACCCAGATGATATTTCACCTTCAGTTCCCGCGCCGCCTCAACCAAGGCTACAGTCACAAACGGATCAGCAGCTGCGGGATACTCAACAGGTGCAATATCGTTAGCTGCTCCTTGCCGACACAAGGCAGCACTCGTAATTACGATGCTACCAACTGATACGTGTTCTTGAATAGAGCCGCAACTACCGACACGAATAATCAGCCGAATGCCAACTTGTATCAACTCGTTAACAACAATACTTGTAGATGGCGCTCCCATTCCACTTGTCGCAGATAAAAGCGCTTTCCCGTTAGGTAGAATACCTACATAACTATTCAACCCCCGGTTTTCAGACAAAAGCTTTACAGAGTGCAAATAGGAGTGAGCAATCAGCCGTGCTCGTTCCGGATCACCGGATAATAAAGCAATGGTTGGTGGTTGCTCTCCAAGGTCATTTTTTCCAAACCCGATATGATACAACTTGGCATCAGTCATGATTCAGCTTTGTGCTCTATGGCGTCATAACTTGTTGGATGAATTACTTGAGATACTTATCACACCAGTTCACCATTTCCCAAAGTACATGAGCAACCCCTTCACGAGAACGATAGCCGTGGTCTTCTAAAGGTAACACTACCAAACGAACAGTTGCTCCCAATCCCTTGAGCGCTTCATACAGTCGTTCTGTTTGTAATGGATAAGTACCAGGATTGGTATCTTTTTCCCCATGAATCAGCAAAAGCGGTGCTTTGACTTTTGCAGCATGAGTAAAAGGAGACATGTGAATGTAAGTTTGTTCTGCCTCCCAGAAATTACGTTGCTCTCCTTGAAAACCAAAGGGAGTCAGGGTTCGGTTGTAAGCACCACTCCTAGCAATACCTATGCGGAATAAATCAGTATGTGCAAGTAAATTCACTGTAGTAAACCCTCCATAAGAGTGTCCTCCAATACCAATACGATTGGCATCGGCAATGCCACGCTTTACCACATAGTCTACTGCTGCTTCTGCTCCAGCAATCAATTGCTCTACGTAGGTATCATTTGGTTCTGTATCGCCTTCGCCAATAATTGGTAAGGTGGGACCAGAAAGAACTGCATAGCCTTGAGTGAGAAGAAATAAAACAGAAGCACGATTGGGACGGCTGAAAGTGTTTTCAGATTTCGTAATCTGTCCGGCAAATTCCTTATCTTTAAATTCCTCTGGATAAACCCAGAATAACATCGGCAGAGGACCATCTCGCTCAGCATCATAACCAGGAGGCAGATATAATTTAGCCGACAGTTGCACACCATCTGCTCGCTGATATTTTACCAACTCACTGTAAACTCCAGCCAACCCAGGAGCAGGGTCTTGATAATGAGTCAGCGGGATAGGACTTTGGTTGTCGTGACGATTGAAGAGAAAATAATTGGGTGGCTGAGTTTGAGATTGGCGACGAGTAATCACAGTTTCTGCTTCATCATCCAACACATAGGCGATTTCCTCAAGATATGGGTCTTGAGATTGCCATAAGCGTTGCTTCTGGCCTGTTTCCAAATCGAAGCTATCTAAAAACGGATATGCTCCATTAGGTGATGCTCCTCGCCCGCTAAGGTAAATAATATTGCCTTGTGGTGCAAAGCGCAGAACTCTGTACCTGTAAGGTCCCACAGTCATCAAGGCTGACCCTGGGTCATTGTATTTATCTTCATAACTGCGGTCAAGAAGTAGTTGCGGCGGTGTTTCAGGCGCTTGGGGATATATGCGCCAGATTCGTTCTTTACGGGTATCGTACCATCGTTCCGAAACCAGGGCGACATCTTCTTTACCCCAAGCAAGGTTATGGAAGCGATACTCAGATTGCCAAAGTTGCTTTGGTGTATCAGTAAAAGGAGCATCTAATTCATACAATGCATCCCGTTTGGGAACGTCACGTGTTGGATCACCTTCGTCTAAAGCTTCTAACCAAGATAGGGTAGATTTTGCATCACTACGCCAAGAAACTCCTCGGCGTCCTGTGCGGACTTCATCGAATTTCGTTGTACGACGGACAAAAAGAGGGACATCAGCAACCTGATAAACGAATTTTCCTGTATCTTCAATAACTTCAATTTTTTTGGGAAAATACGAGATTGGAACTTGGTAAGAAAACGGTCGCTGCAGCGTAGTCAGTAGAAGAAATTTGCTATCAGGAGAAGGTATAGCTTCATGAATGAGACTGCTAGATACTAACAAAGTACGTTGACCATCTAGCGTCACTTTCTCCAAAGTCGAGGTTAAGTAATATTCAAGTAGCGCCTCATCGTGAGGATTTTGCAGTAGATTTGTGTAGGTACGAGTTGGGCTTTTACCTTTGAGATTTTCTTGAATGAGAGGTCCTGGTGGAACGGTTGGTTCAGAGGGAGGCTTGGGGCGATCGCTCAAAATGAACTTGCAAATAAGTGTCTCGTCTGACAGCCAACGGTATGGTTCTCCATATCCAGCGTTGAGAACTGGCTGTGTTAACCGCTTGGGAATGAAATCTGCAACATCCACAAACCACAGTTCCAACCCCGTGGCTTGAGTGAGAGTAAAGGCAAGTTTTCGGCTATCAGGCGACCATTTTATGAAACCAATTTGGGCATTGTCAGGAAGCGTCACCGTTTCACTCATCTGGGGGAAAGCGATCTGCTCAAAGCAGCGCTTTATCGCCCTCACTCTCATGCTTTGAAAAGGGTTAAGACGAGCAGGTGCGTTAATTTTGGGATTGATCAAAAAACCCGCCAAGGGAACTTCCGTTTCCGCAAGTAAGGAAATGGGAAGCAACAATGGTCTTTCCAACTCTACCATCCATTCTCTGTTCGGAGACAGCAAAATCGCAGGTGGCGATGGAGCCTCGAGAATTTGGTTAATCGGTTCTGGAGGAGATTGCCAGACTTGTTCAATAATTGGGGGATTTATCGGGAAATTGTCCATTTTGAGTCCGTGAAGGCAAGCTCATATTTCAAATTACCAACACCTGATTTAGGATACATCCCGAAAAGGTCATTTTTCTAGTTTATTCACACTTATGCATTGCTGCCCAGAAGACAAGCTTCTCAGTTTTACAGCAATCAGCGTAGGATTCGTGAACACTCGTCTGGAAATGCTCAGCTTCAATTCATAAAAGAATGTTCTTAGTTTTAGCTGTAGTCATGTCTGTTAAATCCTTATACTTTAGGTAAATTTAAATACTTTTTGCTACCAGCTGACAAGTATCTTGACTCATCATTTTATAAGCTACTTCTAATTTTGGTCAGAATGGCAACATCTTTTTTCATTGAGAAGAATTAAGCTAGTTCTACACTACCTTTCTCCTGTTGTATTCCTTAAGGTTTCTAAAGTTTTTTATTGTGAAAGATGATGAGAATTATTGCAGTGCTAAACTTAATATTAATGACGACGAAAATGGAAGGTATTTAACAAATGAACATCATCGCATGGGTGGTCTTAGGTCTTTTAGCTGGTGCAATTGCTAAAGCCATCTATCCTGGTTATCAAGGTGGTGGGATTCTTGCTACTATTGTGTTGGGAATCATAGGTGCTTTTATCGGTGGGATTTTAGGGGTTTTCTTGACTACTGGAAAAATAATCTTAACTGCTCATGCAGGTTTCAGTCTACCTGGTTTAGCTTTAGCTGTTCTTGGTGCACTAATTGCAATTTTCATTTGGTATTCGTTTGCTCGTAGAACTGTTTAATGCAAGTTAACAATTTTCCTTCGTAATTCGTAATGGTCTATACAGTTACGAGTTACAAATTATTAAATAATATAGATTATTTTCGGAATATTTTGTTTTGAATTATTGGTGGTACTTTCTAGAAAACTAGGGAAGATGTCACTGTTTTGTTCAGTCGCTCAACCTTAAAAAACATAAAATTTAGAGTGCGTTAGGACGTTTATCATAACGCATTAAAGTTAAGAATAATTGTAGGTTGGTTAGAGCGTAAGCGTTACCCAACAAAGCAAGCCTATTAAAAGTTCCCTGTGTTTCTTGAAAGCTAAACTTAAGCCAAAAGCAAGAAAAAACGAAACGTGCTGCCCGATCCTAGCTGACTTTCTACTAAAATCTGACCGCCTTGCAGTTCGACTAAACGACGGGAGATGGTTAAACCAATACCTGTTCCTCCAGAGTGGCGATCGCGAGACTTGTCAGCGCGCCAAAACCGCTCAAAAACATACGGCAAATCTTCTTTGGCAATTCCCGTCCCTGTATCCGTGACTGCAATCCATAGCCCAGAAGTTTCAGCCCAACTACGAACAGTAATTGAACCTTTTGTGGTATGACGGACTGCATTACCGAGTAGATTAACCAGCACCTGTTCTGTACGGTCAATATCAGCCAATACCAAGGGGAGTTTCGATGCACATTCTAAGCGCAAAACTGGTCCATCATCTAGCAGTTGGTCAGCAAATTTTTCTACTAAAGACTCTAATAAAGGACGTAGATTGACTGGGAGTATATTTATGGGAAGATAACCCGCTTCTGCCTTAGAGAGTTCTTGCAAATCGTTAACCAACCGTTCTAAACGCCTTGTTTCTTTAGCGAGTCGTAAATAAATTTCTGGAGAGGGTTCAATAGTTCCACTAGCAAGTTCTTCTAAGTAACCGCGTACGACTGTCAGTGGGGTTCGTAGTTCATGTGTCATGTCTCCAATCAGTTCCCGGCGTCTCGCTTCTACCCCCTCTATACTTATTGCCATACGGTTGAAACTAGCACCTAATCGATTCAACTCAGGAATATCTGATAAAGGTAGTCTTGCATCGAATTCACCAGTTGCGAACTTTTGGGTGATTTGTTCCATCTCCATCAACCGCTGCATGATTAGTCTAGACACCCAGTAACTCAATCCTCCAGCCGCCGTAGCACCAGCAAACACTGACCATACAGTGCTTCGTCTCCAAGCAAATTCAAAGCTGTTAACCAACTCAGTACGAACATCAAATAAGTCATATCCTCTTTGTTCCAATCGTTCCAAATGCAGAACGAAAAAGCGAGGGGAAGAGACTTTGCTGATAATGACGAGACTAAGTACTCCTACTATCATCACCAGTAAGTGGGAGATAAATAGACGTGATGCCAAAGGTAATGACTTTGCCCAACGCCACCCCATTTTTGTCATAACACAACAGAAGAGTCTTCAAACTTATAGCCAACTCCAACAACAGTTTTCACAAAAGTGGGGTTAGTAGGATCTGGCTCAATTTTTTTTCGCAACCGGGCGATATGAGTATCCACCACGCGTTCGTCACCAAAAAAGTTATCTCCCCAAAGTTTGTCGATAAGTTGAGTGCGATCCCAAACTCGACCAGGATTGCTAATAAAGGTGCTTAACAAATTGAATTCTAGGGTCGTTAAATCTAGCATTTCTGGTTCCTGAGAATTCATTTGGCGACTTATTGTGCGCTGCTCTACATCTACTATAAAGTGTTTAGTACGGTAGACCTGATTTTGTGAACCGTGACGGAGACTACGCCGCAATAATGCTCGTACCCTAGCAATCAACTCTCGGGGGCTAAATGGTTTGACCATGTAATCGTCAGCGCCTGTAGATAAGCCAATAACGCGATCAATTTCCTCACCTTTAGCCGTCAGCATCAAAATATACGGGTCTTTTGCACCAGGTTTGTGCCGAATTCTTGCACAGACTTCCAAACCATCTAAACCAGGAATCATTAAATCTAAAATAATTAAATCTGGTGATTGGTCTTGAAACATTCGTAAGGCGTTCAAACCGTCGCTGCTAATGCGACAGCAAAAACCTTCTTTTTCCAAAGACATTTGGATTAACTGGGCAATTTCGGGTTCATCTTCAACGATGAGAATGTCCATACTAAATTATTGGCAAGCAGAATGCACAAGGTCATTTCCTGGCTTGCTATTGTAACCGATATTTTGCCATCAAACTTAGGGTTGACAGATAAATTCTATTAAAAAAGAACTCAGAACTCCGCAGCTAGGAATGCAATGAGTGCAGAATTCAAATAAAGACACAATTATTGATCACGAAACATGCATATTTCGTGGGGACTTGTACTTTTTATGCTTCGTCCTCAATTGTACAGAATTCAGATCTTTATTCTTATTTTCAGTTCTATTTTTATCCTAATTTTTGACTTATGTGTTCTGCTTTATTTTTTTTTAAACATTTACAATCTCTTAATTATGTTTCTTTTCTTGCTAGCCAAGTTTATCTTAATATCATTTGACTTTCAGGTGAAAACATGGTGGGTAAGTCGCTGTTCATCTGGCGAGATGGGTAGGCAAGGGCAGTGAGTTGTATCAGGATGTTAGTGAAATAGTATAAGCCGTCTTTTGGAAATTTGTCTTTTACAAACTAGAATTCGATAGAGGTCGGTAGTTGTAGCAGGAATGGGAATCTTTTTGAATGTATTGTTTGATTGTTTCTATGTCAACAAAATAATCAGTAACATCAATCAAACTGTCGCTCGTCATTGAGCGTATGCTGACAACTTCAACTCGAACTCCTTGATAAGAAAGAGCGTTAACTGCATATGCTAAATCTCCATCACCACTAACCAACACTGCAGTATCGTAGTAAGGAGCTAAATTCATCATATCTACAGCTATTTCTACATCTAAATTGGCTTTTTTTGATCCATCTGGAAACTGTACTAAATCTTTGGCAACGACACGATAACCATTCCGACGCATCCACAACAGAAAACCCTGTTGCTTTTCATTTGTTCGATCTACTCCAGTGTAAAAGAAAGCACGTAAAAGTTTTGCATTCTCAGTTAAACAACAAAGAAGCTTAGCATAGTCAATTTCAAGACTAAGTTGTAAACCGGCATGAAATAAATTAGCTCCATCAATGAAAATGGCTACTCGACCACGATTTAAATTACCGAAAATGGATTGCTCAATCTTAGTCACTGACATTTTTCCGTCTTTATCTTGCTCAGTAGTCTTTGTGTGACGTTCTTCTTGCCAATGCGATTGTTCTTTAACTAGTTTATATTGATTTCTTTCTTTGTTAAAACCGGCAAGATTCATTGATACCTCTGAATTTCAAATTTTGCAAGTCCTTTTAGGGAAATTGACAATAGATAACTTGTAGTAGGTTATCACCTTGACAAAAAAATAGTCTAATGTCAATAATTTTAAATAGACTCAACTCATCTTAACTTTTTAAAGTCCAAAGCTCAAACAAGATTTTTGACTTTATACTTTGAACTCTCTAATTCAACATATGCACCTGCTCAAGTCAAAGCAGCATATTTATTGATTAGCATAATTTGAATGATATATCAACATTAACCTTATTGTAACTAGGCGTGCGACTCACCTATATATAACATCATATTGTATTGATAAATTTTCTGATGAAAATTCAAAAAATCACCAAAAATATAAAAACCGTATATTTTGGGCATACATACCACGTTATTTCTTGATAATAAATAAAAATACTACAAAAAGCAGAAGAGGTGCTGCGTTGCGGAGGACACTGCTGAGGTGAAGTAGCGCGTTTGGGGTGAATAAAGGCGCTATGCCCAAGCGACTGGTGAGTCCAGTCCTAGATCGACGTTTTTCGCGTCCCCTTAACTACCCCTTGGCGTGCGCTTTGCGCATACTCGATAGCTGTAAGGCGTCGCCGCACCCAGTAGGGTTCTTCCGTTAGGTGAACTCAAAGGATGAAACCTATGCCATAGGAGTCAGGCATAGCGTCTGTGCAGGATATTAGGATTTGGAGTGGGTTTTTCCACAAACAAAAGATTTAAACTCTACAGGGGCTTTCCATATTCTCACATTGCTAACTGGACATAAATAAACACCACTATGCCCCCTGTGTTCAAAGCAGGGTGCGTTCTGGATATACTCAACCCACGGCTATCACCTCCGGTATGCCACACGTTCGCCTTTTACAGACACGCACTCACGTCCGCTTCGCTGGCGGCGGACGCATAATATTTTGTCCAACCGAGTTGAAAATAGAACTCAGCAACTCGTGACCAATAACTCAGAAGAAAAGAAAAATTTTCATCTATTTTAGTGTACGCAGTTCCTAACGGCGACTTAAAGCACTGATTCTTATCCAAAATTAGAAAAGGGTTTTGTTATTTGCGATTTGCTAATTTATAGAATTTAGCTTGAGAGTATATGAAATTTTATCGTTATTTTCATCTTATCAATCTTTCATGATTTTTTTCCAAAAATTTTTCAGAGAAATATAACTAAATACGTTATTTGCAAAACTTATTAAAAGTTTGAATAATCAAAAATTAATATTGCAATTTTAAATATAATTATAATTTTTTAAAAACTACTATATTAGTTGCACTTATTAAATTTAGCAACCTTCTAATGTACTCATGACAAAAAACAGAGCATAGGACATATGGTACAAAACCAATGCCTTGTGCCCTGGAGGAGAACTCTTTAACTGACTGAAATAGGTTCACTACCAGATAGAATTATTGGAAAATGATGGGTGTTAGGAGCATGCATTGCTTGCAGACCAAGAGTCGCTCGATTGAGCAAATCTGCTTCTGTTCCGATCACTGTGCCTCGACTATCTAAGAGGGAATGATTGAAGTTGAATCCGTTTAGGTTAAAGGCCATCACGCATACACCCAACGCAGCAAACCATATACCGACTGTTGGTAAAGCAGCTAAAAGCAGATGGAATGCACGATGATTTTGACTACCAAAAGATGGTATCAGCAAACGACCCAGAAAACCATAATGACCAGCCAAAAAGCTGTAAGTAACTTTCGCTTGACCAAATTTATATCCTGCTTCTGGAGGTTCATTTTCGTTTGTTTCCCGAAAAAGTGTTGAGGTGACTAATGAGCCGTGTAAAGAACTCAAGAGTGCACCGCCAAAGACTCCTGCAACTCCCAACATATGGAACGGATGCATGAGGATATTGTGGTTTGCTTGGAATGCCATCATAAAATGGAAAGTGCCTGCAACACTCAAAGGAAGTCCGTCCGAAAAACTACCTTGACCAATGGGATAAATCAGTAAAACTGCTGTTGCTGCCATAGCAGGTGCAGAGAAAGCAACAGCAATCCAAGGACGTGAACCGAGGCGATAACTCAATTCCCAAAGTCGTCCTAGATAACACCAAATCCCAATGAGAAAATGTAGTATAATTAACTGATAAGAACCACCGTTGTAAAGCCACTCATCGAGAGAAGCAGCTTCCCAAATTGGATAAAAGTGCAAACCGATCGCGGCAGAAGTTGGTACGACAGCAGCTGTGATTAAATTATTGCCATCCTTGAGAGAACCCATGATTGGCTCTCTGATACCTTCCATATCTACACCAGGAGCGATAAGATAAGCCAGGATGAAGCAAGTGAGGGCAACAAGCAGAGTGGGAATCATGAGGACACCAAACCAGCCGATGTAGAGACGATTTTCAGTACTGGTTATCCACGCGCAAAAAAGATGCCACAGTCTGGAGAAATCGAATTCCTTTCGACGCCGAACAGTGGTATTCATTGTATCTCCGTTGTATTTGTTGAAGAGAATACTCGGGATTCTGGCAAAAAGATTCTGAAATTAAAGAACTGACAATTGTGTTTTTCAGAACGTTTTATTAGGTTTGAAATGTTTGATTTAGCAGTCTGAACGCGTTTTTTGTTGCGGAGGTTACAGATTACCCCTTCGGAGTTCGCCAGTCGCTCATGGGGGAAACCTCCAAGACCACGCTGGCTCACTAAATTTCAGAATTTGTCCGAGTGTTTTAATTATAGAACAAGACAGTTCAGTTAAGCCTAAAATCGGTTCAATTGTAGAATGGGCAAGGATTTTACTGAAGCGATGTCTGACAACAAGCCGATGCAGCGTCTATGCCCAGGGCTGTTGCCGTTTCAGTAGTGCAATGTTTGGCAACAAGGTATTACGCGTCAATGAAAAGCAATCAGTGTTAATAATACTCCTATTTTCAAACTCGGCAACGCTGAGCAAAGCTTTTTATTTGATTCTTATTTGAATTTAATTTTATTTGTTAATTTATCAACTCTCTCTCATTAAGTCATCATATCTACCTCAGTTGACTGCTGCAATCTATTAATTATGGACAGTGAAACTGATTTTTCAGGAAGTTGATACAATGAAACGCATATTTCTTGGTAGTTTATCTTGCTTACTTCTGTACGTTGCGGCTGCGCCTGCTGTTCGTGCTGACATGATCAATTCTATGGTATCAAATAATCAGACCAATACTGCTATTTCTCGCAGTCTCACACCAAATGAACTGGTTACTTTCGCTATGAGAGGACAGTTCAAAGAACAGGGCATTCCTAGCAACAATCTGCTACTTTCTGCCTACGCGTCTGGTACAGTCACACCGGAATCCTTAATTAAGGCTGGCATCGCAGCAGGTAAAGTATCGCCTAATACTCTGAATGATCGAGGGTATTTGAATACTGTGGCTGACAAACTTCAACGGCTGAACCAGAAGTAGTGAATTTCTGTACTCTTATAGAGAGGTTGCATGCATGTAGAAACGTCATATGCAACCTATTTACACATGTGAAATCTCCAAAAACAATCTTTAACTGAACACGACAGAGTTATACAACTTACTTCTCTAACACGACTGTAGAATCAGCGGTACGCCCAAATTCTTCGGGCGCATATTGCAGGTGGACTTGCGCGCCAGGATAGAGAAAAGTTCCTGGAGTTACAGAACGTACTAAATAATGGAGGCTGTAGACGCCTGGTTCTAAACTGTCTGCGTAAGCAACGAGGCGATCGCGATAAATATTCTTAAACCCAAGTTGCCAACTATCTGTTTTTGCCTGTAATCCAGGTGTCGCAGTTTTAAAACTCGTATCCACCGCCTCAAAGCCAGCGGGTATCGGATCACTAATCACGACATGGTTTACAGGATGATCTGCAATAATTTCTAAACCAATATCAAACACTTGCCCAGTTTTGACTGTGAATGGTTTATCAGAAGCATACAAACCGAATTTTTGCAGCACTTCATTTTTTGTTCCCTGACTCTGGCTGGAAACGGTAGGGCGAATTTCTCTTGTCACTCGTAAACCCTTAAACTTTCCTGGTTGATTTCCTTGTAAGCGGTAACGATAAGCGACGAAATAATGCAATGTGCCTTGACCAGATTTTTGCAGTTGCAAATTATTACGCCCACGTGGTAACTTAATTTTAGGTAAACTCACCTCCATACTGGGCTTACTATATCCTTCAAAGCGCCTTTCTTCTAACTTCTTACCTGCGAGTTGAATTGTCGCAACAAAATTTGGTGGTGTTGGTTGCAGTTGGCTGTATTCCACTAAGGCTGTGAGCGCTTGGGCATTGTTATAATCACTCTGCCATGTTCCATCCCGACGCAGTGACAAGAGGCTTTGTAATAATCTATCGATAATTTCTGGTTTATACTGCTGGGCAATAAACAAGCGTAACGCTTGAGCTTGCGCTGTTGTAGGTGAACTCATCCATCCCCAAGTGCGGGGTAAAGTGACAACAGCTGTTCGACCAGTATCATATATATATTGTTGTAGCTGGTTCAAGAGTTGTTTGGATTCATCCTGCCATTCTGGAAATTGGGATAAATAGCGCGTCAGTTTAATCTGAGTCACAACGTCAAAGGTGTTGCGTTGACGATAGATATCCGCAAGGAAAGTATTGCGCTTGTCTCCCAGTTCTGCCAAAGTTATCAAAGCGTTGAGTTGCAGTTGACTTTTACATGGCTGCTGTTTGCAAAACTCATATTGTCCGGGGTTCGCGAGAACTTTTTGTAAGTGTCCTTTCAGGCTAGATACCATCTTTGAATCTACCAAGCCGGGAAACACTTTACTGGCTTTCGCGAGAGATTCTCCTACATAGGAAGAAACCCAGGGATCTGATTTTTGTTCTCCTGGATAAGCAGCAAAGCCACCATCGGCTAGCTGGAGTTTTTGCAATTGCGCAAGAGCGAGTGAGGCTTGTTTGGTAGGATTAAATTCTGCAAACGTTTGACTGTATTTTTGGGAGAGAGTTTGCAAATTCGCGGCGATCATTAACTGACTCGCCGCAGGTTCGGCAAAAGGTAAGTCATCATTTTCCCAAACTTGCTGTGCTGGTACTTTAATTTCGGGTATTAAGGTACTCGCCAGTTGAATGTCTAAACCTCCTGCGTCAGGGAAAGTATTTTTATCAATATTTAAAGGAATCTTTGTTTGATTTGTCGTGACACCTGTTTCAATCACTTGTTCTGTGATTTCTAACGGCTTAATTTCCAGAGGAACTTCAAAAGCATCTGCGGCGGTACGATTTAACTGAGTGGAGAAACGAACTTTCCCGAATCCCACACGACTAGCTTCCATTGGAAAGCGATATGCACGGGTAGCTGTTTCAGTCTGGGTTTGCAAAGTCACAGATGTGGGGTTCTTCTGGGCAAACTTGAGTGTACCATCGACTTCACCTTGAATTGTCAAACTTCCCGTATTCCCAGAGTTGTTAGTTACGGATAAGCCAGCTTGGAATTTATCCCCGGGACGTGCAAACTGTGGGAGGATGGCATTAGTGAGGAGTGGTTTTGTTGTGAGAAAGGTTGCTTCTGTGTTACCAAAGCGGAGGTTTCCATCGGTGGCGATCGCCATCACCCGCCATGTCGTTAAATCATCCGGTAGTTTAAACCTGACTTGTGCTTTACCTGTCGCATCGGTGAGAACAGAACCATTGTAGTAAGCTAAAGCCTGAAAATTTGTACGCACGCGGGTATTTTCTGTAGCTGCTGAGAACCCACCACCATAACCCCAACCTTTGGGTGTAGCTAAACCCTGTTGATCGGTTACAACATTTTTTCGGTTATCGCTAAAGCGGGTAGATATTGGTTGTTCAGCATAAACAGTATCTACCAAATTCGGTGGACGATAACCAGAAAGTTGTAACACCGCCTCATTCACAACCATAACTGTGAATTGTCCTTTCGTCGGGTTTCCCTGGTTGTCTTTGAGTTCTAGTTGTATGGTTTGTTCTGCACCAGGTTCGAGTGATGCTTGTACTGGAGTGACTTGTGTTTTTAAAAATTTGTCGTCCAAGTTCACTTTAAAAGGGGCAAAGCCAATTCGTGTCAGGTTATCTAAACTTCCCGGTTCCAATTGGTTCAGAGGTTTTCCTTGTCTTACCAAGACAGCTTGAACAGAAGCATTTGGTAACATTTCTGGTGTGACTTGGAATTTGATTTGCGGTGCGCCTCCCTTAACTTTGGTTATCTGCTGATAGAAAGGTTTGTCCTTGACGACAGCAAAGTACAGTTCTCCTTCCGGATAGGGAGATTGAATAAGGGCGGTAGCAGTTTCACCTGGTTTGAAGATTTTTTTATCAAGTTTAATTTCCAAACGATCTTTTTCGCCTTCACCCCAAAAGACTGGGTTGTCTCCAGTCGCCCAAATTTGTAAGTCTGTTGCACTCAGATCGTCCCTAACATCGCTGAAATTAGCACGGATACGGTAGGAACCAGATTGATTTGGTGTCAGCGTCACAGTTTGAGGACTATTTGTAGAAGTGATTTCTGTTTGTCCGACGCTGTTGTATTCAACTTGAGTTTTTCCCGTCCGACTTCCTTCTACAACTTGAGTCACGCTGCTATATTTCATCTGTTGTAGTTCCAGACGTACCCGTTGATCTGTGAGTGGTTTTCCTGTAGAATCAGTAACGATGACTATGATGGGAAAACCCTTGCCTGCCTCAGCTACGAAATGAGTTTTTAAACCGATGAGGCGATCGCTAGGTAACGCCGTAAAAGTTTTAGAACTTCCCACCGACAGATTAGAAACATCTGCGACTTGCACATCAACACGGTAAGTCATCGGGTAAGGCAAGTCTTTCGCGACGCTTACCGTTTGACTGCTTTTACCACTAGCATCAAGTTCTGCATTCGTTTGCAAGACATCACTTGATACAGAAGGAGACTCTTCCGGGAAAAACCACTGTCTACCAAAAGAATATTCCTCCCATCCCTTCGGGATAAAACGAGTTTGCTGGCGAGTCACAAAATATTTCGCTTGTCCCCCTTCCACAGGAGAATCAAATAAATAGCGGCTTGTGGATTTCGCCTCTACCTTATCGTTAATGAAAGCAAATTCTTTATCTAAATCGAGATCAACTTTGAAATTAGGCGGTTTAAACTCAGCAACACGAAACTCTCCAGAGATTTCTTGTCCATTTTTTCCTTTCGCTTGGATAGTATAGTAGCCCAGGCGTTGCGTTTTGTTGATGGGTAACTCTAGAGAAAAGGTACCAAACTCATTTGTTGTCTTCGTGCTTAAATCTGTCTTTTGTCCATCTGGATTGACAAGCGTTAATTGGTAAATCGCATTTTTATCTTGCTTAATCTCCCCATTTTGCAAATAATCAGCAAAACCAGTCAACCAAGCCTTTTCTCCTGGCTGATACAACTGTCTATCTGAAAAGATAACTCCCCGCGACACAGGTTTACCATTTTCCCAACCTGCATCAATTCCATAACCATAAGCACCGCTATATTCTTCAGTACGAGCAAATGCCCAATCTTTGTTTTCACGTGCGATCGCCAATAATTTTGGTTCTTTAACAAAGCTTTGATTTCCCTGAAAACACAGACGCAAGTCTTCACGCTTCAATCTCAAAATACCATTCTCATCAGTTTTACCTGAAGCACAAGGTACAGGTTGAGGACGAGATTTTGCTTCTAATTTTGATTCATAAATTTCGACATTAGCAGCTTTGACTGGCGAACCGTCAGCAAGGTGATGAACTTTAATAAAACCTGATTCAGGAAACCACTGTGTAAACACACCCAAATTTGTCAGTTGAACCATCCCATAAGTCGTAGGTTCCCGCCACAGTTCCTTATTATTTTCCTTATAAGTATTCGTGCGTGCTTGTACACCATAAGCAAGCATTCCTGTCGTTGCACCAAGCTTTTCTTTTATCGGAACAGTAACCTCTCGCTGCTGATTTTTCTGATTCGATACTTGAAAGCTTTGCCACTCGTTGACTTTCGGTAATAAATCATTACCATTGCCTCTGGGATAAGCAGAATCAAAATAAACTAAATCTGTTGGTTGAACAACTTTATAAACTGCTTTGTACTTCGACTCTGGTAAATTTAGCGTCGCAATATTTAACTGTAAATTTTTAACAGCCGGAAAAATATTCAATCCTTCAGGAACGGAGATATCTCCCGCTAAATCTCCAGTGTTGTACTTAACTGTGACAGGCTTACCTAAAGTTTGCCCAAATTTATCTTTCAGATTAGCACCAATAGTAATAGTATAAGTCTTCCCAGGTTCAAGAGCATAAGGATTTATTGTGATAAGTTTTTCTTGGTCAGTCGCTTGTATAATTCGAGGAATAGATTTTGGTGCAGGATAAATTTTAATATTTTCAATAGCTGAAGCTGCTGTTAAGCCATTGTTAAATTCAAGCTGAGGACTTCCATTAAAAAATCTTCCATAAGTTCCACCAGCATCTGGTTGACCATAAAACTTAATTCCTTGAAAATGTAAAGGAGAATAAGTAGATAACTTACTGACGAATGTTTTCTCACTTGGTAAATTACCATAAGCCGGACGTATCCCAGGAGAAAATTCTAGACGGTAACTCGTCGCTTTTTGTAAACTTTCTTGTGGAGTTAAATTATAAATCCATTTACGTGCCGAAGCGTCAAATTTTTCTAAAGGGTCTTGAGGTTCCGAAATTTTCTCAACTTTGGCAAATTCTACCTGAAAACGCACACTCTTGTTTTTACCTTCAGGAGTGAGTTGTAAATGCTCTCGCACTGAAGCTAAATCTAGTTCTACATTTGAGGTAAATTGCAGCTTTGGTTGTAACTCAATTGGTTCAATATCAGACTTTTCTATAGGATTCTTCCCAGGTAAATTACTCAGTTGAACAGGTTCAGTATTAAAAGTCCAAGCTAAGTCTTTGTCAAGACGATGAGTTTTTAAATCCGCCAAACCTGCTTTGAGAGTCACTTGAAATCGCGTCGCTTTTGGTAATGCTTTCTCAGCTTGAAATCCTACCATACGCGGTGTCAAAAATCGAAATTGACCAGGTATAGCTGGCACAAGTTCAAATTTTTGTAATAAATTTTGTTGTCCGGGACTATCAAGACTTTCAACAGGAATTAAAGCTTCTTTAAACCGGATGCGAATTTGGTTGAGAGGTTCAGAGTCTGCAAATGGACTAACTTGTTCAATCCAATCCGGTAATTGCGGCGGTGTGAGTTGAGAAACGACAGCAAGTTGCTCTTTTCCTGGCGAGATATTGACAAAATGACAATTTGCCGTTCCTAATAAAATTGTTAGGAATAGCAAAGACTGGATAAAAATTTTTGGGAACATATTTGTATGACTTATCAAAGCTTTATCAATTCAAAAATTCAACGATAAAGCTGATTTCTATTGATACTAAGTCTATTTTGATAGTTCCGGAAAATTACATTCTACTTCCTTCGGTGGTCTAAAATTACCTATTTTCTTTTTTTTCTTCTTTGGCGTTCTTGGCGACGCCAGTCGCTTCAAGTCGGGAGACCCGCCCAGGCGAAAGCGGCTCGTCTATGTCCTGTGGACACGCTATGCCTGGCACGGCTGCGCTATCAAAACGAAGAAAGCCGAGACGAAAGTTAGGTTTGGGAGTGTGTATCTGTCGCATTCTTTTTTCAAATTGGGATTATCTACGCGTATCGCGCCTACGAGGAAGCCAAACCCATGATCGCCAAATTCCGCTTTCACCCCGAAAAGCGAGAATTACTGACTATACAATTTATACATACTAACTATCAATGGACTCGATCACCCTGATTAACTCAAATCTCCGCATCCGCCGGATTATTAACTATTGCCGTCCAACCGAAGGACAACCCTACAAGAGGTGCTACTAGTGGGCTTTGGAGTTGAACAAAAAATAGTTCCTGAAAATTCTCATAAACTTGAAAAATGAATTAAGAAACGTTAATACTTCCTAAGCGGGATTGCCTGCTTGCTGACTAAAGTCTCGGATGCCACAATAGTCCAGTTTGAAAATACAAAATCTCCACCGTTATGACTATGGCGGCTTTGTGCAACAGCGATTGACTGCATTTTGATGATGTCTCAGTGATGTCAAACTGATGTAACTAATCTACACAATAAAACTTAACGATTCTTAATCTTTTTGGTTACAACGTTATATGAAGATTGAGGGTGTGCAAGGTGTAAAACCTTGGTATAAAGTTAAAAAACTCACACGGTTGAGAGTTTTTCTAGCTCCCAGAGTTAATAAAAACTCTACACTCTAAATTTGTTGCTTGAAAAAGCAATTCATAATTTACTTAATCTTTTGAGATAATCACTTCTCATTATGTTGTTCACCAGGAGATTTGCTTAATGCCTTTTGGACCAGCATCACGTTTAGGAGTTAGCCTATTTGAGGAAACCCCTCCACTTGAGTGGGTTCCAGGTCTGTCTGAAGAAGAAGTACAAACCCTCATTAAAGCCGTCTATAGGCAAGTGCTGGGTAATGCGTACGTCATGGAAAGTGAGCGGCTGACAGTGCCAGAATCACAATTCAAACGTGGTGAACTCAGTGTTCGTGAGTTCGTTCGGGCTGTAGCAAAGTCCGATCTCTACTTCTCCCGTTTTGGTGACACCCCCCGCTATCGTTTTATCGAGCTAAACTTCCGGCATTTACTCGGTCGTGCCCCCAACAGTTACGATGAAATGAAGGCTCACAGCGCCATCCTGGATGCGGGTGATTTTGAAGCTGAAATCGACTCCTACCTTGACAGTGACGAATATCAGAACACTTTCGGTGAAAACCTTGTGCCTTACATCAGAGGCTACAAGACCGAAGCATTGAGCCATATGATTGGCTTTACGCATACTTTCCAGTTAGTGCGGGGTGCTTCCACTAGCTCTCTCAAGGCAGATTTGGCAGGAAAGTCTCCAAAACTCAACTCTTTAGTCATTAATGCTACACCGACTCCTGTGGTTCCACCAGGCTCCACCTTCCGCAACCCGCCAGTCAGCTCACGTGTTCGTCTTGGTGTGGGAGCAAGCGAAGAAGGTAAAGTTTACCGCATCGAAGTCACTGGCTACCGATCAAATGCGGTTAACCGAGTTTCCAAGTTCCGCCGCAGCAATCAGGTTTACTTGGTACCGTTCGATAAGCTTTCGGAAGAGTATCAACGGATTCACAAACAAGGTGGTGTCATCGCTAGTATCACGCCTGTATAGCAAAAATGGCGATCAGCGATTAGCAGTTTGTTGATAACACCAGACTTGGGGAATAGGTAAGCGTGTTGAGCCACGGCGATGCTCCTTTGGAGCTGTCCTATGGCCCAAATCTTCGATTTCGGGAGAGAGATTCGGCAAAGA
This sequence comes from Scytonema tolypothrichoides VB-61278, assembly GCF_000828085.3. GTDB lineage: Bacteria > Cyanobacteriota > Cyanobacteriia > Cyanobacteriales > Nostocaceae > Brasilonema > Brasilonema tolypothrichoides_A. The sequence continues at coordinate 236,586 of NZ_JXCA02000030.1, forward strand.
ATCCCTTTGGCCAAAAAAGGGCGATTGCCGGGCAGACGCTGCTAGGCGTATCGCTCATGGGGAAAACACGGACTTGTCACCTCCCTTGTTGGAAGGTTAGGGGCGCTTTCCCAAACCTCAGAATAAGGGAGCGACTTGTTCCCAAAGCTATTCTAAGCAGTTGAAGCTGGAAGCCCTAACTTTTACGCAGCAATCATCGAGTGCGTACCGTAAGGCATGGCAAAGTAGGTTGGGGTACTTCAGTTGCTAATCGGTGAGTATAAAGTGAGTTTTGAATTCTGAGCAAAACAAGTGTTAGGAGTATTCGCGTAAATGATGGCAACAATAGCACCAATAGAACTCTGGCCTACCCGCGACCTGGAGGATGTACAAGCAGTCATTCGGGCAGTCTACAAGCAGGTTTTAGGCAATCCCCATGTGATGGAAAGTGAGCGCTTGGTGACCGCAGAATCACAATTGAAGGATGGCACTATCTCTGTACGGGACTTTGTCCGGGCAGTTGGTAAGTCCGATTTTTACCGCTCACGTTATTTTGAAGCGTGTGCTCCCTATCGTTTTATAGAATTGAATTTCAAGCACTTCCTCGGTCGTCCACCACAGTCCCAAGCGGAAATTTCCGAGCACATCGTTCGTTGTGTGGAAAAGGGATACGATGCTGAAATCGACTCCTACATCGATAGCGAAGAGTACCAGTCCGCATTTGGCGAAAATGTTGTACCCTACAATCGCGGAGTGAAAACGGAAGTTGGGCGGAGTCAGGTTACGTACAACCGTACGTTTGCTCTGGATCGTGGTCCTTCTCAAATTAGTAGCGCTGTTAAATCCTCTCAACTGGTTTATGCAGTAGCTACCAACAGCCCGAACAAGATAAAGCTAGCAGATGTTAACCTCGGTGGTTCGGGTGAAGCGAACAAAAAGAAATTCAAGATTTTAGTGCAGGGTTCCAAGTTTGATAGCCCTCGTCGGGTCAGTACCACCGAATATATTGTTCCTGGTGACCGGATGACCCCTCAAATTCAGCGGATTAACCGCACCGGCGCTAAGATTGTCAGCATCACTGAGATTGTCTAGGCATGAACCTTCAAGAATTGCACAGGCATGCTCTTTGCAATTCTTGAGAAGCTTTGCTTGTGCTGTGAGATGAACCTTTGGGGGCGATCACCCTTCTTTGCCCAAAAGAATTCTTTGCCCAATCTCCCTCCCCAAATCTTCGACTGGAGGATAGGGCACGTCAAGGAAGGATCGCCCAAAAGTGCTCAGACAAAACAGTCTTAAAACGCCATTCTCGCACAAAGTTGGCTATAACTCAGATCTTGCAGGATTCTCAATAATCGGGAGGCAAAGCCTCCCAACCCTCGTTCCCAGGCTGCAGCCTGGGAACGAGATATCGAGGTTCTGCCTCATTGTTGATACTAGTGCAAGATCTCAGCTATAACCAAATGTCGCAGAAGATTCAGAACATCCAAAAGACCGGCGGCAAGATTCTCAGCATTACTGAAGTTGCTTAGAGCATAATACAGTGAACAGTGAGTCCAGTGCAGCAGAAGAGTTTCCCGACACAGGCGTCTGGCGTATGCGCTTTGCGCACGCCCAAAGGGCTAAAGCGCAGCGTGACCGGAGGTCATACCCGAAGGGTGATCAGTTAACATTGAGCAGTGAACAGTGAGACAACGTGCTGTTTTTGGGTTTCCCTTATGCTAGCTCTCCCGTTGGGTTATCACCTTGCTCACTGATAACTGTTCGCTGCGTCTTTACATGGTACTTAGTCACAGAACGTTTCAAAATCACCTTAGAAGTGGCAAACAAATATCCAAAAAGTTAGTAGTTGTTCTGTTAATCTTGAAATTCATTGCATGAAATCGATGGATATTACGCAGTTTGTTGAGCTTTCAATTGGGCGTTGGCGATCACAGCGTAGCGCCCACCATTTAGCATTTAGCCACTTTGAAGCTGTGCAATCGGTGATTGATATTATTGCACTCTCACCCGACGATCCGGATGTCATGACTCTGTGTAAGTCGTACAATATTGATCAAAGCCAGATTGTATCTCCCTTTGCCATGACTTGGGAAGGACAGTCAGATTGGGATGAAGACGCACAAATGAAAGGGAGTAGTATACTCGTACCAGTTCCCGATCCTAATGTCCCCAATCGCGGCAAATTACTCAGAGATCAGGGATACGCTGAAACCGTACCAGCAGCTGGTGACTATCACCTGACGGAAGATGGAACATTTGTCCTGCTGACGACATACGATCGAGCTGCAGCTGAAGAGAAAATTTGGTTCGCCAATCCAAACTTGCGATTTCGGGTATCACTCATCAAAACGAGTGGTGGAAGTGGAGTGGTGACTGCATCGTTTGCCTCAGAAATTCGTTCGTCGAGTAGTTCAGTAAACAGTGATCAACTGACAACTGATAATTGATAACTGATAATTGATAACTGATAGATCATGACTTCAGCAAAAGCCAATGATTTAACGACGCTGGCTCAGTGGATGGCAGGCGATTTCAGCAATTACAAGCAATCCTACCACAAGCCTCAGCAATTTGCTCATATCCATATCTTTTTTCGTCCCTTACCCTTTGAGTTTTTTAATGCGATTGGTTTTTACTCAGAACAGGTTTACGATCACGACTTATGGAGTCCCTATCGTCAGGGAGTGCATCGATTAATTGACGAGGGAGAGCAAATTTATATAGAAAATTACAGTCTAAACGATCCATTGCTCTATGCAGGAGCAGCACGGGAATTAAGCATTCTCAGAACCATTACACCTGATTGTATCGAACGACGATATAACTGCTCTATGATTTTCAAACGAAAGGGCGAGATGTTTCAAGGCAGTGTCGAGCCAGGGAACAAATGCTTAATCGAGCGAAAGGGCTGTTTAACGTATCTCATCAGTGATGTGGAACTGACAGCAACAACATGGATTAGCCTTGATAAAGGTATGGATGTTAATACCCATCAACAAATTTGGGGATCCACGTTTGGGGCGTTGGAGTTTGAAAAGCGGGAGAGTTTTGCACATGAACTTCCCGAGTATCGTCTTTGAAGCAATAGTTTTATGAACGTTTATAGCAATCCTGAATCATTTGTAAAATTCTCTTTTCTCTCTTCTCTCTTTCCTTGGCGTTCGAGCCTACGGCACGCCCAGAGGGTATCTCCTGCACCAGACGCACTCGCGTTCGGGGGTAACTCCTTTGGATACGCTGCGCGTTAGCCCTCGCTTGCGTGCGCAAAGCGCATACGCTATCGACGGGAACCTTAAGAGATGCGACGATCCCCGAACCGCTGCGCGTCTAAGGCGTCTATGTCCTGCGGACACGCTGTGCTAAGGCGGTTGATAAATTTTACAACTCAAGTACGACTGCTATATGAACGCCTTAGGTGAGCAAACGGAAGCTGGGGTAAAAATAGGGATGTTACCACCGGAAGCTGAAAAAAAAATGCAATGCTGGATCCGGAGCCGACATCTGATCTGTTCCGGAAATTTTTTTGTTTTTGAATCAGTGGATTACAGTGCGGTTGAACGATTTTCAGAGTGTATTGCGGCGCTGGGAGGGGCGTTATTATCCATTGAACCCATTGGCAAAATCTGGATGGGCGATCATCGTCAAGTTATTCTTTATCGGGCCAAGGCAAGTTTACATACGCCTCATCATACCTTAAAACAATACTGGCTGAAATACGGTGGTTTTCGCACAAGGTTTGATGAGCGTGTTTAGCAGCAGGAGCGTACTATGAGATACGTTACTACAGGTGAGCGCATTGGCTATGAACGCGGTAAACAGGGACAAACACAGACGCTGATTTTACGACTATTACAAAGATGGGTGGGAGAATTATCACTCTCACTTTTGTCGTCTAGCATTCAAATTAATAACTTGCTCCAAGCGAGATAAAGCACTCACAGCCGACTCCCTGACATAAGAATCCGCAGACTCATCATTAGTCAACCCTTTCAAAACTTCTATTGCTCGATCATCTCCCGATGCTGCGAGTGCATTGACGACTGACACCGCCACCGCCACATTATCTGTCGTTTTCAGCGCCTCTACCAAGATCTCAAAAGCAGGGGAACCAACCTCACCCAACGCCATCACCGCTGCAATATGAACCACTGGATTGGGGTCATTGATGGCAGTTTGCAATCCTTGCAAACCTTCAGTTGGAAAAGGAACATCTGGATAGTTTACGGCAATTTGTGCCAGCGCCTTCGCACAGCTACCCCGGACAGTCACATTGTCGCTATTGAGTAATGACTCTACCAACGGTGGTACACTATCTATACCAATCATCCCCAATGCCTTGACTGCTGCTCGACGATAGGTGACATCTTCGTCATTAAGAACACTCATCAGGCGAGGAATCGTATTTTCATCACGGTTTTCTGCCAACTGTAGCATCGCCCGTTCGCGTAGATTGGGATTTGGATGTTTCAGTTGTTCAAATAGCGAATCTACTGTCATGGGTTTATTATGTTGCTGGATGCAGGAGTGTGAGTTGCTTTGGCTCGAACCAACCAGTTTTGGTCATTTGCTGCAATTGCGTGAGCGTTGGTATCGGCGAGTTTCTCTAAAGCCATTAATGCAGCATACTTCAAATCCCAGATTTTTGTTTCCAGAACGGCTTTGAGAGCGGGAATAGCACTTGTATCGCCCAATTCACCCAGAGCGATCGCCGCCCCCGCCCGAGATTTCTGAAACTGAGGTTCGCGATTGTTCAAAGCTTCAACGAGCAAATCGTAACCCGGAGCATACTTGAGCCAACCCAAGAGTTTCATCACATGGTAGTGTGCTCCGTAGTCATTGTAAGCTTCAGCGGCATAGGTTGCCATCAGGGCTTCACCAGCACTATCGGGATACGCCTCTAATATAGTCTTTGTCGCCAGATAACAACGCCCAAAATCGGTATCATACAGTTCTCTAATCAAAAGTTCCAGTGTTGGAGTCTGCTCGTAGGCATGTACCAACTTCAAATCTCTTGGATGGTCAAAAATGACTTGCTCTAGTGATGGTTGAATCTCTGTAAAGGCGATCGCTCCCGCCGGAATACCAGCTTCTGCCAACAAGCGAATCCCGCGCAGACGAAACACAAGCGACACCGGACACTGAGCAATCAGAGGAATAGCAGCATAATACCGAGCATCGATCAAATCTTGAATACACAACCGACGCGCATACACATTCGGGTGTTGTAGCAAGGCAAGCACTTTCTCGATGGGGGAGTAGTCCCCAGTGAAGCGACAAACGGCAGAGATGGCTGCACTTGCTGTGGGTTTGTCGGTAGCATCCACAAATTTACGAATGCGTTCCACTGCTGGCGGATAATCTAACTTTGCCAGGGTATGGATCATCACCCGATAGGTTTGTCCTGGCTTTTCCAGCAATTGAGCAATTTCTTCAAGGATCTCTGAATCTTGGGTACCAATTTCACCAATAGCCCATACCGCATTTTCCACAAGATAGCAGTCTTCATCTGCCAAACAAGCGCGAATTGCTGACAGTCCTTGCTTCGCTTGTAATTTCCCCAGCGACTCTACTGATTTCCGTCGCACGATGCGGTTATCCAGCGAGGGGTCGGTGTTTTGCACTGCCCGAATCAGCGCGTTGATAGAGGGCTCAGTCGCAAAGTTTACCAACTCGGAAGCAGCCACGTAGCGAGAGTCATCCTCCGCCAACTGGTCTAGAGGCGTATCCAACAGGCTAATAGCTTGTTCTTCGGTTAATCCAAAAAGATTGGAAAAGCGCTTATCCATGAGTTATTAGTTAACAGTTAACAGTTAACAGTTAACAGTTATCAATTTGAAGAAGAATTCAGCAATTTTGAATTCAGTATTGCTGAAGGAAGAAATAAAGAATTTAGTTTTTCGACTTCCGACCTCCATCTTCCATCTTCCGACTTCTGACTTCTGTACGGGCGCAAGCAAGAGCGCCCCTACTGACTCCTTCACTGATAACTGATGACTGATAACTGATTAAAAAGATGAACCTGGGGATTCTCAAACCAATACTTAACCTTTTTTGGGCAAAGCACTAGATTAAGAATCCCCAGGACTGACGAACCTAAGTCCAATCAGCTATGAGAGATTATGAACCTATGAGAGGGAGTTGATTACATAGTCAAGGAGATTGTTGTACTCAACCAAAGCTTGAGCAGACATGTCGCGAGGAGCGCAACCACGGTTACGAGCAAATCTCAATGCTTCAACGTAAGGAGCGGTGGGCAGTTCCAAAGCGCGATAAACTTCACGACCACCAGCAATACCCCACTCATCCAATGGACCAGTACCGCCAACTACCAAGCTGTACTGGATGAGGCGCATGTAGTGCTTGATGTCGCGCAGGCACTTGTCTTTTTTGACTTGAGTGCTGTTAGCTTCACCATCATTGTTCAGGTAAGGATACTTCTTGATGCAAGCATCGTAAGCTTCTTTAGCTACATTGTCGAGATTGCCAGCGAGCTTCTCAGCAGCTTCCAGACGAGCACCAGCGCGTTGGATGCTACCTTGAACGGATTCTAGGTCAGAGGTGCTGGGGAAACGACCAGCCGCATCAGCAGCCGCGATGACTGTGGTCACAACTGATTTCATGTTTTGGTATCTCCAGAAATAGATATTTAAGCGTTTATTTCAATTCAGTTCGTTAAATTGCTTTGGCTATTGCTTAGCTCAAAGCAGAAATAACGCGATCAAAGTAGCTAGCTGCTTCAGCTGTTAAAGCAGAGCAATCACCTTGAGTAGAACCCATTTTGCGGAATCTCTTACCACCATTAGCTTCTGTATTGGTGTCGTTGATGTGAGCCAGTGAACTAGCCTTCATGATTTGAACAGCTCTGACTGTGGAGCCAGTGGGTACGCCCAGAGCAGCATAGGTTTCTTTCAAACCATTGAGGCAGCGATCATCAAGAACAGAAGCATCACCAGCCAACAAAGCGTAGGTGATATAACGCAGGACGATTTCACCATCGCGCAGACAAGCAGCCATGCGGCGGTTGGGATAGCAATTACCACCAGCTTGGATCAAGCCTTGGTTTTCGCAAATCATCCCAGCGACAGCATCAGAAACGATACAGCTTGCGTTGCTGGCGATCGCGTTGACAGCATCAAGACGCTTGTTACCTTCAGCAATAAAACCACGGAGTGCGCCAATTTCACCTGTACTTAGGGTACCAGTTTTAGCATCTGCTCCGACAACGGCTCTGGAAAATGAGTCGAGCATTGAACTCTCCTTGTTTTAAAAATTCTTACCTTGTTTTGGACAAGACATCTCTGAAGATAGAAGAAGAGGTATGCGAACGTCTCAGTTATGAGAAATAAAGTAATAATCTGTAACAATTGCTATATTTTAAAGTCAAATTTAAGCCAAGGAAAGTTGGGTCTTAGCCCTTAGCCCTTTGATAGTTACCAGTTCCATCCCTTGGCTGAAGTATTGTCTGAAAAGTTTAGACAAGATATATTCTGTGATTTTGTAGAGGCGTAAGCGCCTTCCCGGAGAATGCTTAGTCCTGAACTGGTTTGCTTATGGACTTTAGACTAAAAGCCCATGACCATTTGAACTACTCTATCTGGGCGATCAGGTGTTTAATCACATTCTCTTTAATCATTAACTGCCGCAGGACTTCCAAAAGCAGTCCTTGAGCCTGCTTCTCATTCAGTCCTTGCACCTGTTGTTCGTATGTTTTCAGGCTAAACTCTTGCTCTAAGCTAAGTTCTATCGGAATTTCCCTCATAATTGCCTCAAATCGCGTGAATTTAATGAGATGTGAAAGAACCAATAAAATTCAAACTGGAATTGTCATTGTCTGAAATAAAATTTTTGGCAGTGATTTTTCTAAGTATTTAGAAATTTGTCCTCTTGTTAACTAATATAACAAAAAATTGACAAGATAACCACTTTGGATGCCTCTCTCAGATGGCAAAAAACATCAACCGATGCGGTGAAGGTTTGACCGTATAAGCTGCCCTGCCTTGTGAAGAGTGTAAGTAATTCACTCCACATATTGTTCTTGGCAAATTATCTAAAGTTTCGTGAAGTTTTTTAAACTTAGTCTAATGAAACTTGCATTGAGAAGAGTAACGACTCACGTTGGTCATGGGATTAGCACGTTCAGACAAATCGCAGCGATGCCCTCTGCCAGCCCTCTACGACTGCAGCAGCTTGTATCCTGGAAAAAACAGGATTCTACGCAAGTAATTTCACCCTTCGGGTTCGCCAGATGCCTACGGAGGGAAACCCTCCTGCAGCACTGGTCTCACCAAATCAAATCCGATTCCCATAGGTCATTTTAGACACGGAAACAAGTAGTTCTCAAAACTCCTCATCAGGGAAGAATTCAGTTTCATCTTCTAATCTCGAATTTTTTTGCTCGGAACCAGCAAGACCCCACAGAGGTTGCAGCAATGCCATACCAACTATCCCTACACCAGCACAAAAAGCTAGCACTATACCTACTGGAATTTGAATAGACTGAAAAGTCAGAAGTTTTAAAGAGACAGGTTCAGCGTTTTGTACTGAGAGGATGGCTACTCCCAGCACCCACGAAGCTATAACTATCGATATCAGCAGATTAGCAAAAGTTTTCATCGCAGTTTTAATTATTATTCATAAGTTGAGGATAATTCAGGATAATTACTGATAAATTATTATTACCTCGTTTTTCTATAGTTTTGCTGGCAAAGAGCCACCATTACCAAATATGACTAAAATCGAATGCAACTTACAGAGTTATTTAGGAGTGCCCGACGGGCAGCGTTGCAACCCGCTATGAATAAAAAAACACTCTTTTCCTTCTTTCCTGTTCGCTATTCCCTGTTAAGAGTTCCCTGTGTTTCTTGAGAGAAAGAAAATATGTTTAAAGGCGATGTACCTCGACTTTCCACTATCAGGACGGATCAGAGGGTCTGTGAGGTGGGTTGGTTTGCCGATCTATGCGGGGGTGACACTGATCGCTTAGGAAAGCTTGACCCCTTTCGGCGCAGCAACTACGAACATTGCCGTGATATTGTGCTCACAGCAGATTCGTTGGGCTACAAGAATATTTTACTGCCCACAAGCTATATGTTGGGTCAGGAGGTGTTACCTTTTGCGGGGGCGATCGCATCCCAAATCGAGCAAATCAGCTTACTCACCGCAATACGCACAGGCGAGATTCACCCTCCTATGTTGGCACGTCATCTCTCAACGTTAGACCATCTTTTACAAGGACGACTCACCGTAAACATCATTAATTCCGAACTCCCTGGTCTTGTTGAAGACCCTGAATATCGCTATCAACGGTGTAAAGAAGTGATTCAGATTCTTCAACAGGCGTGGACGCAAGAAAAAATAGACCATTCAGGAGAGATTTATCGCTTCAGCTTACCAAGTTACCCAGTCAAACCGTATCAGCAAAATGGTGGACCACTGCTTTACTTCGGCGGTTTATCACCGGGTTCTCGCGAAGTATGTGCTCAATACTGTGATGTTTTTCTGATGTGGCCCGATACTGAAGAAGGACTGTTTGAAAGTATGCAAGACCTTTCCAACAGGGCTGCTGCTTATGGACGAAGTATCGATTTTGGACTCCGTATTCATGTGATTGTACGCGAAACTGAGGAAGAAGCTCGTCTATGGGCAAAAACTTTGATATCGGAACTTGATAGCGATCGCGGTGCACAGTTGAAATCTCGTGCACAAGATTCTCGCTCTGTAGGCGTCCTGAAACAGGATACTCTGCGAACAGTTGCTGACTCTGACGACTACATTGAGGGAAACCTGTGGATGGGAATAGGACGAGCCCGTTCTGGGTGTGGAGGAGCACTCGTGGGAAATTCTTCCCAGATACTTGAGCGACTGCATCGTTATATGGATATGGGAATTCGAGCATTTATTCTCTCTGGCTATCCCCTGATTGAGGAGTCTCACTATTTTGCAAAGCTTGTATTACCTCATCTACCAAATGCTAGACTTGCAGAACTTCAAGAACGCTTACCGAGGATGGAGCCGGTGACACCTTTGACAACGGGAAAACTTGGATAGGGAGTGAGGGAGTGAGGGAGTGATACTCAAAGAACCGTCCAAAAAATACCTATACTAAGTTGTATTCATGAAAATTTCCCCTCTCCCTATCTCTTTCTCTGTGTTCTGGAGCGCCTCTGCGGTTTTTTATTCTCTTTGAACACAACTTAGTATTAAAAAACCGCAAAGAACGCAAAGGACGCAAAGGAAGAAAAAAGAAGATAGGTAATTTTCTAGCGGTTCGGGATATGTTGAGCTACTTAACATGAAAGAATTAAGGTGTAGAGTTGTGCTGATTCTGCACTAACACCCCACACCCATATATTGATACAAAAGAAAATTTATTTAATGATAAGAAGCCGCATATTCAACCAATTGACCGAGACGTTGGCGTAAGGTTTCTAACCCTAAACGCTGACTCGCGGAAATAAACACCGCTAAAGGAAACTCTTCCTGCGCTAATGCTAAATTTTTGCTATCGACTTCATCAATCTTGTTAAAAACAACTAGCGCGGGACCCGGAGTGATTGGCATTTGTGCCAGAATTTCTCTGACAGAGCGAATATGACTCAACCAAGCAGGATGAGACAAATCTACCAAATGCAACAAAGCATCAGCTTCTGTGACTTCCTCTAAGGTGGCGCGGAACGCATCCATTAAAGATGCAGGTAATTCGTGAATAAATCCTACTGTATCTGTCACCAGAATTTCTTGAGGTTGATCCGTTTCGCCGTGGGGAACAACCAAGCGGCGTGTAGTGGGGTCAAGAGTGGCAAATAATTGGTCGGCTGTGTATACCTCAGCATTGGTGAGAGTATTTAGCAGCGTAGATTTGCCAGCGTTGGTGTAACCAACAATAGCCACTGAAGGAACTTCTTGATGTTGTCGCCGCTGGCGCAACCGTTCCCGATGTGCTTGTAGTTGGTTAACTTCTTGTTGTAGTCTGGAAATACGTCGCCCAATGGCACGGCGTTCTGTTTCTAATTTGGTTTCACCAGGACCACGAGTCCCAATACCACCCCCCAGCCTAGACATTGCTTGACCTCGACCAGCCAGTCGTGGTAGCATATATTCTAGCTGTGCGAGTTCAACTTGCAATTTACCAGCACGAGATTGAGCGCGTTGAGCGAAGATATCCAAAATCACTTCGGTGCGGTCAACTACCCGAACTCCAATTTGCAATTCTAAATTACGAACTTGGGTGGGTGAGAGATCGCGGTCGAAGACGATGAGGTTTGCCCCTAAGGTTTGAGCAGCTACGGCGATTTCTTGGACTTTACCTTCACCAACGACTGTTTGAGGATGAATGCGCGATCGCTTCTGTCGCATCATCTGCAACACCTCTCCCCCAGCCGTATCCACCAACCGTGCCAATTCTTCCAAGGTGTCCTGAAATTGTTGGGCTGTCATATCATCAGTCATAACGCCAACAATCAGGACGCGATCATTGTCGGTGTCTACATCTTGGGCGACAAATTCCCGCCGGAACTCTGCTTCAAGTCCTTCCACCAACTCCATCAAGTCCTGATTTGTCAGCATATCCACACTCATGGGTGGCGAAACGGTCCAACTTGTGTATGGAAGGTTGTTCTTTTGTTCTTTACCCTCTTTATTCTCTCCGCCTGCAGGTGGAAGATGAGAAACTTTTTCTATAGTTGGGCTGGTGATCAGAGCGCGAGCGTCTTGGGGTTTCAAATGAGCTAAGTAAGCTTCCTTAACATACCCAGTCGCGCCCCCGCCGCGCCGTTGAAATCCTGTCCCGGTAATGTTCAGCATCACTAAGGCATCTAATCGTTGCAATGCCATAGCAGTCAGCGCCGCTTCATTAGGCGGTTCTGGCTTTAGGTGAGTGGCGATGCAACGAATACCGCTCAATCGTTCCGCGCCATAACGGGGTAATTCCAAAGGTGGAATTTGCGTTTGACGCGGTGTACCTACCCCTACGCGGATGACTTGTCCGCGACGGTTGAGGTAAGCACACACAGGCTGATTGATTTCAGTGCTAATTGCTGCCAGTCGCTGAGAAAACTCAGGCGTTGTGATGCGATCGCCCGATATCCGCTGGTGATACAGTCGCTGTATTTGTTTCAGCTGACTAGACTTTAAACCTTGGAGATTACCAAAGATAGTCTCGATAAGCATTTATGACCAGTTATATGGTCCCCCGAATCCTACTTTTTCTATTTTATCTCACTCTTTTTTTGTCATAAATCTTACTTAGGGAGGATGCTTTTTGATAAATACTTTAATTTTGAATTTTGAATTCCCTGAAGGGGTTGACGCTATGTTGTATGATATGAGCCTGTACCCAATAGAGCAATGGTAACAACACGCATCGCCTCAGAATCTAGGGTTGTTTTAAGAAATATTAGCTCGACTTGTAGACGCCAAGCGGCTTCCCGTAAGGTAGCGTCTGGCGTGGTTTCCCCCATGTTAGCAAAGCGTTAACGTTTGCGTAGCGCCCCTTTTAGGGGCTAGGGCGTGTTTTCAAACTCGTTGTATCCTAAAAAATAGGTGATTGCCTACGGCAGAGCTACGCTTAACGCGGGGTGGATTCATGAATCGAGGAGACTTAAGTAATGAGCAGTGGGAGCGGTTACAACCATTACTACTGCCGCAAAAACCCCATACAGGTAAGCCAAATAATGGCCACTATACAGTTATCAATGGAATTCTATGGATACTAAGAACAGGGGCACCGTGGGCAGTTGCGGACAGAACGCTATGGAAAATGGGAAAGCGTTGCAACACGGTTCTACCGATGGCAAAAAGCCGGTATTTGGAATCAAATTTTAGAACATCTACAAGCAGATGCAGATAAACAAGGAAAACTTGATTGGGAGGTTCACTACGTTGATGGAACTGTAATACGTGCCCACGGGGTCTTACACGTAAAAAATTTGGCAGCCTTTGTTTGATTGATCTGTGTTCCAAGACGAATACTCGTAGTAATAAGGCTGCCAAATTTTTAGGGGACAAATGCGTCACCAACATGCTGCGGGTGGGAAAAAAGGGGCGAAGAAGAGGAAAAACTAGGTCGTTCTCGCGGTGGATTCAGTAAAAAAATACACATTCGATGTGAGGGTAAAGGTAAACCAATAACTTTTCTTCTAAGTCCCGGGCAACGTAACGAGTCGATTTTTCACCGAACAATTGATGGAACAAGGTGCAGTTAAGCGTCCTGGGAGAGGTCGTCCGCGTTTACGCCCTTTACGATTAGTTGGAGACAAGGGTTACACAGGTCGCCGAATACGTAATTACCTCCGTCGTCGCGGTATTCGTTTGACTATTCCGCGACTCTCGAATGAACCACGTCGCGGTCTGTTTAGTCGTGAAATCTACCGTCACGGGGTCTTACACGTAAAAAATTTGGCAGCCTTTGTTTTATTGATCTGTCTTCCAAGTCGAGTACGCGTAGTAGTAAGGCTGCCAAATTTTTAGGGGACAATGCGTCAACGTAACATTGTTGAACGTGCAATTAACCGAATCAAGCAATTTCGCCGCATTGCTACCCGATAGGAAAAGCTTGCTGCAAATTATACAGCGATGATTGCGAACGGCTGTATTTTGTTGTGGTTATAGTTTGAAAACACGCCCTAGTGGACCGTAGGTCCCCGTAGGCTGCGACTGGTGAGACAGCGCTGCACTCCAAGTCTCCCGACCTAGGCGACTGCGCCCTATGGCGCTCTGCCATAGGGCGAACCCCGTTCGCGTAGAGTGCCTGAAAGGCATAGGGGTCACAAGTAAAAAGGGCTTTCTGTCTGGCTTTTAGATCTTATTCTTTGTACTTCACTGACTTGCAATGTGCTGTAAGTAATAAATAGCGATCACTTCCTCTGTCCCAGAGATTTTATCTGGAAAGATTCCGGCTCATTTACTCTCCTTGACATCAGAAGTTGAGGTATCTGCCGTAATTACTTCAATTTGTCCAACCTCAAATATTAACCGAAATGGTCGTCCCATTTCTTTTGCCAGAAATTGTTCTAACAACCTTACTTGTGTAGGTGTCACAGGTTCTTTTGCTCGCACACTTAATCGTACTTGTGGCGGATTGGTTAACCAGTTAGTATGGCTTTCAATTAGATTTAAGCGCTCAAAGGTGACAGTTCGATTCAATAATGCTTTTCTGACACTCTTTTCTAACCGCGCTTGTTGGACTAATCGACCAAAGCTGACTGTTAAAGGAATCAGCAATGCACCTGTAAAAACTAAGGTAAAAATTAAGGGTGTTCTGGCTTTTTTTACCCGAGAATAACCGATAACTAAGAATGTTAGCATACAGGCAAGGGTAATGCCCAAAAGATTCGTTAGGTAGAGTAAAGTTGCTCCCTGACTGAGTGCCCAGTTTGCTTGGGATAAACCCAAACCAATCACACAAACAGGTGGCATTAGTGCAACAGCGATCGCTGTTCCTGCTAAAGTACTAGAAATCTTCGGCTCAACTTTGGCGTAACCACTAATTGCACCAGCGACTACTGCAATACCCAAATCTAACAAAGTCGGTTGAGAACGCGATAACACTTCGCTACCAAAGTTGGAAATACCAACCAGTAAACCCAAACTGCAAGCGATCGCCATCGCCAACAAAGTTCCTACTGTTACCGCAATTAGACCTTTACGAAACAACTCAACATTACCCGCTAATGCGCCAAAAGCTAACCCGCGAATTGGTAATATTAAAGGTGCAACAATCATGGCTCCAATAATCACTGCAGTGCTATTGCTGAGTAGCCCGAAAGTAGCAATTGCACAGGAACCAACAATCAAAATTAAGTAAGTTAAATTCAGGGTAGATTCATCGAGCAAATCTGTTTGTAGTTGTTGTATTTGACCTGGTTGAAGTCGATATTGTCGAAAGTTCCTGAAGCGCTCGCGAATAATTACTAGCAAAGCCTTCTCCTCAGTTGGTCGCTGAATTCGATGTTGTTTTTTTGATGAAATCTCAACTGATGAAATCCAGTCATCTACTGTTGGTCATAAATCTCTAAATTGGAACTTAAACCTTTGGTAGAAAAATCAGCTTCTTTGCAGTTTATCTTCTGCAATGTATGCATTAGCATCACATTTCATCGTTCGTGATTTGAGAAGCAAGCTTGCCATTTCCTTGGGCTTGTAATCGTCCTAATTGTCTGATACTATCACTAATACGACGAGGTTTTGGGAACTCATCTTTACCTGTAGGCCAACCTTCACGTTGACGCGAACGATCGCCATCTGTCTCTTCAGTTTGGTCGTGGAATAAAATTTGTCTGGTTGGATAAGGTAAATCGATGCCGTTTTCAACGAGCTTTTTCTTGATTGCAGATAGCACGCGATCGCGTGAGGTAAGATCATCAGCCCGACGTGGCGGATTAATCCACCAACGTGCGCGGATATTAACACTACTTTCAGCTAAATCCATCAATAGCACATCAGGAGCGGGGTCTTTCAAAACCTCATTCACACTATGAACCTATCCCACTAATATCAAAATATGGTAATCTCTTCTTGTGCAAGAAGAGTGTATCTATTTATGGCTGGGCGTTTTGAAGGATTAAGTGACCTTGAATGGAAACTGTTTGATGATGTATTTCCTGAAGAACCATCTAAGCGTGGAAAAGGAATGCCTCATGCACCGTATCGTCATGTATTAAATAGTCTATTGTACATCCTAATCACCGGGTGTCGATGGTGTGACTTACCACGGGGAGATATATGGGCATCCAAAAGCTCGTCTCATCGATGGTTAAAGCGGTGGCGCTCAGATGGAACATTTGAACATTTACAAGCACGTATATTGGCGATACGCGTAGCGTCAAGCCTCCGGCTTATCGCGAACGAGAAAGGACTTATAAATTGGGACTTTGGGGCTATTGATGGCTCTTTTTCCCCCTGGAAAAGGTGGGGGTGAAGAAATTGCTTATGGTGGCAAGGGTAAAGGTGTTCTTATTCATACCCTGACGGAAGGTAACGGAATGCCCTTGGCTAATTGCACTACACCAGCTAATGGTAATGAGAGGGAGCAGGTAATACCTCTACTCGATAAAGTAAAACTTAAAACGTTAAAGCGCGGTAGACCACGCAAGAGACTCCTTGTGTTGGCTACTGATAAAGGTTACGACTCAAAAGAAAAGCGTGCTCTTCTACGCAGACGAGGTATTCGACCTCAAATACCAAAACGAGTCTGGAAAAATAGGAAAAATAGAGGAAGACCGATTAAAATTTCTGTTCCTAGATTTCAGCAAGAACGATGTTTTGCTTGGTTCCAACGTAAATATCGTCGTTTAGTTGTTCGTTGGGAACGTCGAAAAGTATATTTTGATGCATTCATTGACCTTGCCACTATTTATATCTGGATTCAGAGAATTTTATTAGTGGGATAGGTTCAAGTAATTGAACATGAAAACAAACTTGTTTTTAGGCATAACCAAAGTAGGAAGATAAAATGGTAAACCCTCCCAATAATCTTCCTTTCTCCCCTGCTCTAGCATGATAATTAGTGTAGGAACGTCAGGGTAATATCGTTTTGCTTTCTGTACCCATTCAGTGTCAGCAAAACCGGATGTTCCCCTCCACGTTCCTGAACCATCTTTTGCTGGTCTATTTACTAATCTAAATCCCTTACCTTTTGTTTCCTTTCCCCGACGTACGTTGAGCCGTCCCTGCTGAATATCCACCTCGTTCTTCATTGCTATTAGTGCTTCTCGAACTCGTTTGTCTTCCCAAGGATAATTGCCTGCAGGGCGACTTGGCATTTGCTCAAGGATCTCAATTAAAAAGTCAATATCTACTTCATAAAGACTATCTTCATCTGTGTATGGCTCCAGAAGCTTATTTAAAACCTCTGTATGCTCTTTGATTTCTGAAGTTTTCCAAAGTGGCTCGGGCGGAAAAATAGCCGTTCCCGGTGTGAAGGCATTAATTGCTGCTGGATTTATGACATTAGAACGAGTTGGCTTAAGTTTCCGACCAACCCAGACTGGTTTGATTTTAATATTGCTAGGATCATCACCAATAGCTTGACGCATACCCTCATCAGCTTCGTAAATGGAGCGGAAATCTTCTAGAATGTGCTGAGGTAGGAAAAGACGGGTAACATCTAGCAGTTCTTGGCGATAACCAAACATTCGTGCATGCTGATGAACTGTGTCCATCATCTTTTGCTTGGCATCACGTCCATAATATGTAATCATCAATCCTTCAATCGTCACCCCACGCCCTAGTCTGTTTCCTCCAATCAGGATATTCATACCTGGGTTGTACTTTGGTTCTTTATCTGGATTGCTGGCATCAATTACTTTTGGTATGGCATTCCTTAGCTCATACTCTAGCTCTACAATTAGGGAATCGAGTGGTGGTATGTTGGGTGCAGTTTTGCTGATTTCTGTATGAGCTTGATTTAGTAACTTTAGAGCCTCCTCACGCTTTGTGGTAGATGATTTCCCTCGAAGAGCCTTATCCATCTCTACTACGAAGCTACGAATAATCTTTTCTAAGGTACTGTGAGTAATACGTTTATGGTCAATATGAGCCAGAAAAGAATACTTAGCATCTGGATTTTTCGTATACTGCATTTTATAGGTCGAACCCAAGAAGAAACAGCAAAGAGCCAGTCTAAGTCCGGAAGGAATATCCCAATTATTACCTGGATTTATCTTTCCTCCCTGTTTTTTGAAAATATCTAGTTCTTGTGATGTAACTAAACAGCAATATTTACTGTTATCTTCAAAAAACAGATTTCCTCCCATATAACTGTTGCCAGGTTGGGAGAGTACACAAAAAGCAGGCTTACAGGGATGGTCAAGATTTTGTAGCAGTAAGCTTTGAGGAGTAGCTGTAATCTGTAAGTATATATGATTTGCAACTTTTTGCCTTATTTGACCGATTCTTTCAAAAATTGCGCTATCGGGAACTGAATCTTTTCCACTCTTTGCTTGCTTTGCTTCATTTGTATTTGGGCTGGCATTGTCTGCTTCGTCATCAAAAATTAACGTAGGTACGTTTTGAGCTTTAGCAAACTTAAGAACTTTTAGTAAATTATCTAGATGACGTACATTTTTTGTGGATACCAGGACAACTCCTGTATCATTTATATAGTCCAGTAATTGCTTAGCAAATTCTTCTGGATCATTTCTCCATTGTTCCCAATTAAAGACAACTGGTCCACCTTTAAGCTGATTCCCAAAACGTTCAGCAGTCTGTTTACCTAGCCATGTATTGTCAGAAGTCAATACAATGAAACAGCGAAATCCGTTATCTTGAGCGATCGCTAACGTAGCAATAGTAGTGTTAGTCTTGCCGCTTTGAACTTTGCCGTAGATTAGTCCAGTAGTACGATTAGGTATCTTACCTTTGTAAGGGTTATTAACTATGCCCCTACCCATAGCACCAACATCATTAAAATCGAATGTGCGTGAGTAAACATCAACGCAGTTCTCAACAATCTGAATAGCAGTTTGCTTTAAGTGCTCTGCTGCTACATCCCCATTTTTACTTTTAACCCTGTCAAGAAACTTGTTGATGCAATATCCATCGTTTTTAATAGGAATTTTATTCATGTGGATCGTCTTTTTTTGAAAAAATTATACGAGGCCAATCACTCTGAGGCACAGTCTGAGCCATCTGCTGCCTGCCTGGACCACTTATATGATAGCTGCCGTGTAGCTTACGAGACACGGAGATGTGTTGACCACTAATACTATGATTATTATCTAATACGCCCCAAAGCTGCTCTTTAGCAATGCAACAGATGCCATCTTTGTGACAGATGAGGGCTATGAATACCGCAATGCCAGGATATTTGCTATCTAGAGTATCCAGGGCTGATTCTTCATGACTGCTCAAAGTGAAAGACCATGCAGATTTCGGTTTCTTGGAAACCTTGAAGAGAATAGCTGACTTAATGGTGTCAATTTCAAGTAAGTAGAAAGAGAGATGTATCCAAGATGCGTGAGTTATGGTGATCTGCTTTCCATAATTTATTAGTCTTAAAAACGCAGCACCGTGGAGAAACTCCTGATCGTTAATCATTATGAAATTTAAGTAAACTCAGCTGAGATCAAATGGGAAATGTATAGGTTCCGATAACTTATGTGAGCACTAACGCAAACGCTAACTAGAAGCGCTCGCACTAGATGTATTTCAAAAAAATAATATAGCTTTCTGCTACCACTTGACCTGCGGTTAAGGGTTCAAATGGGTTAAAGGCGTTGTAGAGCTTGGTGAGTAACTCTTGACTATCAATCATAGGTAAAAAATATTGCAATTTTTATCAGACGACGGTCAATTGTAAAGTAAAGTTCGCAATGCGTAAGATAAGTCTGCAATTCTGACAATAGCCTATAGTTATTGAATATGGTTCTTTTTTCTCGTTTCCAGACTGTGGCTGGAAATGCAGTTATAGAGGCTCTGCCTCGTTTACTCAGCAATGGGGGAGGCAGAGCCTCTTGTGTGGTATTCCCAGGCTGAGCCTGGGAACAAGGGATGCAAAAATTGTCGCCATTGCTTAGCAGCCGCCTGCAATTCCACTGGCAACCAATGATCATACTGAGGATAAACGGGCAGTCTTGGCACTAACTCCCAGCCTGCAGGCTGTAATATTTCTTTCAACTCATGCTCATGAAGATGCGGATAATCAGGATTCACTTCATCTTTTGGTCCAATTCCGCCTAAATCTCTCGCACCAGCTTCTAAACAAGCGAGTAACCATTCATCATCTTTGATTAAATTCGGCGGAATTTGGATGGTAATATCTGGTGGTAAAATTTGACGTGCCTGAGAAATAACTTTTGGCAATTGATGAGGGTTAAAAGGAGGTGCGTCAAAAGTTTGTTGATTTCCAGGACTATGAGGTTGCAAAATAACTTCTTGAATATGATGGTAACGTTGATGAATTTGGGATATAGCTTCTAATGTTTCCCACCAATCTTCTTCTCTTTCCCCAATTCCTAACAGTAACCCAGTGGTAAAAGGTATTTTTAATTGTCCCGCCCACTGTAATTGTTGTAGACGGACTTCTGGTATCTTACTGGGCGCGTGTTTATGTACTGTCTTCAACAACTCTGGCGTTAACTGTTCCAACATTAATCCCATTGAAACGTTAACTTTCTTCAATTGTTGCATTTCCTCAAAACTCAATGGTCCAGCATTCGTGTGTGGTAAAAATCCCATTGCTAAAGCTAATTCACACAAATCATAAATCCGCTGAAACCACGCCTGACGCCTTGGGGAAAGGGGATGCACTTCTCCACTCAGTATCAATATTTCACAAACGTCTTGGTTGTGAAGTTGTGTTAAGAGTTTTTCTGCTTCTGAAATTGTTAGCCATTCGCTCTTACCCGGTTCTGTGCGAAAGTTACAGTAAGCACAGCGATTGAAGCACTCGTAAGTCGGGACGATTGTGTAAGCAGGGCTGTAGGTAATTTTTTGGGAATGGGAAGTTGACATATGGGCGCTGATATGCGTAAAAATCTTTCCTTCTCCAAAACATCGGAGAGGGCTGCCTGCGTAAAAATCTTTCCCTCTCCTTAATAAGGAGAGGGATGCCCGACAGGGCAGGGTGAGGTTTCGCACCGAATGAGTTGCCACTAGTGTTCTCTGGTTCTCTAGTTTCCATGCTCCCCATGAGAATGCCGTATAAGAGGGTCTGTCTCCCAATGATTATACCGAGGCAGCAGCCCACAGTTATGCATCCCCTGGCAGAGCCAGGGGACGAGTAAATAACTAAATAACAATCATGTCGTTTTTCGCTTTGTGATGAGAAAATGCTATACGTATAGTACAGGCGCTTGACGATACTTTCCTCAACATTATGGGCAACACTTTTGGGCATCTGTTTCGCATCACCACTTTCGGCGAATCCCACGGCGGCGGTGTGGGAGTTGTCATTGATGGTTGTCCTCCGCAATTAGAAATTTCTGCTGAGGAAATTCAAGTAGAACTAGATAGAAGGCGTCCCGGACAAAGTAAGATTACAACGCCTCGCAAGGAAACGGACACTTGTGAAATTCTGTCTGGGGTTTTTGAAGGGAAAACCCTGGGAACGCCAATTTCAATTCTGGTACGGAATAAAGACACCCGTTCTCAGGATTATGATGAGATGGCGGTTAAGTATCGCCCCTCTCATGCGGATGCAACTTATGACGCCAAATATGGTATCCGCAATTGGCAAGGTGGTGGTAGATCGTCGGCGCGGGAGACTATAGGACGAGTTGCGGCGGGGGCGATCGCCAAAAAAATCCTCCGTCAAGTCGCCAATGTCGAAGTTATTGGTTACGTTAAGCGTATCAAAGATTTGGAAGGCGGTGTTGACCCCAACACTGTTACTTTAGAACAAGTTGAAAGCAACATCGTCCGCTGTCCCGATGCGGAATGTGCAGAACGGATGATTGAATTGATTGAACAAACTGGCAGACAAGGTAATTCTGTTGGCGGCGTGGTGGAATGTGTCGCGCGAAACGTGCCTAAAGGTTTGGGTGAGCCAGTTTTTGATAAGTTAGAAGCGGATATCGCTAAAGGTGTGATGTCTCTCCCAGCAAGTAAAGGCTTTGAAATCGGTTCAGGTTTTGCTGGGACACTACTCACTGGTATTGAGCATAACGACGAGTTTTATATAGATGAAAAAGGAGAAACTCGCACTGTCACCAACCGTTCTGGTGGAATTCAAGGCGGGATTTCCAATGGCGAAAATATTATCTTGCGTGTCGCATTTAAGCCAACAGCAACGATTAGAAAAGAACAGAAAACAGTTACAAATGAGGGTGAAGAAACAATTCTAGCAGGAAAAGGACGCCATGACCCTTGTGTGTTACCGCGTGCAGTCCCTATGGTTGAGGCGATGGTAGCGTTGGTGCTATGCGATCATCTGTTGCGGCATCATGGGCAGTGTAAGGTGTTGTAGGATGATTGATTTATCAGAAGTAGACTGTAGGATAAGTCATAAACCATTTGTGAAAAATTAGAAACCCGGTTTCTGCTGGAAACCGGGTTCCTGGACTCCAGTAATTTTCACGACTCATATAGGATTGCTATAGCACCTAAATCCAATTTGCTAGAAATTATGATCACAAATAATTCTTTAGCTCAAACTATAGCCTCGGAATTTAGTCAACTACCGCAAGTCATAGCTATTGTTTTAGCAGGTTCTCAAGCAACAAATGTTTATGATGAATTTTCTGATTTTGATATTTATATTTATACACAGTCAGAAATTCCTATAGAAACTCGTTCAGAAATCAGCCAAAAATTTGCCAATCGTAGCGAGATAAATAATCAATTTTGGGAACCAGGGGATGAGTGGATAGAAACACATTCTGGAAATGGGATTGATATTATGTACCGTTCACCGCAATGGATTGAAGCACAGTTGGATTCTGTACTTGTGAAGCATCAAGCCTCAGTTGGTTATTCTACTTGTTTTTGGTGGAATGTTTTGCATTCAACAATCTTGTATGATCGAAACGATTGGTTTAAACAACTGCAACAGAAAGCTAATCAACCCTATCCTGAACCTTTAAGACAAGCTATCATTGCTAAAAATTATCCCATTTTAAGAAACAATATTTCTTCCTACCTGCATCAGATAGAAGTGGCAATTAGCCGCAATGATTTTGTGAGTATCAACCATCGAATAGCTGCATTAATAGCAAGTTACTTTGATATTGTTTTTGCTATCAACTATATACCCTCACCAGGTGAAAAACGCTTGATACAATTAGCAAAGCAGCTATGTCAAAAGTTGCCTGTGAACATGGAGCAAAATATAAACAGCTTGATTTGCTGTATAGCATATCCATTTGGTGAACAAGGCATTATTGGCAAAGCTAATAACTTGATTGATTCTCTTGATGAATTGTTGCGTGCCGAGAATTTAGTAGTAAATTGAAATTACATGTGAATTATGCATTCAGTACTGTTGATTGTTCCTCTTTGTATAGCAATAAAGAAATTTTGGTCATTAAAGAAGTTAGTCCTGCCAAAACTCTTTATTTTTTGGTTTATGGAATCTTGTTACAGATGAATCAATTTTAAGGTTTACCAACCTTTAATGACTGGTTCGCGCAGAATTTCACGACTACCTTTCGCAACAGTCAAGTTTTTGCCTTTGGTTGATTCTGCCAGAATATAAGTATAATCGCCACTAACAGCTTCAAAGTATTTCCCCTTGGAGTCTCGCCCATCTACACTTAGAGGTATCCGTACAGCTTTACCAGTTTTTTTATTGACACCTACATAAGTCAGTGGTGAATCACTACCACAGATACTTACCCAAAAATTTTTAGTCTCCGCAGCAACAAATACACTATCCTGCTTTCGACAGAAGTTACGCACTTCTTGTGCTGGAATTGCTTGAACACTTTGCGCGAAGGGAAGTGACAGCGAACATACACCAAATACGGAGAAAATTAATTGATGCCAAAAGTGAGGACGAAGTTGCATTCTTGATGACTATTAGTATCTGTTGAATTTATTACTAAGTTCTACAGCACACGTGAAGGTGATTACGGAAAACATGAGAAGGAGTCAGAAGTCAGCAATACAGCAGTCAGAATACCCCATGTCTGAACGCGAGTGCGTGCCACAGGTAGAGTCGGGGGGTTTCAAGAATTTTTTTATCTCCACGATTAAAAACGTTCTGCTTTAAACCACGATTCAACCAAGCGTCGTACCACTCGTTCATTGTGACACCTTCGTTCTTTCTGTTAAACAAATATTATCAGGGTTGCATCTTTATGGATTGGATTACCATATTAGGCTCAATTGCAGCAATTTTAACAACATCTTCCTTTTTGCCGCAAATGTTGAAAACATGGCGAACTAAATCAGTCAAAGATATTTCATTTGTCATGCTTATTTGCTTCAACACAGGTATATTCTTATGGTTAATCTATGGAATATCTCTAAATGCTTTGCCGATTATTCTTGCTAACGGCGTCACATTGGTTTTTAACCTTATAATTCTATGGCTTAAAATAAAATATAGATAAACCATTCACTTGCACTCCACCTGTGACATCTTCTTTATTTACTACTGAACGCCTCTTATTTACTCCTGCAATTCCAGACACTGACGCTGTTCCCACCATCTTTGCTTTTCCTAACGAGTACAGTGTGGGTATTACTAGCCTTGGCTATCAGGTGGTATGGGCAACTTTGGCAATGCGTTCTGATATGCAGGTGAGTCGTTTGTTCACCAACACTCATGAACAACTCCCAAGAAAGCCCGAATTATTGGGCTTTTCTTTGTCGTGGGAACTCGATTATGTCAATGTTTTGAATCTGCTGGAATCTTTGGAAGTTCCCATCAGGGTAAATGCCCGAGATAATAATCATCCCATAGTTTTTGGTGGTGGTCCCGTACTCACTGCTAACCCCGAACCTTTTGCAGATTTCTTTGATGTGATTTTGCTAGGAGATGGGGAAACTTTGCTGGGGAATTTTATTGAAGCTTACAAAGAAGTTAGAAAAGCTGATAGACAAACTCAACTCAAAGCATTAGCACAAGTTTCTGGTGTTTATGTTCCTAGTTTGTATGAGGTGGAGTATCATGCAGCAGATGGTGCTGTAAAATCAATTCAACCAATTTCCCCAGAAATTCCTGCTGTCGTACAAAAGCAAACTTACCGGGGAAATGTTCTCTCAGCATCAACAGTGGTGACAGAAAAAGCGGCTTGGGAAAATATTTTTATGGTGGAAGTGGTGAGAAGTTGTCCAGAAATGTGTCGCTTCTGTTTGGCAAGTTATCTCACTTTACCTTTTAGAACAGCGAGTGTTGAAAGTTCACTCATTCCAGCGATAGAAAAAGGATTATCAGTCACAAATCGGTTAGGATTATTAGGAGCTTCAGTGACTCAGCATCCGGAATTTGAAGCTTTGCTGGATTATATCAATCAGCCAAAGTACGATGATATACGTCTGAGCATTTCCTCTGTGCGAACAAACACAGTCACTGTACAATTGGCTCAGACTTTGGCAAAACGAGACACAAAATCCCTTACCATTGCTGTAGAAAGTGGTTCGGAAAAATTACGACGCATTATCAATAAAAAATTGCAAAACGACGAAATCATCCAAGCAGCAGGAAATGCCAAAGCTGGAGGATTATCTGGTTTGAAACTCTACGGAATGGTGGGAATTCCTGGTGAGGAACCAGAAGATTTGGATGAAACTGTAATGATGATGCGCGATATCAAAAAAGCTGCTTCTGGATTGCGGTTAACATTGGGGTGCAGTACTTTTGTTCCCAAGGCACATACACCGTTTCAGTGGTTTGGTGTGAATCCGCAAGCAGAAAAGAGGTTGCAGTTTTTACAGAAAAAACTCAAGCCTCAAGGAATAGACTTTCGCCCGGAAAGTTACAATTGGTCAATTATTCAGGCTTTGTTGTCGAGAGGCGATCGCCGACTCTCCCACCTCCTAGAACTCACCCGCAACTTCGGTGATTCTCTAGGTAGTTACAAACGTGCTTTCAAACAACTCAAAGGACAAATCCCCGATTTGGATTTTTACGTTTATACCAAGTGGTCAACAGACCAAATATTACCTTGGAACCACTTGCAAGGACCGTTACCACAGTCTACACTACTAAAGCACTTGGCTGATGCCACGAGTCATTTCAACTTATCCCAACGGGAACTACAGTTTTTAAAAGTCTAATTTTTGTCTATAAATGCAAACAACAGCCGAATACTACTGTGCCTATTGTGGCGAACCCAATACCACCTTCATTGATTTCAGCGCAGGTGGACACCAATCTTACGTAGAAGATTGTCAAGTTTGCTGTCGCCCTAACATTCTTTATGTGCGGATTGATGAAGATACTCTTGATGTAGAGATAGATACTGAATATGAGGAATGAACTTTTCTACTGATTTTAAATTGAAAATTTTTTGGTAATAAGTCATAGGGAATAACTAATGGTTAGTCGTTAGTGGTTATTAAGAAACTTAACTAACAACTAACAATTATTAATTATTACTTACAGAATCGAAAACCGTTGAGATGCTGCACTTTAAATATTCATCAGTCATTAATGCACCAGTGGAGGTTGTTTGGAAATTCCACGAAAGACCAGATGTTATGCAACTGCTGACTCCACCTTGGCAACCCGTTCAAGTTCTCCGCCGCGAAGGGGGACTTGGTAAAGGTGCTATCACTGAGTTTCGCCTTTTTTTGGGACCATTGCCTTTGCGTTGGTTAGCAAGTCACACAGAATACCAAGAACATCACCTGTTTACCGACGAACAAATTTCCGGACCTTTTGATTATTGGGTGCATCGACATTTATTTCAACCAGAAAATGGTCAAACGAGATTGACTGATGACATTTCCTTTTCTATGCCAGGCGGAGAACCTGTGGAATTTGTCAGTGGTTGGCTTGTCCAAGTCCAATTAGAAGCGATGTTTCGTTACCGACATTTTGTGACGAAACGTGAATGCGAGTCACCATTAGTAGCTTAAGTAAATTCTGTACATTCTCAGCTTTTATTGATCTTTATTTTTCAAAGCTTGCTGAGAAACCCACTGAAGTAAGCCTGGAAACAATCGATAAAACGCTTGCGACAAATTCGCCGAACCCACAAATACCTCAGACTTGTGGTTTTGAACAGCGTCCCAAATGGCATTTGCCACATCCTCAGGCTTCTCCACACCGGGAATTTCTAGGACGCTGTTCATCTGATCACGACGGGATTTCGTATCTTGGTCATCCTTACCACGAAAAACAGCCGCTTCCACAAAACGACTCTTGATCACATTGGGATAAATTCCACAAACGTGAACACCTTTTGGCTTTAATTCTGCGTGTAGCGCCTCTGTCAAACCTGTGACAGCAAACTTACTGGTGGAGTACGGCACTAAGTAAGGGGTAGGCAGTTTACCGCCAATGGAACTTATATTCACAATTGTGCCAGTTCTTCGTTGGATGAAATGAGGCAAAAGGGCATGAATTGTGTGGATATATCCCCATAAATTAGTATCTATGACTTGGTGCCAATCGCTAAGAGAAAACTGTTCCACCGGTCCTTCTGCAAAAATGCCTGCATTGTTAATTAATACATCAATATAGCCGTAATGATCCAAAGCCTTCTCTACCAGTGTTTCCACCTGCGATGAGTCTCTAACATCGCAAGGAACTATAAGTGGTGCATGACGACCAAAGCTTTGCACCTCCTGTGCTACACTTTCCAATTCCTCAAGCTGACGTGCAGTGAGTACCAAGTCATATCCTTTGCGAGCAAATAGAAGTGCTGTTGCTTTCCCAATACCTTGGGAAGCACCTGTAATGATTACTGTAGGAGCCATATTGTCAATTAAAAACTCTATTTCCTATAGTTTGAGCAACAAAATTTAATAAACCTTCTGACTAACGTTAGATTTTAATTTTTTTATTTGAGAATTTTCTTGGTATTCCTGACTACCACCTGCTTGCTTTGAAAAATCCTCTACTCGATAGGCGAATCAAACTCCTATTAACCTTTTGTGCTAGAAACCTGTCCATTAACCACTTACAACCTCATCCTTTGGACTAGCTAACGCTTTGACACTGTAGAGAGATAGCACACACGCTTAAGGATCACTACTATGAAAAATGTAATTTAAATACTTTAGGAAACTTAACAATGGGCAACTATCCTACTGATGCTACTGAAAAGGCATATAACGGGAGTGATCGTAATGCAGTTAAGTTTGGGTTTACTCCACAATCTGAACTTTGGCAAGGTCGCTTAGCGATGATTGGTTTTATCGCTTACCTTCTTTGGGATCTTAACGGCTTTAGCGTTCTGCGCGACGTACTCAACCTCATTCACTAGATTTGAAAGAACCTAGAACTGCGCACAAGACATAAGCTGACACTACAGACACAACAGCTAATCTCTTGTGCACTCTGGCTTCTGAATCTTTCTCTAAAATTTTGCTGTCTTAGGACTTACGCACAAACAACGTAACCATAGTCATTGCGACCGGAGGGAAGCAATCCCAACCCGTTGTTTTTAGTAGCGCGTGTGTAAGTCCTATGTCTTACACCCATACCAGCTAACCTCCAGATGAAAAAATGTTCGGTCTGGCAGTTGTGTGTAAATATTTGTGTAATTATTAAAGTAACTTAATATTTATACATAATTCTCAAATTCAGCTTGCCATTAGCACAACAATACAGCAACTGGCAACTGGATGAAATACAGTCGGGGAATTATGGAAAAGGTTCGCATCTTGCCACTGTACCTCACGCTTGTTGAAATGCACTGTAACTAGGTAAGTGCAGTGGCATTGTGAACCCTTAATGTATCTTGTCATGAACTTATTGTTGTGACTTTTTACCCAAATTTTTTACCTCAAATAAGCCAAAATAAAGTACAACCGTGATTGAACAATTAGAAAAACCAACAGGTCATCAACTCAAACTTTTCACTGCATCTACCACAGGAATCCTGATTGCTCTTGTTATTATTGCAACCTGGCTAACGAGCTTGATTCTATTACTTTCTGTGGATATCTCTCACTTTAATATCTTGACTTTATCGCTTGCTGTGCTTTGGCAGGCATTTCTCTACACAGGATTATTTATTACAACTCATGATGCTATGCATGGGGTAGTCTTTCCTGCAAACAATAAAATAAATCATTTTATTGGTTCACTATGTTTAACACTATATGGTTTTTTACCTTATGAAAAACTTTTAAAAAAGCATTGGATGCATCATCATAATCCGGCTAGTGAAAAAGACCCCGATTTTCATGATGGCGAACATAAAAATTTCTTTGCTTGGTATTTTTATTTCATGAAAAGTTACTCAAGTTGGGGGCAGATGCTCATCATCACGATTATCTATAATTCTGCCTCTTTCATACTCCATATACCCAAAACAAATCTCACTTTATTTTGGGCAATACCCGCGCTTATTAGTTCACTACAGCTATTTTATTTTGGCACATTCTTGCCTCATCGTGAACCAAAAGACGGGTATAGTGAACCTCACCGTGCCAAAACTATCCCCAGTCCTGTTTGGTGGTCATTTCTCACTTGCTATCATTTCGGTTATCACGAAGAACATCACGAATCTCCTCATGTTCCTTGGTGGCAATTGCCAGATGTTCATATGTTGAAGCGATAGCTAGCCCCTAAGGGGGCGCTGCGCAAACGCTGCTGCCTTCGGCAGATCGCCTTGATATCTCCCCGGTTAGAAACACGGCTAATTCTTACTGCCTTGGTATTGGAGCGAGTTCTTTGTAAAATCATGCATTCCGGGTCTGAAAACTGTCGTTATGTCTACCTTTTAGCAATGCTATCCTTCCGCTTCTGAACCGAAACTTGTTCATGGGTTATTGTGGTCTAGTAGGACATAATTTTTAAAAACCGTATTTTCATTCCTCATGGAACTTGCGTTGAATAAGCGTTTTACAGAAAACAAAAACACGGGTTTTGACGATTAAGGACTACTAGTCTGCATTCAACACTTTACGAAACACAATCTTATCAGCACCCGCTGTGTAGAAGTCCCGGATGCGAGCCTCCTGTTCGTAGCCGCACTTCGCGTAGAACTTCCGTGTGCGCTCGAAGCTCGCTAACGTTTCCACCAGTAGCATTCGCCCACCGCGTCCCTTCAAAGTTTCTTCAACGTAGCGCAGCAGTTTTCCACCGCGTCCTTGTCCTTGGCGGTCGGGGCGAATGGCGATCAATTGTAGGTTCCACGTCTGATCGGTCATCCGTTCAGGCTCACAGTAGGCGACCCCCACCGGTCCTTCTTCGTCATCGTCATCGGTAATCCAGAAGGGATCGCTGTCGGTGTTGCCGTCGAGGTAGTCAGCTAGCATTTTGCCGAGATCCTCGAGTTCGCTAGGCTGGAAACCAATTGTGTTGGCTACGGCAATCAGCGCTGCTGCATCTTCGCGTTTTGTAGGTCGTATCATGGAGAACTTCAGTGTATGCTTGAAGCATATAATAACCACCAGATTTGTTTGATGTCAATATGCATGACGCATATAATTTAGGTATGGAAAACACTAACCTTGCGAATGTAGTGGGGGCTTTGGCTCTTGCCTTGACAGATTCGGTCGCCCAGTCGGCGGAGCGAATGATTGATGATGCAGGGCCGGCTGCTGAGGCTCTTTGCTTGGTAAGACATGCACCAGGGATACCGATTGAACAATTGCGCCGCGCCCTTGGGATGTCGCATCCGGGTGCAGTGCGGCTTGTAGAACGACTGGAGAAACAAGGATTGATTCTCCGTGAACGCTGCTCTTTTGATCGCAGAGCTGTGGAGCTGAAATTGACCCAACAAGGGGAAGTGATGGTGAGCAAGATGCATCAAGCGCGGCTGTTGGCACTTGAGGAAGCGATCGCTTGCCTATCCTCAAAAGACCGCCTGCATTTGTGCCGTATCAGTAACCAAATCTTGTTTTCCCTGACAAAAACGAAGGACAGCGCCTTAACTATTTGTCGTTTATGTGATGAAAGAAACTGTCTGAATTGTCCAGTGAGTAAACGTTACAGCGAATTAACTTAATGGGGGTCAACTGTTG
Source organism: Scytonema tolypothrichoides VB-61278 (assembly GCF_000828085.3). Taxonomy (GTDB): domain Bacteria; phylum Cyanobacteriota; class Cyanobacteriia; order Cyanobacteriales; family Nostocaceae; genus Brasilonema; species Brasilonema tolypothrichoides_A. The sequence continues at coordinate 267,090 of NZ_JXCA02000030.1, forward strand.
ATGGAGAGAATTTAGCCATTCACAGACTGGAAAATTGTGAGGATTTCTCCTTCTGGTACCTGGTTTGCGCGAGGTAGCAAATCTTTACCAGCCAGAGCAGTAGCAACACGAGCAACTGAAGCCCCATATTGACGACCACCCTCTAATGTTGCTTCTGCAATTCCGACAGCTACTTACGACAAACGCTCGATTTAGTAGCTGACAAATGGGTTACAGTGGTGATCTATGTCCTATCTCACGGTACTAAACGTCACAGTGAGCTTCAAAGAGAGATTGGAGACGTTTCACAGAGAATGCTAACCCGTACACTGCGCGATTTGGAGCGAAATGGTCTTGTAGTGCGCAATGTGTATCCTGCTGTACCGCCGATGGTGGAGTATTCTTTAACGCCTTTGGGAGAAACGCTGATTGAGCCACTCAGATCCCTGTGTCAATGGTCGATGGAGCACTTTCATGAAGTAGAAGCAGCTAGAGAAAGTGGAAATAGTGAAATAAGTAAATGAGTGCGATCTGCCGAACGCTCATTCTGAACCCTTTACGCTTAAGGCAAGCGAAGCGATTCCTGCGGAGACCTACGCTTAAGGCCTTACCAATAACTTCAAAATATCATTCTACAGATAGATTGACAGTTTAACTCATTATGATATTTGGTATTTGTTGCTCAACATTTAAGGACACAAAGGAAGAAAAAGAAGAAAGGTAATCTTAGATCGGGAAGCGAGTAGTTATAGCAGAGTTCGATTTTCAAATACATGAACATTTCCAATCGGTGTAAAACCTGCCTTCAAATATATCCCTATGCCGTCTGTTGAAGCCTGGAGAACAGCATAGCGATTTTGGTAAGATCTGGCTTCTCTAAGAAGATATGAAAACATCGCACTACCAATCCCTCTATGGCGATATTCGGCACGGGTAGCAATGTCATATATGCCGATAGTTTCACTACCGATAAAAAGAGTGCCTGTTGCCACAATCTCGCCATGATACTTGCCAATATAATGTCGCATCGCTGGGAATTGGTTTATTTGTTGTTCACACAAAAGTCTGAAGTAAGCAGCAACGTTACGTCCTTCTTCTGAATCACCGAACAGACCAGCAATGACGAAACCATACTGTTGAATCTCGCTTGTGTTTTCAGCGTATTTAATGAATAGTCCTTCAGGAAAAGCAACTTCAAAATTCGAGTCAGCCAAATCGGCATACATAGAGATATGAGTTTCGCTATGTATCAATCCATGTGAAATCAAAGCCTTCATACCAAATTTATCTACATCGTCTTCCCAGTACCAGATAGCGACAGGAAAACCAAAGGATGTAAAATAGCCGACTCCCTCATTGAGAAGTCGATACGTTGTAGACAAATCTCGCGCAACAATTACGTTAAAAGTATCGCTTGGAATACCGCAATCAACGCATAGAAAGCGACCGCAATCAGTCACCACCATGTTAGGGACAGATTTTGCAATATAAGAAGCCTTTTCTTCAAAATTCTTACGTACTGCCTGCTTCATCATTTTCTAATATCGGCGGACGCAAGCAAAGATACAAAAGTGGACCAATCAGAGGAACAAGTGCAACAGCCCAAAATACTTGGGGATTATTCCAACGCCGTCTCGCCATATCATCACCAAGGACGGTTGGGAAAAGTAGGCAAAACAAGCAAAATGCTAAACTCATACCATTGATAAAGCGATCTGCCGAAGGCAGCAGCGCTTCGCTATCGCCTAAAAACTGCTGCCAAAACCCTACCCAATCCCCAAGAATTGCATAAGCAAACAAACCAGCAGTACTTAAACTCAGAGCAATACCAAAAAAGCGAGAATCCAACAGCTGCAAAAAAGCATCCTTCCGTCCAGAAAATTGTTGATTGTCTTCCCTCATAGCCAAATAAGGTATCAGACCAAGCGTACCTGAAGCAATCGATGCTATTGCAAAAGGATAGAAAGGAATCCACTGCATCCTACCATCAAAGAACAGAACAGCACTGTAAATAAATAACCAGATTCCTATAAGAGAAAATAAAGAGAGGATAACTGGATTTATATCTGTCCAATTGAGAGTAAAGATATTTTTGAGTAGCGTTAGAGTTTCTTCTAAGTGCAGTGGAGGCCCTAACAACAAAATGTAGGCGATAAATCCAACCCACAGTAACCAAAGAGCAATTTTTCGACTCATAATTTTAGTTTATGACTGGTTGTTGTTGACTCTGTAGTATCGTACATTAAAGGGGGTTTAAATCCCCAACTCAAACTGTCTTTAATTTTTAATTTTTAATTTTTAATTTTTAATTGTTAACTCGTCACCTGTTTCTTTTAAAGGTGGACGTATACATAAATAAATCAAGGGACCAAAGAGTGGAATCAATCCAAGCAACCAGAACAACTGAGGATTTTTTATCTCCCGCCGCGCCATATCATCTTCTAACAAAGTTGGAAACAATAAGCAAAGCAGGCAAAAATCTAAACTCATCACATGAATAAAACGGCTTGTTTGCCACTGTTCAATAAAATTTCCCCAATCACCTTGTCCTACACCATAAGCGATCAGGATAACTGTGCCGATCACCAAAGCAATACCTGTTAGGCGACAATCTAGTATTTTTAAAAAAGCATTTTTGCTGCCAGGAAACTTTTGATTTGGTTCTCGTAAAGCTAAGTAAGGTAGCAAGGCAAAAGCCCCAACTCCAAAAGAAACAGAAGCAAAAAACCAAGCAGGAATTTTTTGTCCTCTACCATCAATAAATATCAGACAGCCGTAAATCATAGGCCAAATGCCCATGACGTTGAAGAGTGCTACAACTAAAGGGTTAATTCCTTGCCATTGACCAGTAGAAAGGTTTTTAATCAACTCGAATGTATCAGGTTGAGTGGGAGGCGCAAAGAAAAAGGCATAGATAATAAGTCCTAGCCATAGCACTCCAAAAGTAATTTTTCTGACCATTATTTAAGCTAGTTTTGACGAATTTACTAATTGTTTTGCCATACGCTGCATGGTATGATAGCCTGTCTTTTTATTAATACCTATTGGCTCTATTGGGGGTTGAAACAACTGAAGGCTTCCGACAGGTAATCAGCAGCAGCAGAGACAACGGCGATCGCACTTTCATAATTTAGGCGCGTTGGTCCGAGAATTCCCACGCTACCTAATGATATAGAACCTCGGCGATAGGTCGAAGAAATCAATGAGCAAGTGCGTATAGGTTCTAGAGGGTTTTCTGCACCAATACGAACAGTGACTCGCGGTTTACCTACCTCCTCCGTCTCCGGTTGTTCTTCAAATATTAATCGCCACAGTTGGTCTTGTTCTTCTTCCAACAGGTGGATCAGCATTTGCACTTGCTGTAATTCCGAAAACTCTGGCTGACGCAAAACTTCAGCAACACCGCGAACCATAATTTGTGTTGCTGATGGTGTGAGAGTGCGACGGGCAAGTTCTGCAAGTGAATTTTTTAAGAATTCGCCATATCTTTGGAACTCTTGGTCTAATTCACTCCATTTCAAGTTAGCTAATTCAGCTATGCTTTTCCCCCGCAGGTGACTATTCAAAAAGTTAGAGACAATCTGCAACTCCCGGTCGATGACTTCTGCATCTGGCTGTGCATCTTCCGAGGCTTGCGGTAAATCCATCAATGCTGAATGTGTCTCATATCCATCCGTCACCACAATCAACATTACCCGTCCCGTTTCTACTTGTACGAGTTGTAAATGTCTCAACACTGCTGTTGCAGTTTGCGGCATCGTAATTAAGGTGATGCAACCACTTAAAGTTGCTAAAATGTGAGCAGCTCCTTGCAAAAGAGCTTCCAAGCTCCAATCTTCCCATTTGAGGCGCTTTTGCAGTGATAGTTCTACATCTCGTGCTAAAGTTTCAGAAGGTGTAATCAGCTGGTCAACATAAATACGGTAGCCAGAGTCGGAAGGTACGCGTCCCGCAGAAGTGTGAGGCTGGTACAGTAACCCTACTTTTTCCAACACGCCCATCACATTGCGAATTGTTGCTGAGCTAACACCAAGGTTGTACTCTTCAACAAGAGCTTTAGAACCAACAGGTTCTGCTGTGGCTATATAATGACGTATTGTTGCCCAAAGTATCTGCTGTTGACGATTTGTTAGCTGGACTTGCATAAAGAGTTTTTTACTGAAGCCGAATTTTAAGCGAACTTTGAAAAAGTTTTTAGAGATAGCTCTAAATTAAATAAGGATTAATAATAGTAAAGCAAGATAGCAAACACTTTGCTTCTACAAGAATAAGGAAAAAGAAGTCAAGATTCGGTACTGAGTTAAGTAAAGTTAGTATTCATACAAGTAAAGTGCCGAAAAAAAGCTTTTGGATTGAAGTAAATTAGCCCCTACTTATGCATACTTGCATAAGCTTCTTGAAATCTCTGTATTTCAGGTTACGAATTTCCTGAACAGCCAAAAAAGGCACCTAGGTAGAATACAATATTTTCCACTCAACACTTAAGGCTATCCTAGCTTGTACAGAGGATAGCATAAACAAGTTGGAATCGTCAGTCTTAGGAGACTACATAGCCACTTCACTCAAAACAGGAACTAGTATTGGCGAATTGAAGAATCAACGAAAGTTGAGTAAGCATCAATTCCACCCATAATATTTTTGACATTGGTAAAGCCTTGAACAACTAACCACTGACACATCTGAGCAGAACGAATACCATGATGACACAGCACAAGGGTTTCAGCGTGAGGATCTAAACGAGTGTTGACTTGATCTGCCCAGTCAGGAAATTCACTTAAAGGTAAATTGATAAAGCCATCGATGTGGGCGATCGCCACCTCTTGTGGTTCACGCACGTCCACTAGCTGAATTGGGTCTCCGGAAGATAAGCGTTGTGCCAGTTCCTCAACGTTAATTTGGGTAATGGATGGTTCGGAAGGTTTGCCCATCATGAAGTTTTGATAATTTTTCTATACTATATTATATTCACAAAAAATCTTAGTTTTTTGGGGTTGGTAGGTGCGTAAGTGCTGTTTCATTCAAGTACTGAAAAATCCGGTTTTAATGCAACGGTTATCAGCCTTAATTGCAGAATTTTCTCTAGAGTTCGGCTTCATGCGCGAAACTGAGCATCTAACAATTAGAGATAACATGATTTTTGATAGACTTGTGCACAAGTTTCAGTACTAAACTAATTTCTAGTAACAGAAGTACCATTCATAATTTAATTTGGTATTTGATTATTAGTATTTGCACCCCTAGCAGTCTGTATAAAAATTATGACACAACGTTCATTTTTCCGAGTTGTAGCAGCGGGTATCATGATGCTGCTATTGATTGGTATGACTGGTTGTAACGGGTTATTCGCCAAAAATCAACTAACCCGCGTCGTCCCCATTGGACAGTCAGATGCTGCCATGTTCGTGTCTAAACAAGCACCAGTTATTGTGTCAATTTTGGTGACTCCAGAACGCTTGCAGGCGTTTGAGCATGATCAGCAACTGTCAAAATTAAAAACAAGTTTACTAGCGAATACGGCTATAAATTACCAACAGGAGGTTAAACCTTGGCTAGGAAATGAAATGACACTGGCTGTCACAAGCTTAGATATTGATCACGATTCTGAAAACGGACAGGAACCTGGGTATTTGATGGTACTTTCAACCACTCAACCAGAAAAAAGCCGTGAATTTGTTCAGTTATTGTTTTCCAAGCGGGCTTTGGCTGGGGCAAATTTAGCAACTGAAGAATACAAAGGCGTGAAGCTAATTTCTGACAATCAGATTCCGTCAACGCCTGTTGAAAAGGAAAGAGTCAAAAACCAAAATAGTCTTGCTGGTGCAGTTGTAGGTAATAACTTTGTCTTATTTGCCAATCATCCAAAAGTGCTGCGAGAGGCAATTAATAATGTACAGGTATCCGATCTCAATTTAACCAGTTCCGACAAATACCAAAAAGCGACTAAGCAACTGTCCAGAGAAGCACAGGCTGTGGCTTTTCTCAATCTCCCTGTAGTCGCAAAATGGCAGAACCTCAAACTTGATGCTCAAACTTATGACAACGAAATTATTTCCCTAGTATCAAATCCTAAAGGATTGCTAGCTGAAACTGCTTTTTTGGCTAGAAAGGAAACTTTACCCCCAGCTGCACAACTCTCCAAACCTGTGGGTGCATTGGATTTTATCCCTGCTTCAGCAAGTTTAACACTAGCAGGAGCAAATTTAAGCGGTTTGGGTGATAGTGATTTAGCACAACTTTGGCAACAAGTTACAGGTAGTCTATCTGCTTCTACAGAAGATGTGATTTCTAAATTCCTTCCATTGGCAGATGTTCAAAAACGTTTGGGCATAAACTGGAGAGAGGATATTTTAAACTCAGTGCAAGGAGAATACGCTATAGGATTGTTACCCCGTGGAGAGCAAACAAATCCTGATTGGGTTTTTGTAGCCGAAAAGTCCGAGGGGACACCCGTAGCAATTTCCCGTTTGGATGAACTCGCCTTATCACAAGGGCTTTCGTTGAATTCCTTCACCCTAAATGACCAAAAAATCTCTGCTTGGGCACAGCTAAAAACTGCTATCAATAAATCTAGTGAAGCAAAAGAGCGAGAATTGTTTACAATTCAAGCAAATGTTCTAGCAGCGCGTGCTGACATCGGAAATTACGAGATTTTTGCATCTTCTGTTCAGGCAATCAATGCAGCTTTGACGGCTAAGGAGAACCCCCTAGTGAAGAATCCTGATTTCCAAGACAGCATCGCTACTATTCCCGAACCTAACCAAGGTTATGTGTATATCGACTGGACAAACAGTCAGGATATTTTAGAGCGTCAACTACCAATCCTAAAATTTGTGGAAGTGCTGGGCAAGCCGTTTTTCAAAAATTTGCGATCGCTCACCCTCAGTAGTTATGGTAGTGACACAGAATTGCTCAAAGCTGGCGTATTTTTTCAATTTAATAGTTAGTTAAATCCCGAAATCTCTATAAACCAAGCTGTAGCTATTCTTGGTTCATGGAGTACAGAGGGTGCAGGGAAAGATTTAGTATTATTTCTAGTCTTTCCCTGCTTTTTTCTCATTAGATCTCTTACAAAAGTGAGATTTTACGAACTTCTGTTCCCTGTTTCCTATTTCACCAACTCACAACCAACGATTTTATTCATGGCACCCTAGAACGCTAAAATAGAGTCTGAGTTGATTGGTGAAACTAGGGTACAACAACCGTGCTATCTATATTCATTGCTGACTTCCGCATCATCTTTGAACGCGATCCAGCTGCTCGTAACTGGTTGGAAGTGTTGTTTTGCTACCCCGGTTTGCAAGCCTTACTGTTACATCGGTTGGCTCATTGGCTACATATCATTCACATTCCCCTTATTCCTCGCCTGATTTCACACATAGCCCGATTTTTAACCGGAGTTGAAATCCACCCTGGTGCAACGATTGGTCATAGTGTTTTTATTGACCACGGAATGGGTGTGGTGATTGGGGAAACGGCAATTGTGGGAAACTATACCTTAATTTATCAAGGTGTCACCCTTGGCGGTACTGGAAAAGAATGCGGTAAGCGCCATCCTACTGTTGGAGAAAATGTTGTCGTTGGAGCGGGAGCCAAGGTACTTGGTAACATTGAAATTGGCAACAATGTACGCATTGGCGCTGGATCCGTGGTCTTGCGCGATGTACCAGCAGATTGTACCGTCGTTGGTGTTCCTGGTCGAATTATCTACCGTTCTGGCGTTCGAGTCAATCCTCTAGAACACGGAAGTTTACCAGATGCTGAAGCTCAAGTGATACGTGCTTTAGTAGACCGCATTGAGCAACTGGAACAAAAAATTGAACAGTTGCAACAACCGCAGCAAAAAGTTTTAGTTCCTTTCGTTAACTCATCATTGTCAATACCTCATACCTCAAATTCCCACAGATTAAAAGATGAGGCATCTTCAGAAACGCGCACTTGTTGTCTTTTGGAAAATAAGGTGATTGAAGAGTTTTTGGATGGTTCTGGGATTTAATATTAAGTCGGCTTAATTAGTTATAATTCTTGCTTGACCTCACCCCTACCCTCTGCTTCTTAAGGAGATGGTGCTGGAGGCGGGTGAGGTTCCTCGTTTTTATAAGTGTTTATCCGGACATGATATAACGAGCAAGCGAGTTAATTTTTCATAACTGATATCCTTTAGAGTGCCACCACTTAGAGGAATTTAACTAGTTAGTGTTTTGCTAATATTTGCTCATTTATTTGTGTCTGGTAAAATTTATAGAGTGCTAGGGCGTGTCATCAATTAAGCCAGATAACAGCACCAGCAACAGGACTTACGCAACTGTCACAAGCGATAGCCCTTTGGGCTGACGCTGCGCGTATCGCCAGCCAGTTTTGCACTAAGAACATGGGTGAGGCATTATTACAGGACTCCTCCCAATTACTCATATCATATTTGGATAATCAACCATTATTCTCGCATCACCCCTCCTCAACCCTCCCCGAGTTCGTGGGAGCCAGTGCGTTGGAGAGCCACTACTTGATGAGGGTTTCCCTCACGCTTGTTCTGGCGTTGGGGTTTCCCGACTTGTAGACGCCGGAGGCGGCTTCCCGCAGGGTAGCAGCTGGCGTGAGGGTGCTGATAGGCGGGTGGGGTTAATTTATTATAGGTAATTGAGCGTACTTGATATCAACTCTCAGTCGGCTATCAATTTTAAATTAGATTCATACCTATTTGATGACACGCCCTAGGATAATGTTAAGATATGTTACAAAGTCGAGTACTTTGCGTAAAACTAACGAACAGGAACTGAGTATATGATGGGGTAGTTCAAGCCCAGAACACCTAACTTTTTTCGTTAAGGCACTCATTAGTCCACATCTGTTAGTTAGTCAATAAATAATGACTTCTTTTTGATTTTGTAGCTAGAGATATTCGTACAAAAGTGAGATGCACCCAATTAATCCTCAAGGACTCTTACCATGTTCACCCTGAAGAACAACCGTTTGGATAAACATCTAGTTTCTAAAGGAATGGGTTTTATGTCTATAGGACTTACGCACTGTACAAAAAGACTGGATTATGTATAATGTGCGTGATCGCTACTCGAAACATTTTCTGTATCTGCGGATCAATTGCACTGCGGCTGCAAAATATTTTAGCCATCTACAATCCAGGTTCCATGTTAATTAAGTGCATAAGTTGATTTGACTTACACCTAAATAAGAAGTAGAAGGAGGGCTTATGTCCTCTAGGTTCAAAACTCTACTAAGTTGAGGTGATTTATGTTTAGTATGGTACATACCATAGATTTTTTTTTGTCAATGCGTAAGTTCTAGTCTACTTCAATACAAGTCTTGTATTCCACTGACTACTTGGCTCATTTTTCTAACTGACAATAACTAAATATCAGGGAAAGACAATGACAAAGATTTTGGTTATTGAAAATGAGGAACAAGCCTGCAACATGTTTTTAAAATGCCTGGAGGAAGAAGGGTTCGATGCGATCAGTGCAGAAAATGGTCTTGTCGGCGTTCAGCAGGCACAAGAGTACTTACCCGATTTGATAATCAGCGAGATTATAATGCCAGAACTCAATGGTTATGGCATTCTAAGGGCGCTGCGCGAAAACCCTGCCACAGCAATTATCCCCTTGATTTTTGTCACAACCAAAGTGACTCGGGCTGACATTCGCAAAGGCATGGAACTCGGAGCTGATGACTATCTCACTAAGCCCTGTACGCCAGAGGAATTACTTCGGGCGATCAGATCCCGCATGGAAAGACAAGCCTTGCTCCAAAAGTGGTGCGCTGCACAGTCCCAGTTACTCCTAGAATTACCCGAAACTGAGACTACCGAACCAACTACACCTCAATTGATTTTTCCCTCTGACCCCCAGTTAGAAAAGGTCTTCCATTTCATTGAAACTAATTATCACCGACAGATTACTCTCAACGACATAGCCCTGACAGTTGGTTATTCCCCTAGTTACCTCTCTAAACTAGTGCGACGTCAAACCGGACAAACTGTGCAAAATTGGATTATTCAGCGCCGAATGGCAGCAGCACGTTCCTTGCTTGTAGAAACTTCAGAAAGAGTGGAACAGATTGCTGCATTGGTGGGCTATCAACATCCAGTTCATTTCTTCCGCCAGTTTCGCCAATATCACGGGACAACTCCCCAAGCCTGGAGAAAGGCAAAGGCGTGTTGCAGCTTTATTAAATACGATACTCACCAAAATTAGGACAATAATTGTTAGTTTTTTCACCTGATTAGTTATTGTTTCTTACTTATAAACATTTTAAACTTTGAGAAGATAATGATAGTTTGCTTTCTGGTTTTGTTTTCGGTTAAAGCTCTCTGACTGATTATTATCTTTTCAGAATTAATACTAAATTCTTCAGGAAGAATTGTAAGCCGTTTTTCGTGAAGAACATGGATAAAAATGTGTCATTTTTCAAACTGCAATCGAGTAAAATGTGTAGCAAATTTAGCCACAATCCGTACATCACAAATAATGAAATAGTGTCAAGCATAGCACCATTATTTGGCAGAATTTAGGAGGATTTTGAATTCATGATTGTCGTTATGAAATCTGACAGTCCATCAGCAGAAGTTGAGCGAGTAAGCCAAGAACTGTGTCGTTGGGACATTACACCAGAAAAATTGGAAGGTAGACACAAAGTAATGATTGGTTTCGTAGGCACTATCGGATGGTCTTCAATCTCTGACACTCCAAGGATTTGAGCAATTAATGCTCGAGTTAGCTCCTTTGGGCAAATTTTTTGGTCGTTGGACTCAAAACCATAGCGCTATTACAACCCCAAAGTTTGCTCCAAGAGTTTCCTCCACTACACGCGCTTGAAAAGGAGAACTGCGTGAAGCTTTTTGAGACTATTAGAGAAATGGGTCATGAGCAAATTTTCTTCTGCCATGACTTTGAGTCAGATCTTAGGGCCATTATCGCGATTCATGACACAGGCTTGGGGCCTGCTATGGGTGCGACACGTCTATGGCCTTACCCTAGAGAGGAAGATGCTTTGCGAGACGTTCTTCGTCTTAGTCGCGGTATGACCTACAAGGCGGCGTGTGCGAACATTCCTGTTGGGGGAGGAAAAGCAGTAATTATTGCTAATCCTGAAAATAAAACAGATGGACTGCTTAGAGCGTATGGACGTTTCGTTGATAGTCTCAAAGGACGTTTTGTTACAGGTCAAGATGTGAATATTTCTCTTGAAGATGTTCGGAAAATTCGCGGCGAAACAAGTTACGTTGTGGGTGTATCAAAAAAAGCTGGTGAACCAGTTGTTACGACAGCTTTAGGAGTTTTTTTAGGAATAAAAGCTGCTGTAGAGTTTCGGTTGCAGAAAAAAGAGCTACATGAACTTAAAGTTGCAGTTCAAGGAATAGGGAATGTAGGAAAGAATCTCTGTAAACAATTGCATAAGTATGGTGTAAGAATTTTTGTAAGCGATCCCAAAAGGGAAAAGACAGAGGAAGTTAAACACCTATATGGGGCAACGGTTGTAGACACAAACGAAATTTACTCCCTTGATGTTGATGTTTTTGCTCCTTGTGCTTTAGGAGGAATTCTTAACAACTCAACAATTCCTCTTATCAAAGCTCCCATCATTGCAGGTGCTGCAAATAATCAGCTTGAAGACGAGCAGATACACAGTAGACTCCTTGAATCAAAGGAAATACTTTATTGCCCAGACTATGTCATTAATGCAGGAGTCTTGATCAATGTTTACAATGAAATGATTGGCTCTGATGAAGAAAAGACTTTGAAACAACTTAATAACATTTACCACTCTCTTGTTGATATTTTTAGAAGGGCTAAAGAGGAGGGAATAACTACACACGAGGCTGCTAAACATCTTGCCGAGGAGCGCATTATGAGAGCAAAAAATAGTTGTTTCTTAGGTGTCTCCGCTTTCAGGACAAGTGCTGTTCAATGCTAACGCAGGACGTATGTTTGTATGAAGTTAAGTGATGCACTGGTCAAAGCTTTAATATCCCTAAATGTGCGCTACATATTTGGTGTTAGCGGTGCGAATATTGAACACCTTCATGACGCTGTCCATCGGCTAGGTAAGGGAAAGTTACAGTCAGTGATGGCTAAGAGTGAGGATGGGGCGGCTTTCATGGCAGACAGTCACGCACGCGTTCACCGAACGTTGGGTGTATGCTGCGCAACGTCTGGTGGGGGAATGATGAACCTAATTGCTGGGATCGCTGAGTCCTATGCCGAGTCAGTGCCAGTTCTGGCTTTAGTCGGACAGCCACCGTTAGCGCTTGAAGGAAGGGGAGCTTTTCAAGACTCCTCGGGAATTGGTCGTACAGTAGATAGCGTGAAGCTCTGGGGTGCGGTTGCCAAGTATGTGGGGAAGATTTCAAAACCGGACGACTTATGGTATCATTTGAGCGAGGCTGTTAAAGTCGCTATTTCCGGTCGTCCTGGGCCAGTTGTTCTTATGTTTCCCCGGGACATATTTGAGCAAGAGGTTGAACCATGCCCGGAAAATTGGGCTGATGAGCTAAGAAATGTCATCTGTCCGACACCTGTTACATTAGACATGATTCGTCCTCTTTTCGAGGAGATTTGTCGGGCTAAGAACCCTGTACTCCTGATAGGACATGGGGTTAGACGGTGCAGCGATCCGCAAACTGTGGTCAACTTTGCGCGTTATGTCGGTCTGCCAGTTGTTACGACCTTGTCGGGACGTGGCGAGTTTCCGAACGATGACCCGCTCTATTTGGGAATGCTGGGTGTTGCAGGTCATCCCTCCGCCCACGCCTACTTGAAAGAGCAAGCGGATCTGCTCATTGTTGTAGGATCAGATCTCAATATCATGACACGACAGCCACTCGGCTGTGCACTCGTTGACAAGAAGATTGCGGTAGTGAATATAGACGTCGGTGAGATCACCCGTATCATATCTCCGGCTTTGGTCATTGAAGCAGATGCGGGAATGGTCTTCAAAGCGCTTTTGGATCTCCTGAAGCAAAAGCCGTTCAAAGTTAAGCCACTTCAAGGCTACGTACCTCAGATATTCAAGCCGCTTCTTGCTTCACCTATTCCACTAGACGACCGCAGGTCGAGAGCCGATGGTTCGCCTCTGTTGCAAAGTGAGGCTATTGCCATTCTGCAAGATTTCCTCCCAGAGAGTGGACATCTTCTGTACGACGCGGGCAACTGCGCCGCCGCCTCACTCCATATGACAACAGTGCCCCCTGGCTCGAGCTCGACAATCGCTCTTGGTATGGGAGGGATGGGTTATGCGATCGCAGGAGCAATTGGTGCTCAACTAGGCTCACCGCTAGGCACAAGGACAGTGGTTTTTGCTGGTGACGGAGCCTTCTTAATGACTGGATTTGAAATCCATACAGCCGTGGACTTGGGACTACATATCCTCTTTGTCGTGTTCAATAACAACATGCATGGCATGTGTGTAACCCGTCAACAGCTTTTCTTTGAGTCGCGATTGGAATGCGTACGCTATGCACCCGTGGATATAGCTCTGACGGCTCGGGGATTTGGTACGACTGATCGGCTTTGGGTGGGAAGTGCTGGCACGGTAGACGAATTGCGCTATCAACTTGAGGACTATAAGAATCATGCAGATATTCCGGGCGTTCTGGAGCTTTGCCTATTGCATCAAGAGATGCCACCCTTCACACCTTTTCTGCCCGAATATGCACCAACTGTCCCCATTAGCAAGCAGGAGTCAAAGGATATCTCTTATACCAAGTTGCAATCTAATTTGCCTAAGAGCGTACCTTCATTAGTTTCCTCCCCTCATTGAGGATTGATTGTATGTTACGACGTGAAAAGGACATATAACTATGCCAAGCGCACAGATTGTAGACGTTGTCAGTTTTATGCCGGAACGTGTCGTCGATAATACCAAGCTGGTACTGGATGGCTCAGATGATAACGAATTAGATAAAAACGCTTTTTTCAGAGGAGTCAAACAGAGACGCTTTGCTTCACCAGAATATCAGTCCTCCGATTTGGGTAGCAAGGCTTTGAAGCTCTTGCTTGAGAGGACTGGTACAAAGCCGGAAGCACTTGACCTGATTCTGTGTTCGTGCATATTTAGCGATTTTTTCTGGCCCGGTATTGGACCTGCCATCCAAAATGGGGTTGGAGCAAGCCAAGCGACAATTTTGAATATCGACACAAGCTGTAGTTCCTATCTGTCGATGCTAAATACTGCCCGTGCATTCATTGAGTCAGGGCTTTACAAGACAATTGCCATCGTCACTGTAACAAACTTCATCTCGCGCCTGCCAGAATTTCAAAAGTCGAAGAAGTCCTGGGTGCTTGGCGATGGAGCATCAGCAACCCTGTTAGTTGAGGGTGAGTCTAGCTTTGTGGCTAGTTATGAACGCTCTCACGGAGAACACTACGGGCTGTTCGTCTTTGGACCTGATATGGTTGACGGTCGGTTTTTGAACTATTGGGAACGTGGGTGTGGACCGATTACTGTTAACTTTTCACCAGACATGGTCACGGCTATACGCTCTAATGCTCTTGAACTAGTACCTGACGCGGTATCAAAATGTCTGTTTAAAGCTGGGCTATCGACAGATGATGTCTCATTGCTCATCACTCATCAGCCCAATACCTTCTTTATCAAAGAGTGGCGTGACCGGATCGGAATCGGGGAGCCGCGTGTTCATGACACTCTCGAATGCTACGGAAACGTTTTTCACGGATCGATTCCAGTCACCCTTGCTGATGCTATCGAGAAGAACAAAGTGCAGTCTGGTGACTTGCTTGCTTTTGGAACATTTTCAAATGGAGGAGACTTTGTCAGTTCTATGGTTGTACGTTGGATTTAGCACTACGTGATGTATTTGTCAATCTTGCTAGCTTGACAAAATTTGAAACTATTTACCAAACAGGAGGAAGCTATGTTAGTAGGCGATAATTTGGGACCTTGGAACAAGGATAGTCTCGTTACAAATGAAATTCCATCAATAAAAATACCAGGTTTGTACACCTGCGAAGACCACGATATTCCAGATGTCCTGGCAAAGCTACAACAGATGACCCAGGAAACTTATTCACACGAAGAAATATTCGGCAGCTACTCTCACCTTGGTGAGTATATTCATTGTCCAGTAAATATGGCTTTTGAATACGCTGCGAATATCTATAGTTTGGAGGAGTGGACATTCAGCTTGCGCAGCCTCAAGCACGTTGGCGGTGGTCTTTACAAAGGTATAGAGTATTTGGCACAGGACACCTCAATTTACGTTCGTGCTGAGGCTTACCCCGACTGCCGAGTAGTGGACTACCCCTGTGCTTGGGATCAGGGTGACGAACTTTGGATGCGATACCATTTCCGCTTCGTTGACGCAATGCCCACACTTCGTAAGCCTGGAACTGTCATGCTCTGGACTAACTGCAAACATCCGTATTACGACCGTAACGTTACTAATGTTCCAGACTATATCTCCAGTGCTCGTGAGCGCACGGATCGTAATTGGGTCGGCGATATTTGGCCATATTTTGATGCAATCCACAAGATTGAGGCAAGGAACTTGAAAGCTATTTTGGAGTATCGCTTTGCTAATGGCTAGCTAAAAGTTACCAAGTTCTTGAGAGTTCCAATCTCATACAATCTTTTCCATCAGACCATTTAACCTGAACTTCTCCCCAAGCAAATTAACGCTAACGTTTATCCAGAGGGACTTTCAAGAACTTTTCAAGTCGTCGTTACTGGGTACAATTGTCAAAGGGGCGCGGCGCAGCGAATTTGAGGCGTTTACCTCCTAATTTTTAACTTACCACGATTGTACGGTTAGTTGCAGAGCTTACATGGGTACAGTCATGAGGTCGTCAATGGCTAGATTGATTATATAGTAAGCTTTTCGCGCTGAGATAGTACATTGGCACGGGAAAAGTCCAGTTTAACAGTTTGCTTTTCGTCCTAAGAGCCGACAGCCAGGCGAACTCGGCATTGTTGAAATGGCACAGTCAAAGCCAGCAGAAGAAGGTTCAGCTAGTTCACATACTCATCTAGGAGGATAAAGATATGCAAATACAGAAAAAACAGTTTGATGAGTACGACTACAACTTGAATGCCGATAAATGGTGGAACGAAGATGCAAATCTCCACGCCCTATTCTATTTTAATAAGCCCAGATTTGAATTTTTTGACCGTTATGTCTCGAATTGGCAGGGTTTGAAGGCATTGGATGTTGGGTGTGGAGGAGGCTTTACGTGTGAATTGATGGCAAACAGAGGTGTGATTGTATCAGGCATAGATCCATCTCTAAATTCCATTCAAGTCGCTCAAGAGCATGCTAGCAAAAGTGGGCTAAAAATTGATTACAGGCATGGTTTCGCTGAGGATTTACCCTATGATGACAATTCATTTGACATTGTTACATGTGTTGATGTTCTGGAGCATGTCGCCGACTTGAACAAAGTTATTTCAGAAATCAATCGGGTTTTAAAAACAAACGGTCTGTTTTTCTTTGATACGATAAATAGGAATTTTAAGTCTAGAGTCATAATGATTTGGCTTCTAGAAAACATTACAAAGGATATTGACCGTGGGGTCCACAATTGGCGAAAGTTTATTAAGCCAAAAGAGCTACTTGGCTTACTAAAAACAAATGGATTTACCGATGTCGCCATCAAAGGCTTCAACTTTAAAGGAAGAGACAAAAAAACGGGGGAAATCATAGTCAGAGTAGACGAGGATACATCTGTGATGTATATCGGCAAGACGGTTAAAGCTTAGGTAATCCTAAAGATGTAATATGGTCGCCACTGGCACAGATCTGACCAACTTCAACTTTGTCGCGCCTGTCTCGACGCTGCTTGAGAAAGGGAGTTCCCCTTGGTATTCATCGCGCCAATGAATAGTCCGGGACTAAAGCTTATCTTTCGTCCGTCCTACCAAATGAGAACTGCGGTCATGAGCTCTGCGTTTGACTATCCGCTCTCAAGCCGGATGGACAAGAACGACGAAGTACTCTCTGAATTAGAGCGAAGCGGACACGAAGTGTTCGCCCTGTGAAAGTCCTATACTAGGGCTGAAAAGATCAGATTTGTCATGAGTTTTTTAAAGGGACATTTGTCTATGGCTACTGTAAAAAAGTTATCAATGGCTATCACTGGAGTGGTGTTTTCCGTTTTGATGAGTACTTCTAAAGGAGAAGCTGTACCTGATGCCCCAAAGGTGACATCGCCCCCAACTGGAGAAGCTTTTGATTTCCCAGAGCTAACATCGAACCCAAACCCGGTGCGGTCATTGCAAGCGGGGGGCGATCAGCTTACCTTTCTAAAAACAACTGAAGATACTGGCGGACAGTACATCCTAATCGATGCTATAATTCAACCAGGTGGTGGACCGCCCCCGCACATCCACCGTAGGTCAGACGAGTGGTTTTACTTCATTGACCCGGGGTTTACGCTATACATGGGGCATGAAACTTATCCCGAAGGTGTAATTCCTGGAATCAATGCTCCCAAAGCAAATATCCACGCTATAAATGCAAACCCCGGAACTTTGTTCTATGGTTCCAGAAACCAGATCCACACATTTACAAACACTGGAACGATGCCAGCGAGAGCGCAGTTCGTTGTGTCACCCTCTGGTGAGATTGACAAGTGGTTTCAGGCAGCAGGTGTGCCAATTACAGACCCCTCTAATCCGCCAGCCTTTGACCCTAGCAAACGGGCTTTAGCTGCATCAATAGCCCCTAATTACGGATTAAACATTAGTTCTAATTTTGGTGAATTCGTAGACAAAGTATACTCTGATTTTCCAGAGGAAATGGTTAAGGACAACCGTGCTGACGAATTAATAGCATTGTTAGATAACAATGCTACACCAGTACCCGAATCTTCTTCTGGTTTGGGCTTATTAGCATTTGGTGCTTTTTGTGTAATTTCAATCCTGAAGCGCAAACACAAATCAGTTAGTAGGGTTGCAACAGTTGCCCCTAAAACTACACAAAACTGTTCAAACTAAGTACACGTCGCTTGACATGGTCGGGATTACGATTTGTGCGCTTAGGCATTTTGGATGAGGCAAACTTGTCATCACTTAGTTTGACATCTTTGTGCAATCTAACAATAACCTATTTATCCTGAAATCGTTCTACTCAAGATTGGCGATCGCCATACCAAATTAGATTTTTTTCTACACTATTGATAATAATCTAAGACCGGCGAGGAAGAGTTGAGCGTCGCTCAACTCTTCCTCTCTTCCCTCTGAGCTATTATCATTATCAAAACGTTTTTCTCAATCCTTAGAGGTATTGAGAAAATGTATATAATACCAAAGACATCTATAAATTGACGACGACAACTTACACAAATGTGGTTTTGCTTACCTCTGAGCTTACCGTTTTTTCTAATCTTAGTAGACTCGCAGTATGGACAATGCGCAGTAGGATACCTCAATTCATCCCTATATTATGCAACGCCGTAGAGGCATTTAAAAAAACCTTGCAGACAACTTAGTAATGCTGCATTGGTTCTGTTTGGCAGTTTTATGCACAACAAAAACAATTCGCTTGTGTTGTCAAGATGAAACTCGAATTGGATTGAAAACAATTACAGGGCGTAAAATCACTGCTAAAGGTGTTAAACCTGTGGGTGAACATCAATGGCAGTTAAAAGCAACATACTTGTATGGAATCATCGAACCACTGACTGGAGAGAGCTTTTTTTGGGAATTCTCAGACCTCAACACTGACTGTTTTCAAATATTTCTCAATCTAGTTTCTCAACATTTTGCTGATTCAGTACTAATTATTCAACTCGATAATGGTGCATTTCATAAATCAAACTTCAAAAAAAGCAGAAATTATTCACGGATTAATTGCAGTTGTAGACCAATTGTGAGAATTATCTCTCAAATAACACCAACGATTTTGGGGATCGCCCCGCAATTCTAAGTGATCCACCTTCACTGGATCGAGCAATAACAAGCAAAAGTTTTGTCGAGGATGAGCGGGATCAGCAACAGAAGATGAGAAAGCTTCTTGATCAGCTCTCAATTTTCCAGGATGAGGCCAAGCAAATTGTACACGAGCATTATCTGAAAGGTCTTGCCAAGTCTGGTGACGAACTTTTTGCAGTTCTGAGTCAGGATGATTGGCATCGATGAGAGACAATTCTCCAGCAATGCGGAACTGTTCGCGAGTAATAGTAAAGTACCAGCAAATTTCTGCCCAAGGTTGATTTCGTATTTGGTCGAATTTTTCGCTGCGTGTGTCAGTGATTATTTTCAGTAGATTAGTATCGTCTACAAAGCCACGAAACACAACAGTACGATTAGCTGGGCGTCCGTCAGTTTGGACTGTCGCAAGTTGAAAGTAGCGTGAGTATGGCTGACTACGGTTACGATGAAGGGCACGGGCGAGAGGAGAACGCCAAGGGGCGATAAGTAATTCAAAATTCAAAGTTTAAAATTTAAAATTTAAAGTTCAAAAAGAATAGACTCGCGTCCTGGCAAACATCTTGCCTGTGGACTGTGTGCAAATTAAAGGCGTGACGGCTTAGACATAGGAAAATTATACTGCAATGAGTCTAGCCAAGCACGCAGCGCAAATCTCACAATTTTTCAATCTTTATCTTCTCACTGCACTTGGCGTATAGTCGTAATCTATGTCGGTGAGCAACAAGGCTTGATTCTCTATGGTTCGTGAGCTAGAAAAAAAACGTCAGAGTGCAACATTTCCAGAAACTGCCCCAGCTGCCAATCCAGTGTTTTTTAGAACCTATAGCCGTCGTCAAGAGGCTGGAATGAGGGAGACTTGGGATCAGGTGTGCGATCGCACTATCGATGGCTTCATCACTCTTGGTAAGTTACTTCCACACGAAGCTGATATCCTACAACGGATGCAGCGAAACTTGAAAGCATTACCCAGCGGACGTTGGTTATGGGTTGGCGGTACAAATTGGATCAAAGAGCAACAAAATTTTTCTGGGGCTTATAACTGTACGTCTACCAACCTGCAAGACTGGAGTGCTTTCGGCTTGATGATGGATTTGGCAATGATGGGCTGCGGAACTGGAGCCGTTTTAGAACCACAATATATCAGCAAGTTGCCCCCTATCCGTAATCACCTTCATGTACAAGTGCAAGGTGAAATTGGTATGACTCCTCCTAGGAGACGTCGCGAGCAGACAGAAGTCATAATAGAAAGTAATCTCGTTACTCTTTACGTTGGAGATAGCCGCCAAGGTTGGGTGCAATCTTATCAAAGCTTGTTAGAACTTTCAACCGATGAACGATTTTCACAAGATCTTCAAGTCATTGTTGATATTAGCGACGTACGTCAAGCAGGAGAACCTCTCAAGGGTTTTGGAGGAGTTGCGAATCCCGTAAAATTACCAGAACTGTACGAGCATTGTGCATCTATCCTGAATAAAGCTGTAGGACGACAGTTAAACTCTGTTGAGTGCTGCTTATTAATTGACGAAGCCGCTGTCACAATTGTTGCTGGTAATATTAGGCGCTCAGCTGGAATGCGCCAAGGCTCAAGTGAGGATCATTTGTTTGCAGTTGCCAAGGATAATTTATGGCAACAGGATGAAAATGGTAATTGGCGAATTGATCCAGAACGTGATGCTTTAAGGATGGCAAACCATACAAGAGTTTTTCATCAAAAGCCCACATTAGAAGAATGTATTAATGCTGTCCGCAAACAATACTACAGCGGTGAAGGTGCGATTCAATGGGCTGGTGAAGCTGTCGCTAGAGCTAATTGTGATCTTTTGAAAAATCATGAACAAAAAGTAGATTTTCTCAAAGCTTATGCTTTGGATAAAGCCAAAGATTGGTTGCAAGAAAATTACCCTCAAATTCCGGAAAGTGAATTACAGCATCGTTTAGCTCGTTACGCTTTAAACCCGTGTGGTAGATAGTTTTGCCTCACGTTAAAAACCGGGGAAATTCAAGGAAGGCTAAGCAGAAAAGATGAGTTTTTAATTGTTATTTCAATTGTAAAAACTATTATTAACTAACTTTTAAATGACTCATTAATGACTGTATGCTAATCTTGAGCTAACCTTATCATTTAAAAGTCTAAGGTAGTGCAACGCATAGGAGTTGAACCTTTTCAGCGCATAGTTAAGCAGTGATGAGTGATAACTGATAACTGAAAAGAATATAATACCCTCACGAGTCCCCGGCTACCAAATGGTAGAAAAGTTATGCTGAACTGAACTGGAATTGACCAGTTGTATCCTCGCAATAGGTATGAGGGAAACCTCCAGAACTAAAGGATAAAAAGCCTTTAGGATAACAAAATTGGAAATCATTGGCTCAAATTTTCATTGCAATCTCTCAGAAATTCACCTCAACCAAATTGATCCAAATAACTACAAAGAACAGGAAGAAGCTTTCACAGCTGGTGCACTCTCTGTAGCAGCACTTCTGCATCACAATTTTATTGAACCCCGGTACCAGTACAGCCGTGAATTAGACCCAATTGTCGGTGTTTCTTTTACTGGGTTATTTGATTTCTTTGTTCATGCTTTTGGGGTTGATTGGTTACGCTGGTGGGAAAAAGGAAGACCTGCAACTGCAGAAGGATTGGCGTTTAAGCGTCAAGAGGAGGAATACTTAA
Organism: Scytonema tolypothrichoides VB-61278; assembly: GCF_000828085.3. Lineage (GTDB taxonomy): Bacteria > Cyanobacteriota > Cyanobacteriia > Cyanobacteriales > Nostocaceae > Brasilonema > Brasilonema tolypothrichoides_A. The sequence goes on from NZ_JXCA02000030.1 coordinate 288,640, forward strand.
GTTTTTGGAAACAGACTGTACATCGTGTTGTTTGGGATTACTGCGATCGCCACGGTTTAAAACGTCCAAACCGCTGCACCACAGTTCAACCAAGCGGTACAAAGTCTCTCTTAACAGGTGCAAGCCCCGGATGGCATCCTCCCAAAGCACAAAGATTTATACGTCGGATTACCTGCCGCAAAAATGATCCCGTGGCTTTAGCTTGTCTTGAATACGGATATAACATTATACCGTCCCAATCAGATAAAGATGAACAGGGTAATTTATTGAATGACCCCTTTGACCCCCGAGTCAGCGAATGGCTAGTGGAAATCCCAGTTGCTGTATCCTGGGCTGATTTACCAGGTGCTGATAGAATAGATATCAGTCAATTTAGTGCGATCGCCCAAATAGATTTCTACATGCAGGTACAGAGATTTTATGTCACACATAACACCTCTGCGACCATTGAGTTACGAGAAACTGAGGTTGAAACCTTAGGAACTCGGATATACGAAGCCATCAAAAGTGATGAAGGCTACATCAGTGCTGCACTTCTGGCACGCTTTGACGACCTTCAAACCTTTCCTCGCTTACCTTTTGAACCGATAACAAAACAACGGTACGAACAGCTGATGAAAGAAGTGGAAATGCACCGCAAAACAGAAGATTTTCATGCTGTTTTAAGCCGTTACGATTTCGGCGATTTAATCGAAGCAGGACCAGCAGGTTGTGACTCTGATAAGTGCATGATGCCTGAACAAACCTTAATGTAAATAATCAGGCAGTCCGCCCTTGGCGGTTCGGTCAGGCAGTGCTGTGCAGTGAGTAAGCGCGCATTGGTTCTTGTTTGCCGACGAGGGAAGACTGGCTGACTTCGCAGCGTGTCCTCTGGACATACCCGATAGGCTTCTGGCGTGGCCGTTCCCACTAGGGCGGTTTCCTCCATTGAGTGCAAGTGGCGTGTGACTGCCTCTGCAGCCTTTGTTTGTGTAGCAGTACCCTTAACGGGAAGGACAATCTAAAGGAATTTCAAACCTGCCAACTAGAAGTTCGCAGAGTTCTTAGGTTACGATCGCCTTAATAAAGGTCATTTTTAACTGAGTCATAGGAGAACCCTCATGTTCGTTGATGAATTGAAACCAATATTTCAACAATTCACCCACCATCCACTTTCTTTTCTGGGGGGTTTCGTTTCTGGTTTGCTACGACTCAACCTTGCTGACGATCCTGTTAAAAGCTGGCTCTCTCAACAACTCGATTCAAGTAGCAACACGACTTTTACCACGAAATCTGCTGAAGGACATAATGGCAAAGCTAGTGGTCCTCAGTCGATTAGCATTGAATAAAGTTCAAATATACCAAGATTTCGGGAAATATCACCAAAACAAGTAAAGATACTAAAATATCGTTAGTATCTTTGCAATAAACGGCTTAAACAATCAAACAAAATTTTATTGACCATGTAGCGCTTTGTGGTGTCGTGCAATGCACATAAGCTGTTGTGAAAGTGTCTGCACTTTCACATTATTTTTGGTGATGTATGTGATTCAAATGAGAACCGCTATATATTAGACCTCTTGCAAAAGTGAGATTTTACGAGGTTCTGTTAAGAGTTAAGCGTTCAGAATTAAGAGTTAAGCGTTAAGAGTTCGCTGTTCCCTACAACTGCTAGGAAGTCTATTCTACAACAACTTATAAGTTAAGCTAATTTAAATTGATATGTGATTGTAAAATCTCATACTTTGAAAATTGACAAAATCAGTTATCATATGTAGCGTATGCGAAAATTTAGTCAAACCCCTGGCGAAGTCGTAAGAGGATTCAACTTCGTTGTATCTTTACCTGCAATCTTTGCTATTGGTGAGTCAGGCAAGACGGAAGCAGTTTCTGCTCTTTGCTTACCTGTTATCACGCTAAATTTTTCGCTATTCGTTGCGACTTACGTGATTCACATGACTATTTACGTTGGAAATCTCTCCTACCGCGCCACAGAAGCAGATTTAAGAGTAGTATTTGCAGAATATGGCGAGGTCAAAAGAGTTGTCTTACCTACTGACCGCGAAACAGGCCGCTTGCGCGGTTTTGCCTTTGTAGACATGGGTGAAGACGCCCAAGAGGATGCAGCTATTACAGAGTTAGATGGTGCAGAATGGATGGGTCGTCAACTCAGGGTTAATAAGTCTAAACCGCGCGAGGAGGAGCGACGAGGTAGTTGGGTGAAAAGATAATAGTCTCAATAGCGATGAATAATCATAATAACAGATTGTTTCCTAGTAATGCAAGCTATTGCTGAAATAACTAGAAACAAAAAATCAAACAATTCGATGAAGTGAAAAGTTATGCCCGACGAGTTGTGACTCTAAAATGGTAGTCATAACTCGTCGGTTTTTCCAACCCTATGGTGTACTTAGCAATATTCAAAGACTAAGAAAGTGGAAAATTTGTTTATTTGTGTTTTTTGGTAACTTTAGCTCTATAAGTGTACCCAACGAGTGGGAAAAGTAAGAAAACTCTGGTTGCAAACAGATGTTTCTTTCTTCTGCAGGTAGGCAAGTACATTTACAAATTCTGATCACACGAAATGCTATTGTATCTAAATTTTCCTCCAGACTGAGTAGACTTACTCAAGTATATCATTCGAGACTGGTGACTCAGCTTTGCATAAACTCATCTGTCATTCATTTCTTTAGTTTATCTAAAATCACAATTAAGTTGTCAAATTACCTTTCTAAGATAGAGGCAGCAACCACAAGTTGCAAAGCACGGGATAAACCCAATAAACACCTAGTCTCTAGGGAGGTTAAAAAATGGCCAGAGCGCCGGAATCTTTGGAGTTAAATACTAACGAAGTCGCAGACAAGGCTTTAGATCGGGATTGTACAACATTATCCCGCCATGTCCTGCAACAACTTCAGAGCTTTTCACCTCAAGCACAGGATCTAAGTGCGCTCATGAATCGGATTGCCCTAGCTGGCAAACTGATTGCTCGTCGCCTCAGCCGTGCAGGTTTAATGGAAGGGGTTCTCGGATTTACTGGGGAAGTCAATGTGCAGGGAGAATCCGTCAAAAAGATGGATATCTATGCCAATGATGTTTTTATCTCAGTTTTTAAGCAAAGCGGTTTAGTTTGTCGCCTAGCTTCCGAAGAAATGGAAAAACCCTACTACATTCCGGAAAACTGCCCCATAGGTCGCTACACTCTTTTGTATGACCCCATTGATGGCTCATCGAACACCGATACAAATCTCAGTTTGGGTTCCATTTTCTCGATTCGGCAACAGGAAGGAAGTGACCTCAATGGTGAAGCAACTGACCTGCTAGGGTCTGGACGCCAGCAAATTGCCGCAGGGTATATATTATATGGTCCCAGCACAATGCTAGTCTATACTATTGGTAGGGGAGTTCATTCGTTTACCCTTGACCCTAGTTTAGGGGAGTTTATCCTCACTGAAGAAAAGATCCGGATTCCTGAGCACGGTCCCGTATACAGCGTTAACGAGGGGAACTTTTGGCAGTGGGATGAACCAATTCGGGAATATGTCCGCTATGTTCACAGAACAGAAGGTTACACCGCTCGCTATAGTGGGGCAATGGTAAGTGATATCCACAGAATTTTGCTTCAAGGCGGTGTCTTTCTTTACCCAGGGACACTTCCGAAACCAGAAGGTAAACTGCGCTTACTTTATGAATCCGCTCCCCTAGCCTTTGTGATTGAGCAAGCAGGTGGTCGCGCTACTACAGGACACACGGATATATTAGAGGTAGTAGCGAAAAAACTACACCAGCGCACACCTTTGATTATTGGAAGCCCAAAAGATGTTGCAAAGGTAGAGTCTTTCATTCAAAACGGTCACTAGAAGAGCGTAAAAAGCGCAGTTTCAAGTGTAGTACGCACCTAAGCCATGAGTAAGTAATTAGTCGTTAGTCGTGATGAGTTAGTAGAACAACTAACAACTAACAACTTGACAAACGTCACTTAGATACATTAGAAGCAGGAGTCGAACAAATACAGCTATGGCAACTAATCAATTACTGGAAATTAAAAACTACGGTCAAAGCATCTGGATGGATAATTTGAGCCGTGATATTATTCAATCTGGCGAACTCAAAGACCTGGTTGAAAATAAAGGAATCTGTGGGATTACCTCCAACCCAGCCATCTTTGAAAAAGCGATCGCCGGAAACGCGATTTATGATGCTGATATTGAAGCAGGAATCAAAGCTGGATTATCAACAGACAAAATTTATGAATCCCTAGCTTTTGCAGATATCCGCAGTGCCTGTGATATTCTACGCCCCGTGTATGATGCAACCAATGGATTGGATGGTTACGTCAGCATCGAAGTTCCACCAAGCATTGCTGATGATACACAAGCAACAATCAGAGAAGCCCGTCGCTATTTCCAAGAAATTGGTCGGGAAAATGTCATGATTAAAATTCCTGGTACAAATGCGGGTTTACCAGCAGTTGAACAAGTCATCGCTGATGGTATTCATGTCAACGTTACGCTGCTATTTTCCGTTGAAAGCTACATCAAGACAGCTTGGGCTTACATTTCTGGTTTAGAAAAACGGGCAGCCGAAGGTAAGGATATTAGCAAAATTGCTTCTGTCGCCAGCTTCTTCCTGAGCCGAATTGACAGCAATATTGATGGTAAGATTGACGCGAAATTGAAAAAAGGCGTTGATGACATTACCGTAGAAGCCAAGCTGAAAGATGTCAAAGGAAAAGTGGCGATCGCCAACGCGAGAATTGCTTACCAGGAATACAAGAAGATTATTCAAACAGATAGCTGGAAAAAATTAGCTGCCAAGGGAGCAAAAGTACAGCGTCTCCTGTGGGCAAGTACCAGCACCAAAGACCCCAGCTACAGCGACGTGATGTATGTTGATGAGTTGGTTGGTCCCGATACTGTCAACACCTTGCCGCCTGTGACAATTGATGCCTGTGCTGACCACTGCGACGTCGCCAGCCGCATTGAAACAGGCGTACAAGAAGCTTACCAATTGATAGAAAGTCTCAAAGATCCAGACATCAACATCGATATCAACAAAGTGATGGATGAACTGCTTGTTGAAGGTATCGATAAGTTTGTCAAGCCCTTTGAATCATTGATGAACTCCTTGGAAAGCAAGGTTAAACAGTTGTCTCCTGTGTAGGAACTTAACAGTTATCAGTTATCAGTGAACAGTTATCAATGACTTAATAGCTGATAACTAGTTGATAACTCAATACGGTTCAGTTAAGGATTGATCCGAAACTCGCCCACGCCAGTCGCTACAACGGAGGGAACCTCCCTTCGGGTTCACCAGTCGCCTAGGTCGGGAAAGCCGTCATTCGCGCTGGATTCACCGCAACGCGCTGGCTCTCCTTAAAAAAGAGGGAACTGAGCAAGCTTTTGAACTCTTTAGGGGGAGCGGACAAAACTAAATATTACTAACTGAACTGTATTGGTTGATAACTAACGACTAACAATTTCTATTGTCCCTAATTCCCAAAAGGGACAAGTTCCCTAATCTCTAATTGCAAATCTCCATCAGAAATCCAAAATTGTTATGGTCAGTCTGCTAGAAAATCCCCTGCGGGTTGGTTTGCAACAGCAACGGATGCCGGAACCTCAGATTATCATTATCTTTGGTGCTTCCGGTGACCTGACTTGGCGCAAACTGGTACCAGCACTGTACAAACTGCGACAAGAACGACGCGTCCCACCAGAAATCACCATTGTTGGCGTAGCACGTCGCGACTGGAGCCATGAATACTTCCGCGAACAAATGCGCAAGGGTATGGAAGAAGCTCATGGTGGTGTCGGTGCGGAGGAACTCTGGCAAGACTTCTCCCAAGGTCTGTTCTATTGCTCTGGTGATATCGACAAGCCCGAAAGTTATCAGAAACTCAAGAATTTCTTGGGTGAGTTAGACGAAAAAAGGGGAACACGAGGAAACCGGATGTTCTACCTGTCTGTTGCACCAAATTTCTTTCCAGAAGCGATTAAGCAGCTTGGCTCAGGGGGAATGCTGGAAGATCCCTACAAACATCGTCTAGTCATTGAAAAACCCTTTGGTCGGGATTTGGCTTCAGCCCAAAGTCTGAACCGAGTGGTGCAGAAATATTGCAAAGAAGAGCAAGTCTACCGGATTGACCACTACCTTGGCAAAGAAACAGTTCAGAATTTACTGGTGTTTCGTTTTGCCAACGCGATTTTTGAACCCCTATGGAATCGCCAATTTGTTGATCACGTTCAGATTACTGTAGCAGAAACCGTGGGAGTTGAAGACAGAGCTGGATATTATGAAAGCTCAGGTGCACTGCGGGATATGTTGCAAAACCATTTGATGCAACTTTTTTGTATGAGCGCAATTGAGCCTCCCAATTCCTTAGATGCTGACAGCATCCGTACGGAAAAAGTGAAGGTGCTCCAAGCCACCCGATTAGCTGATGTCCAAAATCTCCACCGTTCTGCAGTACGGGGTCAGTATAGTGCTGGGTGGATGAAGGGTAAACCCGTGCCTGGTTATCATGAAGAACCAGGAGTTGATCCAAACTCCACAACACCCACCTACGTGGCAGTGAAGTTTCTGGTTGATAACTGGCGCTGGCAAGGAGTTCCGTTCTACTTGCGCACTGGTAAGCGGATGCCAAAAAAAGTCAGTGAGATTTCGATCCACTTCCGCGAAGTTCCTTCACGCATGTTTCCATCTGCAGCCCAACAAATGGCTGGTAACATTTTGGCCATGCGGATTCAGCCGAACGAAGGAATTTCTCTACGCTTTGAAGTCAAGATGCCAGGAGCGGCATTCCGCACCCGTTCCGTTGACATGGACTTTACTTATGGTTCTTTTGGTATCCAAGCAACTTCTGATGCCTATGATCGCCTATTTTTAGATTGTATGATGGGCGACCAAACATTATTCACACGGGGAGACGAAGTGGAAGCCGCTTGGCGGGTGGTGACACCAATCCTTTCCGTTTGGGATATGCCAAGTGATCCCGCGTCTGTTCCTCGATATGAAGCTGGCACTTGGGAACCAGCCGAAGCGGAGTTGTTAATTAACCAAGATGGTCGCCGCTGGCGCAGATTATAGAACAATGAAGGGTAAAGGATAGAAATAAAATTTTTTCTCCTTTATCCTTGTGCAACTCATAGTTCATAACTTAATACTTCATACTTCAATTGTTATGACTTCCCAAGCTCCTACAATTTTTTCACTTCAGGCTCCCAAAGATGTTTCGCTAACAGATATTGAAGCGGAACTGAGTCGTATTTGGCAAAGTTACGGTATTGCTGGTGAAGATGGTGCGCTTCCTGCAGCCACTCGCGCCACAACATTTACTTTGATAGTTTACGAACCTGAGGAAACCCAGTATCTATTGGCTGCTTTGGGACTTTACAAAGGTCCAATTGATGGCATTTTCGGTCCGCAGATGGAAGCCGCACTGCGAGAAGTGCAGAAAACCCACGGTTTAACAGAGACTGGAACAGCAACAGAGGAAACCCTTGCTGTCTTACGCGAAGAACTCTCCAAACGTCACGGCGCAGCTACAGCTGAAAACGGTTCTGGTAGTGCGTCTTATACTCCAGATGCCACCGGCAGCCCCCGAATTGCTGATGAAATTGCCATCCGCAACCCCTGTCGCATTATTGCCCTAACTCCAATAGCAGGCGAAGATGTAGGGGTGAGCGCTCAAGTTTCTGCCTACTGCCCAATCCAAAAGCAGTCCGCAAGTACACTCGTGTGCTGCGAATACATTACTTTAACAGGAACGGCTGCTGCTTTAGAACGAGTCGGTGGCATGATTCAGGCACTGTTAATTGGTGGCTTACCCAAGTTTCTCTGGTGGAAAGCAACCCCAGATCTGAGTAACCCCTTGTTCAAGCGACTATCGGGAGTTTGCAACAATGTTATTGTAGACTCCTGCAACTTTAACAAGTCAGAAAATGATTTGCTCAACTTGCAACAGTTGGTGGAATCTGGTGTACCACTCGCCGATTTGAACTGGCGTCGTCTTTCAGGATGGCAGGAGTTAACAGCGGAAGCCTACGATCCACCTCAACGTCGTGCTGCCTTAGTAGAAATTGACAGAGTCAACATAGATTACGAAAAAGGCAACTCCGTACAAGCGCTAATGTTTTTGGGTTGGCTGGCAAGTCGCTTAGAATGGCATCCTGTTTCTTATCAAAAAGAAAGCGGAGATTACGACATCACGAAAATTCACTTTATTGCACAGAATCAACGACAAATACAAGCAGAGTTAGCAGGAGTTCCAGTTGGTGATGCGGGTGACATTCCTGGTGATTTAATTGCCTTGCGCCTAAGTTCCACAAATCCACAGGCAAACTGCGGGACTCTCATCTGTTCAGAAACTGGTGGTTGTATGCGGATGGAAACACAAGGTGGTGCCCAGGCTAGTGGTGTGTTTCAACAAGTGACTTCACTTTCTGAGCAAAAGGCAGAAGTTTTACTCAGCCAACAGGTGCAACGCTGGGGTCATGAGGCACTTTTTGAAGAAAGTCTCGCTCAAACAGCTTATATACTCAAGTTGGAAGCAAAAAGTTAGTCGTTAAGACCTCACCCCGCCCTCACGGGCACCCCTCTCCTTATCAAGGAGAGTCGTTAAGACCTCACCCCGCCCTCACGGGCACCCCTCTCCTTATAAAGGAGAGGGGATAATGATGATAATGAATCACCAAATTGTATAATAGTCAATAGCTTTAAGAAGAACGCAAAACGCAGAATATCCCCACGGATGAAATCCTCTTGATTTAACGTTTCAAACCGTAAGTAGCTCAGGGTCAACCTGTGTTTATAATTAATTCTGAGTTCTGACAACTGTGTTTGATCGTTCTTTTTTGCTAACTTTTAACTTTTTTATGGCTTTAGTTATTGCAGGAGAACGCAGTGGGGTGGGTAAGACGACAGTCACGCTGACCCTTTTGGCATCTTTGTGTCAACGAAGTAGACAAGTACAATCTTTCAAGGTTGGTCCAGATTACATTGACCCGATGTTTCATCAGCACGTGACAGGTCGTCCCAGTCGCAATTTAGACCCTGTGCTGACATCAGAAGAATACATCAAGCAATGTTTTACTTATCACTCTGATAGCAGTGAATATGCTGTAGTAGAAGGAGTGATGGGGTTGTTTGATGGAGTTACGCCACCGCAACCCCTCAACTTTTTAAGGAGAGGGGCAAATGATTTTGCTAGTACGGCTCATATAGCGCGGTTACTGAATTTACCTGTCGTATTGGTGATAGATTGCAGTCGGTTGTCTGGTTCTGTGGCTGCGATCGCACACGGTTATTGCTCATTTGACCAAGAAATCAAAATTGCTGGGCTTGTACTTAATCGAGTGGGAAGCGATCGCCATCTCTCCCTCCTCAAAGATGCCCTAGAACCTCTTCAATTACCAATTCTTGGGGTCTTACGCCGTGAGGAGAATATTACAATACCAGATCGACACCTGGGTTTAGTACCTACAGCAGAACTTCCTCAACTACAAGCTTTAATTGACCGACTTGCCCATTTGGGAAATACTTGCTTTGACTGGGAACGCTTGTTACCACTGTTGCGAACAAGGGGACAAATCAATTCAAAATTCAAAATTCAAAATTCAAAATTAGAAGTTTCTCCCTCATGCCCCCCATTCTCGATCAGGATAGCTGTAGCGCGCGATCGCGCTTTCAATTTCTACTACCAAGACAATCTGGACTTGCTACAGCAGTTGGGTGCAGAACTGGTTTTTTGGAGTCCTTTAGAAGACGCTGGATTACCACAAGACGTGCAAGGGATGTATTTTGGTGGTGGTTTTCCAGAAGTCTTTGCCCAACAACTAGCCCAAAACAGCACCACCCGCGATGCAGTGAAAACAGCAATTCTCTCTGGAATGCCTACTATCGCTGAATGTGGCGGATTAATGTATCTATGCGAGGAAATCGTCGATTTTGAGGAAAAATCTTGGTCGATGGTAGGAGTATTGCCCACAAAAGCCGTAATGGGTGGGCGTCTTACCTTAGGGTATCGTCGAGCAGTTGCTGTGCAAGATAATCTCTTAGTACGTACAGGTACAACCGTTTACGGGCATGAATTTCATCGTTCTCGCTTAATCCCAACTCCCAATTCACCCTTGTTTCAAACTTATCGCTACGATTGCGAAGAATCCACAGGATATGAAGGATGGAATTTGCTTCCATCTCTACATGCTTCTTACATTCATCAACATTGGGGAGATAGTTTGGATATTCCCAAGCGATTTTTAGAAAAGTGTTGTGTATTTAAATTGACTGAAAAATCGTGTACGCCTTAACTGAGTAGGAATATCGCAAAAAGCTTGAATCTGATGAAGAATTTGCAGACATTGAGATTGAAGAAGCGATAGCTAGCCCCTAAGGGGGCGCTGCGCAAACGCTGCTGCGCTGCGCGCAGATCGCACCAGATACTGACAGACTTTTGTAGCATAGAGATGGCGGTTCATTCAGCGCATTTGTTGATAGCTGAAGCAGCGTTCTAGGGAATACTAACCACCACCTAGACCATACTAATTTACAAAGTCCCAATAGCTGAAATTACTCATGGCTAATAGAAGCAACAATAAAGAAACATTCACCTTGGTGCTATCTCTGCTCATCACTCTAGGGCTTTTAGGGTTTGGTGTGTGGTTTTTCCGGAATAGCTTACCTTTTGCGTCCAAACAACAGACTCAACCTTCTGTCAATTCTCAACCTAACACGAGTCAAGCTTTTGATACATCAAGCTTGGATACCAGTCTGCCCAATCCAAGCGTGCTCACAATTGATGGTAGCGTCACAATAGTCGCTTTGATGAAGCAGCTGCAAATTGCCTTTAATCCGGTGAATCCTTCCTTGCCCACAACTTATGGTTTACCAAATGGTAGTCCCAATGGCACCAATAAAGGGATTCAAAACTTGAAAGACGGCAAAGTGTTGATAGCAGCTAGTTCACGTCCCCTAAAATCTGATGAAGCACAAGCTGGACTCGTACAAATTCCAATTGCCCGCGATGCTTTGGCTATAGCAGTAGGTGTCAACAACCCATATAAAGGGGAATTGACAATGGAACAGTTGAAGGGGATTTTTCAAGGAAAAATCACTAACTGGTCACAGGTAGGAGGTCCAAACCTGGCAATAAAAGTCATTAACCGCTCTCCAGATAGCGGTACATATACATTCTTTCAGGAAGTTGTGCTGTTAGAAGAGTCTTTTGCACCTGATAGTGCAAACTTCACCACAATCAAGAAAGATGAAACAACTTCGCTGTTACGTGCCTTGGGTGATAATGGCATCACTTACAGCACAGTTTCCCAGTTAGAAAATCAAAAAACTGTTCGTATTGTTTCTGTAAATGGAATTTCTCCTACTGATCAAACTGCAATTAAAAACAGTACTTATCCTATTAGTCGAGTTGTTTATTTAGTCGTACCGCGTAAAACCAGTTCAGGGGCAAAACAATTTATTGACTTTGCTATCTCCCCCAGTGGACAACAAATTGTCCAGCGAGTAGGTTTTATTCCATTAAAGTAGGTTAAAACAGTGAACAGTTATCAGTTATCAGTTATCAAACGGCTGATCAATGAGAATTGATATAGGACTCATATTTGATTTTTGACGAAGCTAGGTACACTTTCTGTTCCCTGTTAAGAGTTCCCTACCTCCACAAGTCAATTCACCAAATCAAATCGGATTCCTATAATTGCTTGAAGTTGCAGATGATTATTTACTCCTCACTTCTTATGGGGCAATCAGTAGAAGTTTTAGAATCACCAACAGAACTATCAGGTGAAGATATTTTACCTGGTTTTATTCTCGATTTGCGGACTGTCTTTGAAACTTAGGAACAATAAAAACTCAACATGCCCACATACTCAGCACTTTTTACGCCGACAATGGTGGTGGAAATTGGATATCAGAATTGAATTGCTCAATATTTCCTGATTGATGAATTGGTAAAACATATTCTAAATTCTCATGAGGACGGGGAATGATGTGATGAGAAAGTACCTCACCACCATTCACTCGCGGTATCGCCTCAAGTGCTGCTGCAACAGCAACATTCACCTCACCCACGTTCCCCCGGATAAGCACAGTAATTCGCCCTAAATCAGTATTTTCATACCCAACAAGGGTGATACGAGCAGCTTTACACATGGCGTCCCCCGCTTCTATTGCTGCAGGAACGCCATAAACTTCAATCATACCAAGTGCTAAAGTCATGTTTACTCTAAGCACTTGCTACAGCTTTTGGAGACTCTTGATATTTTCGTTCTCCTGTAATAATCATCTTGACTTTACCACTAGGAGCAAGAGTCACTCCTCGACGTTGAGGTTGTTCTGGTTGATTGGTAGTAAGTGCAACCTGATAGCGTGACAAGATAGTTGCCAAAACAAGCTTCATTTCAAAGACAGCTAAAGCTTCACCAATACAGCGACGTACACCACCGCCAAAAGGCATAAATTCATAAGGAGAATATTGGCGTTCCAAAAAGCGCTCTGGTTTAAACTGCTTGGCTTGGGGGTATAAATCTTCGCGCTGATGAGTGAGATAGATGCAAGCAAGCATTATAGTATTTGGCTCTAACTGATGTCCCAGTAGTACGCAGGGTTCTTGCACGACTCTAGGAAAAGTCAAAATTGCAACGGGGCAAATACGCAAAGTTTCATTACAGACTGCGCTTAGATAAGGTAGTCGGACAACGCTCATGGGGTCTGGTGAAGGACCTAGAGTATCTAGTTCTTGGATCAGTTTTTCACGAACTTCTGGCAATCGATGAATCCAATATAATCCCCAAGCCATTGCCGATGCGGTGGTATCGTTGCCAGCTAACAGTAAAGTGATTAATTCATCACGCAACTCTTGATCTGTCATAGACTGACCTTGTTCATCCCGTGCTGATATCAGCAATGAGAGGATATCAACGCGATTTGGATCGCTTTGTGCACGACGTTCAGCAATTTCAGCGTAAAGCAATTCATCAATTTGCTGACGTTGACGCAAAAACCTTCCCCAAGGACTCCAAGCTCCTAAATCTTTTTGCAGAGAGGGGAAGAATAGGAAGCTAGACTTGAGTGGTGATTCAAATAAAGTTGTCAGTAATCCTAATAGATGCTTGAGTTTTTGGTAACGTTCTCCTTCATGTAAACCAAAGACAATTTGTAACATGACTTGCAGCGATATCTCCTGCATGACGGTACGAGCTACGAAGGGTTGTTGCTGTGGTAATTGACTCCAGGCTTTCTCTGTAAGATGACGAATTAATTCTCCATAGGCTCGCATTCTTTCTCCATGAAAGGGGGGCATCAATAGTTGTCGTTGTCGTCTATGACGTTCTTTCTCAAGCAAGAAGATTGAATTATTACCTACTAAGGGTAGCAAAATAGTGTTGTCTCTACCTAAGGCAGCAAACTTTTTTCTATCATTAGTTAAAATTTCCTGAATTGCCTGGGGATGCTGTACGAATACGAGGGTATCTCCAAAACCAATGACCTTAGCAGTAAAAATATCAGGATATTCCTGAGCCGCTTTTTCCATATATCCTACAGGGTCCGTAACCCATTGGATTCTTTGTAAAAAAGACGGGGTTTTAACAGAATTAGCTAGATTCATATGCTTATCTTGACAAAGAATATATTTTATGAATCAATTTGATGGAAAAGGCTTAATCCAGCCGAGTTGGATGGCAGTATCAAGAAAAAATGCTGCCAACACAAACCACAAAATACTTTCGACTCCCAGAACCACAAAAGGTAAGATATCTCTAGAATATGACAGCCCAACATCTACCTGGGTTAAACCCCGTACTAAGCCAAACGCTAACACTGCCCCAGCTTTCAATTGAGGATTTTTATCTGAGCGGATGATATAGCGATAGGTGACGCCAAACAGCAAACCAGAGAAACAGACAATTCCAGTCCTGACTAGCCATTGTAAATCTAGCGAATCGATCGCCAGACTGCCCAGTTGCTCAAAATATTTTGCTAGCACCAGATTATTCAGCAACGTGGTGAGAAAAAAAGTTATCATTAGGCTCAAACCCGCGATTATCCCAGCTTTGAGGGATTCAATGCGTTCTTGCCTAAGTTGAGGATCTAAAATCTTGTTCACTGAGAAATCCAAACTTTAGTTCTGAACAGGCTTCTAGTATTATTAAACTTAGAGACGTTTCGTGAATCACTTTAAAAGTAGCGCTATGGAAATTTTGACACTTGGCTGGGTTGCTTTACTTGTTGTTTTCACTTGGTCAATTTCAATGGTAGTTTGGGGTCGCAACGGACTCTAAGAGAATCGTGGAAAGTCCATTCTTGACTATTTTGGCTTCAGTTGCTGCGGTGCTGCTTGTAGCAGTTACGGGAGGCGTTGGTTATTTGACGCTGGCAGGTTGGCGCGATCGCCGTCTGCGAGAAGAAGAAAAACGCGAAATGCGACGCGCTAGTTCTAGCACTACTTCTAAGAACACTGCTCCCAAGCCTAAGAAGAAAAAATAATTCTGCTTGAAATCTTGGGCAGAGGCGCTAGGACGTAGAGTCTTTCCTAGCGTCTTTGTCTGTTTGCGCTTCGTTTTTCTGCTAAAGGGGAAGATTGTAGAGACTTCTTGTAGTATGATTATTTAGTAAGACAAAAAAGTAAGACTGAATGATCAAAGTTACAATTACCTTAGAAGAAGACATTGTCCAGTTTATAGATCAGCAGGCACAGGGCAACCGCAGTGGTTATATTAATGCGTTGCTGACACAACACCGCCACCGGATTTTAGAAGCAGAAATGATTGCAGCCCTCAAGCAGGATGCTGAAGATTCAGAGTATCAAGCTGAAATTGCTGCTTGGGATAATGTTGTTGGGGATGGCATTAATGCCAGAGAGTAACTTAACTTATCGGCGGGGAGAAATTCGTTGGGTGAACCTTGATCCAACTGTAGGGGCTAAGGCGCAAAAAATCCGCGCTTGCTTGGTTGTGCAAAATGACATTATGAATCAGTATGGATTGCTAACAATTGTGATGCCATTTCGACCTGGAAGTAAACAAGCTCCATATGTTGTCAATGTGAAAGCAACACCAACTAATGGATTAGATCGAGATCGTTTTATTGATGTTGGGCAAATTCGTTCTGTTGATCATCGTCGCGTGTTGGGTTTGGTGGGTGTGTTGGAAGAAGAATATTGGGAACCCATTCGTATAGCTTTAAATGTGGTTTTGGGATTTGTGGTTTAAAGCTATTAAGGAACTATTGGAAAAATTATAATTAGGCGATCGCCGTTTGCCAGAACAAGAAAAACGCGAAACACGAAGCACCACTCATAAGAACGCTGCCAAGTCCAAGAAGAAAAAATAATTTTTCTTGAAATCTCAAGGCAAAAGCACAAAGGCGTAAATTGTTTATTTGCGTCTTTGCGCAAGATTTTATCTTGCCATTTCATTACGGAGGTGATTAACGTTGCTTTGCGTTGTCTTCGTGTCGGGGTATTTTTTGCCCAGTGCTTTCCAGCGAATCTGTACCACTTTTTTAGCAACAATTTTACTTTACCGTACTAACCTATCTTATTTGTCATATATTTTGCCATACTCCTGAGGTGAGGCTCTAGATGACGTTAAATATACAGCGTATTGCAAGTTCATGAGGTACACCGTCTAGTCATGATTGTAAGGACTAATGATTACCCTCGTTAATGGTGTACCTCACTTACCTGAAAAGTGCTGTATTAGTTATCTAAAGACCAAACTTTAAGGTTTTCATATTGAACTGATTGACCACTTATACCGTCTTTTGCTATTAAAAGCACATCTCCTTTATTTGTGAATTCTGAAACATCAAAGGTTTCAATGTGCATATTATTTACAAAAAAAGTAGCTTTTTTTCCTTCGATAGTTAAACGTAATTTATTTGAACCCTTATCTGAATTATTAAGATTTGATAATTTTCCTTCTAATTCTGTATTGATTGAGTCATCTGATCTGACTGATATGAAATTCCATTTTTTTTCCTTTGAAGTCACCCATACATCAAATGATCGTCCTTGGGGAGCGTTAAGGTTATTACTTGGATTTTTTGCATGAAACGCAAAACCATAAGTCCAATTATCCATTGCACCATCATAGGGGTTACGGAATTGAGCTTCAATAGTAAAATTACGAAGGTTTACTCCTGTAGGTTTTACTGGTATTACACCTTCCCTATACTCTCCTATCTTCCCCTCAGTCTCTGCTCTAACAAGTGGGGCATTTTGTGTTTTGATGAGAGTCGGGGTTAGTTGCTCTGGAATACCTGCCAACCGAATAGCAGCACAACCAAATTTGTGTGCAAATTCCACCGGACGCCCAGATCCCAAAGCATCGTAAAAAGCCACAGCAAATTCAATTGCAGCTCTATCTCCGATAGCCTTTTTCATGCCAATCACATAGTTAATGTGTTGGGCAATCGCCTCTGCTTGCACTACGGAGTAACAGCCGTTAAGAACAACACACTCAACTTGATCCGCAAATAACTCAAATAGTCCCGCTAGGGCTTCTCCATCGACTAGCTTTAGCTGCCCAGTTTCATCCTCAAATACTAGACCCTCCTCTTGAGCGCCATGTCCAGAAAAATGAATAATCTGCGGATTGATATCCAGCATAGCCCGTTGGATGTCCCTGGGTCGGACTGCCCACCTCTGCTCTAAGATAAATTGCTCCCGATGTTTGGCTCGTTGCAGTCCAGCATCGATTTCACGCACCTCCTCATCCAAACGCAGCGGTGTTGTGCCTTTAGGATTTGCTGCCAAAATTAGGATTGTTTGCACCACTTACTCAACTCCAGTTACATAAATTGATAAAGTTTCCTCGCGCAACTAACTTCGTTGCTAGCAGCAAAGTTGTTTAACCCGATTTGGTCGTAGCTTCTTCCGTCTGTGCCTTAACATCTAAAGAAATTTCGTTGGTTTCCAGCCATTGCTGGATTAACTCGACTACTACCTGATTCATCTTTTTACCTTGCATGACACAAGTAGCATGGAACCGCTTTTTTAAAGCGTCCGAAATGTTAATGTGCATTTCTCTGGTTGTTTTGGCATTCATGTAATTGATCCTGACATGAATAAAGCTACAAAAGTAAAAATGGCTTTTCCGAAAAATGTCATTCAGGAGTGATACTCTCCTCTTGAAGAGTGATGCTTCCCGTCTCCGGGTTTCAATGTATCTAGAAATGTTTGAAACGTTCAGAGGACAACTCCGTGTAGCAAGCAAATTTTGTAATGTTCAGAACTTCTGGTTTATAAGAAGTAAAAGAAGGTATTAAATGGGGATTTGGTATTATTTTTCACTTACAAAAAAGCTTGCCTTAGGATAAACCTTTAGCAAGCTTATATATGAGCTACTAGAGTAATTTCCGATTACTCAATCCAAAATTCCTTAAAGCTGCTTCACCTCAGAAACCAACTTCCCAACCATATCCTTAGCGCTACCAAAGAGCATCGTCGTTTTACTCTTGTAGAACAACTCATTATCTACACCAGCAAAACCCGCACTCATACCGCGCTTAATCACAATCGTCTGCTTCGCCCGATCCACTTCCAAGATAGGCATACCATAAATCGGGCTATTTGCATCACTCCGCGCTGCGGGATTCACCACATCATTCGCCCCAATTACCAAAGCGACATCCGTCTGCTCAAACTGAGGATTGATATCATCCATATCATGCAATTGCTCATAAGGCACATTCGCCTCAGCCAACAACACATTCATATGTCCCGGCATTCTACCAGCAACAGGGTGAATTGCATACTTCACATCCACGCCCATACGTTCTAGCTGATCTGCCAACTCACGTATACTGTGCTGCGCCTGTGCAACCGCCATCCCATAACCAGGAACAATCACCACAGAACGAGCATAACCCAACATCATCGCGCCTTCTTCGGGATCAATACTGCGAACAGTTTGATCCGTTGTAGCAGCACTACCACCAGCACCACCAGACGCAGCACCTGTACCAAAAGCACTGAACAGCACACTGAACAGAGAACGGTTCATCGCCTTACACATAATCTCGGTAAGGATGATCCCAGATGCTCCCACCAATGCGCCAGCGATGATTAACATATTGTTCATCACCACAAATCCAGCAGCCGCCGCCGCTAACCCGGAAAATGAGTTTAACAGCGAAATCACCACAGGCATATCGCCGCCACCGATGGGGATGACAAACATCACACCCAACACTAAAGAAACAGCAACGATCCCCAAAAAGACAGGTAAGCTGTGCGGTGAAATAATTAAATAAGCACTACCCGCAATAAAGGCAACCAGAAGCGAGAGGTTAAATGGTTGTTGCAAAGGAAATGTAATTGGGGAACCGCTCATAATACCTTGCAGTTTTGCAAAGGCTATAAAGCTTCCTGTGAAGGTGACACCACCAATTAACACATCCAGCAACATTGAGATGTTGGCATCAAGAGGTATTGGTTCACCGTTTCCTAGCAACCGCCAAAACTCAGCAACCGCAACCAGTGCAGATGCTGCACCTCCCAAGCCGTTGAGCAAACCCACCATTTGGGGCATATCAGTCATTTGGACTTTGTACGCGGCGACAATACCAATCAAAGATCCGATAACCAACCCCAGTAAAATCATTTCATAGTTCAACACATGCTGATCCAGCATTGTTGCCACAATCGCCAACAGCATCCCCACAGCTGCAACAACATTACCTTGTCGTGCTGTCGCTGGTGATCCCAGTTGTTTCAAACCCAGAATAAATAAGGATGCAGCGACTAAATACGTTAGCTGAATCCCAGTTGGTAAAAAGTCGCTCACGCCTTAATCTCCTTTTTTTTGAACATTTGCAGCATTCTGTCTGTGACTAGGAAGCCACCCACCACGTTAACCATTGCCAAGATCACGGCAATCAAACCTAAAATGACTGATAAATTTGTCTCTCTAGCACCAGAAGCCACGATCGCACCCAGTACAGCAATTCCAGAAATAGCATTGGAACCTGACATCAAAGGTGTGTGGAGGGTTGGTGGAACTTTATTGATAACTTCAAATCCTGTAAAGGATGCCAAAACAAACACAAACAAAGCAGCGATTAATGCTTCTGTCATCGCTCAAAAAACTCCTTATGCAAATTGAGTTGTAGTAAGCACGCACTTACTACGAATTAATTAACCTGCCACACCGCTTAAAGCTTGTAAGGCATCTTTCACGCGTTGGTTACGAATTTCACCACCGTGGGTAACACAAGCCGCATCAACGATGTCGTCGGCAAAATCCACCTGCAACGCTTTGTCTTTAATCAACAGTTGCATCAACGACGACAAATTTTTGGAATAAAGTTGGCTGGCGTGAACTGGCATGGATGATGGTAAGTTGATAGGACCGATGATAGTAACGCCATTCCAGACAATATCTTTGCCGGGATCAGTGCAAGCACAGTTACCACCCTGTTCAGCGGCGATATCCACAATCACTGAACCTGGTTTCATCTGCGCTACCATCTCTTGGGTAACTAAAAGAGGTGCTTTTCTACCAGGAACTTGGGCAGTCGTAATCACCACATCAGCATTCTTGACGTGTTCGGCGACGACTTCCTGAGTGCGCTGTTTGCTAGCTTCAGAAATTTCTTTGGCGTAACCTCCAGCGGCGGTTGTTTCTTCGTCTAGTTTGACTTCGACGAATTTAGCCCCTAAACTTTGGACTTCTTCTTTGACGGCGGGACGAATATCAAAGGCTTCGACGATGGATCCCAAGCGTCTGGCGGTGGCGATCGCCTGCAACCCAGCCACACCAGCCCCCATAATAAACACTTTCGCGGGAGCGATTGTCCCAGCCGCCGTTGTCAACATCGGGAAATATTTTGGTAATGCTGCTGCACCAATCAGAACTGCTTTGTAACCTGCGATTGATGCTTGTGACGATAAAGCATCCATACTTTGCGCCCGAGTTGTGCGCGGGATCATCTCCATACTGATCGCAGTTACCTTGCGTTCTGCCAGTCGCCGCGCTATTGATGGATTTCCTAAAGGATTCAGAAAGCTAATGAGTACAGATCCTTCCTTTAGTAAATCAACTTCTGAGCGTCCATCTTCTCGCTCTTGAGGTGGGCTAACCTTAAGCAGAATATCTGCTTCACCCCATAATGTGGCGGTATCAGTGATCACTTTTGCGCCTGCTGCTTCATAAGCAGCATCAGAAAAGAAAGCCCGCTCACCAGCACCAGTTTCTACCCATACTTCCACACCTTGTTTTACCAATCGGGCAACGGTGTCAGGAATGAGAGCAACTCGACGCTCACAGACTTCAATTTCTTTGGCAACTGCTATTCTCATGCAATCTCCTTCAAGATAAATACCTATTTTTGGCAAGTTGTGAAATTTTTCTTAAGAGGCAATAGATGCACTTATCGTGCATGGGTAGCAGCTGTTAGCAGTTGCTTTGCCCAATCAACTTTACCTTCGCTCTCAAACTCGATAATGACCTACGCAAAGTCTCAATTTGGTTCTTGCAGGGTTTTCAGATTCCCATGTATTTGAAAAGAGGGGCTTCTATTACACATCCTATGTCAATCCCCAAAATTTACTCGTTTGTCTTTAACTTGTTTTAGGGATTGAAGAATTTTTCTGGATTTTTTTACATATTGCAATATTAGTAAAATTCTCAAAAACTATCCCCAAATAATATTAGTCAACCCTGACTTGATTACAACTTATCTTATCCAATCTAGTTCAACTTAACTACTAATTTTCATATTCAATTTTTCAATTTTTATAAAATTTTATATATATCTATACATATTTAGTAACAAAATCAAATCTCTACCGTGTTTTCAGTGACTTTAAACTGGGCAGAATTTTTGATGTTTATTACTTAGTATTAAAAGACTCTGGGAATATCGCCGACTACTGACGATGACACTTTTATGAGCAATTTACGTCCCAATATCTAAATGTTAAGTAGTAAAGTTTAGTTACGAACGTTTTGTGCTAGTCGTTTTACACAAAAGACCTAATTTCTGCCTCAGGAGCTTAACCATGCGACGTTTACTCTCTACTTTAGCCGTGACTAGTTGTTTGCTAGCTGGAATACCAGCCATAAGCTGGGCACAAAGTTTGCCAGGGTTGACGATATTTAGTGGTGTCAAGGGCGAAAATCAGCTATCTTTCCGATTAGATTTTGGTGGTCAAAGTAACGGCTGGGATAGATACCGGCTGAGAATTTCTAACAAAAAATTGAAAACAGCAGTTGCTCAATTCGTCATTTCTTATCCAGATTACTACAAAGGAACCTTTGACACCAAGGAAATTGAGGTCAAGGTCAGGGGCAAGAAGATCCCAGTATCCGAAGTGAAGTGGGATAAAGAAAATCACGTTCTTCAAATTTTTCCTCAAGAACCAGTACCTGCAGGTAGCAATGTTGAGTTGGTTCTCTCTAACGTGAAAAATCCAGCTTCTGGAGGAATGTTCTATTTTAACTGCTCAATTCAATCTCCGGGCGATGTCCCATTATCGCAGTACATCGGTACGTGGATCATAAGCATTAGTTAAGTTATGACTTATCAATCATCAGTCATTCGTCAGTCAAGCAAAGGCAATGGACAATAGACAAATGACTGATGACTGAAGAAAGAACTTAGAACTCACCAACTCAGTAATTAGAATCAGGGATCATAAAAAGGATACTTTCACCATGATGGATTTATGGAAAAAACAAAAAGATGTATTTCCAGACGCTCCGTAAGGTAGAAATACAAGGTCATTATTTAAAGCTTTCTAGCATTATTACTTGATTCTCAAACAAACAACATTATGATATAATAGCCAATTGTGACTTTTTTTATGATAATTGTCTAAGAGGATAAAAACATGAAGAGAACACTGGAAGGTACTTGTCGCAAGAGAAAAAGAACCTCGGGTTTTCGCGCTAGAATGCGAACTCCAGATGGTAGAAACGTTATCCGAGCAAGAAGAAAAAAGGGACGCCACCGTTTGAGCGTTTAGGCCATACAAAAGCTAATTATCATAGCAACTGTGGCATTGCCCAAGGCAAATCGGCTAAAATCTCGAAGAGATTTCCAGGCAGTTTTCCGGGAAGGAATCCGTCGTCATGGTTCACATATAACATTGAGAGCATTACGACCATCACCTTCCTTTAAGCCTTCTTGTGATACGGCTCCTGAAACTGTAAACACAGAAAACACAAAGCATCTTACTCCAGCCCAAATAGGAATTTCGATTAGCACAAAGGTTAGCAAACGAGCAGTTGTTCGTAACCGCCTCAAACGCCAAATTGCAGCAGCTTTGTATCAGTTGTTGCCCAAAATGTCACCAGGATGGCGGATTGTGGTTGTTGTGAAACCAGTAGCAGATATAAAGTGCGTGACCCAACAATTTCTGCAAGAATTAGAGCAGTTATTGGAACAAGCTGAGGTGTTCAATGGGCATTCGTGAAGAAGTTTATTATGAGGGTGGTCCACATATTGGGGATTTAATCACAAGTATATTGATTGGATTCACTATTGTTGGTCTCCCATTGACAGTTGGGGCGATTGTCAGGGCGTTGTGGCTACGCTTCCGTATCACGGATCGCAGGATATCCGTCATGGGTGGTTGGATGGGACGTTCTCGCAGCGACGTTATTTACTCAGAAATTGTCAAAATGGCTAAAATCCCCCGTGGTATTGGCTTGTGGGGAGATATGGTTATAACTTTAAGAGACGGTAGCCGTCTGGAACTACGGGCGCTTCCTAAGTTTCGGGAAATTTATGACTACATTGAAGAAAAAGTCATCGCCAAAAATCCTAGTTACGTGGGCGCTAAGAAGTGATAAGGAGGATGAGGGGAAACAGAAGAAAGGGAGCGAAGGAGGGAGGAATATTTCCCCACACTCCCACACTCCCTCACTCCCTTATTCTCATTTCCCTTATTTCCCCAATTCATATAATGTGCGGCTATCCGTAGTACCACGCTAGTCGCAATCTAAATCATGATTTAGATAAATTAGATGATGTCAATTTACAGTATCTCAGGTTGAATTCAGAATAATGGATTTTGGTATCGGGTTTCTCTCGAACAACGTGATGCTGCCAATCATAGACTTGTTCTATAGCATTGTGCCTAGCTATGGATTGGCGATTGTAGCATTAACATTGATCATCCGCTTTGCGCTCTATCCCCTGAGTGCTGGTTCAATTCGCAATATGCGACGGATGAAGATCGTCCAACCCCTGATGAATAAGCGGATGCAAGAAGTTAGGGAGCGATATAAGGACGATCCGCAAAAGCAGCAGGAAGAAATGATGAATGTCCAAAAAGAATTTGGCAATCCCCTTGCAGGTTGTTTGCCATTGCTGCTACAAATGCCAGTTTTACTGGCACTGTTTGCCACTTTGCGGGGTTCACCTTTTTCTGGTGTCAACTATAGCGTGAATCTTCAAATCTTTCCTGCCGAACAAATCGAAAGAATTCAACCGCAAGCCTTTGCAACTCCCCCACAAAACATCTATATCTCTGAAGGGGAACACCTTAAGGTGAATGCCATCCTTCCTGGAGGCAATAAATTAGCGGTGGGAGAACATACGAAAATAGAATATCAAACTGTCGAGGGTAAACCTTTTGAGGCACTATTAGCAGAACACCCCAATACTCAGTTAATCCCCGAATGGAAAATTACCAAAGGGGAAGAAAGGATAAAAATTGATGCTGAGGGTAATATAGAAGCCTTACAGCCGGGGGATGTTACAATCCAAGGAACAATTCCGGGACTCGCCGCAAATCAAGGATTTCTCTTTATTGATGCCTTGGGTAGAGTTGGTGCAATTGATCCAGACGGCATTATTCACTGGGATATTGTCGCTATGGTTATCCTGTTTGGTATTACCCTTTACGTTAGCCAAATCCTTTCTGGGCAAAATACCACGAATGCCAACCCACAGCAGGACACTGTTAACAAAATCACTCCTGTGATCTTTTCTGGGATGTTTTTGTTCTTTCCCCTGCCAGCTGGGGTGTTGATGTATATGGTGATTGGTAATATTTTCCAGACATTGCAAACCTACATTCTCACGCGTGAACCCCTACCAGAAGAACTACAAAAAATTGTAGACACTCAGGAGAAAGAAGAAGAAAGCGCAAAACAAAAAGCGCTGCCGTTTGAACCAAAAAGTTCTAAGAAAAAGACTACAGGGTAATGATGACAGACAGTCGAATGAAACGAGGTCAGGAGTGGTTGAAAACGCTGCTGCAACTTAGTGGGCTATCTGTTGATATAAAAGGTGAGAAAGAAACAGCCATCGCTGAGGATGAGGAATCCCCAGAACAGGATAGTTACTGGTTGACGATTGGTGAAACCAATTTATCACCTGAACAAATCGAAATTTTAACCGGTCCCGATGGTTCAGTGCTAGATGCGATTCAGTATCTAGCAAATTCTATTCTCAACTTAAGTCAACTACAAGAAGAGCAAGCCTCTTACACTGTTGAATTAAACGGCTACCGCGTCAGGAGATACGCCCAAATTCGCGCAATAGCTGAAGCAGCAGCCCAGCAAGTGCGTTCCTCTGGTCAAGAAGCTGAAATTAAGTCACTCAGTTCAGCTGAACGCCGTCAAATTCACACTTTTTTGAAAGAGTTTGGTGACTTAGAAACCTTCAGCCGAGGAAAAGAGCCGCATCGTCAACTTATTGTACGCCTTGCATCGATGGAATCACTGAGGAGTTAATTCTTAAGAGTGAAGAGTGAAGAGTGAACACCAAAAGTGACAACTCATCACTCATAACTCACAAATATAGCGATTTTGAAATGGATAAGAAAATTCCTTATATCATAAAGTAAGGTTACTAAAGTCCTGACTTGAACGACTGACGCAATATCTTTGCTTGGCTTTTAAAGTCACAAAAACTAAAAGGAATTGGCGATGACACAAGCAACAAACGTACTCGGCGACGAGCTAGAAATGTGCTGCTCTTCTCCCGTGACTGGATATTATCGCGATGGGTTTTGTAACACAGGTGGTATGGATTTTGGGTTACACGTTGTTTGTGCCCAAGTGACAACAGAATTTCTTGAATTTACTAAATCACGAGGAAACGACCTCAGTACGCCAGTTCCCGAATATCAATTTCCTGGTTTGAAAGAAGGCGATCGCTGGTGTTTATGTGCAGCTCGCTGGCAAGAAGCTCTTGAGGCTGGTGTTGCTCCTCCTGTTATCCTTAGCGCAACTCATGCAAGAGCTTTAGAAGCGGTTTCTGTGGATGATTTGAAAAAACATGCCCTAACTTCTTCTTAAAGAAAGCTAAAAATTTCTTTGACTTTAGTCGCACCCCACTGAGCATCTGATAAACTGGCTAAAACTCAACTTCAGACTGATTTTCATAGCTTTAATGAGAGTCATAATTTAGCAAGAATTACAGTGGGTGCAATAAAATTAAACAATGGTTACAGTCGTTGTCGTCATCAACACACTTATCTCGCTGGTTCTTCTCTACGTGGCTTGGCGAGTGCAGCGACTCAAGAGGCGATTGACAAGAATAGCTAATATCTTTATAGCTGCTGAACGTAGTTCCCATGCAGTACTATATACAGCACCACAAGCTCTTTACACAGGTCAAGGGAATATTAATAATATACGGCAGAAAGATCAACCAGCACGACTACAAATCCAGCGGCTGCGACAGATTTTCAGTCTGGTTGCACTTGGACAGCAAGTCTGGCAGAGTAATTTTCTGTGGTTCCGAGCAAAATTAGTGAAAAAGAGAAAGTAGGCAGTAAGGGCAACCTTTCTGGCGAATCAATTGTCTCTCTAAATTTAGAAAGATAAAATCTTTTGGATTTTGCAAGGCGTGAAAACCCACATAGAATGGGTGTAAGGAGAGAAACAAAAAAATGTCTAACAACCGTTCTGGATCATTTATTGGCGGTATGATGCTAGGCGCAACCATTGGTGCTTTAACTGGGTTGCTCATTGCTCCACGCACAGGACGTGAAACCCGTCAACTCTTGAAGAAATCTGCTAGTGCTTTGCCAGAATTGGCAGAAGATATTTCAACGAGTGTTCAAATACAAGCAGACCGCCTTTCTGCTAACGCACGCTCTAACTGGGATGATACTTTAGACCGACTGCGGGACGCAATTTCAGCAGGTATTGATGCCAGTTTGCGCGAAAGCCAAGCAATTAGGCAGCAAAACGCTCAAGAAAAGTCCAATACAATTCCTCAACATTCAGATAGTTAGTAGAAGATATCAAAGTGATTGACCCCCTGTTTTGGCTGGGACTGTCCATACTCCTAGTCGCCGCCAGTCTGACTGCTGTTTTGGTGGCGGCAATACCAGCTTTGCAGGAATTAGCAAGAGCAGCTCGCAGTGCAGAAAAATTATTTGACACTCTTTATAGAGAGTTACCACCCACTCTCGATGCTATTCGCATGACTAGCTTGGAAATCACTGACTTAACTGATGATGTCAGTGAAGGTGTTAAAAGTGCTGGTCAAGTGGTTAAACAAGTCGATCAAAGTTTGGATAGTGCTAGAAAGCAAGCACAAAACGTTCAAACAGGTACGCGCAGTTTTATGGTTGGTTTGCAAGCTGCTTGGAAAACCTTCACACGCTCCAAATCTTCAAGGCGAACAGTTGAGCGTCTATCGCCATCTCAAAAAGCAAAGCTGACATTACAAGAACGGCAAGCCCTAAGGCAGGAGAACCGCTTCACACCTGCAGAAGGATACGGCAAGAACAAGAATTACAACGATTACAATGACTACAACGTAGCTGGTGATTGGGAAAACAGTTTTGATGAACAAGATTCGCACCGTCAGACAGAATCTGAGAATTGGTCTGATAAAGAATAGAGTGTCTAAGTCTCTATGAGAATAAGGGCGCAAGGCATTGCGCCCTTATTTTTATATCCCAACCTTACAGACAAGCTTGCTCAGTGAGTTCTGGATCTGAGATATTAAATTAGATTAGAGTTAAAAAGTGTAAAGAAGTCTCACTTTTTTAGTACTCTTTTAAAACAACTTGTTCACTTTTCTTGTTGAGATTTGTATATAAAAGCTCATGCAGCAAAGTTTTTGGAAACGAATTCTGGCTTTTGTAACACTATTTTTCCTAGCTGGGTCGATTTGGATGACGCATTCTCCCAGCGCATACGCTTATGACAATCCCGAATTATTACCTGATACCCCAACCCCGGTTGTAGACTTAGCTAAGTCTCTTACCAGCGTTCAAGAAGAAAATCTTGTTAAGCAACTAGAACAATTTCAAGCCGACACTGGCTGGAAACTGCGAGTATTAACTCAATATGACCGTACTCCAGGTCGAGCTGTTATTCCTTTTTGGGGTTTAGATGACAAAAGCGTTTTGCTAGTTGCTGATTCCCGTGGCGGTAACATTCTCAGCTTTAGTGTGGGTGACGCTGTTTATGATCTTCTACCGCGTACTTTCTGGATTGAATTACAAACCCGCTTTGGCAATTTGTACTTTGTGCGAGAAGAAGGTGAAGACCAAGCCATCCTACAAGCTATGGAAACAGTGAAAAATTGTTTGCTTAAGGGCGGTTGCGCAGTCGTTCCCGGATTACCACGGGAACAGTGGATTTTCACTTTGATTACTTCAGTTATTGGTGGAGTCATTTGTGGATTTGCCGCTCAACCTCGTCGTCCAGGACAAATTTTTGCTTGGCAATGGGCTTTAATCTTCTCACCTTTATGGGGAATCTTATTTATCTCCTTCGGTATTGGACCAGTAGTCACACGAACAAACGACTGGCTACCCCTGATTCGCAACATTTCCGGTTTTCTCATCGGTGCTTTAGTTGCTTACCTTTCCCCTATTTTGACTCAGTCTTCGAGTACTGAGTCCTAGACCAAAGAGCAAAAGTCAACAAGAGTGAAAATGAAACTGCAGGTAAACACAGATGCACACAGATAAATGATCTGTATTTATCTGCGTCCATCTGCGTACCCTAGTGGGAACGGCCACGCCTTACGGCTATCGGGAAGCCTTCTGGCGGGCGTCTACATTTGCGGTTCCAAATATAAGTTAGACAAAACCTTAAACCAGCTCTTCTACCTCTCCACCCTGGGACGACGGCGACGCGGTCTTTCATCTTCTTGATCACGGCGCAGGCGGCTACTCACCTCGGTAAAGAAATCCCGTCGTATACAAGGATAATCACTCACCCACAAGTCGCGACTGGGAATATAAATATCCGAAATTTCATCAATAGTGCTTAAATCTGGGCGATTCGACATCACCAATAGTTCTGCCCTCTGACCGCGAGCAATAACTTTGTAGGCAGAACGCAGTGGCGCTTTATACTCAGCAGTAAATCCTGTGTCATCGCCTATTTCTAAGTGAATGCGTTTTTCTCGGTTTTCGACAATTACCAAGTCACCTTTGTTATCAACGGTTTCTTGTTTACCAATCAACTCCTCTGCAATCCAATAATCCAGCACTCGACCACGCAGAAAACCGCTGTACTTACAACGACGGCTTTTCGCATTCCGCATACTCGCCCAAAACACTGGTCCCCAAAGCCAGTAAAGGGCACCAATTAACCCAAGCAAAAAGATGATTCCACCAAAATCAAGCCCCAGAATCACTTTCATCAGGAAAACAACAGCTACCGCCACGACAGAAATCAGCAGCCGTTGCAAAAAGTCTGGAAATTTCCCCCAGTAGTATTTGTACTGTGGACCAGTCGCAATCAGGGGAATGAGTTGTTCAAATTTCTGGCGAGTTAGTGGGACGATCATGAGTGCTGTGTTGTAAATGGTGAGTGCTGAATTTTTTAAAGAATTTTTTCTAATCCATATACTAACGACTTTAACGGGAGGACTTTGCGAATTGCTAGTAATACTCCTGGCATATAGCAAGCGCGATCGCTCGTATCATGTCTCAGAGTATAAATTTGACCCGCTGCACCAAAAATCACCTCTTGATGGGCAATCAGTCCTGGTAAACGCACACTATGAATTCTAACGCCTTCCTCGGCTTGACTACCCCGCGCTCCCGGTATTTTCTCCGTCTCTTCCACAACAGACTGGTTATATGTTTTACCTACCTCTGCTAGGAGTTGAGCAGTTTGAATTGCTGTACCGCTGGGGGCATCAGCTTTTTGGTTGTGATGCAGTTCAATAATTTCAACGTGGTCAAAATATTGAGAAGCCGCAACTGCTGCTTGTTGCAGCAGTACCATACCAATAGAAAAGTTGGGAATAATTAAACATCCCGTACTTGCCTTATCAGCAAAATCAGCTAAATCTTGAATTTGTTCTGGACTTAAGCCAGTGGTACCGATAACTGGACGAATACCATAGGCGATCGCACTACGAACATTGTCATACACCGAACTCGGATGAGTAAAATCCACCATCACCCCTGGCTGTTTTTCACCAGATGCAAACGCCAGCATCGGTTCCAATTGATTGGTAATCGGAATTTCCAAAGGTTCACTTAAACCCGCCAGTTCCCCTGCATCCTTACCTTGATGTTCAACAGTTGTATCAATCGCACCGACAAGGTTCATATCTGGTGCTTGCGCCACCGCTTTCACGACCTCGCGACCCATTTTGCCTGCAGCACCAATAACAACAACAGGGATTAAACCTTGATTTGACATAATTTGAGCAATACTTTTTACATCATCAAAGGAATTGTAAATCTAGCAGGGGAGCTATTGACGTACAGAAAAAACTGGATTGTAACTATTTTTGATAGCAGTCCATTTACTGGCAATAGGCATTCGCCAACCAGTTCCAAAAGCACGATCTGTAATTTTCAATCCGGGGGGTGCTTGTCGCCGCTTAAATTCCGCACGCGCCACCAAACTGATAACTCGATCTACAGTTGCTGGATCATGACCTGCGGCGATAATTTGTTCTGTAGATTGGTAATCGTGAATCAGGCGTTGCAAGATGTCGTCCAAAATGTCGTAAGCTGGTAGCGAATCTTGATCCACTTGACCAGGTTTGAGTTCTGCGCTGGGTGCTTTGGTCAAAACATTTTGTGGAATTATCTCACCATTGCGATTCAACCAGCGACAAATTGAATAAACACGGGTTTTTGGCACATCAGCAATGACTGCTAATCCTCCATTCATATCACCGTAAAGGGTACAGTAACCAACTGCCATTTCTGACTTATTACCAGTAGATAGGAGAAGATGACCGAATTTATTAGAAATTGCCATCAATAAATTACCCCTAATCCGGGATTGAAGATTTTCCTCTGCCAGTCCAAACTCTGTTCCAGCAAATAACTCAGCTAGGGTTTTGTCATAGTCTTGCATTAACTCCCCTATCTGTATGATATGGGTTTTTATACCAATATTTTCCGCTAATGCCAAAGCATCGCTGATAGAATGCTCAGAACTGTAGGGGGAAGGCATAAGAACACCGAGGATGTTTTTTTGACTCAGTGCTGCGCTAGCAACAGCCGCCACCAATGAAGAGTCTATGCCACCACTTAAACCCAGCACAACTTTAGAAAAGCCACATTTACGAACATAATCTCGCAATCCTAAAACCAAAGCGTGCCAAATTTCCTCATCTTCAGATTCATATTCTGGTGCTATAGAACCTGAGTGCAAATCTCGTAGCACCTCATCAAATTCTACAACTCTCAAATCCTCTTCAAAACCACAGGCACGAGAGACTATTTCACCCTGACGATTCAAAGCAAAACTTCTACCATCAAAAATTAAATCATCGTTACCCCCGACTTGATTGGCATAGAGAATTAGTTGTTGAAAACGTACTGCACTATGCTTGAGCATTGCTTCTCGAAACTTCTGCTTGCTAACACTGTAAGGAGAAGCAGACAAATTCACGATCAAATCTACACCCAAAATTGCTAAGTCAGCAATTGGATTAGTGATGTAACTTCGCTTACCCCAAAAGTCCTCATCATTCCATAAATCTTCACAAATCGTGACGCCAATATGAACATTATCCAAGGTGAAATAATTCGCTTCTGAACCAGGTTCAAAATAGCGATGTTCATCAAAGACATCATAAGTTGGCAAAAGGCGTTTGTGAAAAACTTGCTTTACCCTTCCCTTTTCTAACAAAGCGATACTATTAAATAAAGTTTTACCGCCAGTCTTGTGTGCTTTTACATTTTCTTCAACCGTGCCTACCAACACAGCGAGTTCTGGAGGCAAATCTCTTGCTAGTTGTTGTAAGGCAATGTCCATTGCTTGAACAAAACTAGGATTCAGCAATAAATCACGCGGTGGATAACCACATAAGGAAAGTTCCGGCGTCAGTAATAAACGGGCACCTTCTGCTACTGCCTTTTGTGCCATCTCCAGAATTTTTTTGGCATTTCCAGGCAAGTCACCAATGGTAGGATTAAGTTGAGCGATCGCTATCTTCATATCGGATTAAGGATTATAGATAATTACGTCTTGTCTTGCCAATGTT
Source organism: Scytonema tolypothrichoides VB-61278 (assembly GCF_000828085.3). Taxonomy (GTDB): domain Bacteria; phylum Cyanobacteriota; class Cyanobacteriia; order Cyanobacteriales; family Nostocaceae; genus Brasilonema; species Brasilonema tolypothrichoides_A. The sequence goes on from NZ_JXCA02000030.1 coordinate 320,029, forward strand.
TGAATTCTTCATCAATAAAATAATTGACTAAATCTCGATACAGCTTTTCAATGACATCTGGGTTTAATTCTGCTTCTTCAGCCCAAGCACGTCTTTCCTGCAACATAGAATGAAATCTTTCTGGGGCTTTTACACCTGTTTCACTGGTTTTGAACTGTGCTGCTGCTTTCACGTATGCAAATCTTCTTCCTAAAGCGGCAATAACTTCTTTGTCAATTGCGTCAATTTCTCTACGAATGTCTTTAATATTAGAACACTCATCTGGTTTTTTCATATCTTCATACTTGGCGCGTCTTTACGGTTAAATAAAAACTAAAGGCTTATCCTTAAAAGGAGCAAAAGCTTCGGCATCAAATCGATATAAACTCGCTGGACGACCAGCACCACGCGATACTTTTATCCCTGTATCGTATAAAAAACCTAACTTGAGTAAACGCGCTCGAAAATTAGAATAATCAGAAAAGTTTTCTCCTAAAACTGTAGTATATAACTGATATAAATCATTCAAAGTAAAGACTTCTGGCAACACTTCAAACGCGACTGGACTATACTCCAACTTATTTCGCAAACGCCTGTGTCCGTATGCCAAAATTTTGTTATGGTCAAAAGCTAATTGTGGTAATTGCTTCACCGGATACCAAGCTATTCCACTGACTTTATTAGCAATCAATTCTGCTTCCTCAAATCGCACGAGGGCAAAGTAACTCACCGATAGATAACGTACACCATCACTATTGCTTGCTTCTCGGGGATCCCGTGATGGTCCTCCAAAGGTATAAAGTTGTTCTAAATAAAGGTTTTCTACCCTTATTTTTTCAGACAAAATCCGATAAGCAGCATCTTCTAAAGACTCACCTTGACGCACCAAAGTACCAGGAAGACTCCAAGAGTTTAAAAATGGCTCCTGTTGTCTCATCACTAATAAAACTAACAGTCGATTTTGTGGAGTATCTACAGAGAAAATAACATTATCAACACCGACCTTGAAATCTGCTAAAGGTGGTTGTTTTAGCGCATGTACAATCTTTCTTTGGTTGTGTCCTGGCATATAGCCGTTTTTAATTGAATGCAATTTGGAGTTTGGAATTTGGGATTGCTTGGCACAGGTGCTTATAGTTTAACAAGTTAAATTTTCGGGTAGACATTTGTACAAATGCTCTTTGTGAATATAATCAACGACCAGAGGTGTTAGGGCTTCGCGATCGCCATTTTTACGATAAGCTGTTGAGGACACATCTAAACCAATAAAGTTGGCAACCGTAACTTTCCCCCCAAGTTTTTGCACAATTTGTAAATTAGATTCATCTATTGCATATCTTGGGCGCGGTATGACCAAAAGTTGTACTTGTTGCAATAAATCTTCAATACGATACCAACGCGGCAATTGAGTTAGTAAATCTGAACCTATCACTAATGTAAACTCCGCCTCTGACCAACGTTTTTTTGCCTTCTCCAATGTTTCCAGCGTTCTCAAGTGACTTAATTCCTGTTCCAAACCAATATTATGCTTTGATGAATTTATATCCAAAATCAACAAATGTAACATCGTCACCCGATGTTCCAAAGGGGTTTGATGCGACTTCAATGGATTATTTGCCGCCCAAACTGCTACCCAATCAAAATGATCTGACAGCCAACGAATAACCGCTTGGTGTCCAGCAGTTGGTGGATCAGCACTCGTACCAAACAAAGCAACTTTCATAGTATTAGTTAATAGTCATTAGTTATTAGTCATTAGTCATTAGTGAGACCAGTGCTGCGGTCCTTGTTTCCCGACAACAGGCATCTGGCGTATGCGCAAGGCGCACGCAAGCGAGGGCTAAAACGCAGCGTGACCGGAGGTCATACCCGTTAGGCGCAGCCGTGGCGTCAACCATAGGGTCATTAGTTAGGAGTTTTCCATCCACTTCTTCTCATTCTGTCTGTACCTGTGGGTTTAGGTTCTTCGTCTTTTCAGTCAACTGTTGTAACTGGGCAGAAATCTCCACTTTCACCGATACGGGATTCTCCAAACGTCGCGTCTCGTCTGGCAAACTAGCAACAGAAGCAAGAGTCCTTTGTCGAATTTCTGCCAAAGTATCTAGCGGTTGCACCCGTTTACCTTCCTTAACAAACAACTCCAACAAAGGCAGATGTGAAGATTGGGGAAATTCTTCGTTTCCATATTTTCTCCCTTGTTCACTCAGCAAGCCCAAAGAGTCCGCTTTCACCTGACTTCCCTCAAAAGAGCGAAAAATCTGCTTACGTCCTGGGTAAGTCGCCTTACCACTCGAATGTTTCATCACCGGAGTCCCATCAATTTCCACCAGTTTGTAAACTCCATTGACAGCAGAACCTGTTACCAGTCGCGTTCCGAGTCCATAACCATCAATCTGCGCACCAGCAGCCTTAAGCCGTGCGATTTCCCACTCGTCCAAGTCGCCACTTGCAAAAATTGACACACCAGGAAGAAGCGAACGCACTTGTTTTGACAATGACACCAAATCACCAGAATCCAACCTAACCCCTGCTAATTGGATTTCTCCAGAATTCACTTTTGCTGACAACCGCTTAGCAGCAGCGATAGTATCGTAAGTATCAATTAATAAGGGCGCACCTGGAAAATAACGATGAAAGACAGTAAATGCCTGGTCTTCGCTACCTTCCATTGCCGACAATGCCATAACCAAAGCGTGCGCCATTGTACCACTAGGTTTTTCTCCCAGTTGTAAAGCCGCTAACACATTCGATGTTGTATCCAAACCACCAGCCAGCGCAGCACGCGCCGCCCACAAAGATGCTTGTGGGCTAAATGCTCGTCTGGTTCCAAATTCCAGCAACGTTGCATGAGTTGACGCCACATCGCGTAATCTTGCTGCACGTGTCGCAATCAAACTCTGATAATTTATGGTATTCAAAAGGTAGGTTTCTACCAGTTGTGCTTGCCAAATAGGTGCTTCCACTCGCAACAGAGGTTCATTCGCAAACACCGCTGTTCCCTCAGGTACCGCCCAAACGTTACCTGTAAAACGTCCCTCACCTAGCAGTGACCAAAAACTCTCAGGAACATTAGCAAAAATTCCTGTTGCTTGCAAAGCCGCTATTCCAGAAGGACTGAAGTGGTATTTTTCCAAATATTCCAATACTTGTGCCAGCCCCATAGCTATCAAATAGCCAAAATTCTCTGGCAAACGTCTGACAAACAACTCAAAGCTTGCCCATCGTTGTTCTACACCTTCCCCAGCATAACAAGCTGCCATTGTCAACTGGTAAAGGTCTGTCAGCAAGCTGCTATCAACAGTAGAAAGTGTCAGTTCTTGATTCTCTGTGTTTTGCTGTTGGTGATTGTTTGTAGATGCATGGTTCAAACTTGGGAAACTAGTCATGACATAGCGCCCTTAGAAGAATACTTCTTTGAGTTATGGTAAATTTTACCATAAATAATGTGAATTATTGAACGAGCACTGTCAAAAAGTGCTTGTAACTAGCGTTTTTACGACTACTATATTATTAGTTTAGTAAATTATTTAATAATTTTTAATAGTTATAGTTATTAATAATGATCGTATCCCTAAAAGAGTGAAGTGAAATATCAAACTATGCCAAACGAAGGATGAAAGATAAAAAATCATATTACTAACACTTTCATTTCCTTATACTTCATTCTTTCTTAAATTGTTTTGTTAAGCTAAAGTATTGCAACTATCTATCACTGATTATTGCGGAGAATGTAGATATATTGCCAATGAGAGCCAAGGAGAATGTGAAGAACTAGAGTAGTTATATTAGAAGACATATCGCAAGTGAAGCGATAACAAAAATGGGGGTTTGATATTATGGCTATCTCCGAGATTATTGCTAAGGTCACACAATATATTTCTGAAGCTGCGATGCGTATTTTTGCACCATCAGACGATGCATATCCTAATACTGGCGTACAACCATTTACAGGAGAGCCTTATAACAAAAGGACAGCAGACACTTGGTAAATGATTTTCTAAAAAAAGCGAATGAAAATCAAAGTAGGTGGAAAGGGTAATTCTACATCCACCTACTTTTTTATCGGAAATTCAAAGGTTTAAGACCCCCACGTCTACACGTAGTACGCCAGATGCTAAGGCTAAAGGCTGGGGGAAACCATGCTACGGGGCACCAACGGAAGAAAAAAGTTTTTAAAAACAAGCTCCCTGAGTTCGAGAGCGAAATCGGGGAGCTTTTTTCACAAATCATTTAGAGCTGCTATAGCAAGTAATTAATAGTAAAAAAGACTAGCAAACCTAAAGATTAACTATTAGCGCCAGAAGCAGCGAGTTCTGCTAAGCGTTCTTGTTGGTCTTGAGAAATACAAGCTTGAATAATGTCCTCAAGTTCGCCTTCTAGAACTGCGTTGAGCGAATAGTTTTGATTTAAGCGGTGGTCGGTGGCGCGGTTATCTTTGTAGTTATAAGTGCGAATCTTTTCAGAACGTGACCCAGTACCGACTTGCGATCGCCGCATAGAAGTCACAGCTTCCTGTTGTTCTCGCAACTTCATTTCATACAGTTTTGCTCGCAGGATCTGCATTGCCCGTTCTTTGTTTTGCAACTGGCTGCGTTCTTCCGTACAGAAAATCCGGATACCAGTGGGTTTGTGGAACAAGTCCGCGGCTGTTTCCACTTTGTTGACGTTTTGTCCACCAGCACCACCGGAACGAGCTGTGCTCATTTCAATATCCTTGGGATCAATGTGGATTTCTACCTCATCCACCTCTGGCATTATCGCCACAGTTGCTGTTGAGGTGTGAACCCGTCCCCCAGCTTCAGTGACTGGTACACGCTGCACGCGATGCACTCCAGCTTCAAACTTTAGCTTGCTGTATACGTTATCGCCTTGAATTTCCAAAATAGCTTCTTTAAAGCCGCCCATTTCCGCCAAAGACTCACTGACTAACTTCACGCGCCAACTTTGGCTGTCAGCATACTTTGAGTACAAGCGTACTAAATCACCTGCCCAGATACTTGCTTCATCACCACCAGTACCCGCACGAATTTCCAACATGATGTTTTTATCATCGTTGGGGTCACGGGGTAATAGTAATATCTTGAGGCGATTTTCTAACTGTTCTATTTTTTGCTCAAGTTCTTGAACTTCCAGGGCTGCCATTTCTTGCAGTTCTGGATCACTTTGAGATTCTTTGAGCACTTGACGCGCCCCTACGAATTCTTCCTGCGTATTTTTCCAGGTTTCGTAGGTATCTACCACTTCTTCCAAAGAAGAGCGTGCCTTTGCGATTTTTTGATACTCATCAGGATTTTTGGCAGTATCGGGGTCGGCAAGGCGACGAGTCAATTCATGAAAAGTTTGTTCAACGGATTTTAGTTTCTCCAGCAGGTATGTTTCAGCCATGACGAATACAGTCACTCCTTAAAAATAGCAAATTCGCTTGAGCATTAAATACAACAATCGACCCAGCTGATGCAGGGTCGTTGTTAACACCTAAAGCTAAGCCGCTACTTTTTCCTTCTTCCGCCTTTGGATTGACCATCCATCATGCCATATTTACGCATAAAGCGTTCTACGCGACCTTCGGTGTCAATTATCTTCTGAGTACCTGTGTAGAAGGGGTGGTTTCCAGACCAAACATCTACGTGCAATTCTGGCTTAGTAGAGCCAACAGTCATTACAAGCTGACCGTTACAGTAAACTTTTGCTTCTGGATACCACTGGGGATGAATCTCTGGTTTCGCCATTTTTCTTTCCGTGGTCTATCTATACCAATTATAACTTTCAGGTTTTTAGGGGTTGTAGAACTTTGGATTTTAGATTTTTGAGATCATCATCGCAACAGCAAATAACAGAAAATTATCTGTGTTCATCTGCTACAAGCTATAGTTAAAATCCAAAATCGCTTAACGCTTGGAGTACTGAGGAGCTTTACGAGCTTTGTGTAAACCGTATTTTTTGCGTTCTTTTGCTCGTGGATCGCGAGTCAGGTAGCCTTCGATTTTTAAAGGCGGACGGTTTTCTGGGTCGAGTTGGCAAAGCGCACGAGCAACTCCCAGACGAACTGCATCTGATTGTCCAGTTAAACCGCCACCTTCAGCTTTGACAAGAATGTCATACTCGTTTTCCAAGCCTAAAGTTTCTAGAGGTGCTTTGGCAAGGGAAATGTAATTCGGGTTGAATTGGAAGTAAAGGTCTCCTGGTTTGCCATTGACAATCAATTGTCCGGTACCGGGAACCAAGCGAACCCGCGCGATCGCGGATTTTCGACGACCTGTACCCCAATACATAGCACGACCGCTATTATCTACTGCTTGCATTAATCTTGTGCTCCTGGAATTGTCTGAATTTGTAACTCTTTTGGTTGTTGTGCTGCATGGGGATGAGTTGGTCCTGCGTAAACTTTCAGCTTAGTAAACAACTGGCGTCCCAAGCTATTTTTCGGTAGCATACCTTTGATGGCATGTTCCACAATCCTTTCTGGCAAACGTTGTTGTAGCTTGTCAAAGGTTTCGGTCTTCATTCCACCGGGACGACCGGAATGACGACGGTAAAGTTTTTGTGTGCGTTTTTTACCTGTGACTTCGACTTTTTCAGCATTTACAACGATGACAAAATCACCTGTGTCCATGTGAGGGGTATAGTGGGGTTTATTTTTCCCTCTGAGAACCATAGCGATTTCGCTTGCTAAGCGACCGAGGCGTTGGTTAGTAGCGTCTATGACGTACCAATCGCGCTCCATAGTATTCTGAGGTGGAAGATATGTTTTGTCTGTTGTCATTTGTCTTTAGTCCTTTGTCTTTAGTCCTTTGTCTTTAGTCCTTATTGACCAAAGACTAATTTGGGTTGAGTTTCAAACCAAATCTCTGGGGGAAACGGGAAATCAGGATAGCCGACTCGCAACAAGCATAAGCCGTGAGCAGGTGCGGCATATTTCACTTCTTGGCGTCGTTGATCTTTCCAAAGGTCGGTGAAATGAGTCAGTGTGAGTTGTTTAGAACCAACTTGTACCAACATCCCTACTAATAGGCGCACCATACCATACAAAAATCCATCTGCCTGAACTTCAATATAAAGAAATGGTCCGGTGCGATAACACTCTGCTGCTTGTACTTCTACCCAAGAATGTTGGCGTCCTGAGTTTGCTCGGTGAAAAGCAGCTAGGTGATGCTTTCCAATCAAAGGTTTCAGTGCTGCGAGTATGAGAGATTCATCCAAAGGTTCGTGATAGTAGTGCCAACTAAAAGCGCTGGCAAACAAGTTCGGTAACTTTTCAGTATAGAACGTGTAACGATACCGTCGATAGATAGCACTAAAGCGAGCGTGCCAATTGTGACTCACTTCTGCGGAGGCTCGAATTAGTATATCTTTGGGCAAATAGCTGTTAAGAATTGTTGCCCATTTGTGAGCTGGTATCGGACTTGTGACATTAAAATGTGCCACTTGAGCAGCTGCGTGAACTCCAGCATCAGTTCGCCCTGCGCCGTACAGTGTCACTGGATGACCTAGGACATGAGAAAGAGCTGTTTCTATCTCTTCTTGGACAGTGCGTTGTTGGGGTTGCCGTTGCCAGCCATGAAAATGAGTGCCCAGGTATTGAATGACCAGGGCGACTCGACAAGTTTGTGTAGGCTGGTGGCTACTTAACATAAATTCAACTTGAGGCGGAAGTTAGAAAGATAAAAATTTTTATTTTATCCTTCTACTTTCTGGTTTATTTGTTTAGACGAGTTCGATGATTGCCATCTTAGAATTATCCCCCCGACGCGGTACGGTATGCAGGATACGGGTATAACCCCCTTGGCGATTGCCATACCGTGTGGGTACTTGCTCAAACAGAGCATGAACCAGTTGTTTGTCGTATATGTAACCGAGGGCTTGACGGCGTGCGGCTAAAGAACCTTCCTTAGCAAGAGTAATCATTTTGTCCACTTCTGAGCGTAGTACTTTAGCTCGGGCTAAAGTGGTAGTGATTCGTCCATGACGAATTAATTCGGTGGTGAGCGATCGCAACAAAGCGCGACGTTGGTCAGCTGGTTTGCTGAGTTTATTAATCCCACAACGGTGACGCATAATCTTTTGTGTTAGTTGTTAGTTGGTTGTTGTTGGTTGTTGGTTGTTAGTTATTGGTGAGTTAGTGCGCCCTTGGTAAGTCTCTGGTGGGTCTTAGCGCTGGCGTTCACCCTTTAAAGCAGCGTATCCGAATGGCATAGGACACAGGTGAGCCGTATCTTCTCCACAAGACGCTGCTTTGTTGGGGCAAGTCTCCACAGAACGAGTGAGCGTTAGCCATAGACAGACTCGAAGGGTTGTTGTCCTAACTACTAACTACTAACCAATAACCAGTGTTAGGCGTGTTTGTTAGCTCTTTCTGTTGGTAAAGTGATCCCCAAGCGTCGCTGTAAGGCTTCAACAACTTCTTCAGCTGACTTTTGACCAAAGTTTTTTATTTCTAATAGGTCTTCTTGTGTGTAATCCAACAAATCAGCGACAGAGTTTACTTGTGCTCGTTTGAGACAGTTATAAGCTCGTACAGACAGTTGTAACTCTTCGATTGGAATCTGAGCGGTTGGGTCGTCTGGGACTTCTGCGCCGACATCCGGTATGTCGAGCGAGATCTCTTTCAACGGGTTAAACAAATCCACCAGTATAGTCGCGGCAGAGGAGAGTGCTTCTTGGGGGGTCAGACTACCATTTGTCCAAATTTCCAGTAACAATCTGTCTTTTGGTATCCCACTCTCTCCACGGGTTTCTTCAACGCTGTAGTTGACTTTCCGCACTGGCATAAATACTGAGTCGATTTGGAGAAAGTCTAAAGATGTAGCTTCTTCACGACCCCGCTCTACAGTCCGATATCCTTTGCCTCGTTCAATCCGAAATTCCATTTCCAGCTTCCCACCTTCAGCGACAGTAGCTACATATTGGGTCGGATCGATGACTTCTACTTCACTAGGTAAATCAAAATGTGCCGCAGTCACTGTTGTTGGACCGGTAACAAGTAACCGACCAATCTGGGGTTGAGAAGAGTAGCTTTTAAGGATAACTTCCTTCATTTTCATCAGGATTTCTAGCACGTCTTCCCGTACACCCACAACGGTGGCGAACTCGTGTGTCACGCCCGCAATCCGAACTGCTGTGACCGCTGTGCCCTCCAAGTTAGAAAGTAGTACCCGTCTGAGTGCGTTGCCAACTGTCGTACCTTGACCGCGCTCCAGAGGTTCTAAAACAAATTTACTGTGATTACTCCTATTATCTTCTGTACTTGACTCTACACATTCAATTTGAAACTGCGCCATGGGGTAGCCTCCCTCAACATAAGGTCTAGCAAACAAATTTATTGCTTTGAGTGACACTGAGTGGTCGTGAAAACCGTCTTTACTAGTGTCCTCTACGGGCAGTCCGACGCCCTTTTGGTTTACCTCCATCAGTAAACCCCAACGGAATGGTCATACGAGTGAGGCGGGAAACGTCGGTGCCGCACTGGTCTCACCAGTTGCCCAGAGTCGGCAAATCCGTCCAAGGGAAAGCTCTTCAAGTCGAGCCTGGGCTGTGCTTCGGTATGCTACTTTGTAGACGTTCTTCGGGTGATTTTGCCTTAATTAGCTGCAAGTGACGTCCAGAACTTGAGAGACCACTTGCCACCTTTGAGGATGCCGACAAGCGCGTCTACAAGCTGATAAACCCTTTCGGCAGTTCTTATTGGGGAGCCAGTGCGTTGCGGTGAGTAAGCGCGCGAGTGACGGGTTTTCTGACAGCCAGGCGACCCGGGTTCCCGGAGGGAGGTTCCTCCGACGGTGCCATCTGGCGTGGAAACTGGGCAACTGCGGTCTCTCCTGCAAAGACGCTACGCGAACTAGGGAGAGCGCCTTTCGCCAGTTGCATTCAACAAGCACCAACTGCGTGCGATTATCTCCTATGTTCTAAGCCCTATGCCATAGACATAGGGCTTACGCCTGTCACCAAGGTGCGGTAAACCTGCCACAGAGCACCTGCCGAACCACAACACAGTGGCAAGGGCAGACAGTTGTACATCAGTGCCCTTGATGAAACGGCTGTTTGGATACTCGGAGGGACTTGTAGAAGTTGTCCTTTCAAGTCGGCAAAGCTTTTCGCTAGTTGCTTGCCTTCGGGTTACCCTCTTGGAGGTTACGCTCACCATGCGGCTGTGCCCTCTCGAATTTACTTAATGCCCTCTTAAACTATGAGGTTTATCAAACTGTAAGTCCAATGGTGGTGAAGTTTGATCCCTCAAAAAGCCAACCGGCAGTAATGGTGTTTTGTTTTTTGAAGTTTTGAGTTTTCAGGCGAAAGTTGCTCAATGGTACAAAAGAAAACTCTCCGTAGTGGGGATTTTTTGTAGAATCCTTGTGCAACCAGGATTTTCTCAAACTTCTCGCCCTCACCCTTCGGAAACGCGGGTCGCCTACGGAAGGAAACCCTCCTGCAGCGCTGGACTCACCGCTTCATAAGTTGCCTTTATACTCGGCGGCGCTTGGGTGGGCGGCAACCATTATGAGGAATCGGGGTAATATCCCGAATTAATGTAATTTCCAGTCCTGCTCCTTGAAGCGCCCGGATAGCTGTTTCTCGACCAGCTCCAGGACCGCTGACCATGACTTCTATTTGGCGCATTCCTTGGTCGATTGCTCGACGTGCTGCACTTTCAGCTGCAGTCTGGGCTGCAAAAGGAGTACCTTTTTTTGCTCCCTTAAAACCGCTAGAGCCAGCACTTGCCCAGGAGATGACATCTCCATTTTGATCGCTAATGGTAACAATGCTATTGTTGAAAGTAGACTGGATGTAGGCTATCCCATTTGGAACATTGCGTTTTTGTTTTTTGCTGCCGGTTTTCTTTCCGCTTTGTTGTCGCGCCATATCGCACTTGGTTAAATCTTAAGGTTAAGTATTGCTGTAGGTTAGCGTAGAAACAATTACTTGGAAGGGGCTTTCTTCTTACCAGCTACTGTCTGTCGTCTTCCTCGACGAGTTCTGGCGTTAGTCCGAGTTCTTTGTCCTCTCACTGGTAAGCCCATGCGGTGGCGACGACCCCTGTAAGTGCCAATCTCAATTAAGCGCTTGATGTTCATTGCTTCCAAGCGCCTGAGGTCACCTTCGACTTGGTAATTCTCTTCTATTTCTCCCCTCAGAGCTGCTACGTCAGCATCACTCAGGTCTTTAACACGAGTATCAGGGTTGACACTCGTGGCTGCTAATATCTCTTTTGATAGAGATAAACCAATTCCGTAGATATAAGTTAGACCAATTTCAACACGTTTATCACGTGGAAGGTCTACTCCGGCAATACGTGCCACAACTCGTGTCTCCCTATTCCTTTAAGCTAGTAGTGTGTTTTTTGTTAGTCAGCAGTTATTTTAATAAATTTTCCTGATGACTCTTTTGACTTTTTCGTTGTGTTATCCTTGGCGCTGCTTATGCTTGGGATTTACACAAATCACCATGACGCGACCACGACGCCTGATCACGTTACACTTTTCACAGATTTTCTTGACAGACGCTCTGACTTTCATGTTTTTTCTTGACTCCAAATATTGAATTATAACATTTTATGATTAATTAGTCAGTAAAAATCGTTGTTAATCTCCAAACAGCTATGGTATACTTCTTTACATTTTTAAATGTTCCTTGCGATGAATCGTTTGAAAATGAGCTATTTCTTACGTAGTCTATAAGTAATTCTACCTTTTGTCAGGTCGTAAGGTGTTAACTCGACTTTGACGCGATCGCCAGGTAAGATCTTGATATAGTTACGGCGAATCTTCCCAGAAATGTGAGCTAACACATTAAAGCCGTTATCTAAATCAACACGAAACATTGCATTTGGCAGGGACTCGGTGACCGTGCCTTCCATTTCAATCAAATCTTGTTTAGACAAGTTTTTTCCTCAACTCAACAGCCTCCTACTTTGTTACAGCTACTTCTAGTCTGCAAGAAAACATATTTCGGAGAATATATCAACAGTTCATTAATATATCTTATCCAAGATTTACATACATCTGCTTGGGGTGACAGGGAATAGGATATTAAGTAGAAATATCTGGGACAAATTTGTCCCTTTTAACCTACACCTACTCCCTTGTTCTAAGAAGCAATGACCTTTTTTAATTCAGCAGTGACTTCTTCTAAGGACTGATTACCGTTGATACTGAGGAGAGTCTCGCGACGACTGTAAAAGTCAATCAAGGGTGCCGTTTCAGAACGGTAAACTTCTAAGCGACGACGGATGACGTCTTCTGAGTCATCTTTTCTACCTCGCTCCAGCAACCGTGTTATCACTATTTCATCTGGCACATCCAAATTGACAACCTTTTCACCATTTTGGTTAAGCTTTCGCAGTAATTCCTCTAAAAAAACAGCTTGATTGACAGTGCGGGGAAAGCCATCAAGAATCCAACCTGATTTTGTATCAACTTGATCCAAACGTTCCTGCACCATTTCTTGCACAAGATCGTCGGGAACCAACTCGCCTTTATCCATATAACTTTGAGCTTTTATACCCAAAGGAGTTTGGTTTTTGAGGCCTTGACGCAGTATGTCACCTGTAGAAATATGAGGAATATTCCAATCGTCAGCTAAGGTTTTAGCTTGAGTTCCTTTACCAGCTCCAGGGGGTCCCAAGAAGATTAGTCGTGTCACTACTGTTTCACCATTCCTTCATAGCGCTGAGAAATTACGTAGGTCTGAATTTGCTTTGAAGTATCAATAGCTACTCCCACTAAGATTAACAAAGAGGTAGCACCTAGCCCCCTAAAGGTTCGTACATTTAAAGCACTTTCAACGGCAGTAGGGATAATAGCAATTAAGCCTAGAAAGATAGCGCCTAAAAAAGTTAATCGATTCAGCACGCGTTCAATGTACTCGCTCGTTGCTTTACCCGGACGAATACCTGGAATGCTAGAACCCATTTTTTTCAAGTTCTGCGCTACATCAACTGGGTTGACAATCAATGAAGAATAGAAGTAGCTGAAGAACACGATAGAAACTAGGTAGACAAGGGCATACACCCAAGCCCCAGAACCGCCAGGTACGAGATAGGTATTAATAATTCTCGAATATTCTGGACTTTTGAAGAAATTCTCAGCCAACAGTGGCAAGCTTAGAATTGCAGTCGCAAAAATAATTGGCATCACGCCCCCTTGATTGAGTCGTAAGGGTAGATAGTTACGTTGCTCTGCAAAAATTCGTCTACCAACTTGGCGGCGTGCTGAAATAATCGGAATACGACGGATCCCTTCTTGCACAAAAACAATACCAACAATCGTGACCAAGAAAAGGAGCAACAGCACAATAACTCGACCTACTGTTTCCCGGTTTCCGGTTTGTACAAAATCGATTGTGTCGCCTAAAGCTTTTGGCAGTGTTGCCACAATGTTGACAAAAATCAACAAAGATGCTCCATTGCCAACGCCACGCTCTGTAATCAATTCTGATGCCCACATGACAAACATCGAACCTGCTACGAGAGCCAGCGCTGTCTCAATCACGAAAATTGGCCCGTAGTTTACAGCAAACGGTTTAAGCCAGAACGATGCCAAGAAGACACTTTGAATAATCGCCCAACCCACAGAAACATAGCGTGTCATCTGAGAAATTCTGCGCCGTCCTGCTTCTCCCTCATTTTTCTGTAAATTTTCTAAAGCTGGGATGGCAGCGGTGAGCAATTGGATGATAATTGAGGCGTTGATGTATGGCAAAATACCCAAGGCAAAGACTCCTAAAGCAGAAAGTCCACCTCCGGAAAAGATGTCCAAAAAGCTTAATACTTGGTTATTACCTTGAAGAGCTCTGGCAAATTCATCTCGATTAATACCTGGTATGGGCAAATGTATGCCCAGACGAATCAACATTAAAATACCTAGGGTCACAAGCAGCCGACCTCGCAGACCTGCTGCTTGCGCCATCTGCATAAAAGTTTCTTGAGCCGTTGGGGCTTTGTCTCGACTGATCATAGAGGGCTACCTTGCGAGTATAGTGAAGCACGAGTCTGGGGTAGGCTTGTCGTAGGTGCGTGCTTTGTGACTCACTCTAAAACTTCGCAACTCCCACCTGCTGCCTCAATTTTGCTACGAGCTGTACCTGTAAAAGCTGCCGCTTGCACCTTGAGGGGAACGCTCAATTCCCCATCCCCTAAAATCTTCAAAGGTCCTCGACTAGCAGTAAGGATACCTGCTTCTTTTAACGAGGTGAGTGTGACTTCTGTATTTGCAGGGAGGGAGGCTAGCTTTTCTACATTAATCGTAGTGTACTTCTTAGGATTAACCAGAGGGAAGCCCTTTAACTTGGGTATCCGGCGGTACAATGGCTGTTGACCACCTTCAAAACCAGGTCTTGTACTGCTGCCAGAACGGGCTTTTTGACCACGCATACCCTTACCAGCACTAGCACCTTGACCGGCTGAAACACCCCTACCTAAACGACGGGGACGTTTTTTAGAGCCTTTTTGAGGACGAACATCGGTTAGTCTCATAAAAAAACCTTGTGTAAAATTTAATCATTTATCATTCGTGAGCCACTGCGGTGGTGAGGCAGGGTAGTTAGTCCGTCCCTACAGGAGAGTTTCCTGCACCTTGGTGACTGGCGTAAGCGCAAAGCCTGCGCAGAGCGCATACCCGTAAGGGTCTTGGGGAGGACAGTGCCGGGCGTAGTCGTCGAGGTCTTGGGGGTTTCCCCCATGAGCGACCTCCGTTAGGGTTTCCCGACCGTCGCGCACCTGTCCGTTGAGGCAGTGCGCCTTTGGGGTTAGCTGTTGTAACACCTGCCGTGGGTTGCCCCATAAGCGACAGACAGCTGTGCATGGTCTGGCAGCCATCTAGCAAGTAGCTTTCATTCGCTTCAAGTATGCCTATCTCCTTCTGGAGACGCTGCTTTGTTGGCGCAAGAAGCCTCAGCAAAAATTGTGGGCGTCGCCGTGGTGGGGTGCAGGACATACACGTGCCAAAGGCATACCCTGAGGGTCATTTGTCATTTCTATAAAAACAAAGCACTAAGGACAAATGACTTAAATATAAAGATTCTCAACAGGAATGCCCCGGTCTTCGGCGACTTCTGCAAAAGTTCGCAGGGTAGATAGGGCATTAACTGCAGCTCTGGCATTATTGAGAGGATTGTTTGAACCAAGTTGCTTAGCTAGGATATTGCGAACTCCTGCTAATTCCAGTACTGTACGTACAGCACCACCAGCAATTACTCCAGTACCAGGTGCTGCTGGTCGCATGATGACCTTGGCACCACCACCAATTCCATCAATTGGATGGGGGATAGAGTTGGATTTGGTCATGGGAATTTCAATGAGATGCTTTTTCCCATCAGCCACACCTTTTTTCACAGCACCAATTACATCTGAGGCTTTGCCTACTCCCACGCCAACTTGACCGCGTTCATTACCCACAACGACGATCGCGCGGAAGCTAAGTTTTTTACCTCCTTTTACAACTTTACTCACCCGTCGGATTTGGATAACCCGCTCTTGCCATGTGGTTTCTTCTTTTTTTGTACGGTTAGCTTTACGACGACCAGTTGCCATTTTAATTACCTCGTGTTAGAAGTCAATTGTCATTTGTCCTCGGTCATTTGTCTTTCTTTACTAATGAACGGCAGGTGACGCCAGGTGCTTCACTTGGGGAGACACGCCAGGTGCTACAAGTCGGCACAGCCGCGCAACGCACTGGCTCCCCAAGACCGTACTGGCTCCTGTAGCCTGTGGAACCCGTCCACCGCACTGCCTCCTCATGACTCATGAGCAATGACTTATTTAAAAATCCAAACCAGCTTCGCGAGCTGCTTCTGCTAGTGCTTTGACGCGTCCGTGGTAAAGGTTGCCACCTCGGTCAAAGACGACTTTGGTGATACCTTTTTCTAATGAGCGAACTGCAATCAATTTGCCAACTTCCACCGAAGCTTGGCAGTTTGCGCCTGAAGCTAATTTTGATTTTAAGTCTGGTTCCAGAGTTGAGGCTGCAACCATTGTGTGATGATTAGTATCATCAATCACTTGAGCATAAATATGTTGGTGAGAGCGAAATATAGCTAACCGTGGACGGTCAGAAGAACCATCAACTTTACCACGAATGCGTCTACGGCGACGTTCCCTTGATTCTTTACGAGTCTGTTTCATTTTTACTTCTTGCCCTTACCACCAGTCTTACCAGCTTTACGTCTGACCATTTCACCCGCGTAACGAATACCTTTGCCTTTGTAAGGCTCTGGTGGGCGCACAGCACGAATTTTAGCTGCTGTGTTGCCTACCACTTCTTTGTCATAACCGCTGATAATAACGTTAGTATTATTTTCAACTGCAAATTGAATTCCTTCTGGTGGAACGATTTGCACTTGATGGCTATAGCCCATGTTTAAAATCAGGTTGCGACCTTGAATTTGTGCCCGGTAGCCAACCCCTTGAATTTCCAAACGACGTTGAAACCCAATGGATACTCCCTCAACCATATTGGCAACTAAGGTGCGGCATAAACCGTGCATTTGGCGGGACGTGCGAGATTCATCGCGACGGTTGACCTGCAATATTTCTCCTTCTTTGGAGACTATGACATGAGGAGGCAAATCGCGAGAAAGTTCGCCTTTTGGACCTTTTACGAGCACTTTTGTGCCATCAATGCTTACTTCCACCTTGGCGGGAACTGTAATTGGGCGTTTACCAATTCGAGACATAACTTTGTTGTCCTTTGTCTAAAGTTATTTGTCCTTTGTCTAAAGTTATTTGTCTTTTCTTTACTGATGACAAATGACCAATGACTCATGACTAATGACTACCAAACGTAGCACAGTACTTCACCACCCAAGTTCTGACGCCGTGCTTCTCGGTCAGTCATAATGCCACTAGATGTAGAAATAATGGCAATACCGATACCGCCTAGTACTCTTGGTAGTTCTTTTCTATTGGAGTAAACACGCAAACCTGGTTTACTCACCCGCTTGAGGGTGGTAATCAGAGGTTGGCGATTTTTACCCTTGTATTTCAAGGAAATCACCAAATTGCGCGCCACTCCTTCTCCTGCTTCTTCAAACTCACCAATAAAGCCTTCTTCGCGCAGCACTTTTGCGATGCTACGAGTCATTTTAGTGGATGGCACTTGTGTTGTTTGATGCCGCGCCATATTCGCATTGCGGATGCGCGTGAGCATATCTGCAATTGTGTCGTTAACCGCCATCGTTTCCTCTTTAGATGAACTTATTGATCCCGAAAGGGCATTCCCATTTCTTTAAGTAAGGCGCGACCCTCTTCGTCAGTCTTTGCTGTGGTGATAATAGAAATATCCATACCACGAATTTGGTCAATGCTGTCATACTCAATTTCTGGAAAAATGAGTTGCTCTCTGACACCTAGAGTATAATTGCCGCGACCATCAAAGCTTTTGGGACTAATACCGCGAAAGTCCCGGATTCTTGGTAGTGACAGATTGATGAGACGGTCAAGAAAGGAATACATTCTTTCGCTTCTTAAGGTGACCATGATACCAACTGGCATACCTTGACGAATTTTGAAGCCAGCGATTGCCTTTTTCGCCCGCGTTACCACCGGTTTTTGACCAGTAATTGTTGCAATCTCGGTCAAAGACGCTTCCAACGCTTTCGCATTTTGAGATGCTTCCCCCAATCCCCGGTTAACAGTGACTTTTACCAACTTCGGCACTTGATGAATGTTGGAGTACTGAAACTGTTGCATCAGTTTGGGGACAATTGTTTCTTGGTATAAAGTTTTCAGTCTTGTTGCCATAGTTTTTGTTCTTTTTATCCCTGGTCTTGGTCAGGGATTATTGTCCTTACTCTTTCTCTATTGTCTTTTGTTTTTTTACTAATGACCAATGATCTTCTGGGTTCACCACTTAACGCCGGTGTGCTACCTTACGCTATGGGAAGCCTGTTAATGGGCGTTTAAGCCTGTGAAACTTTAGCCAAACATTGGCTCTTTTATGCTGCCAGACTTGTCCACCGCAGCTTGTCACTATTGATCTATGATTTCGCCAGTTTTCTTAAGCATCCTAACTTTCTTACCTTCTGCAGTGAAAGTGTAGGAGATCCGACTGGCAACATTTTGCTTGGTGGAATAGAGCATGACGTTGGAACTGTGGATTGGATATTCCTGAGTCACAATACGCCCAGATTCACCTTCTTGCTGAGGTTTGACGTGCTTGGTTTTGATATTTACACCTTTGACAAGCACTTTACTTTCTTGGGGAATTGCTTTGATAATTTCTCCAACTTTGCCTTTATCTTTTCCAGCAATCACTTGCACGGTATCCCCGGTTTTGACGTGCATTTTGAAAAATCTAGGTTGATCTTTCTTTTTGTTTGCCATTACAGCACCTCCGGAGCCAGAGAAACAATTTTAGTAAAGTTTTTATCACGTAGTTCTCGTGCTACTGGTCCGAAAACCCGTGTTCCTTTGGGGTTACCATCTTTGTTGATGATCACTGCGGCATTATCGTCAAAACGAATACTCATACCACTATCTCGATGGGTATTATGACGGGTGCGGACAATGACTGCTTCTACAACATCAGACTTTTTCACAGCCATATTCGGCTGAGCGTCTTTAACAACAGCGATGATTCGATCGCCTATGAAGCCGTAACGACGGTTACCTGCTCCTAATACGCGGATGCACATGAGTTTACGGGCACCGCTATTATCTGCAACATTAAGGTAAGTTTGGGGCTGAATCACAATCGTTTTTCCTTTGTGTGTTGTTAGCTACCTAACAACTATATGGTTTAGCTATCTTTGG
Organism: Scytonema tolypothrichoides VB-61278; assembly: GCF_000828085.3. Classification (GTDB taxonomy): domain Bacteria; phylum Cyanobacteriota; class Cyanobacteriia; order Cyanobacteriales; family Nostocaceae; genus Brasilonema; species Brasilonema tolypothrichoides_A. The sequence continues at coordinate 338,750 of NZ_JXCA02000030.1, forward strand.
TAGTCAAGATTTCTGTGACTTTCCAGCGTTTAGTTTTACTCAGGGGTCGCGTTTCCTGAATGCGAACGCGATCGCCTATTTTGCACTGATTGTCTTCGTCGTGCACCTTATAGCGCTGGGTGTTTACGACAATTTTGCCGTATTTTGGATGAGGTGCGCGGTTTTCGATGGCGACTACCACCGTTTTTTGCATTTTGTCGCTTACGACCAAGCCAACTCGTTCTTTTACTGCCATAATCTCCTACTCTGTTTCTTTCGCGGGTTGACTTGATAAAGCGCGTTTGCGCTCTGCTTCTACAGTCATTAGTTGAGCCAGACGGTGGCGAGCGTGTTTAAACAGATGGGGTTTGTCTAACTGTCTGGTTGCTTGTTGCAAGCGCAACTGAAAAAGTTGCTTTTTGACAGCGATAATCTCCTGCCCTAGTTGTTCGTCAGTTAAAACTCTTGCTTCTGAAATTTTGGGAAGAGGCATAACCTACACCTGTGATTGCTCTTGTGAGCGCGCAATGAACTTAGTTTTGATGGGTAATTTGAAAGCAGCCAAACGCATTGCTTCGCGAGCAATTTCTTCGGAAACGCCTGCAATTTCAAATAAAATTCGTCCTGGTTTTACGACTGCTACCCAGAACTCAGGTGAACCCTTACCTGAACCCATCCGGGTTTCTGCTGGACGCATAGTAACTGGTTTATCAGGAAAAATCCGAATCCAGATTTTCCCACCCCGGCGGATGTAACGAGTCATTGCCCGACGAGAAGCCTCAATTTGACGAGAGGTGATCCAGCAGGGTTCTAAAGCTTGCAAAGCAAAATCCCCAAAGTTCAGGTCGCTACCCCGATGGGCTAGACCATTCATCCGTCCGCGCTGTTGTTTGCGGAATTTCGTTCTTCTTGGACTTAGCATGATGTGTCAAAAGTTAAAAGTCAAAAGTGAAGGTAACAAGTCAAAAGCTAATGACTAATAACTATCCTTCATTTGATCGGTCTTCAAATTGCTGGCGACGGCGTTGTTGACGGCGAGATGGGGGGCGATCGCGGTCACGATCACCACGGTCGCGATCACCGCGACCCGTTGCTGGGGGAGGAGTTTGTTCCTGTCCAGGAATAATTTCTCCTTTAAACACCCACACTTTAATCCCGAGAATTCCGTAAACAGTTTTTGCTGTACAGTATGCGTAATCAATGTCAGCCCGTAAGGTGTGTAAAGGCACTCTACCTTCACGAGTCCACTCTGTCCGGGCAATTTCTGCGCCGTTGAGCCGTCCGCTGACTTGAATTTTGATTCCTTGTATGCCAGCGCGTTGGGCACGTTGAATGGCTTGCCGTACTACCCGCCGGAAGGAAACGCGGCGTTCGAGTTGTTGAGCGATGTATTCAGAAATGAGGTAAGCATCAGCATCAACTCGTTGGACTTCAACAACGTTAATGCGAATTTGGCGATTGCTTCCCAACAATTGCTGGAGACCAGTGCGTAGAGATTCAATTCCTTGTCCGCCTCGACCTACGACAACGCCAGGTCGAGCTGTACGTACTTCTAAATCAATTTGATCTGCTTTACGATCAATCCGCACTTCTGAAATTCCAGCGTTGTTTTGTGCGTATCTACCCAGTTTTTGTTCTATATACTCACGAAGTTTGTGGTCTTCTTGTAAAAGTTCTGGATAGCGGCTAGGGTCAGCAAACCACCGGGATTGATGCTCTTGGGTCACTCCCAAGCGAAAACCTACTGGATGTATCTTCTGTCCCACAAATGCTTCCTCTAAACAAAAATTCTTCTGTGTACCTGTACGCTATTTTTTATTTATTTAGCTGCGGCGGTCTCAGCAGCGACAGCCACAGTAATATGACACGTCGGCTTGCGAATTTGGTAAGCACGACCTTGCGCCCTTGGCTGGAACCGTTTAAGCACAGGGCCTTGATCGGCTTGAGCTTTAGTAATCACAAGCTTTGCTCTGTCTAGCCCAGCGTTGTGTTCAGCATTCGCTGCGGCGCTTCTGAGAAGCTTCAATACTGGCTCGCAGGAGCGATAGGGCATAAATTCTAGAATAATCAGGGCTTCTCGGTAAGACCGTCCTCGTATTTGGTCAAGTACGCGACGCACTTTATAAGGTGACATACGTACATAACGGGCGATCGCTTTTACTTCATTCGTCTCTGTTGCCATAGTTTTCTCCGTCTTAGTCATTAGGAGGCAGTGCTCGACTAGGGTTCCACAGGCTACAGTACCTGCCGTTCATTAGTCATTAGTCATCTACTAAACCACTAGTGACTAATAACTGATAACTATCTACCTGCTTTTTTGTCACTTTTAGCGTGACCCCTATAAGTGCGCGTGGGGGCGAACTCACCCAGTTTATGTCCTACCATCTGGTCACTGATGAAAATGGGAACGTGTTGGCGTCCGTTATGAACTGCGATAGTATGACCTACCATCAGAGGCAAAATTGTCGAAGCCCGTGACCAAGTTTTAATAACTTCCTTTTTATTGGCGTCATTGAGCCTTTCAATTTTTGTTAGCAGATGATCCGCAACAAAAGGACCTTTTTTAAGAGAGCGACCCATAACTAGTTAACTTTGAGTGTTAAGGAATGAATTTTCGTTCTAAGTCTGGAGTGCTGAGTCAAAGAGTTCTATTGACTCAACACTCGGTACTGATTAAGATTCACGACCGCCACGACCGCGCTTAGAAGATTTGCGGCGACGACGCACAATAAACTTGCTGCTGGCTTTCTTGGGTTTACGTGTCTTCAAACCTAAAGCAGGTTTACCCCAAGGTGTGACAGGTCCTGGTCTACCGATAGGTGCTCTACCTTCACCACCACCGTGTGGGTGGTCAACTGGGTTCATCACACTACCTCTGACTTGAGGACGGCGACCTTTCCAGCGAGTTCTACCTGCTTTACCTGCGCTCAGGTTTCTGGCATCAAGATTACCGACTTGTCCGATGGTGGCATAGCATTCACGACGGATCATCCGGACTTCTCCAGAAGGCAACTTGAGTGTTACGTAACTACCTTCTTTTGCGACAACTTGAGCAGTAGCACCAGCTGAGCGAACGATTTGACCGCCTTTACCCGGTTTCAATTCCACGTTGTGAACGCTGGTTCCCAAAGGAATGTTAGACAGAGGTAAAGCATTGCCATTTTCGATAGGAGAATCTGGACCAGCAATAACTGTTGTCCCTACTTTTAAACCGTTGGATTGAAGAATGTAACGCTTTTCGCCGTCTTCATATTGCAAAAGGGCAATCCGCGCGTTGCGGTTGGGGTCGTATTCAATAGCTGTCACTTTGGCCGGAATACCACGCTTATCTCTTTTAAAGTCGATAATGCGATACAGACGTTTGTGTCCACCGCCTCTGTGGCGAACAGTAATCCGTCCTTGATTATTTCTACCTTTGGCGCGATGCTTCGATACGGTTAGCGATTTTTCTGGCTCGGTTTTGGTAATTTCCGAGAAGTCAGAAATCGTAACTTGGCGAGTACTAGGGGTGTAAGGGCGATAAGAACGAGTACCCATTTTTTTAAACCTCTGGGAATAGAACTTGTCTAATCTTCTCTACATCCCCAGACGCCACTGTAACAATGGCTTTCTTATATTGGGGCTTGTAACCAAGAAATTTTCCAACACGCTTTCTTTTGCGTGGTGGTCTTGTGGTATTGACTTTTTCAACCTTGACTTCAAATAAATCTTCAATGGCTGCTCTGATTTGTGGCTTTGTTGCTTTTGGAGTCACTTCAAAAGTGTATTTGTTTTGCTCCATGAGTACGGTCGCTTTTTCTGTCAGTATTGGGCGACGCACAAGATCAGGAAGGTTCCGGGGGTCAAATCTAGTCACTGTAGACCTCCTGAATTTTTTCTAGGGCTGATGCTGTAACAACAATCTTGTCGGCGTGCAGCAAATCGTAAACATTTAACTGGTCAGATCCAAGCAGTTTTAGATTTGTGACGTTACGAGCTGATAAAAAGACGTTGTCTGTACGTTCGGACAAGATTAATAAAGTTTTGTTTTCTGGTTGTGAACCCCAACGGGCGATCGCTCCCACTAATTCCTTAGTCTTGGGACGCTGCATTTGCTCGCTAAATTCTTCCACCACAATTAAATCGTCAATTCGACTGGCAAAAGCTGTTCGCAAAGCTAAACGCCGCTCTTTGCGGTTCATCTTGAGATTATACTCTCGCGGTTTTGGTCCAAATATGACACCACCACCACGCCACAAAGGTGAACGAATAGAACCAGCACGCGCACGACCAGTGCCTTTTTGCCGCCAAGGTTTGCGACCGCCACCTCTGACTTCAGAACGGGTTTTGGTACTAGCTGTTCCTTGACGAGCATTGGTCATTTGTCTTACCAAAGCTCGATGCACGACATGAGATGCCGTTTCTTCTTTGGCAACCTTGAAGTCGAACGTTTTTTGCCCGACTTGTTCTCCTTGCCAATTTTTGACTACACACTCAAACATTTTTTATCCTTAGTCCTTAGTCATTGGTAATTAGTCATTAACAGACAGTGCGACGCTTCTTTCGCGTTGAGTGCATCTGCCCTTCATTGGTCATTAGTCATTTGTACAGGACGACAAAAATAACTAGAGTTAAATGACTCATGAGTTACGACTTTTTACCAACTACAATTGCCGGGACAATATCTACTAAATTACCTGGCTTACCAGGAACACTTCCCTTGATAAGTATTAAGTTGCGCTCTGGATCTACTCGTACCACAGTTAGTTGGCGGATTGTGACGCGAGTACCGCCCAAACGTCCTGCCATCCGCTTACCAGGATAAACACGACCTGGAGTTGTACCAGCACCTATTGAACCTGGTGCTCTATGGTTTTTTGAACCGTGCGACATCGGTCCTCGACCGAAGTTGTTACGTTTTTGGTTACCTGCAAAACCGCGACCGATACTTGTACCGATCACGTCTACGGTTTGACCTGCACTAAAAATATCCGCTTTAATTTGTTGACCTAGAGTATATTCGCTCTCGTTATCTATGCGATACTCCTGCAAGTAACGCAATGCTGGGGCTGATGATTTGGCAAGATGTCCCAACAATGGTTTGTTCAGAGCCTTTGGCTTAACCTCGCCATAACCTACTTGGATGGCGGAGTAACCGTCGGTCTGTTTTGTTTTAAGCTGGGTAATGGTGCATGGTCCCGCTTGAATGACGGTCACAGGAATAGCGACTCCTGCTTCGTCAAAGATTTGGGTCATACCCAGTTTGGTGCCGAGAATACCTACAGACACAGTTACTGGATCTCCTTACTTATTTTCTTTTTGTTGCCATCAGATTTTAAGGACACACTTTGTGAACGCCCCTCAGGACGATTTCCATTTTTTTGGACAGACCTATTGATGTCGAACTGCTTAGGTAATCACAGTTACAACTTCTTTGGATCTTCACCAAGAGTCCATAGTATTTGATGAATTTGTTTACGTTGTATTCGTCACCAGAACAGCCAAAATTGGCTTCTTTTTTAGAAGGAACAACTCCTGAACTTTGTGCAAGGCTTTTGTTGCTTTGCGCTTTGTGCAGCAATGCCTTCATCAAGAGCCACTGCTCTAGCACGTTCTGTGTTGTAGTAGGACTTAGGCAGCAACCTGCCCAGTATCCGTTGGCTGAGATTTATGCAATGCTACAAACCAACATGACTGCAATGCTCCTACTTCATCAGTAACCTTAAACAGTGATTTGAACTGTTTAAGATTTTCCCTCGTTATTTCGAGGTTCAGGAGTGAATGCAGTTTCTTCTTAAGGTTGGCATTGGTTTTTACCAACCACTCCTTATCTGTTTTTGCAGTTTTTCTAGTCTACCAGTCTTTCATCAATTTTTACTAGTTTCTTCCATACGGAATTTAGTCATCAATTTTTGATGCTAACACTAGTGACAATTAGCAGTCAGACAGTAACTTATTTTAATGGATGGTCACAATCTAATAATATAACTCATCTCTTAATATTTGTCTAGCAAATTTTCAAGTGTTTTTGGCGACAATTTATAGCATTATTTTGGATAAGGATGCAACTGACCTGATCTCGCAGTTAAGTTCATTTTCTCGAACTGAACAGTCAATAATAGAGATATCGAAGTGGGATAGAACGAAAATCAACTTATGGCACTAATTACCACTGGCAACACTTTAATTCGAGATCTGGAGAAATTTGGCGCGCTTGGTGTTTACGCACCTCTAGAAGGAGGTTTTGAAGGTCGGTACAGACGCCGACTGCGTGCAGCAGGTTATGTCACTCTGGACCTGAGTGCAAAGGGATTAGGCGATGTAGCTGCCTATCTCACAACAGTTCATGGTGTTAGACCTCCTCATCTTGGCAAAAAAAGTACTAGCACTGGTGCGGCAGTAGGTTATGTTTACTATGTGCCGCCCATTGTTAGCTCTCAACTCGAACAACTCCCACCTAAATCAAAGGGCTTGGTGTTGTGGATCATTGAAGGGCAAATTCTTTCTGATCAAGAAGTTGAGTTTTTAGCGACCTTACCCAGCTTGGAACCACGAGTGAAAGTGGTGATTGAGAGGGGTGGCGATCGCGCCTTCCGTTGGACACCTTTGCAAAAGACTCTTGTCGCTAGTTAACACAACCAATAGGGGACAGAGAACAAACGATCTCTGTCCCCTGACAAGACTTAATCCTGTTGATGAGAAAATACGTAAGCACCCCATAGGGAAAGGGCGGTCGCCATCACGAGTAAAATTGGCAAGCAATACCAAGGAAACTGAGACAATGGCAAACAAGCCGCTGCACGTAGTCCAATGCTGGCGTAAGTCAGGGGTAACAAGTAAACTACGAATTTCAAGGCTGTGGGTAATGTACCTGGGTCAAAAAACGTTGCTCCTAAGAACGACATGGGGATAATAATAAAGTTGTTGTAGAGTCCGACTGATTCAAGGGATTTCACCGTTAACCCTACAATCACTCCCAAACCGGCAAAAACTGCACAACTTAATATTAATATCAGCAGAAACAATGGATTGAGAAAATTCCAGTTTCGAGTAAACACCAGCGCTACTAAAATAACACCCAGTGAAGTCATCAACCCTCGCATCACTCCTGCCATCATTTTTCCTATATGCAGCGCCAGAGGATGCACAGGGACGAGTAACAATTCCTCGAAGTTTTTGGTAAAGAGTCTGTCTCCACAAATCGAAAAAGTCGTCCCGACAAAGCTGACTGTCATAGACGACAGTGCTACCATTCCTGGCAAAAGAAATTCTAAATAGTTATTATAGTCACCACTGAGTCCTGAGCCAGGTTTGATGGAGCTACCCAAACCAAAGCCAAAAGCTAGAATGTATATCAGTGGGGAGATTAATCCTGACGAAATAATTTGTACAAGTTTTGTACGTAACTCTAGCCAATCTCCCCAAAAGATAGTGAAACTATCCCCTATGAGAGTTTGAAATTGTGAGATTTTGAAACTCTTGCCAAAGGGCAGCGATCGTAGGTTTACCACTTTATCTGTACTGAATGTATTAATATTTTCTTAAATTTTAAGTTAACATTTCTTGACACCTTTACTACCAAAGGTAGTAAAAAGCCCTCATAGGTCGAAAAGAAAATCAAAAACAAAAAGTACTTAAAATTAAACCTGCATGTTTAGCGGATTTGCTGAATTTGTCGGGTGGTACGAACATCACAGAAAAACTTGCAGACAATGAGACTCAAGAATCGGCATACTGAAATAAGGGGAGCTATTGAATCCACTCCCTACTGTCCAAAGCATAAAGTTGACTAAGCGACAATGAGACGAAAATCTACTGGTAGAACAGTTACGACTCCTAAACCTTCTATCTTCCAATCCCCGATGTTTAATTTCACCACGATGGCTATTTTGGGAGGGGTGTTTGTTTTAGGTATTGGGATTGGTATTGCTTTTAGCTCCACGGCTACGTTTAGTACGTCAAACGTAGCCAGCCGAGAATTTATTGATACCAAAGCACCAAATGCTGATATTTGTGTGCAGTATGGAGCCAGCGCTATGGTGATGGATACCAGACTGTTTGTGACTCTCAACCCTTTTAAAGTCTACATTGCTCAGCCCAGTATGCGTCCTGGATGTGTTCTGCGTTCGAGTAACATGACAATTTTAGAACAAAAGAAGCTGGTGACATCACAGCAGCTCAGAGAATGCAAAAATCGTCTGAACAACTTTGCTTACGCGGGTGACTTGAACGGTGACAAACCTGAGATTAGCTGCACTTACGAGAACGATGATGCGAAAAACTTCTTCATTAACCAACCAGGAGCAACAGCCCCAGGAATCGAAACAGAAAGATTCTAGAAAAGAACGAAGACAAGAGAAGGAAGAAAAAATAATTACTTTGTTCTTTCTTTTCTCGTTCTTCTTTCTTTTCTGTGCTTTTTATCTTGAAGAGTTGGGAAAGGGTTCACCAAACTCAATCACTTTAGAATTGGGAGAACTGCGTGAACCAGTGGGGAGATTTGGGATTGGAAAATTCGACGTACCCAAAGAAGGAATGCTGTTGTTCTTATAACTGCCTTCATATGGCAAAGAGGGTGGGCTAAAAGTAGAACCAGGGAGTTGAGAGGAGTTGTTTGGGATTAGAGGCGGTACTTGGACAGATGGTGTGCTTGAAAAGTTATTTGTCGTTGTGGGTAAGGTTGTTAATGGTGGCGGTACACTGAAATCAGGTATTTGTTGTTGATTATAGGTAGTTGATGGTGGGTTGCCAGGAAGTTGTGGGAGATTGTTATAAGTTGCAGGTGGTAAGTTGCTTGGTGGTTGTGGAGGATTATAGACACCCACTGGTAAGTTGCCTGGTGGTTGTGGGGGATTATTGTATACGCTAGGTGGTAAGTTGCCTGGTGGTTGTGGGGGATTATTGTATA
>NZ_JXCA02000030.1:347630-482348 GCF_000828085.3 Scytonema tolypothrichoides VB-61278
GGGGGATTATTGTATACGCTAGGTGGTAAGTTGCCTGGTGGTTGTGGGGGATTATTGTATACGCTAGGTGGTAAGTTGCCTGGTGGTTGTGGGGGATTATTGTATACGCTAGGTGGTAAGTTGCCTGGCGGTTGTGGGGGATTATTGTATATGCTAGGTGGTAAGTTGCCTGGTGGTTGTGGGGGATTATTGTATATGCTAGGTGGTAAGTTGCCTGGTGGTTGTGGGGGATTATAGATATCAGGTGTGTTGCTTGGTAGCGGTGGGGAAATAGTTGTAGATGAAAAATTCCCAGGCAAATAAGTATTGTTACTGGCAACCAAAGGACGTAATACCCAACGGGTGGGATTTTCTCTAGAAACAGGTTGCAGTTGCACTCTTGTTGGAGCAATAACGATTCCTGGAGCTAAATCCATAACAATACGAGTGACATCTGCGTTGAGTTGGGAAACGCGAATGCTTCGGATGGCTCCATAGAAATTTTGTTGGGTAGGAATTTTGCCTAATTTAGTACCAGGCAAATCTATAACAATGCGTGGCGGTTGGGCGAGGTAAAAGTATCGAGGTTGTGCAGCAGCTGAGAGGGAAATTTCTAGTTGTGACGCTTCTGGGTAAAAACGCCAATCCTCAAGCCTAGCTAATGGCGCTACGCTACTATTATTGCCCACATCAAAACCATAGACGCTAAGGGGCTTGCTGTAAAGCACCCCTGTACACAAGGCAAACAAGCTAAGGCGAAACAGATACTTGCAGAACCGGAAAAATTGTTTATTTTTTAATTCCTTGTTCATACTCCTCACGACTCCACATAATTTATTCACAATTGTCCATGACAACTGTTTTTTTTACTACCCGCTTCTATCAAAGGTGTCAGACAATTTTGGATCTTAACTTATGGATTTTGGATTCACCTCACGGATCAAGCCGACGGCTTGGAAATTTTGGATTTTGGATTAAAGAATTGATTCCACTGATCAATCTGGCAGCTTGTACTATCAAGGAATCATTGGTCAAATGGTAGCACGCTCAAACATCGGGTTAGAAGATGTTCAATGATTCTTTGGCTGCTCAGATTGTTCGTTAGTTTTTTGTGGTGTTGCTGTCAATCCAATACTTTTGGAACTATCGCTCACACTTATTTTGCCTATTAAATCTCCTTGATCAGCTAATTTGATTTGTATTTTAACTGGGATAATTTTTGCTTGTGTGTGAGAATTTGCAGTATTACATAGGATGTGCCTCCTAACTTCTCCCGATAAACTCAACTGTTGATTCTGAAGTTTTCCAGCCAGAGAATGTTTTTCAGATAGTGTTGAAGTTTGAGTGGAGTTAGCTGGCAGTAAAAAACCATTCAAGTAAATTCCTGATTGCTGAAGATTTAAGAGCATAAAATCTGACTTTTCGCAGACAGGTAATTTTTCACTTAACACGAGGCGATAGTTGCTGTTAATTGCTGGCGGCGCTTTGATGCTGTTTTCTCCATAAGCCGTTACCACTTTAAACAAAAGCAATACTGAACTTATTGCCACACCATAGAAAGTGAGAGATTTGAAGTTGAAATGATTCATGGTTATAAAGATAAGTAATGATAGGAAATACAGGAGAATGATGAATACCGAATGATGTCATAATAAATTTTATCTTTTTTCAATTAATCATTCAGCATTCAATATTCATCTAACGTTTTACCTCTAATTTTTCGTTAGCAAGAACAGAAGTAATATGAGAGGTAATTTGACTGTGGCGACGAGTAATCAGCAGTGAGGAACGACACTCAATAGCTAGTTGATCTGTGTATCTTCCCAAGGTTTGACGTTCGATACCCCAAGCGCGGCTTGTACCAGCAATAGTCAGATCAACAGTTTCAGAGGCTGCGACTACAGCTTGAATTGGCTCTATGGCTTCGACTATTTTGATATCAATGCGATCGCGCACACTTTGAGGCAATTGCTCCATTACAGTATCAAGTTCGTAACTAAGTTCATTTTTGACTTGATTCTCTGCCACAACCTGTAAAATCAATAATCGGCAGGTATCACGATTTATTAGCAATCTCAAAGCAAGTATCATTGCTAAATCGTCATGGATGTTCGCTGAATAAGGAACCAACAACCTTTCTAAACGCTCTTGTCCTCGATCTATAAACACCGCCACATCCACTGGTGCATTGGTGAGAATTTGACCCACTCGTCCACCTAAGCGATTCTTACTAAAAGCTGGACGATGCCATCCTACTAAAACTAAGTTAGCTTGTTCAAGTAAAGCAATCCGTGCTGTTTCTCGTGCAACATTGCTCGATGTGCAAACAATAGGATGCATATACGAGCGTGCTTCTAATGGTTCTAGACCTGAAATCAATTCTTCTAGCTGTTGGCGGCGCTGTGCAATGACTTTATTTGCTTCTTGTGGGGTATTTTCAAAGGCATAATCTTCTTGGAATTCAATCAAACTGAGTGGGTAAACAACGGCGGGTTGTTGATAGTTGATAGCGATCGCAGCAGCCAACTGCACCAAACCTTTTTGGCTATTGGGATTTGCGACTGGAACCAAAATTCGGTAAGGACGATTGTAAAAATCTTCATCACCAGAGGTGTCTGCTTCTATTTCTTCTGGTTCTTGGTCAACTACATCCAACTTGATGAGCTTTTTCGGATAAGTTCGCTCTAACAGTGGCGAAGTCATAAATGTTGTGACTAATGCCATAATCACCAGCATGGTAAATAGTAGCGGTGAAATGACTCCAAGACTCAGACCAATATTTAGCACTATCAGCTCAGTTAAGCCGCGAGTATTCATCAACCAACCTAGTGCTGAGGCTTCTCGCTTTTCTATGCCACTGACACGTGCTGCTACATAAGTGCCAACGTATTTACCTATGATTGCTACTGCGAGCACAGCTAAGCACAGTGCCCATAATTCTGGCTTATTCAGCAAACCAATTTGCGTCCGCAAACCACTATAAGCAAAGAACACTGGTAGCAGAAATATCAGTACAAAATCTTCGGTTTTTATTGCTAACTCCCGCACTAAACCTGCATTCTTTGGCATGGCTGCCCCTAGTAAAAACGCTCCAAATATCAGGTGAATGCCAATCAGTTCGGTAATCAGGGCAGAAGCAACCACTGCCATGTAAATCAAAGCTAGAACCAATTGGCTGAGGCGTCCAACGCGACGGTAGTAAGTCGCAAGGCGTTTCAAGAAAGTTCGCCCTACCGTCACCATCAAGCCAATGTATACTAAGCTGGCGAGAATGGTAGGAAAAGCAGCAGTAATACTACCTGTACGTGCTACTGCGATCGCCACTGCCAACAAGCACCAAGCAGTGACATCATCTACTGCAGCACAAGTCAACGCCAAAGTTCCCAAGCGTGTTCTTTGCAAGTTGTTCTCAGTAATAATACGTGCCAATACCGGAAAAGCAGTAATCGACATTGCTGCTCCGAGAAACAGCGCAAAGGCGGTAAACGACACACTAGCATTGGAAACTAGAGGATATAGCAGTAGTGCTAGCAGCGTTCCTAACGAAAACGGTACTAAAATACTGACGTGAGATGTTAATACTGCTATTTCTAAATTGCCGCTGAGGTATTTGGGGTTTAACTCTAACCCAATCAAAAACATGAAGAAAATTAAACCTACCTGAGACAACACATTCAAGAAGGGAATTGTTTCGGGTGGAAACAAGGTAGATGCTAATCCTGGGGCAACCAAACCAAAAAGAGATGGTCCAAGCATAATTCCAGCAACAATCTCTCCAATGACTAATGGTTGATTAATCCACCGGAAGGCGAGTCCTACTAGCCGTGACAGTCCGATAACAATTAGCACTTCAACAAGAACGAGAACAACTGTCTGCATGTTTTCCTCACAAAGGACTATCCAGTGTTCCTAAAGATGATTCTTTATAACCCTTTAATGTGTCAAGTCAACGTTATCTGGTTTACTTATAGTAAATAGTGGTGTTAATTGTTGTGAACAAGCGCGTTGTACGTTGTAAAGTTCGTCACGGATTAATATTGCATCACCTATTTCCATCAGATGTCTAATTGACCAACTAACAAAGTGGCATAGGTTTTGCGTAAGTATCAAATATGAACATGAAGGTTGACAAAGGATAGGGCTACAAAACTTTAGATAAGGTCAAAAGGAAAGAAAACTGTGGGATTGGGCGAACGCGTTAACCGAGTTATAAAAGCAAACTTGAATGATATTGCAGGTAATTTCAACCAGACAGAAGGAGTCATGTTTCTTGCAGGAGGAGGTGTAGCGGGTGCAGGAATTTCTGCTACGGTTGGCAATATGGGTTTAGCTGGCATGGGCACAGCAGTGGGAATTTATACGCCTCATTTGATAGCTGCGGGGACGGTTGCTGGGGCTGCTGGTTACGGGGTCAAAAAAGGAATCGAAAATAAAGATCCTTTGGCTGTAAGTGCAGCAGTACTCGGTTCAGTTGGCGGTGCGGGTGTTTATGCAACCATCGGAAATATGGGATTAGTTGTGGCTGGAACGGGTTTTAGTATAGGCATGGCTCATGTTGTATCTGCGGGTGCAGTGGTTGGACTTGGGGTTTATGGTTTGTCGAAATTTCAGGACAAATCCGACACTCTTTACAAAATAAAACGCAGCATACAGCAAAGTATTGACAGCACTACTGCAAAAGTTAAGCAGTTGGAATTACAGCACAAGCAAGCTGAAGATGAAATCCAAGCATGGTATCAAGTCGCTGTGCTAGCTTTGAAAAAAGAACGTTCAGATTTGGCTCGTGAAGCTTTGAATCGTAAGTACATTTATCAAGAAACTAGCTTAAGTCTGAAAAATCAGATTGATCAGCTTATCAAAGTTATAAGTAGTCTCAATGATGATTTGATGGTAATCGAAAGAGCGATCGCTTCATAGGCACGCGTTTTCTAGACAATCGCTTCTTTTGGTTTAGCTAATTGCCCCGTCCAACTAAGTTAGCAATAGCCTCAACTAGTCTAGCTGGATCTACTGGCTTAGAAATATGTTTTTGAAAACCTGCTGAAATTGCTTGCTGATAATCAATTTCCCCTGCATATGCTGTCAGGGCGATCGCCAGAATTTGCCCGCCTTCGTCTGGTGGCAGAGTTCTCACCTGGCGCATCAGTGTGTAGCCATCCATCTCTGGCATGCCAATGTCGCTGAGCAGCAGATCTGGCTTGGTAGTGGTTAAACTAGTGAGAGCATCGATGGCTGAGGCGACGGTTGTGACACTCGCCCCATACATCTCCAGTAGGTAGGCAACAAAGTCCCGCGTATCTGCATCATCATCCACTACTAAAATCTTGATGCCATGCAAATCTAAGGATTGCTCAGACGCTCTAGTGTCCTGGTTCCTTTTGGGTGGAGTTGACATCAGTGGGAGTTGGATGGTAAAATATGCCCCCTTACCTTCGCCTAGACTATCTGCCCGGACTGTTCCGCCGTGTAGTTCGACAAGGTGACGGACGATCGCCAGCCCTAACCCCAGTCCACCAAACTTTCTGGTTGTAGCAGCATCCGCTTGCCGGAAGTACTCAAACACATGAGGGAGGAACTTGGGGTGAATGCCTTTACCCGTATCGCTGACAGTTATTTGGGCTTGAGATCCAAGGCGTTCCAATCGGATGTCAACTCGTCCGCCGACGTCGGTGAACTTAACTGCGTTTGAAAGGAGATTCCAAATCACTTGCTGTAATCGGCTTGAGTCTCCCGCAACTTGTCCGACATTCGGTTCAAGCACTGTCTGAATTTGAATTGATTTTGCTTCCGCCGCCAGCCGCACCGTTTCCATTGCGGCTTCAATGGTTGTTACTAAATCGATCGGGCAAACATTCAAGCTGAGTTTACCTTGTAAAATCCGCGAAACATCCAACAAATCTTCTATCAGTTCCGACTGCAACTTAGCATTGCGTTCGATGACACTCAAAGCTTGATTTGTCTGGAGTTGATCGAGCTTACGGGTTTGGAGTATTTTTGACCAGCCGAGGATGGGGTTTAGGGGAGAACGTAGTTCATGGGAGAGGACTGCTAAAAACTCATCCTTGATCCGATTGGCTGTCTCTGCTTCGACGCGTGCGGCTTGTTCACGTTGGAGGAGTTCCTCCCGTTCTACTTCTGCTTGTTTGCGATCACTGATATCGGTCACCATTGCTAAAGCACCGATAAATTCACCGTTTTCATTTAGCATCGGGCTGGTGTTAGAAAGAATCCAAACAGGAGTGCCATCTTTACGACGCAGACAAAATTCAAATTGTCCAGCAATTCCCTGCTGTCCTCGTTGCAGATATCGCTGTGCTTGTGAGCGATCTGCATCGTAAATAAACTCAAATAAGCAACGACCAAGCATGTCCTCAGGGGTGTAACCGAGTATTTGAGCCATTTGTGGGTTGACGTAAGTTGTTCGAGTCTGTGCGTCAATGATCCAAATGCCTTCGCTTGCAGTTTCGACAATGCGACGGTACTTATGTTCACTCTGCTGCAGCGCTGACTCTGCTCGTTTGCGCTCGATAAATTGACCAAGCTGAGTGCCGATCGCCGCTACTATCTGGAGTAACTCTGGATCTGGTGCCTGGATTTGAGTATTAAAGCACGAAATCACCCCCAAAACTTCGTTGTTTAACACAATGGGGAAGCCAAATACACCGCGTAATCCTTCTGTTGCTGCAAACGCTGCGTTGGGAAAGTTGTCATCTGCGGCGAGATCGCAAATCCAAAGGGGTTGACCACTTGCCCAGACACCACCTGGTAGCCCTACACCAGGGGTAAGGGTCGTTTGTTGGTTTGCCTGTATAAACTTTTGTACATGAATGGTGGGTACATGCCAATGATTCACTTGGCGCAGGCTATTGGTCTGACGATCCACAGTCCAAAGGATACCCAGTTGCCATCCCAGATTTTCGCACAGAGATTGCAGAATGACAGGAACAGCATCAGACAGGGTGGTCGCCTCGGCGACCACCCTGGCGACGGCATACTGTGCAGCGACACGCCGCGCCGCTTTCTGACGCAACCAAGTCATTTTCAGGTTTGCCTCAACACGAGCTAACAGCTCACGTGCAGAAAAGGGCTTGATGAGGTAGTCATCAGCTCCAGCTTCTAGTCCTTCAATACGGGATTCTTCCCCAGCACGAGCGGAAAGCATAATGATGGGCAACTCGCGCGTTTGCGGATCAGCTCGTAGCGATCGCAGTAACTCAA
Source organism: Scytonema tolypothrichoides VB-61278 (assembly GCF_000828085.3). Taxonomy (GTDB): domain Bacteria; phylum Cyanobacteriota; class Cyanobacteriia; order Cyanobacteriales; family Nostocaceae; genus Brasilonema; species Brasilonema tolypothrichoides_A. The sequence continues at coordinate 354,828 of NZ_JXCA02000030.1, forward strand.
ATCCATCCATTTCTGGCATCATAACATCCGTGAGTACCAGATCAGGAATCTGCTCACCAATGGCAGCCAAAGCAGCAACCCCATCTGCTACCGCTTGGACTTCATAACATTGGCTCAATAGGCGCTTCACGTAGTCGCGCATATCAGCGTTGTCGTCAGCCAGAAGAATACGAGCACCAGATGCGGGGCAGACAGGGGATTTAGGCGAGCCAGAGGAAGTCGAGTAGAAAAACTCTTTCCCCCCTCGCCTTGCTGGTGTACTCTCTACGTCTGGTAGCCACCGCAAAGCTTCTTGTACATAAGTTGCTGCGAGCATTGCTGTTGATGCGAGGGTGCGGGTTGCATCAATGCTATCGCTCGGTAAGTGAGCATATCCTGTGGGAATTGACACGGTGAATCTCGTCCCCTGATTCACAACGCTGCTCACCTCAATCGTACCGTTATGCAGGCGCACTAGTTCTTGGACTAACGACAAACCAATGCCTGACCCTTCGTAACTTCGTCCCTTTGCGCCATGCACGCGATGGAACCGCTTAAAGATATGGGGTAGCTCGTTAGCTGGAATGCCCGTCCCTGTGTCCCGTACTTCTAACTCAATGTGGTCATCGCGATCACGCAAAACAACAGCGATTTCTCCTTCAAAGGTAAACTTAAAGGCGTTGGAGAGCAAGTTCAGCAGAATCTTCTCCCACATTTCCCAGTCTACATACACCAATTCCGGCAGGGGCGGACAGTCTACCAACAGGCGCATCCCTGCGCGCTCGATCGCCGATCTAAAAACTCCTGCCAAATCTGCTGTCAGCAATGCCAGGTCAGTTGGTTCATACACTGCCTGAATGCGATCTGCTTCAATTCGGGAGAAGTCTAGTAGGGTATTCACCAGTTTCAGCAAGCGGAGGGAATTGCGATGCACTGTTTCCAGTTGTTCCCGTTCGCTGGGCTGTAGTTCTGAGGAATTGGCGAGTATATCCTCCAATGGACCCAGCATGAGCGTCAGGGGAGTGCGAAACTCGTGACTTATATTACTAAAGAAGGTTGTCTTCGCACGGTCTAACTCAGCCAGCGCCTCTGCGCGTTTGCGTTCTTCTTCGTAGGCACGGGCGTTGGCGATTGCACTCGCAATTTGTCCTGCCGTCATCTCAAAGAAGTTGCGGTAGTCCTCATCCAGCGCCCGACTCGGATTCACTCCCATCACCAGCATCCCCATGACCGTGTCCTGCCCTGAAGCGCGGATGGGCAAAACCAATGCTTGCTGGAGGGGTAGCTGCAACAGTCCTGCTGGCACTTCCCCAAGCTGTTGTACTAGGTTTTCAAGCAACACAGCTTGTCCACTTTGTACCACCACTACCAGTGACCAGGGGGAGTCAGTGCTCTTTTGAGTCAAATCTACACACTCAGGAGCAGGGATTAACTTGATGTCGAAGGGAGTTCGTTCCTGGAGGACTGCCTGGCTTCCTTGAGTATCAAGTAGGTAAAGCAGTGCAAAGGGAATATCTGCCGGATTTTCTGAAAGTGTTTGCATCCCCATTCGACTGGCTTGCTCAGCGGTCTTTGCCTGAACTACCTGAGCCGCAAGATCCCGTAATGTTTTCGTCCGTCGTTCACCTAAGACGCGTTCTGTAGTATCAGCAACCGCTGTGAACACCCCACCCACTTCTCCTGTTTTTAAGAAGATGGGGCTATAAGAGTAGGTATAGTATGCTTCTTCGAGATAACCGTGCCGATTTGTTGGCAACAGCAGGTCATCTGCCCAAGTTGCCTTTCCAGTCGCCAGAACGCCATTCAGTTGCGCCCCAATGATGTCCCAATTTTCCTGCCAGAATTCCTGTCCTGGTCTTCCTAACGCTCTCGGGTGCTTGCTTCCCAAAATTGGTCGCCAAGCATCATTATAGAGCATCACCAATTCTTTGCCCCACCAAATCACCATTGGAAAGCGAGAATTCAGACAAATGTTTACCGCAGTGCGAAGGCTACCGGACCAGTCATTTATGGGACCGAGTGGAGTGGCTGACCAGTCATGGGTTCGCATCAGCCTTGCCATCTCACTGTCGCCAATAAAGATGTCTTCCGGAACAATTGCCTTCACATCAGGCGGCATAGGGTTAGATCCTCATTCTGGAAAATATTTTATTAGTAAATCTTTGCCGCGATCGCCCATTTGGTGTACTAGCACTTGAATCTGTTTCAACCCCAGCGCTAAAGGCTTCGTCTGTCCGTTCTCAATACCGTTCACACTCTGGAACCCAATCCCCATCTTCGCTACAAAGTTACTTTGTGACATTTCAAGCTGCGTTTTGGTTTGGCGAACCAATTTTACAACTTGTCACTGCTCTATAGCTGGTTTAGCGTGCGGGCAGTGTGTGATTTTATAATTAAGTTTTAGTCTACTATATTACATCTTTAGTGATTTAGGCTAGCATCTCAAATAATTCTTATTACATCTACCCAAAGACGCAAAAATTTAATCTGTTGATAGCGAAGCGTGCAAACCTTAAGGAAGTGGTGACTCACGTGAGTTGGTAAGAGTCAAGAAGAAGGGGTGTAAGGGTATAAGGGTGTAGGGGTGTAGGGTGGAGACAGCCTCTGGAAACCGCAAACCCTCATTTTCAGCTTAGTAAGTAGTGCCCACCTACATTTGTTGAAAATGGTGCAATATGTCAGCTTCTCAGGCTTCGCTAGAAAACCTCTAGCAACATATGAAATAAACACCATTCACCCTGTTCTCTGTTAAGCGTTCCTTGTTCCCTGTATTTTTTAAGAGTCAGACGAACCACAATTATACGAAGCAAACGCTTCCCAACTCATAACATCTTGCAATAGAGTTTGATACCCAAGTGTATTTGGATGAAGACCGTCTTTGCTCAAACGCTTGACTCTCCAAGCTTCACTACGATCCATCCATTTCTGGAAAATGTCTAGATAGGGAATTTTCCTAGCGGTGCAAGCAACTCGGATAGCTTCTTTATAACGGTGCTGGTCAGGATGATTATAGTAAAAGCAATCCATAAATGGCATCTTGGCTTCATCAACTGGTACCATACCTACAAATAAAACCGGACATAATTGCTGCGCCTGGTCAAGTAAAGATGCAATGTGTGATTCAAAAACGGCAAAATCTGTATAGTTTCGTCCATTCAGACGACCTAAGCGTGCTGAATCATTGACTCCTACTGAAAGAAGAATCAAATCGGGAACGTGATTTCGCAGTTCACCCCGGTGGCGAAATTCAACTTCTAGCCTTTGTGATACTTGCTGAATGCGATCGCCCCGCACCCCCAAATTATAAAGAACATGGCCTGGGCTATCTGCTAACATCCAACATCGTCGTAGTCGTTCGACCCAGCCGCCTCCTTCTGGGTCGCCAAATCCATATACTAAACTATCTCCTAGTGCCACAATCTTTAGAGGGTGGCAACGTTTTGGTACAACTGACAGATGCATTAAGGAACTTGCTTGAAATGTCTGCATCTTTAAAATGTGTTTTTTATATTTTTACAAGATTCTATACATTTCTATACTATAGAGCATGTCGTTTGTGATTTTTTCATGACTCTTTTTGAGAAGAGTTGATGAAGTAAGGGATGACTGCATCTTTGCGTGGCCAGTTTTGGGAAAGAAAGCGTACTAAAAGAGGTAGTGAAAGAACTAGAAACAGGATACCGAACCACAAGCTATGACGTAACTGTTCTAAACTGTTGATGGCTGGAGTAGGCTTTGAAACAGTATTTAACAGGCTCATGACCACAACAAAAGAATTATTCATTGCATGACAAGCAATGGGTACGATAAGTGAGCGTGTCCGGATGTATAATAGCCCTAAAACCATTCCTACCATAGACAATCCCACAAAATTCGCGTGTCCGATGCCGAACAACAGTGACGAACCCAACAATCCTGCTTGAATACCCCACTTACTTGCCCAGCGCTGCAAAATAATTCCTCTAAAGAGAAATTCTTCCGTAATTGGGGCGACAACGATTAACACGATTGCTCCCAGCAGATTAAACAACACTGGTGAAGTTCTTTGAGGTATTGGGCTTTTGGCAACGTCACGTAGGATTGTATCTACAAATGATGGAGTCACTAATGACAATAGGTACAACAAGACCAGGTAGGAACCGATAGAAAATAGTATTAACAAAATAACTAAGCCTAGTTTCGGCAACCATTTATGGTTATTTGGCAATCGACCAACAACGTAGTTAAGCTGAATTCCTAAGCGCTTGAAGTCTGCCAGTGTCCAGAGACAAAGTAACCCGAACACGAAAATGTAAAGGACGAGATTTAAGACTTGAGGGTTGAAATTCCACTGTTTGGTCACTTGAATGAGTCCCAGTCCCAAACCAAGGACAAAAGATATCAGGAAAAGCCGCAGTAGCAAAGAGCGAACTTTGAGACGGAGAAATGGATTATTGAGAGTTTCTGGAGTCATAAATTATGGCATGCTTTGTTTAAGCATATCCAGCAGAAGCAAGTTTTTTGGTCTTAACTATGAAGGTGTAAGTCGGTTTTGAGCATCGCGTTCCACCTTTTACACTTCGTTAAGTTCAATTTTATACTAACCTTCTATTAATCTTTCTTCAGTTGCGTCTTGATCGCACAAATCAGGATGACGACCAAGTCTAACTGTTCCAGGATTTTTACTGGGCTGTTGGTCAAGAATTTTTTCAGTTTTGCTCTTAAAGGCTTGTTTCCATTCTAAAGTGAGTTTGCTCATAAAATGCTTGGCTTTACTTATTTTGCAGACGCGAGTTTATCAGCAATGCGTGTTGTTTCTGGCAATCGATATTTCGTCGTACAACGCAATACATAATCAATTGCTGTAAGTAAACTAATTCTATGACCGCTAGAGATATAAAGTGGTTTTACTTTTGTACGCGTGCGTAAAACAACTCCAATGGTTTCTCCTTTATCTATCAGTGGTTGATAGCTACCGCGTGTTTCTGGCAAATCTTCATGTTTACCAACAAGCAATGATTTAGCCACACCAATTGTAGGAAGATCCACAATTAAACCCAAATGGCAAGCTATACCAAATCTCCGGGGATGAGCAATCCCCTGTCCATCACATAAAATAAGGTCTGGTATTGTTTTAATCTTTTCAAGTGCATCTAATACAGCAGGTATTTCACGAAATGAGAGGAACCCAGGAATGTAAGGAAATGTTGTCGGACGGCGTGCTAGGCTTGTTTCTTGTAATTGTAAGTCAGGAAAACTCAGCACTGCGACAGCTGCACGGCTAATTGTCCCATCCGCTTCAAAACCCATATCTACGCCAGCCACATATTGCACAGGTTCTTTGAGTTTATCTTCAGTAATAACCTCATGTCTGAGATTTTCTTGAATTTTTCTAGCTTCATCCACTGTTAAAGACCAAGCATGACGTTGAAAAATCTTCATATTTATAGCTTGAGTTGAAATTTCGCAGTTTGTAAAATCGTTCCGAACATGGGAGTGTATAACTTTACTCTTTTTAATCACTTTACATTCAATACTACTTTAGATAGATGCAAGAAAATATATTCTTAATTATGAATTTCATTGGTTGTTTATTAGCACACGAGTATTGTGTAATGCAACAAAAAGTTTGCTGTCCGATATGTTACAGTCTAATGTTGCAATGATCAGGTCTAACAACAAGCAATTACGCAACTACACTGTCTTTTAGAAGCGTAGACATCTGTCCACTTAAGTCAAGCAAAGTAGGTGTGAGATGAGAAAGTTTAGATTACCTAGATGGTTTCCTTACCCGAGTTCTTGGTTAAATGCGTTGATCTTATCAATGTTTATGACTGGGTTGGTCGCTTTGATAAGGCGTAGTAGCGGTTTGGACTCCTATTTCGCGAAATGGTCAGACAACACGGAACTACTTACCATGTTGGTAATATTAGTCGCAATATTACCAATACCTGCGATCGCCTTTTTTCATCACTTTTTTATTGGTCGCGTCATCCCCGCAATTCCAGGAGAAGGGACAATCAATATTAAAGGATTTGTTCCTGGATTTATTAGTTGGTGGGAAAGTTTATATAGCTGGCTTGTCTTTGTCCTTTCTACTCTAATTGCAATCTTGCTTTCTACTCCTTTTTTACCTTTATTTAAACTCAACTACGAAACAATCATTGACAGCACTCCTCACAAAAATATACAAGCAATATTTGCTATTTTCTGGATAGTGAGCGCTGCTATTTTTTACCAAATTGAGTATTCGTTTAAGTCTCATTTGATTTTTGCTGATATTGCTAGTGCTGAATCCAAAAGCGCACAGACAATAAATGAGACGCCACCAGTTGATGTTAAGACTGATGAAACTCCGCCAACTAAAACCGATGCTACGGAAATACAAAAAACGGAGGAAGTAGCAACTAATAAGGTAAAACTTGTTGATTGGGTTGTCAAATATCGAAAGTTGCCCAAGAGATTTTTCACATTTAGTTTAATTTCCATAGTTGTTTTATGGGTATATCTGTTTGCTAACTTACCACAAGTTAAACAAACTATATCATCTGCAAGTATCTATTTAGAAAAACCATTAGGAGTCACTCCTGAACCTGCGCCTAAAACTAAAGATAACAATTTTGATCGGGCTATTAGCAAAGGTAAAATTGCAGCACAGCTAACAAAGTCAGCACAAACTAAAGATGAGTGGCAAATAGTTCTTAATCGGTGGGAACAAGCAATTAGACTTTTAGAAAACGTGCCACTTTCTAGCCCAAATTATCCTATGGCACAGCAAAAAATTATCCAGTATCAAATTCATCGAGAGTTTGCTAGACAAAATGCCGTATTGAATTAGTCAATTTCTATTTAAGAAAGGGGGTACAAGTCCCCTATCCCCTTTTATCAGTATTTATCCGAACATGATATTAGCCCAGAGATACTCTGGGTTAACATACAAAAAGAAGAGCAGATTTACCCCAGCAAGCAAACTATGTCAGGAAACACGACGCGGCGTAACTTCCTCATCACCAGTGTTGCTGTCACAGGCAGTATAGTAGGAGCATCAACTTTGCAACAAAAAGTAGGTGACACTGCTAAACCACCAGCGACCATGCTAGAACGAGTACTGGGACGCACAGGCGTGAAAGTTCCCATTTTTGGGTTAGGAGGGGCAGGTCAAACGCCTCTGTCTTGGGAGGGAAAAGAACGTGATGCTGTCGCAATTATTAAAAAAGCACTTGACCTTGGCATTCGTTATTATGATACCGCTGCTGATTATGGACCAAGTGAAGATTATTTCGGGAAAGTACTACCATCCCATCGGTCAAAAATTTTTCTTGCAAGCAAGACAGATAAAAGGGATCGTGATGGTGCGTGGCGAGAATTGGAAAGAAGTCTTAAACGTTTAAACACAGATCATCTTGATTTGTGGCAATTGCATCACGTTTCTTTCCGTGAAGAACTCAACACAATTTTTAGTTCATCTGGCGCTGTGAAAGCTTTAGAAGAAGCGATGCAGCAAAAACTCGTCCGATTTGTTGGTATTACTGGACACCGCGATCCAGAGGTGATTGCTGAAGGATTGCGTCGCTATCCGTTCCACACAACGCTTATCCCTGTCAACGCTGCTGACAAACACCACCCGCGTCCATTCCTCCCTATTGTTCTTCCGATCGCACAACAAAAAAATGTCGGTGTGATTGCGATGAAAGTACCAGCTTATGGTCGGTTGTTTAAACCAGGCGGTTTAACTGGGATGCAGCAAGCTATGGGATATAGTTTGTCTCAACCAGGTGTTCATTGTTGCGTTATTGCGGCTGAAACAGTCAAGCAATTGGAAGATAACGTTAAGGTGGCGAAAGCTTTCCAACCTCTTGGTGACAAGGAAATAGCTGCAATTGAGCAGCGTAGTGCTGCGGTTTGGGAGGATAGCACGTTTTTCCGAGCTTGGACATGAAATCTTACTATTTCTTAATGGAACTTAATACTGTCTGCTTGCTTACGACCAAATGTAAAAAAGACAGTGATATCATTCCAAATCCCTTGTTCGGTGTTTAATCTTTCTAATTCTGCCTCAAATTCAAGCTTGACTTGTGTTAACAGTTCAGATGAAAGTTGCGATACGGGATTTGGAAATTGTCCGGGTGCTACATGGGAATTTCCTGTCCACATTCCTTTTGCTTGCTCCAAACTAATATAGCTGCCATATTGTTCAGGCTGGATTTCAATTGCCTCAAATCCTGCTTGCTGGAGTAAACTATGGCACTTTTCAACTGTTCCTGTTGGCTTATTAAACGCTAATGAAACGCCATACTTTTCAACGACTTTCTGAACAACAACCCCCCCAACAAAAGCAGTTTGTGCAAATCCATGAAAGCCAATTAATCCACCTGGTTTGAGAAACCGCATCCATTGGCGCAACGCGGCTGGAATATCAGCCATCCAAATCAGCGCAGAGGAACATAAAATTGTGTCAAAACTATTGGCGGGAAAGTTGAGTGCTTCAGCATCCGCAAGCTGAAACTCAATATGCGCAAAACCTAATCCTTCAACCTTTTGTTTTGCCACCTCAAGCATTCCAGTTGAAATATCCACGCCGACGACGCGTCCTTGAGATCCTACAATTTGAGCCGCTTCAATTGCGACCATACCTGTTCCTGTTGCAATGTCTAAAACGTGTTGTCCAGGACTAATTTGTGCATATTCAACGAGACGATGAGCAATCTGAATATGCCAATCAGAATTATCATAGGTTTGGCTTCTGCCGCTGTACAAATCCGCTATTTCTTTTTTGTAGTCATTTAACTCAAGTTGGTTAGTCATTTAAAAATTTCAACAGTTAGAGTATTATAAATATTTTTTAATTTCTCTTCCTTGGCTCTATAATCTGTGAATCAACACCGTAATATTCAGCAGCTTTAGATATATCATACATCAGTAAATTTTCATTTCCTAGTTCTTGTATAATTCCAGGTTTAGATGGACATACACCAAGAGCTTTAATAATTTCTGACGCTACAGCCTTAGCTAATAAGGGTGGGACAGAATTTCCTATTTGTCGAAATCCATGCCATTTTGTGACATGAAATCTGAACCAATCTGGATAAGAATGTAAACGTGCAGCTTCACGCACAGTAATACATCTTGGAGTAAATGGGTGAATTGGTCTAGCAGAAGTGAAAGCTCCTCTGTTACTTGGTGTTCCTGCTCTTAGTGTGTTGCATATTCCTTCAGAAGCAAGTTTATGAAAGCGGCTAATAGGTTCTGTTTTCCCAGGAAGAGTAGCTTGAAACCTTTTAATAGATTCTAAATTATGCTTTGTTCTTAAACTTGAGGTGAGGATTCTAGAGTCATATTTACGCTCATATGAATAATCGTTATCTGTATCGCAAAAACCACGAAGTTGTTTACCGTAATCACTGGGCTTACCAAATTCTGCTATCACCGAATCTTTTTCAAAAAGCTCTATATAATCTTCGACTTCAGGTAAGTCGCCAATTGCATCCCAAACTGTTGGACTTAATGGTAGTTGGTTTTTCAAACCTGCTTTCTTTAATTTTGCAGGTCTAGTTATTGGCTCAGGATAGTTTGGTAATTCTAAATCCTGACGACAACCGAGCAAAAATAATCTTTCGCGATTTTGTGGAACTCCGTATTCTGCAGCATTTAAGACTTTATAATCTTTGCGAACTTTATAACCACTTTGTTCAAACTCATTAATAATGACTGAAATAAACTCTCTGTGCTTTCCTAGAGTCATTCCTTTAACATTTTCTAAAACAAAAAACTTTGGCTGTAATTCTATAACTAAATTTATAAAATTTTTAATTAGGGAATTACGAGGGTCATCAAAAATACGTTTACCCATCAAGGAAAAACCTTGACAAGGTGGTCCGCCAAACACTACATCTATTTCTCTATCACCAATAGAGGAGTTTCTTCTAATCTCTACTCCTGTAATATCAACAACGCTTTTACAAAAGATATGCCAAAAAGGAAAATTAAATTTATGTGTTGCACAATGAATTGGATCAATTTCAACAGAAGCAAGCATGTCAAATCCTGCTTGCTCAAAACCAAGAGTCATGCCACCAGCACCAGCAAATAAATCAACAGCGATAGGTCTTTCTTTTTTATTACTGTCATTCATTTTGGATGTTTAAGCTACTCACGAGTGAATTTTAGAAAAACAAATAAGGGCGCTGTTAGCAGCGCCGCTTGCTTGGTTCATTAACTCATAGCGTAATTGAAAATCTAATGTTTTAAATTTGGTAGCATTTCCAAAATTTCTTTAGCGGCGCGATCGCACACTCCCACTTCTCCCAAACACTGCCGCATTTCTTCATAATCTGCCAACATTTGGTTTTTACGTTCCGGATTAAGCAGTATTTCCAACGCTGCTTGGGTGAGGTTCTCTGGTGTCGCTTTTTCTTGTAAAAACTCTGGCACAATTGGTTTCATCACAACTAAATTGGGTGGCGATGCGAAAGGTATCGAACCTTTGAGCACAGTACGCGCAATCCAAGCCGTGATGGGATGAAGTCGGTAGAGGACAACTTGAGGCACTTTCAATAGTGCCAATTCCAAGTTAACTGTACCAGATTTGGTGATTGCTAAATCGGCGGCGGCGATCACTTCCTGAGTTTTTCCGGATACCACAGAAGCTCGCAAACCGTACCGCTGTATTGCTTTTTCAATAGGTTCTCGATAGATTTCTAGAGATAGAGGTATCCAAAAGTACACATTAGGTAATTTTGCTTGAATCACCTGAGCCGCCTGAAATATCACAGGCAGAAGATGTTTCAATTCTTGACGACGAGAAGCGGGAAGAAGAGCAACACTGATCACATCTTCCGCAATTCCCAACTTGGCGCGAGCATCTTCTCGACTAGGAAAGTTTTGAACTCTATCTACTAAAGGATGCCCTACCCAGGTCACTTTTGCTCCTCTTTCTTGGAAGTAACGCGCTTCCTCTGGAAAGATTGCTAGCAGCTTGTCTGTTATACCAACAACCATATTGGTGTTACGTGAATTTAGTGACCAAACCCATTCTTGTGGTGCAATATAATACACAACACGAAGGTGTGACAACTTCCGGCGAATATAATTGCCAATTGCCAAATTTGGTCCCATGTAGTCAATCAGTATCACCAAATCAGGTGAATTTTGTTTGAGATAGGCGATCGCCTTTTGCTGCATTCTCAGTGTTGGTAACACATAAGGCAGTGATTCCCAAATACCCACCGAGCCAATCTCACTAGTATTACCTATAAGGGTGGCTCCAACACTAGCCATTTTTTCGCCACCCAGCGCCACAATCTCTAAATCCAAGCCAGCCGCCGCAGCTTGGCGCTTGAGTGCAGTAATAAGTAGCGACCCTTGCAGGTCGCCAGAAACTTCACCAGTACTGATAAATATACGCATTTATAAGTGAGCAATAGAGAATGGGGAGTAGAGGAGATAGGGAGAAATTCAAAATTTTGAATTGTTAACTCCTTATCTCCTTGTCTTTTGACTTAAGATTCGTCACTTGCTGCGACTTTCCCCTTACCAGGAATTAAGCCACGTCTTCCTGGCATTTGAGAAAGTAGCAAAAAGCGACGCAAATGCTGTAATTGTTGAGTATCCCCTAAAAGTTCTAGCTGTTCTAAGGAGTCCTTAAAGAGCAATTCAGAACGATAAAGAATACGGAAGGCTTTTTTAAGAATTTGAAACTCGTCAGTTGTAAAACCACCGCGTTTGAGTCCAACAAGGTTTAGTGAACGGATTCGTGATGGATTTCCTTCTACGAGCATATATGGAGGGACATCTCGCTCAATACGGCTCATACCTCCCACCATTGCGAAGCTACCAATATGGACAAATTGATGAATTCCTAGAACTCCACTAATAACTGCTCGTGATTCTATGTGGACGTGACCGGCGATCGCTACAGAATTAGAAATTGTCACATTGTCTTCTATCACAGAATTATGACCGACATGGACGTAAGCCATCAATAAGTTACCGTTGCCAATACGAGTTTCTTTACCCGCACCAGTAGCGCGGTTAATCGTGACGTATTCACGAATGCGATTATCATCTCCGATTTTGACCCAGCTCAATTCGCCATCATATTTCCGGTCTTGGGGTTCCATTCCAATAACCGCGCCCGGAAAAATGTGATTTCGTGCCCCAATCTCTAAAGGTCCTTCTAGTACTGCATGAGCGCCAATGGTAGTTTCCGGACCAACTTTAACATGCCCTCCAATGACAGCATAAGGACCAACTTCCACCGTCGGGTGCAATTGGGCAGTAGGATGAATAACAGCAGTAGAATGAATGAGCGTTTTCAAGGGTGCATCTCCAGAACAGACTTGAGTGCTGAAAGTTTAGTTAGCTAGTAGCCGAAAGTGTGAGGTAAGCTACTCAAGTGTGAGGGTGTCGAAAATATAGAACTCAAATAATAATGCTATTGTGGCTTGTGACTTTACCAGTTATCAGTTACCAGTTATTAAGTACCAGCCGCAGTTATCAGGTAGGAAACGGACTCGTCCACCCCTTGTTCACTGTTCACTGTTCACTGTTCACTGTTCACTGTTTAGTGTTCACTGTTTGAATCAGGATTTGATAAAGGCACGTCACGGTCATGCCTTTACCACGCTTTTACCACAAAAGCAAATTTTTAGGATACGAGGGAAAACATCAGTTCGCCTTCAGTAGCGAGTTGACCATCAACTTCGGCGCGAGCTTGCATCTTACCGAAACGACGTTGTTTTACCCACAACAGTTCCACAGTCATCAGTAGTTGATCTCCTGGTACAACTTGACGGCGGAAGCGAGTTTTATCGATACCAGCAAAGACAAACAGCCCACCTTCCAACTCTGGAAGTTGAGTTAAAACAATACCGCCGACTTGTGCCATTGCTTCTACAATCAGCACTCCTGGCATAATTGGACGTCCTGGAAAATGACCCTGAAAATGGGGTTCATTGATAGTGACGTTTTTAATGCCAACAGCTCGTTTCCCGGGTACATATTCAAGTATCCGGTCTACGAGCGCAAACGGGTAGCGATGGGGTAACAGCTTTTGGATGTCTTCTATAGAGTAGATGATTTGATTGTCCGCTTTGTTTGTGCTTGTATCATCTGGCGGATTGTTGCTAGATGCTGGTGTGGGAGCATCAATAGTATTGGTTTGTTCGGTGACAGTTGACATTGACACTGTTATGTGATTTATATTTTTGTTTTTCCGTAGGTGCCGCTTTGAACCTCCCCCTTTTGATTTTGGATTTGGCATTTTGGATTTTGGATTTGAGAACCAATCTAAAATCTAAAATTTCAAATCTAAAATCCTTTGTGCCAGTTGAATGTGTAAATTGTGGCTGGCTTTGTACGCCAAAAAATGAGCGCAAGGGAAAATTTCAAGTAAGCTTAAATCTCCTACTAAATCCAAGATTTTATGACGTACTGGCTCATTTGCAAATCTTAATGGTGGATTTAGCCAACCTTCTGGTCCACAAACAAGTGCATTATCTAAAGTTCCACCTTTAATTAACCCTGTCTGTTGTAAATGTTCTATTTGATGCAGTAAACCAAAGGTACGGGCAGGTGCAATCTCTGTAACAAAGCTACCATAAGCATTTTCCTTTTGGGAAGGAAGTGAAAAACTGTGCCATTGATTACCAATTGCCGCCAAATCGAAATCAATACCATAGGTAAACCGAGTTTCTGGGGCTGGAAGCGCACAAACAAAAGCATCACCTTGACGCACCCAAATTGGCTGGTCAATGACTAGAGGAGCTTTGTCCTTTGTTAAGTTTTGTGACATTAAGCCAACTTGGGCGATCGCATCTGTCCACACCTTTGCCGAACCATCTAAAAGCGGCACTTCTGGACCGTCAATTTCAATCCGGGCGTTATCTACTCCCATTGCAGCAAGGGACGCCAGCAAATGCTCAACCGTGCGAACGTATGCTTCACCTTTACCCAACTGAGTCGAAAGCACAGTTTGACTAACCCCTGCGACTTGGGCTGGAATAATCGGAGTATCAGGCAAATCCACACGTACAAAGTAGCGTCCACTTCCGGCTGCATCTGGTCGTATCCGAACTTGGGTAGTGACTCCGCTATGCAGTCCTACCCCTGTTTGGATGATTTCATCTGCTAATGTGTGTTGTTGCATATTGTATTTTTGTCCTTCGTCCCTAATCAGTTGTCATTTGTCTTAAAGAATGACTAATGACTAATGACTAATGACCAATGACTACTTAGAACCTTTCGCCAATACCAAAGTTAATACGGCTATCTCCATCATCGCTGATACCGTAGTCAATACGAATTGGTCCTAAAGGAGACTGTACGCGTACTCCAAGACCATAGCCGTAGCCAGTCCCGTTTTTGTTGAGTATCTCAGCTGGTCTGGTGCCGCTTCCCAAATCGGTACCAAAATCAAAAAAGACTGCACCACTCACTACTGAGAATACGGGGAACCGATACTCAAGCGACGCTTGTACAAAACTACGTCCACTACCTAAGCCTCCTTCTTCATATCCTCGGACGGAATTGCTACCACCAAGAGAGAAGGCTTCGTAGGGAGGTAAGTCACCGAGGACTGTTCCCGCTTGAAGATTGAAAGCAAGGGTTTGCGGTCCTTTGCTAAAGTTAAGAAGGCTGACAGGGAAGTATTGACTGTAGCTACCCCGCAACCTAGTTAGAAAAATATTCCCTAGTCCTATGGGTACTGACTGATCAAGACCAACGCGGAAGAAAGAACCACGAGTCGGTTGCAAGGGGTTATTTCTGAGGTCGCGTGCAACACCCAGTTGCAATAACAGCAAATCGTCTTCACCTTGTCCAGATTGGCTCAACTCAACGAATTGATCAGTTGTGTCTTCAAGACGTCCCAGCTTTCTGATATCGCCATCAGCATCTTTGATAGAAATTCTTTGATACTGCAAACCAGCTGAAGCTGTCCATTGCGACCTCTCGAAGGGATTTTTGGACAAGGGACGGGTGAAGTTAACACCGCCTCCTAAACGGGTGATGCGGGGGCGATCGCCATCATCATCAGGTTTATTGGGATTAAAAGTCTCAAAGTTTTTATCCTTACCCTCAAAAATCAAGGAAATTGACCGACGACGGAAGAGATTTGCCGTATAGGAAGTTCGGTATGGATCACCTCCTATCCAAGGGTCTGTATAGCGGAGGTCAAACAAAAATTCATCTCGTGTTCCGATTTGTACTTCTGCCCCTAATTTTTGATTTCTGCCATTGAGGTTTTGCTGCTGATAGCTGACGGAACCAAACAAACCACTAGCAGAACTAATACCAGCACCAGCTCCAATTGAACCACTGTTGCGCTCAACTACGTTAACCACCACATCCACCCGACTGGGATCTGCTGCGCCCGTGGTGGGGTCTTTACTGGGGTCAAGAGAAACATTTACATCTTCAAACAGCCCTAGTCCGAACACCCTTTGTAAATCTTTTTGCACTGTATTTCTGTTAAAGATTTTCCCTGGCTTCAACTCCAGTTCTCGTGTTACGATATAGGGTTGTGTCCGTCCCCGAATTGGTTCTCCTTTATCGTTTGTTACCTGACCTTCTTTATTGCGGAACTGTACTCGGATATTTCCTACGACCCCTTCTGCTACTTGCAACGTGACAACACCGTTGTCAGAAACTTGAGGTGCCCCAATCACGTTTGCCAGCGCGTAACCTTGGTCTTGATAACGCTTAGTTAATTGCTTGATGCCTTCTTGTAAGTCACGCAAATTGAGTATTTTACCATACTGGTCTTTGAATATTTCATCTGCAGCATTACCGGGTAGTACGGATGAAACGTTTGTCCCAGGATTTGCTTGTACTTGCACTTTAGTCAAGACGGGGTTAGGTCGTACAACAAAACTCACGCGCACTCCCAAGGGGCTATCTTCCGGTACAGCTTGGACGTTAGAGAAGAAACCGGTGGCGAAGATGGAGTTAATATCTTCTTGTAATTGGGAACGGGTTGTTGTTCGTCCTGGCTGGGTGCGAATGACTCGATAAACTTGGTCTTCTAGTTCAGCTGCTAATTGTTGCCCAGTTTCAGATCTAATAAAGACTTCAGAAACCAGTACGCGGGGTTCAGATGCTTCTGGGGATTGTTCTAGTTGGGGACTTCCTGGAGTTTGTGGGGATGTGGGTTGAGTCCCTGGTTGATTGGTTCCATCTGGCGTGGTGGGAGTATCAGGAGTTTGGGGAGGTATCTGCTGCTGTTGATTGTTAGGTGCGGGTGTTTGTTGTTGAATGCTTGGAAAAGGTGTTTGCGGAGAATTTTGTCCTGGTTGAGTCTGTTGTTGATTGCTTCCGTCTGGCGTGGTGGGAGTACCAGGAGTTTGAGGAAGTGTCTGCTGCTGTTGATTGCTAGGTGCGGGTGTTTGTTGTTGAATGCTTGGAAGCTGATTATTATTTTCTGGTGCAGGAGTGGTCGTTGGAGTTTGGGGAGATATTTGCTCTTGTTGAGTGTTGGGAGTAGGCGTTTGCGGAAGATTTTGTGCAGTTTTTGAGGCTGTGGAACTTCTTTTTGCCACTAACAGCTTTTTTACAAGAGTGGCTGTTGCTGGCAATTTTCCAGAAACTTTGTACTGTTGAGTGGTTAAAGGTTTTAAAGCTTCTGCGGTTGAGTGAAAACTGTTGGCGGGTTGTGTCGTTGACTTTTGTGTGAAACTTGGCACTATGACTTCCGGTTTTGCCACTCTTGTTGAAGCTGCAAATTCCCCAGGAACTTTGTACTGTTGAGTGGATAAAGGTTTTAAAGCTTCTGCTGTGGAGTGAAAATTGTTGAGGGGTTGTGTCGTTGTTGACTTTTCTGTGGAAGTTGGCACTACGACTTCCGATGTCGCCACACCGGCTGTTGCTGGGAGAACCCCAACAACTTTTTGCGGAGGATCAGCTGTCGGTTTCAAAACTTCTGCTGTCTGGTTTGAATTTGAACTATTGGGGGTTTGTGCATTTGCACTCACTAAACTAGCAAAAGGCGATGAAATCGCCACAACTGTGACTATAACGGGAGATAAGCGCATTTTATTTAGATTCCTCTTCACATCCACACACCATCACAAAGTAATCATCCTTTCGAGCAAAGGTTATGTAAAAATTACATTTCTACTCCTGCAATGTACCTTTATAAGGTAAATTCCAAAAGACATAAAGTTGATAAAACTCATTTGCTTGTCCTTTTTACCAAAAGTATGAGGAATTGGGGATCACTGATGAAGGATAGGGAATAACCTAATTCTCAGTAAACAGTCTCCAATATCCTCTGTCGCTTCAATTGCTGCTTTCTATAGCTTTGAGTACTCGTTGTAAAACCTCCTGGTAAGCATTTTCTACATTTCCTAAATCCCGACGGAAACGGTCTTTGTCCAGTACTCGGAGATTTGGGTCACGGAGTTTGGAGTTGTCCCACAATCGACAAGTATCAGGACTAATTTCATCTGCCAATAGCAACTGCTGTTGTGCGTCTAGACCAAACTCCAGTTTGAAGTCTACTAAGGTAATATCGCACCGCCCGAAAAAGTCACAAAGAAACTTGTTGATTTGTAATGCTAGATGGGCAATAGTATCCACTTGTTCCGGAGTTGCTAGTTCTAGCAGGAATAGGCGATCGCGTGTCAATAATGGGTCTCCAAGTTGGTCGTTTTTATAATAAAACTCGACCAAAGGTTTTTTTAGCACAGTCCCCAGCGCTAATCCTGTTTGTTGGCACAGACTTCCAGCAGCAATATTCCTAACAACGACTTCTAATGGCAAAATCTTCAATGCCTTAACCCGCATTTGATGAGGAGCAGGGCTGTCTACATAGTGAGTCTTTATACCATGTGTTTCCAGTTGCTGAAATAGTTTACTGGAAATGCTACAATTGATATTTCCTTTATTCTCTATGCTACCTCGCTTTTGGGCATTAAAGGCAGTTGCGTCGTCCTTAAAGTCAGCTAATAAGATTTCAGGATCATCCGTCGTGTAGAGGATTTTAGCTTTGCCTTCGTATACTCTTGTTTTAACAGACATGGCTAAAGGTAAAGTTTATGAGCTATGAGGAGCTTTTATGCTTTCGGGCTTAACCATTTTATCTTTAGTCATTAGTTATTAGTTATAAATAACAGACAAATGATCTAAGCACCCGGATCTATGCTTGCTTTATAGTTAAGACTGTAGTCTGTAACTAGCAAAGAAACTTTTCAATAAGAGTATAGCTGTTTACATCAACTTGTTATATTTTTTTAACTAGATAAATTATTAATGATGAGTTCTTAAAGAGTAAAAAATAGTACATTCTTCGGTAACAACTTTGGCGGAAGTTGAATACAATCATTACTTGAAGGCATAGAAAGTGAGCAAGCAACCAAAGGAAACTCTAACCAAGGTTTACGAGTTATTCACTTCAAAGCCGAAAACAGGGGGTATTGAGTTAATGGAGAGAAAAATGATAGATAAAGATGATTTTCTCTATCCTCGTGGTCGCTACTACGGTCAGGTGAAGCCAGAAAACCTAGTTTTCAATGCTAACTTGCAGGAATTTGCGCAAAGAGTGAGTTATATTTGTAACTTAGAAACAGCAGGCAAAGTACCACCAGAGCAAGCGTACGATCAAATCAAGGAGCTTTGGAAAAACTTAAAAAACTCCAAAAAACAACTCGGGATCGGTGAACATCCTTTCGAAAATGACGAAGGAAACAGTGAATAAGTTGTTACTGACCTCTTGAGAAAATAACTCAAAATTGCACGATCTTCCATTTATAGGTTTCGCCGATAAATTTTCAAATCAGCAGTCGATGCGGCCTTTTGTAATCGCTGTTGTTGCTCATAAAAATAGCTCAAAGGCACTCCCTGATGACTCGTCAATTTTGAGCAAGACTAACCCAACCTCTCAGGCATGGTTCTGAGGTTCCTGTGTCCTTTGGAGGACATTTTTGGCAAATGCAAGAAACGGCAACAATTGCCTGATTACTTCGTCAGCATAGAGTATACACCATCCCAAGAATCAGTGGGGCTGTAGTTAAGATAATGATAAGCTCTTTCTAAGTGGATATCAACAGCTTGGTCTTCCGGCCGGATTTTTTTGGCTGCTTTAAAACAGGCAATAGCGTATTGGAAATTGCGTGACAAATAGGCATCACGTCCATTTTGATAGTGAAACAAAAACTCCTGAGTGTTGCTATCTAGGGGGGTGTGGCGATCGCCTATCAACTCATAGATATTAACTGCTTGATGTTTTCCTTTCACCCTTATTTTGTCCAACTCACGCACCCAAATTAGTTCCCGGCACAATTCGTAAGTAAATTCACTTAAGATAATGTCACAGCCGTATTCCTTGGTGACGCCTTCTAGACGTGAACTCAAATTGACACCATCTCCGATGACGGTATAGTCCATCCGTCTTCGGGAACCAATATTGCCAGAAACAACTTCTCCAGAACTAATTCCAATACCAACATGGATTTGTGGCTTTTTCTGGATGAGTCGCCCTTGATTAAACTCTGTCAATCGTTGGCGCATTTCCAAAGCTGACTGGATCGCCCTCCAAGCATGATTCTCCGTTAACGGTAGTGGTGCACCAAACACTGCCATCAAGGCATCACCAATAAACTTATCTAAGGTGCCTTCATGGTTAAAAACTGCTTCGACCATCGTTTCAAAATACTGATTCAGCAAGGATACCACTTCGGCAGCACCGAGATTTTCTGTTAACGTGGTGTAACCTCTGATATCAGAAAACAAAATCGTCACGTCTTTGCGTTCGCCCACCATCAAAGCATCTTCCCCTAGTGCCATAACTTGTTCTGCAACTCGGGGGGTCAGGTAGCGGTACATGGTCGTTTTCATGCGTTTTTCCTGACTGATGTCTTCCAAAACCACCAAACCACCCCTGACTCCACCTTCTGGATTCGTCAAGGGGTTGACGGTGAGATTGATGCTACGTTCAATTTTCTGAACATTATCTGCATCAAGCAACGCCAACCGATCTGTCAGAGGTTGATTCCAAGGAATGAAAATGTTTGGGTTGGTGCGATCACGTACTGCCAGAATGTAGACAGATGCATCCTGCCCAGACTTCAGATACAACGTCTCTACATACAGTCCTACCGTTAAAGTTTGCTCTGGCACATAATGTTTGGCCCCAGTTTTTAAACTATCTTGTAACCGCAATTGTAGATTATCAATAGGTACAACC
The DNA here is from genome assembly GCF_000828085.3 of Scytonema tolypothrichoides VB-61278. Lineage (GTDB taxonomy): Bacteria > Cyanobacteriota > Cyanobacteriia > Cyanobacteriales > Nostocaceae > Brasilonema > Brasilonema tolypothrichoides_A. Next base: position 374,965 of record NZ_JXCA02000030.1, read on the forward strand.
TCCCACACTAAGCGACCAATCAAGTTTTGTTCCCAAAGATATTGGTTGTTTTTTGCATTTGCTTCTCTAATGGGACAACCTAAAAGCTGCAATGCAGAACCATTTATTGTCACAATTCTTCCTTCAAGATCCGTAGATATAACGGCATCTGAAAGACTTTGTAGAATATCTTTTTGATGCTGTTTTTCTAATAAAACATTTTCAAACAAGCGGGCATTTTCTAGAGCAATTCCTGCCTGAATATTAAAAGCCCGCATAAATTCTTCATCTGATGCGGTAAAAAAGCTACCTTGATGTTTATTAATTAACTGCGTGACGCCAATTAATTCATTGGCTGAGTTAAACACAGGTAAACACAGAATATTGCGGGTGAGATACCCTGTCTTTTGATCTGTCGTTGGGTCAAAACGTGGATCTTTATAAGCATCGGGAATATTTAGCGCAAGACCTGTGGATGCTACGTAGCCTGCAATCCCTTTGTTAGAGGGCATACGGATTTCCATCGTGGTTTTACCATCAGCAGATGCTACCTTAGTCCAAAGTTCCGCCATTTCTTTACGATATAAAAATAAAGTGCTGCGGTCTGCTTGCATGAGAATTCGAGCTTGTTCCATGACTATTTGCAAAGTTGCTTCAAGATCCAAACTTTGTCCTAAAGTCTGAGTTGCCCGTAAAAGAGCAGTTGCACCTCGTTGATTGCGAGCTGCAACATACAAAGAGTGACAACTTTCCAAGATAATACCGATAGAAGAAGCAAAGTCGCGAAAGTGCACTTCATCTTCATAATCAAATGGACTACCCACAGTTTTATTTGCCAGTTGCACCACAGCCACAACTTGGTTTTTGCTGCTCAAAACTGGCATACATAATATATTGCGGAACTTGTAGCCCATTTGTTTTTCTAGTTCCGGGTTAAAAAGGGGATGACTAGAGGTATCAGAGATGTTTAAACATTCACCTGTATTAGCAACATGACCGGGAATACCAAGGTCAATCGGAGTGCGAATTTCTATAGCTTTTTGAGTCTTATCTTGAGGAAGTTTTGACCATAACTGACCTTTGTCGTAGTCAACTAAAAAAATTGTCGTGTGCTCTGCTTGCAAAATTTGACCAATCTTAAGTGTAATCGCCTCCAGCACTTTCTCCAGCATTGTTTCTAGAGCTTCGTTATTGATTAATTCGATTGCTCTAAGAAACTGCTGAAACTCGGCTGTGATAAAGTCAAGTAAGCAAACAAATTCGTTAACGGAAAGATTTTTGACGCGAGACAGTAAGGAGTGAGTGCGATTAACTTGAGTCAGTTCAGTTAATGTAGCCAGGACGCTACCAGGATTTAGGAGTGTCATGGGGATTTTAGATTCTATGGTAAATCGTAAATAGTAGGTTGTAGGTAGTGGTTAGTCGGTCGTGGGTAGTGGTTAGTCGGTCACAAAACAACCAACACCTAGCCACTAATAACCGATAACTAACAACTAAGTAGGTCGCCACGATGAAACTAAAGTATGTAACTTTTTGTAAAGGAAAAGGGGTTTGCTCAAAAGTATGTAAAACTGGGCGACCCTGGCGCAAAGCTGTGCGAGGGAAGTAGTCTGTCCAAGACTTTGCAAAAAAAAGATGGATGAATTCGTCAATAAGACTAGTTACTGAGAAGAAACCGCTTTTTTTGCCGCCACCACACAGATGTGAAGTGCCCACGATGATGACTCGTGACAGATTTGCAGTTTTACACAAGTTCAACCTAAGGGAAAGGGTAAAAGTCAAAGTAGAAAATTTTTTTCTATTTGACGCTTTCCCTTCTACCCTTCCTAACATAGTTCTGTTTATTTATACTCACCTACTTAATAATCCCTATGCCACTTTTGCTAGTCCAGAATAAATCACCTTTTGATAGTAACTTTCTAGCTGGCGTGTAGCAGCAGCCCATCCCCAACGTTCTGCTTCCTGACGCGCACTTTGACGGATAGTTTCTCGTTCTTGTTGTTGTTGGAGAAGACGAACTGTTGCATCAATCGCACTTTGAACGTCTTGTTCTGGCTCAAATAGATATCCATTCACTCCATCTGTCACAATATCAGGAATGCCGCCAGAACGTGCTGCAACCACTGGACATCCACCTGCCATAGCTTCTAGGAGAACTAATCCTAATGTCTCTGTTCGAGAAGGAAAAATAAATGCATCAGCACTCGCGAAAGCAGAAGCTAATTCTCTACCCACCAAATACCCAACAAAATAAGTATTTGTTTCAGCGAAGTGTTTTTCCAATGCTTGACGATGAGGACCATCTCCTACTAACGCTAGCCGTGCTTTAGGAATAGCTTCTAAGATTGGTTTGATACGTTCAATTTCTTTTTCGGCGGAAAGACGCCCTACGTAAAGTAACAATGGACTTTCTGGGTGATTTTGTGACAGGCGCGATCGCATTTCCTCACAAGCATTATCAGGATGAAATGATTCGGTATCTACTCCTCTTTGCCACAGATCTACCCTTTCAATACCATGTGCTATCAATTCCTGCATCATTGCTGTGGATGTACACAGATTTAAAGCTGCTTGATTGTGAGCTGCTTTTAGTAGTTCCCACAATAATCCTTCCAACATTGCTAAACCGTAATGCTGAAGATACTGAGGCAGATGAGTATGGTAAGACGCGACCAAGGGGACATTTAGATATTTGCTATAAAATATACCAGCTAATCCCAGAATTGCTGGGTTAACGACATGAATAATATCTGGCTTAAACTCCTCCAATGCTTCGCCGATTGCTGGACGAGGTAGTGCCATTTTTAACTCTGGATACAGTGGCAGGGGAAAACCCGACACACCATATACTTTAGCTCCTTTATACTCTACTATGCCACCATCTGGCGCAATAACCAAGACTTGGTGACCGTGACGCTGAAGATAGTCAACGGTATGACGCAGGCGTGTTACAATTCCATCAACCTTGGGTAGAAAAGTTTCGGTAAACAGGGCGATTCGCATAAACAACTATATTAGTACAAGCCAAGTATGAACTATGAAATGAAGGCAAAGGTTTGAAGTCTAAAGCATGTAGTTAAGAATGCCTATTTCATCCTTGATCCTTTTAACAGTTACCAGTTATCAGTTATCAGTTATCAAGTACCACTCGTATCAGTTATCAGGCAGGAAACGAATTCGTCCACCCTTGTTCACTGTCCACTTTCCACTGTCCACTGGTCACGCGTAGGTAGCTGTTCACTGTTCACTGTTCACCCTTCGGGTTCCCCAGATGCCTAGGTCGGGAAACCCTCATCAAGCACTGGACTCACTGTTCACTGTTTTAAAAAGACTAGTCGTCATACTGGGTCACAATATGACGACTATATTTTAGACGGGCAATGTTCTTTAAGAAAGAACTCACCAACCCAGAATAACCTTACAGCATCTAATGCAGTATTCAGCATTGAGGAAACTGTTGTTAGATTTTTTGGGGACTTGCAACCTTAACTCCTCCGTAGCGTGGTTAGCGACTAATACTGAATTGGTGAGTTGGTGAGTTATGACTTCTTTGTTTTCACCACCCGTCTTCAAGATTTACCTAATTTCTCCGCCAAGAGACTTTGGGTAGAATTTGATTTTGATCAACTTGATGCTGGTACTTCATAGCAAAGTTCAACAGAGAATCGAGTAGGGAATCAGATAGATAGTGGGGTTGCAGACCAAGATCCAACAATTTAGTGTTTTTGGCGTTGAAGTAATGTTCTTCTCTCTCAACTCTGGGATTATCTAAATTATTAATTTCAACATTCAATCCCATTGCATTACCGGCTTTTTTGACCATCATAGCCAAATCACCAACACTGAATTGTTCGGTAAATTGGTTAAATACGCGGAATTCTCCAGGTTCAGCTGGGTTAGCAATTGCAATCTCAATACATCGCACTGTATCTCGAATATCTAAGAATCCCCGAGTTTGGCCACCTTTACCATAAACAGTCAACGGATGACCAATTGCTGCTTGAATGCAGAAACGGTTTAGTGCAGTTCCAAAGACGCCATCGTAATCAAGGCGGTTAATCAACAATTCGTCCATCCCTGTCTCTTCGGTTAAAACACCGTAGACAACGCCCTGATTCAAGTCTGTTGCTCTTAAGCCCCAAATCCGACAAGCAAAGTGGATATTGTGGCTGTCATGAACTTTGCTCAAGTGATACATTGAACCGGGTTGCTTGGGATAAGGAAGAGTATCTTTACGCCCATTGTGTTCTATGGTAATGTATCCTTCTTCGATATCAATGTTGGGTGTGCCGTATTCACCCATTGTCCCTAATTTCACCATGTGACAGTTAGGGAAATCTTCCCGCATCGCATACAGCAAGTTCAACGTACCAACTACGTTGTTTACTTGAGTCATAACTGCGTGTTCGCGGTCAATCATTGAAAAAGGTGCTGAACGCTGTTCACCAAAATGCACAATTGCTTCTGGCTCAAATTTGTGCAGCGCCTTACTAAGAAATTCGTAATTAGTAATGTCGCCAATGAAAAGATCAATAGATCTACCCGTCAAATCATGCCAGCGCTGTATACGTTGCTGAATTGGGGCGATTGGGGTCAGAGTTTGCACCCCCAGCTCGTTATCCCAGTGCCGCCGCACTAAATTATCTAAGATACCAACTTCATAACCGCGATTTGAAAGGTAAAGTGCGGTTGCCCAACCGCAATATCCATCGCCACCAATAACCAGGACTTTCATTTTCACCAGTTTTTACTCGCTGATAGCTAAATCTACCAGGTTTGTGTCCCTTCTAATCATCAAAGATGGGGCAGGTGGGGTGATTAAGTGATCAGGAAGTCACCAAACTAGGGGTGTAAGGGTGTAAGGGTCTAAGGGTGTAGAGGTCCCCATCAATAAATCGCGCAGCGCCGCGAGTGTCGCGTGGCGGTCTGGGGCTTGATACCTTGACGCCTCAACTTCAGTATTACGTATCGAGATTAAATCTTTTCTTTTCTTGCCATTATTAAAAGAATGGGGCTTGCGTCCTTACTGGTTCCGGCGTGGCAACCAAGAAAATTTTCTCTTCCCCTTACACCCCTTTCTTGGTCAGGGGTGCCTTTGAACGTAATTCTGCCTTTGTTCAAAACAGTTCAGGACTTAGGCAAAGAAACCAGTTTCTACCAAAAATTTTTGTTTCGCAACCAAATACGAACGAAGAAACCGGGTTTCTAGGAGATAGTGCGTAAGTCCTAGAATTTTTGACTATTGTATTGCCGGTGCCAGTAGTACTTGAGTTGAATTTGTCATCCAGAACGACTTTGTATTAAAAAATGTAACAAAATAGCCGTCAAAACGCTTTGACGTCTTGACAAGCAATTGGGGTTCCGATATCGTGATATACATACCCGGGTAAGACCGTTAAAAAGTAATATGCAAGCTAAGCAAAAGGTTACGTTGTATCTGTCGCCAGAACTGCACAGGAAGTTAAAAATTCGCTCGGCAATTGACTCCGAACCGATGTCAGAACTAGCTGAGCGCGCCCTAGACTTCTACCTGGCAAATCCTGAATTAGTAGAGGAAACGGAAGCATCATATGGAAGGACGCACAGAGTTTATTCCTGTCCTACTTGCGAGACTTCAGTAGTATTGCGAGATGGCGAATTGGTCAGTCTGGGTCAGCAGCCCGGAGTTATTGGTCACCAGGAAGAGCGTCTTCCGATTGATGAAGTGAATCGGGATCAAACAAATAGAAAAGGTAAGGAAGAGCTAGTTCCTTGCTAAGCAGGAATTATGAATATTAGGTTCATAACTTGCTCCTCTTGTACATAGCAAAGCGATGTCTGTACTGTCTGTAAAGGTCTCAAGTAGGTCGATGTATGAAAGAAGAGCTCAATATCCTCATTCAAGCTCAATACCCTCTAATCTACCTTGTGACCTCCGAGGAAGAGCGGGCTGAGCAGGCAATTTCTACAATCGCTCAATCGTCAAAGCCACAGCGAAAAGTTTATGTGTGGACAGTAACCCACGGTATCGTGGAATACGGTCAACCCCGGAATGTGACTCAGCATAATACCGTTTCTCCTGAAGCGGCGGTTGAATGGATCATCCGGCAGAAAGAACCAGGTATATTTATTCTTAAAGATTTACATCCATTTATAGACGCGCCAGCGACAACAAGATCATTGCGTGATGCGATCGCCAGCTTCAAGGGGTTGCAGAAGAATGTTATCTTGATGTCACCGATGCAGCAAGTCCCAATTGAACTGGAAAAGGAAGTTGTCGTTCTTGATTTTCCACTTCCAGACATGGGAGATTTAAATAAAGTTTTATCTAGTCATTTAGATCAAAATCGTGGGCGACGCCTAACAACAGAAGCGCGTGAAAAACTTTTGAGGGCTGCTTTAGGATTAACTAAAGATGAAGCTGAAAAAGTCTACCGTAAGGCACAGGTCACGACAGGGCGTCTGACGGAAGATGAAGTAGATATAGTATTATCTGAGAAAAAGCAACTCATTCGACGCAATGGTATCTTAGAATACATAGAAGAAGATGCAACTATTGATGCTGTTGGTGGCTTAGAAGAGTTGAAGAGATGGCTGAAACAGCGTTCTAATGCTTTTACAGAAAGGGCGCGTGAATATGGTTTACCTCAACCAAAAGGCATGCTAATCTTAGGAGTCCCGGGTTGTGGTAAATCCTTGATTGCCAAAACAACTTCTCGACTGTGGGGTTTGCCACTACTGCGATTAGACATGGGGCGAGTCTATGATGGCTCAATGGTAGGACGTTCAGAGGCAAATTTACGTAACGCCCTAAAAACAGCAGAATCTATTTCACCCGCAATTTTATTTATTGATGAGTTAGATAAATCATTTGCTGGAAGTGGAGGTTCTGGAGATTCTGATGGTGGAACTTCCAGCCGGATATTCGGTTCTTTCCTCACCTGGATGCAAGAAAAGAAATCACCAGTGTTTGTCATGGCAACAGCCAACCGAGTTGAACGTCTACCTGGTGAATTTTTGAGGAAAGGTCGTTTTGATGAGATTTTCTTTGTAGATCTGCCCACGCCGGAAGAGCGCCAAGACATCTTTACGATACACTTGTCTAAGCGCCGGGAAGACATCTCGCGATTTGACCTAGAACAACTTTCTAAGATGTCTGACGGATTTTCTGGAGCAGAAATTGAACAAGCGATTGTTGCGGCAATGTACGAAGCTTTTGCCCAAGATCGGGAGTTCACACAATTAGATATTATTGCGGCTATTAAAGCAACACTGCCGTTGTCTCGTACGATGCAAGAACAAGTGACAGCCCTGAGAGATTGGGCTAGACAACGAGCAAGACCAGCCGCATCCTCCGTTGCTGAGTATCAGCGAATGGAGTTCTAAAAGCTTTCTCCTGCTACCACAGGGGGAAAGGCTAGCCCCACAAAGCTAGCAGTTATGAAAAAACCGCGTCTTGGTAAACGCGGCTTCTGTTAAAACAAACTGTTGTCTTTTTCTCTACTTTCTCATTGGAGGAAACCCAAATGTCTCACTTTAGCACTCTGCGTACCAAAATCACCGATGCTGAAATTCTTAAGTCTTCCTTGCGCGATCTAGGTATCTCTGTTAAGACCGAAGCTGATGTTCGTGGTTACAACGGTCAGCGTGTTCGTTCTGACATCGTCGCAGTTTTGGAAGGCGAGTATGACCTGGGTTGGTCTCGCAACAGCGATGGTTCCTTCGATCTGATCGCAGACCTGTGGGGTGTTGCTAAGAAACACAACCAAACCGAGTTGATCAACTCCATCAACCAGAAGTATGCCGTTAACAAGACCCTGGCAGAAGTGAAGCAACGCGGTCTGCAAAACGCCAACGTTAAGTTGGTATTGCAATAGTCATATCTGGTGCGCGTTCCCAAAGCTGCACGGGTTAACCAGGTTAATAGCGGTTAGCCCGCTTTTTTTACGGACTAGGATAATTTCTAGTCCGTTAATTTTTTTATCCGTTATAAAGATTGACAGCGATGAAATAAGATTTCCTCTAAATCATTGAGTGAGTCAAACGATTGATTGATGACTTACGCTCAAAAGTGATAGCAGCGATCGACCGTGGTGAAAAGAAAAGCCACGTTAGCCAGATGTTCAACATCAGTCGCGACACAATTGACCGATGGTTGAAGCGGCGTGAGGCGACTGGAAGTGTCAAAGCAGTGCAAGGCTATCGACGAGGGCATAGCCACCGCATCAAGGATTGGGAGAAGTTTCGCGTCTTTGCCTAAAAGTACGGGGACAAAACTCAAGCTGAGATGGCACAACTATGGCAGGGGGAAATGAGTAAACGGACGATATCTCGTGCGTTGGCACAGATTGAGTGGACTCGAAAAAAAAACCTATGGGTACCGAGAACGCAATGAAACCAAACGCGTCGCTTTCGTAGCTCAACTGGCAACTATTCCAATGTCCCAACGAGTGTACGTGGATGAATCAGGAATGGACGAGCGCGACGACTATGGTTACGGTTGGTGTGAGCGAGGCAAGCGGTTTGAAGCGCTCAGATTAGGGCGGCGAACAGGACGGATCAACATGATTGCCGCCTACTCTGACCGACAGCTCAGTGCTGCTTTTACGGTGGAAGGCGCATGTAATCGTGTGGTATTTGAAACTTGGCTAGAAACGTGTTTGTTGCCAACGCTTCAGCCGGGACTTGTGGTGATTTTGGATAACGCGACGTTCCATCATGGCGGACGCATTGCAGAACTGATTGAGTCACTCGCCCTTCGGGCTCAAATTCAAAGTATGCCCGTAGGGCATACTTTGAATTTGAATTTTGAATTCAAAAATGGTCGGTTGGATGTCGTCTGTTGTATTTACCACCATTATCTCTAGACTTGAATCGAATTGAGAAGTGTTGGGCAAGGGGATAAAAGTCGGATTCGCAAACGCTTATCTAGCTTTGGTTCTCTACGGCAAGCCATCGAGTCCGTTCTTAAAGATGCAGTGTCCTAACCTTTGTGGCAACAGCTATAAATGTAGTCCTTCTGGAATCTCTAAATTTTTACTGGAATGCCAGCCAGCACGGTCAATAACTAAAATAATGTGCTTATTTGTACTTAATCCAAATTCACAAGCAATATCTAAATGCGTGGCTATACTGATTCGTTTCGGCATAGTTCATCGTTTTCATCCCTACTTTTATCGTAAGCGATTATCCGGACATGATATCAGACCTTCTATCGTAGCGCCCTGAAATCTTATGATATTGATAAGAATCCCCACCTTCAAGCCAACCAATGTCAGACTAAGGTGGGGAGGATATCAATTAATAAGCATCCATTGGCAAACAAGAACAAACAAAATTCCTATCCCCATATGCAGCGTCAATGCGACCGACACTGGGCCAGAATTTGTGTTCCCGGGTCCAAGGTGCTGGGTAAGCAGCTTGTTCCCGTGAATAGGGATGATTCCATTCTCCGACAATCAGACTTTCTGCGGTGTGAGGTGCATTTTTCAAGACATTATCTTGAGCATCCATCTTACCTGATTCAATTTCCGCGATTTCTTGGCGAATCGCAATCATTGCATCACAGAAACGGTCTAACTCTTCTTTGGATTCACTTTCTGTGGGTTCCACCATGATTGTACCCGCCACAGGCCAGGAAACAGTTGGTGCATGGAAGCCATAATCCATCAGGCGCTTGGCAATGTCATCGATTTCGATATTTGCAGATTTTTTGAGCGATCGCAAATCCAAAATGCACTCATGAGCAACTAAACCATTTTTCCCTTTATACAAAACAGGATAATAAGATTCAAGTCTCTTAGCTATGTAGTTTGCATTCAGAATTGCGACTTTGGTTGCTTGTGTCAAACCATCTGCACCCATCATGGCAATATACATCCAAGATATCACAAGGATACTGGCGCTTCCCCAAGGCGCAGCAGAAACTGCACCTATATTTTGTTTATTTTGTTCACTGCCCATTTCAACAACAGCGTGTCCGGGAAGAAAAGGTACCAGATGGGAAGCGACGCCAATAGGTCCCATACCAGGACCACCGCCACCATGTGGAATGCAGAAGGTTTTATGCAAGTTCAAGTGACAAACATCCGCACCGATATCTCTCGGACGACAAAGCCCCACTTGAGCATTCATATTCGCCCCATCCATGTAAACTTGTCCACCGTGAGTGTGAACAACAGCACAGATTTCCTGAATTTGCTCCTCAAACACACCATGAGTTGAGGGATATGTTACCATCAACGCGGCAAGTTCTTTGCTATGCTTTTGAGCTTTTGCCTTAAGGTCATCTAAATCAACATTACCTTCAGCGTCACAAGCAACAGCAACTACTTTCATCCCGCACATCACAGCACTTGCAGGGTTTGTTCCATGTGCTGACTGAGGAATCAAACAAACATTGCGGTGTCCTTCTCCTCGACTTTCATGATACTTCCTAATGACGAGCAATCCTGTGTATTCACCTTGAGAACCAGCATTTGGTTGCAAGGAAACTCCTGCAAATCCGGTGATTTGTCCTAACCATTCCTCTAGCTGCTGGAACAGGATTTGATAACCCCGTGTTTGTGACAGTGGTGCAAAAGGATGCATCTTGCCAAACTCAGCCCATGTAACTGGCATCATCTCAGATGTGGCATTGAGCTTCATCGTACATGACCCCAAGGGAATCATCGACGTTGTCAGTGACAAATCCTTAGCTTCCAGCTTGTGTAGGTAGCGCAACAGCTCAGTTTCCGAGTGATAGCAGTTGAATACGGGGTGGGTGAGGTAACTACTGGTGCGGGGTAAGAGGAGAGTAGGGGAAGCAGCGGAAGCAGGGGGAAAGAGTAGATCGTCGCCAAAAGCGAAAATTTCTAACAGGTCTATTAAGTCTTTTTCTGTAGTGGTTTCGTCTAAGGATATACCTACAGCAGTTGTGTTTAAAATGCGTATGTTAATTTTATGTGCTTCACAAGCTTGTAAAATCTCATCTAAACTGCGTTCTCCTAAATCGACTTGCAGTGTATCAAAGAAATGCTCAGAACCGATGCTGTAACCCAAACGTTTTAATCCTTGTGCTAGCATCACAGTCTTGTGATGGATGTTCTCAGCAATTTTTTTCAGTCCATCAGGACCGTGGTATACAGCATACATACTTGCCATGACTGCCAGCAATACCTGGGCTGTACAGATATTACTAGTCGCTTTTTCTCGACGAATATGTTGTTCACGGGTTTGCAAGGCAAGGCGCAAGGCAGGTTTACCCTGAGCATCTTTTGATACACCAACAATTCGTCCTGGAACTTGGCGCTTATACTCTTCTTTGGTCGCAAAGTAAGCTGCATGAGGTCCACCGTAGCCCAAGGGAATACCAAAGCGCTGAGTGCTTCCGACAGCAATATCAGCACCAAATTCACCTGGCGGTTTTAGCAAAGTCAGACTTAAGGGGTCTGCTGCTACCGTTACTAATCCTCCTTGAGCATGGACTTTTTCTATAAAAGAGCGATAATCGTAAATCGTACCATCGCTAGCGGGGTACTGAAGAATTGCCCCAAAAATGGGTTCAGAAAAATCAAAAGTTTGATGATCGCCGACAATAATATCAATCCCCAGAGGTTGAGCACGTGTTTGCAACACATCTATAGTTTGGGGATGACAATCACGAGAAACAAAATAAGTATTTGCTTTATTTTTGCAAAAACCATAGCTCATGCTCATCGCTTCTGCACCTGCTGTGGCTTCATCCAGCAATGAAGCATTAGCAATTTCTAAACCTGTTAAGTCAATAATCATGGTTTGGAAATTAAGCAGGGCTTCGAGTCGTCCTTGGGCAATTTCTGGCTGATAGGGAGTGTAAGCAGTATACCAACCAGGGTTTTCTAGAATATTGCGTCCAATCACCGGTGGGGTGATACAGTCGTAGTACCCTATACCAATAAACGAGCGGAAAACTTGATTTTTTGAAGCGATTTCTTTGAGTTGAGCTAGTGCTGCGTACTCATTTTGTGCTTCTGGTAACTCTAATGAATCAGATAACCGAATTGCCTGCGGTACTGCTTGGTCAATAAGTTCATCAAGAGTAATATCACCCAGCACCTCAAGCATTTGCTGGATATCACTGGATGATGGTCCAATGTGCCGTTCTTGAAAAGAACTTAACTTTTGGTTAGTTTCCCCTGACATCTGCTGATGGTTTGATTTAGGACGAGGAACATTAGTTACCACAAACTGCTCTCCGACGCGACTAATTCATATTTTGCAACAATTCTGTTTGACGCGTTAGGTATAGTTTGTCAATTTATCAAAATTAATGAAGTTTTTTATCAAAATTAATCAAGTTTTTCCACAAAGCCCTGAAGGAGACAGGGGAAAAAGGAGCAATACAGGGAGAGGCAAAAGCGAAAGAAAGATATTCCTCACTCCCAGACTCTCCCGTTATTGTGTTCTATCCTTCAACCTGCCTGCTGTATTCATTGGCAGTCAAGGCATCATCAATTTCACCAGTCTTGTTGACGCGTACTTTCAGCAACCACCCTTCGCCATAAGGATCGTCTGCCAATTGTTCTGGTGATTCTATCAAAGCCTCATTGCGTTCTATAACTGTACCAGTGACTGGAGAATTCAGGTCTTCCACAGCTTTCACGGATTCAATTGTGCCAAAGGTTTCTTCCTTGGAGACAGCGTCACCAACTTCTGGAAGATCCAAAAACACAATGTCACCCAATTGATCTACGGCAAACTCAGTGATGCCAATGGTGGCAATTTCACCTTCAAGACGCACATATTCATGAGTATCTAGATATCTCAAATCTTCAGGATATTCAAAGGGCATACCACTTCCTCATCCACATTAAAAAAATTACTACTACGATAGCGATTTACGCTATAGTACCCATAACTGAGCACTTAATGACTGACACGATTTTTAGATCGATAAAACGGACGTTTTACCACAACTGCTGGGTAAGCTTTGCCACGAATTTCCACTTCTAGCTGCTGATTAACAGTCGCTAGTTCAGTGGGGACATACGCTAAAGCTACAGGATAACCAAGTGTTGGTGATAGTGTACCACTAGTCACTTCTCCAACGACGACACCTGTTGATAGCACTTGGTAACCATGACGGGCGATGTTGCGCCCTGGCATTTGCAAACCTACTAGTCGGCGTTGAACTCCAGTAGCTTTTTGCTGTTCCAAAACTGAGCGACCGATAAAGTCTCCTTTTGTATCAAGATGAACTAGCCAGCCTAAACCAGCTTCTAAAGGGGTAGTCGTGTCGTCAATATCCTGCCCGTAAAGTGCCATTGCTGCTTCTAGCCTGAGGGTGTCTCTCGCACCTAGTCCGCAGGGAATGACACCAGCATTGAGTAGACTTCTCCATAATTCTACCCCCAGATCTAAATCTAACATCACCTCAAAACCATCTTCCCCGGTGTAACCTGTGCGGGCAAGAAATGCTGGTTTACCTAATACTGTTCCCTCCAAGTGCCCAAATGCTTTAACAGATGTTAAGTTTTCTTGCACAAAAGTCTGAAGAATGCTTACGGCTTTTGGTCCTTGCACGGCAATTAAGACTTTTTTCGGTGAAAGGTCTTGGAATATCACCTCATTTTGGTCAAGATGTTGCAAGAGCCACGCTTTATCTTTATCAGTGGTAGCCGCATTGACAATTATTACTCCCCGTTGTTCACCAGTGGCGTTCTCGCCTTGGTAGTAAAAGATGATATCGTCGATGATACCACCACTGGGATTTAAGAAGACAGTGTATTGAGCTTGACCGGCTTGCAAGCGGCTTAAATCCGAAGGAACTAAAAACTGGAGTTGGGAAATCAGGTTTTTCCCTTGCAGAGTAAATTTACCCATATGGGAAATATCGAACATCCCTGCTGCATTTCTGACTGCTTCGTGTTCCTTGGTTATGCCAACAAATTGCACCGGCATTTCCCAACCGCCAAAATTGGTGAGTCGGGCTTTGAGTTCTTGTGCAAGTTGAAATAAAGGTGATCGCGCTAAGGACAGGATAATTTCTTCTTGATTAGCCACAGGTCTATTTGTTTAGATACGTTTGTCTGTAGTATTTCACTTTTGGTATCTATTGTGTACTTAAAGAAGAAGTCAGAATTCAGAATTCAGAATTCAGCAATATGATTGGATGGGGATTTAGACTCCAACCAATTGCAGGCACCCTGCTGTTGTCGTTATTTAAACCCAAGACGAGTTCACCCTTCGGGTATGACCTTCGGTCACGCTGCGCTAACGCAGTCGCCTAGGTCGGGAGACCCTCCTGCAGCGCTGTCTCACCAGTCGCGCAGAAGTTCATTCTGACTTCTGACGACTGACTCCTGAGTTCTTTTGTTAAACCTGATTTGATTGATCTTGCAACCAAGTCGCTAAATCTGCTTGACTTGAAAAATCCAATAGTGCTTCGGCAAGATTCTCCAGTTGTTCGATAGATAACTAACTGATACGCTCTTGCAATTGCTGATCCATATTACCAATGCGGCGTCGAAGCTGACGCATAATTAACTCTAGAACTTCTTCGTGTTTGACTTGTTGTTTGACTTCCTCAAGGATTTCCTCACGGACTTCCTCATAAAATCTGGTTTTTTTGATATCAAAATCGCCTAATCCAAACATCCTCACCAACTCCTGACGACTGATGCTTTGGTAATTTGTATAGTACAATTGTTTCTATCAAATCTAGCACTTGCTGCACAAGCCCTGGATTAGTTAGCTCTGTGCGTGTCCTGGCAATCAAGTTTCTGGCTAATGCGGGAGTTTGTTTTTTATTTTCAACTACTAATTTAATGATACCAACTCCCAAAGATTGTTCAGCCCTATCCCCAAGCTCATTCAGATATAATCGCGTTACAAGTTGACTTTCGAGTAAAACTTGATAAGGTTCGACTTTTGTTGGTTCGATGCTACGGCGAGGAAAGATGACCACTGCTCTCCAAGCCTTAATTGGTGCGTAAAGTCGCAAATACAGAAATATTTCTGAAAATAAACGACCGTAAAATTCGGTATCTTTTTGAAACTGAACTTCAACAAAATAAATCGGGCGAGTACTAGTACTCGACCAACCCAAAATTGCCGGGTTAGGGTAAGTAGGGGGAGCAGGGGAAGTTGGGGAAGCAGGGGGAGAAAGAGATTTTTTTTGCTGCTGTTAACCCATCAAAGTTGCTTTGGCAGAGTACTAGCATCAGCAACGGGAAGGAAGACTCCATCAATACGAAATGCTGTTTGTTTTAATTCTACGGAAGCGAAATTGTAGGCATTTGCCTCATTAGATTGCAGGTTAATTAATTCAAAGAAAGCATTAGGAAAGGTTGTGAATAGGCGATAAAAAATGGAGTTGGTTTTCATTTGGGTTTAAATAAGTATTCTTTGTACTCTATGCCGCCTCTTTTTAATACCAACTCAATTCGCGCTTAGCAACGGTGCGGAGTGCTTTTTGTGAGGCGATCGCAACGCTTGAGCATAGCGGCAGATAGCGCACAAGTGACTGTGATACACGCGTTGCATTCATAGGTCTCACCTCACCCCGCCCTATGCCTAACGGCACGCTACGCTATCGGGCACCCCTCTCCGCGATTTCGGAGAGGGGATGGGGGTGAGGTAAAGACAATATGAAGATAGTATATCTTTTTCATGAAAAATTGACATAACATCTAGCACAAATACTGTTGACTATGCTTTAATTTGGCTCAGGAAATTCTTTCCGAAAGATGTTATTAACTTAGAGTTTCCATTCCACAGGGTTAGTTTTAAAGAATGCGGGTGCAGCCTTTAACAACTATCTCATTAATTGCACACATCGCAAAGCAATTTGAGAGGTTATTGAATGATGATTAATAGATTGGCAAAAATTACATCAGCGGCTACTGTATTAGCTATGGCAGTTTCTTTAGCCCCACAATCTGCTCTGGCTGGCATAGGCAAATTCTCTGGTCCTGTAAATGATAACACTGAAGATATACTGCAATTTGATATTGAAACCTCTGTTCCTAACAGCGATCTTGACACCTCTGTTCCTAACAGTGCAAGAATATTTTATGGAGCAATTCAAAACCCAGTCTTAATTGATAAACCTCCCTTTCAACTTGGTGACTCCACCGAAACTTCTAGAGAGTATAAATTTAATCCAGGAGATTTGAAAGTTTCTTTAGCAGAGATTTCAGATTCATTGCGGGATGTACTCAATCAAAGCAGAGACGATCAAGGCCCCAGTAGCTTCGAGAATCAATATGGCAATACTGTAGTCAAATATGAATCTAGGTTAGAAGATAACTCAAATCCAAAAAACTTCATTGACTTTGCATTTTATGCTCCCAACACTAGGGAATTCACTAATCTAAATTCTCTATCTGTTTTCAATGCATCAAATTTAACTCAATTTTTGAACTCTGAAGGGCAAGTTAGATTTCCAAAATACCTTAGCCCTTTGAATGATGAGTCTAATCGTCAACTTAATCCTCTACCTAATACTACTCTTTTGGACTTGACTCCTGCTCCTGATGATGTAACCAAGGTTCCAGAGCCTGCTGGTATAGCAAGTTTACTGGGTTTTGGAATTGTGAGTACAGCATTATTGCGCAAACGTAATAAATGCTTGAAGGCATGATGTAATAACAATTTGAAAAAAGAATGCGACACATCGGTTAAACCCCTCCCTACCCTCCTTTCAAGGGTAGGTATTTAACAAAGGAGTCTTTTAGCAGGTAAAATACTTATCTGACTATCGTCAGCAGAAATATCCAAGGTAGCAGCAAAGCAGAATCTAAGGGTGCAGGAGGGGGAATGCAAGTAGGGAAAAGTGAGGAATTAAGAGAATGGACTAGAAAAGTGATTGAAAAAATCCCAAATCTCACAAAGCCTCAAGCAGTAGTACTTGCAATGTGGACTTTTGGGATAGTAATGACCCAATCAAGCGGATTAACAACGGTTTCAGTTTTTTTAGCAGAACTACTGGATAAAAAGGAAAATACCATACGTCAGCAACTGCGGGAATGGTATCGAGACGCTGAAGATAAAACAAAAACTGGTCGAATTTCATTGGATGTGACATCTTGTTTTAGTCCACTACTATCCTGGATTCTAAGTCTGTGGCCCGGAGGTGAAAAACGGCTAGCATTGGCGGCAGATGCTTCGACTCTAAGCGATCGCTTTACAGTATTAGCGATTAGCATTGTTTACCGTGGCTGTGGAATTCCGATTGCCTGGAAAATAGTTGAAGCAACCAAACCAGGAAGTTGGAAGCCTCACTGGGAAGAATTATTTCGTCATATAAACAACACCGTACCATCAGATTGGTTTGTAATTGTCACCACGGACAGAGGGCTTTATGGTCAGTGGTTATACCAACAAATCAAGAACATTGGTTGGCATCCTTTTATGCGGATTAACCTTCAAGGACAGTTTCAAATTAAGGGTCAGGATTTTTGGCTACCTCTAAATAGTCTTGTCCCAGAAACTGGTCAGTCATTCGAGGCATTGGTAACTTGTTTTAAAAGTAACCCCATTGAGTGTACCTTGTTAGCTCGTCATGATCAGGGTTATGCCGAACCTTGGTTGATTCTCACCGATTTGCAGCCTGAAGTTGCGGATGCTTGCTGGTATTCGATGCGTTCTTGGATTGAGTGTCTATTTAAAGACGGTAAACGAGGTGGTTTTGCTTGGCATCAAACTAAAATGACTGACCCCAAACGTGCTGAAAGACATTGGTTAGCGCTGGCGATCGCTACTTTATGGCAAGTCAGTGTTGGTGGTTCTGTTGATGCCAATATGCCCATTAGCGGTTTAGATGAATTACCACAAACTCATATTGCGCGACGTAATTTTAAAAATAGTCTCCCCCATCGATGGCTTAGTTGCTTTAGACGTGGATTTTTGATTATTAAGGCTACCGTTCTCAATCGCCTTCCACTACCTCAAGGTAGTTTTTTCCCTGAACCTTGGCCCACCTTCACTCCACAACTCCATGTCTCTCAAATCACTCTCTCTACTGCCTGATTCTTAAATACCTACCCTTGAAAGTCCCTACCCTCCCCAAGGCATCGGGGAGGGGCGGTTTTGGCAACAGACAAAACCGGGGTGGGGTTTACCCTGAGCGGAGCCGAAGGGTTCTTCAGGAATGATAAGTAATCAAGCGAACCTGATATAACCTAATGACAAGGTTGTCAGCTTAAGTTGACAAGAATATAGTACGAGAAGCCGACAAGCTTTTTTGTCTCCAGACTAGAGTAGAGGCTGCACGTTTGCGGGGGCTATTTCTAAAGCCAAAATATCCCAGCTTTTCTTTAGCGCGAATGTAAAGCAGCAGCAGTTCGCGATACAAACAGGAGCCTAAAACACCAGGAAAAGCAACAAACTAAACACAAATACTCATACAAAACTTGATTGATTCAACAATACCTTGCAAATTTACGTTCATGTGAACATTGTAGTGAAGTTCCTGTGAATTTAGTATATTTGTTTCATGAATATTTGACATCAAGTCTAGCAGAAATTCTGTTGACTATGGTTTAATTTGGTACCGGAAATTTTCTGCGATAGATGTTATTGACTCGAGTTTCGATTCCACGAGATTAGTTTTAAAGAATGCGGGTGCAGACTTTAACAACTTCGTGATTAATTGCAAACATTAGAAACAGCTTGAGAGGTTTTTGAATAATGATTAACAAATTAGCAAAAAGGATATCAGCCGCTGGTGTATTCGCTATGGCGGCAGTTTCTTTAGCGCCGCAATCTGCTTTAGCTGGCATAGGTAAAGCCTCTGGTGGATCAATTACTGGGCTATATTCACTTTCATTTGATATTGACACCTCTAGTCCATACATATCGGATGGTCCTAATCAAGGAAGATTCACACAAGCAATTCCAAAGGCAAGCCTTCCAATTGGCCCTCTATTTCCAACTCTTCCTGCAATTATTAATTTTAATCCAGCAGATCTGAAAATTTCTTTAATAGATTTAACACCACAAAACTTGGAAAGTGTCAACATTATAAACAGTAGCTTCAAGCAGGCATTCTTAACTGCTGACAGTAAAGCAGTTAAGTATGAAGCGAGATTAGAAGATAACTCAAATCCAAAAAACTTCGTTGACTTTGCATTTTTTGCTCCCTACACTGGTCCATTCACGAATCTAAACTCTCTATCTGTTTTCAATGCATCAAATTTAACTCCATTTTTGAATTCTCAAGGTCAAGTTACATTTCCAAAAAGGTTTAATCAGTTGAATGTAGCAGATAATACAAACTCTATTGATCGTACGGAATTGTTTTCCTTGACTCCTGCTCCTGATGATGTCACTAAGGTTCCAGAGCCAGTTGCAACAGCAGGTTTACTAGGTTTTGGAATTGTGAGTACAGCATTATTGCGTAAACGTAATAAACGCTTGAAGGCATGATCTAACCTAATGACAAGGTTGTCAGCTTAAGTTGACAAGAATATAGTACGAGAAGCCGACAAGCTCCTTGATCTCCAGACTAGAGTAGAGGCAGCACGTTTGCAAGGGCTATTTCTAAAGCCAAAATATCCCACCTTTTCTTTACCGCGAATGTAAAGCAGCTGCAGTTCGCGATACGCGGAACGCCTCTACTTTCTCGATACAAACAGGAGCCTACAAACACCAGGGAAAGCGGCACACTAAGCACAAATACTCAGAAAAAACTTGATTTGTTCAACAATATCTATCTTGCCAATTTACGAAAGGTAGACACAATTGTGAAGGTTTTATGAATTGAATATGTTTTTTATTTAAAAAATAACACAAACTATAGTATAAACACTGTTGACTGTGCTTGAATCAGAGCAATAAATCTTCTGCATAGATGTTACTAACCCAAATTTTTCATGTCACAAGATTGGTTTTGAGAAACAGAAAACGTTAGTGCAGACTTTCACAACTTGGTTATTAGTTGCAAAGTTTTGAAATAATTTGAGAGGTTTTTTAATAATGATTAACAAATTAGCAAAAGTTATATCAGCAGCTACTGTATTGGCTATGGCAGTTTCTTTGGCTCCACAATCTGCTCTAGCTGGCATAGGTAAAGCTTCTGGTCCATCAGTTAATGCGTCAGATACACTTTTATTTGAAATTGACACCTCCAGTCCATATATACCGGATGGTGCTAATCAAGGAACATTCACACAAGCAATTCCAAAGGCAAGCTTTCAAAATCGTTTAGATTCAACTCTTCCTGCAATTATTGATTTTAATCCAGGAGATCTGAAAACTTCTTTAATAGATTTAACACCACAATTATTGCAAACTCTCAACACTATAGACAGTAGCTTTAAGGGTAAATTTGACAGTAAAGCAGTTAAGTATTCAGCGAGGTTAGAAGATGACAAAACAAATTACATTAAATTTGAATTTTATGCTCCCTTCACTGCTCCATTCACTAATCAAAACTCTCTATCTGTTTTCAATGCATCAAATTTAACTACATTTTTGAATCCGGACGGTCAAGTTAAATTTCCTAAAGGTCTTAGTGATTTGAATGAATCAAGTTTTGGTATTGTAGTTGATGGTGTGTTTTCCTTGACTCCTGCTCCTGATGATGTCACTAAGGTTCCAGAGCCAGTTGCAACAGCAGGTTTACTAGGTTTTGGAATTGTGAGTACAGCTTTATTGCGCAAACGTAATAAATGCCTGAAGGCAACTGTATCTCACAGTAATAGATGAGAGTGAAGGTTTGCAAAAACTCTAATTAGCTACTTTCGTATCAGGGCTATTTAATTCTAAACATAACTACCCGGAAATAAGTTTTCATAGGGAGTAGCCGAAGTTCATTCAAACTGAGATATTGCACCATTCTCAATAATCGGAAGGCAGAGCCTCGTTGTTGATACTGGTGCAAGATGTGAATTCAAACTGACAACTTACACTATTCTCAAGAACGCAACCTCACCTGCTGTGGAAATGAATTTCCGGGCTAATAGCTCAAGTTCACTCAAGTAGAAAATACTTGCTATCGGACTCCTATTTTATTTTTGAAAAAACGACCTACTTCTGAGCGCCTCAGTAGTGATAAAGTACTTAAAGACCCTAGGGCTAACAAAGTAACTATGGCAGTTGCTGCGGATTTTTGTTGTGAGGTAGCTTGCAGAGAAAAGCTAAACACACCACCGTTAAGAACTGCCGTGTTTCCATCATCAGAGACTATAACATCACGACTGGGGAATAATCCCGGTATTCGATCTTTCAATTGATCTAAACCTGATAAATCATTAATTAACTTAGAATCTTTGGACTGAACGAAAAAAACCAATGCAGGTTCATAAGTATTACCAAATGTAATATCATATCTCACTATATCGTTAGTCTCAACATTAAAATTAGGTGGTGACTTTATAGATAGTAAGCTCTGAAGCCCTGCCAACTTAACCTGCTTCTTCTCAGAACCAATATAGAGATCTAAGACATTACCAGATGTAGATTCTTTACGAAGTTTGGTTACTTTCACATTTCCAGGAGGGCAGACTGAATTACCGCAAATGAAAGAATTTGTAAAACCTCCCTCAATATTGAAGTTTTTAATAGCTCCAGGAAAATATCCCACACAATTACTTGGATTTTGATCGGCAAGGGAAGTATTTATATCAAAACTCAAACGGCTGGTGTTAGTCGAACTTCCAGAAGCCTTTCCAATACCACCTTGAGCAGATTCTGGAAGTAAACAAGCTGCAATTCCAATAGCCGCTGCTATCACTGCCACCTTTTTGTAATTGATTAAATTCATCCAAGAATTCAATGTTTTTTGCATTTTATGCTCCTGTTCGTAGTTTCTTTACAAATCTAAATTGTCTATCTATTTTCAATTCATCAAACTTCAGTCAATTTTTGACTAGTTGGTTGGATGCTAATGGAAATTGTCAAGTTGTTTTTCCAGTCTAATTTGATGATTAGTAGATCGGTACAAATAAAGTTAACCCTTCGGCTTCGCTCAGGGTTAAAGCTGAGCGGAGTCGAAGCTTTAACTCGTTAAGGCAGTCATTAGGAGGCAGTGCGGTGGTGAGGCAGTCCGGTCTTGGGGGTTTCCCCCATGAGGAACTGCCGAAAGGGTCTCCCGGCATAAAGCATCTGCCGTTCATTAGTTACGGGTTTGAGACGTTTTGACATTTCTTAAGATAGTTCTGTTTATTTCTATCTATCTACTTTTCTATTTTCTTGTTGAACCTGATTCTTCAAAAAATGTGTTCTACCTTACTCTTGCTCGTGATCATATCAAGGTTCCAAAACCTAATACAATATTATTGCGGAAACGTAATAAAAAACGTTTATAGACAAGTCTATCTAATGGTAAGATGCTCAGTGATAGTGTCCAAAAACTCTAATTAGCTACTTCTGTTTTCAAAGTAAAAAAATATACTGTTAATAGTCTAATTTAGACTCGTTAACTTCTGGATAGTGGAATAAAAGTGAGGAAATCCTTCATGTGTGACTGTCCTCCCCAACCTACCTCCTTGTACAAATTCTTTATCACAAACGCATCTATTATGAAAAAGATATCGCTCGTTTTGTTAACCTTACCCCTATGCACTATAGGGAGTTTTACTTCTATAGGTACACTTTTAGCCCAAGAAGTGACTTCTGATGGAACTGTATCCACCACAGTTATCGTCACTCCTGACGGCAAAAATTTCACCATCAATGACGGAACAACAAGAGGGACAAACCTTTTTCACAGCTTCAAAGAATTTTCTATTCCTAAAGGTGGTTCGGCTAACTTTAATAATGCAGACAATATACAAAACATCATCAGCCGAGTCACGGGTACTAATGCTTCTAATATTGATGGTGCGATTAGAGCACTAGGCAAGGCGAACTTATTTTTACTCAACCCCAATGGAATTATTTTTGGACCAAATGCCTCTTTGCAAATTGGTGGTTCATTTTTGGGGACTACGGCGAACAGTTTTGTATTTGGCAATGGGCTTGAGTTTAGTGCTACTGACCCGCAACCACCGTTGTTAACAATCAATGTTCCGATAGGTTTACGATTTAGAGATAATCCTGGAAATATTGTTAATCAATCTCAAGCAAGTCTTGATGGCGCGACTAATGCGATTGGTTCTCCTGCTGGGTTACAAGTTTTAAGTGGTAAAACTTTAGCTTTAGTGGGCGGTAATGTTTTCTTAGAGGGTGGGAATTTAACTGCAATTGACGGAAGAATTGAGTTAGGTAGCGTTGACGGCAATAGTGTTGTTAGTTTGAATGAGATTGATGCAGGCTATCGTCTGGGATATGAAAATGTTCAGAAATTTAGAGATATTCAACTGTCTAACGGTGCAAATGTAGATACCAGTAATGGTGGTGTGAGCCAAGTGTGGGGTAAAAATATCACCCTCACAGATAATTCATTGATTTTTTCTTTTGCTCAGAATTCACAAGCAGGTGGAAATTTAATCGTCAATGCTGCTGAGTCTGTGAAATTGAGTGGAGGTTCCAATATTATAACTGTTGCTGATGGTGAAGGGAAGGCTGGAGATGTATTCGTGAAAGCCTCTGGTTCTGTGGAGTTAGAAGGAACTGCACCGAATTTTTCACCTACTTTGATTGGCTCTCAAGTCTTCTCTTCCTGTGTGTCTTCGCCATGTGGTAATGGTGGGGATGTGACGATTGAAACAGGGAAACTACTCGTTCAAAATGGAGCCAATGTAAATGCTTCGACTTTCGGTCTTGGAAACGCAGGGAACATATTAATAAAAGCATCCGATTCCGTAGACGTGACAGGTAGGAATCCCAATGGTAACCCAAGTGGTATTTTTGCTCAAGTTGATGAAGATCAACAACCAATAGACAATCCAGGCAATGCAGGAACTCTGACTATTGAAACTCAACGATTAACTGTTGAAGGTGGAGCGCAGATATCTACTGCTGGTCGTAAAACTGGCAATGGTGGAAATTTGAACATCAATGCAACAGATTCAATTCTCTTAAGTGGAACTTCACAATCTGCTACAGCTGATCTTTTGGACAGGAATCGCAGTGGTCTTTTTGTGTCTGCGGAAGAGGGCGCTACAGGGAATGTGGGTAGCTTAAATTTGACGACTGGAGTGCTAACTGTTGAGAAAGGAGCGAGAATTTCAGCAGATAATCTTGGTTCAGGTTTACCAGGTAGTTCGACTTTAGATGTTAGGCAATTGATAATTCAAGATGGCGGGCAAGTCAGATCAGGTTCTTTCGCTGCTGGTGATGGCGGAACTTTGACTGTCACTGCTAAAGAGTCTGTGGATGTCGTCGGTACTAAAACCTTTCCAGATGGTATAACTAAGCCCAGCACTTTGTTCTCTCAAGCTTCAGATGCTGGTAAAGCAGGGAATTTGGTTATCAATAGCCCAAATTTAAATGTCCGCGATGGTGCAGAAGTAACAGTGAGTGCAACCAGTACTGGTGCAGCAGGTGACTTAACTGCAAATGTAAACACCATTCGTCTGAACGGAGGAAAACTCACTGCAGAAACCAACGCGGGAGACGGAGGTAACATCAACCTCCAAAACTTAGGTCTGTTGCGAATGGAAAATGACAGTCTGATTTCTGCTAAAGCTTCCAATGGTGCCAATGGTGGTAACATCACTATTAACACTCCCGACGCTCCCAAGGGTTTTGTAGTTGCCTTTCCTGGAAACAATGACATTGTTGCCAATGCTGATCGAGGCAGAGGTGGCAAAATCGAGATTAATGCTACGAGAATTTACGGACTAGAAGAACGCGCTTTAAATCCTACAACTAACGACATTAATGCTAGCTCTGAATTTGGCTCTCAAGGTACCGTAACTATTAATACACCAGATATTGACCCCAGTCGCGGATTGTTTGAATTGTTTGAGTATGTCATCGACCCAGCACAGCTGATTGCCCAAAATCCGTGTATAAAAGGTTTTGGTGATAGCTTCACGATCACTGGGCGTGGCGGGTTCCCAACTGATCCGAAGAACATCCTCAGTAGTGACAATGTGCGCGTTGATTTGGTCAAGCCTGCTGTCAATCCGAAGAATTCCAGTAGTGAAACTCAGAATCAGTCTTCCACCAGTGCGACAGTCAAACCGAAAGTCAAAGAGATAATACCTGCCCGAGGATGGATTTTCAATGAGAAAGGTGAGGTGCTTTTGGTAGGTTACGATCCTACCAAAACTGGTATACAACGTCCCCAGCCCACACCTCCTAGTTGCCCTGCCTTTTGAATCAGTGAACAGTTATCAGTTATCAGTTATCAGTCAATACGGTTGCTGTTAAGGATTGTTGGTAACCATTCCACATGTGTAGAGACGTTGCATGCAACGTCTCTACATTTGATCCGAAAGTTCTACATTGCAATCGGTGATAAGGATTTTGGTATTATCACCAACCGTATTGAGTTATCAGTGATCTGAAATCTTGATAACTTTTTACTGTTCACTGTTCACTGTTCACTGTTTTAATGAATGGTGGCAGTGTTGAGATTTATTAAGTTGGCATTATGAAGTATCAGCAAGTACTCGTTGGGTTGGTTCTGGCGATCGTTCTTTTCTTGTTTCCCCTGTCAGCAGAGGGAGTCGGTTCTTCGAGTATTCGGCGTTCCACAGACGATGCATTCAACGGTAAGGATTTTTCTGGTCAAAGCTTGATTGGATCTGAGTATATTAATGTCAAGCTTAAGAACGTTAACTTTAGCAATGCTGATTTGCGCGGTGGCGTTTTCAATGGTTCGATATTAGAGGGAGTCAATCTGCATGGTGTAGATTTTACTGAAGGTATAGCCTACTTGGTCGCTTTTGAGGGTGGTGATTTGAGCGATGCAATCTTTACAAACGCAATGATGTTGCGTTCTACCTTTGATGATGTAGACATTACTGGTGCTGATTTCACCGATGCAGTTTTAGATCGTCTGGAAGTGAAAAAACTTTGTGCGAAAGCAAGTGGAGTGAATTCTAAAACTGGTGTTTCTACGCGTGAGTCTTTGCAATGCCGATAAAGTGACTGGATATTAGCTTAGCCGTCACGAGGTTTTTGTAAGTAGAAATTTTTGGCGATCGCCCCTAAAAAAGCGATCGCTTTTGAAAGAATCTAAATAATTGTAGGGTGTGTTAGACGGAACGTATAACGCACCAAGACCCTGGGATGGTGCATGATTCTTAAGGCATAACACAATGTCGTTCAGTTAAGGATTGTTTTTAAAAATTTCACACGTGTAGAGACGTTGCATGCAACGTCTCTACATTTTAATGACTAATGACCAATAACCAATGACCAATGACTAATGTTTTTTAAAACATATCAGGAATTTTATTTTTTGTAGTAGCGCGTCTCGTCTAAGTATAGCCATAGCCATCTTCATTAGGACGCTGCTTGTTTGAGAACGACTTGGATTGCATCACGTAAATGATCCAAGTGAAGTAATAAATCTCCTTATAGTCTACGTCCTAACCTGACTGGCTATGGCCATAGATAGGTGGAAATAAACATAACTATGTTAAGAAATGTAAAAACGCCTCAAACTCTTACTAATGACTAATGACCAATGACTAATGACTGCCTTCACTAGTCAACTTTATTTGTACCGATCTACTTATTTTGTTGGGTAGAAGTTAATTGGCGCACTTTGTCTGTTTTCCTTCTCCCCTGCAGCCTCAACCCAACATTTTGATGTGGACGCGCTATATAAATTCAAAATTCAAAATTAAGAATTCTTTTTTTTTGATAGCGCAGCGTGCCCTTCGGGCATACTTTGAATTGCTTAAGGGGTGGGGTGAAGCGATCACTCTATTTATCTCCCCCTCTCCTTCCTAAGGAGAGGGGTGCCCGTCAGGGCGGGGTGAGGTAATACGTAGGAACACAACGCGCGTATTAGTCCTTTGTAGTGACCAATGACTAATGACTAATGACTATTAAAACATATCAGCCGGATCAGCCGCTTGGAGTTTGCGGGTGGCTATCGCCCCCGAAATAACACACATAATAACAGTCAATATCAGCACCACTAAAGCTCGTGTGAATGTCATGTATATCGGCAAATTTGTCGCTGTTCTTGTTAAAGAATAAAGTCCCAAAGGTACTATTGTTCCTGGAATGAAGCCCAGAAATGCCAGGATAAGAGCTTCTTCAAAAATGATTCCTAAAAAGTATAAATTGTGATACCCCATTGCTTTTAAGGTTGCGTATTCCTTCAGGTGTGCATTGACATCGGTGGAAAGAACTTGATAAACAATAATAATGCCAACAAGAAACCCCATTGATACACCCAAACCAAAGATAAAACCAATAGGGCTTTGTGTTTGCCAGTAGTTTTCCTCAAACTGAATAAATTCTTGATGAGTGAGGACTTTGACATCATTGGGTAAGTAAGCTCTTAATGCTGTTGCAACTTGCTGTGGATCGTAGCCTGGTTCAAGATAAACTAAACCCAGATTAATACTCGCTGCTTGTCGTCCGGGAAACAGCCGTAAAAAATTCTGATCACTGGTAATCAAATTTCCCTCAGCCCCAAAGGAAGTCCCCAATTTAAATAAGCCATTGATAGTAATGGTATGATTTTCTGCTTCGGTGGTAACGGTTTTACCTTGTTCAATTTGAGCGATCGCTTGTTGATATTCCCCTCTAGAACCTTTGTCAAATAAGAAAGTATCTGGTAGCTTAATCTTATCTAACTGTTGGTTGACTTCTGGTAACCCAAAAGCTGGTTGGTCAGGATTGAACCCAAGCAGTTGAATGGAAGTTTCACGACGAGTTTGGGGATTTTTCCAGGTGATGAAACTCACATACAATGCTTCTGCCGACTTTACTCCTGATATCGAGGAAGCTTGGTACAGTCGCCGCCGGGAAAATGTAGACAGATTTTGCATATTACGACCTTTCGGACTGAGTAAAACAATGTCTGTCTGCAAAACTCGGTTGAGGCGAGTGTTACTGTCATAAAGTGCAGTCTGAAAGCCAAGCTGCATGAACATGAGCACATCAGCAAAAGCAATACCAGATAATGCGACAAGCAGACGGCTTTTTTCATGACTCAATTGCAGCCATCCCAGAGGTATTCGCCGGTGTAACTGTTGTATGAATGCAATCAAAGTGAAATCACCACCTTAACTTGTAGATTGGTAAACTGAGCTGCTTTCTGGCTTGATGTCTTATCGAGTCGGATATGCACTTGGACAATTCGGGCGTCAATATTAGTACTAGGATCGGTATTGATGACACTCTGGCGACGCACCTGTAAACCTATCCGCTCGACTTTTCCTTGCAATTCACCAGGTAGAGAATCACTGATAATCCGCACATCTTGCCCCGGACGGATTTTACTGATGTCACTTTGGTAAACTTCTGCAACAGCATACATTTGGCTGGTTTGTCCAATTTCAACAATGCCATCACTTGATACCACTTCACCAGCACGCGTATGTATATCCAAGACTTGACCATCTTGGGGTGTTCGCACGTAAGCTTGTTGCAAATCTTTTTGAGCTTGATTCACTTGTGCGATCGCATCATCAACTTCTGCTTTTGCTGCTTCCACATCCACTGGACGCACTTCTACTATTTTCTGGAGTGTGGCTTTCGCTTCGCTAATTTGTTGACTAAGAGTTGTGTTAATCCGGGTGAGAACAGCTTGAGCTTCACTGATTTGGCTGCTACTGGTACCATCAATACGAGTGAGTATTGCTCTGGCTTCTTTGAGTTGCTGTGTTGCAGTGTCTACACTCAGGCGCTTACTATCAAATGAAGACTTAGAAATTGCACCGAGTGAGTAGAGTTGCTGATTGCGCTGATATTCGGCTTGAGCGTTGTTGAGTTGGGCTTGCAATTTTTCAACAGTTGCTTGTTGCGCCATCTTATCGCCTTGGGATTGTGCTTTGAGTCGGGCGATCGCCTCCTCTTGCGCTATCCTGTCACCTTGCCACTGTGCCTTTAATCGCTCAACTGTGGCTTTTTGTGCTTCAATTTCACCCCGTTTTGCACCTGCTTGCACTTTAGCAAGGTTTGCCTGTTTCACTTTCACTTGTTGCTGTGCTTTGACAACAGCAGCTTGAAGACGATCTTTGCTGTCAAGAATAGCAATCACCTGGTTTACCTTAACTTTTTGCCCCTCCTTGACTAACAATTGTCCAACTCGATTCTCTTGACTAGATGTTGGTGCAGAAATTTTAATAACCTGTCCCTGTGGCTCTAGCCTTCCCAAAGCAACAACTTTTATGATTTTAGGAATGGTTTGGTGAGACTTTTGGATCTCATTAGACTTGTGTGACTGTAACTGCCAGAACCTGTATGTTGTCACTCCTGCAACAACAAATGTTATGACAACTGCCAGTATTGTCAGTGGGCGACGGCTATGCTTAGAGAATGAGGAACTGCTAGCTGTTGCATCACGCACCATAAGGTGCCTCCTGTGGGACAAAATAAACTAAATAGTTTAATTCCTCTTTTTAAACTAAACTGTACAGTACAACCTGTCAAGAAAATTTTCGCCCCAGTCCGCGTGTTGCATACACTCCCTATAAGGGAGGATGGTTATATCCCCAGAGGTAACCTTTATTACAGCGTTGCAAACACCTATAGCCTGCGAAAAGCAAGAGATGAACAAATGAGAAAGACACAAGCTAATAATTTAGATCGTAAGCTGTCAGAAGAAAAAGTAGATGCCATTCTGGCAGGTGCCATGCAAGAATTTTTGGCACATGGCTATGTTGCGACAACAATGGATCGAGTGACAGCAGCAGCAGGCGTGTCTAAAACAACTGTTTACAGCCACTTTCAAGACAAAGAAGGACTGTTTACTGCCTTAATACAGCAACTTATACTGGAAAAATATTATGCATCATTTAATCCACAAAAAGCTCAATTGATGGAAGGTGAAGCATCCGTCATCCTGCGTCACTTGGCATTCAGTATGCTAAACAACATTATAGGTGACCAGCAGGTGTTAGGATTAATGCGCTTGATAGTTGGTGAGTCTGGACGCTTCCCAGAGTTAGCACGAGCCTTTGTTCTTAACCTTGAAAAACCATTTTTGGAGGATTTGTGTCAATTCCTCATGTCCCGTCCTGAACTCAACTTACCTGATCCAGAAGTTGCTGCGCGAGTTTTGGTCGGAACTTTAGTACATTTCATCTTGATTGAGGAAATACTTCATGGCAATGATATTTTACCAATGGAGCAAGAGCGCCTGATTAACAACCTGATTAGTTTGTTGACTGCAAATCAGACTCAGAAGCATTTACCAGCAGATCAATACTCAGGGACAAGGCAGAAATCTTCCAGGCGTAACCGTAAGAATTCGGGTAAGTTTGAGCGAGATTATGAATCTGAACCCAAACGTTTAAGATCCATCAGACTCACAGATACAGCTTGGGAAAAACTGGCTCAAGTCGCTGCTATACATGAATTGACTCGCAGTGAGATGATTGAGATCATTGCTCGTGATGGTGAACTAGCTTGAAAAAAGGGTGTAATATTGTTTCCGGTTGAATCTGAATAATTAAAAAACCGCAGAGGCGCAGAGGAGCCAGTGCGTTGGGCGGGTTTCCCGACTTGTAGACGCGTTTGCGCAGCGCCCCCTTAGGGGCTAGCGGCTTCCCGCAGGGTAGCACCTGGCGTAACGCAGAGGGAAACTAAGGAGAAATAATTCCGTTCGCGTAGCGTGGCGAAGCCATTACAAACGGATTTGATATAAGGGTGTAAGGGAAAAAGGTGTTTCTTTCATTCATAACGGGTGGTGCGCCGCCCGTGGGGCTGCTTTCAAAAAACATAGGGAATAGGGAACACCCGAACAGCTACCTACGCAGTGAAACTGATAACTGATAAGTGTTTTAACAAGGGAGATGTGTTTCTTTCGTATATTGCTAGTGGTTTCTTGCGAAGCGTGAGAAGCTCAGGTTTAGCATGACTTGCATACTTGCGTATATACATGGTTAAAAGAGTCAGTGATACTAAGTTGCGTTCTAACAAAAAACTTAATGTGATTAAGATTGCTGATACCAAGTAGGGTTTTAACTATCAATTAACATAATATTTGCACAGTGTTAAATTTAACACTTTGGACTTGCGTGCACGTCCGCATCTGTTATTTGGTAGATATTTCTGGAGAAAGTAGTTATTGTTACTCATATAATTTCTACTAAGAAAATAATAAATTATTACTAAATTAGTTACTTAGTAAAAAAAACATTTTTTTTGAAGCGAGGAATGCTGCATCAAAGCGTCAGATATTTACGTTTTTTTGCGATGTCTATAGTAACTAAATTTACAAAAAAACTGTATAGACATCGCGGAATTTCAGGACAATTAACTCCCTAAGTTCTATATCCTTCCCTAAACTGCGCGCTTATGGGAGAATTCAAGATTCAAAATTCTAAGATTGGATCTGAGTAATTTTGAGCACTTTTATCACGGAGAAAATGCGAATCGCGCGTCGCTTGTACGTAAGGATAGAAAAACTTAATGAACAGTCATAAATAATACAACTACAGGAGCAATTCCGACACCAAGCCAAGGGCTATGGTGCAGGGCGAGAACTCGAAGAAGCTAACTGACGATCTCCTCCGGCTTGTGTGACCCAACCCACCAGCGCAGGAATGCAGCAGCAATAGCCATGAAAGAACCCCAAGCCAGCGGTAACCAGATAATCGCCCAGTTGTCACCTGGGAACTCCACATTCAATCCTTCACCCAGCCAGTAAATGCCAAATCCCATCAGCAGCATTGCAGCTACAAATTTCATCGGCTTGACAGGTACTTGATTAAGTGGCGTTCTGAACAAGAATGCAAGCACAACTAACCCAACTGCTGCTACTGTTGCACCACCAATGGCTTCTATCCATTTGCCGCCAGTAGCACCCAAAGTGACGACTGCGATCGCCACCTCCACACTATCCAACAGCGCACCCTTGAATGTGGTAACGATAGCAAACCAGTTCCAGCCAGATTGATTGCCATCTTTTGCCAGTTCTGCTTCCAGCCTATCTTCTTCATCATCTCCACGCTTCTTCTTGGGAATACCGCCGTAGTACTTGACTATTGATCGTGTCCACTTCTGCCCAAATGCTATCAGGAAACCTCCGGCAACAATTGCAAGAATGTCTACAGGAATGAGCGTTAAACTTTTCCCGAAGATAAGCGAGACCACCACAGTCAAACCAATGCCACTACCTGAACCAATCAGGGCATTACGCCAACCTGCTACTCGACCAACAACGATGACTATGCCAAGAATCTCGACCAATTCAATCAAAGCACCTGCAAAACTGGCAAGAAAAATTTCCCAATTCATACAATTTAATACCTCAAAGTTACGGTTTATGCACCTCTAAAACCTCATCGGTTTAGCAGTGTGGAAAAAATCTCAATCCTTGCCCGACCACAGACAACCGCACCCGCGTGCCAATGGGCAGGGCTATGGCAGTTGGTGTGCGCGCATATAGCTTCTTCCCATAGGGAGTTCGCAAGCAGTACCGATATTCGCGACCTAAAAAGCGGCGCGTCTCAATCGCAGCTGAACCATCCTGATCTGGTTGCAAAATAATGTCCTCTTCTGGGATCATCAAATCACCCTTGTCTGCACAAGGATGAATATCGTCTTTGGAATCCTGATTTTGAAGTGCAAAACATCCTATCTCGGTTTCCCATAGATGTCCCTTACGCCTTGCAGGCAGAAAGTTCGCTTGGCTGATAAACTCGGCGACAAAGCGCGAGGCTGGATGTCGGTAAATTTCTTCTGGCGTCCCTACTTGCTCTAAAGATCCTTGGCGCATGACTGCAACTTGGTCAGCGATCGCCAGTGCTTCCTGTTGATCGTGGGTGACAAAAATTCCTGACATCTCTCTTGCTTTAAGAATTTCTAACACTTCCTCCCGCAATTTGTGCCGCACTTGGACATCTAAATTGCTCAGTGGTTCATCGAATAGTAAAAGTTTAGGTTGTGCAGCTAAAGTACGGGCAAGGGCTACCCGCTGTTGCTGACCGCCAGACAGTTCGTGAGGATAGCGGTTTTCAAGTCCTGTAAGTCTGACGAGTGCCAAGAACTCTGTCACCCGTTTCCGGCGTTCTCTGGGTTGCGCAAGCCGCAAGCCAAAAGCAATATTCTCCGCCACCGATAAATGCGGAAACAGAGCATAGTCTTGAAACACCATCCCGATATGGCGCTGTTCTGGC
Source organism: Scytonema tolypothrichoides VB-61278 (assembly GCF_000828085.3). Classification (GTDB taxonomy): domain Bacteria; phylum Cyanobacteriota; class Cyanobacteriia; order Cyanobacteriales; family Nostocaceae; genus Brasilonema; species Brasilonema tolypothrichoides_A. Next base: position 408,030 of record NZ_JXCA02000030.1, read on the forward strand.
GGTACCCACTGATTCTTGCCTGCGACGATCTGTCCAGCAATCTCCACAGTTCCCATTTGCGGTGATTCAAACCCAGCAATAATTCGCAGGAGCGTGGTTTTCCCACATCCAGAAGGTCCAACTAACCCCAGCACGTCTCCTGGTGCCAGTGCCAAACTTACCCCATCCACAACTGGGGCAGTCATTTGGGAAAACTTTAGGGTCACATTCTCCAAGCGTAAAATTGCTGGTAATACCATAAAACCCGCTTAGCTATTTCACTAAATATTTGCTACACATGATTAGTTGAAACTACTCATTAACTTTTCTCAATCAAAAATTGCACAAAATCCAAAATCTTCAATCAACCTCCCTTTGTAAACTACGGCGTGCCTCTATGGTGAATGCTTTGCTCGGACTTTGAGACAACACCAATAACGTGGAACTCATGGAAATCACTAACATGACGAGTGCGCCAGCAGCAGCATCAGTGTAGGAAACACTCTCAGTCGCTTTCCAGATATGCGTAGCTAGGGTATTAAAGCCAATTGGAGCCAACAACAACGTCGCTGGTAACTCCTTAATTGCTGTTAGAAACACCAACGCCGTTCCACTCAGCACCCCCGGGCTTACGAGCGGCAATGTAATTTCTCTCAAAGTTTGCCACTCTGTTCTACCCAAACTCTGTGCCGATTCTTCTAATTGAGGATTAACCTGAAGCAGCGAACTCCGCACAGTGCCTACAGACTGCGAAACAAATAATACTAAATAAGCAAAGACCAGCATTGGCAAAGTTTGATACAACCAAGGCAAGTAATTTGCTCCCCAAAATACGAGCGACAATGCAACCACAATTCCAGGTAAGCCAAAGCCAACGTAGCTTGTGCGCTCAATAGCAGTACTGATGCGACTAGGAAACCGAACAGCAAGGATTGCCACTGGCAAGGCGCAGAGGGTGGATATGATCGCTGCCAATCCCGCCGCTATTATTGAGTGCCAAGCTAATTGTATGACATTTGCTAAAGAAACAATTTCACCCGTCCCTGTGTTTATTAATCCTCGCACTAGCCAAAACAAAATGACACCTATTGGTAACACTAAGCCCAAGCTAACCACGGCGAGACAAAACAAAATTGCAGGCACTTTCCAAATCCCAAGATGAATCGGTGCGGGTAGACGGTAGAACTTAGCGGTACGACTGTAGTAGGCAGATCTTGATCGCGCTTTGTATTCCAACCACAATAGCAGCAGCACCAAACTCACTAGCATTAAAGCCAGCGCCGCCGCCTGATTCCGATCAAAGGTATATTTGTAGTGCACATAAATCACACGCGTAAATGTATCAAACCGCATCACTGAAGTTGTTCCAAAGTCCTGCAAGGCATTGAGCGCGACTAGTAATCCCCCTGCTACGATTGACGGACGTAGAGCAGGCAGTATAATACGAAAAAAGGTTTCCCGCTGGGTATAACCTAAACTCCTTGCAACTTCCTCTATCCCTGGGTCGATACCTTGCCACCCAGCCTGGACACTCAGTAGTAAATATGGATAGGAAAACAGAGTCAGTCCCAAAATTGCTCCAGTCCAACCGTAAATTTCTGGTAACTCCTGCAATCCTAGAGGTTCTAGCCAGAGTTGCAACAAGCTACCTTTTGGTCCAAAAGCAGCAATCAGGGCAAAACCACCCACATAGTCAGGCACTGCCAGGGGTAATATGGTAGCAATCAGCCAAAATCGCCGCCAGGGTAAATCAGTCCGCAGTGTGAGAAATGCCAGTGGTACTGCGATCGCAGCGGAAAATAAAGTACTTGCAAAAGCCAAGCCAACGCTGTTTAACAACACTGCAAGCGTGCGCGGACGCGATACCAAGGCAAGTAACTGTTCTTTACCTACACCAGCCGTCCGTATAACTAAGTAAGTCAAAGGCAGGGCGATCGCCACAGCCGTCAGTGAGGCTGCGCCTACAAGAAACAAAGGTGGCTGATGAGTTTTGATACCTCTAACTTGCATAGCTTCTGGTGGGGATCGGCAAAGCAGGGAACACCCGAGTAGGGAGCAAGGGAGCAGGGAGCAGGGGAGCTCTTGAGCGGGGATTTCAATTTTCTCCTCTGCCTGTTTCTCGCCCTTAGTTACAACACCCCTGCCTCTTGGAGCAACGAGAGCGTTCCCTTCAAATCTGATAATTTGCTCAGATCGAGCTTGGGAGATTGCAGTTGCTCAAGCGGAATTTGCTTTTGCGATACTGCAATACCTTTTACCAACGGATACTCGTAAAACTCCTGAGTAAGGTACTTTTGCACCTCTGGGTTAAGCATATAAGCAACAAACTTTTCTGCATCACTTTTTTGGTCGGTTGTATTTAACACTGCTAAACCTGCGACGTTAATTAATGATCCCGCATCACCGCGTGTATGATGGATAGCAACGGGAAAGTTGGGATCGTTTTTGGTAAAGCGATACAGGTAATAGTTATTTACTAGCCCTAAGGCGATTTCTCCCCGTCCCAAAGCTTCAACAATGGCACTATTGCCGCTATAAGCTTTGGCGTCATTACCTTTCATTGCTTTTAACCACTCCAGGGTTTTTTGGTCGCCCTGTATCAGCCGCATGGCGGTTACAAATGATTGGAAAGAACCATTCGTAGGTGCCCAGCCAACTTTACCGCGCCACTTGGGGTCGGTTAGTTGCATGACACTTGTGGGAAGTTCGCTGGCTTTGACAAGTTTGGTGTTGTAATCAATCACCCGCGCCCGTCCAGAAATGCCAACCCATTGCCCTGCGGGAGAGCGAAATTGCTGCTCAACTTTGTTTAGTAACTGACCAGGAAGAGCTAAAGTTCGCCCTTCCTTGGCGACAGCTCCCAATGAACCAGCATCTTGAGCGTAAAACAGATCAGCACGACTATTTTTGCCTTCTTCGAGCAGGGCGATCGCTAATTCTGTCGAGTCACCATAGCGCACCTCAATAGGTATCCCCAAATCTTTCTGCGCTTTTTCAATCAGGGGACGCATAATTTTCTCTTCTCGCCCTGAATAAATCGTCAGTGTTTTCGACGCAGTTTGTGCTGCAATTTCCACGCCCCAACTTAAAAGCACAGCAGCAATGATAAATGAGATTTGCCCCACTCGAATTAGCACCATGAATGAATCTCCGATTCCAGTTCAGCTTTATAGACAACGATTGTGAGATTGCAAGTATCTCAAAAATTTACAGATATTTTAGGTAAGGACAGGTTACATCAAGGCATCGATAAGGTTAACTTTGGGCAAGCAATAGGTTAAGAGTCATGCGATACGAAACCGTATTGCCCTATAGCGCTTCTCGTTTGGATGAAGTACAAATTCATCTGTGTCTATCTGTAATTCTTATTTCTTGATGTATTGCATTCCGAACCGCTACAGTACCTCACCAAGCCAACTTTGCTACGTTCTAGAAATCAAAGATGTACATAGTAAGCACGAAGAGTGCTTACTACATATCCGCATTACTTTGACGAACTACTCATGTTATTAACTGAAAGCTAAACATTCCAAGGCTTTTAGACTTTTTACCCTAGGTGACAAGGATGTTCATATTACGCCTTGTTACACAAAAATGTGAAAACTTATTAGTTTGCTAGAGCAGAAAGGTGAGTGTCACTCAAACGCCATTCGTCAAGCAGTTGTGCTCGATTTTGACGCAAATTGTTATGATTGCGCTCTGTTGGATAAGGCATACTGTCGCCTTTAACACCAGACCACAGCACGCGGTTGAATTTTTCAGGATCGAGCTTATCTTCTACTCCAAAGTAGAAGTTTTTGGTTGCTTGTGCCCACCAAGATTTGTTATGCCGAGAGGGAATAGCTGCGCTCTTTTGTGCATTGGGATCTTTACAAGCTGGTACAAGATTTGGATCTACAGGCTCGCGGCACAAGTTACCAGGCACAATAGCTGTGTAAGGAGTAAAGTCAGGCTTTCTGGTGAATGCATCTGACATCGGCGTGGCATTGGCATCATTAATGCCTAGGTAACCGATTCCCAATATATCCTCCATTGTCCGCAACATACTAACAGTATTGTAGTTAGTGCTGACAAGGGCTTTTCGCTTGGTGTAAGGTGAAATGACATAAGCTAGTGAGCGATGACCATCGACGTGGTCAGGTCCATTCTGAGAGTCATCTTCAATGACAAAGATGGCTGTGTCTTTCCACAAAGGGGATTTAGAGATTTTTTCTACCAGCAAACCGACGGCATAATCATTATCAGCCATCTGTAGTTCGGCAGTATTCAAACCAGCCAAAGCGTTATTGAAGTTACCAAAGTGGTCGTGATGCAGACGTACCAAGGACAAATTGGGCAGTTCATTCTTCGCCAAATAGCTATCAATGTCGCGTGCCCATTCGTTGTACAAATAAATATCTGGGTGTTTCTGGTCGTAACCTCGGAAATAGATATCAGTTTTATCCTGCAACACGACTTTGCCTACAGGTGACTGAGGAATGTTATCAGCAAAGGGGGTTGGGGAAATGGGGATGTAAAGTGGGTTATTGGGGTCGGGCTTTGTGGGATCGACTTGTGCGTTACTAGTGTTGTAATAGGCAAGATCGATGAAAAAGCCGTAATTGCGAACAGTCTTACCGTTACGCAGTGCTGCATCCCACAGATAGCCACCAACTGCATCTGAATCTAGTTCACCATCCCCTTCTGGGGCGTTAACGTCTTTGGAACCAGGTAAAATCGAAGAATTTCCTGAAGGGTCAAGAATCTCTGTTATCCGTGTACTTAATTGTGGTGTAGGTTTAGAGGGATCTGGTAGTGCAACGTTGATGTTGCGGTTTGTACCTTCATAGTCGTAGGTGAGACCAGCAGTACCGGAGGAGTTGCCATAAGACACCGACTGAGTTTTCTCAGTGTAGTCAGTTGTCCGTCCATAAGTAGACCAGTTCCAGCCCACACCGCTAGATTCACCACTATCGTAGAAGTTGTCAAAAGTGACAAAGTCCTGTGCTAGCTTGTGATGGTTGGGTGAAATGGCTTGCGGAAATAATGTGAGTGTAGGATCGCCATTGCCAACAGGTAAATCGCCGAGTACTTGGTCGTATGTACGATTTTCTTTGACTATGTAGATAACGTGCTTGATCTTGTTCTGTAAGAAAGCCAAGATCGGATCGAGACGGCGATTTCGGAAACCGTTATTTTCGTCTACCTGCTGCGAGAGAGAAGCGAGGGTGCCAGCATCTGGAACTGGAATTACCGCAATGCCAGCTTTTTCCAGCGCCCAGTTGTATTCGTTTCTAAACGTTGTGTTACGGGCTGTTCCTGCCGGTGTACTGCGATTATTGGAGGGGTTGGGACCAACATTATCTTTAGCATTGACGACGTAGAGTTTACTGCCATCGTCACTTATGCTAACGGAGTTGGGATACCAGCCTGTAGGAATGCGTCCAATGATTCGACCGTTGTTCAAGTTCACCACTGCTACAGCGTTTTCACCACCCAAAGTGACGTAGAGAGTCTTGCTATCAGGGCTGATGGTAATAAAGTTTGGGTTGCCACCTTTGTACTTATCCCTGGGTCGAGATAAGTTAATAATTCGTATGACCTTGTTACTAATTGTGTCGATGACAGAAATAGAGTCACTGTTGCCGTTGGCGACATACAGTAGGTTTTCATCGGGTGAAAGTCGTATTTTGTTAGGTTGAGTACCTACAGGGATGCGAGTCACGGCTTGAGTCGAAATGTCAACAGCTAACACTTCGTCGTCACGTTGACTGGTTGCAAACACTTTAGCAGCCGCACCGCTTTTTGTACTCTTAATTGCAACATCGAAGATATACTCCCCTGTTGCGACTTTACTACCTGGTACAAAGAACTTAATTTCTTGGAGGACCTGCCGAGTGTCAGTATCAACAATCGACACGGAGTCATTTTGAAAGTTAGCAGCCACTAAGGTTTTGCCGTCTTTACTAACGGCAAGTCCCGCCACAACTGCTCCTGTTGCTATTTGTTCTGATCCTGCGGCGGCTTGAGCTGGGGAGTTTTTTAACAGCCCACCATCGTACTTAGGAAAGGGTGCAGTTTGGTCTGTATTGTGACCGAGAAGGATGAAGGGCGCATCTGGGACGTATTGGCTACCGTCGTTTTTGTAAACGTAGATGCGATCGTCAATCCCCGCTGAGACGTAGAAGCGCTGACCATCTGGTGCCCAAGTCAAGCCATTATAAGTGTTAGGAATATTGATTTGTTGCTTCTTAACCAAGTTACCGGTGCTGATATCAAATACAAACACCCATTCTGCTTTACGGGTTGTAACGGTACTTGGCAACCCTGTTTGGGGATCTAAGACTGGATAAGTAAAGTATTGGCCAGTTTTTTCATCTCGGAAATTCAAGTTATAGCCACTTGTCAGAACTAGTAGGGTTTTACCGTCTGGACTCTTGACAGTTGTTACAGCCTCGGCGGCGGCGGCATTATCATCTGAACGCCGATCAGTATCAAGGATTGTAAAACTAGAACCTGGTGCAGCTGTTGGCGTCACAACTTGACCTGTGGGTAGCAATGAGCCACCATCAGGAAGGTCACCAACAAGACTAGTGGTAGCAAGCCTAGCGCTGGCTAACTGGATACCACTTACTACTATGACCGCTGCAACCAGCAAGCTAAGTAAGAGATATCGCTTACGCTTGAAATTTTGCATTTGCTGTTCTTAAACATAGAATTTGTTGCCTACAAAGCAAATATTCCTATTTTTTGGTTAAGAACAAAATAAGGTGAGGTTACCTAAACAAATTGGGCTTGTTACAAATAGTTAAAATTCGGCATTGCTCCCGTTACGGGATAAACTAGGCTGCTATATAGGTAGTTCAGTAGAAGTGTTGACAAATCCGCTAAACTGTGTGTTTAGAAATTTGTAATTTCTCCGGTTTATTAAATTTGTTTTGTCTGCACTTTTCTTTAAAAAACTGTATCGTTCCTGGAGAACTGTTTAAGTTATAAAATATGTCCTGTTGTGTTTTGAATATATTCCAAAACTTTTTGATAAGAATCTGAATTACTTACGGGGTTAATGACTACTGAAATAGTACTATCTGGTAACCAAAAAGTTATCCTACCATTATTTGGTTCATGACGAAAACAACTAATACTGTCGAGGTTAATGATATATTCGTTCCTTTCATAAAGAATTTTTACCCAAAAGGATTTATCTAATCCTAACCCTGTTAGATGTTCTACATAATCTAAAATCTTTTGATAATCTTCTTGGTTACTTTGGCGGTTAATAACTATTGAACTAGCACTATCTGGTAACCAAAAAGTTATTCTGCCATTTCGTTCATGACAAAAAGCTGTAATCTGCTTCAAATTGATTATATATTCATTTCTTTCATAGATAATCTTCACCCAGTACGCCACCAAATTGCCTCAATCCTCAACAATAATAACGGTCATCGCTACACACATCAACAATTTTATACTGTGCAATTTATAGTATAGTTTGTCATTAGCCATTGACAATCCAACTAATGACTAATGAACGGCAAGTGCTACTACGGGACGCCACATGCACCGACTGTCGGGAAACCCGGACGCCAGAGCAAGCGTGAGGGAGATCTGTCATTCGCGCTGGCTCCCCAACGCAGTGGCGTAGGGTTCCCCCGCAACGCACTGCCTCATAATGACTAATGACTATTTAAAAGACTTCCAGTGGTGTTTGTACCTGAGAAGAGGGGTAATAACGAGCAATTGTCGCTTCGATAAAACCTTTAAATAAAGGATGAGGTGCACTAGGAGACGATTGAAATTCTGGATGAAATTGGCAAGCAATAAAGAAGGGGTGATTAGGAATTTCAATAATTTCTACTAGGCGTCCGTCAGGAGAAGTCCCACTAATGAGATAACCAGACTCTACAAAGATGTTGCGGTAAGAGTTGTTGAACTCGTAACGATGTCGATGGCGTTCATAAATCACTTCTTCTTGGTAAAGTTTGAAAGCCAAAGAGTTAGGAAGTAAGCGACAAGGATATAAACCTAAGCGCATTGTCCCGCCCAAATCAATGACATCCTGTTGTTCTGGCAATAAATTAATAACTGGATTTTTGGTATGTGGATCAAATTCAGCGCTGTTAGCATCTTGTAATCCGGCTACGTCTCGTCCCCATTCTATGACTGAACATTGCATTCCTAAGCATAAACCTAAGAATGGGATTTCGTTTTTTCGAGCATATCTAATTGCGGCAATTTTGCCATCTACCCCCCGGACGCCAAAACCTCCTGGGACTACTATTCCATCCACACCTTCGAGATAGGTTTCGGCTGCTTGAGTTTCTAGTTGTTCCGAATTTACCCAACGCAGGTGAAGTTCGCTACTCATTGCAATTGCTGCATGACGCAAAGCTTCCACAACTGAAAGATAAGCATCACTCAGCTGCACGTACTTACCTACAATCGCAATTTCTAGCCGATGAGTGGGACTGTATAATTTTTCTACTAGTGTTTGCCACTGCGCCAAATTAGGTTGGCGTTGTTCCATGTTCAGCAAGTCTAGTGTTTGCTGTGCTAATCCTTCTCGTTCTAGGTTTAGGGGGACTTCATAGATACTCTTAGCATCTTGAGATGGGATGACGCATTCTACTGGTACATCGCAAAATTCAGATAATTTGTTTTTTAATGTTGTTGGCAGTGGGCGATCGCACCGACAAATTAAAATATCCGGTTGAATACCAATGGATCTGAGTTCTTTCACCGAGTGCTGTGTTGGCTTAGTTTTCATCTCACCCGCTGAGGCAATCCACGGTATCAAAGTGACGTGCATATACACCACATTTATTCGTCCTACATCCTTACGAAATTGACGAATTGCTTCCAAAAACGGTAGTGATTCAATATCTCCTACTGTCCCACCAATTTCTGTAATAACCACGTCCGGATTAGTATCTTTTGCAACTCTAATAATCCGCTCTTTAATTTCGTTTGTAATGTGGGGAATGACTTGGACCGTGCCACCATTATAATCTCCACGACGCTCTTTATTAATGACGGCTTGATAAATTGAACCAGTCGTCACGCTGTTCAACCGGGACATAGAGGTATCAGTAAAACGTTCGTAATGTCCCAAGTCCAAATCTGTCTCAGCACCATCTTGAGTCACAAAGACTTCCCCATGCTGAAAAGGACTCATGGTTCCTGGATCAACATTAATATAAGGGTCGAGTTTGAGAATTGAGACCGAATAATCTCTTGACTTGAGCAATCGCCCCAGACTTGCTGCTACAATTCCCTTACCAATACTAGAAACAACACCGCCAGTTACAAATACAAACTTAGTCATAGTATTTTTAATTTTGCGCAACTTCTAGAAACACATCCCGTCATTGTGCCACAGTCACCCCCTTTGGGAATTCAAAATTCAAAATTATAAATTTCAAATTATAAATTTAAATTATAATTTTATTTTTTTGAATTCAACCCCCATGCTTTTAGGGGGAGGTGCTTAACTCCACTCTTGTTGTCAATTATTCTTTTATTTTGACGTGAGATCACTTTTAGGATTAATCTTATTAAGTTCTATAGTTACCCCCTCTATCGCTTTGGCGCAAGAACAATCCCTCAAGGTTGTTTTTCCGAAAACAAACTACCAGACTTCTGCCCAGAAAATTTTCTTTCTTGGTACAGCACCATCAAGTGGAGAGGTTCTGATCAATAATCAGCCAGTAACCCGTAGCAAGTCTGGTCATTTTGCCCCAAGTTTACCCTTACAGTTGGGAGAAAATCTTTTTACTGTCCGCTACCAAAATCAAGAAATCCAGATTCGGGTGACAAGACTTTCCACTCAACCGGAAGTCCCACAGGCATTAGCCTTTGGAAAAGATTCTCTCACGCCAAGGGTGGACATTGCCAAACTTCCAGGAGAACAGATTTGTTTTAGTGCCTTAGCCCCTAGGGCGACTCCCAGAGGGAGTATCGCCCCTGGGACCGCTTCCTCTGGGAGTATCGCCGCACCGAATGTGAGTGTTTCTGTAAAATTGGGAAATCAAACTGTTTCTCTTTTACCCCAACCTCAACAGGCACAACTACCAGCAAATTCTGCTGCCTTAACAGGGCAAAACCAACCCTCAACCCAGTCTAGCGCTGGTAAATATCAGGGTTGTATGACAGTTCCTCAGTTTAATCCTCAACTGTACGGTAACAACATTGTCTCTGGTGCTGTTGCTGAGAATTCTGCCAGAAATCTAGATTTGGGTAAACCAGAATTCCAACTCACCATAAATGGTCAAACAATAACTCAGCAAGGAACCGGAAAAATCACCATTCTCTCACCTGAACAGTTGGAAGTTGTGGAGGTAATAGCAGACTTTGGAGTTGCACGCACTGGTCCGAGTACAGATTATTCTAGACTAACACCTCTACCTAAAGGCACACGAGCAACAGTCACAGGACGCGAAGGTGAGTGGTTGCGTTTGGACTATGGTGCTTGGATCAATACTAAGGAAACTCGTCTTTTAGTAGGAGCAGTTCCTCCACACAGTATCATCCGCAGTGTTGGCTATCGTAGGCTTCCAAGTATGACAGAAATGGTTTTCCCCCTGCAAGTTCCTGTTCCTGTGAGTGTGCAGCAAGGTGACCAGACTTTTACTCTGACTCTTCATAATACCACTGCTCAGACAGATATTATTCGCTTAGATGATGATCCTTTGATCTCTCGCTTAGATTGGCAACAATTACCACCTACTGTCGGTGGGGGACAGCCAGGAGTGCAGTACACTTTTAACCTCAAAAAAGCTCAGCAGTGGGGGTATAAGCTGAGGTACGATAACACGAGTCTGGTGCTATCTTTACGTCACTCTCCTTTTCTCTCCTCTACTAATACTAGGGAAAGAAGGGGGATGTTCGCCATACAAAAGCCCTTATCTGGAATCAAGATATTACTCGATCCAGGACATGGAGGTAAAGAATCTGGTGCATCGGGACCAACAGGTTATCTGGAAAAAGATGTGAATTTGGTGGTTTCTAAGTTAGTGCGGGATGAGTTGGTGAAGCGAGGAGCGAAAGTGGTGATGACACGGGAAGATGATAAGGAAGTGTCGCTAAACGATCGTGTGGCAATTATTGATAAAGAAGAACCAGCGATCGCCATCTCCATACATTACAACTCCCTACCCGATGAAGGTGATGCCGAAAACACTAAGGGAGTGGCAACTTTTTGGTATCATCCCCAAGTTCACAGCTTCGCAGTTTTTATGCAAAAGTATGTTGTTAGCAAGTTAGGACGACCATCCTATGGGGTCTTTTGGGATAATTTAGCACTGACACGTCCAGCAAGTACACCGTCTGTCTTGCTGGAATTGGGTTTTATGAGCAACCCTAGTGAATTTGAGTGGGTGACAAATCCTCAGGAACAAAAGAAGTTGGCAAAAGTCATAGGTGATGGAATTGTTGAGTGGTTCCGTAGTGTCCGCTGATGCCTAAGCGAAATATGTACAGCGTTGGAAAACAAGGTTATTCTAGGTTTTTTCTGAATTAATACTGATGCTCGTCTAAAAAGCTGTTTTATATTTAACTTACAGAATGTGTCGCCTGAAGCCTTTTATTGGTTTGGCTCACTCTGGAAAGTTAGATGTGGTTCAGCTTAGCAGTATTCAATTAGGTAGAACACACAGCAATGCTGTGTCGCTATCATATGATTTGTCATTTATACAAATCACATCTAGTGTCATAAAAAAATACAACGTAGACGTGGATGATCTCATTCTTAAAGTTTTCTTATACCAAAGTTTTAGTTCTTTATGAAGTCATTTTTTTGAATCAAGAAGGCACAATATAGGTAGAATAGTCTTTTGTGACACTATGCGTGATATTTTATTATTTTTATTTTAGGTAATTGATAATACGTCATTTAATCTTATAATAAAGTGAGTTGACGATTATTAGTATTATTTAATACAATATTTTCGGCAAAGATATTTCCTATATAAGTAGCATCTACAACATAGGTATTTTCCATAACTATGTAGTCAACTCAAATCTTCCCAAAACACTTTTTCTTAAGAAAGGATGAGCCATGGTGCAAACTTTAAGCGTTTCTGGAACAACCAACTATACGGCTGCCGCTACTCCCCAAATTGTTGCTGCCAATTTGACTATTTCTGACCCTGATACTAACACTCTAAATGGTGTTTCGGTTATCATTAACTCTAACTTCAAGACAGATGAAGACCGGCTTGGGATTGCTGGACAGAACGGTACCAATGGCACTATCAATAATCTGAACTGGAACTACGACACAACAAGAGGGGTTTTAAGCATAACTGGTACCGGTTCCAACGAAGCTTACCAGAATGCACTGCGCCAAGTTACTTACAGTAATATCAGTGGCAATCCCACTACAGCAGTGCGTAGCATTGAATTTTCTCTGGGGACGACCTTAGGAAGTGCAGAAAATAACCGCTTTTACGAGTTTGTCTCTGCTCCCAATATTACCTGGACAGATGCTCGGTCTGCAGCTGCTAATCGTGAGTACTTCGGACTCAAAGGTTATTTAGCAACGATCACCTCTGCGGCAGAACAAAACTTCATCCAAGGCAAAGTTCAAGGAAATGGTTGGATAGGAGGTAGCGATACTGCTACTGAGGGGGACTGGCGTTGGGTAACAGGACCAGAAGCTGGAACCCCGTTTTGGAATGGAGATCCAAATGGTACTTCTGTTGAAGGTCGTTACAGCAACTGGGGACCTGGTGAACCAAACGACCTTAACAACAACGAAGACTACGCCCACGTCATTGGTAATTCCGCCATTGGTCAAGCTGTACTAGGTAAATGGAATGACCTTCCCAACGCTGTGGAGAGTGGAAATTATCTACCTCAGGGTTACATTGTAGAGTACGGTGGCTTACAAGGCGATCCAACTCTACAACTGACTGGTAGCGTCAGTGTTAACGTGACTGGAAATGCTTCAGTTAATGCTAAGACTTCTAAATTTGATTTCAGTGGCGACGGCAAACCAGACATCCTGTGGCGGAACTCTCGTACTGATGAGACTGCTATTTGGAAGATGAATGGTACCACATTTGAAGAGTCAATCTCACTTCCGAAAACCTTTAGTAATGCCTGGCAAATTAAAGGTCAAGGAGACTTTACAGGTGATGGCAAAGTCGATATCCTGTGGCGGAACTCTCTTACTGGCGAGAATAGCATCTGGCGCATGAATGGTACTACCTTTGACCAGGCAACTTTAACTACCTCAGTCGCTGATCCTGCCTGGGAAATTAAAGGTGTATCAGACTTTACAGGTGATGGCAAACAAGACATCCTATGGCGCAACAACCGCACAGGTGAAAATTCAATATGGGAAATGGATGGTACTGCCCTAAAACAATCTACCTTGCTTCCCTCAGCAGATACTGCTTGGGAAATCAAAGGTCTCGCAGATTTTACAGGTGATGGCAAAGACGAAATTCTCTGGCGCAATAAGACTACAGGCGAGAATTCAATCTGGCAATTAGATGGTACTACCTTCAAACAGTCTACCCCACTGACCGCATATGCAGGAGATGTTTCTTGGGATATTGTCAGTGAGGCAGACTTTACAGGTGATGGCAAAGTCGATATTTTGTGGCGGAACTACCGCACAGGTGACAACGCTATCTTGCCGATGGATGGTACAAATCCACAACAGGTTATCTCGTTAAGTAAAATCGAGGATACTCGCTGGGAAGTCGAAGGGGTGGCAGACTTTACAAATGATGGTAAAGTTGACATCCTCTGGCGCAACTATGGTACTGACCAGACTGCTATTTCGCGGATCACTGGTTCTAATTTAGAACAACCGCTTGCACTTCCCCAAACTGGTAGTACTGCTTGGGAAATCAGTTTCCCATCTTCCTACCCGGTTTGAAGATAAGTTGCATAAGAGTGAATTGACTCTGTGATTTAATTCCCTCGCAGGTGTGGTCAATAGTTTTGTTTATCACACCTGTGAGTTTTTATTTTTGAACAAATTTTAACTTCGTGAGAAAATTATATCAAGTCCGTTGAATTATATCGTGTTCGGTTAAAGACTTATCATTAAGACCGCAGGGGGGCAGAGGAGCAGAGGAGCAGAGGGGAAGGGTTTTGAAGGTTGATGCATAGATTCAGGAATTATAACTAATTAGCCGAACTTGGTATTAGTTATTATCAAGTGTTTATCCGGACTTGATATTAGAACGTTTTGTCATGTCTGCAATTACAAAAACAGTAGCTACGAAAGAAACTCCCTCGGCACACGAGGTGCAGGGGTGCAAGGGCGGTCTTGAAAAGGAAAACAGACTAATCAACTGATTAATTTATACCCAACAAATTAGACTAGGCGCGCTACTACAATTCTTCTTATACCAATTCTCCAAGAAGATGCACTTTATTTTTAAAACGTTAGCGTAGCGTGCGCCCTTGGCGCATACCGCCAAGAACGCCTTAGACGCGCAGCGGCGTGCCGTAGGCTAGAACGCCAAGACAAGAGCAAGAAGAGAGATTTAATTATTTAGTGCAAGTTTATAGAGAATCGGTATTAATAGCAACCGTATTCACTTCTAAATCTCGCAGCCAAACGTCAAAGTCGGCTTACAGCAATTTTCGGGTAAATAGACCACATTGTAGGGGCGCAAAGCCTTGCGCCCCAACGATTGATTGTGGTTCAAATAGATGAAAAACGCTGTAAATTCTTGTGTTGTAATTTTTCTAATCTAATTTTCTTCAACCCAGTATCCCTGGGTCATTTGTTATGTTGGTGTTGCATAATTACGGGATGTTTTTGAACTTTTGTAAACTAAAAAACCTAACTTCTTCGCGCACTTCGCGTCTATGTCCTATGCCCTGCGGGCACGCTGCGCTAACGGACACGCTAACCCCTAAGGGGGCGCTGCGCAAACGCTAACGTGGTTCAATAATTCATCCCTATTTTATGGGACGCCGTCATGTTTTTGTCTAAACTCCACAATATGACAATGGAAATTTAGTTTGTAGGGTGCGATCGCCCTGAGTGAGTCTCGCGTATGGGCGATCGCCTGCTGTCACGCCCCAAACTCCTTATCATCTGGTGTTCGCCGCCACTCGTGCAATATTGGCATAGTAAATAAACCCCATGCCAAACCAGTCATTAACCCAAAAGACGTAACAACGTAATTATTAAAACTCCACCAACCTAAAACCTCTGCTGCTAATTCCAGTGGATACGCCATCATCAGAACACTAGCTAGCGCCACACCACTCCAACCATACTGACTTAACCAGTAAAAACCTCTACCACCTGTAAATCCATATAACAGACGCGTTATCAACAAGCCGGTCACAGTACCGTAACAACGCATACATACAGCCATAATATACGGTGGTGATAATGCTACCCCCATATCTGGCTGCGGACATACATGAACGCCCATGAAATAAATAATATTCGCAATTACGGGTAACATCGGCAACCCAGACGCCGCCAAAAAAGGAGCGGTAAGTGGTCCTACCACCATCCCTGCTAATAAGAAATCAGCGATACGCGTTCGCGCAGCGTGTCCGAAGGACTCAGCGTCAAGCCTCCGGCTTATCTCACTCACCCAACCAATTTGAAAGTGCTGAGTAGAAGAACTTTTTTTAAAAACTAATCCTGGCAACATTGCTTTCTTCTTTCGTTTTTCCTTCGCGTCCAAAGACTGCGGGAAGCCACTACCCTATGGCTAACGCCACGCCTTACGGCTATCGGGAACGACTTCGTCGAACGTGTCTACGCGTCTATGTCCTACGGACACGCTAGCCCCTAAGGGGGCGCTGCGCAAACGCTAACGCGGTTTATTTTTTAAAAACAAGGTGGGCAATACTTGCCCACCCTACTTTCTTAACTCACTTTAGCAGTATACGGACTCGTTAACTTCTGCAACTGCTGTAGTAACAAACTGAGGAACAATCCAACATCTGTCACCACACCAACTGATTCTATAGAACCTCTGTCGCTCAACTTTGTCACCACAGCTGGATTAATATCCACACAAACCATCTTCACACCAGCGGGAGTCATATTCCCCACGCCTATTGAGTGCAGCATACTCGACAGCATCAAAATCATATCTGCACCTTTGAGCAGTCGGGCGTATTCAGTTTGTGCTTTGATCAAATCCATCTCGGTATCGGGCAAAGGACCATCATCGCGAATGGAACCAGCCAGACAGAATGGAACTTTATTACGGACGCATTCATACATAACGCCACTGTGAATGACTCCAGCCTCAACAGCTTTGGCAATACTACCATAACGGCGAATGGTATTGATGACTTTGAGGTGATGGCGGTGTCCACCGCGTACAGACACACCCCGCTTCATATCCACACCGAGAGAAGTTCCCATCATTGCTTGCTCAATGTCGTGGACAGCGATCGCATTTCCACCCAGTAGCGCCTGCACGTATCCTTCTCTAATCAGTTTCGACAGATGTTCACCGCCTCCAGTGTGAATCACCACTGGCCCCGCTGTGACAACTACTTTACCACCACCATCCCTAATTTTACGTAATTCCCAAGCCACTTGTTCAACGACAAGTTCCACACGTCGCTCACTGGAAACTCCCGACGACATAAAGCTGAATTCTTCAGC
The DNA here is from genome assembly GCF_000828085.3 of Scytonema tolypothrichoides VB-61278. Lineage (GTDB taxonomy): Bacteria > Cyanobacteriota > Cyanobacteriia > Cyanobacteriales > Nostocaceae > Brasilonema > Brasilonema tolypothrichoides_A. The sequence goes on from NZ_JXCA02000030.1 coordinate 424,600, forward strand.
ATTGCGTTTTTCCCGTGATTCTGTTTTGCGGACGGTGCGAATACCGAGCACATCCACAACCACTTCTTCACCGACTTCAACATCGCGTAGTAGTTTACACTGGGCAACTATACCTTTGGGTGTTCGAGTGATGGCGATCGCCCCATCCATCCGCTGATTCTGTACCTTCACCCATTCACCGTTAATCCGCACTTCCGTGGGATAAATCGTGCTAACGTAAAAATCATCAGGAGCCACACCTGCTTGAATGACTGGCTCCAACTTGGCATCGCGCTCATCTTGAGGTAAGTCTACCGCACCCAAATCAATCAGATGCGATATGATGCTTTCCATCACCTCATGGGAAGGCGCTGATACTTTTACCTTAGCTGCTGATGTACTTTGCCGCTGTTCTCCCAGTGAGAAATTCAGCACTTGGAAGCTACCACCGTTATCAACAATCAAATCCAAAGCCCGGTTAATCAAACCAGAGTCAAGCAAGTGTCCTTCTAGGTTAAAGACGCGACTCTCCACCGACACATTCGCGTGAAGTTCTTCCCGTACTGGTTCTGTCACTCGTAGCGTCAAACATTTCGCCGCGCCACCAGCTTTGAGAAATTCCGTCAGTGGTGTTTCAATAACTTGGAAACCAACTTCTGCAAGGCGTGTTTTGAGTGGTTCACTCGCCTTATTCATCACAACAATGCTTTCAATATTCACCGCATTGCAAGCGAAGTTTACCGCGTCAGCTTCTGTAATTGCTATCCGTTTGTGTTGCGGTACCCGCATTTCAATTAAGCGGTTGGAGTAAGAGTCAAACGCAGGTGGATAGTACAGTAGATAACCATTAGCCAGCGGACAAAAGCAAGTATCTAGGTGGTAGAAACGCTCATCAATCAGTCGCAACGACAACACCTCAATATCCAGCCATTTTGCTAGATAAGGGTGAGAATCTAATTCTGTACGGAAACCGTATCCAGCCCAAAGCCAGCGTCCTTCCCGATCCAAGAGTGCGTCCCCTGCACCTTCAAAGGGTAAGTCTTTGGGTAATTCGTGGACAGTATACCCGTTATCCTCAAACCATTGCTTGAAATAAGGCTCCTCGCCTTGACGCTCTTTATGTAAAAAACGACTCAGTACAACTGTTTTCCCTAGTACCAAACCAGCATTTGCTGTAAACACCATATCGGGCCAGCCTTTCTGGGGTGGTACGATATCAACAATCGCGTGTTCTTTGAGGATGTGATGCAATTTGTCCCACTGTTCTACAGCACGGTCTTGCGATGACTTGTGAATGTTCCCTTCCATCCAGGGGTTAATCACATAGTCTACATCGTAGAAGTGGGGAGGACAGATTAAAAAGCGAATCTGGGAAGTCATATGGTTAGATGCAGTTAGCCTTTCTCTTATACAAATTTTTACGGTCTTACATTGTATTATCTAATACTTTTGACGCACTAAAGTCAAATTTATGTTACGTATATTGTAGACAGTAGAAGCCCACAATCTATTTTATCCTGCAACGGGTATAAAGCTGACTATTTCAATACTCCATCTTCCATATGCGCCACTCGGTCAGCCAAATCTAAAATCCGTGGATCATGAGTCACAATTAACACTGTGCAGCCTTGCTCTTTTGCGAGTCCACGCAATAACTCCATGACCAAATGTCCGCTGTGAGAGTCTAAAGCAGCCGTTGGTTCATCTGCCATGATAACCTGTGGACGACCAGTTAAGGCACGGGCGATCGCCACTCTTTGTTTTTGTCCTCCCGACAAATCACGCGGAAGCAACTTTGCTTTATCAGCCAGTCCCACTTGTTCCAACAAAGCTTGTGCTTCTTTGCGTGCGAACTTTCCACGAATTCCTTTTACATTCAACGCTGTTTCTACATTTTCAATCGCTGTGAGTGCTGGAAACAAGTTAAAATCCTGAAAAATAAAGCCAATGTTTTGTCTTCGGAACTTAGCTAGTTCAGTTCGAGACATTCTCGTAATTTCTTGCCCAAGTAAATAAACATTGCCAGCCGTCGGAGTCAAAAGTCCCGCTAAAATAGACAGCAAAGTCGTTTTCCCTGAGCCAGAAGGTCCCATTAAAATTTCTATATCACCCTTTTTGATCTCCCAGTAAACTTTTTTCAGGATTTGAAGGCGCTGTTGCTTGGAATTAATAACCATTTCCACCCCCTTGGCAATAATTGCCCCTCTTGGGGTGTAATTCATTTGAAACTTGCTCTGAGCAAATTTATCAAATTTCTTTTTATAATCAGCCATCTCCTCAAATTCTTTAGGCATATATAGTTTTTTATGATTAGTTGATATTTGTTGAGTGCTTTCGACTACTAAATATTTACTGTTCGGTTTTTGTCATAATTAGCACTGAGTTTCAGAAAAGTTAATAAGTAGCAAGAAAACTATCCTTTAAAAACAATCGCTGGATCCACGCGCGTCACTTTTTGAATAGCAAAAACAGCAGAACCGACGCACATCAACACTGTAATTCCGAAAACAATAAGTGCTGATACTGGTGTAATTAAAATGACAATTCCCTGTGTTGTTGATGTCCAAGCTGCTACTCCTACACAAAGAGCGATTCCTGGTAGATAGCCTAAAATTGCCATCCAGATTGCTTGCTCAATAATTACATTGTAAATAAACCAGTCAGAAGCTCCCATTGCTTTGAGGGTGCCAAATTCTTTTATATGATCTGTGACAGAAGCGTAGAGAATTTGACTCACCACAACTGCCCCAACAACAACACCAACCACCGCACCAAGACCGAGAATAAATCCAATTCCAGAGCGAACCTGCCAAAAATCTTGTGTGATTTTAGACATTTCTTGGCGAGTGTAAGCACGTGTATCTGGCAAAGCTTGTTCCAAATCCCGCTTCAGTTTCGCAATACTTTGACCTCGTTTTGCCCGAACCAAAACGAAGCTAATCTGGTCTGTGGATACTGGTTTTTTTGCAGAGGAACCTACGTTATTTGGAGAAGCTGTTGTCTGAGTACCGTAATTTCTATAAGTATTAGCAGTCTCTAAAGACGTGAACATTAAAGTTCCGAAGACAATTGATTGAGTTCCTTGAGTAAAACCCACTAACTTTGCTGGAATGTTGTTAATTTCTCCGACTTCACCCAATCTTTTGAGATCAATAGAATTCAGGTTAGTTTTGTCAATCATGAAACGGAACGATTGCTTTAAGTCATTGAAACGACCTTCAACAATGTTTGAACGCTCAAATAACATCCCCTGTGGATCTGCACCAACCAGCGTAATAGAATTAATCTTGTCTGTTGCAAGTTCACGCCAAAGTCCACCATCAATAATGACAGCTTCAGCTTTATCTACACCTTTGACTTTACGCGCTTTGGTGACTCGTTCGTAAGGAATTGGTATAGTTAGCCCCAAATGCTGCATATTTTTTGAAGACACCCAAATATCAGCACGGGATTGATCAATTAACTGGGAAGAAGAACGAGCAAACCCATATTGAAGACCTGTTTGAATGGTAACTAGGCTAACAGCAAATAAAATTCCCGCCTCCGCCACCAAGAAGCGAGGAATGTCTTCCAGTAAATTTTTACGAGCAATTGAAGCCATAAAATGAATTTAGTCATTAGTCATTGATTATTGGTCATTAGTTGTGCTACTAATGACTCACTGGGCTAACTAGTACCTTAAGTTTTAGAATATACTCTTCCTTTCCAAGTTCCTCCTCGCTTTTGCCAATGACGCACAGCCGAGTCTATAGTCATAAGCGTATATAGGAGTGCAATTCCTGGAAGACACAGTGCCAACCAAGGTGAACACCTATAAAATCGGATGGTAGGCAAGTAAGCGCAACTCATAAGTAGCCAGCCCAATAAGCCGACGCACGCTACAAGCCAAGTTCCTGTGAGCAAACCGAAGATTGCACTAACAGGTGGAACTATGTAGACAAGTATCATTCCTAGGACTGCTAAGATTAACAGCCCTAAAGAATAATTTAGCTGGGTAAAGGCAGTTCGGGCTACCATGTCCCAAACTGTTGACAGCGAGGGATAAAATCGCAAGCTGTGAGTTGAGTCGTCCAGTCCTAGCCAAATTTTGTGAGACGAGGGAAATGAGGAAACAATTGCTCCCCCTGCTCCCCTGCTCCCCTGCTCCCCTGCTCCCCTGCTCCCCTGCTTTACTGCTTGCCCTAAGGCACAATCATCAATGAGTGCATTACGGACGACTTGAATACCACCAATCCGGGTTAAAGCTTCACTCGCAATTAAGATACAACCACCGGCGGCGGCTGCTGTTGGTTTTGTAGAATCGTTCACCCAGGGGAAGGGGTAAAGTTTTTGAAAGAAAAAGACAAACGCTGGAATGAGAAATTTTTCCCAAAAACTTTCACACCTCAGCAGCACCATGAGAGAAACAAGTTCTAAATTCTCTTGTTGCGCCTTTGTTACCAAGAAGCGGAGATTTTGAGCATCATGTTCAATATCAGCATCTGTCAGAAGAACATAATCTGGTGGATGTGTCAAGGTTTCTACATACTCAATACCTTGGTGTAACGCCCATAATTTGCCCGTCCAGTCAGGAGGCAAAGGTTGTCCAGAAAGGACGTGTAATTGCTGAGTTTTATTTAATTCTTGGGCAACATGATGGGCAATATTTGCTGTTCCATCGGTACTGTTGTCGTCTACCAAAACGACGGTGAAATGACCAGGATAGTTTTGGGTGAGAAGCGATCGCAACGTCACAGGAAGCAAATCAGCTTCGTTTCTAGCAGGGACTACAGCACAAATGGCAGGGAACATTTCTAACTCTGTTTCCTGTCTTGTTAATCGTTGGTCACAACGCCAAAACTGACCCCAAAACCCCAGTAATATCACCCAAATTGTCAAGGATAGAACAGAAAGCCATAGTCCAATTTCACCGCTCATTGTGTTTTCTTTTTTTCATATAGAAAACACATTACAATGTCACGATTAGACAGGCAAAGATTTTTCTTGTTATCGCTAACAAGAAGCAGATGTGGTTGAGGAGTAACGGAAACGTATGCAAATTCAAGAGAAACAGACAGTTTCCCGTGTCAAAGATGCGATCTGCGCAAAGCGCAGCAGCGAAGCTATCGCCAAAAATCAGAACTATCTTCTTTCCATTCAACATCCTGATGGATACTGGTGGGCGGAGTTAGAATCTAATGTTACCATCACTGCGGAAGTTGTCCTCCTTCATAAAATTTGGGGAACAGACCGAGAAAGACCATTACACAAAGTTGAAGCATACTTACGTTCTCAACAACGGGATCACGGTGGATGGGAACTTTTCTACGGTGATGGAGGAGAACTGAGCACTTCGGTTGAAGCATACATGGCGCTGAAGTTGCTTGGTGTAGCAGAAACAGATGCCGCAATGGTGAAGGCGCGGGAGTTTATTTTACAACGCGGCGGTATCAGCAAAGCTCGCATTTTTACTAAGTTACACTTAGCCCTGATTGGATGCTACAGTTGGCAAGGCATTCCTTCTTTGCCACCTTGGGTGATGTTGTTGCCCGATAATTTTCTGTTTAACATTTACGAAATGTCAAGCTGGGCAAGGTCAAGCACTGTCCCTCTACTGATTGTCATTGACCGCAAACCTGTTTTTGTGACTGACCCAGCTATCACCTTGGATGAATTGTATGCTGAAGGTATCGAGCAAGCCAGGTATGAGTTGCCCAGCAATGGTGATTGGACAGATTTATTTATTACTCTCGATAATGCCTTTAAGTTAGCAGAAACCCTGAATCTTGTTCCTTTCCGTGAGGAAGGTATTCAAGCCGCAGAACGTTGGATTTTAGAACGGCAAGAAGTAACAGGCGATTGGGGTGGTATTATTCCTGCCATGCTGAATTCACTGCTAGCTTTGCGCGCTCTTGATTATAACCCAGCAGACCCCATTGTAGAACGAGGACTACGAGCAGTTGACAACTTTGCCATTGAAACTGCTGATACCTACACAGTGCAGCCTTGTATTTCCCCTGTATGGGATACTGCGTGGGTAATGCGAGCTTTAGTAGAGTCAGGTTTGGCACCAGATCATCCGGCTGTGGTTCGGGCTGGAGAATGGTTGTTGAGCAAGCAGATTCTGGACTACGGTGATTGGGCGATTAAAAATAAAAAAGGAAAACCGGGGGCTTGGGCGTTTGAGTTTGACAACCGCTTTTATCCAGATGTAGACGACACAGCTGTTGTTGTCATGGCTTTGAATGAGGTGAAACTGCCGAATGAGAAATTGAAGGAAGCGGCGATCGCCCGCGCTGTCAACTGGATAGCATCTATGCAGTGTCAGCCTGGAGGTTGGGCAGCATTTGATTTGGACAATAATCAGGAGTGGCTTAACCTAGTTCCCTATGGTGATCTCAAAGCCATGATTGATCCCAATACCGCTGATGTCACCGCTAGAGTTTTAGAAATGTTGGGTTGTGGCAATTTGTCAATAGAGACACATAACCTAGAACGAGCAATTACCTATCTCATACGCGAGCAAGAAAGTGAGGGTTGCTGGTTTGGTCGCTGGGGGGTGAATTACATTTATGGAACCAGTGGAGTGCTTTCTGCTTTATCGTTAATTGCGCCAGACAACATGCAAGTCAGCATAGAACGAGGTGCTGCTTGGCTAGTTGGGTGTCAAAACTCAGATGGTGGCTGGGGCGAAACTTGCCGCAGTTACAATGATCCAGCCCTTAAAGGACAAGGTCCCAGTACTGCTTCTCAAACAGCTTGGGCAATAATAGGCTTAATAGCAGCAGGTCAGGCAACTAGAAACTTTGCTAAGCTTGCCATTGAGCGAGGAATTACCTACCTGTTAGAAACTCAGCAGTCTGATGGGACTTGGTACGAGGCAGATTTCACAGGGACGGGGTTTCCTTGTCATTTTTATCTGAAGTATCACCTCTATCAACAATATTTTCCTTTATTAGCTCTGGGTCGCTATCAAGGGATATCAAAGTTGTGGTGATAGGCTGGATCACGAAATACAGTCATTAGCAATTGTGTTTACATAGCAATCTTATTTGATTTGTGTTATAATAAGTTGCTTTGTAAGCGCAAAGCGTGCCGCTAGGCATAAACGTAGCGGCTCCGCATAAGCTAAGACTCAGCGCATAAATTCGGTTAGGGTATAAATATGAGCTTTTAAGGGAAGCTTTCGGCGGCATAATCCTATCTAAACTTACGCCGTAGTGTACTAGTTGCCATTTTAGGACTCATTTTCAGCCTTGGCGTCCAGCTATTGCCTCAAGTCATTGCAAAGCCACCAATCTCAACTCAGAAGTCTGCATTGGCTTTGGTGCAAACAGGCAAACAATTCTACGATGCAGGAAATTTCTTGGATGCTGTGCAGCAATTGCAACAGGCAGCACAAATTTACTAATCTAGAGGAAATGTCCTCCAGCAAGCACAGACTTTGAGTTTGATATGAACCTATCCCACTAATATCAAAATATGGTAATCTCTTCTTGTGCAAGAAGAGTGTATCTATTTATGGCTGGGCGTTTTGAAGGATTAAGTGACCTTGAATGGAAACTGTTTGATGATGTATTTCCTGAAGAACCATCTAAGCGTGGAAAARGAATGCCTCATGCACCGTATCGTCATGTATTAAATAGTCTATTGTACATCCTAATCACCGGGTGTCGATGGTGTGACTTACCACGGGGAGATATATGGGCATCCAAAAGCTCGTCTCATCGATGGTTAAAGCGGTGGCGCTCAGATGGAACATTTGAACATTTACAAGCACGTATATTGGCGATACGCGTAGCGTCAAGCCTCCGGCTTATCGCGAACGAGAAAGGACTTATAAATTGGGACTTTGGGGCTATTGATGGCTCTTTTTCCCCCTGGAAAAGGTGGGGGTGAAGAAATTGCTTATGGTGGCAAGGGTAAAGGTGTTCTTATTCATACCCTGACGGAAGGTAACGGAATGCCCTTGGCTAATTGCACTACACCAGCTAATGGTAATGAGAGGGAGCAGGTAATACCTCTACTCGATAAAGTAAAACTTAAAACGTTAAAGCGCGGTAGACCACGCAAGAGACTCCTTGTGTTGGCTACTGATAAAGGTTACGACTCAAAAGAAAAGCGTGCTCTTCTACGCAGACGAGGTATTCGACCTCAAATACCAAAACGAGTCTGGAAAAATAGGAAAAATAGAGGAAGACCGATTAAAATTTCTGTTCCTAGATTTCAGCAAGAACGATGTTTTGCTTGGTTCCAACGTAAATATCGTCGTTTAGTTGTTCGTTGGGAACGTCGAAAAGTATATTTTGATGCATTCATTGACCTTGCCACTATTTATATCTGGATTCAGAGAATTTTATTAGTGGGATAGGTTCCTGTTTTAGGGAATGAAACAGCCCTGCCACTGTAAGGGGTGCGCCAACGATGATCGTTAAAACTGGGATCGGTAGTACCAATTAGAACGATGCGATTCTTTGCTAAATTAGGCTCTAACTGGTTGTTGAGAATTTGTTGTAGACTTGCTTTCTTGGCGATCGCCGAAGTCGCATCGATTGATGAAATGACTGGGATTCAGGCGAAAGAGCGTTTAGAAAAAGATTTACCAATGCGACCGGGTAAGGTTGAAAGACAGGAGTTTGAGTATATTCGTCACGGTACACAAAGCTTAATTGCTAGTTTCGATATTGCAACTGGTCAAATTGTTGAACCAAATTGTGGAGACACAAGAACCGAAGAAGATTTTGTCCAACATGTTCGTCGAATTATTGAAAGCGACCCTCAGGCAATCAAATGGCATTTGATTATGGACTGTCTTAATACTCACCAGTCGGAATCATTAGTTCGCTTTGTGGCACAAAAAGAAGGTTTAAACATTGACCTTGGAATTAAGGGCAAAAGTGGCATTCTGAAATCGATTAAATCCCGTGCAGCTTTTTTGAGTGACCAAACACACCGAATTGTTTTCCATTACACACCCAAACATTCTTCTTGGTGAGCCAGTGCGTTGGGCGGGTTCCCCGACTTGAAGCAACTGGCGAACCCGAAGGGCTCAACCAAATTGAAATTTGGTTCAGTATTTTGGTTCGCAAGTTACTCAAGCGTGCTAGCTTCAAAAGTCAGGATGACCTCAAAACCCGAATTCTCGAATTTATCGATTACTTTAATCAAACAATGGCTAAACCTTTTAAGTGGACATATAAGGGTAAAGTGTTGGCTATCTAATGCTTGGCTTATTTACGCCGAAGTGTACTAGCGTATGTCTGGGGCACGGCAAAGCCGAACGGCGGACTGCCTCACTGCCATGCATGAAAATATTCCTCCGTATGCTTCCTGTGCTACTTTCAAGTCAGAAGAACTGTCACGCATGGCTATATGGGCAAATAAATAGTGAAGGTAGATCCATGACCAACTTTGGTACTAACAGTAATGCTACCCCCGTGTGCTTCGATAATGCGTTTGGCGATCGCCAAGCCTAATCCTACTCCCCGACCTTTGCGAGAGCGATCGCCAGTGTAGAATTGTTCAAAAATTCGGGGAAGATCGCTATCCTTTATGCCTTGACCTTGATCGCGGATCGTTATAACTGCCTGTTTCCCTTCTCTGTAGCCAGCGATAAATATTTGGGAATTAGCAGCTGAGTGTTTGATGGCGTTATCCAGTAAATTGATAAATGCTTGCAATAGCCTTTCTGAATCACCTTGTATTTGTAACTCAGCTACGTTTACCTGAGCAGAAATTTGCGAATTTTGCATTCGCGTTTCCATTGCTCTGACTGCGCGACCAATCAAACCTGGCAGATGAATATTCTGCTTCTCTAAGAGTACCACCCCAGCTTCCAAACGTCCTAGATTCAGCAAATCATCAATGAGACGTGATAGCCGTTTGCTTTCGTCTTCTACATTCTTCAAAAAGCGATCGCTCACTCCTGGATCTGCAACAGCCCCGTTGCGGAGGGCTTCAACCGTCACTAAAACATTACTGATGGGAGTGCGAAGTTCGTGAGACACGTTTGCCAGAAACGCCCGGCGTTCCTGATCCAACGAAGCCAAGCGTTCACTCATGCGATTGAGTTCTATTGCTAGCTGATCCAACTCGTTGCTTTGGCGAATCTGTAGCTTATCGCCAAAATGACCGCTACCTAAGCGGATAGCAAAGTTTTTCATGGTTTGAATGGGACGGGAAAGGCTGCGCGCCAACCACTCACTAATGAAAGTGCAAAGTAAAACCGTAAAGACAAGCGTTCCCAGCACTGTCCATATAACTATGGCAAACTGGCGTTGAAACTGTTGCAGGGTGATAGACATTCGCAACGCACCCAACAACTGACCGTCACGCACTATTGGTTGAGCGATAAATAGTCTGTCGTCGTTAGACAAGACTCCTTTTGCTACACCTTGCGCTTCTCGTTTTTCTAGGGCTGCATGTATCCCAGTTACTACCAGCCAGTTTGTCACTTGTCCGTCTTGTTGGGGGTTAGATGTAGCAAGGAGTTGACCTTTGTTGTTAAAAACTCGTAATGTGATAGTTTCAGCTGCACCATAACGCTGCACTATAAGCTCTACTCGTTTGCGGTCATTTTTCTCCAGCGCGTCAGCAACACTCTCATTGATAGCAGTGCTCCAGTTTCGCATCTCTACCTGCCTCGCCCTCATGAAGTAGGCATAGAATGACCAAAGAATGTACCCTGCCATCAGCGAGGTTCCCAAAGCAGTCAGCAGCAGGTAAGTAGCTAAGAGCTTGGTGTGAATGGAATTCCACTTGATTTGCGGCATCATCGATTAAGATTGCTTTTCTACACGACGGCGCAACACTGCCTTGATGCGTGCCATAAGTTCGCGAGTATTGAAGGGTTTTGTGACATAATCATCAGCTCCAGCTTCTAATCCCCATACTTTGTCCGCGTCTTGGTCTCTGGCAGTTAGCATTACAATTGGCACGTCAGAAAAAGCACGAATCCGCCAGCAAAGTTCCATGCCGTCAACCTCTGGCAGCATCAAGTCTAATAATATTACGTCTGGTACTTGCTTGTGAAACTGTTTGATTGCACTTTGACCATCTGCTACTGCTGTTACGCTATAGCCTTCTTTTTGCAAGCTGTAACAAAGGCTTTCTCGCAAAGCTTCTTCGTCATCTACTAGTAATACGTGGGGCATAGTTGCTCTGAGGCGAATAATTTCCAGAAAATTATCGTGTAATTTAAACTTTAAAGCATCCTTCTAGGAACACAAATTTATATTAAATTGTAGAGCGTAAATTCAATGTAGGGGAGCCAGTGCAAGGGAAGTGGGTTTCCCTCAGATCTTGCAGCATTCTCAATAATCGGGAGGCTTCGCCTCCCAACCCTCGTTCCCAGGCTGAGCCTGGGAACGAGATATCGAGGCTCTGCCTCATTGTTGATACTGGTGCAAGATCTCAGTTTCCCGGCTTGTAGCATCTGGTGACGACAACCTCCGCATGAGGCGTTTTTTCGCGCCTCGGGAACTGGGGCTCTAAAGCAGCGCTCTGTGCTCCGGTCATCCCCGCTGTTGCACAGCTAGCTGTGCCGTAGGCATAGGGCGTTGGGCACTGCTGCTTATCTTTTGAGGTTATTTGTTAGTAGTTGGCACACAGTTGAAAATCAGGTTGTGGGAAAAGCTATGCTGTTTCTGTTTCTCTGACCTGCCGTAAAAACTTAGGAATATAGCTACGCACAAAGTTTGTTCATCAAGACTTCATATCGAGGAGTCAGGGACAAAACGCAACCCTAGACCTTAATTTTTCGTTTCTCTGCATCTGTCGTGTATTATTGACCAGTAGCATTGATTCTCCAGCTTATGAGTATCTCATTCAATCAAAAATTTGGACTTACAGTTAGTTTTGCTACCTTGTTATTTATCGGTTTAGCCAACACTCACCTACGTGCTCAGTCAAAAACTCAACAGCTATCTCAACAACATACGGCTACACAAAATTTATCTCAAACTCAGCAGCAGATTCCCTCAACTTCAAGTCCAGAGAATGCTTTTATTGTTCAGCAAAGCTCAGATAACAATCTAGACAAACAAAATACTCGTCTTTCTGAGCCAAAGTCAGCACCAACATCAACATATTATCAAGTTATTGACGAGTTACAAAAATATAAATTTAGTGTTCAAGGGAATCAGGTTTTCACTTCCGGAAAATTGCCGACGACGAAAGTTAATTTCAATCAATCAGACTTACTCACAGTTCTCGTGAATACTAGAAAGTATTACCAAGACTACGCTTCAGAAGACCAAAAGGTTTTACGGACAGGAGTACTTGCTACTCAAGGAGTAAGTGTAAAAGACATTCTCAAAACCTTAGACTTCATGATTACTGTTTTGCAAGAAGATATTGCTAATAATCGAGCGACTCGTTTACAAGATCCTAATTTTATCAACACTAATTTCCGTGTTATTAAGTGGTCTGCCTATAACTCTCCAAGTTCTACTAGTCAAAAACAATTGCGAATTACAAAATATGCAGTTTTTACTCATCCAGCTTCTCATAAAAAAACCTCTAAATATAACATACCAATTTATAGCTTAAAAGATAACTCAGTAGCTGGAAAATTCTACACGAAATATACAAAGCAGGATGTGTTATCAGGTATTTATGAACCAGGTGGTAAAGAATTTGGAAAAGTAGAACCCCTCGCTTATTTAACCCGAGAAGGTTTTGAAGAAGCGCTTATGGAGGGAACAATACTTCTTAATTTTACGGATGGGTCCAAAGCACTTTTTAATGTTGATAGAAGTAATGAAATGCCTTATATTCGAGGAGTTGCAGCCACATCACAAAAGCGCTATTGGTATTTTAGACAAGTGGATGATATCAAGGGTTATGGATATAAGATAGATGCAAAAATATCCATCAAACCAGGAGTGACTTTTGCTGGAGATGTCTTAAATATTGGTTTAGGTAGAGTGATTGTTCTTGAGTATCCTAAAGATGGACGCAAACAACTACAATTAGGAGTCCTTGCAGATACAGGTGGAGCATTTTTACCTAATCTTCATCAACTCGATTTTTTGGCAGGTGTTTTTCAAGGTCGAAAAGATTTTGGGCAGCATATTAGGCAACTACCTGAATATGCTACAGCGTATATTTTAGTGAAAAAGTGAAAAACTAATACTCCTGTATGAGTGGATGAAGCATCAGTTCATCAATGACTACATGTGATGGTGCACTGAGCGTATAAATAATGGCATCGGCTACATCGTGTGCGCTCAGCCATCCTTGATGTGCGAGATCTCCCTGAGGTTGTGTATGGAATGATGTGTCAACCAGACCCGGAAAAATAGTGCTTACCTTAATGCCAAATCGTCGAACCTCCTTGCGTAAAGCCATCGAGAAGGCATCTTGAGCGAATTTTGTCGCACAGTAGGCAGTTCCACCATCACAAACCCGTTTTGATACATCGGATGCAACCATGACAATATGTCCGTGTCCTTGGTGCTTCATATGCGGTACAACCTCACGCGAAAACAAAAAGGTACCTGTGACGTTGGTATCAAACAGCTGCTGCCATTCACTTAGAGAGTACTGTTCAACTTCGCCAAATTTTCCTATGCCTGCATTATTCACCAGAATATCGATTGAACCGAAACGTTCAACGCAGTGTTGAACGGTGGAGACAACAAAAGGTTCTGCTGCAACGTCCCCAGCAAATACTTCACACTGATGTCCTCGGTTTTGTAGGTGGGCTTTGAGTTCACCTAAGAGTTCACTTGAGCGAGCAACTAACGCAAAGCGAACTGTATTGTGTGTTTCAAGCCTTGACACCAGTGCTTTCCCGATGCCTTTTGTGGCTCCTGTGATGAGGATTGTTTTCTCTTTTAGCATGAATACATTACTGCTATGGCTTCTGGTCTGGCATTGTTATCCTTCTTTTCTACAACAAACATCTTAATATGCAATATTTCTACTAAACAATTTACAGCAATTTTCGGGTAAATAGACCACATTGTAGGGGCGCAAAGCCTTGCGCCCCTACGATTGATTGTGGTTCAAATAGATGAAAAACGCTGTAAGCATGAATAAACGGTAATATGGAGCTTCAATATTGATTAACGACTGTCCAAGGTGCGGCGCTTGGCGACAACATACCCGGAGAGTGATTCTACATTTGTTTATACAATTGAATTTTTCTCGCCGACTTATTTATAGCAACCAAGATGCTCGCAGTAAGTTGACACGTATTGGGATGTTCCTACTGAGAAGCCCACATAACATGGAAAATCTTATAACCACACGATTAACTCCGGTATTTCACATCAATGTACTGTGAAATTTTACGCATCAAGTGTGTTAAAAATGTGCGTGACACCATTCATGACGCCCATCTATAAATGATGTGGAGTTTTAAGTATGTTTCGTGATGCAACGACTCGACCTGAATTATTGGTTTGGAAAGCCGATAAGCAGCACAATCCCCGCCAGATTATCAGTGTGCAAGAATTAAAATTTTTGAACGAGCGCTCTAACTGGAAAGGGCTGGTTCAACTAACTTTTCATCTAACTGTCACTGGATGCAGTGGCTACCTGTGGGCGACCAACTTTGGCAATTGGTGGCTGGCAATACCAGCATTGGTGATCTATGGCTTTAGTATTGCTTGCATGTTTGCGCCTATGCACGAATGTGGTCACAGAACCGTTTTCGTTAACAATCGTTTAAATGAAACTGTTGGTTGGTGCGCAGGTTTACTATCATTTTACAACAGTACATTTGACCGTTACTACCATAAGTGGCACCATCTCTACACTCGCGTTCCTGGCAAAGATCCAGAACTAACTGAGCCTAAGCCGAGCAATCTGGGTAAATACTTGTTAATAATTAGTGGTTTACCTTGGTGGCAAGGAAAGATACGTGGGCATTTTCGCGCCTGCATCGGTCAACTTGACGATTGCCCATTTGTGCCACGGACAGCACGAGGTGAAGTGATTCGCTCCACTCGATTGCAATTAGCTGTTTATGCAGGGGCGATCGCCCTCTCATTTGCAATCGGACAGCCTTGGTTTGTGCTTTATTGGCTGTTACCCCTTTTCGTTGGTCAGCCGATTCTGCGTTTTCTTATGCTGGCGGAACATACAGGTTGCACTCTTGACGCTAATCTGCTCACGAATACGCGTACAACGCTAACACTTTGGCCTGTGCGATTTTTGACGTGGAATATGCCATTTCATGCGGAGCACCATTTGTACCCATCAATTCCATTCCACGCACTGCCAAAAGCCCATAAGCAATTGAGTTCGCACTTTGCCCACATTGATTCGAGTTATATAAAAGTCAACTGGGATATTGTGTCTAAACAGGGAGAGTCGGTATGACAAAACTTCTTTATTGATACCGCAACTATTTAAGGGTTAAGAACTGTTACCGACCCTTAGCAAATCATTTTTTCCAACGCCATTTGCAAATCTTGCGTCATATCATTAACAGCGCGTCTTGCTGCTTGACGACTTGTGTGATGAGCTGACCAACGTTGTGTCACTGAAATGGGTTCACCTACCGTTAAGCGTGATTTTCGCCAACCTAACCGAGGTCGTGCAGGATTTTTCTCCCCTTTTATTCGTGCAATCAAGTCGAATAAAATTAAGGAGGTTTCGGCAAATCTCTCAAAAGTAGGCTTTTGTTGAACATAAGTTCCTGTGACTGCGACAAAACTCTCGGCTAGGCGCATATGTAGTATCCGCAAAGATGCTTCTTCAGCAATCCAATCAGCTAAGCCGCGCTCCATAGTTGATAATGTATGCAAGTTTGGCAAATCCTTTCTGTGGATATCATCCCAGCTTGCTGACTCTAAGCGGCGACAACGCTCAATGATAGTTCCTTGGCTTTCCAGTCCAAAAAACTGTTCAGCTGCTTGTAGGGAATTATCTAATACCTTCTGCAGTCGAGCCTCAAGTACTTGGTTACGACTTGCAGATGAATCTATTTGCGTTGTGAGTGGTGTTGTTTGATGGTAAAAGCGAGCATAAAACTGTTCCATTTGGGAAAGGATATGTTCACCAAGACACAACAGTCGCTCATAGAAAACTTTTTCTCGATCAACGAGGTTGGATTCACCAACTTTTTGCACTTGTTTGCCGCAATCTGCTTCCAATTTGCCCAAAAGCCAATCTAGTTTTGCCCAAGATGGATTGATGTAGTGATACTGATTAGCGATTGGCACAATGAAAACTTCCTCAGTTCGGTTAGCTTTGAGCAAATCTTCTACGCACCAGAAGCCCATGTGAGCAACACCAGGTTCTAAAGGGCTGACAATTTCGCTATGTCCATTGGTTGCGCCTTCTGGAGCTACACTTATTGGTAGTTGACCATTGGCGAATAAATCCCGCGCTGTCCGCATACCAATCTTATCTAGCCGCTTACCTCGATGAATCGGAAAGCCACCTAACCGAGAAAAAAACCAACCTAGCCAATCCCCAGCCCACAGAGTCATCCCCCGATCATAGAGAAAATGAGAATGAATCGGATATTGCAATGAAATTCCCCTTTGATGAGCAATTTTCGGTACAGCGTGGGAGAGTAAATACATCATGCAAAGGGGATCATCAACCTCTGGGTGGCGAAATGCCATTAAAAAGCGAATTTTGCCAGCTTGAAATTGTTGGTAGAGATCAACTAGCCTCTCGACATTCACAGTTTCAACCTCCGCGATACCAGCTGGTAACCACGGTCGAGTCCGAAACCGCAGCAAAGCAGGCAGTGCCCATTTGGTGATGTGGTACACTATTGGATTAAAATGCTGGGGAATAAACTCTAGGGGCGGTTGAGCTTGTTGAATCGAATGAGGCAAGGTGGTTCTCCAAGGTGTATTTGTGACGCTCCTACACCGGGTGTAGGCTTCTGGCAGAAATTATCTTTCGGTGAACTTCGTTCGTGGTACTCCAAGTGTTTTCCACTACCGCAGTTTATAGTCAGGTTCGCGTCTTGCCCGACTTGAGAAGCCACAGATACGGCTCTATGTCAAGCCACATCTTCGGTAATTTTGGAATCAGCCATTATTTATGAGCCAAAAAGACCACCAAAGTTATAACCGACTCCTATCGATAAACCGATATCAGTATCATCGAAAAATGCGGCATTCAAAGCAGCTGTTGCTGTAAATCGAGGAGTTATGGGCACATCAACTCCACCAGTGACAAGAAAGGCAACCTCAGAACCATCACCAGTGTTGATAGCTGCACCTGCTCCGATATATGGGGCAATAGGTAACGGAGCAGCAAAAGGATCTGACAACTGCTTGAATGAAAGGTCGTAGGTTACGGGAATTAAGATACTTGTGTCGTCTCCGATCACTGCTGCAGGTCGCACTGATATGGCATTTGTTAGTCCGATTTTGCTGATAACCATAAAGTTACCATCACCCAAAGCAGAATTACCTGCTAGACCAATGTTGCCACCAATTCCAATATAACTTGAACCACCACGGGTTGGTCTGCCTGGATCAACACTAATATCTGCTTGTGCAACTTTAGACTTAGACGATTGAGAAGTTGATTGTTGAACTTCTGCATTCTGGGAATCTATGAGTGCTGCAGATGAAGTTGATATTGTCCCAGGAACAGGTGTAACTACATTATTCGCGGCTTGTGTGCTCGTTGGTAACTGCTGCGGGTGATTTACATTTGATACTGGCGATAAATTATCTTGTACAGCAGTGGACTCTACCGGAGTAGGGCTAAAAGCTGGTGGGTAGAAACTTTCTACTTCAAGATTTACCTGATTAACAAACGCATCAGTTGTCGAAGACTGGATGAACTGCTGAGTGCTTGTGGAATCTACCGTTTGGGCACCAGCAGATAAACCGCTTCCCAAAACCGCGATAGCCGATAAACTCAGCAAAGAAAATACATTTTTACGGGAAATAATAATGTTCACGTTCACTCCTGAATATTGCCTAAATGGATAACAGTTATGTGGTTTTTAGTCAACTTTTGGCAATATCCACTATTAAACATCAAAATACCAATTTCCACATCTTCTATTTGACTAGATTACCTAAAGTTTGAAATAAGAATTTTGACGCATAGATTCTCAGTTTGACAGATGACAAAAAATATTTATATCATGGGAGATAGATCTATTCGTAATTAGAATCTCAAGCAATAAAAGAAAGCTCTAAGCTACATCAGCTCGTTTTCTTATAAAAAATGAGATTTGACTGGTTCTGACGCTCCAAGTACTGACTTTTGTAAAAGCAGCATATGCGAAAGCATTTTTGCGCATAGCAGATACAGCATACACAATCATTAATTTGGAAACAAATTTTTTCCAAATTCATGTTCTTCTTAATACACTATTTATATTATTACAGCTTTACACAGTTTTCATACATAGCTAAAAAGTGTGCCAATTTTGGTCAAAACCCTGATAGTGACTATATTTTAGACCTTTTAGAAGTGTAGATACACTGAAATTATGTCGTTTTTTTTTCATGAAAAATATGTGAAGTGACGATTTTGCTTTACATTTTCATGATAAATTGTCACATGTCATTTACATTTACAGCTGTAAAAGTGAAACATTCAACAAAATCAAACCGTAAATACGCCTAAAAAATCGAGAACTAAAGCACATTGCTGATCTTATATCCAAGTACTCCTCTCGTCCTCATGTTCTACAGACACGCTGGTTTGAACATGAAGTGTGCACTTTGGGTTTATGGGACACTGACTCGCGCTCATTCAAAATTCAAAAAGCTTTGATTATGAGCTTTCTAGCTGTTTTGAATCATATGCTCCGCGCCCAACTTAGTAGTAACGAAATATTGTCTCGGCTATAGAAAACCCAATTCAGTCAAGTGTTCTCAGTTGGATCATTGAAACAGAACTAATCGCGTGGAGTGTACAGAGTGCTCTCAAAGGCGATGTCTCCTGTGTGGGGTGAATGGCCAAATCCTCTATAAATTCATAATTCACACATCACTCTCATTGAAATCTGTTCATTTGCAGCAAAATAGGTGCTATACACAACTAGGATGAAAATGTAAAATCAGCGCGTTACCGAACTCTCAATATGCTCTCTGCCTTCTCATTGTCTGCTGAGTAAATTAACCGAAAGTAAATCTAAGCGGAACTGTGCAACCTATGAACAAAGTCAGAATTTTGAACTTGGAGATTGACAATTTATCGAAGTTAGAGTTGTTACATAAATTGCAATCGGGAGTAGTATTTACACCCAATGTTGATCATCTGATTAAACTACAAGAAGATCCGGAGTTCTTACAAGCATACAGCATTAGTGACTATAAGGTTTGTGATAGTCAAATTCTCCTTTACGCATCTAAGTTTTTGGGGACACCAATAAAAGAGAAGATCTCAGGTTCAGATTTGTTCCCGGCTTTCTATAATTATCACAAGAACAATTCAGACATCAAAATTTTTCTTTTGGGAGCAGGTATGGGGATAGCCAGCAAAGCTCAAAATGAAATCAACCGGAAAACAGGCAGGAATATTATTGTTGCTTCCTATTCTCCACCTTTTGGATTTGAAAAAGACGAACAAGAGTGTCAGAACATCATTAACATGATAAATAGCTCCGGTGCTACTGTCTTAGTTATCGGAGTTGGTGCCCCAAAGCAAGAAAAGTGGGTATGCAAGTACAAAAGTATGCTACCTCATATAAAGATATTTATGGCGCTGGGTGCCACTATTGATTTTGAAGCAGGAAACTTGAAAAGATCTCCAAAGTGGATGAGTGAAGTTGGTTTAGAGTGGTTGTTCAGAATTTTATGTGAACCAAAAAGATTATGGAAAAGATACTTAATAGACGATCTTCCTTTTTTAAAATTAATTTTGAAACAAAAACTCAATTTATACAAAAATAAAGGACACAAGAAGAAAAACCCGATTTTGCAAATTGCTAACAAATTTTAGGTCTAGGTTTAGCACTCACTTTTCATTTTGTCAGTTAATTTTGCTAAGTAAGCCTTTCGAGATAAAATTTCTGGTGTACTATTGAATCTTACTTTCTCTATAATTTGCTCCCAACGGTACACCCAGTCATGACGCAGTAAGGAATTCATGAAATTATCTTTAGGAATTCTATTTAGATGATCAGGTCGTGCATCTAATTCTGCTATGATATCGGCTACATTAACAGCATCGTAAGGAATTTCAATCACTGCATTAGAGCAGTTAAAGTAAGTTGTGTAAGCTTCATAAACTGAAGGAATTCTAATCATAATCCCTCTGCACAACTCTCGAAAAAGCGAGAACCGAACTCATCTTGACCACCGGTTTGACTGTTTATTATTGTGAATGCTACTACTTGATTAGTTAAGGCAGCACCTGATTCAAAAGTTTCTGTTTATCAGTATTGATACTTTTCCAGTTATCTAGTAAGATACCTCCGGTATCTTTACTGTTGGGATTCCAGCACCAGTAGGTAAAGCTTAGCTTTTTCTTGTCAATGTAATCAACGAAGTGTCGCTGCCAAATTCCCTCTTTAGATTTAGTATCTACTTTATTTCCACCAAATTCACCAATCCAAATCGGGGCGATACCTTGAGTCGCAATATAGTGAAATCCAATCTCCAAACGTTTATACAAATTACCAGGAAGTATCGGTTCTTTAACCCACGGGAGATGAGAAGCTGCGTACTCATGAGGAGAATATACTAGCTTTTTTGGCACCTTCAAACGCACTGGGTATTTCAGCACACCTTCCAAATTCGCACCCCAAGCATAGATTGGCTGTTTCTGACCTGGCACATTTCCCACAACTCCTTCTACCAAAATCAGCCATTTTGGGTTTACACTAAGAATTTCGTTTCCAGCCCGTTCTGCTGCTAACCGCCAGTCTGTAGCGCGATCGCCTGTTCCCCAACTAGCACGCCCATGAGGTTCGTTTTTCAGATCCGCCCCAATAACATTGCTTTGGTTTTTATAGCGCTTTGCCAAAAAAGTCCAAGTGTCAATCCAGTCCTTTTCAGTAAAACCGTCACCATACCATAACTCTGGAATCTTGTCATCTTTAAGTGTGTGACTGTCTAAAAGAACAAACAATCCCTGACGCTGCGCCTCCTGAATAATGATGTCCATGACCTCTATTGGAGTCTTACCTTGGAAATCTTTATTTGCACCAATATAAAAATCAACACCACTGATATCACGAGAACGCAGTGCTTGTACAGAATATGGCAAGCGAATGACGTTGTAACCCAGACTTTTCATTTGAGCAAGCATATCTTTATAGCTTCTCACCCAAAGTCCATGAGGAACATGATGTATTTGTTCTATCCCAAACCAGTTGACGCCACGCAATAAAACGACACGATTTTTAGCATCAATAATCGCAGAACCGCGAGTAGACAAAGGAGGGACAATAGTCGTAGCAGCTTCGCTTCTTGCCATGTCAAATTGCATTACAAACCACGGCGAACAACTACTGAAAATTGTGTAAAGTAACACTAAAGCCAAGCCAACCACAATGTTTTTTGTGATTTGTCCCCACTTTTTGTAATAGTAAGCAATGGAAAAACCAATATTGCGTACTATGGTAAAAGCCTGTTTCACAAAAATTAGTCTACTCACAAGACATCGTTAGTTATTTGATAGAACTACATACCTGCTGCGTCTGCAACTTTATCTAGGATTCTGCCTAAAGCTGCTCCTGCAGCATCACAAGAATAGTGTTTTTCAGCATAGCGTTTAGCTGCTTGACCAAGACGGTTGCGTAGTGCTGAATCGTTCCATAACATTTCTATCGCCTGCATTAAGTCATCAACAGATTTCGGTTCAACTAACAAACCTGTCTCGCCATGCTGAATATAATCTTCTGCTCCATGACAACGGGTGGCGATGATTGCACGACCCATGAGCATAGCTTCTACAATAGTGACTTGTCCTGCTGCTGTCACCTGGGGCAATGGACGCAGAGGTACGACGCTGATGCGCGCCTCTTGAGCTAAACGCAAGCAATCTGCCCTCTCAATGCCAAACGGTGTTTTCACATTCGACGGAATGGTTAATCCTTCTAATGCACGTTGGCTTGATGCGACAACCGTTGGTAGGTTTAGCTTTTCTACTGCTTGGAAGAAGGTGGAATAGTCGCGATGAGCAGAACCGAGTGCTGCAATAAAAGGATGGGTCGTATTCTCTTGATATGTTATGGGAATCTCTGGTTGATGATAGGGGACAAATTCAAAACGCTCCTTTGGAATTCCCAACCAGTGGTGGTAGATCTCTATTTCACGCCGTGTGTGGACAACAAAGTGATCAATGTGTTTAAGACTAAATTGGGCGATCGCCTGCCGAATTCCACTAGAACAGGTACCAACATTAAATAGCCAAGCTACTACAGGAATACGCTTCCCAGTTATCCGTTGTTGCATTCCTATGACTGCTGGTAGCTGAGGAAAAAGGGTGATCACGCCCCCCTCAGACGCCTTCATCGCTTCCATACCATGTTGCCAATATATTAGCCAACTTCTGAATCCAGTCACAGAAGACTTCTGATTGTGCCAGTTTCCTAACGGTTTTGAACGTGGAACGATATGGAACTGGTGGCGATCGCCCGGAACATTTCGTGTTAACCAATGCTCGTTAACGAGGTTCTGTTGGTTAATAAAAGGCGCTGCAATTGTCCAATGCATGTAAATTGAGAATACCTATGTAGAAATTCTTTATAGTATAAATGACTCCCCGTGTACTAAACTTGCTACCTCAAAGCATCTTTCAAAAATTCAGATAATCTTGATGTAAAAACTTCTAAGTTATATTTTTTCTCACATAAACGCCGAGATCTGTTTCCCATCTCCCGAGTTTCATCTGGATTTTCTAGTAAATAGGATATTGCTTCTTGCCATTTTTTCTCATCTCCTGGTTCAACAAAAATTCCAATCCCCTCTTTTTCAATATCAATACAAGGCTCTACAGTTCTTGTCATGACAACTGCTTTTCCCATACCCATTGCATCTAGAAGACTAGTTACTCCAATAACATTAATATATGATTTCGGTTGGGTAATATCTAGAGGTATAGCAATCGCATAAGCTTTTTCATGTTCAATTAATATTTCTCGCCATGATAGGTAATCTGTGACAATTTTAACATTGGAAGAAATCTCATATTTGTTTTTAAAAAAAGGATCCTTGGCACTATATATTTTTAAGCAAGACTTGATCTTCTGAAAAGCTTTTATTAGGGTTTTGTAGTCTCTGTATGTTCTACCCGCACTCAAAATAAAACTATTTTTTCCCTCTTCTCTTGCGTCAATTGTATAATTATCTTTTAGTTGATTATAACAAGATATGTCAATTCCCCACTCCAATAAGTCAACTTTCTTTTCTGGCAGATTGAACTCTTGTATTAGGTGATCTCTTAGTCCATTGCTCAAGCAAAAAAGCCTGTCATAGCCAGATAAAATCAATTTGATAAATAAGAGACTGAAGATACTTTTTTTGAAGGATTGATGTTGTATGGTAACAACTGGTTTTCTTAAAATACCTATAGCTCGTAAAATGGCGAGTAAGTATGTAGAACCTTGATTTCCCGAGTAAATAATATCGTAATCATGTTTTCCAAAAAGTAATCTAAGTTGCTGATCTAAGTCTCCTAATATTTTTACTTTGTTACTAATCTTTTTTAAAAAAGAATACTTTTCATAAGGCAGAATATCAACATTAATGCCATATTTCGGTAATGTTGTAGCTCCCCACAGATGATGACTTGGATACTCATAATTTTCTTCTTTCCACTGTTCCCACTGGGCGGTCATGCTGTAGTTATTAAGCAAAATTACCTTCATTATTAATTCCTCTCATTAAGCTTCTCGATATTTTCATAACCTCTCTGTTGAGGCAGTTATAATGACGATATGACATTTCCAAGCAAGCAGCTTGTTGAAAGAAATTGAATTGATTGGATGGGCAAGATACGCCGATGATTTTGAATACTGTCTTTCTAATTATACAAGCGCATCCTCACATAAATGGAGAACCCGTGACCTCCACTTATACGTGGAATCTCCTGCACTTATCTCAAGTCAAAGTAAAGACTTGATATCCGACACAAC
Source organism: Scytonema tolypothrichoides VB-61278 (assembly GCF_000828085.3). Lineage (GTDB taxonomy): Bacteria > Cyanobacteriota > Cyanobacteriia > Cyanobacteriales > Nostocaceae > Brasilonema > Brasilonema tolypothrichoides_A. Next base: position 448,583 of record NZ_JXCA02000030.1, read on the forward strand.
ACCTTCGACGACTTGAGAACCGAACAGTGACTCAAGCAATTCTTGTTCAACATTAACCTTTAGGGGAGTTGATAACAATCTCACTACTTCGTCTGCGAAAGATTGAGCATCAACAGCTATTTTAAAAAGTTTTCTCACTTCTTCTGGCAAACCAGCTATTCCCTGAGGTGTAGAAACAATAGGTCTACCAGAGACAAGCATTTCTATGGACTTTATACTCACCCCGCTACCTGTTAAAACCGGATTAATCAGAACATGCCCCGACTGGTAAACTGCTAGAGAGGATGGTGGATTGATGCTCAGATAGACACCTTGCTGTTCATCGCATAGTTGCCTGATTTTCTTTACAGGATTTGAGCCAGCGATTAGCACTTTAACAGTGGGTAATGCAGAGTGTATAATAGGAAAAACCTGTGTTAGAAACCAGACTATACCAGCTACGTTGTTGTCAACCTTTAGGTTACCTAGAAACACAACGTCATACACAATATTGGCGCTGATTTGATCATGGGCTTGTTCTGAATAATTATCTTTAGGAAACTCAACAATAGGCGGTAAGTAGCGCCCATTCTTAAAGCCTTGACTTTGCCAAAATTTGAAGTCATCTACAGAGATATCGTAGAATAAAGCACTCTTTTTCAGTAAGTCTTTTTCAAAACTTTCCAAGTGAGAGACTGACAAATATCTTTTGAGCTTACTTGTAAAGTCTGTTGTAGATGCAAGTAAACGACGGTAATATAAATACTCTATATTGTGAGAGCGAGTGATGAGGGGTACATTTAACTTTTTGCTTAACGTAGCTGCGATTTCTCCACCGTGAATTCCATCCAACCAGAGAACATCAGGATGAAAAAGACGGACATCAGAAAGCAGAGTCGTTAACTCTTTTCCTCTGACAATCCGAGAAGTCACTTCTAAAGGATAATGTAATAAATCAATTGCCCTACGAGCAAGAGAACCTAGTGTACGTTGAAATGGTATGAGATAAATTTCTTTGACATATTTCTTAATTTCAGCTATTTCCTCTGGTTGTAGCGGTTCATTGATCCAGGATATGAGTTGTAATTCCACACCAATATTAGAGAAGGCTTTTATCCTTCGCCACATCTCTACTCGCGCACCACGATTCGGAGGGTAGGGAATGTCATGACATATTAAAGTAATCTTCATAGTTTTAATAAGTTCTCAATTAATTATTCCTTCTTCCTCTTGCATCAAACTGAGATAATAGTTGTATTTTTTCGCTTGTTCATACTCCACAGCCGTTGAAAAAATTATTGATATGTATAATATCCAAAAGATACTGTTAGTTGCAACAAGAGTGCTTTCTGTGACGTTGGATAGAAATAAAAACGTCAGATACATTAATGGCCATAAACCTTCTACCATTTTAGTCATCCTTAACCACATAACTCCTTTTATACAGGCGGTTACATAGCTTATGGAAAAAACGATTAACCCTATTATTCCTAATTCTGCAAATAAATCCATAAAGCCATTGTGAGCATAAGGACATTCCCATTCTAAAGTGCGCCAAAGGTAGGCTGTCACATCATTATCCCAGCTTTGCCAAACGGCATTAAAACCATAACCTAGTAAAGGGCGTTCCCAAATTAGCTCAAGCATTAATTCCCAGATATCTGTGCGTCCTGTCAGTGTCAAATCCTTACCTAATGCAGTCGCTATAACTGGTAAATTATCTAATAACAAGACAGCTATACTTCCTAACACAAGAATCACAGTAAGGACTGAAGGAATAACTTGGTTATATTTACCTCGCAAAGCCCTATATAGTGGCAAAATAGTTATCAAAGTCAGAAGAACAACCAGGGCTGTTTTTGATGTTGAAAGAATGATTAAAATCGCTGAAAGAACAAAACCAACCCACGGAACCCATCTATATTTCTGTTGAGAAAGGGAGTTATCAACACAGAGTAATAGAAACACTATAGTGCTTACATTCATGAGACGACCTAAGGTGTTTTTGTGCGTTATGACACCTCGCCAAGCTCCCGCGTGAATACCTTTTTCCTGAAAGGTCATCAAACCATAAGATGGCAGTGCTATGGCAAATACAAAGCTTAGTAATATTATTAACCCGAACATCCAGGCTAATAGCTCTAATTGCTCTCTCATGGTGTAACGCGTAGCTAAGTATACTCCAAATCCAGTTGTCCCCAAAAGAAGTACACCACGACGCAGCGTAAGATCTGGTGCTACTGTCCACAACACAGATGCTAATACAATTCCTGTTAGTAGCCAGATCCAAATATCCTTCTGTGCAACGTACGCAAAACTTTTCCACCTTTTAATAATCAACAAGAGAGTCACGATATAGACTCCCAAAAAAAGGATTGGAGTGTATGGATCTTGACTCAGACCGACAGTCTCTTCTTTTTCTATAAGAATAGGTATCAAGGCAGTTGTTGAAAAAAACAGACTCAATACAACAAATACCTTTTCGGCTAGCCTTGATAATCTGTGCATGGTAACTCTATTTGCAATAACTCATTAGCCGTCTCAATAAAAATTTTTTAACTGAAAAAGTAATGCTTAATTTGAATAGGCATCCTAAATAAATTTACCGTTTTAAGACTATTCTATTTAACTCTCGTATAATTATGTCCACAGAAGTGATTTTTGATTCACCTGAAGTTTTGACTTTACTTTATCTTTATTAGCGAACTCCTTTTTATGAATTTTATGTAAAGAAGAGCAGAACACATACGTAGGAGGGTATGTTAGAGGATACTGAAACTAGCAAAAATCTGGTATATTTATCCCTATGATCAGGGAGTACTCTGCGCAAAAAAAAACTAATGGGTGCAGAGTCTGTAACCGCATCACCTTGTTGGGTCTTAGCCGTACCGTACTCACGCTACCATTGGTGGTTGCAAATGCAACACCATTGCAAATAGTTATCCCGTTTATGTTTCTGGCAAGTTGGCTAGAATTCAGTATCTAAAAATATAGATTGACAAAATCGTGTATTCAATATATTTGAATGGGAAAACCAATGCCAACTAAGGAACAAAGCTTGCAGTACTTGAGAAATTCCAATAGTCTCTTGAAAGAGCCGTATTTGTTCTGGAGAAGACCAGAAGGTGAAGAAGAAAATACAGGTTTTAATCAGGTTTTATCTGTATTGCGTCGTCGCGTAGGTTTGATTGCTAGTGCGACAGTTATTGTGACAACAGTGGCTATTGCGTGGACAGCAACTCGAACTCCAAAATATGAAGGAAAATTTCAAATATTAGTTGAACCATTAAAAACTGCTGATAGTGAGTTACTGCTTTTACTGTCGGAGACATTAAAGCAAAATATCAACGAAATCACCAAACAAAATAAAACCGAAATGGATTATCAAGCTTTGATGGAGGTTTTGAAAAGTCCAAAGCTGATAGACCCAGTTGTCAAAGATCTGAAAAACCGCTATCCAGACATTACCTACGATCAGCTTGTTGCGAGTGATGCGTCGGGTATTGTGTCTCGTGAACGAGTTGGCACCCTACATATTAGTCGGATTGGTAAAGGCAAAGACCTATCAAGAGTTGTGGAGGTTCGCTATCGAGAATCCAACCCACAAAAAGTCCAGCATGTTTTAGAGCAGGTATCACAAGCATATCAAAACTACAGTAAAGAACAACAGCAGACGAACTTACGTCAAGGAATCAAATTTGTTGAACAGCAGATTCCCAAAATACAACTTCGGGTGAATACACTTCAAGGACAAATGCAAGTGTTCCAAAAGAAGCACAACATGTTCAACCCTCAGCTTCAGGGGCAACAATTACTCAACAGAGTTGATGAACTCAAAGCACAGCGCATAGAAACCGAAAGAGGCTTAGCTGAGACTCGGTCACTTTCTGCTTCTTTGCAAAAGCAGTTGCAAATGTCAGAGAATACAGCGATCGCCGCATCAGCATTGAGTGAATCACCCCAATATCAGCAAGTCCTGACTCGTTTGCAAGAGATAGAAACAAAAATTGCCACAGAGTCAACCCGCCTGACTGACAACAATCCAGTCATGCGGAATTTGCGCGAACAGCGACGCAAACTCCTACCTTTAGTACAGCAAGAAGCAAAACTAGCATTAGGCAAAAATGGCGGGAGGAATAACTCCCAAGTCGGAGTTTATCAAAACTCGGTTCGTCGTGACCTGATCAAACAACTGGCTGATACCGCTAACCAAATTCAGACGTTAGAAAGTAGCCTCCAAGCTAATCAAAAAGCAACGGCTGAGGTGAATCAACAAATTCAGGAATATCCTGCCCTTTCACGTCAGTATGCCAATTTGCAAAGAGAATTGCAAGTTTCTAGCGACACCCTCAACCAGATTTTAGCTAAGCAAGAAGCACTGCGGGTAGATGCTGCTCAACAGGATATTCCTTGGGAAGTGATTACACCTGCGACACTCCCTCGTGATAAAAAAGGTCATCTCGTACCAGTCGGACTGAATGCTGAACGTAACATTGCTTTGGGAGTTGTTGGAGGTTTACTCTTGGGAACTCTGGCTGCTTTTGTTCTGGAGAATTCGCAAAATGTCTTTCGCGATCCTGAGGAAATCAAACGTACAACTAAACTACCAGTTTTTGCGGTCGTTCCTTTCCATAAAGAATTGCGACACCCAACTTCTGTCAGTGATAAACAACTCCTATTAGCAGATCAAAAAGGAAAAAATCAATTGACACCAATTGTAAAAGCTGAGACTCAGGAGTATCAAACAACAGCTTTTACCGAAGCTTTTTGCTCTCTTTATAACAGAATAAACTCTCTCAAATCACAAGCTTCTATCCACTCAATAGTCGTCACATCAGCGACAAGTGGCGATGGAAAATCTACAGTAGCAGTGAATTTAGCAAAGATAGCAGCTCAAGCAGGTCAAAAAGTGCTACTAGTAGATGCTAATTTACGTCATCCTCAAGTTCATCATGCATTAGGTTTAGTTAACATCAAAGGACTTAGCGAGATACTTTTTCTAGGTATAGATTTTAATGATGTTGTTGGACAAGCACCCAGAGAAGAAAATCTTTTTGTGATTACGGCTGGTGATGCACCACAAAATCCCACAAAGCTGTTCTCATCTCAAAGAATGGAGAATTTCGTGGAGGAAGCCCATGCAAAGTATGATTTAGTTGTGTATGACGCACCACACATTATGGGACTTTTAGACACAAACATCTTAGCAAATCGTGTCGATGGAGTTTTAATGGTTGCAGGACTTGGTAAAACAGTTCGTCCTTCTTTGCACCAAGCCTTGGAAGAATTAAAAACTGGTCAGGTTCCAGTCTTGGGCATAGTAGCTGATACCATTGAACGGTAGCTAGTAGCAGACAGTGATATTTTCGTCACTCGTTAGTTGTCTAAAAGATAGTAATGAGATCAATTCATCCTGTGTTAAACATTATCAAGAAAAAATTCTCCAGTCAATTCATCCGAAATGTTGGCTGGCTGAGTATCTCAGAGATTATCTACAGAGTTTTGCGCTTGGGATTAGTTGTAATCATTGCGCGGTTTTTGAGCCGCCACGACTACGGTTTGGGTGCAATTGTAATGACAGTACGTGAGTTTTCACTCACGTTTGCTGATGTAGGTATAGCAGCAAAGATTATTCAGGCTGAAGAAGAAGAATTAGAGGATTTGTGTAACTCTGCATACTGGTTAAGTTGGGTCGTTTTTTTGAGTCTTTTTCTGATTCAGTCTATTGCGGCTTTTCCCATAGCTTGGTTTTATCAAAGTCCAAATCTAATTTTGCCAATTATTGTTTCAGGTTTAGCTTACTTAATTTGGCCTCTATCTACCATACAAAAAACTCTCATCCAAAGAGAAAATCGTCTGAAAGTAATAGCTATTACGAATAGTCTTCAAAACTTGATTGGCAGTATATTGAGTGCGATTTTTGCTGTATCAGGTATGGGTGTATGGTCGTTGGTGTTGCCTCCAATATTAGCTGCACCTATGGAACCCTTAATATACTACAGAGCACATCCTTGGCGTTTAAATACAGGTTTTACTACAAAAAATTGGAGACATATCTTAAATTTTGGTAAAAATATTTTAGGCGTCTCCTTATTAAAAACATTAAGAAATAACTTAGATTATTTATTGGTTGGTCGCTTTGTGGTCAACCCAGAAGATCCTGAATATGGAATTAAGGAATTAGGGTTATACTTCTTTGGTTTTAACGCCGGATTAGGAATTAGTTTAAGTTTTATTAAAGCTATTAACTCAGCAATTTTGCCTCATTTATGTGCTGTTCGAGCAGAATTTTCTGAATTGAAAATATCTTATTTTAATAGTCTGAAAACTATTCGCGCTACCATTGTTCCTTTTGTCATACTCCAGTCCAGTTTAGCTCATATTTATGTACCAATTGTTTTTGGTAAGAAATGGCAGTCTGCCATCCCCATCGTTGTTCTCATTTGCTTATCGGCAATTCCACGACCCTTTGCAGACGCTGCATCCCAATTGCTTATAGCTGTTGGGAAACCTCATTTAGATTTACATTGGAATGTCTTATTTACTATCCTATTTAGCGTAGCAATCCTGATAGGAGTGAACTTACAAGTTCTTGGTGTAGATACATCTGTCTTATCAGTTCATCTCGGAGAACATTGGCAAATAATTGTTGTCGCTATATCTGTTTTATTAGTTCATATTGTGTTTTTACCTTTGTTTACATTGTGGGCAACACGTTATGTTTTCCCAAAAACTAAGAAAAATGAGGGGCTTCTATGAAAAAAGTTTCTGTGATCATTCCAGTTTACAAAGTTGAGAAATATGTAGCTGCTACAATACAATCAGTTCTTGACCAAACCTATAAAAATTTTGAGTTGCTCATTATTGACGATGGTTCTCCGGATAAAAGTATAGAAATTTGCCAGCAATTTACAGACAATAGAATCAAAATAATTCGTCAGGAAAACCGGGGAGTTGCAGCGGCTCGAAACGTTGGTATTCGTCATGCTCAAGGAGAATATTTAGCTTTTTTAGATGCAGATGATTTATGGGTAAGCGAAAAGTTAGAACGACATATTGAACATTTAAAGAATTCACCAGCAGTGGGGGTGAGTTTTTGTCGCTCTTCTTTAATCGATGAAGCAGGGAAGCCTTTGGGTATTTATCAGATAACCAAGCTTAAGGAGATTACCCCACTTGATATACTTTGTCGCACTCCCATAGGAAATGGATCGGTACCCGTGATTCGGCGTGAGGTTTTTGAAGAAATTGCATTCCAAGATAATCTTTATGGAGTGGTAGAGAACTATTATTTTGATGATGATCGTCAACTCCACCCTTCAGAAGATGTGGAACTTTGGCTGCGGATAGCGATGAAAACGAAATGGCTTATAGAGGGAATTCCTGAAGCCTTGACGCTTTATCGAATAAATTCCCAGGGATTTTCGGCTCAACTGGTGAAAAAATTACATTCTTGGGAAACAATGCTGGAAAAAGCACGCGCCTACGTACCTCCAGCATCAATGGCCCAGTTGGAAAAAATCGCTATGGCTTATCAACTACGGCATTTAGCCCGAAGGGCAGTGACTTTAGAAGCTGGTTCAACAGCTGTGGAATTTGCTGTGCGATCGCTCTCCACTCACTGGCGAATTCTACTAGAAGAACCACACCGTACAATTATCACCCTAGCAGCAGCTTATTTTCTCTGGCTCATGCCACGCCAACTGTACCATCAAGTACAGTCTGTTGCTTTAAAAATTGCGGGATCTATTCAAAAACGACGCATTCAACAAGAAGAATTCGCAAAAAAATCTTATAGCGTTGTCCTAAAAGATGTCTGATAGTTCTCAGGATAATTCTAGTGGAGAAAGGATTAGCGTATCCTCACCATCATCCCCGTTTTGATTTTGATGAAACCATCTTAGCGATGGGTGTGGAGATGTTCGTTCGCTGCGTAGAAAAATTCTGTAATTGATAAAGGTGGATGGGTATTAATAAATATTAGGTACGAGAGTTCGTGGCTTGTCGTTAATCACTATAAGTCGCAATTAGTCATCTGTGCCAGTTACTTTTATGTACTACCCATCTACTTAATCAATGAATTCTCCAACGTTAGATCCATCTGTTGCTTCGGCGATGCTTCCAGGGGAAGCGGCCCAAAGGGCGTACGCAGAATTTGAAACATCCAACGCCCCCAGTGTTTGGTCAAATTTAGATAAAAACCAAGTGCTGGCAGAAATGAAAATGCGCCTTTTGGACGCCTTTCAAGTCAACCAAGGTCAACAACCGTTTTGTGGTCCTGCATCGATTTTATTTGAACTCGTTCGTAAACAACCGCTGCGCTACGTGGAAATTTGCCGTAGTTTATTTGAAACTGGTGGTTTTCAAGGGCGAACCAAACGCATTGAAGCATCAAATAGATTGCGTCAAAGTCGAGGCAGACTACGAATGGGGCAAGCTGATTGGATGGTTCTAGCAACATGGCGAGAATCAGAAAATTTGGTTTTCCCTGTTGAACCAGAAGCACCAGAGATTGTCCGCAATATAGCTGGCATGACCAAATCCTGGGAGATGAAAGGATGGGCGCGGGAAGTCTTAGGCTATCGCAACGTTAAATACACCCACACTTATCTTTTTGGTGAAATCGATGCTTTGAATGAGGCAGAAACAGTGATCTCTGCTGGTGGCGTTGCCTTTGCTTTGATTACCGCACAAGGTTTGCTTAGTAACAATCCGCCACCTCTGCCTTACCCCACTCACTGGATCACACTCTTGGGTAATTTCTCAATTAAAAAGGGATTCTTCTGGAAACGTGACAGTGGTCGCATTAGTATGGATGTTTACACTTGGGGAAGCAAGAGACACATAGATAAAGATGAGGGTCGTTTTGAAGCTTATTTTTGGGGTATTGTGACGGGTTCAATGTAAGTGGGTGGACAAAACTAATAGAAGTGCGATACACCCTGGAATTAAGTAGGGGAGCCAGTGCTACAGGAGGGTTTCCCTCATTTGGTGTCTGGCGTCCCCATACCTAAAGGCGATCGGCTTTCTGCTTTAATAGTTGTAAGTTGAAAAGCGCTATATCTCTTTGCTCATCAATGATACGAAAGTGACTGATTGCACGATACCATGTCTAATTCTCTACTACCTTTTTGCGAAATATCCAGAGAGTTTGTATGACCTGAGTCAAAGACTTTCTTTGCGGTTCTTGGACAAAGAAAAGGGGAATAATTGCTCCGAGTCGGAACACAGAAGACACAAAAAAGACTGCTGGTAAACCTCCTAATGAGGGATTTTGTGCAATAAAACCACCTATAGTTGCACCTAAAGCGCCACTAGCTCCACTAACAGCAGCAGCCATTGCAAAATAAATGGATTGTTGTTTGACAGGCGCAATTGCTAGCTGAATATTGTTGTTGCATAAATCAATTCCTGCCCAAACCCCTCCAATTAACATGTGTACCAGCGGTAACCACAGCCAAATGCTAAAGAAACTAACATCAATCCCCAGCCAACATAAAGGTATAAGTGTAAGTAGAATCCCCACTAATATCAAGATTGGACGATTACCTATTTTGTCTGATAACTTGCCCCAGAAAATGAGCATCACCAGGTTTGCCGCCGCGTGAAAACTGGCGTAGAGTGCCACAAAACTGACATCCAGATGCAAATTATCTAGCATATAGAGGGTGAAATAAGGAGCACTCAAGTTAGCGGCAAACATTTGGAAACTGAAATACAACAGCAACATCAAGAAATTAAAGTTATTTAATAGACCTTTGATCACACTCGAATCCGGTACAGAATGAGTGTTATTTTCTATAGTTTCTGGCTGTGTATCAGTAGTTTGACTAGAATTCTCAGTATCTCCAGAAATAGCATTCTTTACAAAAGAACCGAGGACAGAAGTGTGCTGCGTCTGTGGATTCACGTCCACCTGGAAGTACTGACACCCAATACCTATCAGCCCTGACAGAGTCCCGATCAGCACAAGCACTCCATAACCTTGTAAAGTTCCACCAGGCCATTTTGAGACAATTAGACCGGCTATTGGTATACAAATCAAATGAGTTAGACTGCTAACACTGTTACGCAACCCAAAAAACCTTCCTCGCAGCTGTCGAGGGACTAGAACTGACATCCAACTCAACCACGATGCATTTCCTAATCCTTGCGACATATGGGTTAACAAGACAATCACAAGTGTTAGAACTATCAATTGCTGAGAATTTATATATCCGAAGCTGAGGGCGGCGATGCCAATGAGTAGAAATAACCAGAGTATCCGAGCAGTCACGTTTGTAAACAGCGCATATCGAAAGCGACTGGTTGTGCGTTCTGATAGATAGGCACCCAAGGGCTGAATGAGATTCACCAGCAATTGAATGGAAGTCAGCATTCCAAGAATCACCGGACTGGCATTTAATTCCACCAGGAAATTAGAGAGTAAAACACCAGTGACAATGGTCAAGTATATTGATGAGAATACACTATCTACAGTGGAAGCTCTGAGGCTGATACGAATAGCATTCTTCTTTAAAACTGTGGAGCTGGGTGTTGAGCTAGGAACAACAGTCGGTTCTGAAATTGCAATCTCGGGTATTATAGGGGCTAGAGGCGTAGCTGTTTCTAGCGAAATGGGTTCCATACTTGTCTCCACAGATAAGTCGACCGGGCACTGTAAACTTTGTTCATAATTGTTCGTTATTCTAACTTGCATGTCTCAACAAAAATTCAAATAAACTAAAAATCAATCCTGAGCCACATAGGCAATATATAAAGTGGCAGAATTGTGATTTAGCCGTGATCCAAATCAATGTGTTGAAATTTTTGGGACTGTTTGTGGCGATCGCTCTTTGGGCAGCTCCTTTTGGGAGCATTGCCCTCTTGGTGATTGGTTGTCAAAACCTACCTTTTGCAAGCGTTTACTCAGCACCAACTCCAGTCACCATCAAACTTGGTGGTTGGACAGCAAGTCCAGCAGAGCAAAAACTCTTGAAAGAACTACTGCAAGACTTTGAAGCAAACCATCCTAATATTAAGGTCAGGCATGAAGTCATCAACGATCAATACATGGATGTCATAAAAACCCGCTTGGTGGGTGAGGCGGCTCCTGATGTATTCTATTTAGATGCTCTTGAGGCTCCTTTTTTCATGAGTCAGAATGTTCTCGAACCACTTGATGCCTATATAACTCCTGATTTTGACCTAGCTGATTTTGAGGAAACGTTACTCAATAGCTTCAAATACGCTAAGCATATTTACGGTTTTCCCAAGGACTATTCGACACTTGCTTTATTCTACAACAAAAAAGCTTTTGCAGCCGCAGGGTTGAGCACTCCACCAACAACTTGGAATGAACTACGCGCTTACTCAAAGAAGTTGACCGTAGACAATAATCGAGATGGCAGAATTGATCAATACGGTTTTGGAGAAATTCCAGAGTTACCGCGTCAGGCTTACAAAATCAAAGCTTTTGGTGGACAACTTGTAGACGAGAATGGTTATGCAGCATTTGCCAGCAATGCTGGACTGCGAGGATTAGAATTAGCAGTAGACCAGTATCAAAAAGACCGATCCTCAGCTCAAAAATCTGACGTTGGGACAAATTCTGGCAGTGAAATGTTTGGTCAGGGTAAAGTCGCAATGGTGATTGAGGGGAACTGGGCAATTCCCTACCTCACAGAAACTTTTCCTAATTTAGAGTTTGCTACCGCAGAATTGCCTATAATTAATGATAACAAAAATACGATGGTATTCACTGTTGCCTACGTGATGAATAAGCAAACCCAACACAAAGCCGAAGCTTGGGAACTTATTTCTTATCTCACAGGTAAACAAGGTATGACAAAGTGGACAAAAACAGGCTTTGCTTTACCATCTCGTCAATCTGTTGCTCAGAAATTGGGTTATGATCAAGATCCTCTACGAACTGCGCTTGTAGCAGGGGTAAATTATGCTATACCTTGGCAAGTCGGTGAGTATCCAGCAGCGATTGTAAACAACTTTGATAACCAGTTTGTTAGCGCTTTGTTAGGACAGCAACCACTACAAAAGGCGATGCAACGAGCACAAGATGAGGCGAATGAACTGATTAAGGCGATAAGCGGAGCTTAAGCCTTCGGCTATCGCGATGGAGTAAATATGAGTGAGTGGTATAAACAAGACCTCGCGTTTATTCATGATGTCGGTTTCAGTAATTGGGCGCTCAAATCTGCTTTTGGCATTTTGGAAATCCTAAACCGTAGCCAAATACGGGAAGGTCTAATAGTAGAATTGGGGTGCGGAAGCGGATTATCGGCTCAAGAATTTACAAAGGCTGATTACAAAGTTCTGGGAATCGATATCTCGCAGTCAATGATTGAAATTGCACGAACAAGAGTACCAGATGCCGAGTTTCGGGTCGAATCGCTGTTCAAAGTTGAGATTCCGCCATGCAATGCTGTCATTTCTCTGAGTGAATGTCTCAACTACCTGTTTGATCCAGACAATAATAGCCAAACGCTTGTTCAACTCTTCTACCGCATCTATAACGCGTTAACTCCTGGAGGTGTCTTTATCTTCGATATTGCAGAACCGGGACAACTGACACCAGGAAGCCCAAGTAAGGGATTTACCGAGGGAGAGGACTGGGTAGTACTCGTTGAAAAAGAAGAGGATCGAGACAGTGAAATACTAAAGCGTCGAATCATCACCTTTCGGAAAGTGGGTGAACACTACAGACGAGATGACGAAGTCCACCGTCAGCGGTTATACAAAGCGGCAGATGTGACAGCAAAGCTTCGTCAAGTAGGCTTTGAGATTGAAACAACCCAGAGTTATGGTCAATTCCATCTACCCAAGGCTCATATAGCATTCATTGCATACAAACCAGCTTAAGGGACTAGTTGGTCTATGTAGAGACGTTACATGCAACATCTCTACAACCTGCGTGCTACACGTTTGCGCTTGCGCTTGTGCAAAGTACTGAGTCCTAAAACACCAAACGCGACTGCGCCCACAACAACACTTGGTTCGGGAACTTTTGTTTTTGGATCAACCCGCAGGACTTGCCCAACTCCAGGGCGATCGCCTTTATTTGCCACATACACCGCACCATCAAGACCAACTGTCAAAGCAGTTGCAGATTCTAGTCCATTGCCACTAAGCAGAGTTGTACGAGTTCCATCAGGGGCAATTTGAATAAGAGAAGCATCTGCAACACCCAACCACTGGGGAGCATTGGAATATTGTACAGTGTACAAATTGCCTTGGGCATCAAATTCTAAGTCAGAAAGTTGGGTAAAGCCGTCAGCGTAGACTGTAACTTCACCATTAGATCCAACTCGAAAGATACGGGCTTCACCTACAGGAAAAGGAAAACCCGTGTATTCGCTGACGTACAAAGCACCATCAGGACCAAATGCGGCACCTGTGGGTACTGATTGAATTTCAACTTCCTGTGGAGTTTGACCAGGTGGCGGCGCGTCAGGAGGTAACACCTGTCCAGGTCCAGGAGTTGGGAAGACGGGATTAGTTATCTTTTGCTTGGGAAGCACAGTAAACGAAGTCAAATTACTGCCATCGAGTCCCACAGTCAATACATTGTTTGCAGCAGCATCAACAACATAAGCAGTATTACCCTTAATTGTCAAAGCATAGGGGTTACTAGCTATTTCACCGCTAGTGTCAAGTACAGCCTCCCCATCCGCATTATTAGCCAATTCATATCTTGCAAAATCGCCAAGACTTGTCAAAGAACCTGTGTTGAAGTCTACTTTGTAGAGTTGTCCCCAGCTTGGGGAATTTTCTGGAAAATCGCGGATTGTGGGATTACCACCATATCCAATGAGAAGATAAGGATTTCCTGCTGCATCAAATTGTATATCTTGAGGACCTTCACCCGTTGCACCAACGGGTCTTAAGGCTACAGACGGCAATCCTGTTAGTATACGCTCTTGCTTACCGTCCTTAACTCTTGTCACGGCACCACTTGTACCAATACATGAATCAAGACCTTCCAAACTTGGTCCAGGAATGCATCGCCCATCTCCTCCTACACCTGACTCTGTGATGTAAAGACTTCCATCAGGACCAAAGTTGAGACCCCTGACATTATCAAGACCCTCAGCAACGACACTAAACGATGCAGCTGTTGCTGATTTGGTTCCAAAAACAGCAGCAAAACAAAACGTCAAAGCTGCAATGCTTATAGCTGATTTAGAAAGTAAAGATAAACGCATACGGCAATCAGGCGTCAGAAATATATAGTGCTTTTTAACTGACTGAAAAAAACATCTATCGTAAGGGATGGCAATACGTACCAACCTCATACAAAGGCTTATTGTTTGAATCTGAAAATGGTATTTAAAAACTTTGTATTTTTAGTAACAGCCTATAAAATACTGAAACCTGATTGCAATGAATAATCTTTTGATAGGCTTGACATTTCTTTCAGTTTTGTTTGAGTCAAGCCTGATTGAACTGCCACAAGATTGATACACAAGCAGTTATCCGCAGTTTACCAACTTCTGTCTGCGTTTGCGCGCCAGATACGAACCTATTCCTAAAGCACCAAACGCGAGTACACCCAATGCAGAACTTGATTCGGGAACTTTTGCTTTTGGATCAATCCGCAGAACTTGTCCAACTCCAGGGCGATCGCCAAAACTCGAAACATAAACTGCACCATCAGGACCTATAGTCAAAGCGGTAGCCGACTCTAGTCCATTACCACTAAGGAGAGTTCTACGAGTCCCATCAGGAGCTATTTGGATCAGTGAACCGTCCAAATTTCCCTTATAAAATGCCTGATTGGCAAATTGTAAGGCATACAAATTGCCTTCAGTATCGAAAGTCAAATCAGTCAGTTGCGTAAACCCATCAGCGTAGACTGTTGCTTTACCATCTTCTCCCACACGATAGATATTTGCTTTACCTTCTGGGATAGGAACACCTGTGAATTGGCTAACATATAAAGCCTTATCCGGACCAATTGCGACACCTGTGGGTACTGCTTGATATTTAATCTCTTGCGTGGAAGTAGTTATGGTTTGATCAGGAAACTCAACAAGCGTCTTTAAATTACTGCCATCAAGGTTTACGCTTAAAACCTCATTCCTATTTGCATTTGCAATATAAGCAGTATCACCCTTAATTGTAAAAGAGTAGGGATTGCTACCTACATAGCCATTAGGTAAAAGCACAGTGGGATCCTTAGCGAATTCATAGCCGGAAATATCGGCAATACTTGTCAACGCACCCGTGTTCAAGTCAACCTTATATAGTTCTCCAAAATTCGGAGAATTTAAGGGTGTATTGTTGGAATTGCCACCACCAGAAAGACCAATTAGAAGGTAAGCATTTCCAGCTGCATCAAATTGGATGTCATTAGCGCCAATTCCCTGACCGCTAGTGGATAATAATGCCCAAGACGGCAAATTTGTGAGAACACGCTCTTGCTTAGCGTCCTTAATTCTTGTTACAGCACCACTTGGACCAATACAAGCTTGCTGGCCTGGGAAAGTAAATGATGCACTACATAGCTGGTCTCCCCCCACACCTGCTTCTGTGACGTAGAGACTACCGTCAGGAGAAAAACTAAGACCTCTAACGTTATCAAGACCATCGGCAACGACACTAACCGTCGTAGCAGCAGCTAGTTTTGTTTCAAGAACAACAGCAAAACAAAAAGTAAGAGCTGCAAAGCTAAAAGCTGATTTATTCAAAAAAGACATAAATAATTAGAAATCAAGAATACGTTGGTTCTTGATTCGATAAATTGTGCATTTGTGCAAAAGACTATAAAATATCACTAACCAATTACAATGATAAATATTTTGATTAGGTTGACATTTATTTTGTTATTAGTTTTCTTGAGATTGATTTCAAAAAATGAAATATTAAGCATTTTTATGTTTATTAATTTAGCTGTTTTTTGTCAAACTATGAAAATTAGTCAACAATAAAAAGTCGATATAAAACCTAATTATCTATTTTTGACATATAAAATATAAAACAAACGTAACAATAAAAAATAATTGTTAAAAATGAGACAATTTTGCATATGGTGAAAGTTCAAACTGCTCATGAAACTTCTCAGAATCGCATTCCTTTGTTGGAGTTACGATAAATAATCATGCATTACCTATCGCTACAGTAGGGATGGTGGCGGATGAGTTGGAGGTACATTTGTGTTTGAACTAAGAAAGCGACAAAGAAACACCAAGTTGAATATAACAGAAGACTTGGCTGGATATCTGTTTATGATCCCAACCATTCTCGTGTTAGGCACATTTGTCGTGCTACCCATTCTCTGGGCTGTTTTTCTTTCCCTGCACAAAGTTCAACTTCTTGGCAATATTGAGTATCAATTTGTAGGCTTTCGCAACTTCACGCGACTCATTGAAGATGAACGTGTTTGGATTGCTTTAAGAAATACAGCCCAATACGTTGCAATTGTTGTCCCAAGCCAAACTGTCTTGGCTTTAATTCTAGCTGTAACGCTCAACTCTGGTATTCGCGCGAAAAATTGGTGGCGTATCCTCTACTTTTTACCGACAGTCACCTCATCAGCCGTGTTGACGCTGATTTTTATGTGGATTTACAACACGAATGGGTTACTCAACGATTTTCTCGCTTTTGTAGGGCTACCTACATACAACTGGTTAGGAGATCCCGCAGTTGCGCTCAAAGGTATTATGCTCATGAATATTTGGTCAACAGCACCGTTTTACATGGTGATTTATCTCGCAGCGTTGCAGGACATTCCTCGTTCACTTTATGAGGCTGCATCGCTAGATGGAGCAAATGGCTGGCAGCAGTTTATTTATATCACGATTCCTATACTCAGACCAGTGAGCTTTTTTGTAGTCACAATAGGAGTGATTGGCACGTTTCAGTTGTTTGACCAATCCTACATTTTTTCTAACGGCACTGGCGGACCTAATAATGCTACTTTGACTGTAGTTCTATTGATATATCAGGCTGTCTTTCGTAACTTGCAGATGGGGTATGCAGCGGCGATCGCCTTTTTACTCGCAGCAGTCATTATTGTTGTCACTTTGATTCAACGGCGGTTTTTTGGGGGCGAAAAAGTTTAAGATAAACTTCCTGACCGAAAACCATTCATTTCAAATAATTTCCACTTCATCATGGAGGCAAAAATGCTATTAAAACTGAAGCAATTAGAAGTCCCACCAGGGCAGCGAGTGCTACTAAAAAATGTTAGCTGGCAAGAATTTGAAACGATTTTAGAAGAATTAGGTGAGCATCGTGCGGCTAGGGTTGCTTATGAAAATGGAATGCTAGAAATTATGACACCACTACCTGAACATGAGCGTAATAAAGAAAATATTAGCGATTTAGTGAAAGCACTTCTTGAGGAACTAGACATTGAATTTCTGCCTTTAGGTTCGACGACTTTCAAAAATGAATTAATGGACAAAGGCATTGAACCTGACAACTGTTTTTATATCCAAAATGAACCAGTCGTTCGAGGCAAAGACAGATTAGACTTAACAGTAGATCCTCCTCCAGATTTAGCGTTAGAAATTGATGTGAGTTCCCGCACTCATTCTAGTATCTATGAAGCGTTAGCAGTACCCGAGTTATGGCGCTTTGAAAAAGGAACATTACAAATCAATGTTCTGCAAAATGGTAAATATATTGAGTCTACGTCTAGCCCAATATTCCCTAATTTCCCTCTCCAGCAAGTCATTCCTGAGTGTCTTCAACAGTGCAAAACTGTGGGTAGAAACAAGACTATGAGAGGTTTTCGATCTTGGGTGCAAGAACTCATTAGCAAAAAGATTTAGATTGTGTGAATGTCGTTGAAAATACTGGTTGTTTCTTTAGTTACAGAAGCTGATTGAATTCTCAAGTTGAAGAGACTATTGAAGCTGGGTGATGGTGAGGATAAACCAAACCCTTGACAAACATATTACCAAAATGAAAATACGTAGATTTTTTACTTGGAAGGCACTCCTATACATTTTACTAACACTGTATGCAATCATCACCCTCATTCCCTTTTTGTGGGCAGTATCAGCATCATTTAAGCCGCTATCTGAAATTGTGAGTGGTGAACCTAATTTTGTACCTAAAAACTTTACTCTCGATAACTACAAACAAATTTTTTTCCAAGAACCGCTGTTCCTCCGGTGGCTCTTCAATAGTGTGGTTATAGCTATCAGCGTGACTGTGTTAAACTTGTTGTTCAACTCAATGGCAGGTTACGCCTTAGCAAGACTAAACTTTAGGGGTAAACGCTTCTGGTTCTTCCTGATTTTAGCAGTCTTAGCAGTTCCTGCACAGATAACTCTCATTCCCACATTTTTAATTTTAAAAGCCTTAGGTTGGCTGAATTCGTATCAAGGAATGATTGTTCCTAGCATGGTCAATGCTACTTTCATTTTTATGATGCGGCAGTTTTTCGTGAATTTTCCTAAGGAATTAGAAGAAGCGGCTCAATTGGATGGATTGAATACTTGGGGTATTTTTCGATATATTGTTTTACCTTTAGCAAAACCAGCTTTAGCAGCACAAGCAGTTTTTGTGTTTATGGGGAGTTGGAATAATTTCTTGCTACCTATCGTTATTTTGTTTGATCCAGAAATGTTTACTCTTCCTTTGGGATTGAATAGTTTTAAGGGTCAATTTATTAGTTATTGGAACTATATTATGGCAGCTTCTATGGTATTTACTTTACCGGCTTTAGCGATTTATGCATTTTTTAACAGGTATTTTATTGAGAGTGTGACGTTTACGGGGGGAAAGGGTTAAGCTGAAATGATGTTACTTATTTGACACATTAAGGAGAAACTAAGATACAATATATACTGCCGATTACTAAGTTCTTACTCTCGTACTTAGCGTTATATTAGGCAAGCGAAAGATAAATATTTAAAGAAAATGTAATATAAAAGGCAATAATCTAAATTCGTAACATTCAAGTCAGCAGTTAAGCAGTTCCGATTTGGGGTTTCTCATTAAAGATGATCCAATGTAGATTAAGTGTCTTAACAATTTCTACTAAATTATTAAAAGCGACAGGTTTGACAATATAAGCATTGACACCCAAGTCATAAATGTGGTTGATATCAGCATACTCCTTAGAGGCGGTCAAAACCACTACTGGTAAGCGCTTGAGTTCTCCTTGCTGTCGCAACCACATCAAAACCTCAGCCCCAGACCTACGGGGCAGCTTCAAATCAAGTAAAATCAGCACAGGTAAGGGATAACGACAGCGGTCATTATAAGGCTCAACTCCAGATAGATACAACACAGCTGCATCGCCATCGTTCACAACTTGAAGCGGGTTAGCAATGTTAGCTTTACGAAGCGCTCGTTGCATCAGCAGGACATCTTTGGGATTATCCTCTATAAGTAGAATCGTGTCTTCCTCTGTACTCATTCTTTATTCCGTAGCTACGGGTAACTCTATCCAAAATCGGCTTCCCTGTCCTTGCTGCGATTCTACACCAACTCGTCCACCCATGCGCTCGACTCCTTTGCGCACAATGGCTAAACCAATACCAGTGCCAGGATAAACTTCGTTGCTATGTAAGCGCTCGAAAACGTTAAAAATCCGTTTTTGGTACTTTGGAGCGATGCCAATACCGTTGTCTTGCAGCCACAAGCGAACTGTTTCACCACGTTTTTCAGTCCATATCCGTACCTCGGGTTGTACTCCTGGCGTCACAAATTTGATAGCATTGGTCAGCAGATTAGTAATAACCTGAACCAGAATCGTGCGATTACCGATAACTTCTGCTAATGGCTCCTCAAGGTGTACGCTTAAGAGTCGCTGCTTAAATTCTGGTTCTAGCTGCCTGAGAATTTCTGCCATCAACAAGGATAAGTTAATAGGTTGCAGTGGCATTTCAGTACGGGTGAGCCGACTGTAAGCAAGCAAATCTTGAATCAGCTTATTAGCTTGCTGTGTACTCGCAATAATACGTCGCAAATAGTCTTGTTGGCGCTCTACAGGGCGGTTAGATTGCTTACCCTGATTTTCTAACAACATGGAACTGAATCCTTGGATGGCGCGTAATGGTTGCTGAAGATCATGGGAAACTGAGTAGGCAAATTCTTCCAAATCTTGATTGACTATGCCTAATTTCTGATTTGTTTGAGCCAACTCTTGATTTGCGACTTCTAATTGAGCGGTGCGTTCTCTAACTCGCTTCTCCAAAGTCTGGTTCAGTTGCTGAATTTCAATTTCAACCTGTTTACGAGCAGTAATATCTTCTATCAAGCCATCCAGCACCTTTTGTCCCTCAAGTGTGTTCAAGGTTATGCTTAATGCTACCCAAATAGAAGTTCCATCAGTTCGGTGTAACTGTAATTCACGCTCTTGCTGTTGAGGCGGCTCTAAAGCTTCCAGTGTTGAGTAAAATTCACGGGTGTTCAATAAATTTCTCGCTTCTGCTTGCGCTAGTGAATCCACGCCCAATAATTCCAGAAAAGCTGGATTGCACTCGATGAATTTGCCATTTGGGTAAGAGCGAAAAATGCCCACCTTCAACTGGTTTAGCAATCCTTGGAGGCGAATTTCCACAAGGGCTGCTTGTCGTCGAGCTTCTGCTCGTTCTAAAGCAACACGGACAGCCGCAGGTACACGAATGTAACGGTTGGCTTGCTTGATAATGTAATCGTCTAGTCCAGATTGCAGTGCTTCAACTGCAATCTCTTCTGTACCTGTATTGGTAAACATAATGACTGGACAACTTGGAGAACGCTGCTTAATAGTTCGTAAAACTTCTAGTCCAGTACTCCAGCGTAATTGGTAGTCGGTAATTACAAAGTCAAACTGTCCTGCTTCTACTGCATTCTTCAAGCCTTCTGCTTCCAAAATTTCTTGGACTTCAACAGAAGGAAATTCTCGTTGCAGCTGTCGAATAACTAGAGCGCGATCGCCCGGATTATCATCAACTAATAGAATACGCAGTACCTGATTCATTGCTAAGCTTGGAATTGAGAACGGCTTTTGGCAGAGCAATCCAGAAGCGACTACCAGTACCAAGTTGCGACTCCACCCCAGCTCGTGCGCCCATGCGCTCAAGCCCTTTGCGGACAATTGCTAAACCAATGCCCGTACCAGGATAGACTTCAACACCATGCAGCCGTTCAAAGACACGAAAAATTCGCTCTTGATGTTCTGGTGCAATGCCTATGCCGTTGTCCACAACCCATAATTTTATCGAATTTTGTTCCTCATTAGCATAAATCTGCACTTTTGGCTGTGTTTCTGGCTTGACAAATTTGATCGCATTACTCAGTAAATTTGTGACAACCTGGATAAGTGTAGAGCGGTGAGCCATGACTGAGCCAAGAGGAGTTTCAAGTGTTACCTGGGCTTGTTGTTCTGCAATTTGTGTACTGAGTTGCTTGAGCGCTTCTTCAACGACATAGTTTAAGTCAACGGGGAGAAGTTGAATCTGAGCGCGACTGAGACGGCTATATGCTAGCAGGTCACTAATTAAGGTGTCCATTTGTATAGCACCTTCAGTAATATATTGAATGTATTCTTGCCCAACTGAGTCTAGTTGATCCCCGTAGTCTTCCTGTAATGCTTGAGCAAATCCTTGCATCGTGCGTAGCGGTGCTCGTAAATCGTGGGAAATTGAGTAAGTAAACGATTCTAGCTCTTGATTTGTTTCTTGTAGTTCGGCGGTACGCTCGGTAACACGTTGTTCTAACTCCGAGGTGTTGCGTTGAAGTTGTTGGCGTAGGTTTGATTGTTGGATGGCGATCGCCAACTGAGCCGCAACCTCACGAGCAACATCCTGCGCTTGAGCATCAAAAGCCGCTGTCCCAGTTGTGGCAAGGATGAGTTCCCCCAGCAACGTTTTTTCAACTAGCATCGGAACACAAAGGCAACAGCGAATTCCTCCTGAACGCAGTCGTGCTAAAATAGGTGGATAAGACTGGGCAGTTGCCAAATCTTCTACATAAAAAATGCCTTGTTGCAAAATTTTGTCACAGGCAAAGTCTGCTAGTGCCATCTGTCTACCTTCAGGAGGTTGCAATTCGACCGTTGCACTGCTGGCGGCGATGATCTGGCTTGTTCCTGTTTCAAAGTTAAACAGGGCAACAAATGCCTGCTGGTAGGGTACTAACTCGCGCATACGAGTTAAGGCAGTTTGGACAAGAGATTCAATAGACTCGGCTGCTAGAATTGCCCGGTCAATATCATGTAAAGCAGCGAGGCGTTGGGCAGAACGTTGAGCATTTTCTGTCTGCTCAACAGCAGTGGAGAGAGCATTTTCATAAGTTTGAGACACCCGCGAAAGTCGCCGCCAGATAAAGTAGGCAAGAAAGCCACCAATTGCAATTGACAAGATGACACTGGTAATGATAACTCGCGTAGTCGTCAGTCGTACTGCTTGGGTGCGCTGGTCGCGTAGCTGCTCTTCGGTAGCGATAAAATTAGTCATTTGGCTTCGCATCGTGTCCATATCGCGTTTGCGAGCCTTCAGTGCTGCTAAGGGTTCAAGTTTGCCCCGGCTTTTGCGGGCAATAGCCTCAGGTATAGAGCGATACCACACAGTTTGCTGTGACCTAATTTGCTTTAAGCGTTGACTTTGTGTAGGATTATCTGAAATTAAATGACCTAACTTGTCAAAAGCAGGATTAATGAGCAAGCTAGCTTGTTGATAAGGTTCAAGAAATTCTGGCTCGCCTGAGAGCAAGTAACCACGTAGTCCGGTTTCCTGATCCAGTAGTAGTTTTTGAGTGCGATTTGCCTGAGCAATCACTTGATCGGTATGATCAACCCATTGCATAGCCTCAAGCAGGCGGGCAATTTGCCAGATTGAAACTCCTGACAATGACAACAGCAGGATAATTGGCAGGGCAATAGTACTCGTTAGCCTGCGCCTAAATACAGCTTGCGTAATTTGCAGCATGTGTTTATCCTACATCGAACTCAGATTCCTGATAACCTTATGTTGTCACTTTCGTACACCCTCGTTCCTGTATGAGTGGTTTTTCCTGATAGGTGCAAGATCTGAGCCTTAAACTCGTGCGCTCTTAACCGCTAGCAACATATGAAAGAAACACCTTTTTCCCTTACACCCCCACACCCCCACCCTTTCAGGGAAGTCAAAAATCAAAAATCAAAATTCAAAAGTATTAATTTTGACCCCTATGGCTGACGCCACGCCTTACGGCTATCGGGGTATGCGCTTTGCGCACGCAAGCGAGGGCTAAAGCGTAAGCGCAAGCGCACGCGGCTTGGGCTTACGCGCAGCGTGCGCCTTTGGCGCTTAGCGTCTCCAAAGGAGATACGCCAGTCGACGCCAGGTGCTCCACTTGGGGAGCCACCTCGCCCTTGCGGGTTTCCCGACTTGTAGACGCGAAGCGGCTTCCCGTAGGGTAGGGAGTGGCGTGAGACCCCAAGACCGCACTGGCTCCTGTAGCCTCTGGAACCATGCACCGCAGTTCCTGGAGCCAGTGCGTTGGGCGGCTTTCCCGACTTGTAGACGCCAGAGGCGGCTTCCCGTAGGGTAGCACCTGGCGTGGAAACCCCCTGTTCTGCGGACTGCCTCACCACCGCGCTGGCTCACTTCTTACCTTATGGTTTTGACTTGTTTTGCCCCTGTGTTTCTTCAGAGATTTCATCTTTAATGGCGATCGCGTATTCACCATGTCAAAGAATTTGGCACTCTTGGCTCAACAGACAGCACGAAATGCGTCAAGGTATTACGTAGATGCACTTGAGTGTCTGAAACTTGATGAATTGGTTCAAAGTTTAGTGCCATCGCCCTTTACTCCTGTTCATCTAAATGTTCCGCAACAGCCTGATAAAGATGCAAAACATGACTGTCATGTAAGCGGTAGAATACATTACGACCTTGCTTGCGGTAACTGACCAAACGCATCGCCCGTAAGTTTCTCAGTTGATGGGAAACAGCAGATTCACTCATATTTAATACTCCTGCCAAATCACTCACACAAAGTTCTTGTTGAGCTAACAGTGAGAGAATACGCAAACGATTAGCATCACCCAGAAAGCCAAAAAATTCTGCCATGCGCTGCGCTTTTTCAGTGTTGAGAACCTGATGTGACAGAGGTTGGACGTTCTCACTCTCTATTTGACTGGATATTTGATTGTACTCACTAGTTTCTTTGTAAGCAAAAGTGTCTCTGGTTGACATAGTATAAATGTAGAAAATTTATAGTTATTTCTTAATCAAAAAGAAATCTTACATTTTCAAAATACTTTCATTGATTTGTATAAACAACATATGCTTTTCTGGAACAATTGCCAAATAGCTGAGCTTGCTGTCACCAATGTTAATGATCTGGTGAGCTTGCTACAGTTTCCCTTCATGCAACGTGCGATCGCAGGTGCTGTTTTGATGGGAATACTTGGCGGCTTACTAGGCAGTTTCGTCACCTTGCGTCAGTTGTCTTTTTTCAGTCATGCTGTTGGTCATGCTGCTTTGGTGGGTGTGGCACTAGGTGTCATACTACAGTTAAATCCCACCTGGATGCTGCTGCCATTCACACTTATTTTTGGGTTGGTTGTCCTCTACTTTATGGATAAAACCGATTTAGCGAGTGATAGCATTTTGAGTATTGTTCTATCAGGCGCGTTGGCAGTGGGCGTGATTCTCACTAGCTTAATTCAAGGATATCGCGGTAACCTCATGAGCGTGCTATTTGGCGATATTCTTGCTATTGACTCGACAGATTTGGTTTTGAGTTTGCTTGTGCTTGTTGGAGCCAGCGTATTCTTATTATCAACCCTTAGGCAGCAAATTTTGTTAACGCTTAATCCTGCTGTAGCAAAAGTGCAAGGTATTCCAGTTCAGTGGTATCGCTATGGGTTTGTTGTATTGCTGTCATTAGCTGTGGCAGTGGCAATTAAAGCTGTTGGCGTTTTACTAGTCAACGCTTTTTTGGTTATTCCCGCGTCTTGTGCAAAGCTGATGAGTCACCACTTCAATCGTTTCCTGTTACTGTCTGTGATTGTGGGTTGCATAAGCAGTATCGCTGGCATCATTGTATCAGGTCTTTTCAACTTTGCTTCCGGTCCTAGTATCGTTCTTGTTCAGTTTGTGGTATTCTTAGCTGTTTTTGGCTGCGTCAAGTTGAGAACAAAACCCGCGTAAATTTTTTTTCTCCTAGGACTTGCACAATTACTGTGACTTTGCTATATTAAGTAATCGTGGGAATCAAAAATTCCACGCCGGGATAGCTCAGTTGGTAGAGCAGAGGACTGAAAATCCTCGTGTCACCAGTTCAAGTCTGGTTCCTGGCATTATTTTCAAAACCCCTAGTAGCAAACGCTTTCAGGGATTTCTTGTTTCTCCTAGAACCCAATTTTAGCAATTTTTCCTGGTGTAAAGATACTGTAAGAAAATGCAAGGTAAGACATTTTTGGACGAGGTTGGACAAATTATTGGAGACGCATTTATCCATACAAAACTATCTATACAAAACGAGTAAACCTTTTATGTCCTCACCAGAGAACGACGCTCATTTGCCTGTATGCTCAACTATCTTTCAAATTCCTGCAACGCTTCGTTCAATCCGTAAACTCCCATTTGAGCCATACAATCAACCAAATCAAGGCAGCGCGATCGCAAATCTTCTTTTTTACTTTGCCTGTACAGTTGTACAAGTAATTTAGTTACTTCGTCTGCAAAGATTGTACGATTACGAATTTCAGGATTATCTGATTTTAGGTTTTGGAGGAAGCGATCGCATACTTGAAAGGTAACATCCGGTAGTTTTGCGCTTGTCCGTTCCAATGCATCGAATAAGTCTCTGGTGTTGTTAGTAAATGCAGGACTATCAACAAAGGCTTTAACTAAATTGATATACTCACCCAGTTCTTCACCTTCAAAATGCAAAAAACACTCAGATGCTTGAGAACGAATTGCTACATTAGAATCATGGAAAAGTTGAATTAATGCTTTCTCACAGAATTCTCGAAAATATGCTGTGCGCAGATTGGTAGCAAATATTTCAGCAGTAGCAGCCCGATGAATTTCTGTACCGGATAAGCAAAGTTCAGCAAACCAACGCGCTTCTTCAATAAATAAAGATACCAAGCAGGTTTGTTGAGTACCGATTTTTACTACTTCTGGCGACTCAGATTTTATCATCCGTTCAAGAATGGGTACCAACACTTGAAAATGGGTTGGTAATGCGTAGTATAAAAACAGCTTAACAGTCTGTGTTCCCAATACTGGGTCTTCTTCGGTTTCACAAAGTTATTGGAACAAGCTGACAGCTAAATTTCGATCATAATTCAACATAGCTGTTAATGCTTCCGCAGCACATGACCTCACAGCAATGGAAGGGTCTTGAACTATTTGTTGTAAAGCTTCTTGAAAGTAGGAGGTGCGATTTTTATCAGCAAAGATGAGTGCTGCTATAGCGCTTACTGCACTGCCTCGTGTAGAATTAATTCCCTTAGAATGAATATTATGGCTTTGATTGGTGCGCTGTAATTCTGCTACTGGATCAAGGTCATTTAATGCGTACCAGACCACGATATCTAACGCTTCCGTAGTCCAAGACAATTTAGCTAACTTTTTATATAGCCAACCTATTGAGCGACCACAAGGACGGTTGGGTAATTGGTGGCAACGCTGACATACCTGGAGCGCAGTTTCAGCATCTATATCAACCTCAGCAATTCCACGTAAAACGGCATCAAAATAGTGTGTATGTGTGCTTTCTGGAAATTCCCAGACTAATTTAGCAAAACGCTCTGGTTCAGCCTTAACTTGCTTTTCAAGAATATGTGACAACTCACTTGACCCGCCTACAAATTCCTCATTGCGCCGAAACCAAAAACCTGGGTCGTTGTGGTTATAACAAGCCATAGCACTAAGCCATTGCTCGTCAGTCATCTTTTCTGCTGCGCTTTCAGGTATTGGAGAGCCAAGTATAGAAGCCATTGGCTTTGATAGCTCAATGTTTTCTAGTCGTTCAAGCAGCTGTGAATCTTTGAATTTGCGTTCCAATTCCTGTAAACGACGATTAGCTGCTTCTGTGCGTCGAGAAGGAGCAATAGCATTTAATAAAACTAGTTGTGGATAGCCTCTATACCTAAGATCAATAGCAGTTTTTTCTACGTCTGTGTAGTAGTCAAGAATCACTGCTTGTAGCTTTATTATCTGCTTTTGAGAACAAAAAGTAGTAGTTGCCTTTAGTAGCTGATAAGTAGCCCAATAGGGTTCATCACCAATAATCGCATGACGACATAAATCTCCTCCCGTTTCAAGTCTTACTGGTTGTTCGCAAAGATAATCAATAGCTACGTCTGCAAATATTTCTCCATTTGCAGCATAAGCACGAACCAACAAATACTGTATTGTTTCAAAATTGGAATGACGTAGATATTGTTCAGAGATTTTCGCAAAATCTTCAGGATGATTAACAGCTACACTAGATAATGTAGCTTCCATTTTCTTCAATAAAACATTATCAATCCCATAGTCATCCCCATACACGCAAAATCCCCAAACAGCATCTTGCCAAGGCGGATTACCTTGCTTTATTGCGGTTAAATCTATGACGCGAAGCATAAAGGGAAGTATGTATTCGATAAAAGCTAATGGTGCATTAATGGCACTTTATTTGAATTTTTTTTTATAAGAAACACTGTAGGGAAAAGCACCCGAATCATTGTCAAATGGATTAGAATTTCCAGCCGCGAGACTAATATTTAGCCGTCGATTTAAGTAGTGACTCATTGCTTCACAAGCCCACTCCGGATTTTGCTTTGGTAAATCATATATGTGACTCCAAAAGTCTCTGCGAGTGGTTCCATCGCCTACCTGGTCGTCAAGTACTCCCATATCAATTAAGCGCAGGAATAAATCAAAAAAACGGCGTCCAGTACTAAATTCTGCAAACCCAATTAGATTGACAAGTCTTTTAGACCAATTTTCTGAAACACCAACAAAAGGTTCCAACAACTCAGCTACTCGGTCTGGAACCTGCTTTTGCATAAATGATAGCAGTATTACAGTTTTGTCAACGCGTTTCTCGTTTTTATCCCTTAACCACCGTTTAATTATTCCTAGGCTGTCTAGTAGCTTAAACCAGTGAATAGAACTATTTAATACAATCCAGACTTCCTGTGTGAGAGGATTGCTTTCGTCACACATCAACTGGGCGATTATCTCGCATTCCTCTTCTGTGGGTTTATCCAATGTTGCTAGCAGAGCAATTACTACCTTTTTTAAATGGAAGCGAATGTCTGAACTAGTAAGCAGTTCTTGAAGATTTTCAACGTAGTAATCGAAATCATCCTCATCATCCTCTCGTTGGTGAATTAGAATTTGTCTAAGTTGAGCGCGACGAAAAAGATGTTGCTCGCTGCTTCGCAAAAATCTTAATAATTCCTGACCGCGAGATGCAAAGCGACGGGCAAAAGCATAGTCAAAAAAACTTTCGTGGAAAAATGAAATACGCTTACCTTCCCAAACTAAAATATGTTCGGAAGCCATTGCTCTCGCGTCATCTGCAAAGTCGTCAACAACTCTTTCTGGAGCCGATAAACTTTGTTGTTGCTGACTGTTCATATAGTCGCATAAACTATCAATGACGTGCGTCCATTGAACCGAACAACCAAGGCGTTCTCTTAATTTATATTGCTTGTAGTTCCAAAACTGGTCGTATAGTTCTTTTGCAGTTT
The DNA here is from genome assembly GCF_000828085.3 of Scytonema tolypothrichoides VB-61278. Taxonomy (GTDB): domain Bacteria; phylum Cyanobacteriota; class Cyanobacteriia; order Cyanobacteriales; family Nostocaceae; genus Brasilonema; species Brasilonema tolypothrichoides_A. The sequence continues at coordinate 477,186 of NZ_JXCA02000030.1, forward strand.
TAAAGCTTAAAGCATCTATCGTAGAATCTTCAGCTATTTTTGCCAACAAACCTAAATGCAAAGGCACGGACAATAAGTTAAGCTGCTTTTCGGTTAGTCGCGTTGCATCTAAGCCTAGTTTGGCAATAATTTCTCTGACTGTGGAGTGAGTACTCCCAACTCATCCGCGTCTTGAGTAGAAATAAATACACAGTAAACATCAGGCTTGTTAAGACTTTTCCAAAAATCAGATAAAACTTGAACTTGTTTATCCTCCAATGCACTCAGCGTCCAGCGCCCACGCCCACTTTTTTGACGCTTAACTTGATGGCACTCCAAGTTACCATTTTTACTAATAAAAAACTCGAAAGCATCCTCACCAGGTTTTTCCAAACGGATAGAATCAGCTTTCTCATCAATGACATCAATCATGCAATAGACAGTCCAGCGTCCTTCGTAGCGGTTGCCGATTTTGTCAGTTTCTCCACCTGGTAAGGGCATATAATCGCTGCACTACTGATAAATCATTAACTTTGATTTTAGCGTTAGCGAACGCGATCGCTAACGCCGCGTGATCGCTCCTCCGCTAGGAGGTTCGGTTCACCAGCATCAGGTAAAGGTATCACTTGTCCCGCTGTCCATAGCGCTGAATTAAGCGTTTGATAAACGATAAGCTTACTTTCAAACGGCTGGAACTGTAACATGTCGTTGCAGCACACCAGAATTTTTGAGTTCTTGCAGGGTGACATTGTCAGTGCAAAATAAAACTGTTTCGAGTTCAGCAATCAGAACTTCAACCAACTCATCAACGGCGGTTTCTGAGTTTACAGCCGCTTCTAGAAAAGGTCTGGCTAAACCTGCAAGATCAGCTCCGAGGGCTATCGCCTTAGCCACATCCAATCCATTACGCAGCCCTCCAGAAGCAATCAAGGGCATTGTTGGCGCGACTGCACGGATTTCGGTTATGCACTCAGCGGTTGGGAGTCCCCAGTCGGCAAAAGTTTGTCCCAGACGGCGCTGTTTGTTATCTTTTGCCCGTTCGCTTTCCACTTTTGCCCATGAAGTTCCACCCGCACCAGCTACGTCAATTGCTGTCACTCCGACATCAATTAACTTTTGTGCCATTGCTGCTGAAATTCCATTTCCCACTTCCTTGACAACCACAGGAACGGGAAGTTTTTCGCAAAGTTCGGCAATTTTAGGAAGCAGCCCCCGGAAATTTGTGTCCCCATGCGATTGCACGCACTCTTGCAGGGGGTTAAGATGCAGAATCAGCGCATCCGCTGCCAACATATTCACAAGTTGCAAGCACTCGACAAGACCACAACCATAATTTAACTGGACAGCTCCCAAATTTGCAAACAGCAGAATGTCAGGAGCGAGGTGCCGCACTGCAAAGGTCGAGGCTAGGTGGGGCATTTCTAGAGCAATTCGTTGCGAACCAATTCCCATTGCTAATCGGTAACGTTGAGCAACAGTTGCAAGCCGAGTGTTGACTAGTCGTGCTAGTTCAGTTCCCCCTGTCATAGAAGAAATCAGAAGTGGAGCACCAAGATTCTTACCCAAGAAGGTTGTTTGAATATTGATATCACTGCGGTCTAATTCTGGAAGACAGCAATGAGTAAAGCGATAGCATTCAAACCCACTCGTTACGTCCCGGAACTGTACATCTTCCTCTAAGCAGACACGAAGGTGATCGGCTTTTCGGTTCTCAATTTCTGTTGCAGCATTGACTGGGGGTATAGTATTGGTCATAATTTTTCTCTCAACAGTTGATTCACCTTTTTCCTGCAATAAAGTAGTGACAAAATCATTCCACTTTTGTTGGGACGTTTTAGCAAGAATTTTACTCATGACAGCACAGTACCACGAGGGACTGGGCTAGATTGAAGAATCTACGTGTCTAAAGACGCGCAGAGTGTCAATCAGTGTATGTGCGACCAGAGAGGAAACAGGACACGGAAATTTTAATGACTGCCAAAATGGTATAATGAAAGTGCCTGTACAAGTCGTAAAAACCAACTCCAGAATCTGAAGAAAGTAGACACCCTTCTCACTAATGGACGTGGTTAAAGAAATATAACTTCGCTCTTGTCGTAAGATAGGGCTATGCAGGAGGGTTTGCAACACCCAACTGGAGAGCGTCAAATCAGTATAGCTGATGATACGCAGAGTCTGTCGTGAGGATGTCTGACAAGTGCTATGGACGCAATTTATATTCCGCAGCTTACAAAAGCGCCGCAAGCAACAGAGGAAATTCAAGTCAAAGAGTTTCTACCTGGTTTAGAAACTCTGACACCAGTTCGAGGTCGCATCCGCGTCCAGCATCATGGAAATTACTTAGAAGTATTTTCTCAAGCAGAAACAATCATCACTTGTACCTGTAGTCGATGCTTGCAAAACTACAATCATCGTTTAACCATTGATACAAAGGAAATCATCTGGTTAGATGAAGCAGCAAACGTTGATGATCTGCCACTAGAACGCGAAATCGCTTTTGATGATTTAGTAGAAACTTTATCACCCCAAGGATATTTTGACCCCAATACATGGCTGTATGAGCAAATATGTTTAGAATTGCCTCAACGACAGTTGTGTGATGCCAATTGTTTGGGTATTCAACCAAGCGCCCAGAGCAAATCTGATAAGCGTGTTGACAGGCGTTGGGCTTCTTTGGAAGGTTTGAAAAAGCAATTTCCGGGAGCGTAGTTTGATAAATTTGTAGTGGGCGCTTTAGCCTGAAAGCGTCTACTGCGAATTAGGAAAATTTCATCGCTCATTTTGGCAAACTATTAAGTTTTATGTAAGTGTAATAATTTTTTTCACTGATTTTTTTTCAAGTTTCGCCTACTAACTAGTCTAAACTCCAGAACCCAGTTATTACAGGAATTGTTCAATGGAACCACTTTGAGAATTTTCGCTCGGAAAAATTTAGGATGTAATATGATAGATGGCAGCACAGTCAAGCTTGCCAGACGATGCTCTGCTGCCTCAACCCCGATTGCCCGCAACCTCAAAATCCTGAAGGGATAATCCATTGCCAGAGTTGTGGTGCGCAACTGATACCTCTTTTGAGAGGTCACTATCGTATTATCAAGGTACTTTCAGATGAAGGTGGGTTTGGTAGAACCTACTTGGCAGAGGACGTAGATAAGCTCAATGAACGCTGTGTCGTCAAGCAACTGGCACCAAAGGTCCAGGGGACGTGGGCTTTGAAGAAGGCGATTGAGTCATTCCAACAAGAGGCGCAACGATTGCAAGAACTAGGTAAAAATTCGCAGATTCCTACGTTGCTGGCTTACTTTGAAGAAGATAACTATTTGTATTTAGTACAAGAGTTTATTGATGGGCAAACTTTGCTTAAAGAGTTCCGACAACAGAGAATATATCACGAAGCAGAAATTCGGCAAGTTTTGCTCGATTTGCTACCCGTTCTCAAGTTTATTCACGAGCGCGGGGTAATTCACCGAGATATTAAACCACAAAATATTATGCGCCGTCAAACTGATGGCAAGTTAGTACTCATTGATTTTGGTGCCTCGAAGCAACTAAGCGCAACAGTACGGACTAAACCAGGGACAAGTATTGGTACACGTGGTTATAGTCCTCTCGAACAATTACAGGATGGTGAAGCTCATCCAGCAAGCGATTTGTTTAGCTTGGGAGCTACGTGCTTTCACTTAATGTCTGGTGTTTCACCAGGTGCTCTTTGGGCAGAAAATGGCTATGGCTGGGTTGCTTCTTGGCAGCAATATTTGAAATGTTCGATCAGTGCAGATTTAGCGAGAGTTGTCGATAAGCTGTTAAAAAAAGACATTCATGAGCGTTATCAGTTAGCGGATGAAGTCCTCAAAGACTTGGAACCTCAGCCACCATCTCCACAGCCATCTAGACTGAAAAGCAGACTTTTAGCGGGTGCTGGCATTGTGTTGTTCGCATTTGGGGGATTTTGGTACATAAACAATTTCCAGATCCTAAACCTGATAGCGGAAAACAATTTCTTGATGAAAACCCTCAATGGGCATTCCAATTTGGTGACTTCTGTCGCTGTGAGTTCGATCCCCCCTGACTCCCCGCTTTATAAGGGGGGACTAGGGGGAATTGTTGCCAGTGGTAGTTTTGACACAACACTCAAGCTGTGGAATTTGTCAACTAGAAAGGAAATTTTCACACTTGAGGGGAATGCTGGTTCAGTTTATTCCGTCGCTATCAGTCCGGATGGTCGTACTGTAGCCAGTGGCAATGGTGACAAAACAATTAAACTATGGAATGTATTCACTGGGCGAGAAATTTATACCCTCTATGGACATTCGAGTTCGGTTGAATCTGTTGCTATTAGTCCGGATAGCAAAACGCTTGCAAGTGGCAGTTTTGATGGCAGCATCAAACTATGGGATCTGCCATCGGGAAGGGAAATTGCTACCCTAAAGGAACATTCTGGTGCAGTGAAATCTGTTGCCTTTGGTCCAGATGGACAAATTCTTGCTAGTGGCAGTGAAGACAATACTATCAAACTATGGAATTTAAAAAATAAACAGGTCATCAAAACTTTCAAGGGACATTCCCAACCGATTAGATCTGTGGCTATTAGTCCTATCCACTCTGACTCCCGGAGTTTGGGAGGACGACTCGGAGGGATTCTTGCCAGTAGCAGTGCTGACGACACTATCAAACTGTGGGATTTAGCAACCGGACAGGAAATCTACACCTTTAAGGGACATTCTTACTCTGTTAATTCTGTTGCCTTTACCTCAGATGGTAAAACCCTTGCAACTGGTAGTAGCGATCACACCATCAAACTGTGGGATGTGGCAACGAAAAGGGAAATTCGTACCCTCAGGGGACATTCTAAAGAAGTTACTTCCGTTGCCTTTAGTCCCGATGGTAACACCCTTGTTAGTGGTTGCGCTGACGGGACTATCAATCTTTGGCGGGTGGTTCGGTGAAATTTGACACTCTCCGGGCTAAAGCCACGGAGATTCTCCCATCTAGCCCAATTCCCCGTGGAACTGTATTCATGGAGTTACCCCCTACCGTTTCTGGAACTACCTCACGGTAGTATTAGGGGAGAGTCGAAACTCTGGGGACTGCCAATACCCCATACTATCTATCAACCACGACCATTACAGTCTTTACCTCTGGCAAGATTTCGCGTAGCCCTCTATAGATAGATAGAACTTCAGT
>NZ_JXCA02000031.1 GCF_000828085.3 Scytonema tolypothrichoides VB-61278
TTACTCCCATTTTTCTGCTGGGGTAAGAGCCACAAACATTTTTCCTACCCCCTGTTACTCGACGAGATGGGTTGGTGCTACGAATCTCAGAGATTAATGCTTGCGCTGCTGAACTGAGGTGTTGAGTATGACACCAGTTGTTGAACTCTTGGTTGTCAAGCATAACCAGGGTTAATCCGGGGTCTTCCGTCCGGGTTCCTTCTACTGTTTATGGAAGCACAACGTTATATATGTACGAACACTCGTGTTGAAAATGTTTGCTCAACTTATACTTTCTAAATAGAACGTTTGCTCACCTTATGCTTTCAAATCTTCATATTTCTACTTTACGCTATATCGAATTTAATTAGGTTTCAAAAAATTGATTGCTCAACTTATGCCTTCAAAGTTGCTCAACTTATCCTTACAGTGACATGACTAGTAATGAGTAGAGATGGGTAGGGATTAAGTTACAGTTCCTTACCCAAACTGATACAACTTATAGAGTAGTGCAAATCTTGGAAATTATGGACGCTGCCAAACGCCTTGCTACTCTCAATCGCATTCGCAAACTTAGCGTATTAATGGATACTTCAATACGGGTTCCTGTTTTCGGTTTTCGCATCGGACTAGACCCAATTATTGGTCTAGTTCCAGGTGCTGGTGATTTAATCAGTACAATATTTTCAGCTTACATCATCTTTTTAGCGACTCGCTTTCGCATACCATCTAAAGACTTAGTTGAAATGATTTTCAACGTTGGTTTGGAAGCAGTCGTTGGTACAGTGCCATTGGTGGGTGATTTGTTTGATGCTTTCTATAAGTCCAATATCCGTAACTTGGCGATTTTAGAGCAACATCTCATGGCAGTTGAACCAGAACTCGAAGAAGTGCGTAGTGAAATTTCCGAGAGTAAAGTTAGCCGATTTTAAGAATGAGAGCTTCGGTGTGATGAGTGATATAATCCTGACTGCATGGAGGAAACGTTAAATTGACGAACCACTCATTTTTTTTCTATGGGTTTGTCTTGTTCGGTGTGATTCTTGCTCGATACTTTCTCATAGCTGGGGGAGCATACTTGCTGTTCTACTCAGTTTTAGGGAAGTCGCACAGCATACGCAGTTTGCGTCTGAAGCCGCCGATGGCTGGTTCAATTCAAAGGGATGTCGAATTATCGGTTCTCTCTGCAGTGGTTTTTGCTGTTTGTGCAGCGCTCATCATATCAAAGTATGGTTTAGGAGTCACACTCTTCTACACTGACTTGCATAAGTATGGGCTGTGGTATTTAGGAGTTAGCTTTGTTGCAGTGCTCATCCTTCAGGATACGTACTTTTACTTTATTCATCGGATGTTTCATCACCCTCTGTTTTTCAGATGGATGCATCATGGGCACCACCGTTCGGGAGAACCAACACCGTGGAGTTCCTTCGCTTTCGACCTACCGGAGGCAATCATACAGGCACTCTTTTTTGTAGGTGTGATCTTTCTCGTTCCGCTTCATTTGATTACCTTGGTGACCGTGCTTATGACCATGACAGTATGGGCAGTGTTGACTCATCTTGGATTTGAGATATTTCCCTCGTCATCTCCCCGCCACTGGCTTGGAAGGTGGTTCATCGGTCCAATGCATCACTTGATACATCATCGCAAGTACACAGTACATTACGGCTTGTACTTCACGTTTTGGGACAATTTACTCGGTACTCAACACCCTAATTATGAGGATGAGTTCCACCTGTAAATTTCCCCTTGAATCTAATTCAAATAGTTCTAGTATCCTAGTTATTATGACTCTCAAACTCCTGCCACAGCATATACAAACCATCTGCACCCACGCTGAAACCACTTACCCTGAAGAATGTTGCGGTATAATGCTAGGTCATCTGACAAGTGAAGACAAAACTGTGGTAGAAGTCATGCCAACAGAAAATGCCTGGAATGCAGAAACAGCGGCAGATTTCCCTAGAGATGACACATTAGATTACAGTAAGAGGCAAAGGTACGTAATTGCCCCCCAAGTCATGTTGCAAGCACAAAAGCAAGCACGTGAGCAAAATCTAAATATCGTAGGTATCTATCACTCACATACAGATCATCCCGCAATTCCTTCAGAATTTGACCGTCAGTGTGCTTGGCAGGAATACTCTTACATTATTGTTTCTGTACAAAATGGCAAAGCGGGTGACATGAAAAGTTGGTGTTTAGATGATAACCACCAGTTTCAGCAAGAAGTAATTGAAAACAAAATTTAACAGTATTTTACAATCTCTCAAGACACGTCGTTTTTGGATAGGATCAATAAACTGTCTTGTGTATAGAAAGGCGTAGCGTGCCCATAGGGCATATTTTTAATTTTGAATTGTTTAGTTCGCTCTTGCTTATCAAAGTGCTATGCTCAATCCTAATCTGGATGAAATCCAGCTGACGAAAGATGATTACGAACGTTACTCCCGCCACTTGATTTTGCCAGAAGTGGGATTGGAGGGACAAAAACGCCTGAAAGTTGCCAGTGTGCTATGTATCGGTACAGGTGGACTGGGTTCACCTCTGCTTTTGTATCTGGCTGCAGCGGGTATTGGACGCATCGGTATTGTTGATTTCGATGTTGTCGATACTTCCAACTTGCAACGCCAAGTTATTCACGGTACATCTTGGGTAGGTAAACCCAAGATTGAATCTGCAAAGAATCGCATTCTAGAGATTAATCCGTATTGTCAGGTTGACTTGTACGAAACTCGTCTGACTTCGGAAAATGCCCTTGACATTGTTAGACCTTATGATGTCGTAGTGGATGGTACTGATAACTTCCCCACTCGTTATCTAGTCAACGATGCTTGCGTGTTGCTGAATAAGCCCAACGTCTACGGTTCTATTTTCCGTTTTGAGGGACAAGCGACAGTCTTTAACTACGAAGGTGGACCCAATTATCGTGACCTTTATCCTGAACCACCACCACCAGGAATGGTTCCTTCTTGTGCAGAAGGTGGTGTCCTGGGAATTTTGCCAGGAATTATTGGTGTCATCCAAGCAACGGAAACGGTTAAAATCATAATTGGTAAGGGGACAACTTTAAGTGGACGCTTGTTACTTTATGATGCGTTGAACATGAAGTTTCGAGAGTTAAAGCTGCGTCCTAACCCAGTTCGTCCAGTCATTGAAAAGTTGATAGACTACGAACAATTCTGCGGTATCCCACAAGCCAAAGCACAAGAGGACAAACAGCAGATGGAAATGTCAGAAATAACGGTCCAAGAGTTGAAGCAATTGCTAGATAACGGTACAAATGATTTTGTGCTGCTGGATGTCCGCAACCCGCACGAGTACGAAATTGCCCAAATTCCTGGTTCTGTTTTGATACCTTTGTCAGAAATTGAAAACGGTCAAGGTGTGACTAAGGTGAAAGAATTGCTCAATGGTCATCGCCTGATTGCTCATTGTAAATCAGGCATGCGTTCTGCCAAAGCCTTGGGCATTCTCAAGGAAGCGGGAGTTGATGGTACGAATGTGAAGGGTGGTATTCTTGCTTGGAGTAGGGAAATTGACCCCTCGGTGCCAACTTATTAAGATGAACTGCAAATGAATTTCATTTGTAAGTAACGCAAGATATCTTTGTTAAGCCTGACTGAGCAGATTTTCCTTCGGTAGATAGATGCTTTATTTACCTTTTTGAGGAATTTTCTGCTTTGTCAGGTTTCTGGTTGGCAAATTTTTCGTCATAAAAACATTGAACCTATCCCACTAATATCAAAATATGGTAATCTCTTCTTGTGCAAGAAGAGTGTATCTATTTATGGCTGGGCGTTTTGAAGGATTAAGTGACCTTGAATGGAAACTGTTTGATGATGTATTTCCTGAAGAACCATCTAAGCGTGGAAAARGAATGCCTCATGCACCGTATCGTCATGTATTAAATAGTCTATTGTACATCCTAATCACCGGGTGTCGATGGTGTGACTTACCACGGGGAGATATATGGGCATCCAAAAGCTCGTCTCATCGATGGTTAAAGCGGTGGCGCTCAGATGGAACATTTGAACATTTACAAGCACGTATATTGGCGATACGCGTAGCGTCAAGCCTCCGGCTTATCGCGAACGAGAAAGGACTTATAAATTGGGACTTTGGGGCTATTGATGGCTCTTTTTCCCCCTGGAAAAGGTGGGGGTGAAGAAATTGCTTATGGTGGCAAGGGTAAAGGTGTTCTTATTCATACCCTGACGGAAGGTAACGGAATGCCCTTGGCTAATTGCACTACACCAGCTAATGGTAATGAGAGGGAGCAGGTAATACCTCTACTCGATAAAGTAAAACTTAAAACGTTAAAGCGCGGTAGACCACGCAAGAGACTCCTTGTGTTGGCTACTGATAAAGGTTACGACTCAAAAGAAAAGCGTGCTCTTCTACGCAGACGAGGTATTCGACCTCAAATACCAAAACGAGTCTGGAAAAATAGGAAAAATAGAGGAAGACCGATTAAAATTTCTGTTCCTAGATTTCAGCAAGAACGATGTTTTGCTTGGTTCCAACGTAAATATCGTCGTTTAGTTGTTCGTTGGGAACGTCGAAAAGTATATTTTGATGCATTCATTGACCTTGCCACTATTTATATCTGGATTCAGAGAATTTTATTAGTGGGATAGGTTCTTGGTTAATAGCAAATTTGATAACTTCAGAAGAAATTGTGCTTTTACCCCCCGGATGACCAAATTTTGAACCATACCCTGACCAAAAATTAACGCTATTTCAAGGGTTCTAGCCAAAACTGATGAGTTACTTTTGCATCAAATCGTGACTGCGTGTTCTAAATGTGCATCATAATAGATCCTAAAGTTTTCAAAACCAAAAAGAGAAAAATTCAACGGAATAATCACCGACTCATAGTCAACTTAGATGACAAAATATGGTTCAAAGTGACTAAAATATGGTTCAATTTACATTGAGAGGAATTTTTATCCGATTGTTGTGAGGATTGTAAACTCCGTGTAGCGCATGGGTCACGCCATTTATGTGAGGTTCAAATGAACAGTAGCGAGTTTGAATATTGGTGTAGGCAACAGCAACTAGCGACACACACGCTCGAGTTGATTGCACAGGTAAGGTCATCCCCACCCTCACGTCGGGTAACTGGACGAACTTGGTATTAAGCCGAGATACGTGTAATTTTCGGCAAGATGGTCTGGGAAGTCTTGCTATATATAGGTTTCAAAGATTTCAGGGGGTAAAGAAATCGCCACTTCCAAAGGTTGAGGAATATTACGTAAATTCACTACATAATCACCGTATCGCTTGATATGTCGATTCACGTAGGGACTCAACGCAGCAACATGACGCTGGTGAATCACCTCTCCCTGTGCAGCTAAAGTCTGAATCGCCAAAGACATATCGACTGTATTTTGCAAAATCACAGCAGAAGCGACCAAATCCAGGTATTTCAACCGCTTTTCCTGCTCAATTGGGTCATTCTCTGTAATCGCCCCTTCCTTACCAAAAAAGACCCAATCCAAGAAAGCGTGGTACATCTCCACAATATTCGTGATGGCATTAATTTCAGAGCGCATTCTCACATTAGAAATATACTCCAGTAGAAACATCGTCCGTACAACCTTCCCCAACTCCAGGAATGCTTGATAAAGTCGGTTCTTACGACTATAACTGCCCAACTTCCGCAACAAAGTAGTAAGCGACAATATTCGGCTATCAGAGGTTCACATTCGGACTCTGACAGAAGTTGCTCACGGAAATCAGCGTAAGAAAGAGAACCAACAACACAGGCATCTCCTGCCTTGAAATCATCTGCCAAGTAAGAAAAAATACAAATTTCTAGCTGCTGACGGACTAAAACTTGAGTGCCATTCACCTCTTGTATCACCAACGCCCGCCATTGTTTACCAACAAAACTCAAATCAATTTCCAACGGTAAATGTTTCCCACGCTTATGTTCGTTGTCAAGAACAAATGAGAGTGCATCAATTACCGATTCATCAGCAGAAGTAGAGAGAATGTCTAAAGACCGTACCAAATCAAATAAAACTTTGCGATGAGGCGAATAGAACCGCCACATCAAAGGTAAATGATTATTCGTGTTGTACGCCGCAATCTCTTCATATTTCTGTAGCAATAAATCTGGTCCACCGTGTTCATCAAAGATTGACTGTACTTTAGTTCCCAAACTCAGAGGGTCAAGGGCTTCCTTGGATGCAGTTAAAACCTCTGCCAGTGTACCCAATAGCTCTGATGTCTGCATCAGATGTTTTTCGCGTAGTTCCTGTAATCGCTGTTTGGCGTTGTTTTGAATTTTGAGGATACGCTTGAGGAACATTTCCACTAAATGGTCGCGGGTTTTAACCTGTGCCTCATACAGTAAACATAAAAGTAAGGTGCGGCGTTTGGGGAGATTAACATCTCGCAACTCCGAAATATCCAAAGCTCTGGCTTGGGCGGCGAAATATCTAATTTTAGTGAGAGCAATGCTGGATAACAAACGTTTGGCATTACCAAAACTCATGAGAGCATCAAACTTAGCTAGGAGTTGTTTCATCCCCTTGAATGTTGCACTTTTGGGAGGCGATTTCAGGAGATTGAGTGTAGCAATTGATTCATCAATGTCTCCTAGTAACAGTTGGTCTAAATAAACCATTTCGGTGGTTGAAAGACCATTGTTTACCCGCCCAAACAGTCGATTATTTACGAGAGTACGGATATGACCAATCAATCGGTCGAGAGTGCTAAATGCAGGCAACTCGTATCTTTCCTTAACCAACTCCTCTATTGCAACATTGATTAAATCAGCCGGGTAATCTTTAACTTCTGCTTGCTGAGCAACTAAAATAGCAACCAATCTTTGGGCAGTTTTATCGTATTGTTTAACCCCCAGGTAGGAACGGATGGCTTGTTGATAAGTATAACCTTGACGTTGTGATGGAATGGCTTTTACCCAACTCTGTAGTTTTAAACACGACCGTAAATGTTTAATTACGGCATTGGGTACACATTCAGGATGAGGGAAATATCCAAGTCGTTGAAAAGATTTCAACATGACCATAAAACTCAGAAACCCTTCGTGGCTTTTGGTACGAGACTTGGCAAATTTAATTTCTGCGGAGGTTGGTGTATAAAGTTCTGCTAGTTCTTTGGGGTCGGGGTATTGTTTAAATTTGGGATAAGCGGTACGGTCAATTGAGGTCATTTAAGTCAAATTAACTACATAATATTCAGGAGTGAATCACAAACAGGCTCATCCCTCACTGTTCAACCACACAGTATTTTATATTCTTTGTGGTAAACATACATAATGAAAATTAAAATATGGTTTTTCATTCTCATACTGCTGGGATTTGTGTCCTAAAGATTGCTTTCAAGGTCAGTTTGATTTATCAAAGTTAGTCAATAGATTGAAAGCAAGACGTGCAGCTTCTTCAGCTTTTTGTGATGTAACTTTTTGATAGCGCAAGGTTGTTTGGATGCTTTCATGACCCATCAATGCACGCAGTTGTTCAATACTAATTATGCCTACGCGCTCTGTGGCAAATGTATGTCGTAAATCATGAATACGAACCCCCTGAAGTTGGGAGTGTTTATTGGTGATTTCTCGCCAGTAATCATGCAGTGTTCGGTAGCTCATTCTACTGACTTTCATCGTCACTGGATGCTGTGCTGTAAATAAAGCGGGTGATTGTTTATGTCGGTCATACTTTATATATTTATTTAGTGCTATCGCTGTCGCTTCGTTGTAGAAACACCATCTTTGTTTATTTCCTTTTCCCAATACTTGAAATTTCCAATTAAAGAGGTCTACCGATTCTAGATTTAGTGCCAAAAGCTCACCAATTCTACATCCTGTGTGATGTAATAAATGCATAATCGCGTTCATCCGGCGGTCATCTGCTACGGCTTTATACAGGATTTCTAACTGTGATGGAGTTAAGAACCGTATAATTTCATCTGTGTAATGTTCACCTTTTTCTCGTGAAGGTGGACGCTGTTTAACTCCCCGAATGGGGTTGGATTTTATGTATCCTTGTTCTACGGCAAAGTTAAATAGGCTTTGTAGTATCGCTTGATGCTTGTTGTGAGTTGTGTATTTTAAATGCGTGAGGGTATTTAAATACTCGACTAATGTTTGACGACTGAGAATTTCAATTGGCCAGCTTCCATACTCAGTGAGTAACAATCCTAAGGTCTGAGAATATGTCTCCTTGGTACTTAATGCCAGCCCAGGACGTTCTAAAAATTCAACTACGACAGTGGCTAATGTTACTGTCTGTTTCACTTCAATTTGTGTGATTATCTCAAGGTTTTTTCTGACTCAATCATATATCTTTTAGGCATGAACCAAGACATCCTTTTATGGATACTTTGAAACTGCCTCGACCCCAAGAATCCCTGGCTGACTATATCAAGCGCATTAGAACATCTGATGGGATGACTCAGTTTGAGTTGGCTATTGCGGCGGGAATTCATTCTCGGTCAGTTGGTAAAATTGAACGGGGGTTAACTACCAGACTCAATCGTAAAACTCTGCTGGGTCTTGCTGGTGCGTTAGGCATTCCCCAGGAATATCTGGAAGCTGTTGAAAGGGGTGAGTCTGTCAAGCCTGTTAATTCAGTTAAGTTTTGTCCACAGTGCTGGACTCCTGGGGCAGTGGCTGACTCTCTCTGGAGTCCAGTTAAAGCTAAGTTTTGTTATCTGTGCGGTATGCAGTTACGGACAAATTGCGCTCACTGTGGTGAGTTAGTCGTGTCACTAAAGTATAAATTTTGTCCAATGTGCGGCAAGCCTTATAAAGCTGCTAGTCAAAATCTCTGAACCTTAGACATAGCAGGGCTTTCCAGACTATCTTGCCGAAAATTACACGTATCTCGGCTCAATACCCAATTCGCAGCGATCGCTTCAAGCACCGTCTTCAACAAGGAGACGAAATTGCTGATGCACTTTACGACACGGGATATGGATCGAGTAGCCGACTGTATGAAAAAGCATTCAAGCAACTTGGAATGACACCCAAGACTTATCGGTGTAATGGTAAGGGAATCCACATTGCCTATACCGTCGTTCCATGTTCTTTAGGATATCTGCTTGTCGCAACAACAGAAAAAGGAATCTGCGCTGTTAAATTGGGTGATGAAACAGATGAACTAGAACGTCTTCTTCTTAGTGAATTCAATCAAGCGCAAATCGTACGTGATGACGATATACACCGAGACTGGGTACAGACAATCCTTAATTTTGTCAAAGGAGACATCGCCCACATCGATTTACCCCTTGATGTACGCGGGACAGCTTTTCAAAAACAAGTCTGGCAGACATTGCAGAACATTCCTTATGGCGAAACGCGTACCTATGCTGATATCGCTCATGAAATTGGTAAGCCTCAGGCAGTCCGCGCTGTAGGTAGTGCTTGTGGTGCGAATCCAACTGCACTGATTGTACCATGTCACCGTGTCCTGCGAACGGATGGTAATCTTGGCGGCTATCACTGGGGACTTGAACGCAAACAAAAATTACTTGCACAAGAAGCACAACAAAAGGGCAAAACGTCCAGTGGCTAGCTATTATATCATGTCCGGATGAATACTTATAATTAAGCCGCCCTGGTTCTGGGCCACCAGTAGTAGCAAGTTAGTCCAGAGATTAAATCGTGCTGTTTCATTAGTTGTTGGCAGCGATAAACCAAGAGCTCTTCCATTTCGTCCAAAGACGATGGTGAAGAATTCGCGACGATTTCATTTGTCAGGGGCCATAATCGTTCAGCAGGTTGTAATTCAGGTGAGTACGCGGGTAAGTACATTAAATCAATACCTTCTGGCAGGTTTAAATCATTACTTGTATGCCAACCTGCTTGGTCAACAGCCAGGAGGACTCGTTTTTGATTTCCAAGACCATACTCTTGAGCAAAATCAGCTAAAACTCGATTAAATAATTGAGTATTCACACTGGGCAGAATCCACCAATATGTTTCTCCGGATTCTGGATGTACAAACCCATACAGCCACATCCATTTATACGTTTGCTGTACTGAAGCGAACGGTTGTTCTGCTTCTGGTATCCAAACTCGACGCAGAATTGGATGAAGGCCCAAACGATGCTCATCCATACTCCAAACCTCTATTTCGGCATCTGGATATCGGGATTGAAGGAATTGGAGCCGTAAATCGAGTTTTTTTTCCAGTTTTCTTGTTCGATTGGGTCGCAAGCGCCATGCTCCGGTCGAGTCACACGTAAGCGGAAAGTCATTTGTTTTATGTATTCCCATCCACGCCGACGATCAATACTTTTCCATCTTTATTATAAGTAATCAACCGGACATGATATTAGAAGCGACTGGCTGTTTTTCCTGCTTTTTAATATTTCGCCTTCCCCAAGGCTTGAGAACTGAAATACCAATAATGACTAAAAGACATGAAGTCTGAATAATAGCACCCACAAGTACTGCTTTCTGGTCAAATACGTACAGCGGATTTTGCAGCGCTTGCAACCTTTGTGCGTCAGAGATTGCAGTCATCGCATTTGTCCAAGGACCAAGCCAAATTGTACCAGTGACAATGAGTGTTACGGTTGCTATCCACTTGACGATAACCCAGTAGTGTTTGAAGAATCCCCAAACCGTCAGCCAGCAAAGTAATCCTCCGCTTATCAGCGATAAGGTAGCAGAGGGGATAATCACAAAGTCATCTAGCAGCTTCATCACTGCGTTGACAGCATACAATTCATCACCGCTGGGAGTGTTTCGGTTGCTTAAAGCAATAGCAATCATGCATAAAGCAGTACCAAACCAAATTCCTCCAAAGGCGACATGAAACGTTAGCAACCAGTTTTTTTGCTTGACGCTTAGCTTGTTCATATGAGTTTTTCCGAAACTTGATTAGGTGGCATATCGTTAGCCTCCTAATTAATACCTTACACTAGCTGATATTTCTCGACAAGTATTTTTTTAAGGGTCAAGCATTGCTGAAGTTCCAGCGCGTACTTTATTCAAAAGCTTGATGAGTGTCTTTTTTTCGTTGTCAGTGAGATTTGCCATCAAGTTGGTAGTGCGGCAAAAATGGTCTGGAAGCATTTGAGAAAGCAAGTCTCGTCCCTGTTCTGTCAGTTGCAAACGAAGCATCCGCCTGTCTTCTGAGTCAGGAAAGCGTTTGACTAATCCATCTCGTTCAAGTCCGTCAAGGAGTCCTGTGATTGTTGCTTTAGTAACACCTCCTCGTTCAGCACATTCAGAAGGTGTTAATCCTTTCTCGTCAGCCAGAAATAACTGCATCAACAGGGTAAATTTCCCTTTTGAAAGACCATATCGGGCAAAATGAACATCTATGGCTTGATAAACATCAGCTGTGGTGTGTAGAAAAGCCAAACAAGTTTCTAATGCACCAATGTCTAACTCCGGGTAGCGCTTGGCAAAATCTAGTATTGTTTGTTTATCAACGAAGGGACGCAGTATAACCACAATCAAAAAGCAATTTGAAACGCTCGCTTATTCTAAGGTACCTTAAAGTCAAATTTATATGACTGTATTTATGTTTATCTCAGAATCACTTACACAAGAAACCCTTGCCTGTGCTTTGATGGAACTTGCCAATCGTGACAGCGATTTTGCTCATGTTCTCGAAACTTTGGGATCTCCACCAATGTGGGAAAGAAAAGCTGGTTTCCCAACGCTTCTGCGTATCATTTTAGAACAACAAGTTTCCTTAGCTTCTGCAAGGGCTATCTATGAACGCTTGTGTGCAATGGTAGTCACGCTGACGCCAGAAAATTTTCTCACACTTGATGATATTGAGTTAAAGGCAATTGGGTTCAGTCGGCAAAAGACTGTGTACGGTCGTGCTTTAGCGAATGCAATTATAAACGGTCAGCTTGACCTTGTCAAGCTACAGACAATGGACGAAACAACTATCCGAACTGAGTTAAAGCGCATCAAAGGTATTGGAGATTGGACTGTCGATATTTACTTGCTGATGGCGCTGCAACGCCCGGATGTTTTTCCCAAAGGTGATTTAGCATTGGCGATCGCCCTACAAAAACTCAAAAAATTGTCAGTACGTCCAACACCTGAACAACTCGAAGCAGTAGCAGAGAACTGGCGTCCTTGGCGTGCGATCGCTGCAAGAATTTTATGGCACTTTTATCTAAACTATCCTACTTATCGTAAAGGTTTTGAAAAAAGTTCTCCATCCCAAACGTAATTCTGCCAAGAAAGTTTAACGGGAAGACTAGGCTTCTTAAAAAGAAAAATTAGAAGATCTTCATGAAGTGCACTCTCTTAAGTAGGTGTTGTGAATTTCTTGAGAACGCCCCATGGGCGGCGCACTACCCGCTACGAATGAAACAAACACCCTTTCCCTGTTCCCTGTTTCCTGTTTCCTGTTTCCTGTTTCCTGTTCCCTGTTCCCTGTTCCCTGTTCCCTGTTCCCTGTTAAGCGTGTTTCTTGAAAGCTTTTAGCTTCATTAATAATAACTAGTGGCAACACCCAAGAGTTCAAATCAGCAGGAAAAATCAAAAATTCTGCTCCATACAGGAGTCCTTTACGGTGAAGCGAGATAGCTTCTACCAGGCTTATAAACATGATTGGAATCCATAAGCACAATCTGCTGCTGTAAAAGTAGACAACGACTCGGCTCGTTGTGTACTCATACTGCGGGAGTGGAATTTGTAAAAGCGAAACCATACTCAATCAGGCTCATCTGTCAAAAGTTAGAGGAGGCTATATATATCATTTGACTGATTTTATGAATAAGAACAACTATCCTAAGCTAGTTGTTTAGTACAGTTTTTTTATGCATCTTCTCTCGCCGTCCAAAATGATTTGTGAGAAATGACTTAAAGTTTATTTTTGAGTCAGAAAAATTGGTTTTATAGAAATAGCCTTTGGATATCAAATAACAACATACTCATTTTGCAAAGTATGTACGAAGCGCTGACGTAGATTTGGTCGATTTAGATTTCCAATTGTGGGAGAAAAGTACTCGCCAAGAGGGCTGCTTGAGTGCGATCGCGCAAATGCAACTGACTCAAAATACTCGTAACATGATTTCTAACTGTCCGTTCTGAGATGTAAAGTGTGTGGGCAATCTCGCGGTTACTCAACCCCATTGCAATTAACCGTAAAACTTCTTTCTCTCTAGGGGACAGTTCTGCTAGTTCTGATGGAATCGCTGACTGTACTGGTTCAGAGATGTCAGGGGCATTTAGGGCTTTTTCAAACAGTCCTGGTCCCATATGGGTGTAGCCTTGATGTACGGCGCGAATGGCGATCGCCAAATCCTCAAGCGGTGTATGCTTCAACAGATAACCTTTTGCTCCATAGCGCATGGCTTGTGAAACATATTCATCATCATCAAATGTCGTCAGCACCAGAATGTGTATTTCTGGAAATCCCTGGCAAATCAACCGAGTTGCAGCAACGCCGTCCATAACGGGCATTCTAACATCCATCAGCACGACATCTGGTTGCGATGGTGTTCCATAAAGTTTCTGCAATGCTTGAATGGCAAGTTGACCATTTTCAGCATCACCAACCACCTGTAAATCTGGTTTTGATTCCAGTAAGTTCTTAAGTCCTTGACGAATAATAACTTGGTCGTCTACCAGCAACAGTCGAATCATAAGATTTTGGATTTTGAATTTTTTGTTGCAGGTTCAGAATTCATCATACTAGAGTCTAGTATGGGTATGCTGACTTGAATTCGGCATCCTGCTTTTTGTTTGCTGATAATATTAAAATTGCCTCCTAATGCAGTTGCTCGTTCTCGCATTCCTTGAAGTCCAAAACCTGTGGTGTTTTGTTCTGGATAAAACCCTTTGCCGTTGTCTTCCACAAGCAGGTTTATCCTTCCACCTTGCGTCTGCAACTGCACAGTCACCACAGTAGCTGCGCTATGTTTGGATATGTTGGTCAGTGCTTCTTGTAAAATGCGATAGATAGCAGTACCCACCTCAGAAGTCACAGGAGATGTCAGGCTGATTTTGCACTCTGGTGTGAGGGTTGTTGCGCTGCTAAAGTCTCGGATAAGATTGTGAATTGCATTTTCTAGAGACTTTCCGCGCAAAGGATCAGCTCGCAGTGTTGCCACAGAACGAGAAACTTCCTGCAATGCTTGGTAAGCGAGCTGTTTTACTTGTTGGAGAAACTCTATGGCTTTATCAACATTAGAAGGCAATAATAGCAAAGCATTTTCTAGCTGAATTGTCTGAGCCGTGAGAGCATGTCCTAGGGAGTCATGAATTTCACGGGCAATGCGGTTGCGTTCTTGTAAAGTTGCCTGATTTTCAATTCGCAAGGCATACTGGCGTAGCTGTTCATGAGCAACTGCTAGTTCTTGCCGACTTCTGCGTTCTGCCAGCACAGCATTAACCAGTAACAATACAAAAGTCAACGTCAAAGCAAAAGTAATCGCATTATTCAGTATAAAATTGACTGTGTTAGGTGGCGGCATTGGTGGTCCCATATACGGTCTTCCATGTCCCAAGGGCATTTTGAAGAAGACAGGGGTTCGACTAATTCGTAAAAACTCTGTGTAGAGGTATGATATGTATACTAGAGCGGCAACAATTAAGCGACCTTGTAAGTTGAACATTTGGCAACTGCGAATCACCGCAATTAACCCAAGTAGGGGGGCACAGCGAAGATGACTGTTTGTCAAAGCTGGTAGCACTGGTAGCAAAAGAATCCCCAACTCGACTACCGTATAGATAACTTTGTAACTGAAGTTGTGCTTTGGTAACCTTAAACCCATGACTCCAAACACAACAATCCTCAAGACAGTGAACCAAGGGGAAGTGTGGAATGGGTAGATGGGGGGAATTAGGAATTCTGCTAGGAGACTCATCCCCAATAACAGCCATTCCAGATAAAGTAACAAGCGCAGAGAAGGGAAAGAAGGTGACATTTGACTGACAAGCAACATTTAGGGTGCAACGTTTGGGCTACTTTTTACCGTATTTTATGTGAGCGTTTGAGACTAGCGCTTGCTATCCTATTTTTATTTGGTAAAGACTATGACAAAAGTCACAAATTTATGGTTACTTTATTCCCAATCTGTTTGGGACTTTTGCCTCATGTGATCTATGTTGGGAATCATTTACGATAACGATGTGATGAGCACGGAAAACAAGAGTTAAGAAATAAGTGGAGTAGCTATACAACTTGGCAACCGATGCAGACTGTTCTAACACCAACAGAATAAAAAAAGATTTGCTCGTTTGAGCGCGATTGATACTCGTGATGGAGTTGTTGGTAAGAATTACGAGTGATCAATTGCTAAATATCCATGCTCCAGTTCCCCCAGTTCTTTCAAAATAGAGGATTGGGGATTTTCTTGTCAGCATCAGTTGCTCGAATCTTATGAGTCTTTCTATTCCCAGAGACTCTTGACAACTTTATTATTACATCTTGTTTCAGGCCGTTCTCGTCCGCCTGGGACTGTAAGTCCCGCTCCTTATAGGCGAAGTCCATTTTAATGAACTAAAAATGGAATTCACATTTGAGTATTTTTAAACACTAATTAATAAAAATATTAGTGGTTTACTCGTAATGGTGCAAGATTTCAGTCAATGGCTAACTTTTTTTATGTAAAGATGATCTTAATATAGCAAAGGTGATAAAGTCTCAGCCAGTTAGCGAGATAATCAACTCAAAAGTTATCTGTTCTATGATTTTTCTCGGGCGTTCAGCGAAACTTAAAGCATAAAAGCGCATCACTAATTGAGAGTTGAACAGTTTTGCCACAATAACTCAGCTTTAAAATGTTCTCAAAATTGTTGTATGGGGTTCAGTTGTGGAGATAATGGTGCTAAAAAGATAGGGATAATCTTTTCTTGAATGCAAACAGGTTTAGCGGAAAATATATGGCTTTTGTTAACCTAACCAGTGAACATGATGCTAAGTATGATTTTTTAAATCGCTTTTGTCGATTAGCAATTGTCAATATTTTCTCAGGTATCATGGTACCACTAGCAGGGTTAGTCGATGTGGCATTTTTGGGACACTTGACTGAGATCCGTCACTTAGCAGGAGTCATCCTGGCTACGATCTTATTTGACTACCTCTACCGCGTTTTGAAATTCATACGCTCTTCAACCAATAGTATGACAGCACAAGCCGTTGGACGAGAGGATTTCAACGGAATGATGCTAGTTGGACTACGAAATGGCTTAATCGCTTTGGGAATAGCCGCACTCATTCTGATTTTCCAGTACCCCATAAGAGAACTCGGATTTACCCTATTGAGTGCTAATTCAGAGGTAAAAGATGCAGGTGTTGCTTATTTCAATGCTCGAATCTGGGGTGCGCCTGCAGTTTTGCTGAACTATGTTTTAATTGGTTGGTTTTTTGGGCGGGAGATGAATGGCTTCGTATTGCTGATGTCTCTGATTGGTAACGCAGCAAACGTTGTGCTGGACTACGTAATGATTATCAATTGGGGTTGGGAAACTGCTGGGGCTGGATTAGCAACAGCTATTAGCCAGTATTTGACGCTGTTTGTAGGTCTGACGTTTGCGTGCTTTAATATTAAATGGCAAGATTTTCCAACCGTGTTTCAAAAGGTTTTGGATTGGCAAGCCCTGAAAGCATCCTTTGGCTTGAATGGAAACATACTTATCAGGTATTTAACTTTTATTACTGCTTTAGCCGTGTTCACCAATTTGAGTTCGTTAATGGGGACAACTATATTGGCTGAAAACGGTTTGCTCTTACAAGTTTTGACTTTAAGCGTTTTCGTTATTCAGGGAGTCGGACATGCTACCCAAAGTCTGACGGGTAAATTTAAAGGTAAAGGTGATTCCAAAAAGTTACTGCCACTCATTATAGTTGCTACGCTCAGTAGTTTGTTGTGTGCGCTTCCCTGGGCAATAGTATCTATCGTCTTTCCAAAGACGATATTTGGGTTATTAACTAATCATACTGAACTGACTAATGACATTGATAGGTACACTCTCTGGTTATTACCTGTGTTAGCATTTGCGGCGATCGCTTTCATGCTAGAAGGATATTTTATTGGTTTAGCTGAAGGTTCGACTCTACGTAACTCTTCCTTAACTGCCCTTGGGGTTGGATTTATACCCTTAGCTTTTGTTGCTTGGTATTTTCATAGTAACCATATTTTGTGGTTAGCTCTTTGTTTGTATATGATAACCAGCATGGTGATACTTGTGATACACCTGCCAAGAACGTTTCACAACCACGATACTCATCATCAGCAGATTGCAACAACAAACATAACCTAAAAGCATTTGTCTATTGTTAGACGCATTGCCGAATCTTGCGAAATCAACAATCGTACCCAATACAGTTGGTGATAAGCACGCCTGACAGAAACCCGGTTTCGCGAAAGTTACCGGGTTTTTCTGAGCAACAATTACGTTAACTGAACCGTATTGCCTTATACTGCGCTTCCTTGATAACTCATAACTGATAACTGATAACTGTTAAATCAACCATCGCACCTGTGAACCACTCTGTGTTTTATTCACTTCAATTCGGGTTTGAAAGGCTTCTTTGAGGTAAGGCATATGAGTTACGGTTAAGATACAGGCAAAATCTGCGATACGCCAAGGGTGTCTCTTGCTTTGCGCGATACGCGTAGCGTCAAGCCTCCGGCTTATCGCCTGATTGCAGTTCTTATTCCCTTATTTTTCTTCTTCGTCAATTTCTTCACTCGTTAGCAAAACTTGCGATCTGTGACGTACATTTTGAATTTGCGATGTTCCCAAAGGGAGCCTTTGCAAGGCGCGATCGCGACATAGTGGATGGCAGTCTTTATCTTCTATCAAATAATACTATCTTTGGCTTCGTATAAAGTAGCGAGATATCTGCTAGCATTTGGAAACTATGAACAGGTAAATTATCCTCGGTATGTTTTTTTAGCTTTAGCTAAAGCTCGTTCTTTCAGGATTATTTGCACTAATTATTAGCGCGATAAATGGCACTTTTAAGAGTGAAAAGTACGCAATAACGGACAAACAAGTACATTGTGACTAGTGCCAATTATCACAATATTATAAGCTTCAACGTAGTAACTTCGGGAATAGAGTACCCCGTTACATGTTAGAAAGCTCTTAATAAGTATAAATCTGTCGCCGGTTAGAATTCAGAGATTTAGTATTTGTGTGATTAATATGTTTGTTTACTATCAGTCTGTAGGAGGATGCCAACCCACAGATTAGCCAGCACTAATGTGTGGAAGTTACAATGCACATTGCAGGAGAATCGCCAAACTTGTTTATTATTAGATAATGCCTGTTTTCAAGAGTGAGCGAGCAAATTTTGAAAGTATCGCTTTTTAAGGACACAGAGAGACCTGAATTCTACCGTGCATGATATTCTGCCTGAACGAAATCAAAATAATTAACAATCAAATCTAAATTTTGTTCATTTCAAACGTAAATATTATTTCGTATACTTTTGTTGAGTGTTGATGAAACTGTTCTTTAGTTTGATTTTGGGTTAATTAAGGCTTGATGAAATCAAACTATTTTCACTGAGATTTAACTGAATCACAAACAAATTCTAACTAGCTGTCAAAAATAGCTATGTAGTTAGAGAATAGTATTTCTTTATTGAAGATGAAAGTCAAAAAATGCTTTCATTCATGTCGTTGATATTCCTCTTTTTGAGGGAATTTTAGTTTGACTCATAGGAGTTTAATTCTAATGGCAACTTCTGAGAATAGCAATCAAACTGTTGGGTCACAAGGTACTAGCAACAATTTAACTGGTAATGGCAATTTTTCTTTCACTAATGGCGCTTGGCAGTCCACCGATGGCAGCACTTTAAATAGTGCCGCTAGTGGTGGATTTGGTGCTGGCGGTGCTGGCGGTGCCCCTAGCGGTGGATTTGGTGCTGGCGGTGCCCCTAGCGGTGGCTTCGGTGGCGCTGCTGATGGTAGTAATACCTTTGCTTCCTTCATCGGTGGTGGCAATTCATCCACAACCAGTGCAGATGGACAGTATACCTACAATTACGAACGACCACTCGACGAACGGGCTTTAACTGATACTAATAACCCGTTCAATCAATTGATCGGAGTCGTTGGCGGTGACACCAGCGCTAATGGTGGTAGCAACCCCTTTGCTGGTGGTAGCGCCTCTGGTGGTGGTAGTGCCTCCGGTGGTAGCAATCCCTTTGCTGGTGGTAGTGCATCTGGCGGTGATAGTGTCTTTGGTGGTAGCAATGCCGTCGCTGGAGGCAACCTCCCCGGCAACTTACCATTTGGCAGCACTCCTCCCTCGAACGAGAGTGGTAGCAACCTACCTCAAACTGGCAACAACGGTCTACCTGTACCTTATAACAGCGACAACTGGATATCTGATATTCAAAACTTAGATGGTGCAAATGCCACCGGCAACAGTGGTCAAGGTAACCGTAACTGGAACTACGGTAGTAACAACACAACCGACGGTAATGGTAACTGGAATTTTGGTAGTGGCAACACAACCAACGGTAACGGTAACTGGAACTACGGTGATGGCGGCAAAACCGAAGGTAATGGCAACTGGGGCTTTGGTAGTGGCAACACAACCAACGGTAACGGTAACTGGAACTTAGGCAATAACAACGACATCCTTGGTAATGCCAATACACAGACTGGTAGTAACAACGACATCCTTGGTAGTGGCAACACAGCTAGTGTAAGTAACAGCAATCTCCTTGGAAACCGGATTGAAGCCAGTGGTGATGGCAATACACTTATTGGTAATGAAGGTTGGAATTTCTCTGTCAGTGGCGGACTGACATCACTAGGAAGTAGTACGCCAAGCCAAGCTATAGGCACTGATGTCAGCAATTTACTCAACAGTCCTGACCTTATAACATCTGCCATATCAAATCCAGGCTACAACAACCCGAATTATGATTTCTCTGGCATAGGCTAAAAGTTGTAGCACATCGCCAGTTTTTGCATCGATAAGCCTGTCTATTGTGGCGATGACCGTTTTTGCGGACTTGAGTTGATTTACATTTTGGCGTTGCTGAACCAGAATATGAATCAGGCGATCGCGATTGGGGGCACTAGCACCTTTGCGATCGCTTCAAGCTTGCGGGGGCTATGCGTCCGCAATCAACAATTGCAACGCCGCCCCCGCCCGCTGTGCCAATAACTTCGCTAAACCTAAACGAATTGCAAAGTTAATTCTAAACGCTTCTCCACCAGAGTAAGTCTTATAAGCCTGCGTCCCAAAGCTTGCAAGACATTGTTAAAGCCGTGGCGATAGCTAGCCCCTAAGGGGGCGCTGCGCAAACGCTGCTGCCAAGGGCAGATCGCTCTTAACTTCCGCAGGTAGGCATACACTATCGTCTACACACAATCTTGTTCATCTCGCAGGACGCACCACACTAACCAACTTACCAGCCAAAGGTTCCCCTGCCAAAATAGCTGCATTAATTCGCTTTGCCAATCCACTTCTATCTGCATCATCCGTACAAATAATAATACCAGCATGACTGGGTACATAGCGATGCAAACGTTTGAAGTCTCTGCGGTTTAGGGTTAAAACAACACGCTCGTTACTACTTGCAAATGCGAGAACTTCATCATCAGGTATTTTTAAGTTAGCCTTTCCTGCTTCTTGGACGGTAACAACATCATGCCCCAAATCGCGTAAATGCTCCACAACCTCATAGGGAAACTGTTCATCTGCATACAAACGAGCCATTATTCTTCATTCTCCCGAATGGCTGTTGTTATTTCCTCTGGATATACTGTGGCATAAACCCAAGCGTTGGCTAAATCTGTCGCAGATAAAGTTGGATAGTCTTTCAAAAGTTGAGCTTCGCTAACACCTAAATTACGAGCATTAACTAACACCCAAATAGGAATGCGGGTTCCACTAATACAAGCATCTCCACCACATACACCAGGAGTTTTCTCGATTCCACGCCAAGGATTTCCTAAACTTTGGGCTAATATCTGAATCGCCTGTGCTTTTTCATTTGGTGTTAAGGCAAGTAGTTCTGGTTCCAACTTTTGAAGCGTCATAGCATTACTACCAACCTAAAAAGACTATATTTGAATATTCTAACCCATGCCCAATATGATAAAAACAAAACAAAAATTGAAGAATACGAGTAGAGATAAGTGAATTCACTGTTTTCTCATCTAAAATAAAACTAAAAAACTCCGATAAATGGCGAACCCCAGTAACCTCAACGACATTATTCAACGCATCCTCAACGGAAGTCAAAGCGATTCCGATGTTGAAGCTTTGCGTCAGTGGTTAAATAGTGGTGGTAGCCAAAATTTGCAAGTAGGTAAGTACAACGTTAATATTGGACAGAGACAAGATATTTATATTGGCGATCGCACTTACCAAGGACTTGATGCAGAAGCGATTCGAGAAGTTGCTCGTGCTGTAATTCAGGGTTCTAACCCCGCAGAAATTCGGGAAGTTGTTCGCTCTATCCTCAAAGAAGAGTTTCAGAACTTGGCTCAACGAGAAAATCCTCAAAGTATTTCCCGTAAAACAATTTTAGTACTAGCCTCAAGCCCCACCAATCAAGCGAGATTGGACTTAGATAAAGAAGTGCGAGAAATTGATGAGGGTTTACGAAGGGCGCAGTATAGAGAAAAGTTTACTTTGCAGCAACGCTGGGCGCTTCGTATTGATGATTTGCGTCGTGCTTTGTTGGATTTTAACCCCCAGATTGTTCACTTTAGCGGGCATGGTTCGGGTGCAGATGGATTAGTTCTGGAAAATGATGCAGGGTTAGCGCAACTTGTCCCAACTGAAGCTTTAGCAAATTTATTTAAACGATTTGCTACACGAGGGCTGGAATGTGTTGTTCTCAACGCTTGCTATTCGGAGATTCAAGCTTCGGCGATCGCCCAACATATCGATTATGTAGTCGGCATGAATAGTAAGATACGAGACGATGCAGCGATTAAGTTTGCACTTGGTTTTTATGATGAACTAGGGGCTGGTTGGTCTTATGAGGATGCTTATAACGGTGGTTGCGATGCCATTGCATTACAAGGAATCCCAGAAGAACATACCCCAGTATTCAAGAATCTAAAAAAAAAGTCCAACAATTTTATTGCACAAATCGAGGCTTTAGAAACTCGACAGTGGAATAGCGAATTTAGCCAGCCAAAGAAGAATCAAACAATTGGCATTGTGCCAACTACTAACCGAAATGTAGAAGGTTTAAAAGAACAACAAAAAACAAAATTGATTGTCCCATCAGTGCCTGGAACTCAAGCTTTTGAATTTACTGTGGTTAGAATAAATGCCGAAGGTAAAGAAATTGACTCTCAAAAAGCACAAGCACACTGCTTAACTGAAGACCTTGGAAATGGGCTGGTCTTGGAAATGGTTTACATTCCGGAAGGAAAATTTTGGATGGGTTCACCGGAATTAGAAGGAAAGCGATACTCTAACGAAAGACCTCAGCATTTAGTAACAGTCAAACCATTTTTTATTAGCAAATACCCAATTACACAAATACAGTGGAAACAAATTGTTTCCTTACCACAAGTTCGTCAAAAGCTTAAGCCTCGCCCATCGCGTCAAGGAGGTAACAGCCACCCTGTAACTCAAGTTTCCTGGTTTGATGCTGTGGAGTTTTGTGATCGCCTATCTCAAAAAACAGGTCATAAGTATCGTCTTCCTAGCGAAGCAGAGTGGGAATATGCTTGTCGTGGTGGAACTACAACCCCCTTTCACTTTGGAGAAACTATTAACTTCAATCTAGCTAATTACGATGCAACCTTCCGTTATCGCTCAGAACCTAAAGGGATTTATCGTGAAAAAACTACAGAAGTGGGTATTTTTCAGTTTGCAAACCCCTTTGGATTGTTCGATATGCACGGATTAGTTTGGGAATGGTGCTTAGATTATTGGCATCAAAATTATGATAAAGCACCTATAAATGGAGATGCTTGGCTAGACAATGATGATAAGAATGCTCATGTTATGCGTGGTGGCTCCTGGCGTAACGAACCGTTTTTATGTCGTTCTAGCTCCCGCCAGTTTAATTATGCAAACGAAACGCTGAACAATATTGGCTTTAGAGTTGTTCGTTCCCTTTAGTTCAATTTTAGATGATAGTTTCACTGAATTAAATTTTTGACTTTAAGCAATCTCATTCACTTCTGAAAATGTATTGTTTACATTTACCTGCTGATTCTTTTTACGTACAGCCAAAGTTTGCCGATATTCATATGCTTGAGGTGCTTGTTCAAATACATCAATCCTGAAAACACCAGTTTTTTTCTTAATTTCTTGAACTGCTTGTTCAATTTCATCTATTGAAACTTTGAAGAAACCTCTCCTTGAATTCACTACATTTACTCTCTTATCATCAAAATGTTGATGTAATCGTTGTAATGTATCCAAAGCATCTTCTGAGAAAATTTTGAAGTGAACATCAAATTGAAATGGAACTGCGGGGTTCATTTCCCGAATGTATACATCTTCTTGGCTACGAGATGTCATACAGATACGATATATATCTCGTCCAAGAGACCCAATATTAGAAATTATATAAATGTATCCTGACTTGAGTCTTCTCGATTCAGAAAGAGCATTCTCTTTCTCAATTCTATCTTCAGCAATTTGTCTTTCTAATTCTTGAATCTTTATCTCTAGTTCTTTTCTTTTTTCATCTTCAGCTTCTTCTATTTCTTGTTTCAATTGCTCAAGTTCTTTTTGGTGAATTCTTTCTCTTTCTTCTGCCTCTTCTGCTCTTTGTCTTGCTTTATCCATTGCTTCACGCTCTCTATTTTGTTTTTTGATTTCTTTGTCTATCTCAATTTGCTCTTGTTTCTTGTCTTCTAATTCGTACTGTAAATCTAACTCTATTAACTTGATTTTTAAATATTCTTGTGAAATTTTACAGTCTATACTTTTTAAATAACTATTAAATTTCTGCCAAGTATTTTCTATTTTCTTTTTTAGAGAATCAACATTATTATATTTAACCTCCTTAATGGCATATTTACATTGAGATTCAAATGCAGATTCAACCAAACTAAGAAGGTCGTTGACCATTTTTTTTCCTTTTCTTTTACTATCTCCAACAGTCCATTGAGTATCACAAATATAGGCTTGGTTATTTTTTCGCATA
Source organism: Scytonema tolypothrichoides VB-61278 (assembly GCF_000828085.3). Classification (GTDB taxonomy): domain Bacteria; phylum Cyanobacteriota; class Cyanobacteriia; order Cyanobacteriales; family Nostocaceae; genus Brasilonema; species Brasilonema tolypothrichoides_A. The sequence goes on from NZ_JXCA02000031.1 coordinate 24,036, forward strand.
TTTTCTTGTTGTAACTTGATATCCTTTAGTCGAAGTATATAGTCATCAGGACTAATAAAATCATATTTTGGTTCGTAAGCATCTATAGACAGAAGATAGACTTTTGCATCAAGTTCATTACATTGCTGCTGAAGATTTCTGATTTGGTGATTCAAAGATTCCTGTTGGTTTTCAAGTAGATGAATATTTGACTCTAACTGTCGTTGATACGCTTCTTTATCATCCAATGCGTCATACCTACGTAATTTTTTCCTCAGCCTAGACTCTGCAATTAGTGCTTGTATTAACGCAGCAATAAGTCCGGCTACTAATATCAACAACCCCAGGTTTGTTAACGACATAGAACCTAGTAGAACCTAATACACTTTATTACTTAGCTTAGAATATTTCCGACAGTTCGGGACAGTGGCAAATTTAGGGCGATCGCATCCTTATTGAAGAACTGAAAAAAACACAGAGGTTGTCTAAATCAACAATCGCACCTGAGAACCCTGCTGAGTCTTATTCACTTCAATCCTCGCTTGAAAGGCTTCTTTAAGGTGGGGCATATGAGTTACGGTTAAGATGCAGGCAAAATCAGATGCGATCGCATTAATCGCTGCAATCAGGCGATCGCATCCTTCTGCATCTTGTGTCCCAAATCCTTCATCCACAATCAACAATTGCAACGCCGCCCCCGCCCGCTGCGCTAACAATTTCGCCAAAGCTAAACGAATTGCAAAGTTAATTCTAAATGCTTCCCCACCAGAGTAAGTTTCATAAGCCCGCGTACCCCTGGCGTCTGCAATCAAAATGTCCAACGTATCTATCAGCTTGGCATTTTTCTTGCTTGCCTTACCACTCTTCCCTGCTCTTTGTGTCACAAATTGAACGTGTAATTGATTGGCACTCAATCGCGAAAGCAGTTGATTTGTCTCAGCTTCCAATTGGGGCAAGACGTTCTCAATCATCAATGCTTGGATACCATTTTTACCAAAAGCTTGCGATAACTCCTGATATATACGGTGTTGTCGTTTTGCCTCTTGGAGTTGCTGCTGCTGTTGCTCGTACTGAACTTGCAATGTTTCCAGTTGATGAGACTGCTGCTGCAAGCGTCCTAACTGGGCAATTTGTTCATCAAGTTGTCGTCTACGTGATGTTATCTGCTGCTCGAATACTTGAATTTGAGTAGATGGGTTTGCTGATTCTTCTAGCTGTTGGACGATGCTTTCAATTTGTGCTCCATATCTTTGCCGTTCTGTCAATCTTGCTTGCAAAGAAATCTCTAACTCTTGCAATCTTGCTTTGAGTTGGGGATACTGTTGCTGTGTCCCCATAAGCTGTTGATAGCGTAATTCCCAAGCTTGAGTTTTGCGTACAGCTATACGAAGATTGTTATGTTGTTCTGACACATAACCAATTTCAGCAATCTGGCGCTCAAGGGCAGCAATTTGTTTTGCACATTCAGATTCAGTGGCTTCTTGCTGAATTCTGGTGTGTAATTGGGCAATTTGTGCTTCAATTTCTGGTTTTCGTGCTGCTAATTGTGTTTGACGCTTTACTGCGTCTTTTATTTGACTTAGTCTAATTTCTGCCCATCGCCACCGCTCAACTTCGTTACGAGCAAGCGCGTGGTCTTGTTCATTATAGTTGAGTTGTTGTAGATATTGTTCGAGTTGGTGGAGTTCGGCGTGTGTATCGTGGGCGTAGTCGTTTATTTGGAGCGATCGCTCCAAGTGCTGCTTTTCACTAGCAATCTGTTGTAGCTGTTGCTCAACATCACTTGTCACCTCCAACTGTGCTGCCAATTGTCCTCTTTGTTCACGTAAGGTATCGTAAGGAGACAATTGTTGCGATATTTCTTTATATTCCTGTCTGAGAACCTGAATTTCTCTGTCTGAAACAGCCATTCGTTCTCGAACTATCCACAACTCATCCTCTGCATCTTTATACTCTACTTTCGTTTTGTCTACTACACGGTTCCAGTGATGTTCGTCTAGAGGACGTTCGCACAAAGGACAGATAGCATTAGGGTTCTGAAGCATTTGCAGCTTTTGCTGGAGTTCTCCCAGTAGCTTTTCAAAGTCCCGTTGATGCGCTTGCAAACGTTCGATCAGGTGACGCCTTTCCTGTCCTTTTTCCTGCACTCGTTGCAGATAAACCCGCTTCTTCTCCAGTTCTGAAATCTGCATCGCCACTTCCACCACAGCTTGTTGCAGTTGCGGTTGGCGTCTGTGCTGACGTTGGAGTTGGTTTTCTGTTGCTTGGAGTTGTTCAAATCGAGCTATTAAACCAGCATGAGCACGATTCAGTTGATTTTGCAATGTGACTCGTTGTTGCAAAAGAGGAGTCACTTGTAATTGCAACTGATCCATTTGAGCAACACGGTTGCGTGCAGCCGCAAGTTGTGCTAAGGCAGCTTCAACTTCATCTGACTTGCTCAGAGTTTGCCGGAGTTCTTGCTCTTGTTGCTGTAAAGCTGCGAGTTGTACTTCCGCGTGTTGTAATTGCCGTTCCAGATCGTTAATTTGTTGAGTAAGTTGCTGTTGCTTTTGTTGCCGTGCTTGTTGGGCGCGAGTGTGCTGTTCAAATTTAGCGCCCATTGCTTCTTCTTGAGATTGTAGAATTTGGTATTGGTTGTACCCGGCTTTAATTTCAGCTTCTTGAGTTAGGAGTTCTTCTAAAGAAGAGAGTTGATTGTCAATTGCTGAGTGTTCTTGTTGAAGGCGATCGCAATCTTGAGTCAGATTTTGATACTGCTGCCTGACAAAATTGAGTTGTTGCTCCCAGTTTTGCCGCTGGTGCTGAACAACTTGCAAACTTTGTAATTGAATATTCTCAAAAGCTTGTACTTGTTGCAATTGATTGATTTGCCCTTCTAACTCAGCTTGTTTTTGAGCAGTTGCTTCACGCTGTTGCAGTTGAGATTTCAGGGAATCCAAGTAACGCTCTAACTCTTCCGCTTTTGCTTTAAACTGACGTGAGAGTTCTTTTGCCCGTTCTTCTAATTCATCATACTGATTAAGTTTTAATAACTCTGCTAATATTTCCTTACGCTCAGTTGGTCGCTTGAGCATAAATTCATCAGCACGACCTTGACGCAGGTATGCTGAATTGATGAAAGTGTCGTAATCCAGTTTAATATGTTCTAAAATGAGATCTTGCGTTACCCTTATGCCCTTGCCAGTCAGTGGGCGAAACCCAGTCGGTGTTTGTATTTGAAATTCCAAAGCACCACTTCCACCCCGCACTCGGGTGCGAATCACTTTGTATGTTTGCTGGTTGGCTTCAAAAATGAAATCAACTCTAACTTCTTTCGCACCTGTATGGATAACGTCATCTTCTGAAGGTGCTCGACTTTCACCCCAAATTGCCCAGGTAATCGCTTCGAGTAGGGAAGATTTTCCAGCGCCATTGGAACCACAAATACAAGCCGTATGTAACCCACGAAAATCTAAAATCGTGTCACGGTAACTGAGGAAGTTTTTGAGGGTGAGTTGGATTGGAATCATTGAGGATTAGGCACCACACCTTTTTTTTAGAAGTAACAGTACAAATGCTCTGTTTGTTAGTTTAGCTAGGGAAATATGATGTTTCTAGTGCTTAACACCTTAATTTTACGATTTTTAACAATAAAGTGAGCAGATTTTTATTATTAGGTAATTTTTTTTTACTTTATTCCGAAAAAATTTAATCTTTCGTCAGGTTCTTCCCTGTTTCATTCTCACAGACAACAAGTTTGTTTGATGCTTTAAACGCTTTATAAAATGAGGCAAAAAAGAAGACATGGGGATAAGGAGAAAGAGGGAGAGAGGGAATGAAGGAGGGAAATTTTTCTGGTACTCGTTCCCTCACTCACCCCATCTCCCCCATTTTCTCTGACTAATATCTTTTATATATAGCAGTCGTACTTGAGTTGTAAAATTTATCAACCGCCAAGACGAGGCAGTGCGTTGCCCTTCCTCAGCGCCGTGCGGGGGTTCCCCCCCCGACCCAGGCGACTGGCTGTCGGGTTCCTCCTTTGGGTGCCACCTGCCGTGCCAAGAACGCCAAGAAAAGAGAGAAGAGAGAAAAGAGAATTTTACAAATGATTTAGGATTGCTATATCATATCAAGTCCGCTCAATTACCCGTAATAAATTGACCCCACCCGTCTATCGCCACCCTCCCCGCGATCTCGTGGAGGGTTGGGGAGGGGTAATGCGAGAATTATGGTTGATTATGCGGACATGATATCACTTCAAGCGCTCTAGTAAATGATCGCCCACTCGCAAAGAATTGGCGATAATGGTCAGCGTGGGATTGACAGCAGAACTCGATGGAAAGAAGCTGCCATCGACAACATACAGATTATCGACGTCATGGGTACGGCAATTTAGATCCAGCACGGATGTTTTTGGATCTTTTCCAAAACGACAAGTACCACATTGATGACCAACTGATTGCAGCGGCATCATATTGCGGGGATAGAGGCTGAAAGGGATGCAGTGTTCTGCCCGATCAACCTGCTTGAGAACAGTTACCCAGCGTTTAGCTAAGCGATCGCTTGCTTCTAGGTTGTTGGGTTTATAGTTTAAGTAAAGGCGATCTTTTTCTATCCGCACGCGATTCTCAGAATCGGGTAGGTCTTCCGTTTGCAACCACCAGCCAACCGTATGATCGGCAACTGTTCTTAGTTCTGCTCCTGGTCGTAATCTTAATAGTGGAGCCAGCAGTGCGGGAACTTCCGCAGGTAGCATATCTGCCAGTACGTTGCCAGTATTTTGTACCAAGCCCATCGGGTAGGGAAAATCGGATTCGCCCCAATAAAAATCACTAACGGCGATCGTCTTTTGATAAACAGAAAGATTAAGTTTTGTATTTAGTTGCACCATTGCCATGCAAATATGCTTCATCAGGTTGCGCCCCACCTGATCGGAACTATTTGCCAATCCGTTGGAATGTTGGTCATTGTGCGATCGCAACAACAATGCTGCCGAGTTAATCGCGCCACAGGCAACCACAACAATATCGCCTGTAAAGAATTGAGTTTCACCGTTAATCTCGGCTTCTACGCGCGTGACTTCTCGACCTGAGGGACTTGTATGTAAGCGTGTCACTTTGGCTTCAGTCAGTAAAGTGATGTTTGTATGATGGCGAATGCGTTGAATACAGTTAACTTCAGCATCGGCTTTGCCTTGAGTCAAACAAGGAAAACCATCGCAGGTATTGCAACGAATACAGTTCCCCAAACTCTTATCCACCTCATTAAGTTTTAATCCCAATGGCAGGTTGAAGGGATGCAAACCAGCTTGTCTGAGACCGTTAACAAGTTCCTGCATTCGGGGTTCATGGTGTATGGGAGGATGAGGATAAGGTAAACTCCTAGCTGCCTCAGTCGGATCAACACCTTCTTGACCGTGAACATCATAAAGCTGCTCTGCTTGAGTGTAGTAAGGTTCAAAGTCGCGGTATTTTAATGGCCATTCCGGTGAAATGCCGTCCTTGTGTTCCACCTGTTCAAAGTCGCGTTCTCGTAATCGCAACAAAGCTGCACCGTAAACTTTGGTATTACCACCAACCCAGTAATTCATCGCTGGACGGAAGGGTTTGTGGTTTACGTCGTACCATTGTTCTTGAGTGTGATACCGTTCTTGCTGGTAAACTTCCAGCGCACTCCAGTTTTGCTTTTCTCTTGGTAAAAATTTACCTCGTTCCAAAATTAAAATTTTCTTGCCACTGGGTGCAAGATGATAGCCTAAAGTGCCACCACCCGCCCCAGTGCCGATAATGATCACATCATAATGGGTGTTCATTGTTATGATTCTTCTCCTTGAATTGGCAGGCGATCGCTCAAATCGATTTTGCCGTTACGATTGTAGTCACAGCGAAAAATACAGCGTTTGTGATTGTTGTGATGCAATTTGGCACACTTGACAGCACGCTTTCCAAAGAGATATTGATATACTGCGGATGCCAGCAACATCCCCACAGGTGGCACAATGACATACAGCCAAAATGCTGTCCAAATGTGGGCAGGCAAGGCAGATGCAAGGCTGCGGGCAGGGTTCATGCCAAAGCCAGATAGAGGAGCTTCAAAGAAGACATAAACCATGACCAGCAATCCGGCAAATAGTCCTGTCAAGCGATTGAGTTTTTGGTTGTTACTACTTAGTAAAACGGTCATCATCATTACAAAGGCAATGACGATTTCACCTAATAAAGCCACAACCCAACCGAATTTTCCCGGCACAGTGACGATGTAGTTCACAGGTGCTTTAGTGAACACCTGACCCAGTAATAGTGCCACCAAATAAATCCCAAACAATCCACCCAAACATTGAAACAGAATGTAAAAAATAGCATCCTGACGTTTGACTTTTCCCAGACGATAGAACGTGAGTGTCACAGCAGGATTCATGTGTGCGCCTGATTGCTTGCCCCAAGGAGAATAGATAAGGGTTATTGATGTCATTCCCATAATTGTGCCGAGCAAAAACCGACGCAAATCACTATTAGGAATTGCTTGATGAATGGGAGAACCAGGATACTCAAATACACAGGTAAATACTCCCGCAGCAATCATAAATAATCCCAGTTCTGCTGCTTCCATTAAGTATTCTGGTAAATGCTTTCTAAATGTTTCCATTCTGCTGCTCCTGCGCCCGGTGTTCAGCATTTTGGAGAATCATTGCAGCAACCAGCCCTGTCCAGCCTGTTTGATGACTGGCTCCAATACCCGCCCCGTTATCTCCATGAAAGTATTCATGGAACAAAATATACTTGCGCCAATGGGGATCGGATTGAAACACTTCTAGATCACCATACACCGGACGACGACCTGCACTATCCTGCTTAAAGATAGCTATTAGGCGATGAGAAAGCGCGGTCGCCACTTCCCTTAGTGTCATTTCTTGCCCGGAACCTGTGGGACATTCTACCTTCAAGCTATCTCCGAAGTAGTGATGAAACCTCCAGAGTGCTTCAATAATTAAGTAGTTTACCGGAAACCAAATCGGACCGCGCCAGTTAGAGTTACCGCCAAACAAACCTGTGGTAGATTCGGCAGGTTCATAACGAACACAGTAATTATGTTCGCCTATATTTAAATTGTAAGGATGTTCTTCGTGATACTTTGAGATTGCGCGAATTCCGTAAGGACTAAAGAATTCATTCTCATTTAGCATCCGTTGCAGAATACGTTGTAACTTTGTACGGTAAGCGATCGCGAGCAGCCTTCTTGCTCCTACCCCCGGTGTTTCCATGCAGGCGACATTCTCTTTCAAGTCAGGACGATTGCTTATGAACCATTCCATGCGACGCTTGAAGCCTGGAAAACGCTGTAAAGTTTTTAACTCTAGCACTGTAACAGCGTAGAGAGGAATTAACCCTACCATTGAACGCACTTTGACAGGAAATTGCTGTCCATCGGGTAAATGCAGCGCATCGTAGTAAAAGCCGTCTTCTTCATTCCACAGTGCAATCTCTGAATTACCAATGCCGTCAATGGCATCGGCAATGTAGAGAAAATGCTCAAAGAACTTGCTGGCAATGTCTTCGTAGCTAGAATCTTCTTTGGCAAGTTCCAGTGCGATCGCTAGCATATTTAAACAGTACATTCCCATCCAGCTTGTACCGTCTGCTTGATTGAGATAGCCGCCTGTAGGTAGTTCTTTGCTGCGGTCAAATACGCCGATGTTGTCCAGTCCCAAAAACCCACCCTGAAAGACATTCTTACCTTCTACATCTTTGCGATTTACCCACCAAGTAAAATTCAGCAATAATTTGTGAAAGACTTTTTGCAGAAAAGCGCGATCAGCTTTCTTGTAAAACTTCTGCTCGATTTCATAAACGCGCAAAGCTGCCCATGCTTGCACGGGTGGATTGACATCACTAAATGCCCATTCGTAAGCAGGTAATTGACCATTGGGCTGCATATACCATTCGCGTGTGAGGCGATCTAGCTGCAACTTGGCAAAATCTGGATCGATGACAGCTAAAGGAATCAGGTGAAATGCTAGATCCCAAGCAGCAAACCAAGGATATTCCCATTTGTCGGGCATGGAGAGGATATCTTCACTGAACAGGCAAATCCACTCGTGGTTGCGTCCAGCCTGTCGTTCCGGTGGAGGTGGCGGTTGTTCGGGATCGCCCTTTAGCCAGTCATGGACGACATAGTGATAGTACTGCTTGCTCCATAGTAATCCAGCAAAGGCTTGGCGCTGAATGTTGCGCTCATCTTCTGACATGGAGAAGGGACAGATACGCTGGTAAAATTCATCAGCTTCCGCAAGGCGTGTCTGGAACATTGTGTCAAAATCAGCACCAAACGGCTCTGTAATTGTTTGCACATCACTTAACCGCAAGCGCACAACTTTAGTTTCACCCGGATTGATTGTTAATGTGTAGTGAGCAGAAAACTTTGTGCCTGTGCGGTTGGAATTGACGGCTGCTGTTTTCCCATTCACCACATACTCGTTGATGCCATCTTTAACGTAAGGTGAGTTATTAGTGTAACCAAATAATCGTTCGTAATTCGTTTCGTTATCGGTAAACAGGAGTTCTGTATCTCCTTGGCAGTACAGCCAACGAGTTCCCAGGCCAGAATCCTCGGCTTCAATTAAACTGAAGTTGGTATCTGAGCGTACTACTTTCATAAAAGGTTTCTCAATTTTGGGATTCCAAGCCCAGATGTTGCGAAACCAGAGTGTTGGCAGTAAATGGAGTGTGCTGGCTTGCGAACTACGATTGGCGATCGCAATCTGAATTAAGATATCTTCCGGTGCTGCTTTGGCATACTCGACAAAAACATCAAAATAACGGTTCTCAGCAAAGATGCCGGTATCAAGTAGCTCAAACTCCGGCTCATATTTGCTTCTGCGCCGATTTTCTTCTACCAGTTGCGTGTAGGGAAATGCTTGTTGGGGATACTTGTACAAGCATTTCATGTAGGAATGGGTGGGGGTATTGTCAAGATAAAAGTAATACTCTTTAACATCCTCACCGTGATTACCTTCTGTACCCGTTAGCCCAAACAGTCGTTCTTTGAGAATGGGATCGTTGCCATTCCACAAGGCGATCGCAAAACACAAACGCTGTCGGCTATCGGAAATACCCGCGATGCCATCTTCGCCCCAACGGTAAACACGCGATCGGGCATGATCGTGAGGAAAATAATCCCAGGCAGAACCGTCGTGGCTGTAATCCTCCCGCACCGTTCCCCATTGGCGATCGCTCAGATAAGGTCCCCAGCGTTTCCAGTAGGCGACACGTTCTTGATCCTGCTGCAATCTTATTTCTTCTGGAGTCATAGGAATTTTGAGTCTATAAAACTTAAAAACGGAGAATGGGGAGCGAGTATCGAAACTCGGTTAATAAGTAATTAATACTCGCCGATGAGTCTTAAAACTCCATTAATGAGTGATTAATAGTTGGTGACAAGTTTCGGAACTCCGTTAATCAGGCTTTTAACTCCATTTCTCTGTTCTCTATCTTTACTATTGCTCTTGATAATTCCAGAGCAATCCACCGTCAACAAAAAATGTCGTTCCTGTCACATAATCTGACTCAGAAGACGCGAGAAATGCCACTATAGACGCAACATCTCCTGGTTGTCCTAATCGTCCTAAGGGAATGTTTTTCAGGAGTGCCCCTAACTTTTGTGGATCATTCAAGAGTTTAGTATTGATTGGAGTTTCAATTGCCCCCGGTGCAACATTATTAATTGTGATGCCATAAGGAGCCAGTTCCACAGCTAAATTACGGGTGAGCATTTTCAAGCCACCTTTACTAGCACAGTAGGCAGCAAAGTGCGGAAACGGTAATTCTTCGTGTACGGAACTAATATTAATAATCTTGCCTGGTTGTTTTGTTTCTAGTCGATGTTTGACAAACGCCTGTGTAGCAAAGAATATTCCTTTGAGATTCACATTCATGACAGCATCGTAATCTGCTTCAGTGACATCCCAAAAGTTGGCGTTTTTTTCAATGCCTGCATTGTTAACTAAGATATCTAGCTTGCCAAAGTGGGAAATACTGTCTGCAATCATGCGCTGCACATCGGCAACCGTACCTGTATCTGCCTGAATTGTAAACCCATCTACCATGTGGCACTGTCCACCAGCCGCCTTTACCTTTGACAAGGTTTCTTCGGCACCTTCGGGATGAGAGCGGTAGTTGATAACAATACTGGCTCCTTCCTGTGCCAGACGAATTGCGATCGCAGCTCCGATTCCTTGGCTACTACCCGTAACCAGCGCCACCTTTCCTTCTAGTTTCACAGCTGTACCTCTGACAATAAGGTTGACTCGAACTGGATTAGAACTAAGTAAAACTGTTGAATTTAACTGATCTCGCGGAATTCCCCATCCCTCTTTAGGGTGGGGAGGATGTCAATTGGGCAACATCGCTGCCAAAGCCTTTTCAACAGCTTTGGGATCTTTGAGTAGCTGTGCTGCCATTTCTTTAGCTTGCTCACCTGGATAAACATCTTCAACCTGATCAATAACGGCTTGCAATGCTTCTTGAGCAACAACTTCTGGAGCTACTTTCGGAGGAGGAAAGTTTTGACTCATTCCTGTATCTACTGTACCAGGCATGACACCAACAACTAATGTACCCTGTGCTGCCAATTCAGCCCGAATACCCTGGGTCATCAACAAAGCCGCAGCTTTGGAAGCACAGTAAGAAGCATTGAGCGGCAAATTAACTTTTGCCAGAATAGTGAGCATATTAATAATCGCACCGCCACCATTCACTTTTAAGACCGGAGCAAAGGCGCGACACATCCTCAGAGTGCCAAAATAATTGACTTCTATTTCTGCTTTAGCAGCCGTAAGGTCAGGGGTAGAGATAAATCCTTTGAGCAGACCAATTCCGGCATTATTAATGAGCAAATTTACATCTTGGTACTCACTAGCAGCAGCACTTACTGATGCCTCATCGGTAATATCCAGTGAAATCGGAATGATGCGTCGTGGGTCAACCGCTACTATCTCAGAGAGGGAATTTGGGTTTCTGGCTCCTGCATAGATTCGAGATGCCCCGGCTGCTCGTAGTGCCTCTACGTAATGTTTACCAATACCTCCATTTGCTCCTGTAACCAATGCGACTGCGTTTTCTATCTGCATTTTTTACTCCTTGTGTACTTTTTAAACGAGATTGGATTGGGCAATTGAAGTTTGAATTTTGGTTTTGCCTTCAATCTAAAATCCAAAATCTAAAATCTAAAATTCTCAGTCCCTGATCGCCACACAACAATGAGTGCGATAGCGTTTGCGTAGCGCCCCCTGCGGGGCTAGCGCTGCTGCTTTCAGCAGATCGCACTCATAATCAGCATTAATCCTGCTGCCCAACCATAGGTTGTCCCTATGCCTACCTGCTGACTCACAGGCTGACTGAGAACAGGCGAGATAAACTGTCCGAGAAACAATGAAGTCGTCAAGCCACCCAACACCCGACCGCGTGCAGTTGCAGGTACAATCGTAGTCAAACAAACATTCATATTTGGCATCAGTAATCCGATACCCAGCCCACCAATTGCCAATCCTAATTCAAGCCCCTGGATTCATCCTGGTGGTGCTTCAATTTTGAATTTTGAATTTTGAATTTTGAATTTGAGCGAAGCGAGTGACTTGTTAATTGCCATTCAAAATTACCGTTTGACGTAGGCAACTAAAGAAACACCCACAACTACCAGTAAAACGCCTGCAATTCGGGTTGGACTTGCGGTATATTTAGTTAGTCCGAATGCTCCATAATGATCTAAAAAAAGAGCTGCGATCATTTGACCTGCAATCGTAAGTGAAAGAGCAAGAGCGGCTCCAATCTTAGGCGTTGCGAAAATCGTTGACCAGACATACAACGTTCCCAAACATCCGCCAACCCACATCCACCAAGAGGTTTGGGTCAGAGTAGTCGTAGCAGGAAGTTGATATTGGGCAAAGATGCAGACCACAAGCGATGCCAAAGTCCCTACAAGATACGAAATAAATGTAACCTGCATGGGTTCACCCACATAGCGTCGCAACAGGGTGTTCAAAGCTACTTGAATCGGGAGAACCGCCCCGCCTGCCAATACTGCTAAAAGATAGATCGTCCGTCCGTTCATTCTGAATCAATTGCTCCTTTTAGGATTTTGATTGCTGAGATTTATAGGGTTTGGGTAAACCTGATTTAATAGTTGAGATATGGCCTCTGCACTACCAGAACCAACTAAACTCAAATTTAAGGGTGCTTGACTGATAGATTTCGCGTAAGAAGCGGTTAAGTAAGACTTGTATTCTTGTTGTTTGCGAAGATGGGTTTGGAAAAAGGCAACTCCCAAGGCATTCATATAAGAATAGACGTTTTTTCTATCAGGCCCCAGCAATCCTTGTGGTACAGGTATCACATTTTCGCTGGTTGGCAAGTCTAATTGTACGGAGAAGTGAGTTGCATTTTCAATGAGAGCCAAGTATTTATCTTTGCTACCTAATTTTGTAAAAGGTCGAATTTGTTCGGGAACTGCGGGGGTAAATATATCCTGACTTCCAGCTACCATCATTACAGGAATTGCTATTGTACTGATGCCTTGTTCTCCAAATAAGACACTATTCAAAGGATTCATAATCATAATCGCTTTGATGCGATCGTCTTGTATAGGATATTTATCTCTTTTGAGGTCATTAGCACGACATTGTAAAAAGGTAGAAATATTTAAAGAGCGATTAGGATTACATTCTTGGTGAATTTTTGCAAAATCAAAATTTCCTCCAGCTAATGCTAAACCTGTGTACCCGCCTAGTGAATGTCCTATTAAACCAACTTGTTGCAGGTTTAATTTATTTTTAAATCTGGAGTCGGTTTCAGAAAGACGCTGAAGTTCATCTAACAGGAATTTAACATCTAAAGGACGATCAATTAATTCTGTAGATTGGGGTGGACTAGCAATTCCTGCTAAAAATTGTTGAAATTGTTTAGAGTTAGCAACAGGATGGTCAAGAGCAGCAACAGCAAAGCCATAAGATGCTAAGTGTTGCGCCAGATAAACAAAACTATTGCGGTCTTCTGCTAAACCGTGAGAAATCACAATGACCGGGTAAGGTTCTGGTGTTATTGCTGATTTGGGTTGGGGTAAGTAAACATCAACATCATATTTCCGTTCTAAAACAGTTTTTGACTGTCCATCACGAGATTTATCATGTAAGTTTAAGGTAAATTTTACGGAATTAAAATCACCCGGTTGACGAAGATCTAGTTTTTTTGAAAAGTCTATTGCTGGTGTATTAGTGATTTCTTGGTTTGCTATTTTTTGGATTTGAGAAACAACTATATCTCGTTGGCTTAGGAGTTCTGATAGCTGTCCCATTATTTGTACAGTTTCTGATAAATTAAGGCGAACACTGGGACTAGGATATTTTTTGAGGATGTTAATCAAAGTCAATCCATCAGGACTAGCAGCAGATAAAATTAAAGCAGAACGCAGAGCATAAAAACCATTTATTCTTTTTTGTGTTTGCAGTAATTCACCAAATCGTTGCAGCATATTTTCACCGATAGGAGAATAGGTGAATTGTGATACAACAGTCGGAGAAAGCTGGAACTTTGTGTTTAAAAAACCCTTCATCTGAGCTAATTGCTCTGGTTTCAGGCGATTGGTATAAAAAGCAAAGTCTTGGGTAATTTTTCCTTCTTTTACGAACAGTTCTAAGTCTTTGGTAGTAATATAAAAGTCACCAAAGGGTGAATAGTTAAATTCAATTCTATCTGCTGCTAATGCCGGGATAGTAATGGCAATACTTGAGATAACACCAAATAAGTAGGTAACAGTTTTTTCCCACATGAAGAATTTCCGAAATAGGATTTGTATCTTTGGAATGGTGATTTTTCAGCCTCAGCTTGTTGGACATTGATATTCTGTGAATTGATCGCTCTAGATCACAGCGATCGCTGTCAATGCTGCACCTGCTACAATCACAGCAACCGCACCGAGTATCGATAACTTTTGAAGAAATCGGGTGGTATTAGGCAAGCGATCTATCCATTGATGGGCATACACGACAATCAACCCAATCGCAACTAGCACCGATGCTAATCCCAGACTAAATGCACTAATCAACACTACACCATAAGCAGCTTGATGTAAGGCGATTGCACTCAACAACAAAACCAGCGCTGATGGACAAGGTACAATACCTCCCGCAATACCCAAAGCAATTAGCGATCGATCTGTGACAGATTTGCTTGGTGCGTGATGGTGATGGTGATGATGGCTGTGATGATGTTCATGAGCAGAAAGACGTTGATCGAGCAACCAAAAGCCTACTCCACATACAGTTACACCACTAAGTAAACTGAGAATAGGATAAAGGGTTTCTGGGAGGATGTATTGTGAAGCAAGTAATGCCACAATTCCTAGGAGAAACACCCCCAGTGTATGGGTGATAGTTGTAACTAGTCCCAATAACACTGCCTGTTGTGGCGTTCCCTGCGATCCCACAAGATAGGCAGCTACCATTGTTTTACCATGTCCGGGTGAGAGCGCGTGTCCAGCTCCGAAGAGAAAAGCAATACCCAATCCAGTCATCACCAAAGTTGGAGTTAGCTGTTGATGAATCAGTGTTTTCGTCAAAAATTCACCATGTCCAATATGAGCGAGTGCGGGTTTTGCTGTAAATAGGACAACCATTCCTGGTAATATTGCCCAAAGGTAAGATATCCATTGGCGATGGAATAAAAGCATATAAACCAGCTATATGTTTCTTGTAGAATTCTCTTTCTGACTGCTGTAGAGCCAATAACTAATTGCCGCTAAGATTTCGTTAATCGTAGCAATTACAACATTGGGATATATTGTTATCCCAGCTATTACGGGTAGGGGTTCATCGGGCGATGCACTTAAGCTAGTCCCAGGAACCAGTAAAGTTGTAAAGAAAAATGGTGCCCAGAAAAGCATCGGAACCAAAGTTGCAATGATCGTACTGACTTGTGGCTCTGCCGATCGCCGCCAAAGCAACCACAGAGCAATCACTGATAAACTACTCAGTAGCCACAACATCACTACATCATGAAACCGAGCATGAGGTACCCAAGTTGGGTTGAAGATATGGCTGGCGTTCCAATCTACAGCTACAGAAACCACTGCTGTATTTACAATTACCACAGAGAGTAAAATCCGACTGAGTTTTTCTTTCGACATGGTATTCACCATCAAGTGGAACACAATAGACTTAAAACTGGTCAAAGCAAGCGATAAGCCGGAGGCTTGACGCTACGCGTATCGCCGGGATAAACTGTTGCGCTTTTAACTTGCATATTATTTTGGTGATGAGCAGGTGTGATGAACAAATGCTTCCTTTTTTGCTTCTGAGTCATCACCACAATAAAAAATACTGGGGCGATCGCGTAGCGCGCCCTACGCCCCACCCTGCGGGGCAGGGTGCCCCAAATCTTCGGTGTCCAGCTTTCGCCCAAACCTTACCTAAGCCCCTGCCTTTAGGCGTGCGGTTTCTGACTTTTTCTATACTTGAAACCTTTAAAATTTAGGAACTTTCCCTTCAGCATACCTGCCGCGTGTACCTCTGCCTTTTCATAAACTAAAGTCTTTAGATGATTGAGTCTAGAAAACTACAGTTTATGATTGCAGGAATTTCCTCCTTTGAGAAGTCCTTGTAAAAGGCTCTCAACATCTAATTGACACTCATAGCGGTAATTATTGATGAAAAATGCAGGTGTACTATTGACACCACTACGGATACCACTCTGAAAGTCTTCTGCTACCCGAACAGCATAGATATGATTAGTCATATCCCGCAGGAATTCCAGAACATTGAGTTCCAATTGATGGGCATACTCTACTAGATAACCGTTATCAAGTGTTGTTTGATACTTGAATAGAGTATCGTGCATTTGCCAAAACTTTCCCTGAGTAGCAGCTATTTCAGCGGCTTCGGCGGCTTTTTGGGATTGAGGATAGATTTGGGGCTGAGGAAAGTGGCGAAATGCAAAGTAAATTTGATCGCCAATTTCTTGTTGAATTTTTTGAATAATCCTATGAGCTTCGCCACTATAAGGGCATTGATAATTGCCATACTGAACCAGCACTATAGGTGCATTCATTGCTCCTTGAGTATGATCGCGTTGTGAAATCGGTGCGATCAATCTGTTATTATCGTTTGTCTGACTCATGGAAAACCTCTGTGGAGGAAAATGAGAACACTCTAAAGGCTGTGAAAGTCTTGCAACAAATCCT
This sequence comes from Scytonema tolypothrichoides VB-61278, assembly GCF_000828085.3. Taxonomy (GTDB): domain Bacteria; phylum Cyanobacteriota; class Cyanobacteriia; order Cyanobacteriales; family Nostocaceae; genus Brasilonema; species Brasilonema tolypothrichoides_A. Next base: position 40,224 of record NZ_JXCA02000031.1, read on the forward strand.
CCTATGAATGTGTTTGAGCTAAAGTTTTAAGCTTGCACTTACAAGATATGAGTTTAGTTTAATAAAATCAGCCCAAATTTGTCCCTATGCTAAAGTTTAAGTTTTAAGCATACACAAAGGTCAGCATCTGATTGGCCTTAAGATTAGGGAATGACCCTAACTTATGGCTAGGTCATACTATTTTGGATTTTAAGACAGCAGGCTCCCCTTTTTCTGTTTTGCCAACTTTTGATGATTGGGTATCGTGTAAGGATTATAACGCAGACATACAGCAAGATGGCTTAGAATAAGGGTTAGCGTTCCCGTCAGCATGTCAGATTTTTCTCGTTTTACCAGCATTCGGTTAAAAGTTGGCATTTAGATCATGTAGACTTGTGAGTAGCTAAACTGCTACAGTTTATACGTAACCCTTACTGGGAGAGTGATTGCCCTATTAGACCTGCCCCTTACCCCATTAATCTGTGATGGCGGGTTATTTTCGACAAACTCGCTGCGCGAACCGACGAAAATAAACCGTTTTAGGGATGTGTTCCACCAAAATGCCCAAAAGTGCAATGCAATCTCTCAGTCAAGATGTGTTTTTTAGCTCCACCATCGTGACACATCAGAGATGGCATCAGCTGTATCTTTTACTGCTTATTTACCACCTAAAGTAAATATTACAGGAGTTAATACGTTTATATTACTGAGGATGAACTGCCGTTACTCAGATGTAACAACTACAAACGACCACCAACGACTAGAATCAGGGATAAAAGAATAGTTTTCAGTTATTGGCTTTGATGGATCTGAAGTCTCCCAATCTGTACCAATCGGATTACCAGTAGCTTTATTAACGATATAACATTCTGAAAGATTACCTGTGCTATCTTCTTTTTTGCAATCAATCACAAAAGTTTGGTACGCTGTGTCATCACATTTATTAAGTTTAAGAACACCGTCTGGATAAGTAGTGAGACAGGTATTACCATTAATTTCAACTCTCGAATGAATTTCGTAAGTGTCATTAGTTCCCTTATCAATCAATTTAAATTGACTATTTTTCTCTACTCTTTGAGTCCAGTTTACAATTGCTCTAGTACCCAAAGCAGCAGAATTTCCCTCCATGCTAATACGCCAATCAGAAGGTAGATTACCACCGGTCACTATAGTATAAAATTTTTCCGATGCTGAGTATTTTTTCTCAGATATGAATGGTATATTTTTAACAATCTTCTCTTTCAAAACTGGAATCTTAGACTGTAAAGAACTTGCCATTTCAATAGCAACTATACCCTCATTAAAGGCTCGTTGAAATAAATCTTGAACATCTGACGTTTTATAACCCAATCCATCATAAAAACCTATAGCAAACTCAATAGCTGCTTTGTCATCAATCGGTTGATTCATGCCAATTACATAATTAATATATTGACTAATTTCTATAGCAGTTTTTTCTGAATGGCAGGCATTAAGCAGAACACAGTTTACATAATTATTGTGTAACTTAAATAGAGATGCTAATCCCTTTGGAGAAATAGGTTGATTATTTCCTCCTTCATCTTCTAATAGCAAACTGCCATCTTCTAAACCATGGCCACAGAAATGAACAATTTGAGGTTGTTCTTCTGCAATAGCACGACGGATATCTTGAGGACGTACAGCAGTTTTAATACGAATTTCAAATAAATCCCGATTAGCGGCTCGTCGTATAGCTTCTTCAATTTCTCGAATTTCTTTATCTAAACGCAGCCCGTGGGGAGTTGATGCCAAAATTAAAATTTTTTGCGTCTTCATTAATCTTAACCTGTTGAGAATAAGCCTGTGGAAAAAACAACGCTGTGCTATTTCGTGGTTTGAAAACTTCCCATGAAAAGTCAGTACTATCTAGCTATTTTGTCTTCAGCAACCCTGTTAGATCTAGCCCCAGATGAATAAGCCTCATTTGCAAGCAACCATTGCTCAATGAGTTCAGTTATTACTTGGCTCATTTTCAGTCCACGAATAGCGCAGGCTGCGTGAAACCGTTTTTTCGTATCGTCTGCAATACTAATGTGCATAGCTAGTACAGATATTAGGCTGTATAGAAATAGATTTACACAACAAAGCTACAAATGTACAAAATACGATTCCGGATTAATATTATTAATTTAGGTATATTTTAAATTACTTGACTGAACTAGTACAAAGAAGGGGTATAGAAATGCCTACGAATTTCAAGCCAAGTCGTGAATTGGTAAACTTCCGCCTAGAACCAAAACTTTTCAAGTCAGCTAGAAAAAAAGCTGAAAGAGAAAATGCCTCACTTACTGCCTTGGTAATCAGAAGGATTGAATATTGTTCTGGGTAATCCAAGTAAATTTCTCGTGGTCGTGAGCAGGGTCGGCAACTTTGGATGTTTTACCAACAATGGGTCAATTGTTGGTATTTGAGTTCTGATAACTCAGCACTCATAACTTTTTATTCTAGACTGACAATTCCGCGCTTGAGAGCTGTAATGACAGCCTGGATGCGATCGCTAACTCCCAATTTGCCAAGAATATTATTCACGTGGTATTTGACAGTACCCTCTGATATCTGTAAAACAGCACCAATTTCCTGATTAGTCTTGCCAGTAGCCATGAGGCGGATGACTTCTAGTTCTCGTCCGCTCAGTTGCAATATACTCACCCGCTCTGCCAGTTTAGCTCCTACTGAAGCTGGAATGTATTTCTGTCCAGTGTTAACAACGCGAATGGCTGCGAGTAGTTCATCAGGCTCAGCATCTTTCAACAAATAGCCCTTAGCCCCAGCTTTTAGTCCTCGATAGATGTCTTCGTCACCATCGTAGGTAGTCAACACAATAATTCGAGAGTTTTCAAATTCATTACAGATGGCAGTAATGGCTGCAACTCCATCCATTTCTGGCATCCGTAAATCCATGAGTGTGACATCAGGTTGATGTTGACGGAAGGTTGCAATTGCCTCATTTCCATTAGAAACCTGCCCAACAACTGCCATATCTGGCTCCCGATCAATCATCGCAGCTAAGCCCTGGCGAACAACGGGATGATCGTCAACTATCAAGATTTGGATCGGGTTTTGTGGATTCATTACCTACTGCTTCAAAATACTTACCTAAACTTAGTTGAACGTCGTTTAGTGATTTCTTCCTGCTTCACCCAAGGGAGTCGGCTCCTTCTTGTCCACAGGCGTTAAGTCAAACTCTCGGTTAATTAGTATTGTAATTTCTGTTCCGTGTCCTGGGATGCTTTGGATTGTCAACTGTGCTGAAATGCGATCGCTCCGTTCTTTGATACCCATTAATCCAAAACCCTTAACAACAGACAAACTATCTGTCTCATATCCTCTTCCATTATCTTTGACCCGCAAGATAAATTGCGTAGGTTCATACACCAGTTCAATCTTGATTTCACTAGCAAGTGCATGTTTAATAGCGTTTGTCAATGCCTCTTGCCCAATGCGTAGCAAGTTATTTTCTATGTCTACCGATAAGGGATATACCTCGCCGATAATATTACAACTTATCTGTGTATCAATAGAAGCAGACATTTGGGTAGCAAGGCGGTTAAAAGCTTTAGAAAAATTGCTAATTTCTAAGATTTGGGGACGCAGAGCGTTGACCGAGTGCCGTGCTTCAGCTAGCCCTTCACGCGCCAGATCACGCGCTTGAGTGATGTGCGCCTGCACCTCTGCCAATTCACTAGGGATTATCCTAGAGGCAGCACCCAACTGTACAATTACACCTGTAAAAGCTTGAGCCAGCGTATCATGAATTTCTCGTGCCATGCGGTTGCGTTCTTCCAAAATCGCAGCTTGGCGGCTCTGCTCAGCTAAATGGGTCAAATGAATTGCTAATGTTGCTTGCTGTGCTAACGCCATAATCAGTTCTATGTTTTGAGGTAAGCTAGTCCTTGGTTCCCGGAAGCACAAACCGATAAATCCGAGGGGGCGAGAACCCAGAATCAAAGGCACGCGAACAATAGAACGATGTCCTTGACTACGATGCCACTTAAGTGCAGAGTCAACGTGTCCATTCCAGTCATCCAAATTAAAGAAAATTGCCTCACCTCTAAAAAGCGCTTCTTTCCAAAACGAGAGAAGATGACCTGTTATGGGTACTCTAAATTGTTCCAGTTCAGCAGATGTTTTGATGGGAAGCACCCGTCCTTCTCGTACATATCGTTTCATGACTTTTGTATCCGACGATTCATTGTAGAGAAACAGGGCGGCTGCATAGGATTTGACTTGGGCAGAGGCTTCTAGCAGAATATGTTCCCAAAACGTTTCTAAGTCTGGTTTATCTGCCAGTCGATTTACACAACCTCGTAGTGATTCGTTTGCTCTTACTAGTTCGGCAATCTGCTTTTTGGCGGCTTTTTTTTGTTCTTTAAGGATAGCAGCTTGTTTTGCCTCTTCTGCTAAGCGAGTGAGTTGAATCGCCAGTGTTGCTTGATGCGCCAAGGCTTGCCCTAGTTCAAATTCTTCCGGGTTCAAGGTCGCTTTTTGCGTGAATGCTAACCCCAAGAAACCCAAGGCTATATCACCCAGCATTAGAGGAATACACATGGCTGTCTGATGTCCTCGTCTACGATGCCACTCCAAGGCGGCAGGCCAGTGTTCTGGATGAGCGTTTTCCCAAATCGGAAATTCCAAGGGCTGTTTTGTTTGTACCATGATTTCCCAAGCGCTGGTAATATCTGCTGGAATGGGATCTAGGAAAGGTTCAATATCTTGTAGTTGATCCTTGGGCAATACCTCATCTATCTGGGAACCCAAATGTAAGCGCAGCGTATGTGAGGGAGGATCGTAGAGAAACAGATGCGATCGCTGTGCACCCAGTTGATGTTTAATTTCTAAAATGACGTGACCAAGGAAGGTATCAAGTTCGGAGTCAGCAGCGAGGCGATCAAGACTATTTTTGAGTGCTGTGTTTGCTTTAGAAAGTTCTGCAACTCGTTCTTCAGCAGTTCTGGCACGTTCTGCAATCAGGCGCTCAACTAACTGTTTACGGTGCAGTGCAGCTCCAATCCCCTCAGCAGCTGTAGTAAGTACATCAATCTCTTGCTGACTCCAATGCCGAAGAGTAACACAATCATCGAAAGCAAGACAGCCGATGTAACGTCCTGCAATGAATAATGGAACTCCTCCAGAGGATTTAATGCCAATAGACTCAAACGGTACTCTGATGACATCGGGTAAGCGATCAACTGTATGCCAAATAGAGCGACCTGCATACAGATCTCTGAGCATGACCTCGGCATCATCATTGTCAATCACTGCCATACTGGGATGATTTCTCTGAGGGGTAATTCCCGCAGCTACCCACTCATAAGTAACCCAGTGCTGTAATTTTTGTGTGATTGGATCTTGACGTTCGAGGATGAGTTGAACGCGACTGATATTTGCTACTTCCCCGATCGCTTGTAGCGCTGTTGGAATTGCTACATCGATGTCCTCGGTTTCCAACAAGTTTTTAGTGACTTGGGCAACGACAGAAAGTAGGCCTTCGCGTTGTTGCAATTCTGCATTAACTTTTGCCAGTTCGGCTGTGCGTTTTTGTTCGGCTTGCTGAATACGTTGACGCTGAATCGCACTCCCAATACAAGCGGCTACAGTTTTAAGTAACGCCAGTTCAGCCGATCCCCGGCGCTTTGCCTCACGACAGTCATCAAAACCAAATACTCCCCAGCACTGACCTTCGACAAAAATCGGGACAGCATGCAGTACTTTCACACCAAGTGCGGCTTGTCCACTGCGGAATGGTTCTGGCATTTCCTCTAGGAGATAGCTAATGCTTTGCCCTCGGCTAATACGCTCATACCATTCTGCAATCCCTCCCTCTTCATAGGTTCCTTGTGCTTCATGAGGATGGGAGATTTGGGACACCGTGTTAGGTGAGTCCCATTCGTACAACATTTTCCAGTAGTGTAAGGGTTTAGATGGATGAGGAAAATTCTCGATAACCGCAACGCGATCGCAATCCAAACTTTCGCCAATCAGTTTCAGGGCAGTATTCACCGCTTCATCAAAGTTTTCTATAGTCAGTAAAGCATTGGCAGCCGTGGCTGTTGCTTCTAAAATGCGATCGCGGTTCTCTAGCAATCGGTTTTGCGCTTCGAGTTGTGCGACCCGTTCTTGTTGGCCACCTAGCAAAGCCTGCTGTGCTTCTCGTAGTTCTGTAATGTCGGCATTGGCAGACCAAGCACTCATCACAAATCTATCCTTAATAGTGCTGACTATCTTAATTTAAGATATAATACTGCATCTTTGGCTCGGCACAAACATCGGTATGCGACTTGACGGAAATCATTTAATCGTGCAAAAAGATCCATAACGCTCAGTAATGCCTATTCAGCATTTTTTATTTTCTATTTGCTATTCCCTGTTCTTTGTTCTCCGTTCCCTGTGTTTCTGGAAAGATAAAGAATTTTTACATAAAGTTGACCTTTTCAGTAAAACGAGAAACTCAAAATGAAGTGTTAATTTAGTAGCGCAAAACTAGAGATTTTGCAATTGGTAAATAGGACTTAGCAAGTAACTTATGCAGATTCGTCGCAATATTTACAGGATATTAGAGAATCGTGGCTCAGAAATTGCCGCATATCGTAGGGGTGTGGAGGTGATGAAAGCCCGTTCCAATGTCAATCCAAACGATCCAACTGGATGGATATTTCAGGCAAACATTCACGGAACTTCACTGAGGAATCCTAGCTTTAATCAATTTTGGAATCAATGTCAGCACCGAAGCTTTTTCTTCTTGTCTTGGCATCGAATGTATATTTACTTTTTCGAGCGAATTGTGCGAGCTGCTTCAGGAGACTCTAACTTTTCACTTCCCTACTGGAATTATTCTGAGCCAAATCAGCGTGTTTTACCAGAGCCGTTTCGCATTCCTGCAAATAGCTCAAATACTTTGTATGTGAGTCAGCGGAGAAACCAAATCAATCAAGGTCAACCATTACCAGCAAACTCGGTTGACTATAGACGTGCATTGAGCTACGTAAATTTCTTTTCTAATATAGGTTCTTTGACTCCTTCCTTTGGTGGAGGCGTAGTCTTAGGGCCAGTGCAATTTGCTAATCCTAATGTTACAGGACAACTGGAAAACCAGCCTCACAATGTCATTCATGGGGATATAGGAGGAGTAGCAGGTTGGATGAGTGATCCTTTGTTAGCTGCTCGTGATCCAATTTTCTGGCTACATCACTGCAACATTGATCGATTATGGGAGCAGTGGTTGAACCAAGGTCAAGGTCGTTCTAATCCAGTCAATAATTCAACATGGATGAATAGTAGGTTTATCTTCTTTAATGAAAATGGTCAAAGACAGGAAATGTCAGGTAAAGATATCTTAGATACAGCTTCACAGTTAGATTATGTTTACGACGATAAGCCGATGACTCCACCTCCCCCACCACCTACCGTGTCATTTATTGCACCACGCCCAAGTCAGCCTCAGTTCCTTGGATCTACGCCTGAAGGAAAAGTTATTCAGTTAACAGCAAATGCAGCTGAGTTTTCAATTTCTCCCATCCCGCAAAGAGCAGCATTCACTGCCTTACCAGTGGAAAAGCAGAGAGTTATGCTTGTATTTGAAGGCATTGAATATGACAAGCCGCCTGGCGTGAATTATGAGGTATACCTCAATCTACCGGGTGATAATTCAGCACCATTACAAGAAAATTATGTTGGAACCATAGGGTTGTTCGCAATGGAACCTCATAATAACTCACATGCTGAAGAGCACTCTGGGCACGAACACATGGCTCACGACCATGGCAACCATGACACTGGTGAGAAGCATCCAAAACCGACAGTTGTCTTGGAAGCAACTAACGTTGTGGAGGCGCTACAACAACAAGGTAAATGGTCTGGCCAATTCCGGATCAGCCTAGTGACGACCTATCAAGACAAGCCACTTTCCGAAGTGCGCTTCCAGAAAATTTCTGTTTATACTTTCTAACTTGAGGAGTAAAGGTGGAGACTAAAACTGTCTTCACCTTTGTTATTAGCTTGATACGTTCTTGAAACAGGTGCGCGTATGACCAGTGAACTGTTGGAAATAAGTTCGGATTGGGAGCATCCCAAATGTTTTAATTGCCCTCAAACTATAAGTGCCGCGATTTCTAATCGCCAGGGCAAAATTGGGATCCTCCCTACCGCTTGCAGCACTCTTAATATAGCTAGTGCTTTTTAGGGTTGAGAACGTAAATGCTTAGTCTTATCTAAGTTTGCCAGAGGCGCTTTGTTTGAAACTTGTTAATGGTCCTGCAAAAATATGATAACAATGTCTAATACACAAAAGTTAGAGCATGGTCGTATGGTATATCGCAGACTAGATAAAGGAGAAACTTTTGGTGACATTGGTCGTGGATTTGTTGATTATTTAGAGCAAAGCAGTAAAGACTTGTCAAACTATCAACAAGCGCTTTAGCTAATTATGTTGTAGCAACAGGAAACCCTTTAGCACTGGTAAGAATATAGATAAGATAGGTGATTATATGCTTGATTTTTTTTTAAATTTCATTGCATCAGAACAGTTTATCCCCCACGGGCACTGTTACTTATGGCAACCTGCATTAGTATGGCTGCATATTATCTCAGATTCTCTCATAACGCTTGCTTATTATTCAATTCCAATCATATTGGTTTATTTTGTTCGTAAGCGGCAAGATTTGCCTTTCATCTCGATATTTTTTCTCTTTGGAACTTTTATTGTCGCGTGCGGTAGCACTCATATAATGGAGATTTGGACGCTTTGGCATCCAACCTACTGGTTGTCAGGGTTTATAAAAGCTTTCACTGCAATAGTATCACTTTATACAGCATCGGAATTAGTGCTGATAATGCCTAAAGCACTTGCTCTGCCTAGTCCCGCACAACTTGAAGCAGTAAACATTGAACTACGAAATCAAATTGCACAACGCCAAAAAGCAGAGTCAGCTTTACAAAAGGCTAACGACGAGCTAGAAGCAAGGGTAAAAACTCGTACTTTAGAACTCGCCACAGCTAACGAAGAATTACAACGCCAAATCCATGAACGCCAGCAAATAGAGGTAGAAAAAAGCGAGAGTGAAGAGCGCTTCCGAGCTACATTTCATTCAGCAGCTGTCGGTATCGTCCATGTCCGCATGAATGGAAGGTGGCTACTGGTTAATCAAAAGCTATGCGACATTGTTGGCTATACACACGAGGAGTTACTGGAGCTGACTTTTCAAGATATTACACATCCCGATGACCTTGATGTTGACTTGGAGTACATTCGTCAAATGTTAGCTGGGGAAATTGAAACTTACTCAATGGAGAAGCGCTATATCTGCAAAGATAATTCTCACGTTTGGATTTATCTTACTGTCTCTCTAGTAAGAAACCCAAACGGAGAGCCAAAGTATTTTATTGGTATTATCAATGATATTACAGAGAAGAAAAAACTTGAAGCTCAGTTTCTCCGCACACAACGATTAGAGAGTATTGGCACTCTCGCCAGTGGTATTGCTCATGATTTAAACAATGTCTTCACGCCAATTCTTGCTTTAACTCAACTCCTCCGGAATATAAAACTCTCAGATGAGAAAAAGCAGAAATTATTAACAACAGTGGAAGTCAGCGCCAAACGAGGAGCAGCTTTGGTTAAGCAGGTTCTACAGTTTGCGCGAGGAATTGAAAGTCAACGCACAACTGTTCAACTTAGGGATTTACTTGAGGAATTTCAGCAAATCACTTTTGAGACGTTTCCCAAATTCATTGAAATTTGCTCAAATATCTCACCAGATATTGGGTTCGTTTTAGGAGATGCTACTCAACTGGAACAGATTTTTATGAACCTTTGTGTGAATGCTCGTGATGCTATGCCTAATGGTGGTGTATTGAGTATTTCTGCAGAGAATATTTTTATTGATGAAAATTTTGTCAGGATGAATCCTGATGCTAGTGTTGGTGCCCACATTGTAGTTACTGTATCAGATACAGGCATGGGTATTCCTTCAGAAATAATGGACAAAATTTTTGAGCCATTTTTTACGACTAAAGAGGTGGGCAGTGGCACAGGATTAGGTCTGTCAACAGTATTTGGAATCACTAAAAACCACGGCGGTTTTATTAAAGTGTATAGCGAGGTGGGACGAGGAACCCAATTTAAGGTGTACTTGCCAGCATTAGAAGGAAGCGTTTCCCAACCCGTAGAAGATATTGAGCTATTTACAGGTAATGGAGAATTAATTCTGTTTGTCGATGACGAACTTGCTATTCAAGAGATTAGCAAGACCTTACTGCTAACACATAACTACAAGGTTCTTACTGCTTGTAATGGAATTGAGGCACTCGCACTGTATACCCAACATCGACAAAAAATCAATGTAGTCGTGATGGATATAATGATGCCATCTTTAAATGGCATAGACACTATCCGGGCTTTACAAAAAATTAATCCATCAGTAAAAATTATTACTATAAGTGGACTAGAATTTAATAAAAAGATAGCTGAAACTTTTGAGCATGCTGCTCAAGCGTTTTTGTTGAAGCCTTACACAATCCAGCAATTATTAAAAACCTTGCATTCAGTATTGAGTATTAAATAAGTTTAGTATTACAGTTTTAGTACCTGGGCAGTAAACGGTGTTGTGAGTCGAATCAAGCCTATCATCAAACCAGCTCAATTCCAACTTGCCTAGTACGCTGAAGGGAATGCGAGATCATGACGAGGTTCTACAGCACTATATAGATGTAGCCCAAAATCTTTGGCAAGTTGTTCACAGACTTTCACTACCCGTATACAAAATTGTGTGCATTTACCCATACTTTAACCAAATTGTGCATCCTAACGTAACCAAAAGTAAATCTTAAGTCGGGTGCGTTAGGCGCTTTTCACATGTTTTTCGTGACAAATCATATGGAAAGGGTGGGCTTAACACACTCTACAAGAATTTTATTTTTACTTTATAAATAACCTCTAATAAACGAGTAATTGCTATCATCTGCGTAATAAGACTTGTAAACCGTGATACTTAAGTAAGGGTCGTTAATAGCTACGGAAGTCTCAGTATCTAACAGCAATTCCGTCTTTTCTTCTGTCAATTGAGACACTGTGTTTTTGTTGACATCACTTAGGTTAGCAGCATCACTCAAATCTGTAAGAGCCTGGTTTTGACCTTTAGCTCCATAAGTGATAATTTCTTGGACTAGATCAGATTTATTATTAAACTTCATATTCTCTAGAACCTACGCATTGTCAAAAAAACGATTATGTGAATTGAGCCAAATCTCGACTTTTAACTATTGTTCAGATGCATGACTTGATCTCAATTAGAACCTTTCTCTTAAGAATATGTATAAAATGTGAGGAAGTTGTGAGGAAGTGGAGAGGGTTTTGCAAATTTTTTGAACAAAAACCCGTGAAGTTTGCAGTTTAGTTTATCCACATAATCCTCTATTTGTACAGTGCGTAAGTTCTAGGTAAGTCTTTCTCTTGACTCGAGAACGCTTGAATCCCCGTCATTTCATCAATACACACTGTTCATTCGCAATCATCCGCACGCTCAATTGCTGTGATATATAGATTAGATATGTTTTGAGCTTTGGCATCAAATTCGTTACCCTTGGGGGCGAGTCAAGCAGTAGCGACTAGGAGTGTGGTTTGATTTGATCGAATTCTAACAATCGTCCCACATGGCGCGGCGATATACTTTTGACAATAGCTTGTTTTTCCATTAGTACGTCGGGCGCGTAAATAGAGCAACCACTATGGGAACGGCCACGCCTTACGGTGAGTCCAGCGCTGCGGGAGGGTCTCCCTCCGCAGGCGACTGGCGAACCCGGAGGGCTATCGGGTATGCCTGCTTTCGCTTGACGGCTTTGCGCTTACACCAGAGCAAGCCTGAGCGAAACAAGGACTCATGCGGGCTGGATTCACCATTTAAAATCTCTAAAAAGCCCATTCCATAATACTTTTGACTTATTACCTTCAATGCGGTACTTGCGCCTTGCGGTGCTAGTCTTCAAATTTACCATTCCAATAATAAAAGAATACAATAGCAACAAGAGATTGGATTCAGCCTATCGTTACCTATTGCTGAACATATATCGTCGGACATAGAGCATGTCTAAGTATTCAGGAACTATCTTACAATATTTGCGTCATATATATCCTTCGTTACTTTTTATAAAAGCAGATGAACGCTATAAGAATTAAAGAGGAACAGTTGCACCTTCTTAGCGTCGCACAAGTCACTTTCCACTTGGAATATGCCTACTGATAGGTTTAAAAAGAACCAGAAACAATCTCAGTAACAGCACGTCTCTTACATTCAGAAAAAAAAACAAAAGGACTTTACAAGGACTTTACTATGAGTCAATTTCATCGTTGGAAAACAGGAACTGCTGCACTCATGGCAATGGCAATAACAACAGGCACCATTGCACCCATGTTTCTGTTTACTCCTGCTTCTGCACAAGTGATCTTTAATGGTCGAAGAACACAAACACCAACAGGAAAAGTTTCAATTCCTGCTGGATTTACAATGCCAATCACATATGACAAAGATAAAATTGTTGTCACTCCTGATGAAACGACACGTATAAAGCTGAGAGTGGCAAAAAACCTTGTAGACAGTTCACGAAATGTCTTAGTCCCTGAAGGAAGTGAAATTGAAGGACAATTGCAACCAATCACCAGAAATGGTGAAAAAGGGACTTATTTTGTCGCTCAAGACTTAATACTTCCTAATGGTGAACGACAATCTATTAATGCAACTTCTCGTGTCATCACCAGAAAGCAAGAAATTAGTAAAGGAGGTAGAACAGATAAAATCATCCAAGATGCTGCGATTGGTGCAGGTGCGGCTAGTGTGATTTCACTGATAACAGGTGACCGCCAAATTCAAGCGATCGAACCTATAATTGGTGCTGGTGCAGGTGCAGCAGCAAGTGTTTTACTGCGGCGCAAAAAGGCTGAAGTTATCGTTATTGAACCCCAAAAAGGAGATTTGGATCTCACACTGCGCTCTAGTTTGTTTGTATCCCGTGGCTACTACTAGGCTTATCCTTATTTAGGTCGTGAGTTCCATCTGTTTTCAGTACAAGTGCTCCAAAGGGGCAAGGTGCTTTACCCCATCGCCCTCACACTACCAAGGGGCTGCCAGAAGAGCAACCCCTCCTCTTTCTGGAAAGGAAGATAAAGCAAGTCAGCAATTCAAAGTCAAATCCGGAAGAAAACAACCTGCTAGTAAGTTGTCTAGCTTCTAGTTGTATGCAATTGAAATGCGACAAAAATGAGGATATTGCGTGTGATTGGGCAAAGCCGCGATATCGCTTATTGTAATTTATGTAAAATGTATCATTTTTCCGCAACTATTTTATCGCTCGCACGTCTTACGACTCCATAGAAATCAGGAGCATGCCAATTTTCCAAAAGTCTTCGTTCGCCACTTTCAAAGCAGGGTGCCCTCTGGGCTTAACAATTCAAAATTCCAAATTCAAAATTAAAGACCCTGTGAATTTATACATTTGGGATGCTTTTGAGAAATCTTCTTGGCGAAAAATTTAGGAAAATAAATAAACTCATGCGCATCTACCGTTGCGTCTTTATTTGTTAATACTCTCATGAGTCATTTGTTATTACAAATAACTCATGACTAATGACAAACGAGAAGCCGCACAAATTAGTGTGCAAATTTTAGGCGTGATTCGTTATGAACTGAATAAAATCCCAAGGGCAAAAGAAAGAAGAAAGATGAAAAATGAAGTTATTCACACTTCATTCTTAATTTTTTAATAGACTCTTTGGCTGAACAAAAGTATTAACCAGAACAAAGTGTTTTGGAACCTTTTCAGTCAAATGTAGTCTATGTTACTAACAGAAAATAGCAGGTTGTGTGGGGAGCAAGAATAAAATGTTTGGTCACTTTCGTTGGCAATCTGGATGTGCTGCATTCATGATTTTGGGCATCACAACAGGAACTATCGCACCTCTGGTGATACCCACAGCATCTTTTGCCCAAACAAGTTTTATTGACGTTCAATCTAACTATTGGGCTGCAGAATTTATTGGACAACTGGCACAGCGAGGTATCATTGCTGGCTTTCCAGATGGCAGTTTCCGCCCAGAACAAGCAGTCACACGTGCTCAATTTGCTGCCATGATTGGCAAAGCTTTCCGAAAAGCGCCAGAACGGCAGGCAGTCAGATTTGACGATGTACCAAGCAGCTACTGGGCATCAAGTGCGATTCAGGATGCATATACCACTGGTTTCTTATCTGGATATCCTGGCAATCGTTTTGAGCCTAACCAAAATATTCCTCGCGAACAGGTTTTAGTTTCTCTGTCTAGCGGTTTAGACTACAAAGTTAGCGGTAATACCGAGAGCATTCTACAATCTTACGACGACACCAATAACATTTCTGGCTATGCCCGTAGCCCTGTTGCTGCAGCTACTAGCAAACAAATTGTCGTCAACTACCCTAATATTAAATTCTTAAATCCGAAAGTAACTGCGACTCGGGCACAAGTTGCAGCTTTTATCTACCAAGCACTAGTGAGTTCCAATCAAGCCTCAGCAATTAACTCACCCTATATTGTCGCTCTTGGCGAGCCTACTCCTACTCCTACTCCTACTCCATCAAAACCAGTAGCGGTGACAATTCCTGAAGGAACTGTTATTCCCATAAGGTACGAAAAAGCAGAAAAAATTCTTGTGACTAAGGAGGAAGTAGCTCCTTTAACCCTCACCGTAGCACAAAACGTTGTCACTGATAAAGGAACCTTGGTCATTCCAGCGGGCAGTCAGGTGGTTGGTGAACTGCGTCCCGTCAAAGACAAGAACGGTTCTCAATTTGTCGCTCAAAAACTCATCTTAACCAACAATGGTCAAGAATATCCAATCAATGCGACAACTGACGTGATTACCAAGATCGAAACCGTCAAAAAGGGCATCAATACAAAAACAATTCTTAGGAATACTGCATTTGGTGCAGGTGCAGCAGCAGCAGTTTCAATTGTGACTGGCGATAAGGCTATTAGTGCTGGAGAAGTTCTAGGCGGGGCTGCGATTGGTGGATTGGTTGGTCTGTTTTTTGGTAAGAAGAGTGTCGACTTAATCGCCATTGATCCACAGACCGACCTACAAATGACTATTGGTCAGAACTTTCAGGTTTCGTTGAAATAGTTAGTAGTCAGGACTGACCATGTAGTAACATCAGTTTAGAATCCTGGTTTTGAAAAACCAGGAAAGTTCAATTAGAATTCTTGCCCATTCATTGCAGGGAAAGTTTGGCTACTCCAAAATGTCTAAGTTAACGATGAGCAATAGGTAACCAAATAATAAAAGTCGTTCCTGGTGTATCAGGTGATGTTCTAAGCGAAGTCAAAGCAGGGCTGAAAACTTGTATTTCGCCCTGCATTTGTTCTATTAGCTGTTTGGCAATTGATAATCCCAATCCTGTACCAGGAATTTCCGTTTGAGCTTGAACACCTCGGTAATGACGCTCTCCAAGATGCTCTAAATCTTGTAGCGGAATACCAGGACCTGTGTCACTGATGGCAATTCCCTGAAAATGAGGTTTTTCTTGTCTGGTCTGGATCAAAATCTTGCCGCCAGTGGGAGTGTATTTTAAAGCATTGTCAATGATATTGCTGAGTACTTCTCGTAATGCTTTGGTGTTAGCGCGTACCAGAGGTAAGTTAGGGGGAATTTCGGATATAAGTTGCAAATTTCTTTCTTGAGCAATGGCTCTGGCTGATACTAGCAATGGTTCTAATATATCTGGTATGGAACAATTAACTTCTTTCTCTCCTGCACCGGGCAACAAGAGTGGCGCTATAAAGTCTTTTTGTACGTTTGCTTCCACAAGGACTTCTTTTTGCGGTAGCGTTAATGGTTCTAAATCTTCTGTTGTCAAGTCAATAACTTCATCCAAGTGTTGCAACAATTCTTTGAGGCGATCGCTTTCCCGCACAATACTAGTAGCTACCTCGCGGTTAGCATCTCCCGGTCGCAGTCGTTTCTGCAACAGTTTGCCAAAGGTACGCAATGCTGTTAGTGGGTTGCGAAGCTGGTGCAATAAATTATCTAGTAAATCTTGCTGTTTTTCTTGAAAAATTTGTTGTTGCTGCAATTGCTGGTGCAACCATGCTCGACGCTGATCCAAAATACACGCAAGGGATAGTGTTTGGGCAATTCGTTCTATTTGACTTTTTTCTTGTTCATTCCATACTCGGTCTTCTCTGACTGTGACGAGCAACCCCATCATCACATCTTCATGAACAAGAGGTAAAACAATTTGGTCGCCCTTTAATAAATATTCCTCTTCCTCTGTTGAATGGGGTGGCGCTGTATTTCCTGTCGCAGTTTCTCGTGATGGTGCGGGAAAGTCCTCTGCTGCTTTCAATAACCTTCGGTGATTGCGGTTATGTTTCTGTTTAAACACACCACCCGTACGAGAATGTGGTGTTTTATTCAAGGTGACGGAAGCTGAACGATACGAAGCCCAGTTAGGATTTGAGATAGGTATTGAGGTGGGCAATACCAAAGCACTAGCTAAGTGCTGTTCCACTGTTGTTTCTGGATAAACGACCACAGGAATGAGCTTGGCTTCACTTGTCGAAGCCTCTATCAATTCTTGCGTTAAATAAACAACGCTCAAAGATGCTTCCAGCCCTTGGGCTAACAGTGCCAATTGCTCTCGGCATAGAGCAACAAACTCAGAACTGGCAGACATTAACATTTCTCAGCCCTTGTTTAAAATGACAGACTATACGGACGAAAAGGAACAAAAGTTGGCTTTTCCCATTTAACAAAGCTTAACTGAATCTTGCAACTAACAGTTCGTTCCAAGGAATTATATTGTTCAACGCTTCTGGTTTTTATACCAAAAAATAAATTAACCTCATTGTATCAAAAGGTTAAAAACTATTGATTTTTTCAACTAGAACTTTTATAATTACGACGGATTTTGTAGCTATCACTACAATCTATCGCTTGTTAGAGGAGGTAAGGAAGGTTGGCAAGGAGACGTAAGAGGAAAAGTCGTCGTCGCCAAGAAGGACGGCGAATTCTAGAGCATGTGCCTCAATTTAGTATTGAAAGCGGTGAAGATAAGCCTGTGACAGCAGCTAGAAAATTCATTCAAGCTGAAGGGATCTTGCCACCCGCTTTGCTACTTGTAAAGCGAAACGAACACACAACAGACCGTTATTTCTGGGCTGAAAAGGGGCTGTTTGGAGCTCAATATGTTGAAGAGAATCACTTTTTATTTCCGAGCCTGAGGGTACTCGAAGCCCCTCCAGGTCAGGAATCACTGGCTGTTGCTAGTCGTTGAACTAACATATGGCGATCATAGAGTTTGAATTTGGCTCATGACAACCATTAACAACCAAAATTGCTAGTTTTTTTTTTAGTTTCATTTTTTTTTAAGAATGTAGCTCACTTGCCAGTGTTAAGCTAGCAGTTTTGTCTTTAAGACCATCAACTCTAATCAAACTTTCTTTGTGTTTGTATGAGTTGAGTATTAGGTGTGAAAACGTACGTGGGAGTGAGGATACAGCGAACCCGTTCTGATCAAAGCTTTGGCACGCAGGTTCAAGCGATATCGCTTTTTTCTACAACTTGTGGAAAATAGCTACAGATCTGGAGTCGTTTTACCTCCTCTCTCTATTCCATTTGTTATTCTGAAAAGTTATAAAATCATATGTCAGTCTGGACTCAAACTAGTCACTGAAAGATACTTATAAAAAAATGCGGAAGCTTAAAAGCAAGGAAGTACCCTTCGACTACGCCCCTTCGCCTACGCTCAGGGCGAGTCAGGGCAAGCCGTATCGTGGATACGAATGAAAGCTATAAGAGGTATAGCTTACGGTACAGCATAAGAGTGTAAGACTAAGAATAGAAAGAATAACAGCTATTCACAACTTTTTAATCCCAACGTCCTCCGTAACTCTATGATTTCATCTCGATGGGCTGTTAGTGTTATTTGAGTTGGAGAGTGTTGGTCGCTTTGGGCTGCTTCCACCTTCAGCGACACTTTCTCAAGTTTGCCAGCTTTCTTCCAATAAAAAACACCACTCAAAGGTGAAAGCAGCACCATCCCAAGAAATACTGTACTCAGGTTGGGAAAAAGTAGCGACAAAACCAGTGATAGACACAGAAGACCGACAGCTGCTAAAAGTGTTAAAAACACAGCTAAAAACCAGCTTGGTCTAACAATGCCTTCAAAAGTCACCTGGTTTTGTTTTGGGTCGACCGCTGCTACTCGGTAAGACCGTGTTTGAAAATACTCCCTTAATTGAGGCATTAAAGTAGCTTCGTCTTGCTCGCAAACCAGTTGTGTGGTTTGTGTACGATCTTTGGTAGAGGCACGAATAAAGAAAAATAGCCCGACCGATAATAAAAAAGTGAGCAGCAACGTGGATGGTAGAGTAGCAGTATCCATAAACTAGATTATGAGGGTTTCACAGGAGGTGATTTATTCATTATCAATTATTCGTTAACTTATTCTCCCGCTTATATACTGTTGCCACAAACGAGCTAAATCCTGCGCTTTAAATTGCCATTCTGGAGAGACTTGGTACATTCGCCTAGGACGTCCCCGTCCTTCCAGCTTTTTCCAGTACCCAGTAATTGCTTTCTGGTCTTCGAGAAATTTAATCGCACTGTAAAGCACAGTATCTGAAAGCCGATAGGTTGGATATTCAGTTTCCAGTCGTTGGATCAACTCCGTTCCATAGGATTCGCTTTGTAACAAAAGATGCATTATATAACAAACAGCGAGTTCCTGACAAAGGTAAGTTGGCGGAGGATTTTCAAAGAAATGATATATATCCTCAAGTTTCATGGTTAATGAATGACGAAAAATGCCTAAGGGTTAAGCTTACAATCTGGGAAGAGTAGTGTAAAATACTACTCCATTCAAATAAATACGTAGCACTGCTTAGGCTGGATCACCAAAGGGTAAAAATAACATGAGACAGATTTCACACTTATTTATCGTGGAACTGATGCACCAACTATAGGAATACAAGTTTTTGTATCCCTACCCAAGCTTCTGACATTGTATTGAGGAGCGATTTAACAACGGCTATGCTGCAATCTTTAGTGTTAAGTAATGCCAAAGGCGTGAGGACTGCTTAAGCATAAAATACCGTCTAAGCAATTTTAAAGGGAAAATGCGGTATTTATGTAAAACTTAATCAAAACTTTGCTAGACAGTAATTTTCCTAGAGTTTTTGCTTAAAGATTAAGCAAAATATCATGTTTTCTTTCAAGCTTTGTGAAGAGTGGGCACACTCAAAAAAGTTTGAAGTACGGAAGTTGTTTACTAGAAATACTCTCATCACACTGACTAAGTATGATAGTAAATTTATCAAGCCCTCAGCACAAATGGTGATCAGTATGTCCGATTCGTCTACACTCCGGGCAATTGCCCAAATATTTCGCCTTACAGGATGGGTTAGCTTCTGGATTCAACTAGTGCTAGGTGTTGTTTCTGGGGTCATTTTGCTGTTCGCAGTCTTTAGTCAGAGAGGTGCCAATACCAGTAGTAACCCTGGAACTGGGTTTGGTGCTATTTTTGCCGTTGCTGGGCTTGTTGCCTTAGCAGTAGGTATCTATATAGCTTTCCGTTACACTAGACTTGGGCGACGACTAGAATCCTCAAATCCTAACAACCGCCCGCGCAAAGTTGAAACTGTTCAAGTTGTACGCTTTGCGATTATCGTGCATTTGGTAGGAATGCTGTTGACTCTCTTAGGAGCACAAACAATTGTTGGGACTCTAGTCACAAAGTCATTGACTTTACCGCAATTTGGTGCAGGGGTTT
Organism: Scytonema tolypothrichoides VB-61278; assembly: GCF_000828085.3. Classification (GTDB taxonomy): domain Bacteria; phylum Cyanobacteriota; class Cyanobacteriia; order Cyanobacteriales; family Nostocaceae; genus Brasilonema; species Brasilonema tolypothrichoides_A. Next base: position 60,012 of record NZ_JXCA02000031.1, read on the forward strand.
ACACCCAGATCGACCCTAGCCGGATTATCCAACCCTTAGACATGTTTGTTGTGCAGGCAAACACGAATACGGTTACAGCCCATTTTGCAGGACTTGTCGCGTCAATTTGGATACTCCATCGCATTTCCAAACCTCAGTCTGAGCGTAGTTCCTAGCTGATCATTCTTGTTCGCTTTGGACTGCTTGAATGCTAACTACTCACAGTTCACTTACTTTTGCCTGCTATGCAGACAAGCGGAAAAAAATCAAGCTATGTAAAGATTTGTAAAAACGCCTAAAACCCTTACCAATGAACGGTAGGTGTTTTATGCCGCCAGACCCTAGTCGAGGACTGTCTCCTCATGAACGGCACATACTTCAAGTCGGGGAACCCGCCCAACGCAGTGCCTCCTAATGACTAATGACTGCCAAAACATCGTGAACTTTATTAGTACCGACCTACTTATCTAGCTTTTGCAGTTGTCACCAGTCGGAAGTACTATATTTTGAAGTGTTAACTGTAAAGAAAATACTAGGCTAAAAATTAGGATAAATCTGTGCTGGACATTAAGTTAATAAGGGAAAATCCACAATTGGTTCAGGAACGGTTGAAAACTCGTGGTGGTAACTACGATATTCAGCCGCTTTTGGAGTTGGATAAACAGCAACGCGAATTGGAAGCGAAGCGAAATCAACTGCAAGCACGCAGTAACGAAATTGCTAAATTAATTCCGGAAAAGATAAAAGCTGGTTGCAACCCCAAAGGATCAGAAATTCAAGCGTTGCGTGATGAAGGTAGTTCCGTCAAAACTGAGATTGGCACACTGGAACCTCAAGAAAAAGACCTCTCAGCCAAAATCGAAGAACTTTTACTCACACTTCCTAACTTACCAAGCGACTCTACACCTGTTGGTAAGAGTGAGGAAGATAACCCAGAAGTGCGTCGTTGGGGTGATGATTATATTCCCCAAAACCCAAACATTCTTCCCCACTGGGAAATTGGCGAGAAGTTGGGTATTCTTAATGTTGAGCGAGCTGTAAAAGTCGCACAAAGTCGCTTTGTCACCCTTATAGGTGCTGGTGCAAAGCTGGAGAGAGCATTAATCCAATTTATGCTTGATCGCCAGATAGCTGCAGGGTATGTGGAAGTCATCCCCCCATTTTTGATTAATACTGAGTCTATGACAGCTACGGGTCAATTGCCCAAGTTTGCTGAAGAAAGCTTTAAGTGTGCGGCGGATGATTTGTGGCTTACGCCTACAGCTGAGGTTCCTGTAACTAACCTGTATCGTGGTGAAACTTTCAATTCTGAAGATTTGCCTATTTACCACTGCGCTTATACTCCCTGTTTTCGCCGGGAGGCTGGGAGTTATGGACGGGATATGCGGGGATTGATTCGACTGCATCAATTCAACAAAGTTGAACTGGTGAAATTTGTCCATCCCAGCACTTCTAGTGAGGAACTGGAAAAGTTGCTAGGCAATGCAGAAGCAATTTTACAGGCGTTGCAGCTGCCTTACCGAGTCATAGAATTATGTACTGGGGATATAGGATTTCACTCGGCGAAAACCTATGATATAGAGGTTTGGCTTCCTTCTTCTGGAAAGTACCGAGAAATTTCCAGTTGTTCCAATTTTTTGGACTATCAAGCGCGACGCGGGCAAATTCGCTTCAAAGAAAGTGGAAAGAAAGGAACCCAGCTGGTACACACTCTCAATGGTTCAGGACTGGCTGTGGGACGTACAATGGCAGCGATTTTAGAAAACTATCAACAAGAAGATAGAACGGTACGGATACCGGAAGCGCTGCAACCTTACATGGGACGCGAAGTACTGTGATTTGAGGGGCTTAGTTCCCTCCTTTTTAGGGCTACGTGTACACACACGTCATCGAATTACACAAACCTCGGAACCTCACTCTGCCCTATCGGGCATGCGTCTGTTTATTAACCTCACCCTGCCCTATCGGGCATCCCTCTGCTTATAAAGGAGAGGGAAAAGTTTTTGTGTAGCAAAAAACGAGGGTGAGGTTTTCAGGGAAATGTGTATATACCGTAGCCTTCAAAAGGAGGGCTAGATAAGCAACCGGATTGTGTTATGACGGGAGTGTCGATTGACTCGTAATTCGTAATGACTATAGATTACGAATTACGGATTAATTTTACTATTCCTCGATTTGACCGACACGACGAATGTTGATAATGTCGCTCAGTTTTTTGATTTGAGTAAAGATCTGTTCGAGTTGTGGTCGATCGCGTATCTCAATCCCCAAGTCAATCAATGCTGGTTGACTCGTCGCTGTTTTTACCTGAGCATGACGGACGTTGATTCCGTGGTCACTTAAGCGTGAGAGAATATCTTTTAGGATTCCTACGCGGTCGAGAGCCTCAATCTGAATATTCACTGGATAAGTCGCAGGACGAGAGTAGATTTCGCCTGCACAGTTCCAATGCACTGGTACGAGGCGATCGCACTCTACATTCTCTAAATTCTGACATCCCTGGCGATGAATCGAAATGCCTCTACCTCGTGTGACAACACCAATAATTGGTTCTCCAGGAAGAGGAGTGCAGCACTTAGCCAGATAATGGACTAATCCTTCTACCCCAATTATTGGTGAGTCAGTGGTGCGTGAGGTTGCTGGAGTTGTGTCTCGTAAACCTTTGGTTGTTGAGGTGAGTTCTTTCGTAAGAACTAGAGGTGCATCTGCAACAGGTTGTTGCGCCTTGACGACTTCTCGCCAACGGTTGAGTACTAAATTCAGCGTCACTTCACCATAACCCAAAGCCGCGAGTAAATCTTCCATAGAATGATAGTTACATCGCTCTGCTACTATCTGCATGGGTTGTGATTTAATCAGGTTTTCAACACCCGATCTCCCCAATTCTTTTTCCAACAATTCCCGCCCACGGGCAATATTTTCTTCCCGGCGCGATCGCTTGTACCACTGCCTAATCCGATTTTTCGCCGCCGAAGTTCTGGCAAAATTTAACCAATCTAAACTGGGATGGCCGTTCTTTTGCGTCAGAATCTCTACAATATCACCATTTTGCAGTCGCGTTGAAAGTGGCACCATCCGCCCATTTACCTTTGCGCCTGCACAGTGATTCCCAACTTCTGTGTGAATGCGATAGGCAAAATCTACGGTTGTGGAACCAGGATTTAAAGCAACCAAATCTCCCTTAGGGGTGAAAACATAAACATCATCTTCAAATAAGTTATCTTTGATGCTTTCCAAATATTCTTGAGCATCCTTGAGGTCATTCTGCCATTCCAGCAGCTGCCGTAACCAGGTAAACTTCTCATCTGATGGCCTCCAGTGGATAATATTGGAGTCTCCTGTTTCTTTATACTTCCAGTGAGCTGCAATTCCATACTCGGCAACGTGGTGCATTTCCAATGTTCTGATTTGCACTTCCAGAGGACGACCCCACGGACCTATAACTCCAGTATGTAACGATTGGTAACGGTTAGGTTTAGGCAAGCCTATGTAATCCTTGAATCTACCAGGAATTGGGCGGCAAGCATCATGAACGATCGCTAAAGCCCGGTAACATTCCTCATTGCTATTGACAATAATCCTGAGTGCTGCTAAGTCGTAAATTTCGTGAAACTCTTTGTTTTGCCTCTGCATTTTCTGGTAAATGCTGTAGAGGTGCTTCGGACGTCCACTCATGTCCAGACACTTGATCCCCGCTTCCTCTACGCGACTCCGTAGAGTTTCGGCTATTTTTGTCAATCTCTCTTCCCGCGCCGTTCGTTTTTCAGCGACATATTCCTGGATTTGCCGATAAGCTTCTGGTTCTAAGTACTTAAAAGCTAAATCTTCCAGTTCCCATTTTATGCGCCAAATCCCCAAACGATTAGCCAGGGGAGCAAAAATTTCTCTTGTTTCTAAAGCAATTGCACGGCGTTTTTCATCACGAAGAAATTCCAAAGTCCGCATATTGTGGAGACGATCTGCTAACTTCACCACAATCACTCGGATATCTTGCGCCATAGCCAGAAACATTCTGCGAAAGTTCTCTGCTTGGCTTTCAGTCTTACTTTTGAAATTAATTTTAGAAAGCTTTGTCACACCTTCTACTAAGAGCCGGACTTCTTTACCAAAGCGTTGCTCTATCTCTTCGATTGTGACATCTGTGTCTTCCACTATATCATGGAGGAAGCCAGCTGCTATCATGTCAGCACTGCCCCCTAAGTCTCTCAATATTCCAGCAACAGCCACAGGATGACAAATGTATGGTTCTCCTGACTTACGGTACTGACCCTCATGTAACTGGTAAGCAAATTCAAATGCTCGACGAATTAAAGCCATGTCGCTTTGCCTTCGGCCATCTTCAGTTTCTGTGCCTACTACTGTATATGACCCATTTAGGCAAGTCTGTAGCCATTCTGGGAGAGTAACATCAATTCTGGTAGTGACTACAACAGTGCTGCTCATAGAAAGAATCGGGGGTGGCTAGGTAATTGATAGTAAAGTGAGAAATTGAAAGAACAAACTCTTACTGAGACTTACACTTTCGTCTTTCTGTGTGGAGTAGATTCCCCAAGGCAAAGAGTGCAAATTATCCAGTACGACTGTCTCGGATCATAAAGTCGGTAAAATCGATGAAATGCCAAATCCAGCCCCAATTTTCATATGAGACAACAGATTCGGAAATAAAAATTAACAAAGTTTGGTCTATTTGAAAAGTTTCTTGACATTACCTTGACTTTAATAGTATCTCAAGAAGAACTTAGATGTCTCTAACTCGCGATAAGTATCACGTATTGAAGGTATTGCTGAAACAATTGCATTCGGATGTCATGACTACCAAAGTAGATGCATCCGAAGTCGCGCAGCGTGTGAGATCCTTGCAACAATTTTTTCAGCAACAGATTGTCCCTTTAGTTAATCTGGACACAGACAGCAATGATGAGGGTCAGTTACAGTCAAATCAGACGGAAATGAGTAAGCAGCTGCGGCTGTTGGAAATAGATGTCATGTTTTTCCAAGGAGCGCGGCAAGCTTCCACTGCCAAGAGTAGGCTTGATGCCATAGGCGATCGCCTGACTACTCTCATCAATTACTGTAATGCCATATTGCAATAAATAGTACCAGAAGGGCAAGCCGTAACCCATGAAAAAATGACAAATTAAAATTAAAAATTGAAACTTAAAAATATTGAACTTTTTTTAAACTCTTTTCATGGAAATTTGTTGAGGTTTTGTAGTCATCTTTACATATTTCCTTGGCACAATTCGTTGTAAATAGCGTCAAAAGTCAAGAATCCTTAAAATTTGAACATTCGACTGATAAAAAACTTCAAACTCGCTGAAGCAAAATTCAGTATAAAATCTTTCTTTATAAGTACAAAACCAAAGTGAGAAACCTGGTAATTTATCCGTATACTTATTGGAATTATTGGTGCGTTCTCAGTTATATTGTTGTTCTTAAAAGATACTCTGGTAATAATCCTGACATATGTCATGTCAGAGAAAAAAAGCTGATAGCTGATATCTGATAGCCTAATTATGAGTGAAGCCTTATTTTGTATTGAAAATTTGCGAGTCGCTTATCCTCATCGCAGCGAGGAAAAAGCCCAGTGGGCAGTAGATGATGTGTCTTTCATCCTGCAACCAGGGGAAAGAATGGGATTGGTTGGAGAATCAGGCTGCGGTAAGTCAACTCTCGGACGCGCAGCAATGCGGTTATTACCACCCTCAAGTCAAATTGAGGGACGAGTGACGTTTCAAGGGCGTTCAGTGTTTGAGATGACGCCAGAACAGTTGCGTAAATTCCGAGGAGAAGCAGTTGCGCTGATATTCCAAGATCCCATGACGCGCCTTGATCCGTTGATGAGTATTGGCAACCACTGTTTGGAAACATTAAAAGCTCACTCACCACAATTGTCCACCAAACAAGCCAAAGAAAAAGCAATTGCGACTTTAGAAAAAGTTAAAATTCCTGCCAGTCGTTGGAGTCAGTATCCCCACGAGTTTAGCGGTGGAATGCGTCAGAGGGTGGCGATCGCCCTAGCCTTACTTCTGTCCCCCAAGTTAATTGTTGCTGATGAACCCACCACAAGTTTGGATGTCACAGTTTCCGCACAAATTTTGCAGGAACTCACACGGCTGTGCGGGGAAGAAAACATGGCACTGCTATTAATTTCTCACGATTTGGCTCTTGTTGCCGAGTATTGCGATCGCATTGGCGTCATGTACAACGGCAAAATGGTTGAAACGGGTTCTTCCCAAGCTGTGTTCCAGAATCCCCAACACGAATATACACAATCTCTCCTCAAAGCAGCTTTGCATATTCAAACAGTTGATGAAAGCATCTCACCCTCTGACTTCTCCTCTTTACCATTTCACAGAGGACAACACCAGAAGTCAACCCCCATACTTCGCGTCTTAGAATTACAACAACATTACACCTTAGAACCCAACTTTGTAGAGCGATTATTAAAACGGCAAAATCAAACGATTAAAGCGGTGGATGGAATCAACCTAGAACTCTATCCAGGAGAAATTCTGGGATTAGTTGGGGAGTCAGGTTGCGGCAAAAGTACACTATCGCGGACAATTTTGCAACTGATTCGTCCCACAGCAGGTAAAGTCGAGTTTTTGGGACAAGATTTAACGAACTTATCGCGCCAACAAGTTCGTGCGTCGAGGCGGCAAATGCAAATGGTCTTTCAAGATCCCCATGCTTGCTTAAATCCAGCGATGACAGTAGGACAAAGCATAGCTGATCCCCTGCTGATTCACAAGCTAGCGGTTCCCGCGAATGCAAAACAACAGGTGCTGTCGATGCTGGAAAAAGTGGGGTTAAAACCAGCTCAAGTTTATTATGAACGTTATCCGTCGGATTTATCTGGGGGACAGCAGCAAAGAGTGGCGATCGCCCGTGCTTTAATTACTCGTCCTAAGCTACTCATCTGCGATGAACCAGTGAGTATGTTAGATGCAAGCGTGCAGTCGCAAGTTTTAGATTTGATGTTGGAGTTGAAAGAAGAATTTGAGTTAACGTATTTATTTATCACTCATGACTTGTGGTTAGCGCGGTTTTTGTGTGATAGGATTGCTGTCATGAATAGTGGCAAAATTGTAGAAATTGGTCCCACTAAACAGATTTTTGCGAATCCACAACATCCTTACACAAAAACATTACTTGCTGCAGCTCCTTTGTTAGGGCGAGCGTAATTGAGTACTGATTTATAAGTAATATCATGTGCGGATAAACACTTATAAAAACGAGGAACCCCAACCCTCCGGGGAATTCAAAGTCACCGAAGATTTGAGTCTCCGGAGGAGACGCTGCGCGTAAGTCCCAAGGGGACACACTGCGTGAACGCCCAAGCCGCGTGCGCTTGCGCTTACGGAGGAAACCTCCGCTCAAACTTCTCTCAAAATTCAAAGTATGCCCGAAGGGCACGCTGCGCTATCAAAAAAAGAATTCTTAATTTTGAATTTTGAATTGATAATTTTGAATTCTCGCAAAGCGAGAGGGGTGAGGTCAAGCAGGAATTATAAGTAATTAAGCGGACTTGATATAACGACTGCTGAGTGTGAATGACTCATACCAAGTTGCAATTCCCCGGTAGCAAAGTCAATTGCGAGTGCAACGAAGTGGAACGTAGACGCCCACCAGAAGGCTTCCCGTACTGCGAAGCAGATCCCGAAGGGTAGGGTAGCAATCTCCTCCAATCACAAACTACTACAACAGAACGCAACTTGGTATCAGCAGTCAAGAACACCAAAATTAAAATTTTGGTGGTTTACATAGCACCTTTGAATCCCTACTAATTTTCCAGGCTATACTCTGAGTTATGCGTTCTGAATTCTGAGTTCTTCAGTTTGGGCATTTCTACACTCGAACCATGTAGTTCAACAAATCTATTAAAAAGCCACATTGTTTCGTGATTAGACAGCCTATTCTTTTTGATGATAGAGGCTACGTTTCTCTCAGCTAGCTTTCGTAAATAAGGCAAATCTTCAATCAAAGTCAAACAAGAAGCAATATGCAATATAATTTGCAATATTGGTTTAGGCCACTCTAAATCGCTGTAGATATCAATCAAGAAATGATGATCATTCTCTGTTAATGGGTAGGCATAAAACATCACAGTTATTCTTTTATTTCTGTAAACGGGAATACTCAGTTCTACGGTGTATGGAGTATGCAGTATTAAATCCACCTCAACAATTGGCTGTCTCCAAATTCTTAAAATATTAACTGGAGAGTCTAAGAGGGTTTGAAATGTGATAATCCCGCCAAGAGATGTGGATTGGATATTGCTAACTTGAACGATTCTTAAGTTATTCAAACTGAATTTATGAATCGTTTCCAAATGCTTTAAATTTAACAGATGGTAAATTTGGCAGACATAGGGAAAGCGTAAGATATATTCCTGGCTAATGATATGTCGCTTTTTTAAGTCAAAATCGCTGACTCTCGTTGGACAGAAAGAAAATTGATCTACATAACTTTCAATACTATCTACATCATTAAGATCAAAGTTCTGCTCTGGTTTTAAAAACAACCAACTCAAGAAAAAGAATGAGGCTGTCAATATTTGTATGATTTCTATTACAGACAAATATCCATCAGCCAAGGCAGTGATACTTCTATCACTGATACCAAAAAGAAAAGAAGGTATCCCAAAGAACCAAATCCCATTTTTGAGTCTTAATATAAAGAAGGCAACATCTATTTGTATGGAATGATGGTTTTGCTCGGTTTTACTACCGTTATCTGGAACAATATTAACAGACATAGGAATTCTAAAATTGACTATCCACTAGATAGAGAGAGATAATACCAGTTAAAAAAAGAATGTGACAAATGAAGCCAAAACCCCTCCCTAACCCTATCCAATAGTTGCGAAGAGTGCGCTTTCTTCGCGGGTGGGGCATCTGTCGCAAACATTTTTTAAAATGGTATAACTCTGGTGTTCTTTATAGGCTATTAATGGCTAATATAACTTACATTACTCTTAAGTTGCAAATCTTAATATACATATTTTGTCTCAATTTAATGACAATTGAATTCTTCTTTCCAGTGAAACTAGAAAAGCATCCGATGTAGAGACGTTGCATGCAACGTCTCTACATAAATTGCAGCAAATGGAACATCGTGCACTATCAAATTTATTACCAAATTCAGTAACGCCGTCTTTTCAGCCACATCTATAATTTAACTGCAATAACTCGAATACGTTTATAATCTGCAAACCAAGTATTGTTTTTGTATAAACTTGGACGCAACTGATTCTCAATATCAATAATGGTACTTATTTGAGCATCAGTAGATAATCCATTCAAAAAGCTATTTGCGAACATTTTGAGCCAGTTTTGCAGACCCTGTTCGCCATCCTCCAAAGGTGTGAGACGTTCAAAAAGAGTTGCATAAGTTAACTGGAAACCATGTTTTTCTAGCAAGCTTCCATATTCACCAATGCTAGGAAAGTACCAAGGATTTAACGCTGTATCAGTAGGATAACCAGCTTTTTGTAAAGCGTTAAAAATAGCAGTAATAATGGCGTTTACATTCCCCTTACCACCAAATTCAGCTACAAATCGACCACCAGGTTTCAATGCCCTATTTATACCAACGACAACTTCTTCAGCTTCTTTAATCCAATGAAGTACGGCATTAGAGAAAATACCATCAAATTTTTCTGTATATGCTAACTTTCTGGCATCTACCACATCAAAATCTAGCTGAGGATAGTTCTTACGAGCTTGTTCAATCATGGTAACAGAACTATCGATACCGATCACTTCTGATCCTAGGCTGGCAATTTTATCAGTTAAATGACCCGTCCCACAACCTAAGTCAAGAATACATTCTCCTGGTTTTGGAGAGAGTAACTCTACTAAGTTAGCAGCAAGTTCAGAGACAAAAGAATGTTTACTATCGTAGAGTTCTGCATTCCACTGGTTTTTAAAATCAGCTGCTGTGTTGTCCATAAAAATACACCACCATGAAAATTTGAGTAGGATGTATAGGATTCCTATTTGATTTTTGACGAAGCTAGGTATAGCTTTATTGCTTTTTCCCTGTTCCCTGTTCCCTGTTAAGCGTTCCCTCCCCTGACGAGTTGTTGAGAAATCAAACCGGATTCCTATATATATTTGCAAAGGCTTAGATACGAGAACGCACCCATGTTCTGAATTCTTTCATTCTAGCGTTTTCCCCTTTTTGAGAATCTAGCTGTATAAATTGCACTAATTCTTTGACAGGAAATGAGCCAAAAGCCAAACTTGTTTCAGACTCGATGTAACCAACATCTGTCAAAATATGAATTATTAGTTGACCACTAGCGAAACGCCAAACTTCCGGCACTTTCAGTTCAGCATAAACAGCCATCTTATCAATTGCTGAATGAGTTATATCAATCTCAAGCGCTAAGTCAGGCGGTGGATCAACTTTGAGATCAATTTTTATTTTTCCTCGCATGACAGCTTCATTTTGAATATAAAAACATTCATCTGCTTCTTTACCAGCAGCCTTTGGTTTGGAACGCCAAGTTGTTGATTTCAACCCCAAAATTTCTAGTCCAAGTTCTTCACACAGAATAATGATTAACCGTCCGAAAGTCCAGCCATATCTTTCATGTTCTGGTAAAGGCGTCATCAGTTCTAGAGTTCCTTGATAGTAAGTCATACGGGGTATTGGGCGTTGGGCAAAAATTTCCAATAGCTGCTCGTACATCTCCCAATTGACGTTATATAGAACCAGATGAGAACCTTCAATTGGTGGTGTGGTTGGGGTTAGGGTTTGAGTCATGTTTCACTTAAGCGCTCATCTAAAGATAAATATAGTACAAATGCACGCTTTTAGCTTTCTCTTGACGAGATGTTACAGTTATATAGCAGTATACCCACCATCTACAAAAAGTACAGTTCCTGTTAAGTATGACGATGCATCTGATGCTAAAAACACAACAGGACCAATGAGTTCTTCTGGCTTACCACGACGAGCCATTGGTGTAAATGTAACAATCTGCTGCTGTTTTTCTGGTTGGGTGTGTTCTACATTAGCTCCACTCATGATATTTTCAAAATAACCAGGGGCTATCGCATTAACACGAATATTTTTCGATGCCCATTCTACTGCCATGACACGAGTGAGTTGCTTAATTCCTGCTTTTGCTGCACTATAAGCAACAAGTCCCTTAATACCAATAACAGATGCTATTGACGAAATGTTGATAATTGAACCACCATGATTTTGTTCCATCATTTGAATAGCAGCAAGCCCAGAACAATTGAAACATCCTTTGAGATTGATATCTATAATTTGATCCCATTCATGTTCTTGCAAAGCTTCCGTTGGTTTAATAATATCAATGCCTGCATTGTTGACGAGGACATCAACCCGTCCAAATTCTTTGACTGTGAATTTGATTAAGTCAATGCAGCTTTGACGTACAGAGATATCAACATAAGTCGCAGCAGCAGTACCAGTAGCATTGATTTCCTCAGCAGTTTGTTGCGCTTGCTCAATTGTAACGTCGCCTACAACGACTTTTGCACCGAATTCAGCTAAACCTTTAGCCATGCATTTTCCTAAACCTCGTCCAGAACCCGTGACAATGACAACTTTCTCTGTGAGGTTAAATAGATTGGTATTCATAAGTCTTAGTCTTAAACGCTGACAAGATTGTTCGACCTTTGTTTTCTCACATCTTGCACCAAGAAAATTTGATTGACTTTTAAAACTCAGTACGAAGTCTAAAGCCCTTATGATCCTCATAAAAGACAAGATAAATTGTGTAACTTTATCACGCTGCTTTTAACTAAGTCCGGGCTTATACGGTTAGGTGCAAGATCTGAGTTTTGTCACTTTCAACAGAGAATCATTCCGATGCCTCATTTTTACATACTTTCGCAACAATCGTCTTTAAATGACAAACAACATATGGGCGATGCGGAAACCGCCGCCGCCAACGCGATAGGCTTTGCGTCAAGTCAGAGGCTTATCGCCCAATCTAAGATTCTGTCTAAGCTTCAGAATAGGCACGATATTTTTGTCATTTTGACAAAACAAAGCTAAAGTGACAAAAAACCTGAATTTTCGCTATATAGCATAGTTATGAGATTGAACAAAAATTCTCATGTTGCAGTTAAAGTCGAACAACTGCATAAATCTTTTGGAAACCTCAAGGTTTTGAAAGGAATTTCTACTGAAATAAAAAAAGGGCAAGTTGTAGCTATTATTGGTCCTTCTGGGTCTGGGAAATCAACTTTTTTGCGTTGCATGAATTTACTTGAAGTTCCGACTGGTGGGAAGATTTACATCAATGGAGTTGACATTACTGCACCAAGAACTAACATCATGAAAATTCGTGAGAAGATTGGTATGGTGTTTCAACACTTCCATCTGTTTCCTCACATGACGACGCTGAAAAATGTTACGTATGCGCCAATAAAAGTGAAGCAAGTTTCTGCCCAAAAGGCGCAAGAAGAAGGGTTGAAACTATTAGAAAAAGTTGGTTTAACGGATAAGGCAGATGTTTATCCTTCGAGGTTATCGGGAGGGCAAAAACAGCGGGTGGCGATCGCACGCGCTTTAGCAATGAAGCCAGAAATCATGTTGTTTGATGAACCCACCTCCGCCCTTGATCCAGAAATGGTGAAAGAAGTGTTGGAAGTCATAAAAGCCCTCACCCAAACAGGGATTACAATGGCAATTGTCACCCATGAAATGGGTTTTGCGCGAGAAGTTGCTGACCGAATCTTATTTTTAAATGAGGGATACTTGGTCGAAGATGCCCCACCTAAAGAGTTCTTTTCCCACCCAAAAAACGAGCGCGCCCAGCAGTTTTTGGAAAAGATGCTATGATTAGGTACTCAGTTAATTAACCTGTTCCCTGTTCCCTGTTCCCTTTAAAAAACCGTCAAATAGTAATCAAACCGCTCCTTGAGTTGTTCAACTGTCAAATTCCTTGTCCAATATTCTACTAAAGCATGACCAAAAGCCCAAGCATTTCGATCTGATGCAGCGGAGTTTTCTAGCAACAGAGGCCAGAGGGAGACCAAGTCAAAGTTGAGCGTGTTATTATTACCAGGATTCAAAAGCGAAAAAAGCTCATATGCCATTTGCAGCTTACCAATAACAACAGGCGTTTGTTCCACTGGAATTTTTTCTGCAAGCACATATGCTAAAGTAGGCGCGCCAGTTGATAAAGTGGAAATAAACTGAAGCACAGGACTTTTGAGCAGTGCAGCCAGTCCTTGAGTTGTTGTCATTTGGAAGGTGTAATGGTCGATAATTTTGGCTGCAGCGACGGTACGGGATTCTTGATCGCGTAAAAAACGGGCAAGACGGAGTTGCTTGGCTGGTGCGATCGCCTCCATCAATCCCAACGATAACGCCTCCACTCCCCAAGCCCTTCGACCTGTTTTGATGTCACTTGTAACCACAGGCAAAACTAAATTGCAAAAATCCCTGAGAGTTTCAGCACGATACTGGGTGGCTTCGCGAATCGAAATTTCTTTGGGGCGATCGCCCCATTCCCAATCATAAGGTGGTTCCCACTCACGTATAGGACGCAGACGATCCACCTGAGTCACAATCGTAATCGTGGGCAAATCTGTAATCTCCGCCTTCATATCTCTGAGGAAATCCACATCCATTTGTAGCGCAGGATCAAGGGCAGGTGTCACTAACAGTAATAAATCGGCATTCTTAGCATAATCGAGCACTTGCTGACGAAAATCCCCACGGTTTACTTGTTCAAATCCTGGTGTATCCCAAAGCCTCAGAGTTTCTCCCGTTGGAACTTGCCAGTGATAATTCTGAATTTTATCAGTACTGGGTAACACATCAACGGCTGCTCGTTCTGCCTGAAATAACGTGTTAATCAGGCTGCTTTTTCCAGAACCTGTTCGCCCCACCAACAGGATATTAACAGGTTTTTGCTGAACTGCAACGGCGGGTTCTGCTTGGGCTAGGATGTCTCGGAGTGTTTGGGTTTTCGCTTGGGGTGGAGTTGGTGTGGAAACGGTGGATTGTGAAGTTGGCAGTGTGGTACCACTGTAGAGGGCGATCGCCTGCCCTGATAAATTCCTCAAAGCAGCTTGCCGTAGTAACTGGCTAAAATTCACCAGCAGTTGTTCAGTTGCCCGGTTATTAGAACGCTTACTCGCAAGTTTCGCCACCGCCGCCACAGGATTTAACAGCCACTGTGCCCAGTTCCAAGCTTGCAAAAGTTTACGAGCGGATGGCTCCAGTTTCTGGTATACTTCGTATGCTTCGTATGCTTGCCCAACACTCACCTGATTTAGGACAGGTGATAACTTTTGCATCCACTGGTCGAGGTCATCGACTGTTCCTCGAATCAAGGCGTAAGCTTGGGGAATGTAAATGTTGAGTAGGGGATACTTGACTTCAGGATAGTAGATTTGGGCGATCGCAGTCACAAGTTCCTGACACCGCTGCCAAAAAGTTAGCCAGTCTTCCCAAATTGGGCGATCGTTCTGTGATTTTTTGAGGATATCTTGCAGTATAACTTCTGCTCGACTGGTGGCGTCACTTCCCGGTGGCAATCCTGTTGTCTCGTCTGATGTGTTGTCTGATTTCTTGTCTGAAAAGTCCAGTTCTTTACTGACTTGTGCGACAACCGCTTCCATTTGCGTGACAGCAGGTTGAGTCCATCGAACCAGTAGCCAACGCCAGCCAACGAAGACGAAGATAAATACGCCCCAAATCCAATTAATGCGCCACTCGTGGATTTGCAACCCTGCGGATATCAGCAAGAAGCTGATGATTGTTACCAGCGGTAGTGCTAAGACGATCCACTGCCATACTTTTAACCGTATCATTGCCCCATACCCTGCTTTGAAAGAAGAATTTAGTTCCTAAATATAAACTTTAATTCTTTCTTTTGCCTTGCCCAAAAGGCTGGTAAGTTTTACCACAGCTCTTACTTAAACCCATTGATTTACTAACTTGCCCATAAAAGTTTCACCGTGCCAAAACATCACTAATCAACATTGGGTTAAAACTGCTTCCCACCAACTTCGCAGAGGATGGCTTTTATGCGGTAAATACCGCCCTTTGACCCGAATTGCATTGAGTACATCACGTAGTGTTGATAAATCTAGACCTGTTTCCTCTGACCAATGCTTGATTATTTCTGGAGTGGATAGAACTTGAAGGTATGGTACCTCCTGCTGAACAAATGAGATTGCCCGTTTGTCGTCGGTAGCGATCGCCCATCCTCGGTGAACGGCGATCGCGCAGGTGGCGGACTCGCCATCGTCCCCAAGAATTGCAGCATAGTTCACAAACGATTCCGCCTCCTCTTCTGATTCAAAGTCCACAACTGTAAGTAGACTCTGTGCAATGGCTGCCTCGAACTGGATAACACCCTCATTCTCCTCATCCTTGAGGCGTTGGAGCGTCTTTAACTCCCGCTCTAGGACAACCTGGGTGACTGCAACCTGAGCAGGAATAGATTTCAAGATTGCCAGCAATTTGCTCGAAGCGCAAAAGTTTAGAACGCAGCAGGCATCAAGAAGAACGTGGGAGTGAGCAATCTGCATAATTTGACTTCACTTCCTATCATTCTTGCATCTGGCGCAGGTCGAAATCAGTGGCTTCCTCCATCATTCCGCTTGAATGCTCCCGCAACGCCTCTGCAATACGACGGGCTTCTAAGCGGTCAACGCAGAGGAGATCTGCAAAGCGCCCTTCAGTGATCAGACCCTGATCCAATGCCTCAATTGCCAGGTGCTGATAGTGGAGTGGCATCATATCAGTCCGCTGCGGGATTTCCTCTAAGCCAAGTTCCTGTTGCACCTTTCTTACTTTCAAACCGCGATCGCGCAATCGCTCCCAAGTCCCAGACGGGACAAGTTCCATTTCCTCTAACCGATAAACGAGCGCTTCCACAGACACACCGTAGTAATGCGCTAATGTGAATAGATTGGTCGGAGTGAACTTGCCATGTGTACGGTACATATCATTAAAGCGCTTGAGCAAACCGCTTGTTGGCATCAGGAAATACTTTGGGAAAGTTTCGGCTAGCCGCTCACTTTCTGGAAATCGCTGATACTGACCATCAAAGTGAAATTCAGATTTTCGCCGATGTGCGAGAAAGTGAAGGTATCCATGCGCCAGTGACCAACGTCGTCGCTCCTCTGGGTGAACGGCGTTGATTGCCATGCAACCGCCAATTTGTTCATTGTAGCTATATATTTCTGAGTATTTTGGTGGCATATTCAGATAGAAAATGCGCAGTCCCACATCTTGCTCTAAAATGTCCCGAAGGCGTGGAATTGGACCATCCCCCAGACCTAGCCGCTGGCGTTCTGCAATCGCCATGCTCTCTGCAGCAGCACTGATCGGCATATTTGTTACATCATATTCAAGAGGGTAGTTCTGCGGCAGTGGTGCGTCCATAATCTTCTCAAGCTCTAGGTAATTCTGGCACAACTGCTCTAAATGAAGAATGAATGGTTTAATTTCTGCCTGTTGCTCCTCGCTGCTCTGATAGACAGCCCGGAACTGCACCTCAAGAGGTTGTACCACGGGTTGCGGACGAACGAAGTCGCTGACAGAGCGCCCATAAGCACGTGCCAGCTTAATCAGTTCGGTTGGCTTCAGGCGGCGCTCTCCTTTCTCAATGGCAACCATAGTGGTACGTGCAGCATCAATGATCTTAGCTGCATCAGTCTGAGTAATACCACACTTCTTACGCGCCTGTTGAAGGAGTTCCCCCAATGTCCGCAGGTCGATGTTATCAAGGATATTGGTAGCCATAGTGTTTTCCGTCAACCTTGTTGATCTGAGACTACATATCTGCTGGATGCCTGCTGGTTGCTGTGTTTATTTAAAAGTCCGTCCGAAATCTGCCATTTGACAGCATCCCATTCAGAAACGTAATTCTGATAGAGTTGAATTAAACGACTTCGCATATTGGCAGGCACTAGATTTTCAGCCACAGCACTTCGATCAACAATATCATCTAGGACTGGAAACTTTCCGGTCAAAGTTTTCCACTGAAGACCGGGTTCATCAGAGATACTAAGTAGGCAGCGGAGGATATCAACCTGCGCGAGCATATTCCGGAAACATAAGCTCGGCTTCTTCACTGGAAGCTCTCCGTGCAAGACTACATAGCGAGTCCTATCTTCTATGCTAGCGGCAGCAAGTGCTTGTCGCCTTAAAAGACAAGAGGAGCAGTAACCACATTGAACCGGACGTTGGCGATGTGGACTGTCGCATGACATAGTCAGCGATGGTAGGTCGTTTCTCCGATCTTTAGCCAATGCTTTGCACATTGCGGCTTTAGTCCAGAACAGAAACGGGTTCTGTACCCGAAACTCTTCTCCTAAAAGCTCTGAAACGACATCACCAACCATAAGCAAAGTGAGCGGGTGAACAGAGCGAGAGTGATCGAGTCCCACAGCAGATTCACGATATGGAAGGTTGATCGCACCGATTCCGTTCTCATACACATAGAGAACTTCCTGTCCCATGAGGTGGGCGCACGCAGCACCAAGGAGAGTAAATACAACACCTCGCGCACGAGAAAGCTTGTTCTTGTGCTGCAAACCGCTATCGTCGAAGCGGATTGGGACGCGCAAAAGATTGGAACGACCAGGAAATATAGATTCAATTTCCATTGCTACTCTCTGCTGGCGGGCATATACACTATCGTTGCTACCAGTCCCAAACAGCAGGAATCGTTTTTCTGGATACATCTGAAGGCGAGTATACAAACCCGCAAGGGCATCAAGTCCACCACTCCACAGTGCCACTTCACATCCTTGAGGTGCTATTGGAAGCGATGGATGTTCAACAAGGCGTTCTGTTGCAATCCGTCTTTGGAAGTCGAACACCCATTCGCTATCAGTTGCCCATTTAAGCAGGTCATCTAACTTTGTGCGAAATGCTTCGGCACTCAACAATTCTGGATGACGTACTGGCAATATCACATGAAGGCGGCGCTGCCTCCCACTCAGATTTTGGGGCGCAAGACGGTCTGAAGTATGAATTGCAACAGCGAGGTCAACGAGATCGGCAACAATAGCTGGAAACTCTGCCTTAACCCGGTACTGGAACTCTGTATCATCTACATTAATACCAACTGTTAAGTCATTACACCGGGAATGATCAATGAAGCGTACAGACCCATTACTGTTTACAATAGGTTCAAAGTGTAAAGTGTAATCGCTGTAATCACTGTTATTAGGTTTATGCTGAATTAAAGGTCTGTAGTTCATAGCAGATCCTCATCAAGGTCTATCTCTTTAACTTTCGAGCGTCGAGTCCGTCTTAGGTTTGCTACATCGTCATCCACATTCGCCTTCTTTGCCCATTTGCTGCTCTGGGCAAATATATCTGACTGAAGCGCCTTGACACGCTCTGTAACGGTCGCATGGTCAACATTAGCGTGGTGATTGGGAGTGAGTGGAATGCGTTCCTCAAAGCTTGATATATACACTTTCCGCATATATCGTTCTATAACTAGCTCTGGAATCGTGCTGGTTTCAACTTCCTGACCGTAACGTAAATCATGGAGGACGCTCTTTCCAGCATCAAGGACAAGTGACTTAGTACGATTTGGTATGTTGGCTTGTTGTGCTAATCTATCAAATTTTTTGCTTAAAGCAGCCCAATCCACAGGTTGGTTATCACCAGCATCTTCAGTGACTTGGGTTAAGAGTTTTCCCATGCCCTGGGCTATGACAATAGGAGCAGCACCTTTTTTCTTAATATCCTTCAGAAAGGCTTGCATCGTTATCCGGGCACATTCGTTGCGCTCAAGCTTTCCTTCACAAAGTATTCGGTATGGTTTCTGATAAATTCCTGAAAGCTCACTGTGAAATATATCCCCGTCAGGCATGGTTCGACCTCTAAAGCTGGGAGTTTGCCTCTATGATTAGGTTAGACGATAAGAATGACATTGTCAATTATTAATTTCTTTTTTTTATATAAATGTCAGCTTTATCAGAAAAGAGAGAAATAGGTAGATAACTAGCGCTGACATTCCTATTCAAACAGAAAATCGGGAGTTGGGAACATGTACTTGCTTGAACGCTGGTTTGGCAGAATCGGCACTACTAAAGAATGCAATGAGCGTCTTGACGAAGACGAAGCAGAAAGGAACAAGTAATATTAGGACTATATGCAGATGTCGTCTGATGAGAATTATCCTATCCAGAGGAAAAATGATTGATTCGCAAGAACAAAAGCCATCTTATCCAAAACCTTACAAGCCAAAAACACAAGAACCAAGACCACAATCGTGTCAGCACATCAAAATCTTGGACTGTAACAAGCCAATCAGCCGCGTCTTCTTTGAATGCTACCACTGCCGTCAGGGTTTGTTGACTGAATGCAAGGGAGAGTCTGCGGTGCAAGAGTTTAAGGTGACTTGTCCTACTTGCGGCAAAACTGCTATCTATCTGATGACGGGTGAAATAGTCTCAACAACGGCAATTCCCTCACCCTGGGATAGATGAGAAAGTCACTCGCTTTTTAAAATTCAAAATCACCGATAGCACAGCGTGCCCGAAGGGCATAGATTTGAGCCTCGCTCCGCGAGGAGCTATCGCTTACGGAGGAAACCTCCCGCAGTCGCCACAACGGGGGGAACCCCAACGCCAGATACCTCTGTCGGGAAACCCTCATCAAGTACTGGCTCCGCAAGGCGCTGCTCTGCGCTCAAACTTCTCTCAAAATTCAAAATTCAAAATCTTGTTTTTGAATTTTGAATTCCCCATTATGCCATTTTTGCTTATTCAAACCTGAGTTCGACTTAACTCGTCCCCCGGCTATAAAACTATCACTGCCAAAGTTTTTGAGATAAATACTTAACCATTTCCGTAAACCCTCTAGCCAAGATTGTAGTATTAGTGTGGGACAAGACGGATACTTTAATGGTTTTCAATATAACAGCATTTACCTTCTCCAACACTTACGCAAAGACCAAGCATGGAATTCGTATTTATTCAGTAGAAAGAAGCAGCAAGATAGTCCTAGAAGATATAGTTGTTGCTTTACTGACTCAGCCAGACAGTGATATCAGTGCAGAACTTGATGAAGCAAAGCGCACTACCGAAGAATTGATAGAACTAGCCGGAATAGAACCTATCAAGGTTAATGATGGGATTCACTTGGCAACCGTTGACCAGATGGAAGATTTTTATGATTACTGCGACAGCCTTGGGAACTATGGTGTTCCTACCGTCTATGAAAGTCTTGGACACTGGTGGGTTGGAATTCGGGAGTTGATGGAGAATAAGCAAGCTCACATGGGAACCGTGGTAGCCCGTCTTCCTATGTGGGGAAAAGAGCAGGAGAGGGCACGGCAGTTATTTGGAGAAAACTATCGGACAGAGAAACATGTAAAAGTCTTGATAGCACAGTATTGCAACTTAAGCGTTAACTGGATAATTGAAGCTATTAGAGACAAGATAAAAACGAGAGCGTCTTACGTTTACCGCGACACAACCGGCGAAGTTCCTGGGAAGGTTACGCGCGTTGCTAACTCAGTTGAAACTGCCCCCGCTGCCAGGTCTTCTCCCAATGCTTACACACCTGAGTTTTTTGTTACACAGATGCCTGCGATAGCTGAAGAATTAAATTCACCTAGGGGATTTATTGAAAGATGCAGGGGTAACAATAACATCAAAGATCAGATCGCGGAGGACAAGCAGAAAGTCGAAGAAAAGAGGTCAGAAGGCAAGACGGACGATGAAATTATTGAAGCCATCTGGGAAGTCACGCCATCATCCCATTTAGTACAGTTAGAGTCAGAAGGTGAACGTCGCAACTATCAGTACGAAATACTAAAAGCATTTGTTGCGACCTGTGGAGGACGCCATGTTGCCTAAGGGGGATGTCGATAAGATAGTTGAAATGCTGGCATCTAAAGGGTTTGTGCCGAAAACGCGATCCTGGGGAGGCGAAACCAATATAGTGGGAAAGGGAGCAGGTAGCTACACTTTCACCGTTCGACAGAGTAAAGATAATCCAAGCCTTTTTTATGCCAACCTCAAGAAAGATGATTTGGTATTCAGCAGGGAGAATGCGGACTGGAATGAGTTATCTGGAGCCATCAATTACGCTGTTAGCATAATTCAAGAAAACCTTGGAATTCAAACAGTAACTCAAGAAGTTAAACCTGAGGTCGTTCCTAAAGTTCTTCCCATCGCCAAAACTGAGTATAAGGCTAGCGGTTTTAAGCAGAGTTGGGTACTTGTTCTTACTAGTGGCGTAGCGATCGCCTCAATAGCCTTTGGTCTAGTAACTCAGAGCAAGCAGTGCTTACTGCAACCAGTCAATGGGTTGCAACAGCAACGGTAACAACTGAATACAAGAAGAATCAAAGGTGAATTTCAGAACCGATCTCAAATTGACCTTTGAGAGTCTTAAATTGTTTGGAATCAATTTACAGCCATTTTCAGGTAAATAGACCACAGTGATTGAACCAACAATCATGCATCATCTTCAATAATGTAATTTACCCCAAGAGCTATAAATTCCCCTTATTTTTTGACTTTTGACTCGTCTTGACTTTAATCTAGTACAGAAGAACTATCCAAGGGATGGAATGTCTGACTTAATTTTATTTTGGCATCGCCGCGATTTACGTATTTCTGACAACACAGGGCTTGCTACTGCGAGAAAGCAAAGTCCAAAGGTGGTGGGCGTGTTTTGCCTCGATCCAAATATTTTGGAACGAGATGATGTTGCCCCGGCAAGGGTGACTTATATGATTGCTAGTTTACAATCACTACAGGAGCGATATGTTCAAGCTGGTAGCGAGTTATTGATTCTTCACGGTGATCCGACTCAAGAGATTCCAAAACTGGCGATCGCTCTGAAGGCAAAGGCTGTATTTTGGAATTGGGATGTAGAACCGTATTCTCAAGAACGCGATCGCACCATCATCGAAGCCCTCAAAGAAAAAGGTATCCAGTTTCTGGAAAAAAACTGGGATCAAATCTTACACTCACCAGAGGAGATTCGTACAGGTTCTCAGCAACCTTACACCGTTTACACTCCCTTTTGGAAGAATTGGAGTAGTAAACCGAAAGCGTCTCCTGTAGAGACGTTCCATGGAACGTCTCTACAAGGATTGACAGAAGCTGAAAAAGAAATTGCCAAAACTTCAGGGGTGATAGAATTACCCTCAGCCAAAGATTTAGGTTTTCATTGGGATGGAGAATTAGTCATAACGCCAGGAGAGGCGGCTGCGCAAGAACGGTTAGAGGAATTTTGTGCCAGTGCGATTAATCAATATCAAGAACAGCGCAATTTTCCAGCAGTTGACGGTACATCTAGATTGAGTGCTGCTTTGAAATTTGGTGTCATTGGTATTCGCAGCGTTTGGCAAGCCACAATAGATGCGCTAGAAAATAGTCGCAGTGACGAAACAGCAACCAACATCCGTACATGGCAACAAGAACTAGCATGGCGGGAATTTTATCAACACGCAATGTATAACTTCCCGGAATTAGCAGAGGGTGCTTTCCGCGATCCTTTCAAAAACTTTCCTTGGGAAAATAACGAAGAATATTTTCAAGCTTGGTGCGAGGGAAAAACTGGCTATCCTATCGTCGATGCAGCAATGCGCCAGCTGAATGAACTTGGTTGGATGCATAACCGCTGTCGAATGATTGTCGCGAGTTTCCTGACCAAAGACTTGCTGATTGATCCCAGAATGGGAGAAAAATATTTCATGCAGAAGCTGATTGATGGGGATTTATCTGCTAACAATGGCGGTTGGCAATGGAGTGCTTCTAGCGGTATGGATCCTAAACCTTTGCGAATTTTTAATCCTGCCAGTCAATCGCAAAAGTTTGACTTTGAGGGTGAGTACATCAGGCAATGGGTTCCCGAATTGCGATCTATGGATACAGAGTATTTGGTGACAGGGAAAATTTCTCCTTTGGAACGTCATGCTGTTGGTTATCCAGACCCGATTGTGGACCATAGTATACAGCAAAGACAGTTTAAACAGCGCTATCAACGGCAAAAAGAAGCGTCAGGCGCGGTTTGAATCACTCTAGGGCGTTGGAAATTCTCCCAAGAGCAGTGGCTCACCTTCTTGCACTACGGATTTTCTTGCTCACTTAAAGTTATAATATCTTCAAACTGGAAGTTATCGATTAAGTGAGTCAGCGCATTGGCAATAGGAGCGTGTGATTCGGGAATTTGCTCAATTAACTGGTGAAGTAACTTTGCATTGACACAAGTTGCCGCTTGGTGTATCTGTTTGATCCATTCGGGAGACATTACTTTCAAAGATGTAGGACTAAGCCCTTCTCCTTGAATAGGATTAAGTATGAGGGATGAAGGAAGCGGATTTTCCTCTCCCCTCCCTTGACTTTCCGGATGATATGCGTAAATATACTGAATCCCCAAGTATTCTGTCATTTTTTCAAAGATGACTTCTGCTCGGAAGGGCTTGGAGACAAAATCATCACATCCTGCAGCGAGGGTAACTTGGCGCTCCTCTTCAAAGGCACTGCCAGTTAATGCAATGATAATGGGGGCTTGCTGTGATGATTTAATTCGCTTGGTGGCATCGATGCCATCCATCACGGGCATCCGTAAATCCATCCAAATCAGATGTGGCGACCAACGCTCTACGAGTGCGATCGCCTCCATTCCATTCTCCGCCTCTTGCACGTCAAATCCAACAGGTTTGAGTAATTCTACTAAAAGCTGGCGATTGCTCGGTTTATCTTCAACAACCATAATCCGGTAGGTGGGTTGTCCGGGAGCTAACCCGATAACTTGTTGGGAGGTTGTCGGCGGCGGTATCACATCCGCTTCTTCGATGCTTTGGGCTTGGATATTGAACCGAAAGCAGCTGCCTTTGCCCAACTGACTCTCAACGGTAATGTCTCCGCCCATCAACTGGACAAATTTACGACTAATGGGCAAACCTAGTCCTGTTCCTTCCTGAGAATTGCGACCTGTTTCGGTTTGCACAAATGGATCGAAGAGGTGATCAAGTTCAACAGCCGCAATCCCAGGTCCAGTGTCTGAGATTTCAAACTGTAGGGAATAAGAAAGTCCATCGTATGTGGGAAGTTGCTGCGTTGCAAAAACTCGAAGCGTCACGTTTCCAGCTTTTGTAAATTTGACTGCGTTGCCAATCAGATTAACCAAAACCTGACGCAGTTTGCTTTCATCAGTGCGGATGATTTGAGGCAAAGCGGGCGAACGTTCGACGGTGAATTGCAGCCCTTTGGATGTAGCCCTGAATTGGAACATTTGTTGCACTCCATCCACCAGGTGATGCAGATTGAAATCCTGCGAGTTGAGCGTTATTCTGCCCGCTTCAATCTTGGACATTTCCAAAATATCATTGATCAGCGTCAGCAGGTGTTCACCACTGCGGCTAATTGTGTTGAGATATTCCTGTTGTTTTGGAGCAAGGGTTGGACTGCGGTTCAGGAGTTGAGTAAATCCCAGAATAACACTCAGTGGAGTGCGTAGCTCATGGCTCATGTGAGAGAGAAACTGGCTTTTGGCATGGTTTGCCACTTCTGCTGCTTCTTTTGCTTGCTTGAGGGCGGCTTCGGCAAGTTTGCGATCGCTAATATCAGTGATCACTACCAACAGATAAACCTCTTCTGGATTCACACGAGCTGAGGATAGCACCCAAAATACGGAACCGTCACGCCTGCGAAACTGTGTCTCAAAGTTATGAACCTCGTGTTGGGCGTGCACTGTTTCCAGCAACCGTCCCCACTCAGTTGTATCAACGTAGAATTCAAGAGTCTGCTTTAGTCCAACCACTTCTTCAGTACACTCATAGCCAATCATAGTAATGAAGCGTTGATTGGCATCAAGAATGAGTCCATCCTCAAGACGACTGCGGAAAATGCCAACGAGTGAGTTCTCGAAGAGGCTGCGAAACTTCGCCTCGCTTCGCTGCAACGCCACTTCTGCCGACTTGCGTTCAGTAATGTCACGAGCCACCCAAAGCACTATGCTGTTGGAAAGCGCAGAGACACTGGCAGAAAACCAAGTTTTTCTGCCTTGAATGGGCAAAGAGTATTCGACGCTAATCCTATTGGGGGGGCAGTCTAGAAGATGATAAGACTGCTGTTGCAGATACAGCGTCTGCGCAATGGCATCCATAAATAGATGCGCGATTTCCTTCGGTAAAACCTCATGCACTGTTTTACCAATTCGATTCACATGGGGTTTATAACTATAGGACTGATTTTTGATGTATTTTAGATAACGCCCTTGGGCATCAAACACGGCGACAATATCGGTCATAGCCGCAAACATTAACTGCAGTTCTGCCTCAGAAGCTTGCAGAGCTTCCTCTGCTCGTTTGCGTTCGCGCAGCGCGGCTTGCCGTTCGCTAATATCCGCGATGACTCCTTCCACATACTGTTCTGTCGCATTCAATCGAGCCGAAAATAGCCCCCAGAATAGTGTTCCATCGCGTCTTTTAAGCTGGATCTCAAAGTTATGAACTTCGCCGTGAGGAAGCAGAATTTTGACGATTTCCTGCTGTTGATTGGGATCTCCATAGAAGTCAGAGATGCATTTGTATCCAATTATCTCTGTAGCAGAGTCGTATCCCAACATGCTTACCAGCCGCTGATTCGTATCTATAACTAAACTATCCTTTTGGCGAACTCGAAAAATGCCTACCTGCGAGTTCTCGAAAATCGTCCGCAATTTGGATTCACTTTGGTGTAATGCGATCGCACTCTGGCGTAGCTTGTAAATAATCGAGACACCAATCCAGATTATGATTACCGTGGATAGTAAATACAGTCCCAGTCGATACAGACTCGCGGTATCAAGTGCTTGTTGATATGCGCGGTAGTAAGCTTGGGTAATGTCTTCGCCACGAGTAAGCGTCGGCAAGTCCAAAATGTGGTATATTAAGCGATTAATCTGTGGCTGACGCTCCACGATAATCTGAGCGTGGGCGATTGCCCGTTCTACATTTGTGCGCTGATTTGTTGAGCGGACATAAGTGAGAATTTTTTGGATATCTTGCTGGATTTGCAGTTGTAACTCTTGGTTATTGGAGAGGTTAAATAGTAGGATATCCCGCAACAATGTGTTGAAATGATCTGCCAAGGCGGGATGAATTGTCTGATTTTTTCTCAATTCGGCAATGGCGATTGGAAAATACGTCAGCGAATTATCAACAACTGCCTTTTGAGACTTAAATCGATCAATTTCTTTTTCTTTCTCCCGACAAACCTGGAGATAAGCCGAAATTGCCTGATTAATTTTTTGCTGTCCATCTGAATCAATAAACGAGGGAATTTGCTGTAAGTCTGCCTGAATTCGCCTTAGTTCTCTTAGTTTGTTTACAATGGGGTCGTAGTCGACCAGCAGTCCTAACCTCGTCTGTAAGACGTTTTGATTGATGCGGGCATCGAGTTCTTGAATTCGACCCAAATCGCGAATGTAACGCAGATGTTGTTCCAAGTTAACAGCTCGCGACTGCATCCACAAAAACAAAAACAGCAGTACTACCCCTGCTGGTAATAGATAAGCGCTTACAGCCCAAACGAATTTACCAAGACGTAGACGTACCGATTCCATCATTCACTCATCGATTCTCGATTCTGGAGTGTTTGCAATAATTGTAGCTCGCTACAACTACAAAATGCTTTCAACAGCGAATGAAGTGGATTTTCAGCCAGGATTATTTGCAATCAGCCTGCAAACAACAATTTCAACCAGATTTTTTCTATTTTTGATTCAAGGCTGGGTGTTCTCCCGTCAGGGTACCAAGGAACTGAGCAATTAACTGAGTGTCTTTTTGAGAGAGCGATCGCCCCAATTGATACTTCGTCATCACCTTAATTGCCTCCTCTAATGTTTTGACAGAACCATCGTGAAAGTAGGGGGAAGTGAGTGCAACATTGCGGAGGCTGGGCACTCGAAAGACAAATTTATCTGCTTCATCCTGGGTGACATTGTAGCGTCCTAAATCAGCGTTCGTAACATTGCCGCGATCGCGAAAGTAATCACCCATCAGACCGACTTTTTGGTACAGATTGCCTCCCAGATTCATCCCTTGATGACAGCTGACGCAGCCGTAAGCTTTGAATAATCGATAACCCTGTTTTTCTGCATCAGTCATTGCTTTTTTATTACGGCGTAAGTACTGGTCAAAGCGCGAGTTGGGAGTATAAAGTGAGCGCAAGTAGGTGGCGATCGCATCCTTAACGTTTGCCGTTGTCACTCCGTCAGCGTAGTTTTGAGTAAATGCCTGCATATACTCTGGAGCCTGTTGCAGTTTTGGTATCAAAACCTGCCAGTGGATTCCCATTACTGTAGGATTTTGTATCACTGCTTCTGTAAAGGCTTCTAGCGTCTCAAATTTACCATTCCAGTTCAAGCGGGAATTAAATCCTGCATTGTAAACAGTCGGTGTATTAATGTCACCGACTGCACCATTCACCCCAATGGAGAAAGCCTGCTCATCTGCTCCTCCTTTACTGAGATTATGGCAACTCAGACAGGAAACGCGATTATCCGCAGAGAGGCGCGGCTCGTGAAACAGTTTCTCGCCCAATGCAACCTTGCTTTGATTCAAGGCAATTTTGACTGGAATGGGTTGAATTGGCTCACCCACTAGAACTTCTTCTGGCTGAGTTAGGCTCGTTACAGTCATCGATTTGGGAGTTTGGACTTGCTCCCACCAAATTGCAACCAATGTTGCCAGAATAACTAATGCAACCAGATATAACCTTCGCAAGATTTGTCGGTTAATAAATGGGAATTTCGTGCTAGGTTTCTGATACATTTGCTTTCTCCCACTAAGTATTTTCGATTTATTTTTGAGAAAAATCAAAACATATGATACGCATTTATCGATGGATGGAACAGAAGTTTAGCTTAAAACCTTTCTTCATTCTTAATAGAAGCAAACAAAACCGAGTTATGCACTTGTGGGACAAAGAAATTTAGCTTATACCAATCTCTCAAGAAACACAGGGAATAGGGAACAGGCAACAGCCAAGAAGGGGGATGGTGTTTCTTAAGGCTGTTGCTAGCAGTGAGTAAGCGCGCGAGTGACGGGTTTCCAACGCGGCTATGCTCCACTTGGGGAGGACAGTGCCGGGCGTAGTCGTCGAGATCTTGGGGGTTTCCACGCCAGATGCTATAACGGAGGACAGCGACGCAACGCACTGGCTCCCCATGAGCGACCTCTGTTAGGGTTTCCCGACAGTCCCGCACCTGTCCGCCCAAGCCGCGTGCGTTGCGGGGAGGTTTTGACAACAGACAAAACCGGGGTGGGGTAAAGCGAAAATTGTGGGCAAGCATAAAGGCATGATGTCACGTAATGACAAGGTTTTCAGCTAATTGTTGACACGTATGGGTGGCTCCGCACCACTTCAATATCTACTTAGAATTCATCAACGAGATGCGAGAGTTAAGGGGACTGGATCATGATAAATGTAATGGTCTCGACATGACATTTATTAGATGTGAGCAACTGTTTATTACTGATAAATTGAGACTATCAAACTAAGGTTACGAATTGGGACTTTAATCTGAGCATGAGAATCAACGGCGTTAAACGCTAACCGACAATTATCATAAACTGCTAATTGTTTCGTTTTTTACTAACAGTAAATATCTGTAACCATGATTTGATTGTGGAGACTGGTTGATTTTAGAGTCAGGCGATATGCATACCTGCGTATGCGCTGAATCCCTTTAGGGACAAGCACCCGCATTGGTGAAATCGCATGACACAAGCTAGTCTTAGAGACTTGTTAGTAATTTTCTGAGATATCTAATGATAATTTTTCCAATTGAATTATGACAAATGTGATAGTCACTAAATCACACAAAATGGATGTGGCTCAATGCCCCTTGCTAATAAAAGACACAATCCAACTTCTATCAATACCTTAGTTTTATCAAAATCATTCAAAGGAGATAAAAATGATGAATGAATCATTATCAAACCAAATCACAAGTAAAAATGAACGCCTACAGATTGATGCCAATCTTGTTCTGATAGTTTGTATATCGTTAGTAGCCATTAGTGCGGTACTTGGTATTAATCCTATAATGCCAAACATTGCAAAATCACTCCATATTCCACCCGAACAAATTGGACTAGTCATGGCACTTTTTGTGATGCCATCTACAGTTGGGACTCTGATTTTTGGAGCATTAGGTGACCATGTTGATAAGAAGAAAATCCTCATTCCATCTCTGCTACTGTTTGGGGTTGGCGCTATATTATGCGCAACCGCCAATAATTTTCACAGCTTATTGCAGTGGCGATTTGTGACAGGTGTAGGTGCTGCTAGTTTAGAGTCTTTGGAACTGACTTTGATCAGCGATTTATATAGTGGTAAAATGCTCACTGCTGCGATGGGGTTTAACTCCGCAATGATGGGCGTTGCAGCCACAATTTATCCTCTGATTGGTGGGTTCTTAGGCGAGTTGAGTTGGCGATATCCGTTTTTATTATCGGTGTTAGCCTTTCCAGTCGCATTGTTAATTTCCCAAAAGCTGAAGGTAGCAAACAAGCAAAAGAATACTCAGAAATTGAATCTGGGCATCTATCTCAAAAATATCTCTGACAATATTAAGAATCCTCAAGTGTTTGGGCTACTGTTTACGGTGTTTTGCTTATTCCTGCTTGAGTTAGGTACTTTCTATACCTATATCCCAATCTTTGCTGCAACTCACTTAGGTGCTTCGGGAGCAGAAATTGGTATTATTCTTTGCTGTCAGTCAATCGCTTTTTCCTTTACTGCTTCTCAACTGGGATTTTTGGCAACTAAGCTTTCAGAAAAAGCGATTATCATATCAGGTTTTCTTCTGTATGGTTTGTCACTACTGATTGTGCCTGCAATTGCTAACATTTGGTTGCTGATCATTCCCTGTATTACACTTGGTGTCTCTGTAGGCTTGGCTTTACCAACACTGCAAGCAATGATCGCAGGAATGGCCCCAGAAGGCTACCGGGCTGGATTTATGGCACTGAATGTTACAGTTCAATCACTTGGAAGGGCGCTTGGTCCGTTACTTACAGGTATTGCTTACGGTGCTTGGGGAATACAAGGAGTCTTTTATGCTAGTGCTGCTCTTACCGTCATCACAGTTGTCGTATTTGCAACGCTTGTGAGTTCTGCAAAATCGACACTGGTGTTAACATCTTGAACAGCTAGACTTGTATTCCTATCTTGACTGCTTGGAGTTGTTTCCTCTGCGCTACGCAGGTTTGTATTTTGACCTCATAAACTTTCACTTTGTCCAAAATAGTTTTTGCTTGTTGCAGAACAATACTTGCTCCTGACTCCATCTCATCGAAGTTACCGCAGTTGCCTTGAGGAAGTAGGCTTTGCAATTTTACAAATGATTTAAGATTGCTGTATGACCAACACTGCATATTCCTCTGTACTCCACATGACTTCCGGTCAATCCAAAGGAGACATCCTCATTGTTGATGACAAGCCAGACAACCTCAGGTTGTTGTCTGTGATGTTGAGCGATCGCGGCTATGATGTACGGGCAGTGATCAGTGGTTCAGTTGCCCTGATGGGAGCGAAAGCACAACCACCAGATCTGATTTTATTGGACATTAGTATGCCTGGTATGAACGGCTATGAGGTGTGTCAACATTTAAAAGCGAATCCACTCACCCAGGACATTCCTGTCATCTTCATCAGTGCGTTGAATGAAGTTTTGGATAAAGTCAAAGCTTTTTCGGTTGGGGGTATCGATTACATCACCAAACCGTTCCAAGAAGAGGAAGTCTTCGCCCGCATAGAGACACAACTCTCCTTACGTCAGATGCAAAGAATGTTGCAAACGCAAAATGAACGCTTGCAGCAGGCAGAAGCGGAACTGCGCAGGGCACTGGTGCAGGAACGGGAACTCAACCAGCGTATTGAAGAAATGACCGCATTAGAAGAGCGCAATCGCATCGCTCGCGATATTCATGATTCGCTGGGACACTCCTTAGTGGCGCTGAACATTCAAATGGAAACGGCACTGTCCCTTTGGAAAGAAGCTCCACAGAAGGCTTATGAGTTTCTTGTTGAAGCGAAACAATTAGGATCCGAGGCATTGAATGCCGTTCGTAAATCGGTTGCGGATATGCGGGCAGATCCTTTACAAGGTCAGTTGTTGGAGGTGGCGATCGCAACGCTAGCCCAAGAATTTCACCACACTACAGGAATTGCACCTCAATGTCATATTAATCTGTCCATGCCTTTCTCTAACTCAGTGAATACAGTTGTGTATCGCATTGTACAGGAGGGATTGACAAATATCTGTAAACATGCAAAAGCAACTGCGGTTGAGTTGCAGATTCAAACGACACCTACTAACCTGTTGCTCACACTACAAGATAATGGCAAGGGGTTCTATATTAATGGAAACCAAACTGGCTTTGGATTGCAGGGGATGCGCGAACGAGTGGTGGGAGTGGGTGGGCAACTAGAAATTACCAGCGAGCTGGGGAATGGTTGTAGAATTACAGCCAGATTCCCTAGGATGACGGTATGATTCAGGTTCTACTAGTCGAAGATCAAGAGATTGTGCGACGGGGTTTGAAAACACTGCTAGAAATCAAACCCGACTTTCAAGTGGTTGGGGAAGCCAGTAACGGTCAACAAGCCATTGACTTGGTGAAAACACTACACACAAAATCTCAGCCACCAGATATTATTCTGATGGACATTCGGATGCCAGTGATGGATGGTGTCACCGCCACTCAACAACTGTGCCAAGAGTTTCCCGGCACCAAAATTTTAGTACTCACCACCTTTGATGATGCCAAGTACGTAGCACAAGCCATCCGCTTTGGGGCAAAGGGATATTTGTTGAAAGATACCCCTTCGGAGGAACTGGCAGAAGCCATCCGCAGCATCCATAAAGGCTACACTCAATTTGGTCCTGGCATTTTAGAAAAAATCGCTGCCAGCACACCCTCCAATGAGCCAAATCAACCTCAAGAACCCCCACCAGGATTTGCAGAACTGACACCTAGGGAACGCCAGGTTCTAAAAATGATTGCAGCAGGTTCTAGTAATCGAGAAATTGCCCAAGCACTCTTTCTCTCTGAAGGGACAGTCAGAAACCATATCTCGCACATTCTGACTCGCTTGAATTTGCGCGATCGCACTCAAGCAGCGATAGTTGCGACTACTTTTGTTTCCTGGTTAGAGAATTCTCAGACTTCCCAGGAAAGTGATTAGCCCAAAAGCGAATAGCAAAAATTAACGAATTGTAGACCAATGATTGCAAACAGCATGCAGGACTAACTGTAGCGAACTGCAATTGGTGAAACTGGTTGCATCAACGAAGACTGTAGTTACGAGCCGCTATATATTTATGGGGTACCTTGTACCTTTTTCATAGATTAAGATACCCCTGCTTTATGAGTATATGGTCTAATTTTTGTCATTCGCGCTTTCTGCGCCAAGCTGTACGAGCAGGACTTTTGGTGTTATGCATAGTATGGTTGAGTTTGTCAACACCTGTGCAAGCAGCCACAAACGCTAGTCAAGTAGACAGCAATAATCTTATTAATCCAAAATTGGAAGCCGAAGTTTTGCAGATTATCCACAATCACCCAGAGGTGGTTGTGGAGGCTTTGCAAGCGTACCAGCAACAACAACAAAAGCAGCAACAACAAGCCAAGCAGTTAGTTTTGCAGGAGATAAAGACAAATCCCAAGAAAATCATTGGTGAATC
Source organism: Scytonema tolypothrichoides VB-61278 (assembly GCF_000828085.3). Classification (GTDB taxonomy): domain Bacteria; phylum Cyanobacteriota; class Cyanobacteriia; order Cyanobacteriales; family Nostocaceae; genus Brasilonema; species Brasilonema tolypothrichoides_A. Next base: position 92,670 of record NZ_JXCA02000031.1, read on the forward strand.
TCCAGTAACTGGATCAACTGAGCAAAAGATTCTGCTGATAGAGTTCTCAGATTTTCAATGTCCTTATTGTGCCAAAGCTCACAAGACGTTGAAGCAGTTTATGGCTCGTCATCAAGATGAAGTTACGTTGGTATATAAGCATTTTCCTTTAGTATCAATTCATTCTGAAGCAATGCCCGCTGCGAAAGCCGCTTGGGCGGCTCAACAGCAAGGAAAGTTTTGGCAGTACCAGGATGCTTTGTTTTCAAGCCAAGGTAAATTAGGGGAGAAATTGTATGTTGCGATCGCCAAAAAACTGAATCTCGATCTCGAACAGTTTAACCAACAGCGCAGTGGAAATGCAGCCGATGCTGTGATTCAAAAGGACATAGAGACGGCGATGAAACTGGGAATTCAGGGTACTCCTTTCTTCGTCATGAATGAGGAGACATTTGATGGTGCTGTTGAGCTATCTAACATGGAGAGTATACTAGCTCGAACAGGGAACAGTGAACAGTCAACAGGGAACAGGGAACAGTCAACAGGGAACAGTAACAACTGATAACTGATAACTGTTAACTGATAACTGATAACTGATAACAGTCAGCCGAGCAAGTGTCACAGATGATGCGAAAATAACCTCTATCAGGAGGATGATTTAAGTATCGCGCTTTCTGCGTGGGCTTATGTCACCAAACTTTGATTCTTCTCTCAAAATTGAAGTCAAGCTTGCATCTAACCATCCTGAGTTATTGCATGGACTTGACATATGGTTGCGCTTGGGTTTGATATCGGATACCCAAGTTAAACAAATCTGTCGAGAGTTTCTGGTTTGTCGTGTGGAGTTGCAACCTCAGACTATACCCGAACCGCAAGTAGAGATGTTGCATACAACGTCTCTACATCAGCCTGGAACGTCTCCACTTCAGGATGATGCATTACCGACAGCTAAGAAACCTAATGTTCTTGCTCGGATGTTGCAGTCGCTGGGCGAAGAATTAAGTGTCCGCTGGCTGCTATTTTTAGGAATGTTTTTAGTGGTGGTATCCTCTGGGGTTCTCGCCGCGAGTCAATGGCAAAGGTTTCCGCCTTCTGGGCAATATGGAGTTTTGCTTGCTTATACTCTGAGTTTTTGGGGGATAAGTTTTTGGGCTGGCAGACAGTCTCATTTAAGCTTAACAACTCGGACGCTGCTGATTGTCACACTGTTGTTAGTGCCAGTCAACTTTTGGGCAATGGACAGTTTCAATCTTTGGCAAAATCCTTTGAATTGGGTTGTCATTGCAATAGCTTCTATTACGCTTTCAGCAATTACTTTTTTATTTTGCAACAATCGGCTGTTTTCTACTCATCAGCCAGCTAGAACATTGCCTTTAGTTAATATTCTAGGACTGTCGTATTTACACTGGGGTTGGCAATTTCCAGGATTTCCCTTAATTGCAGTTTATTTAGCAACAGTAGGAACAACTATTGCTACTGTTTATCACACTCGTCACCCGCAAAGGCAGACGGTTGTAACAGTTGAAGATCAAAAAACTGAATTAGGTATCAGTCTGTCTTCACTCGTCATTGTTTATGCTTTATTTGTGCTGTTGGTGCGAGCGATTTTTGTTGTCCGCGTAGAGATCCAAGAATTGGGCTTAGCTGTTGGTATTTGTGGCGCTTTGGTGACTTGGTTAGCACAGCGAGACAACAGGCAAGAAAATACTTCTTCCTCATCTGGCGAATCTTCTTCATCTCCGGTGACTCCCTCATCTCTTCCCTGGGAATTCTTTGGCGGTATTTTACTATTCTTTGGTTGGCTGGTATCGGTAAGTGCTGCTTTTCCTTGGCAAGCAACGGCTGTTAGTGGTTTGGGTTTGTGGTTTTTCAGCCGTCGCCTGCAGTTGCGTGGTACACGCGTGGATGTGGCGGCGATTTTCGCTATTGGGTTGGAGACGATTTGGCTGTTATGGTTGTTAGTGCCTTCTGGGTTGCAAGAATGGGCGATTGCCACTGCTACTCAACTAACTCATTCTCAGAATACACCTTGGGCGTTGCTGAGTGTGGTGTTATTTCCCTATCTTGTTTTCATGGTGGCGTTGACGGATAAACTTTACCGCGATCAAAAGGTGAAGTTAGCTGATTTTGGGGAAAAATTAACGCTGGCGTTTGGAATGTCACTCACTGCGGTGAGTTTGGTAAATCCCACCTTACGTTCCTTGAATTTACTTTTATCTACAATCACTTTAAGAAGTGTCAGCCAGCGACGGCTTCCCACCAGAATAAGTCTGGTGTATATGACTCAGATTGCAGGAGTGCTAACGTTTTGCTCAATCATTGACCGCTTACTTCCTCATCTTAATACACAAGTCTGGGCAACCATTGTGTTAGCTGTGGCGGTTGGAGAGTGGTTGTTTTGTTGTTTGGGTAACGGAGTTTGGCACAAGAGTGCATGGTACATGGGTTTGGGACTGGCGACACTCAGCTACACTTTATTGTGGATGAACGTTCAACCAGCTTGGTTTGGTTCTGGTTATGGCAGTGAGAGTTGGGGTTTGGTTTGGTTAATCACTCCTATAACTTTCACAGGTATAGCTATTCTTGGTTTGAAATCTCCAGCTAGCACAGTAGCACCTCCCATTCTCAATGCTTGGTTGAGTGTCGCTGCTTTGGGACTTGCGCAGTTACTAATTTTACCGCTATCTGGAGGTAGATTAATCGGTTTGGCTGTCGCTAGCGCTTTGATGTTTGTTAATACGCGCTATTTGCGACACAAATTTTCTGCGGTAATTACTGTAGGTTTTGGACTGGGTTTCATAGCTGCCCTGTTATGGGAAGGTGTGCCTGGTTTAGCAAGATTATCTTTACAGGGCTGGTTTGTCGTAGGAGGAGTTTGTACTGTTGGTTTATGGCTAATTCGTAAATTGTTAAGCAGGGGAGAGAATGAATTAGTAGCTATTTATGCAGAGGCTAGCGATAAGTGGGCGATCGCACTCTGCACTGTTGAGTTGTTGCTGCTGAGTATTCACTCAACGCTTGTTTACCAAGGGCTAACGAAATCTGATTTTCTCTACTTAACTTCTTCAATAATCATTCTAGGAGCAATTGTTTATCGTAGTTGGCAGCAACCTACCAATTGGAGTTTTTATGGTATTGGGTGGTGTCTGGAATTATTGATTGCTGAAGTTTTGGGTTTTGGCGAACGTTCTCTCATCAAGATTGCAATTGCTAACATCGCCTTAGGTTTGCTGACTCAAGTTTTAGGGGAGTGGTGGCGATCAAAACACCGACTCGAAAAACTTCCCAACCGCTGGCACATTTTGCCTTTGTTGTATGGTGTCTTTGGTGTCGCGTTGCGTTCTTCAACCTTTGCCAACTGGACAGGCTTATCAACTCTAGCTGTCGCTTTCATCGTTATTGGAGTTGGGCGACGGCGTCAAGAATTGAAACCCCTACTGTATCTCGGACTGACTGGGATATCAATTTCAGCATATGAGCTTTTATTCTATCAACTCTTGCAAGCACCACCAGGAGGAGCATATGGCGATGGCTTAATTGCTATGTCTGTTCTTGGCACTGGCATTATGTATGCATATCGCCTTCTTTCGCCTTGGCTTATAAACTACTTACGCCTAACGAGTAAAGAACTGAAAGTGTTTGCTCATATTCACTGGGTTCTTAGTAGCTGTCTATTATTTTGTGCCACCTTCACCCCCATTGCAATAAACCAACTTGTTGGCTTGGGAACAAGCGTATTTTTGATTCGTTATGCCATTTTTCAAGGACGCTACCATCCACAATCTGCGATGGCGCAAATGTGGGTTTACCTTGGCTTGTTAGAAATAGCAGGGTTCAGAATTTTCTGGATTTCTACACCAGTAGGACGCTTATTTGCTGAATCGTTACTTCCTTGGAGAGCGCCAATAGCCTCTGTTGTTGCCTACTTTCTCTACATTTTACCTTGGGAGCGTTGGGGCTGGTCTAAAAGACCTTGGCAAAACGCTGCATATATTTTGCCATTGATATATCTGTGGGAAAGTCGAGGGGAAATTTATCCAGTTGGCTTGCTAATCACAGCGGTGTTTTATGCCTTTGTTGCCAAAGTTTCAAACAAATTTCATTTTACTTATATCAGTGTAGTACTGATTGATTGGGCGTTGTTTCGTTGGTTTTGGGACTTACATCTGAGTGATGCTTTGTGGTATGTAATAGTGATTGGCTTATCACTGCTGTATGTTGCTCAATTTGATCCTAGCCTGAGAGAATTTCCAATGAAACCAAGTCGTCACTCAGTGCGGCTACTGGGGTGTGGTTTGATTTGTGGATGGGCTATTGTTTTTCATCAAGATATGGCATTTATACCCGGATTTTTCAGTCTTATCAGTATTTTTGCAGGATTAGCTTTGCGAGTCCGGGCTTTTCTTTATGTTGGTACAAGTGCCTTTTTTATCACGAGTTTCTATCAACTGGTGATTTTTAGCTTGCATTACCCATTTTTGAAATGGGTAGTTGGCTTGCTTGTTGGTATCGTACTCATCTCGATTGCTGCTAACTTTGAAACCCGTCGCGAACAGATTAATTCTTTACTTCGCAATGCCAGTGAGCAATTGCAAGAATGGGAATAGGACTACAGTCGAGTCATACAGAATTAGAGACAAAGCAGCCCAAATGACTAATATTGCTCTTCTCGACTCAACTGATATCCCCAACATTGACCAAATAATTTCTGAAATTATTAGTTTGGGCGAGTATCATTTCTGTGGCAGAATTCGTGGTTACTATGTGGTAGGCAGTTATGCGGTTGACGAGGCAGTAGAAACCAGTGATCTCGACATGGTAATAGTATTTAAGGAACAACAAACTCTCTTTGAAAAAGAAAGATTTGCATCCTTTAAACTTGAATGTCAACAGCAGTGTCCCTTGGCAGTAGATCTCATTCCACTTGATGAAGCACAGCTATTTTCCGTTGGTGGGGTGCGATTCCAAACAGCCAGTAAGCTTATGTATGGGGAAGATATTCGCTCTCGTGTTCCCAACAAACCAGTTGAAGAACATATCCGTGACTTGATGTTTGGACAGTACCGTTTGTTCGCACGATTACGTGGTAATCCTCCCTCGTTGACATTTCCTCTTGACTATCCTTCAGCAGTTGGTGAGTTTTATGGCTATGATCGCCGCCTCATGTATCTGTACGATGGTACCAGTCGAATTGGAATCAAAGATTTAGTCATCAATATTCTTTGTCCGGCAGAGGCACTAATTTTATATAAGGCAGGTAAGTATTTTGGCAACGGGAGTTGGAAACGAGCTTGCGCCACATATTACCGCATTTGGATTAATGATGAATGGACGTTCCTAGTGGAATCAGTATACGAGTATTGTTGTAGGCAATGGGCTTATTTGGTTCCAGAAACTGTGGACTCTAGGCAACTGTTACGCCGTTTGTGCCAGCAAGCGCTGGGGTTTGAAAACCACTTTCTGCAATGCTACAAGCAGTTTGTCCTACAACAACTGCCGCACTCAGAACCTTTTATTCAACTGCATTACGTCAAACAACTACAACAACTCATCTACCCTGACGATGATGAAATTGTCGCTGTCTTACGAGAACTAAGACATTCTGCCAACCCTGAACTCCACCAGGCACTCACCCAAACTTTGCACTGCTATGGTGAGTCATGATTCTGACGGGAATTATCATCATGTCACACTCGTGACTTGATGCAGACTACCTATCAGCAACAATTTGTTGATAGGTAGAACTCTTTATGCGCCACTAGAACTGGTCGTAGTCTTTATAACATCTAACTGTTGTATCAGAGTCATAACTCCAGTGCTCACATTTATACTGTAGAGATTATTAGGTGTCACGTATCGAGGAGCACCAAGGGCATATATTTGGTCTCCTGAAGCGCTGGCTAGGCTGCTAAAGCCACTATTCCAAACTTTACCATCAATTGTCAATTGCGCTCCTGGGCTTACTTGTCCTTTTGTCAAATCCAACTGTACCAAACTTGTATTACCTTGTTGCGAAAGAGTTGTCGTATAAATTATTTCATTTGACTCCACAACATTATCCAATCTCGACTGGGCTAAATTATCGAATCGCTCGGTAACAGGCAATGTTATATTATTAACAGTATTAATAGATCCTGTGTACTGGTCGATCTTGACTAATATAGATGATGTTTTGTCAGCTTTGTGGACTAGACCAATAAGCGAACCATCATTAGTAACCAACACACTCTGAAGGTTCTGTTCTTTTGTGAGTCCAGAAATTGGCACACTTGTTGGAGACTTACCCACAGTGACAATCAATAGCCTAGGGGAATTGTTTTCGTTTGCAGCAGTTTTGAGTGGGCTAATGCTTAGTACAAATTTGTTAGAACCGAAATAACCGATACTGCCCAGTTGTTCGCCACGCTCTATAAAAATAGTGGTCAGGTTCTGAATTTGTTTAGTTGCTAAGTCTAAGGACTGTATGACAAGTTGTCCGGTTTTAGGGACGCGTACACTATAGATAATTGAGGATGTTTGTGCAACCGTTCTTTTGCCGAGATACCCAAACCCAGCAACTGTTGTCGTTGCAATCACCAGCTGACCAAACCGTCGTCGTGTTAGCTTCAACATGTTTGTCCTCTTGTTAACTAAATTTTATCATCCAAAGGTAGTCTCAAGTTATGGTATTAACAATAATCAGTATTTATGAAACGAATGATTGATATCACTCGCAATAACGAGAATCTGTGCTTACTAACTTGACTGCACCACTAAATTTTATACCTTGAGGTAGAAGACCTGATACCGCATTCGTCACTTGGGGACATATTTAGTGCTTAGGCGGAATTTGATGATTCCAAACATGTCCGGAGGGCGCTTTGCGTTTACAAAAAGCTCTTAAGAAACACAGGGAACAGGGAACGCTTAACAGGGAACAGGTGTTTGTTTCATTCGTTGGGGGCGTGTAGTCGCGCCCCTTGGGCGCTTACATCACAAGCTTTTCGTTTATCTTCAATGGTAGCTTTATTTGTGCGCCCAACATACTAGGACTTGCACAATCATCAGAATTGGTGAAAAAATTGTACGGCGAGTCGCGTAGATCGCATTCTCCCTTGCAAGAAACCTAAAGAGGATACCAGTGAAAGTTTTAGTTGTAGGTAATGGAGGGCGGGAACACGCTCTAGCCTGGAAACTGTTGCAATCAAACCAAATTGAGCAAGTTGTGTGTGTGCCCGGAAACGGGGGTACGGCAAGTATGGAACGCTGCCAAAACCTGTCTTTGGGAGTAGATGACTTTGAGGCGATCGCTCAATTTGCAAAAGAGCAGAATATTTCTCTAGTTGTGGTGGGACCAGAAGTGCCTTTAGCAAAAGGCATCACGGATTATCTAAAATCCGTTGGTTTGATGGTTTTTGGTCCAACGAAAGCAGGCGCAAAAATTGAGGCAAGTAAGGCTTGGGCAAAAGCTTTCATGCAAGAAGCAGCAATTCCGACAGCACGGGCAGCGGTATTTACGGAAGCTGGGGCAGCGAAATCTTATGTGAAAGCCCAAGGAGCACCAATTGTTGTGAAAGCCGATGGTTTAGCGGCTGGTAAAGGTGTCATCGTTGCGGAAACGGTGGAACAGGCACATGCGGGAATTGATGCCATGTTTGGTGGAGAATTTGGCAGTGCAGGGAAATTTGTGGTTATTGAAGAGTGTTTGACAGGACAAGAGGTTTCTGTTTTGGCGTTGACGGATGGGTTAACAATTCGTCCGTTACTGAGTGCTCAAGATCATAAGCGGATTGGTGAGGGCGATACAGGGGAAAATACTGGTGGAATGGGAGCGTATGCCCCAGCGCCGATTGCAACACCGGAGTTGATGGCAAAAATTCAAAGGGAAGTTTTGGAAAAGGCGATCGCCACACTCAGAAAAAAAGGCATTGACTACCGAGGTGTGCTTTACGCTGGGTTGATGATCACTGATTCAGGCGATTTTAAGGTTTTAGAATTCAACTGTCGCTTTGGCGATCCAGAAACGCAGGTCGTGTTACCTCTATTGGAAACACCCCTAGAAGAGTTAATTCTAGCTTGTGTTGAGCAACGTTTGGCTCAAATGCCACCCATCGCTTGGAAGCAAGGCGCAGCGGTTACGGTTGTTGCGGCTTCTGGTGGTTATCCTGGTGCATATGAGAAAGGAAAAGTCATTACTGGTATAAAGGAAGCAGAAGCACTGGGAACCACTGTCTTTCATGCTGGGACAAAGGCATTCCCAGGCGGGAGCCAGGGAACGAGACAAGTGGTGACAGACGGCGGTCGAGTGTTAAATATTACCGCAGTTGGAGAAAATTTTGAGCAAGCGCTTGCCCAAGCGTATGCAGGGACGCAGTCCATTCACTTTGAGCGAATGTATTACCGACGAGACATCGGTCACCGAGTCAGGTAAGAAGACCCAGAGGCGGAGAGATTCCTAATGCGTGAATGAGCGAATGAGCGAATGAGCGAATTGCTCGCTTCTTTGCTCCTTCTTACGTGTTTGTCTATAAACTATTAAAAACTGTTAATTTTTATTTATTGGGGTAGTTTCATTTCCTGACAGGGATGAATAGATAACTATCCCTACCCTAACAAGTCAAACCTTGATAGGTCTTAGGTAAATCATATACTATCCTATGATCCTCATTGTCAGCACTATAATAACGATTTTTTAAGATGCTAACTGTTTTAAAAATAATCAAAGAAGCAATTGTCAATTGGTGGTCGGAGTTCACTCTCCAGACTAAACTTTTAGCAGCCGCTACTTTGGTAGTCTCTCTGGTGATGAGTGGTTTGACGTTCTGGGCAGTGAATACAATTCAGGTGGATGCACGTTTGAATGACACTCGCTTTGGTCGTGATCTTGGGCTGCTGCTTGCGGCTAACGTTGCTCCCCTCATTGCTAATGATAATCTCACCGAAGTGGCGCAATTTTCCCAACGCTTTTATAGCAGCACCTCTAGCGTGCGTTATATGCTCTATGCTGATGACACAGGGAATATTTATTTCGGTATTCCCTTTTGGGAACCGGAGGTGGGAACATCCCTTACCATTGAACGGCGGATAGAACTGCCAGATGATTATGCTGCTGATGCAGAAAAGCCGATGGTGCGACAACATAAATCGCCGGATGGGGAAGTCACCGATGTGTTTGTTCCACTGACTGCGGATGGCAAATACTTGGGTGTGTTGGCGATTGGGATTAACCCCAACCCAGCCGCAGTGACTTCAACAAATTTCACCCGTGATGTCACCATTGCTGTTTTTATCTCAATTTGGGTGATGGTGATTTTGGGAGGGGTGATTAATGCTTTGACAATCACCAAGCCCATTAAAGAATTGCTGGTGGGGGTAAAACAAATTGCTGCGGGGAATTTCAAACAGCAAATTGACTTACCACTAGGAGGCGAACTTGGGGAGTTAATTCTCAATTTTAATGAAATGGCAGAGCGCTTAGAGCGCTATGAAGAACAAAATATTGAGGAACTGACGGCGGAAAAAGCCAAGCTAGAAACCCTGGTTTCCACAATTGCTGACGGAGCTGTCCTGATTGATAATAGTATGCAGGTGATTTTAGTGAACCCCACAGCACAGAGAATTTTTGGCTGGGAAGAGGCTAAAGTCGTAGGCGAAAATGTTTTACATCACTTACCTGCACCGGTAGGAATGCAAATTACCCGTCCTTTATATGAAATAGCAACGGGGGAATGCGAAAGTGCTGAATTCCGTATACCGCTGATTGAACCTATCAAGCGCACTATCCGCATTTTGCTGACAACAGTTCTTGACCTGCAAAGAGAGAATGTTAAAGGTGTTGCGATTACCGTACAAGATATCACCCGCGAGGTAGAACTTAACGAGGCAAAAAGTCAATTTATCAGTAACATCTCTCACGAATTGCGAACGCCTCTATTTAACATCAAATCATTTATCGAGACTTTGCACGACTACGGGGAAGACTTGAGTACTGAAGAAAAGAAAGAGTTTTTGGTCACTGTTAATCATGAAACCGATAGACTAACCCGCTTGGTGAACGATGTTTTGGATTTGTCAAAGCTAGAGTCTGGTCGAAATTATCACTTGAATGGGGTGGATTTGGGGCAGGCGATCGAGCAGACACTGCGTACTTACCAACTCAATGCTAGGGACAAAGGCATTGAATTAAGTCAGGAAGTTGCACCATCTTTGCCCCTGGTTGTCGGTCACTATGATTTATTACTGCAAGTGTTGGCTAATTTGATTGGTAATGCTCTTAAGTTTACCAAGGCGGGTGGAAAAGTTGCCCTCCGCGCCTACCAACTTCAACCAAAATCCAATTCTCCTAATCAAGTCCCCAAAGTACGGGTGGAAATTTCCGATACTGGAATTGGTATTGCCTCAGAAGACCAACAAGCCATTTTTGACCGTTTTGTCCGGGTAGAAAACCGAGTCCACACCCTAGAAGGCACAGGTTTGGGGCTATCTATTGTGAGGAATATCATGGAAAAGCATCACAGTCAAGTGCATTTGGTGAGTGAAGTTGGCATTGGCACCACTTTTTGGTTTGACTTGGCGGTGTTTGATGAAGAAGCGCCTCATGTTGAGAAGTTAACGCCTGCGGTTTAACAGTTAAGTAGGTCAACATAAAAAAACGTAAAATCTAGAAACCCGGTTTCTTGAAGAAACCGGGTTTCTGACACCACGCATTTTAGGTTTCTGACACCACGCATTTTATGTTTAATTTCGTGGTTCTACTTATCAGTTATCAGTTATCACAGTTCAATGACTTGGTCACTGTTTACTGATAACTGTTCACTAATTTCGGTTAAGATGTTGACAAAGTAATGGTAGGTTGGGTTAAGCGTAGCGAAACCCAACAAACGTTTGATATTGTTGGGTTTCGTTCCTCAACCCAACCTACGCCTACTGATGACTGTTTACTGATAACTGTTCACTAATTTCGGTTAAGATGTTGACAGAGCAATAATCAAACAAATGAATAATAGAGCCAGCAGCAAAAGTAAAGCTTGATTGCGTTTCATCCAGCTTTTCACAGTTGCACCAAAGCTACTGGCGTAACGCTGCTGCTGCAATTCTTGCTTACTCTCCTCAATATTTTGGTAGAGGATGCATTCTTTGGCAAAGGGACGCTGGGGAAAATTACAAGTATCGTCAGCGTGGTAAGTGCAGGTGTCGCAGAGATACTCCTTCCCTGTGGCGCGATGTAGGGGAATCCCAGGATGTCCATAAGCTTTCAACTGAGTACCACAATGAGGACAGGTGACAGCTTGGGAATTCACGGGTTGATGACAGCGAGGGCAAGTTGCAGTGTCCACTAGCGTAGCGTTAAAGAGCAAACATTCTGATTCTAGCCATTTCCTCGGAAAGATGGGTACAAAATACTCATCTGTTTGTTTTCAAGATTTATTTTCAAGATTCATTCTCTACTTTTCCATGCGTCGTAATAACGTAAGGACGAGACACTTTTAATACTTACTCAGGACTAATATACTTAGAAGCTCGCGCTTTTGCTAATATCATCACATGCTCTAGCGTCAAGAAATGATTTAATTCTCTCTTTTCCTCTGGTGTTAATTCTCCCATTTTGTGTCCGTACACCAAGTCTTCCAAACGCTCTTTTGCTGAATCTGAAAGTTGAAAATCGACGACACTTTGGGGAGTGGTTCCAGTAGCAATGAAGTCTATAATTTCGTCGTATACTTTTGTTGTTTGGGTAGGTGTATTCATAGGGCGTGTCTCTTATTTTAATAATTATACTTCTATGCTACATTCCAAGATTTTGCTAGGGTTTGAGGTTCTGGTAGAGGTTCGCCATTTTCTAAAGATGTTTCAATTAACATCTCTAGCACTTCTTGAGCGTTTTTGAGCGCTTCTTCGTAAGTTTCTCCGTGAGTGCAAGGCTGCATGACATCAGTAAACTCAGGTAAGAAAACGACATAACATTGGTCTTCTTTTGACCATTGAATGATGATTGTATATTTCATTCTTCTGTCTCCTCTGTCTGCTCTTCTTCCATTTTCTTTAGTTCTACAAGTGCTTCATTTACTTGCTTTTCTAAATACAGTTTGGCATCACTACCATCTTTGCCAGCAATGATGATAGCTTTGGGTAATTTTGGATGTATCCATTTACTATGGCTACCTTTTGCAGGTTTGTAAGTAAATCCTGCTTGCAACAACAAGCTTTTTAATTCTCTAATTTTCTTGGGCATATATTCAGCTTACATTCTTACTTCCTATCTCTCTACTCCCTCAACTTCTTCTGAGCAAACTCCCGCACTTGCTCATCCGGATCATTCTCCGCTCTGTCGCGCAACAGTGGTAAAGTTTGGGGATTGTGAGGATAATGCTCGATAATTGCCGCCAGTGCATATTGTCGAGGGTTGCGATTTGAGCTATGCTGACGCTCAAAGGGATCATTGACAGCGCGATCGCATAAAAGCTCAAATATACCAGGCTCATCTTTCCAACCTTTAGCTAGCAATCGCATTGTTTCTGCCCGCGCACCAAAATAATACTTACTGGATTCAGCGCAGGCTTTAAGGATAGATAAAGTATCAGGATCATCTTTCCAGCCCTTGGCTAACTCTAGCACAGCTGCCTGTTGTACGTTTGGCGTACCTGACTGAGCAGACGTTTTTAGAAAAGATAAAGTATCAGGATCATCTTTCCACCCTTGCGCTAAATTATGCACTGCTATACCTCGCACAATCTCATCTTTATCTTCGGTGGCTCGACTTTTAAGCCAGCGTAATGTGTTGGGGTCATCTTTCCAAGTGGTTGCAACTACTGCAACTGCTTTGGTGCGAATGGAAATAACTTGCGTATAGTATATTTGAGCATCTCTAGTATGAGCAGTTTTAAAACTGATATTGTCATAGTTAATTAATTCTTTTATCCGCTCGATTAACTGCGTAGCAATTGACGAGATTACCGTCCTATTCCTCACGTCTGAAAGACACTTAGCCGCTAAAAACAAGTTACTAAATTTCTCTGCCTCGCCATTTTGATCCATTAAATAATCAAGAATTTCCCCAACAAATTTTGGCTCAATCATTCCTGCAATCAGTCGCAACACTTCATGCCAAGTTTCATCATGCCAGTGTTTGCCAAAGACTTCCGTTTTTAGTTGTTCAATTTCTAGCGATCGCGTCTCTTTAAACTGCCAGACAAATTCCCAAGCACAGAAATATTCCAAAAACGTTCGATGAACAAAAGCATAATAATCCGCACCCAGGAAACATAACATAAAGTTGCGAGTCCGCAGTTGATTTATCATCACTCTCGCAGCTTCTCTTGCTTTGTCAACTTCTAGAGTTTTTAAATACCCAATCAGAATCCTTTCTAAATCATTCGCGCTTATCAAATTGCCTGCTAAACCTTTTTCACTGGTTTGCATATGGTAAGCAACTTGACGCAACATTGCTTGCTTATCTTTATAATCTATCGTTTTTGGATCTAACCTCTTATCTTCCACTAAAACACGTTCTACATCCCATTGATGCAGCAGCAGCCGCGATGCTTGATTGTAAAGTTCGGCTCTATCTCTTGGCAACTCTTGGTGACGATTCAAAATTGCCATCATCGTCAACAATAAAGGATTTCCTGCAAGTTCTGCTATCGAGTTTGATGTGTCAATTGCTCTTTGCAGTCGCTCTTTTTTTCTTTCTCCATCAATCTTGTCAGTAAATGTGTCAGAATGCCAACGGTTGATAAAATCCCGAATTTGTTCTGGTTCCAAATCTTGCAGCATGAAATGCTTAAACTCAGCATCTCGCAGCCGCTGCGCTTTATATCCAATCACGCGAGAAGTCACAATCACCTGCACATTGGGATATTCATTTGTGAAGCGGTGAATATCTGTGATCACATCTTCTCGCCTACCAGGATCAAAAACTTCATCTAAACCATCAAACATGACTAAGGCGTTACCAGCCTTGAGTTGTTCTTGTAATTTATGTTGGTTGAGGTGAGCGATCGCACCACTACATTTATGAAAGAATTCCAGAAAATTATTGCATTCTTTGTCCTCCCGTCGCCGCATATAAGTGCGTAACTCAATCAGCAACGGAATCGGCGGAGGATTTTCTATCTTATGAAGTCTATCTAGAGTTTGTTCTACCCAATCTAACGCCAGGTATTGCAATAATGTAGACTTCCCCGAACCTGGATCACCTAAAATTACGATATATTTATAGTTTTGTTTATTTTCAACAATCTTTTTAACTGAACCTACTGGCTGTTCTAAATAAACTCGCTTGTGACGTTCTAATTCTTCTATTGCAATTTCTTCTGCTTCTAGTTCGTTCTTTTCTCGCAATCGTCTCAGATGTTCTTTGGGGAGTTCGTGAACTTGTGGTAAGACTTGGTGAACTTCTCGCACATTTTGAGGAATAAAGATTCGCCATAACCGCAATTCGTTATAGGCGTAACCGCTGGTATCTATACTATCTAGTTTGAGATTGGCGTAGCGCTCGCGAATTGCTTCTTGATATTGTTTGAAATTGAAGTCGGGTATAATGCCAGCAGTCTCTGTTGTGTTTTTTTCAATTTTTTCAAGATTTTTGGAATCTAGAATTGCTCTCAGTTCAGATGAGTCTTGAATAATCGCTTTGACTTTTTTAACGTAACGCTTACCAAGCTTTGTCCAATCAAATTCTGTTGGCAAATGTAACAATTTCTTTTCGTTCCAAAGAGTTTGTAAACTTCTTGTATCTAGTTCATTACATTCATCCTGAAAAGGAGTTCCCAGGATTTCTTTAACTTTTTCATCTTTAAGAAATTTTTGTAGCGGTTCGTTATAATACTCCCTAATTTCGTTATCAGGAATATCAGCATCTTCTAATTCTTGCTGGACGAGTGACAAAAACTCTTTAAGTGCTTTCCCAGCAGCAATATCTATTTCTTCCTTTTTCAGTTTCTGTAAAATCTGGCTGGGGATAGCTTTGAATACATCTTTGAGTATATCTTTTAATAAATCTTTGCCTAAATCCTGGGCAAATTGTTTCATTACTGGTTGGAAGAGAAATCCAACAGCAGTACTAACTCCCCAAGCGGTTAAAAAGTCTATAGGCATAATACTCTTGTTTGCCAAGCTCTTGACTAAAAGTATATACACCAGCGTCAGTCATGTTTCCTGAGTTTAAGGTAATTTTAGCAATCGGACAACTTTACATTGCACCTGGTAAAATAAATGTCAATCGTCTACACATATTATTTGACTGGGTTCTCGTCCGCCTAGGACTGTAAGTCCTAGGCTCATAGGCGAAGTCCATTAAAATGGACTAAGAGTGGAACTGATTTTTGAGTAAATTTAAACACTATTTCATACAAGCATTAATGGTCTACTCGTGATGACGTAAGACATCAGTTAAAACAGACTGGGTAAGTCTTTCAGTCCGTTTTAACGGACTTTGACTATAAGCCTTGAACTTGAGTTCAAGGCGTACTCACCGGTAAGGTGCAAAATCTGAGTTAACCAATACTCTCCGGATCTACTCCTAACTCACGCAATTTTTCTGTCAGCCTTCGTGTTCGTTGTTCAGCTGCTTTAATGAGTTCTTCTGGCGTAGGATAACGTTTCCCTTGCTCATCTTTCAACGGAAATTTTCGCACTTGATACTCACTTGATTGTTTGTTCGGGCGGAACTTTCACCTGTAGTTGTTCGATTATCACACTTTTGATCCTTTGTGTGTGTTTGTCAGAATAGAGGTGTAGTCTATATTAATTATCCTTGCACCATAGGTCTATAGGGTAGATTTATGAGAAAGGGACGTTTGATTTGAAAAAAGTGATAGAAAGGCATTATGGACAACAACAACTGGATGAAGCAGTTATTAACGATAGGTCTTGGGACAACGTCCTTGGTAGCAGATAAACTGCGGGAAGTAAGCGAGCAACTTGTTAAGGATGGTAAGCTTGATCCCGAGCAAGCAAAAGCGGTTATGGATGATATGGTACAGCAGTTGAAGTCGGAGCAGGGAAATTGGGATTCTAATATGCAACGACAACTGCGGAATATGTTACAGGATTTGGGGGTGCCTCGTCAGTCGGAAGTGGACGAACTCCGTGGTAGAATTGACCGTTTAGAGCGTCAAGTGCGTGATTTAGAAAATAAGCTTTGGCGTTAAGGGTCGCTTTGTGATTTAAACTAAGTTTTGTCCTACTGGTTATCTTACATTTCCAAAATACTGAGTAGGGAGGATGCATTTTGAAAGCGATTTTACTCAGCATGGGCTTCATGCTGGCTTGTGTTTTGGTTTTGGTATTTGCGCAAATTAGCGGTAACAAACAAGATATCGCTGTTGCGACCCAGTTGACCGAAACAACTCCAGCACCCATTCAGGTACAAGAAAACAATACCCTTATTGCGAGCAAAAAAAATATGTCTGATGCTAATGTCGTCACCACGCCCTCTGGACTTAAGTACACTGAGTTAAAAGAGGGGACTGGGGCGACTCCTAAAACAGGACAAACAGTTGTAGTTCACTACACCGGGACTTTAGAAAATGGTACCAAGTTCGATAGCTCACGCGATCGCGGTCAACCCTTTAGTTTCAAACTAGGTGTTGGACAAGTTATCAAAGGCTGGGACGAAGGACTAAGTACTATGAAAGTAGGTGGTCGTCGTCAATTAATTATACCTTCAGACTTAGGTTATGGCGCTCGTGGTGCTGGTGGTGTCATTCCACCGAACGCTACTTTGATTTTTGATGTGGAGTTGCTGAAAGTTCAGTAATAATTCATAGTTAGTAGTTTGTTGTTAGTTATTAATCATAACTATTGATAACAAACCCTTGGTTATTTCATTCTTCCGAAATCTACCTGGAACTCAAGTCCCACAGCGAGTACCTTAAGTCAGTTCAAACTCACATCTTGCACCAGGGTCAAAAACCGGGTTTCTTGAAAATGACGACACTTGCAAACCTTAATTTACCGTTCAGAAACCCGGTTTTTTAGGTCTTGTTCAGAGTGGTGCAAGATGTCAGTTAAAACCGACTCTTATTGTATTTAGTCTGTTTTAACTGACTTCGGCTATTAGCCCGGAAATTTATTTCCGGGTGATCATGCATAAAATAAAATAGTTCTGAATAACTTACCACGAACTACTCATTCATTTTCAATAATTATTCGGTCTGGCAAAATTTTTAAACTTCGTCAATTGTGGGTCAAACAAGAGTTTAACAGTACCTGTTGGACCATTGCGGTGCTTAGCTATGATCACCTCAGCTATTCCTCTATCTGCGGTATCGCTGTTATAGTAATCGTCTCTGTACAACATAATAACTAAATCGGCATCTTGCTCAATACTTCCACTTTCTCTCAAATCAGATAACATGGGACGCTTGTTCGTACGTGATTCTACTCCTCGACTCAACTGAGAAAGAGCAATCACTGGGACATTTAATTCACGCGCTAAACCTTTAAGATTTCGGGTAATTTTTGATAATTCTTGCACACGATTATCGCCCGCTCCTTCCATTAATTGCAAGTAATCTATAATAATGAGTCCTAGTTCTGTATTTAATTCTGTTTGCAAACGCCGGGCTTGACTTCGCATTTCTGTGACTGTAATATTTGGCGTATCGTCAATATGAATTGGCATATCAGAGAGCATACCAATCGCACGGCTTAAGGGTTCCCATTGAGTTTGGCTGATGCGTCCACTCCGCAAATAACCAGTTTCAATTCCCGCCTCACTTGCTAACAACCGCTGCGCCAGTTGTTCTTTTGACATTTCTAAGCTGAAGATAGCAACTGGTAATTTATATGAAGCAGCAATGTTATGAGCAAGATTGAGACAGAAAGCGGTTTTTCCCATTGATGGGCGACCAGCAACAATAATCAAATCAGAACGTTGAAAACCGCTAGTCATACCGTCTAAATCATAAAAGCCGCAAGGAATTCCCGGTAGGGCGATACCTTGATGGCGAGTTTCAATATCTTGGAAAGTATTAATCAGGGTGTTAGAAATGTGAACCAGACCGCTTTGGGAACGTTCTTGAGTGATGCTGAAGACTTTTTGTTCTGCTTCATCTAAAACAGTTGGTAACTCAGTTTCTGTCTGATAACCCAGATGCACAATTTCATTACCACCTTTGATTAACCGACGCCGCAGGTATTTTTCCATAACTAAATCTGCTAAGGCGTCGATATTAACGGCTGACACTGTACGATCTACTAATGAAATTAATTTATTTCTACCGCCAACACGCCCTAGCATATCGTGGTCGTTTAGCCAATTTATCACCGCAAGCAAGTCTGTAGGTTTACCTTGAGTATGTAACCTGACAGCGGCTTGATAGATATCTTTATGAGGGTTCAGATAAAAGGCTTCTGGAATGAGGCGATCGCTCACTCTACTCATCGCTTCCGGATCTAGCAAAATTCCCCCCAATATCGCTTCTTCCGCCTCAATGTTTTGGGGAGGGAGGCGATCCATACCATGACCTTGAAAGTTAAGTTCTTCAGACATAAATAAGTTGAAATTTGAGATTTGACATTATGATTAAATTTTTACTCTTATAAAGTAAAATAGAGATTTTCAATATGTGTGCTGTTTGAACCGTCTCTACCCGTTGAGATGAATAACTGATATACAAATAAATATTGAATGCGTGGGGTTCGTTAATGTAGTGTAACGCACCATTTTAGGAGTGTGTGAAGATAGCAAAATTAACAGAAATTCAAATATGCTCATACCTGTTTGAAATAAAAACCCCAAACTATGCACAACAGGATATTTCCCTGCTGTTAGTTCGACAGCGCTTTTGCAACGGGTTAAGCCTGTTCACAAGACGATGTTTGGAAAGTCTCATTGAGTACACGAAATTGTCGTATATCTGAACAGCACCTGCTCAACAGGAGAGCATAAGCGTCCTTGAAGGTTCCCGCTTTGAGTGCGACTAGCGTCGCGCAACGCCCGACAGTCGGTGCATGTGGCGTCCCGTTGTAGCACTAGCCGTGGATTTAGGGGGATATCGAAGTTAAAACAATACTTCTAAAACATCCTCAACAGAGTGAATATAGCGCTTGGTGGTGTTTGGTGCAATACACACGGAGCTAGTGAAAGTACATGCACTTTCACATTATGTGATTCAAATGAGAACCGCTATATTTTCATCAGTTATCAAAAAGTTATTTTTTCAATAATTATTAAATATTAAAGAACCATAGAGTAATTAGCTTAATTTATGCTTTTGTCATGCTTTGATGAAACTAGACAAAAATATATATTTCCTTTTTACATAGTAAATACACTGAAGGTTTGTCATTTGTCTGAGAAAATATACGGTTTTTTTTGAACCTAAATTTTTTGAAATCTTGAATATACAATCATGACTACTTCAGTGCAAGAGTTTGAAATCAATAATTGAGTATATATGACAACTTTTACAATATGTTCTGTCTTTACATTCCACCAAGAGAAAATAAGTGTAAATATTTACATTTATTGTTCGAATATCTATTTCTAAGGAAACTTTAATTAAGTTAAATAGTGTAGTAAGATATGAAAAAATGTAGTTTTGAACACGCAATCTACGCAGATAAATAAAGTAAATTAATTGTCTATATTCGTCTGTCTATCCTACCCTACTCTACCCTAGCCAGCGGTAAGCAGCGCTCCTCGCGTCTACAGTCCTATGGCTGTTCTTTCAGTCACCAGGAGGCGGTAAACCCGCCACAGAGGGCTGTATCACCGCCTTCTAGGCATCTACCATGTACTTTATTTGACGAAATTCAATTTTGTGGCAAGGATTGTAAGAGAATCTCAAGAACTCGGGATTAGTAAGGAGGTTATTTTAACATGTTGAGTAACCAATTCCAGCGATTGGAACAAGAGGATGATGTTCTTTTTTTAGGAGATAAAATTTTTAATGCAGTTCAAATAGTTAAAAAAGTTCTTGAATATTTTGAGCCAAAGGGGAATGATTTAATTTTTTCTTGTCAAGACAAGTTTGTTAAAAAGTACTTCAAAAAAAGGAATGTTACAGGCATATTTAATCGAGTTGAGTGGGAATTATCCCTGAGACCGGAAATCCAATGTGAACTGCTTGTTCCTAATAACAATGGTAGACAAAAAGGGAAACTTGAAATTAGAGTTACTTTAGAATTTTCTCCCTTAAAAAAACAATTTTCTTTGGTCAAGGATGGTGGTAGTCTATTTCATTCTCTATCCATCACAGATAGTAAGACTTCAGAAAATTTTGAGATAAAAGTTTCGTTAGATTTCTATCCTGAGGAAAGGTTGCTAGAGGGAATTTATCAGCAAGAAAGAACCACAGAGTCAGAATTGAGAATATTCCCTACGGACACGCTACGCGTAAGTCCCTTTGGGACACGCTGAGTGTATGCTGAAGGCATAGGCTAACACGTAGCGTCTCCCTAGGAAATACAAAAGGACTTTTGTACGACTGGCTTACCCATAATTGTGCTTAAAGAGGATAACTGATATCTCTGTTATCCTCGATATGCTGTTTTTGCAGGTTAAAATTTGCCGAGTTCTTAACTTTCGCGACAGGTGGGTTTTTCTGTTGAGGTAAGTTGTGTTTGAGAAAGTCCCCTCGCAAACCGTAGCTAACTAATCCCATATATTCATAAAACATGAGCATTGCTTTTTTGGTCGGAGTGAATTCAGATGGTATGGGACTTGTATGCGACATGACTTCAAAGCCCACACTTTTAAAAGTGAGTCGCGAACGCAACATGTGTGGAGAATCCGTGACTAGCAGAATTTGCTTGATTCCGCGTGGTTGTAGGATTGATGCGGTGAACAATGCGTTTTCCTTGGTGGTTTGAGAACGGTGTTCTTCTCCTAACGCAGTATCAGGAATACCTTTTGCTTTGAGTTGTTGGACAATTTCAGAACCATCTCCTAAACCACTGGCAAAAATGAATGGTGCGCGATGATTCCTCCACAGTTGGGCTGCAACCTCAACCCTTGAACCTCTAAATGGTATCCCCCGTCCGAGTACAACAATTGCATCTGCGGTTGTACCAGGATCGGGGGGAATAAAAGTAACTAATCCTTTTTTTGCGACAGCTATGGTGAGTGGAAAAGTGGCAGAAAAGTAAACCACGAGTAACACAGTTCCCAAACCACTCCAAAAACGCTTCCAGCGCAGGCGTGGAATCATCCAAGGTAAAAAGACTAAAATCAAGAGTGGCAATACAATAAATATTGGTGTCATTAGCCAGTCAGAGAGAGTTGATTTCAAGACAAGCCACTGACTAACTGGGCGATTGCACAAAGTTTGGCTAACCATTGAAGTGAACCTTACATACCGTGAATGCACTCTTTGTGATTTTAGCTAAACCTTCTGTTGTTGAGTGTTTAGTAGGAACGTTTGGGTTTAACAGTTACCAGTTATCAGTTACCAGTTATAGCAATCCGTGCAGGAGTTGTGAAATTACTCGTTGAAGTAGGGAACTCTTAACAGGGAACTCTTAACAGGGAAGAAGAATGTACAAATGTACTTTGTTTTTCACAAATGAAATAGGATTGCTATATCAGTTATCAGTTATCAGTCCCTGTTTACTGCGGCTGGTACTGCGTAGGTAGCTGTTCACTGTTTTAAACGAGTTCAAAGTACGAAACAACAGAAAAACATTGATTTCTAAGCTACTATCCAAGCTACTACTCAAGATAGAGATGATTCGCGAATTCCTCTAATTAACTCTGACAACCCGCTCTAAAGCCAAGCCGACCTTTTGTTTTAAAAACCAATCCTATCGCTACAATCAACATAGGAATGACTAAATTAATTTCAGTCAATAGATAGACTGTATAGCTATCTGATAAAATTCGACCCCCCAAACCGACTGAATCATTTGATACACCATGCATGACAATTGCAATAATCGTTGTTCCTCCGACTCGATTAAAGAAAAATGTCATGATGATTGAAAGTAAGACAAACTTAATCATGAGAATGGAAAAAAGCACAATAGCATTTCCAAACCCATAAAAAAATGTGTCAAATTTCACGGGAATATGCCATCCAAACCACATCAATCCCAATATGATTGAAGCCTTTAGAGGACTAAAGCGGCTTTGCAGTAAAGGTAAGGCGAATCCTCGCCAACCATTTTCCTCAAAAACTGCACCAGCATCTAAAAACATGGCAATGAAAAAGCCAATCAAAAAGTGAGTTGAAAACAAGTTAATATCCCAAGCAAAATCGCTTTGATCAATAAGTAAATTGTGCAACGCACCAGTTGTTAAATTTAAGATACTAAAAGTGAAAAGACAAACTCCCCAAATTTTGACGCCACGCTGCCATTTGATTTCCTTTCTCCAAAAACGAAAGCGATTTTTGAGGTCTAAAAAACCCTTTTTTCCATAAGCAATTTTGGCAATAATAAAGACTGCTATATCGACTGATGCAACTTGTGCGATGGAAAGAAAAACTCCAAGGAATGCTTCTGGCGCTGCTAATATAACTCGAAATGCAGTCACAAGGTCGGTATTGAAGTGTAACCTAGCTTTTTCAAAACCTTTTATTAGTCCATCTTGAGCACCTGTAGCGATAAAAATTGGAATTAAGGCAATTTCAATCAAAATCGAAGTGACATAAAACCATATAAGCGGATGCTGTTTAATGCTCTTTTTGAGATAGAGACGAATTTTGCGAGATGATTCACTCACTGCGTTACGTATGCTTATAGCACGCTTTGCAAATAGCATGACAAATGACCTCTGGGACTTGCAACTTGATATAACGTAGCTAAGTCCAGTTTCTGCACACCATAGATTGGTGTCATCAATTCACATGACAAATGTCATAAAGAAATTCAAAGAGAATACTCTACTCTAGTTTTTAGTATCTTTTAGGCAATCTTTGCTGCTTTGCTTGCCATGAAACTGAGTATGTTTTCTTCCCCATCATTCTGCACGATTTTGCGTTATGTCGAGTGGGTGATGATGATTGGAGTGACTTTAGGTTTTATACTTGATGGAACGTTTCAAGTTTCAATCACAACATCTTTACAAGTTTTTTTCTGTCTTTGTGGATATACTTTCTTAAGTTTAGTCTTTCCAATTTACCGTCCTCTTTGGCAAAGGCAAGCATATATCTTTTCCGGGATTTTATTAGCACTCTTCATGAGGGTGACAGGAATTGGAATAGAATTTTTTCTCTACTTGTACATTGCTAAAAGCTGTTTCTTACTGAATAGGAAAAATCTGATATTAACTGTTGTATTAACTGTTATTATTGGAATTTTAACCTTTATTTGGGCACTTCCTCAATATGCTCAATTGAGTTCAGCATTATGTGTCAATCTAAAAGAGCACAAACAAATTCAACAGATGATTTGGAGCTATCTATCAGATAATCTCGTCGTCACTATCTTCATAATTGCTTTTAGTTTTATGGTGATTGTAGAACAAAAAAGTCGAAAACGTGCCGAAGCTTTAGCTGAGCAAGTGGAAACCCTAGCAACTACACTAGAACGTACTCGGATTGCACGCGACATTCACGATTCTCTAGGACATAGTCTAACGAACCTCAACAGTCGGTTAACTGTAGCCCAACAAAAACTTCGACAACACGATATTGATGGAATTTGTGAAGTTGTAGATACAGCTCAATTTTTAGCGACTCAGTGTATTGAGGATGTTAATCGCTCGTTGAAAATGATGCGTCAATCGGATTTTAATCTCAATCAAGCTTTAACGACTTTGCTCGAACAGCTTCGCCACAATCAAGCTTTGAGCGTCCAATGGGAGATTAACTTACCACAACTGTCATTGCAAACTAGTCACCACATTTACTGTATTGTTAAAGAAGGACTAATTAATATTCAAAAGTATGCTCATGCTTCTGCTGTTCGTTTTCGAGGTTTTTCTACACCTGAAGGTATCTTGATAGAACTAGCAGATAATGGTCAAGGGTTTGATCCAAAAATGCCTCATTTAGGCTTAGGATTACAAGGTATTGAAGAACGAGTTCAACTATTGAGAGGTCAATTAACCATCAATAGTACTCCAGGTTCAGGTACGCAGATTCAAATCATACTTCCGTTATGATTCGCCTTTTAGTTGTTGATGATCAGGATATCTTTCGCCAGGACTTAGCCACACTATTATCTGCTTCAGCGGACTTGGATGTGGTTGGACAAGCGAGTCATGGACGTGAGGCGATCGCCCTCACGCAACACCTACAACCTGATGTTATTTTGATGGATGTCCGAATGCCAGTTTACGATGGAGTAACAGCAACTCGTGAGATTATTCAGCGTTATCCTTGGATACGGATATTAGTACTCACGACATTTGACGATGACGAGTATGTCTGGCAGTCACTACAAGCAGGAGCACTTGGTTACTTATTGAAACACACTCCAATAGAACAAATTGTAACAGCTATTCGTTCAGTTTATCTGGGATACTGTCAACTTGGGCCGACGATTGTTCCGAAAGTCGTTGCTCAGTTGAAACCCAATCCCTCACGCCCAAAAGATGATTATTATTATTTATTAAGTCAACGTGAACTAGAAATCCTGAAGTTAATGGGACGGGGAAAAAACAATCGCGAAATTGCTCAAGAACTTCACCTGAGTGAAGGAACAGTGAGAAATTATGTTTCTCAAATTTTTAGTCAGTTAGATGTTCGCGATCGAGTTCAGGCTGTGCTGTGGGTACAACAACATTTGCTCGACTAATATGTTGCTTGATGGGATGAAATAAAAGTGAGTATGGTAGTAAAGATGAAGTCAAACAGAGTCTATTTTGGTTGAAGCAAATGCGAATCATTTTATATAGCAAGCCCGGTTGTCATTTGTGTGAGGGTTTGCAGGAAAAACTAGAACAGATACAAAAGTTTAAGTTTGAGCTAGAAATTCGGGATATTACAACTCGTGAAGATTGGTTTCAAGCTTACCAATATGAGGTGCCAGTGCTTTTTTTAGCAAATTCTAGAAGTACAGAAAGCACAGAGGAGAAAAAGGATCTACCCTTATCTCGTCCTTCTCCTAGGGCAACAGTACAACAATTGGAGAATATGCTTCAGAAGTATTTCTAACTCAAGTGTAAGCGAATATACTAGACCATCACCGCTCCTTGTCGTTTCAATTTCTTCTTACCCAGAGAGCGACACGGTGTTATTTTTACATTAAAAAGCGCTTGATAATTTTTTCGCTCAAGCGCTTTCTTGTATAATTGTATACCAAATCACTTTTTTGTGCAACATTTGAAACTCGCAACACTCTGCTGGTGAGACAAATTGCGAATATAACTTGTGCCAAACATATGGTGAAGTGGTATCACTCCTTGCATTAATAAAGATTAAACTCATACTATGAAACGCGGAATTAGATGAGTGACAGTTTATCAACTGACCCTAGTAGATGAGTTGTTAGTTTTCAATTATTACGGAAATTACTTACGATACTTTTTTTAACCTAAAAGTCAAGATAAGTATGAAACCGTTTAACAATTCAAAATTCAAAATTCAAAATTCAAAATTAAAGACAGTTTCAGTTGGGGGTCTTAAACCCTTTAATTTACGATAAGTAAAATTATATTTATAAAAATAAAATTATTTTTAATTTTTAATTTAAATTTCAACTTTTTTTTACGTATTCATGTGTTAGTGTTAACCCATTGATTTTAATTTCATCAAGTTATAGTAATTTCTTAATAAAGAGTGGGAAAATTTCGGGTAGACTGAATGCACATTTTCGTTCCTGGGCGTCTTTGTCTATTTGGCGAACACAGCGATTGGGCGGGAGGATATCGTCGTCACAATCCTAAGTTGGAGGTAGGTTATACGCTGCTTGTTGGTACCAATCAGGGACTTTCTGCTCATGTTCAGCCTCATCTAACCCAGTTTATTCTTCACACCTGTGTTAGTGATGGAACCCGTAAACCGGTGATTCTGCCAATGGAAAAGGAGGCTTTACTAACCCAAGTTTATGAAAAACCTTCTATTGATTATGCCCGTCAACATTTGCGTATAGAGGGAATGGCAGATGATGAGTTTCTCTGTATCTTTGGGTTGTATGTACTGACACCGAAAATATTTGATTTTTTGGAAGAACATATTCATCAAAATTTTCGGGAACGAGGGGAATTTCAGTTAACATCTTGTCTGGATAGAGTGTGTCAAGAAGAGGGAATGACGGGATATGTTGTCAAAGGAAAGTGCTTTGACACGGGATTACCAGATGCGTATCGGCAGACAATGATTGATTTTAGAATTTAGACATAGTGCTTTGCATCTAAATAGAATACACCCCTCCCCAACCCTCCCCTTGCTAAAAGGAGGGTGCTTAAGGTACGCGGGTGGGGTATCTTTGTATTTCACCAACTTGCAATCTGCTGTATTTGGCGATTCGCCGAAAGTAGATGAAAGTTATAATAAAAAGTCCTCAGTTACCACAGCATTTTTGAAACTGACTTCAACCTGAAATTGTTTGCCTAAGGCTTCACTAAATTCTAACTGAATGACATTATCAGCTTTCCTTGCAGTGACTTCCTGACTTTCTGACTCAGATGTGTTGGGATTAAGAGTCACTTTCAGCTTCAAACCAGGCGGAAGATATTCCTCATTGCGATGTTCCTCATAGCAATGAATAACTTGTACAAGCACATCGACTTCATTATTTTCCAACCGTTTGAGATTGAGAACTAAAGCTAAGGTTTGACCATTTAGTAGTAGTCCAAAATCAAATTTTTTAGCCCCAGAATACTGATCAATTCTTGAGTGACTTCTTGCAGAACCCCAAACATAGTTATTATCAAGCGTTTTTAGAATATTTTTGGTAGATTGCCAACCTTCTTCAAAAACTTCCAGCAACCAATTGGTTAGGTTAACTACTGCTTTAGTAGGAATGTTTGTAGCCTGAGTTAGATTTTGTGTCGCTGTATTATTGACTTCAGCTACTGATGGTAAAGGAATAGCAGTTGGTGACAAGAAACGTGAGTATAACAATAGATTGTTTATTTCAGGGTCAAACAAAGAAAGCGGTAGCTGATAATAACTAGCAGATTTAGCCTCCAAATTAATTGATTGGCAATATTTAATGAGTTGGTCGTAACGCAAAAAACCGTGAATATTTAATTGTTCTTCCTCTTCTAAAACTTCCAGCAATACATAGAAGTGAGCAACCCTTTTTGGTGAAGTGATGACTTCTTCTGGTACAGTGACAAAATCATCAATCAGGTTATCTACGATAATTAAGCAAAGGCGAAATTCACCTATATTGAGATAACAAACATCATCAATTGGATTAGCACCACTGTCTTGATTAATTTTTATATTTGGATTTCGTTCTTTCAGGTACTTTTCAAAACCGAGTCGTGCTAGTGCGTTGAAATATGTTTTCCATTGGCTTATCTCACCGATATTGCTAAAATTATTCTCGCTGATGATTCGCGCTTCCTCAAAACTTTCTGATTCTAGCCACACAACTTTTGGAGAGAATTTTATTCTCCTGTTTTTTGTTTTAAGTATAGATTTTTTGGAGCTACTCATATTTTCTCCCTTATTGATTATCTCATGAAAAAGCAATGTATTTTTTATATCATCTATCTAGTTTATGCTGCGTAGGATGAATCACGAAGGTAGATGCGAATTCTTTTAGCGAATAAGCTATTTTTGCTTTGTTTTTTACTACTCACTAATTCTGCTTTTGCTTCTTTGAATGTTTTATGCCAGACAAATTCTCTAATTTCCGCAACAAGAGTTTTTAGATATTCCGGTTCATGAGAAATTCTTGTTAACTGAGATTGATTAAGCGATTGTAAAAGTTTCTCTAAAAAAATCTCCTCTGTTCGATACTGGACAATTTCTAAAAAATTTTCTAGTTGCATAATCCGTCTGGCTTTACTCCATTCGATTCCCCAAATTTTACCAATTTCACCTAAGGATATATTTTCTTGGTAATAAAGTCGCAAGCCTTCCGGTAATCGTTGAGCAAAGTTTTTGTAACCTCTACTTTTTTTCAAATCTTCAATCCGTTGGTGAATTACCTCTCCTATTGTTTGAGATAACACTTGTTCAAACAAGTCTTTACAGATTTTTTGTAATTTTTCTAATTCTACGTCCTCCGGCTCGCGGTCTGTGTGATAAAAATAATCATTTGTTGAATGATCATAAACTTCCATAGGTACAGTTTTGGTACTACCTGTTTTTTTGTAAAGCCAGTCTTGACGTAAGATTTCTGCTATGCATTTGAGATGATAAATTAATGTATTCTGAGAAATAATAAGATTTTTTTGCTGCAACAAATACAGCATTTCTTGCAGTTGACTTGGTGTTGGTTCAGAGCAGCGTCCTTTTTGGTGTGTTTTTAGTCTGTCTCGTTGGTACACTTTTTTAAAAACTTTTACAATTTCATAGTCTTCTGTTGAAAGAAGTCCAGACAAAGAACGGGGTATAGATTTACATAGTAGTCCCCAATTACTAGGAGTCGCTAACCCAAACTCCCACAAAAATGACTTGATTTCTTCATTCTGGCGGGTGAGTCTGGTAGTCCAATTATCTAAGCTTTCGTTAGAACCTAGGTTGGGATTAAATTTCCGCAAAATGTCAACACTAAAAAATTCTCCGCCTTTTCCTATTGGTCGAGTTATGCCATCATGATGGTTCAAGATATGTTGAGTTTTCCCCTCACTATCTAAAATCACCAGTGCCTTACCATCGTCGTTTAAAACGAAGGGAAGTAAATCTGTGTACCTGAAAAGATTTTCTGCACTGACGTTGTAGGTGTGAGGGATGGTTTTGCAGGTGATGAGAATTCTGTGTGAAACATAGCAGCGTAGACAAAGTCCGGCGATCGCACGTTGGTAAATGTCATCATCTAAACGAAAAATTTCCCACAAAACTGTTTGAACTTGTTTATTTTCTTCTGTCGATAGTGTGGGTTTGCAGCTTAAGTGAGGAAATTGTGTTTTAAAAAACTCTTTAGCTCTAGAGATTTCCCTGCGGTGTTGTTGTTGAACGTCTTCCCCTATAGGAAGTATCTGCATTTGCCAATATTTAGTTGGTGATGCCATGGTAATTTAAATTACTTAACGCTTGCTAAAACACGATATTGCGAAGCAGCACCAGAGACTATTTTTTGATTCATCTTCTGGGGGCTATATTTACATATAGGTTTTATTTTGGGAAGATATGCAGTTTTGGGGAATGAGGAAGCCGATGAAGGTAGAGATAAAGCTCATAAATTTTGGGCGAACGCACCAAATGTGTCTAACATTTAAATTTTTCCTATTTTATTGTTTTCTCTGCTTCCACTTTTTAATAAGTTCAGGTTCAATCAACCTATACACTTAGGTAAAATATTTGATATAAATTATCAATAAACTCAGAGCTACATTTATAACGCTTGGCGAGAGTCGGCGATTGGTGCAAGATGTCGGTTAATGCTTCTGAGTGCCGATACCGTCACACAAAGTGCGATCTGCGCCAATGCGCAGCGCTTCGCTATCGCTCTCTCTCACATAGTGGTTATTCTTGAGATAATCTCGCACCCAGTCACAACCATGTGCCATTACCTTATCTAGATCGACAACTTGATCTAAATTCCACAGAATCACTGTCTTGTCGTCACTTGCCGAAGCGAGCTTTTTACCGTCAAGACTGAAAGCAACTCTCCAAACTTTACTGCTATGCCCATTGAGAGTAGCCAGTAAAACGCCTGTCTCCACCCTCCACAGTTTGATAGTTTTGTCTGCACTCGCCGAAGCTAGAATCTTACCATCAGGGCTGAAAGCCACTCCAAAGACTATAGATTGATGTCCCTTAAGAGTGGTTAGCAAAGTGCCATCGCGCTTCCAGAGTTTGACCGTTTTATCTTCACTAGCTGAGGCGATTGTATTGCCGTCAGGACTGAAAGCAACTCCCCAAATCCCAGCTTTGTGTCCCTTAAGAGTATTCAGTAAGGTGCCGTTTTTATTCCACAGTTTGACTGTCATGTCTCGACTAGCTGAGGCAATTGTATTGCCGTCAGGGCTGAAAGCAACATCCCAAATCGGATCATCTTGAGACCCCTTAAGAGTATTCAGTAAGGTGCCGTTTTTATTCCACAGTTTGACTGTTGTATCCTCACTTGCCGAGGCGATAGTGTTCCCGTCGGGGCTAACAGCAACTCCCCAAATCTTATTTTCGTGTGCTTTAAAAGTATTCAGTAAGGTGCCGTTTTTATTCCACAGTCTGACCATTCCGTCCAAACCCACTGAGGCGATAGTGTTGCTGTCGGGACTGAAAGCTACTCGGTAAACTGCTGCTTTATGATCAAGCATAACGGATAACGTGCTATCTTGAGTCCAGAGTTTGACGGTTCCATCGTCACTCGCCGAGGCGACCATCTTACTATCAGGGCTGATGGCAACTCCAATAACCGCAGCGCTATGACCTCGGAGGGTAGTTAGCAATTTACTGTCTAGTTTCCAGAATTTGATTGTTCCATCTGCACTTGCCGAGGCTAAAATCTTGCTGTCAGGGCTAAAAGTGACTTTCCAAACCCTATCGCTATGTCCATTCAGCTCAGTTAACAATATGCCATCTTTGTTCCAGAGTTTGACAGTGTTGTCCCAACTTGCCGAAGCTATAGTATTACCATCAGGGCTGAAAGCAACTCCCGAAACACCAGCTTGATGCCCCTCCAGAGTTTTCAGCAACTTGCCATCCAAGTTCCAGAGCTTGACGGTTTTGTCTCCACTTGCCGAGACAATTTTTTTCCCATTAGGGCTGAAAGCAACATCCCAAACTATATTGTTATGCCGAGCGACTGTGGTCAAAAATGTGCCGTCCCGCTTCCATAGTTTGACGGTCTTGTCTGAACTAGCCGAGGCGATAGTATTCCCGTCAGGGCTGAAAGCAACTGCATGAACCAAATTTTCATGTCCCTTGAGGGTAGTTAATAAGACAGGCATCTGATCATGCGACACTTTCCAAAGTTTAACCGTCCAATCATCACTCGCTGAAGCGAGGGTTTGACCGTCAGGGCTAAAAGCAACTCCCGAAACGCGAGCTTGATGCCCCTTAAGAGTAGCCAGCAACGTGCCCCTTCGGGGTTCGTCAGTCGCCTGCGGAGGGATACCCTCCTGCAGCGCTGACGAACCGTCGCGCTTCCAGAGTTTAACCGTCCAATCATCACTCGCGGAAGCTAGAGTTTGACCGTCGGGGCTTATTGCAACATGTAAACCCGCAGCGTGATGCCCCTCAAGAGTAGCCAGCAACGTGCCGTCACGCTTCCAAAGTCTGACGGTTTTATCGTTACTCGTCGAAGCAAGCGTCTTACCATCTGGGCTGAAAACTGCACTTTGAACTTCACCTCTATGCCCTTCCAAACGATTGTACTCAACCGCCCCATAAACTGCCCGCCGTAGCACTAATTCAACATTATTCTGAGTGTCTGCGTCCACACTTCCTAACTTTTGCAGTTTTCGTCTCGCCCTAATTGCTTCTCTAAGCGCGTCTAACTTTTGATTTGAAGCAAACAACGCTGCTGAGGATTCACTAATCGCTTTGATTTCGCTATGAGCTGAATTTTGCGATTGCCACCAAGCAGCCCCAGCTAGCATTAAGGTTACCACCAAACCACCAGTAAGCCCAAAAACAGTTAGCTGTCGTCTGCGCCTCTGTTTTTGCTGCTCTTGTTTTCGCCATGTAATGCTAGCGGTAATAAAATCTCGCGCTTGTGGTGTCAGTTCATCTCCCCGTTGCTTGTACCAATCTTCTGCTACTGCTAGCCGTGTTCCTTGCAACAATGCTTCTTGATGTTTGTGATGATTGTCCCATTCACGAACTTCTAGCTTTAACCGCTCTTGCCAAATCCGAAACTCACGGTTAGCGTTCACCCACCCGCGCAACGTTCCCCATTCCCGAATCAACGCTTCATGGACAATTTCTACTGTTTCTATTTTCTCAGTTTCATCCCACCCAGTCACCACTAAACGTTCATCAGCTAAATGTTTGACTAAACCCCAATTTTCATTCCCCACTTCGTTGCGAGTCGCCACACGCCTAGTGTCTTCTGTCCCTTCCCCAGGACGCACTAACTGAATAAATACCCTTTGTGCTTGTTGTTTCTCTTCCTCAGATAAGTTTTTTAAAACTTCATCAGCGTGTTTTGCTAAAGCTTTTTCTAAACCGCCAATTTCTTCATAAGCTTTGTGAGTCAAATACCAATTTTTCTGTTTTGACCAAAGTTGGGTTAAAGCAAACTCCAAAAGAGGTAAACGACCGGGGCGATGGCCCACACTATTAATAAGTTTACTAGTCAACCCCTCCTCCAATTCCACCTTCATTTTTAAAGCTGGTTTTTCAATCGCATCTCGCAATTCTTCTTTGTCCATTGGAGTCAGTAACAATGGGGGGTATTGTTGCAAAGCCTTCCCCATTGGTTGATAATCAAGCACAATTCCCAAAAAATCCGCTCGCAGCGTCAACACCAGCGTCAACGCTGGAATAGATTTTACAGCCAAAAGCAGTGCATTCAAAAAACTGTGACGTTCTTCCTGGGCAGCAAGAGTGTAAAGTTCTTCAAACTGGTCTGCCACTAACACCAAACGCTGATATCTTGAGGAGTGAATGATATTTTCGAGAACATTGCATAATGCTGTTTCATCATGTTGCAGGTTTACCTCAAATTCTAGTTCTGCTAACCTGCTATTAGCTTCTCCTGATGCTTTTGATTGTCGTTGTGCTAGGGACTGACAATATTTGCTCAGCGCCACAGTCAAAGCATCAAACGGATTTTTCCCCGGACGAAAACTGACTATCCCCACATTCCCAACAGTTCTTAAATGCTTAATCAATCCTGCAAACACTACAGAAGACTTTCCACTCCCAGAAGCACCAACTACAGGAACTAAC
Source organism: Scytonema tolypothrichoides VB-61278 (assembly GCF_000828085.3). GTDB lineage: Bacteria > Cyanobacteriota > Cyanobacteriia > Cyanobacteriales > Nostocaceae > Brasilonema > Brasilonema tolypothrichoides_A. The sequence goes on from NZ_JXCA02000031.1 coordinate 125,477, forward strand.
GGTTTGCTGTTGACTGCTTCCACTAAAGAAGTAATAAATTTCTCCCTACCAAAAAAGAAGTCCGCGTCTTTCTCCCCAAACGCAGATAAACCGTGATAGGGACATTCAGGAAGTTCACCAGAAAGTCCTCCCAAATCTTCCCAACTCGGTGGAGTCTGAGTTGTATTTTGACAGATAATTGGTAACCAACTCACCCCCGGTAGTTGTTTTGCAATATCTGTGTCATCTGCAAGTTCTTTCAGCTTATCTCTGGCTTCCCCAACTGCAGTAAATAAAGATTGACCTTCTGCAAAAGAATTTAAAAAATATTTGAGAAACTTTTGTGCTAATATATCCGGCACTTCTTCCCGCCAGACAATGATGTAGGGAAGATTTAAATCTGCTAATTGTCTTGCTAAACCTAAACCATCGCAAGAATTGAAAATTGCTAATTTTAAACCTTTGTTAATTGCTGCTTTCAGTGTTCTTTTGATTTCTGATAAACTTAAACTGTCATTGGGATTAATATTTATGATGCCTGTTTGACCATCACCTTTTGTTTCGCTATGACCTGCAAAAAATAGGATATCACAAGCTTCTTCCCAGAGCGCGTTAAAATCGGAACGATTTGGTTCAGTCAGAACTATGAGTTCAGCTGCTCGTTTCTGCAATTTTTGCAGTAACTCTTTATCGGCACCAGTATCAATATTTTGACTATCTCCAAAAATACTAATAATCCTAGGTCTTCTAATTTTACTAGAAGTGGATGATTTTTCTGATGCCGTAGTACTTGCAACACAAGAGTGAAAACAAACAGCCGCTTCGCAAGAGAAATTTTGAGCAAAAAAATCCCATTCCTGCCAAGGGAGTCGATGTAAAATATCCTTGGTTGTCTGTGATCCAATTTTATGTGTGTTGATAATTAAACGAATTTCTGGTTGAAAGTCTTGTGGCAATGCTTGTTTTAATTCTGATTGAATAGGGTAAAGCCACTGATGAAGGTGACGACATAAACGCTGAGCAGAATCGTAACAATCTGTTTTGGAAATATGAGTGACTTGGTTCTTTTTAAAACCACCTCTGGAATGCTTCAGTAACGAGTAGTATTGCTCTTTCCAACGTTGATAGGAAACTGGAATTTCGGCATTTGGGGGTAATTGCACCCTTCGGCTGCTTCGGCTGCGCTCAGCACAAGTGCGCTCAGGGTAAACTTCTAGTTTTGTGATGTTACGCTGTGCATTTGCTACCATCACCTCAAGATTGAGATTACCAAACCCGCACTCAAAGTTTCCGTCACCAAACTCCAAGTTTACCCATATTTCCATAAACTACCACCCTAAATTAGTTTACTTAAACCATCACTATTGTTTTTAAAAACATAAATAACAAATAATTAACATATTACGGTAAATCAGCTCTAGTTCATGCACACCACTCGGTTAAGGAAATTTTTGACCTGTAGAACTTTCGGATGCAACGTCTTTACAAGAGTTTTCGCGCCTTGTGATTTGCTTATCCGAGCATTATTGACTTTTGAGCTTCTGTGTCTACCTTTTGTACAAAAGGGTAGCTCAATGCGAGCATCGCAGTCTTTTATTCAATTTCATACATAGCTACAAGTGCACAAATGTTGATTTCGTATAAAATTATTTCCAAAAAATATATTCTATTTGAACAGTATTTTAGTAAGCGTCTGAGTTAATATGTTTAAAATCTTTATCTTTTACTGAGGTAGCATGCAACCCTGATTTTCTATTTATCCGCGGCTATTAATTGTTGCTGAATTCTATTGAAGTCAGCCTGCTTGATGCTGCGAGCACCGCCGCTCTCCCGACGAGTTGGAACTCCGCGATTAGGTGGTATTCGAGCTTGTATCTGATTCTGTTTAACAGTTTTGACCGTTCGAGGTGTGTTTTGCAAGAGCAATAAATTATGTGTATCTGCATAGTTAGCTGATACAGTGATTATTCCTACTATTAACGAAGCTATAACATATTGCGATTTCATTTGTTTATCCTTAAAAAAACTCTTTCTAATACAACTTCACGAGTGCATATGTGTTTTTCTGACGAGATATACAGTTTTATTGAAACAGTAATCAAAAGAACACAGAACTCAGAATGACCATTAAGATATATCTAGGGTTTGAGTAAAGATACTATGCAGTACTGGCGTACGTTTCTTTGTTGGCGTAGGCTGTGGTGCGTGATTCTCCATAGATAAATCGAAGGACTTTAGTTAGACGCATTTGCTGAGGTATGTACGCTTTGAATAAGTAGCCGTCATGAACTGCGTACACCCTATGTCTACGGCACGCCAAAGGCGAACGGGTATGTCCTCCGGACACGCTGCGCTTTAGCCCTTTGGGCGTGCGCTTTGCGCATACCTCCTAAGAAACACAGGGAACAGGGAACAGGGAACAGGGAACAGGGAAAGAGTGTTTCTTTCATATGTTACTAGCGGTTAAGAGCGCTAGTCAGAGGCTCAGATCTTGCAGCATTCTCAATAATCGGGAGGCTTCGCCTCCCAACCCTCGTTCCCAGGCTCAGCCTGGGAACCAGATATCGAGGCTCTGCCTCATTGTTGATACTGGTGCAAGATCTCAGATACGGCGCTACCCTACGGAAAGCCGGTGAGTCCCAAAGGGACACGCGCAAGGGACGCGTCTACAAGTCGGGAAACCTTCATCAAGTACTAACTCACGCCACATGCACGCCACATGCTTCAACGGAGGGAACCTCCCTTCGGGTTCACCAGGCGACTGCGTTAGGCGTTCGCGTTCGCCCTTGGCGTGGCGAAGCCTCAGCGTGTCCGCCCTTCGCAGCGTGCCCGCAGGGCATAGGACATAGCCGTGTCGCAGGCATACCCGAAGGGCAGTGGCTCCCCAACGCACTGCCTCACCAGAACACATGAAAATATTCTCCCTCCCTCACTCACTCGTTGGGACTTATGCACTACGCGCAGGCACTTTCACAAAAATCAAATAGGATTACTATCATTCTTCAAATGTTATGAAATAACATTTTGATGGTCGTCTTTGCTTATAATGACCACTGATTTAACAAAGTCTGAAAAAAACATAATTGAAACACAAATTATGTTTTTTTATGACAAACATAAACATCAAAAGACGTTAAAACATTGATTAACACTAGTGATAGATAAACACCATGTTGGAATCTCCAAATACCTCCAGTTCTTCAACCTTAGGAACTACAGATTCTAGGGCATTAAATATTCAACCCACAAATAGTTTTGAGAATGATGGTCTTTTAAATACTTCCAGCCTGAGTGGCTCTTCACAATCTTTTTTAGATGCAGATCAAGAGTCTTATGATACAGCAATAAGCCTTCCTAACAATCTTAATCCTAATCCCATATTTACTAGTGCAGCAATTTTTCCTGATTTCAATGGTGATGGAAAAAAAGACAAGCTTTGGCGTAACTCTCAAACTGGTGAAACCGCTATCTGGTTGATGGATGGTACAAATGTTGCCTCTGAGGGTGCGTTGAAAACAATGAGTTCAGATTGGGACTCTAAAGTTGCTGATTTCAATGGTGACGGCAAAACTGACATCATCTGGCGCAATACAAAAACGGGTGATAACACCATTTGGCTCATGGATGGCACAAATATTGCCTCTGAGGCAGCTGTGACGAATGTCGGTACAGACTGGACTTTCAGTACTGCTGAGTTCAATGGTGACGGCAAAACCGACCTCGGATGGCGCAATCTAAAAACGGGTGAGAATGCTGTATGGCTGATGGATGGAACACAGGTTCTGGCTTCGTCTGCTTTGGAAACGGTTGATCCAAGCTGGACAGGCACTATTGGTGATTTCAACCGTGATGGTAAAACTGACACCTTATGGCGTAATAAAACAACAGGTGAAAACGCTCTTTGGTTAACCAATGGTAGCAACGTTACTAAAACTGCATTGCCAACCCTTGGTGCAGATTGGGAGTCTAGTCTTGGAGATTTCAACGGCGATTTTCAAACCGATATTCTGTGGCGTAATAAGACAACAGGTGAGAATGCTGTCTGGCTGATGGATGGCTCAAACGTTGCTTCTCAAACTGCCTTACCTACTCTCGGTGCAGGTTGGACATCTAGTATTGGCGATTTTGATGGTAATGGTAAGACAGACTTGCTGTGGTACAACCAGCAAACAGGTGAGAGTAAGACTTGGATCATGGATGGCGCAAATGTTACCAGTGACACTGCTTTACCGACACAAAGTGCAGCCTGGAAACCAAGTATTAGCGATGTTGATGGCGACGGCAAGACCGATATCTTCTTACGCAATTACGAAACAGGTGAGAACAAGATTTGGAAGATGAATGGTTCTACTCCTACTGAATCTGCTCTGCCAACATTTGCTAAAGAATGGTACACTTTTTAAGAGTTTTTGTACAATTCGTAATTTGTGATTCGTAATTGATTCGTTTTTACGAGTCATCAATGACGAGTGATTTTGGTTTTCACTTCATTAATACTGACATTCTGTTAGTTATAAATCGCCGAAAAATTTTCTTTCGGCGATTTTTTACTGATTTTTCAAGTGAAGATTTCATTTGAGAAAATGTTCCAAACCCCGACTTCTCCAAGAAGTCGGGGTTCTATATCTTCAATTTTCACAAATAAAATCGGATTTCTATATATATTGATACGGATCAGTGAGTGGTTTTTAGTTTTGTAAGATCCCCTAACAGAGTTAAAAAGCTTGCTCAGTTCCCTCCTTTTTAAAGAGGCTTAGGGAGGATCAATCCTTAACTGAAACGTATTGCTATATATTGCACCCAATTGATAACTACTACGCTCATCTGTTATCTTAACAACATGTTTGTGATAGGGAAATGCAGTTTTGTCACAAAGAACAAAGATAACAGATGTAATATCTTAACAGAAACATTCCAAAAAAAAAGTTAAAAATTTGATGAACACTAGTCATAAACAAACATTATGTTTGCATCTGAAACCTTGGACTCTTCTAGAGGTACTAGTGCATTCCAATCTCTCCCAATCTCCGATAGTTTTGCAGGCACGGATGATTTCAATTCTGCTTTGAGTCTTGGACGTTCTTCAGAATCGCCACTAGAAAACTCGTTGCAGTCAACACAAGTTGTAACTGCACGAGAAAATCCCAATCCTAATCGTTTGTTTAGTAGTACGGGGATTGTTGCTGATTTTAACGGTGATGGCAAGACGGACAAATTCTGGCGCAATTCTCAAACAGGTGAAACTGCTGTTTGGCTTATGGATGGCACAAAGCCGACAGGAGAATTGTTGTCGAACGTAGACTCATCTTGGGATTTTGCTTATGCCGATTTCAACCGTGATGGCAAAACTGATATCTTTTGGCGGAGTAAGACAACGGGTGAGAACGCCATTTGGCTTATGGATGGCACAAGAATAGCTTCTGCAGTCAATTTGGAGAAAGTTAACCAATCGTGGACTGCTAGCATTGCTGATTTTAATGGCGATGGTAGAAGCGATGTTTTCTGGCGCAATACTCAAACAGGTGAGAACGCTACTTGGTTGATGGATGGTACAACAGTAACCACTGCAGCTTTTCTACCCAAAACTGATTCACAATGGTCTTACAGTATTGTCGATTTCGATGGTAATGGCAAAAACGACATCTTTTGGCGTAATCAAACAACGGGAGAAAATGCTATTTGGTTTGTAAATGGTACCGAAACATCAGGGTATTCTCTATCGAAAATGGATCCGTCTTGGAATTATAGCCTTGGCGATTTTAACGGTGATGGTAGAACTGATTTGCTATGGCACAATACTCAAACGGATGAAAATACTGTCTGGGTGATGAATAGTATTTTCATCTCTTCAGGTTCTCTGGAAAAACAGAACTCTTCTTGGAAGTCTAGCGTTGGTGATTTCAACGGTGATGGCAGAACTGATATCTTCTGGCACAATACTCAAACTGGTGAAAACACTGCTTGGTTAATGGATGGCACATCAGTTAATACTGCGGCTTTTCTGCCCACAACTGATGCAGCTTGGCAACCCAGCATTGGTGATTACGATGGTGATGGCAAGAGTGACATCTTCTGGCGTAGATACGACACTGGTGAAAATACTATTTGGCAGATGAATGGTACTACAGTTTCTGCAGCTTCTACACAGACTGTTCCGGTAGAGTGGTCTGTTTTCTAGAAATTTGGGGTAATGCAGATTGAAAACAATATGCACGTAGATGATAGAGTTATTATCTACGTGCATGTTTCTTTTTTATTTTTTCATCCTTTCTTCTAAAGCTTCTTGTGCGTGTTCTCGGTCGTCAAAATGGATTTTTTCTGTTCCAAGAATTTGGTAGTCTTCGTGACCTTTTCCGGCAAGCAAAACGCCGTCTCCAGGTTGGGCTTGCAATACGGCGGTACGAATGGCGGTTGCGCGATCGCCTATCACTATCGGCTTTACTGTTTCTGGAATCCCTTCTAAAATATCTTGCAAAATCCTTTCTGGGTTTTCAGTCCGGGGATTATCGGATGTCACCACAGCGACATCTGCTAATTCTGCAGCGATTTTACCCATTTTTGGGCGTTTGGTGCGATCGCGATCGCCTCCACACCCAAACACGCAAATCATTTTCCCTGGAATAAACGGACGCGTTGCTTTGAGCAAATTCTCCAAACTATCTGGTGTGTGGGCATAATCCACAATAACACTGATATCTTGCTCTGGAATAATTTGCACTCTTTCCATCCGTCCCGGAACTCCGGGGAACTCAGGTATAACAGATGCGACTAACTGCAAATCTAACCCCAAGTGTAAAACTGCTCCTACTGCTGCCAGTAAATTTTCTAGATTATATTGACCAACAAGCGGTGAACGAAAAACAACTTCACCCTTTGGTGTATGCAATGTACCACTGACACCATTCGGTTCGTAACTTAGGTGACTCATCCACAAATCCGCTGTCGAATCGTTGACACTATAACTCCACACTTTCTCGGGATTTAAGGATGCAATTAACCGCTTACCGTAGGAGTCATCAGCGTTGATGATTGCCCGTCCCTTAAGATACTGAGGATTAAACAGCAGTGCTTTTGCTGTAAAATAATCTTCCATATCACGGTGGAAATCCAAATGGTCTTGGGTAAGATTGCTAAACACTCCTACCTCAAACTGACAACCCATCACTCGACCTTGCGCCAAAGCGTGGGAACTGACTTCCATCACTCCGTACTCATTCCCAGCATCCACAGCAGTCTTTAGCTGCTGTTGCAGTTCCACAGCAAAGGGTGTTGTATGGACAGCAGTTTGAACAAAACCATGCCAACGAGTATAAAGAGTACCCATTAATGCTGTGGACAGATTTGCTTGATGCAGAAAGTACTCAATCAGATGGGTGGTTGTCGTTTTACCATTTGTGCCCGTCACACCTACAAGTTTGAGTTTGTGCCCAGGATAGTCGTGGAAGGTGGCTGCTAATTGGGCACAAGCTTTTGTCATGTCATCAGCAGTGATGACACAAGCAGATGGTGTTGGTGGATGTTTCTGTGCTGCTTGAGGAGAAATAATTGCAGCTACAGCACCAGAGGCGATCGCACTTTGCCAAAAGTCCCCACCATCAACTCGTGTTCCAGGCATCCCAATAAACAAATCCCCCGGAACGCAAGCATGGGAATTTGTTTTTAAATTCTTGATTTCGGCATCCATTGCTGGATGTTGTGGTAACTGCACAATAATATCATCTACAGTCGCTAGTAACTCCCGCAGTTTCATTTTCTGAACCTCGTCACAAATCGTGATTTTGCTTATTTTGCACTATGTTTTCTGTTTCTACAAACACTTTCAGATAACAGGAAGCTTATTTGTCAACCTACACTAACGTACTACTTGAATAGCTGGATACTGATACACAAACCAATACTGACAAAGACAGGGGTATAGGGGTGTAGAGGTGTAGGGGATACAAAAAGAGGAACCGTGAATCATATATTTATCCCTTATACCCTTACCCCCTTACCCTCTTACACCCCTAATTGTTGACGCCAATAACCTCAAAGGATAACCCTTATACTGGTGTTGTCGCTTATCTATAAATCTTTCTTGTTATTTATCTAACTTTGTTAAATTCTTAATAAAATTTTCATACAGATAAAAAAAGTTTGATATCCTGTGGTGTCACCTAATCAAAAAAAAAATTGTCAGTGAATTATTACAATTTCAATGAGCATTTCTGGTCTCCACAGACAGTTTGTAGTCAATCAGAACTACCAAAATCAAATAAAAAAAGTAATCGCAGAAAAACACTCACAGGTGTTTTGAGCTTAGTGTGTCTTGCTGTTTGGACACCACTGCTCCTTGGGCTTATAGTTCCTAGCGTCCATAAGCCCAAGGAAAAGCGCTCTAATTTCGAGACTAGCAACTTTGATGGAGAAGACTCCGTACTTAAACGTGAGCACTTTCTTTTCTATTTATCCATACAGCAGCGATAACGGAATCAAGGGCTTCCGGATATGTGTTAAGCTGTACCACGATAGAGCATACCTAGAGTCGTTAGCGATAAACAGTAATTATTGTTTGCTGTCTTACGTGCTGCCTTAAGATATGCCAAAAAAATCGATGGAAACTAAAGCTCGATTCAGGAAATTCAACAAATTGTTCTGATACCGGGCTGGAAACCGTTAAGGAGGAACTCAACGTGTTTAAGCAAATTCTGACAGGTAGCTATATTTTTGTTTTTCTTCTTGTCAGCAGCCTGTCGGCTCATGCACAAGCACCAAAACCGACATCTCCATCTTCATCTCCATCCTCTCAAATTCCAGGAACACCTCAAACCAAAGTTAGTCCAGAGGAACTTCAGAAATTTGCAAACTCGATAAAACAGTTGAGAGTGATAAAGCAGGGAGCAGTTCAGCAGATGGGGGATGTTATAAGTAAGTCTGGTTTGAGTCAAGAACGATTTTTGGAAATATATAAATCACAGCAAAATCCTCCAGAGAAGCTAAAACGAGCAATAACCTCACAGGAAAAGCAGCAATATGAAAAAGCTGTCACAAGTCTAAAGTCAATTCAGGAACAAGCTGATGCAAACATGCAGCAAGTCCTGCAAAAGGAAGGGCTAGGGTTAGAACGTTTCAATCAAATTCAAGTAGCAATCAGCCAAGATCCGGCACTTCAGCAAAAAGTGCAGGAAATGATTAAAAGCTAGTCTTGAAGGTAATGACACGTGAACATGGGGATGCGATAAGCCCTTGGCTTGACGCTACGCGTATCGCACAAAACGCGATGATTTTCACGAGTGGTTGCACAAAGCGCACTGCTTTGCACAACCGCCTAAAATTTAATGGCGTTTTAATGGCGTTGCTGAAATCTTGATATGAATTTAAAAATTCCCATTGATGTAGAACTTTCGGATGCAACGTCTCTACAGAATTTTGCAGGAAATGGAACATCGTGCACTATCAAATTCATTACCAAATTCAGCAACGCCAATTTAATGAATCCCAAGTTGCATTCATTTTGATAAAATGTCATTTTATCAGTACTAGTCATCACCCCTCTGAGTCAATTATGGATAACGAGGTTGTTCTTTTTCTTGTCAGCGCCAGTGTTCTCATCCTCTACCTCATCTTCTCTGCATTCACTGAAATGGGCACAAAGTTACCTTGGAAAAAATAGCAGTTCGCAGCGCGCCCTACGATTTGTGGTCTATTCTAAGTGAAGTACCCCATCTTGCCTTCGGCTGAAGATGGGGCTTCCCCCCAAATCCAACTAGTACAAGGACGGTCTTATTCGTCTTTCGGGCTTCCCGTTTCATCTGTCGTTGCCACGTTAGGCATATTCATTGCTGAATATCCGATACTAAAATCGGTGACGGTCTTACACAACATCTACAGGCAGATCCTCGTCTCCCACAAGGATATAACTTTTCGTACAACACGGCTTGGTTTATAGTTTTACAGCCTTTGTAAGACGGGCTAACCAGTGGTCATGTTCTTTCCCGGAGCTTTGATCTTTCTGTACCAAGCGTATTACCGCTACTTAGGGTTATCTGTTCCTACACAATCCGGAGGGTTATCAACCACTATAATGGTAGCATATTTCTATTAATTCTGCTACTATGACTCAAATTAGTTTGAGATTATCTCAGCGAGAAAAAGAACACTTACAAAAGTATTGTGAGTTGACGGAACGTAACCAAACAGAAGTTTTACGAGATTTAGTTCGTAGACTGTCAATCAAAGGGACGTTGAGTCCCCTTGATTGACCGCGCAACCTCGCCCTTAGCAAATGGCGGACTCTTGAATTCCGCCGAACTGCGTTAAATTTTGAATTTTGCTTCGACTGCGCTCAGCAACCATGAATTTTGAATGTTTGAGAAGCGAGTGTCCATATAATTCCAACAAGAACAGAACAAGGGAGTGTGCTTTATATGTCATCCATCATCAGGGTTGCTACTGAACAGGATGCTGAGCAAGTTCTGGAAATTTACGCCCCCTTTTGCGAGCATTCACCTGTGTCTTTTGAAGTTCAAGCACCAACTCTAGATGAAATGCAGCACCGCATTGCAAAAGTTCTAGAAAAGTTGCCTTGGCTAGTGTGCGAGCATGATGGAAAAGTTCTCGGATATGTTTATGCTGCACCTCATAGAGACCGAACTGCCTATCAGTGGGCTGTTGATGTATCTGTTTATATCCATGAATCAGTGCGTCGTTCAGGCATAGGACGAGCTTTATATACGTCGTTGTTTAAAATTCTGGTACTTCAAGGTTATTACAGCGCCTACGCCGGTGTCACTCTCCCAAACACAGCCAGTGAAAAGCTTCATAAACTGATGGGATTCCAGTTCATAGGGATATATCAAGGTGTAGGATATAAGTGTGGTGCGTGGCATGATGTCGTGTGGTATGAGCTATCTCTGCAACCGCGAAGACCGAATCCTAAGCCTCCCATCAATATCAATGTATTACGCAATACCTTAGAATTGGAATACGCTTTGGCAAGTGGAGTACCGTTCCTCAAGCTTGGTGTCGAGTGAGATTTCTGATTTTTGCCAAACTACCCTGACAAACTCCTAAATTTCAGGTTAAATATTTCAAGATATGCCCCTTCAGAAAGTGGTCAGGTACTGTTAGTGACACAAGAACAAAAAGCCTCTCGTTCTTTTGCCGGAATTGCTGGCATTATTGCTGTTGCCACATTAATCAGCAAATTTTTTGGGCTGGTACGCGAACAAGCGATCGCCGCCGCTTTTGGTGCGGGAGCAGTTGTCGATGCTTATAACTTCGCTTACATGATCCCTAGTTTTATGCTAATATTACTAGGTGGTGTAAATGGACCATTTCATAGTGCGATCGTCAGCGTCTTAGCTAAGCGCAAGCAAGAAGAAGCTGCTCCCTTAGTGGAAACAATGACAACCCTTGTGGGTGGTTTGCTGCTTTTGGTAACCATTTTCCTGGTGATATTTGCTCCTAACCTCATTGACTTAGTAGCACCAGGTTTAGACACCGTTCGTGACGGAGCTTTTATAAAAGAAAACGCCATTGTGCAACTGCGAATAATGGCACCAATGGCAGTTTTAGCAGGACTGATTGGTATTGGTTTTGGGACTCTCAACACAGCTAATCAATACTGGTTACTTTCCCTCAGTCCTTTATTTTCCAGCATTATTCTAATTCTTGGTCTCGGTATCCTCGCTCTGCAACTAGGTAGCAAAATTAGCTCTCCTCAATATGCCATTTTAGGTGGAATGGTTTTAGCGGGAGGTACCCTAGCCGGAGCATTCCTGCAATGGTTGATACAGCAAATTGCTCAAGCACGAGCAGGGTTAGGTACATTGCGCCTGCGATTTAATTTTAAGCAGCCAGGGGTGAACGATGTACTCAAAATCATGGCACCAGCAACCTTTTCCTCTGGGATGTTGCAAATTAATCTGTACACAGATATGTATTTTGCATCTTTCATCCCCTCAGCCCCTTCAGGGTTGCGTTATTCCAATATCTTGGTGCAAACCCCTTTAGGAATTATTTCTAATATAATTTTGCTACCTTTGTTACCCATATTTTCCCGACTAGCCGCACCGGAAAATTGGCAAGAGCTAAAATTGCGAATTCGCCAAGGACTCATACTTACTGCTTTCACCATGCTACCAATGGGAGCGCTTATGATGGCGTTGTCTGACCCCATTGTACGAGTGGTTTATGAACGTGGTGCTTTTACGAAAGGAGATTCCGGCTTAGTTTCCTCCATACTAGTTGCTTCTGGTCTGGGAATGTTTGTTTATTTGGGGCGAGATGTTTTGGTGCGAGTGTTTTATGCTTTGGGTGATGGTCAGACACCATTTCGCATTAGTATGATTAACATCGTATTCAACGCTTTGCTAGATTGGATTTTGTTTAAACCTTTTGGTGCGCCGGGTTTGGTACTAGCAACAGTTGGGGTGAATTTCATCTCGCTATTGATGCTATTATGGTTGCTTGATCGCAGGCTGAATGGTTTACCTTGGCGGGAGTTGGGTTTACCAATTTTAGGTTTAACTGCTGGTAGCATGGTAGCTGGAGGAGCAAGCTATGGTACTCTTGAAATTTTGCAGAAGTTTTTAGGTGAAAATGGTTTACTAATTCAACTATTGGAAATATCTATAGCTGGTTTAGTTGGCATTGGTGTTTTTGGTGTGATTGTCGCTTTGATGAAATTACCTGAGGTTGATATTTTTGTATCTCGTTTGCGTCAGCGCTTTTTGAGAAGATAAAGAATAACTCAATTACTATTTAGAAGTGAGTGGTCGAATAGGTGCAAAACCAGCTTGTTCTACAAGTTTTTGACCCTCAACGCTTAAGAGTAAGTTAGCATAAGCCGTACCAGCCTCCTCATTTACACCACCGTCTTTTTTGATAATCACATAGAGTTTGCGAGTCATTGGATAAGAAGAATCAATAAAAGCCAGTTGATTCACTTTCTCGATGTTTGTTCCACTGAAAGGAGCTACATAAGGTTTATTAGCACTCCTTGCTAGTGGGAGAACTTTTACAGGTACAGTCTTTTGGTTAACAACTTCTGAAGCCGTGGCATAACCAATTCCACCAGCAGTGTCAGCAACTCTCTGTAAAGACTTAGTGGTGTTGTTTACCTCTTTAAAAGAACCAAAGTCTCTTCCCAGTAACACCGTGTCTTGGAAGAAATCCACAGTACCGCCAGCTTCCGGGTTACGGCTGAAGACTGTAATCTTCAAATTAGGACCACCCACCTGCTGCCAATTTGTGATTTCTCCAGTAAAAATCTGTTGCACTTGTTCCAAAGTCAGACCTCTGATTGGAAGACTAAGGTTTACATAAATGGCGATGCCATCAATTGCAACAGCCTTCTGTTCTAGTTCAAAGCCTTTTTTTGTAGCAGCTTGTAACTCATATGGTTTAAGAGTATCAGAAGATTGGGCAAAGCTCAGTTCATCGTTCAAAAGCATTTCAATACCCGTTCGTGAACCAGGCTTTTTTTTAGGTGGATGAACATATTGTAAGTGAAATGAAGGGTGTGCTTTGTTAATGGCGTCAATAATATCTTGAGATCTCAGAGGAGCAAATGTTGTGGATCCGCCATAAAAAAATGTTCCAGAAGGGACATTTTTTACTTTAGCAAAAGTTGCTATGCAAGTATTAAAAAGTACCTCTTGAAGTGGACAACGACTGGCGCTTGATAACAAATCAATGCCCGTATAAATCCCCAAACTGACGGCGATAATAATCCCAAATAAGATAATTAGCTTTAATCGTTGCCACTGCTTTTCAAACTTTAATTTTCCTAATTCATTGTCAGCCCAATTATGGTTAAAAATGGTTTCATAAATATGATTGCCAACTTCTAATTTTCCCTGGTAGTTGACTACAAAACCGAGTCTTAATAATATGAGTTGTTTGGGATTGTCATCAGCTACTACCTTTCCTGATTGCAAAACCTGTCGATACAGTTGCAGTAAATTTTCGGCATCTTTATTCTGCACAAGCTCATCGCGTATTTTCCTCAAGTGTTCTGGTTGATCTTGACTTTCCCAGTTGTCGATGATGCGCTCACGCACCATCCGCTCTACCCAATCAGCTTCATCCTCTCCCTGGCAAATTGGAAATTGCTCATTGAGGATAAGTCGGAAAAGTTTTTGGGCAAGAACTGGTTCAGACTTCGTTATTCTAAGTACTTTTCTAATGATACGCATAGGATTGCTAACCTTCCTAAGCAATTCCTCTGTCCTAAGCAATTCCTCTGCTATGCCAATCGTTTGTCGATCTACTTCGGTCAAAGTCCCTCGTTTGTCTAACACTCGACTAGCAATTAAAAACCGATGTTCATCAATACTGAATTTATTGTGTGGATCCAAACCTTTATCGACTAACCAATTCCATCCTTCCTCAAATGCCTGCCCGCGTAAGAGCCTTGAATCATCTTGATACTGACTTTCTACCCAAGCACTCAAAGCCTCTGCATAGGGTCGAAGCTTTTCCAGTTCCTGGTTAAGCCATTTTTGGTTAAAAACTCTCTTATATATAGGGTTGTAAACTTTTAGTTTGCCATTATGCTTTACCACCAATCCTGATAGCCGCAATTCCATTTGTTCATAAGAGTGATCTGCATCTATTTCTTTGTGTCGCAAAATGGATTGGTATAGTCCTAGCATTTGCTGTGTTCGATGTTTATTAGTAAGAAGGCGATCGCGGATAGTCTTTAAATGTTCTGGCTGATCCTGAGATTCCCAATTCTCAATAATTTTTGACCTTACCGCCTGCTCAACTGACAGGGGATTTTCGACTGTTGATCCCTCTGATATGAGCTGACACAGCTTTTGAGTTAAAAAAGGCTGTCCTTCTGTCCAGGACAAAATCTCTCTTAGCACTTCTTGGGGATCACTAACCTTACCCACTAGCCCCTTTTTTAAAGTCTGGGCTTCCTCAAACTTAAACCCATCTAAGGCAATTGCTTTGCCAATATTAAACGGGGTACGAGCTTTATCTCTAATTAAATCCGAAGGCGTTGCTACTCCTAGCAAACAAAATGTTAGCCTCTCGTACTCTGGTTGATCAACTCGCTGGTTGTAACAAGCCCGAATCAGCGCAAAAAAATCATCAATTGAGAAATCTAAGCTGATAATGCTGTCTATCTCATCGACAAAAATGACAATCCTTTTTCCTGGCACATGCACCAACAAGACTTCTTCAATGAATCGATCTAGGAGCTGAACTAAAGAAAGCTCTTGATGCTCCTGCAGCCAGTTTTTTTGATTCACCTTACCAAAGAGGTTAAATCCCCGCCACAAATCAGATACTATACCCCCGTACCAGTTCTCTGGAGTTAAGTGTTCGCTACCAATTCTGGTGATATCAATAGCCGCACAGCTAACGCCAGACTGCTTCAGTTCATGCATTGCCTGCACCCGCAAGCTAGATTTGCCCATCTGCCGACTCTTGAACACGTAGCAAAACTGCCCAACCATCAGGGCGTCATATAGTTGTTTGTCGGCTTGCCGCTTTACATAGCTAGGGGCATTTGGTTTTAAGCTGCCACCTACGTGGTAATCGAAGGTTAATTCTAAAGTTGAGTTCATTTTCCCTCCAAGCAAGATGAAAAATAACTGTGATAAAGTTGACAGCTAAAGTTGACTTGATTTGCCTCAAACTGCACAATGCCCATGCTCTCTAACTTGTAAGCTGGTATTTGCTGTATTTGTGTTCTCCCTCCTGCATGAAGCAAAGTTCTCAGGGCTTCGAGTAATTCGGAGTGTCCACTTAACATGATCCAAAGTCCTTGCAGATGGCTACTATAAATTCCTTCTAAAGTGGGAGCAGTTTGCAAAAGTTCCTCTAAAGTCACATCTTTCTGGTGCAGGTGATAAAGACCTAGTTGAATTAAGTAAGGATGTCCACCCACCATTACTCGCAGTCGTTCTAGTTCTGCGTTAGGTAAGCACTGCAATCCATACTCTTTTGCCAACTGCTGTACTTGTCCCAAAGTCAAATTTGGTAATTTAACGGGTATACCCACATTGAACGGCGATTGATTGATATTAAGCGGGATATATAGTTCTGTTGAGTAAGCCACCACCAATCTCAGTTTTTGGCTAGTAAATTAGTAGAAGTTTAAGAACTTATAGCAACAGACATATCGTTTAGGACATCGTGTTTTGATTAAGAGGGAAGAGGGAACGCTTAACAGGGAACAGGGAACAGGGAAATGTCCTAACAATTGTGGCGACTGCTATAAATACAATCTTTAAGTTCGGAATTGGGAACTTTATCTAACCGAGTTTTTCTTCACTTGATGAGTAAAATTCTATGAATTTTTCAGGCGATTGCGCGGAGCGCAGACGCCAAGGGCGTATGGCTTTCTTTCAGTAACGGCCAAACTGTAGCGTTATATTCATGGTGACTATATTTATAGACTGTAAAAGTCCCATGACTGTACGGCGACAAATTTTACCTACATTTTAAGCAAAAAAAAACTATTGGAAATCTTTGTGAGTAATTTTGCACAAAGTTTAAATCAAATACTACTTGTGCGTATATAACAGCGGTACTTATGCGCTTATTTGCCCTTCAGTTATGTTGAATCTGGATGGTTTTGTCACTCAGCAACTCTCAGACGGCGAGAAATGTGATTTTTAGTGCCTAAACAGGCTACTCTCCAAAATTCAAGGTTAAATCTGAGATAAGAGCTTATATCCTAGTTTTTCAAGGAAATGGTCATGAACAAACTATTTAAAATTAACAGAAATCCAGAGGCTTTCAACAGGAACATTGCAACACAATGGTACAAAGAACGCTCCAGGCAAGCGAGTACAAGTTTTAATCTAGCTGTCGTTTTAGCAACAGCGACCGTCATCTTTGGTATCGCAACTGCTGTTTCAGTTTGCAGAAATAATGTATCAGTTGCAGCAGCAACAACAGCTGTAGGGCTTACCTCTGGAGCTGCTAGTAGACGCTTGTTTAAGTTATATGATGATACAAACAAAAAACTGGATGATGTTGCCAAGGAGCTATTGGATGAACAGTAAATATCCTCAACACTATAACGATTGTAGATTTCTGAACCTTAAATTGTCTACTTTGTTCACCCAAATGGGTGAAACAGTTTCACCCACTTGGATCGCCTAAGTGCGTGAGGTTAAATTTTGTTAAAAAAGGGATTCTAGTACTAGAAAGCATTGATTGTATTCAACTCTAGTAAAAGAAACCTATGAAATTTGCAAAATTATTAGCTTCTACAATTGCTGTTGCTTCTGTTGTTCTTTCTGCAGGTATTGCTTCAGCTCAAAACGTTCCAACTCAAGAAGCTGCAACACGTGGTATGAACGGTAGTTACGTTGGTGCTGGTGTTTCTGCTGGCGTCACCAATGGCGGACGACAAAATGATGCGGCTACATTAGGTGGAAATGTTCAAGGACGGTACGCCGTTCCGAATGCGCCTGTTTCTGTTCGTGGTTCTGTTTTGTTTGGTGGTGACTCAACAGCAATTATACCGACACTAACATACGATGCGCCCATCGCGAAAAACACTAACGTTTACATCGGTGGTGGTTACGCTTTTCAAACTGATGAAGGTTATGCAAGCCAATTAGGAAATAAGAATGCCCCTGTATTAACCCTTGGTGCGGAAACACAAGTTGCGAAAAACACCGTTCTTTATGGTGATGCCAAGTGGGGTATTGACGCTTACAAGGGTAGTGATTCTGACGCTGTCAGCTTACAAGCTGGGGTTGGTTACCGCTTCTAGTCCTTCATAGTTAATAAAGAAGGATTTTGATGCGAAATCACCACATGTATAGGAGTAGTGAAGCTTTTCCTCTAATTTTAGGAGCTTCACTGCTCCTTCGCTATTTTTGTAGCAATGAACATAATAACCAAGTTGAGTCTATAGCGGTTCTCGGTTGGGTGCAGTACATTTTTAACCTCTCTCCAAACCTCTCTGCTATAAGATTTTGCGTAGGTTGGGTTGAGGAACGAAACCCAACATTCTCGCGGCTTTGTTGGGTTTCGCTATCGCTCTACCCAACCTACAATTATCTTCAATGGCATCCTGCTTTTTTACAACTCGGGAGGACATTATCAGAATGTGCTGCCAAATATCGACAGTTCTGCCAAAAATATCGACCGCAGGCGAAACCTGAAAAACGAAACTACTGGGGCAGTAGCTTTTTACCGTCACTATTGAAAAGTAAGAGTAAAGTAAAAAAATCTCCGGGACAGATGAGTTTACCTTGGGACAAGCAAAGAGTCACAGAATGTACGGAGGTACATGAGGTTGCAGAAAAATTTATTCAAGCCAACTGCTATCTTCCCCCAGTGCCAGGTATCAGATAGGTGGAATGCTGATTTTATCGTGGAAAGGGGCGTAGAAATAAATCTTTACAAAATTCGGAAACGCTTATATGTTACAGTTTACAAGTCGCAACGCGAGAAAAGTAGTGGTCCTAGCTTGCCCCTCTCTTCTCTTCTGTCTTTCAAAAACTCACTTTCATCTTCTAATAATCCCACTCCTTCCTCCACAAAAACACTCCCTAACCACCCTGGTCGGGTACCACTTTCCGCTCCCTTCACAACATTCCCAAACAAGTCCCTGCTATCAAATCCCCGAACCGAACCAAAAAATACAGGGTACGATCCGATAAGATCTGGGTTCTTTCTTATAAGCTCATTAAGAACAGAGTAAGTTTTCACATCATTATACCATCCAACTGCCTTGGCAAACTGAATAGAACTGTTCCCAGTCATTTTCCATATTTTCTTTTGTACACTAAAGCCAAAACGTTTGTCTGAATTGGTGACCCAAAGCTGGTCTATTGTTTGCAGGTCTGGACAAGAAAAACTATTAATGCTGTCATAATCGAAATGTGTTTCTTCTTCTCTTTGAGCAATATAGAGCATGAACTTATATGTTAGCTTGTCAGCTGCTTCCCAATTTTTATTTTTCAGTAGATTATCAAGTTCAGCGTAATAATAGTTTTTTAAAGATTCTCTAACCTTACTCAACAAGTCATTGTTTTGAAGGTATGGATCTTTAGTGAGCAAATCAATTAATCCAAAGTGTACTGATTTTATAGTGTTGAAAGTGATAATCTTAGTTTTTGAATTAATTGGGTTAGGTTGGCTTTTCTTTAATTCAAGTAAGTCCAAAACTTCTTGGTAAGCTTTTATTGCTGATTGAGTTTGATTTGTTTTTCTGAGTAGATTGCCTTGTACTATCTTGGCGAATATATTTATCTGCTTGAATTCACTGTTTGATTCTCTCTTCTCTCTTTTCTCATTATTGTAATCCCATCCCTTTAAAAAAATCATACTTTGTTTGATGGATTCTTCTGCTAATTTCCAATCACCAAGATATTGATAAGCTAAAGATTTAGAAGCATGGAGGTAAACCTGTTCAAGTTGAGAGTCTTTGATTTTTACGATGTTGATTTCAGGTTCTTTGCTTAAATCCTTATCTAAACGTGATATTTTTTCCTTCAATTCTATTAGCTGTTTGGGATCGGCAAAATTTGTGTATATTTCTTGAAGTTTATTTTGCGCTTCTTTAACTTCCTTTGCAGCCATTGTCACTGAAATTACTGCTCCCAATACAATCAAAATTAAAACAAAAGTTCCATTGCGAATTTGCTTTTTAGCCTGCTGATTCGCCTCACTTAATACCAAATTCCTTTTTTCTACTGCTTCCCTATCTTTTCTCTCTTGTTCCAATGCAGCTTCTTTTCCTAATGCAGTTATTTCTTCTTTTCGTTCCTTTGCTTGACTAGCTGCTAAAAACTCTCTATCTTGATAGTTCAGATTTTTATGTCTTGACCATTCCAAAGCATGCTGTAATGCTTTTCCCCGCAACAGGCGCGATTTATCTTTACCCCCAGAAGCCACCCAAAACCTAAAACTTTCGGAGTAAGGACGCAGATTTTTTAATTGGTTTTCAATCCAGTTGGCGTCAAAAATCTCTTGATAAATGGGATTGTAAACTCTTAACTTGTTGTGCTGCCTAACAACTAATCCTGAAAGTTGTAACTCACTTTGCTCAAAAGTATCATCTGCAGTTATCTCAGATTCTTCTTCCGCCAGCCGTACTTGTTGATACAGTTCCAGCAAATACCCTGCCCGTTGTTCATCCCGCAAAATTCTAGCTCGAATAGTTCGTAAATGCTCTGGTTCATCTTGAGATTCCCAATTTTCAATGATACGAGATTTCACGACCTGTTCAACAGAACGAGGATCGTCTTGAAGAGACTCCTCCACCATAAACTGACACAGCTTTTGCGTCAGAAACGGTTGTCCTCCCGTCCAGTATAAAATCTCTTTCATGACTGCTTGAGGGTGACTAAATTTCCCCTGCAAACCTTTTTCTAACGGTTCAACTTCATGCAATCGAAACCCAGTCAAAGAGATAACTTGACCAATATTAAACGGGGTGCGTTGTTTATCTTCAATTAAATTGCTGGGTGATGCGACTCCCAACAAACAAAAGCTGAGGCGATTATATTCGGGATTATCAGGACGCAGATTGTGACAAGCACGGATAAAGGCAAAGAAATCATCTGTAGGAAACTTGAGACTGAGAACACTATCAATTTCATCAATAAAAATAACGATGTTTTCTTTAATTTCTGCAAGTAACTTCTTTTCTAAAAAATTCCCAAATCGTAACAAAGATGAGTTTAACTGATTTTGGGACCACCACTCCTTGAAATCGACATCCAAGTCAAAGCTATCAATCAGCTTAACAATCAAATCTGCATACCAATTTTCTTGTGTAGCACTCTGAATACTGACAGAGGATAAATCAATGGACGCACACTCTACGCCAGCTTCTGAAAGTCGGCTCATTGTTCTCACCCGCAAGCTTGATTTCCCGCTTTGCCTAGAATTCAGCACATAACAAAACTTTCCTTTTAGAAGTGCGTCAAACAATTCGTTATCAGCTTCTCTTGTCACATATGTGCTGGCGTTTCCGGGTAAGCTACCAGAAAAGATATATTCGTTAATATATTCCTCAACCATATCTTACTCCAAACATGCCGAGAAGTATTGACGGTATAAGTCACAGCTAGGAACACAAGCATTGCGAATAATTTTGATTAACCCCAGACTATGCAGTTTGAACATAATTTCGGGATTAAATTGAACAGATTCAAGAGCAATTACTACTTCTTTATATGCTGACTCTAACTGAGAATCATCTTGCAAACACCTCAGTTGTTCTCGTAAATGATGGCTAAAGATTCCCTCTTCTGTGGGTGCGAGTGTCAATAGTTCCTCTAAGGATATTTCCTGGTTTTTAAGATTGGCGAATGCTTCTTGCATGAGATAGGGATGTCCGCCTAGCAACGTCATCAGTTTAATTATGCCTTGTTCTGCCAACTGAATATCTACTTCATACAACTGAGCCATTTTTTCTATCTGAGAAAGGTTAAACTCAGGTAACTCAATCGCTAATCCAACATTAAACGGTGAGCGATTAGTGTCCAGGGTTGGATAAACTTCTGTAGAATTAACCACGACTAACCTCAGTTTCTTCCAAATTTTCCCCATCCTGTCACCCTGTTTAGCAGTTTCGTACCAACTGCGGAGGAGTAAGCAGAATTCAGAAAAAATATTTTCGCATTGAAACAGTCGCTCAAAATTATCTATAGTAAAAACCAGAGATGTATCAACGTTTGGTAATAAATACTTTTGAAAATAACGAGTACAGCTAGTATTGATTCCCAGTTCATCTTGCCAGTACTCATTCAATTTTGGCTCTAGTTCTAAAATATCCGAGATATTAATACATAACCACTGTAAAAAAGTTTTTAAATTAGTGAGAACAGAACTATCAGCAAGCTTCAAATCTAACTTCGCTGTTTTGTAACCCTTGTCTCGGGCATAGTCAAGCAATTTCTCACTCAACTTGGTCTTGCCCATCCTCTGAGGAGCTTTAATCCGAATCAGCGCTCCTGGTTGTACAATTGCTTTATAACATTTCTCCTCTATGGGTGGTCGTTCAATATATATGCTTGTGTCTTGTTCTGTAGAAGAATTAGTAGAAGAATTATCAATCCAAGAAAGTTTGTTTTTAAAAACTGGTATTTGTCCTTGTGAAACATCTTCCATTTGAATAGCAACCAATCCTTCCTCAAAAGCTCTTTTAATAACATCTTGACTCTCTGGATTTTCGTACCCTAGTCCATCATAAAAGCCAATAGCAAATACAATAGCAGCTTTGTCACCAATCGGCTGATTCATGCCAATAGTATAATTAATGTGTTGGCTAATTGCTTGAGCGGATTTTTCGGAATAACAAGCATTTAGTAATACACACTGAACAGAATTGGCGTGTAGCTTAAATAATGCTGCTAATCCCGTTGGTGATACGGGTTTATGGTTTCCGCCATCGTCTTCTAACACCAAACTACCATCTTCCATCCCATGTCCACAAAAATGGACAATTTGAGGATGTTCTTCTGCTATGGCACGACGAATATCTATTGGACGTACAGCAGTTCTAATTTTTATTTCAAACAAATCCCGTTTTACTGCGCGTCTAATAGCTTCTTCTATTTTGCGAATTTCTTTATCAAAACGTAATCCATCAGGGATTGCTGCTAGGATTAATACTTTATTATTAGACATTAGGCGATCGCTCGTTAATTCTTAACGACGCTAGTAACTAAATTGGGCTTACTGGATAGGGAATTTTTGGTATTCTTTAGCCATTGCTCAATTAGTTCAGTTATCACTTGGCTCATCTTCAGCCCACGGATAGCACAGGCTGCGTGAAACCGTTTTTTCGTGTTGTCTGCGATACTAATGTGCATAGGTTTTACAAATCTGAGGCTGCAAAAAAACAGTATCCATACAAACCTACAAATGGACAAGATCTGATTCCAGACAAATGCAGGACTTACGCAAAAACTCTTTTGAACCTCTTTTCTTTGTGTCCTTTGCGTTCTACCCTGCGGGAAGCCGCTTCGCGTCTATGTGGTTCGTTTTTCTATAACTTTGCGTAAGTCCTAAAATGTTATCAATTTCAGCTTTATTTTTGATAGCCTGATTATACACTTCACACCCGCCCTGAACACTCACCCACTCGACGCCCGCGTGACACACAGCAATCATGTACTCAAAGGAATATTTCTATTATTTGAAATATTCATGTTCAAGTATCGACATAATAACTAACGAAGAATACTTGTCTTCTTGCTTCACCGCTTCTCTCAAAATTCCTTCCTCCTTGAAACCCACTGACTGATAAACGTGTCTAGCACGTTGGTTGTGTTCAAAGACATCTAACCAAAAACGATGAGCACTATACTCTTCAAAAACCTTCTTAATCAGGATTTGCAATGCTCTTTTGCCATATCCTAGTCCTGGTTGATCAATAATAATTCGAGTTAATTCAATACTACGGTTTGATGATTGGAAGCCTGACAAAATAGCATAACCAATTACTTCTGGTGATTCATTTTCAATCATGAAGTAACGCTTATCATCATTGTTCAAGTTTCTGTTGTGTTCATCTCGACTCCAACGAAAGATAAAGTCTTTGAACTCATTTCTGGCTTCCTGACATAAGATAAACTCAATATCTGTTGATTCAGCGTATCGTATTTTGATCACACCTTTTCAAGACCTTGAACAGTGAACAGTGAACAGTGAACAGTAAACAGTAAAGGAGTCAGGAGTCAGGAGTCAGGAGTCAGAAGTCGCAATTCTTTATTTCTTCCTTCAGCAATACTGAATTCAGAATTGCTGTTAGCGCAGCGGGACGCAGTCCATTCTTCTTCTAACTGGTAACTGATAACTGGTAACTGGTAACTGTTAAAAAGCATTCTATCATCCTAAGTGTATGACTATGCTGCAAAATCCTACCATCCGCACCCCTGTTGCAATCAGTCTTGGCGCAATTGCTGGAGCACTATCGCGTTATTACCTCGGTTTATGGTTCAATCAGCTTTTTGGTACAGGATTTCCCTACGGTACACTGATTATTAACATCAGTGGTTGTTTTGTTATGGGTTTCTTTACCACGTTGTTAATAGGACTATTGAGAGCGATTTCTCTTGATGCCCGACTGCTAGTCACCACTGGCTTTTTAGGCTCTTATACCACGTTTTCAACTTATGAATTAGATACAGCTAAGTTGCTTCAACAAGGTAACTTAGAAATTGGTTTGTTCTACTGGTTCAGCAGTGCGGTATTAGGAATGGTATGCTTTCAGTTAGGGATTATCTGCGCTAATTTTTTCACAATTATAAAGGAATGATAACTCATTCTAATAACTGCAAATAAATTGCTCCAGAAATGACATGTGCCCCGATAATAAGATACTACAAATTATATCACTCTTGCTAACAAGATTCCCAGTTCTATACTAACAAATCCTAATAACGGGCTACCAAACCAATAAAGTAATGCAGTTTGATAACCTTTCGTTTGTAACAAATTTGAGGTGTCTAGGGCATATGTAGAAAAAGTGGTGTAAGAACCTAAAAATCCCACTGCAACTAATAATTGCACAACCTGAGAAATCCCAAACTTGGATGTGAGGGTAATAAAAAAACCCATCACAAAAGCCCCTGTTATATTGATAAAGAAGGTTCCATAAGGAAATGTTGTCCCAAAGCGAGACGCAAAAAATAAAGTAAGGTAATAGCGACTTAGGGCACCTGGAATTGCTCCTAAGCTAATGGCAAGAAGAGTAGAAATAGCAGAATTCATAGAAGTGACTAATATCATGTTCGCCTAATTAGTTATCGTTGCAGTCCTCGCGTTACCCCTCCCTAACCCTCCCCTTACTAAGGGGAGGGTGCCCGATAGGGCGGGTGGGGTTTTCGAGATTTATAAGTGTTCATCCGAACTTGATATAACTGGTTGTTCTAAATTTGGATTGAGTGCATTTCAGCCAACTTATTCACTTTTCACACTTGAAGTTAGTGAGTTATCAGATACAACGAATATAGCAATATGTGACTGTTTTTAGAAGATGCCCCTGTTATAGCCATTTTTAACAGTTATCAGTTGTTCCCTGTTCCCTGTTCCCTATTCACTGATTTAATGTTTAATATTCAAATTGAGGACATAACTTCCCACTTGGAGATCTCCCACCCACAATTCATATTCTACAGACAAATTCTCTGGCAAAGGATGTCCGCTCACCGTTAGATGACGAGTAAAATTCCGCAAGCGAATAGGTTTATTTGGTTGTTGTGAATTTTGTTGTTGTAAATCATTTGGCAACCAATAGCAAGTGGTGCCAGAAACGCCCTGTTGCCAAATGTGACGGTAACTCATTTGAGCGTTACCTTGCATAGTCATGACGACTCGTTTTGGAGAAATCTCTAACCACAAGACTCGGCGACTGGTGTTGACATCAGCATTACCTTGCTCTTGGCTACTTATACTCTCTGGACTAAAAAAGTTTGTCATTTCACAATCTGTGACAGGTGGTGCAGTCAGTACTATATGGAATCGATTACGATCCTTCTGATGCAGTGTCACCGGAGTTTCCACAACAGACCAAATTGGTAGGTCTGCGGACATAAGTGATAGAGATACTGACTTGCAATGATGAGTTATCATGGGAGTGATCAGGGGTAAAAACAATATTAAAAAGATTTTCTTAATACACCTCTACTTATCTCATAGGTGACAGCAAGAGTGACTTATGCACTAAATTGGTTCGCTTAAGTAGAGCAACATTGAAAAGCGTAAAGATAGAGTCTTTGAGATTGTCAGATTAGTAGTTCGATAACATCTGGCAGACGATAATGCAGGTAAAGCCTTGTTCAACAGTTGGTAAAATAATTCTTCCTCAATTGTGACATAGCTATTTTGGCATCGCTTCTGCGGTTCCTTGTCCCTACTTCTGCAGTGGTAAACCCAGCTTGGCACGAAACTCATCATCGTAGTACGCCTCCTCCCAATTTTTGGCAGATTTAACTTGCTCAGGAGTCAGATTTTTAGCACCGATGAGGTTGGCACTGCTGAGGTTGGCACTGCTGAGGTTGGCAACGGCGAGGTCGGCATCGCTGAGGATGGCATAGATGAGGTAGGCACCGGTGAGGTTGGCAGTCCTGAGGTTGGTACCGTTGAGGTTGGCAAGGGTGAGGATGGCACTGTTGAGGTTGGCACCGGTGAGGTTGGCAGTGCTGAGGTTGGCAGTGCTGAGGTCGGCATTGCTGAGGTTGGCAGTGCTGAGGTTGGCAGTGCTGAGGTCGGCACCGCTGAGGTTGACACCGCTAAGGTTGGCATCGATGAGGTTGATATTGGTAAGGGAGACACCAAGGTTAACCAGTTCTTGAAGTGCCAAGATTCTTGCCTGACTGTTCTCCTTTCCTTCAGTAGCATCAATGGTTGCCCGAAGTTGGCTTATCTTTATCTCTCTTGCAATCACAACTCCCAGGTAAATAGTTAAACTCAGGGGAATAATCAAACCTAGTCCAACAAACTTAATTCGATTATTCCGTTTATGTCTCAAACTTTGGTCAATCAAATCCTGAGTCAAATCCGATAGCGTCAAGTTTCCAACTTGCTCCTGCTGAAACGCCCTTGCTTCTTGCAATGGTTTTCCCTGGAGTAAATAATCCTTCGCCTTTTTCCTCTCTTCCCACTCAACAGCCGCCGTCTCAATTTTGCGTTTTTGTCTGAGTTTGTCTCGGTTCTCATCGAGCCATTTTCGTAATAGCGACCAATGGCGAATCAGTGCTTCATGGGCAACATCCACCACCGCAACCTTACCGGAGTTCGCCCCTTTCTCAATTAAGGTGCTGGTGACAACTAACTTGGCATCTGCTAACTTTTGAATCACCTGCTCGACTAAAGCTGGCGCTCGCTGCGATGTGACTAAATCTCGTTGTAAAACCCGCCTGCGAGTATCTTCTGTTCCTTCTCCTAGCTGTGTCAGTTCCAGAAAAATCTGCTTTGCTGTCACTTGCTCCTCAGTTGATAAAGACTCATAAACCTGATTAGCACGTTTTTGCAGCGTTCCCTTCACTCCACCAAGCCGCGTATATGTGGAGAGCGTTAATTTTTCGTCTTCTCGCTGTTGACAAATTTCTGTGAGTGTGTATTGCAATAACGGCAAGCTTCCCGGTGAACCTTCTACATCGGCAATAATTTGGTTAACGAGTTCTGGCTCAACTTGCAAATTTACCTGTTTTGCAGGTTCGACAATTGCCTGTCTCAACTCTTCTGAGTTCATGGGCGTAACTGTCACCAGATTTTGCTGAATCTGCTGTGCCAGTCCGCTATACTCTTGCTCGGCACACTTGCCAAAAAAATCCGCCCGCATCGTCAGCACCAAACAGAGTTTATCGCCGCCTGTCTTCTCCAAAGCACCCAATAGGCACTCAAAAAACTGCTGTCGTTCAGTGATGTCTTTGCACAGAGTAAAAGCTTCCTCAAATTGATCGACTACCAGCAACACCCGCTTGGTGTCCGCAGTGTCAATCAAATATCTTAACCCCTCAGCTTTCTTGGCAATCAATTCCTCTGCTTTTGCTAACTGGGATGCCCGGTCAATACCTGATAACTCCGAATCCACAAACGCAAGTGCTAAACTTTGGAGGGGATGCTCACCTGGTTGAAAAATCTTGATTTGCCAAGTCTCACTACCTGACAACCGCCGCCCCAGCTTCAGCTGATAAAGTAATCCTGCCCTAACGACACTTGACTTGCCACTCCCAGATGCTCCCAGCACCGCTAGAAAATTCCCTGCTCGCACTTGTTCTATGAGTTGGTCTGTCAGCGCTTGTCTACCGTAAAAATACTGAGCATCTTCTGGAGTGCAGTCAAAGTATTGCAACCCCCGATAAGGACAAATGCTCGTGACAACTGAATGACTAGACTCAATATCTGGCGCTTTCCAAGTGCGAGTCAGGTTAATTGCACCACCAGAATTAGCAAACAAGGGACGCTGGGGGAATGCTTGTAAACGTTGATTGAGAACATCAATAAGAGTGTAATTTGTCACCCATGTGCTGGAATTGCGTTTGGGGTCAAGTGCTTGCAGTAAAGCGTCTGTCAGCACACTATGATTGCTACTAATCGCCTCATAAGCAACCTCGAATTCTCTTGAAGCAGCAATAAAACACCTATCTCTTCCTTTCCCCCTATCCCCCGGATCGGCTTCAGCAAAATTCAGCAACTCACCACTGTAACAGCAATCCAACCAGATAATCTGCTGTTTGATTGGACTTTCTTGCAGTAGTTCGCGCAGCCATTTCAAGCGAATTCCCCAGTTTCCCAAATCAGGATTGACATCGCTGGTAGCGAGAAAGCCTTCCTGAATTCCTTTATTTTTACGCAATCCATGACCAGAAAAATACAGCAGCGCAGTATCTGGAATATTTTTGCCTTCTGGCTTAAACAGTTGGACGATCGCTTCTTCTAGTTGAGTTAATGTAACTTGAGTTTTCTGACCAACGCGAATTGTGTTATTCTGCTTATCCTTGACACCGGGTAGGCGCTTAACGTTAAATTCGCCGTAGTCTTGTAAAAGAGTGGCGATAGCTTCCGCATCCTGTGCAGGTGCTGTCAAAGCAGTTAAACGCTCATAACTATAGGTATTAATTCCAACTACCAAAGCGTCTCGGCTCATAAAAGACAGCTTCACTCCAGTTTTGCAGAGTTATTACTTAACAGATACAACATCCTCGCCAAGATTTCCGGTTTTGTAAAACTTCATTAAGTATAAATACAGTAGTCCCATGATAATTTTTTAATTGCTTTTCAATTAACAATTCCTACTATGACCAAACTCACACCCATCCAGCTAGATGACAACACGATTATTTATATTGAAGCCACAGACGACGTGAACGTTCCCTCAGTTATCGCTGAAGAACCCGCAGAGGAACAGGAAGAAGCACTGATTGACAAGGGAATCAGTCCGGAAGCTGTGCGCAAGCAAATTGTGCAAAATTTTCAGATCATTCACACCACAATTCGTGCTTACACCGTTTGTAGCTTGAATGCATTTAAGCAACTTCCAATTCCAGGAGTCAATAAAGTGACTTTAGAATTTGGTATCGAATTGGGTGGAGAAGCAGGCATACCTTATGTGACAAAAGGGACTGCTAAGAGTAACTTGAAGGTTACTGTTGAGTGTTCATTTCCCAAGGAAATAACCAAATCAGTGAACAGTGAACAGTAAACAGTGAACAAGGGGTGGACGAGTCCGTTTCCTACCTGATACTGCGCTTCCTTGATAACTGATAACTGATAACTGGTAACTGATAACTGTTCACTGTTAAATAATAATCTTCTAACTCTCAGGTAACTCACCAAAGCGTTCTCGATATCGAGTTAACAACGCCTCGGCTTCTGCTGCTGCTTCCTCTGGTGTGGCGATAAGTTGTCCATCAATTGAGAAAAAACGCAATTGTTGCTGATGAATACCTAAAAAAAGCTCAAGCTGCTGACTCCACAGCCAACCTTCTGAATTAGGTTCTAAAGGTTGATATTTGCCTTCCACCAAGTGAAAGCCTGCAAATTCTAATGTTTCGGGATCGAACCAGAAATAGTCAAAAGTGCGGAAGGTATCTTGGTAAATTTTCTTTTTCAAACCTCGGTCAGTATCAGCAGTTGATGGAGAAAGTAATTCTACAATCACATTCGGGTATTTTCCTTCTTCTTCCCAAATCGTCCAACTCTTGCGAGGTTTACGTTCGGTACCTAAGACAACAAAGAAATCTGGTCCTCGAAAATCTTCTGATTTACGCTGCTTAGGACTGAAGTAAACAGTGAGATTACCTGCTGCAAAGTAATCATTTCGGTTTCGCCACCACCAATCTAGGCACTTCAGTAGCAGTAATAATTGTTGTAAATGTAAGTAGCTTTCCAAAGCAGGCTCATCACTCCATAAATCGCCTGGTGGGAATACAATATCATCCCACTCTTGCTCTTGGGTATCTGGTACGGTAGTTTGGTCTTTGGCAACAGACATCTCTTGTCTCAGCAAAGGAAGATGAGTCTAGTGTAGCGCCTCCCACATTAAGCAATTGACAAAAGCGATTAGTCTAATACTCTTACGAAATATTAAGGAACTTTGCATTTATGTCAAATCTGGAAACGAGAGCGCGAAATTAGCCAAAAGAGCGTGATACCATTCTTTCGGTATATGTCAAGATTGGGAGAAGACCTTTGACACTACGGGTTGCTGTTGTTGGGTCCGGTCCAGCTGGTTCATCAGCTGCAGAAACGCTAGCCAAAGCCGGAATTGAAACCTACCTCTTTGAACGCAAGCTAGACAATGCTAAGCCGTGTGGGGGTGCAATTCCTCTGTGCATGGTGAGTGAATTTGACCTGCCGCCAAATATCATTGACCGCCAAGTGCGGAAGATGAAGATGATTTCGCCCTCCAATCGTGAGGTTGATATCAATTTAGTAAACGAAGATGAATACATAGGAATGTGCCGTCGTGAGGTGCTGGATGGTTACCTGCGTGATCGTGCGGCAAAACTAGGGGCAAATTTAATTAATGCCACTGTTCATAAACTCGATTTTCCCACTAATAGTACAGATCCCTACACCATTCATTACCTAGATCATACAGAAGGTGGTGCTCTGGGTATTTCTAAAACTCTGAAAGTAGATGTGATTATTGGGGCAGATGGGGCGAATTCCCGCATTGCGAAGGAGATGGATGCTGGGGATTATAATTATGCGATCGCCTTCCAAGAACGCATTCGTCTACCCAAAGACAAAATGGTCTACTACGAAGACCTTGCTGAAATGTATGTCGGCGACGATGTGTCTCCTGACTTCTACGCTTGGGTATTCCCCAAATACGACCACGTGGCAGTCGGTACTGGTACGATGCAGGTAAATAAAGCCCGCATCAAACAATTGCAAGCTGGTATCCGCGCCCGTGCTGCCCGCAAGCTGGTTGGTGGTCAGATTATCAAAGTAGAAGCACACCCCATTCCTGAACATCCTCGTCCCCGTCGCGTTGTCGGAAGAATCGCTTTGATAGGTGATGCTGCTGGTTATGTGACCAAATCGTCTGGTGAAGGCATTTATTTTGCTGCAAAGTCCGGACGGATGTGTGCCGAAACTATCGTAGAGACATCCAACGGTGGTAGCCGCATTCCCACAGAAGCTGACCTCAAGGTGTACTTGAAGCGCTGGGATCGCAAATATGGACTCACTTACAAAGTGTTAGACCTTCTACAAACCGTATTTTATCGTTCTGACGCCACCCGCGAAGCTTTCGTGGAAATGTGTGATGATCGCGATGTCCAAAGGCTCACTTTTGATAGCTATCTCTATAAGACAGTTGTCCCAGCTAATCCGATCACTCAGCTCAAAATAACCGCCAAGACGCTTGGTAGCTTACTTCGCGGTAACGCCCTTGCTCCTTAAAAGGAACACGAGAAATTTGTGACAAAGACGACTCTGTCACTTTCACAATGAACAGTTATTTGTTATCAGCAAGCAGTTATCATGTCATCCTCAAAATGGATATAGGAAAACGCCAATCAGTCCTCACAAATTAATTTGTGAAGAAATCAAAAAAACTCTGATTGAACTGATAACAGATGACTGTTCACTATTATGTTAATATCAGTGTTAATTTTCCTTCGTAAGAAGGTAATAAACTTGAGGCTAAATGATTTATTGCTAATATTAATTATTCTGTCAAAACCTTATATTAAGCTCGTTATAAGCATTTTTTCCACAAAGTTGGTTTGATAAGATTTTAAAAACTTCTGCAAATATTTCACCAAAACTTTATTAATTTCTTGGCAAAATTTCTGCGAATTTATTAAAGTAGACTGGGTACTTACTTGAGAAAGCTCCTGGATAGGAGTAAAAGCCTAGCTATGAAACTAAGTTCAGTTTTTACTGCTGCTTTGTCAACTTTTGCTGTGACTTTAATCACAGCACTTGGTTTCTCCAATCACGCTCAGGGTCTAACTATTTTAGGCAACTCGAATGGTATCTGGGGAACACCTGATCCAGGGAGCAATACCGAACCGGTTTTTTTCGGTGTGGGAACGAACACATTTACTTGGGGACGTTCTCGTCCAGATGATCGTGAAAACAACTATGGAACAACTGCAAATGAGCTGACCTTTACTGGAAATCCTTTTTCCGCAGACGACGTTGGTTCGCTGTTTAAGGTGGGCGATTTAGAGTATTACAATGGCAAGGTTGAGGAAAGCACGAGTGTTGCTTCCGTGCCTTTAAATCTCACTCTATCATTCACTAATCCTGGTACTTTCAGGGAAGTTTTCAACTTCGGCTTTCAGCTTGTGAATACAACAAACTTAGGAGTGAATCCTGAAGACGATGCAGATATTGTGTATATAAAGGACAACTTTGACACTCGCAATTTCTACTTTGAAGGAAACGAATATCAACTAAATTTAATTGGCTTTAGCCAAAACGGTGGGAATACAACTGTTAACAAATTTAGCGTTTTTGAAGATGATAGAACTACGGCAGGCATTTATGCCAGAATAACCCAGATAACACGATCAAAACAAATTCCTGAGCCAGCAGGTATTGTTGGATTATCAGTGCTAGGCATCTACCTTGTGACCCATAAGAAATCCTTGGGTGTAAAAAAGAATAGACTGAGGTGAATTCACACGTAATTTGCCTATTTATAGCCAGGGGTGTGAAGTCCTGGCTATTTATGTTGGGAAAGTAAGCAGTTCGTTGCTCACAGCAGGACTTTACGGTTAGTAAGCGCGCTGCGCGTCCCTTTAAAACTTACGTGTAGCGTCTGTGCAGGAGATACTCAGAAAGTCAAACAAATTGGCTACACCACATACTATTGACACTCTCTCATTTTCCGTAGCGTAGAGTGTCAATTTTTTGAGTGAACAACTGAAGTGATAAGTAAAGTGAGGGTAACAATCTATCTCGGGAGCGTAAGAATGAGTTTATCCTCCATCTACTGAAACCACGCCCCCTTTGGACTCGCTTTCAAACCGATATCTAAAGACACCTTGCTATGCGTCGATCTATCGGCAGTGTACACGAGTGCATGAGACACGTTGCGACGACGAGCAGGATCAGCACCTCCATTATTTGGCTGTTGTTACTGAACTCCTGATGTTGCAGAAGCACCTTCAGTTGACTGAGGTAAACTGGGCAACTCCAAGCAGTAACCTGCACCATACACCGTTTTTATATAACGAGGATGGCGAGGATCAGGTTCTAGTTTGGTTCTCAGGTGGCGGATGTGTACGCGAATGGTTTCTATGTCATCATCTGGATCATAACCCCAAACTTCCCTGAGAATTTCACTTGGAGAAACTGTCTGACCGTGGCGTTGAAGCAAGCAGTGGAGAAGTTCAAACTCTAGATGAGTCAGTTTTACGGTCTGAGTGAACCATATCGCCTCAAATCGTTCTGGAACTAAGGTCAGCGGTCCATAACTCAGAATTTCACTGTGCTTTGCAGCTTGAGGAATTCGATCCGTACGTCGCAAGAGTGCTCGCACCCGTGCCAACATTTCTTCAACTTCAAAGGGTTTAGTGAGATAATCATCTGCACCTGCATTGAAGCCTTCGACTTTATCCTGAGTTTGGCTCAAAGCCGTTAACATCAACACGGGAATCTCGGCAGTACGCTCATCCCTCCGCAGGCGTTGGCAAACAGTAAATCCATTTACCCTGGGCAGCATCAAGTCGAGCATAATCAAATCTGGCTGTAGCTGAAGAGCAAGCGCCTGACCTTTGATGCCGTCTTCAGCTTGGCTGACATCATAACCAGCCATTTCTAAGTTGACGGCAACGAGTTCTGAAATTGCGGCATCATCGTCTATGACAAGAATCCTCGGCATTATTAAAAATTTATTACTACTTATTAAGGATAAATAAGAACCTTTGGTAGATACAAAGATTGCTGTATTGATTATAAAAAATATTTTAAATCTAACATAAAGATTAAAATTGAGGGATTGTGGTGTTAAACCCAAACTATACTAAAAATTGGTCTTAATGTGTTACTCCTCTTACAGTCCACCGTGGTTTTTGCAAAACGGTACACTTCAAACTCTCTACATCGCTTTGTGGGCTAATCGCGATTGGGAACATACAACAGAAAACCCTGAGCCGCTTTATCAGGAGAAAATCTTTACGGGTGCCAAAGGGGTTCCTATCTTTGGTCGGGTAGCCATTCCTGATAATGCTCATGGCACTATTATCGGTACTTACGGCATCACAGGCGATTTGGACAACCAATGGTACCTCAGGCTGCTAGGACGTAAAGCTTATGCTCAAGGGTATGCTGTAGTACTGTTTGATTGGCGCGCTCATGGTAAGACAGGTTTGTTGTCGCCAACGTTAACAAGTGACGGGTTGTACGAGGGAGAAGATTTTGTTCGCATCGCAGCAGCAGCCAAAGCAATGGGATGCCCAGGAAAATTTTGGTTTATTGGGTATTCTCTTGGTGGACAATTGGCGCTATGGGCATTAAAGGCTGCTGGGGCAGAACTCGTCAGAGAGGATGCGGATTTCGGGCTAGAAGATAGCGATGTTGGGGGTGCTGCTGTTATTTGTCCGAGTTTGGATTCAAGGCGATCGCTGTCTTTTCTCGTTAAACATCCTGTAGGAAAATATTTAGAAAGGTCGATCGCACGCCAGTTGAAAAAACTCGCATGGCAAATTCACGATGCTCATCCTGGAACTCTTGAGCCTGAGGCGATTGAAAGAGCGAACAGTATCTGGGGTTTTGACGACGAACTCGTGATTGGGCGGTTGGGTTTTCCCACAGTGGAAGCTTACTACGACGCAAGCAGCGCTTTACCACTTCTGCCACATCTGTCCAAACCGACTTTAATTATCTACGCTGAAGATGACCCCTTTTTTGAGCCTGGTATTATACCAGAGATGCAAGCCGCCTGTGAAAAAAACCCAGTTATAGATTTGCTACTGACTCGTTACGGTGGACATGTTGGCTATATAAGTAGTAAAAAGTGTCAGCGTCAAGCACAAGATCCTGATCCGTGGTGGGGGTGGAATAGAATTTTAGAGTGGATAGGTCAACAACACGCAAAGAGTCCGTTTCCTACCTGATAACTGATAACTGGTAACTGGTAACTGATAACTGATAACTGATGCAGGTCAATCAGCCGATTTGAGAACAAAGTGTATTAAAGCATCAATCAGGCGATCGCTCTCCATTGGAATAATTTCTTCACCATTCATCATCTCCTGAGTCAAGACAAAATGAACCAAAGACCCGAGCATAATTCTTGCCGTTGCCTCAGGATCAGGTATCTTTAGTTCTGGATGAGAAGCCAAGTAAGACTTTAGAGTTTCAATAGTCGGTTTCATCAAGCACTGAATACAGAACTGCGCTAACTCAGGAAAACGACCAGATTCCCCAATGAGCACTCGCTTAAACGCATGAAACTCTTCATCTTTGAGCATCTGATTCAATGCTTTTGTTGTCAATCGGCGTAGTACTATTTTCGGGTCTCCCTCAAGATGTTCTGTACCAAAAATAGAATGAAATCGCTCTTGAGCGAGTTTTTCTATTTACCCTGGGCAGCATCAAGTCGAGCATAATCAAATCTGGCTGTAGCTGGAGAGCAAGCGCCTGACCTTTGATGCCATCTTCAGCTTGGCTGACATCATAACCAGCCATTTCTAGGTTGACGGCAACGAGTTCTGAAATTGCGGCATCATCGTCTATGACAAGAATCCTCGGCATTATTAAAAATTTATTACTACTTATTAAGGATAAATAAGAACCTTTGGTAGATACAAAGATTGCTGTATTGATTATAAAAAATATTTTAAATCTAACATAAAGATTAAAATTGAGGGATTGTGGTGTTAAACCCAAACTATACTAAAAATTGGTCTTAATGTGTTACTCCTCTTACAGTCCACCGTGGTTTTTGCAAAACGGTACACTTCAAACTCTCTACATCGCTTTGTGGGCTAATCGCGATTGGGAACATACAACAGAAAACCCTGAGCCGCTTTATCAGGAGAAAATCTTTACGGGTGCCAAAGGGGTTCCTATCTTTGGTCGGGTAGCCATTCCTGATAATGCTCATGGCACTATTATCGGTACTTACGGCATCACAGGCGATTTGGACAACCAATGGTACCTCAGGCTGCTAGGACGTAAAGCTTATGCTCAAGGGTATGCTGTAGTACTGTTTGATTGGCGTGCTCATGGTAAGACAGGTTTGTTGTCGCCAACGTTAATAAGTGGTGGGTTGTATGAAGGAGAAGATTTTGTTCGCATCGCAGCAGCAGCCAAAGCAATGGGATGCCCAGGAAAATTTTGGTTTACGGGTTATTCTCTGGGCGGAAAATTGGCGCTATGGGCATTAAAGGCTGGGGTGGAACTCACAAGCGAGGATGCGGATTTAGGGCTAGAAGATAGCGATATTGGAGGTGCTGCTGTAATTTGCCCGAGTTTGGATTCAACGCGATCGCTCTCTTTTCTCGTCAAACATCCTGTAGGAAAATATTTAGAAAGGGCGATCGCACGCCAGTTGAATCTCCTCGCCTGGCAAATTCATGATGCTCATCCTGAAACTTTTGACCCCCAAGCGATTGAAAGAGTTAACAGTATCTGGAGTTTTTATGAGGAACTCGTGATTGGGCGGTTGGGTTTTCCCACAGTAGATGCTTACTACGACGCAACGAGCGCTTTACCACTTCTGCCCAGTCTCTCTAAACCGACTTTGATTATCTACGCTGAAGATGACCCCTTATTTGAGCCTAGAATTATACCTGATTTACAAGCCGCCTGTGCAAAAAACACAGTTATAGATTTGTTGCTGACTCGTTACGGCGGTCATGTTAGCCATATCAGTAGTAAAAAGTGTCAGCGCCAAGCACAAGACCCTGATTCGTGGTGGGCGTGGAATCGAATTTTAGAGTGGATCGCTCACCAGTGAACAGTGAACAGTGAACAGTGAACAGGAAACAAGGGGTGGACGAGTCCGTTTCCTACCTGATAACTGATAACTGATAACTAATAACTGATAACTGATAACTGATAACTGATAACTGATGCAGGTCAATCAGCTCATTTGAGAATAAAGTGTATCAAAGCATCAATCAGGCGATCGCTCTCCATAGGAAGAATTTCCTTACCACTCATCATCTCCTGAGTCATGACATAATGAACCAATGACCCGACAAGAATTCGTGCCGTTGCCTCAGGATCTGGTATCTTGAGTTCAGGATGGGAAGCCAGGTAAGACTTTAGAGTGTCAATTGTCGGCTTTACCAAGGAAATGATACAAAGCTGGGCTAACTCAGGAAAACGACCAGACTCCCCAATCACCACTCGCTTAAACGCGTGAAACTCTTCATCTTTGAGCATTTGATTCAATGCTTTGGTTACCAAGCGCCGTAGTACTATTTTCGGATCTCCCTCAAGAGGTTCTGTACCAAAAATAGAATGAAATCGCTCTTGAGCGAGTTTTTCTATTAGTGCTTTAAAAAGTCCTTGTTTATCTTGAAAGTGGCTATATACCGTAGCTTTAGAAACTCCAGCAGACGCCGCCACCCTATCCATGCTTGTACCAGCAAAGCCATGAAGGAGAAATTCATGCATCGCGCCTTGCAAGATTCGTTCAACCTTCTCTAATGAACTATCGCGCTCAATTTCAGTAACTCTTTCACGTACCATTTTTCAAAAACACTGTCCTATAAACAATCTTATAGAAGTTCTTTGGCTGTCTGAGATGACTTAACATTTTGTGCAACTTTTTTCAATATATCTAAAACTTAAGCATTGACATAAAAATGATTATATGTAAAGCCCATTTTCTGTTTGAGGGGCTGTCGGCGATTTGATTCGTTAGGCGTCATTGCGAGATTTTCAAAAAATACGCCAATTTCGAGAAGCGAATCAAGCGAGCTTTTTCGTCATAAATACGCTATTCGGGTCATCAATGTATTCAGCAAAGGGACCTCGGTACTCAAACCCATATCGTGTGTACAACGCTCGTGCTGGGGCGAACTCAGGAAAAGCCCCTGTTTCCAAATTCAGGTAATCGTAACCACGCCGTTCGGCTTCTTTTATGAGGTGTTCAAGAATCTTCGAGGCGACACCCTTACGGCGGTGAACCTTGACGGTACGCATCGATTTGACTTCACCAGTTTTTGAATCTAGTTCTTTGAGTGCCCCGCATCCGAGTAATTCATCACCGTTCCAAGCCGTCCAGAAAGTAATATCGGGCGAGCGCAATGCCTCTAAATCAAGAGCATGAACGCTTTCGGGCGGTGTAATCTCATTCATATTTTCGAGATGTTCCCGCAAAAGGTCAGCGATCTTTTTACCTGTCAGGTCATCTTGGCGAATATCCAATCGACTCATCTAAAAATCTCCGGGAAGTGTGGAAACCGTGCGCCTATGCCTGCGGCACGCTGCGCGAACAGACCACGGAGGAACACGACACGGCGTTATTTTTAGCCGTTTGCAATGCGCCACGAGTTGTAGGCTAGGAATTTACAATCTTTGGGCAGAGCATTTTGGCATAATCGCTTACCAGTTTTTAGCGCGTGAAGCGAAATTGTCTTTCTTTCAGGGTCTTTTTTAGTTGGCGATTCCTGCCAGCCACCGACGTAGCAAAAACCATATCTAGGATGTTTGACAACCTCGCCACGCTTAAAACCAGCACTGATTGTCCCACCGTAGCGAGGTCTGATATGTCCGCAGTAATGTTGTAGTCGATGAAGTTGGCGACGGTGAAGTTCTAGTGGAACGATCTCAACCAACGAGGTGTTATCGGGGGCAGTATGACCGCCAACGTACCAATTAGCCAAAACCCAAGAGTCAACGCAATGAGCATCAAACTTATTGGATAGTTTATTTTTAGATTTTTTTAAACCCAAAGCTTGACCTCCTTAATTTGCTATAGAATGCTACTCTATAGGGATTCAGAGAATCCCGCGTTTGGGGCGAAAGTTGTTGTGCTATAAGGTGCTAATAAAGTCCTAAAAATAGGACTGAACTAACTGATTTAATTTAGATATATTATAAGACTAAACGGTTTAGTTTTACAGGTAAGGGAACGAGAACTATGCTTGAACACTCGAACCTGGAGGGTTCATCTGAGCTAAAACCTATATTTCGTCTACCTTTTCTTCTAGTTATACTAGCAACTATAACATCAGGTGGAATTAGTGTTTATACTGTTCAACGATTTCAGAATAACGCAAAAACGGCAAAAGAGCAAGCGGCTCCTGTAGTAAAAGTCACAACAGTGACAGCCTTAGGACGATTAGAGCCAAAGGGAGAAGTCATTAAACTTTCTGCACCAACATCAGCAGAAGGAAATCGGGTGGAACAGTTGCTTGTCCGGGAAGGAACTAAGGTTAAGGAAGGGCAGTTGGTTGCGATTTTGGATAGTCGCGATAAACTAGGTGCAGCAGTAGCAGAAGCACAAGAGCAAGTACGAGTCGCCCAAGCAAATCTTGCCCAAATCAAAGCGGGTGCCAAAAAGGGTGAAATAGACGCGCAAAAAGCAGCTATTGCTCGCCTGCAAGCAGAACAAGATACGGAAGTTCTAGCACAAGAAGCAACCATTGCCCGCTTAGAGGCAGAAAGAGATACAGAAGTTCTAGCACAAGAAGCAACCATTGCTCAACTAGAGGCACAGCTAAACAATGCCCTAGCGGAATACCGACGCTATCAAACACTTTATCAACAAGGAGCGATTTCTACCTCGTTCCAGGATAGCAAGCGCTTGACTCTGACTACAGCACAGCAAAAAATAGTAGAAGCACGAGCAAATCTCAAACGTATTGAAACATCCCGAAAACAACAACTGGCAGAAGCACGAGCAAATCTCAAACGCATCGAAACATCCCGAGAACAACAACTGGCAGAGGCACGAGCAACCTTAGATAGAATTGCAGAAGTGCGTTCTGTGGATGTTGCAGCAGCACAGGCAGAAGTTAATCGTGCCATAGCAGGGGTAAAAAGAGCAGAGGCGAATTTAAGACAGGCTT
Organism: Scytonema tolypothrichoides VB-61278; assembly: GCF_000828085.3. Taxonomy (GTDB): domain Bacteria; phylum Cyanobacteriota; class Cyanobacteriia; order Cyanobacteriales; family Nostocaceae; genus Brasilonema; species Brasilonema tolypothrichoides_A. Next base: position 165,373 of record NZ_JXCA02000031.1, read on the forward strand.
TCGTGCGATCACCCCAAGAAGGAGAAGTCTTCAAAATTCGTACCCGTCCTGGAGAGTTAGTCTCTAATGACGGTATAGTCGAGATGGGGCAAAACAGCCAAATGTATGCAGTTGCAGAAGTTTACCAAAGTGACATCAATAAAGTACGTTTGGGGCAACGAGTACAACTACTGAGTGATTCTGTAGTTGGTGAATTGTCAGGGATTGTAGATCGGATTGACTCGGAAGTTTTACGGCAAAATGTTATCAACAGCGACCCCACAAGCAATATTGACTCCAGAATTGTGGAAGTGCATGTCAGACTTGATCAGCCATCCAGCAAGAAAGCAGCTAAATTCTCTAATTTGCAAGTCAAGGCGGTGATTTCACTGTGATTGGACTAATAACCCAGCAAATCCAGCAACTAAGCAGGCGAACACCACTAGGATGGCTGCAACTGAGTCACCAGAAGGGGCGCTTTTTAGTAGCATTAGCAGGAATTGCCTTCGCGGATGTTCTCATGTTTATACAAATTGGGTTTCAAGCTGCCTTATTTGACAGTAACACCAGACTGCATACTGCGATGCAAGCAGACATTTTTTTAATGAGTCTCCAAGGACGTAACCTGGCATATCTGTCTACATTTCCTCGACGGCGATTGTTCCAGGCGATGGATATACCCGGGGTAAAGTCAGCGGACGCAATGTATATTAACTTTCTTGATTGGAAGAATCCCGAAACGCTTAAGAAGACTGCAGTCCTCGTAGTAGGAATAAATCCTAATAAGCCAGCTTTTGATTTACCAGATGTTAACCGTCAATTAAATGTTCTCAAGCTACCGGATACAGTTTTATTTGACCGTGGTTCTCAAGGAGATTACGCCAAGATCATAGCCCAAATCGACCAAGGGAAATCGGTTAACACTGAAATAGGACGGCGGACAGTCACTGTGAGTGGCTTATTTAAAGTCGGGGCTTCCTTTATTGCTGATGGTAGTTTGATCACCAGCGACCAAAACTTTTTGCGACTCTTTCCCAGACAAGAAGCAAGCAACGTGAATCTAGGTTTGATTCAGCTACAACCAGGTTATGACCCTAAGCTTGTGTCAAAGACCTTGAAATCTTATCTGGGTAGTAATCAGGATGTCAGAGTCTTCACAAAAGAGGAATTTATTAAATTTGAGAAAGACTACTGGCAAAAAAGTACTGCAATCGGCTTTATCTTTAGCTTGGGTGCAGCAATGGGCTTCATGGTAGGGGTGATTATCGTATATCAAGTCCTTTCCACCGATGTGAATGCACATATGAAAGAATACGCCACCTTCAAAGCAATGGGTTATCGTAACGCCTACTTATTAGGAGTGGTGTTTGAAGAAGCAATCATTCTGGCAGTATTGGGTTTTCTACCTGGTATCACTGTGTCTATGGGACTATATGCTCTCACGCGGAATGCCACCGGTTTACCGCTAATCATGACAATATCACGAGCAGTTTGGGTACAGATGCTGACGATTATTATGTGTATGATTTCTGGGGCGATCGCCACTCGTAAAGTCCAATCTGCTGACCCCGCTGATATGTTCTAAACTCATGTTGTACAGAACCAGAAGACTCAAAGACGCACCGGACACGCAGAATGACTAATCACTAATGACCAATGACTAATAACTAATGACTATGACGAATCAACCTGTTATCTCTATTCAAAATCTCAACCACTACTTTGGTAAAGGTCAACTTCGCAAACAAGTGCTACATGACATCAACTTAGAGATTAACGCCGGTGAAATTATCATTATGACAGGTCCGTCTGGTTCTGGGAAAACCACACTTCTGACCTTGGTAGGTGGGTTGCGTTCTGCCCAAGAAGGTAGTTTGCGAGTGTTAGGACGAGAACTCTGTGGTGCGAATGCAGAACAACTCACACTAGCGCGACGTAGTAACGGCTATATTTTCCAAGCACACAACCTGCATGGTAGCTTAAGCGCACTGCAAAACGTCAGGATGGGCTTGGAACTCCACAAAGGTATAACTCCAGCAGAAATGAAAAGACGTTCAGCCGAGATGCTAGAGTTGGTAGGATTGGGGAATCGTCTCAATTATTATCCGGATGATTTGTCAGGGGGGCAAAAACAACGGGTTGCGATCGCCCGTGCCCTGGTGAGTCACCCCAAAATGGTTCTCGCAGATGAACCCACCGCCGCCCTTGATAGTAAGTCGGGTCGAGATGTGGTGAACTTGATGCATAATTTAGCGAAAGAGCAAGCTTGTACGATTTTGTTAGTGACTCATGATAATCGTATTTTGGACATAGCCGATCGCATTGTCTACATGGAAGATGGTAAGTTAGCGAAAGCTCCTGCTACTGTTGGATAGCAATATCAGTAGACCGAAAACTTTTTAAGAGTGACGAAAGAATAAGGTTTTCAACCGTCGTTTTTGGGCCTGGCGATAAGCCTCTGGCTTTAGCTTTTGCGTATCGCCTCACAAGCGATCACTATGTGCGTCCACCAGAACAAAGGTGCTTGAAAGGTGATTAAGTAAGTCGGCGCTAATATTTCAAACTATGTTAAGAAATGTAAATGTAGGGGAGCCAGTGCGTTGCCAAGAGAAGTTTGAGCGGAGGTTTCCTCCGTCCCTTGCGCGTCTGGTGGAGGAGACTCAAAGCTATGCCCTACGGGCACGCTGCGCGAACGGAGGGTTCCCTCCGTTGTTCGCGTAGCGTCTGGTGGAGGAGATAGCAACTGGCGTTGTGTTGTCGCCAAGCGCCGCACCTTCAAGAATTCAAGGTGTTGTACCCCAAGGCATAACACAACGCCAGGTACTACAACGGGGGGAACCTCCGCACCGTACTGGCTCCCCTACGGACAATTTATATTTCTTCATATACATTGAGAGGTCATTTATAAAGTAAATCTTAAGAGCCGGATTGATGTATTTTGTAGGTTGGGTCGAGGTAAGCAGACCCAACTTACGAACATAAATGTTGGGTAACGCTAAAACTCTACCCAACCTACACAGACTTAATCTTTACTTTATAAATCTTTCGTTAGGTTCGATTAGATTGGAAGCTTGTATACCGTTGCTGTATTGCTTCGGTGTCACCCCCGTCAGTTTGCGAAATTGCTGGGTGAAGTGGCTTTGGCTGTTGAACCCACATTCCAGGGCAATTTGCGCGATCAAACAGTCTCGTTGTCTAAGTAGTGTCTTTGCCCGTTCAACGCGCTGTTGGGTTACATATTGCCAGGGCGTAATTCCCATTGATTGTTTGAACAAGCAGACAAAGTAACACTGACTGATCCCTGCAATGTCAGCCAAATCAGCCAGAGTGAAGTCGCGTTCAATGTGGGCGCTGATATAGTTGAGAACTTGACGCAGTTTGGCGGTAGCCAGTCCTCCTTCATACGTTCGCAACTTCGCACAATGAACAGTATAGTGTCTCAGCAAATGAATCGCTAGTAGATTGGCTAACGAATCTAGATACAGTTGGGTACCACATTGCCCTTGTTGCAATTGCGATTGCATCATCTGGGCGATCGCCTCAAGCTGAATATCACGTACTTTGAAGGTGGTGAGTAATTCAATGCAATCAGGATCGAGACACTCTGTTTCAAGGGCAATCTGCCGCAGAAATGCTGGCTCAATCACAAATGATAGCACTTCATCAGATGTTTCGCAGGCACCGAACAAAGGAGCTTGTGCCGGAATCACCAGAAGATCCCCTTTACACAAAGGCCCATCATAATCATGTTCACCAATGCGAGAAACTTGCCGGGGCACGTAGCCTAATTCAAATACCAACACATGATGGGTAAGTCCACCAGAGGCTTCACACTCCCCGGATGGCTGAATTTGATGTTCTATCATCAAGCCACCTGTGTGGGTAAGATGGCTGGACAATACCCACTCATCTTGCATAGTATCCGACGGATGCACAGCAAATGGTGAAGACATACAGTAAACCTCGTTGATCAACAGATCTGTTAGCACTAACGTAGTCCTGGGATCGCACCACTCAGGAACTAGGCGCTAGCAGACACTTTAGCAAACGGCAAACCTATTTCTAACCTCCTAAAGGACAAACTTAAGAGACTGCTCTTTATTTAACATCAAAAGATTCTGATAAATTTCAAAAGAAACTGAAAGACAAACTCTCAGCAACAGTTCAATAATGGTTTCATTTTGTTCTGTCTAGTTTCTTGCCATTCAGTTGATGCATACCATTAGGACTATAATTAGCGTTTTGCTTGTGATCGCTCTGGTGAGTTTAACAAGTTGCCTAGCGGGCGATCGCACTTCGGTCAATACTAAAACGAGTCAGGTCAGCCAGATGAGCCAAACAAAAAACAGACGCTTGCAGTCAGTGCCGATCCTGGAAAAAACAGCAGATGTCATTGAACAGAACTACGTGTTTCCTGAAAAAGGAAGACAAATTGCTGAACGTTTGCGAGCGAAAACCAAAGCCAACGGCTATAACCAAAAGGATGCAAACGATCTTGCCCAAGCAGTCACTGCCGACTTAAAACAGTGGAGCGACCAAGATCAACACCTCTGGCTAGATTACAAACAAGGAGAATGGTCAAAGCGCAAAGCCAAAGACCCAGCCGAAATGCTCACGCAACTTAGACAGCGAATGCTCTTGTTTAGTGATGGCATTGTTGATGTTCGACGGCTACCTGGAAACCTTGGCTATTTAAGAATTGATTCTTTGCTTCCCAGTGCTACGTTCACGCAGAGGCTGCGAGCTGCTGTCAGATTACTTCAAAACACCTATGGTTTAATCCTCGACCTCCGGGCGTGTGGCGGAGGAGAGCCAGCAGTGACGGCAGAAGCAGTTAGCTTTTTCTTGTCTCGCGGCAAGGTGCCTGTCAGCACCGTTCGGGTTCGATGGGACGGCGCTATTCCTCGTCGGATTGAATCAATCGTTCGCGGCATGGAGAAAACCTATTCAACAGACTTTGGCAAAGATAGTTACGGCGAATCTCGCCTGATTCATCTGCTCACCAGTAGCGATACTTTCTCTGGATGCGAGGAGCTAGCGTATGATCTAGAAGCATTTAAACGGGTACGTTTGTTTGGGCAAACTACAAAAGGCGGCGCGCACGCGGGTTGGTTTGAGAGGCTTGATGATGACTTCGCGGTTTATGTGGCTTGGGGAGAGGTGATTAATCCCATGACCAAGACAAATTGGGAAAGAAAAGGCATTGCTCCTGATGAGGTAACAGAAGTAGGCTCTACGTTTCCATCGGCTTATCGTGCTCTATTAAAAGCCACCAAAGACGCAAGAAAAGAACCAGATCTAATTTCTGAAGCTGATGCTGCCGAGCAAAATCCGCCAGTCATAGATGTTAGAGGGCAATAAGCTGCGAATACCTAAGCAATGCTCCTAAATGGAACTTTTAAAAAAACACTTTCGACTCAAACTGGGGATTTAGAGAAACAATCAGATTTTCTCACATGACAACATTTTCCGTAATGCTCGCATCCCCCAAAGCAACTTTGACGCTAAATGGTTCTCCCGGTTGACCACTAAATTCAAGTTGTATCGAGTTATCTGCACTTGTTGATTCTGCCATAAGACAAGTAGCTCCAGATTCATCAAGCACAATCAGTTGCAAATTTTCTGGTAAATGAATTTGCCTGCCAGTGCCTAGAATTATCTGGACAAAAGGTTGTTTTGGCATCTTGGCGCGAGATAGTCTGGCGGGGTGGTTCCCGAGATATCTGCGACTCGGGCACCTAAACATATAACTTGTATCGACATCTGTAGAAATTATTTCCACACCAATAGGATAACCTGACCGGAAAATCAGACTATCATTTTGAAAAAAAGTGACTATATCTGAATATGTGTCAAAATTGTCAACAGGTGATAGAAAAATTAGCTATTAATATTGAACTTTTCTTCAACGATTTAAATACTCTTGCAAATAAAAAGAAACTTAGTGATTTAGATAGAATCATTATTTGTCACTCTTTATTAGGGTTTTCTCGACAAGAAATAGCTAATATAGTCAAGTTCTCTGATCAAAAAATTAGAGATAGACTAACTAATAATATATATCCGAGAATAGCAGAGCTAATGTGCGTTGACCAAGAGGAGATAGCTGGCAATTGGGTAAAAATTATTAATTTTTTACTCAATCCACAAAAAGGTTATAAATTGAATCCTGCTCCTCAATTAAATAGTGATAACTTTCAAGGAAGTTTTGGTAGACAAATTTTCATTTATCCACCTAACCAAGAAATTGTTAAACATCAGATTGAAGGAACCCATTTTTATCAGCAAGGGCTTTACTATCAAGCATTTCAATGTTTTGTCATGGCTTGGAATAAAGAACGGAAGATTTATGGAATTGGTAATCCCGAAGTCTTAATCTATATTAATAACTGCTTAATTGAATATAAAAAATCTCTTTTACAAGAAAAAGGTATTAAAATTTATACTTTAGCTGTAGTTGTTCCATTTTTTCATAATCAGGGTCACGTCGCAGCCGAAATTTTACGAGGAATTGCCCAAATACAATTACAAGTCAATCTGCCAAGCTTTGAAAAAATTTCTTTAGGCACAGAGATAAATTTAGATGATATCAAACCCAATGTTTTATTGACTCTGGTATCTCGTCACATAGCCCTGCAAATTCTCATTGTTAATGATCCTAATAATTTATACGCACCTTATAACCAAACAGCAGAAAAGTTAGCCGACTTAGCACCACAGTTAAACCTGATTGCTATTATTGGTCATTACTCAAGCGAAATGACAAAAAACGCACTGTATTTTTATGCCCGAAAAGGGTTAATTTTAGTAAATTCTAGTAGTACATCTAATGAACTTTCCGATTTATCTGTAGGTGAAAGTTTATCTTTTTTTAGATTAACGACTCAAGACAGTATTAATGCTAAAAAAATGGCTGATTATTTGAAGAAAAAAGTTTCCAATCAAATTCCCAAGAAAGTAGCTATTATCTATAATCAAAATAGTACTTACAGTACTTCCTACAGAAACAGTCTTAAGAAATATTTAGAACAAGATAAAGAAAAATTTGTTTTTCTAGAGGAATGTAGTTATCTCAGTGAAAATTATTATCAAGTAGAGAAATATATAAAAGATATTAGACAAGATGACGTTGATATTATCATCATAATTCCTGATGGAGGAATTGAACCATTATCCCTCGATAACGCTGGGCTGATTAGCCGACTAAATCTCAACAACTGTCTCATAGCTGGCTCAGCCACTTTTTATCATGATAATGTTTTACATTGGATTCATGAGCAAAACCAGTGTCATTCTATCAATCAAAATCAGCATCAAATTATAGCTTGTATTCCTTGGCATTGGCATAGTCAAGAAAACGGGTGTGACAGTTCTAATTCTATAGCGCAGAGTTTTTGTCAAATAGGCGCTCAGTTATGGGGAACAGAAAACTTAACATGGCGCAGTGCAACAGCTTTTGATTCGGTATTAATAATTTTGAAAATTCTAGAAGAATATCACAGTCAAGTTAGCCAATGTTTACTGACACACATGAATCAATATTTCAAAGAAAAGAGAAAACATGTAAAGGGAGTTACGGGATTAATTCAATTTGAGAGAAGTGGCGATCGCCTCAATCCCCCAGCAGAAATAGTAGCTGTAAAATGGGATGAAGAACAACAAAAATGGAAATGGAAAATATAATTTTTTAAAAACTACCTACTCTGATAGCGTTTTTCAATTGTGCTTCATACATTAGAAACGTTCCTGCGAAACGTCTCTACACATCTTGCGTATTTGATTTCAACAAGAATTGCTATTATTATCCACACCTGTCGTCAAAAATATCCACAGATGAAGTAGAAATACTATTCATTCTATTGTTACTCTACTTTTATAGTCTTGAGGTAATTGATAGATGTTGAAAATTATTGCTGTTCCAGATCGTGCGTTCACAGATATTATCGCTGCCTGAACTAGCAATAACTCATTCTCCTGGACATATGTTTATGACTGATTTGAAAGATGAGTCTCTGACTTTTTAAAGTTGGGGCTAGCGTAGAGATTTACAAAATTTGTAGAAGCTGAAATTATCAACAATGTACACAACATCTCAAAGTGACCCCGTCCGCTTAGAAATTTTTAAAAACCTCTATCAATTTATTGCCGAACAAATGGGGATTGTTCTCCAAAACACGGCAGCATCTGTGAATATTAAGGAAAGACTAGATTTTTCCTGTGCTATTTTTGACTCTTCTGGATTATTAGTCGCTAATGCCCCCCACATTCCTGTGCATTTAGGCTCAATGAGTGAAAGTGTCCGCAGTTTAATTGATGATAAAAGTGACACCATTATACCGGGAAATGTGTATCTATCCAATAATCCTTATAACGGGGGAACACATCTTCCTGATGTCACAGCAATAACTCCTGTTTTTGACGAAGACGAAAAACAAATTATTTTTTATGTTGCTTCTCGCGGACACCAAGCCGATATCGGTGGAATAACTCCCGGTTCAATGCCTCCCCACAGTACCACAGTAGAAGAGGAAGGAATTATTTTTGATAATTTTCTTTTAGTTGAACAGGGAACAGGGAACAGGGAACAGGGAACAGGGAACAGGGAACAGGGAACAGGGAACAGGGAACAGGGAAATTTTCAGGAAACTGCAGTACGGGAGGTACTTTTAAATCATCCCTATCCTGCTCGTAACCCTGACCAAAATATAGCTGATTTCAAAGCACAAATTGCCGCCAATGAAAGGGGAGTTCAAGAACTCCGTAAAATGGTAGACCAATACGGACTCCAAACAGTCCAAGCGTACATGAAATTTGTGCAAGATAATGCAGAGGAGTCAGTCAGACGGGCGATAGATGTTCTTAAAGATGGCTCATTTATTTATGAAATGGATAACGGGGCACGCATTCAAGTTAAAGTGACGATTGACCGACGAAATCGCAGTGCTACTATTGATTTTACTGGGACATCTGGACAACTCAATAGTAACTTCAATGCTCCCAAATCCGTAACTCAAGCCGCAGTCTTATATGTTTTCCGGACTTTGGTTGATGATAATATTCCCCTGAATGCTGGGTGTCTTAACCCTCTAGAAATGATTATCCCGGATGGCTGTATGCTTAACCCAACCTATCCAGCAGCAGTTGTAGCGGGTAACGTAGAGACATCTCAAACGATTGTCGATGCTTTATATGGTGCTTTGGGTATTATGGCTGCATCTTGTGGAACGATGAATAATTTTACCTTCGGTAATGACCGTTATCAATATTATGAAACCATCTGCGGTGGTTCTGGGGCAGGAGATAATTTTGATGGGACTGATGCAGTCCAAACCCACATGACGAACTCTCGTCTAACGGATCCAGAAGTTTTAGAAACTCGCTATCCTGTACTCTTAGAAAGCTTTAGTCTTCGTCCTGATAGCGGGGGAAAAGGAAAATACTCAGGTGGAAATGGAGTTATCCGCCGCATCCGGTTTAATGAACCCATGACAGCTAACATTCTCTCCAATCATCGGCTTGTTCCTCCCTTTGGATTAAATGGTGGACAAGCCGGACTTGTAGGACGCAACTGGATACAACGTCACGATGGAAGTGAAGAAAATTTGGACAGCACAGCAACAACACAGATGAAATCAGGGGATGTTTTTGTGATAGAAACTCCTGGGGGAGGAGGATTTGGTGAAATCTGTTGATAAGCCCCTTGTTGGACTGCACTACAGCGGCAAATGATGGCAATTATCCACCCTGGATTTCAGCATCAGGAACAAACCCCGTTTCTTTAAGCAGTTGTTGTAGTTTTGCGTGATCAAATTTCGTATCTTTCTTGTTATTTCCCCACATATCAGAAAAGAAGTCTTGCATCAGCGTAATGATACTGCGGTATTTGACGATGCTGGCAACATAAAACTCATCTAACTTCATAATCCCGTCAGCATGGACCTGTTCGATATTGTCGAGTAATATGGCTCCCACTTCATAAGGTTGTAAACCTTCTTTTATGCCATATTTTTCCATTATCCTGCGTTTATCGTTCTCTGAACATGAATAATAAGACGGTCGAATGACGTGTCCAAGATTCCGCAAGACTTCGCCATAGTCATAAAATGTGTGCTGCTTAAAGAAAGACTCTTCATCTAGAGTCAACGCAAAACTCTTATCAAGTACCAAACCAAAATCAGTCAAATATATCTGCTCGCCATCGGTGAGGATGTTGCGAAAATGTGCGTCGAAATGGATGATTCCCTTCTTCCTCAAAAAGTCAATCGTCGTGCGTAACTCATCCACAGATTTCTGAAGTTTATTGGGGTTTTCCTGTAGCCATGTTTCTAGAATATGCGGTATGTATTCAAGGAACAGAATCAACTCATAGTTGGCGTTAGCTCTATCTACCACATAATTTCCAGCATTCTCACTATTTCCCCTGGACTCCACATAATCTTTTAGACGTTCCATATCCACATCCGTCTGCCACCCAGAGAACGGAATAATCCGATAATGGTACATCAGTGGAAAGGTGAGAATTGCTTCTTCCAACACCCAGTTGGTGGTTTTGATGTGCGTCACAAGTTCACGGAAGATCCCAAAACCAGTGGAACCTAAGTTGTAATTACAATGAGTTGGCAGATTATAGAGGTTTCTGGTGGAGAACAGGTTGTCGTATTCGATGTTCGTTACTGGAAGACGTTTCACAAAGACTTTGGATTCCCCAAAGACAATGGTGTGATTTGTTCCCCAGCCCGTGCCCGACTCATTCGACTCACTATTCTCAAACAAAGAACGCAATTGTCCATTATCCAACTGAGCAATTTGTGAACTGAGCTGGAAGTACTTTTTCCTTCTAAGTTCTATATGATTCTTAGCCATTTTCCCCCGTCCAACCACAGTATCAGAAACACTATGAATAAAATACGAGCAGTCTCACACTTTCAGGTGAAAAAAGCTAAAATCAACGTTTTTCCAATGTCACAGACGTGAAATGACCTCGCTACACGAGGAGTTTCACGTCTGTAAAACCTCAAACCATCTCTGAAGGTGTTTCCATCATTGGCTGAGGCTGGGGTTGGAACATGAACAGGGAGTATACCACATCTCGGCGAATATTGGTCATCATATCCAAGAATAATTCATATCCCTCGCTCTTGTACTCAATCAGCGGGTCTTTTTGACCATAACCCCGCAGTCCTACCGATTCCCGCAGAGCGTCCATTTGTTGCAAGTGTTCCCGCCACAGTGTGTCAATCCGCTGCAAAATAAAGAATCGTTCAGCTTGTCGCATTAATCCTGGTCGAATTTGGTCAACTTCTGCTTCCTTGAGGTCGTAAGCAATGCGTACTTGTTCGTGCAAGAAAGCTTTGATTTCACCCATTCCCATATCTTCTAATTGACCGGGTTGCAAGTCTGCTAGCAGATAAACAAATTCTTTGACCTTACCAACCAACTTGTCCAATTCCCATTCTTCTGAGGGTAAGTCTGGGTTGATGTAGAAGTCAACAATGTCATCCATCGTTTTTTCAGCGTACTTGATGACTTGTTCTTTGAGATCTTGCCCTTCTAGTACCCGACGGCGTTCGGCGTAGATGGCACGGCGTTGGTTGTTCATCACCTCGTCGTACTCAAAAACCTGCTTACGGATGTCGTAGTAGTAGGTTTCGACTTTTTTCTGGGCACCTTCTAAACTGCGGGTCAGCATTCCGGATTCGATGGGCATATCCTCTTCTACTTGGAAAGCGTTCATCAGGCGTGCTACGCGATCGCCCCCAAAAATCCGCAGCAAATTATCTTCCAAACTCAAGAAAAATCTTGTTGAACCGGGGTCACCTTGTCGTCCTGCACGTCCCCGCAACTGGTTGTCGATCCGTCGCGACTCGTGACGTTCAGTCCCAATCACGTGCAAGCCACCCAGTTCGACCACTTCATCGTGTTCACGGTTGGTGTACTGTTCGTATTCGCGTTTAATGCGGTTGTATGCTTCCCGCATTTTTTGAATCACAGGGTCATTTGTGGGGGCTTTTTCTGCTGCGACAGCGACTTTATCTTCTGCTTCTAGTTCGCTTAAGCTGCGATCGCCATACTCCCGCACAGCCGCTTCCACTGCTTCTTTAAGAAGTTTCTCTGTTTCTTTAGAAAGCGAAGTCGGGAAAACCTGTGGTGAAGCCTTCCAAGTTTTGACTTTCTTACCTGGGACAAAGCCTTGTCCTCCGCTACTTCCAGCAGAAGGTAACCCAGCCGCCCTGTGAATGTTAAACATATCTTCATCTTCCGGCTTGACTATCCGGGGCATGAAGTATTCCCGCATCTTCAGACGCGCCATATACTCGGCATTACCACCTAAGATAATGTCAGTACCTCTTCCCGCCATGTTCGTCGCAATCGTCACAGCCCCTCTTCGTCCTGCTTGTGCGACAATTTCTGCTTCGCGTTCAACGTTCTCTGGTCTAGCGTTAAGCAGTTCATGGGGAATTGCCATTTGTCTTAACAACTGGCTGAGATATTCTGATTTTTCCACACTAGTGGTTCCTACCAGGACTGGTCTCCCGGCTGTGTGCATTTCGGCACATTCTTTGGCGATTGCCCCCCACTTGCCCGGTTCGGTCTTAAAGACCATATCAGAAAGATCTTGCCGTCTTCTCGGTCTGTTGGTGGGAATAATTGTGACTTCCAGCTTGTAAATTTTTTCAAACTCAGCTTCTTCTGTCTTTGCTGTTCCGGTCATACCACCGAGTTTTGGATAAAGCAAGAACAGGTTTTGGTAAGTAATTGTTGCTAGAGTTTGAGTTTCCGGTTGAATTTCTACCCGTTCTTTTGCTTCAATTGCTTGGTGCAATCCATCACTCCAACGCCGTCCTGGTAAGACTCGACCAGTAAATTCGTCTACGATGACGACTTCTTCGTTGCGGACAATATAGTTGACGTCCTTAAGAAACAGTTCTTTCGCCTTAATCGCGTTGAAAACGAAGTGTGCCCAAGGATCTTCAGGGTCAAATAAATCTCTTACCTCTAAAAGTTGTTCTGCTTGAGCAAAACCTTCATCGGTGAGTAGAACGTTACGAGCTTTTTCATCCACTTCATAATGTTCTTCTTTTTGCAGCGATCTTGCAATCTCAGCAGCTTTTAAATATTTTTCTGTAGGTCTTTCTACCTGCCCAGAAATAATCAGTGGAGTCCGCGCCTCATCAACTAAGATAGAATCTACCTCGTCAATCACACAATAATTGAATGGACGCTGCACAACATCTTTGATATCTGTCGCCATGTTATCGCGCAGGTAGTCAAAGCCTATCTCGCTGTTAGTAACATAAGTTATATCACAGTCGTAATTTTTCTTGCGCTCAGATGGCGTCATGCTTTGTTGAATCAGCCCCACGCTTAATCCCAAGAAGCGATGCAGCTGTCCCATCCATTCTGCGTCCCGACGAGCCAGGTAATCGTTTACAGTGATGACGTGTACGCCTTTTCCACTCAGGGCATTCAAATAACTTGGCAAAGTCGCAACCAAGGTTTTGCCCTCACCAGTTTTCATTTCGGCAATTTGCCCTGTATGCAGGATAGCACCGCCTAAAAGTTGAACATCAAAGTGCCGCAAGCCTAACACTCGCCGTCCTGCTTCCCGCACAACAGCAAACGCCTCTGGCAAAATATCATCCAGAGTTTCGCCTTTCTTCAGACGCTGTTTCAGTTCTGCCGTTTTGCCCTTTAGCTCATCGTCCGACAGGGCTTTTATGTCTTCCTCTAGAAGGTTAATTTCTGTAATGAAAGGTTGATATTTTTTAAGTTTACGAGCGTTGGGGTCGCCCAACAAAGTCTTTAGCATGGCAGATTATACAAAATCAAGAGGGACGGGGATAATTAATGATTGGGATTGATTATAAACTCTTAACCCAACCGATCCGGGTGTGGTTTTGGATGGGTTGTACATAAGAATTTGCTAAAAAACACAAGGATAAAGATCCAATCAAGTTGCTAAATGATTGGTTTTATTTTTCAGCTTAAATTTAGACTGTTTTTATAGTATCATTTCACCTCCAGATGAGGCAGACAAGCCTGACCGAGCAGAGGTGGTGATTGCCCCAAAGAAAGGATGGGGAACAGGGGAGCAGGGGAGCAGGGGAGCAGGGGAGCAGGGAATAAAATAGAAGGGGGATGGTGTTTCTTAAGGGGCGTTGCTAGCGCAAGAAACCGCACGAGTTTAAAGTTTACTGCGAGTTCTCCCACTCCGGAGTCAGACGACGAAAGTTAAAGTCCTTAGCACTGGGATGACAGGTGACACAGCTGCCAATTTGTACGGGGTTGGGTAGCTTGACTTTAGGATGCAAAGCTTTGAAATACCGGGAGTTATTGACGCGATATGGTGTTTGCTCGTCTTGGAGTTGAAGACGGGAAAAAGTTGCGAGATACTTCCATACTAAAATACGTGGCGGATCAATCAAAGGCTTTAACTGTACGCCGTAATGTTGTGTATCTTCCAAAAGATTTTTCCAAGTTTGGGTAGGCAAAACAGCTGGTGGTATGGCGATGTGACAAGTGGAGCAGTTTTCTATGTATAATTGTTGTCCTAGTTGGTATTGTGCTGGTACGACATCAACAGTACCTACTTCTGAGGTAGGAGTAGCACCATTGGCATGAGTTGCCAAAGCTAACAGCCATCCCATAGCTAGACTCCAAGCCAGGATGACCAAAAGCAAACCGATGGGCTTTCGCTTTTGTTTTCGCTTACGTGATTGGCGCTTAACAATATTTGACATTCGTCACACTCACAAACTTTGCATATCGGCGCTTCTTGCACATTTTATAAGAAAAATGTTTGTCCATTTGGCTTAGTTCACTTGCGTTTGGTGGTCAGAATCGTAGTAAACATCATGAGGAAGCCACCTAAGATAATAGCGATCGCTAATCCTGCTGTAATTAAGTCCAGTGTATTGTTATCCATATTTACAAAACAGATAATTGTTTATTGGGAATGAGTCAATAGTCAAGCCATTTTGACTAATGACTAATGAACGGCAGGTGCTACAACGCGGGGAACCCGCGCAACGCACTGCCTCCTAATGACTAATGACTCATTTAAAAATCTACCCCTTGCTTGAGTTCTACACCATGATTAGCATAGTGCTTGTGGCAGTAAACCTCAGAGTGAACGCTAGCTAAGTCGAAGTATGCTGGTTGATTTTGGCAGCGACCTGTGATGATGATTTCGGTATCGCGGGGTTTACGAAGTAAAGCTTGAACAATCGGTTCAATCGGTAGTAGTTCCAAATCCACTGTCGGATTGAGTTCATCGAGAATAATCGTTTTGTACAATCCGGAGGCGATCGCAGTCTTCGCAATTTCCCAACCGCGTTCAGCTTCCACGTAGTCCAATTCTTGACGGGAGTTGCGCCAAACTATCGCATCTCGCCCACAGCGTTGATGATCCACCACCTCTGGATATGACTGCTGTAAAGCTGCTATGGCGGCATCTTCAGTATAACCAGTGCCACCTTTTAGCCACTGCATAATTAATACCCGAGTCGAACCTGGATGATTAATTCCTCTACCAATTGCTTTTAAGGCTTTGCCTAAGGCACTCGTCGATTTACCTTTGCCTGCTCCTGTGTAAATTTCAATACCTTCTATTCTCTGTGCTTTTGCGGTTGGGTGGAGATGGGGTTTCATTTCTGAGTGTAAATCGGCAATATCAAGTAATTGTTGCGGTGCTGCACGCCCAGTAGTAATGATTTCTAATTCCTGTGGTTTGGATTTTAGTGTGCGTACCACTTCATCTACTGGAAGCAAACCTAAATCTAGGACGGGGTTAATTTCATCCAATACGACAACTGAATATAAACCGCTTGCGATCGCACCTTTAGCCACATCCCAACCCCTTGATGCTTCAGCCCTGTCATAAGGCGTAATTTCTTCTGGTCCAAAGTATTCTGCTCTACCAGTGCGGACTTGGTCAATCAAATGGGGAAAACCTCGTTGCAAGGCTGCTATAGCCCCATCCTCATCATAATCCCGTTCAGGTCCTTTTAAAAACTGCAACAGCAAAACACGGTTAGAATTGTTGGCAGTATTTATCCCCAACCCTATAGAACGCAATACGACTCCTAAAGCTGCTTGTGACTTGCCTTTACCTGCACCATCATAAACGTGAATTTGACCAGTAAGCCGTGAGGGGCGCAGTTGCGCCGTACGAATACCAATGCTGTTTCTTGTCATCTTTTGAAAGCTTTAACGTGGGAGTCTTTGATCTTACCCAAGGTTTTATCAGATTTCGTGCAGCCAAGCCAAGGCGGGAAGTTCGGTTCAAGCAACTGGCGTTATGGGGTTTGATGAAAATTATACAAAATGGGCAACATAGGCATGATGGCGGTTCTAGACGTTGGAATTGTCGTTTGATCGTACGAAACCGCCCATATCTTATTAAAACGAGTAAACAAGGTTGCCCGTTTTCTACAAAATCAGTCCAAGGGTGTAAGGACTCTTCACATCTGACACCCTACAAGGTATTGAAATATATGAAGAAAAGCAACAAGAGGATATATAAACAAAAAGATGCTAAAAAACTAGAAGAAATAAGATAAACTGTCACACAGAAAAACTGCATACAGCTAGGGGCTATACTACTTGCTAGCAGGTTGTTTTCTTCCGGATGGAACGAGTGAATTTCGTCCCTCCTGCACAAAAGCGGCAAATTGTGCTTAGCGTGCCTGTAGGGCATTTTTTGAATGGCTTAGTTGCCTCCATCATGCTCAGTGTTGCGGCTATACTCTCTTAAGTTACACTTTAGCGATTACTTGTTTATGTTTGACATTCCTGAACTTCCCACAATTTTTCCCATTGGTGCAATTTTGTTTAATTTTTTATTTTTACTAGTGGCAATTCCTATCGAAGCATATGTCTTAAATACAAGGCTAAAATTTGACAAAAAGACGAGTGCTTTTTATGCGATCTCTATCAATGTCTTTTCTAATGTGATTGGTTGGGTCATCTTTTTCTTTGTAGAGCCAGTCTTGTCACCCAATTTAAAATCAGAATTAATGAGTTTTGTTTTTTTCAATCGCTTACAAACACCAGGAATACAAACGTTATTAATTTTAACTGCTTTTATTATTTTCTTTGGCACTTTTTTAGTTAAGTATGTGCTTCTGAGAGTCTTGTTAATATCATTAAGTGATTTCAAAAAAGCTCCTCCAGAACCTCAAGTTATACAACGACGTAATTCCCGTGTTGCTTCTAAGGGTAAATGGCAAAATACAAATATAGTGACTACTATACTTATAGCTAATGCACTCAGTTATAGTTTAGTCGCAATTCTCTTATTTATTCGCTCTGTGAATACGTAATTTTGTTCCAGTTGTATAAATCATGAACTGCAATCATTTTTAATTCTTAATTAAAGGAGAATAATATGCAAATAATAAGGGACGCCTTTGGTCTTTTTGGAATTGTTGAAAGCGTTTATGAACGGATAAAAAAGATACTAATTCCGCCGAAAGCCTACTCTTGGCAAACATTAATTTATTTAAGTCTTTTTTCTTGGTTAATGTCATCTCTATCTATAGGATTTGTCAAGGACTTAATAGCATTTTGCGGTTGGTTATTTCTGATTGCTGGTACTGCTTGGTATACGACGGATAACCCGTTATATGTTCCAGGAACTAATCTGCCTGTAGGGGCGCTGATCACTGGATTTTTAGTCAGTGTTTTTGCTTTTGGTTATGAAGAAAATGTTTTGACACCAAGGACAGTTGTTCTTTGGCCAACGATTTCAGCAGTCATTACTGCAATACCAGAATTTTTTGAAGGGTCTGGTATAGATGCAAAAACTCAAATTCCTAAGATAGAAGACCGCCAAAAAATGATTATTCTAGTTGGCAGTTGTATGGTAATTAGTTGTTGGCTGCAATTCTATTTTGTCACAGAGAATTGGTTAAAGGAATATCCCAGTCTCATAGTAGACAATTATCAGGGTAGCGCCTTTGTTACGAAAACACTATCAACTGAAAAAATTCCAAAAAACGGCGTTTTAATTTTAGAGAAACTTACCCCAAAAGTAGAAGAACAAATACGTGACAAACCTTGGTCGGAAACAGAACAATGGTTACTCAATGCAGGACAAAATGTGGGTAACTTAGGCAAGCAAGTCATACAAAGAGAGTTGGCAGAATATGACGAAAGATTTTTATGGCGTGTTGAACCGCGTGTATCTAACGCCAAGAATGGATATAAACTCGATCTCCTAAGTATCTGGGGTGGTCCTAGTTCTAATCCCCGTGGATATTATTTAGTAAAATCCTGTCGAGTTGATCCAGTGTTAACATCTGGAAGTACCTCCAGCCAAACTGTTAGCAAAACAGAAAACAGAAATACGATCGCCGAAATAGAATGCGACACAAAAACTTCATTTTTTGCCAGTTCACCACCACCGCAGCAATGATGATAAGAGGAGTCGGGACAATAGGATTCGGATAAGCACGCTTGACAGAAACCCGGTTTTTTGAATAAACCGAGTTTCTGCGATCAACAATTATGATGAAGTACCCACGTTAAAAAAAGAAGATTTGAGGTTGGTGAATAGTTCCGTCAGGCATAATAGCACCTTGTAGTTTTGCCTCCGATAAATTTGCCTGCCAAAGGTTTGCTTCATTCAAATTTGCCTCCATGAGATTTGCCCATGTCAAGTCAGCAGCAGTTAAGTTAGCTTGATTCAAATTGGCTTCTAGTAAGCTTGCTCCACAAAGCTTAGCAGCTGTAAGATTGGCTCTTACTAAATTAGCTTGAATGAGTGATGCTTCAATTAAGTTAGCTTCAGTTAAATCGGCTTCGCTTAAGTCAGCATCACACAAGGAAGCTGCCCATAGCTTACTTCCACATAACTTCACTCGCCATAAAAAAGCCCCACACAAATTTGCATAACTTAAATCAGCATGACTTAAATTAGCTTCACATAAAGAAACTTCATATAAATAAGCTTCCTGCAGATTGGCTTGCATTAAATTTGCCCCACTTAGATTTGCACCAGTGAGGATTGCATGACTCAGATTTGCGTTCTGCAAATCTGCTCCTATCAAGTTAATTCCACTCAAATCAACTCCTCTCAAGTCGATACCACTTAAGTCGCATCCACTCAAGTCCCTTTGTTGAAAACATTGATCTGTAATTTGATTGAGAATGAATTCGTGTTTTTCAGCAAAGTTTCTCATGGTATTGACCTCTGGGTGTAACATATCCAAACTACGGATACCAAAAATTACTGCATTTTTGAGATTACACCTCAAAAGTATATAAGCTGAGTCAAGAATCTAAAAAAATTTGAGAAAAAATCGACCAAAATTAGGAAAAGCCTTGATATAGCCTGGATCTAAGAGCTTTAAGCCCTTTTTGATGTCAAAGTACTCTGATACAGGTCAGAAAAACTTGATATGGTCGCCAAATTGTAACTTCCAATCACAGGCCAAGTGAAAATCATGTGCAAGCCAGTCACGAGTGCGATTGCACCCGTCATACCAAAGCCCGGAATCCAACGCTTTTGATTTGCATGATCCAGACCAAAATACACGTAACCAGCTAGGAGAACTAGCCCAGCTACCAGATTTATTAACATTAACGTTATGTAGTTGATAAACATCATCTACCTTTTGATAGTCTTTCACTCATATTTGAATACATACTTAGGTTTTTAAAAATATGTATTTAGAAGCATTTTTATATATCGTAAAACTGGGACAATGACGAACAAAAGTTACAAAAAATTAAAATCTATAAAGCTAGAAACTCTACATGATTCAAATTTGGCTGTGGATTGGTGTCATCAGTATGGCACTAGGAAGTATTTTTTTCGGGTTTGGCGCACACAATGCTAAAAATGAGCGATGGAAAATACTATATACACTAAATTTTTTCATTTGCTTGATTGCTGCTGGGCTATACCTGGCGATGGCACTCGGTCAAGGAGTTAATATTATCAATGGTCGTCCAACCTATTGGGTACGATTCGTAACTTGGTTTTGTTCAACGCCGCTATTGCTGCTTGATTTGACTTTTCTGGGAAGAACGAGTTTACCGATCACAGGTAGCTTACTGGGAGCAAACGCCTACATGATCGCCACTGGCTTTATCGCCACAGTCACACCCAAACCAACTAGCTACATTTGGTATGTTGTAAGTTGTGGTGCTTATCTAGCAATTTTCTATTTGCTGGCGCAACCGTATCGTATTGAGGCTGAACGCAAACATCCCAGATCAAAGCAAGCGTTCCACAAACTTGTGATTGTACATTTGGTTTTATGGACACTTTATCCTGTTGTGTGGATTCTTAGTCCAGAAGGGTTCAGCGCCTTTGGTCAAGGTTCTGAAACAATGTTTTATACACTATTAGATATTGCCTCTAAAGTTGGTTTTGGTTTTCTATCATTGAACACATTGAGTAAATTAGAACAAGCAAAAGAACCAGCAAGAGAAACCCAACTGTCATACTAATGTTTGCAGTTTAGTATATATTTTTGGCATCTACTAATTTATCCTCCCTGCTGCTATGACGCTTCGCCCTGATTTTATCCCTAGCCTTGTGTCTCCCAATATAAGTGCTGACACACTTAGTACACAATCTCCCATAAAATTGGGAATTCTGGCATCTGGAAGTGGCAGTAATTTTGAGGCTGTTGCCCAAGCAATCAAAGACGGGCAGTTGTCTGCCCAAATTCAAGTTTTAATCTACAATAATCCAGACGCTTATGCTGCAGTACGGGCTGCAAAATGGGGTGTCCCTGCTGTGCTTCTCAATCACCGCGACTACAAAAGCCGTGAAGATTTGGATAGACAAATTGTCCAAACCTTGCGGGAGTATGATGTCCAATGGGTAGTTATGGCAGGTTGGATGCGACTGGTAACGTCAGTTTTGATTGATGCGTTTCCTGAGAAAATTATAAATATCCATCCCAGCTTGTTACCTAGTTTTAAGGGTTCACGTGCAGTAGAACAAGCCCTTGCCGAGGGAGTGAAAATTACTGGTTGTACAGTGCATCTTGTTTGTTTAGAAATGGATAGCGGTTCCATTTTGATGCAAGCGGCGGTGCCTGTGTTGCCTGATGATACACCAGAAACACTCCACGCGAGGATTCAAGTTCAGGAACATCGGATTTTGCCACAGGCGATCGCCGCTTGCGGCGCTGTTCCTTGCCCAATTGCCCAGGCAGCACAATCGCAAAAATCTACATCCATATCCTAGAGCGTCTGTCCTGTAAAAAATATAACCTATTTGTCTCAACCTATCTGTAATATCAAGTTCGGATGAAGACTTATAATTAAGCAGCCCTGGTCATCGGCCACCAATGGTAGCAAGTCAACCCGCGAATTAAATCATGTTGTTCAAGTAATTGTTGGCAACGATAAATTGTCAATTCTTCTAACTCGTCCAAGTTGTGGGGAGATTTATTGGCAACAATTTCATTCGTAAGAGGCCAGAGTCGCTCTGCTGGTTGTAATTCTGGGGAATAGGCAGGCATCGGAAAAAAGTGAATTCCATCTGGAATGATTAGATCCTTACTTGTATGCCAACCGGCTTGATCAACACTTAGGAGAATTCGTTTGTTGACACCAACGTTAAATTCACGAGCAAAATCACCAAGTACACGATTAAATAACTCTGTACTGACTCGGGGTAGAATCCACCAATATGTTTCACCAGACTCAGGATGTACAAAACCATAAAGCCACAACCACTCATATTTTTGTTGAACTTCGGCAACTGGCTGTTCCCCCATTGGAACCCAGACTCGACGCAAGATCGGATGAAGCCCTAAACGATGTTCATCCATACTCCAAACCTCTATATCGGTATCAAGGTATCGAGATTGCAAAAATTCGAGTTCTGTGTGCAGTTTTTTTTCCACTCGTTTTGTTCTATCGGGTCGCCGTAACGATGTTCAGCCCGAGGAACTCGTAGACGAAATGTCATTTGTTGTAAGTATTCCCATCCACGATAACGACTGATTCGCACCCCTGTAATCTCGCTTAACCAATCCGCGACTTTGCGACCATTCCACAATCCCCCATCTGGAGCCGGATACTGTAGAACCTGCCATAATTGTGCTTGTTGCTCGTCACTGAGCAATGATTCTTTACCTGGGTTTTGATGTCGCTGGTCAGCGATGCCCCAGCAGGGGGCCAGCGAAGCTGATCGCATCCGGACCGTGTTCGTTATAACGCCGCACTATTTGATAGATCCAAGTCCTACTATATCCTGTCACCCGTGAGACTTCCAATGCTGTTTTGCCTGTCGTTAACAGCCAAACAATCTGGAGGTGACTGCGTTCCACTATATCCGTTGCTTCACGATACTGCCTGTACAGTTCTTCTGAGCTTAAGTGTTCTGCGAGCACAATACGTTTTGGCATAGGTCATAGATGCATACTTCGATTCCTACTTTAATTATAAGTCTTCATCCGAACTTGATATAATAGGTGACAACAACGAAATACATTGATAATACAAACGCATATAACAATAGACCAATGCGCAAAAGTGCTTTTTGCGCATTGGTGGGAAAAGGGTAAAGGTTAAAGGGTCACTCGCTTCGCTCAAATTCAAAATTCAAAATCACCGTTCGCGCAGCGTGCCCGAAGGGCATAGATTTGAATCTCCTCCACCAGACGCTGCGCGTAAGTCCCAAGGGGACACACTGCGTGAACGCCCAAGCCGCGTGCGCTTGCGCTTACGGAGGAAACCTCCGCTCAAACTTCTCTCAAAATTCAAAATTGAAGCACCACCAGGACGCCAGGTGCTAAGAAAGCGGGAAGCCGCCTCCGGCGTCTACAAGTCGGGGAACCCGCTGTTAGCACCTGGCTCATGAATCCAGGGGCTTGAATAAAGTTGCTCCGCATTTTTTCTTATCCATACCATAAGTTGGGGGCTTGTATCCTTTTCTTTTTTGGTGACGCATTGGGACAAAGAAATAGGGCAAGCCCTAATCTCGACTTTATCCATTTTCCTGCACGTGCGATCGCCTACGCTGAAACCTTTATGGAGTAATGCGTTTGACTTTTTCAATATCGCCCAAATCAGTGACAGTGGAAAAACCTTTTCCCTAAAATCTGGAATTGTTGCCAGATAGCAAGGTTACATTCTTTGATTTGGATAAAGTCGAGCTAATAACCCAACGATAAATCGTGGGGCTTCTAGACTGTCGCAAGAGGGCTTGCCCTATTTCTCCAGTCATTCCCCCGGTCAAGGGAAAATACAGAACCTTTCCCCTTTCCCCCTGCCCCTTATCCCCAGAGGGGACCCCACCTTCCCCTTTTCCCGACAACTGCCACGAAGTCTAATGATAATAACCCAAGTTGCTAGTTATGCTAGGGCGCGATAGCCCAAGGGGCAGTGCCGTAAGTCCTGCGGACAGGCTGCCCACACCGTACCCGTCAGGGTCGGTGTTGGGTAGTTCACTACCATTCTATTCAGACACAGTAGTTGCACCGACTGCCATTACTGGAGACCATTCACTGACGCGGTTGCCATCTAAGACAGCTCGCACTCGATAACCAAGCTGAATCTTATGCATCAACAAGATTATTTCACGGTTGAGTAATCCTTGCGATTTTTGGTTTTCATTAGATGCAGCTTGTATACGAAAGCAGCGATCGCTTTGACGTTCCAACTTTGGAGATCTCCCTTGCATAAGCACCGTTTGCAGTTCGTATTCTTTAGCTTCAGGATATGGTTCCCAGCAAAGTTGCCAGTAAGTTGACCAGCGAATTAACTCTGCTGGTAATTCCTCGACTTCATCCGACAATGTAGAAACAAGTCCGGTGACTGGAGGTTGTAACACTTGCGGCTGATTAGAGGTGATGTCAACAGCTAAAGATGAACTACTATCAACACTTAGTATCAGTCCGAATATCAAAGTGAACAGCAGAATCAATCGTAGGCATTGTAATAGCACTACTGGCAATCTTTTCAAATTCATCATGATGCAAAAGTTATTTGCTTACCACTCCACAGGTAAAATCAGGTTGCCGTTGTTGACATAGATTGTTCGAGAACGGATCTCCGTTCTGGGAGGTACTGTAGAGTTGAAGACTGCGCTTTTTTGCCCAACTGCTGAGTTGTTGCCGATAACTGCACTGTATACAATAGAGTTCGGACCTAGCCCTACAGCATCACCTATGCTAGTCTCAGGACCATTAGCAACACCATTGACAACCTGCCTACCGCCATGAACTAGAACGCGAGGCCCATAACCAATACCATTACCAAGAGTCAAGTTAGTTGATGCTAACGCATGAAAGACAACATTGTTTGCCATCCCAGCAATAGTCCCGACATTCAAAGGTTGACCCTCATCACCACGCAGCGAAATTCTATTAGCTAGTTTGTTGTTGAGGTTTGCTAAAGAATCTTGCAGAACCACATTGCCGATGATGCGGTTACGAAAGTTTGGATCACGAGTTGGACTCCCACCTATCTGTGGCAGACCTCCGGAGTTAAAAGAGGTGACGGGAGCGTAATTAATTCCTGTTACATTTGACAAGTCTGCTCTGGCTAATGCTGCGTAACCTTTGGCCAATGCTTCATTGACTGCAACGACACCTTCCATCAATCTAACGTCGGCTTGTGTCAGGTTTGCAACCTTTCCAAGGGTGCCGCTACTAGCTTCTAGGTTGGTTGTAACGTTTTTACCAGGCAAGACAACTTTACCAGCCGGTAAGGTAACGCCAGGGCCAACCCGCGAGAGAAAGTTGACTACTGAGTTTCTTTCTATAGTTGCACCGTCTACTTCACAGTTGAAGGCGAGAAATGTCTCTGGAATAGTATTGCTGAACTGAGTATTAGTAACTGGGTCGGTAAAAGGCCCGGTTGAGCCTTGAAGACCGATTTTAGCTGCACCTTTGATTGTGGCAAAGTGTGCCATAATCACACGCTCACCAACCTCCACTCCTGTTCCGGAAGCTGTAATTATCGCTTGGTCTTGGACGTTAGAATCTGCCGCGATGGTAATAGGGGCATTAGTAGCGTTTAACTCGGCAAATGGGGCAACGTAAACATTTTCCCCCAAGCTAATATTTGCGGGATTGGTGATTGTTGCAGTTGGGTCAATGAAACTAGCTGACTCGGAAGGTGCGGTACTTGGGCATATAGGTAGGTTTCCCACAGTTGGATTACACGTTCCTCCAGCGGCTACTGCGGGTTGTACATATATCTGTGTGCTGATAACAAACGCTAGGATAATAGCAGTTAAGGCACTAGAAATTGTGCGAGGTTTGAACATAGAAAGAAAATTCCTCACGAGTTATGGAATATTTGGCTATGGGAAAATCTGCGTTAACGAATGAGAGATATAGCTAGGCGATAGGTTACGCCCCACCGTAGGTGATCACCTATGCTGGGCGAAACGCCATCTCAGGCGTAGAAATGACCAAAAAATAACACTGCAACAGCCTCTATTTAGACTCTTTTTCTGTTTAGGTATGAGACAAAGAATTAACCGCCCCAAAAACCTGCCAATCCGTAGAAGATGTCTAAGACAAGTGATAATAAAGGCTGCAAAAGCGGAACTGAAATTCTTGTTGTTGCCCCGGCTACTGCATCATTGTAGACAGTCTCCCAAGCATCTGGCCCAGTTGTGGACTGTCCATATACTTTAGTACTCACAGCCAGCGTTAAGCTAAGCACAGTCAGACCAGCTAGTATTGCGCGACGTTTAAACATTATTCCTTGATACCTAATAGTTCGCCAAGTTTCTTTGGCAGGATAAAGCGAAAAGTTTAAGGAAACACAGCTTAAACTTTTTGGTTTACCTTACCTAAAAATCGTCAAATTTTCAGTTAATGAAGCACTCATTGCTACAAGCTCTGATTAAGAATTTATTATATTCTTACTTGCTGCTTTATACTAGAGCTTTTTGTATTCAAAAAAATTATGGTGATGATTAAAATTTGACTAAAAAGACTATCCAAAAATAAAACATTCAATGTGTAGAGTGGAAAAAACGAGCGATCACTATTGCAAATACGCAGGGATCAAAGCCATATTTTTCACAAAGAGACAAAAAATACAATACAGTTCAGTTAAGGCTGAAAGCGTTATTGAGGAAAAGAAAGAGATTGAACTTGTCGTCCAGTACTTCTGTGTTTTAGCAATTTCATCGCGAAACTTGGATACAGGTTTTTTGACAATGGGATTACACCGATGAACCCATTCAGATAACTAGGGGTGTAGGGGAATAGGGGAATAGGGGTGTAGGGAACCCCACCTTTTTAAGCCCTATGCCTGCGGCACGCGGCTTGGGCGAACGGGTTGGGTGAAACCATGACACGCACAGGACAACATCCCCCACGAGTACTCTTGAAGCACTCACAGATATCTGTGGTGGCGACATGCTCCCGGCGGTAATTCGAGAGTTATCGTGCTTATTGACCTAAAAACCCGCCGGGAGCATGCCCGATTCGTAGCGTTGCCGTTAGGCAATAGGAAGTCCTGTTTTGGAGAGGATTAATGTAGCGGGAGCACCCGGTGCAGGGGTGAAAGAATTTGTATCACCAATTTCGTGAAATGGTATTAGGGGCTTGCGACTTAATATTCGGACAAGTTTTCATGCGAGGAATGCCTGTTCCCTATTCCCTATTGCCTTTATGGCTCAATACGGTTCAGTTAAGAAAATTGATCTAGCGTCAACCTTCGTAGAGACGTTGCATGCAACGTCTTTACACACTGGAAATTTATATCGTTCAGCCGCTACATTTTTCCCGGACAAAGCACAGGACTTCCTTTACCCCTGAGTTAGGTTCCAAGGTTACTCTTCGAGGCGGTCATTGGGCCCCAACAAAGGACTATTCTGGACAAAAACTAGTTAATTTGTGGGGCCCAATGACCAAGGTTGTCCGGCTTTGTCTAGGAGTTCCCCCACCCCTAACTGAACCGTATTGCTTTATGGTTTGGTCAAGACCCCACATTGCACTCATTATCTATTTTTGCCACACGACCAGTTTGAAAGACAAAAATCCTTTAATTATGTCCGGAAGCAAAATTTCTCTACAATCTTGCTATGTCGGCTAAATAATCATCAAACAAAAATTTACTTTTTGGACCCGAAAAAACTAGAAGACAAAATTACTTTAATTAAGACAAATTAACTATTTGTTACCCCTTGAATTTCTATTTAATCTCGATAAAAATAGA
Organism: Scytonema tolypothrichoides VB-61278; assembly: GCF_000828085.3. Classification (GTDB taxonomy): domain Bacteria; phylum Cyanobacteriota; class Cyanobacteriia; order Cyanobacteriales; family Nostocaceae; genus Brasilonema; species Brasilonema tolypothrichoides_A. Next base: position 192,505 of record NZ_JXCA02000031.1, read on the forward strand.
TGCAAGGGTTAAGCAAGAACTTAATCCAAGTAACTCAAAATTAAGGAAAAATCATGTCTAAAATTACAGTTTACGACCTGGCATTCGACTCCAAATCCTTTATCAATGAAGTAGCTGAAACAGAGTCAACCTCTGTTAACGGTGGTAGTGAGGCGCTAACTTTTGCGACCAACTACGGTGCCTACACACTAAAAATATTTGAAATTTTGCAAAATTCATTCTTGAAGGGTACAGGAATTTTAGCGATTACCGAACTAGTGAAATAATGTAAATAATTAATTCATTAGTATTGTTTATAGAGATAGGTTTTACCCATCTCTATAAATTTAAATTATCGGAAAAGTTTTATCAATAATTAACTTTTGTAACTCAAGAAATCACAATGGCTAAAATCACAATTTTTGATATCAATTCGACATCAGAATCTGAAAATGTTTTCAATGAACTCTCTGAAACAGAGTCTGCATCTGTCATGGGTGGTAATCCTTTTAGTATATTCGCAAACACGCTCTTAAAAGCATTTGCGGCTTATCTGATTTACCTCATCGTCACAGATAGTTCATTTAAAAAATGATAAGTAAATCTCAATAACTCAAGACTCATACACCATACATTATCAACTCGGTAAGTTTTGCAAAACCGAGTTTTTCTGTTCATAAATCATTGATAATTGTTGTGAATTAAAAACCAGATACCAATTGTATCTGGTTAAGAAAAATTGTTTGATAGCAATTAAGCTAGCTTCAGCAATTCCTGGACTGGTGGAGAATAGGAATCTGATTCAAAATGTGGAATAACTTCTATTTGCGCGATTTGTTCTTTTAACCAAGTGGAAAAAAAGTCGCTCATAATCTTCAAACGTAACTGCTGATCTAATTCCGGACGAATGATTTCCTCAACCCTCAAGAGATGGACTCCTTGTGTAGTGACAATGGGTTTGAGTAACTGAGGAGGATTAGCGACAAACACCGCAGCGGCAATATCCGGTTTAAAATCTTTACGAGGTCTTATTCCACGGTATCCACCTGTACGGCGAAGTTCTGGATTTTGGATGTGTTGACGAGTCATATCTTGGAAACTCATTTCACCTTCAGTGAGTGCATAAAAAAGTTCCCAAGCTAAGTCTTCATCATCTAATATAACTTCGTAGGTGACTGCTGCTAAATAATCCAGTTGGTGTTCATAAAAGAATGATTCCACTTTATCTGCAAATAAATGATTAGCTAACTTGGCAGATAGGAGGTTAATTTCGGCTAATTGTTCAAACTCTTCTATGGAAAGATGATGTTTTTGTAGCCACGTCCAAGTATCTTCTGCTTTGAGTAGGTTATTCGCTGTCCGCAGGCTATCGGCTGACTGTTGAAGTTCTTGTACTTCTACTTTAATCCCTGCAGATATTGCAGCATCAAAAATAATTTTGCGTGTGGCGATCGCATCTAATAAACCAGGAATCTGGCAGGAGAGTTTCAGTTGTTCTAGCATTTCTTTACCAGACACATTCAACACTTTGAACATCATCTTATTCCTCTGATTATTAACGTTTTTTTGATGGGTACGAAAGAAGTCAGGTTTAAAGTCAATTTATGCGTCAGTCCTATAGCAACCCTATTTCATTTGTGAAAACTATTTTTTAACGAACCGCCAAGACGCCAAGGACGCCAAGAAAGAGAGAAGAGGGAATTAAGCGCAAGCGCACGCTCCGCTAACACGAATAATTTAGGACTCCTATAGTTCAGATACTATTAAAATAGTCAACAGTTATCATTGGTAACTAATAACTGATAACTGGTTAACTGTTGGCTAAAGCTCTAAACCACCTTTTTGCAGCTTTTTAAACGGGTCTAAAATGAAATCAATCACGCGCCGCTGACGAACAATCACTTCTGCTGTTGCTGTCTGACCAGGGGTTAAGGGAATATGTTTTTTAGCAGATTGGATATGAGGCTGATTCAGGGAGATTTCTAACTCAAAAGTTTCTATTTTTCCTTGAGGAGTTTCCTGAATTTTGGAGTCTGGTGAAATCCGAATCACTCGCCCTGGAACGACTCCATAATCTTGGAAGGGATAGGCGTCAAATTTGATTTTGACTGGCATTCCTAATTTTAAGAAACCACTTTGTTGACTAGGCATATTGGCTTTAAGTACAAAGGGAGTTTGCTTAGGGGCGATTTGGGCAATGATCTGACCGGGTTGTACGACAACACCAGGCTTTTTGATGGGTAAATCAAAAATGACACCATCAACGGGCGATCGCATAACTCGTTGCTCTAATTGCAGCTTTAAGGAAGCGATTTGGTTTTTGGTTTGAGCAATTTCTGATTTCAGAGTCACAATTTGTGTTTGCAGGTCTTTCAATTGTTCCTGATTTTTAAAAACAGCTAGTTTACCAGCTTGAATAATACTTTGATAGCTGCTTTGACTCTCTTGCAGTCTCAGTTTTGCTACCTGAATATCTACCTGGGCTTGATGCATAGTTGCCTGATAGCGGTTTTGTTCTTCTTGGAAGCGTAGCTGGGCTTGTTTGATATCCGATTGCGTTTTTTGGTTGAGTCGTTTGCTTTCTTCTTCTTCTTTTCTGAGTTGGTCAATTTGATTTGCGGAAACCGCACCATCCTTCACGAGTTTGCTAAAGCGTTTGACTTGTTTTGAATCTATACTCAAACGACTTTGCGCGGACTTCTGGTCATTCTGACTGCTGTTAATCTGTTGCTTAGCCTGATCTACTAAAGCCAGTTTTTCCAATTTTTGTAAGTTATAGGTACTCTGTTTTGCATCCAGGTTTTGCTTTGCCTGATTAACTTGGGCAATTTTTTCTGATTCTTGAGATTGGTTTTGTTGCTCTTGGACGCGAATTGCCAGTAACAATTGGTTTTTGATGAGTTCTAGTTGTGCTTGGCGATTTATGAGTCCTTCTAGCTTTGCTTGCGCCTGTTTGAAATCGGTTCGCAGTACATCCGACTCCAGTTCTACCAGTAACTGTCCGGCTCGAACTTGCTCTCCTTCTTTCACCCTGACAGCAGTGATACTGGCGGTGACTTGAGAATCTAATCTTTGTGTTGCACCTAGTGGTTCGATACGTCCTCTAGCAGTTCCTGTCTCATCAACTTGAGACAGCATTGCCCAGGGTAAGGCGATCGCACTAAAACCTATCAGCAAATATAACAAAGAGCGCGTCCAAAGACGAGGTAAAGCATCTAGTAATTCCTCAGTACCGTAAAACCAATCTTTGCCAACTGCTACATTATTATTTTCCTTAACTACATTAGCTGAAGTGCTCAGTTGCTCATCATCGGTTGAAGTGAATGCCGATGATGAATTATTGGATGGATGAGGCATAGTTGAGTGATGAGTAATAAGTGATCTGATGTAGAGACGTTATACAGCAATCCTAAAAATTACTCCCTTCGGTGCTGCAAGATTACCTATCTTCTTTTTGATTTTCTTGGCGTCCTTGGCGTCTTGGCGGTTCGTTAAATAATGATTTAGGACTGCTATAACATCTCTACAGAATCTCAACCTACTTGAGCAAGTTGTTGTTGATTGAGGTAGTAGTAATGACCTTTTTTGGCGATTAATTCTTTGTGAGTCCCGCTTTCCACCAACACACCTTGATCTAACACCAGAATCAAGTCAGCATTGCGAATCGTAGAGAGTCGATGGGCAATAATCAAGCTGGTACGTCCTTGAAGAATTGTTTTCAAATTGTTTTGAATGATGCGTTCTGATTCCGCATCAAGGTGACTGGTTGCTTCATCGAAAATTAACAACCGGGGATTACCTAATAAAGCGCGAGCAATTGCTAGACGTTGACGTTGTCCACCAGAAAGCATTCCGCCGCCTTCACCGATTTGGGTTTCGTAACCCATAGGTAATTGCTGAATAAATTCTGAAGCACCTGCAAGATTTGCTGCTTCGGTAATCTCTTCTAAGGTGGCTTCTGGATGAGCGATGCTAATGTTTTCCCGAATCGTACCACCAAACAAAAAGGTTTCTTGATCGACGACACCAATTTGTTGTCGTAGCGATCGCATCTGAAGACTCGTCACATCATGACCATCAATCAATACTTTGCCATTTGTCGGGGTATATAAACCCAAAATCAGCTTGGAAAGGGTTGTTTTCCCTGAACCGCTACGCCCTACAACCGCTACAGTTTGCTCAGGCTGAATTTCAAAACTGAGGTTTTCCAGTACGTTGATATCACTTTCTGGGTGATAGCGGAAAGTCACATCACGAAAGCGAATGTAACCCCGCAGTCTTGGTAAAGATTGACGTGGTTGATGTTGTAAGTCTTCTTCTGGTTCGGCGTCTAGAACATCATTAATCCGTTCGGTGGAAACCATCACCTCTTGTACTTGATTCCACAGTACTGTCATGCGTTGAAAAGGATGAATGATGTTACCCAACAACATATTGAAGGCTACAAGTTGCCCAATTGTCAGTTGGTTGTGAATCACCAGCCATGCTCCAAACCATAATAATGCTGTACTTGCCACTGATTCGATGGTAGAACTGAGAACTTGCAGTTGGTTAGCAATGACTTGTCCGCCAAACATTTTTTTGATCAAATGATTTAGCAGTTCTTCCCAACGCCAGCGCACCGTTTGTTCAATCGCCATTGAACGAATCGAGCGAATTCCTGTCAGGGCTTGAATTAAATAACTGTTCTCGTTGGCTAAAGCATTAAAAACTTCACGGTTGATGCGGCGAAAAAAAGGTGTAGCAACCAGCGCCAGAATAAAAAATGGCGGCACAATCAACAGCACTAACAATGCCATTTGCCAGCTATACCAAAACATCAAACCCACATAGATAAACACTGTCAGTAAATCAAGAATGATTGACAGTGCTTCGCCAGTCAGGAAACGCTGAATTTTTTGGTTTTCTTGAACGCGAGAAACAATATCGCCGACGTAACGCGACTCAAAAAAGGCTAGGGGAAGGCGGAAGGTATGTTTGATAAAACCTACCATCAGCGCTGCTCCGATCCGGTTGGCTGTATGATCTAGCAGATATTGTCGCAGTCCGTTCATGGCGACGCGGAACAAACCAAAAATCAGCAACCCTAACCCAATGGCAGTTAAGGTGAGGGTACTACCTTGGACAATCACCCTGTCTAACAGTAACTGGGTGAACAGAGGCGTGACTAGTCCAAACAGCTGGATAAAAACCGAAGTGATGAAGACTTCCAGCAGGACTTGCCAATGTGGTTTGACTAACTCCCACAATTGCCAGAATGGTGTACTCGCTTCTTGGCTTTCTTTGAGTTCTGCTGTCGGTTGTACTAATAAGGCATAACCAGTCCACCCTGCTTTAAACTCAGCATAAGTGAGGGTGCGTTGACCGATGGCAGGATCGCCGACAATGACTCGTTTAGGAGTGATTTCATAGACGACGATGTAATGCTTGCCTTCCCAGTGGGCGATCGCTGGTAGAGGTTGTTGTGCCAATTTGTCCAGGCTGGCTTTGACTGGACGAGTCGCAAAACCGATACTTTCTGCTGCTACTGCTAAACCTTGTAGAGATGCCCCAGTGCGCCTGACGTTAGCTAAATCCCGCAAAATGTTGATGCTAAAGCGCTTACCCCAATAACGACTCATCATCACAAGGCACGCTGCACCACAGTCTGAGGCACTTTGTTGTTCAAAGAAGGGATAGCGTTTCGTCAGGTGTGCCCATAAATGTCCTGCTTTTACCTGAGGGCTAGGGAAGTAAACACGTCGCTGTCGCTTTTGTTTTGGGGGGGCGGCGTGTGAGGGAAATGGAATGACTTTCCTGCTATTGGTGCGTCTTTGTGGAAATGAAGTCTGAGGCGGTGCGGAGTCTTCCTCAGTTGTGATTTGTTTAAAGTCAGAAGCAATCAATTCTGTTAATTGGGGCAAGTGTTGCACTGCTGCAAGCCAATCAGAATTGGGCAGACTGTACACAATTGTTGGTTGAGTCGCCCGCCAACAAGTATCTTGTGGAACAGCATAAATTTTGCCTGGAGTCAAACAACTACCGTCAGAACGCTGTAGTTTGCCTCGCTGTAGCAGCCATAACTTAGTATCTGGAGCGACTTCAATTTCTTGAAATTCATTGAATGAAAGCCTTTCAAACAGCGATAGAACCTGAAATATGTTATTGACAGGTGTATTCTTATGTTGTTTTTGAAACAATAACTGCAAATCCCAAAGTTCTGTGCTTTTCAACAGGCGATCGCGGATTTTGGGGTATTTCTCCATCAAAATCTGCAATGCATCTGCGCTGACATAACAGAGTTTTAAGTTATGTGAAGCTCTAGCCGCGTAAGGAATAAAGTTTTCTTCTGCAAACAGAGTCACCTCACCAAATGATGATCCTGCTGCAAGAGTGGAGATTAAGTTAAGAGAACTATCCAGCAGTCTCACTTTACCTGCAAGGATTATATAAATTCCCGGCTGAGCGTTTGTTGATTGCCAAAACAGCTTTGCAACTGGTGGTTCGACAATTTCCACTTCTTTTAGACAATTCATCACTTCCTTTGGTGAAAGCTTCTCTCCTAAGAAAGTCATGAGTTGTTGACTCAGTTGTTCTTGGGAAAACCCTGATGACATGATTTCTTCTCCATCCCAAGAGTTAGTTATTAATTTGCATGATGATTGAATAACCAATGGAAACTAGGCTCACTCTGAGATTGCAAGTCACAGATTCTAATGCCAGTTTGTTTGGTGTCTTTAGTTGCTTGCTTTTTAGAGCGTTTTTGTTGTGTAGAAAGCCCCATTTGTTTGAGCAGGCGATTGATGTGGCGATCGCTAATTTCAACTCCAAATTCAGTTGCTAAATGTTTGCTTAACCATTGAGATGTCCAAGAACTAAATGCATAGCCATATTTACGCGGGCTGTGACTAAACAATTCTTTTAACCTTTGGATATATTGGTCGTTGACAATCTTCGGTCTACCTATTGGTCGTTCCTGCCATTTGTCCGCCAAACCTAGCTGTGCGACGGTGATCCAATACCGCGCCATCTCCTGAGAACAACCTAAAATCTTACAGATTTGGGTTTGCGATTTACCCACATCTGCCAGCAACATAATTTCTATTCTTCGACGGTATTCTGTTTGCAGATTAGCTTGCAAATTCTTCAACAAAACCTGACGCTGACAAGGTTTTAAAAACTTGCTTTCATAAAAGTCATAAATCTCAAAATTCATTACATGATCAGATTTTTTTGACATAATTCGGGAGCAGTGATTGTCAAATTCAACGAGGTGGATAAATGCTTCCACATCTGTTCTGAAATCTCTTACGCTCAGTTTTGACAGACGCAGAATCAATTTATTTGAAAAGCACATCAGACAGGTAGCTGTTGTTCACCTAATTAACAACAGTGGTCAGCAAAAATATTGCGTTCTTTGAACAGACCATCCATAATCAGGTTTAACTACCCCCTGTTATGAAAGCTGCAAATGACATTGCTAGGGGAAAAAGTAAGTAGCTAGACAAAAGTAAAGTTAACTGTGTGACAAGGGAACAGGGAACAGGGAACAGGGAACAGAAAAGGCTTTCAGGGATTTTACTTTTCTTAACATAGTGGATTTTATTTATGTCCAGGTACTTAGCTATCGTAGGGTGGAGAGAAGTCCTTGATGAGGGTTTCCCGCCGTAGGGAACTTCGGGGCATTGCTCCTAAAAGCTTATTATGATGGACATTTGAGATGTTGGTGAGCAATCCTCACCAGATCTGAAAACCGCTATGACCCAAGAATTGCACAGGCTATTTTGATATCTGTGCACCGATAGAATCATGTTCTACTATTCATCCTATATGGATAAATAATACAAAACTCCTCTGCATAAGTTTTGATTATTTTCATGAATTCTACCTAACTGTTTAATAACTTATCCTCCAGAAATGTAGGGCGATGAAGTGGTGTTGCAAAAAGTTTGAAAACAGCTTCAAGGGTGTAAAAATAGCAACAGTTAAACTTAACTGCAATATCTGCTAGTTGAAGATGCCAACCACTAACTCTTTTTTGATCAAAAGATTTTGATAAATTGAGAAGTTATCGCAGAAGACAAGTTCTAACTAAATCTGTATATGAATGTACTGTTTTGTTTTATTATGGAATCATAGATTTTGTCAAGAGTGATTTAGTAAAAAATCAAATTTTTCACTAAATTTATATTTTCTTAAGTCATTCTGAGAAATTTCGCATAATTCACAATTTACTAGATAAGCATCTATCTAAAGGTTGAAAATAATATATTCTTGCCAAAAATCAGATTTTGGTCTATTTGCAACCCTAGTCAAGCGCGGCTCTGCCTTGCGTCTCTCAACAATTTTTTCTTCTCCATTCTTGAAAGAAGGGGCATCAAACCTACATGGCAGGGTAATTTTTTTGTCTGTTGCTCCCTGTGCTGCCTGCCCCCTGGCTGTTCGATCAGGTTTCCACACATCCCGCGAGGCTTTATAAATCTAAACAAGCCACATCGTCCTGTACCGACGAGTTCAGCAGTGTCCACAGTTGCAAATCAGTAAAGTCTGGAACTGTCATAAATGCCCCAAGTGACTGGAGAACTTTTGACTCCTGAGTCGTTGTCACGCCAATAGTGCGAATACCAGCACCCACAGCAGAACGAATTCCAGAGGGAGAATCTTCTAGTGCTATTGCTTGTTCTGCTGTGATACCTAACCTGTTTAGGGCAACTTGGTAAGGTGCAGGATCTGGTTTTGCAGCTATTTCATTTTCTGCTATGACAACTGTATGAAAGACTTCTTTTATTTCCAAGACTTCTAGCACGAATTGGACATTTAATCTAGGAGCATTCGTTACCAAAGCACGTTTGAGTTGATGCGTATCTGTCCATACTATGAGTTCTGAAAATCCGCTTAGAGGTTTGAGAATAGTCTTGGCTTTTTGGCGGAAAAGAGCCTCTTTTTTGTCTGCAAACTTTGCACCTTCTTCGGGTGATAATTGTGGCAGGAGGTCTTCTATAATTTGTGGATTGGTTCGCCCGCTAATTCGGGATTTATAAAATGTTTCATCAATGTCCATGTCGTAGCCCATCAGCATTTCCCGCCAAGCTTGGTAGTGTATAGGGTCAGTGTTGGCGATCGTTCCATCTAGATCAAAGAGAATTGCAGCTAGCATGGTATTTAAGGTGTAAACTATTGTAAAGTTCCTTTACAGAGTTTACATTGTTTTGCCCTACTTTGTGATTCTGTCTGGATTCTTAAAAATAGGAACTTATAATTGAGCATTCACATGACAACCTATGGTAGCTGATACGAGTTAGGGCAGATCGGTAACTCTGTCCCTACTCATGTCCTTTGAGTTTGTCTGAAAATATTCTGTAATTCTGTATACTCCGATGTCAACCGCCAAAAATTCTTTTCGCGTCGATGCTTTACAGGTGCACATTTATAATTCTGAAGTTGAACTGGCGCAGGATGTAGCGGAAATGGTACAAAAACATTTACAGCACACCCTCCAGCAAAAGGATACTGCAGCTTTATTGCTAGCGACGGGCAACTCCCAGATGAAATTTCTTGATGCTTTGATAGCATTGGGTGGTGTAGATTGGTCACGGATTACCTGTTTCCATCTGGATGAATATTTGGGCATTTCTGCGGATAATTCGGCTAGTTTTCGGCGCTATCTGCGGGAAAGGGTAGAAATGCGGGTTAGTCCTAAAGAGTTTCACTATATAGAAGGTGATGGTATGCAACCTTTGGTGGAGTGCGATCGCTATACCAAACTCCTGCAAGCACAACCCATTGATTTATGCTGTCTAGGTATTGGTGAAAACGGACACTTGGCTTTTAATGATCCAGCAGTAGCAGATTTTAACGACCTTCATACATTGAAACTTGTAAAGCTGGATGCTATAAATCGTCAGCAACAAGTCAAAACTGGGTATTTTTCCAGTTTGGAAAGTGTACCGCAATACGCTTTTACTGTGACTCTCCCAATGATTTGTTCGGCAAAAAAAATCATTTGTCTTGCACCAGGAAAACGCAAGGCGAAAATAGTGAAACAGATGTTGGAGGGGGATATTACTACAGATTGTCCGGCTTCTATTCTCCGCACGCAGCAGCAAGCGACGTTATTTTTGGATGTAGATTCTGCGGGTTTAATTTAGAGTAGTTCTACGCTACAACATTGGGGCACTTCACGATTAATCGTGGAGCGCACAACGACTACCCGTAAAGGGTTGCGCGTTTTGTGCAGGTTTTTCCCTCGATCACCAAATTGAAAATTTGGTGAGGGCTTGAACCCTCAAGTCATCCAAGCGTCGCACAGAAACACACGCGCTGTATTCGCAGTTCAGGAGCGGATGACTACTTCTTTGGTCAAATTAAATATAAAACCTCACCCTGCCTTGGAGAGGGATTAAGGGTGAGGTCTTATATCAGGTTCGGATAATCACTTATAATTAATTTGGGAATCGTTGCGTGTATCTATGACCTATGCCAAAACGTATTGCGCTGGCAGAACACTTAAGCTCAGAAGAACTATATAGGCGGTATCGTGAAGCAACGGATGTAGTGGAACGCAGCCACTACCAAATAATTTGGCTGTTGGCGACTGGAAAAACACCACTGGAAGTATCACTCTTTACAGGGTATAGCCGGATTTGGATTTATCAAATCGTGCGTCGTTATAACGAAAAAGGACTGGATGCGATCAGCTTCGCTGGCCCCCTGCTGGGGCATCGCTGACCTGCGACGTCAAAACTCAGGCAAAGAGTCATTACTCAGTGACGAGCAACAAGCACAGTTATGGCAGGTTCTACAGTATCCAGCACCGGATGGTGGATTGTGGAATGGTCGAAAAGTTGCAGATTGGTTAAGTGAAATAACCGGACGTAGAATCAGCCGTCACCGTGGATGGGAGTATTTACAACAAATGACTTTTCGTCTTCGTGTTCCGCGACCAGACCATCGTGTTGCTGACCCAGTGGAACAAAACGAGTGGAAAAAAAACTACATAAAGAACTCGAATTTTTGCAATCTAAATATCCTGATGCCGATATAGAGGTTTGGAGCATGGATGAACATCGTTTAGGGCTTCATCCAATCTTGCGTAGAGTTTGGACTCCAATTGGGGAACAGCCAGTTGCCGAAGTCCAACAAAAATACGAGTGGTTATGGCTTTACGGTTTTGTACACCCAGAGTCAGGTGAAACATATTGGTGGATTCTACCCCGAGTCAGCACAGAATTATTTAATCGTGTACTTGCAGACTTTGCCCGCGAATTTAATCTTGRTGCTAACAAACAAATTCTCCTAACTGTTGACCAAGCAGGTTGGCATACAAGCAATGATCTCATCCTTCCAGATGGAATTCACTTTTTCCCCATGCCTGCCTATTCCCCTGAATTACAACCAGCAGAACGACTGTGGCCGCTCACAAATGAAATTGTTGCCAATCACTCTCCCCACACCTTAGAGGAGTTAGAAAAATTGTTAGTTTATCGTTGCCAACAATTACTTGAACAACGTGATTTTATTCGCGGGTTGACTTGCTACCATTGGTGGCCGATGACCAGGGCAATTTAATTATAAGTGTTCATCCGAACTTGATATTATCTTACAGCAGCAATTCCTGAGTCAGAAGTCAGAAGTAAAAAGGGCTTTCTGTCTGGCTTTTAGACCTTGCTCTTTATACTTCATTTACTTGGAATTTTTTGTATATTAAATTATTTTTATATTTAGAAAACCGAAATCATTTGTAAAAAGCAAGATCCCCGACAACTCTTACGAAGTCGGGGATATGAACCTTGCTATTCTCATAAATCAAATAGGATTGCTATGTATGGCACCGCAAATCATTACATACAAAAATAAGTAATAATACATACAATATAAATGAGTTTTTTTACACTTTTTTCATTAACTGTAAACAAGTTATAAAACGTAAAAATAGGAAAAAAATTGAATTTGATAAAAACTTTATACAAATTAACAATTTCATTTTTTTAAGATAAGCTTTGATGAAAATGATTACAGAGTTTTTCAATCAGTAGCCTCCAGCATGACAAGTGCTTTTTTCGGAAAATAAGCGCTATCCCTCATCAGGCTTGCTATCTTTAATTCTAGACTATATTTAGCTTCTTTCGTTACTTCTTTAGCACCTAAAAGCCATAGTTCAGAAAACGAAAAAAATTTAGAAAAGTATAACTTTCATTAAAGTTTGCTCTTTGTCATTTTTGGGCAATACTTAATATTTAGTACTATTATTTAAACTTGCTTAAATATATTGTTAGATTATTAATGAAATAATGACACTACACAAAATTTCTGATCGTTTTTAAGTCAGTCAAATTCATAGAAACTATTAACCGGGGAACTCCACAATGAAGAAAATCAGCAGACGTCAAGCGCTGAAGATTGCAGCCCTTGCGGGGGGTTCTATTTTGCTTCCCGTAGGACTTCAATATCGCGGATATGCTCAGAGAACTGATGAGAGAGTTGAGCCGTTTACACTTGGGTTCCGTAGACCACCAGTGTTAAGTCCTGTACGCAGCGATTCAACTACTGATTATTACCAGATCACGATGCAGAGGGCTAGTGTAGAAATTTTACCAGGGCGAACGACAGAGATTTGGGGCTATAACGGTACATTTCCCGGTCCCACAATTAAACAACGCAGAAATCGGCAATCGGTTGTGCGGTTTATCAATAATGTTGGTATACCGACATCAGCTCACTTACATGGAATGGCATCGTTACCCCAGTACGATGGCTACGCTGAGGATTTGATTCCTCAAGGGTACTACAAGGATTACACCTATCCCAACATCAACGCCGCTACTTTCTGGTATCACGATCACGCACTCGGTCAGACTTCCGTAAATGTGTACAAAGGGCTGACTGGAATGTATATTGTCCAAGATGATAATGAACTGAATCTGCCACTCCCCAGGGATGATTATGATATCCCTCTAATCATCCAGGATAAGATATTCGCGTCTAATGGTTCACTCGTTTTTGATGACCAAGCTCACCACAGTTTAATGGGCGATGTGATCACAGTCAACGGCGTGCCTTGGCCCCGCATGGAGGTGGCTAACCGCAAGTACCGCTTCCGGGTGTTAAACACATCAGTTTCTCGCTCTTACAAACTTGCTCTCAGTACTGGTGATGACTTGATTGTGATTGGTACTGATGCTGGGTTGATGTCTGCACCAGTAAATACTAGAGATTTGCGTATTGGGATGGCAGAGCGTTATGAGTTGATTATTGATTTTTCTAGGTATTCTATAGGGACTCAGGTCGTCCTGCAAAATCTTGGACTCCCTAATAACGATAATACCGGCAACACAAATAAAATCATGCGCTTTGATGTGGTGCGTCAAGAGAGCGATAACAGCTCTATTCCCAGCACACTACGTAATATTCAATTCATTCCAGAATCCTCAGCGGTGCGAACCCGGGACTTCACCTTTGAGCAAGGTGGTAATCCGTTATGGGTGATCAACGGTAATGGATGGGACCGAAACGCAATTGATGCCAATCCACAACTGGAAGAAGTGGAGATTTGGAGACTGCACAACAACTCAGGTTTGTGGTTTCATCCTGTTCACCTTCACCTTATCGATGCTCAAATTCTTGACCGTAATGGTCAGCCGCCTTTTGCCTATGAGCGTGGTTTGAAAGATGTTTTCTATGTTGGTGAAAACGAGACTGTACGGATCATTGGCAGGTTTAGACCTCAAATTGGCAAGTATATGTACCATTGCCACAATATGGTTCACGAAGACCACGACATGATGCGTCAGTTTCAAGTCGGTCAAGGTGGTATAGATCCTTTGTCAGCGCCGGCGAAACCACTCCCAGCACCAGGGCTTTAGAAAGATATCAGGACTTATGTGTTGGTTTGTGTGTGTGAGGAGTTAAACCATATCATTCAACAATCAGTTATCAGTTATTAGTTACCAGTGAGCCAGTGCTGCGCCGTGCTGGTTCACTCTTCTACGAGACTCACCCGTAGCGTGTCCTGGTGGACATACCCGGAGGGTTAACAGTTTTTCAGTGATAACTGATAACTGTTTTAATTAATATCCACTCAGCATTCCTCGCCGCTTAGCTGCACGTTCAGCAAGATGAAAAAGTAGTAAACCTATGGTGAAATAGACTGCTCCATTCATAACAGCTATACCCAATTTCGTGAGATTTAAACTTTCACCTCTTGCCATCAAATCACGCAATAATCCAGCACCAGGACTCATAGGCAATAATTGTGCCAAAATTTTTGCTGGTCCTGTCCAAGTTTCTGTAGGAGTTGTGAGTAAAAATAAGAATGGAAACTCAGAGAGAGCTATCAGTTGCTGGATACGCTTAAACAATAGAGCTAAAGATCCCATTGCAAAAGCAAAGCCATTAGCTCCCAAAACGACTGTCACAAAGGGTAAAAGTAATGTTGGGGGAAAGTTAAGACGGCTGCCAGTGATTGCCATTATAATAAGGAGAATGCCGAGGATTTCCAGCGTCTGTATGAGCAAATCAGCTAATGTCCGCATTAAGAAGACCTTGATAGCGCCATACTGTGAAAGGAACACTTGTTCTAAAGTGCCAGTTTGCGCCTCTTGTTGTAACTCGCCAGCAAGGTTTTGTAGAATGAATGTCACTAAAGTCCAAAGCACATAGCCGATAATGATTGAGTCGAGACGTTCGCCTAATTGAAAAGCAGAACCAGCAATGTAACGGGAGCTTAAGAAAAGTCCGTAAAAAACAGAAGCATAGACAAAAATATCAGCAATTGCCTCAATTGGGTAGCGGCGAAACTGAATCCATTGACGGCGCAATTCAGCAAGAAATAATTCAAACATTGCTCTTTCTTCCTTCTCTAACTATTTTTAAAAAGATTTCTGTGAGGTCAGATTGCTCTTTATCCACATAGTTCAGAGGTAAATTTTTGATGATATTGAAAACTTTATAAAGTAATTCTAGTTGACTGACATAAATAACTTTCCCATTTTCAACATCAACACCAATTTCTTCTAATTCTGCAATTATTGCCTCATCTAGTGTTGCTTCCATTTCAATTTTGTAAGCGGTACCAGAAAACTGCCGAATAAGTTCTTGTGTTGGTGCTTGTGCTAATATTTCACCTTTTTGGAGAATAGCAATTTTATCAGAAAGTTCTTCAGCTATTGCTAGTTGATGAGTTGTCAACAAGATAGCACAACCAGAACCAGCAATTTCTTTCACCAGAACTTTCACATCTTCAGTCGCTTCTACATCTAATCCTAAAGTCGGTTCATCCAATAATAAAACTGGTGGTTGATGAACTAAAGCAACTGCGAAAGCAAGCTTCTGCTGCATTCCTCGTGAAAGTTGCTGCACTGGTGTGCGGCGTTTATGGAGTAAACCAAATCTTTCTAAAAGTGCAATTCCCGACTTACGGGCTTCTCGATGGGAAAGTCCTTTCAACACCCCAAAGTATTCCAAATTCTCTTCTGGAGTCAGTCGCCAATAAACATTACGATTTCCTTCCAGCACTGCACCCATCTTTTGTAGTGCTGCTGGGTTGCGATGGGGATCACTTCCAGCAATCCTGACTGAACCAGCATCAGGTTGAATCAATCCTGCCATCATTTTAATACTCGTCGTCTTGCCTGCTCCATTCGGACCAAGAAACGCCAAAACCTCACCAGGGAAAATACTTAAGGAAACGTTTTTGACTGCTTCCACAATTTGGTTGCTTTGGCGGTACGTTTTCTTGAGGTTGTAAGCTTCAAGTGCTTTCATGAGGTAAATACAGTAGTAGCGACTATATTAACAAAGTGACGGATTTAGCATGAAAGATATTGCAATAAGTAGCGATCTACCTAATTAAACGTAAAATGTCATTGCGAGCAAAACGCAGTGGGTGAGCCGAAGCCGCGAGCCGTCCCTTGCGCGTGTCCGTTCGGCCTCAAGCCGTGGCGTTAGCCATAGGACATAGGCGTGGCGGGAAGCAATCGCAACAATCGTATTTTATGTTTTTTTATGTTGACCTACTTAAAACTGGAAAAGGAAACCAAAAAGTGACAACTGACGCACAGATCAAAATTGAAGCAATAGATAATTATTCTCCATACTTAGCAACAGTCAGAAAATTGTGGCGAGCAAACTCAAAAACACTTGGGAACTTGCCCAAAGGAGCATTTGAAGAACGAGCAAAGCACCGTCAAATTCTTGTAGCACTTGATTCTGAAGCTGGCTGCATTGGTTACCTTTTGTATCGACGTTCGTATGACTGGTTCACTATCACTCATCTGTGTATTGATCCTGTATGTCGCGGTAAGGGAGTAGCCAAACAACTTGTCGATCGCCTCAAACAAATAACAACATCTTCTCGCGGAATTAAGCTAAGTTGTCGTCGGGATTATAATCTACAAGGAATGTGGTCGAGCTTTGGCTTTATTGCTTGCGAGGATTTAGAAGGGAGGAGTAAAAAGAAGAAAACAATTCTTACTCGTTGGGTTTTGGAACACAATCCTCTTCCTTTATTTTCTAAAATTCTTGAGCAGCAAATTGAGTCAAAGTTGTGTGTGATGATTGCTCCTGATATTTTCTTTGACTTATACAAAGACGAAAATATTGATACTGAAGAACCATTTTTTTTACTAGCTGACTGGGTGCAGACTGAGTTAACGCTGTGCATCAATGACGAAATTTTCAATCAAATTAACAAAATTGAAAAGACTCATGAGAGAAACAGCCTGCGTAGCTTTGCAGAAACTTTTCCCTGCTTACCTTGTGACAATCAAAAAATGGAAATAAACCAGATTGTTTTACAAAAGTTTTTAAATAAATACCAAGTCGATTTTCATGAAGATAATTTGCGTTATCTTGCTAGAAGTATTACATCAGATTCTCATTTATTATTGACGAAAGATGATAAATTACTTGAGTTAGCAAGTCGAATCCATGAAAGTTTTAGATTATCAGTTATTCATCCTGACGAACTGATAAATCAGCTAGATGAACTTCGGCATAAACCTGACTATCAACCTGTACGTCTTTCTGGCACATGCTTAGAGCAAACACGAGTCAAAATTGGGGAAGAAGATTTTTTGTTAAACTACTTTCAAAACTCTCAAAGAAATGAAGAAAAAACTGACTTTCAGCAACATTTACGGCGGTTTTTAGCAGAATCAGATAAGTTTGAATGTGTTCTGGTGAGAGAAGGAGTCAATCAACCGCTTGCTTTAATTGTATATGGAAGGCAGAAAAAAGATGAGCTAGAAATATTAATGCTTCGAGTTGGAAATAACAAACTTTCTTCTACTCTTGCACATCATTTAGTTTTTAAGTCCATATGTCTGTCTGCTAGAGAACAGCGACAATTTACAAGAATCACTGACCCCTACCTAGAAGAGGCTGTGATCACAGCTATTCAAGAGGATGCTTTTGTGCAAGTGAAAAACGGATGGTTGAAGGCAAATTTACCAGTTGTTAAATCTTTCTCTGAATTGTCGGAATATCTCACTCATTTGGTTTCACCTCTTGGCGATGAATATAATTTTCTTATGGTCATTGCTAAGAATCTAGAAGAACATATAATCAGAGATGCTCAAGCGTTAGTAGATATTGAACGCTTCCTTTTTCCTGCAAAAATCAGTGATTCTGAAATTCCTACATTTATTATTCCTATTCAACCTATATGGGCGAAAGATTTATTTGATGAACATTTAGCAAACCAAATGCTTCCTTTCCCTGAATTTGGAGCTAAGCCAGAATTAGCATTTAATCGTGAAGCTGTTTACTATCGCTCTGTAAAAAACTCAAGAGGCTTGAATGCTCCTTGTCGAATTCTTTGGTATGTGAGTGAAACTCAAGGTGAGAGAAAAGGTAAAGGCTTCTATGATGTTGGTTATATTCGTGCTTGTTCTTATGTAGATGAGGTCATTATTGGTAAACCCAAAGAACTTTACCAACGTTTTCAAAGATTAGGTGTTTATAAGTTAAGTCATGTTGAGAAGATACCAACAGATAAAAATGGTGACATCATGGCAATTCGATTTAGTGATACGGAATTGTTTAAGAAGCCTGTCTCATTCCAAGAACTACATCGGATTTTAGAACAAGATAAACTCCTACTTGCTTGCCCTTATCCAATTCATGAAAGTTATTTCATGAAAGTGTATAATTTAGGTATTAGATGAATTCAAATATAATTTTTTTTCATGCCATGTAACATACTTCTCCTTTCAATTAAACCTAAATATGCCCAGAAAATTTTTGAAGAACGAACTAAGCAGGTGGAACTACGTCGAGTTAGGACTCGATTGAATAAAGGCGATCTTGTCTTTGTTTATGTATCATCTCCGACAAAAAGTTTTTTAGGTTTTTTTGAAGTAGATTTTGTGATTGAGAAAGAAGCTACTACTGATGAACTAAAACATTTTTGGAAGGAAGTGAAAGACCGTGCTGGCATCAACTATGAAGATTTTTCTAAATATTATGAAGGGGCATCCGTTGCTGTAGGAATTTTTTTAAGAAATGTCAAAAAATTTGAAAATCCTATTGATTTATATCGTTTACGGGAGAAACTATCTTATTTGCGTCCACCTCAAAGCTATCGTTATCTTAATGAGAGCGAATATAAAATTATTATGACTTTAGGCGGGGAAAATCCAGCAGCTATAACAAACCAGTCAGAGTGAGTAAGTAGGTCAACAGAAAAAAAAACGTAAAATCTAGAAACCCGGTTTCTTGGAGAAACCGGGTTTCTGACACCACAGTGCGTTAGCCAAAGGCATAACGCACCCTACAAATTGGATATTTTTTTAATTGGAAGTCTCTAAGGTTGGTACTTATTCCTATTATCCTCCGATACTTATATCTGGAGTTTAGACTAACAGTGATTACTACAGTTTTCACCAGAAACATAAAAGACATCAATAAAGTCGATGATACGGTAGAACAAATATTCACACGCAGAAATTTAACAGCAAATGTTTTCAGTCTTTGTACGTCGTTTTTGGCTTTCGTTTGCAGCAGTTATTCTGCTGACATTGATGCTGCTTCCACTCAAAGCACAAGAACCATCTCTAAGCCCTTTATCTTCAAGCATCACTGAGTCATCCTCACAGCAACTTGAGCAACAAATTCATCAAACCTCGTCACTTGCAGATGGAATGATGGGAGTTAGCACTGAGTTAGCAATAGCACAGTCCAACACGACATTACTTCAAGAACGGTTAAAAAATCTCGATATTTCAGCCGCTCAAGGTAGGGTTGGTATTGGGGTTTTGGATCTTAATAACGGTCAAAGCTGGTTTCTCAATGGTAAGCAGCGCTTTCCCATGCAAAGCGTGTATAAGCTTCCTTCTGCTATAGCCGTCTTAAAACAAGTAGACGAAGGTAAGATTTCGCTCAAGCAATTAGTCACCATTATGCGTCGGGACTTTGCTCCTGGATGGAGTCCTATCATCAAGGAAGTCAGAGGTGATAGAGGACAATTTATACTCCGAAACGTTCTGGAACGCTCTGTGGGAATGAGTGATAATACTGCAGCTGACGCTTTGGTGCGAGTGCTTGGTGGACCTAAGCAAGTCAATGCTATCTTAAAGCAGCTGAGCATTCGCAACGTTCGCGTTGATCGACTAGAGCAGCAACTACAGCCGGATTGTGTAGGACTCAAAGATTTTCAACCCGAATTAGCTGACGAGCAAAAATGGGCAGAAGCTGTGCAAAATATTCCAGATCGCGTCAAGAAAGCTGCTCTGGAAAAGTACCTTCGCGATGAACGAGATACTGCGACTCCTGAAGGTATGGTTGACCTTTTGGCAAGGCTGAACTCTAATAAACTATTGTCCCAGAACTCTACCACTTTGTTACTAAAGATAATGACCGATTCTCCAACAGGAGAGAAGCGGCTAAAAGCAGGGCTACCGAATAATTGGTCAATTGCACACAAGACTGGTACTGGTCCAGATGTTCTCGGGATAGGTACTGCGACAAATGATGTTGGAATCGCGAGTTCCCCAGATGGAAAGCGTGTGGCGATCGCCGTATTCATCGCAGGTTCAAAAGCCCCTCTGGAAGTGCGCGAGAAAGTCATGTCTGAGATCGCCTCAGCAGTTATACAGGCGATACAATAAACCCAACAATCAGCTTGATTTCCAATTTTTTATTTTTTGGTTTGCTTCTTTTCGACTCAGTATCGCTGGGTCGTTTTATACTTTTTAGTATAAACAACAGTTCTATAGGAATCCGATTTGATTTATAAAAAAATCTAAGTATCTGTAGGGGAGCCAGTACGGTGCGGGGGTTCCCCCCGTTGTAGTACCTGGCGTTGTGTTAGAGTGCATAACGCACCAAAGCCTGATGATGGTGCGTTAGCCAACAGGCATAACGCACCCTACTACTACTACTACGTATATTTCAAAAATCAAATATGAGTCCTATATGAGTAAAACTAAATTCAATAGGCACAAAAAAGTTCTTCTTTTGGAGAAAAAGCACGAATTTCTCAGGTTATTTGAAGAATTTATCAGTTCTTACCCTTATACTCCTGCTGGATTGCGTCATCAAAAGGCTTACCATGAACAGCGTGAGAAAGGAAGGGGGAATTTTCAAGCGATCGCCTCAAGCTATGAGTCCACAGAAAATATAGCCGACGTCATCGTCCTGCAACAGCTTCTCCCCTACCCACCAACAGCTAACAACAGTCAAAAAAATTTCTGGATACATCATGCGTCATCGACCGACAAAGACATTAAAAAGTGGTTTGAAGATGCTCTTTGGACAAAATTACAAGACTGGTCGAATATAGCTCAAGCCATTTTTCATTTCGTCCGTCACTGTCATCAAAACCCAACTCAGTTGCGAGAAGCTTGTCAGGAATTCTCAAAATTACCTTATACCAAAAATTTCCAAATAGGAATGCTCACGCCTATCCTAAATGCACTCCGACCGGATGACTTTTTACTTATTACTAACACATCTCGACAAGTTATCAATTACTTTACAGGAAAATCTTATAGTCAGAAGCTAACAGAGTATCCAGCTATTAACGCAACCGGACAAAAATTAATTGAAGAATTAGCTCCTGAGATGCGTCAGACTGGTGTACCATCTATGCGAGACGATGACTTATTTGATATGTTTTGTCATTGGCTGGTTACTGTTAAAAAGTATGACTTGACTGCTAATGATCGTCCCCCAATTGATGAGGTTAGGGAACTCTCTTCTGATGTTGAAGCAATAGAAATGCAACCAGAATATCCCCTCAGTCAATGTGCATTGGATACTGGAATTGAAGAGGAAACGCTTTTAAGCTGGTTAAAGGCAATAGAACGTAAAAAGCAGGCAATTTTCTACGGACCTCCAGGCACAGGTAAAACATATATTGCCAAAAAACTAGCTAAATATTTGACTGGTGGGAGTGATGGTTTTGTGGATCTTGTCCAGTTCCACCCCGCCTATACTTATGAGGACTTTGTACAAGGTATTCGCCCACAACGAACAGATGGAGAACTGGATTATCCACTGGTTAATGGACGGTTTCTTGATTTCTGTTACAAGGCATGTTGTCGTCAGGATATTTGCGTACTCATTATAGATGAAATCAACCGTGCCAATGTTGCCCGCGTTTTTGGTGAGTTGATGTATCTGTTGGAGTATCGCGACGAAAAAATGCCTTTGGCTGCAGGTGAGGTGTTCAGCATTCCCGCCAATGTACGAATTATCGGTACGATGAACACAGCAGATCGCTCAATTGCACTCGTCGATCATGCGCTGCGCCGCCGCTTTGCCTTTATTCCTGTGTACCCAAACTATGAGATTCTCCGCCGCCGTCACTTAGATACTGGTTTTCCAGTCCAAAAGTTGATTCAAACGCTGATAAAGCTGAACCAAGCAATTGGTAATCCTCACAACGAAGTGGGTATCAGCTTCTTCCTGCGAGCCGATTTAGCTGACCAGATTGAGAATATTTGGCAACTAGAGATTGAGCCGTATTTGGAAGAATATTTTTTTGACCAACCGAGTAAAGTTGAACAGTTTCGCTGGAACGAAGTCAAGAAGCAAATTTATTCATGAGTGTAACATCACCACAAATTATAGAGTTAACTGAGTATGTTCCCAAGTTGTTGGCGCGATTGCAACTTCCCGATGCAGTGGGAGAAATGTTGTGGCGTGACTACGAGACTCAGGTGAGTGTGGACTTTCCTTCTCCAAAAACAGGCGATCGCTGGCGACTAACTAACCAAGGATGGGTCGGTCATATTCCCTTAACTCCTGATTTTCACATTGCCCTACGCCCCAAAGTCAAGCTAGATAATCTTCTGCGAATGCTGGAGTATGCCTATCAGCTCAAAAGTTTTCGCTTTTTATCAGGACTGGTTGATTGTCAAACCCTCTTAGAATTTTATGAACGGCTAGCTGATATTTTAGCCCGTCGCATTCTCAACCGAAGTCGTCAGGGTTTCTACTGCGCCTACATCCCCAAGACAGAACATTTGCCTTATGTTCGGGGACGTATCGATGTACGCCAGATGATCACTCGACCGTGGGATACTAAAATTCAGTGTTATTACGAAGAACATACCGCAGACGTTGAAGAAAATCAAATTCTCGCTTGGACACTTTGGTGTATTGCCCGTAGCGGTTTGTGTACAGAAAGGATCATGCCAACGGTGCGCCGCGCGTATCATATACTACATAAAACTGTCACATTGCAACCATGTCATCCCAGAACTTGTGTAGGACGACAGTACAACCGCCTGAATGAGGATTATCGTCCCCTACATGCCCTTTGTCGCTTTTTTTTGGAACAGACTGCACCGAGTCATGAAACAGGTGCAAACGCGACGTTACCCTTTTTGGTTAATATGTCGCAACTCTACGAACACTTTGTCGCAGAGTGGCTGAAAGCACATCGGGAAACAGCACTGCTCACACAAGCTTTAGATATCCAGTCTCAAGAAAGAGTCTATTTGGGTCAATATCAAGGATTATACCTTGACATTGACTTGGTACTCTATGATCAGGCAACGGGGATAGCTAGATATGTGTTAGATACCAAGTACAAAGCTGCTTCTAAGCCAGCAATTGCTGATATTAATCAGATGGTCGCCTATGCAGAAGCAAAAGGGTGTCAAGAGGCAATTTTAATTTATCCAACGCCCTTGTCAGAACCGTTAAACATCAAAGTTGGTAGCATCCGAATTCGCAGTTTGACTTTTTCTCTTGCAGGAGATTTGGAACAGGCGGGTTATTGTTTTTTACAGGATTTACTAGGAATAGGGAACAGGGAACAGGGAACAGTGAACAGAAACCAAAGTAGGTTGGGTTGAGGTACGAAACCCAACATGAGCAGGCATTTGTCAGGTTTCCCCACGGTAAGCTAAATCTACAACTCCAATTACACAGAACCTTGTACCTCCTGATTATAGAGCGTCAAACTCTCAAAATTCTTTTGCAAATTCAACGAAGCAGGTTTCAATGCCAAAGTGCCCAAATTCAGTTCATCCTGAAACCGCTTAATTTTTTCCCTACAAGTAACAACATCACCAATAATTGAATTTTTCAGCAATTCGTCTTCATCAAAAGCGCTTTTTTGACCATCATTCGCCTGGAGATGTTGACTGCTATTACCACATTTTTGTGCTTTAGCACTCAACGCCTTCATTCTTTGACTAAAAGTGCGAATGAAAGGTAAAGCTTCACTCACCGCTTCATCATGTGTACGAGCAACAAAAAAGAATCGTGCCACCATAAACTTATCAGATCCACTGGAATTGATAGCGCGATATTTAGTAACATTACTCTTGAGTCTATCCAGAGTAAATGGTGCCCCACCCATCAAACCAAAAGAATTTAAAGCAGCAAACCCAATTGCTTCTTCGTCACTAGTTGCTACATAAACTGGAATTTGTTTTTGCAAAGGTTTCGGGTAAATTGAGACGCGATCGCACTGATAATACTTGCCAAGAAACGACACATCAGTGTGATATAGAAGTTTATGAATCAGCATCATTGCTTCTAGCGTTTTAGCACGGGATTCACTCATTGGAGTGTTAAAGTGCTTATTTTGTTCAGGAAATGGACCACCTTTAGCAATACCTATAGCAAGTCGCCCATTGCAAAGATTATCCAGTGTGGTAATATCTTCTGCAACAAGAATTGGGTCATGAAATGCCAACAGCACAGCCGCTGAACCTAATCGGATAGTTTTAGTCACGCCTGCTAAGTGTGCTATCAAGAGCAAAATTGATGGGCTAACACTGAAATCACTAAAATGATGCTCTGTTACCCAAGCTTCTTCAAAACCCAAACTTTCTGCGTGTTTGACAAGCGCTATTTGTTCCAAAATGGCGCGACGAGCATCAGAGTGATAATTCTCATAATTGCAGAAAAGTCCTGTCTTCATGACACACTTCCTTTTTCCTGTGTGACAATCCACTGCAATTCTAACCACAAGTGGGGATTTTCTTGCTTGAGCTTTGACTGAGGATCATACAGTAGGGATGTGGCATTTAGACAGACAACCTCAGTTAATCCCACAAACTTTGCGACTTCTCTAAAGACAGAGATTTGTGCTTTTACACCAGCAATCATGTTTTTAGGACAATAAATTGCAATGTAAGGTAGGAAATGAACACTGTGTTGTCCCCAGAAGGATTGGATGAGTTTAACATGACAGTGGTTTAATAATCCACCAACTTGTGGAAACGAGTGATTGACGATTGTTGTGAATTCTTTGACGAGTTCTTGTTCATACCAACTTGTGTTCGTATTCATATCATTTTCAAACGACTTTTTGGGTTTTGTGTTGTACAAAAAGGGTGACGAAGTAATTTTTTGCTGATACTCGTTCCAGTTTCCTCAAAAACTATGAAGTGCTTCACTAACTCTAAGAAACGCCGCTTATCAAAAATACCTTGAATCAGTATTTCTAGTTCTTTTTCTCCTTGATGTGAAAAGTCTTCGCCATCAATTGAACACCAAGGTAAAAACTCTTTGCAACCAGAGGTTAAAGTACCAACTCGTGCTGAATTTCCCACACCTAGCGCAATAAATGCGTTGTAAGAAAATAGCATCGGTATTTGTTGTTGATATGTTTTGAGGCGTTGATAAGCTTCAGTCAGCTTA
Source organism: Scytonema tolypothrichoides VB-61278 (assembly GCF_000828085.3). Taxonomy (GTDB): domain Bacteria; phylum Cyanobacteriota; class Cyanobacteriia; order Cyanobacteriales; family Nostocaceae; genus Brasilonema; species Brasilonema tolypothrichoides_A. The sequence continues at coordinate 217,564 of NZ_JXCA02000031.1, forward strand.
GCTTTTTCATGCTTTGAGTTCATCTGGACAATGACTGCTAGAGGTAATCCGTTGATGAAAACAACGACATCAAGACAGTGACTATGGTACTCTTGGACAATGGTAAACAAATGAATCACTAGCCAGTCATTGGAGAGCAAATTAAACCAGTCAATCAGCCACACCTTGTCATGAACTACTTGGTTACCGTTTTGGTAGACAACATCAACTCCTTCAGTTAGGAGTTTGTGAAAACGACGGTTATTTTCCAGTAAATCACAACTGTGAGTGCGAATCAGCCCAGATATGACTGTCGAAATCACCTCACATGGAACTTTGGGGTTAATCTGCTGCAAGGCGTTACGAAGGCGAGTGCACAAAACTACCTGATCATTGCTACTACGTTGAGCCTTGTGTCTACCTATGTTAATATCTGATTCCAAAAGAACAGTGTAGCCGATAACCTCAAACAGGGTGAGCAAATCTGGCGCTGTTCTTGAAGGTTTGATATCAAAGCGTCGGCGAAGCCTTGTTGTCAGACGGCTCGCTTTCATAGTTGCTATTCTTGATAGTGCGGAATTCATGCTTAGCAACAGATGTAGTTTTTAGTAACCGCAGAGCTTTCGCCTAACCCAGCAAATCAATTAAAATTTGACAAAATTGGTTGGTATACCCTAAACAGGAGATACCACCCCCTAATAACATCAAAACCTAGATAGATTTCCAAAACTGTATCAATCGCTGCTATTCTCCAACATTGTTGGTAGCTACCTGTAACAGTTTATGGAAGTGTTGTTAATTTCTTCTTAAAGAAATCCAAAAAATAATCTGGTTTGAATCACATAATGTACAAACGTTACACGTGAGTCAGCGCGCTCTTGGAGGCTCCCTCGTTGGGTAACGTCTCAACACTATAGCTTGATTTTTTACCAATAAAATTGGTATTTTATAAAAACGTACAAAAACCTAAATATATATCAGGGTTTTTTCGTAGAAATTGATCTCTGTGTGACAGAACCTGAAACTGAGTCAAGAGTTAGGAAATGATAACACCGTTTTCAGATTCTACGAAGACTTAACACTCAAAATGTTCATTTCAAACAATATGAGAAAATGTTTGCTTGCCGTCTCTCTCGTAACCTGTGTTTCCTATATCACGCCGACTTTTGGGGCTTTCGCTGCCTCACCCCAGTCTGAACCGCCCACGGTCACCTTATACGGGGCTGGCAGTTTGAGAGGTGCATTGTCAGAAGTCGCTAACGTTTTTACCACAGAATACGGAAATCCTGTGAAAACAGAATTTGGTCCATCTGGAACACTGTGGGGACGTCTGGAAAACGGGGAAGAGGCTGATGTCTTTGCTAGTGCTGACATCGGAAATCCTCTCAAACTGTATCAAGAAGGTTTGAGTGGTCCTGTGGTGAACTTTACCAGCAATCGCATGACTCTTGTTGTGAAACCAGGGTTGTCGGTCACACCAGATAATCTTTTAAGCGTATTGCTAGACCCAAACATTAAACTAGGTACCTCAACACCCATATCTGATCCTTCTGGAGATTATGCACAGGAGATATTTCGTAAAGCTGATGAATTGAGACCAGGTAGTTTTGAAACCCTAGATACAAAAGCCTTGCGTTTGGTTGGTGGACCTAGTTCTCCACCAGTTCCCGATGGAAAGAATAACCTTGTGTACTTTCTCGAAGAGACTAAGCAGGCAGATGTCTTTTTGGCTTATTACACGAGTGCGCTATCAGCCTTGGAAATTGCACCTGACTTACAAGTAGTGGAATTGCCAAACAATCTCGCACTCAAAGCTGATTACGGTTTAACTGTACTAAAAGATGCCAGTCCAGATGGGAAGAAGTTTGCTGAATATATCCTTTCTCCATTTGGACAAAAGATTCTCATGAAATATGGATTTAGTTCTCCATCTTTGGTTTCCGTTCCTGAATCCCAGAATTGGGGCGGTATGGTTCTTGGTGTTGGTATCGCCTTGGTTCTGAAGAAAACATCAGCATCTTCCAAAAAGCGAAAACTCAGCAAGGTGACTACTTGCTGTCACTAGAAACGAATTTTTAACAATTACAGAGGCATGTTTTATGCGTTTTACTCGTCGAATTGCAATTGTGTCCTTTACACTGTCGATATTGGGGTTTTGGCAAGCGACTTTAGCTGAACCAGGGAAGCGTGCTTCTTGGGAAGAAAATGCGTGTTCTGCAGGTCTGTCCCAGACATTGCGCTTAGGTGGTGAGGTCAAAAATCGAACAACTTTTGACTTGCAAAAGCTCATAGATTTGCAAGAAGATTTAAAAAAACAAGACCCAACAATCGTGACCGAAGTTACTGTGTCTTTCCAAACAGGTTCCGGTCCGAGAACAGAAACATACTACGGAGTTCCCTTATGGGAGTTCATTAATAATGAGATTTCTTCAGGGGGACTTCAACCTGTTAACTCCGGTCAAAATACGAAAAACGCTTTCCTGCGACAGTACGTTCTTGCAGAAGCCACTGACTGTTATGAGGCGATCGTAAGTATTGGTGAAATTCACCCCAACTTTGAAAACAAACAAGTGTTAGTTGCATATGCAAAAAAAGCAAGCGATGGTAGCATCCAATATTTGACAGATACAGATGAGGGATTTGCTCGTCTAGTGGTCCCTGGTGATAAAGCCGGAGGACGTTATGTCAGCAACGTTAGAAACATTTTAGTACTCTCTGCTCCTGCTTCCCCTTTAAAACCCAAATATTTTCGGTAACTTTAATCCACTTTAAATTCTTTTGTTAAAAGCAGTAATACACATGAGTAAAGTCTAATTTTTGGTGCACAGCCTAAGTATTGCAAGCATTTTAGATTTCGGAATCAGAACAAGCCTATAAATGAGGAAAGCCTGTCTGGATAAGGGTAAATTAGTGTGAACTCCAAGTCTACAGAATGACAAAATATACCTTATATCATGTTCGGTTAATCGCTTATAAATCCCGAAGAACCCCACCCCGGTTTTGTCTAACGCCAAAACCTCCCCTCCCCTTAGCAAGGGGAGGGGATTGAGGGGAAGGGTAGTTTTTTTTATAAGTATTCATCCGAACATGATATTACTCAATCTTTTGGGACATCCTCTTTTACAACAACACGGCAGCGTGCATCTAATGATTGGAGGAGTATAACTTTACCGTTCGGCGTCTGAAGTTGCGAACAAAATGGTACAGTGAAGCCATCTGCAATTGCAGGTGGCATTTTTTCTAATGTTGACAAGAGCGATTCTGATTGCGGTGATTGTCCATCTGCAACTTTAGCAACGTTTTCTTCAGTCATCAGTTGTAGTTCTACGCTCGTAGTCCTCAAAACTGTCTCATTTTACGCCCGCCCTTCTACCCCTCCTAAACGCTTACAATAAGATTAAGACTTACGCATTGACAGGAAAATCAAAATAAGAGGTAAGATTTTCAGCGCTTATAACTTGATTTTTCTATTCCTTACCAAGCGATTGCGCAGAGCGCAGACGCAATCATGCGTATCGCAACCAGGAAAGGGTAGTTAATAAAAGCCTGAAACAACACATTTACGTTAATACACAAGATGATTCATTTGTACAGTGCTTAATATCATGTCCGTTCAAAGAACCGTCATTGCGACCGAAGGGAAGCAATCCCAAAATCTTGCGATTGCGTCGTTTCACTTCGTTCCACTCGGTGCGGACATATTAAGGGTGATTTGCCGGACATCATATAAGTCCTAAAGATATACTACTAAAACGATATGACTTGCATTTTATTTTTGCATGAGCAGTGATATTCCTGTAAAAATTCTGTTTTTAAGAGCCGATCCGAGTAATACTGCTCGTTTGCGCTTGGGGCAAGAGTCACGAGCGATCAAAGACTGTTTGGAAAAAGCTACAGAATACGTAACGTACCAACTAGAACAACTAGAGTCTGTCCGTGTTAGCGATCTTACTAAAGTAATATTTAGGATCAAACCACGCATAATACATTTCTCTGGACATGGCACAAATAATGGTGAACTGTGCTTGGAAAATGAGGTGGGTGAGGTTCAGTATGTGACACCTGAAGCTCTAGCAGCAATGTTTAAGTTGTTCGCACAGCAAATCTATTGTGTTGTCCTGAATACCTGTTATTCTGAAGTTCAAGCCAATGCGATCGCTCAACATATACCGTTTGTGATTGGAATGAATGACCAAATTGGGGATCGAGCCGCCATCGCTTTTACTACAGGTTTTTACAAAGCCCTAGCAGCAAATTGTTCCATTGAAGAAGCATACGAGTTTGGCTGTGTAGAAATTCAACTATATGGGATTCGAGAACATCTTAAACCTGTTCTGTATACTAAAAATAAAGTTAACGCTAATATGTCTTTTGAAGAAACTTGTTCCTTTATCATTGGTTCTCCCATTACCCATCCTCGTTACTTTTTTGGTAGACAAAGAGAACTTAAACGCCTTTTTGACTTACTCAAACGTCGCCCCCTGCAAAATGCTGCCATTGTTGGCAAACGTCGCATTGGCAAAACTTCTCTGCTACATTACCTAAAAAACATCACTAGTACCCCATCAGAACATTTGCGTCCTGGTCAAAAGAATGATTGGCTACCACATCCAAAGAATTATCGGTGGGTATTCGTGGACTTTCAAGATGCACGAATGCGAAGTCAAGAGATGCTAATTAAGCACATTCTAAAACACCTGGGCATACAAGTGCCCACATCTTGTGATCTGGAGATATTTATGGAACAGGTCAGCGATAATTTGTGTAACCCCACAGTCATTTTACTAGATGAAATTGGTGTTGGTTTGCAACGTTGTCCGGAATTGGATGATGAATTCTGGGAGAGTTTGCGCTCATTAGCAACTAACCAAACAGGGGGTAATTTGGCATTTATCTTGGCAACTCATGAATCACCAATTGAACTAGCTCATAGCACGGGGCATAGTTCACCCTTTTTCAATATTTTCGGCTATACTGCAACTTTGGGAGCACTAACTGAGGCTGAAGCACAAGAATTGATTGCAAGTGCGCGGATTTCTTTTCCTAAAGAAGATGTAGAGTGGATTTTCCAACAAAGCCAATGCTTACCACTCTTGCTTCAAATTCTGTGTCGCGAAAGATTGTTTAGTCTAGAAGATGGAAACGCTAACGATTGGCGAGAGGAAGGGTTGAGGCAGATACAGCAATTTAGATACTTACTAGAGGATAAGTGATTTTATCTGCTATTAAATTCACCGTAATTGCCTGACGATTTTATATTCTTTTTTACTCTATCAACTTATAAGCTCTGAGACTACTGCTAACATTCTCTTACATGAATAACAACACCCGTATCAAAACTATTTTGATTCTGGCAGCAAATCCGACAAGTTCCTCAAGGCTACGACTTGATAAAGAAGTACGGGAGATTGATGAAGGATTGCGACGCGCTAACAAACGCGAGGAATTCAAGTTAGAGCAAAAATGGGCGGTGCGTCAGCGCGACTTCTACCGCGCCATCTTAGATTATCAGCCGCAAATTGTTCACTTTTGCGGACTTGGTGCTGGGCAAGATGGTATTGTTTTGGAAGATGAAACAGGACAGCCTGCATTAATCTCCGCCGAAGCACTGGGGAGCATGTTTAAGCTGTTTGCCACTAAAGGAGTTGAATGTGTCCTTTTAAACGCTTGTTACTCACTCGTGCAAGCAGAAGCAATTAGCCAACATGTCAATTATGTGATTGGCATGACTCAAACAGTAGGGGATAAAGCAGCTGTTGGTTTTGCTGTGGCGTTTTATGATGCGATCGCAGCAGGGGAAGAGGTGGAGTTTGCCTATGAACTCGGTTGTTCTGTAATGATAGGTCTTGGGCAACACGAAACTCCAGTTTTCTTGAAAAACACACAAGAGTATATTACCCTCCCTCCTGTCAATATAGACATCATTCCTCCCAACCCCTACCAGGGATTGGCTGCTTTTGGGGAAGAAGATGCTGCATTCTTCTTTGGACGGGAAATGTTTGTCAATGGTTTGGTTGAAGCAGTTCACAAACAGCCCTTAGTTGGTGTGATTGGTCCTAGTGGCAGTGGTAAATCTTCTGCTGTCTATGCCGGACTCATTCCCCAGTTGCGAACAGAAGGAAGTTGGCTGATTGAATCATTTCGTCCTGGAAATCAGCCGTTTTTCCAGCTGGCAACTGCTCTAGTACGTCAATTGTCACCAGAACTAGGTGAAATCAGACAACTGCGGGAAATATCTGAATTGGCAAATAAAATACACCAAGGCAAAGTCACCTTACAGCAATTAATATCTCGCATTATTCAATCTAACCAAAACAAGCGCCTGTTGCTAGTTGTAGATCAGTTTGAAGAACTCTATACCCTTTGCCAAAATAGGGAGGAGCAGGAACGCTTTGTTGATACCTTGCTAACAGCTATCTTTCAAGAAAATTTCACACTGGTTTTCACTTTACGGGCTGACTTTTACGGCGCTGTTCTCTCCTATCGTCCTTTAAGAGATGCATTGCAGCAGTTTACACCCCAACTGTTGAGTTCCATGAGTCGAGAGGAACTTGTAGCAGCGATTGAGGAACCTGCTCATAAGCTAGAAGTGCAATTAGAGATACACCTAACGCAACGGATTTTAGATGATGTTAGGAGTGAGCCTGGTAATTTACCTTTATTGGAATTTGCGCTTACGCGATTGTGGTCATTACAGCAAAATCGTGTGCTCACCCATCAAGCATATGATGAAATCGGAGGTGTCAAAAAAGCGCTGGCTAATCATGCCGAGCAAATTTACCAACAATTGAGTGAAACACAACAAAAAGCTGCACAGCGAATTTTTCTACAATTAGTGCGTCCTGGGGAAGGGACAGAGGACACCAGGCGAATCGCAACTCGTGCGGAAGTTGGAGAAGAAAACTGGGAATTGGTGAGTTATTTAGCAGGACATACTGCCCGTTTGGTTGTCACAGGACGCGACGACAAAGACGGCGAAGATACTGTGGAGATTGTTCATGAAGCGCTGATTCAACAGTGGGTAACCCTGCGAGAGTGGATAAACGTTAACCGTCAGTTTCTGATTTGGCAAAACCGATTAAAAGGACGGTTACGGGAATGGAAGGCGACTAACTTTGATGAAGGTATGCTGTTACGAGGTTTTTCGTTAGTAGAGGCACAAGACTGGCTGGACAAGCGCAAAGATGAACTCAGTATTGCAGAAATAGATTTCATTGACTCGAGCGTAGCACTGGCAAACAGAGAGCTAGGGCAAAGAGAACTAGAAAGGCAGCAGAACAGACTTGGAATTGTAAGCAGTTTAGTAACTTCTTTGGTAGCAATCATTGTATTAGGGGCTGCACTGTTAAGAGTTTCACTAGGATTTGAAGTGTTGCTTTTTCTTGCAGCTATAACTATTGCAGCTATTGCTGCCCTATTCGTTGCCATAAGTAAATGGAGGTTATCATCCTTATCATCGTATCGAGATGAACAACTGGTTATACAAGATATACGTGAGTTAGAAAGCTGTATAAATGCGGAGGCTATTCGTGATTTTCACCGTAGTCTGGCAATTGACGAGTTACAAAGTCCAACTAGACCTCTGCTAAGAATTTTTTTTAATATTAGTGAAAATGTAGAAGCAGCACTAAATCAAGAAAGTGCTTACTATCAGCGTCAATCTCTTGAGGGTGTTATACAGCGTTTAGATGCACAGTTACACACCTTGGCTCGCAGTACTAACAAATATGCTGCTCGGTTCTACGTTCTCGGTCAAGATTGGCGTGAAGTACTAAATAATTATTTGAGCGAATTAGCAGAAATTGTAGAAATTAACCAAGAAATTTATAATCCTTACATAATTGGTATACCTCTTAACGACACACAACGAGAAATCTTTATTGGACGTAGTAACATTGGCTTACGCATTGAGCAATTACTGCTAGATCAACGCCGTCCTCCTTTATTACTTTACGGTCAAAGGCGTATGGGGAAAACTTCATTGCTTAACAATTTGGAACGTCTACTTCCAAACAATATCATTCCGATGTTTATAGACTTGCAAGGAGCACCATCATTAGCTAAAGACTTTGCTGGTTTTCTTTACAATCTAGCTAAAGAGATGGTTAAGTCTGCTAAGAAGCAAGGCTTGATCCTATCACCCCTGACTCGTGAAGCACTTAAAGATGATCCCTTTACCTGCTTTAACGAATGGATCTCTGAAGAAGTAGAACAAGTACTAGAAAAAAATATTGCGTTGCTGATGCTAGACGAGTTCGAGGCACTAGATAACGCCATAACCAAAGGACGCTTTGACGAGCAAGATGTTTTGGGAATGCTGCGTCACATCATACAACATCATCCCCAGTTCAAAGTGTTGTTGTCTGGTTCCCATACACTAGAAGAGTATCAGCGCTGGGCTAGCTACCTGATTAACGTACAAGTAGTCCATATTAGCTACTTTAAGCAACAGGAAACCTGTCAGCTCATTGAGCGCCCTATCAAAGATTTTGCTTTGCGCTATAAACCTGATGCTGTTGAACGTGTACTACAATTGACCCGTTGTCACCCATTTCTAGTACAGTTGCTATGTAACGAAATTGTTATTCTTAAAAACGAGCAAGATCCTTCAATTCGCCGATTTGCAAGGTTGGGCGATGTGGAAGCAGCAATACCAAAAGCTTTAAATAGTGGTAGCTTGTTTTTTGCAGATATTCAGAAAAACCAAGTAGACTCTCTTGGGTTATCTATCCTACGCTTTCTGGCAGATCAAGGGGAAGGGGTAACAGTCAGCACTAGAACTTTGTCGCGACAGTTCCCTAATAATGTAGATAGCGCTCTTAAATTACTTCTACAACGAGAATTGATAGAAGAAGTTGACGACGGCTATCGTTTCCAAGTGGAGCTGATTCGACGATGGTTTGCTCAAAAGTAATAGATCTCTTGCAAAAAAGTTTTGTGGTAGAGTAGAAAACTTACACATTTTTTAGGGAAGGTTAAGCAGCATTCTGAAGTTCGTAGTTATATAGCAACAGACATATCGTTTAGGACATCGTACTTTGATTAAGAGGGAACGCTTAACTCTTAACAGGGAACAGGGAAATGTCCTAACAATTGTGGCGACTGCTATAAAGCCCAGGGATCAAATGACAGCGCAGTCCAAAACGCTTTCCACGATATCAAAAGAACCCCAGAATTTAGTGGTTCTATTTAATATGATGTCCGCCAAATCACCCATAATAAAAGCATCTCTGTTTCTTGGCGTCTGGTACGTTTTTGTGTGAGATCATATTCAGGGTATTTAAGCGGACATGATATCAGTTTGCCGCCATCGTCTGCCAAAGTAATAGGCTAAGTCTAGCAGTTCCCCAACCACAAGATAAAAGAACCAATCAAAGGGGTTATTCCTCACACCAAGTAGGAGCAAAAAGCCTGCGGCACTTAAGCTAGTAACAGAAGCTGCACCAAAGCTAGAAGTCAGCATACGGGTAGCGACAACAGGTGTTAACCAGAGGATTCCTCGCCAACCTGGTAACCTGAGTGGGAAATGTACACTTGCTTGCACCAACGCTATGACCAACCCCAGCCCTATCAGCCCTAGAATTTCGAGCCAGGTTACTTGACGCCAATCCTTAATACTGGCGAATGATACTTTTGGGAGCGATTTGGTACTCATATTCTTTCTCTCCTATTTCTTGAGTTGAATTGGTGGTTTTCTCCACAAGCAAGATGGCTTGTCCATTTAATAAGACTGGACGGGGCCAGGGACTGGTTTGTATCTTAGTGTTTTCAGCTACTAACCTACCTTCCAAATCCTGGATACGGTCAATAGTAGCTGTCTGATAAAGTTTTTGAGCAGTAAACACGCCTTCGAGATCACGCAAACCAGGTAGCCAGAGAAACCGTCCATCGTTCTCTGTTTTCCGCAAACCTACTGAAGCAAGTGCTCCAATAATTCCGTCTTTGGTGCCTGTCAGACCCTCTAAGTGCAGTCCAGCTTGATGAGCGACTGAAAGTGCTTCTTCCTGGGTCAGGACTTTCTCTTTTGCCTGCTTGCCAAAAGTCTGTACTGCCTGAGTAACCTGATCCCACTGAGCGAAACATAGTCCCACATCTGACCCCGGCTCACTTTTGTTAAGAAGAAACTCTTGACAATAATCAGCCAGAATATCAACCTTCTTTGTATCAATCTCCACCATGATGCAGGCGGAACTGTTATGCGAGGTAAAGGGGATTTCGGGACTCAGGAAAAGCTGGTGGCGGGTTATTCCAATGGGTTGTGCTAAGTTCAATTCAGCAAGTTTTGCCCCCAATTGTCGGCACAAGTTGCCTGTTCCACCACTCGTCAGATTGTCAGTATCATCTATGCCTATGAGAAATCGCATATTTATTCTGTCCGGTTTTGTCTTGGCTTTTTGCTTAGCAAATTTCACTTAAGTGAAACTGTTGATTAGCCCCCTCATTACTGTGTCAGTAATTGTGTCATGAAAATTTATTGCATGATATCTGCAATCAACTTTCTTTTGGTTCTACGTCAACAAGGGGTGTAAGGGGGTAAGGGTGTGATTGGTGGGGGCAAGAAATGCGCACCACCAGTCTTGGTCAAACTAAATATTCTTAAAATTTTACCAGGTAGATGAGTTTTTTACCAATTTTCTTGGTAAACTGAGTTCTTGCACCATTACGAGTTAACCACTAAAATTTCTATGAAATATAGCGCTTTTCGGTTGCGTGCAATACACGGTTGTTGTGAAAGTGCATGCACTTTCACATTGGTCGCGGTGGTGTATGTGATTCAAATGAAAACCGCTATAGTTTTTAAAAATACTCAAAACTCAGTTTCAGGCGAAGTCCATTAAAATGGACTTCGCCTATTAGCCTAGGACTCATAGTCCCGTGACGAAAACGGAGTCAAATAACATGTCATGATTTTGACATTTACTTTACCAGGTACAAGATATAAGCGCCCAAGGGGCGCGACTACACGCCCCCAACGAATGAAAGAAACACCATTTCCCTGTTAAGAGTTCCCTGTGTTTTTTAGGAGTAAACCTGTTTGACGAAATCTAAATTGTAAACAGCACAGTAATGGTTAAATCAACTCCTCAATTAGGCACTTACTGGGGTTTAACTTATGTTAAAGCAATTCCGCAAGAGAAAATTGCCGCTGACGCTCTAATTCCTGAAGTTGCAGTTTTTCTTGGTAGAAAGCCTTACAATACGATTCCCATTTTTCCGGTTCAGCTTCTGGATCGATTTGCTCAAAGAGTTCACATAAATGACGACAGCGCTTTTCACGTAGCACCAGTTCCATGCAAGCAGTGGCTGCTTGAATCAACTTATCATGACGTGAAATAATTTCTTTTTGTGTTTTCTCATTTAAATGAAATAAGTGAGATACCAAACTCATTTCTTCAGGAAACTCTAGACATCTATCTTGCACCATTGATATCAAATCATCGTCAATTCCAGAGGAAACTTCTAAAATTTGCCGCCATAAAAAGCGGTGATGAGAAAGGCTAAATTGCAAATCTCGCTCGTCTAAAACATCAACGATAGCCCGACGAGATAGTGGATAGTGCAAGTAAATTTGCAACAATAAAGCCTCTGCTATTTGTAATAAACTACTTTCACCAGCTGCAAGACTTTGCTGTCCTGCTACAGGTTGCTGTTTGATAACTGGTGTTGGCTTACGGAATGCCCTAGCAGGAACAATTTGTGTCAGAAGATTTTCTACCCTTAGGGATATCAGTCTGGTATCTCCTAAACTGAGGATTTCAGCGCAGTGGGAAATGTAATAGTTACGTGTATCACTGTTGGATATATTTTTCAATAACTTCACCATCTGCCCAGACACTTGTTGGAAATCAGCAGCCTGTTTCAAGTCACGGTCTTTTGTCATTTGCTGAATTTGCCAATCTAACCAAAGTGGTGCATTTGCCAATAATTCTCTATAATCTTCTGGCTCGCGTCCTTGCAAATATTCGTCAGCGTCTTTGCCATCAGGTAAATTGAGAATCTTCAGCTGGACTTCTCCTTTATATGCGAGTTCAGCAATTTCGCCAATTGCTCTTTCTGCGGCGTTTGTCCCAGCTTTATCAGCGTCAAAGTTGAGGACTAACTGTTTGGAGTCGGTGTAGCGTAGGACTTGCCGAACTTGTTCTATGCTAAGAGCAGTCCCGAGGGAGGCGATCGCATTATTGATCCCAGCTGCATGGAGGGCGATCGCATCAAAATATCCCTCCACCACCACCGCTTGATCCTGCTGAGAAATCCCTGCTTTTGCCTTGTCTAAAGCAAACAAAGTTTTCCCCTTGATAAAAACTTCTGTTTCGGGTGAATTTAAATATTTCGGTTGTTCATCTCCTAAACTTCTGCCACCAAAGCCAATGACACGTCCGAGAACATCGTGGATGGGAATGATGACGCGATCGCGGAACACATCATAATAACCACTCGCTTCCTTACGTGGTTTAATCAAACCCGCTTTTTCCACCAGCTGTACTGGGTAGCGTTTGTCCTCAATTAAATAGCGGTAGAGTGTTTCCCAACCTGCGGGCGCATATCCGATACCGAACTCCTTTATTGTTTCTTCCTTCAGTTGGCGCGCCGATTGCAAATATTGTAATGCCTTCTCTCCACTATGCCTAAGAGCGTGTTGATAAAACTGTGCCGCCGTAGCGAGAACTTCATAGAGTTGTTCCCGCAAAGACAACTGACGCTGCAACTCTTGCCTCTGTTCTGGTTCTAGTGTTCTCACTGAGACTTGGTAACGCCGCGCTAAATCTAATACCACTTCAGCAAAAGAGCGCTTCTCCAAATCCATGAGAAACTTAATAGCATTACCACCAGCTTGACAGCCAAAGCAGTAGTACATCTGCTTAGTTTGGCTGGCAGTGAAACTGGGACTTTTTTCTGAGTGAAAGGGACACAAACCTACATAGTCTTTTCCGCGCTTGCGTAAGACAACGTGTTCTGAGATGACATCGACAATGTCAACTCGTTGTTTAACTTCTTCAATTGTGTCCGGATGCAGGCGGGGGATGTGCATACTAAATTAGGAGTCAACAGTCAAGAGTTACTACTTTAGGTCATTGACTGTTGACTATAGACTAACGGTTCTGATGAATATTATATTCTTGATGCTAATCCAAGAATGACGCTCCAGAATCGCTAATTGTTAATTGTATAACAGGAAATACTGAAAATGGGACGCATTTTTCTTTCAGCAGCTCACGGAGGCAAAGAAACAGGAGGAATAGATCCAGGCGCAATCGCCGGTGGAACAACCGAAGCCAAGGAAATGATTATGCTGCGGGATTTAATCATCACCGAACTCAGAGCGCGTAATTTTGAAGTTTTGGCGGTTCCAGACGACTTGAGTGCCCAACAAACTATCGCTTGGATAAATTCTCGTGCTCGTCCAAAAGATGTTGCCCTAGAAATTCATGCTGATGCAGCGAGCAATCCTTCTGTACGTGGGGCAAGCATTTTCTACATTGCCAACAATGATGAGCGCAGAAGTCATGCCGAACTGCTACTGGTGGGACTGTTGCGTCGTGTTCCTCAGTTACCAAATCGAGGAGTCAAGCCAGACTCAGCAACAGGTTTGGGGCGTTTGGCGTTTTGTCGTCAGACATCAATTGGTTCTTTGTTGATGCAAGTTGGCTTTCTTAGTAGCCCAGATGATCGCGCCTTGCTGCAAACTCGCCGTCGCGACTTTGCCCTAGGAATTGCCGATGGACTTGCATCTTGGAGTCGTACTGTTGATCCTGGTTCACCAGGGGAAACAGACTCAACATATCCGGTATTCAGTATCAATATTAATGGACAACTTTATCCAGAGAAAGGGATACTCATTAACGGTAATGCTTATATCCCCATTGACTTAGCGGATCGCTTGCAGATTGATTTGTCCAAAGCGCCTAATGTCCGCCGCGTGACTTATCGCCGAGTTGTTTTCCTCAAAGCCCTCGAACTGCGGGACTTTCATCTTTCTGTCGTATGGGATAGTGCAAGTCAGACTCTGAATTTACGCTCGATAGCGCAAATTCCCCTTGGTCAAATTGACAAGATTATGTCATATGGTCATGCATCAGAAGTTCAGTTGCAGTTATTTTTGAGAAACAATAATGAAAATGCGATCGTGCAGTTTCCCGACTTGCCCAAACTCTACCGCGAAGAAGCGACAATAGAAGGAGTGAGTCATGACATTGCTTTCTGCCAAATGTGCTTAGAAACTGGATTTTTACACTTTGGTGACGATGTCAAACCAGAACAAAATAACTTTGCAGGTTTAGGGGCTATTGGTGGTGCCCCAAACGCAGCATCGTTTGAAAGTGCCAGAATTGGTGTTCGGGCGCACATCCAACATTTGAAAGCTTACGCTAGTTTGGAACCATTGGTGCAGGAAATCGAAGATCCGAGATTTCGCTTTGTGACTCGCGGTATTGCCCCATCAATCAACCAACTCTCAGGACGTTGGTCTGCAGATTTGGAATATGGTAACAAAATTATGGCAATGCTCAAACGGCTTTATGAGTCGGCAGGGCTATTGTAAGTGCTGAGTTCCTAGCACCACAAACAAATTGTTCTCCTCAACCGTTGTCTCGTTCCTTGTCTGTTGTCTCGTTCCTTATCTGTTGCAAGGAATGCAGTCATGAAGACTCCGCCTCCTTTTGCTACTAGAGGCAGCAGCCCACAGCGAATTCCATTCCCAGGCGCTTTGCCTGGGAACGAGAGTGACTCAGGGCCTGTTCTGCGGACTGCCTCACCACCGCGCTGGCTCACTTCTTACCTTATGGTTTTGACTTGTTTTGCCCCTAGACCCCTGTGTTTCTTGAGAGCCTCGCTCCTAGCGGCTTCGCAGCAAGCATTATATGAAAGAAACACCTTTTTCCCTTACACTCCTACACCCCTGTGTTTCTTGAAAGTTCACATATAAGAAGCTTTTCTTTCAATCAAGATTTCATGAAGATTATATTTATTTCCGTAAAAATCTATTAAAGAGTGGGCACAACATGACGATTTGTATTGTCATAGATGTTATGGTTTACTTGAATATATAAACATTAATCTCTTAGCAAAAAATAAGTATCTTTGGCTATGTTCCAAATATACAAGAGTAACTACATATAGGTTGTTAATATGTTCTATTGTCTCTATGACCTTTTCCTAATCCTTCACAAGAGGAAAAAAGGAAATAACTTGTTAATAGCAACGGTAGAGGAATATTTTTTACAATCATTTATCTGTAGTTAAAAAAATCAAATCAATATTTTTGCTATAAGTCTAATGTTGAGAGCAGCTGTGCATTTACTAGAGTATGTGCAGTGACGAGTGAACTGTACGATGGAAGCTCAGAGGTTACTTGTATGTTTAAGCTAGGTTTTATTCGCGAAATCCTTCTGACTCACATCCAGCAACCACTGCTGAAAGGGACAGTTTTTGTAGGGTATGAGCTAGTCATTCAAAGAGTTCATGCCGTAAGAGTTCCTGGTGGTGTAACTCCCCCCTGAATTTTATAAATTTAAAAGGCTCTCTTGGTCAAGGTTAGAGGCGTGACTTCTACTCTACATAGCCTTGCAAGATAAAGAGCTTTCATAAGACACAACTTAGTACAGAACTCCACAAATTCGTAACAATTTTCAGTTGCGAGTGCTAGAGATATGCGGAGCTTAGCTTCCTGAAAAAATATCACAATTTCAGGCTACGTATAACGGTGTGAATTTGTAAGCAGCTGTACTTTGTTCAGTACAAAAGTATGTTCACATATAGCAATACTAAATTGTTCGTGAACAACGTCATTTTTTGTCTTTTCTCTAAATGATTTGTGTCTTATGCACCGCAGGCGCATGCATCAAAGGACGCGTCCTTTACGGTTCGTTCAACAAGATCGTGTTCACAACCTAAAGAGGATGGCTGTAGAGCAAGAGTAGTAAGTGCTTAACAATTGAAAAATATGAAATGGAGTTTTGTGATGACTTCATTTCACAGTGTTTGATGCTTAAAACAGAATGTAGCTGGTATCAGATATGTCTTAATTCGCTTTCACAACCATTTACTATTGATAGCAAAAAACCGAGTTTTACCTGAAAGCAAAATATCTATATAAGTCGTTAATACTTATATATTTAGGTTGTCACCTACCATAGCACGAGAGAGATTTTTAAGTTGTTTTCCTACCTGAGAAAGACTTCTTATCTTCAAGGGTTTGTTAATATTAGGATCAAGCTTTACTCTGTGTTACTAAAAAATTAAACCTGATTTTTTTGCTTTAGCTTTGTTACCAATAGAGTTTGATGTCAAGAGTGTCCTTTTAACTAAAAAAGCCATTTTTTGACACGAACTGACAGAAAAAAATGTTTGAAAACCTTGTTCGAATGGTAGTTAAATAGCTTGCTAATAGCATGAGTTTATTTTCAAAAACTCGTGTTACCGATATTCGTGCGTTTAATTTTTCATCTTTAGCTTTTCATCATTTCTTCGTTACCAATGCATCAAAATATAATTCGCGAATCTTCAAATACTTATTCTGAAAAACCTAGTAACCAGAGGCTCCGTCTGGCTTACTTAGATGGTATACGTGGTTTGGCAGCTCTGTATGTGGTTCTCGTTCATTGTTGGGAACCCAGTCTTGCAGAGGCTTTACAACCTGCTTTGCTTTGGTTACCGATGGCAAAGTTCCTCAGATATGGAATTTTTGCCGTTGTTATTTTTATTGTTCTTTCTGGCTACTGTTTAATGCTTCCAGTAGTTCGTTCCGATAAAAAATATTTTTCTGGAGGCTTGTTAGGTTTCTTTAAGCGACGGATTCGACGGATTCTACCACCATATTATGCTGCTCTGCTCTTGTGCACATTGATAGGAGTATTCATACTGTGGATAGAGCCAACTGATGCTTTCGGCTTGGAAGATGAAAGATTCCACATTTTAAGAGATTTATTTTCTCCTCGGTTCTCTTTGCATGATGTGGTTGTTTATCTTCTACTTTTTCAAAATTTTGGCAGCTTATATATCAATAAAATTAATGGTCCAACATGGACTGTTGCTGTCGAATGGCAAATCTATTTTTTGTTTGCCATTTTGTTAATACCAATATGGAGACGTTTAGGGTTATTTTATACAGTAGCAATTGCCTTTGCTGTTGGAATTACACTTAATTATCTGATGGGTGAACTCTCCTTTTCTGTCCATCCTTGGTTTTTAGGTCTTTTTGCTTTGGGAATGACAGCAGCAGAAATCAATTTTTCCCAAAAACCATCCTTGGTGCAGATGAAAAATTCATTACCTTGGGATAAGCTTGCTGTCCTATTTACTTCCTTTGGTTTTTTAACAGAGTGGATGCGATTTAATTTGATACAAGAAATCCCAGAGTGGGTTATCCATTATTTTGTTGCCCTTGGCACGGCTTGTTTTCTCACATACTGCACCAATTTCTTAATAAACGGGAAACCACTTCCCCCTGCTGTGCAATTCTTAGAATCACCTCGGATCGTTGCACTGGGAGTATTTTCTTACAGCCTTTATATCATTCATGCTCCTATAGTATGGCTCGTATATCACATCCTACTGAGCCAAAACTTGTCTCCTTCAATACTGGCTTTTAGATGGTTCGTGATCGCTGTTCCATTGTCAATAGTAGTTGCCTACGTATTCTACCGATTCTGTGAGCGACCTTTTATGTCCCATCTTCCAGTCAAAGTGAAGTCTCAGGGCTGAAGAGCTACAAGCTACCATTCCACACCTAAACGTGCTGACTCTTTGGGGCACAAAGCAATGCTTTGTGCCCCTAGCATTTAGTTTGTAGTTTATGCTCAGGGAAAGCGCTGTAAATTTCTAGACTGAGTTATATTTTCTGACTTAGGAATGCTACCGAACAAACGTCCACTCCAAAGTTTTTATCGGTGCTGTCTGAAGTGCTTGTGTGAGTTCATCGTTACTGTCAAATTTCAGTTGATCTAGATAGCTGGCTTCCACATTAACAGTAAACTTCTTTTCTAGGAAAGGCCAAGGTTGTACCGTGACATTCCCATCAGACGACTGTATCACATCATAGCGCTTGCCGTCTGGCAGAGTTGCAATTTCTAACGCACGTTCATTAGCAGGTAACACACGGTTGCAGAGGATGAGTGAGAGGCGATCGCACCACTGAAAAAACTCATAAGCTTCCACAGCTTCATCCTTTGTAATATTCAACTCATGACGCCATTGCTTCTGATTCTGGAGTTGTTCGTCTAAAAAGCTATCCAATTCTGGTGATTCTCCACGCTTACCCTCATAGAGAAAGCTCACATGCATAGAAATCAGCATAGCAACCCATCGTCCCCGATATCGGGCATTTTGCGTGTGTCGTCGTACACTATTTACATCAGTTCCCTCGGCTAAGGTAAAATCTAGCGGTGCACCAGATTCAGTGAGGTAATTGCCTTCCCATTCCTTTTCCAAATCGTCGTGATGGGAAATAGCCGCAATAGTCTCTAACCAACGCAACGGGCGCTTTTCTGGGTGCCAATGTCCCGCTATTTGAGCTGCAAGTAAAGCATGGGCGCGATGATAAATAACTTCCCAACCATTCTGATCTAGATTAGCAATCATAAATTAAAAAATTAAAAGCTCTCATAACATTAATTTGCTTTTTCATTTTGCACTTATCCAAACTCGAAATTCATCCCTCAATAGCACGAAAAAAATCTTCCTATGAATAGATTGACAGCCAAAGATTGGGTTCTCATCACACGGCGACTGACTCCTTACTTATTTTTGCTCCCTGCCCTGTTTATCTTGGGATTAACCGTCTTTTGGCCCGCACTACAAGCGTTTTACCTCAGCTTTACTCGCTACGAATATGATTTAACTCAGATGCCCCAATGGGTAGGTTTTTCTAACTTTCAGCGCTTGTGGAACGACCCAGTTTTTTGGCAAACTTTATTTAACACCATAATCTACCTTGTGGGTGTTGTCCCAATCTTAGTCATCGCCCCCTTAGCACTGGCAATTTTAGTCAATCAGAAACTACGCGGAATGCACTGGTTTAGAGCCGCATACTATACACCAGTCGTGATTTCAATGGTCGTCGCCGGGATTGCTTGGAAGTGGCTATATGCAGAAAATGGCTTACTCAATCAATTGCTCAAGGGTATTTTCCCAGAAGGAATCCCTTGGCTGACGAGTCCCCGCTTCGCCTTATTTAGCGTCATGGCTGTGACCGTGTGGAAAGGATTGGGCTACTATATGGTCATTTATTTAGCTGGGTTGCAATCCATCCCCACCGATATCTACGAAGCTGCAGCAATTGACGGCTCAGACGGTATCCGTAAGCATTGGGATATTACTGTACCTTTGATGAAACCATACATAGCTCTAGTTGCTGTGATTTCGGCTATTTCTGCCACCAAGGTGTTTGAAGAAATCTACATCATGACCCAAGGTGGACCACGCAATAGCTCGAAAACAATAGTTTACTATTTGTATGAACAAGCATTTAGTAATTTGGAAATTAGCTATGCTTGCACAATTGGCTTAGTGCTGTTCTTGATAATTTTGGGGCTATCCGTTGTACGATTAACGATTGATCGACAGGGCGGTGATAATATAACAGCATGATCAGGACTTACGCGACCTTAATGACTTATCTGTCGCAAACATTTTTTAAATTGGTATAATTATTTACTCTACATAATGCAAAATCAAAAGCAAACTGTTGTCTTTAACGAAGAACGCGCCTCTACCTACGACGAAAGAGCGGCTAAGGTTGCTCCATTGCGCGACACACTTCATTTACTGACCCGCCTAATCCTTTGTGAGCTTCCTTTTGATGCGCGGATTCTTTGTGTAGGTGTAGGAACTGGCTTGGAATTGATTTATCTCGCCCGTGAATTTCCACAGTGGCAATTCACAGCGGTTGAGCCTGCGCCTGCAATGCTTAACATTTGTCGTCAGCAAGCCGAAGCGTGTGGAGTTGCATCACGTTGTACATGGCACCAAGGTTATCTCGATTCTTTGCCCGCCTCGGAGCCGTTCGATGCGGTGACTTGCCTGCTGGTTTCGCACTTCTTTATCCAGCAAGAAGAGCGGCGCAACTTTTTCAGTCAAATTGCTTCACGACTTCGCTCTCAGGGATACTTGGTTAGCGCGGACTTGGCTTCCGATATGTCCACTTCCTCATATCAAAGCCTTCGTGAGGTTTGGACTCGGATGTTGAAGTATGCCGAATACCCAGAGCAAGACATCGAAAAATTCCTTGACTCTCATGGTCGGGATGCTGCTGTGCTACCACCTCACGAAGTCGCGTCGATCATCGCATCCAGCGGCTTTGATGTTCCTGTATTATTTTTACAAACTCTTTTTATTCATGCTTGGTATGCAAGGCGACTATGACAAGATTAAAAGTTTTCAACAGCAGCCTAACAATGCTTAATTTGATAGATTGTTTGACCAGTATATCGCGCTAAATCTTTGAGAGAGCGATCGCCCTGTACCAGTTGCGTCAGTCATAATAATACACGTGTACTATAAGAGAGCGATCACCTGTGCCAGTTGCGTAAGTCCTGGGCAAGTCTCCTCGGTTGTAGCAACTGCGCAACAAATGGATGCAGATAATCCTGGTTTGAATTTTCCGGCTCCTCATGGGAGGGGCGAGCAAATTTCGACCAGAAAGCCGTTATTGTCGCGTACATACCCGACAAGCTGTCCCCAAGGCTTACGTTCCGGCTTTTTGACTTCCACCGCACCAGCGCTAATAGCTTTTTTAAACGCAGGCTCGACGTCTTCTGTCACCAGCGCGATTTCGATAGGCGGCGCGGGTTTCTGCGGTGTTGCGGCGTCAATTGGAACTGTGGTCAGGTTTTTCACAAAGTCATTGGCGGCAAAGGTGAGTCTCGTCGCGCCGGTTTCCAGTTCAGCGTATTGATTCTCTTCCGTCACCATGCGGCGCTGCAAGCCGAAGGCGTGCTCGTAAAATTCCACAGTTTGCAACACGTTTTCTACGTATAAAATAATATAGCCGAGTTTCATTATAGATTTCCTTCTTTAGTTGCGGTGACAATCCACATGAGCGCATACGCTGCACGCACATGGGATTTGGAGCTTTTCACGGCAAGCCCTGCGGCAGCAAAGGCTTTAGCATAGCCGCCGGTTGGAATGTAATCGGCGATTAATACTGTACCGCCGGGTTTCAGGATGCGCGCGATTTCGTGGCAAGCAACATCACGTTCCTTCTCATCTTCGATATTATGCAAGCAAAGCAGCGAGAGAATCACATCAAACGATTTATCAGCAAAGCTGGTAGAGCGAATGTCTTCTTTCTTGAGTTCTACCTTACCCTCCACACCCTCCAAGGCGATATTACGCAACGTATTTTCCATCGTGTTGCCAGATAAATCCTGTGCTCTCCAAATATCGATGCCGATCGCTTTTCCGGTACTTAAACACTTCGCCGCACCGATGGCGAGCAAACCACGTCCGGTGCCGATATCAAGCACCTGCTCATTGCCACGCCAAGCGATCATGTTGAGCATCAGGTCACGGATATTAAACTTTCCGCGCAGACCATAGATAACCATTGAGGTACCCAGAGCAAGCGGTATTAGCGCGATAAAACAAAGCAATGGACCAAGAAAAGCGACACGGATGCCAAAGAGATTGAAACTGGGGATAAAAAGTCCGGCGAGAAACGCTGATATACCAACTAGAAAAAAGCCTTGGATAAACCCGGGCGCATCAATGCCATAACGCGGCTGAACAGAAACGTGATTTTGCAATGTACCGTTACAATTATCGTTCATTGTCAATTATTTTGAATTGATTGCGTCTATCGTTTAACTACTATGAAACGAGTGACATTTGAACGTATTGTAAAAAACGGACTTAGGAGAATCGCGCAAGATAACGTGTCGGGCTGGTTCCTGCAAACACTTGAAAATCATGAATCATATGCGCTTGATCAAAGTAACCGCATTCGGCAGCCAAAACTGCCATGCTCATCGCATTGTTATCGTCAAGCAAGCGTGTGACGCGGCGAAAGCGAAGGATACGAGCGAGCAGTTTCGGCGCAAGCCCCGTGCGCTCAAGACAAAGACGGCGAAACTGACGCTCGCCCATTTCAGCAATATCGCATAGCTCATCCAGGGACATCTGGCCATTCTGCTCTACAAGCGTATCAATCGCCCTTTGTGCTGCCGATGGCGGATGAATCATTTCTAAAGCTTTTTCCAATGCATGTACCTGTTCTTCGCCGTTCTCCGCATGGATTAATTGTTTTGTAAGACTATTGGCGTCACCTTGCCAAAGCGATCGCAATGGCACGGTTTTATCGGTGAGTGTCGCACCGTGCACAGGTAATATCGAATACGCCATCCCAGGCTTGAAGCGTATACCAACAAAAGCAGCGCCTGCAACCACTTGGACACGCTGCGGCTGTGTCATCGCCCCGATGATATCAAAATACTGTTCTTCCTGTGTAAATCGTAACAATAGATCTGTACATCCATCCGGCAACACCGACTGATAGTTATCTTCCACGGCTTCGAGCATCCAAAAGCATTCGATCATTGAAGCCAGACGCGCTGAAGGTTGAAATTCTCGATAATTTGAAGACATAGCAGAATTTTACATTGGTTCTGTGCTACTTCCAATTACGTTTTCTTGGCGAATTTTAGCAGACAAAGGCTTAGCTGAGCGCAACACTGCGTCCAGCAACCCTGGAAAAAGTGCATCCAAATCCTCTTTGCGCAACATATTAATGTGCTGTGTTCCTTCTTTGCGAGTCAAGACGACGCCTGACTCTCGCAAAATCTTGAAGTGATTGGACATGGTGGACTTGGCAATGGCAAAATCAAAGTCAGCACAGCATTGCTCTTCTTTAACTGCCAGCCGCCGCACAATTTCCAGCCGCACTGGATCACCCAAGGCGTACAGCACTCCTGCTAAAGAAATATGTTTTCGGTCTGGGTGATGTAAGAATCTCATACTTGCATTATCTCATCAAGTTGACTATATTTTAATTATTCGATAATATCGAATAAACGAACTAATAGGAGGGCAAGTATGTCATCCGTTGCAAATGTAACAGATGCCACGTTTAAGGAAGAAGTCCTTAACAGTGAAGTTCCAGTGTTAGTAGACTTTTGGGCACCCTGGTGTGGACCTTGTCGTATGGTTGCTCCTGTGGTAGATGAGATTGCTGCTGAATATACAGGGCAGGTAAAAGTGGTGAAGCTCAATACAGATGAAAATCCTACTATTGCCAGCAATTACGGAATTCGCAGCATTCCTACGCTGATCGTATTCAAAGGTGGACGGCAAGTCGATACTGTAGTTGGTGCAGTGCCAAAGACAACGTTGAGTAAGACTTTAGCACAGTATCTGTAGTTAAATTCGTCATCAATAACAGAATGACGAGTTACGATGTTAACCGATTTAATGAATAGAGTGTATGCGGTTGGGCACAAAAATGACTCCACCCCAAATTCTACAATCCCTGCTGCAGTAGGAATACGGAAGCAGAATGCGTAAATCCTATCATTTGTTGGAGCTAACGCAATGGACTTGAAATTGCATGGGAAATCTGCACTGGTGAGTGCTTCAACTGCAGGTATTGGTTTTGCAATTGCGCAAGGACTCGCACAAGAGGGTGTATCAGTTATTATTACTGGACGTTCTTCTGGACGGGTTGAGGAGGCGATCGCCAAAATTACCCAAACCAACCCAGAAGCAAAAATTTCCGGTGTCGTCGCCGATCTAGCCAAAAAAGAAGGAGCACAGCAAGTCTTTCAACAAGTTCCTCACATTGATATCCTAGTCAATAATCTTGGTGTTTACGAGCCAAAAGCATTTTCAGATATCACCGATGAAGACTGGTTGGACATCTTTGAAGCTAACGTTCTTAGTGGAGTCCGTCTGAGTCGCCACTACCTACCAAAGATGTTGGAGCAAAACTGGGGACGTATTATTTTTATCTCCAGTGAGTCTGGGATTCAAATCCCTGTCGAGATGATTCACTATGGTATGACAAAAACGGCTCAGCTTGCAGTTGCAAGAGGTTTAGCACAATCGACAATTGGAACTCAAGTCACAGTAAACTCTGTTCTTGCAGGACCGACTCGGTCAGAAGGTGTTGATGAATTTGTAGCTAATCTAGCAAAAGACCGTGGTATTACTTCTGAGGAAGTTGAAGCTGACTTTTTCAAAAATGTTCGTCCCACTTCTCTAATCAAACGCTTTGCAACAGCTGATGAGGTTGCAGCGATGGTTGTTTATCTATCCAGTCCGATCGCCTCAGCAACCAATGGCGCAGCTTTGCGCGTGGATGGCGGAGTTGTGCAGTCAGTTGTTTAACAGTTACCAGTGAGACAGCGCTGCAGGAGGGTCTCCCTCCGTAGGCGACTGCGAACCCGAAGGGTTATCAGTTATCAGTGAGCAGTTTCATCCGCCTGCTTACTGATGACTAATGACTAATGACTAATGACTGATGACTAAATTTGGAGATTTCACTCATGAGCACTAACATCAACTTACTCTCTCCTTACAAATTAGGTGATTTAGAACTGCCCAACCGCATAGTGATGGCTCCCTTAACCCGTAATCGTGCAAAAGAGGGTAATGTACCGCACCAACTCAACGCCACCTACTATACTCAACGCGCCTCTGCTGGGCTGATTATCTCTGAAGCGACTCAGGTTTCTCCGCAAGGACAAGGGTATCCCTATACACCAGGAATTCACTCGCAAGAACAAGTCGAGGGTTGGAAGTTAGTCACAGATGCAGTGCATCAGCACGGAGGAAGAATTTACCTGCAATTATGGCATGTAGGACGCATTTCACATCCTGATTTCCAACCGAATGGTGAGTTACCGATAGCACCATTCGCGATCGCACCCAAAGGTCAGGTACTCACTTATGAAGGCATGAAACCATATGTGACTCCTCGTGCTTTGGAAACATCGGAAATTCCCCAAATTGTCGAACAATATCGCAAAGGAGCAGAAAATGCTCTGGCGGCTGGTTTTGATGGGGTGGAGGTTCACGGAGCGAATGGTTATTTACTTGACCAATTCCTCCGGGATGGTACGAATAAACGTACAGATAAATATGGCGGTTCTGTAGAAAACCGTGCCCGACTGCTGTTGGAGGTGACTGAGGCAGTTATTGGAGTGTGGGGTGCAAAACGGGTTGGGGTACGTTTGTCTCCGAGTGGAACGTTTAACGATATGCAAGACTCCAATCCGCTAGCAACATTTGGTTATGTTGCCCAAGCCTTGAACCAATTTGATTTAGCATATCTGCATATTTTTGAGGCGATAGAAGCAGATATCCGACATGGGGCGACCGTGGTGCCAACCAGTCATATACGAGAGCGCTATCACGGTACACTCATGGTTAATGGTGAATACACTCCTGAAAAAGGCAATGCAGTTTTGGCAAAGGGAGAAGCAGAGCTCGTTTCTTTTGGCACACTATTTATCTCAAATCCCGATTTACCACGACGTATAGCTCTGAATGCACCGCTGACTGAGGCAGATCCGACAACTTTTTATGGTGGTGACGAGAAAGGTTACACTGACTATCCCCAACTAGAAGAGCAATATCCCTCTCTAGTCGGAGCAAAATAATTCGTTGTTCTTATAAACGTACGAATGACGAACAGCTGTGATCCAACCTTATAATCTTTTTGAAAATTAACGGATAAATCTCATGGTTCAAGAACTCAACCTTCAAACCAAACCTCTTGATGTACCCAGCGCCATTATTCAGCGTCGTTCTATCAAGACTTTCAAATCAGATCCTATATCCCCGGAACTACTTCACCAACTAGTGAAGCTGACTGTAGCAGCGCCCAGTAGCTATAACATTCAAGATTGGCGGATAGTTCTTGTACAAGATGAAGCGCAAAAAGCAGGTCTTGCAGCAGCAGCCTGGAATCAAAAACAAGTCATTGAAGCGCCTGTGACATTTGTTTTTGCTGCTGATGCGACTGCTGGAGAACAAGACTTAACACCGATTTTGAATCAGGGACTCGAAACGGGTGCATGGAATGAGGGCACGGTAAACTATTTTAAAACCAATATCCCGCAGTATCAAGCAGGACTTGGAGACAAACGGCGGGAGTATGCCATCAAAGATGCTATGATTGCTGCGACTCATTTGGTGCTAGCAGCAGAAAGTCTGGGCTTGTCCACCTGCTTTTTGAATGGTTGGATTGAAGAGAAAGTCAAGGAAGTGATTGGTGCTGCGGATAAGCCAGATATTGCGATCGCAGTTCTTGTACCCGTTGGCTATGCAGCACAACCACGTCTTGATCCCGGACGTCTGCCATTTTCCCATAACGTCTTTGTGGATAGACTGGGAAACCCTTATGAAGGTTGAGATGAGAACTGTCCACATATTCTCGCCAAAGTAAAAAACATCATGAGCAAACAATGGGTAGACAGCAAGTCATTAGAGTACTGCTCATTTGATTGACTCATGAGCGATTGACTTTGCACCAAAGTCAATCGCACCAAAATCATCTACCAAATCAAACAATTTGAACCATGTCCTTTAGCTGTTTTTGATCAAACTCCGGAAAGCCTTCGATCCAAGCAGTTGAGCGTTCCACAATCCATTGAGTTGTTACCGGGACAAATCCAATTTTCAAGGATCCGTCGCGGACGACTCTTTCACTCCTCAGCAATCACAGGACTCATCATCATGAAAAAACTAGAAGGAAAAGTCGCTCTTGTCACCGGCGGTACCAGCGGCATCGGTCTTGCCACTGCCAAGCGCTTTGTCGCCGAAGGTGCCTATGTCTTCATCACGGGTCGTCGCCAAACTGAACTTGATGCTGCCGTGAAAGCGATCGGTAAAAACGTCACGGGTGTTCACAGCGATGCCTCCAATCTGGCAGACCTTGATCGCCTGTTCGCCACGATCAAGCAAGAGCAAGGACACCTCGATGTCATCTTCGCCAATGCTGGCGGTGGAGAACTCGCACCACTCGGCGAAATCACCGAAGAACACTTTGACAAAACGTTCAATACTAACGTCAAAGGTCTGCTGTTCACCGTGCAGAAGGCACTGCCTCTGTTGCCAGAGGGCGCTTCTATCATCCTGAACGCCTCAACCACTTCTATCATGGGCACCCCAGCCTTTAGCGTTTACAGTGCTACCAAAGCCGCCGTGCGATCGTTTGCCCGTAATTGGACACTCGACCTCAAAGAGCGCAAGATCCGGGTTAACGCCATTAGTCCTGGCGTGGTTCCTACTCCTGGCTACAATCTTCTGGGACTGAATGATGAGCAGGTGCAGGCATTCGTGGACAGCCAAGCCAGCACCATCCCGTTGGGAAGAGTAGGCACGCCCGATGAGATTGCCAAAGCCGTTGTCTTTCTTGCTTCAGACGACAGCAGCTTTGTGAACGGCATCGAGTTGTTTGTCGATGGCGGTATGGCACAGATTTGAAGCACCCTCCTATGGCACTTCGTGCCACGCACACGCTTGCTGTACTGGCTAGCGACCCGCGTTCGGAGGAGGGTGCAAGATATCAGATAAGCTTCTTGTGACAAACAGTTCATTTAAACATTAGGAAACAACCAATGATTGAGCTTTATTATTGGACAACACCAAACGGGCATAAAATCACAATCTTCCTTGAAGAAGTTAGCCTCCCCTACACAATTGTTCCTGTCAATATTGGCGCGGGAGACCAATTTAAGCCTGAGTTTCTCAAAATTTCTCCTAACAATCGTATCCCGGCAATTGTGGATCATGAACCAGCAGGAGGTGGTGAACCGATTTCAGTTTTTGAGTCTGGTGCTATCTTGCTGTATTTAGCAGAAAAAACAGGGAAGTTGATTCCAGCAGATTTACGCAATCGCGTTGAAGTCCTGCAATGGCTTTTTTGGCAAATGGGGGGTTTGGGACCGATGGCGGGACAGAACCACCACTTCAGCCAATACGCACCTGAAAAAATTGACTATGCTATTAACCGCTATGTGAATGAGACGGGACGCTTGTACGGTGTCCTAGATAAGCGGCTGTCTGATAGAGAGTTTATTGCTGGCGATTATTCCATCGCCGATATTGCTAGCTATCCGTGGATTGTGCCATATGAGCGCCAAGGTCAAAAGTTAGAGAACTTTCCTAACTTGAAGCGCTGGTTTGAAACAATTCAGGCGCGTCCAGCAACAATTCGTGCTTACGAAAAGGCAGAAGCCTTCAAAAATCAAGCTCTTGATATAGAAAAGTCAAGAGATTTGTTATTTAGCCAGTCAGCAAAAACAATTCAGAAGCCCACTACTTAAAAATTTTAGGGGAGTATCGGAACACACAGCACTGACTCCCCTTATCCGTTTATCCATGTTTAGTATCTGTATTATAAGCAGCATATTAGACTCGGATAAGTGTTGAGGGATATCAAGATGAAATTCTTTATTGTTCACGCCCACCCAGAACCCAACAGTTTCAATGGTGCACTGACTCGCTATGCCAAGGAAGTACTGTACACCACAGGACATGAGGTGATCATTTCTGACCTTTACGCCATGCAGTTCAACCCAGTTTCTGACCGCCGCAACTTTACTTATAATAAAGAACTAAACTACTACAATCAGCAAAAAGAAGAAATGTATGCCACTGAAGTCGATGGCTTTGCCCCAGATATCAAAGCGGAGATGGAGAAACTCGACTGGTGCGATGTCCTGATTTTTCAGTTTCCTCTTTGGTGGTTTGGACTTCCTGCTATCCTCAAGGGTTGGGTTGATAAAGTCTTTGCAATGGGGCGAATTTATGGTGGCGGGAGGTTTTATGACAATGGAGTTTTTCAAGGCAAAAAAGCCATGCTGTCTCTCACCACAGGTGGTGCATTAACCATGTACACCGAAATAGGGATCAATGGTGAGATTCGTACCATTCTCTATCCGATTAATCACGGGATTTTTCGCTTTGTGGGTTTTGATGTTTTGCCGCCTTTCATCGTTTGGGGCGCAAGTCGCATCGGGGATGAGCGTCGCCAAGCTTATTTAGAAGAGTATAAGCAGCGGTTGTTAACGATTAATGCAACGCCTCCTATTGTCTATCCCTCGCTGAAAGATTTTGATGAAGATTTCCAACTGAAGCAGTGATGATAAGCTGCTTTAGCGTATGACTTGCATATAGCGCTTCTCGATAGCCCTCGCTTGCGTGCGCTTTGCGCATATGCGTGCAATACACGATTGTAGAGACGTAGCCCTTCGGGTATGACCTATGGCTAACGCCACGGCTGCGCCGAACGGTCACGCTGCGCTTTAGCCCTTTGGGCGTGCGCAAAGCGCATACGCAGTCGCCTGGCTGTCGGGAAAACGCCACATGCTACCCTGCGGGAAGCCGCTGCGCGTCTACAAGCCGGGAAACCCGTCCAACGCAGTGGCTCCCCTCCCGCAGCGCTGGACTCACATTTACGTGCTCTACATTATGCATGGTGGTGTATTTGATTCAAATGAGAATCGCTATATTTTCCCCTTGAAGAGTGAGGCAGATGAGGCAGATGAGGCGAAAAATATTTTTATTTTTGCTGATGTGCAAATGCCCATGAGGGGTAATTATTCATTCTCTAGCGATGAATGGGGGGAGTTACGGCCTTCAAATCTTGCTCGATGTTGTCGAAATTTAGTATACTACAATAAAATATTTGAAATAAATTTAACGCTTCTATTTTCTACAAATATAATAAATTATGAATTGTTATAATAGACTTTTAAAACAATGTTATATTTCTACCAACTTCTATCAAAATAACCAATGTACCTAACTGATTCGTGAAAATCGGTTAGATTTGTTGTTGTGACCAAAAAAGGATGAAAAGTCAGGGAAAAAGTATGTAAAATTATTTACTGACTCTACAGATTTTTGTTCTATGCTAAAGGAAACCGTCCTAAAAGTAAGATAATGTACGCCCGATTTTCTCCATCCTTGCCAACGATTCGTCACGTCTACAGTTGACCTTTATTTGATCAAAGTCCTATGAGTAGGTTAGTTGTTTTAAGCCTAGGTCAAGGAAACCTACATGAGGGCTGTGCTACGGTGACGGCTCAGCTTGGAGAAGCAGACAACCCCTACCGGATGAAATTGACTGCCAGCTTACCAGCCGCACCAAAAATTTATGAACTCTACCAAACTTGGCAGTTAGTTTATTATGCTTTTTATCAACGCTTGAGTTGGCGTCTGGATAACGAAATAGATGATAATTTTGAAATCGAAGAAGATTCTGTCACTAATATTTCAGAGGCTGATATTCATGGCTTGTGTCAGCTGTTGTCAAAAAAAATAAATACATGGCTTAACTCAACAAAGTTTCGCAAAATAGACCAGCAGTTACGTACACAATTAAAACCTTCTGAAGAGATTCGCTTCATTATTGAAACCAACGACCCTTTACTGCGACGACTTCCGTGGCATCTGTGGAAATTTTTTGAGGATTACCCATATGCAGAAGTGGCGTTGAGTGCACCAGAGTATCAAAAGCCGAAGAAATGGCTGGCAAATAACCGCACAAGTCAAGTGAGAATTTTGGCAATTTTTGGGAATAGTCAGGGTATTGATATTAGCCAGGATAAAACTCTTTTAGATCAACTATCAACTCAAGCAGAAGTTAAATTTTTAATCGAGCCGAATATCGGTCATTTAAACGAGCAGCTATGGCAACAAAATTCGGATATTCTCTTTTTTGCAGGTCATAGTTTTAGTCAAGAAAAAGGTTTTTTGCAAATTAATAAAACAGATACGATTACCCTTGAGCAGTTAAAATATGGTCTGAGACAAGCTATTAGTCGTGGGTTGAAGCTAGCGATTTTCAACTCGTGTGATGGTTTAGGGTTGGCGCAGGAACTTCAAGATTTGCAAATTCCACAAGTGATTGTCATGCGTGAACCTGTACCGGATGTGGTCGCTCAAGAATTTTTAAAGTATTTTTTGGCAGAATTTTCAAGTGGAAAGTCTTTATACACTGCGGTGCGTTCTGCACGCGAAAGACTGCAAGGATTAGAGGGAGAATATCCCTGTGCCACTTGGCTACCAATCATCTTCCAGAATCCGGCTGAACCGTCTATGATTTGGACCCAGCAAAATATATGGACTAAACGGAAACAGAAGAAAAATTCCTCAATGCTGGTTTCCACCGTCCAAGCCAGAGGTATGCAAACAAACATCCGATTACCAGTAGCAATCTCAGTTCTCTCCAAAACAACGGCTCTCGATTCACTCATTGAAATGCTCAATGACAACCTGTTGAAATACCAAAATCTTCCCCTCAATCATACAGAAATTTTGGTTTTACGAGGTATTTGGCAAAGTCAAACTTACAACCAAATTGCTCAACAGGGCGGCTATAGTACTAGTTACCTTACTAAGACTGTTGCTCCACGATTATGCCACAAATTGTCTGATCTGATCGGCAACCGTGTGACTAAAAAAAACTGTCGAACGCTACTAGAGTCGTATGTGACTACACAAACTTCTCCAAAAACAACCTTAGAACAAAATCCACCCGTAAGGGATTTTCCCAATTTCCAGCAGGAAATGTCACCTCGTTTTCCTAGTGGTTTAGTGCCGCTTGGTTCTCCCTTTTACATTGAACAACCAGAGATTGCGACACAGGTTTATGAAGAAATTATTAAACCAGGAGCCTTAATTCGCATTAAAGCTCCTCAAGAAATGGGTAAAAGCTCGCTGCTGTTGAGGATTCTTGAGTATGTCAACGGCATGGGCTACCATATAGTGAGCTTAAATTTACAGGAGCAAGTTGATCGAGCAATTTTGAGCGATTTGAATCGTTTTTTGCGTTGGTTATGTGCTAACATATCTAGCCAGCTTGAGCTTGAACCAAGATTAGACGAGTTTTGGGATGAAGATATTGGCAGCAAAGTGAGCTGCTCGCTTTATTTACGAAATTATGTGTTAGAGCAGATTGATTCTCCTGTGGTTTTGGCCTTGGACGAAGTCAACCAGATTTTTGAGCAGCCGCAAGTGGCAAAAGAATTCTTACCCTTGTTGCGTTCCTGGTACGAAGATGCCAAAAGACAACCTATTTGGCAAAAGCTGCGCCTAATTGTGGTTCACTCAACTGAGGTTTATGTTCCTCTCCAGCTGAATCAGTCTCCATTTAATGTCGGACTACCGATTGAGCTAAACTATTTCAGTTTAGAGCAGGTGCAAGAGTTAGCCCAGCGCTTTGGACTCAATTGGACAGATGATGAAGCAAAGTTTCTCATGGACATCGTTGGAGGACATCCTGCATTAGTACACATAACACTTTATCACCTCAGTCGTGGAGAGGTTGCTTTAGGGCAATTGCTGCAAAGTGCTCCCACACCCACAAGTATTTATTACCGTCATATCCAACCTTATTGGGCAACTTTGAAAGTGCAGCCAGAATTAGCATTTGCTGTTTCTGAAGTGATGAGTGCTACTAAACCTGTAAAGTTAGAACCTGTTCTTGCTCATAAGTTAAAAAGTATGGGGTTGATTAAGTTGGATGACAATCTAGCTACACCTAGTTGTCGGTTGTATCAAGAGTATTTTCAATTGAAGTGTGAGATAAGTGCAAGCTAAAAACCCGAGCCAGCCGCGTGGTGAGGTAGTGCTGCACCGAAGGTAGGGAACTGGTATCCAGCAATGCTTGATATCGTGTCCGGTTAAAGACTTATCATTAAAATACAGCAGTAGGAATTGACGCTCCCACGGCTACCACATTAAGGTGAAATTGCTACCTTTACGAGTACAATTGTCTGTTTAAGTGGAGCATGATGAAGCAACGTTAACCTTCAACAACTTGTAGAACCACTTTGCCCTTCGTGCCACCTTGTTCTAAACGCTGATGGGCTTGTGCTACTTGAGTCCAAGGCATGACAGAATCAATCACAGGATGTAGCTGATTGCGTTCAATTAAATGTCTAAGTGAATCTAATTTGGCGCGATATTGAGAGGTAATAACAAAATGCACGGTTAAGTTTTTAGCCCATGCTTCTAGTAATGACTGAGGAGTTGCAATATCGACAATGCTGACGAGTCGACCATAGGGGCGGACCACTTGGGGACTCCGCTGAATAGTTTCTCCACCAATAGTGTCTAATAGGAGGTCAACGCCTTTGTCATTAGTTACACGCTGGATGACTTCAACGTAATCTTCAGACTTATAATCAATTGCATAATCTGCTCCTAGTTGTTTGACCAAGTCGTGATTATTAAAACTACAAGTTGTAAAAACGTAAGCGCCTATTGCTTTCGCTAACTGAATGGCAAATGAACCAACGCCACCTGCGCCAGCATGAATCAAAACAGACTCACCTACTTGTAACTGACCTCTAGTCACTAAACAGTCCCATGCTGTCCCCGCAGCCAAGGGAAAACAGGCGGCTTCCAGATGTGATAAGTTTACTGGTTTATGAGCAACGATCTGCTCATCTGCAACGTGATACTCTGCGTAACTCCCCGATTCACCAAAAAGCTGCGGTGAGTAGTACACTTCATCACCGACTTTGAAAGTTGTGACAGATTCTCCAACAGCTTCAATGACACCGGAGATATCCACACCAAGAATGGCAGGTAACTTCACCAAATTCTGATAGTCTCCACGACGAGTCTGATAATCAACTGGATTGAGCGACGTGGCATGAACTCGCACTAA
>NZ_JXCA02000003.1:0-13756 GCF_000828085.3 Scytonema tolypothrichoides VB-61278
TGGGTCTCCCTAAAAAGGAGGTGATCCAGCCACACCTTCCGGTACGGCTACCTTGTTACGACTTCACCCCAGTCACCAGTCCTACCTTCGGCGTCCCCCTCCCCGAGGGGTTAGGGTAACGACTTCGGGCGTGACCAGCTTCCATGGTGTGACGGGCGGTGTGTACAAGGCCCGGGAACGAATTCACTGCAGTATGCTGACCTGCAATTACTAGCGATTCCTCCTTCACGCAGGCGAGTTGCAGCCTGCGATCTGAACTGAGCCATGGTTTATGGGATTTGCTTGCTATTGCTAGCTTGCTGCCCTTTGTCCATAGCATTGTAGTACGTGTGTAGCCCAGGACGTAAGGGGCATGCTGACTTGACGTCATCCCCACCTTCCTCCGGTTTGTCACCGGCAGTCTCCCTAGAGTGCCCAACCGAATTGCTGGCAACTAAGAACGAGGGTTGCGCTCGTTGCGGGACTTAACCCAACATCTCACGACACGAGCTGACGACAGCCATGCACCACCTGTGTTCCGGCTCCCGAAGGCACTCTCTCGTTTCCAAGAGATTCCGGACATGTCAAGCCCTGGTAAGGTTCTTCGCGTTGCATCGAATTAAACCACATACTCCACCGCTTGTGCGGGCCCCCGTCAATTCCTTTGAGTTTCACACTTGCGTGCGTACTCCCCAGGCGGGATACTTAACGCGTTGGCTACGACACTGCCCGGGTCGATACGGGCAACGCCTAGTATCCATCGTTTACGGCTAGGACTACTGGGGTATCTAATCCCATTCGCTCCCCTAGCTTTCGTCCCTCAGTGTCAGTTATGGTCCAGCAGAGCGCTTTCGCCACCGGTGTTCTTCCTGATCTCTACGCATTTCACCGCTACACCAGGAATTCCCTCTACCCCTACCATACTCTAGTCTCTCAGTTTCCACTGCCTTTATCTGGTTGAGCCAGACTCTTTGACAGCAGACTTGAAAAACCACCTGCGGACGCTTTACGCCCAATCATTCCGGATAACGCTTGCATCCTCCGTATTACCGCGGCTGCTGGCACGGAGTTAGCCGATGCTGATTCCTCAGGTACCTTCAGTACTTATTCCCTGAGAAAAGAGGTTTACAACCCAAGAGCCTTCCTCCCTCACGCGGTATTGCTCCGTCAGGCTTTCGCCCATTGCGGAAAATTCCCCACTGCTGCCTCCCGTAGGAGTCTGGGCCGTGTCTCAGTCCCAGTGTGGCTGGTCATCCTCTCAGACCAGCTACTGATCGTCGCCTAGGTGCGCTCTTACCACACCTACTAGCTAATCAGACGCGAGCTCATCTTCAGGTGATAAATCTTTCACCCTAAGGCACATCCGGTATTAGCAGCCGTTTCCAACTGTTGTCCCGAACCTGAAGCCAGATTCTCACGCGTTACTCACCCGTCCGCCACTAAGTTCCGAAGAACTCCGTTCGACTTGCATGTGTTAAGCATACCGCCAGCGTTCATCCTGAGCCAGGATCAAACTCTCCGTTTTGATGGTTTTTGAGTTTGCCAAGGCTCCGGAAAAATTAATTTTTTCCGAAATCCTATTTTTTTGCTTATTGCAATGTCACTGGGTTAAACCCTTGACTTATTATTTTAATCAGGAATCTCAGTGCTTTAAGCTTTCAAACTATTTATTTGTTTTGGTTCGGTGTGTTGTTTGTATTTAACACTTTTCTAAATGTAGACCCTATTTTTTTGTATGTCAAGGGGTTGGCGGAAAGTTTTTTGCATATTTTTTTTTGCAGCTTGAAAGCTTGTACCAATTTCAGATGAAACCCTCCAGAATAAAGCTTTCAGAAAGAAAATTAGCAGACGATAACAATACCTCTGTTATTTAACTTTTCCTAGGTCGTCGCAACCTCTTGGAACCTATAGGTTCTAAAACTTGGTTCAAAGCGCGCAATTGTTCGGCTGTGCCCATAGCAATCAGAACATCTCCTGGTAGAAAAGCGGTTTCAGGGGTGGGACCACCAATAAGTTCGCCATTAGCGCGGCGAATTGCAAGTAGAAGTGCTCCGGTTTTCGCTCGCAAGTTTGCTTGTCCTAAAGTTTGACCGACAAAAGGACAAGTTTTGGAGTCTAGCAAAAATTCTTCCATATACAGCTCTCGATCTGTACCAGAGATAATGCCATCAACAAAGTCCATTACTTGGGGTCTAAGGGCTGCAGCTGCCATCCGCTTACCTCCAGTTATATAGGGAGAAACTACGGCATCTGCACCAGCACGTTGTAATTTTTGCAAAGCTTCCTCTGTACTGGCGCGGGCGATCGCCCTAATGTTAGGGTTAAGTGTTTTAGCTGAAAGAACAACATATAAATTTTCAGCGTCTGAAGGTAACGCTGCAACAATACAAACCGCTCGATCAATACCAACTTTCCACAATGTTTCATCCAGAGTAGCATCACCTTGGTATACAATATAACCTTTTTGTTGGGCTATTTGTACAGATTCTACATCAGAATCAATTATGACAAACGAAACATTTTCTGCCCGAAATTCTATGGCAATTTGGCGACCTGTGCGACTAAATCCACAGATGATATAATGCTGTGCTAGAGATTCCATCAAGCGCCTCTGTTGTCGTATTCTAATTCCTTGTTGAAAGTAGCCTTCAATGATGGCTTCTGTAAATCTGTTGACTATGTAACCAATACTAATAACGCCCATTAAAATCAAGGCGATGGTAAATAATCTTCCTCGTGCTCCTAGCGGTCGGGTTTCACCATAACCAACAGTCGCTAAAGTAATGACCGTCATGTAAGCTGCATCTTCCCAAGACCAATCCTCCACAAACTTGTACCACAAAGTGCCAATGAGAAAGACTCCAGCAAGAGCTATCACCCCTGCTTTTAACTCTTTCTGGATACGTTGGTATTTTTGCTCGAGTGTTGAATACACGGTTTTTTTTCCATCGCCACTCGTTTGAGAATATCTGAGTGCTAGCTTAAGATGAGGTTTGTAAGAAGATTTTTTTCAAGATTCTCATAGAAACTAGTGTCCAACGGTAGGATAAGAAATTTCAGGAGTAAGTAGTGAGCATACAAACTCTGATTTCACAAGCGACGACACCGTCTAGCCCCTTTGATACAGATAGCTTCAATCAAGTTGTCATGTCCACCTATGCGCGGTTTCCCATAGCGCTAGAACGAGGAGCTGGATGCCGTGTTTGGGATACACAGGGGCGCGAATATCTCGACTTTGTAGCAGGCATTGCCACTTGTGCCTTGGGACACGCTCACCCCGCATTGGTGGAAGCCGTAACACGACAAATACAGAAACTACACCACGTTTCTAATTTGTACTACATTCCTGAGCAGGGAGAATTGGCAAAGTGGATAGTCCAACATTCTTGTGCTGATCGCGTATTTTTCTGCAACTCTGGAGCAGAAGCAAATGAAGCTGCGATTAAACTGGCGCGGAAATACGCGCATACAGTGCTACAAATTGAAAAACCAATCATTTTGACGGCACACGACAGTTTCCACGGAAGGACTTTAGCAACAATTACCGCAACAGGTCAACCAAAGTATCAAAAGAACTTTGAACCTTTAATGCCCTGTTTTCACTATGTACCTTACAATGACATTGAAGCAGTGGAAGCAGCGATTAGCGAACTTGATGAAGGTGATTATCGCGTAGCAGCAATTTTGATAGAACCATTGCAGGGAGAGGGGGGTGTACGACCAGGAGATGTTGCTTACTTCCAAAAGCTGCGGCAGATTTGCGATGAAACTGGCGTTTTGCTGATTTTTGATGAAGTACAAGTCGGCATGGGGCGCAGCGGCAAATTATGGGGTTACGAGTGTCTTGGTGTTGAGCCAGATATCTTCACGAGTGCCAAAGCATTGGGCGGTGGTATCCCCATCGGAGCAATGATGTCCAAATCATTCTGCGATGTTTTTCAACCGGGAGAACATGCGAGTACCTTTGGTGGAAATCCTTTTGTATGTGGAGTTGCCCTGACAGTTTGTCAAACTTTGGAACGAGATAATATTTTACAAAACGTACAGGAGCGGGGTGAACAGTTACGAGTTGGTTTGCGGGCGATCGCAGCAAAATACCCCAATCACATCACTGAAGTACGCGGCTGGGGTCTGATCAACGGTATGGTATTAAATCCACAGATTACGCTCACAGCACCGGACGTTGTTAAAGCTGGGATTGACCAAGGCTTATTGCTTGTTCCTGCAGGCCCCAAAGTCCTTCGGTTCGTACCACCCTTGATTGTGACAGAAAAAGAAATAGAGCAGGCGTTGCAAGCCGTTGATAAGGCAATGGCCACTATCACGGCATAAGAAATTTTGGCGTTGCATAAATGCGGGATGAATTGGCGGTTGAAACTATTGAAAATCCTTCCAAACAGGGCGAAATCATCCCATGATTCAGCAAGGCCGAAATTTTGTAATAGTTGATAGTCGTAGTAGTTAGTTTGTATCACTGACTACTAACGACTATTGACTAACTAGCAGTGCCTACGCAAGCGTAATTGCAGCAACATCAAATACGGTTTCTATTCTCTGTATCTGTGCATTGTCCTTATTGAGGATGTGCAGGCGTTTAGGAAATTCATACCTACGAGCACCTAGGGCGATCAATTGGTTTGATGAAGTGCAAACCAATCCGCTAAAGCCATTATTCCAAGGCACACCGTTGAAGCTCAATTTTATTGATTGCTCCTGACCGACTTGAAACAAATATGTTTCGCCTGCCCTCTCAGTTGTGATCCCATAGAAACTTTCGTCTGGACACTGACCTATCGCTGTTACGCGCTTTTGTTCCGGAATTTTGTCTCTATCTGTAATCCTACCCGTGTTAGGGTCAATGGTCACGATTCTCGAAGGTGGCTTTCCGTTTATTTTACCGATTAGACCAGCAACTGAGCCGTCTTTCAAGCGTACCAAACTGTAAAGCACCTCGTTGTTTTTGAGTCCAGACACAGGCACGCTTTGAGACTCCTTTAAAAATATCAGACGAACGTTTTGGTCTTTTTTCTTACTAGTATTAACGTTAGTAGCAGCGACGACAAGCCTGCCATCTGTTAAGGACACAAAACCGCTCAACTGCTCACCAGCCTCCAAAATAGGTGCGGTTGTCAGCACTGTTGTCACATTTTGGCTTCCGATATCAAAAGACTGGACGACGATTGTCTGTAGAGTAGATGGAACAATACCTGCGGTAGCGCTTCCATCAGTGAGGTCAGTGGTATCTGAGTCGAGATTAGTATTAGTGTCATTGTCGCCAAGATCCCCTACTCGTACACCCAAAATTTTTTGACTTGGCTGTTGTGCAAGGATTTTATTTGCAAACAGTCCTATGGCAGTCGCAGTAGTGCTTGCCACCGCCAACTGACCAAATTGTCTGCGTGTTAACTTTAGTTTCATATTTGACTGCTTGAATTTTTTGAATTGATTGCCAATTGGTGAACCCTATGAACCATTAGCTAGGAGCGGACGCTGGGCATTATGTTAATTGAATCCACTTAGCTACCGAAGGAACGTTATTGTTGTCAACAAGAAACAGCATGTAGTAGCCAGGAGGTGCGATATTGCGATTACCCGTGATCTGAACGGAAAGAGAACTACCAGTCCTAGAAGTGATGGGCAGGTCTACTAACCGTTGTTCTGTATCTAAACCATGAGTAGTCGCCATTGGTCTAATGAGATGAACCCATTTAATGTTTGTAGCTTGGGATGTCTGAATTGTGATTGTTCTGTTATAGTTCGTTGTTGTGGGAGCAGTAGTGATTGTGGGTCTTGTCTGCGATATGTACCCCGGGCTATAAATTTCTATGCGATTTTCATAAGAACCACGGTAAGGATTTCCCCCTGCTACAACGACTTTTCCATCTGGCAGCAAGACTGCCACTGAATGATAGACACGACCGTTAACACTTGGTGTTTCTACTGACGTCCAGGTATTCGTCGCTGGATTGTAAATCTCTGCTGGTAGTGTTGATTGTGATATATCTTCGTCCCTTCCGCTGCCATTGCACACAAATACCGTGCGATCGGGCAATAAGACTGCATTGTGGTGCTTCCTGGCATAATTGAGAGATGCTGCGGCAGCATAAGTGGGGGTACTAGCGTTGAGATTTACAATATTAACTCGGTTCGTCGCTGTACCTCCACCTCCACCAATAATCATCACCTTTTGGTCTTGAGCTGGTGGGAGTAATACGCTGGCAGCTTGGTCGCCGAAATCTGAATCTTGCAATCCAGACACCGGCTGTTCTGTGATCGCTCGACCAAATTTTGAAGGTAAAGTGAGAATGCGTGGTGATACACCATTGTTGCCTCCCAGCTGAGCACCTGTATAGAAAAGTTTGCCATTACTCAACAAGATTAGGTGAGCATAGAGAGCAAAAGGGCTGGTTTGTCTTGTAAAAATATTCCAACCAGTAGAACTGTTAAAAATTTCTGGGTTGCGGTCTAGACCACCATTTATATCCAAACCCGACAAAGAGAATATCCTACCATCACCCAACGTTAATACAGTTGGATACCAGCGACCTCTATACATTGATGCCACTTTTGTCCATGCCCCATTGCCGTTGTTGGCAGTAAAATCGAATACAAAACTATCTGGAATACCATAGAATGGATCGTATTGCAGGGTACCACCTGCAACAAACAGTTGACCATTAGCTCGAAATGAGTGAGCTGCGCAGAAAAGGTCAATAGGGTTTCCATTACTATC
Organism: Scytonema tolypothrichoides VB-61278; assembly: GCF_000828085.3. Taxonomy (GTDB): domain Bacteria; phylum Cyanobacteriota; class Cyanobacteriia; order Cyanobacteriales; family Nostocaceae; genus Brasilonema; species Brasilonema tolypothrichoides_A. The sequence goes on from NZ_JXCA02000003.1 coordinate 6,713, forward strand.
GCGTGGAATCGTGGGAGTGGAAAAAGTGCCACTATTAGGATCCCAAAGCGCGACGCCATTAGGGGAATTGTCATATGCTGCTTGACTCGAATCGTTACCCGAACCAGCGAAGAACAATACCTTACCTGTTCTTCCTACAGCAGCATGGATAGGATTAATCAAAACTTGAGACGATACTTGCCACGGCATTTTAGTGAATCTTCCGTTCTAAAACTACGACAACAAAATTGACGCTTATTAGCTTGATTTCAAACCATTGCGTCTAGCATTAACAAGCCTCTTTTAACAAAGTTGCAAAAGCTTTTTGGTAACGATGAGTTTCTCGAGCACTCTGACTTAAGTTATTAAAGGTGGGATCATTCGAAATCAACTTCGTTCCATCAGGTAAATCAGTAATTTTTATGACATTATCCTAAAACTTGTAAATGAAAAATTGAACTGTATTTCTACTCAATTGTGTAGTCATTTTAACAAGATTTTTCGAGATGATTTGTTATGATTGTATAAATTTAAATTTATAAAATATAAAGACAACATTATTAAAATATTAACAAGTCAATGGTAACTAAGTATAGAATAGTTACTTTGAAGAAATAACGTAAAAAAGAATGCGACACATAATATTTTATATACAACTCTTACATGTCGCAATTATTTATCGAATTGGTATAATTGAATTTTTAATCACAAGTTATTCGCTTGCTGCATAAAGAACACTTAGAAGTTATTTATAAAGTAAAAATAAAATTGCTGTAGGGTGTGTTAGGCGCAACGTTTCGAGATGATTTGTTATAAAAAACATCATCAAAGCGCCTAACGCACCATGTTATGTAACGGTGCGTTAGGCAAAGTGCCATAACGCACCCTACTTAAGATTTACTTTATAAATGGTCTCTTATTTAAAAAACCACGTTTGTGCAAGCTGCGCTCTCGCTGCAAGCGTTACGATATAGTTTATGACTATTAACCCAAGTTGCAGGTTACTGGAGTTTAGACTAACGCATGACAAAATCACTCAGAGGCACTGAGTTAAGGAACTACATACATCAAAATGTAAAAGTCAAAGAGTTAAGCCGACTCTAAATGTAGTTTTTTTGGTCTATAGGTACTTTTTTTTGACAATAAATTAACGGATTTTACGGTGGCGAGCTTGTCCTGTAGGCCATCCAGGGGACTTTCCACGAGATTTGGGAGGTAGCGCTGGTGTGCCAATCACCCTTCGGGTTCGCAGTCGCTACAACGGGGGGAACCCCCGCAACGCGCTGCTCACCGCGAGAACTTCTCCCATCGACTGAGCAACTCTCCCAGGCGTCAAATTTGTGACTGACTTCTGCCAGGGAAGGGGGCGATTGCCTACGGCAGAGCTTCGCTTAACGCTCACAAGCGATCGAGCCAACCATAGTTGCCAAGTAAGCAGTGGCATGAGGTCGCTCCATCGCTCACACTGTTCTCTAGTGCCGAGTTTTGGAAGTGTCCAATGAAGACGTTGCTTAGCGAATCGATACCAGTGGTCAATCGCAAAGCGACGTAGATACTGACGCCAAATTTGAGATAATTCGGGTTTACCCTCACCGATCCAAACCAGCCATAAAGGTCTGGATGTTCGATTTGACGCTTCGTCACACCGCTCGACTTGAATCACATTCATTGAGTGTTTGGCTCACTGTTGGAAATGGAGATTACACCACAGACGTAGGCTCACTCGCCCCAATTTTGAGTCGAGTATCTCGAACATTTCGTCGGGTGTCCACCATGTTGTTTGATCGTTGAGTTTAAACTTGTCACCGTGGACACGAGGACGACCAATACCTGTATAGTCTGGTGGTGCACTATATAGTACACGATTCGAGCGCAAGCGCATTAATTTGTCAGCAGCAATGTCTGCCGTCTGTTTCACAAAACTAGCACAGCCGTATTCAGCATCCCACAAGGATAATGGGCGAGTGGGCAGATTTTGGCAAACCAATTTTAGCTGTGCGGCAGCTTTTTCAATCGGGTTTTCAAAACTGGTGATGCGCTCATGTAATAATGGTAATGCCCAACTGCCCTCTGCTTCTGGAATTATCGCTACCGTGCTGTAGCCTTGCCCTATGGTTACAGGTTTTGCGCCTGATATGGGTTGGGCTTGGTGCTCGAATGTTCGCTCCTTTAAGGTCTTGGCATCTAGTCTTGACCAAGCTGTATGGTCTCCAGCTAAGATGATTTGTTCTGTTTGGGGAAGTTGTTTGATATACAACCGCATCAATTCTTCTCGCGGTGGATTACTGTCTTCTAAAGCTTCGTAAATACTAGACCATTGCCGTTGAAATACTGGAGATACGGAGAGTTCCACAAACGAGTAAACACTGCGTGTCACTAACACTGCATCCATCAAGTCAAATAAGGCATCTTTTGCTTTTCCTAAAATGGTGTACTGTGATTTGAATCATAATTCGACCAAACGGTCACGAAATACTTCAAAAGCACTTAAGACAAGATATGCTTCAGTAGTTTAGCCGTGAGTTATAAAAACGCACAAAGTCAAAAGGGTAGGTAGCGGTTACATCCAGGTTGGGCGGCGGCGAGGGGGTGGAAACGCTTCGCTTTCAGCCGTCGGTCAGCCCTTCTCTGGATTGATGCTTTTAGGTGAGGAGGCAAGGCTTGACGCCAGAGAAGAACTGCCGCGTCTGAATCCCACCCCCTCAAGTAAGCGTGGTTTTTCATGCAATGCATTTTGAAGCTTTGTACCCCTTCAGAAAGATGGCATCTCTAGGGGCTGGGGTCAAATGAGCATCCGTGCAGAAACTGACGCGCTTGGCTGTAATCCTTGCTGTGCAAGCATTCTGTCCATCAATATTTTTGGCAATTCTTAAAGCACCAAATAACCTATAGTTTCTCAGACACAGCGGCTTATGTAGCTCCCGACTGTGACTCATCCCCAACAGCATCTCGCTTGGGTTTGCGTTGTCCGACACGTGTGCCCGACTTTTTCTTGGTGCTGGAATCTGTTTGCTCTTGTGTGTTTCGGGTTATCGTATTTTTGTCAGTACTGGAATTACTAAGCGGCGTTTCGGTAATTTCAAGTGTTGCAGTAGATGTAGTTTTCTTGCGAGTCTGCTTTTTCTTTGGGGCTGGCTCTATGGGGATCTGTGGGGGTGTTGTGGTCGTGAATTCTTGTGGTGTAGGTGCGTTTGGTTTTTTTCGAGTGCGCTTTGTTTTAGGTGCTAGCTCTGTTTGAGGTGAAGTTGCTTTTTCGCTTCGGAGTGGAGTTTCATGATCAACTGCACTAGTCGGGACATCCGTTGAACCCATTCCTATTTGTAGTAAATGCCATAAGTGTTCGCGGCGGCTCTCCATGTAACTAAGTTTTTGCTCACCCTCGGTAGCATCCAGAGCCATACGTTCGCATTGGGCTAATGTTAAGGTATGTTCGTGTAATTGTTTTAAGGTCAACGTGTCGTTCCCATCATGTAATGCCGCCGCCACAGTTCGGATGAGCCAGTCTTTTAGTACTCCAACGCAACCAATAGAATGTTCATAGAAATAAAGCCAACGCTGCATTAATTCGGGAATATTAGTATTGAGAGGTACTTGCTTGAGGAGTGCCAGTAACGCGGCTTGAAAATCCAGACGGTCTTGTTCGTTTTGGTACAAGTAGCGCGGAAAGTGGATATCCAGACCGCGGCGGGATGCTTGACCACATAAATTCCGGAAATTTAAAAGTTCGTAAGTACCAATCAAGATGTGTAACACACCCGTAACATTCGTGATGGATTTAATCCAGTCCAACTGGTCTAAAAGCTTGCCTGCACTTGCGCCAGTACCAATTTTCATTAAATGTTGTGCTTCATCAAGGATAACCGCTCGCACACCACGTTTAGTCATTGCCTCTTCGAGTGCTAGGCGCAATTCTGGAGAATCATTAAACTGTGCTGTTTTGCCACTACGTCCTCGCCCTTTCTTCTCCCATGTTTGCTCTGTGTCAATGTCTATCAGCATTCGACGTTCATAGAATGGCTCGTCCAAAAGCTTAAGCGCAGTGCGGTAATAGTCAGTTCGATTAAAAACTCCAGCGTCAGGTGGTCGTGTTTCTATCAGTAATAGGGGCAATTGAGGTGTATGACCATTGCGGTTGACAGAATCATTGGGTGCTACATCTGTAGTTTCGTTCTCATTTAACCGTTTGGCGATTTGTCGTATCATGGTCGTCTTACCCACACCGCTTGGCCCATAGACCAGTACATGAGCAAACCCCGCAGGTTCTCGAATTGCACGCATCAAATGCAGATCAACTTTTGCCAGTTGTGGATGATTGACAGCGTACTGCTTGAATTGCGTCAATAATTGAGCATTGTCAATTTTGGACATTAGCGGTATTCCTCTAATATTGGCAGTTGCGTTACATCCAACGGTGAGGGGTTTTGAGACGACCTTGAATCAAATCTTCGCTCTTGAGTAGTCTGCGGTGGTACCTCCGTTTGGCTAACTTGATTTGATTGTGGTGAAGCTAAACTAAGTCCAGAGAAGTTTTCAATCACAGCAATACTTTCCAAATCACGTAATCTTTGCAACAGTATGGCTTCATGTTCTTGGGCATTGGCAATGAAGTCAGCTAAACGTTTAGCGTTCAAGTTTGTCGAAGTTGCGCTACGTTTGTTCGAGTGTCTAATTTCCTGTGCGGCTAACAACACTTCTTTTTCGGTGCGTCCAACAAAAGTACTGTAATACTGAGAGATGCATCTCACCCAGCGTCCCTCAACATAGGCGTAAGCAACTCCCATATCAAAAGGGTCGTAACGCACTGGAACATCAGTTTTTTCTACAGTTGGATTGCGGAAAGCATCACTCCAGTAGTAAAGATAATTGACTTTAATTCCATGTCCTGGCTGAACTTTGGCCTTACCTTTGGGGGTAGAAGGACGTGTTGCCATGAGGAAATCCTCGTTATAAGGTATCGAGCGGTGTAAGCGTTCACCAGCTCTTGACAGCCCTTCGTGATAAACAACGTATGGAGACGCACCTAATGAGTCGTGGTGATTGTCGTCGTAAATAGAGTAAGCCCATTGGGTAAAGTAAGTGTATAAATCTCCCAGATTCCAAACAGCTAACTGTTTTGGGTCAACAGTTTTAGTGAGTTGGCGAGGCTGTTTACTTGCTTGGGTATTGCCTAGAAGGTTAAATATCAACTCAGTATTCGTCGTACCAAATAATCGTTCAATTACTGACCCAAAGCGGGGTTTGCCACCAGGACGTGTTTTCTTGGTGCAGTGGTAGCGTGCAAGTAAGGTGTCAAAGTATATGCTGTGAAATTCTTTGCCTCCATCTACTACGAGTGTTGAGGGAAAACGACCAAAGCGCTGGACTAAAATACGTAGCCCCATCATGCATGACCTGTAAGAAGGTGCATCGAACGTCAGATAAACTGCTAATATTCGTCTGGAATAGGCATCAGTTAGTAATGTTAGCCAAGGTCGTCCTAATAATCTGCCTGTAGCAAGTGAGCGTAATTCAATATCAAGTTCGGTATGGTCGATATGTACTATCTCGTGAGGACGGTTTCCGTGAGGACGTGTATGTTTTGCTAGTTCCCAGACAAACGGCTCTGTTGCATATGCGGCTTTTGCTCCTTGACGCTTTAAAGTCTGCTCATGGGTTGGGCGCTTTTTTAGACGTTGGTAGAAGGTGCGGTTACTAAGGGGTTGTATGTTTAATGCGCTACATTCTTTGACATATGCCCGATAGACCGAAGCGGCGGTCGCTTGTCTTGGTGTCTCAAAATGCTCTCTAATAAATTTATCTAGTAATTCACTTGAGTCAGTTGGTGCTTTTTGTTGACGATTTCCTTGCTGATGTGTACGTGGTAGCAAACCAACATAACCACAACTATAGCTTGCTTCTGCTTCACGGAACTGTTGCACCCATCGACGTAAAGTACGAGCGTTAATGTCTTTATAGATATCTGTATGACGTTGAAAATATGCTTGTACTATATTAAATTTTCGGTTTGCTTCTTTTAAAGAAGCAGGAGAAGCGGTATCCATTAAATTACGTACAGTTTCATTTATTGTTGCGTCTGTAACTCCGTCATGAATTTTAATAGCTCCACTGTCGAACAACTGAAGAAAAAATGCTGTTGGTAACTGTATTGGAAAGCCTGAGGACGGCAGTAGCGTGGTTGTAGTCTCACCATAATTAATTAAAGTCCATAGCGACGAATCCCATATCAGGACTGTGTTAGGCAGGAGTGTTGCGGTTGCTATACCAGCATTTAAAGTCGGATGAGATACATCAGATGTGTGCGTATAAGCATCATGAGTTTGTCGGTCTACCCATAGTCGTGTCCTGTAATGTTCAACTAAGGGGACAGCATCCAAATCTACGTAGAGTGCAACAGATGCAATCATCATATATATATCATTGGCACATACATCATCCAACTCTCGTAGCAATGCCGCAATCATTGTTCCCGGATTTGCTTGCACGTAAGCCAGAACTCTTGAGTGTACATTTGTTGTCTGTTTTGATTTGAATCCAAGGTAATCCTCCAAAAACATTAAGTTCTGGGTAAAGACGGGATTCAATTCTGCATCTGTACGAACGCAGTATTTTAGACCAAATTGTGATGCGTGGTTTTCTCCCGGTGGACAACGCCAACTACCGGATGCTGTTTTTTGATAGCGCCCAGGATATTTTTCGGCTAACTTCTCTAATTCATTAACTGTTTTCCATTCTTCCCAACAAGCACCTGACGAGCGCAATACAAAAAAATCCGGTGTATGATAGTGACCTATATTACGCCCTGATTTATTTTTATATTGAATTTTAAAGCGTGGTGGCTGGTCGTAGAACTCTAAAACTTCGGGGTCATGTTCCATGTGGTAAATCGCCCACAATTCGACCGTATGGCTCTCGAATTGGATTGTGACCCCCATCTTTTTGCTGGGATACACGCCACAAACGTTTAAAGTTCGTCCAGTTACCCGACGTGAGGGTGGGGATGACCTTACCTGTGCAATCAACTCGAGCGTGTGTGTCGCTAGTTGCTGTTGCCTACACCAATATTCA
>NZ_JXCA02000003.1:15006-74456 GCF_000828085.3 Scytonema tolypothrichoides VB-61278
ATTCAAACTCGCTACTGTTCATTTGAACCTCACATAAATGGCGTGACCCATGCGCTACACGGAGTTTACAATCCTCACAACAATCGGATAAAAATTCCTCTCAATGTAAATTGAACCATATTTTAGTCACTTTGAACCATATTTTGTCATCTAAGTTGACTATGAGTCGGTGATTATTCCGTTGAATTTTTCTCTTTTTGGTTTTGAAAACTTTAGGATCTATTATGATGCACATTTAGAACACGCAGTCACGATTTGATGCAAAAGTAACTCATCAGTTTTGGCTAGAACCCTTGAAATAGCGTTAATTTTTGGTCAGGGTATGGTTCAAAATTTGGTCATCCGGGGGGTAAAAGCACATGTACACCGATGTGCGAAATTGTTTAAGCTTATCAAATCTCATGGTCAAGCTGCTAATTTTTTCCTTTTATCAGGATTGACCATTTAGCGATCAGTTCAACACAGCTGACCGCTTTTTGTTTTAAGGGACGTTTCTACTCCCATAATAGTGTATTTTTTTTATCCGTAATTTTCTAGGCATGATCTAACGATCGTTCACCTTTAGTCTAAACTCCAGAGGTTATCAACCTTCAGACGCTTTTCACCTAACTTTTCATGCGATCGCTCACTCCAAAGTTGGGATTGTGCGTAGCACAACCCCAACTTTAACAAGCATTAAAAATATAAGTATTGAATCAGTTTGAAGATACGGATTTTATCACAAATTGCTACAGGAAAAGAGTCTCAAAGATATTCAATACAATCACTACTTTGTTTCAGTATGATTCCTACTTGATGAAACAAATCGTTTATCAACATTGATATACCGTGTCATCGTCGCTTGAAGCGTGGTTTTTCGCGCCATATGGCCAACAAGATGATAGTCTTTCATGTAATTGCAAGCTTTAGTTTGATTCCCATCGAAGAACATTGCTGCAGTTATGGCCGTTGTAAAAATTTCTGCATCACTCCTACAGTCTGCCATAGTCTTCACCATGCCTAATCGCCTTTAACAGGTCGTCGATTGAGGCAACGGAGATAATTATTTCGTTTAGCATACTCTCCTCGTTTTTGTTCACTCGAGGGGATTTTATTCCACAAAGCGATTGCCTACGGCAGAGCTACGCTTAACGCCTCAATCAATAACTAGCAACTTGGGTTATTAGTATTTAATATGCTGGTTTTCTACATTTCCACAGGATGCTGACCATAAAATGGTAATGCTTCTGACCAGTTAGGATACTGTCCTCGTTGCCAGTCTAAATATGCTAGCTGCAACACACTTGTCACTGTCGCACCTAATTCAAATTTTGCTTCAATCAGTTGATAACTGGTATTCCAGCTAGCTAATTTTTCCTGCCAGAGTTCAGGTGTCATGACGGTATCTGGCAATAAGCTGGTAAGTCCAGACGCATCTGGTTGATAAATAGCGGCGAAAACTTGACCTCGTTGGGCAGGCATTTGCACAGCTATAGGAATTTTTGATCTCACCCCCAGTTCTGTTTTCATTGACACGAAGGAAGTGTGAAAAACTTGTGAATAAGCTACAGCGGCTAAAGTAGAAATAGCAAAGACAGGAATGCCTAACTGTTGCCCTAAAGTACGGGCAGTGACAACACCAATGCGAGTTCCAGTAAAACCTCCAGGCCCTTTTGCTACGGCAAGAAATGCCAAGTTCGCCCAAGTTTGGGGCTGGATAAACTGGATTAAGTATTGATGCAAATGACTAGATAATTCACGATCTAAATACCAAACTTGAGAACGTGTGTCTCCTACAAAGTTACTTATTGCTAAACCTAGTTCGCGAGTTGTGGTATGGAGTGCTAGTCCGTATTTTTTTGGTTCAAGATGTTCTAATTCAGTGGTCAAAGCTTATTCAAATAATGGTTAAAAATATAATGACACACACAAATACGACTACCACAACAAATAGCAGTAGCCGAGTTGAACACATACAACCTACAATCAGGTTGGCACTAACTCACCAGGACGCAACTTCGACCACTTACCCATTTCGCGCTTAAAACTGAGACAACCTACAACGTCCCATTCCATTTCAATGACATCTTCCCGTGTACGGATATTGACATTGATGGAAGGTTCATTCGGCTCGAAATTTGGCGTTTCGGTCAAGTGGGGTTGTTGGTGCTGGGTTTCTACCGCATGGTAGGTGAGACAGCGATCTACATAGTGGCAATTTACACAAACACACATAACGGAACCAACTCCGGGGACCTTTATTGATAATCTAGCTTAAGAGGCATTGTTATTCACTGGTCGCTGGGTTTATTTTTATTACGATGAACGATTCAGTTCTTTCTCTGTTGTCACCAGAAAATTGGCCTTTCAGTTTGGAATTCTTGCCACAACCTGTTTACATAGTAGGTGGTGCTGTGCGAGACGCTATTTTGGGAAGGACTCGCGAATATCTAGATTTGGATTTTGTTGTTCCATGTGAGGCTGTAAAAGTAGCCCGCAAAATAGCGACACACTATAAAGCAGGCTTTGTTTTATTGGATCCACAAAGACAAATTGCTCGTGTTGTGTTTCCTGACGCTACAGCAGACTTTGCTCAACAGGAGGGCGATCGCCTGGAAACAGACTTGCACAGGCGAGATTTCACAGTAAATGCGATCGCATATAATCCTCACACTCAAGAAATCATTGATCCTCTCAAAGGTTATGTAGATTTGCAACAGCGTCTTTTGCGAATGATATCACCAGCTAATTTGGAAGACGACCCGTTGCGGTTAATGCGGGCATATCGCCAAGCAGCACAGCTTGGTTTTACGATTTCGCCAGATACCCAGGCTACTATTCGTTCTCTATCATCACACCTCACAAAAGTTGCCCCTGAAAGAGTGCGGGTAGAATTAAGCTATATGCTAGCTAATCCTCAAGGTACTCCTTGGATTGCAAATGCTTGGGAAGATGGTTTACTTCCCCCTTTCTTTAAATACGCTACAAAAGAAAGTGTGACTTTATTGGCAGTGGTTGACAAAGTCGCTTCTCAACTTGCCGAAATTTTGCCGCAATTTGCGCTAGAACTTGCCCAATACCTAAGGGATACAGTTAAAACCACTTGCTTGGGTGTTGCAAAACTTGCAAGTCTAGTCAACTCAGAAGGAGAAATAGCAGAAATAGAGTTAATCCAATTAACTTATAGCCGTGCTGAAATTAAAGCGGTAACCACCGCTTTAAGGGTGTTACCGCAATTAAAAAAGCCTCTAATGTCTTTACGAGAACAATATTTTTTATTTCAAGAAGCGGGATTGGTTTTTCCAGCAAGCGCTATTTTAGCACTAGCACATGGAACATCCGTAGAGGCGCTCATACCATTAATCACCCGCTATCTTAACCCTGATGATCTGGTCGCTTATCCCACACCACTATTGAGTGGTAGACATTTAATGTTAGCACTGAATATTCCTGCCTCGCCACTGGTCGGCAAACTTCTTACTGAAATTGCTGTGGCGCACATTGAGGGTAAGATTTCCACCGCAGAACAAGCTATAGAGTTTGCTGCTGGGTTATTAGACAGGGATTGACTCGGCTTAGCCATCCAAGCATATCTTTTCAGATTAATAAAAGTCTACTAGCTATTTTATTGTCAACTATTGAACCTACTGCGGATAAAGCGGCGCTTTATCTATTGTTCCTACCTTTTCAAGAGGCCAAAAGCGGAGAACTGCACGACCAATAATATTTTCACGCGGGACAACTCCCCAGCATCGGCTATCATAACTACTTTCGCGGTTATCCCCTAAAACTAAGTATGAGTTATTTGGTATTGTAACGGGTTGAGATAAGAAAGGGGGTTGCGGTCCAGATAGACAAACGTTGATTTCCGTTGGCTTTTTATCTTTTACATACTGGTCTTCTTGTAAAGGCTGATTATTAATGTAAACTTTGCCATTCTTAAGTTGTACTTTTTCTCCCGGTAAGCCAATCACACGTTTAATAAAGGCATCTTGGTATTGTTCCCTTTGTAGCTCTTGTGTAGGAGAAAATACTACAATATCTCCACGTTTCGGTTCAGAAAACTTGTAACTCAACTTATCGACGATAATCTTGTCTGCTATGAACTGATTCGGATCACCATGCAAAGTCTTTTCCATCGAACCAGAAGGAATCCAACGAGCTTCGGCAACAAATGTGCGAATTCCCAAGGCTAGGACTATGCTTAAGATGACCGTCCTACTGAGTTCTGCGAGCCAAGAATTCTTGGGTTGTTGGTGGCTAGAGTTATTATTAGACACTTGATTTTGCGTAAAATTACAAAAGTAATAGCTTTAGTGGAGGTGATTTACTTGCCCGAGCAGGGATGTTGTATTTGTTTATTTTAACTTTGCAAATTAGGTGTTAAGGTTATGTAGTCATTTTAACCAGATTTGCTTGTTTATTAAAAATCATAAACTTTTTTGTAACAAAAAACACAAAATATCCGCAAAGAGTCCAACTAAGTTTAACCTATATAAATAGTTATCTGTCACGCTCAGTTGTTTTTTTAACGCAGTTAATTCATGTCATCTCCTACCAGTTTGCTGATTCGTCGCGCTCGAATAGTTTTACCCAATGGTGAATCGGTTGTTGGGGATGTGCTGACAAGCGATCGCACCATAGTGGAAGTCGCACCAGAAATTTGTACCACAACGCCAACTACAGAAATTGACGCAGAAGGGTTAACTTTGTTGCCAGGAGTGATCGATCCACAAGTCCACTTTCGCGAACCAGGGCTGGAACATAAGGAAGACTTATTTACCGCCAGTTGTGCTTGTGCCAAAGGGGGAGTAACTTCCTTTTTGGAAATGCCGAATACGCGTCCTTTAACGACTACCCAGCAAGCTCTTGATGATAAGCTACAACGAGCCTCACAAAAGTGCTTGGTTAATTATGGCTTTTTTATTGGGGCAACAGCAGACAACTTACCTGATTTACTTTTGGCAAAACCAACTTGTGGAATCAAAATTTTCATGGGTTCAATGCATGGACAGTTACTGGTTGACCAAGACGCTGCTTTAGAGGCTATATTTTCTAAAGGTGAGCGTTTGATTGCCGTTCATGCTGAAGATCAAGCGAGAATTAATGAACGTCGCCAGGAATTTGCTGGAATTCATGACGTAGCAGTTCATTCCCAAATTCAAGATAATCAAGCAGCACTACTCGCAACGCAGCAAGCATTAAGACTTTCTAAAAAATATCAACGTCGTCTACATATTCTGCATATGTCAACAGCAGAAGAAGCAGACTTACTGCGTCAGGATAAACCAAGTTGGGTGACAGCAGAAGTGACGCCCCAGCATTTGTTGCTCAATACCAGTGCATACGCGAAAATTGGTACCTTAGCGCAGATGAATCCACCTTTGCGATCGCCCCACGATAACCAAGTCCTTTGGCAAGCTTTACGCGATGGCGTCATTGATTTTATCGCCACGGATCATGCACCGCATACTTTAGAGGAAAAAGCTCAAGAGTATCCAAATACTCCCTCTGGAATGCCTGGTGTTGAAACTTCTCTACCTTTGATGTTAACAGCTGCAATGCAAGGACAATGTACCGTTGCGCAAGTAAGTGACTGGATGTCACGAGCTGTAGCTAAAGCATATGGTATTCCAAATAAGGGGGCGATCGCTCCTGGTTATGATGCTGATTTAGTTCTTGTGGATTTGAACAATTATCGTCCTGTCTTACGCGAGGAATTGTTGACAAAGTGTCGTTGGAGTCCTTTTGAAGGCTGGAATTTAACTGGATGGCCCATGATAACTATAGTCGGTGGTCAGGTTGTGTATGAAAAAGGCAAGGTTCATACAGAGGTGCGGGGTCAAGCTTTAACTTTTAATCAGTAGTCAAACCATTGTGGTTTGCTGTGTAGAATTAAGTCCTGTGGTCATGTTTACACCAAGTTAGGCGGTAATAAAACTTTTAAATGCCCTCATTGTGACACTATCATCAAACGTGATTTAAATGAACTTATCCCACTAATAAAATCTTTTGAATCCATATGTGGATAGTTGCAAGGTCAAGGAAGGAATCAAAATATACTTTTTGGCGTTCCCATCGGACACTTAGGCGGCGATATTTACGTTGATACCATGCAAAACAACGAACAATTGGAACCTTGGGACTGAAATTTTAATTGGTCTGCCCCGATTTTTCTTGGTTTTCCAGATTCTTTTTGGTATTTGGGGTCTAATTCCTCGTTTGCGTAAAGCAACACGTTTATCTTTGGAATCGTAACCTTTATCAGCCGCTAAGACTTTCAGTCTTTTACGTGGTCTACCTGGCTTTAAAGTTTTGAGTTTTACCAAGTCTTACAGTGGTAATATTTGTTCCCTCTCGTTTCCGTTGGCTGGAGTTGTGCAGTTTGCTAAGGGCATTCCATTACCCTCAGTAAGTGTATGAATTAAAACACCTTTGCCCTTCCCACCATAAGCAACATCCTCACGGGGTCTAACACGTAAAAAATTGGGCAGCCTTAGTTTTGTTGATCTGTCGGCGTAGTCGGGTACTCGTTGTATAAAGGAGCCATTGCCGTGCGGGGGTTCCCCCCGTTGAGGCATATGGCGTGCTGCCCAATTTTTAGGGGACAATGCGTCACCTCCTCCTTTTCCAGGGGGAAAAAGAGCCGTCAATGGCTCCGAAATTCCAATTTATCAAGCCTTTCTCGTCTGCGAGCGCCAATATACGTGCTTTTAAATGTTCAAACGTTCCGTCTGAGCGCCATCGCTTTAACCATCGATGAGATGAGCTTTTGGATGTCCATATATCCCCTCTTGGTAAATCACACCATCGACACCCGGTGATTAGTATGTACAATAGACTATTTAATACATAGCGATACGGAGCGTGAGGCATTCCTTTTCCGCGCTTGGATGATTCTTCAGGGAATATATCATTAAAAAGCTTCCATTCAAGGTCACTTAATCCTTCAAAACGCCCACCCATAAACAGATACACCCTTTTTCTACAAGAGCAGATTACCATATTTTGACATTAGTGGGATAGGTTCATACATTTGAGGTTAAATTCTTGCTACTTTTTGTCTAAGTCCCATTAAGCATAAGTTACTGACTATCTAAAAGAAAAACTTATACGACATGATTTAATAAGTTTAAACGTTGGTTGAGTCGGGTAAAAGCAGCCAGAATGACAAATTGTGTCGTATAAATTTATTTTTACGTCAAGCAGTGCGAAACATATGACTGCGGTTCATTAGGGTGTCGGCCAAATTTTGATAGTCTTGTCCTTACTTCCACTCACCAAAGTTTTACCATCTGGGCTGAAAGCGACAGCAAAAACTTCGCCTGTATGTCCACTGAAAGTACTTATTTCCTGTCCTGTACTCAGGTTCCAGATTTTAACTGTCCCGTCATCGCTACCAGTAGCAATTTTTTCACCATCCGGGCTGAAACCGACAGCACTCACATCAGCGGCATACCCTCCAAAAGTGCGTATTTCATTTCCCGTATTCAAATTCCACACTTTAACAGTTTTATCATCGCTAGCACTGACTAACAACTGACCATCCGGGCCAATGGCTAGGGCATTCACATCACCTTCATGACCTTTGAGGTTGAGTATAACTTTTCCTGTATTCAGATTCCACACTTTGATAGTTCTGTCTGCACTAGCACTTGCAAGTTTCTGATTGTCTGGACTCATGGTGACAGAAAGAACTTCCCTTGTATGCCCCGTCAAAGTGCGGATTTCCTGCCCCGTGTTCAAATTCCAGACTTTGATAGTACTATCGTAACTACCACTAGCAATCTTTTGACCATCTGAACTTATGGCAACAGAATTAATCAGACTGGAATGTCCCGCAAATGTGCGGATTTCCTGTCCGGTTTTCAAATTCCAAAGTTTGATAGTTTTGTCATCACTCCCACTGACAATAGTTTGACCATCCGAACTTATGGCAACAGAATAAATAATACCTGTATGTCCCTTAAATGTGCGAATTTCCTTTCTTCTCTTGAGATTCCAAAGTTTGATAGTTTTATCATCGCTGCCACTAGCAAGAGTAGTACCTGAAGGGTTAAATACTAGAGAATTAACTTCACCAGAATGTCCAGTTAGGACTGAAGTTCGCCCAAAGTTTTGCCAGTAAAAAATCAGTCCACCTAAGCCGAAAAGTGTAATAGTACCTCCAATAAGCAGAGATTTTGTCAACCGAATTCTTGGTTGAAGAATAGTGGATGGAAAGCTTGGCAAAACCGACGAAATCAAGGAAATGTGTGAAGGTGATCGCGTTGCGGTCATATTTGCTGGAATGACTTCTGGTTGTCGCTTTTGAGGCAAGTCTTGCAAAACTTCATCGGCTGACTGGTAGCGATTTTCAATATCTTTTTGCAGCAACTTCTCTAGCACGATGACCAGTTTTGGAGATATGCGAGACTTGAGATATTGTCGCCAATGCATCACCCAACTATACCCCTGTTCCATGTAAAGCCCAGATGGGTGAACTCCTGTTAATAGATAAAAGCAAGTTACACCCAAACTAAATAAATCACTAGCTGGATATGCACTGCCATACTTCATTTGTTCCATTGGTGCATAGCCATAGGAACCAATAGTTGTACCCGTGTGTTCTAAAGAGGTTCCTGTTAACTGTTTGGCAACACCAAAATCAATTAGCACTAAATCTTGTCTTGCACCTTCGGAAGAACGACGGATAATATTTTCTGGTTTAATATCGCGATGAATAACTTGATGTTCGTGGACAAATTTGAGAACAGGTAATAGTTCACGTAACAGATCCCAAGTCTTTTCTTCACTGAAAAGTCCCTGTTGTTTCAACTCATCTCGCAAAGTTTGCCCTTGGATGAACTGCTGCACCAAATATAAATAGTTATCATGCCTAAAGTAGGCGTACAAAGTTGGAATCTGTCGATGTTCTCCAAGTTGTTGCAGACGCCGCGCTTCTTCTTGAAACAGTTCAGTTGCTTTATGCAAGGCGCTGGTTCCTTGAACTTGCGGTGCAAGTTGCTTGACAACACAATGCTCATTCAGCTTATCTTCATCTTCTGCCAAAAAAGTTCTACCAAATCCGCCGCCTCCCAATGGTTGGATAATCCGATAGCGATTTCGCAGCTGGGGAATTAGCTGTGTGCCGCAATTTTGGCAAAAGTCTGCACCATCTGGATTTTGGGGCTTCTCGCAACTGGGATTGAGGCAGTAAATCATAAGTTAGGGCGTCGCTGAGCCATTGTCATCTAATATAATCCTTTCAAATGTCTGAATAACCAATTTTGTTAAGTTTTGCTATCTCGGGGTGCGATGCGGAAGCCGCCGCCGCCAACGCGATCGCTCATTCTATAAAATGTTAAATTCAAGGCAGCACTCTCCTACGTAGACCAGTACACCTATGGATTTAGTAACTCTCATAACAATTTTTGGGGGCTTTATCGGTATTGTTGCTGGGACAGTGCAAGTGCTGGACTATGTAGAAAAAAAGCGACGCGAGCAGCCAACACCAATTGAATTAGTACAAAAAGAAACACCCGATCAACAATCTTTACCTACACCTTCGCAATCACAAGTAGCACCAGCAAATAAATCTCGTCAAGATTGGGGAGAAGCAGTTGATGTATCCGTTTTCTATGGACGTACTGAAGAACTTGCCAAGTTAGAAGAGTGGATCCTACAACATGGCTGTCGCTTGGTGGCGTTGTTAGGGATGGGGGGAATTGGTAAGACTTCCTTATCTATCAAACTGGCACAAACAATTCAAGATAAATTTGAGTACGTTATCTGGCGCAGTCTCCGCAACGCTCCACCAATACAAGAAATCCTAGCAGACTTTATCAAGTTCCTCTCTAACCAACAAGCAACAGATTTACCAGAGGAAGTAGGCGCTAGAATTTCGCTGCTAATTGAATACCTACGCGCTTCACGTTGTCTCTTGGTACTGGATAACGCTGAGTCCATTTTACAAGGAGGCGACAAAGCTGGAGAATATCGAGAAGGCTATGAGGAATATGGTGAATTATTCAGGCGCGTTGGCGGAGTATCTCATCAAAGCTGTTTGATAATCACAAGTCGAGAAAAACCTCAAGAAATTGCTTCATCAGAAGGAGAAACGCTTCCAGTTCGATCTTTACAGCTAACAGGTTTAAAGGCGCGAGATGGAGAAGAAATTTTTCTTTTAAAGGGGCTTTCTGGCACAGAAGATGAGCAAGAAAGGCTCATCAGCTTTTATCAAGGTAATCCCCTGGCATTAAAGATCATTTCTACGACGATTAAAGAATTATTTGATGGAAGTATTTCTGAATTTTTAGCACAAGAATCTGTTGTCTTTGGGAAGATTCGTGATGTTTTAGACCAACAGTTTAATCGCTTGTCAGATTTCGAGCGAGATGTCATGTACTGGCTGGGGATTAATCGCGAACCTCTTTCCTTGTCTGAATTACGAGAGGACATTATATCACTGGAATCGCCGCCTAAGTTGATAGAAGCCCTGGAATCTTTGATCAGGCGTTCTTTAATTGACAAAGTGGCGAAAAGCTTTACATTACAAAACGTCGTCATGGAGTACATGACAGACCGATTGATAGAACAAGTTAGCGAAGAAATTAGAAAGGGGAAATTTGAACTTTTTAACAGTCATGCTCTCATTAAAGCAACAGCAAAAGATTATGTTAGGGAAGCTCAAATTCGTCTTATCCTCAAGCCAGTTGCTGATAGGTTAAACCGTGAACAGATACAAAATATAGCATCTATACTGCGAAATCAACCAGAAATTTTATCAGGGTATGCAGTCGGAAACATTATCAATCTGCTAGTTCACCTCAAGATTGATTTAAGTGGCTATGACTTTTCCCATCAAGTCATTAAACAAGCATACCTTCAAGGTATCAATTTGCAGCAGGTAAATTTCGCTCATTCTGAAATAACCAAATCAGTTTTTACTGAAACTTTCGGTAGTGTTGAGGCGGTGGCATTTAGTCCAGATGGAAAGCTTTTAACTGTGGGTGACACAGATGGTCGAATACGTGTATGGCAAGTGCCCGATGGTAATGAAATTTTGAGCTTTCAAGCACATACAAGTTGGATAATGTCACTTGCTTTCAGTTGTGATGGAGTTACTTTTGTTAGTGGTAGCAAAGACCAAACTATCCGTCTGTGGGATATCAAGACAGGTGAATGCTTGAAAATCTTGCAGGAACATAGCAATATAGTAAGGTCAGTCGTCTTCAGTCCAAATGGACAAACCCTTGCCAGTGGCAGTGCTGATCAAACAGTACGTATATGGGATGTTAGCACAGGTGAATGCTTGAAAACCTTTCAAGCACATGCCGATTGGGTCAATTCAGTTGTTTTTAGTCCAAATGGACAAACTCTTGCAAGTGGCAGTACTGACCAAACAGTACGCATATGGGATGTCAGCACGGGAAAATGCTTAAAAATTTTGCAGGGACATACTCGCGTACGATCAGTTGCTTTTTGTCCTTCTGGTGCCACTCTCGCTACTGGCAGTCATGATGAAATGATACGTATATGGGATGTCACAACGGGTAAATGTCTGAAAACTTTACAAGGACATACTAAAGGAGTACAGTCAGTTACCTTTGCTTCTCCTATCGGAGACGCTGCGCGAACGCAACGCTGCGCGAACAGTCATAATGGTCAACTTCTTGCAAGTACTAGTGATGATAAAACAGTTAGGTTATGGGATGTTGATGCAGGTGAATGTCTGATAACTTTGCAAGGACATAGCCATCCAGTTGAATCAGTTGTCTTTAGTCCAGATGACAAAATCCTTGTCAGCGTTAGTCATGACCAAACGGTAAGATTATGGGATGTAAGCACAGGTGAATGCCTCAAAATTTTTCAGGGATACACGAGTTGGGTACCATCTGTTGCATTCAGTCCTGATAGTCAAATTCTTGTCACTGGAAATCATTTCTTCGCTAGTTTATGGCATCTCAGTACCGGTTCTTGCCTAAGAACTTTCCAAGGACATAGTAGTTGGGTATGGTCGGTCACTTTTAGTCCTGACGGGAAAATTCTTGCTACAGCTAGTCAGGACAGAACTATTAAACTATGGAATGTTAACACAGGTGAATGCCTCAAAACTCTTCTGGGGCATACTGGTAGAGTTCGGTCAATTTGCTTTAGTCCAAATGGCAAAATCCTTGCCAGTGCCGGTTCTGATAAAGTGGTAAAGTTATGGGATATTAGTAACGGAAACTGTCTACAAACACTCCAAGGACACACTCAAGCAGTATCGTCAGTTGCCTTTAGCCCTAATGGTGAAATCATTGTCACTGGAAGTTATGATTCCACAATTAGGTTATGGGCTATCAGGACAGGTGAATGCATCAAGATTTTGCAGGGACATACTGATGAGGTGGATTCAGTTGCTTTTAGTCCTAATGGTGAGATTATTACTAGTGGTAGTCATGACAAGACAATAAAACTTTGGTCAGTTAGGACAGGAGAATGCATCAACACTTTACAAGGACACTCTTTAGTAGTCAAATCGGTTGCTTTTAGCCCTGACGGTAAAACCCTGGTAAGTTGCAGTCCTGACAAGCTGGTAAAGATATGGGATGTCAATACAGGTGAGTGTTTGAAAACTTTACAGGGACATCTTAGAGGAGTGCTGTCTGTTGCGATCAGCCCTCAAGGTACGACCATTGCCAGTGGTAGCTATGATGAGACAATCAAATTATGGGATTTTAACACAGGTGAGTGTCTAAAAACCCTCAGAGCAGCAAGACCCTATGAAAGCATGAACATTACGGGCGTGACAGGTTTAACCCAAGCGCAAAAAGCAACGCTGAAAGCGCTGGGTGCAGTGGAGGATGCAAAGTAGGAAAGCATTGCCTTGCTTGTTTGCTAATCCCCTAAAATGGAATCCAATCTATCTTATCTAAGCACTCTTGGGGTTAATTCAGTCGCGTTTAGTCCAGATGGGAGAACTTTAGCTAGTGGTAGTCGTGACGCGACTATTGAAATATGGCAGTTGTCTTAGTAGGAGGATTTCAAATCAACCAATTTTAAGGTAACGGACGCTGACGTAATTGTGTACGCTCAAAAACTGTAAAATATCCTTCCAAAATCAATCCTTCAACGCTCAACAAATGCAATAAATTCTGTGCAGGTTCTTCCGGTGTTGCAGGCAAATAGCGAAAATAAACCACACCTTTTGGCACTGGCATCCGAAGCCTATAAATTAATTCACCATAATCCCGGTCAAATGTCAAAATAATTCTTTCTTCATGTACAGCCCGTTCCAAAACTAGCGAATCTTCAGCACCAGGAGCATCTTCGCTACCATAAGCTACATCATAACCAGCATCCCGTAGCCGTACCACACTCATCATCGGGAAATTTTCGTTTGCTAAAAATCGCACTATGCTGACTCAGATAAAAACGGTAGCATATACAAAGATTCATCTCCCATACACTCAGCAACAAACACAAACACAGCTTGCACAGCTTCTGGTGTCAAAGTCGGATAATTCTCTAAAACTTGCTGTACTGTCCAACCATTAGCAAATAAACCAAGTATAAATTCAACAGATAACCGCGTACCTTTTACCGTTGGTTTACCTAATAAGATTTTGGGTTCAGAATGGATGTAGTGTCGCCAGTCCATAATCAAGAATTTTTTATAACAAAAGTAATAATTAAGATTTTAACTAATATGTACCAGAATGGTTATCCAAAACTTTGATGTTTTGAACTTAAGAGGATGTTTTAAAAGTGGGGGCGGATATCGGGGAGAGAATTTTATGCGCTGGGTAATAAATATGTTTCGCTGGGTTGTGGAAATCGTTCTTAAACCCACAGGAATTGAAGGGTTTTGTCTATTTACCCAAACGTTGGGTTGTCGAAAGAACTAATGGAATTGCTTAATTAGTGTCGGCGCTTGAGCAAAGACTATGAAAGATTACCACAAACCTCACTAGACTTTTATCTACATCGCCATGATTCGTATTATAGTCAGACGGCTCGCATGATTTTTAACTGGTTTCGACTTTTAAAACATCCTCTAAGCTTGCTTTGTTTTGAAGCAATGTTTATCATAATTTATCATTTGAAAGCTGAGTGCTTGACGAATATCCTCTTTTATGCGTAATACAGAAGTCTCTAGAATTGAGCGATAGCTTCGCTGCTGCCAAAGGCAGATCGCCCACAAATTCCCCCAAAAATTCCTAAACTCATGCAATCAGATCAGAAGAATAAGGAGGTAAGAAATTGTCTGTGACTCCCTCACTACATTACTCTGTGACTCCCTCATCCCCCTGATCTCCCCCTGACTTGTCCCAAGGTTACCCATACCCTCGTATGATGAAAATATAAGAAAGTAGCCAAATCATAACGGCATCACATGGGCAGTATTTGGGAACTCGATTTTTACTCGCGTCCGATTCTGGACGAAAATCAGAAAAAAGTTTGGGAAGTCTTGGTATGCGAAACTCCTTTAGAAACCCGAACGAAAATTGATTCTGTCTTTCGCTTTGCGAAATATTGCCCCAGTACTGAGGTTAATTCAGTGTGGCTGCGGACGGCGTTGGAAGAAGCAATCAGCGAATCAGGAAAAACACCCACAAGAATACGCTTTTTCCGCCGCCAAATGAACAACATGATTACCAAAGCTTGCAAAGATTTAGGTATTTCCGCCCAGCCAAGTCGCCGCACTTTGCTGCTTAACCAATGGCTGCAACAGCGGATGGAGGAAGTTTATCCTCAAGAACCTGGGTATGAACCAGGAACGAATCCATCTGTACGCCTGGAGAACCCCTTACCCCAACGCTTACCAGATGCTTTGGAAGGAAAACAGTGGATATTTGTTACTTTACAACAATCTGAATTTACGGAAATGCAAAACTGGGAAATCGGTTTTGCTGAAGCTTTCCCCTTAGAATT
The DNA here is from genome assembly GCF_000828085.3 of Scytonema tolypothrichoides VB-61278. Taxonomy (GTDB): domain Bacteria; phylum Cyanobacteriota; class Cyanobacteriia; order Cyanobacteriales; family Nostocaceae; genus Brasilonema; species Brasilonema tolypothrichoides_A. Next base: position 29,884 of record NZ_JXCA02000003.1, read on the forward strand.
GGCACAAGTTTCCCCCGAAAGCCCTATTCCTGGTATTCTGATATTCTCACCAAGAGCATTGCCAATCGCAGGTTGGATGTCCGGTTTAGAGTTAGCCTGGTTGAAATTAGATGATAACGAAGAGCCTCGATTGCTTTTAGAAACCGGTGCAACTGAAAGCTGGATTTTGGCAAATCTCAAAAACTCTCAAACCTTAGCAGAAGCCAAAAGCTTTGAAGAAGCAAAGCAACAAGCTAACGGGGTGCACTTTATCGCAGTACAGTCCAATCCTCAAGAAGAATCTTTCGCAGGGTTTTGGCTGTTGCAAGAGGTCAATCTGCCGTAAATTTGATAGAGGTAACCTTCGGGAACGCGGGTCACCTACGACGGAAAACGCATGCGTGCTGGTCTCACCGCCAGGCCAAGGGCTGTAGCGGTAGTCCACTTACAAACTATTTAGATGGATAAAAGTTGGTGGGGAGTGGTTAGTTGTTAGTGATGAACAATTGATGACTAATAACTAACAACCATCCATTTCCTATTGCCAATTTCTCAGTCTACAGCCAAGAAAACATGGTCTATAAAGAATTACCAAATCATTTTCTGGTCGAACAACTGCTGGAACTATCCATAAAATTGGGTGCAGAAGCAGCGGAGGTCTATCAGTCAAAATCGCTGTCTCGACCTGTGTTTTTTGAGGCAAATCGCCTCAAGCAGTTACAAACTAGCCAATCTGAAGGTACAGCACTGCGGCTGTGGCGCAATGGATGTCCGGGATTAGCTGTGGCTTACGGTCCTGTGGAACCGCAAGCATTGGTGGAACGTGCTTTAGCCCTGAGTCAACTCAATCAACCTGAAACAGTGGAATTAAACGCTGATTCTAAGCCTTCTTACCCAAACCTGGGTGAAGATGTACCCATAGAAAAGTTGGTGGAGTGGGGCAAACAAGCGATCGCCATTATCCGCGACGCATATCCAGATGTTATTTGTACAAGTGAATGGGAATGTGATGTTGAAACCACTAGACTTGTCAACACCAAAGGTTTAGATTGCCATTACAGCGACACAACCTTGAGTTGCTATGTAGAAGCAGAGTGGGTACGAGGTGACGATTTTTTGAGCGTTTCTGATGGTCAAACTCAAAGAGGTAACCTTCACCCAGACAGAGTTGCTCACCAAATTTTACAACGCTTGGCTTGGGCAAAAGAAAATGTTACACCTGCTAATGGTCGCGTCCCCGTTTTGTTTACTTCTAAAGCAGCTGATATGCTTTGGGGAACTGTACAAGCAGCTTTGAATGGTAAGCGAGTCTTGGAAAAAGCTTCTCCCTGGGTAGAACGCATTGGTACACCAGTTATGTCACCAATCCTCACCCTCTACCAAGATCCTCAGGCAGGACCTTACAGTTGTCCATTTGATGATGAAGGTACCCCAACCCAATCTTTAGTATTTATCCAAGATGGTGTGTTGCAGCATTTTTACTGCGATCGCACCACCGGACGCCTGTTAAACATGGCTTCCACAGGTAACGGTTTTCGCCCCGGTTTAGGAAGTTATCCTACCCCTGGTTTATTTAATTTCCTCATCCAGCCTGGAGATGAATCCCTACAAGAATTGATTCAATATCTGGATGATGGCTTAATTGTCGATCAAATCCTGGGAAGTAACGGTGGTATTTCTGGTGACTTTTCCATCAACGTTGATTTGGGATACCGTGTTCAAAACGGTGAGGTGATTGGGCGCGTCAAAGATACGATGGTGGCTGGAAACGTCTATACAGTTCTCAAACAATTGGTTAAACTAGGTGGCGATGCTGACTGGAACGGTTCTTGCTACACTCCATCTTTATTAGTAGAAGGGTTATCCAGTACTGGGAAGCAAAATTGAAATGATTCAAAAAGAATGCAGTGACTTTTTCTTTGTTCCAGTGATAATCTTGATAGGTTCGTTACAAAAATCTGCTTTTAGGAGATTTGGAACCACAGATTGACACAGATGTACATAGATAATTTATCTGCGTCCAAAGCTTGTGCATCTGCGGTTTCATATTCAAATTTCTCAAGTTTGAACTTTGAATTCAAATTTCAATTAAAATTGATATGTTACCTCTTGTTTTCACTCAGAGCTTTCGCACTTTGTGGCAGCCTAGAAGAGGTTTAGCGATCGCAGAAGCATCGGTTATCGGGGTCGTCGCTGCTCTATCAGCTGTATTATTTAAATTTAGCACCGGATGGTTAGGATCATGGCGAGTTCATTCTTCCTACATCTTTCCTGCATGGCTTGTCTTACCACTCGTTGGTCTTTGCTTCGGATTTTTGGCTGGGTTACTTGTCCAGAGGTTAGCACCTGAGGCGGCGGGTGGTGGAATTCCACAAGTCAAAGCATCTCTTGCGAATGTGCCAGTTAGATTGTCGTGGCGTGTGGCAGCTGTAAAGTTATTGAGTTCGGTCATCGCCTTGGGATCGGGTTTGACTTTAGGGCGGCAAGGTCCTACTGTCCATATAGGGGCGGCTTTGGCGGCAGGGATGAGTCGTTGGGTTCCCACCTCCCCAGATCATCGACGACAGATGATAGCCGCAGGTGCAGGTGCTGGATTGTCAGCAGCTTTCAATGCCCCGATTGCGGGTATGATTTTTGTTGTCGAGGAATTACTTCAGGATTTATCAGGATTAACTTTAGGAACTGCTATTATTGCCTCATTCATTGGTGGTGTTGTCTCACGACTGTTGGGTGGTGGTAGCCTACAACTTGATTTGGCAGCAACGAAATTCTCCAGCAGTTTCTCAGTGACAGAAATCCCCTTTTACCTGATTTTAGGAGTCTTAGCGGGGTTACTAGCTGCATTGTTCAATCGTGGATTGATCGCAAGTCAAGGAATTTACCGTAATTTACACATTAGCTTACCATTACGAGTGGCATTGGCTGGTTTTATTTCTGGTGTCGTGGTTGCTTTGCTACCATCTTCTTTCCGTGATAATAGTGGGTTACGGGAGTTCATTATTACAGGTGTTGGTCATCCTTCCACAGCGGCGATCGCCTTTGTTGCTCAGTTTCTCCTCACTTTAGTCGCATTTGGCTCAGGTGCACCAGGAGGACTATTTGCTCCTAGTCTCATTTTAGGTTCTTGTCTAGGATACATCATTGGTGTTTTCCAAAGCTACGCCTTGGGGGAAGGTGATCCTACAACCTATGCACTCGCAGGAATGGGAGCATTTTTCTCAGGCGTCTCTAAAGTGCCATTTACAGCAATTGTGATTGTGTTTGAGATGACCACGGATTTTAATCTGGTGCTACCTTTGATGATTGGTTCTGTGACATCCTATTTAGTTGCTGACAGGATAGTACCTGGGTCATTGTATGACAAACTTCTACAATTAAGTGGCATCACTATTCAAAATCAAGCTCCTATTGAAGGACTACTGACGAAAATACAAGCAATAGATGTGATGCAAAGACGGGTAGAAACTCTAGAGGCAGAAACCTCTCTGGATGAAACTGTAGACGCTTTTTCACGTTCTCACCATCGGGGTTTTCCGATAGTGGAAGAGGGTAAACTAGTAGGAATTCTGACACAAAGTGATTTGCTAAAAATACGGGATCGCAATCTCCCAAAAGATGCCACTATCAGGGAAATTATGACTACCAATCCTTTAACAGTCACTCCCATGCATAGTTTAAGCGATGTCCTGTATTTATTAGACCGCTATCAAATTAGTCGCTTACCAGTTGTCGAGGGGCGTAGACTGATTGGGATCATTACCCGTGCAGATATTATTCGGGCAGAAGCAAACCATATCAACTGTGAAAACAAGCAATCCAAATCGCGATCAGAACCTTCTTATGTGGTTTATCAAACGCGTTCTCCCAGTACTGGTAGAGGAAGATTATTGGTACCAATAGCGAATCCGGAAACAGCAGTGACACTACTGGAGATGGCTGCTGCGATCGCCTCTGATCGCCATTATGAAATAGAGTGCATACAAATCATGCTCATCTCTCGCCACAGTTCCCCAGCAGAAACCCCAGTCAGAACAACAAAAAGTCGTCGCTTGTTGAGACTGGCAGAAGCTTTAGGCAAAAAGCGGAAAATTCCCGTGCATACACAAATTCGTGTTGCTCATGATATCGCACAGGCAATTTTAGAGACAACTAAAGAACGACACATTGACTTAATTTTGATGGGGTGGAAAGGTAACACTTCCAGTCAAGGTCGTATTTTTGGCAATGTTGTAGACACCATCATTCGCCAAGCCAGTTGCGAGGTGGTACTCGTGAAGTTGGGACAAGACAATTCCAAATCGCGAAGCCTCCTTCATCAAGGAAAAGATCTGATTCCAAATTCCAAATTCCTCACTCCCAACTCAGCATTCGGCAACGCCAATCACCTCAACAAAGAAAATCTCTCCACGGAGGTGACTCCTCAGTATTCTTTTAACCGTTGGCTTGTTCCAATGGCTGGTGGTCCTAATGCGTGGGTAGCGATTAAATTGTTACCTGCTTTAGTCACATTAGGAAATGATCCAAAAGTTCGCTTAACTAGAGTATTCAAGCCATCAGAGAAAGAGCCAGATATGAAAATTTTAGAAGAAGCTATTCGCCAACTGATTCGTCGTCGCAAATTGAGTAGTACTGTGTTCGCCTCACCCGTTAAATCTGACTCAGTTGCGAATGGTGTGATTAATTTGGTCAAAAAAGAACAATACGATGTTGTGATTTTAGGTGCTTCGCGTGAGGGGATGCTGCAACATGCGATTACAGGTAATATTCCTGAGGCGATCGCTTCTGGTGTTGATAGTACAGTTATTTTGGTCAGGGGGGCGTTGACACTGCCACAAATGTGAAACGTATGCCCTGTACCTACGGCAGGGCTGCGTCCTAAGTCCTGCTGAGGCTTGCGCCAACACAAAACAGCGTAGGCGTGGAAGAGATACCGTCACAAACTCGCTACGCTTACGCCTGGTTCCACCAAAAGCATTAGAATTCTGGAATCACAGGGGATAAGCGTGAAGTTATAGCACCTTGTTTCAGAGGATTTTTGCCTAACTGTGCCAACACAATCGTAGTAACGAAATAAAGTTTTTAAATTTTTACTTAAATTAAAGTTAACTTTAAAATAATCATATTTTAATCTGATAAAAAGTTTTATTTATGATAATTTAAGTAAGCAAGTCTTAAATAGAAAAATACTAGCATCAATCTTAATAGTGTATTTGTATATATGCAACATTGACTTGCAGAAAATACGTACCGGAAAAATAGTAAATTGTGTCTATTTTGAGGAGCTATTGTGTTTCTTGCAAAGATACTAGGTAAAAATAGGCTTAAATTCTTGAGCCTCGCCTTTTTCGTTATAACTTTGATTTTTTCTCCCTGTTTGTTGAATTTTGAACTTCCATTTTTGGGTTCATCATCTGTAGATTTTAGTGTTAATGCCCAAATCGTTCAGCTTGAAAATACACAACAAGACACTAAACTTGAAATAGCTCAAAATCTCCCTACGCCCAAAAGCTCAGAAAAAACATCACAAGAGCAAGAAGAGATCATAGACTTCTTCAAAATGGCTATGGGTGCAATAGCGGGTTTAGTATTGTTTATTTACGGTGTGACTCGACTGTCTGAAGGACTGGAAGACATTGGCACAGCACGGATGAAAAATCTTCTGAGCAAATTCACCACCAACCGCTTTGCAGGCGTGTTAACAGGAGCAGTTGCCACAACTCTTTTAGAATCATCATCAGTCACCATCATTATGGTAATTGCAATGGTGAGCGCGGGAGTTTTAACATTTGTGCAGTCTCTCGGCGTAGTTTTAGGTTCCAACATTGGAACAGCAGTAGGTGCTCAAATCATCTCCCTTAAGATAGAACAATACGTACCCATTCTTATGTTTGTGGGGCTATTGGTACTGTTTTTGGGTAAAACAAAGACTCAGAAAAACATCGGTATCATTATGCTAGGGTTCGGTTTAATGTTCTATGGTTTGGAAGCAATTGATGAAGCAATGAAGCCGTTTAGAAACTACCAGCCCTTTATCGATTTGATGCAATCCTTGGGTAAAAATCCGCTTTTAGGTGCCATAATTGGAGCAATTGTTACAGTCATCATTCAATCTTCCTCAGCAACAGTCGCCATTGTGGTTACCTTGGCGGGTTCTGGCTTAATTTCACTACCTGCAGGTGTTGCTATCATGCTGGGTGCAGAAGTTGGTACCTGCGCTGATACTCTCTTAGCTACGATTGGACGCGGACGCCCAGCTTTGCGAACAGGTGTGTTTCATTTTCTATTCAATTTGATTAGTGCCATTGTGGGAATCATATTTGCCCCACTCTTGGTGCAACTTATCCAAGCAATTTCTGGTGGGGCAGGTGTAGGTCGTCAGATTGCTAATGCTCAAATTATCTTTAATTTTATTGGTGTCGCAGCAGTGATCATGTTTTTACCACTCATTGTCCGTGGATTAGAAAAATTAATTCCCGATGCCAAAGGTGACTCTGAATTGAAAGTAAAGACGGGAGCATAATTGGCAAAGTGATTGTGAGCTACAATGCCCAATTTCAAAGCTCAACAGCTTGTTTTCCTTCTACCATCTTGCTCGCGAATTTTCACGAAAGCGGGCGGACTCCAGCCGTAAAGTGTAGGCAGGGGGAATGCTCCTCAATACTGAATTATTATTCACCCATTGAGTCACAGAAGAATCACCAGTCTGTTTTGTTACTAAAAAAAGAGAAAATTTTTATTTTATAAAATTTTTTGAAGACTTTTATAATTAAATATTAAAATAATAGTGCAGCAATTCATACTAACTAACAATATTTTTTCATATCCTTTTGAAGCTCAGGACTGGTTGATTGCAAAGTTGTAATTAAAATCACTTCTTAGTTGTTAGGAACAATAGCATTACCATGAAAGCCAAATTATTTACAAATATACTAGCTACCAGTGCGATCGCACTTGGCAGTTTTACTACTATAATTCACCCCACCTATGCTCAAGTTAATACATACTTTTGTGGTGTAAATAAGGATGGCGTACCAACAACATACGCCCGTAACCCATTAGGGAGAAAGATTCCAGTCATTAGTTGGCAAAGAACTTGGAGTAGTAAAATTTCTGCTAGAGCACGCTGTGAAGCGGTTTCTGCTAGATTTCAAAGTGCCTCTGTTGACGGTGTCCTAAATTACCTCACCACTGGAATCATGAATGGTCAAAAGGTTTTGTGCGCTGCGAGTAGATACGGTGGAACTTGTAGCCATTTGCTACTCACACTCAGAGTAGATGACGATGCAAGCCTTGTGATTGAAAACCTCAGACAAATGGGTTACACCGCTAGTGGTCCGATTGTTCAATCTGAGGATGAATCTCATCAAATTTACATTGATATGAATCAGTTACTCAGGGAAGAGCGCACTGACGCTGAGTAAGGTATCCTAGTTTGAATAGATAAACTATAGGACTACTATTTGATTTTTGCGAAGCTAGGTACACCTTAAAGAGCCTTTTTCCCTGTTCAGAGTTAAGCGTTAAGAGTTAAGCGTTCCCTGTTCCCTTAGTGCCTCATTAACTGTAGGGAGATAGGAAAATCAAAACAATGACCATATTTCCCTGAAAATTAATTGACATTAATGGGACACGAGCAAATGAATTGTCGGTTACTGGCTTTGGTTGTCTGGATGGGCACATTATGGATGCTTCCAGTACAAACTCTTCCTCTGAGTATTTCTAGTGCCAGACTTTTTGCTCAACAGCAAGCCTCACAGTTGTCGCAAGAGCAATTGCAAAAGCTCGCTCAATCTATTACTGTCAAAATTATTTCTGGGGAAAAAGGCGGTTCTGGAATCTTGATTCAGAAAGAAGGTCAACTGTATACAGTTATCACCAGTCGGCACGTTCTGGAAATAGGCAAACCACATCTGATATATACGCCGGATGGTCGAAATTATCCAGCCCAACTGCTCAAAAATGTTAATTTTGATAACAAAGACTTGGTTGTATTACAGTTTCGTGCTAGCGGCAACTATGCCATAGCCTCCCTAGGAAATTCATCAACCATTAAAGAAGGTGATCAAGTTTTTGCTGCGGGGTTTCCCTTTGAGGATAATTCATCTACGTCAAGGCAGCTGATGACAACAGGTGGACGTGTTTCCCTGTTACTAGAACGTTCTTTAAAAGGGGGATACCGGATTGGATACACCAATGAAATTGAAAAAGGCATGAGCGGCGGACCTGTGTTAAATAATCAGGGTAAGGTCATTGGTGTTAATGGTATTCATGCTCAACCTTTGTGGGGCGATCCTTATATGTATGAGGATGGGTCTCAACCTAATGATGCTTTACGTGAACGGATGAAACGCTCAAGTTGGGGAGTACCCATTGAGACATTAGCCCAGTTCGATCCCCCAATTATTCCAGCAGAAATCCCCCAAGCAAGAAATACACTTAACTCAGCACCAGCTAACTCCACCCCATTGGTAGCAAGTCTGGTAGATAAAATTGCCCAAGACATTACGGTGTTAATTACTTGGGAAAGCAGTCATGGGTCGGGAGTGATTGTTAATAAGCAAGGTAACACATATTACGTCCTCACCGCAGGTCATGTGGTGCGAAATAAGAACAACTTGAAAATTGTCACCCCAGATAATCAGCAGTATTCAGTTAACACGACGGGGGTGAAAACTTGGGAAGGGACAGATTTAGCTTTGTTGCAGTTCACCAGCAACCAAACTTACCAGGTGGCGACTCTAGCTGATTATGACCTAGAAAATGAAGACAGAATCGTTTTTGTGTCTGGGATGACAGGATCACAGGATACTAGCACGCAACCAAAACGTCAGTTTAGTGCTGGTTTGCTCTATGGTGGGGGAATTGATCGGGTCAAGGATTCTCGCTCTTTTGCTTTTGGTTATGAATTGGTTTATACTAATTCAACTGATAAAGGTATGAGTGGTAGCCCAGTGTTAGATAGTTTGGGTCGAGTCATTGGGATTCATACAGCAGCAGAAGGCGAACCAACGTTAATTAAACAAAAAACTGGTCAGGCACAGGAAATTCAACTGGGTTACAGTTTGGGTGTGCCGATTCGTACCTTTTTGGCATTGGTACAACAGGAAAAATTGGGACTGAATCTCAAGAAACACACGACTTTGCCACCGCGATTAAGCGCTCCACAGCAAGATGCAATTATCACATCTGCCCTTAATGTAGCATCACCGAAAGACAATTCGGATGAATTTGAGTGGCTGAGTTATGGAAATAAATTGTTGCGATCGCAAAAGTATGAAAAAGCCGTAGATGCTTTTGACAAAGCCATCAAAATCAAGCCAGACTTTTATCAAGCTTGGTATGCACGCGGACGCGCACAACGTCTACTGCAAAAATATAAAGAAGCACTTGAATCTTTCAACAAAGCAAGAGCGTATAATCGAACATACGATCCAGCTTGGCGTGAACTTGGTGATACGCTTTTTGCCTTGAATCGATACGAAGAAGCACGCCAAGCTCTGGAAAAAGTAATTTCACTCAAACCTGATGAGTTTGTGGCTTATCGAGGACTATGTAATGTCTTGGGCGAATTAGGAAATTACTCAAAAGCGATTAAGGCTTGCGATCAAGCGATTAAAATCAATCCCCAGCCTTTGCAGTACATTCTTCGCGCTGAAACCCAGACTAGTATCGGAGACACCACTCAAGCAATTAAAGATTTCAACGAAGCTTTACGCCTTCAACCTGATAACCCCTTTGCATATCGACGGCGCGGTATCGCCAAGTCTGGTGAAGAAAATTATCAGGAAGCACTCGAAGATTTAAATAAAGCTATCACCCTTCAACCTGACAACGGTTACGCCTACGTTGATCGGGGGACAGTGTACGCTATGATGGGAAACCGCAAGGCATTCATCAAAGATTTTGAGACAGCATTACGCCTTGAGCCTGACTCGGCAACTATTTATAATAAGCGCGGTATTGCTCATTCTATTCTACAAGATAACAAAGGTGCGATTGAAGATTACACCGCAGCGATTCGCTTTGCTCCTGAATCAGCTTATATCTATTACAAAAAGCTGGGCGATGTCCGGACTGTCCAGAAAGACTATAAAACAGCAATTGAAAACTATAGTGAAGCAATACGTCTAGAACCAAACTATGCCCCCGCTTATGTTGGTCGAGGAATTGTCCATGCTATGATGGTTTCCCAACAGGGATTTACACAGGATTTTGACACTGCTTTGCGACTCCAGCCTGATAATGCTTGGTTTTATAGTGAGCGAGGAAAGGCTCGATTTATCCTCAAAGATCAACAAGGAGCAATTGCAGATTACAACAAAGCCATCAGTCTTTTTCCTCAATTAGCACATTTGTACTATACGTTGCGGGGTAACGCGCGACAGGAACAGAAAGACTATACTGGTGCGATCGCAGATTACAACGAAGCAATTCGCCTCAAACCAGATTTCGCCTTAGCTTACAACAACCGGGGTTTAGTGCGTGTGCAACAAGAAATGAAAATAGGAGACTCCGCCCCAGCAAATCAATCTATTCGTCTCAATTCCAATATTCCCCCCGTGTTATACATCAATCCAGAGTCTTTGCAGAAGACACAGGATAGTGAGAAAGATTATGAGAAGGCGATCGCCGATTTTACACAAGCCATTCGCCTCAAGCCAGACCTTGCCCTAGCTTACAACAACCGGGGTTTGGTGCGTTTGCAAGAAAAAGATGACAAAGGAGCGATGGAAGATTTCAAGCAAGCGATGCGTCTTAATCCGGATCTTGCGGAAGCTTACAACAAGGAAGGTTTTTCACGTCTCTTTCAAAATTAGATTTTGGCAATGTTGGAACCTGAATGGGTTGACTTTTGACAATTTGACATGATATAGTATAGATGATGGAAAAGGTGTGCGCAGATAGACCCCCCTCTTCAACAGTATTACCACCGCTGCAGCAACCAGAGACAAATAAACATCATTAAGCCAAATAAGAAGAAGAAACCAAGCTTAACCCAACCTCACTGAAACAATATTTTGAACTTCTGTTTAATCAGAGGAGAGGGAAACAGAATTAATCTTGGCTATCTTAGCTTGAGTGTATTCAACAAACGGTTGATAGTTAATAGAAGCAGCGAGTTCAGCAGCTTGATGCAATGAATCAAGCGCGGCGTCTTTGTTTCCCACAACTACATGAACATCAGCGAGAAATAGAAGGTTGCGACTTTGACTATAGATATCACCAATTTGAACGTAAAGGTTTTGAGCCTGTTGGAGATATTGTAGTCCTTGGGCTGGTTCATCTTGTAATTTACCAAACTCTTGCAGTATATTCGCTTCACCAAGGCGATCGCCAATCTCGCGGTAAAATCTATCATGCTTGTTGGTAGTTTTGTAATGCTTCCTCACGACGATCCAGGAATTGCAAAACATCGCCAATCGCTTTTAAGGTATTGGCTTCACCAAGGCGATGCTCCGAAGGAGCCGCTTCGCGAACGCCTAATTCTTGATAAATTTCTAGTGCTTGCTGATAACATCCCTCAGCTCGTTTCACTTCATTTTGAAGTTCAAAATACAAATCTCCCAAATTTTGCAAGCTATCAGCTAAGTCAGCCTTTAACCCCAACTGTGTTTGCAACGCAATAGCTTTTTCATATGCCTCAATTGCCAATCTACGATCTTGAGGACTGTCATAACGTTGTTGATAAGCTTGCGCCAAACTGTCGTACAATGTTGCTAGTATGGGCGACTCCTTGCCTTGAGCCTCAATTTGCGAAATCAGTCGCAGTATTTCTTGTAGAGGTAAACCACTCGCTTCCTTTGGTTCACTCGATAAAGTCGCTGATACAGTCCCTAACAGAGAAACATTCGCGCTTGCAAAACTTATAGACTCGCGAGTAAACCAAAACACTCCACCCCGCCAACTCCAAAAATCTGGTGCGCGTTCTGCCAAGCGAACTAATATTGGTTCAGTCATCCACAGTACAATCGGGAAGCGAAACTGTCGCATTGCTTCCCTTGTCCACTGTAAGTAGCCAAAAAATCTTTCTTGTTCTGATTTTGGGGCGTCTAACTTCACCGAGAGTAACTCATCCACTCCCAACACTGTAATCACAGCTGGTTTCTCCTGCTGCAAGTCTGGCTCTTTGTCTACCAACTGCGCCAGCGCATAACGTAAACTAGGATCTTGATTGCGTACTCGTATCCGATAGGTGAGAAAGTCTTGCTGTTTGAGTTCAGTTTCGTATTCCTTAATAAGAGTCTCGCGTAAATTGCGATCATCGCAAACAGCAATCAGTAAGTTAAGAATACCTTGACTCGCTTCCAAGGCAACAATTAACTTGAGATAATTTCGTTGATTTTCCGCTTTGACATCAACTGTTGTCATCATGCAATCAACTTCTTGCGTTTGAGTAGATCCACCACAATTGGATGCACGTCGTACCACAAATCATCATTTTCATATTCTAGTACATACAATCCGTGCAGCAACGAGAGAAATTCCTGACTTTTGGCATCTGTTGGTGTGAGGTTTTCGTACGTCGTTGCTAATATGCTATACAAATTTTCACCCAAAGGACGAGCAAACTCATTGCCTAAATCTTTGATTGCTAACTGGAGGATTTCTTCATTAATTTTAATATCAGTTCGTTCTGGTTCCGAACGAATCAGCAGCAAACATTGAGAACAACATTCTCTGGCGATTCGTACCAACTCCCGTACCACACCGCCACTTTTAAGAACAATTTCTCTGGCGATTTCTGGTTCAATTAATTCTTCTGGAATACGCTTTTTGAGAATTTCCAGAAACACACTTACCAATTTTTCCTTTGGAACTGCATCCGTTTTGTGAATCTCGTCTGGTTTAAAAAACTTACAAACTGCCATCAACAGAGGACGCGATACGATTGATTGTAGAATTGCAAGTAACTCATTGTTCCGAATTGCTGAAATAGGAATCGTAAACACTATCCGGAACTTTGGTAAAAATAAAGAGTTGATATTATTCTTGTAAATATCCTCAACCAAGCCTAAATCAAGCTTATCCAAGTCATCAATCACCACCAAGACTTCTTTTCTCGTGTCAGCTTGAATGATGAGGGATTCCCAGTCAGAGACTGGGAACCAGGTAACGAGGTAAAAAAGGAGTCTTAGCCTGTTCACTGTTCACTGATAACTGTTCACTGATTCAATGAGTTGTTAGACGCATGATAAACCTGAACAATGAAAGAAAGAACTAACAATTAACTCTTAACATCTACTTATGACCTTCCGTGAAGAATTTAAACTGCTGCTACGCGCCCGCTACCCTCTGATTTACATCCCAACTTACGAAGAGGAACGAGTTGAAAGCGCTATCCGCGAAGAAGCTGGGAATCAGGGTAATCGTCCAGTGTATACTTGGGATTTTGTGGATGGTTACCAAGGTAATCCGAATGATGCTGGGTTTGGTCGGCGTAACCCTCTACAAGCTTTGGAATTGGTGGAAAAACTCCCAGCTTCTGCACCTGCAGTGTTTATTTTGCGAGATTACCATCGGTTTTTAGAAGATGTGGCGATCGCCCGCAAACTTCGCAACTTCGCCCGACTCCTGAAATCCCAGCCAAAAAATATCGTCTTACTATCCCCGAGAATTGCGATTCCTGACGACTTAACAGAAGTTCTCACAGTTCTGGAATTTCCTTTACCCGCAGCAGCCGAAATTAAAATAGAAGTGGAACGCTTGTTAGCTGCAACTGGTCATTCTCTTCCTAATAAAGTATTAGATGATTTGGTGCGTTCTTGTCAAGGACTCTCGATGGAACGCATTCGTCGGGTTTTGGCAAGAGCGATCGCCACCCACGGAGAATTGCAACCAGAAGATGTAGACTTGGTTTTGGAAGAAAAGCGCCAAACAATTCGTCAAACCCAAATCCTCGACTTTTACCCAGCTACTGAGCAAATTTCTGATATTGGCGGACTGGATAACCTCAAAGACTGGCTTTTGCGTCGGGGTGGCGCGTTTACCGAAAAAGCGCGACAGTATGGTTTACCCCATCCCCGTGGTTTAATGTTGGTGGGAATTCAGGGAACTGGAAAATCATTAACAGCCAAAGCGATCGCCCACCACTGGCATTTACCTTTGTTGCGTCTAGATGTGGGCAGATTGTTTGGGGGTTTGGTGGGTGAATCGGAATCTCGCACCAGACAAATGATACAAGTTGCCGAAGCCCTTGCTCCTTGCGTTTTGTGGATAGATGAGATAGATAAAGCCTTTTCCGGACTTGGTAGCAAAGGTGATGCGGGAACCACTAGTCGTGTTTTTGGTACATTTATTACCTGGTTAGCCGAGAAAACCTCACCCGTGTTTGTTGTTGCGACTGCGAACGATATCGAAGCATTACCACCAGAAATGTTACGAAAAGGACGATTGGATGAAATTTTCTTTGTTGGTTTACCCACCCAAGAAGAGAGAAAAGCAATTTTTAATGTACACTTATCTCGACTACGCCCTCATAACTTGAAAGATTACGATATTGACAGATTAGCTTACGAGACACCTGATTTTTCTGGCGCAGAAATTGAGCAAACCTTGATTGAAGCGATGCACATCGGGTTTAGCCAAAATCGGGACTTTACCACCGATGATGTTTTAGAATCTGCCAGTCAGATCATACCACTAGCACGAACCGCCGTCGAACAAATTCAGAAATTGCAAGAATGGGCTGCTGGTGGTAGGGCGCGTTTGGCTTCTAAACATGGTCTTTTAAGCGATCGCATTCAACGCCAGCTGCAATAATGAGCTGGTAATTATGAATTATGAACCAATACGATTGGTGATAAGACCAAAGCCGTGATCAAGACGGCAATAATGTAGAGATGTAGCATGCTACGTCTCTACTACACATAACTGAACCGTATTGAACAATGAAAATTTTCATAATTCATAATTTATAATTCATAAATTTGTAGTGTGAGGTTGTCACTGTGGTTTTTGTCAATATACTGAAATATACGCTTGGGATTTTATTGGCGGTCGCTATTTTAGCTGGCGGCGGATTTGCGACTGCTTTGTATATCATGAATCGAACTGCGATACTCCCCGCCAAACCCATTTTTGCCAATGATAGTCCTTCAGTCAGAGGAGAAGATCCAAAAGTAACTGCTGCTAAAGCAGCCAAAGCAACCTCTGCAATTCAGGCTAAAGCTAAAGCCTCAGCCAAACCAACCCCCAAACCAACACCATCTGCAAAATCATTACCACCAGGAGCTTACCATGCGCGTGTTACTTGGAAGCAAGGCTTAATTTTGCGAGGAGAACCAAACCTGGATGCTGAACGTATTGGTGGGGTTGGGTTTAATTCCAAAGTTATCGTTTTAGAAGAAAGTCAAGACCAAGTCTGGCAAAAAATTCGGTTGGAAGGTGATGAACAAGAAGGTGGCAAACAAGAAGGTTGGGTAAAAGCAGGTAACACTCAAAAAGTTGACGAAAACGATTCGCAGCAGACAGAACAAAAAAAGGAAGATCAATAAAAGTTTACAAAAACAAACAAAAAATAACACCACTCGTTAGAGATCAAACGTATCCGGAAAGTCTTTAAATCTACGTAAAATTTTCAAAAAAAGTATCACTTGAAACCTAGCGAGTGGAGCAGATATGGCGAAAAATTGTTGGCGAATTCATCATGAGCGAGATTGATTCAACTTTTTTGGCAACGCGGACAGCCTGCACCTCGTTCTGTACCAGTGGTAGCATTTCAGCATCCTTTTGATAAGCAGGCTTGACAGATTTACGCTGGTATCTGGAAGTATCTGCGTTTTCCCTGATTAAGAGGGAACAGGGAACTCTTAACAGGGAACAGGGAAATGTCCTAACTCACATCTTGCACCAAGAAAAATTGATGGTATTTCGTTACTCAGTGTTAGACCAGAAAGTCTTATTGAGCGAGAAAAACCAATAAAAAATATGTAGCTTTATAATGCATCTTTTTAGCTTCTACGGATTTCTACGGTTAGGTGCAAGATATGAGCCTCTAACTAGCGGCGTACTCCGCTAGTGATATATGGAAGAAACACAGGAAAGAGGAAAATTTAATAGCTTGAGACTATAATTAACGGTTACCCTAACAGTTAAAACCGTCTTTACAGTGGTGCTAACTACGCCCGTATATGAGCCTGGTTCTGAGTGGTATTGGTGAATTTATTGGTGAAGTAAGAGTTGGACTGTTACTATCCCGGTTAGGAGATTAGATTTGGACACTACACTCAGGTTAGGGTACATAATTACTGTAAAAAAGCGCGATTGCCATGACGGAGGTTCTCATGAGCAAAAAAGAATCGCCTCAAGAGTCACTAAATTCTAATTTACCACTCATTAACCCCAATGCAGCAGGTATAGATATTGGTGCAGACAGACATTGGGTAAGCGTTCCTGTCAATAGAGATCAAGACCCAGTACGTAGTTTTGGCTGTTTTACTGCTGAGTTATATGCAATGGCAGACTGGTTAAAGCAATGCCATATTGAAACTGTGGCAATGGAATCAACAGGAGTTTACTGGATACCAGTCTTCCAAATTTTGGAAAGTAGGGGGTTTGAAGTTAAACTCGTTAATGCCCATTATGTGAAAACCGTTCCTGGTCGGAAAACTGACGTACTGGATTGTCAGTGGCTGCAACAGTTGCACACTTACGGGTTGTTGGCAGGATCATTTCGTCCTGATGACCAAATTTGCGCTCTCCGCAGCTACATTCGGCAACGCGACAATTTGATCAAAAGTGCTTGTATTCACGTTCAACGGATGCAAAAAGCCTTAACTGAAATGAATGTACAATTACATCGCGTAATTAGTGACATTACAGGTACTACGGGTATGGCAATTATCCATGCCATTGTTTCTGGCGAGCGCAACCCTACTAAGTTAGCCGCACTCAAAGATCAACATATTAAAGCAAGTTGCACGAATATTGCCGCCGCTTTGACTGGGGACTATCGAAGCGAACTCGTTTTTGTGTTGTCACAAGAACTCGCACTCTATAAATTTTACCAGGCACAAATTACTGAATGCGACGCTCAAATTGAGCAGTGCCTAGCTCGATTCCCAGATAAAATCGATGTTAAAAGCAACCCTCTTGGTAAACCAAAACGTCGAGGAAAAAAGCAACCAGGAAACGCCCCCCAATTTGATTTACGCACTCACTTGTACCGTATTACTGGCGTAGACTTCACTCAAATTAATGGTTTTGGTGCTCTAACTGTGTTAATTATATTGTCTGAAGTCGGGTTAGATCCATCCCGTTTTCCCACAGTTAAACATTTCGTTTCTTGGTTGGGGTTATGTCCTGGTAGTCGCATCACTGGAGGAAAAGTCAAAAGCTCCAAAACCCGTCCTGTTATCAATCGGGCTGCCAATGCTTTCCGTATGGCAGCACAAACCCTTTGTCGCAGTAATTCTGCATTGGGAGGATTTTACAGACGGATGCAGTCCCGTATGGGAGCACCAAAGGCAATAACTGCCGCCGCCCACAAACTCGCACGTATTTTCTACCGTCTTTGGACATCAGGAGCTGCTTATGCAGACCCTGGTATTGATGCTTATGAGCAAAACTACCATGAACGCATGGTGAACAACTTAAAGAAAAAAGCTCATGCTTTAGGCTTTGATCTAATTCCCCAGCCTACTCTTGGTGAGGAACAGTACGCTTTGTGAATGCATCTTTGATTCATCTAACTTACTAATATACTTGGCACTGCCGATCCAACCACGGATTAATGGCTTGCCACTTTACAATCATTACAGCACTCAGATGCCACGCTATTTGTTGAGAATCAAGCGTGATTATTGGCATACCAATCCTAGTCACTTTCAAGCATGAAGTTCCTACCAACTCTACTGCGATGGGATGTGTTTCTTAGGAGCTAACAATTGTGGCGACTGTTATATATTGCCAAAATCGGACTCAATATTTTTGCGAATATACTGAAGCACAGAAGAACTAAGGCAATACGGAACCTTAGCGGGCTTTAGGCTTGGCATCAAAAAAATTCCCCCACCAGAATTGGCAAGGGATAACGTGCATCTTTTTGCTTCTATTAATTAGGAGCTGACAACATTAACTTATGCAGTTGTGTTGTGCGGAGGGGATGGAGGGCGATCGCTGCTAGTTGTTTGGGTAGTCAAAGTGCGGGTGATATCAAGTCCGCTTGTTTACTTATCTATCCGCAAAACCTCACCACGCCAGATGCTACAACGGAGGGAACCTCCGCAACGCACTGGCTCCCCATCCCCTCTCCTTATTAAGGAGAGGGGTGAGGTGATACGCATAAATGTAGACGAAACAAATCTACACAGAAGCCCTCAACTGTTCCTCAGAAACCCAAGCACCGTGGAACCCATAAGGTACACGCTGAGGAATAATTACTCGTGCTATGGGTTCACCTGTCATATCCTGCGCATTAACTATCACGAGTTCAGAAGCATCTTCTGCAGTGTCGTGAACAAAAGTCATAAGCCAACCATCATCCTCTGCTTTTGGATTAGGACGTGGTGCAAAGACAGGTTCACCACCATAACGTCCTTTTCCAAATTCGTGGGTTTGCGATTGCCCAGTGTTGAAGTCATACTTAATAATACCCTCAAACAATGGCACGGGACTTTTCGCCATTTTCGCAGTGTATCCGTATCGTGTTTTTTGTCCCAACAAATTCTCATTGACACGGGGAAATTCTGAGGGGACATCATCTAGCATTTCCTCACTCACCTTGCCCGTACTCAGATTAAACCGCCACCGATACAAACGGGGGATATCTGCTTCCAGATCAGGTTGTGAGTCTTTTGAACCCAATACATTCGTAGAATTCATGCGACAAGCAATCAACACCACCTCGTCACCTTCCTCGTAAGCATTGAGAGTGTGGAAGATGTAGCAAGCGGGACTCTCAAACCAGCGAATATTACTGTTATTGCCATAACGCGGAACAATACCAAAGCGACTGGGTTTGTCGCGATCAAATCCTGTTATAGGTTCGCCCAGTTTTTTCTTGTCTATATTGAAAGTCAGCGGCAAATCCATGAAAATTGTGTAGTCTTCAGTAATGGCAAAATCATGCATCATCACTGCTGCTGGTATGTCAATAGCTTCTGTCTGCAAAAGTTCGCCTTGTGATGAAACCACGCTGTATTGCAGATACGGTGGTGTGAAGCCGTAACCAAAAAACATCATCTCACCCGTGACTGGATCTACCTTGGGATGAGCAGTCATTGCTGAAACAAGGTTGCCATTGTATGTATACTCACCAACAGTGTTTAACTCAGGAACCTTGATAGCGTGAGGTGCACCTCCTTCCCACAACGCCAAAAGTTGACCTGCGTGCCACACAAGAGCAGTGTTAGCTGTATTCTTGCTTTGTTTGTGGGGCTTGTCTTTTGGTGGTGGTTCTACTAACCCAGTCCACAGAGATTTACGTGCTTCATTCTCAATTTTCCATCCTTTTGTCCGCACATAGCGGTTGCGATAGGCAGCTTTACCGTCGCTAATTCGCACTCCATGCAACATTCCATCGCCATCAAACCAATGATACTGTCCTATGGGTGTCCATTGGGGATTCGGACCATTGCGCAGAAATATTCCTGATAAGTCGGGAGGAAGTTCACCTATGACTTGCAGGGTGTTAGTAGAGGTTTCTTGATGCACTGGCGCAAAGTTACCATCAAGAAAAGGGTTGACTTGTGTTGTTCTCATGATTCGTGTCTCAAACCCAAATCAATATGCTATCGGTACTTCGCTATATTAGCCATAGCCCCACCAACTGCGTTCAACGCATAGTGAGGAATTCAAAATTCAAAATTCAAAAAAATTCATTCCCTCAAGGGGTTGACTCTTGACCAATGATTAATCTACTATACCGACTGCTATGAGTTTAACTCTTTATTTCCTCCGTCACGGACAGACAGAATGCAGCCGAAATAATTTTTTCTGTGGTTCGGTAGATCCAGAACTAAGCACAGACGGCTTGGATATGGCAAAAGCTTTTGCGACTGCATACAGTTCTACCCCTTGGACAGCAATTTTTTGCTCTCCTATGGGACGAACCATAGCGACGGCGAAACCTTTGTGTGATGCAATCGGGATGCAACCAGAATTGCGGGATGGTTTAAAAGAAATCAACTATGGTAAGTGGGAAGGCAAAACGCCAGAGATAGTGAATTTGGAATTTCATGACGATTATATTCGCTGGTTAGCAGATCCGGCTTGGTATGCACCTACTGGGGGGGAGATGGCGATCGCCATTGCATCCCGTGCTACCCAGGTTATTGAAGAAATTAAGCATCGTTACACTAGTGGCAATGTCTTAATTGTTTCGCACAAAGCAACGATCAGAATTATGCTGTGCAGTTTGTTGGGAATTGATGTCGGGCGCTTTCGCTATCGTTTGGGATGCCCTGTAGGTTCAGTAAGTATTGTAGAATTTGGTTCACATGGTCCTTTACTTAAAGCATTAGCTGACCGTACTCATATGGGTGAGGAGTTACGGAATTTACCAGGAACTTAACAGTTATCAGTTATCAGTTTTCTTTGTGTGCTTACTGATAACTAATGACTAATTTAACGTTATTGGCAGGCATCTTGCCTGTCCCATAACATAAAGATTAATATCATTTTAATTTTGAATGACTTATGCTTCCTGTTGTATCTACCATTCCTCTGCGTCACATGGCTTCAGGTGATATCTTATCTTTGCAAGTCTACAAATTCATTGGCGCTAACCCAGGCAAAAAAGTTTACATTCAATCTAATTTACATGGTGCGGAAATCGCTGGTAACGCTGTTATTCACCAATTAATTGAATTTTTACAGACGGTAAATGATACAGATTTATACGGTGAAATTTGGTTAGTTCCTGTTTGTAACCCAATGTCAGTCAATCAGCGATCGCACATTTTTTCCTCAGGACGATTCTGTAGTTATGAAGGAAAAGATTGGAACCGTATATTTTGGGACTACGAAAAACATGCTGATGATTTATTGGAATTTGCTAAATCTCAAATCAATTTTGAACCAGAGGTGGTAAAAAAAAACTATCTGGCTAAAATTCAGCAAAGTTTTGCCAAAATTTTAGAAAAAATTAATTCTTCCAGTGGAGTTCCTTACACTGAACGCTTTAGCTACAGACTACAATCTATGAGTTTAGATGCAGATTATTTGATTGATTTACACAGTCACACTAATCAAGCATTAAACTACCTTTATCTCTTCCGTAACAGAGAAGAAAGTGCAAAATATTTCTTACTTCCATTTGGAATTCAATTTGTTGAATTTGATAAATGTGAGGAAGATGCTTTTGATAAAACCTTTATCCAACCTTGGTTAGCTTTGGAAGACTATTTCAAACAGCTTGGTAGAGAAATTCGCTTTGATATAGAGGCTTGGACACTCGAACTTGGTACAGGAATGCAAATGAACCCAGATTCAGTAGAGAAAGGTCTTCGAGGTGTGAAAAACTATTTAGCATATAAAGGGGTTTTGCGAATATCTGGCTTTCCTCTCAAGGAAAGCGAATCTCATAACATGAGTTTGAAATCAAGAACTCAAATGAAAAGATATTATGCTCCAACAGGTGGAATGATTCAATCAAGAGTGGAATTGGGAAGTTCTGTCAAAGCTGGAGAACGAATTTATCAAATTTTGAGTTTTCATAAAGACGGTACATTACCAACTGTGATTGATGTGAGTGCAGAACAAGATGGATTCGTTTTCGATATCTCAAGCAATCAGGCAGTTAACGAAGGCGAGTTTGTGCTTGGAATGATTGAATAGTGTCTTGTTACTTTAATTTTCCTTTAGAATGAGTCATTCTGTTTGAAAAAGCTCATTGAAAAAGTGGGCAGTGATAGATAAGTCAATTAAAATAAGATTAAGTAAATATAGCGGTTATCGTTGAAATCAGATATACAACTGTATGCAGAGAAGTTAAATTTAACATCTGTACTGTACGTAACGATTATCAGCTATAGTATAAATTCACTCGTAGTTTTCTGTTTGATTTGTATTTGTACAAAAAGTTACGTTATCCGAAATCTAAAATATGATGGTAGAGCCAGGGAGAAATAGTAGTCAAAATGATATCTTCTCTCTTTCAGGAGAAGTGGTAATTCCGCAGGCTCCTCCTGAATATAAATCAGGTTTTGTCGGCATTATTGGTCGTCCAAATGTCGGTAAATCTACGTTAATGAATCAATTAGTTGGACAAAAAATTGCTATTACATCACCAGTAGCACAAACAACACGCAATCGGTTACGAGGCATTCTCACCACCCCAGAAGCGCAGATTATTTTTGTGGATACCCCAGGAATACATAAACCTCATCATCAATTGGGGGAAGTGCTGGTGAAAAATGCCAAACTAGCCATTGAATCGGTAGATATGGTGTTGTTTGTGGTGGATGGATCGACCAATTGTGGGACAGGCGATCGCTATGTCGCTGATTTACTCACTCACAGCACAACACCAGTGATTTTAGGCTTAAACAAAATTGACGAACAGCCCTTAGATTTCCAGACAATAGATGATAGCTACACCCAGTTAGCAAAATCCCATCACTGGCAAACAAGAAAATTTTCTGCAAAAACTGGTGTCGGATTACCTGAACTGCAACAGGTCTTAATTCAATATTTAGAACCAGGACCATTATATTATCCACCCGACTTAGTAACAGACCAGCCAGAACGCTTTATTATGGGCGAATTGATTCGAGAACAGATTTTGCTGTTAACTCGTGAAGAAGTTCCCCATTCAGTAGCCATTGCGATTGATCTAGTAGAAGAAACAGAGTTTTTAACTCGTGTACTTGCCACCATACACGTTGAGCGTGATTCCCAAAAAGGAATTCTCATCGGTAAAGGTGGGGCAATGTTAAAAGCAATTGGTAGTGCAGCGCGTGAACAAATTCAAAAGTTAATTGCAGGAAAAGTATACTTGGAATTGTTCGTCAAAGTACAACCGAAATGGCGTCAGTCTCGGACACGTTTGACAGAGTTGGGGTATCGCGTGGAAGAATAGAAAAATGTTTCAGAATAATACCTTGCGCTTAAATCTACCAGCTAATATTTCTGTGCTGCGCATTTTAATTGTAGAAGATGATCCGATGATGCAACTGGGATTAGAACAGTCATTAATGGCCCATCCTCAGTTGGAAATTGTCGGACAAGCGGAAGATGGTTATTTGGGTGTGCAAGCAGCACTGAAATTAAAACCGGATTTGGTGGTAATGGATATTGGTTTACCCCGGTTGGATGGGATAGCTGCAACACAGCAAATTAAAGCAGCATTACCAGAAACTCACGTTGTGATGCTGACATCGCATCAAACAGATACAGAAATTATTGCGGCGTTGTCTAGCGGTGCTGATGCATATTGTATCAAAGGGGCGAGTGTTGAGCGATTGTTGAGTGCGATCGCCGCCGCAGTTGAAGGTGCAACCTACCTCGATCCTCAAGTTGCTAGACGAGTCATTGATAATCTCAAACCCCCTTCCCCTAGTGGAAACACAGCAAATTTATCTGCGCGCGAGTTAGAAGTTTTGAAACTGATGGTTGAAGGCTTAAGTAACCCAGAAATTGCAGAAAAGCTTTATTTGAGTCCCAATACTGTGAAAACTCATGTTCGGGGGATTATGAATAAATTATCTGTTGACGATCGCGTGCAAGCAGCAGTTGTTGCACTGCGTTCTGGCTTAGTGTGAAAAAATATCCAACTTACGAGATGTTATTGCGAGTAGTCATTCAGATGTTAAGATTAGCTGCGTTTTGTTTTTGTTCTTACTCCCTTTTGGTCGTCCACGTCCACGTTTCTCTTTGTGTTTGACTTCCGAACAGGTAAGAAAAATCATTAGCATGACCTGCTTAGCAGATAACTTTTTGATACCGCATCGACTTGCACTTGGAAGAAGTAGACTCAGTAGAAAGGCGCAATTATATAGACCAAAAAATTACTCTTGTATTCCTCACACTGCAAAAGAAATGAAGTGTGAAAAAATTAGACATGTCGAAATTTAGCTCGGATCTAGAGTTTATACTAGTATAAACTCTAGCTTTTAGCGTCTGCGCTTCGCGCAATCGCTAGTGAGAATGTTCGGTTTCTTAACCATTCTCCCATAATCTGATTTTCGTTAAACTTATGTAATTTTTGTACTACATTATAAGTAATCTTCTAGCGGTAAAGGAGTAAGTAAAAAAATGGGCATTCATTTCCATAACCTCCTCAATCAAAATCCTTTAGTTCGGGCAATACACACTGCTGTTAAAGGAAGAGCGAGATACAAGGTAAATGGACTTTATCGTTCGGAAGCTCTCAAAAGATACCTTGAGTTGATATTATCAAAAGAGGAAGGTATTGGACAAGTTCGTGCCAATCATGATACAGGAAATGTTCTTGTTCTTTTCCATTCAGATGTCAGTCCAAATGCTATAGCCTCGCTTCTTGAAAGAATTGTATGGGATTATAGAAAACAAGGCACAAAATTACCTGTAAGGACACCTTATATAAGCACAGCACCAGAAAAAGCAAAAATTTTACCTAGAAATCATAGAAACTTAAATCAACTGACAGCCAGCGTTCAGAAACAAGAAAGCACCCAAACGCATGTGAAAAAACAATTAGAGCAAGCGGCCAGTCAACTTATTCTAGTATCAGGAACTGCTGTTTCTACTCTTGTTCTATGCACAGGGCTGCTGCACAGATATGGTCTTGATGAACGCATTTTACTAGCAATTCAGAAGCTGCATACGCCACTTCTTGATCGCATTATGCTTGGTATCACTTTTCTTGGTGATCCAATCTTTTTGCTGTTGATTTGTTTGGGATTGGGAACAGGACTGCTACGTTCTAACCGTCGCACTCAAGCAATTACCTTGAGCATAGCTGCAATTGGTGGTGTAAGCTTAAATTGTTTCCTAAAACTGCTGTTTGGTAGAGCGCGTCCAGACCTCTGGAACTGGATTATTGATGTAGGTCAACACAGCTTTCCTAGTGGTCATGCAATGGTGTCAATAGTGATTTATGGCTTTTTAGCCTATATTTTGGCAAAGGAATTTCCTCAATGGCGAGGACGAATTTTTGCCTTGACGATTGTCTTAATTGTTGCTATAGGTTTTAGTCGGCTTTATCTTGGTGTACACTGGCCTACTGATGTTTTAGCTGGCTATGCGGCTGGTTTAGTGTGGTTAATTGCCTGTCTTAAGACGTTGGAACTGAGGGAAAAATATCACTTGTCAGCTAAATATTTACACGTAATATTAGGACTGACAAATTCACAGAAAGCTGACCAGGTAGAAATTACATACGCATAGAAGCGATTTCTTCGCTGATAGCGCAATTATGGGGTGTAATTTCTACTTGACGAGTGTTTTCATGCCCATAAGTCAAGCGTACACTCAGATAACTCTCTGGTTTGTAGGGCATACGTTCCGCCCACTCAATTGCGACAATTCCTGGTGTCACCTCAATGCCTTCCCAGTAAGTTTCTAAGTTTAAGGCGGCGACTTCATTAGGTTCCAAACGATACAAATCCAGGTGGTAAAGGGGAAGGCGTCCTTGTGTGTACTCATTAATCAGGGTGAAAGTCGGGCTAACAATTAGATCAGTGATGCCCAAACCTTCGCCAATACCTTGCACCAAAGTCGTTTTGCCAGCACCTAAATCACCTTCTAGTAAAATGACATTACCAGCATTTAGTGATTGACCAACAGTTATTCCAAGCTTTTGCGTCGCGGTTGTATCTGCCAGAAAAATTTTCATTATAACTGACCCCCTTCACTTCATTCAAAATTATGAATATGCCCTACACGGAAGTCGCAGCTTCACCCTGGGAGGTACGAAATTCAAAATTATTTTTTGTTCGCGCAGCCTATGCGTAGGACATACTTTGAATGAGTGAATTTTGAATTGATTTGTCTTGTGATTTTCTCAACCTCTTCACTTTTTATAATGCCCTCCACTATACCAGCGCCACAACACTCGTGCTAGTCGTTGGGAGTTGTGACGCACACAACCTGTTTCATCTTCATGCATCACGTTAGCTATCACAATTCGCCGTCCCAACTGGGCTATGGCTTCTCGATCTAGAAAAACAGGATGAGACTGCTGTTGGGCATAGCGGATGAGTGCGCGTTCACTAGGAGATTTTTTGTGTACCAGTACAGCATTGAATAGTGGTCTACCGCAAGCAGCATCAATAGCCCTAATGTGGTCAGCAACAGTGTATCCCTGAGTTTCCCCAGGCTGTGTCATGATGTTACATATGTAGATACGGGGTGCGTCCGAGGCGGCGATCGCATCAGCAATGTCTGGTACCAACAAATTGGGAATAACGCTGGTGTAAAGACTACCAGGACCCATAATAATGTAATTAGCTTCTTTGATTGCTTTGATAGCGGCGGGCAAACCAGGCGGATTTGCAGGAATGCATCCAATTTTGACAATACTACCACCTGCTTCGGTTATTTTAGATTCCCCTTCTATACGGCGACCATCGGCTAATTCAGCCCAGAGGCGCACATCGCTGAGGGTTGCTGGCAAAACTTGTCCCCGTATGGCTAAAACTTTTGAACTAGCGGCGACACCTCTTTCTAAATCGCCAGTAATGTCACTCATCGCTGTTAAGAACAAATTGCCAAAACTATGACCAGTCAAACCATCCCCAGCTTTAAACCGGTACTGAAACAATTCTGTCAATAACTTTTCTTCGTCAGCTAGTGCTGCTAAACAATTACGAATATCTCCTGGTGGTAACACGCCAAATTCCTGACGTAACCGCCCTGAAGAACCGCCGTCATCAGCGACAGTAACAATGGCGGTAATATTGGCGCTGTAAGCTTTCAAACCTCTAAGTAATGTAGAAAGTCCGGTACCACCACCAATGACTACAATTTTCGGTCCTCGGTACAATCGGCGATGTGCCAGCAAGACATCAATAAGTTCCTCATCGCCTTCTGATCTGAGTACCTGAGTAATTGAACTTACTGTCCGAGTTTGTCCCCACAGAAGCAGCAACAAGCCGCCCAGTATCACCAAAGGACCGCTGATGTAGTACGGTACAATATCGGTGATCACTCCCAGAATGCCCCGCAAAAACTTAATCGCCCAAAAGATTGGCGTTAGCCTAATCCAGATAGCAAATCCCAGACTTGCTAAAATCATACCTCCAACACTAATGAGCAACCATCGTTTCACTGATAGCCCGGGGGACAACCACTTGAACCATTGGTTCACTCGATGGGAAGTGCGACTGCGTGACTGCTTTTGCAGGGCTTTGAGGGCAAGTCTTAGAAAACCAATTGACATACCTGATCCACAGCAGTACTACTAACAACGATTAACAGAAAATGTATACCACCTGGTTGAAGTCCAAGTGTGGAATTGTTACACTTTTCAATCCGATTGGACTAAAAATGCATAGTCTAAATTGCCAGTATACCGAGTCAATACGCTTTGTGATCAAAAAACAACAAATCAATGGAACAGCGAATTCTAGGAATAGATCCGGGACTAGCAATTTTAGGATTTGGGGCGATTATATGCCAAAAAAATCAAGACAGGGTGCAACATGATTCAGTCAACCTACTAGACTTTGGTGTTATCAATACGCCAGCTCATACGGACATCGGACAACGGCTATGTACGTTGTACGAGGATTTGCACACCCTGATAAAAGAATTTCAACCTCAACTGGTAGCAGTAGAGAAATTCTTCTTCTATCGTATGGCAAATACTATTCCCATTGCTCAAGCGCGGGGAGTCATCATGTTGGTGTTGGCACAGCATGAATTACCAACAGTGGAATTTACTCCTGCCCAAATCAAACAGGCGTTAACGGGATATGGTAACGCTGAGAAACAGGAAGTTCAGCAAGCTGTGGCACGAGAGTTGAATTTAGACTACATTCCCCATCCAGACGATGCAGCAGATGCTTTGGCTGTCGCGCTGACGGCGTGGTTTCAGATTTAGTTGTCCTTGAATAAAAAATTAGGTCAGTCTATTTGAGAACAGCAGACTCAAAGATAAAGTGTTTTATTTCCTCGTTTATCTTTGCTTGTGCAATGCCCAGATCTTGAAGTCAAGAAACTGAGACTTTAAAACAATGCCTGGTTAGTGCTTGTGCAGTAGATTTGATGAAGGAGTTGTATGAAGGTTAATTTTTTCACCAGATTCCCCAGTAAAATAACCGTGATTCACATTTTTTGCCAATATTTTCGATTATTAAGATTTTTCAAATTGCTGACCACCAGAAGAAGACTCAAACTTATACCCGACGCCACGTACAGTTTGAATTAACGCTGGTTGGCTGGCATCAATCTCAATCTTCTTGCGAATTTGACCAATATGGACATCTACAACCCTTTGGTCGCCGACGTACTCGTAGTCCCAAACCTCCTGAATCAGTTCAGCACGCCGCCAAACTCGACCAGGATGACTCGCTAAAAAATGCAACAGGTCAAATTCCAAAGCAGTTAAAGGCACGGGTTGGCTATTAAGTGTGACCTCCCGCCGTACCGGGTCAATCATTAGCTTTTCAAAGACTAGCCTCTTCTGTTCTGCCGTAGTCACAACACGCTGACGCCTTAAAATTGCTGCTACTCTCACTTCTAGTTCCCCTAAACCAAAAGGCTTGGTGAGATAATCATCAGCACCTTTAGAAAAGCCGCGAATCTTATCGGCTTCGTCTGCACGACTTGTTAACATCAATACAAAAACCCCGTTACGGCTTTGCATCTCTTGGCAGAGGTTAAATCCAATGACGTCTGGTAAATTTACATCTAAAATTACCAAGTCTGGATTAAATTGCTCAAACAGCGCCAGGGCAGTTTTACCATCTTCGGCAGATTCTACCTGATAGCTTTGCTTAATCAAAAAGCGTTGGATTAAGTTCCGAACCGCAGGGTCGTCATCAACTACAAGAATCTTGGCAGGAGCCATGACCATCACTTTACACAAAAATTTATAGGATTAACAAGCGAATTCCGTTAAAAAAGGTTTTCGCATTGGAGACAATATGTATCTACAAGGCTAAGGTGTGATTTCCCTGATTATTCAAATACTAGTTTAATCAGGATTATCAACAATTAGGGCGTAAATATTTTGGCAATGCTACCCTTTGCTCCAGTATTCGGCTTTTTTGTTTATTTTAGATCCACAAGGCAAGTCCTCTAACCTTAGCCACGACAACTGGTTCAACTTGGACACAAGTTTATCCCAGGTGTGCAATAATTTAAAACCCTTTAATTTTAAATCGAGATGCGACTTCATGGCACGAGGAAGCAAAAGACAATTATTTACAACTCACCTCGAAGTGCCGTAAATTGTTGAATCTGAAACACAAGAGATTTTTTCATCGTAAAATCGCCTTATAGGTATTTTTTGCTTAAATTCTAGAGTAAAGCCCTAGTGAATGAACGACATGAGGGGATACACGGAGCTATGGCTATATGTTAAAGTGACTATAGTTAAAATTACTAAACTAGTGTAGCTGACGAAGTCTTACACGTAGAAAAATAAGCCAGCCCTATTACTACGCGTACTCTTCTGGGAACACTAATCAACAGAACAAAGCCTGGCTTATTTTTCAGGGGACAAATGCGTGACCTGTGCTAATATCCGGGTAAAGCATACGAATGAACCAAAACATTGGTTTCGAGCAAGATAAAAATATAGTATTTTTTGTTTAACAAGACATTGCCGCTGACTGAGGCTGAAGTAATAAACTCCCATGAGCGACGAACACAATCCCTACGAAAAACTTGGGCTATCAGAAGATGCTAGCTTTGATGAAATTCAAGATGTTCGCAATCGTCTATTGGAGCAACACAGTGGCGATTCTAAACGTCTGGAAGCTATAGAAGCTGCGTATGATGCCATTTTGATGGAGCGCTTAAAGATGCGCCAGGAAGGCAAAATTAAAGTGCCTGAACGCATCCGATTTCCAGAACGTCTAGTGCCATCGCTTCCAAAAGAAAGTCAAACTCCTCGCCAGCACTCACCAGCTTGGCTGCAACGAATCCTAGATAAACCAACATTAACAGAGACTTTGCTGCCTGGAGCTTGGTATTTAGGATTGAGTGCCATTAGCGTTTTTTACCAACCCGGAAGTGACCAAGTATTGCAATTGACATTAGTACTTGGGGTGTGTGTCAGTATTTACTTTCTCAATCGTAAGGAAAAAAAGTTTGGTAGAGGGGTTTTATTAACACTAATTGGTCTGACTACAGGCTTAATTGCAGGAGGGCAAGTCGCCAAATGGCTTATCCCTCAATTACAAATTGTGAATGTGACTCCAAACCAGTTTTCTAGTATGGTCACATTCGTATTATTATGGCTTATCAGTAGCTTTTTAAAGTAGATGGGTTTTTGGATAGTAGGTAATAAAGAATAGCTGCCTTTATCCAATTCCAACTCAGCTTTTCTGTTGTAGGGCTCTTTCTAGAACTAGATCTACAGCAGAACTTAAATCTTTAGCGATTAAGTTTGGCTGGTATTGTTCTAGTTGAGCGCGATCGCGGATGCCACACTCCACAGCGATAACTTTAATGTTGTGTTTTGTGGCAGAAATTATGTCAGCTTCTGTATCCCCCACCATCCAGATATCTGTAGCAGGGGGGAGTTCTTGTATTGCCCGCGCCATCAACAAAGGTTTATCATCAGTGTCACGGGTTTTGACATAATCGTTGCTTAGGCAGTAACAACGATTTTCTGGGAAAAATCTCCCTAAATCGTGTTTCTTAAAAGCATAATCTAATTCCCGAATTCGACGCATAGTCATAACGACTAGATCAACACCAGCCTGTTGAACTTTTAACAGTGCTTCTACAGCACCAGGAGCTAGGGTGTCATACTCAAAGTAAGATTCGGTATGTACAGTTTGTCGCCGCAATTGAGAAAACTCTTGTGCTTGCGCTTCATTTAGACCAGAAATAATACCAATTTTTTTTTCGGGAACGCGCGATCGCTTCAATTGCCAAAATTCTGCTTTTGCAAGTTGTTGTACCTGTTGGTTTGGGCGTTGAATCTTTTCTAAGCAGAATTGGTAAACACGATAGTACCGCTCAGAAACATCAATAATGGGACCATCAAAATCTGTAATAAGTCTTAACATCTTTAATTAAAATGTAATATTTACTTACAGAATATCCCAAATCATAGTGTTTTGTGCGTTTGAAAAATTGATCAATCAATTTTAGATTTCTAATATGTCATCCAACCCAGAAAAATAAGCCAGCCTGCACTAATTGAGCGCCAGAGGCACGTGAAGCAGCCTATGCCCAAGGCACACTGCGCGTATCTCCTCAGGAGACGCTTCGCTAACGTGCCTCAGGCGTGCGCTTCGCGCATACACCCAAGCCGCGTGCCCTTTGGACAGTTGGCTCATTTTTTGAAACGTTTCAGCCCAGAGTGCCACGTTTGATTTGCTCATTTTCAATTGCTGCAAATAAAGTGCGAAAGTTACCTTCACCAAAACCTTTCGCTTGGTACCGACGCTCAATAAACTCAAAGAAAAAGGTCGGCTGTCCAAAGATAGGCTGGGTGAAAATTTGCAATAGTAAAGGCGTTCGGTTGTTCTTTGAGCCAAAAAAAGTCTCTTGTTTCCAATCCACTAAAATTTCCTGTTCTGCAATCGTATCCAGTTCCTCTATAGATAAGGGAAGTCCTTTTCGCTGCCGAACTTGTGAGTAATAATCTTGAGGAACTGGGAGTAACGATAGACCACTCGCGCGGAACTGGGCTATTGCATGAACAATATTGCGTGTTCGTAAAGCAATATGTTGAATTCCTGATCCTTGGTTCACGTTCAAAAATTCTTGAATTTGAGAATTGGCTGAACCTGGCTCATTAATTGGCAATTGTACATCACCACTACGCGAAACCATGACTTGGCTATGCAAGGCAGAGCGAGATGTTTTAATGTTAAACGTTTGCTGTCCCTGAAAATTAAGGATATTTTCGTACCAAGCCACTGCATGCTCTAAATCACCTGCCTTTACATTTAGCACGATATGGTCTATGCCAGCAAACCAAGAAGATGAAGAAGGAAAGAGGGAAGGATATTTTTCCACACTCCCAGACTCTGTGATTCTCTGACTCTCTCGTGCTTCCTCATTTCCCCCCCCTGTTGTTTCTATCAAAGTATGTGTCAGGGAACCCCAAGCAGCTATTTTGCTCCACTTAATGCATTCGTGACCATATTGATTTTGCTGGATGGGTTGCAAGATTTTCGCCCCATGGACTTGCGCAAGGGAAATAATCTCTTCTAAATTTTCAACACAAAAAGCAACATCTGCCACACCAGGCGGGTGATAGCGCAAAAACTTGGCTACTGGACTGGTGGGTAATAGCGGGGAAGACAACAAAAAGCAGATGGGACCACTTTTGACCACTTGCGTGCAGGTGTGAAAGGTGTCATCCTCCCTAGCCTTCCAAGGAGTGTTGTCTGCCTTTTCTAGAAAAGTTCGAGGAACAGCAGAATCCGCGACTAGTTGAAAACCCAAATGGCGTACAAACCAATCGCGCCACATTTTGGCATCTTCCACATAAAAGTGAACGTGATCAATTTTCATGCTCTTTGAAAATCCAGCACAACTGTTTATCTGTTTGTAAATTTTGCCTCTTTTACTGGATTTTCAGGTCATTCCTAAGCAAGAATCTGGATTGTTCAACACAAGTAAGGAATGAGGATTCACTGATTTTATAGATAAAACACTTGTGGAGGACATTTGAGAAATTCGTGGCAATACTCACCCAGAAGAAAACCGCTGTATAAAAATGATGTGTTTCAATCTGAGTCGCGCATCTCCATTTGAAACCTTGATAACTGGTTACCCTATGGCTGATGCCATAGAACGCCAGTTGCCTGCGCCAGGGTTACCCTTAAAGCATCAGGTTGTCTCACCGCTTGCAGTGCGCTAGACTCATTGTTCACTGTTCACTGATTGAACACCGTTTTGTTCAACTTGATGTTGTGAAGATTTTTCCTGTATATTTTGTAAATTTTCTTTTAACTGGGTTTGTAGCCAGTGTTCAAATAGTTCGTTAAGCAGTCGCTGTCGCATTTCTTCATCTAACTGAGATGGCAGCAGCTTTTCCAGACGTACGACCACAATCCAATCTCCTAAAGAAGTTGGTGGTAAAAGCTGACCAGGCTGAACTGATGCCAGCATATTTGCCAAAGTTGGATGGGGAACTCCCAATTCCACTGGACCGATTAAGCCACCTGTTTGAGCCTCAGGACCTTGAGAATACTCGCGAGCGAGTTCGCTAAAAGACTGCTCTCCTTCCTGAATTCGGAAGTAAAGTTCTTGAGCAATACAAATATCTTTGACTCGAATTAGAGAATAGACAACCCGATCTAACTTTGCCTTACGCTGAAGAAAGTAAGACTGTAACTTATCTCCCCAAGTACTTCGCTTGAAGTTTTCCAGTTTGATGTTACGTGTGGCTAGATAGTCCAGTTGTTCACGGTTTAGACCACGAACTTGCAACCATCCTTGCAGGTCATCTTCAGAATTCAACTGATGCTGTTGGTAGAATTGCTTATATGCCTGAGTATTTTCTTCTGATGTTAGAGTATCGTTGGCGATCGCACTGTCGATAATAATTTCTCGCATCAGCTGCGGCAGTATTCCGTACTGTTTCAGTAGGGGAATGAGTTCGTTGTTGTTAATGGCGCGATCGCCGACTTGTAAAACTGGAATCATAACCTCCTACATGTTATAGTTCTTACATTATGGTCAATAGAGTCAATTAACTCTTCAGATTTTATCAAGATATCTTAATAATAGTCTTTCCAGTTTAAGTATCTAACTATTGACAGTAACTTTATTATCTGCTTTTATTTTAAGCCGTGGTAGAAAAACAGTTGATAGAAAATTGCCCTCAACTTAACTGTGAGGGCAAACGAAAGTGGAAGTCGTGAACCTTAAATTACAGATTTTGACTAGTTAATATTCACATTAGTGAGCTGTGCCCAATTCTGAGTTCCTAGCAACTCATGGCCTTGGCTAATTGACGTGTTATTGTCAAGTCCAGCAAGACCGACACGCGGGTCAAGGTTAAGAGGTTTTCCTAACCCTAGGAGGATTATTTCGCTATTATCTATTGCTGGAGGACGACCTACAGAGAATGGATAGTTATTATCATTGGCAACTAGGATAGTTTTTTCATCAATCACCAGTACATTTTCAATGGTTTGGAAGGAGAAAGTGAACTGTGTCTTACCATCCTGATTTAAGTCATTTGGATCTGGAATATTGAGCAGATCTACGACTTCTTCCTTTGCCACATATCCATTGGCATCTTTTTCTGAAAAGTCTACCTTGAAGATTTTCTTGAATTTAGCGGTGTCTGCTTGTCCGTTATCACGCTCAATGACTAAATATTCATTATCGTTGACAACACTGAAGTCACCAATCGCATAACTGGAGTTTTCAAGACGATAGTACCCAACTAGACCTTCATACTGTTTGCTTGCAACATCAAATTTATAAATTCGTAACGCATCATTGGGATCACCAAGAACTGATCCTTCTAGCAGAGGATACAGTTTAGTTTTGTCAGGACTAATTGCCAAACCTTCAAAGCCTTTGGAACCACCAAGGTTAGAGTAGGCAAGACCTGCTAGAACATCGGGGTTATCGGGAGAACGTACAAACTCACCAGTAATTTGGTCGCGGACTTTGTCTCCGGTACCAGGGAAATCAGTGAAGTAGCCATCCACTCCTAACTTGATAAACTGCTGGAACTCCAGTTCTGGATTTTTGTTATAATCTGCTGCCAGATATTGACTTTCATTACGAAATGTGTATGGATGCACTAGCAAACCTGCTAAATGGGCATCTTGTACCAGGGTTGTTGGAGGTAATGTGGTTTTGTCTGCATCGTTGACTGCACCATCTGCATTGACATCATCCGCTTTCCCATCACCATCCGCATCAACACCTTTAACCGAGACAATCATCCGCTTCCACGGACCAATCCCATCCGCGTATGTGGCAATTTCTTTCAAACCCTCGGGAGTCCGTAGGTCACCATAAGTACGAGGATCACCACTGACGACAAAATCGTAAGGTTGCCTCTCAATCAGTGTACCGTCAAGAGCAATATCAGTTGCATCTAACAATTGCACCAAAGGTACATCTATCTTTTGGTTGAGTTCTTTTAGATTCCCAACTTCAAACGACTGGATGAATACCCGACTTGGGTCAGTGAAATTGTTTTTCTTCAGAGTCTCAACCAATGGTTCTTCCAAAGACAAGCCGACTGAATCGTGATAAGTAGGGTGCTTGGTTTCTGGATAGATGCCAATTTTGCGACCTGTTTGGGCTTCTACCTGCTTAACCAGATTGATAACTTCCTCAAGGGTAGGAACTTCAAATAGACCATTATAAGATTGATCGCGGAAGGAAAGACGTTCTTTTGCCCGCAGGGTTTTAATTTCAGCTAAGGTGAAGTCGTCAGCAAACCACCCTCTTTCGGTCACACCGTCAATAACCTTAGTCGTGTAGCGGTCAGTAAACTCTGGTCGGCTTGCTACATCAGTGGTATCCGTAATATTGACTTCATGGCGAGCAATTAGTATTCCGTCCTTGGTGGAAACCAAGTCTGGCTCAATAAAATCAGCCCCTTGCTCAATCGCTAATTTGTATGATTCTATGGTATGCTCTGGACGCTCACCACTTGCACCCCGGTGACCAATCACAATGGGGGGTTGACCATTGAGGGTATTCACTTTGTAGTAGTTAGGGGTGGGAATGGGAGCCTCTAATAACTGACCTGTCCCATCAACGTGTAATAGGTAAGGTCCAAATTCATCCCCAATCCAGATAGTTCCATCCGCACCTAAGACAAAAGATTCTGTGTCAAAATCAGCACCTGTTAGTAGACGATCTGTGGTACCTTGGTTGACGATTTTGAATGGAACTTTGTGATTAGGGTCAGATAGCTGAATAAAGTTGAGAACCTCAACACTACCGTCACCCCCTTGTGTACCTTGAAAACTAGGGCTAAGACGGTTGATTCGCAATAGGAAATCAGCGCTATTGTTCTTTGCCCCAAAACCATTGTCCGAAAGGAACCAGAAGGTGTTTTTGTCGGCAAACTGTACGCTACTAAAGCCTTGAACAGGTTGTCCTGGGAACGGAAGATCTCGTCCATTTGTATTGCCTGTGATAAAGTTCCCAGAGGAAGGACCCTCAGCAAATGTATCTGCTGGTAGTAAAGCAAATCCTTTAAGTGTTACGTTTGCCATAGTTTTTTCCTAGTTTGTCGCAACTTACATTTCTTAAGCGGTAGATATACTATGTGCCTGGAATTGAGTATTTATAGCGCTTATGGTGTTGCATGCAATACACGACTGTAGAGACGTAGCATACTACGTCTCTACATTATTTGTGATGGTGTATGTGATTCAAATGAGAACCGCTATATTTACAGCACAAAAATCCAGATTTCCTCTCTTTTTTCCATAAATACTTATGGGAAATCAGCGACAGACATC
This sequence comes from Scytonema tolypothrichoides VB-61278, assembly GCF_000828085.3. GTDB lineage: Bacteria > Cyanobacteriota > Cyanobacteriia > Cyanobacteriales > Nostocaceae > Brasilonema > Brasilonema tolypothrichoides_A. Next base: position 66,363 of record NZ_JXCA02000003.1, read on the forward strand.
TGTCAAGAGCAAAATGTACACAAAGCAATACATTTACTTTCTATACATCTCCATCGAAGTTCTCATATATAGGTTAAGAATAAGAAATGCTTTGATTAAAAGTATTATTTTTCCCCAAATATAGAAGTTATACTCATTCGTTTGAATGACTGAGAACTCTACACTTACCCGATAAGAAAGTGTAGAAGTGTCACTCCAATAAAAACTTTACAGAAGCAGCAATAACTTCACAATTTTACGTTTAAACAATACTTAAAATTGTGGAAATCTCAATATCACACATATTTGAAAGTGAGGAGCTAGCTTATCATCTGGGAACAAAAATTATATTAAAGTGATAAGCTTGTTAAATTTCTTGAAGATACAAGTAGATGAGCGTAAAGAAATACTGATTCTAGCTTATTTGACACAAAGTAATCAATTTGTTGAATTTGGTTAAACTCTTTATCCGAAACGTCCAGAAGTGTAATCGCGGGTGCGAGAGTCGAGGGCGTTGCTGAAGATTTGATTTGTTTGTCCAAATTCAACCATTTGACCAATTCGACTTTCATCAGTGCTGAAGAAAGCCGTGAAATCAGAAACACGAGCAGCTTGTTGCATATTGTGGGTCACAATTGCAATTGTCAGTTCCTCGCGTAAACTGTGGATGAGTTCTTCAATTTTCATTGTTGCAATGGGATCAAGAGCCGAACAAGGCTCATCCATTAGGAGAATTTTTGGTTTAACAGCTAAAGCACGAGCAATACATAAACGCTGTTGTTGACCACCAGAAAGCCCTAAAGCTGATTTATTCAGTTTATTTTTTACTTCATCCCAAATAGCAGCACCTCGCAAAGCATACTCGACAATCTCATCTAATTCTGCTCTAGGACGCCATCCAGCAATTCTTATACCGTAAACGATATTATCGTAAATGCTCATGGGAAAAAGGTTTGGCTTTTGGAACACCATACCTATTTGGCGGCGTAGGCGATTTAAGTTAACACGAGAACTGTAGATATTTTGACCATAAAATTCTACGCTACCATCTACTTTGACTGGTCCTTCTAATTCACTAATGCGATTTAAGCATTTAATGAATGTAGATTTACCACAACCACTAGGACCAATAATTGCGGTGACTTGGTTCTCATAGACATCCATTGTTACGCCTTCCAACGCTTTGGAAGTGCCATAGTAGAAGCTGAGATTTTTAACTTTGATTGCTGGGTTTAACTTGCTCATATTGTGCTATGTACTACAACAAGAATTCACAACATAACTTCAGTTGTGATTAAACGTTTCTCTTCCTTGTGAAAACACGAGAGAGAATACTGATTAACATAATTATCCCGACTAAAACGAGAGAAGCTGTCCAGACTAATGCTGTTTTTTCTGGCGAGGGATCGTTGTATAAATTGAAAATTAACACCGATAACGAAGCTGTTGGACCGAATAAATCGCTTGACCAATCTAAACTGAACAAAGCAGTAAAAATTAAGGGTGCTGTTTCACCAGCAGCACGGGCTACGGCTAACAAGACGCCTGTAGTAATTGCAGGAATTGCTGCGGCGACAACAACCCGAAAAGTCGTCTGAAAGCGAGTCCCTCCTAAGGCGGCGGAACCAAGACGTACGGAGGTAGGGATAAGTTTTAAAGCTTCTTCTGTTGTTAGTACGATAACGGGGAGCATGAGAACAGCTAATGCAAAACCACCTGCGATCGCACTAAATTGCTTAGTGATCAATACAATAACAGCATAAGCAAAAACACCAACAACTATTGAAGGGACTCCAGTAAGAATAGATGCAACAAACCGAACAGCACGACCAATGCGATTTCCTTTACCAATTTCTGATAGAAATATGCCTGTCATGACTCCAGTGGGAATACTGAACAGCCCAGCAATGATTACCATTTCCAGAGTACCAAGAATTGCATTCGCAAATCCATCGTTTATAACTGATGTTACAAACATAGATGGTTTGATGCTTGTTATACCCCGTCCGACAATTTCCCACAATAATGACAGCAAAGGAATCAGCGCTAAAGCTGAGAGAAAAAATGCTACTACAGTCATTCCATAGTCAAATATCATCCTTACAGGTGGTAAAGGACTACATATTTCTGCCGCCACAGATTTATCTGTATTAAACTCTCGATCACTGGTCATATCGCTTACGCATTTACATATTCAAATGATTTGGTAACTTTCGCGTCTACCTTTGGAAATAGACTACATACGGTCTTTGACAAGTGTTTTCCACTTTCAACATGTGTCTTTAGTATCTTGAAGACTAGCTTTCTACTTACTCTTGCCACCGACAAACTGTACGATCACCAAGGCAAGAATATTTACAACTAAAGTCACACCAAACAGAATCAAGCCCAAATATGTTAAAGCACCAATGTGCAACGGATCTTGAGCCTCAGCAAATTCATTGGCTAACACAGAAGGAATTGAGTAAGCAGGGTCGAGTAGTGACGGACTAATCTGAGCCGAGTTACCAATCACCATAGTGACAGCCATTGTTTCTCCCAAAGCTCGCCCCAGAGCAAGCATTGCTGCACCTACAATTCCAGAAAATCCAGCAGGTAGTATGACTCGAAAAATGGTTTCCCAACGCGTAGAACCAAGAGCCATTGAGCCACTTCGTAATTCTTTGGGAACAACTAACAAGACTTCACGACTAATTGCTGCCATCGTAGGCAAAATCATAATCGCAAGAATTATGCCAGCAGTCAATATATTAAACCCAGCAGGACCTGGTGTATTAAATAGTGGTATCCACCCAAAGAAGCTGGATAGCCAAGTTTGTAAAGGTACAAGAGCTGGAATAAAAACAAAAACACCCCACAAACCGATAATAACGCTAGGAATAGCAGCGATCAGCTCAACGATAAAAGCTATCGTTGTTCGTGCTGAAGGAGGAATAAAATTTTCACTCGTGACTAAAGCTACCGCTATTCCTACTGGTATGGCAAACAACATGGCGATCGCGCTGCTGACCAAAGTGCCGTAAATATATGGCAAAGCACCAAAAACGAGATTACCTGTATCCCATTGTTGATTCCACAAGAACCCCAATCCAAACTTTTGAATAGCTGGTAGAGCTTTTTGGAAAATTATCAAACTCATCCAAAGCAGGACTATCACTGTCAAGGCAGCAAACACATAAACTAGCCAGGTAAATCCTTTGTCTATCCAAAAATTTTTTCCACTGCTGGCTGTTATGTCTATACTTTCATCAATCAAACTAGATTGATTACTATTAGCTGGTTCAAAAGAATTTGCCATTACTAATCGGGAAACTAAATTATTTTGATGACCGAATGGTGGGCAAATAGCCCACCCTGGTAGAGCAAAAAGTCTGAGGTGACAGATTATTTGATGCTGTTGACCGTTTGTATGACCTTTTGAACCACAGGAGCTGGAATGCGAGAGTAGTTCAGGTCATCATTAATTTGTTGACCATCTGTGAGCACCCAATTCAAAAAGTTCTTCACAGCAGTTCCTTTAGCAGCATTGGGATAACTCTTATAAACTAAAAGCCAGGTGAGACCAACGATTGGATAACCCTGTGCTGGATCGTCAACAAAAACCCGGAAATTGGCTGGGAAATTTACAGTTGATAAAGCTTCGTTCGCAGTTTGTAAAGAAGGAGCGACAAATTGTCCTTGCTTGTTCTGTACCTGTGCTATTTTGAGCTTGTTTTTCAAAGCATATTCATACTCAACATAACCAATAGCACCTGGAGTACGACTTACTGAAGAGGCTACTCCTGGATTGCCTTTTGCCTTAGTGACATTTGGGATAGTCCAATTTGGAGCTTTGTTAGTGCCAATTCGTCCTTTGAAATAAGGACTGATGGAACTCAAATGGTTCGTAAAAATGAAAGAAGTACCACTACTATCAGCACGAACAACAGCTTTAATCGGCTGACTTGGTAGATTCACACCAGGATTATCAGCTTTGATTTGAGGGTCGTCCCATTTAGTAATTTGACCAGAGAAAATTGCTGGCAATGTTTTGCGGGACAATTTGAGATTATCTACTGGAAGATTGTGAACAATTGCAACAGCACCACCTGCAGTAGGTACCAGGATGACACCATTCTTCACTTTAGCTATTTCCGCATCGGTCATCGCAGAATCGCTAGCACCAAAATCAACAGTACCGGCAATAACTTGATTCACACCAGCGCCGCTACCAACGGCTTGATAGTTGACTCCTAAGTCTGGATACTTCTTTTTGACTTCACGAGCATAACGTTCGTAGAGCGGAGCTGGAAAAGTTGCTCCCGCACCATTGATGGTTTCTGCTTGGGCAATTGTGGTAAAAATCGGTCCTAAAGTAACAGCAGCCGTGATAGCAGAAACACTCACTACACGATTGAAAACGGTAGTTGAAAATGTCATATTGCCTCGTTATTAATAAACTAATTTTTGTTGATTAATAATTCCGCAAATACCCTACTATACATAGAGTTAAGAAAAGGTTAAGAAAAGAGAAGTTTTAATTTAAATATTATCAAAGAAGTATTTGATACTACTTTAGTCAGCCTTGGGCTAAAAATGATCTTGACAGCAGATTTCAATTGTGTATACGAGACAAATGTTCTGTTTCAAAACGTGCAGAATAACCGCGTTGCGATCGCAACTGACACTAGCCCGAAGTGTTAACGCTATCTTTTTCTGGTATAAGGTAGATACCTCCAGAAATGATTGTCAGAACAACAGAAATCCAGAAAGCAATAATGGAAGGTAATTGCCATGCTTGGGGTAGAGGTGCAATCAGAAGTGCGATCGCAATGATTTGACTGACTGTTTTGAGTTTGCCCCAAATATTCGCCCCCGTAATCTTGGTTTTACTAACACGCCAACCTGCAATAGCCAACTCTCGTGCCAAAATAAGAAATACTCCCCAAGCAGGGACTTTTCCTAACTCAATTAAAGCCAGTAACGGCGCAAGTACCAGCAATTTATCGACCAAGGGGTCAAGAAATTTACCCAAGTCGCTGATTTGGTTAAGTTTCCGCGCCAAATAGCCATCTAACCAATCAGTCAGCGAAGCGACGAGAAAAATTGCCAAACAAATCCATCTGGCTTGGGCTGTCGGGTTGTGTAAACCATAAAGCAGAAATGGTATACCCAGAAGGCGAGAGAAGGTAATCCAGTTAGGTAAAGTCATAAACAATTCAAAATTCGCTCATTCTAAATTAGGAAACGATTATGGTGATAATCCGTTTAGTTGTTAACTATAGGTCTAACAGCTTAGGAAGAGGAGGCAGTGCGCCCTTGGGGGTTCCCCCGAGTGTGCAACCGGGTGAACGAAAAAAGGTGTGGGAAACAGAGATTTAGCGTACTACAGCGCTTTTGAGGTACGTGAGGTACACCAATTTCAGGGATGGTTTTTAAACTTTGAATTTGAATCGGTCGCAATACCTCATAAACATCGAATCTGCTGTACATACGCTAACTAAACTCCGACTAAATAGATGTTAACTTTAATCAGATTTTGGATTAATTATTTTTGAGATCTTGTAGCTTCTTCAACTAGGTCAGAAAGGTAAGGATTCAGGTCTAAAGTTGGAGAATTAAAGATGGTGCAAGCACATTTGGGTGAACCATCGCTTTTATCGCTTGCGCAAAAAAGTCAATCACGAAACGTCCTTGACGACGACAGGTTTGTACTACCGTCAACAACGAATTACCGGAATGACCCCAAAGCAGGTTCGCTAACACCATAAGAATCTGATAAAACATCACAAGAATATGGAAGAAATTGAGTGTTGGAGCTGACTACACTCAAGTTAGCTAAAACACAGAAAATCTAGAAGTTAATCACCATGTCTAAAGTGCCTTCTAACTCTCAGCGGGAGTCGGGAAAGATCCCCGCCGCGTCCTCGGAGCGATCCGCACTGTGATCTTCGCCCTCATGCATGGGATCAACAACATCTTCCCCACTGCCGTGGTAGCTGGTCTCGCTATCACCGAGGTCTTCCGCCGCAGCGGATCGATCTGGCCCGGTCTCGTCGTCCATTTCGTTTTCAACCTGCCCTCGTTCCTGTTGATGGTGTTCACCAGCACGGGCTAACCTGGCACTTCTTCATATTGATCGGAGGTTGCTGTCTCAGCAGCGCAAGATATAGTCAAACGGATGAACAAAGGAACACAATGAAAAAGCCTGAGTTCGATGATCTCGGGTCTATGGTTCCGATGGATCGGATCGGTCAGGCAACGGAAATTGCTCAAGCGGTTGTGTTTCTCTGCTCTGATGCTGCTAGCTATATTACGGGACAACCCTTAGTCATTGATGGTGGATATAGAGTGAGTTGATTGTTGATTGTTGATGGTGGAATCACAGTAAATTGATCCATAGGTCACTAAACCTACTCAATCATTTTAGACGCAAGGAGGCTAGTATGGAGTACATGCAAGCTGCGGTACTGACCGCTTTTGGTAAAGCTGAGGTGTTTGAATTTCAAAACATACCTAAGCCAGTTCCAAAAGCGACCCAAGTTCTGGTACGAGTATATGCGACCTCGATCAATCCCATTGATTATCAAACTCGTCGGGGTGACTACAAAGATTTAGTTCGTCTCCCTGCAATTATCGGAGTTGACGTTTCGGGTGTGATTGAAGCAATTGGAGAGGCAGTAACCCGTTTCAAGGTAGGAGATGAAGTTTACTACTCACCCCAGGTTTTTGGAGAGTTTGGTAGTTATGCTCAATACCACGTTGCAGAGGAAAGCATTATTGCAGTTAAGCCTATTAATTTGACCCATGTTGAGGCAGCTTGCTTTCCGTCGGCAGGAGGAACCGCTTGGGATTGCCTTGTAACCAGGGGAAATTTACAAGTCGGTGAGACGGTTCTAATTCATGCTGGAGCGGGTGGAGTCGGTTCTATCGCAATTCAACTGGCGAAAGCAATGGGTGCTTATGTATTTACAACATGCAGTGCAGAAAACTTCGACTTAGTTAAGAAGCTGGGTGCAGATTATCCAATCGACTACAAGCATGAAAATTATATTGAAGTGATTGGGCGAGAAACTAATGGTCGCGGTGTTGATTTGGTTTTAGATACGGTCGGAGGAGATACGATTGGACGTAGCTCAGAAGTGATTCATCCATTTGGCAAACTTGTCACAATCGTCGATATTGCAACTCCTCAAACACTTTTTGATGCCTGGGGTAAGAATTTGACTATTCACTTCGTTTTCAATCCTCAGTGTAGGAGCCAATTGGACGCACTGAGGAACCTGATTGAACGCTACCAGATTCGACCAGTTGTTGATTCAGTTCTGCCTTGGAGTGACATAGTTCAAGCTCATCAACGTTTAGAAAAGGGAGGAATGCGAGGCAAGATTGTACTGCAATTGACTGAGTGATAAACCCGCTTACTTTGTTGCTTGCCTTCTCACTGAATTTAGTTTGTCGTCTACTGTTTTGAAGCTTCCTATGAATGACCGCAGTATCTACCATCAGCGCTAGTTAGTGGAGCAATTTTGCCAATTCAAGTGGCACTCAACGCACTGCTATTTTTCTTTGCTCTGATGCTGCGAGCTACATTACGGGGCAACCCTTGGCGATCGATGGTGGATATACAGTGAGTTATATAATTTTTGATTGTTGATGGTGGAATCACAGTGAATCGATCCATAAATAAATCAAATCACGATGGTTCCTTGAAGTGATGGTCAACTCTACAGTTTTAAGGTGGTAGATAAAATGATTAAGTGCAAAGATTTTGCGCCTCGGATTACTAAACGGGGATCCTTCGGCGGACCTGCCGAGTATGAATCCTTCTCTGAGGTTGTGAGTGCTGTAAATCAGTGGATCGAAAATACAACGATACAGATGATCAATGTTGAAACCGTTGTTTTACCAGATCGTATAGAAGGCACAAGTGATGGTGTCTACGGAGTGACGGTCAGTAATGGTTTCTACCCAGTGATGATCAGTCAAGGCGTTATATCAAGTTCGGATGAACACTTATAATTAAATTGCCCTGGTCATCGGCCACCAATGGTAGCAAGTCAACCCGCGAATAAAATCACGTTGTTCAAGTAATTGTTGGCAACGATAAACTAACAATTTTTCTAACTCCTCTAA
>NZ_JXCA02000003.1:75446-158397 GCF_000828085.3 Scytonema tolypothrichoides VB-61278
CGTAATTCAGTTAGACAACGGCGGTTTACATCAAAGCTTAGATTTAGTTATACCGGAGAATATAGTTTTACTCTTTCAACCACCCTATAGTCCCCAAGTTAACCCAATTGAACGATTGTGGAAAGAATTGAAAAAGAGACTTAAATGGAAACTGTTTGATAATTTGTTTGGATGAATTAAGAGATAAGCTCTCAAAAGAACTGAATAAGTTAACTCCAGAAACTATTCATTCTGTGACTGGATGGCAGTTTATTCTAGAGGCACTATCTGTAGCAAACATTTAGGTAATCGATATGACTTCTCATCGGGGTCGGGGCTGAACCTGTGCAACCTGCCGTGGGGATAAGAGGACAAGGGGATGAGGAGAATATACACTCGGGAAGTGATGATTAATTTTAAAAAATAGTATGACTCAACAAATCAATTCTCAAGTGAGAATAGAACGCGATTCGATGGGCGATCGTCAACTACTTAGTACTGCTTACTACGGTATTCAAACCTTACGGGCAACCGAAAACTTCCCCATTAGCGGCATAAAACCTTTAGCTACTTACGTAGATGCTGGCGTTATTATTAAAAAAGCGACAGCAATTGTCAATGGTGAACTCGGCTGTATTCCCCAAGATATCAGTCAGGCAATTATACAAGCTGCTGATGAAGTGCTTGCTGGAAAGTTTCGCGACCAATTTGTGGTAGATGTCTATCAGGCTGGTGCTGGGACTTCTCACCATATGAATATTAACGAAGTCTTGGCAAATCGCGCTTTAGAAATTCTCGGTGAAGAAAAAGGCAATTACAAGCGTGTTAATCCTAACGACCATGTTAACTACGGACAGTCTACCAATGATGTCATTCCCACAGCAATTCGTATCGGTGGCTTATTGGCATTATCAAAAACACTACATCCGGCTTTAGAAAAAGCAATAGCAGCATTAGAAGAAAAAGCCGAGGAATTTCAAGATGTCGTCAAATCCGGCAGAACTCACATGCAAGATGCCGTACCCGTGCGTTTGGGTGAGAATTTTCGCGCTTGGGCACACATTCTGACAGAACACCAAAACCGTATCTACACAGCTTCTTCTGACTTGATGGTGCTAGGTTTGGGAGGAAGTGCAGCGGGTACAGGTTTAAATACTCATCCTCAGTATCGTGCCTGTGTGGTAGAAACAATATCAGATTTGATAAATCTTCCTTTGGAACCTGCATCTCACCTGATGGCAGCAATGCAAAGTATGGCACCATTCGTTCATGTTTCGGGTGCTTTACGTAACTTAGCTCAAGACTTAGTTAAAATATCTCATGATTTGCGTCTGATGGATTCGGGACCAAAAACCGGGTTAAAAGAAATTCAACTACCACCAGTGCAACCGGGTTCCTCGATTATGCCAGGAAAGTACAACCCAGTCATGGCAGAAATGACATCAATGGTGTGTTTTCAGGTGATGGGTTACGATAGTGCGATCGCTCTTGCTGCCCAAGCAGGACAATTAGAATTAAATGTGATGATGCCCCTCATTGCCTATAACCTAATTAACAGCATTGAAATTCTTGGTAACACCATCGCCGCACTCACCGAACGCTGCATTCAGGGGATTACGGCTAACCAAGAACGTTGTTTAGCTTATGCTGAAGGCAGTTTAGCCTTGGTGACAGCATTAAATCCCCACATTGGTTATTTAAATGCAGCTGCTGTCGCCAAAGAATCTTTAGAAACTGGCAAGTCTTTGCGACAGATTGTTTTAGAACGTGGTTTCATGAGTGAAACAGAATTAGCACAAGTATTAAACCTGGAACAAATGAGTGCAATTGTGCCTCTAAATATACTAGACGGCACATCGGATTAGAGAACAAAGAAGGAAGATAGAACAAAGAAGTCTTCCTTCTTTATTTTTTCTTATTCGTTCTTTATTTCACTATGCAGACTCAAACAGCATCCGTCAGCTTAATTCGCGCCACTTCTTACGAACGGGAAGCACTGCGAGAATCTTTAGAAACACTGCTGGAACCTTCAGGAGGAATGGCGGCGTTTGTCAAAAGCGGGAACCGCGTGTTACTCAAACCCAACCTGCTAACAGGCGCACGTCCCGGCAAAGAATGTACAACTCGTCCAGAACTGGTTTACGCAGTTGCCCAGATGGTTATGGAAGCAGGTGGTAAACCATTTTTAGGAGATAGTCCTGCTTTTGGTAGTGCTAAGGGAGTTGCAGTCGCAAATGGTTATCAGCCTATTTTAGAAGAACTGAATCTTCCTATCATTGATTTTCATGGTCAGCGTTACCAAACCGTCAGCGAAGACTTTGACCATCTGCTACTGTGTAAAGAAGCAATGGAGGCAGATGTCGTTATTAACCTACCCAAGGTGAAATCTCATGTCCAATTGGTACTAACTTTAGGGGTGAAAAATCTATTTGGTTGTGTTCCAGGCAAGATGAAAGCTTGGTGGCATATGGAAGCAGGAAAAGACGCAAATCGTTTTGGTGAAATGTTGGTCGAAACTGCTAAAGCAATTCATCCTAACTTAACTATACTTGATGGCATTATTGGTCATGAAGGCAATGGTCCGAGTGGTGGTGAACCCCGTCCACTGGGGATTTTAGCCGCATCATCAGATGTCTTTGCTTTAGATCGTGCTATGGTGCAAATCCTCAATGTTCCACCAGAACAAGTACCCACTGTCGCTGTATCAATGCAGCTGGGGTTAGTTGGTGAACTGAACAACATCAATTTTCCTTACCTACATCCCGACTTACTAAAAATAGATGATTGGCGACTACCAGACAAATTTCTACCCATTGATTTTGGAATGCCCCGCGTCATCAAGTCTACGTTCAAACATCTTTACATAAGATTTATCAAAGAACCTATGAGTGCATATGCCAAACGATAGTTGCATTTAGCGCATCATATAAACAACAAGTGCAAACTCTGTTACAACAATTTCACGCTTTGGCAGAGTAAGCTGTAAATACCCTCCGATTGCTTAACCAAACCGCCCTCATTAAGTGGCGGTTTTTTTATTGCTTAGGCTTTCGTTATCAGAGATAAAGCACATTAAAATAACACATTTTCAGTTGTGTTTGGATGTGGAGTCATTCTTTGGGTTTAAGTTAAAAGAGTTAGAAGAAATGATTAAATTTTCTTTCAACACGCTACTTTGACACCCAAAAAAATTGTCCGATGATTGACCCATGAAAACATTTTTTGGGTGCAATTACTGAGGAATTATTCACATGACAGTTCATTTCTACTTGCAAAAGTCGTCTTGTTTCATATGGTTAGTATCCAGCCGATTGCAAGTTGATGAGGCACACCTTTTCAACTCAAGAGTCCAGATAAAGAGCCAATTTTACTTCTGACTTCTGACTTCTGACTTGTGACTCCTCAGTTCTGCTGTATATTTTGCAAAGGCACGCTGTTCCTTAGAATGACAAGCAAAAATAATTTGATATCATTTATCTATGAATATCATCTTGCCAAACAAGTCATTTTTCATACTATAATTTTCCGTGTTTACCTAAAAAGCTTACGAAGTTAAGTGAAATGAGCCTGTGAAATTAATGACAAAGTAAAACTTAAAAATTTCAACTCCAATTTTGTATCAAGCGTTTCATCTACACAAACAAGTATAGATAACTTAAGAAATGATTGATATTATTTATTAATAGATAGTATAATTTTAAAAAATAGCTAAAATAGAAGTAAGACTCTTCGCAAAAGAGTCGAAACAAAATAATAAGTGTGAAAAACTTCAACTTTTTATGCATTCAAATACCCAATCTGCTGACCCTGCCAGTACATATTCCCATAGCTTGGCAGATATTGTAGGAACAATGATCGGTCTTTTAACTCTGACTTTACCCCTGTTTGTTATTGGTCACTATTCTTCAAACAGTGTTCAGAATGATCACCAACCAATTATCTACAATATAAAAGCAGATGTAGATTAGACAAAACTTGACTCTTGAACCGCAGTTGCGTGACTGTCGGCAGAGACGTCGGCAGTTTGCATGCACAAAAAGGGCTTCGGCATTCTCTATCTGGATGAAATAGACGACTCCTCAACGATCTCTTGCCGTGACAACCTACGGTTGCCATAGATTAGAGATATATTTGTCGTAGGCGTCCGGCTTATGTCCCATCGCTTTGTTTGAGTACAAATATGGCGGTGGGACTTACGCCAAATGAGTTAACGGTAGCAGTATGAAATAACAGTAGTCCATTTTAGCCTAGAATTATACACTGGGAGCTAAGCATGAAGCAGCCCCAAATTCACCCTTAACTGAGGACTTTTGTTGTGGACTTATCCCGTATTCCTGCCCAACCTAAACCAGGTCTAATAAACGTTCTAATTGAAATTCCAGGCGGGAGTAAGAACAAATACGAATACGATAAAGAACTTCAAGCTTTCGCCCTAGACAGGGTACTATACTCGTCGGTACAATACCCATACGACTACGGCTTTGTACCCAACACCTTGGCAGATGACGGCGATCCGTTGGATGGTATGGTGATCTTGGATGAGCCAAGCTTTCCAGGATGTGTCATTGCAGCAAGACCAATCGGTATGTTAGAGATGATAGACGGAGGCGATCGCGATGAGAAAATCCTTTGTGTTCCTGATAAAGATCCACGTTACACTTCCGTAAAATCTTTAAAAGATCTTGCACCACACCGACTTCAAGAAATAGCTGAATTTTTCCGCACATATAAAAATTTAGAAAAAAAAGTGACGGAAATTCTTGGGTGGCAAGATGTTGATCAGGTCTTGCCTTTGGTAGAAAAGTGTATTAGAGCTGGTAGTGGAAAAAGTTAAAACTCAGATTCACAAAAAACTTGAAACATTTGCAATACTCCAGCGTCAGTTAAGTAATGAACAGCAATCTGTTGATGATTGTCTAAACTGATAACTGGTTAGCTTTAACGTATCTCCTATGTCTATGGCTAACGCTGTTCAAACCAGCGTCTAGGCAGGAGATACACCAGACATCCTCGTCTGATCTCTTATTCGTACGCTTTGCGTTCACGCTAACGCCAGTTCCCAGTGTCGGGAAACCCTGCCACAAAAACCAATCTCACCAGTTCCTGTGTCAGAAAACAGTGGTCAAAACTGGACTTACCACTTCTCTATGGAGAAACAACCTTCAAAAGACACTGATAACTGATAACTCAAACCCAATGCAGCGCACGCTTCTTTTGGCAAAAATTCATAACTGTACCCTCACAGCAACAAATATCAACTATGTAGGCAGTATCAGCGTAGACCAAGTTCTATTGGATAAAGCGGGTATCTTATGGTATGAGCAGGTACACGTAGTGAATGTTTCCAATGGCGAGCGATTTATCACTTATGCAATTCCGGCTGCACCGAATTCAGGAGCAATTGAACTGAATGGGGCAGCAGCACGTCTAGGTATGAGTGGCGATCGCTTGATTATAATGTCTTACGCGCAGTTCAATTCGGAAGAGTTAAAAATATACTCTCCCACAGTTGTCATTGTGGACAACAGAAACCAACTGTTAGAAGTGCGGCGCTACGATGACCTGCTTAGTCAGACCTAGTTTCGAGCAAATATGTCAAATTTTAAGCAGTCGCCTTCCCAGAAGCAGTTCACTTCAGAACCACTGCCTCAGATTCTGAGTTCAGAGTTGGAGTTTGTGGTGCAATTTTGGGGTGTACGGGGTTTAATTCCCACACCAGATAGCCACACCATTCAATATGGTGGTAATACTGCTTGTGTGCAAATGCAAATAGGTGGAAAACACTTGGTTTTTGATGGCGGTACTGGTTTACGTCTACTTGGAAAAAATTGGCTGCAACTGCAATCACCCTTAAATGCCCATTTATTTTTTACCAACTCTCAATCAAATCGTATCCAAGGTTTTCCTTTTTTTGCTCCCGCATTTAAGAGCGAAAATTGCTTCCATATTTACGGAACAGCCGCCTTAAATGGAGCATCGATTAAGCAATGTTTGTGTGATCAAATGCTTCAGCCTCACTTTCCTTACCCTTTACAGTTCATGCAATCTCAATTGCACTTTCATAATTTGACATCAGGTAAGGTGGTGAAGATAGATGACCTTACCATCACAGCGGCAATCATTAATCACGAGCAAAAATCAATCGGTTATAGAGTCAGTTGGAAAGACTACAGTGTTGCCTATCTCACAGATTTATCTAAGATCGCAAATGAAGCGGATCGAAAATGCATAGCGCAGCTTGCAAAAAACGTTAATTTGCTAATTGCTAATGCCACTTATACAAATCCCGCAGCACCCAATCATAACGAACCTGACTTTCACTGGGGTACTGCTGTCGATTTGGCAAAAACTGCTAAGGTGAACCAGTTAGTTATTTCTCATCACCGTCCAGATGACTACGATGATTTTCTCAACGAAGTTCAGGTTGAACTACAATCTGTCTTTCCTAAAGCATTACTAGCTAAAGAAGGTTTAGTTTTACCTATTGTATAGTTAATTTTTGATTACAAAGAATAGGGAACTCTTAACAGGCTTGATGATCTAGTCGTGTTCGTATTTTCTCATGAGTTCATATCTTAATCTAGCTGGCAACGGGCAACGGATATATTTGAAATAAAAATCTTTGAAATTTTTGTAAAAAATTGGAAATTTTACACAAAACTCATGTTTTTAAATGTGATGACAATTTCACAAACAAATGCGACAGATCTTTTAGTTAGAGAAACCCCTGTAGATAGGCTTTTTGTAGTGGAAACTCTGACTTAACATTCCACCGCTTGCCATCGTGTAGCAACAGTTTTAGGTCAGAAGCAGTAAACTCAAAGTGTAACTGTTGCTTTTCAAATTCAGACCAAGCTGCCTTAAAGTTTTGTCTGCTTAAGTCTCTAAACGCAACTGTCATATGGGGAGCAAAGGGACGAGTTTTCCCAACTTTGTCAACAATTCGCAAGTTACTTTCCAGATATGCTATCAAATCACTATACAAAGTCATCAGTTCTAAACTTCTGACAACATTAATGTATATCACACGAGGGGCAAAAGTACCAAACCCACTCAGTGTAATGGGCACTGACTCTCGATCACTGGCAAAATCTTTCAGGCATTCTTCTAGTCTTAGTACCTCAGCATCTGCCCATTTAAAGGGCGGTTGTAGGGTGATGTGCGGTGGAGATTTTTGCGCGTGACGACTGGCATATTTATCAGCAAAGTACTGCTTAATTTGATTTGCGTAATCTTGAATGTCCTGTGGTGGTAGGAAGGCTATAAAATAAAGTCTTTGTGATTGCAGCATTGTTGAAAGAGATAGCTTTTGGAAGCAGTGAGTGATAAGATTAATGCCCGATTCAGCTAAAAATACAAAAAGCTCCGCTGCAATCTGCGGAGCAATTATTATGCTCACAATATCTTATAAATATTGTCAACTATCTAGAAGGTGAATGTTGTTCTGAGGGTTCCAATAAACGCATCATCGTTCTTGCTATTTTGACCAGAAGACATTTGATAAATAACACCTGGAGTAATAGAGATGTTATCACTCACGCGATATTTGTAAAAACCTTCGATTTGATAAGGTATGTCGTTAGCACCTGGTGTTCTACCAAGGGCATAAGGTTGAGCACCTCCGAAAACACCTAAGACGTTACCTTTCTTTCCAAAGTCAGGTAAGGCAACTCCGAGACCATAGCTCCAAGCTTCATAGTTATCATTTTTACCAAAGCCTGTGATGTCGTGATAAGAAACGAAACCACTAAAAGAAAGTTTGTCACTCGGTCTAAATGCTGCGGACAAACCATAGGAGTTACTGGAAGAACCATCGATCGAACTCAGAGCGTTAGCTTGTGAAGTACCTACAACAGGAGTCTTTGCTCCTTGGAATCCACCTGCATCAAATAAAGCACTGCCAGCACCATGATACCCGTGAACATACGTAGCTGCTAAAGCAATCCGCTGACCAAGATTAAAGTTCAATTGTCCTAGGGCAGCATAGTTACCGTTGAATATACCTGAACCTATACCTGGATCATTCGGTTGAGATCCCAAGTAACCCACTGTTAGCGAACTTGGTTTGAGAATACCGCCACCTTTACCAAAGTTAATATTCAGTGCTGCACCAGCACCACCACCAATCCGATAGATGGGGTTTTCAGAAGCGAAGGTAGATAAAGCACCATTACCGCCATCATAGTCTTCAAAATAGGGGTTATTGGTAGCAGCATAATCACTGTGAATACCACCAGTAGCTACAACATAAAGTTGAGCTGGTCCTATGGGGACGTAATAACCCAGCCAATCTAGGACAACATCATTACTGTTGCTGCTATCTCCACTCAGGTTAAAGGTTTGAAAGCCTCCAGCATTTTGCTCTGAAGGGTCTATAGTTCCATTTCTATTGACGTCTACATCACCACCTGTGTTTAACCTTCTGGCGTTACCAGTTGCCAAACGCGTATGCAGAACGTCTTTACCTGTGAAGCTGGTTTGGAAGTCTAAACGTACTCTGTTTTGGAAGACAGTATTATTGTTTTTGCCTACTGTATCGCCAAAAGCATCACTAAGGGCGAAGATTGCTTCACCAACAAGTTTGGTAGTCGTTGAGAATTGGTTTGCTTCCAATTCTGCTGACCGCGCTTCCAATACATCTACACGACCGCGTAGAGTTGCCAATTCTGCAGAAAATTCTTCTTGTAAGCGCTGCAAAGTGCCCAGATCTTCTTTTCTTACTAAGTCAGATGTTGCTGTCGCAATCAGTTCGTTAACCCGGTCTAGACATGCATTTAAACCTGCAGCAAATTCATAACGAGTTAAAGCACGGTTACCACGGAACGTCCCATTAGGATAACCAGCAATACAACCATAGCGCTCAACTAAGGACTGTAACGCTTGGAAAGCCCAATCTGTTGGCTGTACGTCGGAGAACTGGGAAACCGATGTCACTTGGGACAGAGAATTATTGTTCCCCTCGTTGCTGTAGCTGCTGACTTGCTGCGAAACGTTGACTTTTGTTTGTTGTGCTTGAGTCAACGTCTCTGGCTTGGGGGAAACTACAGTCGCAGTTGTTGTCGTTGAAGTTGTAGAGACTGAACTAGAAGCTTCTTGATTACTACTCGTTTGTGAAACTTCTGTTGTTACAACTTCATGGCTGATGTTGTTTGGGGCTGCGATCGCCGTTGTAGACATCAACAACGTTGCTCCCAAAACTGCTGGACTGGTTACTAAAGATTTCCACAAGAGATTAGACATCTTTCCTGTTCTCCTCACACCTTTGTATAGATAAATTTTTTGCTGCAACTGTTTTCAAAGTTGCAAGTTTTTATTGATACTTGTGGATTAGGCATGCTGGCCCAGTACACTACTTTAGTTTTTGCCAAGCTAACAAACAGTTAAGTTTAGGTAAAAAAACAATGCGATTAACTTATGCAAAAACGTATTTCTATTTACCTGCAATTATAAATTAGGAAAAATGGATGACAAGATTGAAGCGATCGCCTTCTAAACTGTCACACCTCTGACTTCAGTCTCCAAAAATCGATTTAGATATAACATGATGTCAAAAATATCCTCTCGGGAACTTTTTCCCACTCAAAATATCTTGCACAAAAAATTTGACAAGAGTTTAGCTATATGAATTCAGCAAAAAGTTCCCCACGGTTAAATCCGGGGGATTCAGCAGCGTCTCCTACCGAGACGGTGCTTTAAACCCTAGATATTTCTGTCGGTAAACCTGGGTTTAGTACTGAATCAGCACTCTCACACTCGTCATTCTGGCTCGTGGCTCCTAACTACTTAGTTATTTTTTATTCTGAGTTAATTAATTTCGGAAATGAGCTTTGCCAAATCAAAGTCTTTCTGTGTCAAACCACCTGCGTCATGCGTTGTCAGTGAAATCTTGACTTTGTTGTAAGAAATTTCAATATCTGGATGATGTTGTGCAGACTCAGCAGGTTCAACAAGTTTATTAACAAATTCTATGGCTTGGATAAAGTCTTTAAATTTGCGCGTACATTGTAACGTTGACGCCTGTAGTGTCCAACTTGGCAAATCGCTTGCTTTTTCTTGAATTTCTTGCTCAGTCAGTAGCTGTGTCATATTAACAAATCCCAAATTGATTTTAATACTAGTTTAAAGTCCAGTTCCTTGATTGGGCGTTCACATGCTACCACATCATTAACGGGGGACTTGCCAAATCTTGATGATATTATCGGCACTGCCACCACTAACAATCTTGTTTCCATCTGGACTAACGCTGACAGAATAAATATAACCTGAATCCCTTTTGAGAGTGGGAATTTCTCGTCCTGTTACCGGATTCCAAAGTTTAATTGTATTGTCATTGCTACCACTGACAAGAATCACTCCTACGTAAGTGTTATCCTTACTTGTGGTTGGCAGATATCTGCTAATGCACACGAACGTGGTACATATCGATTGACAGTTTTTGAGTTAAATCGGGCAGAAGTCCCACATCCTAGAATTCTAAAATCAACTTGGACTCATTCATAGTATATCAATAGTGCATGCAAGACTTTGAACAACAATTAAACGCTACTTATTCCAAAGATTTGGAACAGAAAAGGACTTGGTATTCTCCTGTTGCTGATGTCTACTACAAAGCAAGACCACCTTACCCTCAAGAACTGATTAATCGTGCCGTGGTTCTAGCTCAACTTTCTTCAAATGCAACAATTCTTGAGGTTGGTTGTGGTCCAGGAAATGCAACAATGGCTTTTGCTCAGTTAGGTTTTTCGATGACTCGTCTTGAGCCAAACCAGGATTTTTGTCATTTAGCACAACATAACTGTGCGCCATATCCAAAAGTTAAGATTTGCAATACCTCATTTGAAGAGTGGGAACTGGAAGCGAATAAATTTAACGCTGTTGTATCCGCCAATGCCTTTCACTGGATACCACCAGAAATTGGGTATTCCAAGGCAGCAGAGGCATTACAAGACAACGAATTTTTAATCTTACTATGGAACATGACCCCTGAACCCCGATACGAAGTGTACCAAGCGTTACATGAAGTCTATCAAGCTTATGCCCCTTCACTTGTCCGGTATGAGGGTGCCCAAACTCAAGCAGAGATTTTAAGGGGGTTTGGGCAAAATGTTCTAAACTCAGGTTGTTTTAGAGATTTGGTGTGTGAGCAAATAGCGTGTGAAGTCACGTACAGCATCAATGACTACCTCAAGCTTTTAAGTACCCTTCGCAGGCTTGAGCCGCAGACGAAGGAGTTACTATTTGCAAAGTTGAAGGAAAAGTTGGAGAACTTTGGAGACAGTGTTCAACTCTCGTTTCTTTCTGCTGTTCACATTGCCCGAAAAGAAAACGAGAATTTTGACAAATGGCCTATAAGGAGCTTAGCTCAGACTGTTAGCTCGTAGCTTTTTGCGCTAGATTGTAAAATTAATAATCATTGCATCTTTACCATAACTTCTATGAACCTATCCCACTAATATCAAAATATGGTAATCTCTTCTTGTGCAAGAAGAGTGTATCTATTTATGGCTGGGCGTTTTGAAGGATTAAGTGACCTTGAATGGAAACTGTTTGATGATGTATTTCCTGAAGAACCATCTAAGCGTGGAAAAGGAATGCCTCATGCACCGTATCGTCATGTATTAAATAGTCTATTGTACATCCTAATCACCGGGTGTCGATGGTGTGACTTACCACGGGGAGATATATGGGCATCCAAAAGCTCGTCTCATCGATGGTTAAAGCGGTGGCGCTCAGATGGAACATTTGAACATTTACAAGCACGTATATTGGCGATACGCGTAGCGTCAAGCCTCCGGCTTATCGCGAACGAGAAAGGACTTATAAATTGGGACTTTGGGGCTATTGATGGCTCTTTTTCCCCCTGGAAAAGGTGGGGGTGAAGAAATTGCTTATGGTGGCAAGGGTAAAGGTGTTCTTATTCATACCCTGACGGAAGGTAACGGAATGCCCTTGGCTAATTGCACTACACCAGCTAATGGTAATGAGAGGGAGCAGGTAATACCTCTACTCGATAAAGTAAAACTTAAAACGTTAAAGCGCGGTAGACCACGCAAGAGACTCCTTGTGTTGGCTACTGATAAAGGTTACGACTCAAAAGAAAAGCGTGCTCTTCTACGCAGACGAGGTATTCGACCTCAAATACCAAAACGAGTCTGGAAAAATAGGAAAAATAGAGGAAGACCGATTAAAATTTCTGTTCCTAGATTTCAGCAAGAACGATGTTTTGCTTGGTTCCAACGTAAATATCGTCGTTTAGTTGTTCGTTGGGAACGTCGAAAAGTATATTTTGATGCATTCATTGACCTTGCCACTATTTATATCTGGATTCAGAGAATTTTATTAGTGGGATAGGTTCATGGATGTGCTACCGCTGGTTGATTTGACTAAACACACTCATCCTGCGTTATTGGATCGTCCTATCCTTTCAAGCCAGAGATCCGGATGGAGAGGTGTGTTTTTCAATCACTATAATCATCCTGCTCATCAGAGTCCAGAACATCAATGGATGCAGCATATCATCGGTATCACAGGAGGTCGGCATCCGGTAAAATCAGAACATCGGTTAGATGATCAGGTTCAAACCTGTTACTATCAGCCAGGTGAAATACTTTTTATCCCTGCTGAGGTTAGATATTCATCTAATTGGCAGCAAGCCGGTGAATTTTCTCTGATTGGCTTTTCTGGCAAGTTTTTTGAGCAGATAGTGAATGAATCAGTTCAGGTGAAGCATATCGAACTGATTCCTCAGTTAGGTCTGATCGATCCATTTGTTCAACAGGTTGGACTTGCTCTCAAGGCTGATGTAGAGGCAGACCATCCAGCCGGTCGAATGTTTGGTGAATCTCTGGCGACTGGATTAGTTATCCATCTTCTCAAGCATTATTCTGTTTGGCGACCACAACTCCCTTGTGATCTGGCTGGTCGTTTACCGGAGTATCAATTGCGAAAAGTATTCGATTACATTCACGCTCATCTGAATCAAGATATGACACTATCAGAGATGGCAGGGGTCTTGAGTCTAAGCCAGTATCATTTTTGTCGTTTGTTTAAGCAATCAACTGGCGTTACTCCACATCAATATCTAACTCGATGCCGTATTGATCAAGCAAAGCAGTTATTGTTAAAAACTGAATTGACGATTACTGAAATCGCGTTTGAAGTCGGCTTAAGCAATCACAGTTCCTTTACTCGGCTTTTTCGTCAGTATGTAGGCGTGACGCCAAAGGCGTTTAGAGTATCACGCTAAACATTGCAGCAAAATCGGCACAGTTGGGGCAAGTCTGGTCAAGCATTCCATCACCGGCGATCGCTACACTCAGCATATCCCTACATTGAGGCTATGGTTTGCATCAACCACAGTTGTCACCTTAATAAGTTGTTTCATTTGGAGAAATGCTGATGACTACGATTACACTCAGTAGTGATGTTGCCACTTTCATTAATGTTTTTACAGTCGAACCAACAAAGCAAAAAGAACTCATTGATCGATTGAAGCTTCATGCAGAAACGATGATCAGTCGCCAAGCTGGATTTATCAGTGCGATCGCCCATCGGAGTTTAGACGGTTCCAGAGTCGTGAACTATGTGCAATGGACGAGTATTGAGGCAAGTAGGGCTATCCACCGAAATCCTGCCATCTGTGCTGCGTTTGCCAGCTATCAACAGCTCGGTGTCAGTATGGATTTGCGCTACTACGAAACTGCATTTACACGAGGACAACCTGTCACAATTCAAACGCATAGCAATCTTATGACTCAGATTGATGTCTTACATGTAGCTCCAGACAATCAGCGTCTATTACTAGAAAGACTCACTCAAGATTTTAACTTAGTTGCTCAACAGTCAAATAACCGTTCAACGATTTGGCTTCGTAGTCTTGATGGCATGCGGGTTATTACTTACTCTAAATGGAGTCGTGAGAACAAGGATGATGCAGTGATTTCAAACCGAAATCAGATTGCTGCCAGTGAGGATTTGATTGAGCAGATAGACTCAGATTGTTACGAAGTTGACTTTTTCGTAAACGTACACCGTCTTTTGGTTTAACCCTTTAACAAGTTCTAGATCTTTAGCTTTGAGGATTTGTCATGAGGAACTTACTTACCTATAAACGGTGGTTTACAAATGCTGTAATCTCTTAGATTAAAAAGAATTATGAATTTTGAATGATAAATGATACAAAACTTCACGATTTATCATTCATCATTTTGAAACAACGTGCCAAATCTTAACAGTCTTGTCAAAACTACCACTAACAAGGGTTTTACCATCTGGACTAAAGGCCACAGACCAAACTCTTTTGGTATGCCCCGTCAGGGTAGCTATTTCCTTTCCCATAGATAAATTCCAAAGTTTAATAGTTTTGTCCCAACTACTGCTGGCAATGGTTTTTCCATCTCGACTGACAGCGACAGACAAAACCTTGTTAGCATGTCCTGCAAGGGTGTAGATTTCTCTTTGCGTAGCGATCTCCCACAATTTGATCGTCTTGTCCCAACTACCACTGATGAGGGTTTTCCCATCAGGGCTGAAGATAAGGGAGGAAACAGCTTCAGAGTGCCCTCTGAGGGTCTTAGTTTCCTTTCCTGTGGCTACATCCCATAAATTAATGCTGTTGTCAAAATAGTTACCACTAGCAAGAGTCTTTCCACTTGGGCTAAACGCAACGGTGTTAACTACGTCACACCCACCTTTGAGGGTGCGAATGATTTTACCGCTAGCCAATTTCCACAATTTAATACTCTGGTCCCAACTACCACTAGCAAGGGTTGAACCATCAGCGCTAATAGCAATACTTTGAACTGAAGCTAAATGTCCTCTCAGAGTCCGGATTTCTTTTCCCGTATCCAGATTCCACACTTTGATAGTTTTATCAGCACTTGCACTGACAAGAGTCTTTCCATCAGGACTAAATACAACTGAATTCACCCAGTCAGAATGCCCCACTAAAGTCCGGATTTCCTTACCTGTATCCAGATTCCACAGTTTGATAGTCTTGTCTCCACTGACACTGACAAGAGTGTGTCCATCTGGGCTAATAGCAACAGCTAAAATTGAGTTTGAGTGTCCCGCAAGGGTAAAGGCTTCAGAAAAATTTTCTAGGGGTGTTGTTTGAGGTTCATTCTCGTGAGAAGATGTACTAATAGCAGCAGGAGAAGATTGCAAATACCAAACACACCCAAATCCTAAAAGCGTGATCGCCACACTCGTCAACACTTTAACTTTTGAATCAGTCATGTTCACAGAACCCTTGCAAAATCTAAAGTTGTGCTCCTCTCATGTTGCTAACTCTGTGAAATAGAGAGCATCATTCTTTTATGGGAATATACTTATTTACTGATTGAAGCGATAATACTCCAGATTTGTGATTATACTTTTACGTATTTCCTGTAACGTTGACAACAGAAAAGCTTTCAAATCAAAAATCTTTAAAAAGACGTTTGCCAAATCCTAATAGTTTTATCGTTACCTCCACTCACAAGAGTTTTTCCATCTGAACTAAAAGCGACAGATTGAATCCCATCGGAATGACCTTCGAGTGTGCGGATTTGCTGTCCTGTAACCAAGTTCCACAGTTTAATGCTTTTATCAAAACTGCCACTAGCTAGTATTTTACCATCAGGACTAAAGGCAATAGAGGTCACTTTGCCAGAATGACCTTCAAGTCTGAAGATTTGCTGTCCTGTTGCTAAGTTCCACAGTTTAATGCTTTTATCAAAACTGCCACTAGCAAGTATTTTACCATCAGGACTAAAGGCAATAGAGGTCACTTTGTCAGAATGACCTTTAAGTGTGCGGATTTGTTGTCCTGTTGCCAAATTCCAAAGTTTAATGGTTTTATCAAAACTGCCACTGGCAAGGATACTGTCATTGGGACTAAACGCCACGGATCGAACTGAGCTAGAATGCCCTCTTAGTGTGCGTATTTCATCTGCTGTTGCCAAATTCCAAACTTTAATTGTGTTGTCATCACTACCATCCGCAAGTATCTTACTATCATGACTAAAAGCAAGGGTATTAACTGAGTGAGTATGCCCCTCCAAAGTGCGGATTTGTTGTCCAGTTGCCAGATTCCACATTTTTATAGTTTTATCTTCACTCGCACTTACTAGGATTTGTCCGTCTGGGCTGAAGCTTGTGAAATTAACTATATTGGTATGACCGCTAAGAGTAGAAATTTCTTGTCCCGTGACTAAACTTAACAGTTTAATAGTATTGTTGCTGTTACTAGCAATTGCTTTGTTATCTGGGCTGATAGCGACGGACAAAATTGAGTTGGTATATCCTTTAACAGTCGAGGCTAATAAAAAGTTTTCTAAAGGAGCCTGCTTACTTTGATGAAAAATTATTTCTCGATTTGTCGGGCTACTATTTGGCTGACTTAAACTAGCGGATATTCTCATTTCTAGATTATGAAATTGTCGATACCAAAATTTTCCCGAACTCAATACTATAATAGCACTGCCAGCTAAAAGCGAATTTTTTAACAAAAGATATGGTTTTGATACAGTTTGCAGCTGAGTAATTGATAACTTTGTGATCTGCTTTATTTGAGTTACTGCTGTTGATTGTGATTGTTTTTGGTGCTTGATGAGCAAATCAGCAAGAACTTGATGAGCTGATTGATAGCGATCTTCTATGTCTTTTTGCAATAGCTTGTCGAGAACTTGTGCTAATTCTTCAGTGATTGGGCTTTTCAGGTACTGTTGCCAATCTTTTACCCAGCTATATCCATGTTCCGTCCATAACTTAAAAGGGGAAACTCCAGTTAGTAAATGAAAGCAGGTCGCCCCAAGAGCAAACAAATCACTGGCTGGATAAGCAGCACCGTCCCTGATTTGTTCAATCGGAGAGTAGCCTTGTGAACCAATTGAAGTCCCGATTTTCATCTGTGCTTGTGCTGTTAACTGCTTGGCAGAACCAAAATCAATCAGGACTAAATTTCTGCCTGTTCCCGAAACCGCTGTTTTTGAGGGTAGACAGGTTTGACCGCGAATAATATTTTGTGGCTTAATATCCCGATGAATCACTCCTTGCTCATGGATAAACTTGAGAACAGGCAATAAATCCAGCAAAACTTTTTTGATTTCACTACAGTTATACTTCTTCTTTTGTTGCAATTCCGTTAACAAATTTTGACCATCGATAAACTGCTGTACTAAATACAGGTATTTATCTTGTTCAAAGTAAGCCAAAAGCGTTGGTATTTGAGGATGTGTCCCAAGTTCTTGTAGTCGTTGAGCCTCTTTTTCAAACAATTCTATTGCTTTTTTGAGTGCCCAAGTTCCTTGGACTCTTGGTGCTAGTTGCTTGACAACACATCGTTCATTTAATTTATCTACATCTTCTGCTAAATAAGTTCTACCAAATCCACCCTCATCAGAAAGAACTTGAATAATATGAAAGCGATTTCGTAGCAGTGGTAACAGTGGGGTACTGCACGTTCGGCAAAACTTTTTTCCACTGGGATTCAAGGGATTTGAACAATCAGGATTAAGGCAGCAGATCATCATTGGTAGGCACGACTGCGTGATAAATTACGCTTAAGTTATCCCTAAAAAAATCATAATGATTGATCGTTACTCTTATTATACAAAATGTCAAGAAAATAGAAAAACTTTTGTCATGATAATTTTGCCAATTGGTATCAGTACTACGGAAAATAAATTTTTAACAAAATTCATATTTTTTTGTTTTTTTAGACAGTTATACGCAGATATACATAGATAATTTTGCTGACAAGTAACTATCATGAACCCCAAACCACCGCAGCTATGAAAATTGACTTTGACTCCGCACTTTTTCAAGTCATATCAACATTGATAAACGTAAAAGGAACACCCACAAGGGACGCGTCTACAACGCTTAAGCCGTTTTTGAGATTTACGACTTTCATCATGTAGTACCTTTTTTGACTACTTTTGACTACTGGAAGCGGGAATTCTACGTTAGCGTGGTTGACCTGCTGACCAAACAGGAGACTTTTCACGAGGTGATGAGAAATTTGGCAGGAGTACCAATCGCTGCTAAAATTCCTCCTATGTTGATTGTTGACAGATTTACCCAGGTTGCGAAAGGAAGTTGTCACAATGTTGAGAGACATAGCTTATTCTTTGATTTCGGCAGGCTATAAAATACCGAAATCTGTAGAAGAAAAAATAGGTCGATTTTCTTACCAAACTTACTTAGCAGCTCTTTTGAAGAAATTAAGAATTAACTGTGTCCTTGATGTGGGAGCTAATATCGGTTTTTATGCAGAAAACATTAGGAAACTAGGCTATAAAGGACATATTCTTAGTTTTGAGCCACATCCAGAAATCTTTCGTACTCTTCAAAAGAACTTTAAACACGATACCTTTTGGAGAGGATATGATTTGGCACTTGGAAGTGAGGATGCTTTGGCTACCTTTAATTTGAACACCTATTCAGAACTGAGTTCATTTCTAGTGCCTGAGGCTAGTATGCCAAAAACTGTTAATTCCTGCGAAGTCAAGATCAAACCTCTAGACTCTCTTTTGGATGAGATTCTCACTTTAGTCCCTGAGCCGCGCATCTTTCTAAAGATGGATACTCAAGGATATGACATTGAAGTTGTTAAGGGTGCAAGTAAATGCATAGATAAAGTTCTGTGTTTGCAATCTGAAATATCTGTACGGGCTGGTTACATTAACATGCCTTCATATTTAGATGCCTTGAGGTATTATGAATCTTTAGGTTTTGAGCTTGTTGATTTATTTGCTGCCTCTCGTAATCCTGAAGGTTATGTTGTTGAATATGATTCTTTGATGGTGCGTTCTAAAACATCTTCTGTTTAGACTGGACATCAAAAACGACCCAGTGCCAATGGGCTAGTAAAGTTTCTATTTAACGGTAATATAAACTACATATTGAAGCAGACTCCGAATTTCGTTGATGTGGCTTATGAGTTCTTTTTTAAAAAAGCCTACGTAATTCTACGTTGACGAATTTTTCCACCTTTCCAACCAGAGGATTTTCCATGGGGTTTGGGGCAACTCTTCGGTGGAGTTAATTCGCTAAACACCTGAAAACGGAAAAGTAAAATGGTCAAGCTGACTTTGGTAATTGCTTTTTTGGTTTAGCAGCACCTTTGTTGCATCTTCTCAAAAAAAGTCATACCAATTTGAAAAAAGAATACGACAGATATACATTCTCAAATCCTTGTTATCTTAGGCTTTCTTCATTTTGATAGCGCAGCGTACCGGAGGCATATTTTTATCAAAAAAATTTTGAATTGGTATAAGGTGGGCAGTTCCCACCCTACAAAATAATAAGCTTTTCAAGCTACAAAATCGCAATCATTTTGATCGTGCAAAATGTGATTCAAGGTACTTCAATCGGAATCAAAGCATTTTCTGGAAGATAATTGCAGAAACGTCCTTCCTCGGAAAGCACCAAAATCAAGCGCAAGGGATAATCAGGCGGAATTTGCAAATCTGCCCAAGGAACTGCCAATTCCAAACATTTGTTAAAAGCGACTTGAGCACGACTAGCACGCGGATACCATTGATAATGCTCCCCAGCTTCCCGAAACTGAATCGATTGCGTCAGCAAGTTAATCTCCAAATGATGGTGGAACAGGTAATTCATTGGAGATGTATCTGGCACTTCTGCTAAGGGAACAGGACTGTTATGCATTGTTTTGTCGGGATAATACCATAGTAGATTTAATTCTGGTGGCACATCCTGCCCTAGCTGAATTGCTGTTTTGAAGTCTAAGCGTAAATAGAAATTCAAGTGATCCACTCCGTACCACAGCCGCTGAATGGCACTGCTGTTGTGCATTGTTCCTCGTGCGCCACCAAGTTCTATGCGTCCGGCTTTGTCCCAGTCTTGCTCGTCGCCTTTACCATCTATAATTGGATGAATAAAGCTTTCTGGACGATGATCAGCCCTTGCCTCATGAATTTCTACAGGTTGACGAAGATAGGGCGGTATCGGTTCATTTAACGCCTTGTATATTGCGTACAAATGCTCTCGAAACAACTGGTCAAAAATGGCATCCTGATTCGAGGAATGCCCCGCGCCGAACCACCAAAACCAGTCAGAACCCTCTGCTGCATATAACGCTTCCCATGCTTCCGGGTTGTTTTCTTCTGTTGCTTCTGGATGATTGGCTAAAGTTGCCCTGGCTTGCGTTAGGTAATCCCAAGCGCGATTTTTAGCAGGGTCACCGATCCAAGTAGTGAAGCTACCATCTACCCAAGAACCACTGTGTAGTTGCTTTCCTGGGATAGTTGCTGTTGGTGGAAACTTTTCGAGAAATTCTGAAACGGTAACGAGTTTTATACGCTGTTCGTTACTGAGGCTTTGATACAAAGCGTCTAAAAAAGGTTTGCCATCTTGGGAATAATATTCCCAGCAGTTTTCACCATCCAAGGCTATAGTCACTAACCAAGGTTGTTCGCTTTGGCGGTCTTTTTGCATTCGGGCGATCGCCTGCAAGTGTCCCACAAGATCTGCCGCTGCTTGCTTTGGTGGCATGGAACCATAAGTAAAACCAATTAAATCTGATAATCTGTGATCCCGAAAGACAATAGACACATCACCTGCTGGTGTTTGCAAGCGGTATGGTTGATACAAAAACTCTGGGTTTTGGACATTTCCCGCACCATCGCGATGAAAAAACTGTTTCAGCGTCCAGCCCAACACCGCTTCATCTGAGCAAATCCACTTAAAGCCTTGATTAATAATATATGGCAATATCTCTGGACTGACTGATTGTTCCGAAGGCCACAAACCACGTGGCGTCGTTCCAAATCTCTCTATGTACAAATTCCAAGCTTTCTGCAAATGCCGGGGAATATCTTCAGCCCACTGAAACCGAGATTCTGGTAATGTCATATTAGGAACTGCAACACGACCAGAGTTGGTATCGGCTAGTAAGGGCAAGATGGGGTGAGTGTAAGGCGAGGTAGTGACTTCTAATTGCCCGGCATCCTGCATCGCTCGATGTTGTGGTATAATTTTACTCAGGATTTCTCGCTGTTTTGAGTAAATTCGCTGGCGATCGCCCAAAGTAAAATTTCGACCCTGCTTTAACCAAGCTTCAATTTCTGGGTCATCCCAAAACATCGGGTCAATCCACGCCAGATTGTGCCAAGCCAACAAATCACTATAATCTTGCTGCTGCCAATTTGTAAAACACCAAGCTTGTCCTTTCTCTTGTCTTGTATTATACAACTCACCATAACGCGGATGAGGATCAATCAGATTGTGGTGATTGGCGTCAAAAAAATGCTCTATGATAAATTGTCTCTGTTGGTCAGACAGTTGCTCAGTTGGTGTCAGACTGAGTTGCAAATAAGGATCAAAGGCAGTGCCAGCAATGTAATCTTCAAGTTGCAATATCAGCGATGGTACCAAATTCACTGTTTGGTGCAATCGAGGATAGCGTTCTAGAATCAGCACGAGATCCAGATAGTCCTTTGTACCATGCAAACGCACCCAAGGTAAACGATAATGCTGAGAACTAGACAGCGCGTTCCTGGCAGATTTGTACAACGGCTGATGTTGATGCCAAATAAAAGCGACGTAGAGAGGATGAGACATAGCAAAAGTCAAGGTTCAAGGGTCAACAATTAGGGGTGTGAGGGTGTAGGGGGGTGAAGAAGCGGTGTAAGGGTGTGAGGGTGTGAGGGTGTAGGGGGAGAAGAATGTATCGGGGGCAGGGTGAAAACCAGAAGAAGGCGGACAGGGGATTTTTAGTAGGGGAGAAATTAATCTACCTGAACTAATATTTCTCCCCACTGCAACCGCTTCCTACTCCTGGGCTTCTTAGTTTTTTGCCCTACACCCTTATACCCTCACTTCCCTACACCCCCTTGTTCTTGTATCTTTTTCCCCTACACCCTTACACCCCTACCCCCCTATTCCTCTAGTTTTGGTCAAGGGTCAACAGGAGACAGTTGCTACAACGGGTTTTTACCTTTTATAGCAACTGTCGTTCAAGCGCCAAAACTCAAGAGTCTATGGACTTTGGACTCTTGAGTGTTGACTATTGACTAATAACTTTTACATCACTTGCTCAACTTCTGCAATTTCAGGAATCATTTCTTTGAGGCGACGTTCAATCCCCATTCTCAAAGTCATAGTGGAACTGGGACAAGAACCACAAGCACCTTGCAACCGTAGTTTCACAATGGGACCATCAAGTTCTACAAGTTCCACATTACCGCCATCAGATATGAGATAAGGGCGCATTTCATCTAAAACGGTTTCGACATTGTCAGGTGTAAGTGCCAAAGTTGACATAAATGTAGACCTCTTCGCAAAATTTTTATTTTCCAGTCTTGTTAAGACAATCCTAGATCCAATTTCAGCTTGATTGCTTGATTCTCTTTTACCTTATTTAATGTGAGTTTAGACTGACTGCATTGCTACTTAACCACTCCAGAATTGCCTGGTATGTTACCTACCGGTTCTACTCGTCCGCCGAGATACTTGGCAAGAAACTCTTCTGCTTTCGCGTAGAAGTGTAGCCTGTTTTGTGGACGTGCAAAACCGTGTCCCTCATCTGGGTAGAGAATGTACTCTACAGGCTTGTTTGCTTTTCGCATCGCTGCAACAATTTGTTCGCTTTCTGCTTGCTTGACTCGGGGGTCATTTGCACCTTGTCCAATCAACAAAGGGACTTTGATGCGATCGACGAAAAATAATGGAGAACGAGACTTGAGGAAGTCTGGCTCTTTTTCTAGATTACCGATACGATTATAAAATTGTGCTCGCTCTGACTCCCAATAAGGAGGGATACTCTTTAATAGGGTTAGCAAGTTGCTCGGACCAACGATACTTACACCAGCAGCAAAGACATCAGGAGTGAATGTCAATCCGACAAGAGTTGCGTAACCGCCGTAAGAACCCCCCATAATAGCAACTTTTTTCCGATCTGCGATACCTTGTTGGACAATCCAGTTAACGCCATCAATGAGATCATTGTGCATTTTACCTGCCCATTCACGATTTCCGGCGTTAAGGAATTTTTTGCCGTATCCGGTAGAACCGCGAAAGTTGACTTGCAAAACTGCGTAGCCACGGTTTGCTAGCCACTGTGCTTCTGGATCGTAACCCCAAGTATCCCGCGTCCAAGGTCCGCCATGCACGAGGAGGACTGTGGGTAAATTCTTTGCTGGAATTCCTACAGGTGTTGTCAGGTAGCCGTGGATAGTCAGCCCGTCCCGAGATTTGTAGGAAATCGGTTTCATTTGAGCGAGTTGTAGACCTTCCAATTTTGGTTGATTGCTGAAGAGGAGTTTGCTTTGCTTGGAGGTACGATCATAAGTGTAGTAGTAGACGGGATCGTTATCAGTACGATAAGCAACTAGCCAAGTTTTATCAGCAAGGTCGCGGTCAACTACGGAAAATTCACCTCGGCGGACTTTGGCGATCGCCTGAAAATCCGTGGCAATACTTCTATCTAGAATCTGCCACTCCAACTTATCCTTATAAAAGGAAACCGCTTGAATTTGGCGTTTCACTGGATGAGCAAATATCTCTCCCGCATCATACTGTGGGTCTTGGGCAATAAGGGTTTCTTTACCTGTTGCCAAGTTCAGTGCCACAACTCGTGTCGCATTTGCATTATGACTTCCGGTGATATAAAGTGTTTTTCCATCCTGGGAAAAGCCAACAGCACCGCCTTCGTCATCGGGTCCCCATTTACGAACTGTCTTCCAGGGTTGATTTGTTGTTTCCCTAACAGATAAGATAGAACCACCATCAGGAGTACTGGCTACAGATGCACGGATTTTCAACTGTGGATCTGCAACAGACTCACTCACATTAACAGAATTTTCTAATTCTAGCTTTGCTGCTCCCGTTTTCAGATTAATACGGTAAGCATCATGCTTGCGCGGGTCTTTAATATTCAAACCCACCAGCACTTCATTCGGAATATTTGGCTCTAAGGCTATCATTCGCGCTCTCACGCCCTTATACGGCGTCAGGTCACGCACTTCGTTAGACTTTATATTAACAGCATAAAAGTGAAAATTTTCATCACCATCTGTGTCTTGTAGGTAAATTAATTGTTCGCCATTATAAGTCCAAAAGTAACTGCGGATACCACGCTTTTTGTCAGCAGTCAGAACTCGGTCGTCATTTTGACCTACTGTACGTACCCATACCTGCAATACATTATTCTTATCAGGTGCAATGTATGTAAGATATTTTCCATCTGGAGATAGTTGCGGATTTGTTTTTTCTGGATTTCCAAATAGAATCTGTCGTGGAATCAGTGGTGGTAAGCCAGCAAAGGATGTATTGATGTTGGTTAGCAAAGTTGCTGCAACGACTAAGGGCACAGCTACTACAGAAAAATATTTTTTGTTCATAAACCGAATACGCTGGAAAAACTGCATTTTGCAGATTTTAACAATACAAGTATCTGTCATTGGACTGAGAAATAGGGTTGTCAAAAAAAATGTCAAATTTTTCTGATCACTCAAGATTGAAAAATTCATCGTCTCATAATTACATTAAAAGGAGAGGCTTTAAACCTTGGATCTATGGCAAACGCCACGCTTTGCTATCGGGGCTTCGTCCCCCTTACACTCTACACCCTACACACCACACCCGACGAGCGTTGCGGGCTTGGTAATAGGGTTATGAGCGCAAGCGCTTGAACTAAACATAATAATTCTCAACTAAGTAGGTAGGCGTCGATAAAATCATCTATGTTAGGAAATGTAAAAGTAGTATTGCGCTTTAAGTGTGCTTGTGCACCCAGAGAGATTAGAACTGTCTTTAAGAATGATAATCGTTGTAAAGGTGAGGAAGCGGTTGCCGACGGCAACCGCTTCTTTTTTTCCAGTAAACTTATTTATTGGCAATCACTATCAAAACAAAGATGTAGTCATTTCTCAGAACAAAAGATATCAATCCGTCCGGAACTACAAAATATTTAAAAATCTAAAATTGTTAATGAAATATAAAACGCTCTACTTCGTATCCGCCTTGATTAGCTCGCGYTTCAATTCCAGTAATTAGCGCCATTGCAACATCATATTCATCCTCAAAAATACGACTGGCAATCTCATCCCTTTTAAGATGCAACCATTCATCCTCAATACGATTCATTTRTGGAGAGTACGGTGGCAAGAAGAATACAAATAACCCTTGTTGCTGCCAACGCTGCCAATGTTGTTTTACTACCAAGCTTTTATGAAAAGAAGCTCCATCTTGAACAATCACTGTAATCTGCCCAGTCTTTTCCAAATGAATAGCAGCTTTTTGAGCTTGCCAATCCAAAACTTTGAGGTAACGTTGACTATTAAAACCACCCACTACCAATCCATACTCAAAACTACTCTTGGGTTGCCAAAAACCTATTGCACTAATGCGCCGACCACGTTTACGCGATTGATGAATTCTCTGTTGTTGACCACGACGAACATAACTATAACCAATACCACTGTTACATTCAAACCCGCTTTCATCTAAATATTTTAGACAAATTATTTCTGATTCTGCACATAATTTCAGTGTTAATAAATCCGCTTGTTTGAAGCATTGATAGTTGTCTGATTTTTGGGGAGGAGGACTTTTTCGTAATCTCTTCCAAACCCACCCCTTTTTTTGAGTACCCGTCGCACTCGGTCAGGACTCAGTTTCAATGCATGTTTGTTGGGCAAGTATTGCTGCTAATTGTCTAGAGTTGTAAGAACGTGGATTTTTTTCTATGTAAGTTTCTAGAGCTACCATATCTGAGTCCGAGTACCGTGGCTTTCCCCCTCTTCCTAGAGCATCCCATAATCCTACTAAACCTCTAGTTTGCCAACGATAAATTGTTTGACGTACTGTTTTTACTGACCACTTCAAGCCTAGGGCTATTTGTTCGTTTTTTAACCCGCGTGCATTTAGCAGTAACACTTGGGCGCGGTCTTTAGTCCGCTGTGAAATTTTGGACGCTCTTCTCAACTCCTCTAGTGTCCGTTTTTCTTCTCTACTTAGAAATATTCTTAGTCGGCATCCCATTGGCGTTAAGCGTAGCTCTCCGTAGGAATCGCCTGCATTATAATTTTTCCTTTACATATTTTTACATAGATCCTTTTATTCATGTCTACCTACTTAGTATTGAAAATAGAAAGGATTAAAAAATATGAGTTTATCCGGTGAGCAGCGTAAACAATTACAGTCAGCTTTAATTGATGCTTTTCCTAATATCCCATCTCTAGAGCAAATGTTATCATATGAATTAGATATAAATCTTAGAGCTATTACAGGTGAAGGAAGTTTACAAGAGATTGTCTTTAAATTAATACAGACAGCAAATTCACAGGGATGGCTTTAAAATTTAGTTAATGCTGCATGTGATTCAAATCAGGGAAATTTGCGACTAAAGACTATTGCTGCAGAACTATTGGCAAATCAGGCTTCAGAAACAGAGAAACTTTCCTCATCTAACATTACCCACAAACAAAGTAATCAGCCGCTAAAAATCTTAGTTTTGGCAGCAATCCCCCAAGGTTTGCGAGTGGATAAAGAAATTCGGGAAATAGAAGAAGCTATTAGACGAGCCACTAATCGAGATTTATTTGAAATTAAAATTAGAACTGCTGTACGTCCTCAAGATATTCGCCGGGCGATCGCGGAAGAACAACCATCTATTGTTCATTTTTAATGAACCTATCCCACTAATGTCAAAAGATGATAATCTATTTTTGTACAAGAATAGTGTATCGATTGATGGCTGGGCGTTTTGAAGGATTAACTGACCTGGAATGGAAGCTTTTTGATGACGTATTTCCTCAAGGGCCATCCAAGCGTGGAAAAGGAATGCCTCATGCTCCGTATCGTCATGTATTAAATAGTCTGTTGTACATCTTAATTACTGGGTGTCGATGGTGTGATTTACCAAAGGGAGATATGTGGGCATCCAAAAGCTCGTCTCACCGGTGGTTAAAGCGGTGGCGTACAGATGGAACATTTGAACATCTAAAAGCACGTGTATTAGCGATACGCGTAGCGTCAAGCCTCCGGCTTATCGCTGATGAGAGAGGCTTGATAAATTGGGATTTTGGAGCCGTAGATGGCTCTTTTTCCCCCTGGCAAGGGAGGAGGTGACGCATTGTCCCCTAAAAATTGGGCAGCACGCCATATGCCTCAACGGGGGGAACCCCCGCACGGCAATGGCTCCTTTATACAACGAGTACCCGACTACGCCGACAGATCAATAAAACTAAGGCTGCCCAATTTTTTACGTGTTAGACCCCGTGAGGATGTTGCTTACGGTGGGAAGGGTAAAGGTGTTTTAATTCATACACTAACCGAGGGAAATGGAATGCCTTTAGCTAATTGTACAACCCCAGCCAACGGCAGCGAGAGAGAGCAAGTATTGCCACTATTAGATAAAGTAAAACTTAAAACTTTAAAACCAGGCAGACCACGTAAAAGACTAAAGGTGTTGGCCGCCGATAAAGGCTACGATTCAAAGCAGAAACGTGCTGCTTTACGCAAACGAGGAATTAGACCCCAAATACCTAAACGGTCTTGGAAAACCAAGAAAAACAGAGGCAGACCAATTAAAATCTCAGTTCCAAGGTTCCAATTGTTCGTTGTTTTGCCTGGTATCAACGTAAATATCGCCGCCTAAGTGTCCGATGGGAACGTCAAAAAGTATATTTTGATTCCTTTATCGACCTTGCAACTATCCACATATGGATTCAAAGAATTTTATTAGTGGGATAGGTTCCTGTAAGAATGGTCTACGTCCTTGACCAGATTCAGATAAAGTTTTTAAAACAGCCTCCAATACTTGGTTACGAACAATACGAAGGATTTTGCGTGTTGACCAAGGGTTGATGTTTAAAAACCGACTTAATGCACTTGGAGATTTAGTTTTAGAGTGTTGGGGTAAAGGATGTCCTTGTCCCTCCAAGAATAATCCCAGCATTGCTTCTAGGTTATCTTTTTGGTACTGCGTGGGTATCAACTCCGATAAGTTATAAACTAGCTCTTGGGCATGGGCAAGCATTGTTCTTGCTTTAAAAGATTTCGATATTTCACGCCCTTTCTCTCATATTTTCTGCTATCTAAGCAAATTCAGACTTTGGAATTAGCGATGGCGCGGAGCGCCCGCCGTAGGCGATCGCACTACGGGATGAGGCTTTAGCTGATCCCTGCATCCTGTCGGTTTGGGAAATCTTTCTATGTAATATCATGGTGTATTTTTATTATATTGTTACTCTTTTGTATTTCATACTTCCCCTATAGACCTGTTACACTTTTATACTCTTTCTTTGCATTTTACGGAGTTATACGGTGAGGTGCAAGATGTGAGTCTACCTGATTTTCGATGGATGAATGTTTGTTTTTGTAGCGTAAACTACAACTCATCTGCCTCACATCTCCCGGAAATTATGTGGTGCTAGCTCATGGGACATCGTCATTACTTTGGTATAAAGATGTCGTTTAATAATGAAACAGCCGTAATCAAAATTTTTATACTTTGGGAGATGATAATAAATCATATTTTCTTTGTATTTAGGCTGTTTTTTTACATATCATGTCATCAAAGGTAGTGTTCACCCTATTAGGTAACGAGGAAACGATAGAATAAACCTAATTTTCCAAGCTTCAAAAGACGAAAAATGACAATGCATCCTACCCTCCAACTTGCATTTGCCAGCCGCCATGCGCTCAAAGTGATCACCGGCTTGAATAACTTTGATCGCGATACAGTGCGAGCAACTGTCAAAGCAGCCCATCACGGTGGGGCAACTTTTGTTGATATCGCCGCCGATCCTGCTTTGGTACAAATGGCAAAAATTTTGACAAATATTCCAATTTGTGTGTCGGCTGTCGAGCCTGAGAAATTTGTCCAAGCTGTTGCAGCAGGTGCAGATTTGATTGAAATTGGTAATTTCGATTCTTTTTATGCTCAAGGACGAAGATTTGAGGCTGAAGAAGTTTTAGCGCTGACTCACCAAACTCGCGTTCTCCTTCCTGAAATCACCCTTTCTGTCACTGTTCCCCATATTCTCACTCTAGATCAACAGGTACAGTTGGCAGAGGAACTGGTAAAAGCTGGTGCAGATATCATCCAAACTGAAGGTGGAACCAGTAGTAACCCAACTCACCCCGGAACCTTGGGACTCATAGAAAAAGCTGCTCCTACTTTAGCAGCAGCTTTTGAAATTTCTCGTGCGGTGTCAGTTCCAGTGTTGTGTGCTTCTGGTATTTCCAGTGTCACAGCACCTCTGGCTGTTGCTGCTGGTGCAGCGGGTGTTGGTGTCGGTTCTGCTATCAACCAACTCAACAGCGAAGTGGCGATGATTGCTGCTGTACGTGGTTTGGTGGAAGCGTTGGAAACTGTTAGCACTTCTGGTGCGATTGCGCTCCGCGCAGACGCCTAAAGGCGTATCGCCAATTTAGGTGATTAGAAATCGCGCGCAAGCCATTGTTTGACTAAAGTTTCACAAGCTTAGACGCCCGCCAGAAGGCCAACTGTAGACCCCCTAGGGGGCTTCCCTCGGAAAGTGCCACCTGGCGTTCAGACTTCTAGTCTCAAGGGCATATAGCCTCAAGTCAAACAATCCTTGAGGCTATAAATCACGTGGTTTTGCTGTTCTTCTGACAATTCTGGGAACATAGGCAAGGATAAAACTTCCTGACTGGCTTGCTCAGCTACTGGTAATTGTCCCTCTTTGTAGCCCAGATTTTCATAAACTGGCTGTAAGTGTAAAGGACGGGGGTAGTAAATCATTGTGTTTACACCCCGTTCTTGCAATAAACTCTGAATTGAGTCCCTTTTATTGTCTCTTACGCGAATGGTATATTGATTCCAGACTCCCATACCTCCAGCCAATTCTTGGGGTACAATCACACTCTTGATTTGATTGAGGAACTGGTGATAACGAGCAGCAACTATTCGTCGTTGATTATTCCAAATATCTAGATATCGCAGCTTAATTTGAAGAATAGTTGCTTGGATAGCATCCAAACGGCTGTTGACACCAATTTCTTCATAATGATATCGATTTTTCTGACCATGCTCTTTTAAGACTCGTAACTTTGCTGCAATTTCGGGATCGTTTGTTGTGATTGCCCCACCGTCACCGCACCCACCAAGATTTTTGGTAGGGTAAAAACTAAAGCAACCGATGTGTCCAATACTTCCTACTTTTTGCCCTGCCCAGTTTGATCCTGTAGACTGAGCACAATCTTCTATCACAACTAAATTGTGTGCTTTTGCTACATCCATCAATGCAGTCATATCCACAGGTTGACCGAACAAGTGAACTGGGATAACTGCTTTGGTATGGCGCGTGATTGCAGCTGCGACTTGCTCTACATCTAGATTAAACGTAGTCGCATCAATATCAACAAATACTGGCTTGGCACCCACAGCACTGAT
The DNA here is from genome assembly GCF_000828085.3 of Scytonema tolypothrichoides VB-61278. GTDB lineage: Bacteria > Cyanobacteriota > Cyanobacteriia > Cyanobacteriales > Nostocaceae > Brasilonema > Brasilonema tolypothrichoides_A. Next base: position 105,799 of record NZ_JXCA02000003.1, read on the forward strand.
AACCTCAGCAGTGGCGATAAAAGTAAATGGTGTCGTAATAACTTCATCGCCTGCACCAATGTTTAGAGCTCTGAGTGCTAAGAAAAGAGCATCAGTACCCGAGTTACATGCAACACATTCCGTGACACCAATATATGCGGCGAGCTGTTGCTCAAAGCCTGCTACTAAAGGACCCCCAATATAACGACCAGAAGCAAGAACCTCTAAAACGGCTGCGCTGACTTCTGCTTCTATAATGGTGTATTGTTGCTTATTATCAAAAGCTGGTACAGAATGATTTAGACTTTGAACCATGAGATTTTATCTTAACTTCAAGATAGATACTGACGTTAGATTTGGTGCCCCTGATCGTTGTGAATCAAAAAGCTCGTGAAAGTCTTCTTCCTCAAATTTCTATTATTCAAGAGTTTTCACGGAGGTTGTTTTTCAAAAAGGCTACTATCTTCTAGGGTGCAAGGAATTGTATATCCACCAAGAACCAATACCGAATGTGAAAGTTCCCGATGAGTACTTTTAGAAAAACAGGGATTAAAACAGTGAACAGTGAACAGTGGTAACTGATAACTGGTAACTGGTAACTGTAAAACATAAAGGACAGAGCACGCATAGTGCAACCTATTACCTGTAACCTGTAATCTATACCTTATAATCCATATGTACAAGAGGTAGAAAACCCAAAATGGAGCTGATCAAGCTAGATTTCGTCGATTTGGCTTTAGCTGTTGGATTAATGGGCGCAGCCATAGGTTTATCGGCTTGGGAACGAATAGGATTAGAGTTCAATTTAGCCCTCGCAACAGGCAGAACCTTTCTACAACTAGCTATATTGGGATATGTTTTGGAGTTCATCTTTGCTTTAGATAATCCTTGGGCAGTTTTGGCGATATTAGCAGTCATGCTGACGATTTCAGCAATTGTCGCACGAAATCGTATAACTCAAAAAATACCGCAGATGTTGCCCTTAGTGTGGGGATCAATTTTGCTCAGTACAACCATAACACTGGTTTATACTAATATATTGATCATTCAACCAGACCGATGGTTTGAGCCACAGTATGTGATTTCTCTGGGAGGAATAGTATTAGGTAATGCAATGAACGCCGCCGCCCTGGCTGGAGAACGTTTTGTTAGTATTATGAATGCGAGTCAGTTAGAAATAGAAACTCACTTAAGCTTGGGCGCAAGTCCACAACAGGCGATCGCACAATACCGTAAAGACGCTGTGCGCGCTGGATTGATTCCTACTCTCAATCAAATGATGGTTATCGCTATGGTGACCCTACCAGGAATCATCACTGGTCAATTGCTCAGTGGCATTAATGCTCGTGAAGCTGCATCTTATCAAATTTTGATTATGTTTATGATTGCCTTCGCCAATTTGCTGACAGTACTGTTAGTTACTCGGGGAATATCTCGTCAATTTTTTAATCCCACCGCCCAGCTGGTGAGATAAAAGCGTAAGCTGTTTGATATCAATGCACTATAACTTATACCAAATTGCAGTTTGGGCAGTACTTCAGGTTAGTTCATTTACTTATGTGTATCCAGCGATGTATGTTCTAGTCAATCATAAGAAAGAGAGCGTTATTTATTTTTTATCGGTAGGATAATTTTAATCGTGTATTCACACACCTTGGCTCATCTACATAATATAATCGGTAAAAGCAATGCAACCTTTGATTGTTGAAAAAAAGATTGATTCTCAACCCTCTTCTCATAATCACCTGTATATCGCTAAATATGCCGTAGCCTTGACGGTGGTACTAGCATTAGTATTGCAAGTCATAACGCAAGAAATTAGTTCAGGAATCACGGAATGGCTAGCCAAGGAACTTGCGGTATCCTCTTTACTCGTGCAACAATACTCAGTAGCTACTTTGCGCAAGATTTTATTATTCGGAGTAGACTTATTTCTAGGTATTTAGCTTATCGAATGCATACTATTCAAAATAGCAAAAATCCCCCTCTAGGATGTCCTAGACAAGGTCTATCTTTGTATTCAAGGAAAAATTAATTTATTCCCAAAATAAATTAATAGATCTTATCAATTTAATAAATCAAATAAAATTGATAAAAAAAGAGAAATATTAATAGCCGAAAAAAGCTTTATCCTGCAAGTAGGGGGGGCAGTATGAATGTTTTCGTGATTCACCGCAGCAACCCTTATAACGTGGCAAAAAAGGTGTGTGTCAATGGATTTATTAGAATACCAGGTGAAAGAATGGTTTGCGAACATAGGCATTCCTGTATTGCCTTCGCAACGAATTGACCATCCCACGGATTTAAAACGTTTAAAAATTGACTACCCAATTGTTCTGAAATCTCAGGTGAATGCGGCGGAACGAGCAAAAGTAGGTGGAGTCAGATTTGTAGAAACGACTATCGATGCGATCGCCGCTGCACGAAGTATCTTTAATTTGCCAATTTTAGGACAATTGCCAGAAGTGTTACTGGCAGAAACTAAGTACGAAACGGAACAAGAATTTTATCTTGCTGTGGTCTTGGATACAGCTGTCTGTCGTCCTATACTTTTAGGGTGTACAGAAGCTATGGACATAGATTGGGACTCAGCAGACGAAAAAATGCACTACGTTGTCGTTGAACAAGAGTTTTCCCCATTTTATGCTCGACAACTGGCGTTGAAAATGGGCTTGCAAGGTGCCTTAATGCAGTCAGTTAGCAATGTTGTGGAGAAGATGTACCAGTTATTTGTGGAAAAAGACTTGGACTTAGTGGAAATCAATCCCTTAGGTGTGAGTCCCTCTGGTCAAGTTATGGCACTTAATGGTAACGTCAGCATTAACGAACGGGCAATTGGTCGCCATCCAAATATGGCTGACATAGCAAAAGCAATGGTCAACCCTTATACTAGTAGTCATACAATCCGGAACTTGGGCGACTGGGATGTCGTAGAAATGCACGGTAAAATTGCCATATTGGGCAACGGTGCTGGATTGGTCATGGCAACTTTAGACTTAGTCGTTAATAGTGGTGGAAAGCCTGGGGTGTGTCTAAACCTGCGTCATGCCTCTGTTACCGAAACCTCACCAACCACTTTCAAGAGTCGGTTAGAACAAGCTTTAAAAAACCTGGCTACGGATAAAAGTATTCAGGTAATACTCATTAATTTCCTAGGTAGCATTTCCCAAGGTACTGAAGTTTCTGAAGTCATTGGCGACTTTGTAGAAAGTAGTATGACTGAAGCTCAACTATTTATGGCTAAATCTAATGGAGGTAAAAACCGTCGAGAGAACAGTTTTCCGCGCTTAGTCGTTCGTCTTGCTGGTTCTGAGTTCGATACAGCAAGAATTGATATAGCAGCACTGAAAACTCCAACTGATACGTCGATAACGGTAGTGGAAAATTTAGATGAAGGCGTAGCAGAAGCAATTCGTTTGGCTAAGTCAACAGTATATAGAAGATTTTAACTAATTCACCTCGTGGACTACTATTTGATTTTTGCGAAGCTTCGTACACCTCAAATAACCTTTCTTTTTTCCTGTTCCCTGTTAAGCGTTCCCTGTTCCCTGTTAAGCGTTCCCTGTTCCCTATTGCCTGTTCGTGCCAACACAACTAATTTCACCAATTTTATATTATGAATTTAACACCATATAGCAAAGTGTTAATCCAAGGCTTTTCTGAGTACATTACAGCAAATCATGTTGCTCAAATGAAAGCCAATGGTACAAATTTGGTGGCTGGGGTTAATCCTGGATCTGGCGGACAACAGATGTATAGTCTACCAGTCTTCGATCTCGTAGAGGAAGTCGTAGAAAAATTTGGAGTGATTGATACTACAATTATCTGCGTCCATCCTTACCAAGTTTTAGATGCAGCACTAGAAGCGCTGGAATCTGATATCCGCCAAATCATCATCATCTCCCCTGGTGTACCACCCTTGGATATGGTACAACTACTTCGTAAAGCCGAAGCTAAAGAAACTCTCATAGTAGGACCAAATAGTCCTGGGATTATCATACCGGGAAAAATCCTCTTAGGAACTCAACCTAGTGAATTTTATACAGCAGGTTCAGTAGGAATTTTGAGTCGGAGTACGACTCTAACTTACGAAATTGCTAGAGAATTAACTGATGCTGGCTTGGGACAGTCGATGAGTGTTAGCATTGGGAGTGATGCGATCGTTGGTTCGTCTTTTCTGCAATGGCTACAAATATTAGATGAAGATGAAGCCACAAAGACAATTGTTTTGGTTGGTCAACCCGGTGGCGATCGCGAAGAAGCCGCAGCACGATATATTGCAGAAGCAATTGATAAACCAGTTGTTGCCTATATTGCAGGTACACAAGCACCATCCGCAAGACATTGGCGTCAGACAGGTACTTTGGCGGCTGTGATCGGACGCGATCCTGATTTTGGCACAGCAAAAAACAAATTAGCCGCTTTTTCCTTTGCCAGAGTTCCAGTTGCAGAACGTCCTTCTCAGATTCCAGAATTGGTGAAGAAGGCGCTGAGATAGCAAAATTACTTGCCTGATTTAAACAGTGCTTTGGAAGTAGAATCGCCTGCTAGCCGCAATTGTCGTGTTAGTTGCAGGTTGAGCAATACTAGCACAAGTAGCTGAGCCACTACTATCACCCAAACGGCTGTTACAGTGTTGCCCAGCAATAAAACAAAGGGATAAATAAACAGTTCCAAGGGGCTGAAACCGTTAATCCCCAGTAACCTAGAAATGACCGACGGCAATAAAATTGTTGCACCCAGCGCACTAGCTGTCCAAAGTGCCCGTTGCTGAATTCGCATGAACAACACTAATTGAGCAAAGCTTGCGTAAATCATTAGTAAGATACTATTAAGAGCTAGACCGAAAAACGCCCAGGTTCTGTTCTCATCTACTCGGTAGGGTATCTCTCCTTTTTGTTGGGCAGGCGAGAGTAAAATAAAGAAAGCTAGAAAAATTATGACGATGATCAGATTGATAGCGATCGCTACCACTGCCGGATTTTTTTCACCCCAAATTAAATCCTGTACTAACGAGTTATAACCGAGTTTCTTGCTACTAGAAACTCTCTGGTGTCGGTAGCGTGCCCAATCTTGTAGTGCTTGGCGGTGAGGTGTGATAGCAGCAATTAGATATAGGAACAGCAAAAAATTCAATAACGATAGCGCAAAGAGGTTTTCAGTCAGCGGCAAAGCGTATGGGCTACGATTTGCTGGTGCTGCGTAGTTGGCGCATCCTATAGTTAAAACTGTAAAGCAAACAGTCAGCAAATAACTCTGCTGCTTACTTAACATAGTCGCGTTCTGATCACGAAAGCAACGCTGCAAAGATTGCCAAATAAACCCGGTTAAAATGCCGTAATTTAACAGAACAAAACCGACGATAGTTAAGACATTACCACTTAGTACAAAGTGAAACCACTTAAAACGTTCTAACCCTGTCGCAAAGCCTTCAAAAAAAGAAGTTGTAGACAAATTTGGGATTAGACAAAAAGGATTAAGCAGCTTCAGCCAAGTCGTTGAATTAAAATAACTAGTCGTGCTTATTCCTTTAGTTAACATCAAGAAAATTAAAACTGCCCCACTACCTAACCAAGCTTGAAAACTGCCAAGCCAAGAACCAACCAAGCCAAATAGCATAGCAGCACTGTAGTAAAAAACAGAAGCTACAGCGACAACTGCGTAGAAGCTCAAAATTAGACTTAGAGGAATTTTGGCAGCAAGCCCAGAGTACAAATGCAAAGGAAGTGCTAATGCGGTAAACAAATAAATCAAAATCGGCACTCCTAGCAACTTGCCGATGAAAATACTTTTTTCTGATTGGGGGCTGAGGCGAGTCAAATTAAATGTGCCGCGACGTTCTTCAGTTGCCAAATCGTTAATTAGCATATAAGTTCCTGCAACTAACAGGATGACAATGCCAATTAAACCTAAACCTACGAATATGTCTCGCCACCAGGATTGCCAGTATTCATCCGGCAGGCATTTCAACTGATATCTCTTGTCAAGATTTTCACCGAAAGTTGGTGCACAATATTTGTCGAATATATCAGAAGTTACACGGGTCAGTAGCTGGGTTTGGAAAGATATCAATACTATAATAAATTGACCCACCAAGGAAAGAGCAATTGTAAGTAGTATGTTGCGGGGTTTGAGGCGTCCTTTGAGTTCTCGTAACAGCTGAGGATTCCAGTTAAGTTTCATAAAAAAAGTCTTTCCAATTCGCAGTTAGTTATAGAACAGACACACCCCAAACCAGAAACAAATTTGTTGCTATTTCAGCTTCTGAAAATTCTTCCCTAGCGTCCTGTCAACAATGCTTTTGTCGCAGAGTCTCCTGCAAGTCTCACCTGTTTTATCAGATGCAAGTTTAACAATACCAAAACACTCAACTCTCCCAACCAAGCCAGAAAAATTGTTGGCGTCGAGGCATACTCCAAACTAGCCCAAGGAAAAGTCGAAAACAGCCACACAGTAGGATATTTAGAATAATCAACAGAAAGCATTCCTAGAATGACTGGTGGTAAGAAAACCGCTGCGCCAATAGTGCCAACTGCCCAGAAAGAACGCTTAGTTGTTTTCATCAACAGCATCCTCTGGGCTATGGTGGCGTAAATTATCATCAACGTGATAAACATGGCTACACCTAAGATGGTCTTTAGCCTACCAACATGATTAATTTGCCAATCTATATTAGAGGTGTTGTGAATATTCAAAACAGGTGCCAGTAAAATCCAAACAAGTAATGGGACTGTCACTATCACAAGATTAATTGCTATTGCCACAAATGAAGGGCTTTTTTCACCTAAAATCAAATCCAGCAACAAAGATTTTCTCCAAACACTTTGATGACCAGAAAGATTCTGGTGTCGATACCTTGCCCAATCTTGTATCGTTTGACGGTGAGGTGAGAGAATTGCAATTAAACTGAACAACAGCACTAAGTTGAAGAAAACTAACCAAAACAAACTCTGTTGTATTTGAGAATTCACATCGTAAATGCAACAAGAAACATTACTTTGAGATTCATACTCACAAGCAGAATTACAAAATCCTTCTCTGTATTGTAAAGCAAATCCCCAAAAAATAAATTGGAAGCAAGCAACAAATAAATAACTTTGATCCTTGCTAAAAATAGTAGCATTTTGATTACGGAAACAACGCTTTAGTGCTTGCCAAATCCAGTAAGTCAACAAGCCATAATTCAACAAGTGCAAAGCCATTAAACTGCCAATATTTGTTCCCACAGGAATATAGAAAAACTGGACTTTTTGCATGAATACCCAGTTGTATCCGTTCTTAAAGATATTTGGGAAGAAATGCTGGGTCATGTCAAAGGGGCTTAACAGCCTAAACCAAGCAAATGAAGAATTTAATGAGTATGATTCAGACGACGCCAATTGCATCGTAAGTACCAAAAATAGTAAAACAGCACCACTACCGAACCAAGCTTGAAAACCATTCAACCAACGACAACATAAACCAAAAAGCAGTGCCACAGTGTAAAAGAAAATGCAGGAACCCGCTAGAACAACCCAAAAACTTAAGATGTAACTTGTGGCAATATTGGCACCGTGTCCAGCAATGAAATGTAGAGGGACTGCTGTGAAGACAAGCAAATAAATTAAAATTGGAACACCCAGTATTTTGCCAATTAAAATACTAGTTTCTGATTGAGGAGTGAGGCGAATAAAATTGAGTGTGCCGCGCCGTTCTTCAGTCGCTAAATTATTGATGAGTAAATAGGTGCCAGCAACTAATAGTGTGAAAATAAAAATGATACTCAGGGAGAAAAATATGTATCCCCAGTGTTCACGCCACCACATTTGCATGTCAAGTTGGTCAGCTGGGCAGAAATTCTTGGATAAATAGTTATTGGACTCAGTTATTTTTGTTTGAATTTGTGCAATTTCTGCTTTAAGTTCTTGGATTTTATCTGGTAATCTTGGTTGAGTATTTAGATAACTATCTAATTGTCTCTGAAGGTTATTAGATTGTTCAGACAACTGGTTAGTCTTGTAATCATAAGCTGGACGGAGACGACAATACTCTCCAACGAGTGAATATTCGTCACCAGGTAAGTTTGCCAATTGACAAAGAAATAGTACCAGTTGACCAACTAGCGATATGACAACTGCGATCGCTACATTAAACCCTTTAAAGCGTCCTTTAATTTCTCGGAATAGTTGGGGATTCCAATCACCTAGTTTGTCTATCAAGTTGATTATCATTTAACAAAACTCCAGAATTAAGTTAACTACTTTGTAGAGTCCAAGTCCGCCATTGAGTAACTAATGACGTAAGAATTCAGCACGAATTGGGTCATTTGTCAGAATTTGTAAGGAGTCTAGTATGATTGGTACATTCATTCATCAAATGTTCTCCTGATTTTGTAACTATTCTGACTCCTGGATTCTGACTCCTGAATTCTTACTTAATGACTAATCAAGATGCTTGCTTATGACCTAATTTGAGGAAAATTGTTTCGAGGTCTTCTTGAGTGCAGTGAAAATCAGTCAGAGGAATATTAGCTGTAACAAGCGATCGCAACAAATTTGCACAATCTTCCTGTTTACCAGAAAAATTGACTCGCACGCTATTTTTTGTAGGCATGATCTCCCACTCTTGTACGTGAGGATTATTTTTGAGTTCTCCTAAAAGTTCGTCTAATTTGCCTAAAGTCGATATGATAATTTGCTGGCGGGCAAGACGTTGGTAAAGTTGTTGTAGCGATGCACTTTCGACCAAAAAGCCAAGTTCCATAATTCCCACACTTGTACACAGTTCCGCTAAGTCGCTGAGAACGTGGGAGGAGATCAATATTGTCATCCCTGCTTCTTGCAACACCTTGATGATTTCGCGAAACTGCACCCTCGCAATTGGATCTAATCCTGAAACTGGTTCATCTAGCAACAAGACAATAGGTTCGTGGATAATGGTTCGGGCTAAACACAAACGCTGTTTCATTCCTCGTGATAGTGTCGAAATCAAGCTATTGCGTTTATTGCCCAGTTGTATCAGTTCTATAACTTCGTACAGGCGTTGAGTGCGGCGTGGTTCCCGCAACTGATACAAACGCGCAAAATAATCTAGGTAGTCCCAGACTGTCAGTTCCTCGTACAGTGGATAGTCGTCAGGTAAATAGCCTAAGCGACGCTTGAGGGTGGGGTTGCTTTTGTCGCGTAGTAGGCGATCGCCATTAATATAAATCTCACCCGTCGTTGGTTCCTCCGCAGCAGCCAACATCCGGATGAGAGTCGTTTTCCCTGCACCATTAGGACCAATCAGTCCGTAAACTTCTCCTGATTCTATTTCTAAATCAATATCATTTACAGCAACGTGTCTGTCAAATTGCTTAGTCAGTTCACAAGTCCGGATTGCCAGTTCTTTTGTCATATTTACTGAAGTGCGGCTTTAAATTATACTAAATTGCATTCAGCGAGAGACGCGCATAACACTCTGATACGGAAAACTATCTGAATCTAGCGCGTTTGGTAATCCACCACGTTTGGCTGCGATTGTTTAATAGACAACAGTCAGCCTACCTTTTGACTACAGTATTTTTAGGTTTGTTTCGGAAATTGAAACTAGTTGTTATCAAAACTTAAAATTTAAATTCAAAACATTATTGAAACTTATGACACATAATTTATCTAGGGGCATACATCAATACTTAAACATTAACCGCCGTGGGTTCTTACTTGGGACCCTTTCAGGGGGTTTTGGTGGTGCAATAGGAATTTGGCATAAGTTGTTACCTACAGCAGCGCTACCTAAGCGATCGCAACAGAATATATCGAGTCAATCTGATATTAGGGTAATCAAGTTTACCAATGGTATCTCTTTAGAACTAGTGACACGAAACAATGAATTTCTGGGCTTTGGTGAGATTACAGCTAGTGATTTTCCATTACGTAGTGCAAGAAGACCAATGTTTGTGGAAATTCGTAATCCCAACGCAGTCACTTTTTGCAAGTACACCATCACGAAACAGCAGATTACAAATCAATCAGCGATACTTGAATTCTCGATGCATTATCGCGAAGGGGGTGTCATGGATTGGATGCTTCATACCGTTCGCAATCGTTACAACACAGTTGATTGGACTGCTGAATCTCAACCAGCCACTGATACGACTTTGCGGTTGGAAATTCGTCCAGTGACACGCAACCTTGGCAATCAAAAATATCTTGGCTTTACCTATCAGTACCACTATAAAAGTCAAAGTTTTCCAATTTACAAGATTCTTGATCGTAGTACTTGGGAACCTGCTGGACGCGCTGTGGGTAGTGAATTTTGGTTACGTAACTCTTTTGTGCCATCAATTGTACGCATTAATACCGTAGAACAACCTTACTCAAGTGAAGGGTATCTGCCTTCTGCAACGAACCCTAGCGCCTTTCAATTTCTGCCACTACAAACTGCACTGCAGGGTTTCACATTCACTGCAACAAAAGCGGGTACCTTAGTAACTTGGGCGACAAAAGTGAGTCACATCCGATCGCTGTTTGAGAAACCATCTGGTGTTGATGAATTTGTACACTTACATGAACATTGTGATGATTTAGGCAACGAACTGATCACCTCTCCTATAGAGGTTCTGTGGACATCAGGCGACTTAGACCACATTGGACGAGCAAACGCCTATGAGACAGTGCGCGAACTGGTACATGAAACCTTGCATAAAGATATAGGTATGCGTCGCGAACGGATAACCACTTACGGGCAAATTGAGGAATGGGGCAACCCTGATTTTAAACGCTACACCGAACTTGGGTTGCCGAAACTACTTGCTGCTGGCATAAAAACCGTGGGATTGGCAAATCACTTCCAAAACAACATGAACACTTTTGGGGTTGCCAACATGGCTTGTACCATTGACCTTAAGGTTGCAGATTCAGTCGGTGAGGAAAATTTACAAGCTTTCTGCAAAAAAGCCAAAGCGAGTGGAACCAAAGTGGAAATGTGGGGTAACACAGCCCTATCAACTTTTGGTCTGAAACAATGGGAACGTAATGGAACATCTAGTCGCATTGACTACTTACCAAAAGAAGGGTCAATCATGGAAGTCATAGAACGTTCAAGTGATCCGTTTGTACGCAATCCTTCCAACGCTATTGAAGCTGATCACTATACTCCAGTATTTGCTGTCCTGAACCTGCGAGATTCGGGTATACGGAAGTACTGGCTTGAGCGTTGGAAACACGCCCATGATAACATCGGTCTTGAGGGTATCTTCCTTGATAGTTCATCAAATCTGTCCAGTGATAAATTCCACTTTATTCCACTAGCTGATCCTAAGTTTAGAAGTTCGCCAGCTAACCAACTATTCGGCAAGTATCGTCCTGTGAAAGAACCACAGTCTGCAATTCTCTCACAATATAAAGCACATCTAGAGCTAGTAACTCAAATGCAGAAGATGGGGTATCAGTATTGCACTGAAGATATTGGCGTGTTTGGTATTCACCGTTCAGGTCCTAGCGTTGAAACTCGGATCGACAGTTTACCAATTTGGGTGGAATGCATTGCTAGCTTTGATATACCAGCTATTAAGAAAACAGGTAGCAATCTTGATGATATATTTTTCCGTGGTTTAGCTTACCGGATGATGTGGGATATTTATTGGGATATTCAGCGCAACGAATTGAGCTTTAATTACCTCAGCATACGTGGTGATTACGACCAACCGACTCCTTGGCATTTGTCACTACTGAAGGTCTTTAATCAAGTCAACGATTTCATGGTTAACCGAGAAATCCTACCTGATGAGAAAGGTGTTGTGTATCGTAAAGAAAATCACCAAATTCTTTGGGCTTTTCAAAATTTTGAGTTGAAACTTCCTGGTAATTCAGTGGTTTTGAATGTCAACACAGGAGAAAATTTACAAACTCGTCTCCTGCAAGCTGTTAAGAATCATGTTTATCATGTGAAGTCAATTTGAGTTATGGTTCAGTTATTGTTGGCTTGCAACTGCTCTACGCCAACATACCTTATCATTAGACATCTCCGAAAAAGGATATACAAGCCTTGTGCAGTCAGGGTCGATACCTTATTTCTGGAGAGGTCTATTACAACAAGCAAAAAATAATCCCCTTCGCTACTGAGTATGGAAGGAGAGTCTCTCAAAAAAGTATTTAAAAACTACTTAAATCTTAATTTGATGACCGCAGTATCAATATGCCAGAGGCGGCGTTGAAATAGCAGCATTCGCCCCAGCTAATGGTGAACTACTGACCGCATATCGGTGTTCGGGAACTGGATATCCTGCTTCACCAAAAGTCTTGCGGATAGTTTTATTTGTGTCGAAATACACCTGCCAGTAGTATTCATTATTAGTGTAAGGACGTACTGCTAGTACAGGTCCCGCTAAGTTGAACTCCAGAATGTCTATCTCTGGTGCTGGATTTGTGAGAACGTTAGGAATGCGGCTGATTCTAGTTTTCAGAAGGTTAATAGCATCGTTGTGATCGACATCGTTGTGAAGTTGAGCAACTAAGTCAACGCGACGGTAAGGATTAGCTGAAAAGTTTTGGATATTATCTGCAAAGATTTTGTTATTGCCGACAATCGTCATGACATTATCGAGCGTATTAATGGAAGTTGTGAACAGTCCAATTTCAGTGACTGTACCTGTTACGCCAGCAGCTGTGATGAAATCACCCACTTTGAAGGGTCGAAAGATAATTAAAAACGCACCTGCTGCAAAGTTTGCCAGTAATCCACCCCATGCTGCACCAATAGCAACACCAACAGCTGCTAATAATGCTGCAAAGGAGGTTGTCTCAACCCCGAAAAAGCCGAGAATTGCAACAATTAGAACAATTCTTAGCGTAACGCTAATAATATTGAGAAGATAGTTAACGATTGTCGGATCAATTTGCTGGTTTCTAAAACCACGTCGCACCAGCTTTAATGCAAAGTCAATCAACTTTTGAGCAACGATCCATAAGATGATCGCACCTAGAATTTTGAGTCCAAACTCAGTTAAGAGTTGGACAGCAACCTGACTAATCTGATTGAAATTCATAAACTTTTCTCAATTTATGGACTCACAATCACAATACAGGAAGTTATCTATAAGTACGTAAAAATAACTTTTTTTTAATGGTACATTTGCCAGGTATGATATTTAATCTGCAAGATATTCTGCGCGATTAAACATTTATTTACCAGAAAACGAACTATGACCCAGAACTACCGCATTACCCTACTCCCTGGCGATGGCATCGGACCTGAAATTATGGCAGTAGCGGTAAACGTGCTGAAAGTCGTAGGGAAAAAGCATAATATTCAATTTGAATTCACTGAAGCACTCATCGGTGGTGCAGCCATTGACGCTACGGGTGAACCCCTTCCAGCGTCCAGCTTAGATACGTGTCGCAATAGCGATGCTGTCTTACTAGCAGCTATTGGCGGTTACAAGTGGGACTCCCTACCATCCAATTTACGTCCAGAAGCAGGTTTGTTAGGATTGCGTGCAGGGTTGGGATTATTTGCCAATTTGCGCCCTGCAAAAATATTGCCTCAGTTAATTGATGCTTCTTCCTTAAAACGGGAGGTTGTCGAAGGCGTTGATATTTTGGTAGTCCGCGAACTCACCGGAGGAATTTATTTTGGCAAGCCCAAAGGGATTTTTGAAACAGAAACCGGTGAAAAACGCGGCGTGAATACGATGGCTTACACTGAATCAGAAATTGAGCGCATTGGGCGAGTGGCGTTTGAAGCTGCACGAAAACGCGGAGGGAAACTCTGTTCGGTGGATAAGTCGAATGTGTTGGAAGTTTCTCAGTTGTGGCGCGATCGCATCACCAAACTTGCCCAAGAGTATCCGGATGTAGAACTCTCTCATATGTATGTAGATAATGCAGCCATGCAGTTGTTACGCGCTCCCAAGCAGTTCGACACTATTGTCACAGGTAACTTGTTTGGTGATATCCTTTCGGATGCAGCGGCTATGTTGACTGGCAGTATTGGAATGTTACCCTCTGCAAGTTTGGGTGCTTCTGGTGCAGGAGTGTTTGAACCCGTCCACGGTTCAGCCCCAGATATCGCTGGTCAAGATAAGGCAAATCCTTTAGCACAGGTTTTAAGTGCTGCTATGATGCTTCGTTATGGTTTGAATGAACCAACCCCAGCTGATGAAATTGAACAAGGAGTGTTAAAAGTTTTACAAAAAGGCGATCGCACAGGAGATATAATGTCCTCTGGTATGAACCTTTTGGGTTGTCGCGCTATGGGCGAAGCACTTATCCAAGTTCTCGAAGCAAAATGAGTGCATATGCTCAAAGTGGAAATTTTGGCAACTTTAAAGAAAATTTTCGGATAAACTATTAACACAAACCTACAACAATACTTCGCGAGTGGTGTACGCTTTAAAAAAAGGACAAGAAAACTATACCAATCAGAAGAGCCAGTCAGCTTTGATTGATCCTGCCGTCATTAGAGCTGCTGGGCAAATCTACCACACTTACTGTGAGGTACATCCTGAAATGACTGGGCAAGCTTCAGGAGTTGCAATTAATCGGTCTAATCACCGAGGTAAGGTGATTTTTACTCACCAACCAATTCTCTTGCCTGAAGAATGCTTCGTGCCTCTGAATCAGATTGAGTCGTATATGTATTAAGCCATAAGTTACTGGTCATGAGTCATCAGTCATGAGTTAAGGTTATAACTTTTGAGCAAATGGCAAAAAATCCTCTGGGTTAGCCAGTTGTTCATGGGGGAAACCCCAATACCCTACTGACTCACAATTGACTTGAATGTTCATCTTGATAATAGTCCAGACAAGTTTAATCGTCTTTGCTTTAGGCACATCTATTGGCAGCTTTATTAATGTAATAGTCTATCGACTACCGATTGGACTGTCGATTATTTTTCCACCGTCTTATTGTCCCCATTGCTTAAACCAACTCAAACCCTACGATAATGTACCACTGTTGGGATGGCTATGGTTAAGAGGACACTGTCGTTATTGCAAAAGAAAAATTTCTATCCGTTACCCTGTGGTAGAGGGGGTGACGGGTTTTATTTTTTTGTTCGTTTTTTGGATGTTCAAATTTTCGCCCTATACAGTAGGCTACTGGGCGTTTTGCAGTTGGTTATTAGCCCTATCGCTGATTGATTTAGATACAATGACACTACCGAATTCACTGACTAAGTCGGGTTTGGTAGTGGGAATTATTTTTCACATGGTTTGTGGTTTTCTACCAGAAGCAAGTTGGATCGGATTGATACATCATCTGAAAATGGCGATAGGAGGAGGAGTGCTGGGCTTATGGCTATTTGATGCGATCGCCATAATTGGTTCAATTGTCTTTGGCAAAACTGCTATGGGTACAGGAGACACCAAATTAGCAGCCATGATGGGAGCATGGCTAGGATGGAAGTATTTACTGCTTGCTAGTTTTTTTGCAAGTCTTTTAGGAGTGGTAGTCAGTGGTGGCAAAATTATATTATCACAGCACAGCAGTCGCACACCACTGTCTGAAAAATGGGGAGAAAAGATTCCTTTTGGTCCTTTTCTTGCTTGCGGGGCAGTCATTTCTCTATTTGGTGGTGAGGCGATTTTGTCTTTTTATTTACAATTATTTTTTCCGATCAATTGAGGAACACAAGATAGCCCTTACGGTGATTCGCACGGGAGACTGAAAGCCCCCCAGGAGGAGGCACTATGTGCCGAACTCCGTTCTTTAGACCGGGGATGAAAGACGACGACGCATTGTCCCCTAAAAAATTGGGCAGCCTTTGTCTGTTGATCTGTCAAGCAAGACGCGTACTCGTTGCAATAAGGCTGCCGACGCATTGTCCCCTAAAAATCTGGCAGCCTATGCCTAACGGCAGGCTTCGCTGAACGTCTTGTTTATTAGTGGTCGAAGTCGGGTACTCGTTCTTATTAAGGCTGCCAGATTTTTTCGTGTTAGACCCCCGACCCAATTTTTTTACGTAAGACCCCCGTTGGGGAAATTCATTTCCCGCCAAGCTTTTTCTTTAGTGAACGCACTAGCTCTGTTAGTACGTCAGATTGAGTTCTGTCTTCTTGCTCACAGTACTCAAGCAAGATATCTTTTTCGTGTTCCGGGATTTGGAAAGTTATATAGCTCTTGGGTTTAGGCATTTACAATATACCAGAATAGCGGGTATAGTAATATGATCAGGATGTTCCTGATAACTCAACTGGATGTTCTAGTTGAGGCTTAAAAACAAGTTGCTAATAGCGAGAAAAAAGCAACCACTGAAGTTCTATCTATCTATACAAAGCTACGCGAAATCTTGCCAGAGGTAAAGACTGTAATGGTCGTAGCTGATAGATAGTATGGGGTATTGGCAGTCCCCAGAGTTTCGACTCTCCCCTAACACTACCGTGAGGTAGTTCCAGAAACGGTAGGGGGCAACTCCATGAATACAGTTCCACGGGGGATTGGGCTAGATGGGAGAATCTCCGTGGCTTTAGCCCGGAGAGTGTCAAAGTGTCTATCTCTCGTTGCAGATACATTAGAATTGTAGATTTAATCACCACTACTATCTTTAAGCTTTTGATAACATCGTCTTGTGAATCTAGTCTGCTAGGCTAGATGATTACACTTTGTGGACTGGTGTCAGCCCAAGCGCAGGCAATTATGCGAACACCATTCAAAGCAGCGAGTACGGGATCTCTTTTTGAAGACGTTGCTTCGTTTGCGCAAGCCTCCGCAGAACTTGGGGGGCGATAACTGTGGCATTAGTCACAGATGTATCGTATCTCCTGTAAACAGGCTGCGCGTGCGCTGGCGCAAAAGCCGTAGCGTTAGGCACCCGAGACTACCCGCAGGGGGAGTTGGATGATCCTCTTAATAACGTGTACCCAATAACCAGCAAAATTAATGCAACGACTGCTTGCCTTTCGTAACATAGCAACAAATATTATGGATTTAGGGGGTGAAATGCTACTTGGGGGCAGGGACTTGGTGCAGCTTTGCAGGTACATTTACAAGAGGAATGGACTGCTTTGCTACTTTTTAAGTTTCCCAAAAGGCGAGCAAGAGACTTGAATTGGTTTACGTATTTTCGTTAAGCTGACAACCAAAGATCTAAAATATGGTCTCCTACAGCTTACAAGACAATTTTGAATATGTTGTCATTAGTTATGAATCATTCATCCTTAGTATGGACAAAGGAGTCATGATAAAAAACTAAGACTTTGACGGCATCAGTTTGATCTATTTTCAACATACTATCCACGTAAGATAAAATACAAATGGCAAACAACGAAGAATCACGCGGTTTAAAGTCTTTATTAGATTGGTTTGCAAATCGACGCAAGTCAGGATCTACCATCCCGGAACCCCAAGAACGTGAGATTGCCGATGGGCTGTGGCATAAATGTTCTAACTGTGGTGTGTTGACATATACTAAAGACTTGAGAGCAAACCAGATGGTTTGTGTTGAGTGTGGACATCATAATCGAGTTGATAGCGATGAGCGCATCCGTCAATTGATTGATATGAACAGTTGGAGATCGATAGATGAACATTTGCGTCCTACCGATCCACTGCAGTTTCGTGATCGCAAACCTTATATTGATCGCCTGCGGGAAACCCAAGACAAACTGAACTTAGTAGACGCTGTTAAAACTGGTTTTGGTCAAATAAATGGTTTATCCGTTGGTCTTGGCGTTATGGACTTCCGGTTCATGGGAGGAAGTATGGGTTCTGTCGTCGGAGAAAAACTGACGCGCCTGATTGAACAAGCCACTCAACGACGATATCCTGTAGTTATTGTTTGTACCTCTGGTGGCGCTAGGATGCAAGAAGGAATGCTGTCGCTGATGCAGATGGCGAAAATCTCTGCAGCTTTGCAGCGTCATCAAGAAGCACGCCTGCTGTACATTCCCGTTTTGACAAATCCTACCACAGGTGGTGTAACTGCTAGTTTTGCCATGTTGGGGGATATTATCATAGCAGAGCCAAAGGCTACTATTGGTTTTGCTGGGCGGCGAGTCATAGAGCAAACCTTACGGGAAAAACTTCCAGAAGAGTTTCAAACTGCGGAAGATTTACTCAAGCACGGCTTTGTCGATGAGATTGTTCCTCGTACTCAGCTAAAACAATCATTAGCACAATTGATTGCCTTACACCAGCCACCTGCACCAACGACAACTCATAATAATATGGTGGTTTGGGAGACAAGAACTTTGAGTTCTACCAGTGTTGAATAACCATTGCTGTTCAAACATTAGACTTCTTGCAAAAATCGAAAAGTTGTGAGATATTAGTCACCTAATTACTTACAATATGTCCACAGCGAGTTAAATAAAGTGAAAAAGCCCCCGCACGGGGGTGGCTTGCCTATACAGACAAAGCCTCCCACAGTAAGCTACTCCCTTCCTCCTGCAAGATTACCTATCTTCTTTTTGATTTTCTTAGCGTCCTATGCGCTAAGGCGCACGCTACGCTAAGGCGTCTTGGCGGTACCCTGCGGGAAGCCGCTGCGCGTCTACGTTAAACTAGGTATTCTTCTGAGGGGAAGGGAGTAATTAAGCGATTACTTCATGCTGAAGCATTTTTGCAAGAGGTCTATTCAAAAGTCAAAATATCCTGAAATAGCATATTCCTAATTTTGGATTTCCTTAGAGGGTATGTTCTGCATTTTTCTTAAAGAAAGATAAAACCCACATTCCGGATCTGGCACTGTCATAATCGGTTTTTTCTGAATTATGGAACTCTTGTATGTCATTTTTTAATACTCACATTTATGTAGATTCTTCGTTCTGTTAAAAGTTCCCTAAAAATCTGTAGCTGATACTTGAGGGTGCCAAAGGTGGGATAAAAATATAAAGTGCAATTAAAAAGTTGAATAGCTAAAATGTTCTGTAATAGGTAGCTGCAAAAGACTTTAGTGAGATAGATCACTTTAGGTGTATTGAAAAATAGGAAAGCACCCTGTTTGCATATGAAATGCAAATAAATTGTGAAGCAGTTAATTATGCTTCCAACTTGCTGTTAGTTAAGTAATCAGTGTTCTATCCGGTGGTGATTGAACATTTTCTGGCAGGCGATTTTTAAGATCGCCCTCTATCAATGTAATTTGATGCAGTTTCAGGTTTTTAGCTCCTGTTAAGATTGCCCCTTCCAGTTTGACATGACTTAGGTTTGTCATGTTAAAGTTAGCTCCCATGAGGTTTGCCCCACATAGGTTTGCTTCATAGAGAATTGCCATTTGTAAGTTGCTTCCCATAAGATTTGCTCCACATAGGTCAGTTTCTCTGAGGCTTGCTTCAGAAAAGTTGGCAAAAAACACTTCTGTGTGTTGTAGTTTGGCTGCATTGAGGTTTGCTTGTTGCAGATTGGCTCCATTAAGGTTTGCTTGTTGCAAATTGGCTCCAATCAAACCTGTTCCTTGCAAGTTGGCTTTACCCAACTTTGCTCCTTGCAAATTAGCTAAAAACAGCTTTGCCTCTTGTAAGTTCGCAGCTTTTAAATTAGACCATTGCAAATTGGCTTTATATAAATTGGCTCTTTGTAGATTAGCTCCACGCAAACTTGCTCCTGTAAGATTTGCGCTACGTAAGTTTGCCCCACAAGCTTGAGCACAATTGAGGTTTGCCCCACAGAGGTTAGCATCAGTTAAATTTGTTGATTGTAAGTTGGCTTCATACAGAATTGACCCAGAGAGTTTAGCACCATCCAAATTTGCCTCACACAAGTTAGCTCCCTGTAGATTGGCTTCACAGAGGTTAGCTCCTCGTAAGTCTGCTTGTTGCAAGTTGGCTTTATGCAAGTCTGCTCCACTCATATCAGCATAGCGCAAATCAATTTTCTGATTTGGTTGATCTTTTTGGGCATCACGTCTGACGATGACACTCAAAGCTGCTTGAATATCTGTAGCAATTCTTGCTGTCTGTTGAATTTGCTCATTTTGGGGTTTTCCAGCAGCATTCTCTCGCACAAAAGCTGTGAGAATTTCCATGATTGTCCAGTATTGTTGAGGAAAATCCTGAGCAATTTTTTCCAAGGCATAAATTGCACCCGTCCGTGTCGCAACACTTTGATGCCCAAGAGTCGTAATTGCAGCCATAAAACGTTCTGTCATCAGCCTTTCTTGAGCTATATGAAGATTGTTTATGGCAATCTCATTGCTCTTTTGTGCAGCGATACGTTCTGCGTCAAGCCTTTGGCTTATCGCACTTTCTTGAAGAGCCTGTGCTCGTTTTGCTGCCACATATGCATGAATCATCACTGCTAATCCTAAGAAAAGGGTAGCAGTCGTTGATAAGGCTTGAGTTCTATTTTCGCTTTTTTGTTGATTTGATAACTCTTCCATTGTGGAAGATGTAATGAAAAATACTACTGGTGATAATATAAACATTGCTGCTACTACTATCAACCAATTTCTGAGTACGTCTGTCTTTTTAGCAGACATAATGTTTGTGTCCCTCAAAACACAGAAATTTTAGGTAGATTACAGGAAAAAAGGTTATAGCATTTGTTTGGTAAATTTCAACATCTCACGAGATAATGGTAGATGTAGCAACTTGTTATTAAAAATCAATGGCAGCCTAAAGTGGTTCCATTTTTTACAAAAAGTTGTCCGATGACTATCCCTGAAATTGGTTTAAAATACTTATTATTAATTTAGTTCGATAAAAAATGCAACCCTCTCAAGAGAGATTTTTTGTATCCTTATTCTCATCTATTTTAATGTTTCTCCATACTCCATAAGTAAAGTGAGAATTACAAATCAGATCTTTAAGAATTAAACAGTAATACTTAATACTTTTATCTAAGTATAAGCTTTGATATTGATGTTTATAATGATAAAGATTGTGTAAAGATAGTAATTGTCTGTCATTTTTAAACTTGACTTTTTTGCCAAAAAAGAAATAAGACAAAGTATAGAGACGGCTAGAAACTGATTGAGGAGTATTTTATTCAAGTTTAGGACTCACACTTCAAAGAAATCCCGGTTACAAGAACCTTCAAAAGTCATGGGCGCAAAAACTTTCCCTTCTTTTAGAGCGGCAATCCAACTCACTCGTTGGGTACGCTTTCCTGATTTAAGACTATGAAAGCGCTGCCCAATTTCACAATAACCATAAGGATATTCCTCAAGGGTTATCTATACCTGCTTCATCTACATACACAATTTGATGTGACTGTTTATTTTTCAGTCTCTGCTGAAATTCTTGGCGTTTGATTTCGTCTGTTTGTTGGTAGCCGTAAGTTTTTTTTACGACTGATGCCCATCTTTTGAAGGGCATCACGCTCTGTTTTGCTGTGTCACATTGTCTCCCCACAACTGAGCCATTTGCCCTTGAGTTTTGTCCCCATACTGTTGAACAAATTTACTAAATCTTTCCCAGTCAACGATTTTATGACCATTACCTTTCTGGAAATTAACGCTCGCCTGACAGTCGCCTGTTTCTTCTTCTGGTTTCAGCAAAAGGTCTAAGCTGTTCCGGCTAATGTGAAACATCCGACACACATCTATTTTTCGTTCTCCTCGTTTCACTGCTAAGATCGCTTTTTTACCCAGGTCACAACTGTAGGGTGCTGGCATAGATCATTTATGTGCTTTCTTCCCTATAATTATATGTCTTAACATGCCTTCGTAGTGCTACGATTTTATTGTTTCAACCGCCGCATACACCGGAAGTTAATCCAATTGAACGCTTCTGGGAAGAAATTAAAAAACCTTTGATTTGGGAATGCTTTGAGACGTTGAATGAGTTGCGAAAAGCTGTCTGGAAACAGCTAGATAAATTCACTCCATTTACCCTATTAATTATTGTACGTTCTTACAAACTTAGACTAGGAAAAAATCAGATGTTAAATCAACGTCTTTTGGGTGCTCTTTTTGCTGTAACAACTGTTACGACTACTGTTGCGGGTAATGTTTCTCCATCATATGGAGAAACATATCGTAGAACTCCACTAGAGCAATATCGACAAGAGAAATTTTTTCAGGAACTAGGGCAAAAGGAACAACAGCGACAGGAACAACAGCGACATCGGCAACGGGTACAACAACAGCTACAGCAACTGGAACTATGGATACAGGAACAACAGCGACAACAGCAATATCCATTCGGAGAGCAATCTCAACAACAACGACAGCAACCACAACAACAGCAACTACAACAATTGCCGATTCCAAAGTAAATGTAATACTCAGATCTTGCACCTTGACTTTAGTACGCCTTGAACTTAAGTTCAAGGCTCATAGCCAAAGTTCGTTAAAACTGATATCTTGCACCATTCTCAACAAGCTCTAAAAAACCAGGTTTCTGAACGAAAAATCAAGGGTTCAGTGGTTGTACGATTTGTAAGAAACCCGGTTTTTGATATTGGTGCAAGATCTGAGTTAAAACGGACTGAAAGACTTACCTACAACTTGTTGTTCCAGCGTAAATTTTAACGGTGCACCAGGACGCTCATTATCTTGCAATCGCTCCATTACTACTTTAGATTGCTTGTTGGTATCAACCCAACGCCGTCTCCACTGCCGTACCATCTTGATACTAACATTGAGCGTCCGAGCAATTTCGGCATTGTTTTTAGCTTCAGATGCTTTTAGTACAATCCGGGCACGTTGTGCAATTTGCTGTGGTGACTGGGTCGATTTGCTAATTTTTCAAGGGCTTGCTGGTCTACATCACTCAAGCTAATTTTTAGCGGTTGGCTGGGCATAAGTTTTTAGCTTATCTCTACATTTATACCCTAACCGAATTTACGCCATGTTGTACTAGTGATCGCCAGCACCCCAACAAGCGAAGAATGTTCAGTCGCAGAGGATTTGAGAAACAAACCTATTTTTCACAAAAAAGTCTTGCTAGACTTAACAGGATGTGCATAAATTTTACCTTAAGATTCCACAAAAAACGCTTTTTTGATAAAATCACCGTAGTATAAACAAAAAAAAGTATCGGTTTAAAAAATATGGCTTCTATAGTAGCAATTGCTGGCAGTCCATCTCATCCTTCCAGAACCTACACCATTCTGGAACACTCTACTAAAATTTTGCAACAAGAGGGCTTTCAAACAGATATTATCTCTGTTCGTGATATCCCTGCTGAAGTTCTGGCTTATGGACGTTACGATAGCCCAGATCTAGAACAACCAAAAGCACTGATAGAAAAGGCAGATGGTATTATTATTGCCACTCCAATTTACAAGGCAGCTTACACGGGAGTTCTCAAAGCGTTTTTAGACTTGTTACCTCAAAGAGCGTTCTCAGGGAAAGTCGTGTTACCTATTGCCACTGGTGGGACTCTCGCTCATTTATTGGCAATTGATTATGCCCTCAAACCTGTGTTGTCCGAGTTAAAAGCACGATTCATTTTGGGCGGTGTTTATGCAGTAGATAAACAACTGCAAATACAACAAGATGGCAGCCTTCAATTTGATGAGGAAATTGACCAAAGATTGAAAGAAGCTCTCAATGAGTTTGCACAATCTGTGAAGAGTTTGCAACCCAATGTCAAAGAATTGGCTTCCGCAAATTAATTGATCACTAGTAGCAGGACCACAATGTATCATGTAGAGACGTAGCCCTCCGGGTTCGCCCTTCGGGTTCGGCAGTTCCTCATGGGGGAAACCCCCAAGACCGGACTGCCTCACCAGTCGCCTGGCTGTCGGGAAACCCTCCCGCAGCGCTGGACTCACATGCTACGTCTCTACACCCGTGTATTCCACGCAATCAAGAAGCACTATATTAGCGGAAGTTTTGGCAAAGACTATATCATGTCCTAATAATTTTTAGACTTTGGCAGGATGGCATAAAGTTTGCTCAGCTTCTCTACATCGTGCTCAAACCAATTATAAATCCACTGGCAATAGTGCTGAATTGCTTGTGCGGGGCTAAGACCACCCAAGAGTTCAGCTGTTATTAAATGTCCTGCCATGATCCCAGACATGATTGCTTTGAGCACCCCATGACTGGATGCGGGATCAAGAACCATCGCCGCATCTCCAACCATGAAGTAACCAGAACCCGCAGGTTGCGAAACAATGCGCCAAGTGACATCAGCCGCCTGCATTTTCTGATGAATCTTAAGTCCGTGAAATTCATCCGGAAGCCAGTCTTTTGGGATTTTCTGCTCAACTAACCATAGGCGCGTCCACTGGTAAAGTTGAGGTTGCACTCTAGCAGTCCATGTCCAGCCACCAGAGTCAGCAACTATAGCTGGAGCATCATCCCGGACAGGACATTCCCCACAAGCGTAGCCATAGTATACAATTCTACGCGGAGAATGATAGTTGATTTGCAGTTCTAATTGTCGAGCTAACCAATGATGACTTCCTGTAGCATCAACGACTTTAGATGCCGTCAAAGTTCCAAGGCTTGTCTCAACACCGACCACTCTATCCCCCTCCACAAGCAAACGCAAAGCTTGACATGGCTGCAAAACTTCAACACCTAAAGCTTTTGCTTGATTAAGCAAAATAGTATCAAAATCGGCTCTCCAGGCTTGAAATCCCAGCCATGCGCCGGAATCGTCTTCTCCAAAGGGGACAAAATGCCTCTCGGCTTCCCACTGCACCCAGTTTCCAGTGTGGCGTAGGAAGCCAGCGGCTAAGACTGGCTTGATGATACCTAACTGCTTCAAAAGCGGCTCTACACCTGGGTGTAGAGTTTCACCAGGGTGAGAACGTGGAAATTGCTCACGCTCAATGAGGATAACTCGTAAACCTCTTTGAGCGGAGGCGATCGCAGCAGCAGATCCCGCAGGTCCACTACCTATAATTAGCACATCAGAATTAGACACGTCTCCAAGCAGCATTGTTACGTTTCAACAAAACGTTGAGGGGTGTGACAAAAAGCGTTGCGGTTTCTTGAATCTCAACCAGTTGTTTGCGAAAATCATCTGGATTTGGCGATGAATTTCCAAAACGATACAGCTCAAACCGATAGATGATACCAGCTAGTCTAGTTGTTGTTTGAGTTTGTGCCTGTTGCAATTCTGAATCAGTTGGCTGCACTTGACGGAAGGAAAATACACTCCATTGATCTCTTGCTTCAGGTATGACGCGGTAAACATTTGCCATCGCCAAAACTCTGGCTTGATATTCACGCACATCAACTTTACCAGTTAGCGACAACGAGAATTTTTTCTGCAAAGAACTATCTACATAATCTGCATGATCATAACCTGCATACTCAATAAAGTTTTTGCCGTTCCTTGTGACTCGACGCGGACCAGGGATACCGTCCCAGGGGAAGTTACCAACTTGACCAATTTCTTCATCTGTCAAAGGGCTGACGGTGGGCCATGAGGGATTAGGCGCAAATGTCCGTGTCGCATCGGGAGCGACTGCGGGCCAAAATGTACTGAGTGCTGCACACAGTTTGGAATCTTCTGGGAAAGGACTGCCTAACCCATAAGCTGCGAAATGATCTACTCCGTTGGTGCGATCAAAACTGATATCCCAACCAGGGGCAAACACCCCAGATGCTCCATCTGGAAGATAGGCATTTCGCATTGTTGAAGAACCGTCCAACGGCATTTGTCTTACTGAACCACTTAGGGGTAAACAGACAATTGCAGTTACGGTTTTATCTTCTGGACGGAAATTAGCGTTCTTTAACTGAAGGTTAGGAGCGAGGCGATTGTCAGATAGCGTTTCTGGGGAAATTCGCCAGAGATTTTCTCTAAGTGCGGTAGGTACCGACTGCTCAGTCCATTCCAATAGCTCTCGCTGATCGCAATTGGGAAAGAAATCTGGTGCTGTTACAAGGGAATAAGCAGGAACACGGCGCGGAATTGCCACTGCTAACTGTGGACAGACTGCTTCAATCGATCCATCACCTGTGAAGTCAAGGTAGTGAAGGGCATTGTAATTACCTTTCTGGACAACCTCTGTGACATTTGCGAGATTATTGAGATTTTCGATTTGACCATTGGAGAATTTGTGACGGGCGTGAACATATTCTGGTGCACGTCTTGCCCCTGTAGTTGCAGGAATCATTAAGCTGGAAGATAGAGTTTCACTGTTTGGTGGAACTTTAAAAGTGAGTGGTTTTCCTTGATAAGTCGCAGCTTCAATTAGATTCTTATGAACGATTGGAACTAGAAGTCCTATACCAAATTCTGGCTTTGTTGTCAATTCAGCAATGCCATCTGAAAAAATGAATGGCGGATTGCTAATGTCTGGTTCACCCCATCCTGCGTTTTTCAACACTAGATGAACCCGCCGCAGTTTTTCATTGATATGGCGAGCATTAAGTGTCACCTGTAAATCTAAATTGCGAATACATTCTTTGCCGTTGAACAGCTTGTGCAGAGGAACCCAGAAAAGTCTGCTATCATCTCCAGTTTGAAAGCGCAACGGACCGAAGGTCGTTGAATTCCCTCTACGTTGAACAGCGATATAGGCAGAATAGCGAGCTGGTAAAACGCGAAAAAGTTGTGAGTCTTCCTTAACGAAGGGTAAAAATCCACGAAGTTTCGTATCATACAGTGCTTGGGCTGTTCCTGCACGCGCCACACCGGTACGCGAAAAACACAAGTCAGCATGCTTGCGCTGAACAGTTTCAGATGCAGGACGATACTCATTAGCAAATACAACAATCGCTAAAAGTTGTCCCTGTGCCCGAACTCGCAAATCTTCCAAGGAAGGGGGCTGCACGCCGTAAACATAATTTTCAATAACTTCAATTTCCGCTAGCGTCGGATATTCCCTCAGGTTTTGACTGACAACATTGGGTGAAGCAAAAGCATGAAACAGTAAACTCCGAGCCGGATTTCCTGATTCTATTGCCCTTTTTCCTTCAAAAGCAAAATCTTCAAATCCTTTAATAGTTCTGTTGATATTTGGCAGTTCCTTTGTTAATTCTTGCTTAAGATTAGCTGCAGTGATATCAACTCCATGAGCGAGAAGTAAGTCGCGCCAGCCAAGAGGAGCTAGGCGATCGCACACTCTTTTGACATCATCAATTAAGGGCATAACTTAAATAAACTCCTTGTTTTCAGATATGACGAGGACTTAGGTATTGGCAAAATAGATGAACTACCTGTCTAAGTCCCACTTGATTTGTAGAAGGAAAGTTAAGCAGGGAAAACTTTGCTTAGACTTATTAGATGTAAACAGAATCAACTTATGCACTTTCGGATAAAAATAAGAAAAATACTAGAAAATTGCCAATATAAGTGATTCTTAGACGTTTTCATCGTGAAACTACAACTTTGATAGATAAACCATCTTGGTAAGACAGTGAAATACCAATTCAACTGTATTCGCGATCGCCTTGTTCGCCTAGAGGGTTTTCTAGAGAAAAACTCTCTCCCCAAATCGGAGATTTGCGGCAAACGCACGCGCCGCGTCGCTCATAAGATACTGTAGGATATATATCTTTGCGCGAGGTGAGATATGGCGATTCTACAATTGGAAGATGGGACACTATACACTAATTTGCAAGATATTTCCCGCGAACTAGCACCTCTAAATATTCAACTTAATCGCTGGGCTGTCGGAGAGAGTCAACAGTTGCGTGAACTAGTATCACAAGATAGCCTCAATGAAGATGATAAAGAACAAGTCTTAACATTTCTGGATGGATATTTTGAGCAACTGCAACAAACAGCAGGGTATCAAACCCGCGACTTAATTGTCCTACATCCAGGAATCCCGAACCTTGATGCCATGATGACAAAGTTTGACAAAATCCATACCCATTCAGAAGACGAAGTTCGTTACATCATTGATGGAGAAGCCATTTTTGGTTTTGTCCGACCTGATGGTAGCCAAGTAGAACTTACACTACAGCCCGAAGAATACATCAATGTGCCTGCGGGGACTGAACACTGGTTTTATTTAACTCCAGCGCGGCGAGTTAAAGCAGTACGTTATTTCACTGGAGGCGAGGGTTGGACTCCGGAATATACGGGTAGAGAAATTCATACTCGTCAGGTTATGACTCAAGTATAGATGAGGACATAATGAATAGCCCAAACCTCATTGAGCCTCGCCTTGAACTCATCTGTGCTGCCCGTCATTTCTACCAACAAGGATGGATGGTGGGGACTGCTGGAAATCTCTCAGTTCGTCTACCTGATGATAGCTTTTGGATTACAGCTAGTGGTAGATCTAAAGGAGAATTAGAACTTGATGATTTTGTACGTATCTATCCAAATGGCACGGCTTGCCCTAAGCGTAGTCAAAGGGTAGAAAAACCTTCGCCGGATGTGAAGCCTTCAGCTGAAACTGCTATTCACCAGGTTCTCTATGCTCTATTCCCTGAAGCTAGAAGCTGCTATCATGTTCACTCAGTAGAAGCAAATTTGGTTTCTCGTTTTGTAAAAGGAGATACCTTGCCCCTACCACCGTTGGAGATGCTCAAAGGACTGGGAGTCTGGGAAGAGAATCCTGATTGCGCTATGTCCATCTTTGCAAACCATTCACAGGTTTCCTGTATTGCAGATGAGATTAAAGAGCGTTTTACAACAATTCCTCCACAACTAAGCGCTTTACTTATCCGCGACCACGGTGTTACCATTTGGGCACCTTCTGCTAAAACTGCCCGTAATTACATTGAGTTAGTGGAATACATTTTCCGCTACATGGTTGCAGCCAGAGGTGTGGGTGTTTGGGGTGTAGGTGAGAACATAGAGTGGGCAAAGTAGAGGAAGAAAACAAATGACCAATCAAACTATTCGCGTTGTTGCACGGATTATTGCTTTACCTGAAAAAGTGGAAGCTGTGAAAGCTGTGCTGCTGGATATTATTGAGCCAACTCGACAGGAAGCAGGTTCTATCAAGTATGAATTGCTACAAAATCACTCTGATCCAACAGACTTCACTTTTGTAGAAGAATGGGCTTCTGATGATGCTCTTGATACGCATTTAGCGACACCCCATCTTAAGGAAGCAGTCGCTAAACTGGCGAGTTTGCTAGCTGCAGAACCTGATATCCGCCGCTATAGCCTTTTAGCTTAGCGGACTACAAGGTGCGGAATGTGGGTTTGAAAGTTGGAAAAGATAATTCTTGACAAGTGACATTTCTTGCACTTAGTGCAACCACTGTAGATTTCTTTTCCTTCTTCTTGCTCAATTCTCAACTTCTACTAGAGGTTTTTAAAAATTTAAAATATCTAAGGATTCTTCTATTTCTAAATCTAAAATTCTTTCCCGTGTATTTTTATGCTCTTCTAACTTACCTTCTTTCCGATAAAGATCTGCTGCTTTTTGAAAATCATCAACAACTCCCTGCCTATCTCCCAAGTTATAACGAGCATGACCTCGATGGTAATATGCGTCAGCATCGTTGGTATTTCTCTTTATAATCTGGGTGTAATCCTCAATTGCTCCCTGATAATCTCCTAAGTTACAACGAGCCTGACCACGATTATAATATGCATCAATGTCATGAGAATTCATCTTAAGAATTTGTGTGTAATCTTCAATTGCTCCTTGATAATCTCCTAAATCAAAACGATAATTTCCACGATTTTTGTAACCACTAACATCATTAGGTTTAAGATCTATTGACTGACTAAAAAACTCAATTGCTCTCTTTGAATCTCCCAATTGAGATCTATTTGGATTAATCTTGACTGCCTGATTATAATCTTCAATTGCTCCCTGATAATCTCCTAAGTGATAACGAATATCAGCACGACTTCTGTAAGCTACTGCATCATTAGGATTGATTCTAATTGCCTGAGTATAATCAGCAATTGCTCCTTCGTAATCTCCTAAATGATATCGACTTAAACCAATTTTATTGTAAACTTTGCCGTAATAGGGATTAATTTCTATTGCTTGAATGTAATCGGCAATTGCTCCCTCGTAATCCCCTAGATGATAATGAGCTAAACCACGTTTATAATATGTCTCAAAATCTTTACTGTTCAGTTTTAAAGCTTGATTGTAGTTATTAATTGCAGCGTTGTACTGTTCTTTTTCAAAGCATTCATCACCTATCTTGACAAAAAGCAAATTCATATCTCCATTATGGAAGCGGAGATAATTATTTTGCTCATGAGAAAAGTTTGTTTTGACAGATTGTTGCTTTTGTTGCTGATAGCTGGGTTGTTGTTCCGGAGAAAAGTTTGTTTTAGTAAAGTGTTGCTTGTGTTGCTGATAGCTGAATTTCTGCTTAGAGTCAGATTTGTCAATTTGATATTTTTGATTCTGAGAATTTACTGGTGTTAAGGATTCTAACTGTTCTAAATAGCAGCGTAAACCACTTCCATATAGTAATTGTTCTATCCCAAATGAAATCTTTCCGGTCTTCAGCTTAATCATTTGGGTAGGAAGAAAACCAGCGAAGAAAAGGTGATATTCAGGTTGTGCCTCATTGACTTCCTCTTGAATGAATATGCAGACAACAACGGCATTTTTTTGGACTTCTTCTGAATTAATTGACCATCTAACTTTATTAAGACTGCCATGACGAGATTTAACTGCAATACCAACTGATGGATCAAAAGTCAGTGTAAAATCAACTTTTCCATCGCCGACACCAAATCGTTTTTCATAATCTACTTCAGTCACGAAAGCAGCCAAACGTTCTTTGACAACTTCTTCACCTAATTTGCCTTTCAAATTACTGATAAAAACATCCCGGACTGGTGAAGTGCGCTTATATTTCTCAGCCATCTGCCAGCAAAATTCCCGTAGTGCTTTTAACCTCTCGCCTGAGATGACTGTTAACTCGCTATATTGCCCTTCTGTTTCACAATGCAGTAGACAACCAGATGTTAACCTCTTGATGAAATCAGATTGTAGCGATCGCAGTAAGGTAATCCAGTCCATTTATAGTTCTGCGAATCTTTTTGTTTATTGTATTAAAATAACAAATCAGCGAAAAGTTGTCTAAATAAAACCCCGCCCCCAACCCCCTCTTCGCAAGCGAGGAGGGGGCTAATAATAATGTGCTAATTTTACAGTTGAAAAATACAACCCTCTCCCCGGAAGCAAGGAAGCAGTGGAATACTACCTGACATCGTAACCAAACAAATTCGGATCCACTTCCCCCAACTGCAAATCACCTAAACCATACTCCGCCCAACGCCTCTCAACCATCGCTGCGACTTCTGGATCTGACTCCAAAGGTGCACCCCACTCATGTTCAGTTTCTGGGGGAATCTTCGTTGTTGCATCAATTCCCATTCTTCCGCCCAAACCAATTTTCTCGCTGGCAAAATCCAAACTGTCAAATGGTGTGTTTGGCAAAATAAACACGTCTCGTGTGGGGTCAACTTTGGAACTTATCGCCCATACCACCTGACGCGGATCTCTGATATTAATGTCTTTGTCTACGACAATCACAAATTTAGTGTAGGTGAACTGTGGCAAAGCACTCCAAAAAGCAAGAGCTGCCCGTCGCGCTTGTCCTGGATATGATTTATCTATAGATATAATCGCCGCTTTGTAACTCAAAGCTTCCATTGGCAAGAAGAAATCGACAATTTCTGAAACTTGTTGTCGCAAAATGGGGGTGTAGATGCGGTTGAGTGCGATCGCCATCATCGCCTCTTCCTTCGGTGGACGTCCGCTAAATGTCGTTAAATAAATCGGGTCTTTGCGATGCGTCATACACCCGAAGCGAATCAGGGGCGAATCTTCCACGCCGCCATAATAACCCATGTGGTCACCAAAGGGACCATCTGGCAGAACTTCTCCTGGTGTAATTGTCCCTTCTAAAACAAATTCTGAATCTGCTGGGACTTCCAAATCTACCGTTTTACACTTTGCTAACTGTACGCCTGAACCGCCGTAAAGTCCAGCAAATAACCATTCTGATAAGTCTACAGGTATCGGTGTAGCTGCTGCCATGATAATAAGGGGATCTACGCCGAGGGCGATCGCCACCTCTAATTTCTTCCCACGTTCTGCTGCTTTGCGTAAATGTTTTGCCCCACCCCGCACCGACAACCAGTGAACAGTCATCGTATTTTTTGACTGTAGTTGCAGCCGATACACACCTACATTCGGTGTTCCTGTTTCACAATCCTTAGTTATAACAAGCCCCAGCGTGATAATCTTGCCTGCATCACCTGGATAAGGACGTATCAAAGGTAACTTATTCAAATCCAACTCATCACCTTGAATCACCACCTGCTGACAAGCGGGGAAAAAATCTCGTCCTGGTTTCGCCTTCAGCACATCGAACAGTACCTTACCAAACTCCACCGCCTGTGAAATCTTCTTGGGTGGTTTCGGTTGTTGCAGCATTGCCAACTTTTTCCCTAATTCCTCCAACTCCTGTGGATGCTGCATATTCATTGCCCAGCATATCCGTTCTACTGTGCCCAGCAAGTTAACCGCCACTGGGAAAGAAGCGCCTTTGACGTTTTCAAATAATAGTCCTGGACCACCTTTTTGCAGCATTCGGTTAGAAATTTCAGCAATTTCTAAATCTGAGTCAATCAAGGCTGAAATTCGCCGTAATTGTCCTTTTTCTTCCAGAAGTTTAATAAATCCCCGCAAATCTCTTGCCATTGTTCCAAAAAATTAATATTTAAGAAATGTGAAGCGCTCTCTTACTATATTAGTCGTATGTAAAATTTGAGAAAATCCGACTATTAACAAAAATAATGAATTCCGATATCCTAAGCAAGATATGCATTAATTTTTACTAGTGAGCACTTATCTGATTGAATATGACCCAAGCATACGACACCTTCCTAGCAGGCGGTCTTGTCATGTGGCCTCTTTTAGGTTTATCTATCATAACTTTAGTATGTATCTTAAAACGCAGTTGGTTCTGGTTTAAGCTAGTCATTCAAGAAAAACAGGTCGTGCGTGAGGTTTTAACAACAGCTAAAGTCGATTTGAAAAAAGCAGAACAAATTGCAGAAAGTGCTCAAACTTTAGCCATTGGTCGCTTTTTGGTAGAACCTCTGAGATTGAAAAAACCCTCTGCTGAAACCTTTCATTTGGCAATCAAAGCCGCTTGTGATAAAGAATTTGTAGAGATGGGTAAGGGCGATATCCTGCTGAAGAGTGTGGTTGCGATCGCCCCCTTACTTGGTATATTAGGTACAGCTGAGGGTCTAGTCACCACTTTCACTAACTTCAAAACGAACTCTTTCAATATTACTGATTTCTCTAGAGTTACGCCTGGTCTTACTCAGGCAGTCATTACCTCGACAACAGCACTCACTTTAGCAGTTTTTGCTTTTATCTTTTTCCGAATTTTTCTCTCTTTGCGATTGCAGCAAATGGGCTTTTTTTCTCAAGTTGGCAACGATCTAGAACTCATTTACTTGCAATGCTGGCACGAACCTTCTACCAAAGCAAGCGCCCCGACCAATAATGATCAGTAAACAGTTAACAGTTATTCATGATTAGAAGCAACAGGCATATGATAATCTTTGTTTACTTTCAAGAAACACAGGGGTGTAGGGGTGTAAGGGTGTAGTAGTTCACACCACAAGCTCTGCATAAAAACGAGCAAAGCAATGTTTTTATAGCCGTGGGATGAGTGAAGTAGATAGGTGGAAATAAACATCAGCTATTACAGCGTCCTATTAGCCTTCTCCAAGCAATCCTTCAATTTCTCTGCCACCACCCTTACATGGGGTTCCCCTAGCATGGTAGAGTGAGCGCCGGGAATGTTATGGAGGTCTATTCCTCCAGTAATTAGATTGCCCCAACCTAATAGCGGATCCGTTTGAAAGCCAACTACTCCCTCTTGTGTGTCTCGAGAGTTATCGTCAGTACGCAAGAGGGTGATTCGACCAGGGTAAGGTTGGAAACTATATGTTTCCCAAGCCTGCTTATGAACGATAAACATGTAGTTGTCAGTCTCTGTTAAAGGTTGGGTTCTTCCCAAAAAAGTGGTGTATTTCTCTGTAATATAGGACTTGCTCCACTTACTCCAGCGGACAAGTTTTTTAATAAGGTAGTCGGGTCCAAATTGGAAAATATTTTTTATGTGTATAAAAATACGCTTCCTAAATGGCGATCGCTTTGTAAAACCTGGAACACTGCTATCCAACATTGCTATAAGACCCACTTCCTGACCTTGCTTACGAAGTTGTTGCGCCATTTCATAAGCAATAATACCTCCTATGGAGAACCCACCAAGAAAATAAGGGCCATTCGGTTGAATCGTCTGGATTTCTTTGATGTAAAGCGCTGCCATGTCTTCAATCCGGGTTAAAGCAGGCTGCGTTTCATCAAGCCCTTGTGATTTTAGCCCGTAAAATGGTTGATCGGTTCCTAGATGCAGTACTAAAGGTCTGTAACATAAAACATCTCCATTAGCTGGATGAATGCAGAAGAAAGGTGGCTTAGAACCGAGAGGCTGAATGGGTACGAGACACAAACAAGTGTCTTGCTTCTCGTGGTCTGATGCTGCTAAAATTTGCTTATGAGTTATTTTCTCCTGCATAGAAAGCATTTGGGCAAGAGCTTCCACCGTACCTGAAGTGAAAAGGGTAGCAAGAGGTAATTTTTGGCCTAATTTCTGCTTGATTTGGGCGAACAACCTCACCGCAAGCAAGGAGTGACCTCCTAAGTCAAAGAAGTTATCCGTAACACTAATAGGTTTGACAGTTAAAATATCTTCCCAAATTTCTGTTAGCTGGCGTTCTAACTCATTGCGGGGAGCGACAAAAGTTGCTTCTAACTCTCGTCTTACTTCCTCGGGTGCTGGTAAAGCTTGACGATCTACTTTGCCGTTGGGAGTCAAAGGCAACGCCTCAAGCATTACAAACGCTGCAGGAATCATATAGTTAGGCAACTTTTGCTTCAAGAAGTGACGCAAGTCACTGACTGTAGTTGCTTGGTTTCGATTTGGAACAACGTAAGCTACTAAACGTTTGTCGTCATTCGTATCTTGACGAACAATAACTGCGGCATATTGTATGCCAGGATGTTGGCTGAGTACTGCCTCTATTTCTCCCAACTCTATACGAAAACCCCTGATTTTGACTTGATTATCGATACGTCCAACAAACTCAATGTTCCCATCTGGCAAATAACGCGCTAAATCCCCGGTTTTATACAGACGCGCTTGGTCTTCACGACTAAAAGGATTGCGAATGAATCTTTCCGCCGTCAATTCTGGACGATTGAGGTAGCCTTTAGCTAAACCAGAACCACCAATGTACAATTCACCCACAACACCAATGGGTACGGGTTGCAGATAGTGGTCAAGAATGTAAGTTTGCGTATTGGCAATCGGGCGACCAATCGGGATTGTTGCTCCTTCCGGGAGGTCTTGAATTAAGTACCAAGTCGAAAAGGTTGTACACTCTGTCGGTCCATAGACGTGCAGTAGTCGTTGGGGTGAACTGTTTTTCAGAATCGCTTTGACGCTGCTAGGATCGACCGCTTCGCCACCAAATAAAAGGTGGCGTATATTTTTGAAAGCATCAGGGACAACGCTTGCTAACTGATTAAATAAGGCCGTTGTCAGGAAAATTGTACTAATTTCTTGCTGTTGAAGTTTTGCGGCAAATTCCTCAGGTGAGAGAGTGATATCTTTAGTAATGCCAATGAGCTGTGCTCCATGAACAAGTGCTCCCCAAATCTCGAAAGTGGCAGCGTCAAAAGATGTATTTGAAACTTGAGCAATGCGATCACAACTTTGTATATTAATGTAGTTGGTATTGAACAAGAGTCGGCTAATTGCTTGATGTGAAACAGCAACTCCCTTTGGTTTACCTGTAGAACCAGAGGTATAAATCACGTATGCCAAATCATCAGCGTTGATCTGACAAGCAAGGTTTGTCGCGTTTTCTCTCCCGTTCGGGGAAGCCGTGCCGTAGGCATTCGCCTCCCAGTCTGAGTCGATACAAACCACTTTTCTCCCATCACAAGGTAATTGTTCGAGCAAGTGCTGTTGGGTTAACAGCAGTTGTGGTTGTGCATCTTCTAGCATCAAGCACAGACGTTCTTTTGGGTAAGTTGGATCTAAGGGGACATATGCGCCACCTGCCTTAAGAATAGCTACCAATCCGACTACCAACTCTACAGAACGCTGGATGCTAATACCTACTAGCATCTCTGGTTTCACTCCCAGGTTTTGCAGGTGGTGAGCTAATTTGTTTGCACGTGCATTCAACTCCCGGTAAGTCAGCTTTTGGTCTTCATAGACCACTGCAACGGCATCGGGTGTTTGGTCTACCTGTTTTTCAAATAATTGATGAATGCACTTTTGGGGATAGTCAGCTTGACTCTTGTTCCACTCAAAGAGCAACTGATGTCTCTCAGTGGCTGTGAGTAGTGGCAATTCACAAATGTGCTGTTGTGGGTTAGCAACAATTCCCTCTAACAATGTCTGGAAATGTCTGCTCATGCGGTTGATAGTGCCAGCATCAAACAAATCAGTGCTATATTCCCATGTTCCACGCAATCCCTGTTCTGTATGTGTAAGTGATAAACTCAAATCAAATTTGGATGTCACAGCATTCACATCCATCGGCGTGATGCTTAATCCTGGTAACTCCAATGTTTGTGGTAATAAATTCTCCAACACAAACATCACTTGAAACAGAGGATGATAAGATAAAGAACGCTCAGGTTGCAGTTCTTCCACAAGCTTTTCAAACGGCAAGTCTTGGTGAGCGTAAGCCGACAGTGCTACAGAGCGGACTCGTTGCAAAAGTTCTCGGAAGCTGGGATTGCCCGACAAATCTCCACGGAGTACCAAAGTATTGACAAACAACCCAATTAACCCTTCGATTTCAACGCGATTTCTGCCTGCAATAGGCGAACCAATTAAAATATCATTTTGTCCGCTATAGCGGTAGAGTAGGATTTCAAACGCTGCGAGCAATGTCATGAACAAAGTCACACTTTCTTGCTGTGAGAGCGCAGAAAGTGCTTGCGATAAGCTTTGGGGAATGATAAAATTAGATACTGCACCTCGATAAGACTGCACCAAAGGTCGAGGTCTATCTGTAGGTAACTCCAGCAAAAGGCTTGCACCTATCAACTGTTGCTTCCAATAGTTGAGTTGGTTTTCAAGTATCTGACCAGAAAACCACTGGCGTTGCCAAACTGCATAATCAGCATACTGAATGGGTAACTTTGGCAGAGGATTAGGCAAACCATTGGTGAATGCTTGATAGAGATTTATCAACTGCTCGGCTAAAATTTTGATAGACCAACCATCCGAAGCAATATGGTGCATGACCAGTACTAGGACATGCTCTTGTGCAGAGAGTTGCAGTAAGCACCCACGCAGCATCAAATCCTCAACTAGGTTGAAATGGCGTTGCACCTCCTGATGGAGATGATGTTGTAAAAGGTTGTGTTGTTCGGTTTCTGGATAAGTTTGTAAATCGATGAGCTGGAGTTCTACTGGGCGAGGTTCACGAATCATCTGCACGTTCGTGTTATCGCATACAATCAAGTTAGTTCGCAAAATTTCATGGTGAGCGACAATTGTATCCAATGACTGTTGCAGAAAATCTACCTTGAGATGACCTTGCAACCGCAACAACAGAGGAATATGATAAGCCGCACTATTTGACTCAAGTTGCTCCAAAAACCACAATCGCTGCTGGGCAAACGATAGAGGTGCTGAGTCTCGGTTGGCAAATCGGGGAATAATCTTTAGTTCTTCCACACCCTGATTTGTACTGAATGCGTAAGCGTTGCTTAACGAAGTTATTGCACTTGCGAAATCAGCAAAAGTCGGTGTCTCAAACAGCAGCTGTAGCGGAATTTCTACACCGAAAGCTTGGCGCATCCGAGAAATCACTTGCGTTGCTAGCAAGGAATGCCCTCCAAGGTCAAAGAAGTTATCGTGAATGCCTATATGTTCAGTACCTAGAACTTTTGCCCAGATAGCGGCTAAGACCTCTTCTGTAGGGTTACGGGGTGCGACAAAAGTCTTAGAACGACTGAAACTAGATGTATCTGGTGCGGGCAAAGCGCGACGATCTATCTTGCCACTGGGTGTTAATGGCATGGTATCCAAAAAAACAAAGGTAGCAGGAACCATATACTCCGGCAACTTCTGCTTAAGGTAGTGGCGCAGGTCACTGATTGTCGGGGAAGGCTGTTGTTTCACAACCAAGTAAGCCACTAAGCATTTATCTTGTGAAACATCAACTCCTACGGTGACAACGGTTTCTCGCACATTTGGGTGTTGGCTTAGCACCGCCTCAATTTCTCCCAGTTCAATCCGGAAACCGCGTATTTTCACTTGTTCGTCAATTCGTCCCAAGTATTCCAAATTGCCATCGCTTCTGTAGCGAACCAAGTCCCCAGTTTTATACAAGCGTTCCCCAGCGTTGTTGTTAAAAGGGTTGAGAATGAACTTTTCAGATGTAAGTTCTGGTCGATTGAGATAACCACGGGCTAAACCCACACCACCGATATGTAGTTCTCCAGGAACTCCCATAGGAACTGGCTTTTCGTTTTTGTCTAAAATGTAAAATTGCGTGTTGGCAATTGGGCGACCGATAGAGACGATGCCATCACCACAAGAAGCGCTGTTGAGATTCTCTACTTTGTGGGCAGCTGACCAAATAGTGGTTTCTGTAGGTCCGTATAAATTCCAAACTTCAGTACACCGTTCAAGCAACTGATTGGCGAGTTCGCGCTTAAGTGCTTCACCACCGCAGAGAATTTTCAATTGCCTACTGCCCTGCCATCCTGATTGTAGAAGCAACCGCCAAGTTGCTGGAGTGGCTTGCATAATTGTAGCACCAGAGGATGACAGATGCTTTAACAATTTTGTTCCATCAGTCGCAACTTCGCGGCTGACTACGACTACACTTGCGCCCACAATTAGGGGTAAGTACAATTCCAGTGCAGCAATATCAAAAGATAATGTGGTGACTGATAAAAGAATATCTTTTTGGGTCAGCCCTAAAGTCAGGTGCATAGCATTTAAGAAGTTAACCAAAGCACCATGCAGAATTTTAACTCCTTTTGGTTTGCCAGTAGATCCCGAAGTGTAAATGACATAAGCCAAGTGTTCGGATGTTATTTTGCTGTGGAAATTGCTTTGGCTTTCTTGAGCAATCTCTTGCCAGTCGGCATCCAAGCATACTACCTTAGCTTTATGTTCCGGCAATGTTGCCATTAACTGCTCTTGGGTAAGCAGCACTGACACAGAAGCATCTTTTAGCATAAATGCCAAGCGATCGCAGGGGTAAGCTGGGTCTAACGGCATATATGCTCCACCCGCCTTGAGAATGCCTAGTAGTCCCACTACCATTTCTAACGAGCGTTCTACGCACAGACCGACTAATACTTCTGGTCTGACACCTAATCTCTGTAGGTTGTGCGCTAGTTGATTTGCCTTTGTGTTAAGCTCACGGTAGGTGAGTTGCTTCTCTTCAAATACCACTGCTACCGCATCCGGCGTTTTCTGGACTTGTAGCTCAAATAACTGATGGATGCACAGTTGTTTCGGATAATCTGTTTGGGTTTTGTTCCATTCTACCAGCAGTTGATATTGTTCGGCGGCAGTCAGTAGTGGTATCTCTGATAGCTGTTGATGGCGATTGGCAATAATCCCTTGTAATAGGATTTGAAAATGATCCGCCATGCGAGCGATCGCACCAGCGTCAAAGCGCTGAGTATCGTAGATAAAGCGCAACGACAATTGCACACCCGGCTGGGCGATGACTGTAAGTGGATAGTTGGTCTGCTCTATGGTACGAACATCACTGATGTGCAACTTTTGGGAGTTCTGTTGTAAAGCCGCATCTACCGGGTAATTCTCAAATACTACAATGCTTTCAAACAATGGTAGCCCTCGCGGCACATCACTCATCTGCTGAATCTGTACCAGTGGAGTGTACTCGTAAGTACTGATTTCCACCTGTTGCTTGTGTATTTGCTTGAGAATCGTTAGAACTGTGTCCTCACTCAAGAGTGTTACCCGCATCGGCAAGGTATTGATAAATAACCCAACTATCGACTCCACACCTGTGATGGCAGCTGTACGACCTGAGACAGTCACGCCGAAAACCACGTCGGTTTCGCTACTATAACGTGAGAGTAGTATTGCCCAAGCTGCTTGCACTAAGGTGTTCAACGTCAGTTGATGCACTCGTGCTGCCATCAGCAGTTCTGTTGTTGCTTGAGTTGATAGCGAAACAATCTGCTCGCTATAGCTGCTTGAGCTTTGTTGCAGTCGATCGCTTTGGTGCGCTCGATCAACGACCAACGGCGTTGGGGAAGTCACACCCTGTAGTGTTTGCCGCCAAAATTGCTCAGCAGTTTCCAATTTCTGCTTTTGTAACCAGGCAATGTAGTGGCGGTAGGAATGAGTTGGTGGCAGTTGTAAATTTTGCCCCAAAAACTTTGCTTCGTAACAGTTTAGCACTTCCTTGAATACTAATGGTAGTGACCACCCATCTAGAAGTATGTGGTGATAACTCCAGACAAAATGGTAGACATCATCCG
Organism: Scytonema tolypothrichoides VB-61278; assembly: GCF_000828085.3. Taxonomy (GTDB): domain Bacteria; phylum Cyanobacteriota; class Cyanobacteriia; order Cyanobacteriales; family Nostocaceae; genus Brasilonema; species Brasilonema tolypothrichoides_A. Next base: position 146,059 of record NZ_JXCA02000003.1, read on the forward strand.
ACATTTGAATAAGGGTTAGGCGCATCAGTGGTGCTTTGGACAGTTGAAAGCCACTTTGGCGATCGCACTCAAGAAACGCTTGTAGTTGCTGTTGCTGCTCATCCGCAGATAGCCCAATCCAAGAAGAAATCTCTAATGGTAGTTTCACCTGTCGGTACACCACCTGTAGCGGCACATCTTGGCGTTTCCAAATGAAAGCAGTTCGCAAGACCACATGCCGTGCTACGACTTGCTGCCATGCTGCACTAAAAGCCTCTACATCCAGAGATCCTGTAAAAGTACAATTAAATTGCTGACAATACACCCCAGAATCAGGAGCATAAAGGGTGTGGAATAGCATCCCCTGCTGCATTGGGGATAGTTGATAAATGTCTTCTATATTATTCTTTTTCATTTTTTCATCTCAAGTTAAATTTAATACTTAGCTTGATGGCGCTGATTTTTCTATTTGTAGATACAAGCTGAGTGGTCTTATATCAGTCAACACTTCCTTTATCTAATATCATGTCCGGTTGATTACTTATAATAAAGATGGAATCGTTGCAGTGCGTCTACTTACACTATGCCGAAACGGATTGCGATCGCCAACTACTTAAGTCCGGAAGAACTGTTTTCCCGTTACCGTAAAGCAACACAAACAACGGAACGTAGTCATTACCAAATAATTTGGTTATTGGTAACAGGAAAGACCGTGCTGGAGGTATCTCAAGTAACAGGTTACACGAGAATTTGGATTTATCAACTCGTCAAACGTTACAACCAAGATGGTCCAATGGTCTTGGGAGACCAACGGCATCAGAATCGAGGCAAAGAATCATTATTAACAGATGTACAACAAGCCCAACTGTGGCAAGTGCTTTCACACAAGGCACCAGATGGGGGATTGTGGAATGGTCGTAAGGTGGCAGATTGGTTAAGCGAACTAACAGGACAAAGTATTGATCGTCGGCGTGGATGGGAATACATAAAACAAATGACTTTCCGCTTACGTGTGACTCGACCGGAGCATGGCGCTTGCGACCCAATCGAACAAGAAAACTGGAAAAAAAACTCGATTTACGGCTCCAATTCCTTCAATCCCGATATCCAGATGCCGAWATAGAGGTTTGGAGTATGGATGAGCATCGTTTGGGCCTTCATCCAATTCTGCGTCGAGTTTGGATACCAGAAGCAGAACAACCGTTCGCTTCAGTACAGCAAACGTATAAATGGATGTGGCTGTATGGGTTTGTACATCCAGAATCCGGAGAAACATATTGGTGGATTCTGCCCAGTGTGAATACTCAATTATTTAATCGAGTTTTAGCTGATTTTGCTCAAGAGTATGGTCTTGGAAATCAAAAACGAGTCCTCCTGGCTGTTGACCAAGCAGGTTGGCATACAAGTAATGATTTAAACCTGCCAGAAGGTATTGATTTAATGTACTTACCCGCGTACTCACCTGAATTACAACCTGCTGAACGATTATGGCCCCTGACAAATGAAATCGTCGCGAATTCTTCACCATCGTCTTTGGACGAAATGGAAGAGCTCTTGGTTTATCGCTGCCAACAACTAATGAAACAGCACGATTTAATCTCTGGACTAACTTGCTACTACTGGTGGCCCAGAACCAGGGCGGCTTAATTATAAGTATTCATCCGGACATGATATTACTCATCGTTCGCCGTGCGGTAGTGAAAATTCAACGTCCAGATAAATTGAATGCCCAAGATTATTCTGCCAGTGTGACGCTTTAAGCAGTTGAAGCTGTGGAAGTCAACCCACCACCAGGTCAACAACCAATTCATTGGCGATTGTTAACCACCCACCAAGTTGTTTGTTTAGAACAAGCACTACAAGTGATTAGATGGTATACATGGCGATGGCGAATTGAACAACTGTTTGCCACTCTCAAAACTGCTGGATTAAATCTGGAAGCGACCCAATTAGAATCGATTACTGCCATCCAGCGACTAACGGTGTTAGCTTTGTCAGTTGCTGTACGAATTTTACAACTGATTCAGGGACGAGATAATCCTAATTTGCCTGCAAGTGTTGCTTTTTCGGACGAGCAACAGCAATGCTTGTCTACGATAGCTTCGCTACTGCGCAAAGCGCAGATCGCACCAAATGTCGAGGGAAAAACTCAATTTCAACAAAATGCCTATCCTCTTTATTCCCTACCTTGGGCTACTTGGATTATAGCTCGACTTGGTGGTTGGTCTGGTTACAAATCTCAAAAACCTCCTGGAATTACTACTTTAATTCGCGGACTTTATCAGTTTGAATCCACCTTTTTTGGCTGGAAACTCGCTCTGGGTCTACTTGTGTGTACACCGTAGGAGGGGATAGGGGGGAGGAGAGGGGGCAGGGGCGCAAGCGAGAAGGAAAACAGACGGAGTCCGCCAATGAACTTCTACCTACCAAAACTCGTTAACTTTATTTGTACCGACCTACTTAGTAATGTAAGTTGTCTGCATATTCACTCAATTTTTGCTTAAAAATCATCTCTTGTTGACTATCAAGCTTTTTTCTTCCTCCACCTACCATTCCTTTTCGGATAAAAGAGTTTGGTTTAAACCCTTCCTCTACTAATACTCCTAGCGAATGGTCAAACTTATTTTCGTGTTCCTTCATGAATTCAAAAGAGCATCTTTTAAGAATTTCAGGAAGTTTCTCTGATGAAATTTTAAGGTTACAAAAAGTAATAATTTTTTGTATACAGCCTTCTAAATCTTGAATTAAGTCTTCATATGTCAAAAATAATATATTAGGTTCTTCCCTATGTAACCACCAATCAGAGACATGCTGAAACCACGAACCATACACAATTCTGCCATCCAAAAAAGATTTAAAAAATTCGGAAAATGTCCCTTGATATTTGAGGTGAGAAACGTAGAAATGAAAATACGATGTAGCGACATCTTTACCATCGCGTGCAACATATATATATTTGCAAGGCCCTTTTGGTATATCATTATAAGATAGATGAGTCTTAAAAATACGCGGATAACCAAAAGATTCAAAAGAATATTTTCCGAGTTCTAACGAGAGTTCTAACCACGGACACACCTGATAAATATGAGCAAAATCCATATTACCGTCCGTAGTTAGTTGATAAAGAATCATCTGCATCCAAGTAGTTCCAGATCTAGGATAAGTAACGATGAATATATCGTCTGGACGCAACATGAAATGCGCATACTTAGCACTAATAATAGCTAAGGTTCTGCGTAGAAACAAGATAAAATTTTTGGTCAACTGTAGCAATCTATTAATGGCTTTTACAATTGATAAAATCACTTTAGCTTGTATGTTGCTTACACTCATATATTTGGTGGAGTAGGTTGTTGTGTGTTTTTGGTTATTCTGATCCATAATCCAATTCGCGATCATTTAGTAAGTTGGGCTTCCTCTGAAAAAAGTGTTATATCTTATAAATTAATGAGTGGCTATCGCTCATTTTAGTGCTGTGGCACTGTAACACTTGATCGAATATAATTTAGGCTCTCAAGTCCGGCAATTACCTTAGCAACACTTTCCTCGATACTTTCCTTTGCGGTGTAACAAACAATTTCAGGGTTAAGGGGTTCCTCGTAAGGGTCATCAATCCCTGTAAAACCCTTAATTGTTCCAGCGCGAGCTTTCGCATACAACCCCTTTACATCCCGGGATTCACAAACGCTAATTGGTGCGTTTACATACACTTCTACAAAGTTTTCGGTCATCATCCGAATCTCATCTCGGACAGCCCGATAGGGACTGATCGCAGCTGTAATTGCCACTACTCCATTGCGACTGAGTAGATTTGCTACAAACCCGATGCGACGAATGTTAATGTCTCGGTCTTCTTTGCTAAAGCCTAACCCTTTAGAAAGATTAGTACGGATTAAATCACCATCCAAAACTTCAACTCGGCAATTGCGTTTCCTAATCTCATTCTCTACCGCTCTAGCAAGGGTAGATTTACCTGAACCGCTAAGTCCTGTAAACCACAGTGTTACGCCTTTATTGATCATTTTTCAACCTCACTCTTATAAAATTGACAGTTACTATCAGCCTGTTGAAGAGATGCTTTATATCATGTTCGCTTAATTACTTATAATTTCTGCTTGACCTCACCCCAACCCTCTCCTTCTTAAGGAGAGGACAAGGTACGCTCTTGAGACTATTCGTTTTTTATAAGTGTTTATCCGGACATGATATTACACCTTGTTGAGCAACAGGAGCGTTCAGGAGTCAGGAGTGGTTAATTATAGCTGACTTACCGCAGAGTGTGAGCGCCTACAGGCATTTTGTCCTTGACTTTTATCGCAAATAATGGTTATCTAAGAGGCTGCACGATCCAGACGTTTTCTGGGTCATTCAGCAGTAGTGGTTTATTGACTTTAGAAACAGACCCGATAACTATCCAGCCAGAAGCCTTGTAGTAGGGAGTCCTTTAGAGGACTTACACAAGCCACTACTCTATTGTTGAGTGCTATGGTAACGCCGTTTAAGCAACACAGTTGTTTAAATCTTGAGAAATGTAGTTTAACAGCAGCGATCGCTCAGTGTGCAAAAAGAAATAATTGCCTTTTGACATTCGCAGTTGAAACAATTACTCGCCTGGTTTCGCCAAAGTGGCAAATGCTTTGCGTACCATCATGAAGCTTTAGCTTGATTGTGCTGATTCCATTTGCTGACGCAGGCTAAGTGGTCTCATATCAGTCCATACTTCCTTTATGTAAGCTAGGCATTGTGCCTTTGTCCCAGTTTTACCAACGTCTGTCCAACCAACAGCATTTGAGCGATCGCTAGGCCAAATTGAATACTGTTGTTCGTGATTTACAACAACTTTGTAGATAGTTGTATCTTCTTGGTCATTCCAAGTCATAATTACTCCAAAAAAGTTAACACTTAGTTTACTTGATTTGCAAGTCATATTTTGCGACTCGTTTGCCCTATAATGTCGCTATCTAGTCATAGCTTCAGGTGCTTGATTTAAGGAATATTCAACTCGCTCAATCTGCTGGGGATGTGGCAGAAAACCACTACGAATGTAGTACGACAAGTAAGTGCTTAGCAATTCTGCACTGACTGATGGACAGGTGATAGAGGTTCCCGCAAGCCTATTAAGCGTATTCTGACAGTCGAACTTGACTAAGTTATCGGGTGCTTCCTCCCCAAAAAAAGCTATTAATGAATACAATGGATTTTCTGAGGAATGCTGTGCAACCTTGAGGAGTTCTGCTCGCCATTGATCGTACGAAATCAGCTTAAGCGAGTAACCAAAAGACCGCAGCCAAGTCATCACGTTGCTCCAGTGGCTAGGGAGAGGATTAACCACATGAAAAGTTTTCTCCAGAAATTTTTTCTGCATTGATAAATGAACGATACATTTGCTTGCATAGTCTACAGGAGTCATATCCACCATCATGTTGAAATCTGGAACACTTCCAAGTTGAATACAACCCTTTATCACTCTCGACATTAAGTCATCTGTATTGCAGGTTCCTGTTTGGCTGTGCCCTGATACTCTTCCTGGTCTATAAATATAGACAGGAAGTCCTCGATTGCGTGCAATTGTGACTAACTTTTCCGCCACCCATTTAGTTTGCTCGTACCCACCTGCAAGACTACCACGATCTAAAGAGTCATTTTCCCGGAATATATGCTCTTTAGAGAAGTCCTCTTCCCAGGGGAAAACGGCAATGGTAGAAATATAATGTACGGGTTTGAGTTTAATTTGGCTTGCCAATCTCAGAGCTTCCTGAGTTCCAAGAACATTAGCTGCCTTAAGTTTAGGGTATGGATCGACGAAATTAACTAATGCGCCATTATGATAAATGACATCTATTGTACTTGCCAACAATTGAAACTGTTGACTGGAAAGACCAAAAAGTGGTTGAGATAAATCTCCGACAACTGAGATGATTCTGGAACTAAAACATTCATTCCAGAGTAAGTAGGATTGAAGATTTGCTTGGATCTTCTTTTTGCCTTCCTCAACATTAGAAGAGCGTACCAAGCAATAAATGTCAGCATCCGTCTGCTGTAGGAGTTCATACAGTAAAAAAGCTCCCAGAAAACCTGTTGCTCCAGTTAGAAAGATACGTGCTGGCTGTACGATAGACTCAACAGGTATGCTGGGTGGACAAATTGTATCATCCAAAACAGCTTCTGCATTGAGATCCGTGACAGATATTGTGCCAGTAACAGTCGGTTTGGAGTCACGAACATTATCAATGGCTGAAGCCATTCCCGCAACTGTAGGTGTTTCGAGCAGGGCGTGTAAGGGCAATTCTATTTTGAAGGTACTTTGTACACGGAAGAGCAGTTGAGTCGCTGTCAGGGAATGACCACCAAGATCAAAGAAATTGTCTGTTACAGAGACACGCTTTTGCCGAAGCACAGCTGTCCAGATTTGTGCAAGTTCCTCCTCGGTTGGTGTGCGGGGAGCCACAAAAGTTTCTTCCAAATCGGGATGTATTGTATCGGGTGCTGGCAAAGCCTTACGATTTACTTTGCCGTTAGGAGTTAGTGGCATAGCCTCCAGCATCACAAACGCCGATGGCACCATGTAGTCTGGTAATTTCTCCTTTAATAAGGAGCGAAGTTCGCTAACCTTGGGTACTTGTTCTTGGTCATGAACTATATATGCTACCAAGCGTTTGTCACCGGGTACATCCTCTCGATCTATAACTACGACTTGTTTCACACTAGGATATTGACTGAGTACCGCTTCGATTTCTCCCACTTCGATGCGGAAACCACGAATCTTCACTTGGTGGTCAATGCGACCAAGAAACTCAATGTTACCGTTGGGTAGGTAACGAGCTAAGTCACCAGTTTTGTAAAGGCGTGCTTCCTGTTGTTGACTAAAGGGATTAGCGATAAACCTCTGTTGAGTTAACTCGGGACGGTTGAGATAACCGCGAGCCACACCAGCACCACCGATGTACACTTCACCTTTGACCCCAATTGGGACTGGTTGGAGATTGGCGTCAAGAATATAGATTTGTGTGTTGGCGATGGGACGACCAATTGAGAGTGGACTGCTGCTTTTAGTGCATTCAGCGACAGTAGCGCAGACAGTTGATTCAGTTGGTCCATAGGCATTGAAAAAACGTCGGTCTTTTGACCATTGCGCTATCAAATCGGGAGAACAAGCTTCCCCTGCTACAACAATGGTTTGCACTGGCAATTCCTCATAAGGTAGAACAGCCAACGCGGAAGGGGGGAGCGTAAGATGGGTAATGTTATGGTTACGTAAAGACTGTATCAAATTTGATCCTGGGAGTAAAGAGTCCTTTGTTCCCAAACAAAGCCTTGCTCCAGAACAAAGAGCCATAACAACTTCACTAATGGAAGCGTCAAAGCTAAAGGAAGCAAATTGAAGAACACGGCTGTCTGAGTTGACATCAAACAAGCGAATCTGTGCCTGGGCTAGGTTGCACAATCCTTGATGAGCCACTAAAACTCCTTTAGGCTTGCCAGTAGACCCCGAAGTGTAAATCACATACGCCAGGTGACTGGGTTGTACACCACTGAGAAAATTCTCCTGACTTTCACAAGAAATAACCCCCCATTGTGAATCCAAGCAGATTATATGCGCTGTCTGCTCAGGCAAATCTGCAACCAACTTTTCTTGAGTCAATAGCACTGATACTTGTGAATCAGATAGCATATAAGCTAAACGCTCTTGGGGATAGGTTGGGTCTAACGGCACATAAGCTCCTCCCGCTTTCCAAATCCCCAAAAGTCCCACGACCATTTCTAAAGAACGCTCAACACAAATACCTACCAGCACCTCTGGTCCCACTCCCAACTTGAGTAGGTAATGTGCCAATTGATTGGCACGAATGTTTAACTCTCGGTAAGTTAGCTGTTCATTGTGATACACTAATGCAACTGCATCTGGTGTCAGTTTCACTTGCTCTTCAAAGAGGTAATGAATACATTTATCCTGGGGATACTCTGTCTGGGTGTCATTCAACTCAAATAGCAACTGCTGACGCTCAGACACGTTGAGCAGTGGTAGGTCTCCAAGGCGTTGGTTAGGGTTAGTTATTATACTTTCAAGCAAGGTCTGGAAATGCCCCATCATCCGTGTGACAGTAGCACTCTCAAACCGCTGAGAATCGTAGACGAACCGCAACGACAATTGCTCACCCGGTAGGGCTACTACTGTAAGTGGATAATTGGTTCTCTCAAAAGCACGAACATCACTGATGTGCAACTTTTGCGAGTTCTGTTGTAAAGCCTCATCTATCGGATAATTCTCAAACACCACGATGCTTTCAAATAACGGCAGCCCTCGCGGCACATCAGTCCAGCCTTGAATCTGTACCAGTGAAGTGTACTCGTAAGTACTAACTTCGACCTGTTGCTTGTGTATTTGCTTGAGAATAGCTAGAACTGTGTCCTCACCCGAGAGTGTCACCCGCATCGGCAGGGTATTGATAAATAGCCCAACTATCGACTCTACACCTGTTATGGCGCCGGAACGACCTGAGACAGTCACGCCGAAAACCACGTCGGTTTCGCTACTATAACGTGAGAGTAGTATTGCCCAAGCTGCTTGCACTAAGGTGTTCAACGTCAGTTGATGCACTCGTGCTGCCATTACCAGCGCTGTTGTTGTTGCACTTGATAGTGTAAGAGTCTGTTCGCTATAACTGCTTGAGCTTTGTTGCACTTGATTGCTGTGGTGTGCATCAACTACAAAGGGCGTTGGTGCGGTTACACCTAAGAGTGTTTGTCGCCAAAATTGTTCGGCTATTGCCAAGTTCTGCTTTTGTAACCAGGTAATGTACTCCCGGTAGGAACGAGTTGGTGGCAGATGTAAATCTTGCCCCACAGATAATGCTGAGTAATAGCCCAGCACTTCCTTGAATACTAACGGTAGTGACCAGCCATCTAAAAGTATGTGGTGATAACTCCAGACAAATTGGTAGACATCATCCGACATTTGGATGAGGTTCAAGCGCATCAGTGGTGCCTTGTTTAGTTGGAAGCCACGCTGCTGGTCTTTCTCTAAGAAAGTCGCCAGTTGTTGCTGCTGCTTATCCGTGGGTAGCCCAAGCCAAGAAGAAATCTCTAATGGTAGTTTCACCTGTCGGTACACCACCTGTAGCGGCTGATCTTGGCGTTCCCAAATGAAAGCAGTTCGCAAAACCCCATGCCGTGTGACTACTTGCTGCCATGCTGTACTGAATGTCTCAATATCCAGAGAACCTGTAAAAATACAGGTAAACTGCTGGTAATACACCCCAGAATCGGGAGCATAAAGGGTGTGGAATAGCATCCCCTGCTGCATTGGGGATAGTTGATAAATATCTTCAATATTATTCTTTTTCATTTATTTATTTATCTGAAGTTAAATTTAATAGTTAGCTTTATTGGGAGATTACATTATTGGGAGATTACATTTGGTAGCTCCGATTCTACCAGTCGCAAGCGTGGAGAAAGATAGCTGGTAACAGTTGCTACAATCATAAACATTCCCATAATGATGAAGAACAAGCCAATGCCACGTCCTGGTCCAACACCAATTATCTTTCCAACACTTCCAGCTAACGATCCATTAACGGTAAGCAGTGGCTCAAACACTAGGTCAGCTAGCGGTCCAGCAACTAGATAAGCAAGCAGTAGGGAGAAATTGATGAGCATTCCGTTCACGGCGAAAACTCTTGCCTGCACATCAAGCGCAACTTTGGTCTGCATAATGGCTTGCTTAGAACTAATAATGATCGGCAGACTGAAGAAGTGAAGGAAAATGGCAACAGTACACAGCACAACATCAGGACGTAGCCCTGCTAGAACCATACATAACCCGCCTAATAGCATAAACCCAAGTACGTTATATATGCGACGCTTCCCTCCACCCCAAGTGGTGATAACTGCCGTGCCGAGTAGCATACCACTGCCACCGATGGACAGCATTATGCCAAGTACAGGGGTTGAGGTAAAGGAAAGGAACAGTGGTGTCGATAGCACAATGGAAGTTCCCTCAACAAAATGGTAGACACAAAAAAGAATCGATAACCAGAACAAACCACGGCGACTTGTGATATAATTCCATCCTTCCAAGGCATCATACCACAGTATCCTTCTTTTCGACATTTTGGCTTTTGTCGTAGTTCCAGGTTTGGGTAGCCGAACCAGCAAGAACATCACAACGCAGAAAACGAAGCTAATTCCGTTAAGTATAAAGACACCTTCAATCTGAATGGTCACTAGCAGAAAGCCTCCTAGTACTGGTGAAATTAGCTGCGAGACGGCTAGCGCTACTTGGAACATACCATTTGCACGAACTAAATGCTCCGGTGGTACAAGCAGTGGGATTACAGCATTATAAGCAGGCCACTGCAAGGCACTGAAAGCGGAGCTAGCAGCAGTTGCCACGTAGATGTGCCAAATTTCAAGATGTCCAAGAAAAAGTAGCACTGCGATCGAAAGGGTACTCAAGCCAGCTCCACAATTGCTCAAAACTATTATTTTGCGTCGGTTCCGCCGATCTCCAAGCGAACCCGCAACTGGGGAGAAGATCATGGCTGGTACCAAAGTAAGCACAGACATCAACGCAAACTGAGTGGCTGAGTTTGTATTTTTATACACCCATATACTTAAAGCAAAGCTAGTAACACCAGAGCCAAGGAGCGATACCAGTTGTCCAATCCAAATGATTATAAAAGTCCGCATTTTTTAGTTGCTGAATTATCTGCCTGTACCTGCTTAATGCAGCTTTTCAATTGTTCTGCCAGAACTTGAACGTTCGGTTTACCAAGTTATTTTTTAGCTGTCTACCTCCTCTTCCAGTTGTGCAAATAACTCGTCAAGATCTGTTTGGCTTAAGCCTGCTGCGGGAAAATCAGTTGGTGTATAACCGCCAGCATCTGGAGCCAAACAATGAGCCAGAAGTTCACGCAACGCTTGCAAAAACTCGTGTGCAACACTCTCAATTGTGCTTGAGTGGTGTAAGTTCTCACTGTATGTCCAATCGACTCGCAACACAGCGCCAATGATCATGGTATTGACCTCAAGTAGATGGCTGCGGCGATTGTGGGGGCTACGGCTAGGACCGCTTGACTCACCTGCTAGTTTGAAAATCCCACTTGTCTGTACAACGCCGTCAAATTGACCCAAATGGTTGAATACGACCTGGGCTTTTGGTTGTGCTTGGAGTTGGGCGGTAATTTCTGCGTCTTCTAGTAGATAGCGCAGCCAACCATAGCTTATCCCTTGAGAAGGAATGCGGCGCAGTTGCTCTTTGATTGACTTTAACGCTTCCCCTGGATGGTCTGTTGCTAACTGTACGACCACCGGAAAGATGGTGGTAAACCATCCCACAGTGCGTGAGACATTCACCGAATCCAAGAAATCTTCTCGTCCGTGTCCTTCCAAGTTGAACAGCACATGACTTGATTGCGTCCAGTTGGCTAACACCTGCGCCAAGGCTGTTAGCAACGCGTCGTTGATTTGTGTGTTGTACGCTTTTGGCACCTCTTGCAGTAATGCACGCGTTTCTTCAACTGATAACGACACCGACACTGTACGTGCAGATGCTTCAATGTTTGCACCGCCTGAATTGTCTACTGGGATGTTCGCCACTGGCTGTTTTGATTGCAACAGCCAAAAATCCCGGTGGTGTTGCAGATCTTGCGATTGTACATACTCCAACTGCAGTTGCGCCCAATCTTTAAACGCTGTGGTCTTGGGTGGCAATTGTATCGCCCCACCAGCACTCAGTTGTGAGTAGGCGACTTGCAAATCTTCCAACAAAATCCGCCATGACACCCCATCGACTGCTAAGTGGTGGATGACCACCAACAATCGAGAGTTTAACTCAAAGCCGAGATTCAACCACGCCACTCGTACCAGTGGTCCACTTGACAAATCTAAACTCGCTTGGAGTTCTTTTGCTTTTGCTTCTATCGCTGCAAGTTGTTCTGATTGTGGTAGTGCGGATAAATCTACGACTGTAAACGGCACCGTATCATCCACAGGCGCATTCATCTGCTGCCAACCAGTATTGGTTCTCTCAAAACGCAAGCGCAGCGCATCGTGGTGTACTAGTATTGAGTGCACCACTTGCTCTAAAAGATTTGGCTGTATACCCGGTTGCATTTCTAGCAACACCGCTTGGTTCCAGTGTGCTGGGGAAGCGAAATCCTCCTCAAAGAACCACTGCTGAATTGGTGTCAGTGGTAATGCCCCGCTTACCACGCCTTGTTCTACCTGATTTGCCCCCACACAAGAAGCGACTGCTGCCAACTCAGCAATTGTTTGATGCTCAAACATCTGCTTTGCACTCAGTTGCACTCCAGCAGTATTGGCTTTGGCAATGATTTGAATACTCAGAATCGAATCGCC
>NZ_JXCA02000003.1:159592-162912 GCF_000828085.3 Scytonema tolypothrichoides VB-61278
GCCTGCTGTTGTCCAAGCCTTGTGACTAATTTTTCTTGGGTCAACAGCACCTTGACGTTGCTATCTCCTAGCATATATGCCAAGCGTTCTTGCGGGTACTCTGGGTCGATTGGCACGTAAGCCCCACCCGCCTTGAGAATTCCCAGCAATGCCACTACCATTTCGACAGAGCGCTCAACACACACACCCACCAATACTTCCGGTCCCACGCCCAATTCGAGTAGGTAGTGCGCCAGTTGGTTGGCTTTTGTGTTAAGTTCACTGTAGGTCAGGCGTTCGTCTTCAAATACCACTGCCACTACATCTGGTGTCTTCTGCACCTGTTCCTCAAACAACTCATGCAGACACAACTCTTTGGGATAAGGAGCTTCGGTTGAGTTCCACTCCACCAGTATCTGCTGTTGTTCACTGGCACTTAACAGTGGTAATTGCGACAGCTTTTGGTCGGGATTGGCGACGAAACCCTGTAGCAAGGTTTGGAAATGCTCCATCATGCGTGTGACACTTGCACTCTCAAAGCGCTGAGTATCGTACATGAAGCGCAACGATAATTCCACTCCGGGCTGAGCGATAACCGTGAGTGGATAGTTGGTCTGCTCTATGGTACGGACATCACCGATGTGCAGGTTCGAGTTTTGCTGTTGTAAAGCTGCATCTACTGGATAATTCTCAAACACCACGATGCTTTCAAACAATGGCAGTCCTTGCGGCACATCACTCAGACGCTGAATCTGTACCAGTGGCGTGTACTCGTAAGTACTGATTTCAACTTGTTGCTTGTGTATTTCCTTGAGCTTTGGTAGAACTGTATCCTCATCCGACATTCCCACCCGCATTGGCAGGGTATTGATAAATAGCCCAACTATCGATTCTACGCCTTTGATGGCTGGGGAACGTCCTGAGACAGTCACGCCGAACACCACATCGGTTTCGCCACTGTAACGTGAGAGTAGTATTGCCCATGCTGCTTGCACTAAGGTGTTCAACGTCAGTTGATGCTTTCGTGCGAACGATACCAGTGAGGAAGTTGCTGTTGGCGCGAGCGTCAGAATCTGCTCGTCATAGCTTTGCGCTTTAGACAAGCTGTGGTGTGTATCAACTACGAGTGGCGTTGGTGCTGTCACGCCGTGAAGTGTTTGCCGCCAAAACTGTTCGGCAGTTTCCAAATTCTGCTTCTGTAACCAAGCAATGTACTCGCGGTAGGAACGACTCGGTGGTAGATGTAACTCTTGCCCCAAAGACTTTGCTTTGTAATAGCCCAGCACTTCAGTGAACACTAATGGCAGCGACCACCCATCTAGAAGTATGTGGTGATAACTCCAGACAAACTGGTAGACATCATCCGACATTTGAATCAGCACAAGGCGCATCAGTGGTGCTTTGGACAGTTCAAAGCCACGCTGCTGGTCTTGTTCTATGAAAGTCGCCAGTTGTTGCTGCTGCTCCTGTGGAGATAACCCGGTCCAAGAATGGATCTCTAATGGTAGTTTCACCTGCCGATACACCACCTGTAGCGGCACTTCTGAGTATTCCCATGTGAAAGCAGTTCGCAAGACCACATGCCGCGCTACCACTTGCTGCCATGCTGCAGTGAATGCCTCAACATCCAGAGAACCTGCAAAAGTACAGCTAAACTGCTGACAATACACCCCAGAATCGGGAGCATAAAGGGTGTGGAACAGCATTCCCTGCTGCACTGAGGATAATGGATAGATATCGGCAATATTTTTCCAGTTGCTTGTGGTTATCCCTTGCGGGGGCACAACATTGCTCAACAATTGCTCAAGTACAACATTGTTCAGTTGTGCGAGTGGAAAATCCGTTGGTGTATAACCGCCAGCCTCAGGAGCCAAACAATGAGCAACAAGCCCGCGCAACGCTTGCAAAAACTCGTGGGCAACACTCTCAATTGTGCTTGAGTGGTGTAAGTTGTCACTGTATGTCCAATCGACTCGCAACTGAGCGCCGATAATGATGCTATTGACCTCAAGCAGATGGCTGCGGTGATTTTGGGGGCTACGGGTAGGACCGCTCGATTCGTCGGCGAGTTGAAACAGTGCTGATGTCTGTACAACCCCGTCAAATTGACCCAAGTGGTTGAATACGACCTGGGCTTTTGGTTGCGCTTGCAGTTGGGCGACAGTGTCCGCATCCTCTAGTAGATAGCGCAGCCATCCATAGCTAATCCCTTGCTGTGGAATACGACGCAGTTGCTCTTTGATTGACTTTAACGCTTCCCCTGGCTGGTGTGTGGCTAACTGTACGACCACCGGAAAGATGGTGGTAAACCATCCCACAGTGCGTGAGACGTTAACAGAATCTAAGAAATCTTCGCGTCCGTGTCCTTCCAAGTTGAACAGCACATGACTTGATTGCGTCCAGTTGGCTAACACCTGCGCCAAGGCTGTGAGCAACACGTCGTTGATTTGTGTGTTGTACGCTTTTGGCACTTCTTGCAGTAATGCACGGGTTTCTTCAGTGGACAAGAACACCGACACTGTACGTGCAGATGCTTCGGTGTTTGCACCGCCTGGATAGTCAACTGGTATGTTTGCGACAGGCTGTTTTGATTGTAAGAGCCAATAATCGCGCTGGTGTTGCAGATCTTGCGATTGTACATACTCAAACTGCAGTTGCGCCCAATCTTTAAACGCTGTGGTCTTGGGTGGTAGTTGTATCGCCCCACCACCAGACAGTTGGCTGTAGGCTGTTTGCAAATCTTCCAACAAAATCCGCCATGACACCCCATCGACTGCTAAGTGGTGGATAACCACCAACAATCGAGAGTTTAACTCAAAGCCGAGATTCAACCATGCCACTCGCACCAGTGGTCCACCTGAGAGATTTAAACTCGCTTGTAGTTCTGCTGCTTTTGCTTGTATTGCTGCAAGTTGTTCTGCTTGTGGTAATGCGGATAAATCTACGACTGTAAACGGCACCGTATCATCCACAACAGCATTCACCTGCACCCAATCAGAATCTGTGCTCTCAAAACGCAAGCGTAGTGCATCATGGTGTACTAGGATTGAATGCACCACTTGCTGTAAAAGATTTGGCTGTATACCCGGTTGCATTTCTAGCAACACCGCTTGGTTCCAGTGTGCTGGGGAGGCAAAGTTCTCCTCAAAGAACCACTGCTGAATTGGTGTCAGTGGCAATACCCCACTCACCACGCCTTGTTCTACCTGATTTGCCCCCACACAAGAAGCGACTGCTGCTAACTCCGCAATTGTTTGATGCTCAAACATCTGCTTTGCACTCAGTTGCACTCCAGCAGTATTGGCTTTGGCAATGATTTGAATACTCAGAATCGAATCGCC
>NZ_JXCA02000003.1:164202-171005 GCF_000828085.3 Scytonema tolypothrichoides VB-61278
GCCTGCTGTTGTCCAAGCCTTGTGACTAATTTTTCTTGGGTCAACAGCACCTTGACGTTGCTATCTCCTAGCATATATGCCAAGCGTTCTTGCGGATACTCTGGGTCGATTGGCACGTAAGCCCCACCCGCCTTGAGAATTCCCAGCAGTCCCACTACCATCTCGACAGAGCGCTCAACACACACACCTACCAATACTTCCGGTCCCACTCCCAATTCGAGTAGGTAATGCGCCAGTTGGTTGGCTTTTGTGTTAAGTTCACTGTAGGTCAGGCGTTCGTCTTCAAATACCACAGCAATCGCATTGGGTGTCTTCTGCACCTGTTCCTCAAACAACTCATGCAGACACTTTTGTTTCGGGTAGTCTGTTTCGGTGTTGTTCCACTCCACCAGTATTTGATGTCGTTCAGCGGCACTTAACAGTGGTAGTTCCGATACCTTCTGATGGGGATTGGCGACAACTGCTTCCACTATACTTTGATAGTGTTGTGCCATGCGCGTGATGGTGGCAGCGTCAAATAAGTCAGTGCTGTATTCGATAACCCCCATCAATCCAGCGCTTGTGTTTTCCACAACTAGAGTCAAATCAAACTTGGCTGTGGTGCTTTCGGCTGCTAATAGGCTTCCCGTTAAGCCGGGAAATTGCAAGTCTGATAGCGGCGCTTGCAGCGTAAACATCACTTGGAACAGTGGTGTGTGGCTTAAAGAACGCTGTGGCTGCAATTGCTCGACCAACTGCTCAAAGGGCGTGTCTTGATGGGCATAAGCACCAAGGGCAACTTTCCGCACTTGCGACAGTAAATCGCTAAAACTGGGGTTCCCAGACAAATTGCTACGTAGTACTAAAGTGTTGGCGAATAACCCAATTAACCCTTCGGCTTCGCGACGATTACGGTTGGCAATTGGTGTGCCAACGCAAATGTCAGTCTGGTCGGTGTAGCGATACAGTAATGTTTGGAATGCTGCCAACAGCGTCATGAACAGCGTCACTCCTTGTTTCTGGCTCAAGGCAGCGATCGCCTCGCTCAGTTCTTTCGAGAGTGAGAATTTCTCAATTGCCCCCCGGTAAGTTTGAATCGCTGGTCGCGATCGGTCGGTGGGCAGTTCCAACAAAGCCGGAACACCCGCGAGTTGTTCCTTCCAGTATGCCAGCTGCTTTCTCAGCACTTCTTGTTGCAACCACTGCTGTTGCCAATGAGCAAAGTCAGCGTACTGAATCGCTAATTCTGGCAGCGCTAGTGGTAGATCATTGCACTTAGCTTGGTAGACTGCTGCTAACTCGTTCACCAACACACCCATCGACCACCAATCTGAAACCATGTGGTGCATCACCAGTTGCAGGACGTGTTCTTTTTCTGTCAGCTTGAACAAACTAGCCCGCATTAATAGGTCAGTTTCGAGGTCAAACGGTTGCGCTACTTCTTCAATTCTCAATTGTCGGCAAGCACTTTCTCGCTCTTGTGGCTCTAAGTGTTGCAAGTCTACGATCGCCAGTTTTATAGTTTTGCTGCTGGCAATCACTTGCATCGGTTGCCCATCTACTGTTAGAAAGTTGGTGCGTAGAACTTCATGGCGGCTGATGATGTGATTGAGACTGGACTCAAGAGCAGCGATGTTGTGGAGATGACCTTCAAAACGCACTGCCGCTGCCATGTTGTAAAAGCCACTATTAGCCTCTAACTGCTGTAGGAACCACAAGCGTTGTTGGGCAAACGACAGAGGTAGCTTTTCTTCTCGTGAAACGGGGA
The DNA here is from genome assembly GCF_000828085.3 of Scytonema tolypothrichoides VB-61278. Taxonomy (GTDB): domain Bacteria; phylum Cyanobacteriota; class Cyanobacteriia; order Cyanobacteriales; family Nostocaceae; genus Brasilonema; species Brasilonema tolypothrichoides_A. The sequence continues at coordinate 165,950 of NZ_JXCA02000003.1, forward strand.
GAATCGGAGCTTGAGTGGAACTTGAGGTCACATTCGCCTTTTGCAGAAACGTGAGGATTTCTGCTTTGCGCTCTTGCAACTGACCACGCAGGGACGGTGTCAGTGTTCCCTCGGGAGCGCTACACCGCAGGCGCTCCCCATCCGCCGACAACTTTATATCTAAACTCGATAGGTAAGACAAAAATTCTTCGATAGTTTTCATAGCTCTATCTCCTCTCGGTTGTCTGCCATATCATCAGGGAGAGCGTGTATTTGTTGTACTATCGAACGAATCTTTTCAATGCGCTCGGCGAGTCCTGCTACACTAGACTCCTCAAACAAGCTGTTTAAGGGCAACTCAACTTGGAAGGTTTCGCGCATCCTAGAAATGAGTTGAGTGGCTAGCAAGGAATGTCCCCCTAATTCAAAGAAGTTGTCGTGAATGCCCACTTGCTCAATTCCAAGTAACTGTTGCCAGATATTAGCAATAGTTTGCTCAAGTTCATTGCCAGGAGCAACATAAGCATTACTGAGTTCAGGTCTTGGATGTGTTGGTCTTGATGAGATTGTCTTTTCTAGGGGTTCTGACAAATCTTTTGGAGTATTTTCCCAGTCTTCCCGAATTTGTAAATCTCTGGGACATATCACAACTTGGGACAATTTACTTTCCAAAATGCGGCTGAAGGCATCTACACCCTCATCGGGCGCGATCGCACCTTTAAGCATCTCATTACGCATTTTTTGGAATTCGGCTGGTAGCGCTGCGTTTACTGCCATGCCCACTTCTTGCCAAGTATCCCAGTTAGTACATACCGTGAAAGTGCCACGTTTGGAATTCTTGTAGTGAGTAAAGGCGTCAAGAAAAGCATTTGCAGAAGCATAATCTACCTGCCCAACTCCTGCGATGATTGCAGTAATTGATGATGTCAGAACAAAGAAATCTAGCGGAGTATCTTTAAAAATAGAATCGAGAACTAGGGTGCCTTTGACTTTGGGTGCTAGGATTTTCTCTACACGATCGGTCGTTTTGGCTTGAATCACGCCGCCTCCTGGAACTCCTGCGGCATGGATGACTCCATTAATCTGACCAAATCGGTCTTTTGCCTTAGCAATAGCTTCTTGCATTTGTTGCTGATTGCTGACATCTGCTGCGATCGCCAAAACTTCAGCACCTAGCTGTTCAAGTTCCTCAACTTTCCGAATTTTTAAGCTAACGCTATCCTCAGCTTCATGACTAGCAAGCCATTGTTCCCACTCCTCTTTTACGGGTAAAGCTGAACGTCCGATCAGGATGAGTTTGGCTTGTGCAGTTTTCGCCAAATATTCCGCCAGCACAAGTCCAATACCTCCAAGTCCACCCGTAATCAGATACACTCCTTCTTTCCTTAACTGTGGTGTCGCTTCGTTGGACTTATCCAACTGAACTGGCTCAAAAGTTTGTACCCAACGATGAAGACCACGATAAGCAATTACCTTGTCAGAAGATTGAGTTGTCAGTTCCGCCAGCAGCTGCAAGGTGAGTTCTTCCTCATGCGAACTTCCTTTTGGAGGAATCACAACATCAATACTGCAACAGCTGATGTTTGGATATTCTTGCGCTATGACCTTAACAGGTCCAAGTAGAGTTGCTTTCTCCGGACACAGCACCTCAACCCCTGTGAGTTCCTGCATATTGTTGGAAACAACCGCGATATGCAGCTTATCATTAATAGTTTGTTTGCCAAGCGCTTGTGCTATAAATAGCAGAGTATTAAAGCCTAAATCTTGAGCTTTGTCAATCGATTCAAGTCCTAATTCTGCTTCACTGTTCGGCGTGACATTCCATAAATGAACAATTGTTTGTGGAGTTTTGCCCAGTGTGCGTAGTTCATTGAGCAGGGTATTGTAATCATTACCTTGTCCGGGATTTAAGGTATATACACACTCGCTCAGCTTTGTAAACTCCGACCCGACCTTCACCGTAATGACATTGTGTCCCTCAAGTTCGAGTTTTTTCACCAGTTGAGAACCTAAGCCACACTCATCAATAAACACAAGTGTATTCGACTGAACTGGCATCTCATCTCGTTTACGGGCGCTGAGTGGGGAGCGTTTCCAGGAAGGAATGTAAAACCAGTCGGCAATGTTTGGGTTTTTGGGTGGTAGAGATGCTGAAGACAAAATTTCTTGTCTACTGGTCTTGACAGTATCTACAGTATCTGCAAACGGACGCGGTTCAAGCCAGTAACGCTGGCGCTCAAAAGGATAAGTTGGCAAGGGGAGGCGATGACGCTGCTCATGGGTATAAAATCCTGACCAATCCACCTCGGAGCCAGCAAGCCAAAGTTTGCCTAATGTCGTGAGCAAGAAAGCAACATCCGATTGGCGGTCTTGCGGATGGCGTAACGAAGAAAGCACGAGTTGCTGAGCTGCCTTATTTGGATGCTGTCTAGCTAATGTGCTTAATGTCCGTCCGGGACCCACTTCCAGCAGGATTTGCTCTGAGTCATTCAAGAACTGTTGCACACCGTCAGCAAAGCGTACTGTGGAACGCAGATGGTTCGCCCAATACTCTGGATTTGTTGCCTCTGCTGCAGTAATCCAAGTACCCGAAACGTTGGAGACGTATGCAATTTCTGGGGGGTTTAAGGTGACTTTTTTGACCTGCTCGGTGAACGTCTCAAGTATGGGTTCCATCATTTTTGAATGGAAGGCATGAGAAGTATGTAGACGACGGCACTCCACTCCTTGTTGTGCTAGCTGCTTCTCTAATGCTTCCACAGCCTCAGTGATACCTGAAACTACGCAAAAGTTCGGTCCGTTGACTGCAGCTAAAGAAAGTTCCTCGCCCAGGAAAGTTTGCACCTTGTTTTCTGGGAGGGGAACCGAGAGCATTGCTCCTGATGGCAGTTGTTGCATCAGCTGTCCCCGTGCAGCTACTAAGGCTAGGGCATCTTCCAGGGAGAAAACATTTGCCAAACACGCTGCAACATATTCACCGATGCTATGACCAATCATCGCCTGAGGATGCACTCCCCATTCCATCCATAACTTCGCCAAGGCGTACTCAATCACAAACAGCGCTGGCTGTGCGATCGCTGTCTGTGTAATTTGCTGTGTCGCTTTTTCTGTGAGTTCTTCGCTTGGGAACAGCACATCGCGCAGGTCTAGTTTCAAGTGGGGCTTGAGGAGTTCTGAGCAAATATCCACCTGCTCGCGAAATGTTGGCTCAGTCTCGTAAAGTTCTAGAGCCATGTTAACGTACTGCGCTCCCTGCCCCGAAAACATGAACACCACAGGTCGCGCCTTGGGTTCTATGAAGCTTGTAAAAACTTGTTTTGGATCTAGGGGATTGAGTGCATTTGCCGCCTCGTTAATATCTTGGCAAACCAGCATCCGTCGATGCTCGAAACCACGGCGACCAATGCTTTGCGTGTAAGCAACATCAGCGAAGTTAATTTCAGGATGCTCTTTTAAGTGTTCTGCCAGATTTGTAGTTGCAGTATCAAGTGCAGAGTCAGTTTTAGCCGAGAGAAGCAGCAACTGCCAAGGTCTAGATTTTCCAGAAGACTCAATCGTAGGCGCTTCTTCTAGGATGACATGGGCATTAGTCCCGCCGATGCCAAAAGAACTGACCCCAGCGCGGCGCTTAGTTCCGTCGGTTTTCCATTCGCGCAGAGTCGTGTTGACGTAAAAGGGACTATTAGCAAAATCAATTTTAGGATTGGGCTTTTCAAAATGTAGGCTTGGTGGCAACAACTTATGTTTAAGCGCTAGGACTGTTTTGATAAGACCGGCTACACCAGCCGCTGTATCTAAATGTCCAATATTTGTTTTCACCGAAGCGATCGCACAGAAGCCCTTCTTATCGGTTGTGCCACCAAAAGCTTGTGTCAGCGCGGCGATTTCAATCGGGTCTCCCAGAACTGTTCCGGTTCCGTGTGCTTCTATATAAGTGATTGTTTCGACGTCAACTCCAGCTATGGCTTGAGCCTCTGAAATCACTGCGGCTTGACCTTCCACACTAGGAGCAGTGTAACCAACTTTTAACGAACCGTCGTTGTTAATAGCTGAACCTTTTATGACTGCATGGATGTAGTCTCCATCATCAAGGGCATCCGATAAGCGCTTGAGAAGGACGGTTCCTACACCGTTACCACCAATAGTTCCCCTCGCTTCAGCATCAAAAGCTCGGCAGTGTCCATCGGGAGAAAGAATCATCCCTTCTTGATACAAATAACCTGTTTTTTGTGTTATCCCGATGGAAACGCCACCAGCTATGACCATATCACACTGGTAATTCAGTAAGCTCTGGCATCCCATTTGCACAGCCACTAATGATGTAGAGCAGGCAGTGCTAACATTAACACTCGGTCCCTTTAGGTTGAGCTTGTAAGAAACTCGCGTAGGTACAAAATCTTTATCATTGCTAATAAAAGTTTGATAAGTACCTACCGATTCGATTTGGTCGCGGTTTGAGATGAGGTTATAGAGTAAGTAGGCATTCAGACCAGCACCAGCATAAACACCAATTTGACCATCGTATGCTTCAGAGTTATAACCACCATTTTCTAGAACCTCCCAAGCACACTCCAAAAACAGGCGATGTTGGGGGTCCATAATTTCAGCTTCTTTAGGTGTAAACCCGAAGAATGACGGGTCAAACATTTCTACGTCTTCCAACCAACCATTTGCTTTGACGTAGTTTGGGTTCTTCAGTAATGCTGGATCTATGCCTGAAGCCTCTAATTCTTCATCAGTGAAAAATGAAATAGACTCAACACCGTCACGCAAATTCTGCCAAAACTCATCAACATTCTTGGCTCCTGGAAAACGACCAGCGATGCCAATGATAGCGATTGGTTCCAAACCATCGTGTGTTTCCCAGTTATCCATTGGTCTTCTTCCTTTGTTTAATTAATGGTTGTCGTTTTAAAGCTTCTATGCGCTTGCTAGCACGGTCATTGCTTTTCTGTGTAGTTGCTACAGGAGCATCCTGTCCCTGTCCAAGGTATTGTGCCAAAGTACTTATAGTTGGATATTTAAATAAGTCAACCACTGAAATATTTCTGTTGATTCCGAGTAACTTATTATTGAG
>NZ_JXCA02000003.1:172910-174820 GCF_000828085.3 Scytonema tolypothrichoides VB-61278
TTTTGATGCGGATTGCCAACTACTGCTTGGAGTAGAGTTTGATAGTGTTGTACCATCCGCGCAATCGTGGCGGCGTCAAATAAATCAGTGTTGTAATCAAGAAACCCGCTCAATCCAACGGCTGTGTCCTCACTGAATCCTTGGGCGGTGTTCTTTAACGTTAGGGTCAAATCATACTTGGCAGTTGAGCTTTCGAGTTCCAATGGAGAGAGCGTTAAGTTGGGAAGCTGCAATACTTGCATCGGTGTATTATGCAGCACAAACATCACTTGGAACAGCGGTGTGTGGCTTAAAGAACGCTCTGGCTGCAATTGCTCGACTAACTGCTCAAAGGGCAGGTCTTGATGGGCATAAGCACCAAGGGCAACTTCCCGCACTTGTGAGAGTAAATCAAGAAAACTGGGATTGGCAGATAAGTTGCTGCGCAGTACTAAAGTGTTGAGGAATAACCCGAATAACCCCTCTGTCTCGGCGCGATTGCGGTTAGCGATCGGTGTACCTACGCAGATGTCAGTTTGACCACTGTAGCGATACAGCAATGTTTGGAATGCCGCTAAAAGCGTCATGAAAAGCGTTACGCCTTGTCGCTGACTTAAGGCAGACAGCGCGTCACACAGTTCCTGGGAGAGTATAAATTTTTCAGTAGCCCCTCCGTAAGTTTGAATTGCTGGTCGCGGTCGGTCGGTTGGCAGTTCCAACAAAGCGGTGGCACCTTGCAGTTTTTCCTTCCAGTATCCCACCTGTTTCCTCAGTTCCTCCCCCTGCAACCACTGGTGCTGCCAATGAGCAAAATCAGCGTACTGAATTGGCAATTCAGGCAGGGGAATCGGTACATTATTGTACACCGCTTGGTAGATTGCTCCTAGCTCGCTCATCAGCACGCCTATTGACCACCAATCTGAAACGATATGGTGCATCACCAGTAGCAGGACGTGTTCTTTTTCTGTCAGTTTGAACAAACTACCCCGCACTAGCGCCTCAGTTGCCAAGTCAAACGGTTGCGCTGCTTCTTCAAGAATCAATTGTCGGCAAGTGCTTTCTCGCTGTTGTGGCTCTAAGTGTTGCAAATCTACGGCTGCTAGTTTTATCTTCACGCTGTTGGCAATCACTTGCATCGCTTGTCCATCTACCTGAATAAAATTGGTGCGTAGGACTTCGTGGCGGCTGATGATGTGATTGATACTGTACTCAAGGGCAGCTTGGTTGACCTGACCTTCAAGGCGCACTTGCACATGAATGTTGTAAAAGCCACTATCGGGTTCGAGCTGCTGTAGGAACCACAAGCGTTGTTGGGCAAACGACAGAGGTAGCTTTTGTGAGCGTGAAACCGGCAGAATCTGAGCTAGAGTGGAACTTGAGGTATAGTTCGCTTTTTGCAAAAACGCGAGGATTTCTGCTTTGCGCTCTTGCAATTGAACACGCAGAGACGGTGTCAGTACTCCCTCAGGGGCACTACATCGCAGACGTTCACCATCCGCCCATAGCTTTACATCCAATGTGCAGAGATAAGACAAAAACTCTTCAATAGTTTTCATAACTTTATCTCCTCTTGTTCACCAATCAATGAAATGGACTCAACACCGTCGCGCAGATTCTGCCAAAACTCATCAACATTCTTGACTCCTGGAAAACGACTAGCCATGCTGATGATAGCGATCGCTTCCATTGCATCGTGTGTTTTCCAGTTATCCATTGGTCTTTTTCCTTTGCTTAATAAATGTTTGTTTAATCAATGGTTGTCGTTTGAGAGCTTCTATTTGCTTGCTGGCACGGTCATTAATTTTCTGCCTGGTAGGCGTTTTTACATCCTGTTGTTGTCCAAGGTATTGTGCCAAAGTACTTATAGTTGGATATTTAAATAAGTCAACCACTGAAATATTTCTGTTGATTCCGAGTAACTTATTATTGAG
>NZ_JXCA02000003.1:176545-181637 GCF_000828085.3 Scytonema tolypothrichoides VB-61278
TTTTGATGCGGATTGCCAACTACTGCTTGGAGTAGAGTTTGATAGTGTTGTACCATCCGCGCAATCGTGGCGGCGTCAAATAAATCAGTGTTGTATTCGATAAGCCCCATTAATCCAGTGTTTGTGTTCTCCAAAACGAGAGTTAAATCAAACTTGGCTGTAGAACTTTCGATTGGCAACACAGACAGCTTTAAGTCGGGAAGCTGCAACTTTGGCATCGGCGCATTTAGCAGCACAAACATCACTTGGAACAGTGGTGTATAGCTTAAAGAACGCTTTGGCTGCAATTGCTCGACTAACTGCTCAAAGGGCAGGTCTTGATGAGCGTAAGCGTCGAGTGCTACTTTGCGTACTTGCAACAGTAAATCGCTAAAACTGGGGTTCCCAGACAAATTGCTGCGCAGCACTAAAGTGTTGAGGAATAACCCAATCAACCCCTCTAAATATGTGCCATTGCGGTTAGCTATTGGTGTCCCTACACAGATGTCAGTCTGACCACTGTAGCGATACAGCAATGTTTGGAATGCTGCTAAAAGCGTCATGAAAAGCGTTACGCCTTGTCGCTGACTTAAGGCAGTTAGCGCGTCACACAGTTCCTGGGAAAGTGTAAATTTCTCAGTTGTCCCCCGGTAAGTTTGAATTGCTGGTCGCGGTCGGTCGGTTGGTAGTTCCAACAAAGCGGTCGCACCCGCGAGTTGTTCTTTCCAGTATGCCAGCTGCTTTGTCAGTACTTCTTGTTGCAACCACTGCTGCTGCCATATGGCAAAATCAGCGTATTGAATTGGCAACTTTTGTAGCCTGATTGACTTTTGACTGTACACAGCTTGATAGACTGCTGTTATCTCCCGGACAAGTATACCCATTGACCAACCATCTGAAACTATATGGTGTATCACCAGTAGCAGGACGTGTTCTGTTTCCGTAAGCTTGAACAAACTAGCCCGCACTAATGGGTCAGTTGCCAAGTCAAACGGGCGTTGGGTTTCTTGTATTGCTAGTTGCTGGCAATAGATATCTAGTTTACTTTCAGCTAGCTCGGACATGTGCAAGAAACGCAAATCCACAACATTCAGTGTCAAGGAACGCTCAGGGTGGATGATTTGAAAGGGTTGTCCATCTAACTGAATAAAATTGGTGCGTAATGTTTCGTGGCGGTTGATAATGTAATTTATACTGTACTCCAGGGCAGCAACATTGAGCTGACCTTCAAAACGCATAGCCGCCGGGAGGTTGTAATAGGCGCTTTCCGGCTCTAACTGCTGTAGAAACCACATACGTTGCTGGGCAAATGACAGTGGTATGTCTCCATTCCGTTCCATAAGACCCAGAGCAATGGTTTGACCAGTCTCCGTGCGCTTTTCCAGCAGTAGTATAATTTTTTCCTTAAATTGCTTAATATCGTTTAATAATTCTGGAGTTAATACATCTTGGGGACCTCGATAGCGCAGTTTGCCGCCATCAACCCACAGTTCTACATTCTTTGCCGAAAGCTCTTGCAAAAACTCAACTAAACTCATAATTCACCCTCTATCCAATTGTCCTGACTTGATGTAGCTGATGCAAGAGATGCAGAGGTAGAGCAGACTTCTACTGGTAGTTTCATTACCTCCAAATCATTTTCTAACGGGGAAGATGGGGATACCGATGGAATTGTGCTTACTATGGCTAATTCGTCAAATAATAACTCTGCTAGTTGCACAATGGTAGAGCCATCAATGAACTTTTCTAGAGGAACATTGATATTAAGGTCAGTTGTGATCGTGTTTTTGAGTTGAACAGCCATCAAAGAATCAAGACCCAATTCCAGCAAGCCCTGGTGTGGATTTAAAGTTAAGGATTCGTCAAACCCCAACACTTTAATCATCTGCTTTTGCAGGTAGACGACCAACAAATCCAGGCGGTCGCTATTTTGAGCCTGCAACAATCGTGGTAAAACATCAGACCGTTGCACTGATGCAAAAGCGGTTTCCTCTTGGGTTTCTGTTTTGGCAAATTCAAACAGCAACGGCGGTAGTTGACCACCAGCTGCGCTTAAGTGCTGCCTCAAAACCGACCAATCGATTGATAGCACCCCAATCTGTGAACTGACTTCTAAGAGTTGTTTTAGCACCTGCAATCCAAGCTCTGGAGCGATGTTATCTAATCCCATCGCGTTGGCAGCTTGGTGACGCTTTGCCAAGCTTGCAGCCATCCCCACATCAGCCCAAGGTCCCCAGTTAATGCTCAATCCTGGTAGTCCTTGCAAGCGGCGATAATTCGCCAAGGCATCCAAAAAGCTGTTGGCTGCTGCGTAATTGCCTTGACCTGGTGAGCCAAGTAATGAAGCTGCTGAAGAAAATACAACAAAGAAGTCTAACGGTAGACCCTTGGTCAATGTGTGTAGATTCCAAGCCCCTCTTACTTTGGGAGCCATGACTCTACTAAAGCGTTCCCAGGATTGCTGTTGCAAGATGCCGTCATCTAAAATTCCGGCAGCATGAACAATTCCTCCTAGGGGTGGCATTGTTGCCTGAATTGTTTCAAGMAMWTTYMSCATATCYGCTTCATCGGATACATCTGCCTTTTGRASKAWWACYTTGGCTCCTAGTTSTTCCAATTSYCTYAAGGTTGATTGCRCTKMRTCTKWWTYMGTGTTGCGYCCARKRAGCACCAATTGTCTTGCCCCCAAGGACACCAGCAACCGGGCTACTTTTAGTCCCAAAGCACCCAAACCCCCAGTTATTAGGTAAGTGCCATCACCGCGCAGCGCCACTTGTTTGGAYTGTTYCTGTTGCTTAGGTACTAAACGAGCAAYGTAGCGTRAGCCRTTGCGAAAGGCAATATGGTCTTCCCCAAGAGAATYGGAGATTTCTGCTAGTATATCTTTTGCTTSATCAKKTSTGKAWTYGGGAGCTAAATCGAGCATTCCACCCCACAATTCYGGGTGTTCCAGCGCCACGACTTTGCCTAATCCCCATAAAGGAGCTTGTGCTACCCCAGGAAGGTCTGAACCGACTGGTACCGCTCCCCGTGTCACTAACCACAATTGGGGTGAAGCTGATTGATAGTACTTGAGCGCCGTCTGGAGCAAATACAATACGCTTCTACAACCGAGCTTCTGCGCCTGCTCCAGAGTTGCTATCGACAGTGTATCTGACAAAGCCGCCTCTAAACTCCAGAGGTGAATTATCCCCCTTAATGGCGGAACTCCGCTCCCTAATACCTCTTGAAACAGGCGCTCATAGTCCTCAGGGCTGGTTGGGTTGATGCTGCAAGTTCCTGTTTTTAAGGTTTGATACGCTTCCCCAGCATAAACCACAACACAGTTCTGCCCACGCTGTTGTAAAATTTCTCCTAAAGCTTGTCCCACACCACTAGCGTCGGCAAAAACCACCCAACTTCCTGGTGCGTCCCCTAAGCTTTCCTGTTGGGGCGTCTGCAACCGCTGCGGCATCTGCTGCCACTGTACCTCATAAAACCAATCTTTAATGGCAGCAGCTTGTATTTCTTCTTGGTGTTGTGTAACCAGGACTTCTAGCAACTGGGGCAGTATTTTGATCTGGTCTTGTGAGAAATTGCCTGCTTCCTGTAGCTGCTGTGCTAACTGTTTTACATTCCCCTGATGCAGCAGGTTGACGATTGATGTCTGAATTTGTGGTTGGGATGGTAATGCTTGTTGATAATCGCTGTGAGCCTTTTCCACCCAATAGCGCTGTCGTTGGAAGGGATAGGTGGGCAACATCACACGCCGACCTCCGTAGTCCCGATCAACGCCCGACCAATCAACGTCTGCTCCACGCACGTATAGTTCTCCCAAACTTTGGAGTAATACCCGCCAATCTTCCTGTCCTGCACGCAAGGAAGGTAACCAAAGTCCCACCTCTTCGCTTAAGCAGTTACGCCCCATCCCCAACAACGTTGGTTTTGGTCCTATCTCCACAAACACCTCATAACCACTGGCATGAAGTGTGTTGAGGCTTTTGGCAAATTGTACGCTAGAGCGCAAATGACGACACCAGTAATCAGGCGATATCTCTTCCGATGTCAGTTGAGAACCTGTAAGGTTGGAAATGATGGGAATTTTAGGAGCCCCATAACTCACCTGCAATGCCACCTGACCGAATTGAGCGAGTATCGGCTCCATCAGCGGTGAGTGGAAAGCATGGGAGGTTTGTAGCTTTTTGGTCTTTATTCCTGCTGCCTCAAGTTCAGCACAAACTACTTGGACTGCCTGTACCTCGCCAGAAATCACCGTGTTTCGCGCTCCATTGAATGCTGCAAATCCTACTTTTTTCTCATCTATCTTAGTAATTTCACGGATTTGTTCTTCAGAAGCAAACACTGCCATCATCTCACCACCAGCAGGTAAGCTCTGCATCAAGCGGCTTCTAGAAGCAATCAGCTTCAACCCATCTTCCAAACTCAAAACTCCGGCGACAGTGGCGGCGACGTATTCCCCGACACTATGACCCATGACGGCATCAGGATGAATCCCCCAGGATTTCCACAGTTGCACCAAAGCATACTCTATAGCGAATAACGCAGGTTGAGTGTAAGCGGTTTGGTCTAGTGGTGAAGTTTCCCCTGGTTCAGGATACAGGACGAAGAGGAGTGATTGCCCTAAGTATGGACGCAGAATTTCATCGCACTGGTCTAGGGCGGCGCGGAAGACGGGCGCACTTTCGTAGAGTTGGCGTCCCATACCCAAATATTGAGACCCCTGACCTGTGAAAAGGAAAGCAACCTTGGGCAAACTGCTGCTGTGTCCTTGAAATACCTGTGCTGTTTCCTGTCCGTTTGAGAAGTTTGCAAGCTGTTCACGCAGTTGTGCAGAGGAGGAAGCAACCAAAGCAAGGCGATCGCTGAAATGAGTTCGACCCGCATTGGCAGTATAGCAAATGTCTTTTATGTCTAACGACGGATTGACAGCTAAGTAATTCTCATATTTCTGTGCTAACTGTAAGAGCGCCTCTTGAGTCTTTGCCGACAGCGTCAGCAGATGCACAGAACGTTCAATTTTATCTTCTTTTTGAATTTTGTTCGCGTAGCGTGTCCGTAGGACATATTTTGAATTTTGAATTTCTAGAGGTGCTTCTTCCAACACTATATGAGC
>NZ_JXCA02000005.1:0-10528 GCF_000828085.3 Scytonema tolypothrichoides VB-61278
TTGAAAGTTTACTAAATATAGTTAATGAAGAGGCTAGCTTTACTAACTTTAGTAGTGAAACAGGAGGTGGGTATAATTCCCAAACAAGCAACCAATCTTTTCCTATTCAACAAAAACCTGCATATTCGCATAAAGCAATTAATGATAATCAAGAAAAAACTTTACCCAGCGATATATCTACCGATATAAAGCCAAGAACTGAAACTATAAAAAGTCCTTTTGATGAGTCATCTAATTCAAATTCAGCTAATTCAAAAGAAGATGATGAAATTGCTCTCGAAGCGCTTGCTCGTGAAGTTTATACTAGATTACGACAACAGCTAGAAATTGAGAAAGAACGTCAAGGCACTTTTACAGGTCGTTTACCCTGGTAATACGATTTTGGATTTTAAATTTTGAGTTTTAGGAGAGAATATTCATATGCCAAGTCCTTCTGTAATCACTCCTCAAAAACGCCAACCTCAACTTGAAAAAGCTAAACTCAAAGCTTACAACGGGGAGGCGCCTGATATCGAGTTAATGTTTAATCCTAGTGAAATAAGCTTTTCTCGAACTGTTAACTGGCAAAAACATCCAGGCAATAGAGGAACAACTTTACTGCCTAAGATTAACTTCTCAGGTGTTGAGCCTTATCAATTTACACTTAAACAATTAATTTTCGATACCTATGAAACGAAAGAGTCTGTAATGACATATATAAATATTATTAAAAAGGGTGTTGAAACAATTGAACAAGCAGCAGATAAACGTCCTCCAGTTTATACATTTATATGGAAGGATGAATATTTTTACTGTGTAATGAATAGTCTAACCTATACCCTAAATATGTTTCTCACTGATGGGACACCAGTCAGAGCAATGGTAGATATTTCATTGCAAGAAGTAGATAAAAATAACCTCCCAGGAGGAACTCAATCTGCTTCTCAGGGACAGGATCGACAAAATAGCCCTCAAAGTGCATCTCTTTTCAACGAAACCCCGAATCAAGGAGGTGGAAATCAGAATCCAGGAGGTGGAACTCAGAATCCAGGAGGCGGAAGTCAGAATCCAGGAGGTGGAACCAACAAACCAGCAGGTGGAACTCAGAATCCAGGAGGCGGAAGTCAGAATCCAGGAGGTGGAACCAACAAACCAGCAGGTGGAACCAACAAACCAGCAGGTGGAACCAACAAACCAAGAGGCAAAGAGAAATAAACTATAAATAATATCTTGGTTGAGTCATCTGACCTTCGTTTTCTTCAACATTATTTAGAATTTTAGAGTTAATTATGGCAGAACAAAGTCTTTATTTATCTCTACCTATAGTCGAAATAGGAGGACAACAAGCATCTCCTGAATTAATCAAGGATTTAATGCAAATTACTATTGAAGAAAGTTTGCATTTGCCAGCCATGTTTACATTGGTAGTTCACAACAGCTATCTGCCTACCAATAATAAATCGGAATACCAACCCTGGCGCCACGAAAAGGTGTTTGAAATCGGTACAAAAGTCAAATTAGGGTTCATTTCTAGTAATACCCAAGACGAAAATTTTAAAAAGCATAAAGAAGGCTATTTAATTGAAGGTGAAATTACAGCAATTGAAGTTCATTTTAATGATAAATCTGAGGCGCCGATAATTGTTCGTGGTTACGATACCTCGCATCGACTACATCGAGGACGCCAAAATCGCTCTTTTTTGAATAATACCGATAGCGATATAGTACGCAAAATTGCTCAAGAAGTAGGTATACAACTTGGAAGAATAGATGAAAGTGGCGAAGCTCATGAGTATATTTTTCAAGAAAATCAAACTAATATGGAGTTTTTGCGAGAAAGATCTGCTCGTATTGGTTTTGAACTTTTTATTGAAGAAGGTAAAATAAACTTTCGTAAACCAGAAGCTCAAGAAGCTGTAGAACTGAAATGGCTAGACGAAATCAGTAGTTTCAGTACTCGCGTTACTAGTGCAGAACAAGTGAGTGCGGTTGAAGTGCGTAGTTGGGACTACACTCAGAAAAAGTTAATTACCTCCAAGGCTAATTCAGAGAAGGTAATAACTGATACTGGCAATCAAAAAGGAAGTAATAGCAGTAACAAGTTCAACATTAGCAAACCTCCGCTAATGACTGTTGTAGATAAACCCGTTTTTAGTGCCAAAGAAGCAGAGGTAATGGCTCAAGCTTTATGTGATGAATTAGGGGGAGAATTTGTCTATGCAGATGCGAAAGCAGAAGGTAATCCTCTGATTCGACCGGGTAGGTTTGTCACTCTACAAAAGATGGGCGATCGCTTTAGCGGTAAGTACTACATTACGGAAACACGCCATTTTTACAACCAGCGAGTTTACACGACAGAATTTAGCGTCCGAGGTTTACGTTCCGGTAATTTATACACCTCAATATCACCACAAACACGATTACAACCAGGTCAAACTTTTTTAGTGGGAGTCGTTACTAATAATCAAGACCCTAAAGGATTGAGTCGAGTTAAAGTTAAATTCCCCACCCTCACCGAAGAACATGAGAGTTACTGGGCAAGAATGGTATCAACTGGTGCAGGTTCCGGTCGCGGTACAGATTGGCTACCAGAAATTAACGATGAAGTTTTGGTTGGTTTTGAACATGGTGATATTCACCGACCTTATATTATCGGTGCAGTCTGGAACGGACAAGATTCACCACCAACTTCTGTAAAAGATAGTGTAGTCAGTGGTCGAGTTCGTCTGCGAACCTTCAAAACCCGTGTTGGACATCAATTACAATTTGTAGATGAAGACAAAGCCACTAGTAAGACAGGTGTATATATTGAAACAAAAGGTGGACATAAAATTAGTGTTAACGATACTAAAAAATTTATAGAAATACAAACAACTGCAGGACAGACAATACTTATTAACGACCTTACTGGCAGTATCAGCATCAAAGCAAACGCCACTATTAGTAATACTGCTACAGCTTCTATTTCCTCCCAAGCATCATCCATTAGTTCAACAGCAGGTGCCGCTATGAGTATGACTTCTCTTGGTGAGATGAGTATGTCAGCAGGTGCCGCTATAACGATGACCGCAGGTGGTGCGATCACAATTACTACACCTGGTCTTTTATCGATAACCGCTGGAACTATGACACTAACTAGTACTTTGGGACCAATTACAATGACTACACCAATAACAGGTCCTAAACCAATTCCATAATTTCCTTTACCCTTTCAGTGAAACTCGACCTTTGGCGAATAGGTTTATATCTTCTACCCCAATATTTTGGATATATATGTGATATCTACTGCGGAGGGCGCCTAAATGCCAAATACCGTTTATGGTCAGCAGCGAGAATATTTAGGGAAAGGTTGGGCTTTTCCACTGCAATTAAATTTGCAGGGTGGGATAAAGTTTAGCAGTGAGGACGAGAAAGTTAAAGAGTCGATATGGATTATTCTTCGCACGAGTTTAGGAGAACGAGTTTACCGACCGAACTTTGGGTGTCGCTTGTCAGAATTGGCATTTGCTCCTTTAAATAGCGATACTTTGTTGCAAATTCGCATGTATGTAACAGAAGCTTTGGAAGTTTGGGAACCGCGTATCATTCTTGATGATGTTCGCACTGATCCTGACCCAATACGCGGCAGAGTAGACATTATTATCAAATACAAACTCAAAGATTATCCTGACGTTTACAGCTTTGTTTATCCTTTTTATTTAGTTTCGGCGGAGTAGGTGTGGAATTCGACTTTTTACCAAAATTACCTTCTTCAAATTTGGATGACCGCACCTTCGACGATTTGGTGGAAGAGTGCATTATGCGTATTCCTCGCTACTGTCCCGAATGGACAGACCATAATCTGAGTGACCCTGGAATTACGCTGGTTGAGCTTTTTGCTTGGTTAACCGACCAAATGCTACTTAGGTTTAATCAAGTACCGCGTAAAAATTATGTCGCATTTCTGGAATTACTGGGCATTCGTCTTCAACCACCTGCCCCAGCGCGCACGGATTTAACTTTTTATTTAAGTTCTGATTTGCCGGAGACGTACACAATTCCAGAAGGAATTGAGGTTTCAACGGTACGAACTGAAATTACTCAAGCTATTACTTTTAGTACTGATTTTCCTTTAGTTATTGCAAAACCTCGTTTACAACATGTTTTAACAGCGTTGACTGTAGAAGAAATTCCCCAATCTTTAAGAGAAAGAGTAACTAATACCTGGAACCGTCAATCTGATGCTTTCTGGGAAGGTAGCGAACAACCAATATTTGAAGAGGAACCATTACCTGGGAACTGTTTTTACTTAGTTATTAATTCCGATGACCCTCAGGACGGTAATGTTTTAGAAATTACTTTTCAAGGTGCCTCAGCTACGCCTACTGGTATTAATCCTAATCGACCACCACGTCGTTGGGAAGCTTGGAATGGGGAGAAATGGCAACCTATTTTATTAAAAGAAGCTGATGACAAAACACAAGGTTTTAGTTTTTACGAAATGGCTCAACAGGGTAATAATCCCGAGCAGGGATCGGAAGTCAGGCTACATTTACCTTCAAACTGGCCTATAACCAACTTTACATCATATCGGGGTCGTTGGATTCGCTGTGTACTCACTCAATTAGGCACAAATGATTCTGGTTATAATCGTCCTCCACGAATTGCAGGTTTGGGAGTGCGTGCACTTGGTGGTACAGTTCGCGCAAGTCAGAGTAATTTAATTGAAGATGAACGTTTGGGTCTTAGTAATGGCAAACCAGGACAAACTTTTCAACTTCTGCAAGCACCAATATTGGAACGTCGAGAGAACGAGTATATTATAGTTATTCCTCCTGGTGGTTTACCTCAAAAATGGCAAGAAGTTCGAGACTTTGCCGATTCCACTTCAGAAAGCTTTCACTACGTAATAGATTCAATTGACGGTAAAGTTCAGTTTGGCCCGTTAATTCGCGAACCCAGTCAACTCAAAAGTCAAACAGAAGTTCGATCACGTATCCAGCACCCAAGACCCGAAGATACATTTGTTCAAGTTAGTGATACAAACAAAAGTACTCTTGAACATCAGTACGGTGCTATCCCTCAACGCGGTGCAGAAATCAGAATGGTTAGTTACCGTACAGGAGGAGGTAGACAAGGCAATGTTCAAGCTTATTCACTGCAATTTTTAAAATCTGCTGTTCCCTATGTTGCTAGTGTCATCAATCATAAAGGCGCTATTAATGGAGCAGATGGGGAGTCACTCGAACAAGCAGTGATTAAAGCGCCGCGAATTTTACGTTCCCGCGATCGCGCAGTTACAGTTGAAGATTTTGAAGTATTAGCCCAACAAGCCAGTCAAGGAGCAATTGCTCGCGTCCGCTGTTTACCAGCCGATGCAAATCGACAAGCTGGTACAGTCACTTTACTGATAGTCCCGAATTTCAATACAGATGCGATCGCTCAAGGACAAGGTTTATCTCCTGATAAATTCGACCTTAGTCCAGCACTCCAAGAACAAGTTTTGGGTTATCTAGACGAAAGAAGGTTATTAGGAGTGCAAGTTCAACTACAACAACCAGAATATATGGGTGTTTCTGTCCAAACCGAAATCGGTTTAGAACCAGCTTATGATAACCCTCTCGCACGTGAAGAAATTCTGCGTTATATCCGAATATCGCTGTATAAATTTTTAAATCCCTTAACTGGAGGAATTGAACAAAAAGGCTGGGCATTCGGACGGCCACTTTACGAATCAGATATTGTGGCATTACTCCAACAAGCGCGTGGTGTCCGTTATCTCGGCCCGGTTCTATTATTTCCTATACGTAAGCAAGGTGACACATGGAGACGCCAGCCATCACCAGAGCGCGTAATTGACCCAGGAGTACAAGGTCTTATCTGTTCCTGGGCTGATAATAACTTGCGCTCCAATCACGTAGTTAACATTCTTAATCGTTAATAAAGATGCGATATATCAAAAATACATCAAGACGCGATATAGCGTTCATACATTTAGTAAGTAGGTCAACATTGAAAAACGTAAGATAGAATTTTGGCGATTACTTCGCTTCACTCTGTTACGCTCGTAATGACATTTTACGTTTAATTAGGTTGACGTACTTATTACTATGATTCAAAGTCGCTCTACCTCTAAAGTCAAAATCGACTTAATTCCAATGCAAATTCCCGAAGCGCTACCGGGAGTAGCTTTGGCATTTACAGGGGTAGAAAATCTTGATGAAATTGCTGGACACAGTTTGTTACTACATCCCGGACAACCAAGCGAAATGATTGTGCAAGTGCATAACTTGACGGCAAATCCTTTACGGTTGGAGTTGAAAGTAAAAGGTGACTTTCCTCAAGAGTGGTGTCAAATTGGTACAGAAGGCTCGGAGATTGCATCTAGAGATACTATGCAAGCCGTGCTTTATTTTCAAGTACCTGTGACCTTTTTTGAAGACCAGGAAGCGATCGTTCCTGGAAGAAAAGATAGATTAAATCTTAACTTTCGCTGTTCAGTTGATTTATATCTAGACCCAGGTACAGAACAACAAAAAATCGAGACTAGCGACGAATTTAGTATATGTATACGTCCTTGGTCTACGTACATGGAATTGTTGCCGCTTCTATATCGCGAAGTAGACTTTATTGGTCGCTTCATGAATATATTTGAACAAGCTTATCAACCAGCTATTGATAGCTTTAATACCATGTGGGCAAACCTCGACCCTTTAACAGCGCCGCAAGCATTGTTACCATTTTTGGCTCACTGGGTTGGTTGGCAATTTGACTCTGTATGGGAACTCCAACAGCAGCGTCGGTTAATTAGTAGAGCGGTTGATTTATATCGATGGCGAGGAACTCGTAAAGGGCTGCGTCTTTATTTACATTTATACACCGGATTACCTTTAGATGAAAATATACCCAACGAAAATGATAAACACATTAGTATTACAGAACCTTTTGGTAATAGTTTTACTCTGAATGAAGCAGTACTCGGAAATGCAGTATTAGGAGGAGGAAGAGCGTATCATTTTATAGTGCGTTTGCGACCAAAAGAATCAAATACTATACACGAAGCATTGATAAGAAGAATCATTGAACAAGAAAAACCCGCTTTTTGTACCTACGAATTATCTATAGAAAACAGTAACTAGGGCTATTTAACTCCTAACTCATTATGTCTCACCCTTTTCCACCTCCACCAATTCAACCTTTTGAACGTTTACAAGCTTCCGACGGTTTACTTATAAATGCTGAACGCTGGCGGAAAGCACATAATTACCACCGCAAGCGACAAAACACTCATTATCAATGTTTAAACCAACCGGGAATTGTTTGCGGTTTGGGTGTGCGAGATATTGAGGCGCCGAGTGAAGTCGAAGCTAAATACCGAGATGGACGCTGGGTGCAAATTCAACCTGGAATAGCTATAGATTTGGCTGGTAATTTAATTGTTGTACCGACACCTTATGACTTTCCGATTGATTTGGAGGTCGCAAGTAGTGAACCGCTGATGGTTTATTTAACTGTTAGTTATATTGATCCGGAAGAATTGCGCTTGCGCGAATCGAGAGATACTGTCCACGAAACTTATCGGTTTGACCAAAGAAACTCAACACTTGATATTTCCGAAATAGAAATTTGTCGTATTCTTTTGCAGCCAGGACAGAAAGATATTACTCAACCTGCTGATGCATTTTTTACCGGTTATAATAATATCAATTTACGTTACCGACGTCAGGCACAAGCCCGACCTCAAGCAATTGTACGACTGGCGCAAGTAAACCACAGTGATTCTGGATGCGATCGCAATTTTTTTAACTTATCTTACTTGTTACAATCTATTGAGCCTTTGTATTCTTATTTACAAGGAACTGAAGAAGCAGGACAGGTTACTTTATCAGAGAATATTCAAGAATACGACTTACTTTATCTCACTGGGCAACAAGCGTTATCCTTCAACGATATCGAGTTGAAATCTCTAAAGAAATATCTCAAATCAGGTGGAGTACTTTTAGTCGATGCACCTAGAGATGCAACTCCTTTAATAGAAAGTACTTATTCTCTAGCCGAACAGTTAAAAAATCCTTTAAAACCTTTAGCAGAATTAAGACGCGACCATCCTTTAAGAACGCAACCTTTTTTATTTGCAGCTTTACCAATAGTAAATCAACAACCAGTAGAAATATCAACTAGCGGAGGAATTATTTTAATCATTGGTAATTTAGCATCAGCTTGGGGATTAGATAAAGACCTTACCCTACCTAGACTGGCAATTCGCACCGCGCAAGAATTAGGTATTAATATTCTCGCTTTTGCTTGGAAGCGACGCCAGTTAATAGGTTTGCAACAAGAGGATGATTCTGGAAAATGGTAATTGTTTATATTATTGTGGGATGGGTAGCAAAGCCCGAACAGCAAAAAGTTTTTTGCTTTACATCTTGCATCTTGTCTGTGAAACGCCTTGAACTGAAGTTCAAGGCTGATAGCTTAAGTCCGTTAAAACCGACTGGAAAGCTGACTTAGTCTGCTTAAGCAGACTTTAGCTGTGAGCCTAGAAATAAATTTATAGGCGGACAAGAACGTAAATATGGCAAAATGAAAAAATCATCTATTTTTACTTATAGTTAAATCCAATGCTCCCCGGTCAAATTCTCCGCAATCGCTATAAAATTATCAAGCCGTTGGGAAGTGGTAGCTTCGGAATCACCTATTTAGCTGAAGATTTAGATTTACCCGACCATCCTCAATGTGTTGTCAAAAATCTTCGGCAAAGCCAAAACCAAGAAGAGTTACAAGCCTTTATTAATTATTTTAACAAAGAAGCAAAAGCTTTATATCGCTTAGGTCGTGAGTACAGTCAAATACCACAACTTTTTGCCCACTTTGAAGAAGGGGGTGAATTTTATCTAGTACAGGAATATATTGATGGACACGATTTGAGCAATGAAATTTTCTCTGGTAATAAGTTAAGTGAAGCTCAAGTAAGACAGCTTTTAAAAGAAATTTTAGAAGTATTAACAATTGCTCATAACAAAAATATCATTCATCGAGACATAAAAGCACAAAACTTAATGCGCCGTAATAGTGACGGCAAAATAGTATTAATAGACTTTGGAACTGTCAAAGAAATTAGCCAATTAAAAAACAATCCTCAAGAGCTAACCAACAGCCGTTTTATTGTTGGTACTCCTGGCTATATGCCTATGGAACAGTTACATGGATATCCCAACTTATCCAGCGATATTTATGCAGTGGGAATGCTGGGAATTTATGCTTTAACTGGGATTAGACCACAGGAACTATCGGAAAAGAAAAACCCAAACACTTTTGAAATAATTTGGCGAGATAAGGTTTCGGTTAGCCCGGATCTCGCAAATGTGTTAGATAAAATGGTGCGTCTTAACTTCAATGAACGTTATCAAACAGCAGGTGAAGCGCTGCAAGCACTAACAACACTATCACCGGAATCTACTGTACGGCTACTACCACCGCCTTCATCAATTTCACCACCATCACATTTTTCTGTAGCAAACCAGAGATTTTTGATTGGCGTCGGAGTCGGGGTTAGTATGCTACTGGGAGTGGGATTACTATTTATAAATTTTTTGAGAGAGCAAACAGTAGATGCGGAAACATGTTCAGAAACAAATGTACTACCTAACCCAACTAGAACACCGGACTTTGAAAATATTCGAGGTGAGAAATTTTATAAAGAACTTAAAAAGGCAAATTCTGGAGAATTTAAAAAGGGAAATTATAACGGTTGTGGAACCTATATTTACGCTGATGGTAGAAGATATGAAGGGAGATTCAAAGATAATATTTTTGATGGACATGGAACGTTTACATTTACAAATGGCGCTCGCTATATAGGCCCGTTCTCTAAAGGTAAATACGAAGGTATAGGTGAATTAATTTACAACAATAATTGCAAATATATAGGTGAATTCAAAAACAATTTACCTGATGGTAAAGGATACTGTATATCTCACGGCTTTAAACAACCAGTAATTTGGCGTCAGGGTAAATTAGAAGGAACAAATAAGACTTGCTGCCTGTAGGTTGTGGGTCAATAGGAGAAAACACCAGTTTTTAATTTTTAATTATGCATAATCAGCCGTATCTTCCTTCTAATTTTAAGTAAAAGATAGTCTGAATAGAAAGGCTAAAACATCTTCAAAATACCATTATAATTAAAAAAAATGCATAAAATATCATTGATAAAACTGATATTGCTGTTTCCTAAAGCTTGTTTAATTGTTATCAGCAGTTTCGTTATTGGTCTAGTGTCATATTTACCAATGTCTCTAGCCCAACCTCAGCCAGAAGCACCACCAACCCCAACTATCCCACCTGAAACAACTCCAACTCCAGAAGCACCACCAACCCCAACTATCCCACCTGAAACAACTCCAACTCCAGAAGCACCACCAACCCCAACTATCCCACCTGAAAAAAACCCACCACAAATAACTCCAAATACTCAACCGACAAATCCAAATACTCAACCGACAAATCCAAATACTCAACCGATAAATCCAAATACTCAACCGACAAATCCAAATACTCAACCGATAAATCC
>NZ_JXCA02000005.1:10913-121028 GCF_000828085.3 Scytonema tolypothrichoides VB-61278
CTCCAACGACTCCAACTACAACTCCACAGCAACCAATTACTCCAACTACTCCAACGACTCCAACTACAACTCCACAGCAACCAATTACTCCAACTCCACAGCAACAAACTCAATATCAGTTAATACCTAACTATGTCGGCATAGGTGGTAATTTTGGATTGAGTGGAGACACAGCCTTAAGTGAAAATGCCTTTACTGTCTTCAGTAAAATTGGTTTAACAAAAAACTTCTCTTTTCGACCTGCTGTTGCGGTCAGTGACAAAGCTGTATTTCTTCTGCCTGTAACAATTGACTTTCCAGTGGAATCATTCACAGAACTTGGAGAATCCAAAATAATAGCAGTTCCTTATATTGGAGGGGGAGCAGCAATTTCTACAAGTGAAGGTAATTCCGTCGGATTTCTTCTTACGGGTGGTGTAGATGTGCCATTATCACGTGAATTTACTGCAACTGCTGGATTAAATGTCGGCTTCTTCGATCAAACAGATGTTGGGTTAGTGTTAGGAATTGGATACCACTTTTAACAGCTTTTGTACTTAACTGTATCTGGAATCCTTAGTAGCGAAATTGCATCAAAATGATAATTATAGACGAAAGTCGAATAAGCCAGGAATGTATTTTCTGGAAGTGAGTTGATGAGTAGCCCTTTGCGGATTGATGAACGGATACTACATTATTTAATGGGTGTACAGCATTTAGATGAGCGTTTGTTAGGGATAGTCGAACCTGTACCAGTAACTCCGGATTTAGTACCCTCTCACTCACAAATCTCGGAAAAAATGGTAGCTGCTTGGTGGGTAGAGATTCATGATTTTCTCAAGCTGCCAATATTATAGCAATCGAAGTATAGGTTAGGACGTTAAACGAATAGCTGTATCAACTCTCTCCCGAAAATCTTCGATAGCCCCTTGTGACTTTCTGACTCGATTTTTAATGGGAAACCAATAATGTTCGATCTCGTTCAAATCAGGAGAATAGGGTGGCAAATACTCAATTTCACACCCAACTGATTCAATTAATTCACGAATTTTCTGAGATTTGTGGAAAGTGGCATTATCTAAAATAATTGTCTGTCCTGATTTGAGTTCTCTTAAAAGTTTTTCTTCGAGCCATTTTTCAAAAACTAACCGATTACAAGAACCTTCAAAAGTTAGTGGAGCCACTAATTTACCTTGACATAAAGCACTGATAATGCTAATTCTGATATTTCTTTTTCCTGATTTTAAATCGTGAAATCTTTTTCCTTTGGGATTCCATCCATAACCATAGTCTTCTCTATTATCTATTCCCGATTCATCAACGTAAACTAGCTGCGATGATTCTTTTTGACTCATTTTTGCTCGAAATTCCCGCCTTTTCTCTTCATCCCTTTCTCGATAACCGTAAGTTTTTTTTTCGGGTATAACCAATTTTTTTTAAGGCTTTTCCTATAGTGCGTTAAGCGCAGCTCTGCCGTAGGCAATCGCTAATCTCTTCTGACCAAGCTTCTGCCATTTCTACTTGAGTTTTGCTGCCATTTATCTGAACGAATCGCTGAAATTCTTCTAAATCAGCAATTTTCGGGTTATACCCTTGTTGATATCCTACTTTTGGCTGATAATCTCCGGTTTCTTTTCTCTTATTTAACCAGGTGTTTATTGTATTGCGACTAATTTCAAAGATGCGACTTGCTTGAGTTTTTCTCATTCCGCCATCAATCGCATTAATCACTTTAGTTCTTAAATCGTAACTATAAGAAGCTGGCATTTTGTTCAAGTCATTTATTTCTATTATGTCCTAAACTATGCTTCGACTGCTATACAGTTATATGGGAATGAAGTAGCTAGTAAACGTCCAATTGCGGCTTTGGCTTGTCACTATTTGGAATTAAACTTATACGCAATTGCTGCTCATGCTTTGCCAACAACTCCCAGTCAACAGAAGGTTTAGATTATCAGAAGTTGGGACAACTCAATGTTGCAGGAGGTAATATTCGCAGTATTGCCATGAATCCTGCATTTTTAGCAGCCGATGCCAACGACGTAGTAACAATGTATTACATGTTGCAGGCAGCTAAGAGTGAGTATATTAAATTAGAGCGATCGCTTACCGATACTGAGGTTAAAGGATGGGTTTAGGGATTTTGTATTATAGTTGCTGTTGTTTGTTTAAAAGTGTTAGTCCTCGACATCTATATCGTTGTAAGGTTCTTTTAAAAATTCTTCCCGTGTCATCGATTGTTGCGATGTATGTCGGATGTGGTAGATAGTTACTATATCGTCCTCAATGCTATAAAGTATTCGATATCGCTTTTTATACACAAGGCATCGGATTTCTTGCTCGACAATCTGTGTTTCTGGCGCAACTGGACAACGCCGAGGCATCGAGGCAAGAGTGTCTATGGTGTCAAATAACCCATTGAACCAGTTTGCAGCATATGTAGGGGTACTCTCCCGAATCCACAGGTAAAATCCCTCAGCATCTGCCAATGCTGTTGGCGAAATTCTAACGCGGTATGTCATGTTTTCTGCGTAATTCTTCTAAGGCTTCTACGGCATCACAGTCTTTGCCTTCAGCAACTTCTACCATTGCTTGCCGGATTTTGGCAGATGACTTCGCAAGTTCCAGTTCATCCAGCATGTTTTGGTAAGAAACTGCATCCTGCATAATGACTGCGGCTTTACCGTTGACCGTAAGAACAATCGGTTTGTGGCTATCCTGTAACTGTTCTATGAACTGCTTGGCATTTCGCTGAAAGTCCGAAAGTGGATAAATTTCTCTTGCATCTAGCATAATAACTACCTATGCATGAAATAATCATTAAATTTCATGTTAGCGTTTTTAGCAGCCGATGCCAACGAAGCAGTAACAATGTATTATATGTTGCAGGCAGTGAAGATCGAGTATATTAAGTTAGAGCGATCGCTCACAGATACTAAGGTTAAAGGATGGGTTTAATCATTGATTAATTCTGAATATTAAGGTAATTACTATTTTACTGATAATTATTCGGATTCTCAACTATAAAGGTTTCTCCTAATGCCGCTATATTCAACTCATTATCAGCTGACACAAACCTTAAAGATATATTATTAGTTAAACATAGTGCATTGATTGCACAAGCTGCCGCAAGTTGAACTGCATCATAGCCTCGCAAACTATAAGTTTCAGCCAGTATCATTCCTGCCGCAATAATATTGTTTGTGATTTCAACAATTTGATAATCGGTCTAATAATCATTGCGAAATTGGTTGCACAATGTTGTTGTATTTGCGGGACTTATACTTCCACACTTTCAAGTTGGGCGATCGCATCTACTGGTAATATATCATTCTTTATTACGGCAATAATTCCCGGTAAATATTCATCCATCATCGTGACGTTGGCATAAACTACCCCTTCGAGCAGTTCTGAGGTGAGGAAGGCTCCTTCAACATCTATACTAGTTTTAAAACGAAGTTCACCGTCAGAAAAATCTAGTTCAAAATTACCCATAGCTAAACCATAATTAGCCCTGGTAATGAATTCTGCAATAGCACTGCGCTTTGAAGATTGTGCCGTAATTGGACAAATTGAGTAAAAAATCAATTGCTGTTGTTCGCTTCTAACTTTAGCGAAACAGTCCCACTTACCGTTTTTACCTTGAAAAGCAAGATGTAAAGTTTCCTCACCTGAAATTTGCTCAAATTGCCAATTTTGCCCTTGAAAGAATTTGATAGTTGTCTCAAAAATATCTTTGTTTGTAGTAGTCTCTTCGGTAATTTCCGAAATATTTGTAGACAATTCATCAAAAGCATTGGTTATTTCCCCAAAAGCTTGAGAAACTGCCTCTTCAGCTATTTTTGAGATATTATTAGTTAATTCTGTAGTAATATGCTGCTCAAAAAGCTGGGAGAACTCAACATTTGAAGAAGTCAGAATGTTAGATATATCTTTAGAAATATCTTTCTCAAAAGAATGTATTTGATTTGTATTAGCAAAATCTTTGGCAAAATCAAACATTGCCTCGTTCAGCTTTTTGTTATCAATACCATCCTGGGTAAGATCGGAAGGTTTAAGATAAAGCCATAAAGTACTATAACCAACTTCACCTTTCTCTTGTTGCTGCTTTACTTTTAATGCATACCAACTGTGGGGAGATAGTAAAGGGTGGTTAGGTTGTTCTTGGCTAAGACATTGCAAGTAAGCTAAAGCTTGGGTGTTAGTTTTTGCGTGTTTTGTAAGTTGGGGTAGTAAATCAGAGTCTAGACTAACCTCGATTTGGATGTCGGGAGATGGGAGAAAGGCTTTACCATAAAGAGGGCTACGGATTTCTGATTTGAGGTTGAATAATGCCTCAGCTTCGATACGTTGGTAAAGTTCGAGGCTAACTTGGAAGGTGAGACGACACTCGCTAATTTTGCGGTTTTGCTTGATTAGTGCTACATTTAACGCACGGACTGTTAGAGGCGACATTGAAGTATCACCTAGTGTTAGCTCGATATCGAGTTGAACATTGTTAACCTTAGTACTCATATTTTTATAATCTCTGAAAGGAAAAAATATTTATAAAAGCTTTATCCAAAATCTTAATACTTGGTCAGGTTGGTCTTATTACTACCCGATGGCGCTGCATCAAGGCAGTAAGGACATCATAATTTATGCCATGAGACTCCAAGCGTAAAAGTTTTAATCGAGGTAGTTCGAGTAACGGCGAAAAATCACAATCTCTGTTGGGTATACCACGCAAATCCAGTTTTTTCAATTTATTGAAGCCACCAAGCATTTCCAGATTATTGATTGCAGTGTTCCGCAGGCTTAACTCTTCTAGTTCGGTTGCCAAACTAATAGGGCTGAGATTTTCAACTGAGGTGTTGTTAAGATTGAGGTGCCGCAAGTGTAGCATATTTATAAGCCCATTCAAAGATCGGGTGGGGGTTTCACTGAGGTCTAAGTCAGTTAAGTGTGTTATTTCGCGCAGCAAAGCTGTGTCTTCAATGTCCGTGTAGGACAGGTCTAGCACCCGGAGATGCTTTAAATTAGCAAGCCCTGTGAACGCTCCTATTTCCCAACCAGATATATTTAGTTCCTCAAGCTTGTCAATTGCACATAAAATATCCAATTCGTAATCTGATTGGTCGTTGGGAGAATTGATATAGGCTCCACCAAGACTTAATGAGCGCAAACGAGACAGATTAGCAATTGCTTGCAAATCGTAAATTTCAGTAAGGTTCAAGTTCAGAGTTTGCAGTTGATTAAGATTTGTCAGCCATGGCAAATCACCAACCTTACAACCTGAAACATTTAAAGCTTCTAAACTGCTCATTGCTGCTAACGGGCTAAGGTCAGGCGCCTCTATATGTGCTATTTCTAAATCGCGCAGGTGTTTTAAATTGGTTAGCCAGCTTAGTTCATTAGTGAGGGTAGCGGAAATATCGAGTTTTTCCAACGTTTCAGCCAATGACCCAGATGGCATAACTGCAAAGGTAGTGTTATAGAGGTATAATTTTTTCAATCCCTGCATTGCAGCAAGGGGCGACAAATCCGGAAGCGGCAATTGTGGTTCGTCTAGCCCTACCATATGAAATGTGGTGAGTTTTCCGATTTCAGGAATAGCGTTAAAGTCTTCTAAAGCACACCCATCCATCAATAGTTCCTTGAGATTAGGGAGGGCAGTCAAAGGTGTAATATTTGTCACTGCTGTGGAGCAGATGGAAAGCCGTTCTAAAGAGCGTAATTGGGCAATCTCATCAAGCTGTTTCAAGGGTGTGCGGTTAAGCGAAATGTCTTTCAGTTGTTGACAACCAGTCAGCAGCGAAGCGTTATCGATTGGTAGAAGATCTAAATTGAGGGAGGTTAGTACTGGCATTGCAGCCAAATTTGATAGTCCGCAAACAGGTATCCGACTGAGGGCTATTTTTTGCAATGACGGCAAGGTGGTCAAAGGTTGAAGGTCAGTCAATTGAAGATAACGCAGAGAAAGTGACTCTAATTGGGGCATTTGATTAAGAGGACGCAGGTCATCAATTAGCGTGCCATCAAGGTCAAGATGCCGTAGCGCACGCAAGGTGGGTAACTCGTCGAGTCTAGCTAAATCGCTCCAAGCAAGGGATAAATCTGTTACCCCAGTCAGCATCTCTAGTGGCATAATTTCTGAGAGAGCCAATCCATGCCTTGGTTTTACGGTAATGCCTGCTGCTTGATTTAAATTGTTGATATCATCAAATTCAACTAGTGCTTGGGAAGCAGTTGGCAATAGCTCTTGGAAAACAGTTCGTAAATTCTGAGCGCTGTAAAAGCAAAATGGTGTAACATCAGGAACATTATTGTGGCTAGTCAAAATCCAGTCACAGTCTGACAGCAAGGCATGAAATAATCTATAGTCTACTTCTGGTTCTTCAACTTTTGTTAAACCGTTGCGTTTTTCAAACAATTCGTGGGCATGAAGAGGCAAAGCAGTGGGAACCGTAGACCCCGCAACTAAGTAAAGACGGTGAAACCCTTTAGTACCTAGCGCACGTAACGCGCGTTGACGTACTTGGTTATCTAGAAGTGGAACCCAGCCTGGATTTTGTTCTCCATCCCATTCATGACCCAGGATATTCTCAATCAAAGCAATTACTTGTCGTGGAGACTGGCTAAAAGGCGGAATCATTGCCTGGGAAAAAACTAGGTGGATAGGAGCTTGCCAATTAGTTACTAAACTCTCGACTATTTCTGGAACCTTGTTTTCTGGGTCAAAGACTAATGTAAAATGCAGCGGGGTTGTGGGTATAGCATCTAGAGTCAGAGATTGTGCCAGGGGTATCGCCTCAATTGGCTCTCCCAAAGCATTAGTTTCTGGGATATATATTTCCCGCAAAGGCTGATAGCCAAATGCAAACAAATTCACCAATGTACCTTGTTCATCCACGCTCTTGAACAGCCAACGGTGTTTCTCAAACGCTAAACCGACATTTGGTAGATGTCGCATGATGCGAAGCGGATTCAGGGGTGATTCAGCGTATACAAGCACTGGCATGATGGAATTTATTTTTAATAATTAGTTATTGAAAGGCAAGACAGAAAGACTTTGCAGCTACAACAGCTTCTATTCAGGCCAATAAATATGCAGGTTCACACCATTTTTGTTGTAAATGTACTCAGCATTGAAGTGAGTTGAGCGGTTAGCACCAGAGTCTGGGAATGGATGTCGCTCTGGTCCACGGAATGGAAGATCAACGCGGTCTCCTCCTGATTTCGGTGGTCGCATTGTTATCACTTCCCCTGTTTTTGTCATTTCGTCCAGCTTGTGGAAAATGCGTTCTGCCTGCTGTTTTGATTTTACCCAAAGAACCTTATTACCGTTAGTTATAGCATCCGTAATCAGCTTGCGATCTACTTCTTTAGAATCTGTTGCTTTACCAACAACTCTATCATAATTATTTTTCGATTTCTCAACTTCCTTTAACGTATCTCGGTATGTCTTCTCATGATCGAGCCATTCGGCACGTCTCTTATCTTGACTATTTTGTGGTTTCTTGCTTCTATAATGTTCTAGCAATCTGTCAATGTCTTTATCGCTCATATTAGTGGGATTTAGCGGTTGCTCTGCATCAACACGCTCAACTTTGCTGCTACCCTTGCTGCCGGGTTCTTTCAATGCAGGCAGATTATCCCATGATTCATTTGGCGATTTTTGTCCTAGGCTTTTCTCACTAGCTTTGATCTGCTCTTCCAAAACCTCCAGCCGTTTATTTACATCTTCATCTAGGTTTTTCAGCTTCTCTATGTTATCCTCGACTTTTCTGATCTTTTCTTGGTCAGGATTCTTACTTTCCTTTAGTTTTTTGAGCTTTTCCTCTATCTTTGGAATCTTTGCAATATCTTCTTCTACCTTTCCTTTTAGCTGTTCTAAACGGTTCAGATAATCATAAGACTCTTCAATATTACCGTTTTCGTCTATCCGGCGTACAGGGGAATTATCGTTTCCAGCCGTCATTTTATTGCCCGTGTTATCGCCAACAGTTCTAATAGCAGTACTCTCGTCAACAACAGTGCCTGTTTCTCCTGTTTTTGTGGTGACTGAATCGCCTGGTTTAGGTTTTCCTGAGCTACTATTTAGTTCAGCATCATCAAAATGTTTAATTTCTCCACTTGCGAGTAAGACCCAAGGATTAATTAAACCTTCAAGTCGGAAGCGGCGATTTTTAATGAGAATTCGGAACGCCTTGAAGCGCATTCTATCTAATAGCGCTCGACCTAAGTCATCAAGTTTCTTAAATTGTTTGCCAATTTTTGTTCCCGCAATACCTTTAAAGAGAACCTTGCCTTTGTTGATAACGTATTTAGAACCTCTAACTACAGCATTACCAGCTTTTTTGGCCGCATTACCAGCGCCTTTGGCAACTTTACTTGCACCTTTTCCAGCAGCTTTCGCACCTTTAGTAGCTAATTTGCCAGCTTCAAAAGTTAGTAGCAAAGCCAGCTCAATCGCACCAGCAGCTAGTGCTTTTGCTAAACTCTTACCACCACCTTTAATATCTCCTTCCCAAGCTTTTGAGAGATAATCTCTGAGGTATCCTCCAATTCTTGCGATTATTTCTGCTGCAAACACGACCATTAAAATGTCCAAAATTATTGGAAGTGCAGCTAAAACGGCACCTCCAGAAGCGACAATTGCAGCAATAATTACAGCAGAAGCAGCGATTAATGCACCAAGTAAAATGGGCCAGTTATCAGAGAACCATTTCTTGATACCTTGCTTCATCAATTGCCATTTAATATCAGCACGCTGTTTTGGTGAGAGTCCATCGTCGGGAATTTGTTGTTGTTGAGGTTGTTGCTCACCTCCTGTTTGCTTTTGTCCTGTTTCGGACATCACTGCATCCATTGAGCGATTTTTATCACCTGACTCAGCAAGCATTACTTCACCTTCGCCATTGGTTTGCTGCATTAGTTGTTCTGAAATTTCTGGCGAAAGTTCCATGTTGTCTTCAACTGTATCAACCCCAACGTTTTCCTCTGTCCAAGGTGCCTGGGGCATTTCTCCTGGTTCTTGAGTTTCTTGGTTGCCTGCTTGTTCACCCTCAGGAGAGTTTTCAGCATTTGGACGGGGAATATTTACTCCTGCTTGTTCGGCTTGGGCGAGTTCTTCTGGTGACAGAGGTTTATCTAGGTCAAGTTCGCCACCTCCGAGTAGTTCTTCTAACGCTGCGGTTTCAAATTGCTCAGGCATTGTTTTCGCAGCTTTGATTAAATTACTGAAGCCTTCAATTAATTCTTTAAATTGTCCCGTGAGTAACATGCCAATCACGGTCATAATTCCCTTAACTATGTCTCGTGCTAGCTCTAATAATTTGTCTAAAATCTTAGCCAGGAAATCTAAAACAGTTGAAATCGCCTTCTTCAAAAAGTCCGCCGCTTTATTAACTATCTCTGTAGCTTTGTTCACTACTTGGTCAATTTTGTCAGTAAACTTTTTAGATATTTTTGGGAAGGCTGCAAATACGACTTTGACTATTACTTTGAGAACTTCTCCAAAAGCTTTGATAATTCCGACTATAATATTACGAACTGTGTCAATAATCTTATTTACTACAGCTTTGACTGCCTTAAATATTGCTTTTACTACTTTACGCACAGTATCAAAAATTGCGGATACTGCCTTTTTTATACCCTCCCAAGCATCTTTAAAAAATCCACCAATCTTAGCCAAAATAGATTTTCTCTGACTCTTCTCTTTTTTCTTGGCAGCAGCTTTTTCATCAGCTTCTTTCTTCTTAGCAGCAGCTTCTTCTTCTGCTTTTTTCATTTCTTGGTCAACTTGACCTTCGCCTTTCTTCTTCTCGTCTTCTACTTTTTGACGCTGGTCTTTACTGGCTTTCCCTGCTTTGTCTTGATACTCTTTATCGGTCTTATCTATTTCTTTTTTCCAATCTTGTTTCGCTTCGTCAACTTCTTGTTGCGCTTGTTGCTTAGTTTCTTTTTGTTTTTGTGTTGTTTCTTTGTTTAAGTCGGCAATTTGCTTGTTACTATCTTTTTTAGCATTCTCTGAATCAGCATCAAATTTTTGTTTGCTTATCGAGTACTTCTCGTGTTCAGGAGCAATTTTTTCTTGATAATAAGGTGTTAAACCTTGATTTAAGCCATCAGCAACTTCAGGGTCAATAACTGGGAAGTCACCGCCCTTGCTTTTATCCGCAGAAATTTTAGATAATTCTTTCTTTGCTTTAAGTGTTTCATTGCTAGGTTTTGGAAAGATATCTTTATCCCCAAAATCGCGATCGGTTTCACCCATTGCTTTGCTCTTAGCTTCTTGTACTTGCTGATCTGACTGCGCTTGTTCAGCATCTATTTGTGATGGGTCAGCCGATCCCGACATATCAACTTTTGGGCGATCTCCGGCGCTAGTGTTGATATCTTCACCCTCTTCACCCTTTTTACCCTTTTTACCCTTTTTATCCTCTTGACCCTTTTTACCCTTTTTACCCTCTTTACCCTCTGATTTTGGTTCTTCTTTTTGAGGTTTTGGATCGTGTTGCTCTTTTTCTGTATCTTGTTTTTCTTTTTGAGGTTTTGGGTCGCGTTGCTCTTTTTCTGTATCTTGTTTTTGTTCAGCTGGCGCCTTTTGTGAAGCTTCTTGTTCGGGTGACAAACCAACAGGCGCCGGAATTTCTGGTATGGTAGTTTGAACTTGTTGCCTTTGTTTCTCGAAAGCTTGGGGTAATGCGTTTTGCGCTTCTGTGTAGGTAGCAAAAGCCTGGGTCGGAGGTGTATTTTTGAGTTGCTCGATTATTTTACCAGGGTCTTCTGTGTTGAGTTCCGCTGCTTGTTGAGGGATCTGATTAGTTTTTCCTCCACCTTCTACACCTACATTATTAGTAACTGCATCTGTATTTGAAGCTAATTGATTAGTCGGCACATCACTTCTACTATTAGCTCCATTCTTGTTATTTTCTTTTTCAGCTTGATTATTATTTATTTCTTGCTGATTTTCTTTATTGCCCTGGTTATTTTCTTTTTCACCTTTATTATTGATTTTTTGCTGATTTTCTTTTTCACCCTCATTATTTATTTCTTGCTTATTGTCTTGATTACCTTGATTATTTTCTTTTTCACCTTGATTGTTTTTAGTACTTTCATTATTTTCTTTTAATTCGGTATGTTGGTTGACTTGCTTGTTTTGTTGCAAATCTTGTTCGGAATTTTTTGGCTCGTTTTTCTTTTCTTCTGTTTGCAGAGATTGTTCACCTTCTACTGCATTTGAATTTTCTGCTACTTGCTGTTGCTGCGGTTGTGTTGATTCTCCCTTTGACTCCGAGAGCAAATTATTATTGTTTTGCTTTTCGGTTCCTGTTTCCTGTAATGGTTGTTGCTTTTGATTCGGTCCCGATTGAGTTTTTTCTTGGTCTTTAGTGGTTGGGGTCTCAATTTTCCCTTCAACTTCAGGCACTTGTCGGCGCATGATTTGTCGGTTTAGCTGTTTACCTCCGGTTTGCTGTACTACATGAGTTAATTCGTGAGCCGTTAACTCATCTTTTGCTGGAGATTTTCCGGAGCCAAAGTAAATATCGCTACCACGTGTAAATGCTTGCGCCCCTAATTCTCGGTTCATCTGTACCGATGAGTTATCCGTATGCACCCGCACATTGCTGAAATCAACACCAAATCGAGGTTCCATGAAGCTTTGTACTTCGCTGGGTAAATTACCACCTCTTCCTTGGCTATTTTTCAATCGATTTTCAAAATGACTGTTGACTTCAAAGCCATTGTTATTATTATTTGTCTGACGCTGTAAAACGCCTTGAGTCATTGGCTGCCCAGAAGTAGATTGCTGTTGTGACACTGACATTCGCATCACATTTTGTGCGACCATGTCGGCTTCTTGTTCGTAAAAGTCTCCTGGCTGATTGACGATGATTTTAGCTTGGGGACGTAGCGAAATGCGGCTGATATCGTGAAGCGGCGATTGGGTTAAAAATTCTGATGGTTCATTTGTAGCTTGTTCTTCTTGTAAATCGCTCTTATCCTGGCTTTTTTCTGACAAAGCAGGTTCTGATTGTATACCAAAACCGCGTGTAGGAGAAGCTACAGTGGGAGTCGTTGATGAGGACACCGATGTTGCTGCAAAACCTGAAGTTGTAGCTTTCTTACGTTGGGGTGTTGTGCGGTTACTCATCTTTATGTCCCCTGTTTATACCACGCTTATGTAGAGACGCGATCGCCGAGAGTTCTACAAATGAATTTGTAACTATTCATTTTCCCCTGAAGCAGCTTGTTGTTTTTTTAACCCACCTAATAAACTATCAAGACCACTATCATCTCTCGATCCTCTAGTCAAAAATGATTGAATCGAACGAGCTATTTCATTTGCTTCTCTTGCTAAACTACCACTGAGGTTTTTCATGAAGTTTTGCGCTTTCTGAAATACGTTCAGTTTAACAGTAGAATATCTGACTCCAACCGGATACACAACCTTTCCTTTTTCTGTTTCGTAATACTCTCCTTCAGGCATTAACATTGATTTGAGAGGGTCTTTTTGCTTGGCTTTGTCAATTTCTGGCGCTTTATGGCTAAGGAATAATACATCGTAAACTTTGTTATTCCACACAGCCCAGTAATGATTTTGGAAGAACCACCCTTTTTTGCTGCCTTCAAAATCACAATTGGGTTCTTTACCTTTATGCGGAGTTCTTCCTGCTTCGCTCACAAAAGGTTCCTTAATTTCTCCAATCGTTATATTTGTAATACCAAAATATTCTTTTGCAACAGTTTGAAAAGTCTCTGTTAAAGTCTTACAATCTCCTTCTCTAGCCCCTTTCAGTAAACTTTCAGGTTTTTTGTATTGCGCTGTATAAATAAAATTAATTTTTTGAAAATTATTAAATAGCTGTTCCAGTATTTTGTCGTGCGGTTGTGTAGAGTCAATCTTATCTACTAGTTCTTGTACTAATGGATAATCTTGCTTAAATTTATTTCTATTTGCCCCTTGCTTATCTTCTAATAATTCTTTACCCGCACCAGCTGATGCTTTATCCTGAGTACCTGGCACCATTTGTAAAACATCGTCTTCGGAATTTTTTTCCAACTCCTGCTTTTTGTTTATGGGTTGCTTCTCTTTAGATGTGCCAGCACGATTGATGGAAATATTAGCTAAGTTGTGACCAAATGAAGAATTTTCTTCTTTTGTTTGTAGAGCATCATTCATTTTCATCTGCAAAGTAGTCAACTGTTGCTGTTCCCCAGGTGTCAGGGTGCCATGCTTTCCTTTTACTTGCAGCTTTTGAGCTTCTAATCGATGCTGTTGAAATGTTTGATTCTCATGAGGCGTTTGGGTGGTAGATACCTCAGAGTTTTTCTGAGACTGGTTGCTAGATGCGCGTGACTGCATTTGAACATGTTCAAATGCAGACGAATCATCTTGCTTACGGTTTTGTTGTCGTTCTTTCATCGCCAATCTCGCTATTCCAATAGCGGTATTTTTAGTATTATTCCATAATCTATTATTAAAAATCTTTAGACTTTAGTCTAGTTTTTTATTTGGGAATCCAACCATTAATTTCTGCTTCAGTTAAGGATTTTTCTAACTTCGCATATTCTGCACGCGCTGCACTCAAAATGTGTTTCATTTGTACTGGTTCGCTACTTTCGGCTGCTAGAAATGCTGCGTTTAAGGCTATATTGCGAATGTTGCCACCTGCTACATTCAATTGAGATAATTTCGTGAATTCTAAACCTTCGGTTGGGGTATGCGACGGGAAAATCCGGCGCCAAATTTCTGCGCGTTGAGTAGTATCAGGGAAGGGAAATTGAACTACAAACCGCAGACGCCGCATAAAAGCTATATCTAATGAGCTTTTGAGGTTAGTTGTTAAAATTGCCAAACCTGGATAAGACTCCATACGTTGTAATAAATAACTCACTTCCACATTAGCATAGCGGTCATGACTGTCTTTGACATCAGAACGCTTACCAAACAATGCGTCAGCTTCGTCGAATAAAAGAATAGCACCACCTTCTTCTGCTGCATCAAAACAAGAGCGTAGATTTTTTTCGGTTTCACCAATATATTTACTGATTACGGATGATAAATCTATACGGTATAAATCAAGCTGCAACTCATGGGCTAGAACTTCTGCTGCCAAAGTCTTACCTGTACCACTAGTACCTGCAAATAAAGCGCTGATTCCCAGTCCCCGTGAGTTTTTACCAGCAAATCCCCAAGTTTGATAAACGGTATATTTTTGTAGTACATGTGCAGCAATTTCACGTAGAACTTGCTTCTGTGTTGATTGTATAACCAAATCCTCCCAATCGGCTGTGGGATTAATACGCTGTGCTAGTTCTTCCATACGAGGGCGTGCTTGGGTTCGGCAAGCATTCCACAAAATTTTACCTAAATCTTTTTCTTGTCCCTGATTAAAGTTTCCGGCTGCTTCCGCACAAGCCGCACGAATTGTCAAGGGATTGAGGTTGAACTGACTTACTAATGTTTTGACTTGCCCATTTAATTGTGGCGCTAGTTCTACCAAGTTACTTTGCCAGAGTATACTTTGTTCTTCGATAGTGGGTTTGTGAACGTCAAAACTTACTACTGGACGTTGCAGAAAAGGTATTCTTTCTCGACTAGCTACAAACAAAAAGCCATTGACTCGCTCGATTAAACGCTCAATCGCAGTAACACGGGCAGAATCTGTCATTTCGATTCTGTCGCAATCTAGTAATAAAGCACTTCCACTCAATGCAGCTTCGCGCTCCCACAATCGGATAAAATTTTCCAGTTCGCTTGGTACAGATGCCATTACTTGAGCAGGAATTACACACAAACTAGCATTGAGAATTTTACAAACCTTGCTAGCAATTGCTTTTTTACTGGTTGGTTCGCTACCGCACAACTGAACTACAGGCAACACAGTTGTTGTTGATATTTGTAACCAAACTGCTGCAATTTTTTCTGCTTGTTTTTGGTGCGATGGTACTAATTCTCCTGTTTCTGGTAATGACTCTACTATCCCCGCTAGTCTTTCATCTAAATAGCGGTTGCCAACAAGATAGTGCAAAATCCGTTCATCGATTCGTAGAGGAGAGAGAGTCAATGCTCTACCTTCTGCCACTTCTATTAGCCGCCATCGACGTAAAGGTGAATTTGGAGCTATTGCATCCCAATGAGCGTTAGGCAATGCTGCTAACGCTAAACTAAATGTTGGAAAAGCTCGCTGTGTGTCGGATTGCGCTGCTGCACATAAAGAAGCAAAATCGCCGTTGAACTCCATACATGCACACAACAGTAGTACATCGCGCTCAAACTCCGACAAAGCAAAAATTTTACATATTCGCTCTAATGCTGATGGTGAAGGCATTAACAGAGCCGCTTGTTGTAAATCTTCATGATGTTGAGACTGTTGAAATGAGTGTTTATTATCAGCTTGATTTTGTATTTTTATAATATATTTTTCTATGGCGTCGCGTACTAAAGCTAAGGCTGCTGATAGGTAGCGCTGGTTTAATTCATCCCAATCTTGACTTAAGTTAGTCGAATTCATGAAATAATAACCTGTGAAGAATCGTATACCCCTGCTTTGTTCTTATAAAGTGGGCTTTCTGCCCCATCTACAGATACTCGCACTAAATAAGTTCCGCAACTTACGTCTTTGATAGGAATTACAAGTGTGTCGGTATCAAGAGTGCGTGCTGGAACTAGAAATGAGTATGCTTTTAAGTTTTCACTCTTATTTTCATTAGGTATTTCATTAAGGTGTAAAATACCCCGTTGTTCTTTACTAACTTTCGGAGTTAATTTAACAGTAATTTCTCCAGAACGTAAATTGCCTTCATTACCTTCTAAAGACGCAATGTATCGCGTCTCCATAGTAATTTTGGGATGTAGCACAAATGCCGCAACGTTTGACTCGACTAAATTATTAGCGTCCTCTGTGCTTGCGATCTTTTGATGTACAACTTGCACACTTTGCACACCCGCGTGCAAATCTGCTGGTACTAACAAACTTACTTGCCCTGATTGAATATCAAAAGGTACAAAAAATTTATCTGTATTACCTAATCTAACTTTGGTCACATCACCCTGCAACCGTTTACCTCGTAAAATTAATGTACTACCAACAACTATTTTTTGTTGTGATTCTGAGAAAGACGCCGTAACTTGTTCAATATTAGGTTCACACAGCATCGAGTCAAAACCCTCTGATTTATCATCGCTACTATCACTCTGTATCAAAACCATTGACGCTTGATAAGTAGCCGAAGGTCGATAATGTGTTTGTAAAGCAGACCAAATTTTAGAAGTTTCTTCCATGTTCAAAAATTCCGGATTAATTTTGATCTGCCCGATTCGCTCTGCTAAATTGGATACCGATATTCCAGCCAGTGCCTGTGAAAACACACCTGATGTACTTGTTTGAGACGCATTTACCAAAGTATTTTTAACAACTTCAGATGTGATTATAGGTGATATATATAACATTTGCATTGCGTACCCAAGCAAAATCTCTGCTTGAAAATCTTTTGCTCCGTAGGCTGTTAACAAGTAATGTAAGTCAAGGGCTAGCGGTGGATTTGTCACCTGCTCATGGTTATCTATACTCCAATGACGAGTGCGAAGTTCCTGAGATACCCAGTCAAAGTTACGGTTTTGCGTAACCTGATATAGGAAAAGATTGATTTGCGCACGCTCGTCACTTCCAACTTGAATTCTATCTGGTGGCAACGCTGTGACAAGTACATCACCAACACTAGCTGCGATCGCGTCACCGACTAGACCATTTTCCAGTAAGTTTTTAATCACTGCTGTAACGGTGGCTATAGAGAGCGCATTACTCATCCTGCTTCCTCATGGCAATCCCCCAATTCATCATACCTGACACTATAGCAATCCTATTTGAGTTCCAAATAGCTATCACCAAACCGGGTTTCTCGGCGTTAATTTTAATTTTTTCTGAAAAAATAGACTTGTTTTGAGAGAATTGTTGATTGGCTAGGCATTTTATAATTTAGACGATAGTATAATGTGAAATGTATACAGAATATATTAGTATCGTATTAACTAAAATAGAAATCATTATTAGTATAGTTTATTAATTATCTAACTATCTTAGTACATTAGCTTGCTCAAAAAACTTTATTAAAAGACAGGATGGGTTTCCCTCAATGAACTCACCACCATCGAATAATTCTTGGATAAATCGCTTGATTGGTGATAACCAGCGTTATCGTTTAGAGAAACGGTTAGGTGGAGGTGGTATGGGAGAAGTCTTCCTTGCCACAGATACGCGAGTTGGTAAAAATGTAGCCCTTAAACTGCTTAAAGACAAATTGGTTGCATCTGGCGAAATGAGAAAACGCTTTGAGCGGGAAATTGCAATTTGTGCTGCCCTACAAAGCGACCATATCATCGAAATTAGCGACTGTGGTGTGACTACAGAAGGTTATCCATTTTATGTCATGGAGTACCTGCAGGGGCAAACACTACGTCAATTACTGATGCGCGAAAGACAATTACCACCAGAACGTGTGGTAAAAATTATGACCCAGGTGTGCAAGGGTTTGCAGCTTGCCCACCGAGGGGTAGTCATGCAACGTGGTGAAAAGACCACAGAGCGCATCAAGGTTATTCATCGCGACTTGAAACCAGATAATATTTTTTTAGTTCCTACAGACTTTGGTGAGTTGGTAAAGATTTTAGATTTTGGGATTGCTAAAATTTACAATGAGTCTTCCGAGCTAACAAATCTCACTAAAACTTTTATTGGCACGCTTCGCTATTCGTCACCCGAACAAATTCAGAACCAAAAAAATATAGATGTAACTGCTGATATTTACAGTTTGGGAATCATTCTTTATGAAATGCTTAGTACCGCAGACCCTTTTGGGTTAAGCATTCAAGGTAATAATATTAGTGAATCTTTATGGTTACTGGCTCATAGCTACGAACCACCTAGACCATTAAGCGAACAACCGGGGTGTGAGCAATTACCTTCAGAATTAGAAGCTGTGGTGATCAAATGTCTGCAAAAAAATCCAATCAACCGCTTTCCATCAGTGCAAGAGCTCGGTCAAGCATTGGAAGCGGCTATTAAACCCGTAACGAAAATTACTATTAAAAATACAACAATTGTTCAACCAGTATCACAGCAACTGCCTGGTAGTTCCGATGGCGAAACTGCTGCCAAACCAATTCAAGCATCAAACGATGAGACAGTTGATAAAACACCACAATCATCACCGCAAAACAAACCTCAACCCGGTTCTGACGATGTAACAATTAATAAACCATTGCAACCGCCGTTATTACAAACACCTCAACCCGGTTCCAATGAGGAAACAATTAACAAACCATTGCAACCACCTCCGCAACAACCTGTATCTAATCCACCTCCACAGCCGACACCCGAAGGTACTATTGCACAGATGCGACCTTCTAATACTCCACAGCCGACACCCGAAGGTACTATTGCCCAGATCCGACCTTCTAATACCCCACACCAGGCACCCGAAGGTACTATTGCCCAAGTCCGACCTTCTAATACTCCACAGCCGACACCCGAAGGTACTATTTTTCAACCGCGTGCTAGTAGCGGTGACAGACAACCACCAGATAAAACCTTATTTCAACCGCGACCCGATACCAATCCTAGTGGACAACAGGTTGTCGATAACACGATTATGCAACAGCAACCTCGTGCTACTAATAGTCAACATTCGACAAATATACCCCATAATACACCTGAAAGTACAATATATCAACAACGACCTGTTTCTAATCAAGGGCAACAGCAGATACCAGAACAAACAATCTTTCAGCCAAAGAAAGATCAAGCAACACCTCAAAAAAAATCTCTCAACACCTTGCTGATTGCAGGTATTGCTTTAGCGATCGCAATAACATTAGGTATTATTTTTTACTTAGCTTTTAGTAGAATTAGTAATAATGATAAAAAAACACCGACATCTATTATATTGAAGGTAAATCTGAGCAGTTAAGTAGATAGGTAGAATTATTTATAAGATGACCAAAATTATAAGTCTTGTGGGGGAGCCTGTGACTTAAAGGAAATGTTTGCCGCAGTGGCAAGCTTTTACTTTAAGTCACACTCAAAACCTTGAAATTACGTTAACTTTTGGTCACGCTATGATTCAAAGTTTGGTCATCCAAGGGGTAAAAGCACAATTAACATTCAAATTTCCCGGTGCAAGATCTGAGGTAATCTACTTTTCAACTGAAAAGAAAAACAAAGGCAGACCCATCAAAATCTCTGCTCCAAGATTCCAGCAAGAGCGTTGTTTTGCGCTGTGTTCAACGTAAATATCGTCGTTTGGTTGTTCGCTGGGAGCGACAGAAAGTATATTTTGATGCATTCATTGACCTTGCTACTATCCATATCTGGATTCAAAGAATCTTATTAGTGGGATAGGTTCTTTGAATTGGACAAACGCTATTCAATTTCAGTGACCCTTAGTACCTTCAAAATCTCTCTAATATCATGTCCGGTTGATTACTTATAATAAAGATGGAATCGTTGCAGTGCGTCTACTTACACTATGCCGAAACGGATTGCGATCGCCAACTACTTAAGTCCGGAAGAACTGTTTTCCCGTTACCGTAAAGCAACACAAACAACGGAACGTAGTCATTACCAAATAATTTGGTTATTGGTAACAGGAAAGACCGTGCTGGAGGTATCTCAAGTAACAGGTTACACGAGAATTTGGATTTATCAACTCGTCAAACGTTACAACCAAGATGGTCCAATGGTCTTGGGAGACCAACGGCATCAGAATCGAGGCAAAGAATCATTATTAACAGATGTACAACAAGCCCAACTGTGGCAAGTGCTTTCACACAAGGCACCAGATGGGGGATTGTGGAATGGTCGTAAGGTGGCAGATTGGTTAAGCGAACTAACAGGACAAAGTATTGATCGTCGGCGTGGATGGGAATACATAAAACAAATGACTTTCCGCTTACGTGTGACTCGACCGGAGCATGGCGCTTGCGACCCAATCGAACAAGAAAACTGGAAAAAAAACTCGATTTACGGCTCCAATTCCTTCAATCCCGATATCCAGATGCCGAWATAGAGGTTTGGAGTATGGATGAGCATCGTTTGGGCCTTCATCCAATTCTGCGTCGAGTTTGGATACCAGAAGCAGAACAACCGTTCGCTTCAGTACAGCAAACGTATAAATGGATGTGGCTGTATGGGTTTGTACATCCAGAATCCGGAGAAACATATTGGTGGATTCTGCCCAGTGTGAATACTCAATTATTTAATCGAGTTTTAGCTGATTTTGCTCAAGAGTATGGTCTTGGAAATCAAAAACGAGTCCTCCTGGCTGTTGACCAAGCAGGTTGGCATACAAGTAATGATTTAAACCTGCCAGAAGGTATTGATTTAATGTACTTACCCGCGTACTCACCTGAATTACAACCTGCTGAACGATTATGGCCCCTGACAAATGAAATCGTCGCGAATTCTTCACCATCGTCTTTGGACGAAATGGAAGAGCTCTTGGTTTATCGCTGCCAACAACTAATGAAACAGCACGATTTAATCTCTGGACTAACTTGCTACTACTGGTGGCCCAGAACCAGGGCGGCTTAATTATAAGTATTCATCCGGACATGATATAACTGGCGCTTTCTCTGCTTCTAGCTTACCTACTCGATTTAATAACCCTTTGGGGATGTATTTTGAGGATTTCACCAGGCGATCACCATCTTTCCAAAACTCGTAGTGATACCAAGCTTGAGGATAATCTTTGCCGTGAAGGGTAATGGTTTTCCACTGAATTGAGCCACTGCCCAACCCCTTGTCTCGTCTTGTTTTACTAGGGCTGTCTTTACTGGTGGTTGCTTCCACCTGTCCCCCATCGTTACTAGCGGGACTTAAACAAAAAAAGAAACAAGAACAGGATATAATGCTTGACTAGCATAGCTCTCACGTCAAAGTGATATCCAATGAAAGAGACAACCCCCGCAGCCATGCCACCGTGTTTTGAGAAATGGTGTCAACGGTTTGATGTAGCTTTTACTCATAAAGCCCAGAAAAGAGGGTTTAGACATTATTTGGGGGGATTATTGGGGGAAAGCGAGAGAAAAAATCTATATCAGATGGCTTCTAACGCTATAGGGGTTGAATATCATCAATTGCACCACTTTTTAACTGAAGCCCCCTGGTCAGATTCCAAGGTGAATGAGCTTCGTTTAGAGACTATGAACAAGTGTAGTCAAACTAGAATGAGTAGAGGATTTAGTTTGATAATTGATGACTCTGGTCATAGAAAAAGCGGTAATTTTACCGATGGAGTGGGAAGGCAGTACATCGGAGAAATTGGCAAAACAGATAATGGAATAGTAGTGGTAACAACTCATCTGTATGATGGACGAAAAAGCCTGCCATTAGATATAGAGTTATATCAGCACGCAGATTCTTTACCATCAGGTAAGCAAGATCCAGAATTTGAGAAAAAAACTGAATTAGCAATTAAATTAATAGATAAAACTAGAGAGARAAAATATCAACCGGCAATCGTACTTATAGATGCTGGATACGGCAACAATACATCATTTTTATTAGAGTTAGAGAAGCGACAATTAAAGTATGTGGGAGGATTAGCTAAAAACCGGAAAGTAACAGTTATTGAAAAAGACGAGATACAACAAACAATT
The DNA here is from genome assembly GCF_000828085.3 of Scytonema tolypothrichoides VB-61278. Lineage (GTDB taxonomy): Bacteria > Cyanobacteriota > Cyanobacteriia > Cyanobacteriales > Nostocaceae > Brasilonema > Brasilonema tolypothrichoides_A. Next base: position 32,539 of record NZ_JXCA02000005.1, read on the forward strand.
AGGCTAGATGAATTAGCGCAGAGTTTACCTCAAGAGGCTTTTACAAAAATCCAACTCAACTTAGACAAACCTAAAACAGTATGGGTAGTCACTAGAGAAATAGAGATATCACAACTTAAAGGAAAGCGAAATATTGCTATCGTCATGAACGCTGCGTCTTTCTCTGAAGCCACTGATATTGATTATTTTATCACAAATGTTTCCTCATCAATTGCCACACCAGAATGGATAGTTAATACCTATTCTCAAAGAAATTGGGTGGAAGTTTTTTATCGAGAATCTAAAGGTTGGCTCGGACTGAAAGAATATCAAGTTCGAGATAAGAGGAGTTTACTTCGACATTTTATCTTGGTTTTTTGTGCCTATACTTTTATTCTCTGGCATCAAATGACAGGGGGCTTAAGACGAAGGTGGGCAAACAAACCTTTGAACACCTTTACTGATGCTTTGGAAGCCTTTAGAACAGCTATGTCTTATCGATTTTTTGATTGGTTAACCCATAATCGTGACGTATTCTCCGCTTATAAAGCCAGTTTGGGCTACATTTGGGCTTAATTTTTGTTTAAGTCCCACTAATTCCTGACTGATAGCCTCAATTGGGGCTAATCTTTGCAACTTACTCACCCAAGTCTTAATATTATGAATTCGGCTTTGTAAGCTAGGTGGTAACCATCCTTGGGGCTTTGTTCTGTTTAATAACTTAGGCTGACGGTAACGGGTTTTGCGGTTTCTTCTACTGCGTCTTAATTGCCTACGAGAAGTTAATGCTTCCCGAATGGCGAAACCTCTATGTTTGAGTTCAGCAGCAAATACAACCTCTCCCGTTGTGTCGTTAATCAAAGCAATTCCTGTTACTTGAGAGCCAGGGTCTATTTTTAGTCTTAGGGGCTGAATAATTCTTTCTTTACTTGCATTCCTCAAAATCAAAGTAAACGGATACCGTCTATAAATTGCTGCTTTCTTGTTCCGTAATAGCTGCCTTGCCTGTGCAGGATGAATTGGATTTAATGTAGTTTTTCTGAATCTATTAAGAAAACTTTGGACATAAAGTCCCTCCTTTCGGGTAAAGTTAGCTGAGTCCCAAGGGGACACGCTGCGCGAACGACAAAGTTCAAAATCGGTAACTATCCAAAAAGCACTGGTTTAACCCTTAAGCCTGTTTAACTTTTTGGTTCTAGAGTAGGGAACTAGCTACGCATTCCCTGGTAGGTCTTTAACGCTTATTTTGAACGTAGTACGCGAGATACTGAGTCTGGTAACCTGGGCTTCAGTATTTGCTGAAGCCCTCGGATTCAATCCGAGGGTTGCTTACTCCAAATTCCTGATAATTCCATAGGATTTGTCGAAGAACACAGTTGCCGTGCCAGTGTCGCCATGCCGTGCTTTAGCCATGATTAGTTCTAGGATGCCTTGGTCTTCTGTGTTCGGGTTGTAGTACTCGTCCCGGTAAGCGAGTATTATATTGTCTGCTACCATCTCTAAGATTCCCGACTGGCTGAGATCGCTCATCATTGGGCGCTTGTTTTGCCTTCCCTCAACTGCTCTAGAGATTTGAGACAGCGCCAACACAGGAACATCCAAATCACCTGCCATTTTGTAAAGTCCCCTCGCCACATCTCCTAGTTCGTAGCTCCGGTTACCTCCAGAGTCCTCTGCCATCATTTGCAGGTAATCAACTACAACCAACCCCAGCTTGCCTTCTTTTGCCTTCACCTGACGGCATTCGGAAGCAATTCCAGAAACGGTAATGCCTCTTGAGTCATTAATGTACAGCGGCAGTTCTCTTGCAATACCAACGATTTTGGCAATGCTGCTAAATTCCCATTCCTCTAAAGGTTCAAATCCTGCCCGGTGTCTGCGGATGCGATCGCATCTGAGGGGTATCAAACCTAAATGCTTGTAGGCACCTACGACGCTAATTAGACTCCACAGTCTGTACTCCAGCTGCTTCTTTGTCATTTCCAGCGAGAAGATAATGACAGGTAGCTTGTGGAGCAGTATCATTTGGAGAGCTAAGAATGACGCGATGAACGATTTTCCCATTGACGGTCTCCCGGCAACTATAGTGAGCGTGCCGCCTTCAAATCCCACCATCAAGTTATCGAGTTCATAAAGCCCTGTAGAGTAAATAGGGCTAGATGACTTTAATTGCTCGTAAGCAGCAATATTAATCGTGCTGTTATGTTCGGTGTTTGAACAAAATTTTTGGTGAGAAACTTGGAAAACTTTCTGCTGTGATTGGTCAAGGATAATTGGTAACTCAATTTCTGTCTCGTAACCCAGATGGACAATTTCATTACCGGCTTTAATTAACTGCCGCCGTAGATATTTCTCCATTACTAATGCGGCTAGGGCGTCGATGTTGACAGCACTGACTGTACGGTCTACGAGGGAAACTAGTTTATTTCTACCGCCAATGCGAGCGAGTAAGTCATGGTCTGCAAGCCAATTTATGACCGACAGTAAGTCCGTGGGTTTGCCGAGTCGGTGAAGGCGCAGTGCTGCTTGATAGATATCTTTGTGAGCAGTAATGTAAAAAGCTTCTGGAACTAGGTGATCGCTCACCCTGGTAACCGCTTCTGGATCTAGCATTATCCCGCCCAAAATCGTCTCTTCCGCCTCAATGTTTTGGGGTGGCAATCGATCAGTCATACTTCACTCCTGCAAGGCAAGCATAGCTTGCTGACGCTGTTCCTCAATTTCTTGTTGAAACTTTTTTGCAATATTTCTGCGGCTTTGGTTGTTTTTAGATTTGTTGATTTGTGTTTTTTGCTTCGCCAAGAATTTTTGGTAATAAACCTCCCAACGGTTTTTTCCGGTTTTGTTTTTGTAAGCTAACCAAGCCTCTATGTCGTTGACGGGTTGGCTGAGATTTTTTGTTAGTTCCTCACAGAAATTCAAAAAATTCGCTCGCTCGGTTTCCGAGAGAGTCTGAATAAATTCTGAATAGTTTGTATAGTTTGAAGGGTCGTTGAAATCCTTGTTATGTAAAGGTTCCGAGGTTTTAGGAGCGCTTAAATAAGCGCTACCTCCGCTTAAATAAGCGCTACCTCCGCTTAAATAAGCGCTACCTCCGCTTAAATAAGCGCTACCTCCGCTTAAATAAGCGGAATCTTTGCCCTGACTAGATTTCGGGCTGGATTCTGACCTGGTTTTAGATAAACGCTCTGCCTCAGCCTTAGCTTTAGCGGCTGTCAAGTTATGACCCTGCACTGTTACAGTTCGGTAGTCATAAAGTCCTAGCTTGCGAAGTTTCCTCAAATCTTTGTCCACTGTGTCTAGTGAACTTCCTATGGCTACCGCTATATCGGCTATTGGAGGTAAATCATGATACTTAATCTCACCGCCTTGGGTATAATCTGCGAATGAATCAATAGCCATTAGGTAAATCCAAAGGCGGGATTGACTGCCGGTTAACTTGTTAGAAACTGCTATTAAAGCATCTCGCTTGGAAATCATGAAATATCCTTCCACTTTTGATTCCTCAAATTGCTGGGGACGGCGAATGTTACGCTTTGTAGTTGTCAAAGCTGTACCTCCTCGAAAGTCACGATAACTGCGAACTCCCAGCAGGTTTGGGTTGCAAGTGCCAGCTTTGCTAAGTCCTGTTTTCCAAATAGGTGAATGCGTTTGCTATGCTCAGGAAAAAATGCTGAGTAAGCCAGTATCTTTCCTAGAGCTTCCTTCCAGTCATTGATGTTTTTGATTTCAATAACCTCAGATTCGGTAAGCTCTTCAATGCGACCTACAGTTGTGACTACCTCCATCTCACCACCAAGTTCTGCTCTTAGTCGCTGGCGTATTTTGGCTTCAGCATTATCTTGCTCCCTAAATTGAACCTCAAACCATTCAGGTAGCCAATTTTTCTCTTTTAAAGCCAGTATTGCTCGACTGACAGTGCTTTTATCCCTCTTCAAATCAGATGCAATGACGCTACATGGGATACTTATCCTTTCACCGATTCGGTTGACTGTTTTGAGATAGTAAAGGACATCTACTTCTGCTGGTTTTAGTTCCCGGTTGGCTCTTAACCATTCCTCATGCTGAAGTGGGTAAAACTTCCCTTGAATTCTGGAATTGTTCTGCGTCATAATTTTCTTAGTAATGATAATTTCCAGCCCCTGCCCCCTGACTGGCTGGGGCTAATTCCCAAGCCTATTGGCTTTCAGCTATTCCTCTAGGCTTTCCGAAAATTGCTTAATTTGCGCCTCAAAGGTATCGCCATGTAAGCTAGTAGCAGCTAAAGTTCTCCCCTAATTCCTTGAAGATGATGTTATATCTTTCAGTAAGAGTAAGTCGTTGGCTCAGTTTAGCGAGGGGAAATCCTTTGCTACCATTGAGTTATCCATGTCTTTAAAAATCCTAACAAAGTTCACTTTAAATATCGCATACTATAACAACTAACTAATCCTATAATTGGCTTGGCAATGCAAAATTTTGTAACAGAGGAAACTCCTCTTTACCAGCAACTATTTGACGAGATGTTCGATAGGTTTAACCTTTCGGCAAAAGTTGTAGCCAAGCAAGCTGGAGTTTCAGAGGTGCTAATTTCCAGATTTCGTAAGGGAAAGGCTGATTTGGGAACTGGAAAGTTTCTAGCATTGCTAGGGGCTGTTCCTATGGAAGCGCGGGAGTGGTATTTGTCTCAGTTGCTAGGGGCGAAGCCTGGGGTGAGCCTACGAGTGCTTATATCTGCTGCTTCTCCTGTAGAAAGAGTCGAAATCCTTAACTTAATTGGCCATTCTTTCCTAGAAGACGGTAAAACTACTGAGTCAAGTGAATTGATGTCACAAGCAGTATGATAGTGAGCAATCCCACTTTATGAGTGAACATAAGGGATGTTAGTGGATGTGGACGTGTTACCTGCCCACATCTACGACTGGGAGGAGTCAAAGCTGTAGCCCAATACGGTTCAGTTAGGAAAGTTATCTGTTTCGGCAAGCTGTTCTTGAGCAAGGGGAGAAGAGGGGCAGGGGGAGAAGAGTTAATGGACATTAATTCTTTTTCCTCCCCTGCTTCCCCTGCCTCCCCTGCTTATCTGAACCGTATTGAGCTGTAGCCCAGATCCACCCCATTAGTGACACGGTCGGATAATTTCCCTGTTTGTCAACCTAAAATACTTGCATCGTAGGGATTTTGTGCGGCAATGGTTAAGTCCTTCAAGGTGGAAATTCATTATCAAATAATCAACACTATTGACTTGAGCGAGTTTGGTAATTGCTGTATTCCTGATAACTTTGGAAAAATTTCAGAGGTGCCTAGTTGAAAGTACGGTTTGGGTAATGCCTAGCTTCAGGCGAGCCTCCTATATTTTAAATCTACCCCACTCCACAAAGAGCAATCCTCTGGGTTTTTACTGTTATAATTGTAAAGTTTATATATACTAACTTGTAAAATCACTTAGCTATAGCTGGGTGGGGTGCTGTGAACAACTCGACGCACCTGTTCTTGTCCCAAAACAATATTTCTTTCAGATGCCAGTTTTTGACTTATCTGCCCTTGCCTATACCGACGTTCTTCCAACAACCATTGCTCTACAGCTTGCCAATCTTCCGAACTCCAGCAGGCTTTTTTACCTCGTCCTGGCGCTTCCCAAAGTCCAATTAATCCACCCTCTTTCCACCGTTGTATTGTTTGTCTTACAGTTTGCTCTGCCCAATCTAAATACTCCGCAATATCTCGTACACTAAAACCCTGTGCGTTTAATCTCAATGCCATTACCCTCTGTTTTGTTCGCTTCGGTATTGTTGAAGCGTAACTCAGTTCAAAAAGGGTATTGTCTTCTTCCGGTGTGAGTTGGATTCTAAGTGGAGCGGGCATTGTAATTATTTAAATGATACACCTTCTTAATTTTACGTTTTTTTAGGTTGAGCTACTTATGAAATTAATGACTGATTTACAGCATCAACTATTGTTGCTCAAAAATTGGACTTTTGTTGATTGTTTTTATTTACTAGAAGCTAGACACTAGAAGTGAAATCTACATAAAACAGAATAGTTAGGTTTGATGAAATAATGAATATTTATTGGCTGACTCGGATAGCTAATTTCCAGGGCAGCTCTATCAGACTTCTAGATATTGATACAGGCATTGAGTTTTTTTCAGAAGATATACTCATGCTTGTTTGTCCTAGAAATGTTGATAAAGAGATACAATCATTTCTCGAAGTACTACCATTAAAATTGAGGCGTAAACGTCAAGTTTTTACTGTGAGTCATGAGAAATTACAGGAGGTTGATACTTTCTGTTGGTTAGCACTAAAATACATTTTTAATTTATTTGGTTATGAAAAACATCGTGAGTTTGTGCGCTGGTTGCGTAAAGATGTTGCGCCTATTAGTAGTGCAAGTTTGAGTTTAAGCTCCTTGCATGTAAAGGTTAATAATCCTGACAAGCGAATATTTAATACTAGTCGTCAGATTGTTGCAGTACAGTCACTTCGCTCTAGGCGGACTGAACTTCTACCAATTCATAATACTAGTATTGCCGCGCGTTTGCCTGCTTCAGAACTGATTGTAACTAAGCTAAATTCATTGCATTGGTTCAATATCATTACCAACTGCCAGCTAATGTCGCTTTCAGATATGTATCTGAATTCGCGTTTTTCCTTGGTTGGCGCGCCTCCAACGCTTGTACCTGCCATTCAGGAATACTCTTTACAGAATGAGAATCTAGATATTGCGGTATTAGAAGCTATTTATTTGAGCTTCTTGTACAAGCAAGTTGATATTCCTTTACTGGATTCTGATACTGACTTATCAAACCAACTGTTACGTAAGCGGTATCTGGATTGTTGTCGGTTAGTATTAGAAAACGAAAATATATCTTATTCAGATTTGTACTTGACTTTTGTTAATGATGCCGAAAATTTGTTTCTAGCACAAGAACTTGATATAGCTTTAGTCTTTTCCTACTTTCAAAAACACTTATCTTTTCCAATTTTGCGAATTTTGGAGGGAGGTGTCTTTCTACAAGCACTTGAGCTATTTGGTTTAACTGCAAGTCAGAATAAGCAACTAATTTTCTCCTTGAGGGTTGCTTATCTGAACTGGTTGTCAACTCTTTTAGAACAAATGATTTCTTTTACTTAGAGTTGACAAGAATTTGAGTTTTTTAGCAAAGTGTACTCACTTTGTCAAAGATTGTAATGTTTATAAATAGGAAGAAGAGAGAAAAGAAAATGTCTGACAAGAATGCTAACACTAATAATAACTCTCCTGAATCTACTAATAATGAACCTCAGCGACGATTGGTTATTGTTACAGGTGATAAAGGGGGTGTTGGGAAGAGTACTTTTGCGCGAGGGTTATTACAGCTTTATATTAATAAAGATTTGGTGTGTCTTGCATATGAAGCCGATCAACGCAATCCTCAATTAGAGAGGCATTATGTAGACAAGTATAAACCTTTAATACGTTATATTGACATTTTTCGTAAGGGTGAAGCTGATAAGTTGTTGATTGACATAGAAAAAGAAAAACAATTTTCTCTATTTTTGTTAGATTTACCTGCCCAGTCAGGAGGTTTTTTTGAAAACTATGTTAAAGAGTTGACCTTTTTTGAAATGCTAAAGGATGTTAATTGTCGAGTGACGATGGTTTCGGTTATCAGTAGGGTGCAGGACTCGGTTAACGTCTTAGAAAAATTGCACGAACTTTGTAAAGACCAAGTAGATTACGTTGTCGTCAAGAATTTATTTCATGGTGAGTCCGAAAAATTTGAGCGTTATAACGATTCCAAAATTCGTAAGGATATGTTATCCAAGGGACTAGTAGAAATAATGATGCCAGAATTATTTTACCTCCCCTATGATTTTCTTGACTATTATGCTTTAACTTTTAATGACGCTCTGACTCATGAGAAAACAAATCTTGTCATTAAAGCAAGGATTAAGTATTGGCTTGCTGATTTTGAAGAAAAAACTAAATCAGCTTTTTACTTATTAGGTTTAGATAAAGAACCACTTTCAGGTTACTACGACAAGATGGCTGAAGAGACCAAGAAAGCTAAAACTAAAGAAAAAAAGCAGTCTAAAAGCCAGCCAACTCAAACTCCAGAGCCTTTACCAAATAGCGCTTAATTTCTCTAATTACAGCAGAATTCAGGAGTCAGAAGTGAGCCAGCGCGGACGCCACATGCCTCTGTTGGGAAACCCTCCTCATGCGCAGTGGCTCCCCATGAGCGACTGGCGTATCTCGTTTGGAGACGCTGAGTCGCAAAGCGACACGCTGCGCGAACGCTAACGCCCTTCGGGCGTGCGCTTTGCGCATACCCCGAACCCGAGTGCGTGCCCTTTGGGCATAGGGGTCAGAAGTAAAAATGGCTTTATGTCTGGCTTTTAGACCTTACTCTTTGTACTTCAATTACTTGCAATGTGCTGTATCTTGATTATGCTTAGAAAGCGTTTTGTGATTACAGTTGGAGATGCCCGTGTTGGTAAATCTACAATATCAAGACTTTTACTAGAGTTGTACTTAAAAAATAAACTCAATGTGCGTGTTTTCTATCATGGACATCATAACAAGTTATCCATGTATCAAACGTCATGCTTTGATATCAACCAGTTGGGTTTTTCGAGGGGTGATTCTGATAGGTTGTTACTCGATCTAGAAATGTTTCCGAAGATTGAAGTGGTTTTGACTGATATGCCAGGTCAAAACTTACCAGAATTCAAGTTTTTTGAGAAAGACGTTTCACTCATAGAAAATCTCAATTGCCTGGGATATCGCATTACCTTTTTGCACCCGATATCCCACCGTAAAGATTGTGTTGAGGAGTATCTTCAGGATTTATACCAACACTTTGGTAACCAGGTTGATTATGTGATTATCAAAAATTATTACTTCTGCGAGCAATTTCGCTACTATGATGGTAATCAATTCCAAGCTGATATCAAAAAACTAAACGGTTTGGAGTTAATTTTAGATAAGTTGCATAATGACTTTTACCAGTTGCTTGAGGATACACGTTTACCCTATGCTCAAGCAGTTAAAACTGACTCACCACTGAATACACTTCAGCGTTCCATAATATTTAATTGGATTGAGAATTTTCACAGTTCTATTGTCTCTAACGGCATTGCTTCTAATTATGTAGGATTGATTACGAATCGTGCAGAACTTGTTTCTGGAGATGTAAGTATGCATACTTCGTCCAATCTAAATTTAATGGAACAAACTGAATTAGAGGAATGGTAAGTATTTGTTTAATTTGGCGGAGTTGGGTATTTGTAGTTATGAGCCTGCCCAATTTTTTTACGTATACAGCGCTTTTGAGGTACGTGAGGTACACCAATTTCAAGGATGGTTTTTAAACTTTGAATTTGAATCGGTTGCTGTACCTCATAAACATCGAATCTGCTGTAAAACCCTCACCCTCACTAATTGCATTCTGTTAGCGTAGCGGGGCGTAGCCCGTTCTGAGTTCTGACTACTGAGTTCTTTTCAATTATGACTGATATTGCAAAAGTTGTTGAAAAAGTTGTTGCGACTTATACTGAGGAGAAAAAGGCAGAGGTCATTGATTGGATACTTAAATTGGGCATTCGACCTGATGACCCTTTATTTAACCTTTACGCAGAATTGGGTACAACTCAGTTTGCCTTGCAGCAGCTACCAGGCAGGCTTGACTCGCTTGTGGTCGGTTGGACTGATATAGTAGACGACAAGCTCAACACTGCTTCCAACGTTGCTATACAGCAACAGAAGAATGCGATCGCACAAGCAGCTTTGGAATTGGTTAAAACTACCAAGCAGGATGCCAGCGAGGGTTTGCCACAACTAGCGCAATTGGGTGTAAGTAATTGGCGGTTGGCGCAAGTGGCAAGTGTATTAGGTTTCGTACTGGCTTTGGGAACTGTTATTGGTGTTTTTACGTATAAGACCGTTGCTGGAAGTGTCACTTCTGTGCCTGTAGCTTCTTCTGCTGCTTTACAACCTGAAGATAAAAAACTTCTAGATTGGCTGAAATCAAATGAAGGTAAGGTAGCACGCAACATTTATGTCAAAAATGCCGCCATTATCAAGACTTGCCGCCAGCAGAAGAAATATCATGGTGCTTGCATAATTTCGGTTGAGTATTAGAAAACTTCACTGAATCTATAGCCTTGAATTCATTTACTTTGTTCTTGATATTTATCCTCATTTATGTATAATAAAAGTGTTCTTCATGCTTCCATCAAATCTGGTCTACTAATCCCCAGTTCCCTTAATTTAAATTTGACATCTTTCCACTCAATACCGCAGTAGTAGTATTTTTTATCTTGAATGTCTGCTATGTAATAACCCTGCTTACCGCCGTTAATTCTAAAAAGCTCAATAGCGACTTTCTTCATGGAAGTGTTGAAGGCTGCAAATAAATCTTTTTGGGAAAGTATATGTTCATCAAACCAATTGATAAACGGTTCACCTTCTTTAAAAGCCCAACCGTTACCACGACGTTCAATAATTCGGTAGTAAACAGGATGAACAATAGTTGTATTTGAACTTATCATAATTTACCTTGTAAAATTACTAGGAGGAATAGCCCCTAGGGGCAAATTAGGGGCTACGCAGGTTAACTAGTTACGGTCGTTTTCCGAGTCGTTTTTGGGATGTTCTCCCACGTTCTCCAAATCGTCTTTTATCAATTTACATTGAGCTTGCATATAATAAAGGATGAGGGGAAAATTGGATAGCACAAAAATGGCACGAAAGCTAGAACTGGAAATCACAGAAAGCTTAGAGTATTTAGAAAAAACACTAAAACATACAAGGAGTGCCAGCCAAAAAGGGGTAGTTGTACTCAGCCTACGACTAAGGGCAAACTAAACCGTATAGTTTAATTTGCTCCTACAAAAAGTACCGAATTTTATTGCGGAGTCAGAACTTTACCTACACAAATGACAAATTGATGCCTAAAAAGTACCAAGTGGTACATCTATTTTGTCTCAAAGTTCCGACTCCAATTTAAACAGGAACTTCTCCTGCTATAAAGAGCGATCACTATATTCAACCAATATAAAATCACCAAACGCTTGCATAGCGCCAATCATAGATTACTTTGCCCACCTGTTGCAGCAACAGTCACACTACCCCAAACTGCTGTAAGAAGCGTACCATTCCCACAGGACCTTTGTGCTTGAGCACCTATCCACGTACAACGGTGACAGAACGTCCATTTTTGGTAGTTGTAATTTGAGTCGTCAAGCGTGACTCTAGAGGTAGTGCATTACTGCGTCGGTCAAAAATAACTAACCAACCAAAATCTTCTCCCAACCGCGCCAAATAGGCATCTAACTGTTCTAAACCCGCTTCTAATGGGTCTTTTTTTTTATCACGCCAAACTTTTAACTCAATTCCTAATGTGATTTTTCCATATCTCAGACACAAATCCATCCGATCGCGCCCAATTGCATATTCACGTTCGAGAGTTCCACCACCATTAACTACGCGATGCAAAAACGCCATGAGCACTAAATGAGGTGCAATCTCATGGTAAACTGCACTCCCAAGCAACGGTTCTCCATGCTGACGCCAGAATGCCAAAAACGCCTGCAACAAAGCATCTATATTTAACTCACCACTTTTGGTTAACCAACTAGGACTAATATGGGGTAAACTATCTTGAGTACCCTGAACCAAAACACGGGGAATAACTTCACGATAAATGGGATTGGCAATCACGAGTCCCCCTTCTGGGTCACGCCGTAACAACCCCAAATCAATCAAATATTGTCGATCATCCGATGGAGTATCCCCCAACGCTTCTCCTGCTAACATTGGTTCAATAATTGCCTTTACCCTTGGTTCTCGCAGTTTTTCGGCAAGAGAATCGAGATGGGTATCTTGACGTGCAATTAGTATTTCCTTGGCTTTAAAAATATGTTCTGGTGTAATTGCGACATTTATATCCGTCACCATCTCTTCTACAACTTCTTTGGCTAAGGCATTCACTAACCAAGGTTGTCCCTGAGTCAAATCAAACGCGGTTTGGATAGCCTCGTTTGTGAAGACTTGTCCTGTATCTTCGGTATGTTGTTGGTATAATTGCCCAACCTCCGTTGCATTAAAATTTCTCAATGTTGGGGAAGAGCTGGCGAAGCTGTCACCAAGTGCAAACTAAACAGTTTAGTTTAAATAGCAGTCTGGAAATAAAGGGATAAAACCAAGCAGTGCCTAAGTTTTAGCTTTATTGACACTGCTTTTATAAGGATGACCACAGATTGGACAAAAGCGATGTCTAGTAGACACCACCAACTCACCACAATTGGCACAATTAGCCTGTAACTGTGTACCGCAGAGATAGCAAAACTTAGCTTTAACATTTTGCCACATAGGGTCAGCAGCATGACCCGGACTCCAGCACTGATGACAAAATTTCACACCTTGCTGCCGTTGAACCTCTTGTCCCTTACTGACAGCTTCTAGAAACTCTTGGGGTAAGCCCAAAGCCACTGCCAAGCCACGTAGAGTTTTTTGATTGAGTTTGGTAGTCAGCCCCCGCTCAATCTTGCCAACCGAGCGCGAATGAATTAAGGCTGCCTGCGCTAACTCAAACTGAGTCATCTGAAGAAATTTCCTCATTCTCACCAGATAGTCAGCAAGGGATTCTCCAGGTCGCGGGGTTTTAAAAGTATCCATAAGAAGCTGTCAAGATTTACTTCAAAAGATATATAATTTGAAAACAAAAGACCTGGTTGTAATCACACAATTTAAGGTGAAAAAAGCTGTTACATTAGCCACAGTAGCGACGGAATTTTTAGAGCGACCTGGACTAGCACCAACCACCAGGGAGACATACTCTGTAACGCTCTCACCTTTGCTTTGTGAATACGGGAGTTGGGCAATAGAAATCATCAGTAAGCAAACAATAGTTGAGTATTTAAATAGTCTGAGTCATTTAAAATACACAACACATCACAAGCATCAAGCAATACTGCAAAGCCTACTAAATTTTGCCGTAGAGCAAGGTTATATAAAATTTAACCCCATTAGGGGATTAAAACAGCGGACTTGTGACCGAGAAAAAGGCGAGCATAAAAGTGACGATACAATCAGATATCTAACACCATCACAGCTAGAAATACTGTATAAAGCTGTAAAATCTGACTTGCGACTCAATGCCATAGTACATATATTGCATCGCACAGGATGCAGGATTGGAGAGCTTTTAGCACTCTCTTTAGCAGAGGTAGACATCCAAAATCGGAAATTTCAAGTATTGGGAAAAGGAAATAAACAGCGTTGGTGCTTTTATAGTGAAGATGCCGCATCAGCACTCTTAAACTACCTCAATCACTCTCGGCATAAAACATCCGAGGCTTTATTTACAGCACAGCATCCAGTTACTTTAAAGGTCAGTCGCCTCAGCTATTACACCTTGCATGACTATTGGCAAGAAATTACCAACCAATATCAAGAACTTAACGGGGTACGCATCCACGATTTACGTCATACATTTGCTACCGAGCGTGTGGGCATCATCAGCATTGAACAACTGCGTGCGCTGATGGGACATGAAAGCATTCAAACAACTTTACGTTACTCCAAAGTCACATCACAAAAAGCCGAATACTCTGCACGTCAGGCGTTTGATGTGCTGCTCAATTCCAATAATTCTACTCTTAATTAACCAGCCTTTTTACTTGGCAGTACAGCAATATTATCAGCGCTAAAAACAGAAGAAAGCATTTGTAAATAGCTGTGTAGCCCAAAGAAGATATAATACTTTGGGTTAAGTGAGTGAGGGATGATGAAACGAAACTGGCAACCAGAAGAACTGGTAGAGTGTTGGACGCTTCTACCAAACGAACTAGAGCTATTAGTGCATAAAAAGCCTCAAAATCGCTTAATTTTTGCTTTATTACTCAAATTTTTTGAATTGTCAGCGAGATTTCCTGAATCAGACCACGAGATTCCATCTGTAGTTGTTAACTATATTACACAACAACTCAAGATTTCTCCCAGTACTTACCATGAATGTAATTGGCAAGGACGGTCGATAATTTACTACCGCAAGAAAATTAGAGAATTTTTTGGATTTCGAGAAGCTAGTAAAAAAGACGCTCTTCAATTAACAGACTGGCTAACAGAACAAGCATTGATTTACGAATTAAAATATGAGCAACTTAAAAGTGCAGCTATATCTCGTTTAAGAGAATTAAAAATTGAACCACCTACTCAGAGTCGTCTAGAACGTATCACTCGCTCTGCTCTCTCTAGTTTTGAATCAAATTTTTTTCAAAGAACTGTTGCTCAATTGTCTAGCAAGACTAAAGAGCAAATAGATAATTTATTCAAACCTCAAAAAATTGAAGAGCAATCATTAGAAGTAGTATCTCAGTTAGATATCGATGAGGAGGCGTTATCGGTCTGGAATGAATTAAAATTAGACCCAGGTAGGATTGGTGTCGGAAGTTTTCAAAAAGAAATTGAAAAATTATCGATTTTGCGTCAGCTAGATTTACCTCCAGATTTATTCACTAACATATCTGCAAAAATTTTACAACAATATAAACAGCGTGTAGTTGTTGAATATCCCAAAGACTTACGCCGTCATCCTGAACCTATTCGTTACACCTTAGTTGCTATTTTCGCCCTTTTAAGAAGTCAAGAAATCGTAGATAATTTAGTAGAGTTGATTATTCAAATCGTACATCGTATAGGAACCAAAGCTGAAAAACGTATAGACCAAGAATTACTGAAAGACTTTAAAAAAGTTAATGGCAAGACTAATTTACTATTTCAAATGGCAGAAGCTTCTTTACAACAACCAGATGGAGTTGTCAAAGATGTTATTTTTCCAGTTGTGAGTGAAACAACGCTGAAAAATTTAGTTAAAGAATACAAATCAACAGGTAACGTTTACCGCGAACGAGTTTATACTGTCATGCGCTCTTCTTATGGCAGACATTACCGTAGAATTTTACCATTAATTTTACAGCAACTGGAATTTCGCTCCAATAATGAGGTTCATCGCCCAGTAATTCAAGCACTAGAATTACTCAAAAAATATGCTCACAGCAACCAACGATACTATGACTCAACAGAAGATATTCCTATTGAAGGTGTGTTGCGTAGTGGTTGGCAAGAGT
Source organism: Scytonema tolypothrichoides VB-61278 (assembly GCF_000828085.3). Classification (GTDB taxonomy): domain Bacteria; phylum Cyanobacteriota; class Cyanobacteriia; order Cyanobacteriales; family Nostocaceae; genus Brasilonema; species Brasilonema tolypothrichoides_A. Next base: position 47,613 of record NZ_JXCA02000005.1, read on the forward strand.
TAATTTTGGAAAAGAATAGTGATGGGGATATCAAAGTAAATCGGATTAATTATGAATTAAGTGTACTGCAAGCATTAAGAGAGAAATTAAGATGTAAAGAAATTTGGGTAGTTGGAGCCTATCGTTATCGTAACCCTGAAGAGGATTTACCAACGGATTTTGAGTCCCAACGGACTGAATATTTTCAGGCTCTAAAACTCCCAGACGATGTTGAAGAGTTTATTAATGATTTACAGCAGAAAATGCAGTCAGCCCTGAGTCAATTAGAATCAGGATTACCAAAAAACAAGTACGTCAAAATTAAAAATCAAGGAAAATCGAAAATTTGCGTTTCACCTCTCAAACCTCAAAGTGAACCGATAAATTTATATCGTTTAAAAGCCGAAATCAATCGCCGTTGGCCGAAGACTAGTCTTTTGGATGTCCTCAAAGAAACAGATTTGCGTGTAAATTTTACTGAACATTTTCAATCAGTCTTAACTAGGGAAGTATTAGATTCTAAGCTATTACAAAAGCGGTTGTTACTGTGTTTGTATGGTTTGGGGACAAATACTGGACTGAAGTGTTTAAGTGATGAAATAGGAGGCAGTAGTTATCAGGAGTTGTTACACGTTAAACGTGCTTATATTCACAAACAACAATTACGCAATGCTATTACCAACATTGCCAATGCTATTTTTAGGACAAGATTAAAGCATATTTGGGGAGAAGGTACGGCGGCTTGTGCTTCTGATTCCAAAAAGTTTGGTGCTTGGGATCAGAATTTAATGACGGAGTGGCACATTCGCTATGGTGGACGCGGTGTGATGATTTATTGGCATGTTGAAAAAAATTCTGTCTGTATCTACTCGCAGCTAAAAACCTGTTCAAGTAGTGAAGTGGCAGCTATGATTGAAGGTTTACTCCGCCATTGTACCGGGATGAAGGTCGAGAAAAATTTTGTGGATAGTCATGGACAAAGTGAGGTGGCTTTTGCTTTTTGTCATCTGCTAGGTTTTCAGTTAATGCCACGTCTCAAACGTATTAATGTGCAAAAATTATATTTACCAAGTAATGGAAGTGCTAGTGATTATCCTAATTTACAACCTGTTCTCACGCGGTCAATTAACTGGGATTTAATTCGTCAACAGTATGACCAAATGATTAAGTACGCCACTGCACTTAGGTTAGGAATGGCAGAAACAGATGCGATTTTAAAACGGTTTACTAAGGGGAATTTATTACACCCTACTTATCAAGCTCTATGTGAGTTAGGGAAAGCTGTCAAGACGATTTTTCTAAGTCAATATTTGCATTCATTAGAACTGCGTCAAGAAATTAATGATGGGTTGAATGTCGTTGAAAATTGGAATAGTGCTAACAGTTTTATTTTTTATGGTAAGGGTGGAGAAGTTGCTACTAATCGTTTAGAAGATCAGGAGTTGGCTATTTTATCCTTACATCTGCTACAAATTTCTTTGGTGTATATTAATACATTGATGATTCAGCAGGTGTTGTCACAACCACAATGGATGAAGTTGATGAAAAAACAAGACTTGCGGGCGCTTTCACCTTTGATTTGGCTGCATATTAATCCTTATGGTACTTTCAACTTGGATATGAATGAACGTTTGCCCATTGAGACTGTTGCATAAACACTTTTGTCCAACCATGTAACTCTTGTTTCACTTTTACCTTTTTAGTCAGGCGAGTGCATCAAACACTTCGGGGCGATCGCCCCAAAGCTGGCGTTGATTGATCCTATCCCAACAAATCGCGTTGAAGAAAGAGAAACCTCTATGGTTACGCTTGGTTGTTAAACTAAACTGTTTAGTTTGCACTTGGTGACAGCTTCGCCAGCTCTTCCCCAATATCTAGGTTAAATGCAGCTGCGATTGTCTTATCAAGAAGTGCGATCGCAATTTCAACTTGGTTGATAATTTGCTGGTTGTTTGTCTGTTTGGCTAGGTGAGATAGCATTATTAGTTCGCTTTTGAGGGTTCCTGCTGTAGCGCGTATGGTTATGACATCTGCGGGTGGTTTGGCTGCTAGTACCCGTCTCAACCCACATGAACGTAAGTATTCAGATGCAGTTACCCCTGTAGCGTCAGCTTTCTCCTTGATGGCAATTTTCTCGTCATCAAAGACATACACCTTGATTAATTTGGTTCGTAAGTTGGGCCTGTTTACCATATCTCGTTCAAGATAAGACTGACAGAAGCAGTTAAAGGACTGTACTGCATCAGGGAACTAGCAGAACAACGAGAAAACCGACTTTACTCGCTCTCTCGCCAAGCTGATAATATTGTCGTTCTCCTTGGTATAACTGACACTATGGCTATATGCAAACAGTGAGAGTACTGCAACGCCGGCACTTACAAGAAAAAAATGCAAGGGTGCAAGTCCTGCGTCCTCCGGGCGCTTGACGACCTTCACGCGCGTGCCTAGTACACCAACGCGCAAGCTTGTTAGCGCAGCGTTGCCGTATCTCCTACGGAGACCGCACGGTACAGACGAAACGCCGTAGCGCAAGCCATAGGCATTCTTGTTGGGCATTTTTTTATTTAGTGTTAAGAGTGGTATAGCAATTATGCTGTTGCAGCTAGAACAAGGATTGTAAGCCAATAAACCTGGTGTGCGATGGCGTGGGAGCACCCGCCGTAGGCGATCGCGGTATTTATTCTAATTGTTTGAAACTGAGCGTATGTTGATTAAAAATTAACCGTGATTGTAGATATAACACAAATGTAGGGTTTTGTATTATTGAGCGAGACGAGTAGTATTAAAATTATCGTCAATTAATTGTGATTATTGAGAAAAATCAAGGTTAAAGTAGGCCTGTTTGCCATACCTTGTTTACTGGTATGACTGTACTAAGCGCAAGGGTAGGTCGTAGAGGAGCGTGCGGTGAGTACGGGGGGAGTACGGGGAAAGTACGCGGTGAGTACTAGGGAGGTGCGGGTGTGTGATGCAGGTATGATTTTAATTGAAAGATAGTACCTAATTAAGAATTTAACTAACAAATAAAGATTTTTTCCCTACTTGGTCGGTGAGTACTCGGTAAGTTGCGGGAGAGTACTGAGGGAGTAGCCAGGGGCGTACAGATATAGTAATTTTAGTTACTTTTACTTTACTAATAATCTTTACTAAGTCTGTCCAATAAGTAGGCTTGATGTTACTAGAAAAGACATTATGTAGTATAAAGAGAGACTAATTGTAATTTGAATTAATTAGATTAAAGGTTGAGATTGGGGGAATTTAGGATATGGGGTGATGGGGGAAGTTTTTATCAGAAGAACGAAAGCGTTAGTCGCCAGAAGTCAGAATGAATTCTGTGCGACTGGCGGATGAGTATGGGGTCGAAAACCCCACAGTCTACACGCTGTCTACAATTGGTTGGGGTCTAAATTCCCATCCAATTGATTCTGACTCCTGAATTCTGACTTCTGAATTCTTTTTTTAATACTTAACTCAAATGTTGGTATTGATTGAAGTGGGTAGTGAGGGGGAATTATGCCGAGTAAGGTGCAATCAGATTATGTGGAGTTGTCAGTGGCAAGAAAGAAGGGTTCGATTGAGGCGAGATTATTGCAATACCTGAAGGCGAGTAAGAAGGGAGGGGGGGAGATGGTGATGGAGGCAGTAATTCCTCGCTATCTGCCCTATATGCTCTACTCGCAGGGTGTGAGGGGGGAGGAATTACATTCCTGCGTATTGGATGCGATCGCGGATTTAGAAGCCCAGATAGTTAAGCTAAAACGGGCATTTGGAATGGAGGGACTTGCGACTGTTGTGCTAGTTCAGCCTTATAATGCAGTTCCTTCAATGAGTGCAGCGATCGCGACTGCTAACTTGGTTCCTCCAAAAGCATCTTTTTTTGGTTCAAGTGAACCAGATTCTGTTGAATCACCAGTAGCAAATGAAGTGTCAGTGTCAGCAGAACTGGAGGGAGAGAAAGATTCAGACGATGATGACGGTTTTTTTGATGATGACGAGGATGACCCAATTGCCAAGGCAGAGATAGAAGTTGATGCGGGGTTTCGTTTAGAATAGACATCTGGTGAAAACTAACCTCAAACTCCTATGCTGTCTGGGTTAATATTTAATTTCCCAAGAGGTCTAATGAAAAAACTTCGTCTAAATCTTCCCTATTGCTGTAACATTAGTATTGAAAGCTTCATCCCTCAATAGTTTGGTGACCTATAGTCATTCACAATTCCCAATCGAGCGTAAAAGTTTCCTCACCATCTTCTGATTCAACTTGGGGGTCATGTGGGGTATGAGTTAACTCATCCACAGTAGGCTGATTTTGTTCTATGGGGGTTGCTTGGGGGTTAACTACAGCAGACTGTACTGGTAACACACCCTGCTTAAACGCAAAGTAGCAATCAACAATAAAGTAAAGCGTCTCAAGGTAACTTTTACCTAATCGTTGCGATTCTGCAAAGATCCGCTCGCGGTAGCTGTCTTTGATTCGGACTTTCTCTGGGGTTTTGTCTTGCTGAGAAACCATTTTAAGTCGGTCGGCACAAATAAAGTTAACTAGTTCGGACTGTCAAAACTCATTGATCACATTGGTGTTATTTCCATCAACTACTTACCTCGCATTTCTCACGCTTCGTTGCGATACTCCCCCTGGAGTCACTGCGTGAACGCTACTATTACTAAAACCTTTATCCAGCGAGCGATTTTGAGTGTTTTATAACAAGTGCGAATCATGACAGTATGTTAATCAGGTATTTTATCTCAAGTCTAAATGGCATAAGCATTTTGGACTTGTTGTTGAAATCTTTGCGAGAAATCTGGGTTACACACCAACATTCGCTCCGCTACTAGAGGAAGAGCTGACAATGGTTTTAGCCATTTGTAAAAGCCCACAAGAATTAGCCTCTACGGGGTTGTCTAGAATTTCAAACCCGTTCTGCACGAGCAGTTTTTTAAAACCAGGAAGCAAGCAACCGCCACCAATAGCCCAAATTTCATCCCCTTGGTGTTTGGCATCAAGGGCGAGATTGACTGGTTTTTTCAAATAGCTTTCATACCACTCTTTAAGACAAGTGGTGTAAACATCTTTAATATCAATATCACGGCTGTACTTGGTATGTCCCATTTCTAGACAAAAGCGAATTTTCGATAAGTCCCCAAGCTTTCCACCATTGAGATATTTCATCTTCTTAGCAATCTCAGCTATAAGAACTTCCACACCAGCAGCGTATGGAGTATGGACTTCTCTTTTACCTTGGTTGTAACGAGAATAAAGTGTTGTACCATTCCCAAAATCTACGACAGTTAACTTTTTGGGAAGTTTGCGACTGAACAGAGCGCCCACACCCTCAGGCACAACTTTGAGAACCTCTACCCTGACATCAGAGAGTTTACCAGCGAGCATTGGTTGATATTCACCATTGAGCACTTTTAGCAAGTCATCAGTTAAAGCTACATCATGCAAACTGACAACTAGCTTTAAGTGCCAAACTTTACGATGTGGCAAATGAGCTAATGCACCTAATAAAGTGATGAGGGCGTTGTTAACTTTGTTAATATTGCTATCTGTATTCCGTTCAAAGTAATACCCAGTGCGGAAAGCCGACTCACCAACAGTGTAGGCATTACCATTAAAAACTACCCTCCCGGGTACATCTTCCATGTCTTCTCTTGAGATGTAACTTGGAATTCTAATCACATCAAAACCATCGACTAACAGTTTGACGCTACCATATCCATTATCAAAACCTGCACAAAAAATCTTTTGATTCGCGTGAATGTTTTTCTCAGTCATAGGGGTCAAATGGGGTACAAAGTCTCAAACACTATAATATACCCTAAGAAGCACCTATGTATACCCTGTGTAGGAGTTAATTTTTCAAAAAACCTCGTAGGGTACGCCTAGCCCCCAATTGTACCCCATTACCAATGAAACTATCGTTGGTGCTGTTAAATAGAAGGGTGTACAAAAAATATAGCTTTCTCTTTCCCCCTACACCCTACCCCCTAGTTTTGGTCAAAGAATATCATGATTCGCGATTGTAAAATTTTTTCTAAAACAGCGTAATGTTGGTGTAAAGAAGGCTTTTTCCTCTACCAACATAATACTGGCAACGGTTAAATTGTAAGCAATAGTAGAAATTAATTTAAACCTTCATGTATGTCCAAGACTAAGGGGAAACCAGATTTAAAAAAGATAGTCATCACGATAGACATGGGTGGAAGTAAAACCAAGGCTATCGTGCAGGAGTATCCTGAAGGGAATCCTGTAGTCTTACTTTTAGACTCAGAAGTAGCGGATGTCGCTAAGGCTTCGATTGAAAGTGTTGAAGCACAAGGTAACCCCGATTCTCGTGCTTGGGTAGGAATAGGCGGTGAGTATTATGCTTTAGGAGAACTTGCCCGACGTCGGTTTGGGGGTATATCGCAACTAAGAGAACTTAAATACTCGCTAGCGGTTCCCAAGATATGCGGTACGATCTGGCTAGCATTGGAGAAGTTGAACCTTAATAACGATGTTGCAGTTTACTTGAGTATTTTGCTGCCGCCGGGGGAGGTGCAAGACTCTGAACAAGTACAAACCCGCTTGAAGGATGCATTTCGGGGGTTTGATACGCCAGCAGGTAAAATGCGGGTGAAAATGCTTCGTTGTGATGTAGCTACTGAGGGTAGTGGAGTATTTTTCCACCACAAGAGGGTACTTGGCGAGAATATGCTAGCCCACATGTATGTGATGCTAGGTTACCGCAACGCGAGTATTTTCACTGTTCGAGGTGGTGTGCCGAGTGCGGGAATAACTAATAATTTTGGGATGTCTTGGCTGGTAGACAATTTCATTTCTAAAGCATCAGGACTAAGCTCTGACAATCCCAATATTGTCGAGATATTGGTGGAAGCTGGGGTTAGTTGTGATTCCCTGGTGCTTCAAAAACTTTCGCGCAAGCGTAAACGCGATGAGATTCAACTCGATGGTGAGTTGATGTCTAAAGCTTTATTGCTCGCTAGAGACGAATATTGGCGCGCGCTTGTAAGATGGCTGCGCTCGAAGATGGATGAAGATATCGAGCAGCTGGTATTCTGCGGTGGGACTGCGGACTACATTCGCCCAGAGATAGAGGCTTACTTCCAAAAAGAGGGGAGTAGGGTATCTTGGCACGGGGATATTTTCATTCCAGATGAGATATCTTCTGCTATGGGTAATCGGATGGCGGATGTTTATGCGCTGCACCAGCATATGATTATTCAGTTTGATCAGTTGACTGGTTATGCACGTTCTGAAGTTGTGCCGCTAACTAAATCTGCTGTCCTTACCTCAACTGAGAGCACAAGTACAGACGACCCTTTTGCCAAATTTGATTTTACGCCTGTTCCTCGTCCTAAGACTTTTATTACTGTAAATGAGAATGTTTAGACAGGGAACGCTTAACAGGGAACGCTTAACAGGGAACAGGCTTGAAACTCTCTCAGTGTCTGAGTTTTATGTTTAGTTTATGTCCGAAAACACCTGGCGACAGCTATAATTTTCATTCGAGAAAAACAACCAGCATTAGGACTTGGTGCTGGTTTGGTTTTTTGTATTATTTTTTCATTTGAAATTAGCTGTTCAATTAATCGTATCTTCCAGCTTCTCCTGAATTTCTTTAGCCTTGGCTTCTAATGCAGCAAGTAAGTCTTTCAGTTGTGACGGAGGGACATCATCAACCTTAGTTGTACAGACAGATCGAATCAGAGAACTGATTTGGCGATTTGGCTTAATTTTTTTTCCTGGAGTACGTTCAGCAATAATTTTGGCAACTAGAGAACGAGTTTGAGCCACTGTTAGCCTTGATTGCAAAACTTGCAATGTTGCATCTTGTCGGATTTTCTCAGCCTCAGTGTCCTCGATTCCTAAATTTTTGGAATTTAATTGTTGAAGCGAACGAGCATGGTTAGCACCAAGTCCTGATTCTCGAATCGCAGTCTTTAAATCTTGCGTCAGTCGCAAGCAGGGGAAGACGTTTGCATCTACAGACGCTGGATTTTGTTGAAAACGTAACAATAGCAGAAAGACATTACGCTCAGTCTCATCTAACTCAAATTCTTTGATGCGCTCCGACTGCTCAACTCTTGTTGCACTGACTAGTTCAGTTAATTTCGGCAGAAGTTTTTTTGCATTTAATCTGGCAATCACTCTCCTAAGTGCCTTGACAACCTCTTCCTGTTCAATTTCAAAAGCTAATTTAGCTTGTTGGATTAAACCCTCAGCCAAATCTAGCTCATTCAAACCTTCTCGATGAAGACTAGTTAATAGTGTCAGTGCGTGTAATTCCGACTCTGAAAGTTCCTTCGGCAGCATAACTGCATCCAGCGTTTCAATTTCTGGCTGCAAATACTCTGTAACTGCTCTCCATCTCCGTTCTCCATCGAAGATGAGATTTCCTGGTAGCAAGATAATTGGCTCTTGTTGCCCCTCTTCTTTAATTGAAACAGCTATGCTATGAATGCTATCCGGTGTGAATGTTTGCCTTGCCTGCTTGGGATTGGGTTTAACTTGACTGTAATGGATTTGAAAAATACCAGATGCTTTGAGCTGTTCTCGTAGTTCTTCAATAGTTTGATTGAGACGAGTCCGTTCTTGTTCGGCAAGCTTTCCATTTATTTGTTCATCTTTCAACCGAGTAATCTCAGCTTGCAACTCTTCTATCCGTTCTTCAAGCTCAAATACCTGTTGCGAACCGGCTGCAGAAGCAAACATTCCTAGCACACTCGGTTTGTTTGACTTTGACATCTATTGACCTCTCATTACCTTAAGTTCTTGAATTAGTGCATCAACGATAGGCAGAAAGTCTGCTCTTGCCTCTCTGCCTGGTCTGTAAATTCCTAAAGGTAAGCCCCTACCAGAAGCATTCAGAATGTCCGCTGACTCGCGAATTGGACTAAAGTATTGAATTCCTAAATTTTGACAGACTACCGGAAGTTCCTCAACAATACTTCTATGTGCTCCCCAGTCACTTTTCCAACGAGTGGGAACCATTCCTAAGATTTTTGGATTTGGTTTTAATCTCAAGCGCTTGCAGTTGTCATAGTACCACTCAATCATTGCAGCAGCGCTCTGGGAAGCCTTGTATTCGGGTTGAATCGGAATTAATACATGAGTAGAAGCTGCAAGAGCGGTTAGTGGTAAAGGCTCCAAGGTTGCAGGACAGTCGATAATCACAAAATCCTGAGGTAAGGGGTAATCACTCAGCCGATCTGCAAGGATATAAGCTCCGCGCAGATCCTTTGATACCAGACGTATTGTCTCATGCAATTCTTTTCCTCCCTTACAAACCTGAATTTTGTCAGTTTTTCCCTGCCAAGCTGCAACTAGAGGCCAGTTCCCTTTGAACTCTGGCTCATACACGTCAGCCATTGTTCCTGGTGCTTCCACTTCTCTTAATCCACAAAACAAAGTCAGTGATTCGTTTGGGTCGATGTCTAATAACGCAACTGAATAGCCGCGAACACTTAACTCATAGGCAAGATTGTACGAAACAGTACTTTTAGCTACCCCCCCAGCATTTGTCTCAATTGAAAGGATTAAATTGACTGACATGGTGTTTTTCTTTGTTGACTAACTACATTTCACGCATTGTCCCCTAAAAAATTGGGCAGGCTTATTACTCCGAATACGCGAGGGGACAACACAGACCAGCAAACAGAAGCCTGCCCAATTTTTTTACGTGTTAGACCCCGTAACATTTTCCATCCTGAGATAACGTTATATCAGTTTTGTCTTGGCACTTACCAGTAAATAAATCTCCAGCCTTTGTGGTTGATCTGTGGGCGTAGTCGGTTATTCGTTTTAATAAGGCTGGAGATTTATTTTTATGGATCTCCCTTAGGAATTTTGAGATAATGTTATATCAGTTTTCACTCGTTGTGTTGCAAAAATTTGTAGTCCCTTGATCAAAGTCAGCTTTACCAAAAAGATTTCCAGAAGGCTTACCATCCGTTCATTTGAGCAAGTGTATACAATCCGCCAGAATGCCTGTATCATCTGCTTTTTGAGCAATAGGGTTGTAGATCATACCAAGTTGCAATCAAACGTAGCAAAGTCAATTGCGAGTGAAACGATGTGGAACGTAGACGCCCTCCGGGCGGCATACCCGTTGGGTAGCAATCTCCCTTAATCACAAACTACTACAACAGAACGCAACCGCAACTTGGTATCAGTTCTCCTGCTGAGGCAAGCGATACGCCCGCTTGCGTCTGCTTTCCCTTATAATCGCTCTCGTCAGTCCAGAAAGGTCAGCCTAAACCCTTATTCTTTCGTCAACTTACAAAAGTTTTCGGTAAAGCTGAAAGTAGAATGTGTGCCGAATACTTGATGTCACCTCATTCATGAACCCAAAGCACCTATTGAAGTGGCGCGGGGTCAGAGACTTCCGTTGCCACTGGTCACTTTGTCAGCGATTTTATCAAATAGTGGTTTTTGATCCTGGATTTCTGTAAAAAAAATAATGCCAGTACAAACAAGCCAATCTGTCTGCACTAACACTATTGGTTAAATTCTAGAACTCATTAAAAAGGTACGTCTTCATTCGTGGAAGTGATGTTTTCTTCGACCAGTTCCTTTGCAAATTCAGGTGTTTCAGGTTTGGGAGAATTACTACTAGTTTGGGTTAGTTCGTTGATTGGTTGTGCTGTGACAAAGTTTTTAATGACGAATGTGGTAATCTTTTCTTTGTATTCACCCCGATTATCAATTTGTAAATCAAGATACCCTTCTGCTGTCCCGTATATCCCTGACCCTTGCTCGTTGATAACGACAGCAGGTACACCCAAAGAACGGTATGGTACTTTATCAGCGACTACTCCTTCTCGGGAACGGTAGTAGAATTCGGCAATACCGAACGCAATTAAGGAACCTTCCTGATCGTGGGTTTGATTGACAGACTTAATTCGTACAGTGCTAGTAGCATTAATCATGTTCGTGTGGTTTGTAAATTTAGTAGATAGTTTTTCGCCTACAACGAATACTACGTAGACGAAAAGTACTTTTTTTTTTTAGAAATTGGCGTTAGCGATTGGCTTTGCCACTGCCCCTTGGGCGATCGCCATGTCGTTTGATGTAATAGATGTAGATTCTTCCTTACGGGGTGAACCTAATAACTCGATAGTGTTGATGGTAATTACAGGTTTTTGTCGCATGACGCCTGAATTCTTATCTGCCCAACGGTCAAATCCAAACTCGCCAGTTATCGCAATCTGGGTTCCTTTGCGAACGTAATTACCAATAACTTCTGCTTGCTTTCCCCATGCTACAAGGTCAAACCAAAGGGCTTGTTCGCTTCTATAGGGAGGTCTGACAGCGATGCTGATACTAGCTTTTACAGCACCTGACTCGAAATACTTTAGATCCGGCTCTTGTCCGCATCTGCCAACCAGCATGACTTTATTGATATAGTTCATAATTGTGAGGATTTATACAATTCCCCCAATACTGCGTTAGCAAAAGTTCTTCAGCGGGTTATCACTTGGACGAGTTGTTTTTGTTTAGTTCACATTCACAGGTAATTTTTCTCTGTGTCTATCTTAATTTGATTTGTGGTTTCTACTAAGGGACGAAAAGGTTGCCTGTGTTATGTTGGTATGGCTAGAAGTGCTATTTATCTGACAAATCTAATTAAGTATTCATGCCTGAGTATCTTCTTTTAAAGCGAATTAATATTTGTAAGTTGATTCTTTTGGCTTTGATGTGGATACAATCTGATGAAGACAGCCAGCTATCACTTACTCCTGATTACTCATCCCCTTTGCAAGTAGAGAATCTGACTTGGTTAGGAGAAACCTATGTAAAAGAGGATGTTGAGCATTTTTGTGATGTTTCCAACACCGTGAGAATAGGTGTGTGGGGAGAAATTCTAGAACTGAAGTTAGTAGACTTAATTGCTGATTTACCTAAGAGTTTGCACGATGCGTCATGGTTTGCTTTATTGGCAATTAATATGATGCTGGTGGATAAAGAATTAAATCGAGTATATGTACATCCACAAAATGAGTATTTTGCACGAACTATTGCGCTTGATTGCTTAGTGCAATTGGGTGATTCTTACTTAGCGAAAGGTCATCCTTATTTAGACTTTCCTTTATCATTGGAAGAAGTGAAATCTTTACTACCAGTTGATAGAAAACAAGAATTAAAAATCGAGCTAGAAAAGTTTCTTATTGACACTTATGAACACGATTTTGAAGATGATGCACCAGATATTAACCAGTTTTCACCCATCTATTTGAAAGAGGTTTTCAAAGATTTTTTTGCTAATTCTGACTGGCGGGGTGATATTGACCAAGAAGCAGTTGCACAACTGCAAGAGAAGTACGGACCAGAGTACTCTCAAGCTGCATATTCGATTCAAACCAAGGATCATGAACGTTGGGGTTATACCCTTGTTTTTCTCAAGCACTTTATAGGTCTAGATTCCAGTTTTCTAGAAAGCCGGAGTGATTTATTTGTTAACGGTGAATCTGAAGAAAGTGATTTACCTGACTACTTTTGTATCAAGTCCGATTTAGAACGCTGGCAAGACCGAACAGTTGTCTTATCCCGATTGGTACATACCTTAGTTTATTTTTTGTTAGTAGCAGAAAATTATCATCCCAGTCATCTAGAAGATTTGATGACTATTCCAGCTTCTGAGCGAAGAATATCAAATCTGCAAGCTTGTTTGGGTGTAGCTGCTTATAGGAGTGGTTATTATATGGCTGCTTCTGGTATTCCTGAATCAGAAGTCGGTCGAAGCTGGCTTTTAGATAAAGCTTTCCCTAATCTGCGTAGCTTTTATCAATGCGGTCGGTTGGAAGGAAAAAATGTTGGTGTCGGACAGTAGTCGTTACAACGGAAGAAACCTCCGCTAAATTACTGTTACTTCAAAGCTATAAATCGAGTTCAAAAACCACCAAATTTAAGTACCAAGACTTACGCAAGTGTCACAATTTAATCGTAAGTGTCACATAAGTTAAAACATAGATTTGAACTTGTATGGCTTACTCTATAAGGATCAGATAAAAAAGTTCGCGCTTGTGCCAGTTTATAAAAAATGTGCCAGTTGCGTAAGTCCTAAGTACAACAAGCAACCTGGTTATTGTGGTTTATTTGTACGCGATGGGCGAAGCCCCGCCAAAGGCGATCGCGCTTTAGAACACTAAAAACTAAGTAATAAGGCGAAGCTCCTGCGGAGCCGCTGCGCGAACACTCCATCACTCAATTTTTAGCTAAAAATGCTTTTGAACCATGTAGCTAACTTCTGGGTTGGTTCATTTTCGTTAGGCTGTATTCGACCAAGCCCCAAAGGGGCGGGTGTAAGGGTGTGTCGATATAGGTTCTCCGGGCACTTCGTGCCTGTCAGAGAACCTATATCGAAAGGGTGTAAGGGTGTAGGGGGTAATATATAGCCCCAAAGTTCGAGGTTCCAAGCCCCTTAATTCATTAATGGAAAGTATAAAAAATCTTAACCGAGATACGTAGTACGAGGTTAATGGCGTCCTTGTTTCAAGTTGATATGGGTTGTCTGAACGCTTTGCGTTCGACAATTTGGAATGGGGTGTCCGGGAACCAAGTTCCTGACAAACACCCCATTCCAAACAACCCATATCAAGCCCCTCAATTTATTGATGGGGTTTCCCCTACACCCCTACACCCCTATACCCCTAGTTTTTGACTGTTCATGATTAAGAAAGATTGGCGAATCTAAACAAAGTACGGATAGTGATGCCAGTTTTGCGGAACGACTTCCATTTATAGGCGCATTCGCCTGGTTTGTATTTAGGAGATAGCTGGCTCCAGGTGTCCCATGCTTCAAAAAGGATAGGACTAACACTATGGAGTGCCATTCCAACTTGAATCCACGAGTGGTAATCATCTGCAAATTGCGGGTGGATGACTTCGAGTAGTACAAGTGCGGTTTGGATATTGTTTTCGATTGAGGGTATTAAGTGAGCATATCTGTCTCTTCCATATCTACAGTTATATTTTTCTTGAGGTAGGTTAAATTTTCTTGTTTTCTCCTGTTTGACGAGCATTTGAGCAATTAGCCAGTTAGGAGATTGATGTATTTCTATCTCAGATGGACTACACCCAGGAAGCCACTTGTATTTTCTGCCGTCTGGATGGTAGGAAGGGGGAAGGATTGAGGCTAGGTTTTTGCCTCGGAACTCTAGGTGTTCGTCTTTCCCAGTTTTGATTCTGCAAGATTTTACTTTCTGAGCTTCTGAACCTGGGATGAGGTATAAATGTTGGCTTCGGTAATTTCTTCCAGAGGTAAATGCAACCGTAGGAGGAAGATATTGGAGTGCGCGTTCGTGCAGCGACTCCACAGGAGTATCGTGGGCAGTGTTAGGTGTTAGCTGGTCAAGTTCTTCTGGTTTTTGATGTTCGTTAATCTGAATGATTTGTCGCCAGGAGGTTTCCCCGTCGCAGTCAATTGCTACCAGATATCCTTGAGGATGATTGGGTCCGCATACCAAGGCGATGCCAGTGGGGACGATGTATCTGTCATTTGTCCAGACTTTGAAGTGGTGACGGATAAGTTCGGCTTGTAGCTCTTTGGGAGAGTGAGTGTTTTTCTGCCATTCTTTTCCCAAAGGGCGTTTACCGAACGTGGGGACAACTTGCCATTCTTCAGGTAACTCATCTAAAGAGGAAATAATCTGACGGATTTGAGCGTGCATGAGATCATAAAAATTCTTATCACATGACTCATGCAGCATGAGCGTTAGTGCTTGTAGTGATTTGATTTTTGTAGGTGATTCTTCGTCAGTTATACGATGTTTATTTGTGAACTGATCGAATTCAAACTCAATTTGACGTTGAGCTGAGACGGGCGCATATTCGGAAATTAAGGCTGAAAACAATTAACCTGCAAAGGGTTTGATAATTTGCTACTTCCTTATATGCAAAGTCGTTGTGGATAACGAAAAATCAAGCATTTTCAACGCCTTTTTCACATCGCCCTCGGCTCAACGTCTACAGCACTTACCGATGACCAGCTTCAATTAGCTTGGCAAGAATATTTTGATCAAACGCTTTGATACTTGATACCAACTGTTGCCAGTGTTGCCATTTTTCATGTGAGTAGGCGTGGTTCGGATCAAAGTTACAAACTTCGCAGAATTTCTTAAAGTCTGCGTTCCAATGAAAAGTGCAAATTCCTTCTAGTAAATAATTGATTTTTTGGTTGTCCATAGTTGATTGATATTTCGGTTTATGATTGTTGGTTCTACGCTAACCTTTGATTGAGGGGATACTCTACGTCGATTTATTTACGCGCTATGTGCTTTATCTACCATTACCTGCAGAAACTGCTGTTGAGTTGATATATTTCTCAAAATTTGAAACTTTCCAGTTTAATCCATGAACGCGATCGCTTATATTTGGTTTAGATGATACCCCATCGCACAACAGACAGTTTTCACATTGAATTCTGTCGTCTTCAGTATTACGACAAAGAATTTCATTAGACATCAAGGGCGCATTAGGAGCGGTAATTCTAAAAGTTCTCCAACCCCTGAATTGAGCTTCTTTCGCTTCCGCTTCGCTTTGTACCGAAGCCATTAAATATTGTTGCCAACGAGTATCGCAATATCTCCATTGATGGGTATATCCAGTGTATTTTTGAGATGCCAAAATAATCGGCTCCCACACTTCAATTGGTATTGCTGTTGGGTCTCCATAAGAGCCTATTCTAATAGGATAGCGATATCGTTTCAAAACTTCTATCTCGTGAGTGCTAAATTTTGGATAAGTCCCACTTGCATACTTGCGGTAAATATTATTGGTGGGTAACAAGTTTACATAGCAGCTACCCGAATGACTCAACTTTAAAGGGCAGTTACCGCAAATGCCTATGTCTAAACCATTTTTTGCAGCATCTGTGGGGACAAATTCTTGTTGCAAAATCCAAGACTGAATTAATCGTCCAGTTTTACGATTGGATGTATGGAAAACAAATCCTGTCAAAATCAGAACTATTGGTGAACCGTTAATCAAAGATGCTCCTTCCCAAACAATGTAGCTATTTTGTAACATAGTGATGATAGAATCTGATTAAGTTTTTCTGAATTTAATTTTTTTTGAATTCATGAAGAGTTAACAAAACTTGTTATAGTAAAAAGGGGAGAAAATATTATTTCTCCCCTTGTTTTGACTTGATTTTTCAAATGATTATTAGATGGTGAAAGAGTTTCATTAATCAGAATTGAAGCTTAGCGCCATCTAATTCACATTTTCTTGACTTCATTAACATCACTCACTCCACTTCTTTGAGACAGAAGAAATTCACTTCTACGTTCAGCATATTCTTGTCTACGTTGCCAAGACATTCGATCTTGCACTATCAAGTCTTCAAGGCTTTTACCAAACTTACGGTTAGCGTATTCAAGCAATTGTTCTAGGGAGTATCGCTTTTCTTCAAGTTTGCCAAAATCACTTGCAAAGCGCTCTTTAAAATCATTCCAATTGAAAGTTTGTTTGAGCGATCGCTTAGCGATAAGACCACAAAGAGAGCGAATGGAATAGTAAACTTTTGAGTATACACGCTCCGAGTAGTTGTTAACTGCATACTCACCTAAGATTGAATCATCAATCGGTTGAAAAGCAGGAGTAGAAGATTTACGTGATGCCATACAAAATACTCCAAAAACTTCATGAACAACAGGGCGTTAGCCTACAGATTGGCTGCTATTTACGTATGTAAGAAATTCACCACCAAGCTGAATCATCGCAGTCAGCTATTAAATCTTTGTTCTCGCAGTGTTGCTGGTAATCAATCTCCAGTTGTTGCAAGTCTGTATCCATTGCTAGTTTTTGTACTTCCAGCATTATTTCTTTTAAATGCTTTTCTTCACTTACACCTGAATAGTAAATCTTGATAAATTTGTCAGCTTTGCCTATGAACATTTCAAGATTAGTAACAAATGTCTGCTCAAAATCTATCGCTTGAATCATTATTTTTATTCCATGAAAAATTGGATGGTTAACATCAGTACTCATTTGGTAACATCAAAACTCTCTGAACCAGGTAAAGTTTGATGCTAGGTAGTGGGAAGTCCGTGTACTCAATTTCTTGTCGTAGAATCTCCTTATCTGTATCCCATTCACAAATCAAAGTGCCTGATTTCCCCTTGACTAACAAATGCCAAATCTGAAAATCTTGCAGCTTGGTATTAGACAAAAATGTCTGAGTTTGATGCGAGGCAATTGCATCTATTAGCCAATAGGCTTCGGCAGTATCGACGAGGTATTTAACTCCTTCTGTAAACCCGATGCCTAACCAATGTTTGTAAATAATATCCGAACCAATAAATTGCTTTAGTTCCGCAGTTATTTGATCAGAATTTTTCATAATTATTGGCTCCCAACTTTCCTCATTTGTTTCTTAGGCGTTAGCCATGAGCAAATAACTTTTGGTGAAGAAAGTATCACCAAAAGTTATTTGCTCTTATTGATTGCAAATAGGAGATTGCTCGCGTGAAAATTTATTGAACTGCTGCCAAATCTTCTTCAACCAATTCTTCGCAGTATCCTTGTGGAGAATCTAGAACGACTGTATAATTCCAGGTACTTCCTGAATAATCATCGATTCGCAGTCCTGTAACTTTGCCTGTCGCCCATTCTTGGGGATTACAATTGCTTTTGATTGCAACGCGCTGTTCAAAAGTATATTTAGGTGAGAGCGCTTGATTGTGAGTGAAGGTGATTGTTATGGTGTTCATGGTTTATTTAACGCAACCTTGGACGTCAAAAAATAAGATTCATCGCTCACCTTCCGGCGTAAGCCGCTTGAATCTTATGTTTAAGAATGTTAACCTGTTCTACTATTTTTTATTTTCTTTGATGCGAATTAGAGGGTTTTACCCCTGATTTGCCAGCAGTATCCTTGTAGGCATGGTTTGCGCTCAACTAGAAGTCATTGACAACTCTTTAGTTTTCCTGCGCCATCAAGAATAGCGGTTATCTCGTAGGTTTTGGACACTTTTCCCAGATGGTGCTTTGTGAATAGGTAATAGGTTGCCATTATTGACCTCTTGTTCCCAGTCGAAGATGATTTTATTTACATTTCCCTTTTTAAAGTAGAGGTTTTCATTAACGATGGCTGCGATGTGGATGACACCGTGTTCTTTGGAATAAACTTGTGTGTTTGGTTGTAACCATTCAGGATGCGTCGTCAGAAAAAATTACCTGCTTGCTATTACTTAGTAGGCTGGCGTTAGTCAAAGTGGTGGTTTTTGTTATTGCGGTAGATACTGTTAATAGTTATGTCTAAAAAATTTGCATTATGGAACCAATACAAAAGCAGCAGGCTGAATTAATTATCCAGCAAGCTCTCAAGGAAAATTTTACCGATAACGAGAAAGTTGTTTATGATGATTTCATTGTCGAAGCTGGGGTGAAAAACCCAGCCGAGATGACTGAGACAGATGTTGACACCCTAATTAGATATCTTCATGCTTGCGAAGCATCTAATGAATTTGTTATTAATGTAATAAATCGTTTGACGCAAGTCGCTCCTGCTCATGTCATGACGAAGCTTCTCAATAGTGATAATGACGGAGACGGTGTACCTTTGTACCAAGAATTGCAGCTTGGGACAAAGGCTACTGAATTTGACACTCCTTCTGAGATAGCAGTTGCGGGGCAGAGGCAATATCAGCAGTTCTTTCCAACTCAGGATAGTGATGTGGAGTTGTAAGTATAACCCAATGTGGTTGCTCCCTACTGCATTAGTTTGTTGCCTTGTCAACTATTCTAAGTTGCAAAGATTGATGGGACATTGGGTTGAAGTGTGTGATTTAGGGTATGGTTCTTGTGGAGGTGTTACTAAATAGCTAAAAGTCCAATCAAACCGAATATTTCTGAGCACTTCGCATTTTCTTTTTCAAGCTATGGATAAACTCTCGCAGCACATCAGTCCGGTTTTTCCCAACCAACTGACAATACTCATCTAATAACTCCAATTCTGCTTGTGTTACTCGTAAGTCTATCCTCTTATCTTGTTTCGCCATTGCCACCACGCTAGATAGGGATTTGAACGCGGCTTTAAATCTGTTGAATGCCCCAGAAGAGTATGTACGGTTGGCTCAACCGGAAGTCACGCCCGTGGGACGGCAGGTGCTACAACGGGGGGAACCCCCGCAACGCACTGCCTCACAAGTAGGAGCCGACTCCCTTGGTCGAAACGGGAAGTAAACAACGAGAATGCTCATATTTGAGCGATTTGTATAAGTTTTATGGAGCAGAAAACAAGAGGATTTTTGGGAATTCATGCCAACCTCTCGTGACAAAGATATTGCAGTTTTGTTACTTGATGCTGAAAATCTTCAATTGACGGCAGATATGGAAGCGTTTTTGCAGTCGCGATGCTCTTACCAAATCACTTGTAAAATAGCGTTTGCTAATTGGCGGGTGCTGGGGAATACAGACCAATTATTGCATGAACGAGGATATGACCTCATCCAAGTGCCAGGTGCAAAGGACGCGGCAGATGGGAAAATGATTGCTTTTGGGTGTCAGTTGCGCGAATTTTATCATAAAGCCAAAGCGGTATTTGTTTGTTCATCAGATGCTGTAATGCTAAGTCTATGCAATTGCTTGCTGCAACAAGGATTAGAAGTCTATCGGGTGGTGAGGCATGATAACCAGGTTAAAGTGTCGAAATACCCAGAAAATGGGGTAGCGGTTTTTGGTCAACCAACTGCAACCGTACCAGTTACTACTACTCAAACTGATGACCCCAACCGAGCGGTAATTGAACGGCAGTTAGTAGATATTATTCAGGATGTCGGTGCTGACAAAAAATCCATTGCCTTATCGGGTTTAGGTCAAGAATACTTGAAGCGTAACGGTGAGGCAATTACCAAAGCGTTGACTCGCTTGAAACTAGGTGGTGACCTCAAAAAGTTTGTCAGTAATTCTAAACTTTTGAAACTACAAAAAGTTAATAAGGTTTTTAAGGTTACTCTTGTTTAAAAGGCGTGAGTGCTGTTGAAACAACTAATCGGGTAATGAGCGATCGTAGCCGTGGGAGTGTCAATAACGGTTATATTGTTTCTATGTAGCGGAGGATAATATTTATTGCATCTTGAGTACTAATTTTATACTGTGCTGCAAGCTTATTGATATTGGCTTCACCAGCAGCATGGGCTTTGATAATTGCCTGAATAATGTTTTGTGAAACATTAATCTCACGAGTTGTAACAACTGGTTCGGAAAAAGTTTTATCAATGAAAATTTCTTTTTTTCTTAGTAAATGTATCTGATGATAGCGTTCGTTTTTGGATATCCACTGACAATTACCTGGAGCAAAGTCTCCTTCTGGCGAGATACGCGATATGACTGTACCGTTGGGTGCGGGTCCCATATCTTCTAAAAATTGGGTAAAGTTGTTGCACCAGGATGCATCAACTTCAATTCCACACCCACCATGATACTTATATTGATGGTGGTTTTTGTTGTAGCAGATGCGCTTAATATGCAACCAAGAGTTATACTCGTGGCTTTTACAGCGACTATGAACAGTTTTGATAGTCTTGATGTTTTCGCGCCGCAAGCAACCACAACTTTGTGTCAGACCTCTTTTTAGACTATTTTTGCTGATATACTTTTGAGTACCGCAACTGCATTGGGTAAGGAGTAGCAGTTCACCCCTTTTCCCTTTAGCTTCTACATCGGATATAACTGTTAGTCTTCCGAAAGTTGCTCCAGGTGGGATGGATTCTTTTCTTTTGTTACAACCGCAGTTGGTTGACCGACCATTGGTGAGGGTATGACTGTAGACAAGTTTTTGGGTTCCGCAATCACATTGACATAATACTTGCTTTCCTTGCTTGCCTAATACAGTCCAGCTACCGAATTTTTCACTTATATCAATGACTGTCTTTTTTGTTTCCATAACTAATTATAGTTTTTTTATTATCTTCATTAAAAAAAAGTAATTATCAGTCTTAATTTATTTACTTAAATTTTACGTTTAGTTGCTTTCAAAAATTATCTATTTTGCGATTATATTACTGCTGTTAGAGAAATGATAGTGTTTTAATGGAATCATTAAATAACTACCACTATCTCTTTACATATACAAGTTTTATGAAGCGGAACTTTCGCAGTTTATGTTAAAAATTAACTATTTAATTGGTATTAGGATATTTAATGTTATCAACACAAGTGTGATCACTTTTCATATAAACGGATCAATAGCCCGAGGATTAATCATTGTTGACATTTTCTGTCAAATTGACCCCAGGAATATGCTTAATCCAATCACCCAAGCACTCTGTTAGATCCAGTCCTACCGCTTTGGCAGCTCTAATCAACGTGTCTAAGGGTACGCCCTTTGTATCTTCATTTTCAATTCTATTGAAGTTTGCCCCGCTCATGAGAGCGCGATCGCCAGCTACGGTTAAACTCAACCCCGCAGACTCTCTCGCCTTCTTGAGAGCAGACCCTATACCTTTGAGTTCTACTTCAATGATGATTTTCATTAAGTCCATAAGTTTACGCCTCCTGAATTATCTCTAATTTCTTTTATTACGCATTACTTGACACGTATCGCGTAACAATTAATGATTGAAGTATAGAGAAAGCGGTAGCGCCTAGAAAACGAATTGCCTCTCTATTCCAAAACTGTTGGGAGATCTAGATCATGCCACAAGCAACATTTGACGCTCAAGCGATTGCCTCTGGCACTGCACCTTGGGCACAAGTTTGCGAAAATGCAAGCGCTACAAACCCAACTAGAGCAAATTCAAGGTGACGCATAGGAGTAGACCAGTGATTTTTACACGAATTGAACTTGAAACCAAAAGCCTTCTAGAATTGACAGCCTTGTGTAATCAATACGGATTAAAGGCACACGATGACCCATTACTCAGGGCTTCTTGGTCTACTGTTTTGCTGTCCTTTCCCCACATCGCTATTTCACAAATGCAGCGTGAGGTGGGACTTAAGTACCTTGGGCGGGATGGCATCGAGTCTTTAATAGTTGCCTATAACGCTCTTGGGTTGCCCACTCGCGAGCAAGCAACCTTAATTAAAGCTTCCTCGCAAGGGCGGACAATGCCAATGCCATATAAATTGGAACAGCACAAGTTACTGGCATTGTATGAAGCCAAAGTGAATCTCGACAAAGCGATATCTCTGCTGAGTTTCTAGTTTGGAGGTTTAATACGATATTTCATCGAAGAAGGGAACAGCGATTATTGGGAACGCTTAACAGTTTTCCCTATGCTCCAATAAAGAGTGGCGATGCCTACAGCAGGGCTTTACCAAATGCTGGACACATTACGTAAATTGAGATTACCGCACCTGAAAATAGATGACTCGACAGCCTCATGACCAGTTCGCAAAGCAGTATTTGGAAGAGTTACTCTCGCCTTTGGGAAAGGTAGAAGTCAGTCGTGAAGTGACTGATGAAGTCCGACAAGTAGACATTCTATTTTCCCCCACAGCATCACCTGACGCTGACCCGCAGTCTTTAGGATTGCTTGGTAGAATTGCAGCGAGTGCCTCGTTGTTAGAACCCTTTCGCAATCCACCAAGCAAAACAGAAGTGAGAAATTGTATCCTGAAGCTATTTTCCGTGTGCGGAGAGTTTCAGCGCAAAGCAAAACGAGAAAGTACATCTTTGCCAGAAGATAATTTACCTCGTCTCTGGATTTTGGCACCTTCTGCTTCAGCGGCTTTGCTGGATAGCTTTGGCGCTAGACTAGAGTTAGAAAACTGGTCGTCAGGTATTTACTTTCTACCTAAGTCTTTTAGGACGGGGATAGTGGCAATCAACCAGTTACCAGTTACAAACGAAACACTCTGGTTCAGGCTTTTAGGACGGGGAACAGTTCAACAGCAAGCTGTTAGAGAACTGATTGCACTTCCACGCCTAAACTCTTTACGTCGCAACGTCCTAGAACTGATTTTTAATTGGCGTGTGAGCGTAGAGGTTCAGGAAAATTTAACTGAAGAAGAGCAGGAGTTGATTGTGAATTTATCAGAAGCTTATCGGGAAGCCAGAGCGGCGGCTGTACAAGAAGGACAGCGTTCAGTTGTAGAAAACTTGCTCAAAGTCAAGTTTGGTTCTCTGGATGACGAACTGTCGAGAGTCATTGATGTTTTGCTGCAGTTACCACCAGAGGAGTTTGCTAGAGTACTACTGCAATTGCCTAATTTATCCCGTGAGGGATTGTTAGAAAGGTTTGCAAGAGGAGGGAGTTGATAAGATTTTTGTTTGAGTGATCAGTTAATGAAGGCGATCAGCAATGCTTCGGCTCTCTACCGGAGCATCGCACCCTTAATTGAGAATAGTTATCATAATGAACCGCTCTGGATGATAGATTGAATCGCAATTTCCGAAATATCATAATGACCTAAGTAGGTGGGCGCTAAAAAACACAACTAAATTAAGAAATGTAAATCGCTTAAAAGCTTATTTTTAAAAGGTTTTTGGCGCTTTACATAAGTTAACATAGTTCGGTTTAATCGTGCCTACTTACTTAATTTCATAGTTCAACTCCTCCCGACTTAGCTTGAGGTGCAGCTGCAGTGACAGTTTGGCGTTGGGAAGAGGGGATGTGTTCTGTAGGAGTGTACTGTATTTTGATTTCTTGAGTGCGCCATGCTCGTAAGTCGTTCATAATATTTTTAAGCCCAACAAAATCGACGACTGTTTCTCCTTTCTTTTGGGCTTCATTTGTCTTATAGTTTAAAATCTTAAAGTACATCTCCCGCTGGTCAGCAATTGGTAACTTGCCGTCGTTGTCCTTTATCCGCTGAAGAATTTCTTCATTACCCTGGTTCATCGCCCCTCCCCAGTCAAGACCACCATGCTTAACCATGTTTGCCCATTCCTCGGCGATATACGGGTGAACTTTGACGGGGATATCACCAGCCGTTTGTATTGGTTGTTCCTTGGGAGGTGCGGCTGCAGCTGTAGGTTGTTCATTACCGAAGATTTGTTCCAAGTTAAGTTTTTGGGCATTCTGGGCAATAAACTTCACCCGGTTGATATCGTAGTCAGAGATATTCATCTTACTGACTTCTTTGGTGATACCAGCTTCGGTTTTAGTTAGGTCAAACCGGACTTGTTCCTGGGTTCCCTTCTCCTCAGTGGTTTTAAACAATTGTAAGCTTGCTCGATTGTTTTCTCTGTCACGCGATCGCCTAATGGTAAACTCACCTACCGTAAGTTCTTCCTTATCTGCTTGGAGGAGGACGTTGTTAAGGGTGAGCAACATCTCGTTTTGTTTAAATACTTCCAGGGTTTTAATTGTCCCCGCAGGTGCTAAACTCCCTAGTGAATTTGCGACATCGCGGATATCGGCATTGCTAAGGTCGGGCAGTTTGCCATTATCATTTAGGTGTTCTGCCACCATGAGAAACTCCTGACGTTCCACTGGTAACATCTCAGTAGGCTTTTTCGTTATTTTGGGTTCTTTCTTTTTATTAAGTTTGAACTCCATCAAGGAGTTTTCCCATCCAGATAGTTCATCACTGCGGCGGTGGATGCTGATGGTATCTCTACAAGCGCGAATTACAAACGCATCGCTGCGGTAAATACGCGATCCATCTTGCTCAAGAGTGCTGTATTTTTTTAACATTGCTGTTGCAGTTTCAGCAATGTCCTTATTTTCACCGTTGTAGCGTTCCAAGAGTGCTTGCTTGTGCTTAATCTGGTAAATAGGTACTTCAACTTGACGCGCCCATTGCTGTGCTGCTGGTTCCACCCCTTGGGAGTTGGCTACCTCTTGATAGGTAAATTCAGGTGCATATCTCCTTCGATTCTTGGTTTCCAACTCTTCTGGTTCTTGTGCAAAAAATTGATTGCGGTTTGAATTTTCATTGACCTCGTTTTCAGTTTTATTTTCCGGTTTTTTGTTACTAGTAACTGTCTCTTGGGCTTGAGAGTTTGGTTCAGTTTGTGCTATTTCTTCTTGAGAATGATTGACTACATTATCTTCAAAACTATGACTTGATTTGAGATTATCTTCAGCAGATGAGGTGCTTTCAGGTGACTCGGTTCTCAGTGAAATTTCTTCTGTAGCAGCGAAATTTTCACTATCAGATAATAACTGTTTTGTCTCGGAGTGATT
Source organism: Scytonema tolypothrichoides VB-61278 (assembly GCF_000828085.3). GTDB lineage: Bacteria > Cyanobacteriota > Cyanobacteriia > Cyanobacteriales > Nostocaceae > Brasilonema > Brasilonema tolypothrichoides_A. The sequence goes on from NZ_JXCA02000005.1 coordinate 72,675, forward strand.
TTTGAGAATTTCAGAAGATGGAGGTAGTAGCTTCATGAGTGAAACGCTAGCTACATCTATGATTTCATCCTGACTCAGTATTTCGGTAACGAGATTAGTTGTACACTTACCTTCACTATCTTGTTCGTAGATAACGATTTGTTTATCCGAACCATCAGACTCTAAATAAGCTGTGATTTTGAGAGCACTTTCACTAGTTTGTTGATAATCACTACCTAAGTCAGGTACATCTTCTACTAACTTGGTGACGATTATTTGTGCTTGATAATTAGTAAAAGGCTCAGTTTGTGTATTTGGCTCAGTTTCTACTGTGTATTGACCCTCTCTGAATAGGTTGGGCATTAATACAATATTAGTTTCCTGATTGTTTTTTGTACTTGGGTTAGTTAAATCAACTTTCTCCCATTTATATGCACCTGGGGTGGATTCGTCGGGTACAAGATTGTAGATGTCTTTGCCAATCTCAACTGCTATTTTACTTGCTTCTCGAGCTTCTTTAAGTTTTTCGAGAATGACTTTAGTTATCTCAGTAAGTGCATTGATGAGGATTTTGCTTAATTCTCGACTTGTTTTAATTACAGTATTGGCTGTACTTAAATACGATTCATTAATTTGAGTTTGTCTGGGGTCGAACATATGTGAAGAGGGAAGAGGTAATCTCAATACGGCTCGGTTATCTGTTAAGGTGAGCAGGGGAAGCAGGGGAAGCAGGGGAGGCAGGGGGGGGAAGAAAATGCCTAAAGAAGTAATTAAAGACCATAAAGATTTAGGAATTTACAAAATTGCCTTTGAAGCAGCAATGAGAATTTTTGAGCTATCAAAGAAGTTTCCTGTGGAGGAGAGATATTTATTAACTGACCCTTCGGGTTCAGCAGTCGCTCATGGGGGAAACCCCCAAGACCGCGCTGCTTCACCAAATTCGGCGTTCATCACGTTCTGTATGTGCCAACATGGCAGAAACTTGGCTGAAACGTCGTTATGAGGCAGCATTCGTAGCTAAATTGAATGATTGTGTTAGCGTAGCGTTCCCGTTCGCGCAGCGTGTCCGTAAGGACTCAGGGAATAGCTGAAGCATCTGAAACCCAAACATGGATTGAATTTGCTGTCAAATGCAACTACATGAATGTGGAGGTGGGACGGGAACTTTACAGCAATTACAATCAAGTTTTATCGGGTTTAGTAAATATGATTAATAATCCATCACCTTGGTTGATGAATCATTAATCTCCCCCTGCCTCCCCTGCCTCCCCTGCTTGCTTTGCATTTCATATTTAGAAAAAGCTCTTGTATGCATCAACTGGTAAAGGTGCACTACCTGCTTGTACAGGTGCTTGTGGAATTGGAAAGTGCTTGTTGACGGACGACACTCGCATATCTAAATCTTCTTGTGTTGGCTTTCTCTGGGTACTTTTTCGAGCAAGTAGCTTGATAATTGTATCCCACTTTGTATCGTTTTCTTGTTCGAGTGCAATGATAGATTTCGCTATCTTAATATTTTTTAATAGTGGGACTGAACCCTCATTTTGGTTACTATAACCAGGATTGATAAACAAACATTTTCCAGGTGGTAATTTGAGAAACTCGGCTGGTTCAAATAGCTTGCGAGTCCGTTCTTGGTCACTGATAGATGTACTAGCTTTACCACCTCCTGTTGACCGAGATTTTTGTTTATATTTAATTTCTTGTTCGCCTAAATATGCAGAAAATAATCGTGCTGATTCTTCTTCACCAGGATTGAAAACAAACTTTGTACCGCACGCACCAAGAATTGCACGAGATATTTCTTTACCGTAAATCTTTTCAAGCTGACCCATATTTTGCCAACCTAGAATGCCACAAAATCCTTCGGAACGAGATTCGTTAAGCCATTTAAATAAGTCTGGAAGGAAGATTGATGGTAACTCGTCAAGGCATACTACTAGAGGACCATGCTCTTTACGCTTTTTGGCGATACTGCGGGAGACTACCATGTGAAGGATACTAGTCATGAGAGGGCTGACAGCATCGCGGCGTTCTCGATCTAACCCGAAGATAATCATCTGCTTGCGTTTTACCTCCAGGGGAAGTGTAGTCTTACCGACAAAGCAGCCCAACGTACCCCTTGCCATAAACCGAGTGAACATCAATGAAGCGCCACCAGCAATGCCCGCGACGGTTTTTTCACTTCCAGCTGAGCTAAATAATTGACCAAAAGCTATTTTAATCCAAGGGTTTAGTTCTGCTGCCATCAAGCGTGCGACCATTTTTTCACTTGACACAATTGCAGCAGCAGTCATAATATCAGCATGTTCGCCGAATTCCTTAGTGAGCATGAGGATTGCTTGCGTTAGTTGGTCACCTGCAGGACCAAAGAATGCATCTTCAGACGCATTTCCAAGCAATCGGAAGTTTTTGTTGATGACTGTAGCTAATTGCCGTGCAGTTTCAGCATCGCTACTATCGCGTAAAAAATCAATTGGGTTACATACCTCTGATTCGGGGAATCCTGGTGCAAATACGTGTACGTCATACCCTTTTGATTTGGCGTAACTGGCGATTTTGGCTTGACTGGGGTACTTAAAGTCGTATAGAACTATACCAAAACCCTGGTCAATAGCTGAGTAAATCATTGGGTTGATAGCAGAGAATGACTTACCGCTACCAGGTGCCCCAATGACAGCCGTTCCGCGTTGGACATCAGGTACATAAAGCGGGACTCCCCCGCTTCCCTTGGGCAGTTTTTGATTCTTGTATTTATGTACTCCAATATACAAACTAGCACTATCGCACTTAGGGGAAGATATCTGTTTGACGGCTTTTTTCTTAGCGCGAACAGATTCTTTTCTCCCGCCCCAGTAGCTAGTTGCAAGTTTACCTTTTTTACCGCCACTAAACATTTGCAGAATGACGAGAGCTAGAATACCTCCAGCCAAGACCAATCCTTGAGGAGAAAACAACCTATCTGTGTACTTGCTAAAGTCGTATGAAGATGGTTTTGCTTCTTGATTAGTTTTGACTGAGACCGTTTTCGCTGTAGCAAAGTATAAATTATTCATAAAAGGAGTCAGGGAAGAGGCAGAGGCGAAGGGAGCAGGGTGCAGGGGGGAAACCCTCTCTCACAGGTGTAGGTTTTTTACTTTTGAGTGTTGGCAAGACTTGGAGGACAAGGAAGGAAAGTAGACAAGGAAGTTTTTTTACGCCCAGATGATGAAAAAACAGTATATGTACATAGGATTCATGTTTTTTCCTTGTCCTCTTTCCCCCCGTGTCTACCCGGTCTCACCCCATTCCAGATGTAAGTGTAAAAAACCTACACTTGTCAGGAAAACCCTCTCCCTTCTTCAGAGCGGTTTTTGAGGGATTTTGAGAGGTGTACCCAAAATAATAGAGTCCATCTCTTTATAGGTAAAAAAAGGAACTGGACCAATGAAGTAGGGACTGCATCCCAAGTCAACAAATCCTCCTCGCTTGCAGATACGGAAGAACATTGCAGTGGTGATGCTACCATCAGCTTCTTTAACGTCCCAGATAACTTGCTTAAAAGACTTGCCAAACGGGTGGCGTCCGGTGGGTTCCTTTCCACCATTGAGTTTACCTAAGATGCCAAATCCACCCTTAACCTTTTGGTCTTTGCCTGACATCCATTGTGCACCAGTAACAATATCACTGCCTGAAACCTCAATGTGACCGCATTTCTTCTCGCACGAAACATTAAACCCGTCTTGATAGCTACCAGAGATGGATTTCCACCGTCCGCTTTCAAGCGATCCAAGGGGTAAGTCTACCTTACCAATGAAGCTCATATCGGGAATCGGTACATTAGAGAATTGGTCAAATGGTACATCTGCCAGTCCTGGAACCTTACCGATTGTGGTGTTTTGCCAGTTGTAGAAGTCTTTAAACTGTGCTTGTTGGATGCCGGGGATGCTGGTTAGTTTATACTTATCAAGCTGGACATACTTACTGAGTTCGACCTCTGCAAGTTCAGGATAGTTGTTGAGTACCTCACCAACAGTTTGGTAGTCTGCGCTTAAACCCGTTACTTTGGTGACTAGTTCTTGAATTGGCGCGATTGTTCCCACTTTTAAATCTTCAAACTTGGGGATTGCTTGAGCAAGATCTGCAAGTGTTTGCCATTTCAGTGTCTCAAAATCAGAGAGGTTGAGGTTTTTGAGTTGAATACCTGTGATGTCAGCGATATCTTCAAGCGTGAAATCTTCAATCTTGAATTCAGTAGCCTCGAAGTCGCCCAGTTCCATAACTTCGGCAAGGCTTTGTCCTGCACTCCAAGTACGCCTTTCCTTCATACCGGGGTTTTTGATATTGGGGAATTCGACGCTACCTGCGTCCCCAAACTTCATCTTTTTGAACGTGATATTGTTCCAGTCAGGAGTTGGTGCGCCGTTGACGTATTTGGTAGCAACTGGCTGCGACTTTTTGGTTTCTTTTGTTTGATTTGTCGAAGTGTTCAAATTTGAATACTTCGTGAGTTCAACTGAAGGTTGCCCGGTTTTTTCCTTTAAGCCAGTGGCGGCTACAGCTTTCCCTTCAAAAAGGAGACTACCGATATTATAGCTACCCCCAAACCGGATGAGTCCGTGTAAGGCAAGTCCTGCAGCAAGACCAACTACCATGAGGTAGCGTAAGGTATTTAGTTTCGAGATGCGATACTGAAGTGCTCGATTAGTTTTATTATTGTTGATTTCCTGACTGACAAGTGCTACTGGTACGATTGCAGTTACGTCGGTTACGGCTTCTGAAATTTGATAATTGGGAGTTAGGTTTTCGTTATCCATAAATTACTTAAAATTATTGATTGAAATTATTGATTTAAAACAAAGTTTGTTTGAGTTGCAGAGGGGGTACTGCGTGGTGGTACTTCTAAGAGGCGCTTACCACCTAGCAACATGAGTTTTTCAACCAACTGCATCGATACTCCAGCGGTGCTAGCAGCAGCAACAAGTTCCTGTCCTTGGGAGCGTAACTCGATAAGTTGATTTAGCCGTTGCCAGAGTGTACTATCTGTAGTTACCCACTGCTTGGAGAGAGCAATCTGCATTCCTTTGGCGATATACTTGCTGTCAGATAAAGCTGTATAACTAACTTTTGGTCTTGTTTCTTGAGTCTTGCTTGGGGTATCGCCAACAATTTCAATTTGGCTGTACTGGGGTGCGCCGCTACCTGGTACAATCCGAAAGTGATAGCTTTTCTTTGTTGACCCGGATTCAGTAATGACCGTCATGTGCGCGCCGTAAGACGCTTCTGGTAGACCAGCAATTTTGACTTTCTCAATGCGACGAATGTGAATCAGTCCAGCTCCTGTACTACTACCAGAGCATCTGCCTAGCCCTTCAAGACATCCGTCAACGTCAAAAACAAACCTTGAGGGATCGTCCAGCCAGATTTTTTTGATAGTTTCTCCAGTACGGTAAAACGAAATAGATACCCCATGTCCGTTCCAAACTTTGACGGTTTGTAATTGGGCGGTTTCTCCTGACACTTGTGATGCTGCAACTTGATGGATGGTATTTGCAAATACAGGTTTTAAGGGTGCAAATATGGACGTGCAGCAGATGTGAATTAGACTAAAATAGAGTATATATTTTAATTTCACAGCTTTAATGACCTATCGACTCTGATAGTAATTTTGGTGTTTTTAGGTACATACCAAACATTGGGACGGCGATTGATTTCCTCAGTGGCGCGTTCAGTGCGTTTGCTGACTGTATCGCTCAACTTGCCAAAAAATCCTTCAACGAAAGCACCCTCGATGCTACGCTTGTTATTGCGGGTGCGAGTTCTTGTTCCACCTAGAGGTAAGTCTTCTGTGACCTCTTCGGATTTATTGATAATTTCTCCAATTTTGGCGATACCAGCAATTGTTCCTAAAGTGGCATCGTATTTGGCAATTTCTGGTCCTTTATCTTTGTAGGGTTTGGCGATGAGGGGCGAACCTGCTTCTCCTAGGACTGATATTGTACCAGGTGATACTGGGTACTCAGTTCCATCCTTAAGGATAGTCGTTACCTCAGCATACACGCCTGATGAGCCATCGACTGCAAGCATCGTGATTGTGACTTGCGTACCTCTTGGAATGGCAATTTCGCCTGTATTGCTGTAAAGTGGTTCATCTAACTGGGCAACAAACCGTAACGTATTTGTTTGTGCTTGCGAATGGTTGTTATTGTTATGACTTGTTTGAGGTAAGACCAGAGGAGTGACTAGGGTTGCATTTGCAAATGAACCAACAACCAAATACTGTGGTTTTCTCTCATAAAGAATTTGTGCTTCTTCGCTAAGGTAGTCATAACTCACATTTACGGCTTGACTGCTTTCTTCATTATCTGCGTACTCTGGGCTATTGCTTTTGATGGTAGGTTCCCAACGAGGACGTAATTCCTCAATCGTGTTATTGTTGGTTGTGTCGGCACTCTCGTTACGACGGCTGCGACGACGGGAACGAGTAGTATTAACTTCTACTGTGGATCTTATTTCTCCGGTTGTAGCAGTAACCTCTTTTGTACTCGTGCTTGTGCTTTCGGTTGTGCTGGGGAAAGCGGTGAATGCATATTTAACCTGACCAACATTTCCCACGCTACGCAGCCGTTCAAGTTCGGCGAGTGGGTTCTTGGCAACTGTTTGGTTTTGGTTATTATTTACAGCTTTTCTCAGTAAGGAATGAGCGAGGTTAGAATGACTCCTACGAGCGATTTTCGGGACGGGAGCAGTAGGACGTAAAGGTGGTATTGGTTGAGAGGCGATTTCTCTACGTCTTAGTTTCAACTCTGGTTCGGCTGCCCCTTCTCGATAGACACGTCTTCTCGGTGGAGGAGTTTCTTGAGTGACGACTTTTTGTTGTGTGGGGCGCGTTTCTGCTTTTGTTGGCTGTATGTTAGCTTCAGCTTTACTTTCCTTCTCATCCTTCTTGCCATTGAGTGTATCAAGTTCTTCTTGTTGCTTGGCAAGGGCGAGTTTGGCGTAAACATCCCCATCTTTCTGTTCCGACGGGGTAGTAGTGGGACTGGGGGTAGGGGTAGCTTCTGGTTTTAAGCCAGTTTTGCTACCGTTCATCATTCCGTTAAGGACAAGAAATACTAATAAAAACCCTACGCCAAATGCACCACCAATAATTCCTAATCTCGACCAAGGGGATGTGACAAAATCGTGTTTAGTCTTTATTAAAGCTGGGTCTTCGTCTCCTTCAAGTTCATCTTCTACTTCAGTACTATTCTCCTGATTATCGTCTACTTCCTCATGTTTTTTCTCCTCACTATCGAATGGCAGAAAATTATCTACATCAGAAACATTATGATGAGTTTGATTATTTTCGTGTAACTGTAACATATAATAATTCGGTTTGATTTGGTGAAATTACTTGCGTAGGGAGGGAACTCTTGACAGGAAAGAAGGCTCTTTGAGGTGTACCTAGCCTCGCAAAAATCTGCGGAGGAGTCCTATATAATTTTTTTTAAAACTAATTACCAATAAAGGAGTCAGGAACCAGAAGAAAATGCTGAATTCTTCTTCAATTCTTCTTACTCTCCTAAATCAGGACTTGCTGAATACTGAATTCTTCTTCAATTCTTCTTACTCTCCTGAAGGTCAGACACCTACGGAGGGTTTCCCTCCTGCATGGCTAGCGCTCCTCCTGACTCCTAACTCCTGAATTCTTCTTCAAAAGGTCGTAATCGATAATTTGGGTAATTTCTAGACCTGATTGTCTAGCAGAATAAATTTTTTCGTCGAGTTCAGTTGGATTGGCTGGTAGCTTGGGAGTATCGATAGCTTCAACAGTCATTGTTTTGTTGAAGGCAATCCCTTTTCCTGAGTTTCTCTCTCTATCAAAAGCTACCAGTGTCGCAATATAATCAACTTCCCATTTTCCATCTTTGATTTTTCTGGGTTTGGATATATAGCGAGTAACAAGTGAAAATTGAGATTCGCCATTGAATACGCCACTCGGAACCATTTCAGCAAGGTTTTTGAGGAAGCTTGCTCGGAAGTCTTGATTTTCAGATAGAGCAAATGCTGCTGACCATGCTCTAGTTGGAATTCTTTTCCTGTTATTTTTTGTCGTTTTAATTTCTACTCCCTTGTCAGGTTTGGTAACATTTTCACCATTCTCATTGGCTTGGATTAGTCCATCCCAACCAAACATTTTCATCATAGTATCCGAGACAAATCTTTTGATAGTTTCGTCATCACGTTCATTGGGACCAACAAACTTAGCTATTGAGGTAGATCCATCTCGAAGCTGAACAACTGTCATACCTTTGACATGACGGTTTGTACCAGAACTTATGACAAAATTTACCAATTGTAATAGAACAGATAGAATAGTTCCTCCTGCTGTTATGGTGATTGCCATGCCGATAGGTGTAGAAATAGATTGACCGTAACTGAGGAGACGAGTGGGTTGAGATTTAGACTTAGATTTAAGCATAATTATCCGGTTTGATTTGGTGAATTGATTCGTAAAGGAGGGAACAGGGAACGGGGAACTCTTAACAGTGAAGAAAAAGAATTGTTTCGTAGAGTGCAAGCACGTAGTGCGACATGTAGTGCGTAAAGTGCGTGCCCGTTTTGCAAGAGCTTGTCCGTAAGAACTCAGGGCTTAGAAACAAGAAGTCCGCAATCATTTTCCCTAATTTTAATTATGGAATTTCCCTGTTCCCTGTTCCCTCTTAACTCTTACTAACTACTTTGTTCCTTACCGATTTTGTTACCAATAAACTTGGTTGCATTAACAGCAACGGTAGCAGTTGTGCTTGCTCCACCAGTGACGATTCCTGCTGCAATTTCAGCCCCAAATGATGTTACCTGATTTAGTCCCGTCCAAACAGCAAGTCCACCACCAGCTGCTAATGCAGATGCAAGAATAGGAGAAACCAATCCGACAAATAATAAGAAAATCATTGGTTGGTTTTGTTGCGAATTTGCAATGAGTTGTCCGCACAACCCAATAATGATGTTGAAGCAAAGTTTCGCCATTCCAACTGAAAAATAACCAGTTAACCAAGCGAAAATAGGTTTAGCGCCAAAGGGGAGTAGCGAACCGCCAACTGCTAATGGACCAAGTAGGGCAGTTAAAAGCATTGTGAACTCGATTCCCCATTGGTAAGCATTGTTGAGAGCCAAAAGAATGACCGCAACAAACCCGGTTATCATCGAACCAATTGCACTGGTGATAGAGTTACCAATTTTTTCAGCAATTTGACCGGGGGAGAGATTTTCGAGTGCGTCTTTAGCATCTGACAAACTTTTAAGGGGGTTAAATTCCCAGCTACCGCTGTCGGGCGCAACTCCATGAAACAATTTAGGTGCAGATGTTTTGAGTTCGGCTTCTGCTCGCTGCAAACAAGCAATTGAATCGGTCGTATTACCTGGAATTGAGCGACATCTTTCCATTGCTGCTCCGACTTGCTGTTGAAGGGCAATATTGCCAACGGCTCGGTTGAACGCTACTTCTAAATTTGCTCCAGCAGCGGTAAATTCGAGAATATCATTATTGACAGTATTAATATATCCGCGTATGGCGAGTGTTCCACTTCTGAGTAATGCGCCATTACTAGTGAGTAGCCCGACAACTATAATAGGCCATATCCAACTGGAGAGAGCTTTCATGTCCTCTTGATTTATCCAGTTTTTGCCCAATTCGACCATATACAAGGTGAGAGTGGCGATCGCAAAAAACTGTCCTACCTTGCACATCGACCCATACAAGTTACCGTTAAGAGTTTCCTGCCAAAGTTCGTTAAATCCTTCTGCTACGAGTTGTGCCCCGCCAGCAGCATTTTCGAGAATGTCTTGTCCAAAAAATGGGTCGGTGGCAATTATGAAATGTTCTAACATGGTGCTTTAATTACCTGATGCTTCAGGGGTCATCTGGTGCAATGGAAAGGACACTCCTTCTATTTACGAAGAATTCAGAATGGACTGCGTCCCGCTCCGCGTTCCAGGAGTCAGTATTCAGGAGAGTAAGAAGAAGAATTGAAGAAGAATTCAGCAAGTCTTGATTTAGTATTCAGCATTTTATTCTGGCTCCTGACTTCTGACTCCTGACTCCTATTTACAGCAAACTATTTACCAGCAGTGGTTTTGAGAGAGCTAAACCCGCTGATTTCCATGTATTGAGCGGTTATACCGTCCATTATTAGGTTTTGACGGCGGCGATCGCTTGCACCTTGTTCGGCGATTTGGGATAGCATGAGGTTAGTTTGCTGTACATCGTGCCTTTGTTGCAGTCCATCAGTGCGGGACTGTCCTAACATTGAGACAATTTGGGCATTTTGGGCGGCAATAACCTTGAGGATATTCTGGGAAGCATCCATATCTTGAGCTTGGTTAGCAAGTTCTTGCGCTTCAGTTACGGTTTGTTGCGTCTGATAGATTTCTTTTTTGGTGCGTTCTTGACCTATTTCTCCTAAGACGCTTTCAACTGTAGCACGGGTGGTTTCGCGTTCCAGTTCGTTACCAGCAGCAACTGCACCCTCGACAGTATTGCTTTCGTTCCAGTTCCCCGTCGCTTTGAGTTGGTCTTTTAGTTTGTCTGCACTTTCTACAGGATCTGGTAAACCCATAGTTCCGGTTGAGTTGTTGGTAGCAGTTTTTGCTTCCCCTTTCATCCCACCCCAGCTTTCATTTATCACTGCAGTAAGTTCGTTTTTGGTTTCTTCAAAATAGCTATTAAGTTCGCCTAAAATCTCATTAAAAAAATCTTTCACTGAGAAGGCATAACTGGGGGTTGCACTTAGCAGAGTTATCAGACCAATCGCTGACCCAATTATAACTACTTTACTCGGTTTAAACTTTAACTTGAGTTTCATACATCTGGTGGATAAATTAATTAACGTGGTAATAAAAACTAAGCCACTTGTCTATGATTTATCAATAAAGAATAGAGGCGTCAGTCGCCAAGAGTCAGCAATGTTTCCTATGCAACTGGTTAACCCGTGTTAGCGCAGCCGTGCTGTAGGCATAAGGCGGATGAATAAATGGCTAAACACCACACCAAATTGTAAAATTGGTGGTCTACAATGAGTGGCTATGCTTGAATCCTCCACTAATTGCATTCTGACTCCTGACTCCTGACTTCTCCTTCAATTGCTTTTGGTTATTCTTATCAAGAAGTTCTTTCGCTTCTTCACTTAACTCATCTCCTCGAATCATCTGTACGTAAGCCTCAGAGAATCTCACCATTCCAAGCATTGGATTATTGGCATATTTGTTGAGGAATAGAGTCCGTAGTTCTTGCTCGTTTGGATTGTTTGCTACTGCTGCCAGTAAGCAATAAGCAGGATAATAACGACAGAAAGTCAGTTTGCCATTATCATCAAGTAACCATTGCGAGTAAATACTTTCTCGTTTTGGGAAAAAAGCTTCGGTACTATTGCGTGAGATAATTTCTGATGGGTATTTGAATCGGTCAACAAACGGGTCTACTGCTAATGTTTGGATTCTCCCGATGAGTCGTGTGGTAATGTTAGCGAATATTTTGGGAGCTGATTTACTTTGAAATATACTTTCTGGCTCTTGTGCTGATAAAATAACACGTATACCGGCTTTTGCACCGTTAGCGCAGAGCCTTCCAATAAGTTCAGCTATACTCTCGAAAGAAAAGAGAATCGGCGCTTCGTCAAGGAAGAAGATACTTGCTTGAGATGATAATGCTCTACGTAATGCTGCAGCATAAGCGCTTAGTGCAAGGATTGCTGCATCTGCTTCTGAAGAAAGCGAACGCAGTGCAAAGACGAGTAGTCTCGCATCAGTTCTAAAACTAGATGGATTAGCGATTGATTGACCAACTCGTGAGTTTAACCAAAACTTCAATCGCAACCTAACGTGGTCTAGCGCATTGAGGATTTCTTGGCTATTATCAGCAATTGAATCAAGTTTAATAAATCCAGGTGAGCAGTAGTTATAAAAATCTTTAAGAGTTGGTATATCTGCCCACTCGGTTGTTCCTAACCCATTTTCTAGGGCAAGTTTGTACCGAAGTTTAATATCATCATCATTAAAGAATGTTTCAATTGCAATTGTAATAATACTCTCAATATTTGATATCATTGTGGGACTAACTCCTACAGGGTTTGTCCCTAGTACCATTGTCATGAGCGTTGATTTCAAAAATTCTTTGAAATCGGTCATGCGCTCCTTAATCACTTCGGGTTCATACCCCCTCAAATCGGGTAATTCAAATAGATTATTTGATTCTTTACTAATATCAAAATACGCCCCTTCTGTACCCATGAATTTGGTATAATCAGTAAATGTGGAACTACCATCGGGTTTTGGATAATCGAGCGCGATAACAGGGATACCTTGCGCCAAAGCTGGTGTTAATAATCCTGCTACTAGTACAGACTTACCAGTACGGGTAGTACCAAATACAGCTAAGTTTTTATGCTGGTTGTACAAGTCAATATGTACCGGAGTTCCTCCCTCTTCGGCAATTAGCTCAAATCCAGATTTATCTGCCGAAGCGGTTCGCACTAAAGGCATGAGTCCTGGTACTTCACAGGAGAAGTAAGGAAGACGACGATTGAAGGGTTTAGTGAGTAGATTTTCCCAAACAATAGGTAGACATTGTAACCAAGTCTTCCAGGTATATTCGATTTCTCTATCGACAACAGCAGGACGTAAAAAGCAGCTAGATAAGTATTGGCAAGCTTCATCTAGTGCAGTGCGACTATGACGATGGATACAGAAGACAACGGCAGTATGAATCGGGATTGACCCTTTTAAGATAGTTTCTTGTGCTTTGACTGCCTCCTCAATGTTCATATTTGACTTAACATCAATTGACCCCTTTTGGGAAGACATTGCAGAAGAGGTGATTGACTGTTTGGTAATTCGTTGCAGAGCAGTTTTTGCTAGTCCTTGGTTAGCTTTGGATAGCTGACAAATAATCTCGGTATCAGAGATTTTTTCTTTGGATATGACTTCCCAGAGATATCGAAGCTGTGCATATTCATTAACCCAGCCTTGAGGTTTTTCGCTAAATTGGAGAACGCCAATATACTTATCTTGGAGTCTTACCCAAGCGCGATCAAGAAAAGGGACAGATTTTTCATTTTCCAGCATCAGGTGGCGAATGTGAAAGTCGCTGGTTTGAACTTCTCGAAGTCCCTCTTCATCTAAAATTAGGGGGCTGGGAATCGAATGTGCATCGCTCTTGTTAAACTGGTTCCAAAGAACTGACCATATTTCCTCACTTGTCAGCGCTTGTACTGAAAGTCCCATTGAGTTAGTAAAAAGTTGCTCCCACCTTTGAAACCCAGAGGTAAAACTATCCCGTAGAATTGTTTCAATTCGTTCTTGCCTGATACCGTGAATTTGACCAGTAAATTGGAACCATGCTTTCTGCAACTGCTTGATAGTTTTTTCAATTGTGTCATGAGAACGGCTATCTTCAGAAGCAAGGACGCTATAGGTACACCAGAAGCGCAAAAACTTATTTTTGCGGACTCCTGCTTGAGTGAGTTCTCTAGCACGCAGGCGTTCTGACCGTATCAGTAGTGTTAATTGTTCCAAGTCGCACTTTTGTTCAACTCCTTTTAGTTCCTGTTGACGAAGGAAGTCATCGGTAAACGAGCCAAGGTGAATAGTTAAGGTTTCGCGTTCGGGTAATTCCTTGAGTCCGCCCTCAATATTTTCAAAAATAGGAATAATTTGTTCAGAGGGTAGCGATGGATGAATTCCTTGGACGTCGAAGCAGAACTTGATTTGAATATCTTGTTTTTTCTGAAGAATGAGTGCGCCTAATCTGTTGCGACCAGCAAGTGAGATACTTGCAATCCCAGCTAGGTGGGTAATGTCCTCAAACGGCGTGAGGTTTTTGACAACGCCTAATTGTTCTATGTCTAAGGACTTTCTGCCAATCTTATCCTTTTGTTTCGTTGAGGCGGTCGAACTCATAGCGTGTAGTTGCGTGCGTTAATTTTTCTTAACTTTTGAAAAAGGAACTCTTAACAGGGAACGCTTAACAGTGAAGAAGCGAAAGAACTATTGAACAGGGAGTAGGGTGTGAGGTAAAACAAGTCAAAAGTATCAAGTCAAAAGTCAAAAAAAGATCTCAAATGATTGAGTTTTGGCTTTTGAATGCGTGATTTCCCTGTTGCAAGAGCGTGTCCGTAAGGACTTAGGGGTGTGGGGTGTGCAAAAAATAACTCTCTCTTTCCTCCCTGCAACCCAAGCGCTCCCCCTGCTCCCCCTGCACCCTACCCCCTACGCTTTTTCCTAGGTTTTGGTTCCTGGGGAGGATGAACAAGCGAGACGAATGGTTTGTAGCCACGAATGATGCGGGGTGTGCCGATAAATTTACCGAAGAAGGCTTGATTTGAGGAGACTGTCCACCAGGTTGCCCAACCCCAAGCGATCGCTATACCAGTTGCTAACCATGATTGTTGCATAAATCCTTTGACAACCATGTACCCAATGAGTGCGATCGCACTCCAGGGAATTATTTGGTCGGCGCTCAATGGTCCCAAGCGCGGCTGTTTTCCAAGGATGTGGTTGACAGTACGGAATTCGCGTCGTGGTTTGTCCATTTTTATTTTTTGTTTTAGGAGCAATCCGTGAAAATCACTTCCTTAACCTATTAAGTTCCCAATTTCAAATAGACCTTTCGGTAAAGCTTGTTAACCGCCAGTACCACCACCGACGACTAATGCAGCAAGAATGTCACCAACAACAACAGTTATAGCTACAATAATTGGTGTTCTAGCAATGGTTTGCCAGTCTTCATCATTTCGGGCAGCTTGCACAACCCGTACTAGACCGATACCCAGGTAAATGAGGAACAAACCTCGTAATACAGCAAAAATAAAACCGATAACTTTGGCGTCAATTCCGGGAAAGTAGGAGGCGTTTTTGAAAAATGTTTCTGCGTTATTCATAAACTGTGCGTTGGCTGGTGCAACAGCAAAGTCGAGTAGAAAAATCGTGCTAACAATTCCAAACAGTATTGTGTAAATGTTAATGCCATACCTGCGCTGCAATTTATCAATATTGGCAAGTAGACTGTTTGCTTCTTTTGGCAGTAGGGCAACTCCTGCAGTTAAAAATGCTAAACTCGCTATCACCATGTTGTGAATTGAGATGTCTACAATCATTAACCCAGTTCCCACTACCATTAATGCAGCAATTGTGCCATTTTCTTTCCAATTAGGCTTGCGGCGAACAGGAACAGGATATCCATATTCTTCTTCGTAGCTCTTAACGCGGTCATTATCAAATTCGGGTTCGTAGTGTGTTCTCATAAAAAAGTAGATGATGTTGATTGAAGAGTGAATGAAACTTTGTAGGAGTCATTAAGAAGTGAGTGACCAGTCCTGAGTCCTTGCTCCAACTTCTCGTTTGTAAACCTATTTTATGAGGGTTCTATCCGTCAAAGCATCTAATAATTTTCTAGTTTCAGACACTATTTATTCTGAAAATTTGTTAGTTAAAAATTATCAGATTTTTTATTGACAAATTCCAATATTTAAATCAGTGTCTTATTTCGTAATGTTTGACCTGAGGTACTCACCATAAGTAGGTAGGTACGAAAAAACCAAACTATGTAAAGATAAGTAAGTCGGCGTAAAAAAAACCAAACTATATTAAGATAAGTAAATACGTAGAATGCATCCGACTTACTTAAATAAATATGGAAAATGCATCTACCGAGGTGACTTGTGTATGGGCGCTCGTTTAAGAGTCTTTTTGACTCGTGAGCAAGACCCCATAGCACGAACAAAAAAGCAAGCAGACCTAGATATCCTGGAATTATCTGCTGCGGGAGAAATCAAACCCCAACCAATTGTAGACGCCGTGTAGACGGCGGGGTTTTAGACCCAATTGGGCGTCGCACTTGGGTTTGGGTCTAACACGTAAAATTTTAGTCAGCCTTATTATTACGCGTACCCGTCTTGTCCCACGAAGAATCAGAACATAGACGCTTTGCGGCTTCCCGCTTTCTTAGGCTGACCAAAATTTAGGGGACAATGAAGGGACAAGAAAAAGAGTCAAGCATGAAGGTTTGTTAATCTGTCGGTGCATACGGGTACTCGTTCTAATAAGGCTTGACTCGCTTGGACAGTCGGAACCCCGTAAAGACAGAAGGCTTAGTATAAAATATTCTTTCCTTCAGCATAGCTGCCTCCTGCCGTATGGCCAAGGGCGATAAAAATGTATTTTCCTATTATCTTTAAGCAAAGTAAAATCCCTAAATACAAGGAGTTTTAGGGATTTTATACTTGATTTTGGCTGATATGTTGTTTGATTATGAATTGAGGCTATTTAAGATTGATTTTGATAAATCCTCCATTATTTAACCCTAGAGAATCTGCGCTACCTGCGGGTAATTCGATGACTTGGTTTACAGGGTACACTGAATTGTATTTAGGACATTCCTGAGTTGTACAGGGTGGTACATTCCTGACGATATGTTTAATTTCTCCACTTTTAAGAAATATCATATCTAGGGGAATGTGAGTATCCTTCATCCACAAGCTAATTGGTGAGGATTTGCTGATAACAAATAGCATCCCGTGGTTGTTCGGTATTGACTTGCGGAATTTGAGTCCTTTGGATAATTCTTGGGCAACTCTAGCTACCTCTAGTTTGATTGTTTGATTATTACTAGTAAAGGTTGCACCAATAGGTAGATATTGGGGCTGGTGAGTCCAAAAGTAGAGTGGTAGGGGTGAGAGGGCAGCAGTAAAACCGGCAATTGGTCCAACGACAAAGAGAATTTTGAAGAATAGGCTTTTTTCTGAAGTTTGTGCGCCTTTTGTTTGAATTCTTCTTTGAGTGGTTGGTCTTGTGACTTTCATAATTTTAGATGAATAAAGTGGTAAGGTGGTTAAAGAGCGTGAACAGTGAACAGTGACCAGTGACCAGTGACCAATGACCAGTGGTAACTGATAACTGATACCTGATAACTGATAACTGATAACTGATACCTGATAACTGATAACTGATAACTGATAACTGATAACTGATTTCAGACGTTTGCTAGCTGAAAATATTGATGTTTCCAACAGCAAACTTACTTTCATCTCGCGGGCTACTAGGTAAAGCTTGTTGATCTGCTTTATTACGCATCGACTCGACTCTATCGGCTTCACGGATTGCAAGCGGGTTAATCTGGCGACGTTCTTCGAGTAATGCTTCGATGGTTAATTCTAGGGGTGGGAGTTCTGAGAATGTGTAGGTATCTTCTGCTGTCATTGTGTAAAAAATACTAAAAGCAGCACGTTCAACAATCGTCTGGATTTCAGATCCTACGCAACGGTTAGTCGCTTTAAGGATACGCCGCCACTCATCCTCGCTCCAGGGGTCGTTACTATTGCGGAAGCGCTTGTCAAATCGGGCGGCATGAAGCTTAAATATTGTATGTCTTTCCCCATTGTTGGGTAGGTCTACCTTAAATAAATAGTCAAACCGTCCAGCGCGGGTGAGTTCGGGTGGTAACCATTCCATCCGGTTAACCGACGCGATGACCAGTACGTCTGATGTGCGCTCTTGCATCCATGTCAATAGCTGACCCGCAAGCCGTTTGGCGAGGTCGTCATCCCCAGCGAAGCCTTTATCGAAGTCGTCAAAATACAAAATTACTTGGTTGAGCCTATCTGCCAGTCGCAATAAGCGTTTGAGTTTAACTTCTGCTTGATTACCAAAACTTCTGAAGTTACCCCAATCGACCATGATGAGGGGAATCCCCATATTCTGAGAACAGGCTTTTGCTGAGTGTGATTTTCCCGTTCCCGGTGGTCCTACGAGCATGATACCCTTGGGTACACGCAGATTGTATTGTTTGGCACGCGGGGTGAGCAATCGCTTGAACTTTTTGAAGGATTCCTGCATGAGTTCTAATCCCCCAAGTTGCACTTTTGGTGGAGGTAAAAACTCAATATCATACAAGCGGTTGAGCAATTGAATTTTTCTTGATAGTAGAAGTTTAGCTATCTCGCTGGAATTTCCGGTAGGGTGAGTTTTTTCAATATCTTTCAAGCAATAAATAATATCAGAAATATACAATCCAGCACTACTATATGCAATTTCCAACCAGTCTTGGTCTGTATATGTTGAAGGGAGAATTTTACTATTAATTAAATTGTCAATAATTTCTTGTGTATCTGGCAGTTCTTGTGTCCATAAAGGAATAATAGCCGCCATTTCGCTTGTTATCTCGGCGTGGTGTCCTAGTAATATAGTAGTTTTACCGCTATCTTGGTTAGAAAGCTTGAGGTTAATTAGGGACGACTTAATCCATGACGATACAATCAAAAAATCGGTTGATTGATTGTTATTTTCTTTTATCCAAGGAAAGATATTCTCAACAATTAATATCCCGATTCCAGAATAACCCTTCCAAAAATTGAGTACTTGAAAATAGTCTTCTTTATTTTGTTTTACGGTTGGTTTATAGTCATTGAACTCCCGCAGAATGAGATTTTCTTTCACGCCGACAGCTAGTTCCTTAATACTGGACTCATTGAGATTCCATATGTAAGCTTTATTACCTGTCTTTTGACAGTAAGCAGCGATACGGGTGAGGAGGCGGTGACGTTCTTGGAGGGGGGATTCGCAGGCGATGACGGGATGGTTATTGGCAAGAAGGTCTTCTAGACAATCAAAGCTGGATTTCATTTAGTGTTGCTTGTAGCATCTTAGAAGCAATCCTAACTAGAAGGGATAGTGAATAACAGCTGATAATTTTCTAATTTTTGGATGAAAAACATTAGAAAAAAGTTAGTTCATTTTCAGTATTTTGTTGATTGAATTGCTGGTTGTGAATGTAGATAATTGCAAAGGGTTCTCCTAAATCCTTACGTTTTTCGTTTTTCAAAAAATCAATATGAAGATTTTACAATCTAACTGTAACAACTCATCTGAGCCATGTAGTATGAGGAGTTATACCCTTTCACGAAAATCCTGATACATTTCACTCCCCCTACAACCTAAACGCTCCCTCTGCAACCCAAGTGCTTGCCCACCATGTTCTAACCTTGAAGTGAAACGGTATTAGTGCAGCTATGGCAAAGACACCAGAATATCCAATTGTTGTTATCCCAGAGTTAGTTAAAGAGAAAAAACAATTTACCCCTTTAGTTTTTCCTTCCGGACAAGGAGATGCACCAATCGGTGCGAGTGAAGGGTTGTTTGAAAATGTTCTCAAACATTATTTCGGTGAGATTGTTTTCCCACAGCAAGTGATGCTTCCTCCAAGACATCAGTTAGCATATACGGCTGATTTTCTTATTGTCGAGCCTAATACGCGCTTACACATAGACCTCGAAGTAGACGAACCTATCTCATTTGCGACTGGGAAGCCTACCCACTGCATTGGTGAGGACGACTATAGAAACAAGTGTTTTGTTGATGCAAACTGGCTAGTTATTCGGTTTGCAGAGGAACAAGTCTCGTCTCAACCAGAACGCTGCGCTCGGTTTATCGCTGGTGCTCTAGCACAACTAACGGGTAACGATACTTATCGTCGTCAACTACTGAATGTAGAGAAGGTTACTCCTATGAAGCAGTGGTCATACCGTCAGGCATCGAGTTTGAAGAAAAAAGATTACCGCCAAGGTTACCTGCAAGAGAGAAAGAATTAGGAGATTTGTCAAGATGAGTAAGTGTACTACATATTACATTCAAGCCCAGCAAATAGACCAACTTGTCGAGTATTTTGGCACAACACTAGAAAAACTTACCCCGGTTGATAAGCTGGCATTGCGGGCAACATTAGCATGTTGGCTGTTTCACTTAGAAGTGGCTGATTTAGGTGAGTAGACTTTAAATCATGCTTTAGAAGATACAATGCAGGGATACTCAGAAGACTGCCAAGTTAACCTAAAAAAGGCAATTGCAATTTTAGAGGGTATTGGGAGAGGCGAAGCAGAGGGACTAATCGAAGCTCTTACAGATCAACTGCGTTGGCGTAATACAGGATACTAACCTTCTCTGCCTATACCGAAATTAGTTTAAGTTCCCTTAATCGTTCTTGGAGATTCACTACTTCAACCTCCCAGAATTTTTCCATTGCCACATAAAGCTTTTCAAACTCTGCTAGCTCGCTTTCTGCAAGGAGGCTTATTCTTTGCTCAAGTTCAACTTCATCTACTTAATATTTCTCATCTAATTGGTTAAATGCTATTCCGTATTTAACTTATAGGCTAAATAGTTCCTGTGAAGGGAACACTTTTGTTTGGTTGTAGATACTTTATTTTTGCTCTTGTCAGATGTCCGAATCTTGGATTTTTCAGTTAATGTTTCGGTTGTTGCTACTGTATGTTTTATAGATGTAGTGCAGTTGCAGTGTTTTTCAAAAGCGACGGATATCTCTAACAAAAATTGGAAAATAAAGAGACTAGAGAATCCGTAAATAAGAATGAAGAGAAGTCCCGTCAGCATAGATTGTGCTAATTCCATGATTCTAACTCCTGTTGATATAAATAGTAACTAGCTATTTTCTGAAGCGATATCCGAGCTTTCTATTTACATCAAGCGTTAGCTTATGTGGTTGTTAATAGCTACCGCAATTTCAAACCTAGCAGCTTCAAATCTCAGGTATACCCCTCCAATTCTACAAAATCAACTGACTACGAGTATATCTTCAATTGATTTGTCTTAAATTACTGGTTTTGTTACCATAAAGAGAGTTGCCCTGGTGATATGTTTCCCCGTCGTCGCGTATGGAACAGCATGTGGCAGCTGCTGCATAAAGCCGCAAGATTTTCGTTTCGATTGTCCTCGGGCGTGTAATTCCAGTGGTGGACAACTAATGTTTTGATGCTACGTTCCCTACGAGATAATCCTTCTTTTTTATCAGTTGGACGTAAGCATTGCATACCGCAGCGCGTGCATTTCCAGTCAGATTTTGATTTGACCTCAAGCGCGATAGTATCCCAGTTTAAAGGATAGCGGTTGCGGTTTTTGCCAGTCATCAATCAGTTCCTTTTGGGTTCTATGAAACTAATTCTGATTATACCGATAATATTTATCATTAATATACTTAGTTTTGTTATAGCAATCCTATCTGATTTTTGTGAATCACAAAGTAGAGACGCTTAACGCTTAACGCTTAACTCTTAAGAAGGAATAAAGGTGTACCTAGCTTCGCAAAAATCAGAGGATGTTTTAAAAGTCGAAGTAGGTCAAAAATTATGCGAGGCGTCGAATCATAATACGTATCATTGCAATATAGATAAAAGTCTCTGAGGTTTCTGGTAGTCGTTCATAATCTTTACTTAAACGCCGACACCAATTAAGCCCTACATAAGTCCGCTCTACAACAAGCGCGTTTAGGTAAATGGACAAAACCTTTCAACTCTTGGGGTCGAAGAACAATTATCATAGTCTTCTTCAGGCCCGCAGTTAAACATATTTTGTTTTTCGTAAAATCTTTCAGCCCTTGGTAGGGAATGCAGCCCAACTCTACCTTCTAACCCTAACTCAACACTTCTAAGGAATTGCGAAATTTAATAGTGCTTTACCAACACCTTTAAATTGAGGTGAACATTGAATTTCGATAAATTCAAGGTCTTAGCGCTTGGGCATGATCACTGCCGTCGCAAATTGTGTTGATATGTAACAACTTTGACAATTTTGGACACAATTAATACTCAGTAAATTACTGTATTCCGCCAAACCTTTTATAATCAGCTTGTCGATATCAACAATGATATCAAATGCCAGACCAAAAGTCTCCACCAAGCGAAATGATTCGTGTGCCCGTTCCACTCATTGGGGTGGTTCGGCGACTATCAAAGTTACACAGGCAGGGTCATACAATTGCCTTGCTGCAAGCCTTAGAGGAATTGCTACTCCGATTTGATATCAATAATGATATCGATGTAACGGCAGGCAATAAATCAGTCAAACAGCTAGAGGAGAAGCTCTTGAAACTGGAATCCCATCTTACCGCTCAAGGCTCTTCGGTAGAAACAAAACTAGAGTGCGATTCGTTGCTAGGTGAATCTCGGTAATCAGCCCGAAAATAACCTAGCCAACCCCAAGCATAAGCATAGGGTTGAACTCCGGAAAGGATGAAGGTGAAAGCCCTTCCCCTCAAACTCAGAGGTGACTCCCTACCTGCCCACAGTGAGTGAACTCGGAATTTCACAGGCTGAAGCTGGGAACAGGGCACAATCAGACGGCTGTTATGGGCTGACACCTGTCTCTTATAACCATCTAGATGTGTATAAGAGAACTCCTTATCTGCCCACAGTGACCGAACTCGGAATTCCGGAGGCTGAAGCTGGGAACAGGGCACAATCAGACGGCTGTTATGGGCTGACACCTGTCTCTTATAACCATCTAGATGTGTATAAGAGAACTCCTTATCTGCCCACAGTGACCGAACTCGGAATTCCGGAGGCTGAAGCTGGGAACAGGGCGCAATCAGACGGTCGTTATGGGCTGACACTGGCGCTAAGCGGGAGTGTACAAGATGAAAAACAGAACCTAAAAAAGCAACCTATTGTTGAGCAGGGCATAACATAAAATCCCTGACTTCGCTAGAGATGAAATCCCGCCGATGAGTTCTAGTACAAACGGCAAGAGTAAGGGGTTCTAGCGGTTGAATTGGTTCCATCTGACGGCACAGAACAATCTCATCCGGGGAACGAAGAAAAACGAGTTAAAGGTCTTGGGAAAGGTCGAACCCCAGGTAAGCTAGACGAGCAGCAGAATTCCTTTAATTCGGGTAGGACAGCGAGTAATTTCGCTGAGGTGTTCAGAAAGTAGTCATTAGGAGTAGAGCATGATTGGACACAGTAGAAATGCTAGTGAATCTTGGAGCAAATTACCCTGGAAGAAATTCCGACGCAATTTGTTTCGCCTACAAGTTCGGCTATTCAAAGCAGTCAAGGCAGGAGACATGCGGAAAGCGCGGTCACTCCAGAAACTGATTCTGAAATCCAAAGCTGCACGGTTATTGGCTATTCGACAAGTAACTCAACTAAATGCTGGTAAAAAGACTGCGGGTATGGATGGGAAAGCGTCCTTAACTATTGAAGAACGCCTTACGCTTGAGGAACTCCTCAAGAAATCTTACCTTAATTGGCATCATAGCAAATTAAGACAAATCCCAATACCCAAGAAAGACGGTAAAACCAGAATTCTAAAAGTCCCTACTATCGCGGATAGAGCATGGCAATGCCTTGTGAAATACGCACTCTTACCAGCACACGAGGCAACTTTCCATGCAAGGAGTTACGGGTTCAGAGCAGGACGTTCCACGCATGACGCGCAAAAGTACTTGTTCACAAACCTGCAATCCAATCACAATGGAATAGAAAAACGAGTCATAGAACTCGATATCGAAAAATGCGTGCGCCGCGACAGTTAACGCGGTATCCCCAACGAAGTTGGGAGGGACTAAGAAGAACGTCCCTAAGTCAATCAACTTACCTAGAGTCAAAAGACAAAAGGAACAACAGCATGTTGGTAAAGCCGGGAATAGAGAGAAGGCGTTAAAAACTATTGCTCGGCAAGGCTTGTGTGACAAGGTGAAGGTTAAACTACCTGAAGCCCAATTCTGACGGTATAAGCGATTGCCTATTCCTACAACGCCTAAAAGGAATAATCGTTTGTGTGTAGTTTTAAGCATTTGAACCACACAACTTCTTCAAACGAAGTCAGCCACCGATGAGATGGCTTAACGAATGAGTGGGACACCTAAATCACACTATTACGTACCGAGTTGATGAAGCGCGGGATGGTCTACGGGACGCGAGTCCTATGACTACAGAGTTCCCATAGTAGTCCGAGAACGGGAAAGCCGTTCACATGGCGAAGGGGAACAGGTATTTCTGACATTTTAACCGAGAGGTACGCGAGATGCGAAACGCCGAAACGGTGTTAAGTGTAATCAGAGACAGAGGCTACCGTGGTTTACTATTGGATGATGTCTACAGACAATTGTTCAACCCGGATTTGTACCTGCTAGCGTATAGCCGCATTTATAAAAATGCTGGTGCAATAACGCCAGGAGTCACTCAGGARACTGCTGACGGGATGTCCATGAAAAAGATTGAAACTCTCATAGAAGAGATTCGATACGAACGCTTTCAATGGACACCAGTGAGGCGAATTAATATTCCCAAGAAAAATGGGAAAACTCGACCATTGGGTATTCCTACTTGGAAAGACAAATTGATTCAAGAAGTAATACGCTTGATATTAGAGGCGTATTATGAACCTCAATTTTCCAACAGCAGTCACGGTTTCAGACCAAAACGCGGATGCCATACGGCGTTAACAGTAATAGACCGCACTTGGCAAGGAACCAAGTGGTTTATCGAAGGAGATATCAAAGGCTGCTTTGACAATATAGACCATAAAATCTTGATGTCAATTTTACGCGAGAAAATCCTAGATAATCGCTTTCTGAGATTGGTTGAAAATTTACTTAAGGCAGGTTACTGCGAGCAATGGAGATACCATTCTACCCTAAGTGGAACACCGCAGGGCGCAATTGTTTCACCCATACTTGCCAACATCTACCTTGAGAAACTCGATAAATTTATCGAACAAAGACTCATTCCAGAATACACACTCGGCAAATGTCGGGCAGAAAATCCAGAGTATTCAAAACTCGTAAAACTTGCCTGGTATTACAGGAAAAATAGACAATTTGATAAAGCGCGTCAACTGGAAATTCAATACCAGAACATGCCCTCCAAAGATGTCCGGGACCCTGAATACAGAAGGTTAAATTACGTCCGCTACGCTGACGATTTTCTAATTGGTTTCATTGGTTCATTTCAAGAAGCAAAAGAAATTAAGGAAAAACTTAAGGGATTTCTAGCTGAAAAACTTCAGTTGGAATTGTCACCAGAAAAGACCTTAATTACTCATGCCAGAAATGAAAGGGCAAACTTCTTAGGTTACGAGATTTTAGTTCAACACTCCGACAATAAGCATACCAATGGTAAACGCTCAATTAATGGAATAATTGCACTAAGAATCCCGGCTGGTCTGATAGCAGAAAAGTGCGCCCTATATATGAGGAATGGCAAGCCCATTCATCGGTCTGAATTAATAAATGATGATGATTTTACTATCATCAACATCTACCAATCAGAATTTAGAGGACTCGTACAATTCTACAGCCAGGCTCAAAACATTGCATGGCTCCGAAAGCTCCAATGGGTGATGTGGAGTTCATTGATGAAAACCCTTGCCTGTAAACACAAAACTAGCGTAGCTAAAATCTGCGCGAAGTACCATAAGACGGTAAAACTTCCACACGGTTTGAGAAAATGTGTTGAAATCACCGTCCCAGTTGAAGGCAAGAAACCCCTAATTGCTCGCTTCGGTGGCATACAATTAAAACGCAATTTAAAAGCAACCATAGAAGACTTGTCAAAAACGCGAAAACCCGCGTTCAGAAATGAACTGATTAAACGTCTTCAAGCCGATGAATGTGAGATTTGCGGGGCTACTGGTGACATTGAAGTTCACCATATTCGCGCCCTTAAAGACCTCAAAGTCAAAGGTCAGAAAGAAAAACCGCAATGGATGCAAATTATGTCCGCTCGTAGAAGGAAAACTCTAATGGTCTGCCCTCAATGCCATGATGCGATACACGCAGGTAAACCAACAGGTAAACAAGTCTCATAGTAATGGAATACTGGAGAGCCGTGTACCTGGAAACTCGTAAGCACGGTTCGGAGGGGGCTAGTTAGAAAAGGAGCATTATGTTACCTCGCTAGCTAGCTACCCACTTTCGACCGGATAAATCACACCGCTATCATGAATAATCTGATAGCTCCTAAAAATCTGAAAATAGGTATATTCCGATGCCTAAAGGCAGGAACTAACCCTGAATTTCCAGAACAAGGAACACCTCAAGGTGGAGTGGTAAGTCCACTTTTAGCGAACATTGCGCTCAATGGAATAGAGGAAATCCATCCATCCGTCAGATATGCCGACGATATGGTATTTTTCCTCAAACCTAAAGATGACGCAAATGAGATACTTGGAAAAATAAGCCAGTTCCTTGCAGCCAGAGGAATGAATATCAGTGAGAAGAAGACCAAGATCACCGCATCGACAGATGGCTTTGATTTCCTTGGCTGGCACATAAGCGTGCAAAGCAACGGAAAATTCAGATGTGTCCCTTCGGTGGATAACCTCAAGACATTCCACAGGAAGGTAAGAGCTATCGTTAACTGCTCGAACTATGGTTCTAAGGTAAAAGCTGAGAAATTAGCACCCTTAGTTAGAGGATGGAGGAATTACCACCGCTATTGTAAGATGGACGGGTCGCGAAACTCGCTATACCACATCGAAACAAGAGCATACAAGGTATTCAATAAGGAATCAAGGAACGACCGATACTCCAGTAAGAAATTACTAGACAAGGCATTCCCAGCAGTCCCTTACTCCGAAAACAAATTTGTCAACGTTCAAGGAGAGAAATCACCCTTTGATGGAGACATCACTTACTGGAGTGAGCGCAACAGCAAACTCTACGACGGCGAAACCTCTAAAGCTTTAAAACAGCAAAACCATGCATGTGGATACTGTGGTTTAAAAATGCTCAGTTCAGAACGAGTACATTTACATCACATAGACGGCAATCATGATAACTGGAAGAAGAAAAATCTTCTAGCGACACATGAAAGCTGCCATGACTATCACCACATGAGCAAGGGGAAACCCCAGAACATCGGGAGCCGGATGCACAGAAATGGGCACGTCCGGATCTAACTGAGAGGTGCGCAGAATAATATCCGCCATCGACTCAACCAGTTATTACTAAGAAGCTAGAGTTAATCGAACGGTCTATCGCCTCTGGGAGATTGGGCAACAACAAACCGCGAAGACTTGCGTATCCGTACCAACAAACACAAGTTGAACTACAGCCCAGGACAAACGAAAGTCTTGCTCAAAGACTTGGCGTCACCGCTCAAGGTCTTGTTGCTGAAAGAGAAAACAAGAGCGTTAAAGAATTTACCAGTTGGTCCCGGAACCGCGATCCTATGAGTATTGCTTGGGAATGGAAGGCAAGGGACGGACTGTACCACCCCATCAGGTAGAGAATACATCTCCCCAATAATTATAAAGAAATGCAAACCATTACTTGACGAATAGCAATTTTGATGCATTATTGTGGGAGAATTATTTACTAGAAGTCGTCCTTTGAGCCTACATCTTCCGATGGTTCCGACGGGCATCCCAACCGCACACACATATTCTGGCAGTGCTGCGTCACTTGCGGCTGCAAACTGGCTACAGTAACCGGTAGTGGTGGTAACTGTTCGGCAAACGACCGTCCGGGGTGTATTTCATCCCAAGTCGAGCGCATCTGTGCTAAGCGTCCTTTACCAGGGGCATGGATACCAAAGCCAGAAATAATACTGCACCATACAGGCTGAAAATGTCTTATCAGTATCGCTTCGCCCCAAGCAACCAAGTCCACTGCCATCGCTACTACAGTAAAGTGAAACTCGGCAACATCAAGATTGGGTGCAGTGCGAATGGAGTTCCTATGTTCTCTTAACCGACTAACTAGCCCTCCAGTAACGTTTCCTTTCCCAGTACGCTTGCCAGGATTCTCCGCTTTGCCAATAGAAATCGGCATACAGCATTTTGCAAGGTTCGCATAAGTAATATCTGCGTACAAAGGAAATTGTCCTCGATAGTAAAGTAGGTAAACGCGCTCCATAGCCTGCCAACTCTTCTTTGTGCTGTTCTAGTTCGGTGAGTTCTTGGCATTGCTGTCTAGATTGAAATTCAATTAACTGTTCACGTAACGTGGCTGGTGCTTGGAAGACCTCTAATGGCATGACTAATTATAGCTAGATAGCACCTACAATTTTCCTGCCAGCGGCAATTCTTGTAAATGGCTGCGGATGCTAGAAGCAATCAAATAAGCAAGGGTAACAGGAACAGCATTACCAATTTGACGCATTGACTCACCCCAAGCGCAGGGAAAGTAGTAATCATCAGGAAACGTCTGTAACCTTGCCGCCTCTCGCACCGTGAAATAGCGAACTTGTCCATCAGGCAAGGCAAGCATATTTTCCCCACCAGGGACACCATGCACCCCTGCTTTTAAGGTTTTGGCTGGTTCGTCCAAAGGGCTGCCCGTATGTCCTGGATAACTTCTGGCTCCCGGAATATAAATGTGATTGGGAATATATGAAGCCGCATTGCTGTTTTCGGGAGGTGGCAAGTCAGCGATCGCATCCCGGACAGTACACCAAGGGGCGCTCATGCTACCCAACAAATTTGCACCAGTACGTTGCAGGCGGCTACGCAGTTTGGCGCTCATCTGGGGGCGTTCTTTGCTAGCTATGGCGTGGCGTTCCCAATATTCGCCAGTAACCCACTTATGCCAAATAAGCGCTTGGTTCGTATGTGTTGGTTCGGGGAAAGACCAGTTTGCTTTCAAATCAGAGCGGAAGCCAACAATAAAAACCCGCTCCCGCTTTTGCGGTACGCCATAATCAGCTGCATTGAGCAATCTAAAGGTAACGTGATACTCAAGGTCATCGCTCTTCCCACTATTATGATGACGCTCCAGTCGTGCCAAGTGGTCAGCCCAAGGTTCATCCGGCTTAGGCTGAGCTTCTGGATGGGTTAGCTGTAAGATAATATACTCAAAAAATTTTTGAAAATTACGACGCAGTAATCCACGTACATTCTCAATCAGGAACGCTTTGGGGCGTAATGCGCGTACTGCCCGGAAGAACTGGGGGAACATATCCCGTTTGTCGAGAAAAGCACCATGCCTACCGCCAATTGAAAAGGGCTGACAAGGTGGTCCACCAGCCAAGAGGTCAATTTCTTCCGAAATCGTGGAATAGTCAAAATCTGTCACATCCATATTGTGAATATGCCAGTCGTCCAGAAGGGCAATCCCGAGCCGTTGATTCTCACGGATCGTGTGACAACTGTGCTTAGAGAGTTCCACAAGTGCCAGATGATGAAAGCCCGCCTTGGCACAGCCCATCGCCAAGCCTCCAGCACCTGTACATAACTCTATTGATTTCACTCGTTCCAATTTCAAAGCAGTTGCTGCAAAACATCTTTATGATATACCCACAAGACACAGTTCTGTTCTTTGCTGGTGGATACTGCTTCGAGGCTCTTAACAGAGGGGGTTTGGTGATGGAGATTTATACCCACCACCAAACATACCACTTGATAGTTATGGGGGTCTCTTACTCCCGGAAACAGGAACGCCAAAATTGCGGAAAACTGTTAAGCGTTCCCAATAATCGCTGTTCCCTATTCCCTGTTAAGAGTTAAGCGTTCCCTTCTTCGATGATAAAGAAATGCAAACAATGCTTGACGAATAGCAATTGCGATGCACGAACTGTGGGAGAATGATTGACTAGAATACAAGTTCTGATAAAAAAATGCGCGCACCCTCAGTTCCAGCGCTAGTCCTAAGCGAGCCATTACCACTGACGCTACACCCAGCGGCGGTGTATCTCGATAGTCTTGCACCTGGGTCGCGCCCGACTATGGAACAAGCTCTCAACGCGATCGCTCTTTTGTTGAGCAATGGCAACTGCGATGCGATGACATTAAACTGGGCAGGATTGAGGTATCAACACACTGCTGCTGTTCGTTCTGCGCTGATGAAAAAACACGCCCCAGCAACAGCGAATAAAATGTTGTGTGCGTTAAGGAGGGTGTTGCAAGAAGCGTTCAAACTCGACCTCATAAGTGCCAGTGACTACCAAAAAGCTGTTGATTTACGTAGTATTAAGGCGAGTAAAAAACAACGAGGTAGGCGACTCAAACCCGATGAAATTACTGCACTCATTCGGGTTTGTCAAGCTGACTCCTCACCGCTGGGTGTGCGAGATAGCGCGTTAATTGCACTACTGCGGTGTGGGTTAAGAAGGGCGGAGGTGGTGGCGCTGCATTTGAAAGATTTTGATGCGACAACTGGTGCGTTAGAAATTTTGAGCGGTAAAGGTGAGAAAGACCGGACGGTGTATATGCCGACCACTGCAATTGCAGCGGTCTGTGATTGGCTTACGATACGCGGTAGCAGACCGGGACCTTTGTTGCATCCGATTCGCAAGGGGGGATTTATAGGAGATTACAAGCGCATGACTCCCCAAGCGGTGTTTATGATTGTGCGAAAACGCGCATTAGAAGCCAGAGTTGAGCGGTTTTCTCCCCATGATTTTAGAAGGACGTTTTGTTCTGACTTACTTGATAGCGGGGCAGATATTGTAACGGTACAGCAACTTGCCGGACACACTAGCCCGACGACGACGGCAAAGTATGACCGGCGCGGGGACGAAACCAAGCGTAAAGCAATGGAAAAATTGGATATTAGTTACACACCCAGGAGTCATACCATTTCATCTTAATGTCACTACACATGGGCAGAGCAGGGGAGCACGACAGGGCAAACGCATCTTATTAGTCTTGACAAAAACCTTATATTAATAATTAAAAATGCCAAAGCTACAAATAGAAACCTGATGGTTGGATTTTTAATAGTTGTTTTGATGCGGCATTGATTTTTCATTCGATAGCTACTTTCAATTCCGAAACGTAGCCGATAGTCATCATGTATTGAATGTAATGACAACAGGACTTACGCAACAGGCATGCGGCGATACGCCCTTGGCGTCTGCGCTCTGCGCAATCGCAGGAGGGAAATTCAGTCATAGAGCAGTATTGACATTTTTCACCAGATGTCTATTGTTGAATCTTTAAGCGACATTTCTTACTTTATCATTACTATGCATGACTACCGTAGCATAACCATAACCGGACATGATATAACGTCATGTGTATTGTATTAAAATAGTGGTCTTCAACGTGGAGAAGCAGGGAGAGGTTTAAAGATATTTTGTGTAGGTGAGGGAGAAGGTGTAATTAAGTCAGATGCCGGAGTGGGTTTCGGTTTAACGATGATTAAAAATCCTTTTGGTTGAGGAGGGAGCTTGCCAAATTTGTCTGTAACTGTAAGTATAATTTGGCGTGGAAAGTTCACGTCAACAGGAATTTTGGGTATGTTGCCAGTTTGTGGAACTTCTCCGTCGTTGAGAGATAGTTTGACTGAAACGTCTTCTCCTTCTACTTTCCAACTTACGGTGATTTGATCTCCTTCATTCAAAACAATACTTTGTTTTTGGTTGTTGTCAATATTATTAATTTTAAAAAATACAATTTTAAATGGTTTGGGTAATATTTCGACTGGATTTTGAGCTTGCTTATTACTTACTTGATCGCCAGAAACAGCGCTGATATCATAAGTAAATATACCTGGGTTAGATGCAGGTAAAGAAAATGTACATTTGAGTAGCTTATTTTCTTCTTTGCATTTTTTGAATTTAGGGTCTTTCAAATTCCCATTTTTAAATTCTAGGGTGACAGGATTACCTACTAATATATTGTTTTTTTTCTTGTTAATTATCAGCTTGTTAAGTAATTGCGGATTCTTAATTGTCCAGGACAGAGATACGCTTTCACCAGTTTTATACTGTGATTTATCTACTTTAAAGTCTACTACTTCAGCTATTGGTTTTTTGGTAATTTCAGTTTCAGCAGTTTCGGTAACGGTTTGACTTCTGCGGTTAAAAAGCGATGAACCCTGTTGATAAGATACTTGTATTTTAAAAACGTATTTACCCGGTTTTTTAAATCCGGTTGGAACATGATTGCATATCAAGTCTTTTTGGTGTATGACGTTACAGGGAAGATTCTGATTTTTATCTCTGTTAATGAATTCATCAATACTTTTTTTATTATAATCTAGTACCTTGTGATTATTTGGTGTAGTGACCACTACCAATGTCTGCATTTGATCATAGTTATTAATTTTCCAGTTTAAGCGAACTTCATCACCTTCAGTTATTGTTGAGCTATCAGTACTAAAACTTTCAATTCTTAACGGTTCGGGGTTTAAAAGTCTCCAAATCATATATGAGATGCCAGCAAATAACCCCAACCCTAGTAAAATTAATAGTAAGAATTGCCACCAAGGACGTGGTTTCCATAATAACGTGGCTTGAGGAGATGCGTTAGCCAAAGGATAGCTTTGCTTATCTCTAATATTAACTTCAAAATTGAGCGGTAAAGGTTGACCGAAAAATGGTCGGCGCCACCAAGGGCCTGGTTTAACTAAAAGACTTGCTTTTTCGGTTGTATTGGGTAATAATTTAAATTCACTATGGTCAAATTTATAAGTGCAAATTTCTTCTTCATCCCTGGTTTTAGCATTAAAAAATAGTTCCCGTATCAAGTTGCCTTGATTATTAATTACTAATTCAAAGACGCCATCTTTATGGCTAACTTTTCCTAAAATAGTATGAAGTTCTATACCTAATTGATAATTTGTAGGTAGATTAATGTATATTAAATCCAGCAGTATCAAATCTGGATTATTTTCTGAAAGCAAGCGAATCGTTGGAGAATAGCTACCAGCGAGAGTATCAATAGGAGGACGAAATTCTAGAGATATTTCACCTTCAGAATGAGGGTTGAGTTCTAGCGCGCTGACATCAAATAAGCCTGCTCCTTCCAACCCAGTAGCAGGGTAAGATATTTTAAACCAACTTTCATCTAAATCTGGACAAGTCAAACGGAATCTGTCTACACGGTTCGAGCGATTTTCGACTTTTACCACCACTTGTAAAGGTTGGTCGAATCTGTAAGTTATAAGTTTATTTGGATTTGTGGCAGGTATAATTGAAAAAGTTGGGTCAAAAGCGCGAATAACAGTTTGTTCTTTGAGTTGAACTTTGAGTTGACCAGGAAAGTTTATCGGAGTATCTTGCGGATAATGTTCTGGAGAATCAACGACAAAAGTATAATCATAGGTACCCGCTAAAGCATCAACTGGAATTTCAAAATCAAACGTAACTTCGTCGCTACTTTCCTTCGGCGCCACTGCTAAACTAGCTCTTGGAGAAGCAGACCAACCACTAATTTTTTGAAATGTCTCGTCAAAAGTAAAAAACAAGTCGATAACAGCGCTTTGGTCGCCCTCATTAATCACAACAGCATAAAGTGATACAATATCTCCAGGCATTCCATATTGAATTCCAGGCGGATTAATAATAATGGATAGTGGATTAGTTCTAGCTTGCATAATTGTTTAGATTATTTTACTTAATATGGTGGGGTCTGACTTGAAAATCTTCACTGCCACTAACCACGATTCCTAGATTGCTTTTTACGTCAATGCTTGTAATTTTTTTATAACCTGAGAAATTATTTATAACTTTTGGTGATTTTGTTTTGTCAAGTTGATAACCGGAAGTTAAATACCATACAACTACTCGTCCGTCGTCTCCACCACTTACTAGCAAACTACCATCTTCGCTAAACCCTAAAGCACGCACAGCATTTTTTGAATCAACTTGCCAGCGGTCTATTGGTGGTGTACAGTCTAAGTCATCGATTTGCTGCTGAAAATTGCTTGTAACTTTACATTTGTTCAAATCCCAAATTGCAATCCATCCAGCCGAGTCGGCTGTTGCCAGAATTTTTTCTGACGAGTTCCATTTAGGAACGAAAGCTAACTCAAACACAGAGTCATTCGGTCCCCCTCTTCCATCTATCTTTTTTAGTTCTTGTAATGATAACTTTTTGAATGGGCTGTTAGATTGATTTTTATTCAAAGGTAATATTAAAAAACGGTTATAGTTGCCAGAAATAACGAGAATTGTATCGTCAGGACTCAAAGCTAATGCTCTAATTGGAAAACTTGGTAGCTTTTGGAGATTCTCTAGGTCAATATTAGGTTGTTTTTGAAATTCCTCATTAATTGATGCTCTCGACCATAATCTCACCTTACCTTTACCGGAACCGCTAAATAAATGAAGTGAGTTTGAGGTAAACGCTAAGTCAAATACTCTGTCACCTGGTGCTTCAGGATCTTGGAGTTCAGCAATTTTGTCACCAGTGGGTACTTGTAGTAGCTGAATGACACCATTGTCAAGACCAACTGCAACACGGTCGTTTTGGACTGGTACAAAATTCACGACTCTGTTTTTATCGTTGGTAACTGCTAATACTCCTTTGCTTTTTTGAGGTATATTATTGCAACCTAAAATCTGTCCTTTGAAAGTTTTTCCAGCTGCTTCATTTGGTTCTAATCTATCATTACGGATTCTCCAAAATCTCAATGTACAATCATCCGAAGCACTTACAACATCTGTACCAGGACCACTAATACGAACTGAATTTACAAAACCTGTATGTGCAATTACCTCTTGTCTCAACAGCAAAGCTAGTAGTGCTGCGAGCAGTGCTAGAATCGCTAATTGTAACCATAAAGGTATAATTGGTAAAACCTCTAATTCTAAACTTTGAGTGGCAGGGTCTGTACTGCCTAACCTTTGGTCAGATAGTTCTGCTTTTGCTTCTAAAAATAAAGTTTTTCCGATTCCGATCCAAGGACGTTTTGTTTGAACGTCTAAAATTACTTTTACTGTCTCTCCTAAATTTAAATTCGCGATTTCAGGAACCTTCTTAAACGTACATTTTCGCCAATCTCTACCCTGAATTTGCACATTAATTTCTTGACCTATATTGCTGAGATTTTTAAATAGCAATTCATAGGAAGCACTATTAGACTTCCAGTCCGGCAACCACGAACGTCGAGAAGGAATTCTTTGCTTGTTTTGTGGCGTGCTAAAATTAATATAACCAACAGGCAATACTTCCAAATTACCTTCTGCATTAGCTGGGTAACTATTATTGCTTGTCGCTTCAGCAATAAACAAGTAATTTAAACTAGGTGCTTGAACTACAGAAGGTGGTTCACATCTAAAACTCAGTTCTGTTTGACTATTAGCATTTAAGGTAAATCTCCGTTCAGCACTGTTAGTCACCCAAGAAGCATCGATACCTGTTAAATGCAACAGTACATTACTAGCTACTTGTCCCTGATTTCTAACTCGTACAGGTATATCTATAGCGTTGCCAGGATATACTTGAAACGTGCGTATTGGTAGTTCAACACTAATTAGAATTGGTTGATTATCTCGCTCAATTTGCAAACGTAGTATGAGTCTGCGTTCTCGTGCTAGCTGAGGAGAAAATATTTTTACAGACAGGTTAACTGTACCAACGAATCCAGGAATTGGCGTATTAAAAATAAATACTTGGAATTTAGTGCTACTACCGTGAGGTTGAGCTGCAGCAACTTCTGGTTCAAGACGATACCAACGGTAATTAGGGTTGCGAATTTCACCAGCAGCGATAATTTCTAATTGAAAATTGGCAAAGCGATCGCTGTCATTATTAACAGTGACTTCAAAAGAAACCTCGCCTTGATTTGGTCGATAAGTTAAGCTTTGCGTTGAAAGACTAGCGCTGATAAGATTATCACTATTACTATTCATCTTATTATAATTAGTAGCGTTCATAGCTCGTAGTAAGGACTTCAGTCCTTCAAAATATAAGCGCTGAAATGCTTACTACGAACTGCTAATCTTTCAAGTTTTTGAGATAATAAAGAATTGCTTTTGCTGTTGGTAAATTCGTTGCAAGTAAAACATTGTTGATATTACATATCCTCAATAGTGCTTCTTCACTTGCTTGACCAGGTTGAGGCGCCATCATTAAGTCTCTGAGATAAATTACTGCTATAATTTCTCCAGAGTTAACTAGTGAGTTAATTGCTTGATACCCTCCCGAATTCGCTGGAGGAATTTCTTGGGTGACGCTTAGACCTGTTTGTTTGTACAAATCATCGCTGAAAGTTTGCCATGTTCTCGTTAAGCAGTACGATAAAAATTCTTCGTATTCACATACTAATTCTATAAGTTCAGATTTTTTGCTTTGGTGACTGACAAGCAGGATCTGTTTTTCTTCGAGAATTTTAGCAAGCTGTATAGATGATTTTTCTAGTTCTTCTAGTTCTTCTAGTTCTTCTGGTTCTTCTGATTCTTGATTTTCTGATGGAGTTTCTTCAGTCTGTTGACTTGTCGCTACTAATTCGCTTTCGTGTGGTGTTAAAATAGAAGTGTCCTTAGGCACCAATTCTTTCTCTGTTTGTTGAGATGGTGTATCTAAATCAAAATTTTCGCGATCGCTGTTTACTACTGCAATAATTTCTCTTTCTTGCTCTTGTGTCTGTGGCGCAATTTCTTCCTCATGTTCTACATTAGGAATATTCTCAGTTTTCTGTTCTGTACTGGCAAGGTCGGGGACTGGAGAAATGGTATACTCAGATACCTCAACATCGGGTTCTACGATTGGAACAGCCTCAGTTTTCTGTTCTGCACTTGCAAGGTCGCGGGGTTGAGCAATGGTATACTCAGACACCTCAACATCGGGTTTTACGCTTGGAATCTCGGTTTCCTGTTTTGTAATGATGAGATCGGCGGCTTGAACGATGATAGGTTCAGGTGTCTCATCCTCACGTTCTGTATTTGCAGTATCGCGATCTGGAACAATGCTATCATCCCTGGCATCTAGCTTTGCTGTGGCTTGTAAGGCAACATCTGACGCGCTTGTTCCATACGGAGAGGGGATAGCGTTATCAGGTGTGACAATATCGTCAGGCTGAATAAAAGTTTCTTTAGATTGTTCTACTTCTTCAGATATATTAACAATTTCTGCTTCTTCATGTTTTTGACTAATTTCGGCAGCAGGAACAGAACTAACTGATTCGTTATTAACAGGTTGTAATTCCTGTGGTGTAGCACTTTGATTTTGATTTTGGCGCCAGTTATAAAATTCCGAAGGATTAATAATTCTAACTACTGTTTCCGCTTGCTGGCTATCTGGCATTTCATCTTCCAGCATCAACACAAAATCACCGATGCGAATAATATCGCCATCCTTGAGTATGTATGAGTGGTCTTTCTCAGCCAATTTGCCGTTGACTATCGACCCATTTCTACTACCAAGGTCGCAGAAATAATAATTTCCTCCTTGAGCAAAAAATTTAGCATGTAATCGACTAACATCAGTACTATCGAGAACCAAATCAGAATCAGGAGATCGACCAATTAAACATTCAGCGCCTCGTCTGGTTGTTAGAGTCAGGTCAACTTCCTCGAATTCGCTTTGTGTTGGAGATGTGGAAACTTTGACTTTCATATTGATGTTCTAATTAATTTTCTGGTTAATCTTATTTATTTCCGTTACCCATCGCTGACGAGTCATATGTTCTAGGTTTAAAATATCGTCTTGCGACCAGTGAAAATGGTAAGCAATAAAAGCTACCTCCTCATATAAAGTATCTGAGGGGTAGCTTATGACTCCCCCGCTAACTCTAACCTCACATTAAATTGCGAATCACAGTGCGGGCAATGTGCCGGGATATATGTATTAGATTGCTGATTAATTCGGTTGTAAAATTCTCTGAGGTAAGAAATATCACGCAAGACTAACTCTTCGAGTTGTTCGGGAGTTACAGAGTTCAAACTGCCTAAGCGCGAGATGACCCGCGAAAGCATCACTAAAGCGCCGTAAGCAGGATTTTCCTGAACTTTACGTTCTTGCTGCACCCAAAGTTCATCTTTGGCAGTAGCTAAACGCATAACACCATGACGATGTACCCGGTCTTGGGAATCGATTAATCCTCTAGGAAGCGTAAAATTGAATTCAGTACAAAGTTCCTTACGACGCATAAATAATGTAGAGACGCGATATATCGCGTCTTAATTTCTAATTGTGTGGAGTTTTCAGATTCCCGACTTCTTCAAAAAGTTGAGAATCTGAAACCGGGGGTTGAGAATCTGAAATTGGGGGAGTTGCAGGTTCCAAGCCGTTGATTTTACGGTAAAAATCTTGGAGATAATTTAAATCCTGGCTAAAGAAGTTTTCTACTATTGCAGGAGTAACTTCAGATAAAGCACCTAAACGAGTAATGACACGCGCCAAAATAATAATCGTGGCATAAGCTGGATTAGCTTTAACACGCGGGTCACGTAAAGGAGAGATTTCGTCTATCGCTGTTGCTAAACGCATCGTACCTTTACGATGGAGGTTGCCGTCGGAGTCTATATACCCTTTAGGCAATGTAATCTCAAACTCTGTTGCAAACATAGTCTGTATTCAACCTCCAATTATTTCACTCGTTTGAATTCCTCAAAAGCCACTTCGACTTCCTCAATTTCTATTTCTGTGCTGCGCGCGTTAACATCGGCAATTTTGTAACGAGTGGGCCAAGCACCTTCCAATTCAAACCTGGCAACTTCAACACTTGCTTGATTGTAAATCGATAAAGAAAGCATTTTTCGCTGCTTTGCCCACCCACCTGTTTGAACTTTGTCAAACCAGTTCCAGAAATCTATTGAGTTGGTCATCCCTCTACGGAGAGTAATATTGCCACTC
This sequence comes from Scytonema tolypothrichoides VB-61278, assembly GCF_000828085.3. GTDB lineage: Bacteria > Cyanobacteriota > Cyanobacteriia > Cyanobacteriales > Nostocaceae > Brasilonema > Brasilonema tolypothrichoides_A. The sequence goes on from NZ_JXCA02000005.1 coordinate 110,925, forward strand.
TTAACATTGCCGGGAATTTTGGTTCTGACTGGTAAACCTTTAGATTGTCCCATTCCCCAACTTTGGGATGTTACCTCACAAATTTCAATGACATCCTGTGTTCTTGTAAAACCTTGACACTCTAAAAAGTAAGCATCAGAATCTTTTTGCCCGTCTAGCGCTAGTCCTAAATAGAAACGATGTGCCGTCAGAATCTCAGAATTTTGTCCACCTGCTTGTACCACTGTTTTCTTTTTCCCTTTCCCCTTTCCCCTTCTTACTTAACACGTTTAATTCCTTCGTGAACCAATTCGATGGTTTCATTTGCCATATCGCCACCAGATGCTGTTAAGGTGGGGCCTGTATATTTACAAGGATAACAACGTAATATTTCCCAGCGTGCTTTTTCAGTACCTTGTTGGTCGTAAGCTGCTACTGAACCATCTTTACGATTAGATGTCCACTGTCGTGGGTCTCCCATGTCTTCGTTACACTTTTGATACCACTGATAAAGGTCTATATCATCAGTAGCGATCACTTTTAGTGTGACGTTGGTAAATTTTACGACGGTAGGTGTTGCTTGGCGCATGAGTTTTCCAGACTTCGATGAGCCGTGAACTTCCTGTGCAGGGGTATTTTCTATGCCCAAGCCACTAATCTCTTTGATAAATTTATCTGTAATTCCATCTGCTTCAAAGTAAAATTTACAAGCAGTAAGAAATTCTCCTGGCATACTTTTTAACTCCTATATTAGTTGAGAATGTTAGTTAGAAAAGGAACCGCAAAGCGAGCAAAGGATGCAGAGGAAGACAAGAAGGATTTTGTTATTCTTCGTCTTCAATTCCGTTCCACTGGCTGATACGCAGGATAACGAATTCTGCTGGTCTAACAGGACATACACCGACTTCGATATACAAACGACCTAGAATTCTGGTATCTGGTGGGTTTATTTCTTCGTCGCATTTAACGTAAAATGCTTGTTCGGGTGAGGCTCCAAATAATGCTCCTTCACGCCAGATTCTTTCCAGGAAGTTACTGACAGTGCGTCGCACGCGTGCCCACAAATCTTCGTCGTTTGGCTCGAATACTACCCATTGAGTACCGAGTTCTAAAGATTTTTCGATGTAGCTAATCAATCTACGAACGCTGATATAACGCCATTCGGTTTTATCGGGTTCAACTAGTGTACGGGCGCCCCAAATACGAATGCCTCGATTCGGAAATCTACGGATACAATTTATACCCAATGGGTTTAAAAGTTCTTGCTCGCGGAAATTGGTGTCGTAGTCTAAACCAATTACGCCTCTGGGTACTTCGTTTGCAGGTGCCTTGTAAACTCCGCGAGTTTCATCGGTACGACCCCAAACACCCATCACATGACCGCAAGGAGGAACGCTGATTGGGTTGCCGCGATCGCGTGGGTTAGCGACTTTAATCCAAGGGTAATAAAGGGCACCGAACATGGAACGGCGATTAAATCGGTTCAACCATTCTACAACCTGCTGCGGTTTGGGACAGTCAGGAGGAGAATCAAGAACTACCATGCGGTTGGGTGGGTTAGGAATATCCCCAGTGTTGGCGCCTTCGCACATGCTCAACATCAATTCCATGATGCCGTGAACTTGGTCTAAGTTCATCAATTCTGATTGATACGCACGCATCAAGTCAGGACAAGCAACCATTGTGATTTCATCGATTTCAAATAAACCGCGTACCCCTGTGCGATCGTCGCGTACACCCTCGATATCGCTGGAAAATCTATCGGGTGGCGTGGCAGCTATTGGTGCTGTAAGTTCGTATTGACCATTTCCAGGACGACGCCCTAAAGGTTGTCCAGTTTGAGAAATGTCTTCAATGGTTATGAACATCGAATTTCGCAATGCCGTAACTGCATAAGTTGCAAATTGGGCATTGGCTTCGCGGTTCATTGTCAAGTTGTCGTATTCTTCGAGAGTTTCATCTCCGCGACGAATTTGCACCTTGAAGTATTCACCTGTATTCGGTGGGGCAGATCCTTCTGTTCCTTCTGGTAAGGGGCGAGGTGCACTATCGCTAATCACGATTGTCATCGTGCCTGCTGCGACTTGTTCCGGACGCATACTAAACTGTAGCGAAGGACGATTGCCTCGACCAGTAATCCGAACTGAAGCTGGTTGTGGGTCTGGTGGTTTGGGGGCATTGGGTAACTGCGTACCAATACTGGTAATCCAGCAGCGACCACCACCATTCATAAAGTAGCCATAAACTGCAAAAGGCAAATAAGCATTGAAATCAGTAAAACCATCCGAATTGGGACGAGAAAAATAGTTTAAATACTGTGTCCAGTTAGTCACAAGCATCGGCTTAAACAATTCAGCCCCACCGCGCACATCTTCAGTAAAGCCTACAAATCCAGCAATTGCCGTACTAACACCTTCGATTGGACGACTACCTCGGTCTATTTCTTCGATATAGACACCCGGAGCAAAATAATCCAGTCTTGCCATGAAAATATCTCCAATATAAAAATTTAATCAACCATCTATAGAGACGTGATATATCGCGACTTTACGCGGGATTTAATGAGATTTCTTTGAAGGTACAGCTTGAACCATCTACCAAAGCATTGACTTGAAGGGGCAAATATCCCGGACTGTTGATTTGTAATACGTAGTTACCATTACGAAGTTCTTCAAAGTAGAACAACCCCTGTTTATTGGTAGTAGTTGATTCTTTAGTTCCGATCACCTCAACTTTTGCTTCCTTCATCGGTAAATTGGTAACAGCGTTTTTGACTATTCCTGCGACTACTACCCGCTTGGTGAAACTTTCAATACTTCCATTTTTATGAACACTTGCATTTTCCAGTTCAAGTTCAGGTTGAAAATTATTGTCTACTCCGATAGTTCGTTGCCAAACTAAATATACTGGCGATACTTGCGGCACTACAGGAACTGTCACCATCAGATACAAAGCTGGACGTAAAGCGATAGTTAGCGCACTCCACAAAGACCCAGCTTCAATTTGCGGTTCTACAGCAACCGTCATATTCAAATTTCCATAACCGCGCAATTCGGGAACCAGAAACTCTTCCTTGAGGGCACGGTGGCGTAGTAGTACACCTAAAGCTTGCGAAAGCAGGTAATGTTCACCTAAAGCCGTCCGATCCCAAGCCGTTAGTAGCATAGAAACATCAAACCAGGTCGGAGACCAATTCAAAGAAGCAGTTTGCGTAGATTTTTCCAGCTTGCTTTCAACTTGCCTCGCTTCTGTCAGCTTGCGTTCAACTTGCCTTCCCGAATGTTGGATTTGCTTACTCTCACGAATGTCATAAACGTACAAATTGAGAATCGGTCCTCCACCTTCTTCTTTACGATTACTCGGATGACTAAACTCAATTTGCTCCGTACTAGAAAGCGATGTTCCTCCAGCGATAATTCCTGCTAGGGTTTGAAGAATATAAATAATCATGTAAGCATGATGTCCATACTTGCTACTAACGCTTTTCAGATATATCTAGGTTATATGAATGCAAACTCTTCTGGTAATTAGACTTTTGTCGAGATTTCGTCCAAACTCAAAAATCATTTATTTCTTATAAGTAATAATGACGCAATATTAAAAAATATGAAGATATACTAAGAATGCTGCTTTTTGCTGCATAAGGAAACCTAAGCATCTCCTAAGTAGAAGTAAAGGGAAACCAGAATTTACTATCAAAGTGAGTAAAGCTATGACTATCAGCTTCTCTGTTGAAAAACAAAAAAGTAACTGCCATGATTTACACGCATTTGATACAGAAACTTTTATTGGGTTACAAGCAGAACAACTTACCTTTCATGAGCCAATTTGCTTTGTCCGTATACTTTACTACAATCAGTCGTTAAAAGCATTTAAAGAAAGAATCGAATACGCAGATAATCAACCTAGCTTTTCTCAACAAGAAATAGCATATTTACGCTCGGAAGCTTGGTTAACAGATTTTCCTCATGTTTGGAATGTACATGAATTTCAACTTGCCCAGTTTCCAAAATATTTTTCTTACATTTGTCCTATCGGCTATAGAAATCAAAAACCAGAATATGTTCAAATAATCACTCACACACCTCTTGGGGAGAAATCGCGGCATTACGTCACAAATGCAGCCCAAATGCTAAGTAAATATATAGATATATGCTCAGATAATTTGCAGCAAAAGTCTAAGACTGAGATACTAGAACAGGTGCTTCATAAAGTTGGTCATCAATTGCGGAATAACATTGCTCTAGTCAAACTTTACGCACACAATTTATTTTTGGGCTTAAAAGATAATTCTTGGCGCGAGCAAGCAACAATCATTTGCGAGAGCGTGAATGATTTAGATACCAATCTCACGGATATAATTTCCTGTGGTCAAGAGTCTAATTTAAAAATAATTCCTCAAGACCTCAGAAGTATAGTAGACGAAAGTATAAAATATTTACAGCCGTTAATTAATCAAAAACAATTAAAAGTTAACATTCCTGATACATCTGCTACTTTACCTTTAGATAAGTTACAGATGAAGCAAGTGTTTGATAATTTACTTAGTAATGCAATTCACTTTAGCCCTAATTCTGGCGTCATCACCTTTAGTTGGCAGGTTTTTTACGACGAAGTATTAATTAAAATTTCAGACCAAGGACCAGGAATTTCACTCTTGGACATGCAAAAAATTTTCAATCCGTTTTATTCGCGACGCCCTAGTGGTACAGGATTGGGTCTAACTATAGCCAAAAAAATCGTATTAGACCATTGTGGAAATCTTTGGGCAGATAATTTATCGGCAGAAGGGGCACAGTTTTGTTTGATATTACCTACTAAAAAGAAATATTACTAAGACGGGCTTCGACGGACATCTCACAATATGGAAAAGATTATGAACAATAAACAAATTTCGATTTTACTAGTAGATGATGAAGAGCGTTTTCGTCAAGGCTTGCGAAGTCTTTTGGGTTTTTATAGCACTAGTGCTTCATTACCTGTGAATGTTGTAGGTGAAGCAGATTGTGTTGAGCAAGTTGTGAAATTAGCGATTCAAAAGAGTCCCGATCTAATTTTGCTCGATTTAGAATTGGTAAATAGTGATGGAATAACAGCTATGGAACGCTTGAAAGATATTTCTTACTCTGGTCGGGTTTTGGTTTTATCTGCCCACCAAGAAGATAAGTGGATTTTTCAAGCTATGCAAAAAGGCGCCGCTGGTTATGTTTTTAAAAGTCGTGTGGCAAATCAGCTTTGTGATGCAATTAATACGGTACTTAAGTCAGAAATTTATTTGCCACCGGAAGCGGCAAGTGGTTTTTTCCGCTGTTTTCAAGAAAATGCTAGTTCCGTTTATAAAGCGTCTTCGCAGTTACATCTAACCGAAAGAGAACAAGAAGTTTTACAATTATTGACTCAAGGCGCCTCAAACGAAGAAATAGCGAAAAATCTATATGTGACTGTCGCCACGGTCAAAGCTCATCTGACGAATATTTTTGATAAATTGAAAGTCAGTAGTAGGACTCAAGCAATTGTTGCTGCTATCAAATTAGGACTGGTTCAAGCTTAGTATTAATTGAGTGAATTTATATTATGTCTTCTACCGAATTATTTTACAAAGAGTACCCCTGTTCTCACAATGCTCACTTGGATTGCGAGAAAGTAATAGAAACTTTGCAGGAAGTCAAGGGCGCCAAGTTTTGTTTTGAGTGTGGTTTTCCGACAATTTTACCAGAGGAAGCTGAGATTAAAGGGTATAGGGGTAGCTATCGGGTAACAAAGTTTGTGGGCGTACGGGGTTTTGGACGTTTATATTCGGGTATACAGCTAAAAGACAAACAGCCAGTAATTATTAAAGAGTACTTGTTACCTAGTCGTACTTTTAACCAAGATGAAACATTCAAACGTAAGGAAGCTTTTAGACGTGTAGGAGGGATAGATTTAGCAGATAATCGAGTTCAAAACTTTCGCTTAATTCAAACCTGGGAAGCTATTAGCCCCGAAAAAGGAGAAAGCTGTTATTTAATTACTAAAGATGTACAACCATCCCAAACGCTGAGACAGTACTTAAAGCAAAATGGTGCAATGACGCCAGAACAAGTCCGTGAGTTGTTGAGTGAGGTGCTACAAACTCTAGAGTTTCTTCACTCCCAAAAGCTGCGTTTTTCCTCGAATCAAGTACAGCGGGGTTTAGAGCATGGCAATATTAATTTAGATAGCGTATTAATTAAAGTCGAAAATAAACAAAGATTTGTAGCGTATCTATGTGATCTCGCTATCTGGGAAAACCTATTTATTTCCCCTAGTATTCCTCAACCCAAAGCTAAAACTCACGTGCAGGATTTAGAATCTCTAGGGTTAGTAGCGTTCCAGTTATGGGTTGGGCAAACGCAGCTTGACCCCAAAGACCATCAAGCATGGCCCGATAATGATAATTATTTAAAACAGTTTATCTATCGTCTGCTTTCTCTCAATACTCCTTACGGAAGTGCAGAAATTGCGCGTCAAGAACTGCTAAAACTTCCTCAACCCGATGAAAGTGATAATTTACGCCCATCTTCTGACTCTCAAGAACAGAAAAAGCGCTTTCCTAAAAAATATTGGTTATGGCTGGGAGTGCTGGCTTTTTTATTGCTGGGAGGCACCATATGGTATTACTTTTGGCAGCGTTTCAAACTCGACGATGATCAATACTTAAAATGGCGAGGACTTGCACAAAATTTCTCTAAAGTAGATAACGTACCTTCTGGAAAATTTACTTATACAGGAGAAAAAAATAGCACTTGGAGTTATATTTTAACACAAGCGGCTGATGACGAACGTAGATTAAAAGATATATTAAAGAAGCCAAAAAAAGGGGTGGAGGCAACATTTGTCTATCAGGATATTTCATCCGATAATATAATAACAACTAGTCAGCCTATAAAAGCTGTGCTAGATGGAAAACAAGACTTTGCCATAACTTCCTTAGAAAATTTTTTCACAATTGATTTGAATCAAAAGCCTGTTGCTTATGATGGTTTATTAGTATTTGTCGCGTTTAGTCAAAATAACTTTAGTCTCCCTAAAGCTTTGAATGGAAAGATTTCCCTTGAACGATTACGTCAAATATATACTGGTAAAATAAAAAACTGGCACGAAATTGACTCAACTATTCCTCCAAATATTCCAATTGAACCTTATGTTCCAACTGAACTAGAAGCAATACAACAATTTAAAAAGCTAGTTCTTAACAATAATCAACAAGACATCGCTTTATTCGAGAAGATTGCAAAAGAGAACACAGGTGCTACCCAAAACCGGATGCGTGAGGCGATCAAAAAAGAAAAATCTATTGGTATCATTAGTTTTGGTATTCTCAGTAAAACCTGGAACCAATGTTCTGGTTATCCCTTGGCAATAGTCGATAAGAATAACTCTCCAATTCAACCACTATTCCGTAGCGTTGGACGGCGTGCAATTGAGCCTTCAGATGACTTGTGCGACAAAGCCAATTATTTAGATCCAAAAACCTTCCAAGCAGAGAGGGCACCACATTATCCTTTGGGATATCCTTTATATGTAGTGTATCGTAAAGGCGATACTCCTCAGTCAGGAGGTTTTACTTTTGCTGAACTGCTACAAACCCGTCAAGGTCAGTGTTTACTTAATAAGGTAGGTCTTGTCCCCTTACAACCTATGCCTGATGATATAAGAAAAAATGCCTGCAAATCGCTGTCCGAACCCTAACTGCGAATATTTTAATCGTGCCTTGCCAAACAATGCCAAGGTATGTCCTTGGTGTTCTACTCCTTTAGGTAATGTAATTCCTTCTACACCAAGTAACCCAACCAACTCACAACCAGTTCAACCACAAGCACCAATACAGGAACAACCAAGCTATCAACCTCCTCCTTACGCAACACAATACCAGCAGCGCGAATACTCACCCCCAACACCCCCTGTTTACAACCCAACTCCTCCAAGACTGCCAGTTTTGAAACTTGTCCACTCTACCGGTAGAGAGTTTCAATTGAGGAGTGAAGGTGGTTCGATCGGGCGTAGAAGTCAAAATATGCCAACTCCACCAGAAATTGACCTAACTGGCATTCCTCACGAAGGAATTGTTTCTCGACGCCATGCCCGTATATTTTGGGACTGGTCGCAAAACGCTTATATGATTGTTGATACCAGTACAAATGGTGTTTATTTAAACGGTAATCTTCTTAATTCCGGTGTATCTTACCGCATACTCAACGGTGATTCTTTACAGCTTGGTCAAGATGGTCTAGTTACTTTTATGATCGCAGTGATGTAATTATACCCCACATGTAGAGACTTAATTAATTAGGTTTCTACAATACACGCTACGCGATCGCAACCGAAATATCTGGTTTTGTTGATAATTGAGAATAAAAATCCGAGTATCTACAAGTTAGACCTTTGGCTAATTCTGATTCTGAAGCTATGCCTTTAGCCTAGATTTAATAGCAGATGCGGTACATTAGATTCCCGACAACTTTTACGAAGTCGGGAATCTGAACAATCTGAACACCGCGTTAAAAATAAACATAACAATTATGGACTTAGAGAAAAGAGAAGTCTTTTACACACCTCTTGGGGACGTTGGTGGAACCGGAGGATATGTTGGTATTTCAGCAGTATCTAATCCAAGCAGAGTATCTTCATATGCAGAACGATGTCTTAAAGACTCGCTTTTGTTAAATACACTCACTAGCAGAGTGTATGAACTATTACTTGAAGATATTCGTAATCAGCGAGAGAGAGTAAGTAACTACGGTCAAAAAAGGTGGTTCTGATGGCAGGTAGTAATAATAGCAACATTACTCATGAACTAAATTATGTTACAACCAATCGGTTTTATATCGAGATCGAAAGCGCTATAGCGGCGTCTTTCACTGAATGTTCAGGATTAGGTGCCCAAATTCAGAAAAAGGTTATCCACGAGGGAGGTGTTAACGACCAACAGAGGGTGTATTTGGGACAAGTCCAGTTTAATGACGTGACATTGAAGCGGGGTGTTACTGACCATCCAGGTTTTTGGAATTGGATAAGTGAAGTGTTTGATGAACAGGGAAAAATATCTCGACGCAATGTAAATATTTTGGTTTTTAATCAAGCTGGTGAAACGATGATGAGTTGGACACTTATTGGTGCTGTTCCTATTGGATGGAAGGCGCCTGCACTGCAAGCAGATGGAAATGCAGCAGCAATTGAGGAATTAACTTTAGCTTATGAAGGTTTACAATTCGGGAAAGAAAAAGGTGGAGGTAATAAGACAACACGGATAATGAAATCAGGATTCTTTGAGTCTAAGTAATACCAAAATAGAACTATATGGATATTCAACCATTGGCAAGCAAAGTCAATAGACTCGGCTTAGGTGAATCTTTATGCCAACCCAATAGATTAACTTTGACGCAAGAATCTAATCATCGTCTCAGTAATTCAGCTTATCCGATTGCTAAGCACACACCGCTAACTACATCAAAATTTTTATTGCCAAGTCATCAAAACAACAAATTTTTAAACACCGATTCCTTAGCAAATTTGAATTATTGGAATGATAGTGATGGAAATATTGATTTATTTCCCGAACTAGAAAGCTACTCTCAAAATGAGGACATAAGTACTAACAGTGATGATGTATCATCATTTCGTCATCAAAGCAGTGTTAATAACAATGAACTAGCGGAAAGATTAAGTTCAAATAATTTAGGTGATTTAGATACACCTCTGGGTAAAAAAGCAAACAATAAACCAAAATCTCAGAGAAAAACAAAATCCAAACCGACATCAGATTCTCAACCTCAACCTAAAAAAACAACCAAATCCTCCAAGACGAATAAGAAGGGTAAACATGAAGTTGTACCATTACAGCAAGCTTCAAACCAGACATTTAACCCAACAACACCAAAGATCGAAACAACGACACCTGTTTCTGAGCAAACGATACCACTTCAAGAAGAAGTTTCACCATTACAGCAAGCTTCAAACCAGACATTTAATCCGACTACACCAAATTTAGAAACAACACTACCAACTTCTGAACAAACAGCATCACCTCAGACTTCAGAAGTTTCACCATTACAACAAGCATCAAACCAGACATTTAACCCGACTACACCGAATTTAGAAACAACG
>NZ_JXCA02000008.1:0-9426 GCF_000828085.3 Scytonema tolypothrichoides VB-61278
GGGCTGGCCGTCCAAATCCCACAATTTGGCGGTGCCATCTTCAGAGGCGGTGAGAATGCGCTTGCCATCGGGGGCAAATACCCCACTCGTGACTCCTAATGTATGGCCGATGAGGACTGTAAGCTGTGCCGTTTGTCTGTTCACCAGATCGTAGAGCACAGAATGCGTAATAGTATTCTGATGCAGAGCATAGGCTTCATAAGCAAGTTGCAACGCCGGCTCCAGCGGGAGTGACTGAGCTGCGAACGCGAGCCGTTGTGAATTCGAGACCCGAAAACGCGCTTGTGACTGTGCTTCAGCGGTTTGTGCCTGAGCAGCAGCTCCTAGCGCCTGAGCCTCTGCAGTGGCACGCTGATCGGCCTCCTGTAACGCAATACTCGTCTGATTGAGAGCCCACCCACCGGCTCCGGCCGCGACGACGAGCAGGACACTAAGTACTGCTGCGACGAACTGTATGCGGCGGAGCTGCCGGCGCCGCTGCTCGTCGTGCCTTGCCAGGCTTCGTGTGAGAAAATTGCGGGCCTGGGCATCACTAAGTGCCACGTCCTCCGCCTTGGCAAGAAGTTGTGCGTCCGCCAGTCGTCCGCCGTCCAACAAGTAGTCGTTCGGCTTGCCCCGCGAAACCCACTCGCGAAATGCTGCTTCGAAGCGTGTTCGCCGCTGGAGTTCCTCGCGCTGCTCCGTAATCGCCTGCTTGAGCCGGTGCCAGTTCGCAATCAAGCTCTCGTGGATGATATCAACAACTTCAACCTCGACCCTGTCGCGAAGCTCCATCCCAGTGCTCAGGAGGCGTGCCGTCGCAAGGTCGACCACCAGCCGAGTTCGCTCGACTTCGCCCCGAGTCAGCTCAGCCAGTGCCCGCCGCCGTCGCACGTCGCGCCGGGTCTCGTCGTCCAGTGAGACCTCAACCAGATCAAGGAGCAAGCCCATAAGGAGCGCCTGCTCCGCCTCGCTACGCGGGCGTTGCCGGGTATTATGGTAATCCTGGAAGGCGTAGACTTGCTCGGCCCGATCGCCGATAGCGTCGGTAAGTGAGCTGTAAGCCCCTCGCGTGAGAGTACCCCGCTGCCAAAGATCCTCTAGCGTGACCTGCAGCAGTGGGAGATAGCCTGCCTCGCCGGCCGCGTCTGCCACTAGCCGATCGAGCAGTGTTGACTCGATCCGCTTCTCTGGGTAGGCCTGATGGATGGGCCGCTGGATCGCCTCACGCAGCTCGCCCTCGTCCATTGCACGAAGTAACATCTGCTCACGGAAAAACGACTCAAGTGCGTTGTCCTCAGCGAGCTCGCCTAGGAAGTCGCTGCGGAGCGTACAGAGGAGATGGACACGCAGCTCGCGGAAGGGTGGCAGGGTGGATAGCAGTTCGAGTAACACCTCGCGCTGGGAGGGCTCGCTCTGCGTGAACATCTCTTCGAACTGGTCAATGACCAGCACAGCCACATCAGGCTGCTCACCCACCGGAATACCAAGCGTGAAGGGGGCAGCCGCAGCGAAGGAACCCTCGGGAGGAAAGCCAAGCTGCCGGAGGGTATCGGCCAGAGCGGCAAGAGGCTGCCGAGAGGGACGCATCACTGCGTGGCGCAGGGTAAGGCTACGGGCGCCGTAGTGTGCCTCCAGCGCAGGCAGCAGGCCCGCCTGTACGAACGAAGACTTCCCACTCCCGCTCGCCCCCGTGATGAAAAGCAGAACGCGCTCCTCACCGGGCGTAGTGAGTTGGGCGAGAGCGGCCGTAATAAGGCGCTCCCGCCCAGCGAAGCGATCACGTTCAGCGTAGGTGAAGGGGCGCAGGCCCAGGTAGGGGCTGAGAAGGCCACCAACCTGATATGCCTGTTCAGCAGAGGACAACGGCAAATCGCGCTTCCAAAGCTGACCATCGCGCACGCGGAGGGTGAGTACAGCAAGCCACCAATCCGATGCCTGGCGGAGAGTTGCGCGGGCCGCGGCAAGCGCCCGGTCAATGCTCCCATCACGGCGTAGCTCGGTGATGAGTGCGGGGAGGAGGCGGCGAACGGTATCCATCGCCACATCGCCTTGGAAGGCGAGCACCCCAGGGATCCCGGCCTGGACGAGCCGAGGGGCAAGGGCCACAAGGGTGTCGCCGTAGCCGTGCCCGGCGCTCTGGCAGGAGGCCAGCACGAGCAGGAGTGGCCGGGTTGCGAGTTGGGCGACTGACTGGACAAACGCCTCGCCGGCGACTTTGTCGGTGGTGCCATCCTCCCGCTCCAGCCAGAGGTAGGGCTGCCCATTTACCAGGGTGCCGTGACAGACGAGGATCGCGAGGTGGGGGCCGTCGCGCAGAGCAGCGGTGACGGCGTCAAGGGTGGCGCGAGCCTCGCCACCAATCACGGTTGTTGGGATGTCGCCCAGTGCTGCACGAGCACTAGAAACTTCGGCTTCAACATCAACCGCCGTGAGACCATACCTGGCGAGATCCGAGGGATTGGCGACGACAATTAGTGCCTGCAGCGCGGGGCGCGCGGGGATGATGAGGGGAGAGAAGTCCCCGCCCTCCAGGTAGCGCGAGAGGCGGATGCGCTCGTTCAGCGCGAGGGGTGTGTCATCCTCGGGGTCACGGAGCATCTCCCAGACGAGGGCGTGGAGGTCAGGATCGGTGGCGTCGAGACGGATGCGGAGCCGCAGCGCCCGCTGCTGGGCGACCGCGCGGGCTTGCTGCCAGGCGGCGCGGAGGCGCAGGTCGGCAAAGAGCGCCGTGGTCAGCACCCGACCGTAGGCTACGGGGTCGAGACGATGAGCACGCAGGGCGGCAAGGTCGAGCTGGAGAGGGACGTCGGTGGCTGGTAGCACATCGTGCGTGGGCGACCAGAAGCGGGCATCAACGGTGTAGCTGCTCTCGCGGCGGCGAATACTCAGTTCCAGCTCGGCGTCAGGCATAGCGGTGTGCTCAGGGTAGAGGACAGGGAATAGCCGGTAGCATAGCAGGCTGGTTCCCCTACGGCAAGGAGCAAGGAGAAATCTGCTCCGTTTTCAGATACAACGCTGTTCCTGGCGGCTCCATGTTCGTGACCATGTTCCTCTGCCTGGCCTCGCCACAGATCTCATTGATACCGGGGGGTGGGGAGCGCACACCACCCCCCGCCCGACTCCGCGCCCGCGTTCCCGCACCGTGCGCCGACTTCGCCGCCCGCAGGGTCAGCGCCGCCGCCGGCGATCCCGCCCCTCGCCTCCGCCCCTCCTCGCTGCGCTGGGGGCTCCGGCTGGGGGTGAGACGCCGCGTCTCACCGCAGAGCAGCGCGGGCGCGTCGCAGGGCACTGATTCAACGACTGATGAGAAGGCACTGAATCGCTGACCGACCCCGCGTTGCCACGGCGAGGGGGACAGAGAAATGTCAGGCGGCGGGAGGCATCAGGACGCGCCGAACCGCCCCTCGGCACACAACCATTACCGCGTCTACGCGGGGCCACACCGGGGCCATTGTAGGGCATAAAATTGCGTCACAAATTGCGCCAATCCTGCGGAGTAAACTGCGCCCCCGATTGCGCCGCGCCTGCGCCCTGCTTGCGTTCGCGCTTGCACCGTTGCTGCGCTGGCGATTGCGCCAAAATTGCACGCACGATTGCACCGTGCCTGCGTGAGAAATTGCGCCGATCCTGCGGAGATGCCTGCACCGTTCCTGCGTTCGCGCCTGCGCCAATACTGCGGAGCAAATTGCACCATGCCTGCGCGCTCGTTTGCACGCTGGCTGCGTTGCCGATTGCACCGAACCTGCGCCACTGAAAGGCGTTGTGATGCCTGATAGGGCCTCTACGCGCCAACAACAGGCACGCACCCAATCGGCCAGGGCGAGGGCCACAAGTAAGACCAGCCTGTGCCACACTACGTCATAGGAGCAGCAGCGCGGCTTAATCGCTCTGTGTCGCTCGTAGAAGCTTCCTCAGCCCGTCTCTGTGGACACGCCCCCGCTCTTTCGGCGATACACGGGGAAAAGTACAGCCTTGCTCGACTCCGTGACCGCGTTCCCACACCTACCGCCGACATCGCTGCCCCCGCTGGCTCACGCCGCCACCAGCGCCCCGCCTCCGCCCGGCTGCCGCTCGGGGCTCCGGCGGGGTGAGACACCGTAGCTCACGGCAGGACGCCATGAGTGGCGCGACGCTGATTCAGCGAACCGACGAAAAGCACTGAATCATCGACCGACCCGTTGAATTTCCACAAGGGGACGTATAGAAATGTCGGCGGTTGACCGCAGCGGGGCGCATCAGGATGCGCCTGGTGAGGGGATAGCTGGACACCTTCACCGCGTCTACGCGGGGCCATTCCGAGGCCACCTCGGGGCAGGAAATTGCACAGAAAACTGCGCCAATCCTGCGCCCCTGGCTGCACGTCCAAGTGCGCCATATTTGCATTCCCTCTTCTTGATGAGACGCGGCGGAGCGAGGGGAGATGCTGCTGAGGCATGCGAATAGCGGCACTCACCCGCCCGGCGTAGGGAAGCCAGAGCGGCCCCGTCTCATCTCGCCGGCGGGCCTTGTCTGCGAACAAGTGCCCACCACCCCGCGCCAGAGCCGCGCAGGAGCGGGCGAGGCAGCGGAGGCGGGTCTTCGAGCGTCTAGCCCTCCCTACGCCGCTCCTGGGGGCACCGAGACAGCCGCGAGGGAAGCCAACGAGGGCTGGCTATCTCGCTCCATCTGTGGGGCGATTGTTTGCCAGGGGGTGGGGTGCGTGCCCCTCCCCCCCTCTTCTCCCTGGCGCTGGCCACCAAGCCACCGACACCGGCACGGCGCGGGCGACGGGGCGCATCTCATCCTCAGGATCGCGTGCGGGAGGTGAGACAGCGGCGCTGGCTGGGGATGCGGAAACCGCTTCCTGGAGGCTGCGAGCAGAGGTGGGGAACAGCGCATCAGGACACCAGGAAGCGGGATATCACACCCGCGCCGAGCAGGGTGTCACACCGCAAGGCGGCGGGATGTGGATGGCATCAGGACGAGGAAAACAGGGATGAGACAGTAGGGTGTAACACCCCGCTTCCTGGAGGCTGGGGAGGGGGCATTACACGGAGCACGCTTGTGGCGGAAGGGGGTATCACACCCCTCCGCCCTGAGACACGCGGGGTGTGACGCCCCCTTCGCGGAGGATGAGATAGCCGGTGTCTCAGATCCCACAAGGGGTGAAACGTCGGTGTATCAGATCGTCGAGAGATGATACACCACAGCGCGAGGGGGTGTCACACCTCCGCCGGCTAAGTCAACGCGGGTGTGACGCCCCCTTCGCCGGGAATGAGACATGGCACCAGGGCGCGACAGAGTGGGTGTCACACCCCGCTTCTGGAGGCTGGCAAAGGGGGGGCACATGGCGCACTTGTGGCGGCAGAGGGGGTGTCACACTTCAAGCGGCGAAGGTGTGACACCCCCTTGCTCGGCGAGACGGTGGCTGCTCGCCTCTGCCAGCGAGCCGGGTCTGCGAACCGTGGCGCGAACCTCGCCTTCGGCGCGTGCCGCTGCCTCCCCGCCGCACACCAGGCGCACGGGAGCGGCCCAGGGAGGCGAGGCGCGCACGCTCCCGCGTTGGGCTTCTCCCGCCCCTCGTGGGGCTGCTGGCGCTTGCAGAACCACCGATGCTGAAGGGGGCGGGGCGAGCTCGTAGGCGAGGGGCATGGAGGGCCGGGCGGTGTCTCAGATCCCGCGAGCGATGAAGCGGCGCTGTATCAGATCGCCGGGAGATGAAACATCACGGCGCGAGGAGGGTGTCACACCCCCTCTCGTGCTGGCCGGCGGGGTGTGACGCCCCTTCGCCGGGGCCGAGCACCTCAGATTACTGAAGGACCAGTACGAAGGAGCTCAAGGGCCATCCGCCTCCTCCTCAAGCGAGGCATCCGCAGAATACGTCGCGAGCACCTCGGCAATATGTACTATCAGTGAGCGCATCCCGACCGGCTTTGTAAGATAGCGTGTTGCGCCCGCGGCTAACACCCGCTCTCGGTCGCCTGCCATTGCCAGCGCGGTCACCGCGATGATCGGCGTGGTGGCAACCGATGCGTCCGCCCGCACGCGCTGGATCACCTCCAAACCGTCAAGCCCTGGCATTTGGATGTCGAGCAGGACAATGTTCGGCCGCCAGGTGCGGATCTGCTCCAGGGCCTCGGTCCCGTTGCGAGCGGTGAGTACCGTACAGCCGGCCTGTGTGAGCAGCGCCGCGAACAGCTCCAGCGAGACCTCGTGATCATCGACCACCAGTACCCGCGGCGGCTGCGGCCAGGAGACCATCATCGGTGCCGGCGCCGGCGCCGGCGCCGGCGCCGGGTACACCACGTTATCTTGCTCGCTCCACGGAAGGGTGATACTGAAGCGGCTCCCTGCATCCGGCGTGCTCTCGACATGCACGCTCCCCCCGTGAAGGTCGGTCAGTCGCCGCACCAGGCTCAGCCCGAGCCCGACCCCCTCGTAGGAACGGCTAAGGCTCCCATCCACCTGAGTGAAGGGCTGGAACAGCCGATCCATATCCGCTGCCGCGATCCCGATGCCCGTGTCCCATACTGTCAACGTCAGCCGCTCCTGGGCCACATCCCCCACCACCTCAAGGCCAACCGTACCCCCCACCGGCGTGAACTTCACCGCGTTGTCCAGCAGGTTGATGAGGATCTGGGTCAGGCGGCGCTCGTCGGCACGGACCGCCTCAACATCATAGGACCTGGCAAGCATCAGCCGGATCTGTTTCTGGCGCGCCTTACCCCCGACGAACTGCATCGCACTACGGCACAGACTATCGACATCAAGGACTACCAGCTCCAGCCGCTCGCCGCCCGCCTCAATGCGGGCGAGGTCGAGCACATCAGACAGGATGGCGAGCAGATGCCGTCCACTCGCGCTAATCTGCTCCAGCGACCGGCGCTGCTCGACGCTGATCGGGCCGTACACCTCCTGCGCCATCGCCTCGGCAAGCCCAAGCACAGCGGTGAGCGGGGTCCGCAGCTCGTGGCTCATCATCGCCAGGAACTCGTCTTTGAGCCGCAGGGCGCGGGTGAGTTCAGCGTTGGTGCGGCTCAATGTTTCCGCCTGCGCGGCAAGCGCCGCCGTATCGCGCCGGCGCTGTGTGATGTCGCGGGCGAAGACTGTTGCTCCAGTGATCTCTCCGGCTGCGCTACGAATCGGGTTGAAGCGGTACTCGAAGATTTGTGGCTCGACCCCCATATCGTAGGGGAGTTCGACACTGAACACCTCACCGGCGAAGGCTCGCGCGTAGTAGCCCCGCAGCTCCTCCCGAATCTCCTGGGGCATGCTATCGGGCAGCATACTTTCCCCGGGGGCCGGAAGCTGACCAGCCATGCGCTGCGCCAGCTCATAGAAGCGCTGGTTAGCGATGATCAGGCGGTACGCAGTGTCCACCGACCAGATGACGCCATCGGTGTTCTCGATCAGGCTCGCCAGGTTCTGCTGACTGGCGCGCAGGGCCTCCTCAGTCCGCCGCTGCTCGGTGATGTCGATCACCACTGTCCCGGCGCCCACCGCAACATCCGAGACCTGGACGGGAAAGTGGCTCACCCGCCAGATGTGCTCGACCCCTGGGTCGCCCGGGGTCTCGCCCACTACCTCCAGGTCGAGTAGCGGCTCGCCGGTCACCATCACCTGCCGGTAGACGGGCTCGAGACTCGGCGCCAGCAAGGGCAGAACCTCACGCAGCGTCCGCCCCAGATGCTCATGCGGAGACAACCCGTTGACGGCGGCCAGATGGTGATTGATGTGCCGATAGCGGAGCTCGGCGTCCATGAGGGTGATGCCAATAGGGGCGTGGGCAAGGAGGCTCGCGAGACGTGCCGCCTCCTCGCGAGCGTCTCGCGCACTTCTCTCAGCCTGCGTTGATGCTACGCGAAGCGCTACCTCGGCCATCTTGCGCTCGGTCATATCCTGGCACGTTCCGAGGACGGTGACGGGGCGGCGAGCCGGGCCCTCTCCGGCAAATACCACCCGCATCTGCACATCGACCCAGCGTCTCTCACCATCCGGGTGAAGCACTTGGTGTTCTCCACGATACACCCCGGTTCCACGTGAATCGAGAGCGGCGTTCACGCTCGCGCTGAGCTGCTCTAGCTCGTTCGAGTGGATACAGGCAAGGAAGTGTGTGAGTGAAAGCTGTTCCTGTACCACGCCTAAGTGTGCTCGTGCCCGCGCATCGAGGGTCACAACATCATCGACGGGATCAAGCCACCAGAAGCCGAGGCCAGCGACTTCAAGCGCGAGTTGGAGCTGCAGCTCCCGCTCACGGAGGGTGTCTGTGGCCTGCACCAGGGCAGTGATGTCATTGTTCACCTCCAGAATATGCGTCGGCTCCCCCCCGGCATCACAGAACAGCTCCTGATGGCTCGCCACAATCAGCTCGCTCCCGTCGCGCCGGCGCTGGATGAGCGTCCCCTCCCAGCGCCCCTCGGCGAAGAGCCGCGCCTGTGCCTCCTCCAGCGAGATCGGGAAGCGGGTTTGCAGTAGATCGTAGGAAACACGACCGAGAGCCTCGTCCTGCGTCCAGCCATAGAGCTGCTGGACCCCCTGGGGCCAGGAGATAATGCGGCTGTCGCGGTCACGGATGAGCACGTGCGCATGCTCCAGTAGTGCTGCCTGCTGGCGCAAGGTGGCTTCGGACTGCACAAGCTGGGTCACATCGCTGATCACGACCTCAACCGCAGTCACGTCCCCTTCCGGGTCACGCAGCGGGTAGAAGCTTGCCAGCCAGGTACCGGCGGGCTGCGGTGCGGTGTGTCCAGGGCGTTGCATTGGCACATTTACGACCGGCTCGCCGGTCGCCAGTACCTGTTGAAGCAGCGGCTCAAGCACGGAGGCGAGGTTGGGGATCATCTCGGCGATGCTTCGGCCGATGTGCGCCTCAGGGGGCGCGCCATTCAGCGCCGCAAGCGTCGGGTTGATCATGCGGTAGCGAAGGTCAGGCCCGATCAGCGCGACCCCAAGGGGCAGCGGGGCCAGCAGAGCGTCACCTGTTTGCTCGCCTGTAGGGTTGGCACGGTACATCGGCGCGCTGGCAGCGGAGTCAGGGGCCGGCTGGTGGGGGTCACGTGGCAACGAGTCGGGCATGGCAACCTCTGCACAGTCGTGGTGCTGGAGTAGCGGGCCGCACCAGGCACCAACCTTGGCGCACAGCCTGGAAACCATTGTACGGGGGATGTCCAATCACGAAAGCCCTTGTCTGCAAAAGCGTGGCCCCAGACGTGATTGACAACATAAGATACGGGGATTCAGTAAGCGATGAAGCATCTCCACGCCCTACCGCTGTCCAGAGCGCCAGTGATTGCCTTGTCTGACGGACAAGGTAGTTACTTGCTTTCCTGACACAGGGTCGGTACACTTCTTACACGAAAGGGCATGCGTGTATGATCAGGCAATGTTGTGCATCGCTAGCGCGAGGTCTACCACAATAGTGCCTTCCATAAAGACCCTATGGCTCACCCCTCGGCTGACCGGCTC
>NZ_JXCA02000008.1:10911-13567 GCF_000828085.3 Scytonema tolypothrichoides VB-61278
GTGCTTGACCTGGTGACGGGCATGGTTCCCCCGACCATCACCGTAACGACCGCGATTGACGCGAACGTACCCTCGCTGACATTTGACCCCGATCAGCTCCACCAGGTCATGCTCAACCTGCTGAGCAACGCGCTCCAGGCGATGGACAATAGGCCAGGCCAGCTTGCCGTCAGCTACACGCAGCGCACGTTGAACGTCGCCGTGAAAAGAGGAGCGGACGAACTCCCACCAGGGCGCTACGGGGTGGTGACCGTCCAGGACACGGGGCGCGGGATGGATGTTACGGTGCTCGCGCGCATCTTCGAACCGTTCTTCACCACAAAGTCAACCGGGACAGGCCTCGGGCTCGCCCTGGTGTACCGGATCATTGCCGCCCACGGCGGCACAATCACTGCCACCAGCACCGTCGACGAGGGAAGTACGTTTACGATCTACCTTCCGTTGGGCGAGGCATCATAGAGATAGTCTGAGCGCACACCCCAGAAGGGCTTGACGGCACCAAAGACGTGGCGTGAGATTGGCTACTGGGAGTGCAGGTACACGACGAGTGAGTGATAGTCGCACTTCGGATAGCAGCGCGGCTCAGCCACCCTATCCGCTAGCCACATCGCGGTGCCGCTCTCACGATTGAGGAGCCACAGCTCTCCGCTACGCGCCGCTGAAGCCTGCGTGGCCTCTTCGCTGGGTGGGTAGGTGACGTAGATCAGGTGCGCCGCGTCGACCCAGGCAATCGGGGCAATCTCGCCATCGCTGGTTACGACGGTGGTCGTCTGGTCGAGCGTGCCAAGCGCGACGATCTCAATAGCCCTATCGGGCGTGTTGTAGGCGAGTATCGTGCCGTCTGGCGACCAGACTGGCACACCTCCGTCACCTCTGCCCACACACCGTGCATCATCCGTGGACACCTGGAGCATCACCAGGCTGCACGCGCCGAGCGCCTCCTTTCTCTTCACGTCAGAGGGAACGACCGCAACATAGTCGTCCAGCACGGGGTTGCTCGCAAGCGTCTCGGACTGGGTGTGTGCGCGAATCCCCAGCTCCCGGTAGCTGCCGGTCTGCGGGTCGAGCAGGATGAGGAAGGGCCCATCCGTCATCGTCCCCGAGGAGGCGTAATAGGTCACGCCGAGTAGCGCGCGCCCACCCGCAACGAAATCAATCACCCCGAAGATCCGATCCGGGGAGCCCTCCAGGGGGTAGTCACGGACGCGCGCGGCGGGAGAGTCGCGGATGTGGAGAATGGCCCCGCTGGTGATAGGCTCGACCCAGGCCTCCGCCCCCTGCGGCGAGCGAACGAACGCTGGTGGAGGCTCGGCCGCTGACGGTGATGGTGGTGGTAACCCACTCAGCCAGAAGCGCGCGTCCGCCTCGGTCATTGAACAGGCTGGTAGTGAGGGGCCAGGATCAGCCACAGGCGCCGCTCGCGTCCACCGCTTCCCCGTCGCGAGATCAATAGACGAGAATACACAGGTGCTGTCGAGGTAGGCAACAACGCCGTCGAGGCCTGCGGGCAGCGCCGGCGTTGGCTGAGGAGCAGTAGGCGTCACCGCAGGCATAGGTGTGGATATCTGCCGAGGAGTGCTGGTTGCGACAGTTCTGGTTGCGTTTGGCGTGCGGGTTATGCGAGCCGTGATCGTTTCTATGGGCGACACGGTAACGGGCGGGGGTGGCGATGGGGCGGTGTCACATGCGGCCAGGAGCACTCCCAGCAGCAGCGACAGGCGCCGGATATGGTAGAGCATCGATGGCCTTTCTCACGAACGTCAACCACCTAACACCCTCACATATGTTTAGTCTACTCCCCATTAAAGAGGTCAGCCAGCCCTAGGCGAAGGGATTGGCGGCGTGGTCGAGCTGTGCGAGGTAGTAGCCCGTCGTCGACAGGCTGGCGTGCCCGAGCCGAGGCTGCACCTCGCTGTCCTTCGTCCCGGCCTTGCGCATACCGTAGGCGAAGCTGTGCCGCAGCGCGCGGGGGTGGGTGCTGAGGCGACGGGCCACGGGCTCGGCCAGAGCCGTGAGGTGCAGCGGCTCGCCGAGCTAAGCACGAACCGCCTTACCTCACTCCTTGACACTTGCCTCTCAAGCTTATAAGATCAGCTAAATCACATTGGTTGATCTTTAATTGAGGCACTCGTGACCACTTCTTTTATCAACTATCGTGTAGCTCGTTCCTCTGCCTGTAATACGAGAGGGGGGGAGGGGTACGCACCCCACCCCCCCTCCCTAGCTGCCCTGGGCTTGCAGTGGGAGCCCGGCGCGACGCGAGGGCACTGTGGCTGACGAGCACACCCTCGCAACAACTCCCGCGCTCTCCGAGGTCGTCGCCGGCGAGGCCGATCACCTGGCCGGGCCGATCCGCGCCTGGGTTGAGGCGAAGGCCGGGCGCACCGGGAGTGTGAAGACCCGCCGCTCCTACGAGCGCACGCTGGCGAGCTTTCGTGCAGCACTCCAGGCCGCCGGCGTCGATCTTGATAGTGACGGCCGTGCCGTCGCGCTGGTCGCCCAGGCGTGGGCGGGTGCTGGTGACCCGATGCCTGCCACCTTCAATCAGAAGCTCGCAATTGTGTCGAGCTGGTACGCCTTCGTCGAGAAGCGTGGCCTGCTCAGCCTCCCCAACCCCATGCGCCTGGTTGACCGCCGCCCGGTGCAGGCTTACGCC
>NZ_JXCA02000008.1:13897-16059 GCF_000828085.3 Scytonema tolypothrichoides VB-61278
GGGTTGGACGCATCGGGTGCTAGGCGAACGCGATGACCAGCCGATGGGGGAGCGGGTTGGTTGGGTCGAGAGCGATGATGTGTATCTGCTCCCCCAATCCGCGTTCAAAGCGGCGCAGCAGATCGCATCGGCTGGTGAAGGTATTCCCGTCAGCTTGGGCATGGTGAGCCGGGCGCTTAAGGAGCGCTCCAAGCTCAAGTCGACTGATCCAAAACGCAACAGTCTGTTGGTTCGTCGGATGTTCTGCGATGTCCGCGTGAACGTCTTGCACCTCAGCGCCGCGGATGTGGTTCCGGAGTCGATCGACCTCCCCACCTTGCAGCAGCGCCTCCAGGCGATCGACCGCAGCACTCTGCTTGGGCAACGCGACTATGCCCTGCTCGCCGTGTTCCTCCAGACCGGCAGGCGCCTCTCCGAAGTGGCCAGCCTACGCTGGGGCGACGTGCAGCTCGCCGGCGAGCGGATCACGTTGGTGTTCCGCAAGACGAAGGGCGGCAAGGTGATGCGCGATGCGCTGCCGAAGGCGACGGGGGCGGCACTGCTGGCCTGGCTCTACGCCCGGCACGGCAAGCAGCTCGGGGAGCTTGCGCCCGACACGCCGCTGTGGACCAGTCTTTCGCGTAATGGGACGGACGGCAAAGCGCTCTCAACTCGGGCGATCGCGACGATTTGTGAAGAGCGGCTGGGGGTGAGCAAAGTGCATGCGCTCCGCCACACCTTCGCGCGGGCGATGGAGCAGGCCGGGGCGAAGATCTCCGACATCCAGTCGCGGCTAGGGCATAGCTCGCTGGCAACGACGGGGCGCTACCTCGCCGCGCTCCGCGCTGCGGAGAACGAGCACGGGGATGCGCTGGAGCGCATGTTTGGGCTCCGGAACAACGAATAAGGATGCGCGTGCTAGTTAGGCTGTGCTACAATCAAACCCTTCCCAGGTACAGCATCGCTAAAGGAGACCTTCATGCTTCATCGCCCCCGCCTTTCCACTCTCGCTGTGATTGCTGCACTCGTTCTGCTCTCCACGCCGGTTGGGGCTACAGGGGCAACCATTACTTACTTGCCTGATCTCGGCGGCTATGCTTTTGCCTATGCGGTGAACAATCAGAATGCGGTTGTCGGTACTGTCTTGAACGAGGCGAACAATCTGTCATCTGCGGCATTATGGCGGGATAGTGCGTTGACCGTGCTTGGTACGCTTGGCGGGAGTACGGCCACAGCCTACGACATCAACGACCATGGACAGGTTGTTGGCACGAGTTTGCTGCCGGGGGACACGCGCTCCACTGCCTTCCTGTGGGAAAACGGGCAGATGACTGACCTGGGGTGTTTGCCGAGGTCGGTAAGCTGCGAAGCGCTGGCAATCAACAATGCTGGCGAGATAGTCGGTGTAAACATCAGCGCAGATCAGTCGGAGCAGGCGGTGAAATGGTCGGGCGGTCGTATTATCAACCTTACGCCCACGCGCAGAGCCACAGGTCGAGCGTTTGCGATCAACGATGCAGGGGTCGTCGGCGGATATGTGCAACGAGCTGACGGTACACCCCTAGCAACGATATGGGATGGCAAGCGCGCCGAGTCGTTTGACGCTTTTGGTTGGGCTGTGGTGCGTGAGATCAACAACGCCGGCTCGTTCCTGATCGAGCAGTACACCACTGATGAGGTTCGCTCAAGCGCCTATTACCTGGTGCGCGGCGAACAAACAATTGATGTCACGGATCAGAACGGCTCGTATTTCGTTGCCGAGGCCTTAAACAATCGTGATCAGCTCAGCGGGCGGTTGCTCGACTTTGTGGATGGCACTGTTGTGCAGCGCATTGTCGTGTGGGACCAGGGTCAACTCCGCGAAGCCGAGCCACTGCCCGATCCCTACCGCTCGGGCTACACAAGTGACTTGAACGACACAGGCTATCAGGTTGGGGCGGTATCGACAGAAAGCGGCGCGAAAGCGGTGCTTTGGGCGCCAACAACGCCGTGATGGAGCGCCAGTTCCAATGATAGCTAAGTACAGCGTTGCATTAATCGTATCCGTTCAGGGGGTAACGGTGGAGGGCAATAAGCGAGGTGCTGGCTGGCCGGCCCAATAGGCGGCAACCGCGTCGACAAGATAGGGCAGAAGTGGCCGGTCGTGCTGCTGGCAGGTCGCACTCACCGTGAGCATGCGCTCG
>NZ_JXCA02000008.1:18634-19992 GCF_000828085.3 Scytonema tolypothrichoides VB-61278
ACCAGGCCAACTTTAGCGAAAGACTGCGTACGTATTTTGCTCATTTTAAACTCAATCCTTACAAATCCACTACCTATAGCTTGTAAAAAACCGGGCTTTGCAAACAGCCATTATACACCACCTAGCAGTTCCACTATCGTTCAATCCCAATTGGCGGTCAGACGCTGACACCCTGACACTTTTCAAGTTGACCATTTCGCCTACTAGATATGGCGGAAATCAAGCGTTAACCCTACTAAATATGCGGCGATATCCGGGGCTATGAACCGCTGGGAACCCGAGGAGTTAAAAGTGTCAGGATATCAGGGTCAGACGCCCGACCGCAACGCCCCTTCACAGTCGTGATGATTTTCCACTCGGAAAGTCTATTGTTTTGCATCTTGCCCTTCGTTGAACCTAAGAAGATAACTGGATGACATCAAGGTTTACTGCGTCCTGATACGTAAATAGACACAGTAGCTAGCTCACTGTTTAAGGCATCCCGATGGCCTCAAACCGAATGTCATCCAACTACTCTTTAACTTCAATTCTAATACCATCTATCATGGCAAAAAATCTATTATGTTACCGAGAATTTTATTAGTCTTTCCATCAAGATAGTTACCAGACTCTGCGATTTTACCATGATGATTATTACCTAAACCAAGCTCATCTTTCAATGCTTCAAGTGCTCTACCCCATTCACGAGAATGATAATTCATGTCATGTATTTGGTTCAACTTCTTGGCAGTTCGGGACTCGACTGTATTTCCTCCTGTTTGAAGAATTCTCTCTGCATTGAGTACAGTTAATGGGTCTTCCTGTACTAACGGAGTAGCCGTCGTTAAATAGGGCCACAGCTCCACCAGAATCGGCCCAACAATGAAGAGGTCATTGATGTCTGGTGTTTCAAACGCGAATTGATCGGTTCGTAAGTAGCAGGACACCCCATCGACTACAAAAACTAGTGCTTCCCATACGCTCAGGCTGGGGTCGAGAGAAAAGCCTTCAGTCTTCCATGCAGTTCCTCCTAAATTAGCAAGGGCGCTAAGAAGGCTTTGGTTGACACGCGCAGTATCGGCGGCCATCTGTGCATCAACGTTCTCAATGAAGTCTTCGATGGTCCTCGCTGCGTCAGCATATTGATCCTGGCCTTGCGGCGTAGCTGCGTGGATAATTCCAGCAGTTATGAAGGCAAACGCGAATCCGCCAAGAATAAAGAGTGTGACAGGCTCTCGACCGCTGGGGTCGGTCAGCAGCACTGGCTTCGAGTAGGCGTACTGATACGGGTTGAGGCTATACGGCAGTTCTGGCCGGCCGGCAAACGGATCGCGCGACAGCAGCGTCGCCGTAGCAGGATTGTACCACCGCGCGCGGAG
>NZ_JXCA02000008.1:20567-25897 GCF_000828085.3 Scytonema tolypothrichoides VB-61278
GGTTGAGCGCGTCGTAGATGTAGGTGGTCGTGTTGTCGCTCGTCACGTTGCCGGCCAGGTCGTA
This sequence comes from Scytonema tolypothrichoides VB-61278, assembly GCF_000828085.3. Classification (GTDB taxonomy): domain Bacteria; phylum Cyanobacteriota; class Cyanobacteriia; order Cyanobacteriales; family Nostocaceae; genus Brasilonema; species Brasilonema tolypothrichoides_A. The sequence continues at coordinate 20,632 of NZ_JXCA02000008.1, forward strand.
GGCCCACCCCGGCGTGCCCTGCGTGACTCGGTTCGCCGCGTCGAAGGTCAGGTTGACTGTCTGCGTCCCGTTCACCCACACCGCCTCGCGGTTCCCCGCGAGGTCGTAGCCGTACTCGTAGGTCTCCCCGGTGCTGTACACCGCGTCAGTCAGGCGCTGGAGGCCGTCGTAGTCGTAGGTGATGGTGCGCGCGGTGGTACCGCTGATAGGCGTGGCCGTCGGGGACGGCGTGGTCGTCACCGTAGGCGTGGTCGGGGAGGCTGTCGCTGTCTCGGTGGCTGTCGCCGTCGCGGTGCTGCTGGGCGTGGCAGTGCTCGTCGCCGTGGCGGTCGGCTGCTCGGCCGGGATGATCTCGATCGCGCTGATCTTCGGGTTCTCGATGCGCTTGATGAAGGCCAGCGACACGACGCCGTCGCTGATCGTGACCGGGAATGAGCGCACCGTCGCTACGTTCTGGCCCGCGGCGGCGAAAATGTCGAAGCTGCTCAGCACCGTCGTGCTCTCCAGCGTCACGTCGAAGGTGCGCTGGTTCACCGCCGTCTTGGTGAGCTCCGCGAAGTGCAGCCTGACCGTGTAGTTCCCGTTGCTCACGGGGACCGAGAAGAGGAAGGCGATGGCGCCGACGCTGGCCGAGCCGGCCCACTCGCTCTGGAAGATCGCCTCGTTCATCCCGGCCGGGATGCTGGCGGGATCGATCGTGTTGGCGAGGGTGTACTTGAAGCCGCCGGTCACATAGCCGCTGCAGCTCGTGAGCGCGCTGCACGGCTGCCAGGCCGTCCCATTCACCGTCTGCGCCGAGCCGCCCGCGTTGATGCGGACTGTACTAGTGCCAGCAGCGGCTGTCGCCGTTGGGGTAGCGCTCTCGGTCGCCGCTGGTGTGTTCGTCGCCGTCGCTGTGCTAGTTGCCGTCGCTGTGTTCGTCGCCGCTGGTGTGTTCGTCGCCGCTACTGTGTTCGTCGGAGCGGCAGCCGTCTGGGTCGGCGTGGCGGTCAGGGTAGGCGATACAGAGGTCGGGCTATTGGTTGGTGTGTGCGTCGCCGTTGCCGTGGAGGTCGGCGTGATCGGCGTGTTTGTCGGTGTGCGCGTCGCGGTGTTCGTCGGCGTCCGAGTAGCCGTATTCGTCGCCGTCCGCGTCGCGGTGTTCGTCGGCGTCCGAGTAGCCGTATTCGTCGCCGTCCGCGTCGCGGTGGGCGTGATGGGCGTATTTGTCGGCGTGCGCGTCGCGGTGTTCGTTGGAGTACGAGTAGCCGTGTTCGTCGGCGTGCGCGTCGCCGTCGGTGGAGGTGGAGGTATATTCGATTCAGTAATCGAATCAATTAACTGGCCACCACTTTGTGGTGATACAGAACGCGAGTCAAAGGTACAAGGGTTTGTTCCGCTATCCTTGCACGGCCCATTTGCATATGGTAGCCGACTATTCTTCAAATCCATATACGACACAAATGGCCCGCTTGTCTCATTTAAGGCAGTCTCACCGGTACTGGTAACGTGGAAATTCCAAATCTTGCCATAGGCAGTGATCGACTCGATCCATCGACCTGTGCTATCAAAGAACGTTTCTCGTGTGTCAAACACGCACGTTGTATTCGTGCGCATTGCTTTGCCACACGGCCCATCTAAATCAGGGTTGGTTGGATGGCTCTTGTATCGCTCAACCCCCTTCAAGTCCGCACCGTTCAACAGCACAGCACCCGTCGTTGCATCAAAGTTCCACGCCTTGCCATTAACAGTAATCGAATCGACCAGGACGCCGCTCAAGTTATAGCCAACCGCCCGACTATCAAAACGACAGCCAGTGCTTCCTGGGACTGGGGTTGCAGCGCTTGTTGTCCCTTGAACGAGGCAGGGGCCATTTCGAAAGTGAGTAACGTTGGTCAGGATACCACTGGTTACAGTGTCCGCTGCAACATCAATGTTCCAGTACCGACCATCCGGTGTGATGGTCCCCCAAAACTAGGAAGGTCGATATGATAGAGTCCTCCCCGAGGAGGACGAGCATGAAGACTAGTCAGCACACGGCCGAGCAGATCATCAAGATCCTGGAGCAGGGCGAGCGGGGCGACCAGACCATTGGTGCGGTGTGCCGTGAGCACGGCATCACCGAAAGCACCTTCTACCGCTGGCGAAAGGCGTATGGTGGGATGTCGGTCAATGAGGCCCAGCGTCTCAAGGAGCTGGAGAAGGAGAACGCCCGGCTCAAGCGCTTGTTGGCCGAGCGCCTGCTCGAAGTCGACGCGCTCAAGGAGCTGATCGCAAAAAAAGTCTGAGCACCGCAGAGCGACGCGATGCGGTGCGGTTCCTGGCGAGCAAGGGTGTGTCGGTGCAGCGGGGCTGCGAGTTGCTCCATCTCCAGCGAGCGACCTTCGATTACAAAGCTCGCCCGGCGGCCGAGGATGGCTTGCTTGCTGAACTCGAAGCCATCGCCCAAGTCAACCCGCGATACGGCTACCGACGGGCCTGGGCACTTGTTCGCCGCAAGCGCACGGTCAACCGCAAGCGCGTCCACCGCCTGTGGAAGCGTGCCAAGTTGCAGGTCAAGCACGTCAAGCGCCCGCGAAAGCCGCGTGAGCGTCCGCCGCCGCTCTGTGCGCTCTACCCGAACCACGTGTGGGCCTACGACTTCGTGCAGGATCAGGATATGCACGGCCGAACCTTCTACATCCTCACCGTGATGGACGAGTTCACCCGCGAAGGATTGGCCATCGCGGTGGCCGATGCGACCTCGGCCGAGTGGGTGATTGCCGTGCTCAGCGAGGTGGTTGCGCTCCACGGCGCCCCTGAGAACCTGCGCAGTGACAATGGTGCCGAGTTCGTCGCCTTGGCGGTACAAGCCTGGCTCGCTCGCCGGCAGATCCGCACGCTCTACATCGACCCGGGCTGCCCTTGGCAGAACGGCAAAGAGGAACGCTTCAACGGCACGGTTCGCGACGAGTGCCTCAATCTCCACTTCTTCGCCTCGCTCGCCGAGGCGCGGGTGCGGCTGGAGGCGTTCCGTCACCACTACAACACCGACCGGCCCCACAGCCGGCTTGACTATACGACCCCGGCAGCGTTCAGGAAAGCCTGGGAACAGGCCCAAGTGCAGCAGCGGGACTCTCTCATTTCTACTTGACTAGATCCAGGGGGGCATGACAATCACCATCAGGACAAACAGCCACCCGGTCGCGTTCACCCGCCCGCGGTGGGCAAGAACAAGGCAGGCGATGAAGATGGCGATACTCACGGCAATCGTGATTATGCCGAGCACCGGAGTGGGGCCGAACAGGGTCACGGGAATAAACACGATGGCCAGGATGAGGACCGCTATGAGCACGATGGACAGGAGCCGACCGCGCCGGCGAATGTGCGGGTTCGGGTGTGCGACGGTCGTGAGCTGTTTCCACCACGTCATAGGTACCTCCTGCCGCTCATCGACCTGTACCCGCAGCCAGTAGCGAATGAGTGCTGATGAAGTAATACGTTCTTCTGGCCCGATGTGTGGCTGCGCGTCGTATTCGTCAAGGTGTGAACGCCTTGCACTGCCTTGTGATCAGTGTAGCGGTTACTGCGACCAGATGACGCAGTGCTATGGCAGAGCGAGATATCGCTTGCCTGCATCGCCGTTCTTGTCGAGGAAGGTGAACGGGGCGTACAATTAGTTGTCACAGGTGATGGTGTTAGGGCTGGCAGAAACCGAAGGGTGCGCACATGGAACTCAAAGAAGTAGACCCGCGGGGAGCACTGCGAGCCCTCCAAGAACGACTGGACACCGCCGAGCGAGCGCTGGCAGCGGAGCAGGCGCGGCGGGTCTACTACGAACAGATCCTCGCCAACGTCAATGATGCCGTCATTACGCTGGACGTAACTGGCGAGATTACCGAGTGGAATGCCGCCGCTGAGCGCACCTACGGCTGGAAAGCCTTGGAAGTCCGAGGGCGTTTCCTCCGAGAGGTCGTCCCCACACGCTATCTAGATGGAACGACAAGTGCGGAGGCCTATGGCGCGTTGGAGCAGCACGGAGTCTGGACAGGTCTCGTTGCCCAGGGTCATCGTGACGGCTACGAGGTGCTTATCGAGTCGGCCGTCCGCCACTTGCGCGACGCATCAGGGCAGGTGATCGGCCTCGTCGGCATTAATCGCGACGTATCCGCCCGCGTTGCCGCCGAGGAGGCGTTGCGGCAGAGTGAGGCCAATCTGCGGGCCTTCTTCGAGAGTGCGCCGCAAGCGCACTTCCTGCTCGACCGGGAGTGTCACATCCTCGCCTTCAACCACGTTGCCGCCGAGCAGGTTCGGGCGATCTGGGGGAGCGAAGTTGCCCTGGGTGACTCCATCCTCGACTACGCCGATCCCGCTTCTCGGGATGACTTCATCACGCACTTCGAGCGCTGCCTACGCGGGGTGTCAGCCCATCACGAGCGCGAGATCGTCTACCCTTCTGGACGCGCTATCTGGTACGAGGTGGCCTACACCCCCATTGCCCAGCATAGCGACGCCACGATCAGGGGGGTCGCGTTTAGCGGGCTGGATGTCAGCGCACGCAAGGCAGCCGAACGTGCGCTCGCCCACCGCGAAGCCCAGCTCGCCGGTATCATCGACTCGGCGATGGACGCGATCATCACCGTGGACGTTAAGCAGCGGATCGTGCTGTTTAATCGGTCGGCTGAGCACGTCTTTGGATGCTCCGCCGCTGATGCCCTGGGGCAGCGGCTTGATCGCTTCCTCCCGCCTGAAGTGCGGGCGATACACCGCCAGCATATCTCAACCTTTGAGCAGACTGAGGTGACCCGACGTTCAATGCAGTCGCCCGATGTGCTGGAGGCGGTGCGTGCGGATGGCACGCGCTTCCCCATTGAGGCGTCGATTTCACAGATCACCGTTCACGCCCAGCCATTCTACACCGTCATTTTGCGCGACATCAGCCAGCGGAAGGAGCTGGAGGCGCAGCTGCTGCACGCCCAGAAAATGGAGAGCATTGGGCGGCTTGCAGGCGGAGTGGCCCACGACTTCAACAACCTGCTCACCGTGATTGGCGGTGTGACCGACCTCATTCGTGACGAGCTACCCCCAGACCACCTCGTGCAGTCGGACCTCGCGGAGGTGAGCGCTACTGCCCAGCGAGCTGCGGCGCTCACCCGTCAACTGCTTGCCTTCGCCCGCCGGCAGATCCTCGCCCGCTATGTTGTAGACACAAACGCCCTGATCCAGGAAACGGCACCGTTGCTGCACCGGTTGATTGGTGAGAATGTGGAGGTTATCCTTGATCTCGCACCTGGCCTAGCACCCGTTC
>NZ_JXCA02000008.1:26612-28570 GCF_000828085.3 Scytonema tolypothrichoides VB-61278
GGGCTCGATGCACTCCAGCTCGCATATCGTGGGATGCCATTCGACCTGCTCCTGACCGATGTGGTCATGCCAGAGGTCGACGGGTTCGCGCTTGCCGCACACCTTCGCGCGCGTATGCCACGGCTACGCGTCATTTACATGTCGGGATACACGGAGCACCCCATCATCACGGCGGAGAAGTCGGGGCAGGCGACACTGCTCCAGAAGCCGTTCACGGGAAACGAGCTTGCCCGGCTGGTGCGTGCGGTGCTGGACCAGACCGGGTGAGCAGGTGCAGTCGAGCTTACGGCGTGACTGCGTGCTATCGTATACAACGCCAGTTTTCCGCGTCGGGAGCTGGCAGGGCATGGGTAACAAGCTACGTCAATGCAGAAACTAGCACGAGAACTGCCGATACGCATTTAGAAGAGAACTTCCCTGTCGATGTGTGTCCGCTCTCCTGGAAACGGAAGCCCATTCTCATACTCCGTCACAGTGCTGTTCCTCAAGGCGTTGCCCTGCAACGACGGTATATGAGATGCTACATGAGGAGACGTGTTATTTCCTGGTGTACCTCAGGGTGCCTTCTCATCGTAATGGAGCGATGAGGGGCTGTTCCGAACAGATAGCATGAGGAGCATGTATGCACGGGCAGAAGCTTTCGGCACCTCCCACTGGCTTGACTGTACCCACTGCACGTCTACCGCCCGCTATTCGTGCACTGCTCCTACCAGCAGCTGAGCCGTTCACCGTCCCCCCATCGGTACCCTTCCGCCATCTGTTTGACTCGATCATTGTTCACAACACCGATGGCGTCATCATCACCGAGGCCGGTCCCCTTGATCTTCCTGGCCCGCGCATCGTGTATGTCAACGAGGCCTTCACAGCAATAACTGGATACACCTCAAGGGAGGTTGTGGGAGCGACACCGCGCATTTTGCAAGGGCCTGACGCAAGTCGCGAGGAACGCGATCGCATTCGTGCCGCACTCGTCCAGCAGCAGCTTGTGCGGGCGGAGATGGTCAACTATCGCAAGGATGGTCAACCGTTCTGGGCCGAGATGACCATCTTTCCCGTTTCCGATGCACAGGGCCGCCTCACCCACTGGGTTGGCATCCAGCGCGATATTACCCAACGGAAGCAGCGCGAGGGGTCGCTGTTCCAGAACCTGCGCTTCGTGCACCGGCTGCTTGACGCCACCCCGGACGTGATCTTCGTCTATAACCTTCAGGAGCAGCGCAACAGCTATGTCAGCGGGCGCATCACTGAAATGCTCGGCTACACCCCGGGCGATCTAGAGGCCTTTGGCCCCAACCTGTTCCCGGCGATCATGCACCCGGATGATCTTGCCGCAACGCCGCACTACATGCCACAGCTCCTTGCGCTCGCCGACGGTGAGCTGTTTGCACGGGAATACCGCCTGCGCCGGGCGGACGGGACCTGGCGGTGGATCTCAACGCGTGAAGTCATCTTCGCCCGCTCGCCTGACGGCCAGCTCACGCAGATCCTCGGTGCGCTACGGGATATCACCGCCCGCAAGCAGAGCGAGCAACGCCTTACCGCCCACCACACCATCACCCACATCCTCGCAACGGCCTCGCACCTGGACGAGGTGATGTCGCAGCTTCTCCAGGTGATTGGCGAGACGCTTGACTGGGTGGTCGGGATGGCGTGGCAGGTCGACCCGCACGCCGGCTATCTACGATGCACGACGGTGTGGCACACCGACGCCTTTGGACTTGCCGCGTTTGCGACGCATTGCCGCGCCATCACGTTCCCGTATGGGGTTGGGGTGCCAGGACACATCTGGGAAACGGAGACCCCGGCCTGGGTCGTTGATATCACGCAGGACACGCCGTTTCTCCGCGTCAATGAGGCCCAGGCAGCAGGCCTGCGCAGCGCCTTTGGATTTCCCATCCAGGTGGACGGACAGGTGACGGGCGTGGTTGAGTTTTTCAGCCGGGAGCCCCGCACACCAG
>NZ_JXCA02000008.1:29249-38219 GCF_000828085.3 Scytonema tolypothrichoides VB-61278
CCTCCAGCAGATTGAGCGCGCTGCGCGGCAGGCAACTGACCTGACGCAGCAGCTGCTGGCCTACGCCGGCAAGGGACAGTTCCACACCGAGGTCTGCCATCTGAACACCCTGATCACCGACCTCGCCTCGCTGCTGCGAACAGCTGTTGGTGCGACGGTGACTCTCCGCTGGCAGCTTGCACCCGCCCTGCCGACAGTGGTGGGCGACCCCGTGCAACTCCGGCAGGTGGTGATGAACCTGGTGATAAACGCTGCGGAGGCGATAGGCCACACACCCGGCGTGGTGGTTGTGCGTACGGCGTTGGATCCCGAGGTGTCAGGGACGGGAGCAGGGGGCGAGGAAACGGTGCGTAGGGCGCATCGCCGGGTGGCACTCTCGATTGCGGACACAGGGGTCGGCATGGACCAGGCCACCCAGGCAAAGATGTTTGACCCCTTCTTTACGACGAAGTTCACCGGGCGCGGCCTGGGGCTGGCGGCAGTTCAGGGCGTTGTCCGGCGGCATGGTGGCACCATTCAGGTGACCAGTGCCCCTGGTGAGGGCACGTGCGTCACCGTGCTGCTGCCCGCAAGCGAAACACCGGCGGAGCAACCGGCCAGCCCTTCCACCGCCGTCGTCCCTGACGTGATGACCGGGACGGTGCTTGTGGTGGACGACGAGCCAGGTGTGCGCTCCGTCACTGCGCGGGTGCTGCAACGGCTTGGGCTGCGGATACTCGAAGCGGCTGATGGCCGCGAGGGCGTGGAGCTGTTCGCGGCGTACTGCGACGAGATACAGTGCGTGGTGCTGGATCTGACGATGCCCGAAATGCACGGAACGCAGGCTGCCCAGGAAATGCGGCGACTCGCTCCACACCTTCCCATTGTGCTGATGAGTGGCTACAACGAGCAAGAGGCGCTGCGAGACCTGGACGCCGCGGCCCAAGTTTACTTTTTGCACAAGCCGTTCTCGCCACAGGAGTTGCGGCAGGTGATCCGACACGCATTGGAAGCGGAAGAAAGGAGTGAGTGAACGTGTGAGGGAGAGGGTGTGAGCCACTAGCGTGTCAGCCATCCCCTAGCCGTAGGAGGTGCACGGTGAACACGCTGCCGTGGCCTTCAATACTCTCGACGGTGATGGTTCCGCCGTGCCGCATCACGATCTTCTTGACGACGAAGAGCCCGATGCCAAAGCCGGTAACATCTGACGCGCCCTCCTACTGCGCCCGGTAAAAGCGGCGAAATAGCTGCGGGAGCGCATCTGCCGGAATGCCAATGCCAGTATCCGTGACACGAAGCAGGGCGAACTGCCCATCGTGGCGTATGCCTTTGCCGCGGCCGGGCCGCCGCCGCTGATCTCGCCGGCGGAGGCGGTGCGCGCCGCCCGGCAGCCGACAGTCACCGCGGCGACGGTAGTACCGACGTCAGCTCCCGTAGCGCCGACAGCGGCTCTGGCCGTCATACCGGCCGCGAGCGAGGTGCCAGCACCGACGGCGGCAGTATTCAACGGCGGCAACGTGCGCGCCGCCCCGGACCTTCAGGCCGCGGTGCTGGATCAGGTGAACGCCGGCGAGCAGGTTGAGCTGCTTGTGCGCTCGCCGGACAGGCTGTGGCTCCGGGTCAGCAACGTCCGAGGCCAGGTCGGCTGGGCACATCGGACGCTGCTGACACTAGAGCTGGCCATCGAGCAGGGGTTGCCGGTCGTCGCGCCGTAGGTCTGCGGCGACAGCGAGAAGGAAAGCTCTCACCGGCCGACGGCACGCTCCTGAAGTGCAAGGGCGGCCTGCGCCTGCTGCTCGGTGATCAGCGCCACGTGCTGCCAGGTGTGGATGACATGCTCCGGCTGGGCGCGCACGGCGAAGCGCTCATACAGGTGTTGGGCGCAGCCGTGGCGTTGTTGCATAACCCTTAGATGTAAAGTGACACTAATCTAAAGTGGCCCAATGTACCAGAGACATGCCTCTTGAAAAGGGTGTAAAGTTTAAAATCGAAAGTAAATGGGTCGTTTTACTTTCGAATCTTCGAATAATGCAACAAAGCCGCAGCCGTTGGCAAGCCAGCGGAGGCCCGGCCCATCGTAACAGAGCAGGTGACGCGCGGCGCGCTCGCGGTCGTAGCAGGCGAGCTCATAGAAGTCAGCGGGGTGCATACGGCCTCCTGTCCTGGCTCTCGCCCATGGCGCGCTCGTGGAGGTAGGGAGGGGACGCACAAACCTGTGCGATTACGCTGAGCAGATCCTCAAGATCAAAGGGTTTTGGCAGCACGGCTGCCGCTCCCTCCTGAAAGAAGCGCTGCGGCCGGGTATCCGCAGTCATGATCACCACCGGCACAGTGAGGCCAGCTCGCTGAATCTCCCGGAGGGCTGCATCGCCGGTCATCACCGGCATCGCAATGTCAAACAGGGCGACCATAGGCGGGTGCATGTGAATGGCGGTGAGGGTGCTGAGGCCGTCGCCGTATGCCTCGACGCAATACCCTGCCTCCTCCAATATATCGGTCACAAGGTCGCGGATGACGATCAATCGTCATCCGCGACCACAACGCGCAGTGGTGTCATTGCTCAAGCCAGTACTACCCCGCTCGCTCCTACGAGATGGAGCAAGAATAGCGCCAAGTATACGCGAAATCCTGACGGATTGCACGGATATTGTCTGGCAAAACACCTACGTACTATGCGTACATTTGTGCGAAGCCTGTAATGACCCAACCTACGACGACTTGTTTTCGTTGCTCTGCCATTGAGATGTCTCGCACACCCTGCCTGTACTACCAAGTACCAGTTAGAAAGACTTTATCGTAGCGGTTACTCGGCTGAAGGCGACATCTAGGAAAGGAGGGCCTGTACCGTCGAGACAAGTTCCTGATTGAGCCGCTCCTTCGCTATATACGCGGTCGCCCCGGCTGCAAGAGCGGTACGCTCACACGCGGGCTCACTGGAAATCAACACCACGGGAAGCATGGCCCCCTGGGCGCGGAGTGCTGTTGTTAGGGCAATGCCGTCGAGTTCAGGCATCTGCCAATCCGTGATTAGGCAATCTGCCCCCACCGCTTGGTAGATCAGCAGGGCGGTTGACCCATCTCCGACAATGGTGAGCTGGGCGGCGGGCATATGAGCGGTGAAGAGATCACGGAGCAGGTTTTGAAACTGCTGATTGTCCTCGGCGATGAGAATGTGCGAATGCATACCTTGCTGACTACCTTGTACAAGTGTCGTTCGCCGGATGAAGGCGTCAACCACCAACCAGTTTTGCCTGTTCACGCCACGCTCAAAATCCTCTGGTTGCTCCCACCACCTAGTCATCAAGAAACTCGGCGTAGTGCATCTGCAAGCATTCTTTACACAGGCCGTGGCTGAACCGAACACCGGTATGCGCTTCAACGTAGGGAAGAAATGGCAGCCATACGCCGCGCACATCTCGCAGGCGGCGGCAGAATGAGCAGATGGGAACAATACCGGTGAACTCCTGGGTCATGGCAAAAGCATCACGGAGCCGGCGCGTCTGAGTTTGTGCCAGTGTGAGGACGTGCTGGACATCGTGGAGATGGATAGCGTATGCAATATACGTTGCGGCCATCTCTAGAAAAGTGCGGTCGTGGTGTGAGTACGCGCGTGGTGATGGCGTTTCCGTGTTTATCACGCCAATGGTGCGCCTCCCTACACGCAGCGGAACACAGAGCTCACAGCGAATATCCTCCCGAATACCGTGATACCGCTCGTCCTGTCGCACATCGTCGCTCAACACACTCGTACCGTGTGCAGCCACCCACCCGGTAATGCCCTTTGTGAGGGTAATATGCTGCCCAAAAACATAGGCGGCATCATCAGCCACAAATGCACGGCTCCGTCCTTGTGGACTGAGACCTGCGGGCAGTAATTGACCAGTTGCAGGGTCAACAAGGAGAATTGCTCCGTACTCATAGCCAAGGTCGGTTTCGAGCAGCCGTACCACCTCCTGACTGAGCTCGCCCTGGCACGGATGGCTTTGAACTACATTGTGAATGCGCCGGAGGGTGGCAAAATGACGATGTGGGAGGTGCCGTGTTGGAGGGGAGGCGTGCAGGTGGGGGAGAGCAACACGTCGCTTCGCACGATGTGACAAAGAGGGAATAGGGCGACGAAACACGGCCTACTGCTCCTGATGAACATGGAAGGTCAGCGGAAGACGGCACCAAGTAATGATACCGCGTGAAACGTTCGCAAGCATTACACACACGCGGCGCCAGCGAATGATGTCGCATGACAACGTGAGCGGCCCTCAACGTTGCTGTCGTTTCACGCGTAAGCCTGATTGTGATCGACCATCTGTCAGTCGTACCTCGCTTCGTTGGCGACAGGTGGGTGTGGGCAGGGTGGGTACTACTGATGCAGTCAGAGTGAGCAACGAAAGCCGAGGGAGCGCACTGAGAAACAAGGGGCGAGCCCGAGATCACCGCTACCGGAGGGTATTCGGATAATTGTTAGCTTTACGGCTTCCTGGCGGGTCAAAACGTCTTTTTACATCTTCGCTGCGATAAACTATTCATAGGGGCTTTTAAGGGTTTCTGAAGCCGCAGAACCCGACATTATCCAACTACCCTCTTACAAGATACAAAACGCTAGACAGTTCCTGCGCGACGAACAGCTTGCACGAGCTGCTCCAAATCAAATGGCTTGCCAATTACCTCAACCGCTTCAATTGTATCAACAAACTTCTTTAGCCCACTCAAATTTGTCGTCATCAACACATATCGTTCTTCTGGGAGAAACCCGCCGCCTAGCATCTGTTCCTGGAAGAACCGCCAATTCACATCATATGGAATTGCAAGATCGAAGAGAACAACATCCGGTTTATATGTATCAAAGAAGGTTACTAAATCCCGTCTGCCCTCCCTGAAATCAGCGATATAGGCACCTACTGTGGCGTATCCCTCATCTTCTAGTACAGAGCACACAAGAGCAATAACATCCTCCGTCGTATTAAGGACGGCAACAAGAGGACGCACAATCCGCCCACCTGTACTTGTATCCACTAGCACCTCTTTGAGTTTTCCCTTTTCTTTACATTCCGTGCGATGCGATTATACCACCTAAGCCGCTAACCTTCGTGAGCGACCTCATTCCGTTCGAGTGCCTCGGCCACTCCGTCCGCTTCACGCTCCAGTACCTATGCTCAACGACGAGGAGAAACGTTACCTCGTTGGTATTGGGGAGGATGATCGCCAACCGGGTACTAGCTGGCAACCCTCCGATGGAACCAAGCTGAAAGTTGTTGGCCTGCTGTTCCTCCAGCGGTGGTTGAGCAAGAGGAACACTTGCTGTAAAGCTGTCGTGAAAAGGCCTCTAGCTGTTACAGGTGGCTGCTAGACTGTAGGAGAGCCGTCGCTTTTGCTACGTACACAACGGGTGGGAAACCAGTGCAGCCATTCTCCGACGTCCTGCCTTCCCGAGGGTTTGGCTTACGAACACAGCTTTTCGCCGCGCTCGGCCTTCTTGTTGCCGTTGTTGCAGCAGCAGCGATTGTCGTCCTGGGCGCACTCGTGTACCTGCGAGCCGAAATCCAGACCACAGTCGCCGTCGCTGTCGCACAAAGCGACGCGGCCAACACCGTCTCAGTAACAACCTTGCTTTGTCGTCGGTACGAGAAAGATTTGTTTCTCAATCTTGATGACCCTGTCCTTCGAGCGAGCTACCTCGGCCAGTGGCAGGAAGCCTATGCTGACCTTCAGCAGGCGATTGACCGCTACGCCACCCTCGCTCAGACGGAGGAAGATCGACAACAGGTTGTTGCATGGCGGCAGGCAAGTAGCGCGTACCACGATGCCGTTATCGCTGTTGCACAGGCAATTGACGCCGGGACGGTAACAACACCGCAAACGGCTAATGCGGCCCTCACACCGTTTAAAGAGCCAATCCGCTCTCTCACCATTTCTGCGGGTCTTGCGCATCTTCCGTGCAAGGGAGGACAGATCAAGGATCGGGTAAACTGAAGGGTTGTTTGGTTTCGTGTCTATCAACAGCTGAGGTGTATCTTTCGTGGTTGCCCTGCCCCTGTCTGCACTGTTTGGAGGACTCCAGGTTGACCATCTGGAGCTTACTTCCGACGGCGTAACGCTCACCGCCCGTTCTGCTGCTGGAGGTGCAATCTGCCCGCAGTGCGGGAAAGTCTCGGCTCGTGTGCATAGCTCCTACCAGCGCTTCCCTCACGACCGCTCGCTCCTGGATCTCCCGGTGCGCCTGCAGCTGCACGTCCGCCGCTTTCGGTGCGCGACGCTTGCCTGCCCGGTTGTCACCTTTGCCGAACGCTTCGGCACCTTTCTTCAGCCTTCCGCTCAACGAACCGACCGCCTCCAGCAGGCCCTCCTCCAGTTCGGCCTTGCCCTTGGTGGCGCCGCTGGCGCTCGCATCAGTCGCTCACTTCAAATGGTGGCCAGCCGAGACACCCTGCTTCGCCTTGTTCGCCGCCTTCCATCAGACAGCGTCGCGACGCCTCGCGTCCTTGGGGTCGACGACTTTGCGCTCCGCAGAGGCACGCGCTACGGCACGATCTTGCTCGACCTTGAGCGGCGCTGTGTCGTCGACCTTCTGCCTGAGCGGAGTGCAGCCTCATTCGAAGCCTGGCTACGCGAGCACCCCGGCGTGGAGATTATCGCTCGGGATCGTGGTCGCGAGTATGTCCGAGGGGCTACTGCTGGTGCACCAACGGCACTTCAGGTTGCCGACCGCTTCCACTTGCTCCTGAATATGCGAGAAGCCCTTGAACGCGTGCTTGAGCGTGCCCACGCTGCCTTGCGTATACGTCTGCTTAAAACACCGCCACCACCATCGTCGGAAAGCCTGCCTGCCGTTCCAGCAGTTCGAGCACGCCGGCGAAGTCCGGCAGAAGCAGTGATGCGAGATACGCGCCGCGAGCGGCGGCTCGACCGCTACGAGACAATCCGCGAGCTGCATCGGCAAGGCAAAAGCAAAAGCCAGATTGCCCGAGAGTTGGGCGTCAGTGCTTGGCTGGTGCGTCGCTCTGTAGCGGCTGAGCAGTTCCCAGAGCGAGTACCCAAGGCGCAACGGCCCACCATCCTCACCCCGTTTGAGCCGTTGCTCCACGAGCACTGGCTGGCAGGAGAACGAACCACACCGGCGCTCTGGCGTGCGATTGTGGCTGCTGGCTACACCGGCTCAATCCACACGGTGCGTCATTGGGTACAGCGGCGGCGTCAGGAACCTGCGGCTCATACACATCCAGCATATCGGGCAAAGTACACCGTTGAGCCCGAGCAGGTGGCTGCTCGTGCAGCTGCTCAACAGCGGCTTCCCGGAGCCAGGCAACTGGTCTGGCTGCTGATGAAGCGACCAGACAAACTGAGCGAGGAAGAGCAGCAGCAGCTCGCCGTACTCGTACAAGAGCCCAGCGTTGCAAGCGCGTATAGGCTGGGCCAGCGCTTTCTCCGCCTGGTTCGTCAACAGGAACTTGAAGAGCTTGATGGATGGATTGCCGACTGCCACACAAACCGGGTGCGAGATCTGAGCAATTTCGCTACAGGCCTACAGCAGGACGACGCGGCTGTTCGTGCCGCGCTTACGCTGCCGTGGAGTTCGGGACAGGTAGAAGGCCAGATTACCCGGCTAAAGCTCGTGAAACGGCAAATGTATGGGCGTGCAAGCTTTGACCTGTTACGCCAACGTGTTCTCCACGCTGCGTGACGAGCTGTCCTCAACTGCACGGAAGATGCGCAAGACCCATTTCTGCGGTGTCAACAGCCGACAAGCACGATACCGTCCTTCAAACCGCGAACAACAACCTGATATACGCCGCTGATCGAGCATTACAGCAGCTTGCTGCTGTTGGTTTGGTTGCCTTGCTCATCATCGTGGCTTGGAGCCTCTGGTTTCCCAACCATATGCTTCAGCCAGTTCAACAGCTCCGTGCGGCAACACAGCGCTTCGCAATGGGTGACACAAGCGCTCGCGTGGTGCTTCAGCGTCAAGACGAACTGGGTGGGCTGTCCAATAGCTTCAACCAGATGGCCGATCACATTGGCACACAGTTACGGATTCAGCGTGAGACTGAGGAGGCGCTACGCGAGAGTGAGGCACGCGCTCACACCCTCATTGCCGCCCTGAGTGAGGGGGTGGTGCTTCAGGACATGGATGGTGCCATCCAGCTCTGGAATAAGAGCGCCGAGCAGATCCTGGGGTTGTCCTCCGACGAGCTCCGGGGCCGCACCAGCATCGACCCGCGCTGGCGCTCGGTCCACGCCGATGGGAGCCCCTTCGCTGGCGAAAACCACCCGGCGATGGTGGCACTCCGTACCGGCCGGCCCCAGCAGGACGTGGTCATGGGCGTGCACAAGCCTGATGGCAGCCTCACCTGGATCTCGATCAACAGCCAGCCGCTCCTTCGCCCGGACGAGCACCGCCCCTACGGTGCGGTCACCTCGTTCTTCGATATCACCGAGGTCAAGCAGGCCGAGACGACGCTCAGGGCCAGCGAGGCGGCCATCCGCTCGCTCTACGAGGTGGCGGTTGACCGCGACCTCGGCCTCCAGGCCACGCTTCAGGCGATGCTGGAGCTCGGCTCCCAGCGCTTCGACCTGCCGATCGGGCTGCTGTCACACGTGCACGACGAGCGCTTCGACATTCGGGCGGCACACACCCCCGACGGTTCGATCGTCGCCGGCATGTCCTTCCCGCTCGCCGACACCTACTGCGCCCGCACCATGCAGTCGCCGGTGCCAATCGGCTTCGCCCAGGCGGCCGGCACGCCGTGGCAGCTCCATCCCTGCTACGCCCGCTTCGGCCTCGAAGCCTACCTCGGCACGGTGGTGCATGTCCACGGCGAGGTATACGGCACACTTTGCTTTATGGGACCCGAGCCCCATGGGCTCAGCTTCAGCGAGGCGGACAAGGACTTCTTGCGCCTGATGGCCCAGTGGGTTGGCGCTGCCCTCGAGCGCGAGGCCGACGCCACCGCGCTGGAGGAGGCGATGGTTGCCGCCGACGCGGCGAACCGCGCGAAG
>NZ_JXCA02000008.1:39548-43082 GCF_000828085.3 Scytonema tolypothrichoides VB-61278
GTATTGAGGCTGCACTTGCCGCGGCCGACCTGACCACCGTCGCAGTGGAGGCCCACCTGTTACGCGGCAGCAGCGCCAACCTCGGCGCCGTCGGCGTCCAGGAGGCGTGCGCGGGCCTGGAGCGGGCTGCTCGGGAGGAGGAGCCAGATGTTTGTCGAGACATGGTCGGCCAGCTTGCGGTGCGGGTGCCCTTGACCTGCACCACTTTAGCTGAGATGTGCGGGGTGACGCCGGAGGGTTGAGGGAAGGCCTGAGGGTTGCAAGGAGAGTACGCGATGACCGCCTCGCCAGTTATGGGACACGCCGCTGTGCCCAGCCCCCTTGTCTCGGTGCTCGTCGTCGACGACGAGCCGATCAGCCGTGCGGTGCTTACCGGTCAGCTTACCCAGCTCGGCTACCGCGCGGTTGGGGCGGCTGATGGGCTGGAGGCGCTCGCAGCCCTCCAGACGCTCACTATTGATCTCGTGCTGCTGGATGTGCAGATGCCGCGCATGAGCGGGGTGGAGATGCTGGAGCTGATGCAGCGCGATGACGCCCTCCACCGGGTGCCGGTCATCGTGGTCTCGGCCGGCAACCAGGTTGAGGATGTCACGCGCTGCCTGGCCCTTGGTGCTGAGGACTACACCGTGAAGCCCTTTAACCCCACCCTGCTCAACGCACGGATTCGCGCCGTCGTCGCCCGCAAGCAGGGCCTCGACCGTGAGCGGGCGGCCCACGCAGACCTCCGGGGGCGGCAGGCGCGCGCGCAGCAGCTGCTCGAGCAAGTATTACCCCCAGCAATCATCGCCCGGCTCACCCAGGGCGAGGAGGCGATTGCCGACACCATTCCTGACGCGACTGTCATGTTCGCCGACCTCGCCAACTTCACCGGGCTTTCGGAGCGGCTGCCGGCGCGGCGCGTCGTCCGTATGCTTGACCGGGTGTTCAGCACGTTCGACCTGCTGGCCGAGCAGGTGGGCGCGGAGATCATCAAAACGCAGGGAGATGCCTACCTGGTGGCGAGTAACGTGCTCGTCCCCCAGCCGAATCACCCGGCGGTGATGGCCGACCTGGCGCTCGCGATGCAGGAGGCAATGGGGACGTTGCGGGCGGAGACCGATCTGCCGCTGGAGGTGCGTATCGGCATCCACACCGGCCCGGTGGTTGCCGGCTCGGTGGGCGTGCGCAAGCTCAGCTACGACATCTGGGGCGACACGGTGAATGTGGCGAGCCGGATGGAGTCGCACGGCATCGTCGGTCAGATCCAGGTGAGCGAGGCAAGCCACAACCGGCTGCACACAAGCCACCACTTAACTGCGCGTGGGGTCATCCCGATCAAGGGCAAAGGTGAATTGCCGACCTATCTGCTCCACGGCCGCATGGCAGTATAAACATAACGCTCTACCGCTGTCGTGTTGCGCACGCACCTCTCGCGGGCTCACTGCGACCATCGCTCGCACCATCTGCGCCTGTACCAGCTTACCGGCGCTGTCACAGCCGGGCAGCAGCCCGTGTCCTGGGCCACGGCGGGGGCGATGCTTCCACCCAGGCGACGATCAGGAAGTCGACGATTATCAGGTGGTTGGTCGAGATCCAGATGCCAGTCCGTCTACAGCCGTAACTTGGGCGTCCAGCTGTGTCTCACCGCCCTATCCGGCGTGTAAGCTATCGCACAGCTCACGGCTCCAGTCGCTCATCGAGCTGCACAGGCTCTAGGGGTGCATCATGCACCAGGAGTGCCAGGGTTGCTTCCAGCACTCGCCGCTGCTGCACCACGTCGCCGAGCCCGCCAAGAGTAGCGCCTCGCGCTCAGATCCATGCCCTCAGCTTGGAGACGAAAGCCAAATGCTGGTGAGGATGTCTTCTCTCCAGCGCCTTCCCAAAACAGGCCGCTCAGATCGGTTTTGTAGGGTGTGGTGTCCTTGCTGAAGCGTGCGTTATAAGCCAGCCGCATCAGAGTCCCGCGGCCATCGGTACGAGGGTCTATGTGAATAGCAGGGGCGAGGACGCTGAGACGCTCGCCAAGGGCCTGATGAACTGCTGGGCTGGCTCAAGTAGTTGGCTCTGAAAGCGCTGCTGATGCGCGGCAAACTAGTCCCGCTGATTGTTGGCGGCGAGCTCAGAGAGAAAGGCCAGATCGTCACGGGGAAAGCCGGCAAACGCCATTGACATCTCCCCACAAGGCAATCAGCAAGACCTGCAGGTGGTAGCCGAAGTGTAGCACGGGCGTTCGCCCAATTCAAGCGCGATCACGCGCTCGAGGAGCAGATCGTGCTCGCTCCAACATTGCTCCTTACAACAAGCCGGTTCAAGCGGCTCAGYGCCTGCCACGACTTGCGGCGACTATGGCCGCTTCGGCGATAAGCGGAGCTAGCTGCTCGGGGTCGATCATCTCCGCGCTGCACACGCGCACGTAGCGCACCTGGCTGCCCCTGCCTTCCAGCACGTCGTGGGGCTGGAGCTCCACACCGTACTCGAAGCCCAGACGCACCTCGTCGGCGAGCGGGGCTATGAAGCAGAAGTAGCGCCCCCCGTGCCGGTCGAGCAGGCGGTAGCCAATCAGCTTCCAACCTGGGTAGACCGCCTCAGCCACATTGGCCACGCTGGCCTTCACGAGTTGTCGCAGCACCTCGGCCAGGGCGGCCATTGCCGTCGGGTACGTCGCGAGAAACGCCTCGGGAGTGTGGTCTACAGCGCCCTTACGCGTGTTGTGCTGTGACAATGGGAGCTCCTCTGTAGCTGCAATCACCGCTACGGGCACCACGTGAGCGCAGAAGAGGCCGGTTGGTTCCGAATGGAGCGCCGGTGGTAGGGTGCCATGGGCGGGCAGCCCCCCAGCGCCTACCCCCGGCGCGACTCTCCTCAATAGTGCGCGACCTGCGCCAGGTGGATCACTCCAGTGCCGGCCTCACTGGCATCAGCCCCTGCCATCAACGCGAAGTAGCGGTGGCAGACCGAGCTGCTCGCCACGTTCTGCATCACGGTCTCGGCCGCCTCCTGGCTCGACCAGTAGATCAGGTCAACCCACTGGTTGCCGGTGCCGCGCAGCAACTCGCGCCGAACGAAGCCGGCCTGCCGGCTGAGGAATTCGCGCTGCAGCGCGTCTGAGGCAGCGAGCAGCTAGGCCTCGTCCACCCTATCGACAAGCATAAACGGTGCCCACTCGATCACACCCTGCGCGCGTACGGTTGGAGTGGGCGATACGGTTTGCATCGACTATACTCCCTGCTTGCTCAGGTTGCGACTGGCAAACCTCGGGCGATGCTGTGGTCACGCAGTGGGGAAGTGAAAAGCCTGGCCAAGGTGCAACATGGTCATCTCATGCTCGTCGATCATGCTGGCGAACGCCGCCACCTCGGGCATCGCGCCGAACGCCTCGGCCGCGGCGAGGGCCTCGGCCTTGCTCCGCCAGTGAACCAGGTCGACCCAGAGGCCGTCGTCGCCCCGCAGCAGCTCGCGGCTGAGGAAGCCGGGCAGGCGCGTGATCGCTGCCTGGGTGTCAGCCACGGCGGCCAGGAACGTTCGCTCATCCACACCGGCCTTCAGCCGGAACTG
>NZ_JXCA02000008.1:43557-45425 GCF_000828085.3 Scytonema tolypothrichoides VB-61278
CGCTCTAGCCGCTCATCACTGCGGTAGCTGTGGTAGCGCAGGCGCACCACGTGCCTCCTGGCGATCGCCTGTTGGAGCTGGACAAGCCGCGGGTCGTCGAGGTCGAAGGGTCGCTCGACGGCATAGAAGCGCACGATCGTGCTCAGTTCATCCACGCGTGCGCGCATCTCAATGGGCAGGACGGCGGCGATCTTCGCCAGGGCGCGCTCGGCATCACCGCTAGTTACACCTGTTGTCTGTGCCAGGAGCAGTTGCACCGCGAGGGCGAGCGTGCCCGCCTCGCCGGCGGTAAAGAAGAGGGGCGGCAGCGAGAAGCCGGACGGCAGTTCGTAGCCGGTGTTGGGCAGCGAGATGATAGGAACGCCGAGCTCGTTGAGCGCGGCAATATCGCGGTAGATAGTGCGCTCGCTGACCTCGAAGTGGCGAGCGAGATCCTGTGCCCGCACGCGGCGGTGGCGCTGGAGGCGCAAGAGGATGCCGAAGAGGCGGTCAACGCGGTTCATGGCCAAGAGTATACCGCGATGGTGCGGACGATTGGCAGGGGATGGCACTGCCAGTGGTGGTGACAGCAGTGCCTGCTACGCGATGGTCAACATGGATCCGTCATTCGAGTGGAGTGAGCGAACCATTATCCCAAACTTCTACCGCTATACGTAGCCCATCACCCTCTTGCGGCCACAGGTTCATTGGTGATGTACTCCTTGCGAGAATTTTGCGGGCCGAGCCCATGCGGGGCAACGTGGGATGGGTCAAAGGAGGGGCGATGAGCTCCACCGCCAAGTGGTGCACACCGTCAATGTGGAGGGCGGGGTATTCACGACGTTGCGCGAATACTCTCCGGACCTCTGCAAGGCTGTTGTAAGGAGCACCCCGAACATGTCGCACGCAACGTGCTCGGGATGCTTCCTTGAAAAATGCTACAGGCAGTCGCCATTGGTTTACAGTGCAGCACTGACTGTTATGTGTGATACCGGTGCTGACTGCGGTGGCCGCCACTCCTCCGGCAGGAGCTGCCACATTGGATCGTCTGGTGGTGCATACCCGCTGGCCACCCGGCGCCACTGGCCGTCCTGCTGCTGGAGGTACACTGGCATCTGCTCGACAGTGCGGTCGTTCGGCACCAGCAGTACGTGGACGAACTCGCCCTGCACCGCCTGAACCACCACCTGATACTCTGGTGCCGTCGTCGGGCTCTCCTCACCGCGAACGGCTGCGTTGATCGCTGCCAGCACATCTGGTGACAACTGCGGCCCGGGGCTCCCCACAATCAGGGGAAGCGCGCCTGGCGCGCCGGCCGGTGCAGGCTTGCCGCCTGGAACCACCGCAAGGGACGTGGCAATGGTAGCCAGCTCGTCCTTGCTCAGCGTCTCGCTCCGCAGGGTGATGGTCGTGCCATCACGGATCAGGCGGAGCACGCGGTTGGCGACCGTGCCATCCGGGCGCTGCGTCCCCGGCTCGAAGTAGGCTGGGAGCCCGCCGATCTCGAGCACGTCGTACACCCCCAGCGGCACCCGCAGATCGCGCTCCGTCGCTGGCCACTCGGCGATCACCACCCCGACCAGCATCGCGTCCACCTCTGCCTGCACCTGCTCCGCCGGCACATACTGGAGCACCACATCGATAAGCCCCTCTACCCGTAGCGGGACAAGGCTGTGCGGCAGGCTGCGTGGCACAAAGACCGGGAAATCGACGCGCTGGGCGATAGCGACCAGTTGCTCCTCAAGTTGGGCGCCACCAAGTGCAGATGGGTTGTTCAGGTCGATGATCACGGCATCAGCCGGGGGCGTGAACTCAAAGCGCGCGGGGTCGATCGGCGGGTTGTATGCGATTTCCGTCACCTCGGCTGACCAGGCAACAGTGTCGTCCTG
>NZ_JXCA02000008.1:46260-57514 GCF_000828085.3 Scytonema tolypothrichoides VB-61278
CGCAGCGTGGCGACAAAGGCCGGGTCCGGCTCGGGCGGACGCATCCGTTGCTCAAGCCGCTGGGTCAGGGTGGCAACATCAGGATCGAGCCCGGGTGGAGGGGGCGTCTGGGTGTCATGCTGAAGGTTGCGCCAGTAGTTGTCCAGCAGCTCGGCGGCCTGCGGTTCATGCTTCATCTTCACTGCTCCTTCGTCGGAGGCGCGTCCTCTTGGAGGAGGGAACGCAGCTTGTCGAGTGCTCGATAGCGCAGCATCTTGACCGCGCTGGTACTCTTGCCGAGCGCCTCGGCGATCTGGACGCCAGACCAGTCAGCGAGTTGGAGCTCGAGCACATGGCGTTGCTCATCGGGCAGGAGGGCCAGAGCAGCGCGGAGCGCCTCGATCTCCGCACGCGCCTCGACTAGTGTTTGCGGGAGTGGGGCGCTATTGGGGAGGTCGGTGGCGACGTCGAGGGGCGCATTCGGACGACGACGGCGGTAGATGTCGGTCACGACATTGTGCGCGATGCGAAAGAGCCAGGCGGCGAACAAACCGTGCTGCTGTGAGATACCCGCCAGCGCTTTGAGAAACACGTCGCTGGTCGCGTCTTCAGCGGCCTGGACGTCATTGAGGCGCAGGTAGCAGTAGCGATAAATCGCGGCAACATAGTGCTCGTAGAGCGGGGCAAAGGCTCTGGCATCGTGCCGGGCAGCCTCGACGAGGGCCTCCTCATCGGAGCGGGGGTGGGCGGCTGGCAACTGGGTGAGCCAGCCGCGCGACCAGACCGGCATTGCAGTGCTCCTTCTCAAATCAACGGTTCCGTCACTAAAGACGCAGCAGTACTGAGAAGGTAACGGTCGAACCGCCCGTGAGCGAGCGCGGATAGAAGCACGTGCGTCAACCACGACCGGTGAATATAGGGAAGGCTACAACATAAGCGTAGTGGGAATGCGTGTAGATAACCGCTGGTGGCTCACCACTGTAAATTCGCGGGGTGCCTTACGCGCTGAGACGGCAAGGCTCGGCCAGCTCACTCTGCAAAATCACGGTGGTGACCCACTAGTCGATATCAACGCGCATTCCGGTTCTTCGTCACATTCCGTGATTTGCGCCGAGAACTGAGCTTGCTTGGAGCTACAGGCCCCGGCAGAAAGGTGACGCCAGAATCTGGACCACGAAATTTGACGGAGAACCGCATTACAGAGTTCTAACTGAAACGGAGTCGCCGGCGGGATACTCCCCCGGCTTGGGCATCGAGAGTAACACGCCCCAGGACAGCAGGTGGGCCGCCATCAATGCTCATCCGCGGCCTGCATCCAGACCTCGTCCGGCAGATCCAGGAAGCCATCGCCGCCATGGTAGACCTAGGTCTTCTCGGCGATGGCGAAGGCGGTCTCGCTAACCATCACCACCACCTAGCAGGGGCGCGTGTGCTAGGGTTACCGTGGCGGCGACCACTGGATGCCTCATCCACATCGGATACGTCCTTCCTCTCTTAGCGAGTCTCTCCTTGACAACTTCGCTCGCCTCTCATATAATTGACCTAGTCAACTAGAAGAGGCGATAAGGATATGGATCCATCACTTACACAGCAATCCCGCGAACTTGCTGAACTCGTCGCCTCGCTTGGCGACATGTTTCGGATCCAGGAGCATGATCAGCTTTGTTGTTATGATGTAACCGTTTCAGAATGCCGAACGCTCAGTTTTCTGAGGCGGGAGCCATTCCACATTTTGACGATGCATGAGATCGCGGGGATGCTCCATGTTACCCGCAGTGGTGCGACGCGAATTATCGACAAACTTGTTAGTAAAGGCTACGTTACACGGGAAGCTGATGCGGTAGACGGGCGAGTTTCTCGCGTCACTCCTACACCTTCCGGCCTCGCGCTGATTGAGCGCATTGAGCATGAGGCAGCCGAGCGACAGCAGCGTATTCTCGAGCAGATGACGCCAGAGATGCGCCAGATTGTAGTTATCGCGTTGCAAGCACTTGCGCGCGCCAATAAGCGTACCCCCACACCTGAAGCGCACGAATCCTAGTGTAAGAGCGTCACACTCTCACTCAGCCTGTACTCTACGCCCGGCTGTCTCTCACATTGGCCCTTCTTACTGCTTTCTTCAGGAACATTTGCTTGAACTACCGCCAGTCTCTCATGCTTTCACGCCATCTATAAAGTTGATTTAGTCAACCATTTTTCCGTGTTCTCCGTATGCCTACCTGGTTTAGTACCTGGTGGGTCCATTGAAAGGATGTAGGGATGACTTCGAACACGATGGCCAGTTGTGGGTGTGGCACGGTAGCGCAGGCAGATGTACTAGTCGGGCGCACGATCGTGGTTCAATTCCTCGAGCTTGACATGTCTCGGGCTGGCGCTACAAGCTGCGCCACCTGCACCAGCACCGAGGCGCAGCTAGACGCTGTCATCGCCAGGCTTCAGCCAGTTCTCGCCGAGGTCGGAACCGGCGTCATCATCGAAAAGATGCTCATTCAGAGCCTCGAGCAGGCACACGCGCTCCGGTTCGCAGCGTCGCCTACTATCCGAGTTGCCGGCCACGATATTGTTCCAAGTCGCGGTGATCTCTTCGGCTTCGGCGAGCGCTTCTGGGACTGGCATGGTCAGTCCTTCTCGTCACCGCCCCCGGCCGCGATCATTGATGCGGTGCTCCGCGCGTATTCTGATGATGCTTCACCTGCCTCGCCTACCCGACTCACGCCCGGCCTCCCAGATGAACTTGTCTCTTTCTTCGCCGGTAGTTCCAATACGGGCCCGTCGTCATCGACGTGTGGCTGTAGCTAGGGGTAATTCCCACAGGACACGCCTGCCTCAGCCGTGCTCGTAGTATGGCGGCTGAGCGCCAGCGCAGGGACGACAAAGGAGCTCACCTTGCACGTACACCTCCCGTTCGTTAATGACCTCCTCGCCGCAGCGCTCGCACTCAGCGCGCACCCCATTGCGGCTGATCAGCGCCTTGAGGTCAAGGGCGAGAGTGATGGGCTGGGCTTCCAACAGCTCCTCGTCTGGCATGACCTGGTAGGCATTAAGGTAGGCGTGCCATCGGCTCTTTGCCCCTGGAGCATGTATGCAGGCCCGCGAGCGTGCCTGCGCGCTCGGCCGGACGCGGATCGCGCGCCCGTCGCGTGTGTCCACGAAGGTCGCGGCAACCTTCCCGTAGTCGATGAGGCGCATGGTGCGTCGGCCGAGCCAGCAGCCCGTCGCCACGCCCACCCCGTCGGCGAAGCAGCCGTCGGTTTCCACAAAGGTGAACAGCCGCTTCCCAGCCTGCGGGAGCTCCAGGCCAAGCAGCCGTCCGGCGAGCATTCCCATGCGGGCCCCCAGCACCTGGCGCGGGCACAGGTGCTTATGCAGCTCTGCCGATTGCGCCAGCACGAGTTCCAGCGCAGGTATACGGGTAACAGTGTCAATCATCGCGCGCTCCACTCCACCATGCAGCCTCTGCGGCTGCATGCCACTAAATAGAGCGAACGGGGCAGCCGCGGGCGCGCAGCTGCCCCGTCTGAATTCACGCCAGCCGTGCTATGCCAGGGTCTCGAAGTTGAAGGGCTGGTAGGTCAGCTTCGCGTCGAGGTCTTCCAGCCGGCCAAGCCGGCGCAGGCCCGCGGCGCTGCCCTTATAGTACGGGATGATCACCTCGGGGTCGACGTAGGGTGTAGTGAGACTGTTCAGGGTGCCCTTCGGGTGGGCGAAGAGCATGAAGACCACACCCGGCTTCACGCTCGTGCTCACCACCGTATAGGCCGTAGTCTCGCCGTAATCGTTGTAGACCTGCACGATGTCGCCCGGCGTCAGACCCTCCTTCGCCGCGTCGTCGGGGTGGATCTCAATATAGGGCAGCGGTACCCGCTCAGCGTGGAAGGGCACGTAACGGTCGTTGTAGAAGGTCTGCCAGTTGTTGTTGCGCCCGTTGGTCAGGAAGTAGGGATACTTGTCGACCTGAGCCTGCACGATCGCCGGGAAGCCTGGCCAGGGCGCGGCCATCATCTTCGCCCGGCCGCTGTCGGTGTAGAAGGGCTCGTCGTTCTCGAAGTAGCGCACCCGGCCCTGCGGCTCGCCGTTCACCACTGTCACCGGCGTCTGGATGCCGTTGTTCCCTGCCGCCTTCAGGAAGGCGTAGTCGACGCCCTTGTAGCGCTCGGTGCTGGCCTTCACCCCGTCGCCGAAGGTGGCCCCACCCTCCAGGAACACCTCCTCGGCGCTCTGCCACTCGTAGCCGCTGAAGCGCTCAGCCAGTTCGGTGTTGCCCGCTTCCTCGGCCAGCGCCTTGATGCGCTGGGCCAGCCGGCCGAAGACCTTCCAGTCCGGCTCGGCGATGCCCGGCGGATCCATAAACTGCTCGTAGAGCCGCAGTCGGCGCTCGCCGTTGATCGAGGTGATCGGACTCTCACCCCAGGCTGCCGCCGGCAAGACCACGTGGGCGTAGCGCGCCGTCTCGATCGGGTAAAGGTCCTGCACAATGACGAACAGCCCGCCGTTCGCAACCGCGTCAAGTACCGCCTGGGCCTTGGTCGTGTTGTCAGCGGCAAAGTTAGCATCAAGTGCGTCGCGTACCAGCTTGCCACGGGTCTGCAAGGTTTCGCGCATGCGCTGGGCGTTGAGCGTGGTGATCGCCGGGTTGCAGCCGGCCACGTAGAATACGCTGCCCTGGCCCTGGCTGAGCAGGTCATCGATGTAGGGTGCTGGGCGCGGGCCGGCGTAGTTCGGCCGAACGTAGCCCTCCTGGTGACCGCCCAGGCGCGAGCAGCCGGTGCCAGGGCGGCCGATGTTGCCACTCAACAGGGCCAGATTGACGATGCTGGCGATGTTCTGGTAATTCTTCAGGCCCCAGATCATGCCCTTCTCGTAGAGCAGCAGCGAGCGCCGGCGCACATCGCTCGCCTTCGGCTCGGCGATCCAGCTGGCCGCCTGCTCCATCTGCTCCCGGCTGATGCCAGTGATCTGCTCGGCCTCGGCGATCACCTCGTCGAGCGAGCGCCCTTGCTGGAGGCTCTGCTCCAGATACGCCGGCAGGGTTTCTGCCTCAACCCGGTTGTCGATGAAGGCCTGGTCCTGCCAGCCGCGCTCCAAGATGATGCGCTGGATTGCGTTGAGCAGTGCGATGTCGGTTCCGGGGTTGAGCTGGAGGTGCAGTACGTTGTCCTTACCTGCGGCCTCCTCGCTGACCACCACGGTCGAGGTGCGCCGGGGATCCACAATGATCATGCGCCCCTTCTCTACCGCCTCGCCCGCAAGCTCTGTGCGCTTGAACTCCAGATTGGCGCCCTGGATGTTCGGCAGCATGTGGACGATGTAGAAGTTGCTCTGGGTCTCGTAGGAGTTCGCACCCCAAAGCACGATCGTGTCGGCCAGCTCGGCGTCCACATAGGCGTGGTTCAGCTCCGGTACGCCCATGTCGCGCGAGGCGTGGACTTCGGAGTTATAAGCCGGGCGGTTGTGGATCGAGCAATTGACTGTTTGCACGCCCTCGAAGAAGAACTTGCCGACGGCCCAGTTGTTCTCAAAGCCGCCGCCGCCGCCGCCGTGGTCAAAGATCTTCATGAAGATCGAGTCGTTGCCGCTAGCGGCGATCGACCCGTAGATGACGCGGGCGGTCAGGTCAATTGCGTCGTCCCACGTGGTGGCAATCTGATCGGTTGCCCGGTAGACCAGGGGGTGGGTCAGGCGGTTGCTCGTGGGGCCGTCCGGGCGGTAGAGGCTGGCGGCAAGGGTGCCACCGCGCCCCGAGTGCTGTCCCTTGTTGACGACGCACTCCTTGTCCGGCTTGATCACAATGTTGAAGCGCCGGCCGTCGCGCTCGGTGATCACCGTGTGATGGGCCGGGGCGACCCAGTCGCCGGTGAGCGGGCCGACGAGTTGGCGGTAGTCGACGCCGAGGGCGTTCTGGTCGGGGGCGAGGCCGCCGGCCTGGCCCTCGGGCCATTTGTAGATGTTGTAGCCACAGCCGACGATGCAGTAGTGGCAGACGGCCTTGAACTGCTGGGCGTCAGCCGTTGGCAGGGGGAGCCGATCGGCGGGACGGTACACAGGCATGATGCGCTCCTTGCTCAGTCCACCAGCGCCACATTGTTCGCCCGACCGTAGATCAGGCCCTGCACGCCGACGGCATAGATGTCCTCACCGTCCATTTCCAAGATCACACGCGGCAGGTGCTGGGTGGCCGGGCCGTTAATGAGCATTGCGTCGGCGTTGGCGTCGAAGTGACTGTAGTGGCAGGGGCACTTGAAGATTTTGGTCTCGGCGTTGTAGAGCACCGGACAGCCCATATGGGTGCAGAGACCGGAGTAGGCGACGATATCCTCGTCGGGGCCAACCCCGCCCACAGTTTGCGTGCCGAACTTGATCAACTGCACCGGTGAGGTGGGGTCGGGGTAGGTCGCGCTAAAGGTACCCCCACTCAGGTCACTGAGGCTGGCCAGTCGTGTGCGCGGGTAGGGCAGCACGTCGCTTACGAACTGAGCGGAGGTAGCTGGCGCGGCGGCCTCTGCTGTTGCCGGCGCGGCAGTGGGCTGCGGTAGGGCGGTCGGAGGAACGGCAGTGGGTGCAGCTGTGGCGGCTGCTTCCGGGGGGGGAGCGGGCGGGGCGGCACAGGCGGCGAGTACGGCCGCCGCGCTGCTCACCGAGCCGAGCTTGAGCAGGCCGCGCCGGCTCAGCCGAGGAGGCGCGGACGGCTCCGCTGGGCTTGCAGGCGGAGGCGGGTCGTGCGCATGGTCGTCCATGGCTGTCCTCTCTGACTATCGATGGACTTTGGGAATTACATCGAGTGTAGGACAGCTGGGCTGATCCGATCAGGTCAATCGCTGACCCAGATGGGATCAAGATGGTGACGGCTGTGGCGATCGTCGCGGTAGTGGCTCGGCGCTTGCCAGCGGCACCACTACGCTACAACTGCCTCATTTCTGGTGCGAGCCGGCACAGTTGCCTGCTCAATGACGCTACAGGTTTGAGCATTACCATTCATTGTGTCTTGAGCCGCATCCCGCAGCGCCCGTAGCTCCACTTCGAACACTTCGAGCGCCTGTCGTTGTGTGACAACCGCCGCCAGCTTGCGGTCAATCACGTCAAGGACGTGACAGCAAGGCGCAGTACCAGCTTGTCTCAACGCTAGTATTTCGCCGATCTCAGTTAAGCTCAACCCCAGTGCCTTCGCTTTGCGGATGAAGTGCAATCGTTCCACATCAACTGGCTCGTAGAGGCGATATCCAGTAGGTGTACGCGCTGGAGAGGGAAGTAACCCGAGCTGCTCATAGTACCGAATCGTCTTTGGATTAAGGCCCACTGTTGTGGCCAGTTGGCCGATGCGCAGTTTCGTTGCTTGGGGTTGGCGCTGCATCATCTCTCCTAAGTGCATTCTGACGTCGCCACATACAGGTGACGAACCACTTGACCTTCCAGCTAACGGGAAGGACTATACTCGTTTCGGCACCCACGGGCAATACCACGCGCCGCCGGGACGTCGTGGGAGTGTGGCGATAGAGAGAACATATGCAGCACCTTCTCAGCAACTACGGCCGGCTTATTCGCAACCGCCGTTACTTCCCGCTCTGGCTTGGACAACTCGTCTCTAATCTTGGCGACACACTTCACTATATTGCTCTGGTGGTCTGGGTGTATCAGCGCACGGGGTCGAGCCTAGCGGTGGCGGGGATCGTCTTCTTCGAGGTGGTGCCAATTATTCTCCTCGCGCCCGTTGCCGGGGTTATCATCGACCGCCTGCCACGCAAGGCGGTGCTGGTGACTGCCGACGTAGTACGGGCCGTGCTGGTGCTTTCGTTGCTACTCACAAACGATCAGCTCCAGGTATATATCGTCGTTGCCTTATTTACCGCTGCCAGCGCCTTCTTCAATCCAGCCGTGAGCGCGACGCTGCCCACATTGTTGGATGCCGACGATCTGCTAGCTGCCAACTCGGTATCCTGGTCTACCGGACGATTCGTACAGATTGTTGGCTCTGCTGCCGCACTGGGGGTGATCAATCAGATCGGCCCAGAGGCGGCCTTTGTTTTCAATGCGCTCACCTTCCTTACCTCCGCGGCACTGCTCCTGCTACTTCCTGTTCCCCAGGGCCGCCCAATCCAAGCCCGCGGATGGCGTGGGTTCCTCACTGATGCGCGTGACGGGCTCCGCTTCACAAGCCAGGATCGCTTTGTCTCGCGGCTCGTCGCGGTGCAAGCCCTCGCCTCACTGAGCGTCGGCGCCACCTCGGCACTCTTGGTGGTCCTAGCCGAGGAGCACTACGCGCTTCCTCCCGGGGGCTTTGGCTCGTTTATCCTTGCTATCGGCGTGGGCGCGCTCCTGGGACCGGTGCTATTAGGGGTCTTTGTACGAGATTACGGGCACCCCCTCTGGCTGTTTGGCCCCTATGTCGTGCGTGGTATCGGTGATGTGCTCCTGGCCGTGGTTACCGCACCCCCACTCGCCTGGGTGCTCCTATTCGTTTATGGCTTGAACACCTCGTCTGGTATGGTGGTATACCAGACCTGGGTGCAGCGGCGCGTGCCAGATGCCATGCGGGGGCGCGTGTTCACCTGGCTCGATGTAGTGTGGAACGTCATGAAAATCATATCGCTAGGCGCAGGGGGTTGGCTAGCTGAGCGTGCTGGAATTGAGGTAGTCTATTACATCGGTGGCGTGATGCTCACACTTTCAGGAGTAACAGGCCTGCTCGCCCTACGTGGCGAACGCCTGGAGCAATTTAAGATAGCCGATCCAAGTTAGCGAGAGGCGAAGCGCTATCGTCGTAAACGTGGATCTTACAGTAGCCCGCGACGCAGCGCCTCGGCCACCGCCTGCGTCCGGTTTCGCGCACCGAGTGTGTCGAGGATTTCCTGGAGCCGCCTCTTGACCGTGACTTCGCTCCAGTGGAGCTGTTCGGCGATCTCGCTGTTGGTCAATCCATCAGCCAGCATGCCGAGAAGTCTGACCGCTTCCTCAGTTAGACCCGCCTGCTGCCGATCCCGCTGCGCGCCCTGGTCGACAACAGTGGCGAAGAGGAGGCCAACGAGTGAGGGCGAGATGACCCGCTCGCCCGCGGCCACCTCACGTATGGCTGTGATGATTTGCCCATAGTCGCTGCTTTTCAGCAGGTAAGCATCTGCACCCGCCGCAATTGCCGCAATCACATGCTCAGACTCGTCGTATGAGCTCAGAACGACGACGCGTGGACGCGTCGTCGCCTGCCGGAGCCGGCGCAGTACTGCCAAGCCATCCAGACCTGGCATGCGCAGATCGAGGAGGACAATGTCTGGAGGTGCTGCTGTCACGGCGGCGAGAAGAGCGTGGCCGTCAACAACCTCGCCGACGACCTCCATGTCCTCCTGGCGAGCCAGCAGCGTGCAGAGCCCCTCGCGGACAATGGGGTGATCGTCGGCAACCAGAACACGAATCGCCATGTGGCCTCGCAGCGCCCTACCAGCTGAGCGGGGCGATAACACTAATGCATGTTCCCCCCCCAAGGGGCGAGTCTATCTGCAGCGTTGCGCCGATACTGTGGGCACGCTCGCTCATGCTGAAGAGGCCCACACCCCCACCACGGGGGACTGCCGACCCGCAGCCGTTGTCGGCGATGGCCAGCCTGACCTCTCCGTCGCGTCGCCGAAGGCTGAGTGACACAGCACTTGCGTGCGCGTGACGCGCCACGTTGCTCAGGGCTTCCTGCGTGATTCGATACAGTGCCATCGCCACCGCTTCTGGTAAGGGGGGCAGCTGCTCGTCGAGGTCAAAGGTTACCTTGATGCCGACCGACGTGCTCCAACGCAGCCCG
The DNA here is from genome assembly GCF_000828085.3 of Scytonema tolypothrichoides VB-61278. Classification (GTDB taxonomy): domain Bacteria; phylum Cyanobacteriota; class Cyanobacteriia; order Cyanobacteriales; family Nostocaceae; genus Brasilonema; species Brasilonema tolypothrichoides_A. The sequence continues at coordinate 56,018 of NZ_JXCA02000008.1, forward strand.
AGGTCAAGTAGCACAGCGGACATGCTCGCCCCGGCGAGCGCAGGTGGGCGGAGGTCGCGCACGATCCGTGACATGTCGATGTCGATCGCTGCCAGGGCTTGTTGCACCTGCGCGAGCTGACGCAGTGCCATGTCGGGTGCTGCACGGACATCAAGACGTGCTGCCTCAAGTTGAAGCTGCACGCCGAGTAGGCTCTGGCGCACCCCGTCGTGGAGCTCGGCGCCGATACGCCGCCGATCGTGCTCGACCGCGGCGAGACTAGCCGACAGGCTCGCCGAGAGATTGGCCGAGTGGGTGACTGCATCGCGGAGCGCCTCGGTCAGCCGCACGGTGACCGCGTCGACAGGGGCATCAGCAGTGAGGGCCAGGTGGCGAGCAAGGGCTGCAGCGGCCAGGTCGCCGAACTGGCTCAGCACACCGAGCTCGTCGGCGTCGAGCATACGTTCGCCTAAGATGCGCTCAAGCTGGATAACGCCAATCTGCTGGCCGTCCCAGTGCAGTGGCACACCGATGACGAATGGGCATTCCCCCCCATCGCAGAAGTGCTCACGCGCCTGCGGATCGTCGGCGCAGTTCACGATCAGCGGCAGCGTGCGGTGGAGCAGATCGACAACCAGGCGCGTGGTATCCAGTGCACTGGTGGGTGGTGATGGCTCGTCGGCGTCCACCTCGACCGCGATTATTGTCTCGCCAGTCTGGTTGACCGCAAAGAGTGAGCCGCGGTGAGCGCTGAGCAATGTACAGGCGTATAGGAGGAGCGTGCGCGGCAGCTCTGGCATGCCGATCTGAGCCAGGAGATGCGTGGCCGCGCTGATGAGGGTACGCTGACGCGCGGCGCGCCGGGCGATGCGTACAGTATCAGGAAGCCCGGCCAGAGGGAGATGTGCACCCGTTGGACGGTCATTGTCCATGCCGCCTCCCTGCGTGTTGGTGCAGCAGCCTGCCGCAGCGATGCGGCGCTTAGCACATTCAGGACGGTTGATGCATTCACACATCCACAGATGATGCGTCTATAATACGGACATGGGGAAGGCGCGTCAACGGTGTGCCTCGGTTGTAACGGCGTAATCGACCCAGGCATACAGTGATAGGCGTCCTCTCGTTGTAGCAAATGTTCTTGATACAACGGCGCTAACGACAGGTACGTACACGCAGGTGAGGCTATGCCGATGCTGCGAGAGGTCTAGCGATGAATGGACGCGACGCCTCCCTCAACGGGATAGAGCCCGCAACCATCGATCAGCTCAGGCTGATCGCCGACGAGTCGCGCTGGCGTATTCTCCAGCTGTTGCGGCAGAGCGACTATCTGGTAATGGAGCTGGTGGAGCGCACGGGGCTGGCCCAGAACTTGGTCTCGTACCACCTCAACAGCCTGCGCCAGGCCGGCCTGGTCCAAGTGCACCGCAGCGATGCCGATGCGCGGGCCAACTACTACGGGATTAACCTCGCCGGCCTGACAGCCCTCTACCGCGAGCTTGGCGCCGAGCTGAGCATCCC
>NZ_JXCA02000008.1:59919-60993 GCF_000828085.3 Scytonema tolypothrichoides VB-61278
ATGACCGGAATCTTGCTGTACAATGCCCAGGGCGTCTCGGCCGACGGACAGTTCATCGTGGGCACCGGAGCGTTCTCCGGTTCCTCACGTGCCTATCTGCTGCGTTACGATGACAGTTCGGGTACCCCGATCGCCGGTGTCACCAATCCTGACGCGCTGGTGCAGTCCTTCAATGCTCTGCTCGCCACCCGTGCAGCGGTGCTGATCCAGCAGCAGGGCTTTGCGGCGCCGTTGCTCGGCGCCAACACACCGATGGGTCTTGGCAACGAGGTCGGCGTGTTCGCATCCGCGGGATCGGCTTCCGCTGGCGGCCATGCGCGCTATGCCTTCGGCAACGGCTTCACGGTGCTTGGTGGCATCGCCTAGGCGAAGCCAAAGTAGCCAATGGCGTAGGGGTCATCGACAATGCCACGTCGAAGCGACTCGTCGTCCTCGCTGAATACCGCTCCCGGTAGCGTCAGCAAATCCTCGCTGTCCCCGTCTAGGACATGATCGACAAAGAAGTCGAACGTACCACTATCCTGACCAGGACTGTGGACCTGGATTGGCACGTTAGGAAAGGTTGGGTCCACGTCGGACCAGTGGCGGGCTTGACCAGTAAAAATTGCCCTGAGCTGCGCGAAGGTAAGTTGCTGCACGAATGGGTTAGCAGAGGCGACCACGACAGTCATCGCATCAGTGCCAATTTGAAATGCTACCGGCTCACGGCCTGCGGCCTGGCACGCCGCCCGCTCCTCGGCCGCGATGGGCCGGCTTGCGTCCACGATGTCCACAGGCAAGCCGCCGCAAAACGCCCGAAAGCCAGCACCTGTGCCAACCGAACCAACGGCAAACGATGCCTTCGAGCCGCCGTTACGAAATTCACGCACCATCCGCAGAGTCAGGGGATACACGGTCGACGAGCCCGTGATCGCGATCTCCCCCGCTACCAGGCGCGGCGCCACCGGCGTCAGCTGCCCATTAGCGACAAGGGCTTTGCTATCCGTCAAAGATGTGTTCGGCGCTCCGCAGGCACTCAGCAGTGCCGTAGCTAGCAGGCCAAGGGTGACGAGCCGTCGCGCGAGCATAATCCGC
>NZ_JXCA02000008.1:61943-65055 GCF_000828085.3 Scytonema tolypothrichoides VB-61278
GTTCTTCGAGCCAGTGAGGATACTGACCCAGCGGTAGAGCTGGCCCTGCGTCTCGCCGGCAACTAGCTTGACCGCGCTCTTCGAGGACATCTTGGTCAGGTCTTTGGCGATACCGGAGAGCGCCTGGGCGAGCATCACGTAGGGCACGACAAGCAGTGCGGGCGGGGCGAAGGCCAGCAGGCCAAGGGCGACGAGCTGTGTGCCAAGGCCCAGAAACAGCGTGGTCTTTAGCCCGAAGCGGGCGCCCAGGTAGCCACCAAATAGATTGGTGACCACACCAAAGAGCTCGTAGAACAGGAAGAGCGAGGCTACCGCGAAGGGCGAGTAGCCGAGCTGGTAGAAGTAGAACAGCACCAGCATGCGGATGGCACCGTCGGTGAGCGTGTCGGCCCAGTAGGCCCCGGTGACCAGGATGTAGTTGCGCAGGTTGGCCCGCTGTTTTACCAGCGCGTCCGCGTCAGGCACCGTAGAAGTGTGTGCTGTATCAGTCCTCATTGCTGCACCTACAGACTCAGGGCCACCTTGCGGGCAAGTTCAGCGTAGCGGTTGGCATAGCCCCACTCGTTGTCATACCAGGCGAAGATTTTGACCTGCGTGCCGTTCGTCACCATCGTCGAGGGCGCGTCGACAATTGCCGAACGTGGGTCGTCACGGAAGTCCACCGAGACAAGTGGGCGTGTCTCGAACCCAAGGATGCCCTTTAGCGGGCCGGCGGCCGCGGTCTGGAGCAGCCCGTTCACCTCATCGATGCTCGTAGGCCGGGCAACCTCGAACACGCAGTCGGTGAGCGAGGCATTCAGCAAGGGCACGCGCACGGCGATGCCATCGAGCTTGCCCTGGAGCTCGGGGAAGATCAGGCCGATCGCCGTGGCCGAGCCAGTGGTGGTGGGAATGAGCGAGAGCGAGGAGGCCCGCGCCCGGCGCAGGTCTTTGTGCGGCGTGTCCAGGATGCTCTGGGTGTTGGTCATGTCGTGGATGGTGGTGATCATGCCGTGGGTGATGCCAATACCCTCGTGGATCACTTTGACCACCGGGGCGAGGCAGTTGGTGGTGCAGGAGGCCGCGGTGAGCAGGTGGTGCTCGGCCGGGTTGTACCAGTCATCGTTGACGCCCATCACCACGTTGAGCGCCCCGCCCTTTACGGGTGCTGCGACGATCACCTTCTTCACGCCTGCCCGGAAGTAAGCGTCGAGCTGCTCCGGGGTGCGAAACTTGCCGCTGGCCTCCAGCACGATGTCGACCCCCGCGTCGACCCAGGGCACGCTGCCAGGCTCCTTGATGCTGCTGTAGCCGATGGCGCTTTCCTCGACAAAGAGTCGGTTGCCCTCACCGCGGGTCTCGCGGTTCCAGCGCCCGTGCACTGAGTCGAAGTAGAGCAGGTGGGCCGAGGTCGCTGCATCGCCAGCAATCTCATTGATATGGGCCACCTCCAGCTCCGGCCAGCCCCAGGCTGCCCGCAGCGCCAACCGCCCGATCCGCCCAAACCCGTTGATGCCAATGCGCACCGTCATAGACCTATTCCTTGTGCATCAGTAACGGCTGATGCAATTGTACAACATGGTTGAATGATGTCTAGTCCTTCTGCTTTAAGAAGCTGTTAAGCCGTATGGGAAGCAATAGGTGTATCGCTGGGGAAAGATGTGAAACAATGTATTGACAAGTATCAATCTAGTTGCTATACTCGCTGGCAAGGAGCACGACGATGATTGAGCTGGCTGAAGCGGCGACGACCACGACGACCGGATGCTGCGCACCCGATCTGGCACCACGCCTCGACACTGAGGCTGCGCAACGCCTTGGGGCAGATCTCAGTATCCTGGGCCACCCGATCCGGTTGCAAATCCTCGACATGCTCGCCCAGAGCGATGGCCATGTCTGCGTGTGTGATCTTGAGGGCGCCCTGCCGGTCAAGCAGCCCACCGTCTCGCACCACCTCAAGCTGCTGCGCGAGGCTGGGCTGATCGATTGCGAGCGCAAAGGCCTCTGGGCCTACTACTTCGTGAAGCGTGAGGCGATGGCCGCCCTGCGCACTCGTGTCTTCTCCCAGCTCAACCTGCTGGGATAACCTGGCCGTGTCGTTTTGACACGGTCGTTTGTTTGCCGGCCATATCGACAGGTATCAATGAGGAGGCCGCGATGAGCCAGCCAACGACGGACTCAGAGGCAATCAAGGCGGCGGTGCAGGCTCACTACGGCGCCCGCATCCAGAGCGGATCGAGCTGTTGCGGATCGGGCGGGTCGAGCTGCTGTGGCGGCGAGCCGACCGAGCTGACTCTCTACGGCGCAGAGGCACTGGCCCTGCTGCCCACCGATGTCGTGACGACCTCGTATGGCTGCGGGAACTCGCTCGCCCTGGCCGCGCTCCAGCCCGGCGAAAGCGTGCTCGACCTCGGGTCGGGCGGTGGGCTGGAGGTGCTGCTGGCAGCCCGGCAGGTCGGGCCGAGCGGCTACGTCTATGGGCTCGACATGACCGATGCGATGCTGGAGGTGGCCCGTCGCAATGCCGAGAAGACCGGGGCGAGCAACGTCGCCTTCCTCAAGGGCGACATCGAGTCGATACCGCTGCCCGACCAGTCCATCGACGTCATTATCAGCAACTGCGTGATCAACCTCGCCCCCGACAAGGGCCAGGTGCTCCAGGATGCCTTCCGCGTGCTCAAGCCCGGTGGCCGGTTCGCCGTCTCCGACATCGTTTTTGATGGCGACCTGCACGAACTCCCGGTCAGCGAGGACGAGCTGCGCGGGGCGCTGAGCTGGGCGGCCTGCTTCGCCGGCGCCTTAACGATGGCCAACTACCACCAGCTACTAGAGGCAGCCGGCTTCGAGCAGATCGGCCTGGAGGTGACCCGGCGCTACACGCTGGGCGAGCTGCGCGCCGAGGGTTCCGAGTTGCTCAACGGCCTGCCCGCCGAGGCGGCTCAGGCGCTAGAGGGCCGCGTCACCAGCTGCGCGATCAGCGCCCGCCGGCCGGCGTATGAACAAGGCGTGCAGCAGGCATGTGCTGCACGTCTTTTTTATATCGACTATATTGACACTTCTCAATGAATAGACGAGGAGCTTGGCTCATGGAGACGACCTTCGAGACACTGGTGATCGGCGCGGGACAGGCGGG
>NZ_JXCA02000008.1:67167-73016 GCF_000828085.3 Scytonema tolypothrichoides VB-61278
GTGCGACCCCACGGCGTCGACGAGCTGAGCCACCCAGAAAGCGGCTTCTATATGATCGGCATGAAGAGCTACGGCCGGGCGCCGACCTTCCTGCTGCTCACCGGCTACGAGCAGGCCCGCTCGGTGACGGCCGCGCTCGCAGGCGATTGGGAGGCGGCGCGCCGCGTCGAGCTAGAGCTGCCCGAGACCGGTGTTTGCTCCGGGCCGGTAGCGGCGGGCGGGGCCAGCACAGCCGCGAGCTGCTGCGGGCCGGTCGCGGCTCCGGTGACGACCAGTAGCTTGATCGAGCTCAGCCCGGTCGTTGCGCTTCCGAAGGGCGCTGCGCTGATCGCGCTGAACCAGCCAGTTGAGAGCGCGTCGTGCTGCGCCCCGGCCGTGCAGGCGAGCTGCTGCGAACCCGAGGCAAAGGCCGACTGCTGCGGCGTGGCGATGGGCGAGGAGGCAGACGGCGAGCTCGTGGCGGCAACCTCGCCATCGGGTTCCAGCTGCGGCTGCCAATAGCCAGGATAGGGCGAGCCGCCACGTTGCTGTGGCGGCTCGCCCGGTGGGAGCTCATCATGATCATTCAGTACCCAGACGGGAATTATGAGTGCTGTCCCCTGCCGGCGGCACTCGCACACTGGACTCGCTTCCTGCTCCGTCGCCTCCAGGAGGTGCGTGTCGTCATCCGAGCAAGGCAAACCAGTTCGGGTGCCTGTGGTGCAGCGTTGTGTTCTTGTGGTGACGGAGGGGCGAGCTGATGCTCCAGCGCTTGCTGCGTCACCCAGTCTACTACGGTTGGCCGATGCTGGTTGCCGTATCTACAGCGCAGGTCGTTTCCTGGGGCATCCTCTACTATGCCTTCAGTGTCTTCGTGACCCCGATGCAGGTCGAGCTGGGCTGGACGACAGTGCAGCTGACCGGCGCCTACTCGCTTGCCCTACTCTGCTCGGGGCTGGCCGCAGTGCCGGTTGGTCGCTGGCTCGATCGCCATGGTCCACGTACCCTGATGACTGCCAGCTCGGCCCTCGCTGTGCTGCTGGTCCTGGCCTGGTCGCAGGTGACCAGTCTGCCGGCTTTTTACGCGCTCATGGCCGGCATTGGCCTGGTCTCGGCGGGTGTGCTCTACGAGCCCGCGTTCCAAATCGTAGCCGTCTGGTTCCGGCGGCTGCGCGGTCGTGCGCTTACGGTGCTGACCTTCTTCGGTGCCTTCGCAAGCTTCGTCTTTATTCCACTGAGCGCCTGGCTTGTGCAGCTCCTGGGCTGGCGCGGTGCTCTGGTCTCTCTGGCGGGTATCCTCGGTGTGGTCACTGTGCCCATCCACGCGATGATACTACGCCGGCGGCCGGAGGATTTGGGGCTGCGACCGGACGGCGAGCTGGTAGCGGGCGAGACGAAGGCATGGAAGCGCAACGCGGAGCACAGCATCACTACGGGGGTGGCGCTGCGCGAGACGCGTTTCTGGCTGCTGACCTTCGCCTTTGCCGCCAGCACCTTTGCTGGCGTGACGATGACCGTGCACGTCATCCCGTTCCTCATTGCCAGCGGGCATAGCCCTAGCTTCGCGTCTCTGGTCGCGGGGCTCTTCGGGCTCATGTCGCTCTTCGGCCGGATGACGATTGCCCCGCTCACCGAGCGCGTGCCGCGCCAATGGGTGACAGCCGGACTGATCGGGATGCAGCTGAGCGGGCTTGTCGTCCTGGTCGTGGCGGGAGCGTCAATGGTTGGCACGCTGGGCTACGTGGCTCTGTTTGGGGCCGGTTCTGGGGTGCTGACGATTATGCGGGCAGCGCTCCTTGCCGAGCACTACGGCCCCGCGAACTACGGCACGATCAACGGCGCGCAGAATCTGGCGCTGACCGGCGCGCGCACCCTTGCCCCCGTCGGCGCGGGCATCCTGGTCGCGGCATTTGGCGGGTATGGCATACTGCTCTGGGGGCTGGCCGGGCTGCTGCTCCTGGGCATCGGTGCGGTTGCTCTAGCCGGCGCGCCCGCAATACCCGGCCTTGTCCGGCAATTGGCGCCGACTGAGAGTGGGGAGAGCTAGCTAATGCTGCGCATTGCCATCGCCGCTGACCGCGCGTACACCGCTGAGGGCGAACACGGGCCCTGGTACGATGATCAGGGTCTACAAGCCGCCCTGAAGGCCCTTGGCCACCAGGTGCGGATCATCAGCTGGGAAGATCCACGCGTCGATCTACAGTCGTTCGACGCAATCTACGTCAGCACGACTTGGAGCGGCTGTCGAACGCCTGATGTCTTTCAGGCCTGGCTGGATGCATGTGAGGCCGACGGGCGGCGCCGGCTGATCAACGACCGGGCCGTGATCGATGCCGGCTTCGTCAAGAAACGCTACTGGCATGTGCTGGAGCGTGCATTTGACCAGAACCCGCACCTTGCTTCGCTCGGGCGCCTCACACCGTCGCGCTTTTTCGATACCACTTCTGGGCAGACAGGCGACGATTTCGTGGCGGTGCTGGCCGAGGTTGACTCCGATGCCGAGTGGGCCGCAGCGAACCTGGTGTTGAAGCCGGTGATCTCCGCTGACGGGATTGATACCTACGTCTACAATCGCTTCCATCGGCCGATCCCGATTGATGAGGCCAAGCGCGCGCAGTTCGTCCTCAGCAGCTTCACGCAGGCGTCGGCGACCTTTCAGCGTCTCGCCGCCAGTGGAGATCGGGGAGGGGTGCTGCTGCAACCGTATATGACCGGGGTTGAGGCGGGGGAATACTCGCTGACGTTTTTGGAACGGCGCTGTGTTCTGGCGGCGCAAAAGCCACCGCTGTTCAAAGGCGACGGCAGTGCGCGCCGACGGATTGTCGATCTGCCGGATGTACCGCCGCGCCTCCTGCGTTTTGCCGAGCACGTGCTCGCCGCTTTCGCCAATACATTTGCTTCGGAGACAATCAGCCGAACCCGGCTCGATCTGTTCGATCAGGCTGGTGTGCCCATGCTATGCGAACTTGAAACGGTTGACCCAAACACCAACATCAGGCTCGTGGCGGAACAGCGGGGGGTCGCCGCCGCTCAAACCATCTTTGCGGAGTACGCGCGTGTGATTGCAGCGCGAGCTGCTGCGTTGTGGGACGCGGGGGGACTGCGCTAACTAAGCCACCATCTGTCTCTTATACACATCTAGATGTGTATAAGAGACAGGCCACCATCGTGTGCCGTACGCTGCTATACGTAGCACCATCATTCCCCGCCGCATCTTCATTGAGCAAGCGGTGTCGCAGAGTGCCCGAGTGGTTTATGCTCAAGAATGCGCCTACTTGTCGACAAACTTGCTTCGGCCCTGTCAAAATCTTGTGATACAGATAACGATCGCTTCTTGATGCAGCAGTTAAGTACGGCTCTGCAAGGTCTTTGGTCAAGAGACAGGCTCGCCAGGGTTTTATTAACAGGCAGGCGCGTTCTATCCGATTAGCCTACAGGGTAAGCTGCAACTGCCTGTAGCTTGAAATGGGCGGAGATAGTTCCATGCTGTCTTCGCCCGTGCCTGTGTACAGGTAGCATTATTACCTTGTCGCTCTGCGACCATGCGTAGAGGTACTTTTTGTAAGCTGTGTGGTACGGAAGCTCGCGCTTCCGTACTCCTTCGCCGCGCAGAGGAAACGGGGGCTGCCGCCACCCGCCCGCCTGGCGGGACCCACCCCTGCCGGCCCTGGCGTTAAGGAGGGGCAGGGGCGAAACCTGGCGAGTCGCGGGCGGCTTCTCCCCTTGCCCATCGACGCGTGCGCCGGGCGCGGTTCGCCCGCGCCAGATGCGCGCACGCACGCCCGGGCTGGTGGAAGACGCTGCAGCAGTACGCCCGATGCTACCACCTTGCGCCTCACTCGCCGGCTCGGCCGCGCCGCGTCGCTGGGGCCATCTATGCAAGCGGATGAGGGCGGCCCCACTCCTTGCGCGACTCGGGCCGGCGGCTCGGGAAGCGCTGCGGTGGTGGCTCTGGGCGTCTGCCGCGGCGTTGTGCCGTGGCTCTGGACCCCAGGAGTTCACCATGTACGTTCGCCGCACCCTCAAGGAGCTCGGTAAGCTGGCCGTTGCTGAGACCGGCTTTTGCGTTGGCATTTACTGGCGCAGTGTACGCGGAAGCTGTATCCCCGATGGCATGATTAGCCCCGACTGCCGCCTGGCCTACGTGCTCTTCACCGGCTTTGATCCCGCCTACAGGTTTCACGCGCTCCTCACCCGCACCGGTGTCGAGCGGCTGCATCGGCGTCGCGTGCGGCTCGTCCAGATCAAGCATGAAAGCCAAACCGCCATCGGCGTCGCCGTGATCGCCGTGATGAGTCCCGATAGTCGAAACGCTACTGGCTTTCGTCGAGCGCCGGTGTGTGAGCAGCAGCCTGGCTACCAGCGCTACTTTCGCGAGCTTGCGCGAGCCTCCTCGCCCCAGCGGCCCTGGTGGGATAGCGAGATCGGCGACGCCTTTGACGACGACCGCTTCGAGCAGCACGAGCTTCGCCCTAGTGTTGACTTCGTCGAGCGGCAGGCCGACGAGGATCTGGAGCGCGAGCTTGACCGGCTCGAGGCTGAGTACGACGAGAAGCTCTGGTGGTACGGTGAGCACAACCGCCGTTCGAAGTACCCGCCCGCTCTCGGTAGCGTTCGCGAGCTGTTCGCCTATGCCCGCAAGCAGGAGCTTGACCCCGAGGAGTTCGCCCGTCGTAACCGCGACGGCCAGAGCGAGCAGTGGCTGAACGAGCAGCGGGAACGCGACCGGCAGCGGCAGCAGGAGCTTGACGCCGACCAGGCCGAGATCGCCGGCGCGCTCAGCACGCCTCGTCGCGGCCGCAAGCACGCGGACGATCAGGACTGGCTCTCGACCCAGGACGCGCTCAAGGCCCGCAAGGCGACGAAGCACATCTACCGCGACGCAACACCTCGCCCACGGCGACCTCGCGAGGCGTAACACACGTTCTCAACGGTACCTATGGGCTCACGGCTCTGCCGTGGGCCCTTCGTCGTGATAGTCCGTGCGTGCGGCGGCCGGACAACATATGCGCCTCCGCTTCGGTTCCCTGCGCGATGGGCGAGTGCCTGCGGCAGCTTAGCAGTAGTGCCTTTCTGAGAGCATTTCTTTTGCAAATACCCTCCGTTCTCAAAGTCAACTTCGCCATAAACCAAATCTTCCGTTACACAGCATAGTATGATCTAGCCAAGTAATATAAAAAGGCAGATAACATTTTCTTAACTTTTCTGATATTCGTGTTGTCCTGTGTTGAAATGTTTGTAATACTACTTCTGGTGTTAGCATCGTGCTACACCAGACAATACAGCGACGAATCTACTACATAGATGAGCACTGCAATGCCTCATAATCCTATACGCGTCCTCATTGCTGATGATCACCCGGTCTTGCTCGACGGGCTCCGAAGCCAGCTCGAGCGTGTGTCGCATATTCAGCTCATCGGTACGGCACGGTCGTTCACTGAGGTTCACGAGGTTCTCGGGCGAACCGTTGCTGATGTGCTCATCCTTGATGTGCTTGGGATGGGCGAGTCGCCGATCGCTACGGTGGGCGCTCTCCATCGCACTCATCCAACCTTGAAGATCATCGTCTTTTCGTCAACGGTGAGCCCTGCTCCCGAGCTGCTCAAGGCAGGAGCACGGGGCTATCTGACGAAGGAAGAAATGTTCGACGACCTGATCCAGGCCATCACCGAGGTGAACGCTGGCGGGACGTTCCTCTCCCGGAACGTACGCGAATACGTCGAGCAAACGCGGCGTCGCAAGGGATTCACTGACCAGGAGTTCCTTGTGCTCAGGCTGAACGCCCGCGGGATGCCTACGCTCGAAATCGTGTCCTATATGGGGCTCAGCCGAGGCACCATCGATAACTACTTCTCACGCCTCTACGAGAA
>NZ_JXCA02000008.1:73391-83501 GCF_000828085.3 Scytonema tolypothrichoides VB-61278
CTGCGCGACATCGCGCTCACCGCTGCCCTTACCGGCCCTGTTCTTTTCGATGGGGTGATGCCTAACTCCTTCGGGCACGGTGGTGGCTGGTCAGCCTAGGCGTCGAACGTGGCGCGGTCCAGCTTTGATGCTGGGCCGCGTCACCCTGGAGCTCGCCCTGCTGCCAATCGCGGGGCCGCCGAGAAGAGGGTTCATGCCTGTCTTATCATCAGGGCCGGGCTCACTCATCGGTCGCGTCGCAGCACTGTTGGACGGCCCAGACAGTCCGAAACCGCGTCCTGAATGGCTTCACGTTATGGAAGCCATTGTCGACGGTTTAGAAGGCTCCAGGCTTTCGGTTGAGCCGTTCACAATGGCGTGGGAGGGTCTCTTTACCCTCACAACACTGCTGGACCACCTTCAGGATGGTGACGAGCTGTCGCCCCTCTGGTTCGCTCAGCTGCCTCAGCCGCAGCAATATCAACTCATCTTCGGTGCATACGCAATACGGCAACGGGCAGTCACAGGCCCCTATCGCCACGTTCCTGCACATCGTGTTGCTCGCCTTCAGCAGTTCTGGTCGTCCTGTGTTGAGTACATCGCGGAGGGGCAGTATCGGGATCTTACCGAAACAGTAGCAGCTATGGTGGAGGCTGGCCAATCAACCCTTGATGTCTATGAGGCGATCATCGAACTCAAGGCTGGCACGCTCTTCGAGTTGGGCTTCGGCGGCGTCGCGATGCTTTGTAGCGATGACGAGGCACAGATCGACGCGGCGAGGGGTGCCGGCAAGCTCTTCGGAATGCTCCTGCAGTATGGCGACGATTTGCTCGACAGCAGCGATCAACAGCGCCAGCAGTCCACCATCACGCTTCAACGGGCTCTTGAGGGCTTTCACCTAGACGGCGGGCATGAAAGCTCGACGCAGCTGATGTGGGCGTTCATCTACACGACCTACGTCCGGTCGCTTACAAGCGTGATCGAACCGCTTCCAGAAGCGGTCCAGAGGGCAATTCAAGGGCTTGTATCGGAAACATTTGGCGTTCCTCCTGCGCCCATTGCTGAGGCAGTTAAGGGACGAGGTGAGGCATCTCATGAGCCGTAGCTTCTTCCGTCTCAGTACGCTGCTTGCACTTCTGAGCCTGGGGCTCGTCCTCGTCACCCTCTGGCCTCTCCCTGACCTTGGGTTCATCACCGACATGGATACGGGAACGATCACCCAGGTTCGCCCCAGATCGATTGCTGAAGCCGTTGGCCTGCTGCCTGGTGATCGGGTGATGTCGATCTATGGCTACACATGGCACGAGATCAATACTCGTATCAGCCTGCTCCCGCTGCCGTGGCAGTATGGAACGCCGACAGAGATGATTATCGAGCGGGGGAGCGAATCGCGGCAGGTTGTCTTGTACGCGGGACCACCAAGTACACGGGTCCAGATTGAGAAGCTGCTGCGCTTCTTCACCGCGATTGTTTGCTGGGGAACGGGCTATCTGCTCGGTACGTCGCCGCGGGCTGACACGCGCCAACAGCGTTGGGTGGCACTCTTTTGGGTGCTGCTGGGCCTTACGATCGGGCTGTACCAACTCGCCGACCTCGCATCTTACATCCTGGCTGTCGCGATCCTCTGGTTTCAGTGTACCCTGCTCGCGCCGCTGGCCGTCGGGCTGCATATGTGGTACCCGAGTCGGCCGCTTGCACCAGCGCTTCGAAAATGGACGGCCCCCCTTCTCCTCGTCACGATGCTGTCGCTTCAGTTCACCGCCGCCGCCCAGATCTCGACTGCGAGCTCAACGGTTGTTGCCTTCGAGCGCATGCTCCGCATGGCGCTTGTGACCTTTATTGGAAGCTTTCTGCTGAGCTGGGGATTGTTGGCGTACACCTATCGTACCGCCGTGGTGAAGCACGTGCGTCGACAGATCCGACTGATCGGCCTTGCCTGTGTTCTCGTCGCGTGCTGGTGGGTTCAACTTCTCATAGTCTTCCTGATCGCCCCCGACCTTACCGCTGTCATTCCCGCGGGCATAACAACCATTGTGGCGGCGGCCGTTCCGCTCGCGTACCTGGCGAGCGGCGTTAGCGCCGATTTGATGCGTCTTGATCAGATAGCGCGGCGGGTCGTTATCAGCGCGCTTGCCGGTCTGATGGTCATCGGCGTTGTCGGCACCTTGGTATGGACGGGCCTGCTGAACGTCGCGCCGGCGACCCTGCTTATCGTCGCTGGAGCGCTGTATTGGCCCTGTTTCCAGCTGATAGAGCGGGTTCTGAGCAGGGGTCTGTTGGCTGATGAGCGGTACGAGGCGATGCGTCAAACCGCAGCGCAGCTTAGTCAGTCGCTCGATCGCACGACACTCGTGAGAACGTTTCTCAGTGGGCTTGACCAAACGTTTCAGCATCCCCGGCTGGCCCTGTACTATCTGGAGGACGATAAGGACGAAACCCTGTATCTTGCTGAGGCACGTCGGATGGAGCTTCCCCCAACCGTCCGTCTCGCGTTTGCTGCGGCCTTGTCTGATGCAGGGCATGCGCTGCTTTCTGCCAGCGAGGTGCAACGGCGGCTCGGCCACCAGCCGCTTGTCCAGGCTGAGGTTGATCTCGTGTTTCACCCCGACATGCTGTATCTAGGCGTGATCCGGAGCGCCGGTAATCAGCCTCTGGCGCTGCTTGTACTTGGACCGCGCGGCGATTACGACCCGTATCGAGAAGCGGATCGACAGGAGATTAGCCATCTCCTGGCTGCCGCTGCACTCGCCTTCGCGAATAGTGCAAGCTATATGGCTGCGCTCAAGGCCGAGAACGACACCCGAAAGACCCTTCGTCAGGCACAGGATATTCGGCAACGCACCGTCGCTGAGGTGGCTCGTACGATCCACGACGACATTTTGAACGGCACGTTGCTTCGCAACCAGCGAACGCTCCGAGCGTTGGCAGAGCGGATCAACGATCGATGGGCGCGTGAGAAGCTGCAGCAGATTAGCGAAGAAGAGCGCGCGACGAGTGCTAACCTTCGCTACTTCTGTGAGCGTCTTGAGCCGACCGCAATGATGGACCCCTTCGGGCTGGAGGCGAACCTTCGCCAGTGCGCGGAAGATGCCGAAGAACTTTGGGGTAAGCCGGTTCGCCTTGAACTGGTGCCCGAGGACGGAGCCGTACCGGTTGACGTCAACATTCAGCATCAGCTGGTGCTCATCACCAAGGAGGCGTTGACCAACGCGATCACTCACGCCAGGGGTGCAACGGCTATCACGATGAGGCTCTGTTTTCCATCAGGGCCGGGTGAGCCACTCATGCTACGTATTGACTCTGCTGGCGAACCCCTGCTTAGCTCCCTGACGCTCTCGCCAGGTCTGCGATACTGGTAACCGAGGTTTCTCGCTTCCTCCACGCGAGGTTTGTCATGACCATGCACTCGCCGCTTGGCTATCAGGTTCCTGCCGAGACCGCTCGTGTCGCCAGCGCCGCCTTCCCCAAAGGCAACCTGTATATGGACCTGCACGCCGAGCTCGGCATGCTCTACACCAATCAGCAATTTGCCCACCTCTTCTCTACGACTGGACAGCCCGCCGAAGACCCCGCCCGTCTTGCCCTCGTTCTCGTTTTTCAGTTTCTTGAAGGGCTTTCTGACCGCCAAGCCGCCGACTCGGTGCGCAGCCGGATCGACTGGAAGTACGCACTTGCGCTCGAACTAACTGACCCTGGCTTCGATGCCTCAGTGTTGTGTGAATTCAAAGGGCGTCTCATCAGCGGAAGCGCCGAGAACCTCCTGCTCGATACACTCCTCCTTCAGCTTCAGCAGCGTGGCCTGCTCAAAGCCCGTGGCAAGCAGCGTACTGACTCCACCCACATCCTCGCTGCAGTGCGCTCGCTCAATCGGCTTGAACTGCTCATCGAAACCGTCCGCTACGCCTTGAATCAATTGGCTGATGTCGCTCCTGCCTGGCTGCAACCGCTCATTCAGCCGGCCTGGCTCGAACGCTATGCCCACCGCGCCGAGAACTACCGGCTCCCCAAAGCCCAAACTGCTCGCGATGCTTTGGCCACTGCCGTCGGCGCCGATGGCTTTGCGCTTTTGGAAGCCGCTTTTGCCGAGCACACACCGGCGGTCGTGCGAGCAGAACCAGCCGTCGAGGTGTTGCGCCAGGTCTGGGTCCAGCAATTCTATGGACCGGACGACCCACCTCGCCTGCGACCAACCAACGACGCGCCTCCGGCTGGACTGCTCATCGCGTCGCCCTACGATGTCGAGGCGCGCTTCAGCATCAAGCGCGGAACTGAGTGGACGGGCTACAAGGCCCACATCACCGAAACCTGTGACGAGCAGACACCCAACCTGATTGTCAACGTGCTCACGACGGCGGCAACGGTTCAAGATGACACCGTGCTCAGCGCAATCCACGCGGCACTTGAGCAGAAGCAGTTGCTTCCGGCGGAGCATTTGGTCGACAGCGGCTACACCAACGTGACCAATCTCCAGCAGAGCACGCAGCGGTATCAGGTCGACGTCGTCGGTCCAGTCGCAACTGACCCAAGCTGGCAGGCACGAACAAAAACAGGTTTCGACCACACGCAGTTCAGCATCGACTGGGAGCAACAGGTGGTGACGTGCCCAGCCGGTAAGCGGAGCGTGAGCTGGCTGCCCTTGAACGATGGTCGGGCAAATGCGGCTCATCTGGTCCGTTTTGCCCGGGCAGATTGCGCTGCGTGCGAGAGCCGAGAGCAGTGCACACAGTCGACGCGAACCGGCCGACAGCTCACGCTCGATACCAAGGAGCGCTACCTCCTGCTGGCACAAGCGCGGCAGCGCCAACAAAGCGAGGGCTTCAAGGCGTTGTATGCGCTACGCTCAGGGGTGGAGAGTATGATCTCACAGGCAGTTCGGGCCTGCGAGTTGCGCCGTACCCGTTATAGTGGTCAAGCGCGCACACATCTACAACATATTGTGACGGTAGTCGCGATAAACCTGATCCGCCTGGTCGCCTGGCTCAGCCCGTCATCAGGGCCAAGACGTGTTTCCGCGTTTTCACGCCTTGCGGCGATTGGCTAGGGGTTCGCCAGCAGAGTCCGTATTCGTGACAATGGCCGCGTAGGGAAGCGGGTCGAACCAAGGCAAAGTCACTTCGGGCTTCGGTACATGAAGGAAAGCGCCTATGCCGTTGGTCTCGACATCGACTGGAAGCCTTTGCCCGACGGGGGCACCGAGGTCGTCGTATGGGGGTCTCCAACACTCCCGCCTGTACAGCTCAACGACGCGGCTGAGATTGAGCCTCGGTATTGGGTATGGGCCATTCCTGTTGACAGAGAGTAGGATACTGCGGTGGTGGTTACGGACGACGTGGAGGTTTCAGGTGATCTTGGAGACATACGATGACTGAAGCGACGACCGCACCGCGTCTGATCGTGCTCTTGCGGCGCAACGCAGGCCTTCGCAGCCTGGCATACCTGGGCTCAATGGTTGGCATCATTCTGGTCGCTACGCGCACAGCAAGAAACGCCGACAATCCTCACCCCTATCACATTCACCACATTGCCTTCCCCGGGGTTCTCGTCATTACCGCCTTGTTTGCCCGCCTTCGACCCGAGGATGCGGCCTCTTGGCGCCAGCTACCCCAGCGTCAGGACGTGCTTCATCTTGTCGGTGGGCTTGGTACTGGCGGCCTGGCAATCAGTAGTCTACTTGGCGTTGCGGCTGCACAAGGGTGGGTCAGCGCCCCGGAGTGGGGTTGGGAGCGAACGCAGATAGCTCCAGCCGCCGTGGCCTCCTCCATCGCGATTACGGCAGCACATTCCGTCGTGTTGGTCTTTGATGAAGAGATGGTCTTTCGCGGCTACGGATTTGATACGCTGCGTGACGCCCTGGGCTTGTTCGGTGCTCTCGCCGTGAGCGTTCCGCTGTTTGCGCTGTACCACGGCCCTGGGTGGAAGCGTTTTGTGGGCTTGAGTGCTGCGGGCCTCTTGCTCGCCTTGTTCCGACTACGTACTGGAAGCCTTTGGTTTGGGGCGGGGTTCCATTTTATGTGGAACCTCATGCAGGAGGGGGTCTTCGGGCCGCTCGATCAGGCGCCGTCGCTGCGTCCTCTACACGTTCACGGATCTGTCGAGTGGGTAGGTCGTCCGGGCTACCCCGAGCCTGGGTGGCTTCAGATCATATGGGTGACGGCGCTTGCAGCTGCTGCTGCAGCGCTCGGACGCCGCTCGCAACCGTCGTCTCACCTTTGAACACATCCAATGAGCGCACATGCTAGAAAGGCTTTGCCATGACGCTCACAGCCCATTGGTCGTTTGCTCTGGACTCGACCCGTTTGAGCATCGATATGTTGCTGGCAAACCCGATCGGGCAGGCCCATGCGCCTCAGCTCCTGGAGCTGATCGACCAGTTTCTTGGCGATCCGCTGCTTGATGAGCGGCACCGCGATGCGTGGGGGCAGCTGCGCGAGCGGGCTGTCGAGGCACTCACAGAGCCTTCCTGCCAGATGGAACGAGAGCTTGGCCACGGCTCACTATGAAAGGTCTCGCTGCTGGCGCAGCAGCTCGACCATTCCCTCGAGGTGGGCCTGGGCCTGGGGGGATAGGCCGGCCGCCCGCAAGGCCTCGCGCAGCTGCGTGCGGATGCGCTCCTCGTCAGGCACGTCTATTTCCAGCTCGGGGAAGAAGTAGGAGGCCGGCACCTTAAAGAACTGGCACAGCATCAAGAGGGTCTCGCGGCTCGGGTTCTTCACCAGGCCAGCCCGAATCTTGCCGATGTGCGACGGGTCAACAGGCCGGCCGTACCGCTCCCGCATCGTCGTCGCGATCTCGTTGTAGCTAAACTCCCGACCGTCGGGCTTCGTGTTTGACTTAAAGAGTGCGTCTACAAGCTCGGCCACCGAGTGTTCGCCGGACGGCTGTGGCGTACCCTGACGCTCCGCTTCGTTCTCGGCCATGTGCTCGCTCGTAGCTAGCCTACAGCTGGCGCAGTGCGTGGCAGCCGGGCCATCGCCTCGTCCCAGAATACATTCGGGCGTATCGTAACAGACCGCCCGGGGCTTGTAAACCGCCCCACCTGCGTTGAACCTCACCAGCCGTGTGAGTACTACGGGAGAGACCGCATGGAACAGCAGCCATTGCCTATAACCGAGATTATCGAGGAGCAGCATCGACGCATCGGGCAGCTCGAGTTTGCGCTGCACGAATTGCTGATGGAGCTCAGAAACCTGATGCAGGGAGTTCTGCTTCTGGACGTGTATGCGCGTGAACGTCCTGAGCAGACGCTTGAGGCGCACGCAGTAACCATCACCTCAATGTATCAGAAGGGGATGACGCTGCTCATGCCAACGGTTGAGCGCTACACAGAGCTGATGAACCGCCCCTACGGCGTCGGCTCTGGAGATGCCTACCAGGCACTCCTATCGAAGTTCGCGATGATGCATTTGCTGTACGAGTACTGGCACACCTGGGGTCCCCGGCTTGGCCTCGCGCCGACGTTGCAGGCCGAGCTTGAGTCGCTCTGGGAGGGGATCCAGCAGCAGAATAGCGAGCGGATGGCCGACCTCGTGTCGATGTACCAGCGTTTCGTGGAGGCCACCGGCTCTTCGTAAGGCCTGCCCACTCGTTCACTCTTGTTGTAGCGATTGAGACAAGCTATGACCCACACGCTCGTCATCATCCACGACCCAAACCCCGATACTGTCGCCACGGCTGTGGCGACTATCACCACGGCCGTTGATGACCGGCCGCTGTCGGTGCATAGCATTGCTGTCGAGGAGGCCGTCGACGTCGATGGCATCGTTGAGGCGCTGTTAGTCGAGTATGGCCTCAATGACAATGAGCGAGCCCAGGTTTGGCTCGACGACCAGGGTCTTACTCGCAAGCAGATCGCCGCCCGTGTTGGGCTTACGGTAGCAACCGTCTCGGTCTACTGGAAGTTCGTGTACGAAAAGATCGGCGTGCCAAACCGCTCGGCCCTTCGTACATGGCTCAAAACGCTGCGCCGCGAACTTGCCAGCGGTATGGTGAGCCAGCGTGTTGTTGGCGAGTAGCGTGTTGCTGTAGGCAGGGTAAAGCGGTCTGAAGGGAGCGAATGTATGCAGGACGAGGCGTGGCGTGACGAGTATCGGCGAGCGCTTCAGATCGCGCGTTGGTTGGACAGCATGGAGGGGAAGCTCTCTGTTCTTGCTCGGCGCACGGTTATGCGCGGGCTGAGCATCATCACATACACAAAAACGAGCTACCCTTGGCAATCCTACCAGCCTCAAGAGTCGTCGCTCTTTGGCCTGGATGCCCGCGCCTTTGTTGCGGAACTGCATCGGCCTGATGGTGGAGCAGTGGGGAAGATCAAGCGCGTTGGGCCGGCAATCATCGCCGAGCTTCGTCAGGTGCTGCCACCACCAGGAAGCCCACTCATCCCTTCGTTCCCACCACCCGAGCCGCTGCCTGCTGACGCCTTTCTGGCTGCTCCTGATCTGGCATTCACGCTGCTGCTTGAAATCTGGCCGCGCTTGCGGCCATCCGAGCGCGCTCGCGTCACCATGACGGCGCGGGAGCTCATTGCTGAGCGATACCGTAGCCCGTATGATGGGCTCGATCCGCTCCAAGACCGAGCATTTGCTGAGGAGATGCTACGACGGTTTGTCACAGAAAACCTGACTGACAACGAAGAAGAGCAGAAGTAATGTAAGATGCCGATTTCTGAAATGGTCGAAAATTATTCCCATTATGGGTATAGCCTCTGAGTTTAGAGGATGCTATAGTCGTTGTAGTTGACCTCATTGTCTCACGTGTGTTTGGGCCTATGAGTAGGTAGAGCATCCTCTCACTGCACGGTGTTTCTCTGCCCTCCTCTCTGACAGAGCCGCCTTTCACATAGGTTCTCCGTCTCGTTCCCCCTGCCGCTACAGATTTGAGCGACGGGTACGAAACGCTCGGTACTGCCGGGTGTGCTTTGAATTGCCGTTTTCGCTGGAGAGCTCCTATGCCTTCCACGCTGCCTCACTGTGCCCGGAAATCGACGCTTCCGTCCTTTGGGCTGGCTGCCCTCCTGGGCGCCCTTGTCGTCGCACTTTGTGGGTGCGCTGCCTCGCCGAGCTATGCGCAGATCAAGGCGACCGCGGCCGCCGGCGGCTGTTGGCCTGGCAACTACGTGACGCCGCCGCCGGTGACAGTGACACCCTGGGGCGGGACTGTCGCTACGCGCACGCCTGGGCCGACGGCCGTGCCGACGGCGGGGCCGTCACCGACGGCGCTCCCGACCACCACGCCGTACCCGCGCTGCGCCCCCGGCCCTGGCGAGCCCACGCTGGCCCCCTGGCCGACACCTGTGCCCAATCCCCCGCCCTACCCGACGATGGAGCCGCGTCCGTGGCAGAGCGGCAGCGACGAGCAGGAGACCCTCAAGCTGCCTGGCTTTGTGCTCAACCTTGACGTCGCTACGCACCCGACCGAGAACTGGCCCGTCGTTGGAACCGCCGTCTGGTCCGGTAACGATGACCCCGATCGTATTTTCGTCAACGTCTACCACCCGCAGACCCACACCTGGAGCCCCGCCCACCAGGTCGATATCAGGGACTCCCATATCGGCCGCTACACCCGCACTGTTGCAGTGGGCGTGACCGGCGATGGGGCAGTCCACGCGGTGTGGGGGATGAGCGACCCCGACTTCCGCGACAACGACCCGCCCTCTGGCGTCTGGACGAGTACGAGCACCGACTACGGGGCGAGCTGGAGCGAGCCGCGACGTATCGCCGATGACTGCCGCCGTGTCAATGACATCGCGACGACCGTTGACGGAACCCTCGTCGTGATGCTGATCTGCCACGACGGCCCACGCGCGACGCAGCCAGCTATGGTCGTCAGGCGCCCCGACGGAACCTGGCTCGCCCCCGAGCGCCTGCCAATCCCCACCTGGTACTTCAGCGAGGGCAGCGTCGTGATCGTTGGTTCCGGAGCCGACGCCCGAGCGGTCGGGCTCCTCTTCGCCGGCGAGAGTGTACCCACAGGTTTTCTCCTCGAGAAGCGTCTCGCCGGCGACGAGCCCTGGTCGATCCGCCGTCTGTCCGTGGATGCCCCAGGGGAAACGCCTGGTCTCCGCATGTGGCATGTGCGCGGGCTGGCCTACAACCGCCCCGGGTCATCTACGCAAGCGGTCACCTTCACGTGGAC
>NZ_JXCA02000008.1:84766-87093 GCF_000828085.3 Scytonema tolypothrichoides VB-61278
GCACGCCGACGCCGACGCCGGTCGTAGCCGTGGCAACGCCGACGGTAGCGCCCAATGATGACCTGCGGCAGCAGGGGCAGAGCGTTCTGACCGTCCATTGGACCGATGCGGTCTGGAAGGCACCGGGCGCTGAGCAGTGCGGCGACCCGGGTGCTCTGACGGACTGGAGCGCCGACCCCCTCCAGGTCTGGGGCGATGACGTACCCGTCCGCGGGCCGGCTGCACCCGCGGGTGCTGAGCGCCTGATTCAGATCGCACTCAATCAGGTCGGGAAGCCGTACGTCTGGGGTGCCAAGGGTCCCGAACGGTTTGACTGCTCCGGTCTGCTTACCTGGAGCTACGCGCAGATCGGCATCGTGATCCCCCAGGGGACGGCGGGCCAGTGGCCACGGATGCGGCCGGTGGAGGCGGGCGCGCTCAAGCCGGGGGACCTGGTCTTCTTCGCCATTGAGGGGCGCGGCATTGACCACGTCGGCATGCTCGTCGGCGACCTGAACGGCGATGGGCAGTGGGATATGGTGCACGCCGCCAGCCCGAAGCTCGGCGTTCGCGTGGACTACAACATCTTCAGCTCGGGCTACTACGCGCCGCGCATCCGCGGCTTCCGTACCGCCCGCTAACGAGGTACGCATGCGCTTCCTGACCCTCACACTCTGGTTGAGCCTTGGGCTGCTGCTTGTGCCCGGTTCTGCGCTGGCCCAGGGCTTCCCGCCCGACCTGATCGTGCGGATCCGGGATGCCGGTGACGCGGGCATTGGCGGTGTAACCGTGATCGTCCGTGACCAGGGCAGTTCGCGCGAGGTGGGGCGGGCGACAACTGACGAGGAGGGTCGTGCCGAGTTCGTGGGCATTGAGGAGCCTGCCGTGCGGGTGCTCATCCAGGGCCAGGCGGCTGGTATCACGCTCTACCAGCCCGGTGAGGACGCCGAAGGCATCAGGCTGTCCTTTGATACCCGGCCCGCTCAGCTTGACCTGCGCGTCGAGGCAGATGGCATGGTCCTCCCCGACCCAGAGACGATGATCGACCCCGACCCGTCGCTGGCCGACGAGGAGGTTGAGCGCATCGACGTGGCGGCCACCATTCAGGCGCTGCCCGAGGCCCCGGCCGCACCCATCGTTGTTGAGCCGGCTGCCACGGTGCGGCCAGCGGCGGCACCAATAGCCGGGCCTACCCTACCCGGTCCGGCAGTTGAGACCGAGCCGCTCCCCGCCCAGAGTCCTGCCTGGCTTGGCTGGCTGCTGGTGGTGCTGTTTGTCGGAATGTGTGGTGTCGGTGCCTTCGCCTACCAGCGCTGGGGGCGCTCATGAAAACACTCTTTCACATAGGTCGCTGCCGCAACCTCCTTCGTCGTTGGTGGATCGCCCTGAGTGTCTTTGCCGCCGCCGCTGCACTGTGGCCCACCCGCGGCTTCGCGGCCGGCTGCAGCCCGATGGACGTCACGGCCTGCACAGATGCCCTCGAGTACAGCTTCTGGAACGGCGTAGCCGGGGTGGGGTGGACGATCGACCGCACGCTGCTCCAGCTCGCCTACCAGCTCGACCAGTTTCGCTGGTGGATGGTGGACGTCGCCTTCACGACGGCCTACCAGCTGCTCGTGCAGCTCGTCGATCCGCTCTACGTCCCCGTCGCCACCGTGGCGCTTATCCTCGGCTGCCTGCTGTTCATGCTGGTACCCCTCACCGGGCGGCTCAACGTGGTCAACATACGGCACGTCCTGATCTGGGTCGTGCTGGCCCCGGTGCTCCTCACCGTGGGCGGGCAGCTGGTGATCCAGGCAGAGCAGGTGCGTGCTGAAGTCAGCACGACTTTATTCACCGAGGCGAGTGCTGGCGCGCCCGGGGCGATCTTCGGTGTAAGCGCCAGCGACATGGCGACGCCGACGGCACTGTACCCAGCTAATCCCTGCGGTGGGGCGACCCTGGCTCGACGCGGCCCCGGCGGTACGTTGCACATGGACGACCTTGCCGCCGCGCTGCTCTACGCCGACGCCGAAGATATTCACTGCCCCGACAAGGAAGGCCCGAGCCAGGATCTGCCCGACAACTTCTTCGCCGACCCACCCGCCTACGCGACCACTGAGTACGTCGCTGAGATGCTCACCCCCGACGCGCGCCGCGCCGCCGTCGAGGGTATCCAGCGCGGCGTCACGCGCCTCTACCTCGGCATCTTGCCCTGCATGCTCGCGGTGGCTGAGTCGCTGGTTCATCTGACCTTCTCGCTGAGCCTGGTGGTGCTCTGGCTCGGCGTTCCGCTGGGTCTGGTCTTTGTGTTTTTTCAGCAGACAGCCAGCGGGGTTACCGGCCTGTTCCGCCGTGCGATTGGGGTG
>NZ_JXCA02000009.1:0-2156 GCF_000828085.3 Scytonema tolypothrichoides VB-61278
CGACGATGAGGCGTGCGTGGTTGGCACACGGATGTAGTAGGACAAACCATACCGAGCGTCAGCACGGCAGACGACAGGTAGCAGCACCGGCCGTCTGCCGCCTCCCGTCGGGAAGCCGCGAGGGTTACTCTCTTGAGTGCACTCCGATAGCGCACCCATTACTAGATAAACCGCGCAGTCATGCTGCGCTCACAGCTGCGGAGCTCGTGGGGCGGGCCCTCGTACAGTACCTCCCCTCCGGCGCTGCCGCCCTCGGGGCCGAGGTCGATCAGCCAGTCCGCCTGACGGATCACGTCCAGCTGGTGCTCGATCACTACCACAGTATTGCCCGCGTCTACCAGCCGGTCGATGATGCCGACCAGCAGCCCGATGTCGCTCAAGTGAAGTCCTGTGGTTGGCTCGTCCATCACATACACGCTGCCCCGTTTATGCAGCTCGGTCGCCAACTTCAGCCGCTGCCCCTCGCCGCCCGACAGCGTGCTCAGCGGCTGGCCCAGCCTCAGGTAGCCCAGCCCCACGTCGTTCATCGCCTGCACGACTGGCCGCACCTTGCGCTCCTCGAAGAAGCCCAGTGCCTCCTCCGCGGTCATGTTCAGCACCTCACTGATCGTCTTGCCGCGCAGCCGGTACTCCAGCACCTCGGCCTTGAAGCGCCGACCCTCGCAGACCTCGCAGGGCGTGGTGTAGCCCTGCATAAACGCCAGGTCTACCGATACAACCCCCATGCCGTTGCAGTTTGGGCAGCTGCCGGCCGAGTTGAAACTGAACAGCGAGGGGCTCGCCCCGTTCGCCTTCGCAAACACCTGCCGGATGTCGTCCATGATCCCGGTGTAGGTGGCCGGGGCCGAGCGGCTGTTGGCCACCACCCGGCTCTGGTCGACCACTACCGCATCCGGGTGCTGGCCGAGAAAGACTTCGTTAATCAAGCTGCTTTTGCCCGAGCCGGCTACGCCCGTAACCACGGTCAGCACGCCAGTGGGAATGCGTACCGTGACGTCCTTGAGGTTGTGCAGCGTGGCGTTCGCGATAGTGAGCCACCCGCTCGGCTGCCGAACCTGCTGCTTGACCGGCAGCTGCTGGGTCAGGCAGCGCCCGGTGAGCGTCGGCGCGCGGCGCAGCCCCTCGTAGCTCCCCTCGAACACCACCTCGCCGCCGTGTATGCCGGCCCGGGGGCCGATGTCCACCACGTGGTCGGCCACCGCGATCACGTCCGGGTCGTGCTCGACCACCAGCACCGTGTTGCCTTTGTCGCGCAGCTTGCGCAGCAGGGCGTTGAGCCGAGCAACATCGCGGGCGTGCAGCCCGACGCTTGGCTCGTCCAGGATGTAGAGCATCTCGGTCAGGCTGTTGCCGAGGTGGCGGATGAGCTTCAGCCGCTGCGACTCGCCGCCCGAGAGCGTAGCCGTCTCGCGGCTCAGGCTCAGGTAGCCCAGCCCAATCTCCACCAGATGGCGTACACGTTCGCTGAGACCGGCGCTGAGCGTGCGGGCGAGCGGATCAGTCAGGCCGGCGAGGAAGTCGAGGAGCACTGTGGCCTCCAGGTCCGCGGCCTCGGCGATGTTGAGCCCGGCGATGCGGCAATCCAGTGCGGCCTGGTTGAGCCGCCCACCCCGGCAGCGCGGGCAGGTCTGGGTCGTGGTGAACTGCTCGAAGACGGCGCGGTTGCGGTCGGACATGGCCGCCGCGTCCTTCTTGATGTACATCCGCGTGAAGCGCTCGACCAGCCCCTCATACGTCAGGTTGCCGAAGTCCGCGAAGGCGACCTTGATGTCGGCGCCGTAGAGCAGCTTGTCGAGCTCCTCGGGGCTGTAGTCGCTGATCGGCTTGTCGTTGTCGAACAGCCCGGCGAGTGCGTAGGTCTTCCAAAACCACTTGCCGACCTTGAACTCGGGGTGGAGCAGCGCCCCACCGTTGAGCGACTTCGAGCGGTCGAGGAAGCGCTCGAGGTCGAGCTGCACGGTCTTGCCGATGCCCTCGCACTCCGGGCACATCCCCTGGGGCGTGTTGAACGAGAACATGAACGGCGACCCGGCGCTGGGCTGGCCGGCGCGTGAGAAGAGCAGCCGGAGCGCTGCGGCGATATCGGTGTAGGTGCCGACGGTGGAGCGCGAGCCGCCGCCGACGGGTTTCTGGTCGATGATCACCGGTGCGTTCAG
>NZ_JXCA02000009.1:2398-4870 GCF_000828085.3 Scytonema tolypothrichoides VB-61278
CCGGTGCCGAGCTGGAGGTAGAGCGAGAGCAGCAGGAAGAACGCGCCGATSGCGCCGAAGAAGAGCAGCGAGATGAGCAGCCCGCTGGTGAACGGCCGCACCCGGAGCAGCGCGGGGTCGAGGATCGGCTGGCCGTCGCGGGCCAGCAGCCGCCGCTCCTGGAGCACGAACAGCGCGGCGGTGAGCAGGGCGAGGCCGACCAGCCCGAAGGACCACCAGGGCCAGCCCCAGGCGGCGCCCTGGATGAGCGGAATGAGCAGCAGCACGCTCGTCGCCGCGGCCAGTGACGCGCCGAGCACATCTAGCCGCGCGCCGTCGGCGGCCCGCGACTCGGGTAATACCAGCGTCCCGATCAGCAAGGTGAGCGCGCCGATCACCGCGTTGACCCAGAAGATCGCCCGCCAGCCAAGGCCGAGCAGGTTGGCCTCGGCGAGGAAGCCACCGAGCAGCGGCCCCGCCACGGCGGCCAGGCCGAGCACCGCGCCATAGGCGGCGAAGGCTTTGGCCCGCGGCTCGGGCGCAAACGACGAGCGGATGATCGCGAGGCTCTGAGGGATCATCAGCCCGGTAGCCAGTCCCTGAGCGACACGGGTGGCGACCAGGATGTCCATCGTCGGGGCAAGGGCGCTGCCGACGGTGGCCAGCGTCGAGCCGAGGAGCCCGAGCAGGAAGACACGGCGGCGCCCGAACAAGTCGCCGATGCGCCCGCCGGTGATGAGCATTGCACCAAGAGCCAGGGTATAGCTGGCAATCATCCACTGGAGCGCTGCCTCGCTGCTCTGGAGGTCGGCGCCGATGACCGGGGCGGCGATGCTGAGCATGGTGGCGTCGATCAGGTCCATAAAGTCGGCCACGAGGACCACGGCAAGGGTGACCAGCATCGCCCGCGGGGTGTTGAGGGCGGCCGGCTGGGCGGGCGAGGACGAGATTTTTGAGGACATCAGGGCTCCTTTCGGCTGCCGATGGTACAATCTTGAGCACAGCAGCTACTTGACGAAGCATAAATCTTGATTTGTCAAGATAATTGAAGTATAGAGAGGAAAGCAGGTGATGTCAAGCCCAGCCGATGAGCGGGTGCAATTGCTCGACGCCTTCAACCACCAATCGCAGCTGCTCGCCGCCACCGTGGTGCTCTTCGAGCAGGCGGTCGCCGACCGGCTGCAACTCAGCGTGAGCCACGTCCACGTCGCCAACCTGCTGCGGCTCACCGGGCCAATGACCGCCGGGCAACTCGCCGAGCTCACCGGGCTCACCACCGGCTCGGTGACMAGCATGGTCGACCGGCTGGAGCGGGCGGGCTATGTACGGCGCGAAAGCGACCCACACGACCGGCGGCGGGTGGTGGTGCAGGCTGAGGGTGACGCGATGGAGCGTGACGTGGGATCGCTCTACGAGTCCCTTGCTCGCGCCTCCGCGACGCTGATCGCGGGCTACCGCACGGAGGAGCTAGCCTTGCTGGTGGGCCACCTGACCCGCAACAACGCGCTGATGCTGGAGGANTCCGACGCCCACCGTGCCGGTGCGGATCGCCGGCAGCGCGAGCACGGTCGTGCTCCGCCGCCCGAGAGGCACCGAGTTCCAACTCCGACTGCAGCGTGGGGCGGCGGGTGTAACTATCGACGGGGAAGTGCTGGAGACGGCAGTAGGCCGGCCGTATCAGACCACGGCGTACGCGGCGGTTGACGGGCGCTACGACATCGAGATCACCGCGCGCCTGACAACGGTACAGATTGAAACAAGCGAGTAGACGGGTACGTTACCTACTCCGCCACGGCATACCACGCACTCGTTCTGAAGCGGAGATACTTGTGTCCAGCGACACGGTATTCTACTCAGCACCGCCCGCAAGTACCTGCGGGCTGGCAAGCTCCCCTCCACCCTCAAGCGGCCCGCGAGCGTGCGCGGTTGCTGGCTTGATGAGGCTGTAGCATCATTGCACATACGAAACCTCCGAGCTTGTATTGGCGTGGTAACCAAATACTAGCCTCGGAGGTTTCGTTTGTCTCACCCTTCCCGAACCTTAAGTTCGGGATGTCTCATGTATCGCGTCTTAAGCCCGCCCTCTCACCCCAGGATGAGAAGCCCCAGGCCAATTGCCGCGGCACTCGCTGAAAGTAGGCCCAGGATTGCGATGACGCGGTTCGCCTGCTTCGGGAACCGACGGCGGATGAAGATCAGGTTGTGCATGCTGTTCCTCTCTTTCCTGCCCTTGTATCCCTGACGAGCCCAGGCATCATTGGGATGCTGTAACACGTGTGCCCGTCGTGGCAACCATACCCGAACCGGCGCGATAGCGATACCCTACGAAAGCATGGAAAATGGGTAGTCCTTGGGAGCTCAAAGCCATTGCTCCATTATCGTGGAAAGGCAGGTCGATTAGTACACTGACCGGGCTAGTTTGATGAGTTGAGGACAGGGTACAGCTTCTTGAGCTTGACCCGTGCGTCGGCGGTGGTAAACCGCCAGTCAATG
>NZ_JXCA02000009.1:8570-9988 GCF_000828085.3 Scytonema tolypothrichoides VB-61278
CGTCGCATCCGGATACCCTCCTCTGTCCCAACGGAGGCAATCGCGCAGAACACGCGCTTTGGCGTGYGGATAGACGCTCACACCGTCGGGTGTGGCGCGGTCGGCACAGTGGGCAGCCCAGGCGAGCGGTCGCTTGGGCGCGGTAGCGGCACGAGTGCCTGGAAGAGCAGCAGGCTAGCGAGCAGTATCAGGGCTACTGACAGCTCCGCGACCGCGGCCTGATAGCCCAGGATGAGGAGCTCGGCCTGGGAGGCGGGGCCACCGGTATAGCGCCCGATCGGGTTGAACAGCTCGTTCAAGAAGTAGAGCCAGGCGGCGGCGAGGTTGCTCAGCGCGAAGAGCACCGGGGCACTTGCGGCGTACGGGGCGCGGGCAAGGCGGCAGGCGCAGATAGCAGCGCTCACGGCGGTGATGAGGTAGCCGTACTCCATCCGCCGAAGGTCGAGGCTCATGAGCGCGACGTAGAACTGCACGAGCGGCGGGAGCTCCCCAGGGAACCGCGTGATATAGTTGCCGTAGCGCCACCCCTCGACCACCATAGCGCCGCAGAAGGCCAGCAGCGGCCAGGAGAGCACGAGGGCCACGAGCCCGAGCCGCCGCCGCAACTGTGGCGCGTCCTTGGTGGTTGCAAGCATCACGACGATGAGCACCGGCCCGAGGACATAGACAATCCACAGACCCATCGCGGGCATCCTCCCGATAATCAGCGCTAGAGCAACGAACGCCAGCAACCAGCGGCGAGAACGTAGACGCAATTGCTCACCCAACGCGCCTGTACAGACACCCACCCCTTCACGTGTCAGGAGCCCGAGCAGAGGTCCGGCTCCGCGCCGAGCCGCGTCGACGAGTGCGAGCCGAAAAATCTCCTCCATCTCGGCGCCGAAGGTGCGGCGGAAGGAGCGTGGGTACAGCTGCAGCACCATTCGGTAGAGGGCCAGCGCCAGCCGGAGGATCAGGTTCATAGGTTTTCCAGGGCGCCCCGCCGCCGGGCCGCGGCGAGCAGGGCCTCCAGGCGCTGGAGCTCGGCGCTGAGGATGCGCCGGCCCAGCAGCGTGAGCGTGTACACCTTCTGCGGGCGTCCGGTCTGCGCCTGACTCGGGTCGTCGAGGCGCTCGATCCAGCCTTGCTCCAGTAGCCGCTTCAGTGCGCCGTAGAGGGTGCCCGTGGTGAGCGAGACTCGCCCCCCGCTGAGCTCGGGCACGGCCTTGAGGATAGCGTACCCGTGCCTGGGCTCGGGGACCAGACTGAGCAGGATGGTCAGGGTGGCCTCGGTGAGGGGCTGCCCGGGGTTTGGGGTGTCGCCAGGGAGGGGAATATCCATCACATACCTCGTCAGGCGATATATAGCCATCCGACATAGTAGCGGCACATCTATCCCCTGTCAAGCTGTGGAGTAGCGCGAACCCGCATGGCAGTGG
>NZ_JXCA02000009.1:12364-14243 GCF_000828085.3 Scytonema tolypothrichoides VB-61278
CCCCTCAGCCGGGTGGTGCAGCCGCTCGGCGAGCTGTCGCCGATGGGGCTGCTCTGGGCCTTCATGGGCTACTCGGAGCCCTACACCGTCTTCACTGGCCTGGTGGAGCTCGCCGGCGGGCTGCTCCTGCTCAGCCGCCGTACGACCCTGCTCGGCGCGCTAGTCTGCGCCGTCGCGATGAGCCAGGTGCTGATGCTCAACCTGAGCTACGATGTGCCGGTCAAGCTTTCCTCCGCCCACCTGCTCGCCATGGCGCTGGTGCTCATCGTGCCGGAGCTTCCACGGCTGCTCAACTTCTTCGTCCTGAATCGCCCGGTAACCCCGGTAGTGCTCCAGCCCCCGGCGAGCGTGCCATCGCGGCCACGCGCCGTCGTGCGGTTGGTGAGCGTCCTGCTGGTGATCGGCTTCACCCTCTCAATGCTCGGCTGGGCCTGGTCGATACGTGCCGAAGATACACGCAATCTGCCGCCCCTGGCGCTGTACGGGATCTGGGAGGTCGAGCGCTTCAGCGTGGACGGCACGGAGCGGCCTCCGCTGCTCACCGACCCGATCCGCTGGCGCCGCCTCGTCATCGACCGGTATGGGATGGGCAGCGTCCAGCTGATGAACGACGAGCTCCAGGGCTACCGCATGACGATCGACGAGGCCGAGCAACGGATCACGCTCGATAGCTACCGAGGCGATCGGAGCGTAGTCGTGTTGTACGAGCAGCCCGAGGCCGGGCGAATGGAGGCGCAGGTGCTCGGACAAGGCCGGCCGATCCTCGTCTCCCTGCGGCGCCAGCAGGTGCCACTGCTCGAGCGGGGCTTCCACTGGATCAGCGAGGCGCCCTACAACCGATGAGCCCCTCACTCCTACAGCCGCCTACCTCTCGCGGCTGCGAGCGCGCCTCCGCGAGGCCAGCAGCGGCTTCACGTGTATGCAGACCGTACGAAGCCAGGGGGTGCGCCTGGTCATCTGAGGCGCGCCATTATCAGGTTGTTTAGGAAGTGCCAGGGTTCGCGCAGGTTGTGCCTGGCCCCCCAGGGATTATCATGGCGGTGTGGCCTTTCAACGGCTACCCCCCGAGAACACCTGATGCCGTTTCCCAGCAGCGGGGCCAACCACCGCTCACACGCGCCGCTCTTCCTGCAAGACGAGGTGGCGACCCAAGAAGGCAAAGCCGATCAATATCAGGCTAGTCAGCCACCCGCCCAGGCTGAACAGGGGTGGTCCGTACAGCCCTAGCCCGGCCCTCACCACCACCAGCACGGCGGCCAGCACGCCGAATATGCGCATGCCATAGAGCGTGATGAAGGGCAGGTAGTGCGCGCCGACGACGATCATCGCCGCCGGGAAGAACCAGTGCTCCCGGTAGAGCGTCGCCGCGCCGACGAGCAGGAAGCTCGGCGGTACCGTAAAGGCCGTCTGTGCGCCGAGTGCCCAGAGCCCATTCGCCGGGCTCGCGCTGCCGGAGCGGCCCAGCAGGCGGACGACCAGCTGGGTCAGCGGAAAGATCGCCATGCTCCCGAAGAAGAGCGCCGCCATGCCGTAGACCGGGGCGACCCAGCTGCCCAGGGCAGCCGCGGCCAGCCAGATCAGCCCGGAGACCAGCTGGCCGCCGAAGCCGCCCAGGAAGGCCGAGCGCAGCTCCCGCTGGGCCTCCTCGATGGTCATAGCCGCGTGTGGAGGTGGTGTGGCGATGTTTGCATCGGGCAGGGAAGTCATCGTACGTATCCTCGCGCTCGTCGTTGTGGAGCCCCAGGTTAGCTCATCGTCATCTCCATTTCGCTGGGACTCACCACCGGCCTCCGGTCAGGCGGTCTGTTTCGCTACCCGGCAGCAGCCGCGTTCCCAGACGACATGGCACCGCGCTTGAGCGTTTGTAGCAGCACGGTTC
>NZ_JXCA02000009.1:17038-19224 GCF_000828085.3 Scytonema tolypothrichoides VB-61278
AGAGCAACCAGCGGGGTGAACGGCGGCGAAGAAGAATCAGGCAACATCCAAGCAGCAGCGCTGCGGCTAGTAGCAGCAGTGCTGCTCGGCTCCAGGCCGGCGGGTACAGCCCCGGCAACAACCCGGCCAGGATCAAGCAACTCCCCCCGAGGCAGAGCGCAAACCCGTTGCGCAGGAGCCTCTCCGGCCACGTCGGCCCGAAGAGTACTGTTCCCATCCCCATTCCCATCACCTCTGGTGGCTCAATCGGTAGAAGGGCCACATCGGCTTCACTATCAGCACGACGCGAAGCGTTCGTCAGGGGCGACGTCCGTCAATCGAGGAAGCGCCAGGGGGCAAGCCGGATCTCGATGACCGTGAGCACGAGTAGCCCTGAGACCCCGGCGAGCCCGCTCATGACCACGAGCCGCATCGTATCAAGGGTTTCCAGACCCCACAGGGCCGGCCAGGCAACCCAGACCGCGCTGATGACGACCACGAGCGTCCAGATGAGCCAGAGGCCAACCGGGAAGGGGTCATTCAGCGATTCGGTAGGCCGGTGGGATGAGTCAGGAGCCATCAGGGGCACTCCTTCCGGGTCGCTCGCCATCGGCGTGACCGTTGCGGTCACCCTGGTTCAACACCCGCTGCAAGGTCGGGAGGGCAGCCGCCAGCACATACAGCTCGGTGTCGGACAGCTCATGCAGGCGCGGGGTAAGCTGCCGCAGGGCCTGCTGCCGTGCCTCGGCCAGTGCGATGTGCCCGCGCTCGGTGACCTGGAGCAGCTGCTGGCGGCGATCGTGCTCGTGAGGAATACGGCTCAGCCAGCCGCGCTCGACCATGTCATGCACCAAGTCACAGACGGCCTGGGTGCTGACGTGCTGCTGGCGGGCGAGGGCACTCATCGTCTGCGGGCCCTGGAGCAGCTCGGCGAGCAGCCGGATCTGAGGCACGCTGGCATGGCCGGTCCCGTCGCGACGAACCGTGCTGCTCATCATGCGGTGGAACTGGGGTATCACGGCGAGCAGCTCCTCGGCGATGCGGTCAATCTGCGCGTGTTCCATGTTCTCAGGTGGGTAAGCAGGCACAAAGGTCAAGCGCCTTGACAATTCTATCACGCCCGTCTAACCTTCGTGGCTGAACATCGCGAGCATGACTGTCTGCCCCAGGTGGTAGCGGCGGGAGCGAGTATGCAGCGGCGCAGGGGGCGATGGTCAGGGCTGATATTGCGCGTGCTGGTGAGCGGTGGCCTCCTGCTGGCCATCTTCTCCATTGTCGACGTGCGGGCAATCTGGGCGGTCTGGCGCGAAGCGGATCTTCGTCTGGTCGACCTCGCCGTCCTCGTGCAGGTGGGGGCACTCGCACTGAGTAGCTGGCGCTGGCAGATGCTGCTCCAGGCGCAAGGCCAGCACCAGCCGTATCCCTGGCTGCTCGGGACAACGCTCGTCGGCCAGTTTGCCAACAACTTTCTGCCGACCATGGTCGGCGGCGACACGGTTCGCATCGTCCAGCTCGGTCGCCGCATCGACGGCTACAGCCGCGCGACAACCTCCGTGTTTTTGGATCGCCTCTTCGGCTTCCTCGCCCTGAGCCTGATCGCCACCCTTGCCCTTCTCGGTGCTGCCCTGATTCCGGCCGCAGACACCCCGCAAACCTCGCCGGTGCTTCAGGCGCTCACACTCGGGTTCGCCCTGGCAGCGTTGACGGTGGCCGGTGGGGCGCTGAGCGCACCCTGGCTGCTTCCCCGGCTCACACACCGGCTGCCCGCACGAGTTCAGCGTCCCCTCCAGCAGGTTGTGGCCGCTCTTGAGGCGACGCGCGCTGACCGCAGGGGGGTCCTGCTCGCGCTTGTGCTCGGCCTCGCCTTTCAGCTCACCTGGGTACTCATGCACCTGGTGTGTGCCTGGGCTCTTGGGCTCGCCGTCTCCCCCCTGCTCGTTGCCCTGATGGTGCCGATCACAGACATCGTCGGCCTTGCGCCCATCTTCATCAACAACCTGGGCGCCCGCGAGGTCATCTTCACGCTGTACCTGAGTCAGGTTGGTGTGCCGCCGGCGACTGCGGTTGCCCTGGCCTTCCTTGCGTTCACGGTGCGGCTGGCAGTCAGTCTGCTTGGGGGGCTGGTTGCGCTTGCCCGTGGCTGGCGGCTCAGTACTGACCCGGCTGGTGAGCCAGCCGGGTCAGAAGAGCACAGATAGTCAACCTTC
>NZ_JXCA02000009.1:21539-23052 GCF_000828085.3 Scytonema tolypothrichoides VB-61278
CTCACCCAGGGGCTGGTGCTGGCGAACGTCGGGGTGGTGCTGAGCGCCCTGCTGCTGGGCGGCTTCGCGATGCTCGTGTTGGGCTTTGAGTGGCAGACGGCGCTGCTGCTGGGGGCGATCGTCTCCTCGACCGACGCGGCCGCAGTCTTCTCCGTGATGCGCGAACGCGGGGTGAACCTCAAGCACAACCTGGAGCCGTTGATCGAGCTGGAGTCCGGCTCGAACGACCCGATCGCGGTGTTCCTCACCCTGGGCCTGATCGGGGTGATTACCACGCCGGGCGCCTCACTGGTCAGCCTCATCCCGAGCTTCCTGCTCCAGATGGGCCTTGGCGCTGCCGGCGGCTGGCTGTTCGGCCAGCTCATCGTGCTGGTGGTGAACAAGGTGCGGCTGCAGCAGGAGGGTCTGTATGTGGTGCTCACCCTGGCCCTGACCCTGCTCACCTACGCGGCGACCACGCTGTTCGGCGGCAATGGCTTCCTGGCGGTGTATATCGCCGGCATCTTCGTCGGCAACCGCAACATCGTCCACAAGGGCAGTATCCTGCGCTTCCACGACGGCGTAGCCTGGCTGATGCAGATCGCGATGTTCCTCACCCTGGGGCTGCTGGTCTTTCCCTCGCAGCTGCTGCCGGTCACGCTTTCCGGGTTGCTGGTGTCGCTGTTCCTGGTGTTTGTGGCCCGGCCGCTCAGCGTCATGCTCTCGCTGCGCTGGTTCGGGCGCTCGCTGCCGGAGCTGCTGATGGTCTCGTGGGCCGGGCTGCGCGGGGCGGTGCCGATTGTGCTGGCGACCTTCCCGCTGCTGGCCGGGGTGCCGGGGGCCGACACGATCTTCAACGTCGTCTTCTTTATCGTGCTGGTATCCGTGCTGTTGCAGGGCATGTCGATCGCCTGGGTCTCGCGCCTCCTAAGCGTGAACGCGGACCGTCGGCCGCGCCTCGTGGAGGTGCATACCTATGTGCCGGACGTGCGCCTGAGCAGCCGGTTGATGGACGCGGTCATTCCGCCGGGCTCGCCGCTGGTCGGGCGGAGTTTGCTGGAGGTCGGGCTGCCGCGGGGCGTGCTGGTCGTACAGATCCAGCGCGAGGACAGGCCGATCATCCCGAGCGGCGGCACGGTGTTCCAGGCCGGCGACCATCTGCTGGTGCTGACCACGCCCGATGCGCTCCCGGCGCTAGAGGCCCTCGCCGAGCAAGCCGGCCTCCACCTCGCCAGCGGGCTGACCGCAGGAGCCCAGCTCGACCTCGCCCCGACGAGGGCTCAGCTGTGACAAGCGAGGCCGCACGATGCTGAGCGAGATGCCGCTGCTCACCGAAATCGCCCTCATCCTGCTGGCCGCCCTGGCCGTGCTGGTCGCGGCCGACGAGCTCGGCCTGAGCCCCATCCCCGGCTGGCTGCTCGCGGGGATGCTGCTCGGGCCAGGGGCGTTCGGCTGGCTGCGCGACCCGCTGCTCCAGGCGGGCCTGCTGGAGGGCTGCGGGGCGATGCTCCTCTTTATCGTCGGGGTCGAGCTG
>NZ_JXCA02000009.1:24797-31600 GCF_000828085.3 Scytonema tolypothrichoides VB-61278
AGAAGGGCAACCGGGGCGACGTGGGAGACACCGCGTCGCCACAGCCCAAGCACGCCGCCGAGGAGAAATGCGGCGGCCGCGACACCAGCCCAGACAAGCGGCATGGTCGCTGCGTCAAGAAACAACCTCTTCGCCTCCTTCGTCGCTCGTCGGAACCAGATGCATGCTCTCAGGCTACCAGCGACGAGCTTTGATTATGGTTTGATTGCGGTCACAATCTGGTTATCACCAGAGCGGCCGGGCAGAGCGGTTGCGACCAAGAAGCGACGAAAGCGGAGCCGATGGACCCACTGGCCTTCAACACCCAGACCCTGATCGCGCTGTTTGGCCTGGTCGGCGCGGTGATCGTCGGCGGCGCGCTGTTGTCGGGGCCGACCGAGCGAACCGGGCTGCCGGCCCTCGCCATCTTTCTGCTACTCGGCCTCCTCTTGGGCCCCTACGGCCTCGGCCTGATCACGGTGGCCCTGGACGACCCACTGCTGCGGGTGGTCGCTACGCTCAGCCTGACGCTGGTACTCTTCACCGACGCGATGACCCTCGACCTTCAGGAGGTGCGGCGCAACAAGGCTCTCGCCTCTCTTCTGCTGGGGCCAGGGACGCTGCTCGCCGCGTTTGGGCTTGCGGCGGTAGCCTGGGCGCTGCTCGGGCTCCCGCCCATCCCGGCGATTATCCTCGGCACGGCCGTGGCCTCGACCGACCCGGTGGTGCTGCGAGGCATGCTCCAGGGGAGCGCACTACCCGAGCGGCTGCGCCTGGCGCTGCGGCTGGAGAGCGGCATGAACGACGTCCTGCTGCTGCCGATTGTGGTCATCGCCCTGGCCTACGCGGCGGCGGGCGGCGTCCCCGAGGGCGGCGAGGTCGTGCGGCTGCTACTCAGCCTGTTCGTGCTTGGCCCGGTCGCCGGCGTAGTGGTCGGGGTGGCCGCGGTGCGCCTGCTGGTGTGGGTGCGCAACCGCTTTGGGGTGCGCCGTGAGTACGAGGCCCTGTATGTGATCGGGGTGGCTCTGGCCGCCTTCGCGGCCGCCGAGGCGGTGGGAGGGAGTGGCTTCCTGGCGGCCTTCGCCGCAGGCTTGGTGGTATCGTCGCTGGACGTCGAGCTGTGCGACTGCTTTCTGGAGTACGGCCAGGTCACGGCGGAGATGGCCCTACTCTTCACGTACGTGCTGCTGGGTACGGCACCGATCTGGAGCGGGCTAGGAGTGCTTGGCCCGCTCTCGCTGCTGTTCGCCGCCATCGTCTTGCTGTTCCGCCTGCCGATCTTCGCGGTGGCCCTGCGGCCCCTGGGCCTGCCGATGAATGAGCGGCTCACCCTGGGGTGGTACGGCCCACGCGGCCTCGGCTCGCTGCTGCTGGCGCTCCTGGCGGTCTTCGCGGGGCTCCCCGCGGGCGAGCAGGTGGTGGCGCTGACGAGCCTGGCCGTGCTGGTATCGGTCGTGCTCCAGGGCGGCTGGCCGCTCATACAGCGCAGACGACGGGGCAGAGCAGGTTCGCGGCAAGACCCGCTCACCACGACACCGACCAGTACAACGCCGCTCGCAGAGCAGCCGCGGAATGCTGATAGTCTGATGCTCCGGCCGCCCACGGTACCAGACCGAATGACGCTCGAGCAGCTGCACCTCCACGAATCGCGTGGCGAGCCGGTGGTGCTGATCGATGTGCGGACGGAGCGAAGCTATCGGGCCAGCGAGACTATGGCAGCCGGGGCGCTTCGGGTGCCTCCCGAGCAGGCCGCCGCAGCGCTCAAGCGCAATGGTGTCCCCACGAACGCCTGGGTCGTGGCCTACTGCACCTGAGCGCGCGAGGAGACCAGCGCCCGTGTGGCGCACGAGCTTCAGCAGGCGGGCTGGCACCACGCCCGCGCGCTCGTTGGCGGCTGGCAGGCGTGGATTGACGCAGGTCTGCCGGTGGTCACGCGCGAGGAGCAGACCGATGTGCCAGCGAACGGGTGAACGGCGCGATGATCCAATGCACACGACACCGTCTGCTTGATGCTGTTGGAGTTCGGCAAGCCCTTCTAACGCCCTACGCCGCTCGTGCGCCACGAGGAAGCTCACGCCCCTGGAGGGCCCGCAGGCTGCTCAAGTCGACGATACTCCAGCCGACCTTCGACAGAATCGGCACCAACGTGAACAGCGCCGTGTCGAGCGTCTGGTTGAGCAGCCCGACCCCCGAGGGTCCCAGGATCCACGTCAGCGGATACGCAACCCAGAGCACACTGAGGAGGCCGGCCACACGTCGGAAGATGCCGCCGATCTCCGGGCCCTGGCTGTCAGCCTTGGCCTTGAGCGGCACCCAGACCAGATACAGAATCACCAGGAAGGCGGCGACACCAAGGAAATACCAGATGTAGCGGAGCGGCGTGGGCGACAGGTCAGCGATGAGACCGGTGAGGATCATCACGACATCGGCGCCGACGAGCGCCGCGATCAGGGTCTTGTCCTTCTTGATACGGTACATTGCGGTCAGCGCCAGCGCGAGGAGCAGCAGGGGCGTGGTAACAACCCAGTCGAGGTAGCGGGCGTAGTAGGTGATCTGCCCATCTACGGCGACCTTGCCCTGGTCGAAGGCCATTGCCAGGTAGGCCATGCCAGACCAGACGGGGATGAAGGTGGCGATCAGGTACTCGTACTGGGGTACACCCCGCGGGTTGCGGCTCCAGGACACAAACAGCAGCGCGCCAGCGGCCATCGCCAGCACATAGACAACGTTCATCAAGGTCTCGAAGTTCACCGCTGCAGCCTCTCTTTCCAGCCAGGCAACCAAATCCTGTCCAGCTTCATTGCAAAGATTGTGCAACCGTATGCATGCTAGCGGTCACAAAGTGGTTATGCATTGACGGCTGTCGAGGTGCCCGAGCCAGAAGGCGTCCGCTGGTGCAGGACGGCTTCACGTAAGTTCGCACCTGCGAAGATGAGAAGGGTAAAAAGTATCCTCGCAATAATCGGGGGAGGGTGGCGAGCAACGCTGTCGTCGGCTATACTCCCCCAAGTTCGCCTGATGCACTGAGGCCACACCATGCTGGACGACCTGCAGCTTGACCAGACCACCGACCCGTACGCACGGGAAGTGATCCGACGGCTGCTGAACCTCGTCGAGACGTTGAGTGCCGAGCAAGACCGGCTCAAGGCCGAGAACCAGCAGTTGCGCGACGAGATCAACCGCCTGAAGGGCACGCCGGGACGCCCGAAGGGCCCGCTGGGGCGACCGAAGGAGGGCATCTCCTCGGAGGCGGAGCGGCGCGTTCCCCGTGGGCGTATCAAAGGCCCCAAGAACGAGCAGATCCAGATCGACCGAGAGGAACCCTGCCCAGTTGACCCCGCCATCTTGCCTGCGGATGCCGAATACAAAGGTGTCGTGCCCGTCATCGTCCAGAACCTCGTGCTGCGTACCGACAATGTGCGCTTCCTCAAAGAAAAGTGGTATTCGCCGAGTACCGGACAAACCTACCTCGGCGACCTGCCCCCAGGCTTCGATGGTCAATTCGGCCCGGGGCTGAAGAGCTTTGCCTGGTTGCTGACCAACGTCGGGCTGATCAGTCAGCCGAAGCTGCTAGAGGTTGTGCACGCCGCGGGAACCAGCATCTCCAGCGGGCACCTCGGTCAGATGCTCATTCATCAGCACCCCAACCTCGATGCTGAGGCGCGTGCGGTGGCAGAAGCCACGCTGCGTGCCACGCCCTGGCAGCAACTCGACCATACGGCAACCCGGGTAGCGGGTACAGACCAGCACTGCCACATCCTCACTACGCCGCTGGCGACCGTGGCTCACACACAACGAGGCAAGGACCGCCTTTCCACGCTCGATAGCCTGCGCAACAACCGCCCACGAACCTACCGCTACAATGCCGACGCTGAGGCCCTGCTCCAGCAGCGTGGCCTGTCAGCCGGTGTGTGGCGGAACCTGTTGCAGCTTCCTTGGGACACCGAGCTTGACGAGCCCACACTGATAAAACTGCTTGACACCAAGGTGGCAAACGCGGGGCCTACCCAGCGTGGCTGGATTGTGGAGGCGTTGGCTCTGGCGGCTTACCGGGCCGCAAGCGACGAGCCGGTGGTGCAGTTGCTCCTCAGCGATGATGCGCCGCAGTTGAGCGGCATTTGTGCCGAGCACGCCCTGTGCTGGGTGCATGATGGACGGCACTACAAGAAGCTGCGCCCTCGGGTAGCCCTTCATTACGAGGCGCTGCGCGACTTTCTGAAGGACTATTGGGCGTTCTACCGCGAACTGCGTACGTACCAGGAGGCGCCGACGGCGAGTGAGCGGGCACGCCTGGAGGCGCAGTTCGATACGCTGTTCGCGACGCAAACGGGGTATGAAGCCCTCGACGAGCGGAGCGCCAAAACACGGGCCAAACGCAGCGAACTGCTGCAGGTGTTAGCGCATCCGGAACTCCCACTGCACAACAACGCGGCCGAGTTAGGCTGTCGAGCACGGGTGCGCCGGCGTGACGTGAGTTTCGGTCCTCGCACGAGGGCGGGCATGCGAGCTTGGGATGTGGGGCTCACGCTGGTGGCCACCGCCAAGAAGCTCGGCGTCAACATCTACCACTACATCGAGGACCGGCTCTCGGGGCGCAACCAATTGCTGTCACTCGCCGACCTCATCACCCAGCGCGCGCAAGAGCTCAACCTTGGCGCCTCCTGGGCCTCGTCCTAACCTCGCCCCCAAGTATTGCGAAGATATGGTAAAAAGTTCTTTAGCTTTGCACCTCAGCAAGAGATTATTCGGAAAAGCGAATTCTGGTCAGGGATTTTGCCCACGAGCGCGACATGACCCTTTAACCCTTTAGACTTACCCTAGGTAATGCGCGGTATCACAGCTCAGAGGACTTCCTATTGCGCTTTTATGGCGTTGGGAAGCCCTCTGAGATGTGTTAATGGCACCAGTTCCCAAGCGACGCGGACGGCATAGCAAAGTGAGTGTTTCCGCTCTGCCATGCGCTAAACCGCTTCTAGGCGATTATAGCGCGCATTACAAGACTTTGCCCCGCAACGAGGTGATGTAGGATGTACGGCTCGCTCACGACTGCTGTGCTGTACGGAGCACGCGGGAGATGTGTTCGATGGCGTGCTCCGCCTGGATTGCGGCACCAAGCTGGAC
The DNA here is from genome assembly GCF_000828085.3 of Scytonema tolypothrichoides VB-61278. Classification (GTDB taxonomy): domain Bacteria; phylum Cyanobacteriota; class Cyanobacteriia; order Cyanobacteriales; family Nostocaceae; genus Brasilonema; species Brasilonema tolypothrichoides_A. The sequence goes on from NZ_JXCA02000009.1 coordinate 29,898, forward strand.
AGCACGCTCACGCATCAGTGGATCGCTCGCCGCTCGCTCAATCGCCGCAGCTAGCGCAGGCGCACTCAGCTCTCGGCGTGGCAGTGGCGATACCCCGACCCCAAGCGCCGCCACCCGCTGCTCCCAGAAGGGCTGGTCAAAGCCGAAGGGCACAACCACCGACGGCACACCACTACACAGCGCCTCACCTGTCGTCCCAGTGCCCCCGTGATGCTCAATCGCTGCCCCTTTTGGCAGGAGCCACTGGTGCGGCACGTCCTTGACAAAGCAGACCCGCTCGGACGAGAGCATTGTACCGTCGAGTGCTCCCCAGTCTCCGCCCAGCACTGCACGCTGCCCGCTCTTCGCCAAGGCCTCGCTCACCAGCGCCGTCAGCTTCTGGGGCTCGCGTGCCAGCATGTTCCCGAAGCGATGCGCGACATCCTCCGGGCAAAGGGTGCCTCACTACGGCACTCGGCCAGGAGATCGAGCTCCAGGATGACACGGGGCTCTAACCTCAGGCAGCCTTCGGCTTCTCCGATGCCCTTGAGAGCAAGCCGTCCTGCGGCACGATGAGCCCTCGGAAAAGTCGAGCCGCTGCCAGAGGCCCTACTCACAGTGCTACCCAATCCCGAGGCGCGCAGCCTGCGCTATAGCCCGTGACCGTGAGCGAACCTGGAGCTTACGATAGATGTTTTTGGTGTGATAGCGGATGGTGTTCAGGCTGACAACCAGCTCTTGCGCTATCTCCTTGTCTTGCAGTCCGGCGACAACTAGGCGCAGGACCGCACGCTCGCGCTCGGTAAGCGGTTCCCCCAGCAGCGGCTTTGGGCTCGAGCCTACCACGGCCATGGCGCTGTCGGGTTCCTCGTACGCTAGAGACAAATCCAACTGCTGCACGAAGGCCCGGAGTCTGGCACTGCCCGGCCGGCGCGCGAGGGCGGCAAGCAGCGCGTAGAGCTGTGGTCCTTCCTCCACAAATGGCCGACACACCCGCTCGTCCGCGGCCAGCCCAACAGCACGCTCAAGCACCACAAGGGCCTGTTCACTTTCGCCCCGCAGGTGCAACAGGCGTGCTTGCTGCACGTACAGTTCAATTGCAAACACCCACTGTCCCCTTCCTTCGACCAAGCCGAGGAGATGCGCCAGCAGCGTCTCGGCCTGCTGAAGATGCCGCTCCTCCCGATCCAGGGCGAACTGTGCGATCCGCACGCGCAGCAGCGTGAGTGTCTCAATCATCCCCTGTGCAGCCGCGGCCCTAGCTGCGTCGTAGCCGGAAGCCCAGCGGGAAGCGGCTGCAACATCCCCCTGGGCCAGCCACACCCGAGTTCGGAAGGCGCCGATCCGTACCAATGTCGCGGGGGAGTTCCACGGACGGGCGATCTGCTCCACCTGATCCAGCGCCGCATGGGCTCCCGTAATGTCGCCCTGTCCCTGGCGGATGCGCGCAAAGGTCAGGTAACATTCGACCCGGACGGCATCGATCCCCAAGAGTGTGCCGAACACAAGCGCCTGCTCAATCTGCTCGCGCGCAGCCCTGTCGTCCCCCCACGCGAAGAGCACATTCCCCAGCCCGGCGATAGCTGGTCCCGCCAGAGGGAGTGGCTCACCCTGCGCATCGGTCGCACAGCGCACGGCCTGCTCGTAGATGTCGTAGGCCCGGTGGAGCGCCCCCTGGGACATGTATATCTCGGCCAGTCTGAGGCGCGAGAGCAGGGCCATCA
>NZ_JXCA02000009.1:32745-36512 GCF_000828085.3 Scytonema tolypothrichoides VB-61278
TCGTTCCCCAAATCGTCGAGGGCGATCCAGGCGTGTGGCCGCTGCAGCTCCGCCAGCCAAATGTGCAGCAGCGTGGTCTTCCCGAAACCGGCCGGCGCGGCCAGCAGGGTAAGTCGACAGTGGCTCAAGCTCTCATCTAAACGCGCCAGGAGTTGGCGACGCGGGACGAGGTCGGGCCGTAACTGGTACATGGGAGGCATTATAGCCTAGAACACCGGGCCTACACAGAGACTACATAGACATGTGGGGCGCGTGAGGCGGGGCTCGGCTATGCTCTGAGGGAGGCTCTGGAAGCCCTCCTCTCACACATACCCAAGGAACACCTCGTGCGTCCACTTGAACTGACCCTTGTCCTGGCGTGTCTGCTCACTCTGGCGCTCTTGCTCCAGCAGCCGGTCATACACCCCGCCCTTTATGCCGCGCTACTTGTAGCACCACTCGTGCTGGGCCTCGCCCAGTACAGTATCGAGGGCTACCGCTGGCAGATCCTGCCGCTGTACCTTGTCGCCGCCGCGTTTGGTCTTATCGCCATCGCCCAGATGCTGCCGTCGCTCAGGGGGGTGCAGCTTCCACGCTGGGCGGCCTGGACAAGTTCCACATTCAGCATTGGCGCAGTGCTTATTGGGGCCGGGCTGGCCTGGTTCATGCCGGTGTTCCACCTGCCGCGCCCGACGGGCGCCTTTGCCGTTGGGACGCGCTCAGAGGTATGGATTGACCCGCACCGCGCTGATAGGCGCATCCCCGTGCAGTGGTGGTATCCGGCGCCGAGCGGGAGCGCCGGCGAGCGCGCTCCCTACATCGACGACCCCACGGCGTTCAGTGCGCCCTTCGGAGTCCCGGGGTTCTTCTTTCACTACCTCGGCGCCGTTCGAACGAACGCCCTCGTCGGGGCGCCGCTCGCCGCCAACGCGCAAGCCTACCCAGTCCTGCTGTTCTCGCACGGCGCCACGGGGACACGGTCGCAGAACAGCTTTCAGTTCGAGGAGCTGGCCAGCCAGGGCTACGTCGTGCTGTCAATCGACCACACCTTTCGCTTCGCCGTGTTCGATCTCGACCCCGGGCTTCTCGCCTCGGCCGAGGGCACGCAACGCTTCTTCGCGCAGTGGGAGGAGCGCGTCCTACCCGAGCACGTCGCTGACCAGCGCTTCGCCGTCGACCAGCTGGAGCGCCTCAACAGCTTCGACCCCCTGGGTATGTTCACAGAGCGGCTCGATCTGCGCCAACTGGGGTTGTTTGGCCACTCTGCCGGCGCGGCTGCCGGCGCCGAGTTCTGCCGACAGGATGAGCGCTGTCGGGCGTTCTTGAGCCTGGACGGCCACGTTCATAGCGTGGTACAACGTGATGGGCTCACCCAGCCATACCTTTTCTTCGGGCAGGACAGCGACCCGACTATGTCCGATGCACAGCTCCGTGAGCGCGGGTTCTCCCCGCAGTTCCGGGATCTCGCGCGCGATATGCTCCAGGGTATCGACGCGGCCATGCTCCGCACAAGCAGCCCAACCTACCGCCTGCGCCTGACGTTAAGTGGCCATGTCGCTTTTACCGATCAGTCGCTCATGGTCACGGTGGCTGTCGGCCCACTGAAAGCAATGGTGGGGCTCCTCCCGGCGGAGCGGGCGCATCACGTCATCAACGCCTACACGCTGGCATTCTTCGACCGGCATCTCCGCGGCCAGACGGCGCCATTGCTCGATGGCCCAGCGCCGGCGTACCCTGAGGTTCAGTGGATTGCGACGCCCGAAGTGCGATAGCACGCTATCGTTCAGGAAAGTTTTGCCGGGCATGAAGGCGTCAAGCCGCCCGGCAGCGCCGCGCCGTCAAACAAAAGGAGGGTCGTTCTGTGGAGCATGTGATGACGGTTGAGCCGGCACCAGCACGGCGGTTTACCAGGGTGCGAGGCCTACTCGTCTGTTTTCTGGCCCTGTATATCGCCCTATACTGCATCGCGACCCTCCAGCTGCTGCCCTTCATTGAGGCGATGCAAGCGCCGCTGGTGAGCTGGGTTGGCAGGCAGGTTTTCGGCGTCGACGTGGTATTGCGCCAGACGGGTAGCGGTGACACGATTTTCCACTACGTGCAGGTTGNCTTACTCCGCTGTTTTGTCCTTGTTCTCCAAGTTTTCTTTCACGCGGAAGGCGACGATGTTCTGAATGAGCGAAACAGGAAGTGGTTGGCTGAGGGGAAATTTGATTGTCCCTCGCCCCGATGTCGCATACGCCGCCAGTTCAGGAAGCGATGCTTCCATAGACGAGGTAATTGGATACAACCCAATGTGCTTCTTCCAGGCGGCGAAGTACACCAGATTACCGTGAAACACGAATGTAGGCATGCGATACTTGATTGCTTCTTCCGCTTCAGGCACCATTTCTTTAATTATCTGCTTGAGAAGCTGAAGTTTTTCTTGAACTGCTGGCGGAAAGATCGCGATGTACTCATCAATGGTCGTAAAGTGAGCATCGGAAGAAGTCACGGTAGCCACCCCTATTCGTTGGGCACTATCAGCGAATACAAGCGTGCTGAATGCTACGCGAAGTATAGCATTGTCGCCCCTCAACCGGAATAAATAGCATCAGAAGGCGAACAAGAGCGGCCTGGTCTCGTAGTGCAGAAGGTGCGCCGGCAGGAGCGCCGGTAGGTGCAGGTCACTGGCCGAGAGAACCCCACCCCTGAGCAGACTGTAGGCTCACAGGAATTTTGCCGCTTCAGCGAGCCGTAGCAGCCCCGGCGCTGCTCCCTGGGCCGCGCAGAACCTACCAGCCGCGCTCGCGGCTGGTTCGATGTGCCCAGGTTTCACGATATCGAGAGGGCACAGCGATGGCTCGATTCACGAGTGAGAACGCGGCGGAGCATGGCCGGTGCGGCGGGCAGCAGTCGCATCAACGCCTGGAGGAGCAGTACGCCAATCTCGTGCTTTCTAACCCTTCGGCAGCGAGCCGAGTGGCTGAGCTGATCCGCCAGGGCTACCGACTCGTGCTGGCGCTGCGGGTGGTCAAGGTGGTCGACCGCATGAACGAAGGGGGGCGCTGATGCGCATCCGCGAGCTTCCCCTCCACGAGCGGCCGGCCAGCCGCATCGCCGACCATGGCCCCGACGTCCTCAGCGACGCGGAGCTACTCGCCCTGGTCTCCGGCCAGCAGGACCTCGAGGTGTGTGCCCAATGCCTGCGCGACTACCACAGCTGGATCGGCCTGCTCCGCGCCGATATCCGTGCGGTCGCCGCCAGCATCGGCACCCCGCGCAAGGCCGCAAGCCTCAAGGCAGCACTGGAGATCGGTCGCCGCCTCGCCATCGCCGGCTACGAGGACCGCTTCCAGGTCAAGTCCCCCGCCGACGTCGCCAAGCTGTTCATGGCCGAGATGATGGCGCTCGACCAGGAGGTGTTGTGGGTCGCCGCCCTTGATACCAAGAACAAACTTCTCAAGGTCGCGAAAGTCTATCACGGCTCGGTGAACACCGCCATGATCCGCGTGGGCGAAGTGTTCAAAGAGGCATTACGACTCAACGCAACCTCGGTGATCGTCGCCCACAACCACCCCAGCAGCGATCCGACGCCTAGCCCTGAGGATATTCTCGTCACCAGGCAGCTCGTCGAAGCAGGAAAACTGCTCGATGTCGAGGTGCTGGATCATCTCATCCTAGCTGGAAATCGCTATGTCAGCCTCAGAGAACGGGGTTTAGGCTTTCCTAGCTAGCATTTCCCAATGTCCAGAGATTTGTCCAGAGTTTTGTCATATTCCCGTATGCGCTTTCTGGCTCTACCCTACAAG
>NZ_JXCA02000009.1:36874-38308 GCF_000828085.3 Scytonema tolypothrichoides VB-61278
CTCTCCTTCTATTTGCTGACAGTATGTATGCCTACCAGTAGGCATGGCTTGGCCAGCCCCAAGTGGGCCAAATTGAGCCGCGGTGGTGATTGCCCCCCGGTATACCTCAGGACATGCTCAGGTCTCTACGAGACCGTCGCATACACTGACCTGCTACGATGGCCCTGTCCCGCCTCGATCGCTGTTCACTGCCGCCGCGATCATCGACCAGCACGGCAGCAGGATCTAGGCGGAGTCCACGCCGGGCGCCGGGGCCCGCTTCCACATCACGCTCCCGGTGAGCCCGCTCAGCGCAAAGAAGAGCTGAACCAAGTTGCTCATAAAGCCCCACTGTAGCCGACCGGCGGCTACTGACTGAGCAGCGCGCGGCCGAGCAGATCACTGGCCATGTCCTCGACCGAGCACTTGTGTGCCCCGGCCAGATCAGCTAGCCGGGCGTATACGGCGTCACTCACGACAAGGTTAAGGCGGTGATGCTCGGGCTCCGGCTTGTGCCCGTGTAGCCGGTCCGACGTGCTTTCACGCAGTGTACGGTCATCACTCATTGGCTTTCGCTCCTCACATTTTACCCCGAAACCGGCGCAGCTCGTCGGCCTGCTGCTGGGACTCCGTCATCGCGATAACGTACCACAATCGCAGTGGTTTCAACGCAGCCACCGCCACCTGCTCGGGCGTATCATGCTCGACCCGCTGCCCTGTATCAGATGTGTGGTCATCCAGCTCCGCCCCGGGGTGGCACTGGAGCTGAAAGCCCGCCTTGGCGAGCAGGTCGGCGATGGACAGCTGCGGGTCATTCATGACTCCCGCCCGTCAACCCACTGGGTGCCCTGGCTCACCTGGGTAGCCACCATCCGCAGCTCAGCACGGAGCGCTGTGAGCTCGCCGGCAAGCACACCCGGCATACCATAGCTAGCAGCCTCGCTGATCAGCCTCACAATCAGCGCCTTCACCGTGAGGTTGTTATTGGTGGCCAGTTGATTGAGGCGCGGGTACATACACACAGGCACGTGCAGCTCGATCAGGTAGTTTTCTGATGCCACGTTTTCGACGGATGTGGTGATGTCATTAGAGAAAATCCCGATTTAGGTGAGAGTAGCCCAAGGACGAAAACGAAGACGGAGGTTGTGGAGGCCAACAGCAACCTCCATCACCAGGTCGCGGATACCACCAGCGTAGAGGCGGATGCGGTCCTTAACCATCCGACAGCGCTTCACCCCACAAATCGCGTGCTCGATCCGTACCCGTCGGCGAGCCAGAGCCTGGTTTGCCGCCTTCTGCTCCTCGGTCAGTTCGCCACCGCGCGGCTTCTTAAACGGTTGAAGCATCTCGACCCCGTCGAGCGTGAAGGCCAAAAAGCCAAGATCCTGGAGCAACTGGCTTCCTTCGGGCAACTGATAGTCGGCGCAGCTTGACGCCGACAAGGACTTTCTGACC
>NZ_JXCA02000009.1:38870-41408 GCF_000828085.3 Scytonema tolypothrichoides VB-61278
AAAAAAAAGCCGATAAACTGCCTCCACTGGCCTTCTCGCTTGTTCCACCAGACCCGCACCTTCCAACAGCCACGACCCTTGAACTCGATGAATTGGGATCTGTCTCTTATACACATCTAGATGTGTATAAGAGACAGGGGGTAGGCAACGGCGTGTTGGTGTAGCCGACGTAGCTGCGGTTCTTCCGAGGCTTGCCTTCCAGGGTCCACTCTGCCATATGCTCACGGAAGGCCGTCTCGAATGGCCCAGCCAGCTCCGCGATTTCTTCCACCGTCATGCTGGTCAGCGCCTGCACCAACTCCGAGTTGTGCTTGATCTCCTCGTACCGTCGTCCCATCCTGCACCTCCTTCATCTCGTCCCCGTGCAGGATACCACAAATCGGGATTTTCTCTAGTGATAGCAGGGGTGCCATCACCAGTGATAGCACCGTCCTGGGGCCGGAAAACTTTTCCCGCTCCGCCCAGGCCCCGGAATCGCCGGTTTTTCGGCCGGAACAGCGGGAAAAACCGCCGCCGGGAAAAGTTTCCGGCGGAAAAGAGGGTCTCGTTTGCGCTTCGCTGGCGCTTCGCTAGGGCTTCGTCAGGGCTTCGTTCGGGGTTCGTTTGCGCTTCGTTTGCGGTGTTTTCCGGCGTCCTGATGCGGAAGAGCCAGAGGCGTTTCCCAGCGAGGGCGATTGAAGGACGGTTTTTTCCGCTTTTTGCAGAGGCCATGTACCAGCCAACCGACGTTCACAACCTGCTGATCTCGCTCGCCTGGCTCGGCGAGCTGCGCACCGACCACATCCACCGACTGTGGATGGGTGCTCGTACCCTGCGAGCGACGCAGTATCTGCTGCGCGGCCTTTACGGCGAGGGCTACGTCGAGCGGCGGCGCTGGTCGCGCTGGATGGCCGGGCGCACCACGCCGGTGCGGCAGGACGTGCTCTGGTCGGTGACCCGGAAGGGCCGCGACCTGATCCGCGAGCACGAGCAATACCCGCCTGAGTACAAGGAGCCGCGCTCGCGCCGCATGGCCGCCCACGACTCGACCACCAGCGAGGCGATCGTCCGCATCATCGANAAGTGCCGGAAACAGGGCATGGATCCAGTGATTGGCTTTGCCTTGCGACATGCCATACAACTGGCCGTGATCCCTCTGGGTCGGGTTCTCCTTGAGGTAGCTGAGGATGAAGAGCAGACGGTCTTCAGGGGTAGGCAACGGCGTGTTGGTGTAGCCGACGTAGCTGCGGTTCTTCCGAGGCTTGCCTTCCAGGGTCCACTCTGCCATATGCTCACGGAAGGCTGTCTCGAATGGTCCAGCCAGCTCCGCGATTTCTTCCACCGTCAGGCTGGTCAGCGCCTGCACCAACTCTGGGTTGTGCTTGATCTCCTCGTACCGTCGTCCCATCCTGCACCTCCTTCATCTCATCCCTGTGCAGGATACCATAAATCGGGATTTTCTCTATTGGGCATAGTCAACCACCTGGGTGCCATCCAAACTCTGATGGATGTTGGATGATACATACCCTGGTAAATGGCGCAGAACCTCGTCTAGAGCCCTGACCAACACGTCCACCAGTTCTTGCTGCTTCTCTGGCATGACCGTGAAGACATTGATCAGAGTCACTACCGGCTTGGTGGTACTCATTGTGGTCATCAGTCTCTCCTTTTCGGGTCAACGTATAAAACTGGGAAGTCTATACGCTAACGAATTGAGACGGCATCAGGATACGGCAAAAGCTAGGAGATCATCTGCACGCCTCGCGCGCGACGAATGCGACGCGTTGGAACGCCGCTTCGCATTCGTCCTGCGGGCGCATCACTCACTCCTATGCCGAATCCAACAGCGCGACGGGCCGCACCTCGGTGCTCCCAGTACTGCTGCTCGGGCTGCGTTCTGCCCACGTCAGCGCATCGTCGAGCGATGGCACCTCGATGATCACGTAGCCGCCGAGCAGCTCCTTCGTCTCAGCGGACGGTCCATCGAGCACCTCACGCTGGCCATCGCGGAAGCGTACCGTGGTTGCCGTCGAGGGCGGCTGTAACCCATGCCCGCTCGTAACGATACCGGCACTGTAGATCGCGCCCATGTAGGCGTACCACGACTTCCAGTAGTCAGCCGAGGCCGGGTCGTCGGGGGTGCGCTCGAGCTCGGCGGCCGGCTGGTGAAACAGCAGCATATACTGCATCGGGCGGTCCCCCTTCATGCCCAGGGCTTGATGACGAGCTTGCCGGCGACCTGGCGCGCTTCGAGCAGGGCGTGGGCGCGCACCGCCTCGGCCAGCGGCAGGGTCTGGATCGGCGGCACCTGGATGCGCTCGGCCAGCACGTCTTCGATCAGCTCGCCGAGCGCGGCGGCGGCGACGGCGGGCCGCTCCGCGAAGTAGCCGCCGACGTTGAAGGCGACCAGGGCCTGGTTGGGGGCCGGGGCGTACAGCAGCTGGTCGAGCGCCTCGTGCGAGAGCGTGCCGGGGCGGCCGCTCGCCGCGCCAAACACAACCAGACGCCCAAAGGGGGCCAGGCAGCGCAAGGTCTGCTCCAGGGCGGCGCCGCCCGAGG
>NZ_JXCA02000009.1:43688-52455 GCF_000828085.3 Scytonema tolypothrichoides VB-61278
GTATGTGAGCGAAGCGAACAAGCTCGGATGAAATCTTCGCTTCGCTCACGACTAGAACAACGTCAAGCCTTTACAAATACCATCCAAACTTTTTCGCATTCCTTTGCATAGCAACGCCATATATCAATATGCAATCTTCTCAAATCGTGCTATTATTTCCAGGCCGCCAGGCACGTGAAGTTCATAAGGAGCGGCTGTTATGACCACGGCAGTGGGGTATGTTCGCGTGTCCTCGGAGGAGCAGGCCGAGGAGGGCTTCAGCCTGGCAGCGCAAGAGCGAGCTATCCGGCTCTACTGCGAGCTGCATGGCCTTGCCCTGATCAAGGTCTACATCGATGACGGCTATAGTGGCACCAATGGCGAACGTCCGGCCTTGAAGAGGCTTCTGGAGGACGCCCAAGTCGGGACTTTCAAGACCGTTATCGTCCACAAGTTTGATCGCTGGGCACGTAACACCGAGCTGCTGCTCCACACCATTCGCCGGCTCACCGAGAAGAACATCGCGTTCGTGTCGATCAGCGAGCAGGTTGATTGCTCCACGCCCGCCGGCAAGATGATGCTGACGATCATCGCCAGCACGGCCCAGTTCCACAGCGACAACCTGAGCGTTGAAGTGCGCAAGGGCATCCTTGAGAAGGTGCAGCAGGGCTACTGGCACGGCCCCTACCCAGTCGGATACAAGAAGGGGCCGGACGGGGCTCTGATCGCTAGTGAGGACGCATCAGCGGTCATCCTGGCGTTCCAGCTCTACGCGACTGGCCAGTACTCCTTCGCCGATGTGGCGCGCGAGCTAAACGCTCGGGGCCACCGTATCTACAACCAGCAGAAGCAGAAGCGCGTCCTCTTCGACAAGTGGAACGTGCAGGCCATCCTCAAGAATCAGGTCTACCGCGGCTACGTGAAATACAACGGCCAGCTCTTCCCCGGTAAGCACGCCCCATTGATCGACGAGGCGACCTGTCAGAAGGTCGAGGCCATTATGGGCCGTCACGCCGCGAAGCGGGGCCGTGTGAGCCTGCGGAGTGACTCAACGGGGGGCGGCTCCCTCACCGAGCTCGCCTACTGCGAGCACTGTGGCAGCCGGATGCACTACCAGCCGTCGACCTCACAGACGAGCAGGCGCTATGGCTACTACCGCTGCGCAGGCTGCGACAAAATGACCTGCTCTGCTCGTGGCGTGCGCAGCGACAAGGTCGAGGAGCAGATGCGCCAGATCGTCGGCATGATGGCGTTGCCACGCGAGTGGCGTGAGGAGGTGATCAGCCGGGCCGAGCAGCTGCTGGGAGACTCGTCATTCCACGTGTCCCCCGAGCGGGTGGCGCTGGAGCAGCAGCTTGCCGTGCTGGAAAACGCCCAGATGTGCGGCCTACTTGTTGGAGCCGCGTATGAGGAGAAACGTCACGACTTGGAGGCCCGCCTGGCGGCGCTGGCCTCGGAGGGGAGGCAGCTTATAACATGACATTGCTGAAGCGGCATCTGAGATTTGGCGTTCTGGTGCTCTAAAACGAGGTTGACTGGTTCAGTGGGCCCCGGTACGATGTGGTTGCTGAAACCCATCACCCGGAGGAACACATGAACCAGTCGAGACCATTGTACGATATGGCGTCGGCCCTCGAAACCCTTGAGCCCTGGCTGGAGCAGAAACTCCCGCAGCTTGACCCGGTTGCTCGGCGTCATTTCGCTCATTTGGTGACCGGGATTATTGAGCAGCAGTCGCTCCTCATCGGCGCAATCGCTGCGGCGAGCCCCTTCCAGGCCGAGCCGGAAAGCAACTACACCCAAGTCCAACGCATCATCCGCGACAACCGCTTGACCTTGGAAAGCGTCTACTACCCTTTTCTGGAGCAGGTGCTCGCGGCGCTGCCCGCTGAGCACGTGTTCATCACCTTGGACCAAACCAATCACGGTAAAGACTTCAACCTGGTCCTGGTCGGCTGGGCCACCGACGCCATCAGCCTGCCGCTGGGCTTTTTCGTGTATCCGACAGACGGTGGGTGGGCCGAAGAAGCCCGAGAACTGCTCGAACGAATTGATGCACTTATCCCCGAGGGCCACACCATCACGCTGTTGGCCGACCGCGTGCACGCTGGTGAGCCCTTCCTCTCCTGTTTGGACGGCCTGGATTGGGGCTTTGTGATCCGGCTACCGGAAGCCACCTGGATTGAGACCGAACGTGATGGCTGGAGCGAAGTGCGTCATCTCAGGAAGCGCCGCGACCGCCTTCGCGTATTCAGCAACGTGCGCATCTGGAAGGGCTCGTGTCGCCGAGCGACGGTGTGTTTGTACCGGGTGCGCACCGCCGAGGGCAAGACCACAACCTGGTATTTGGTCACCAACCTCGATGGCGAGCAAACCCGCTTTGTCGAATACGCCTGCCGCTGGTGGCAGGAGTGCACGCACAAGTTGCTCAAGAGCGCCTTGTTTGAGTGGGAGCGCGGGCGAGTGAGCGCGCCCGAGCGGGTGGCGGTGCTGCTGATGGGCTTCGGCTGTGCCTGCTGGGCCTTGTGGATGTTGGGCCGCAGCAACGAGCGGGTCAGCCGGCGGAAGCCAACCACGAGCCGGCCGCAACGGCGCCGGCAGAACATCATCAAGCGTGGCTGGGACGTGCTCCAGGCCGCTCGTAAGCGTTGCAGAATGCCGCTGATGCCGCCACCGCCTGCTCCACGTGTTCTGGACTACCAACGCTGCTTTCCCGGCTTCCGCCTCTCCTGCGACGCTGCTCTCGTCGAACTCTGGTGAGAGGGCTGCGCCGATGTCATGTTATGAGGGCGTGGATGAGCGTTTCATCAAGGTCGAGGATGAGCAGTTTTCGGTGGTGACCGGTAGTCATACGTTGATGCTAATGGTGTGGTCCTGGCGCGAAGTATACCACGCTCCCCTTGCCAATGCGGTTTGTTGTGTAAGCAGCCTAACGTTCCGCTTCACCTGCGCCGCCACTCTGGAGCGAGACGGCGATCGAGTGGGGAAACGTGCCAAAGTCGCGCCCAGGTCAAGGGCCGCGCCAGCGGCGTCAGNGGGCCTCCTCATCATGTCGTTAGCGGGTTGCGGCAGCGATAGCCGCTTCACGCGGGCACGGCCAGGGCCCCAGTTGGCCGGGGTTGCGCCGGTCTGATGCTCACCCGTCGGACGGCTGCGTCTCGCGCCCGGCCTGGCGCGCCCAGCCCGCCAGGGTCGTGGCGATCCAGAAAAGGGCTAGAGCGTTGACGGCATGGAGCGGGATCAGGTATGGCGCGTCCAGCAGGCTGGCCAGGGTGCGGGCGTTGTACTGGAGGCAAAAGAGCGCCACCATCCCCAGGCTGAGCCAGCGCGAGCGCGCAGGCATGCGGGTGAGCCACGTTGCAGCGGCCTGCACGAGCAGCAGCACGCCGACGCCGTGGCCGAAGGCGATGTGCCAGCCCCACCAGCGCGGGCCGAGAAACACGTTCAGGCCGGCCAGAAAGACCTGGACGGCGATCGCGCCTGCGCTGAGCGCGGCGAGCGTCAGGACGAGCGGTGGGCCAACACGACGCGGCGGTCGAGTGGGCGAAGCCGATACCATACCCTGTCCCTCCCTATGTAAGGTCGTTTATTTGGCAAAACCGGACGTCCGGTACAATTGCGTTATACACCGGACATCCGGTATAGTCAAGGAGGAATCGTCGTTTTTCCTCCTTTGGTCGGAGGTAGCAGGAGCGCGCGATGGGCGGGGCGAGCACCAGAGACAGCATCCTCGATGCAGCGGAGCGGCTGATCGCCCGCGACGGCGTGCAGCATTTGACGATCGGGCGGGTCGCCGAAGAGGCCGCCGTCAGCCGCGGCGGCCTCTTCTACCACTTCCCCTCCAAGGAGGCGCTGGTGCAGGCGATGGTGAAGCGTATGGTCGCGGGCTGGCAGCGCGCGCTGGAAGCGCAGATGGCCGACGACTCCGAGCCCCACGGGCGGCTCACCCGCGCCTACGCCCGCCTGGCCCTGCTTCAGGCCGATGGAGCCACCGGATCGACCGGGGCGCTGGTCGGCGCCCTAATCGCCGGCCTGGCCTTCGACCCGCGACTGCTCGGCCCGCTGCACGCGCAACTGCGCGAGTGGCAGGCCCAGAGCGAGGCCGAGCTCGACCCGGCAGCCGCCGCCGTGGTGCGCCTGACCACCCACGCCCTCTGGACCAACGACCTGCTGCTGACGAACGTGATCTCGCCGGAGCTGCTGCGCCAGATCGTCGCCCGACTTGAGGCACTCACCTACCCGGCGTAGCGGGAGCTTGCCGCGCTATCTAGCCTCCGCCAGTGCGACCCGATACTTGATCGTGCCGGGAAAGGCGTCGTCGAAGTAGGCTGCGCCGTAGGTCACATACATCTGGAAGCCCAGCGCCTCGTAGACCCGCCGCGCCGGCTCGTTGCCGAGCGTCACGGCGATTCCCGCGGCAGGGTAGCCCTGTGTCCTTCCCCGGTCGAGCAGCGTGCGGAGGAGCGCCCGCGCNCTCCTGAGTGACTTGCCAGCCTTACTGGACGCCGCTCCGATTCCGGAGCAGCGCGGCGTGCTGCGCAGCGTCTTCGACAAGGTCTGGGTCTCGGCGCACAACGTGTGTGCTATAATGCCGAACAACCTTTATCTACCGCTCGCATACGCGGCTCTGCAAGGTGCGGGGATGGTGGGCCGGGTGGGGATCGAACCCACGACACTCTGATTAAAAGATCGCTTTCGGCCCGTCTCCACACGTCTCTCGCTGTATTTTACCTCTCTCTGACGCCATTTGCAAATCCACAGCGTATCCTGGCTTCTCCTGGTTTGTATCGGCTAGGCGGTATGTTGGCGGTATGAGGTCTCGGATTTTCGTCAGGTCAATATGCTGTGATAGACCGAAGGATGTAAAGCGTATGTCACGGTTGCTCGCCGGCCCCTTGAAGCAACGTGAGCCGAAGCTGCTCAGAGATATAGCGACCCTGAGCGATCATCGCGTCGAGCACAGGAGCGACGGCGGGGATCAACCCTTCGCGCTTCGCCTCGACGAGGACGGCTCCGGTGCCGATGATTGGCAAGCCGTGCTCCCGAGCGACGCGCCGGCCGCGGCGCTCATCGAGTAGCACAAGGCGTGGCTGGAGTTGCAACGCAAGGGCGATCGTCGCGGCCTCCCCTCTATCGAGACGCACTGCCAGGTCGTCGGGAATAGCAATAGTGACGACTGTCAGCCAGCCAACTCTTCGCAAGTCTTGGTCGTCGGCCCGCGCCTTCGCCTCATACTCCGCGACCACAACTTCAGCAACCGCGATTGAGCCATACAGGTTAGGAAGAAGGTCGAGCAGACCAACACCAGCGAGGTTGATGAGCGGGGTTGTGTTCGAGACAACTACCGCCCTGTCAGCCACGACGCGCCTCAGCGGAACGTTGGAGCTCTGCGTCGAGGTCGAGCTCCTCATCGAAGACCGAGACGTGGTACGTCCCAAGCAGGTCAAGGAATTCACGGCGAGCGAGGCCAAGCAGCGCGGCGGCCTGCCCGGAGGAAATCTGACCCAGGTCGTAGAGGCGCACCAGGAGTGCCTCACGCGCCAGTCGTTCGAGCCGCTCAGGTGCTTGCCCTGATACCGCTACGAGCTCGCTCGGATAGGTGATCTGGAACGTACTCATTGCACTACTCCTCATGCTCCAGTAGCGAGGCTCGTCAATACTTCCACACTTGTTGTGGTCATTCTGCCGCTTCTTGCGCTTCGGTGGAACGCATCGGCTATGCATGCACTATACCGGGCGGTGCGGCGGGTGTCAACGCAGCCGGGAGACCCTACTGTCGGCACACCATTGTAAGCGACCCACCCTCTACCCCCGACGCCGCCTTCGCCGGCGAGATACGCATCGTCCGCTATGGCACCCCGTCAGCGGCTGTGTAACAGCCGGTTCCCAGGCCAGTGCCTGCGTCGCTTCCTCTCAGCCCCGCTGATATACCCGTGATCGGCGCTCGTATCGCTCTTGGCCACACCAAGACGACCATCGTCCGCGCGCTGCCGGGCTACGAAACGCGCCGGCACCGCGAGTTCGCCGCCTACTATGACCGGATTGCCGTCGAGCTGTCCGCCCAGGGCCTCGCCGGCCCGCGAGCCCGAGACGGCATGGTGTCTACCGAGGCGTAGTGCGACAACTGTCCAATGTCGACGACCTACTCAGCCGGATCGTCGAGCGGGCTGCGCACGCCCCGCCCGCCCCGGTTCAGCACGTGCGTGTAGATCATCGTCGTACGCACATCGCTATGGCCCAGCAACTCCTGCACTGTGCGGATGTCATAGCCATCCTCAAGCAGATGGGTCGCGAAGCTGTGGCGAAAGGTATGGCAGGTCACATGCTTTGGAACCTGCGCCTGCTGTGCGGCCCGGCGCACTGCCTTTTGCAGCCCGCTTTCGTCAAGGTGGTGTCGCCGGACGCTCCCTGAGCGCGGGTCAAGCGAGCGATGCTCCGCCGGGAAGACATACTGCCACAGCCACTCGCGATGTGCGTTCGGGAACTTGCGCGCAAGCGCGTAGGGCAGATACACCTCGCCATAGCCCTCATGCAAATCCTGGGCGTGGGTCAGCTGCACCCGCCCGAGGTGCTCCTGGAGCGGGAGGAACAGGCTGCCGGGGAGCGGCGTGACCCGATCCTTGTCGCCCTTGCCGCTGCGCACCACCAACTGCCGCTGCGGAACATCAATATCCTTCACGCGCAGGCGCACACACTCCATCAGCCGCAGCCCGCTACCGTAAAGCAGCTTGACCATCAGCTGATACGTCCCCGAGAGCGCGTCGATCACGCTCCGCGTCTCCGCGCGGGTCAGCACTGTCGGCAGGCGCTGCGGCTGCTTAGCGCGCACCGCGTGGACGACGTCGAGCGGTTGGCGCAACACCTCGGCGTAGAGGAACAGCAGCGCGCTGAGCGCCTGGTTCTGCGTTGAGGCGGCGACCTGCTGTGTCACGGCGAGGTCGGTGAGGAAGGCTTCGACCTCCGGGGCGCCCATCTCGGCGGGATGGCGCTTGTGGTGGAAAAGGATATAGCGCCGCATCCAGCCGATGTAGGACTCTTCAGTGCGGCGGGAGTAGTGGAGGCGGCGTAGCACTTCACGGGCCTGGTCGAGCAGGCGTGGCTTGTTCGCGGTCATGGGGCTCCGTTCCTTTGCAATGTTGTCGGACACATCTCCACTCATATACACCGATGGAACGCCCCAAAACGATACGTCCCCCATCGCTCCTGGTGCCGGCGCCGTAACCTGAGCAGGGGGAAGAACGGTCTCTCAGTAGCAGCGCAGTAACTGAGGAGAGCTATCATGAGCATCCGAGCGACGCTTCGGCCCGGCCAGCGAGGCACAAAACAGTGGCAGGCCATCTACGGCGACAAGCTGGTCTGTGTACGCTACCGCTACGATGCAGGCCGCTGGAGGCGCTTCACGACGGTCGAGGTGATCGTCGCCGACGCGCTGTGGCTCCCGTCGCCGCCTAGGCCGGAGACGATGGTGGGGGTCAAAGTAGAATGGGGCGAGGTAGATGTCGCGCGAGCAATCAAAGCTGCCGGAGGACGATGGGACTCATCGCTGCGCCTCTGGAAGCTGCGCTACGACCAGGCGCTCGCCCTTGACCTGCTCGCTCGGCTTGTTCCGCCTGAGGGGTAGGCATCGCTGCCTCCCTCTGTATCTACGAGTAGAAGCGTGCGTATCCAGAAGTAGAAGCGGGGTGTATACTGGTAGAGACGCATACCTGTATCCACGAATAGAGACGGTTGGGGACGCCCGTCCGTCCACTGACTTCATGTTGTGCCGCTTCAACAAGCACTTGCTCTTGTTTGGTGCTTGTGCTATAGTCACATTACTATGGATGCTACTATACAAGAATATATCAACAAACTACACGATAATCATAACGTTCTCGGGGTTATTTTATTTGGTTCATGGGCGAGAGGAAATAATCGTCCTGACAGCGACGTTGATCTCCTCATTGTTGTGCACAATGGCTTTAAGAGAACCGTCGAATATTATAAAGAGCGCACTTTTGAAATCACCTATACTACTGAAGAAGATGTAATTGAATACTGGAAGTCAAACCGAGATGATGCGGTTGAGCTATGGAGTATCGCGACTATACTTTTCGATCGCGATGGTACCATTGCACGACTACAACAACTAGGGGATGAGTTGCGAGAGCAGGGGAAGCCTCCATTATCAACTGACCAAAGTGAGCATTATAAGTTCGATATATATGATCAATTAAAATCGATAGAAACCCTTATACATATCGATCCTGTAACTGCAAAGATGCTTCTTTCGATAAAAGCAGTTCAACTTACCGAGTTGTTCTTTGATATCCGTCAATTATGGACGCCGCCACCGAAACAAAGATTGATGAAAATCAAAAGCACAGACCAGAACTTACATCGGTTGATTGTCAACTATTATAGTGTAAACGCGTTAGCTAAACAATTGGAAATTATAAGATCTATCGCTAATATTGTATTTGACACTGTGCGAGAGTAATTTCCTGACCGAGCGGCACAACAACCGCGTGCAGCACGACGCCGCTGGCGCGGCCCGTGACCTGGGCGCGACTTTGGCAGCCTTCCCGTGCCGTCGCTCGTCTCGCTCCACAACGCTGCCAGCGGCGCGGCTGACGCGGAGCGTTAGGCTTCCCAACCAGCAATTCCTGCATCAGAACAACGTGTGCTCAATCATCTCATCAGCCCGAAATGCCGCGTATGGAAGCGGAATACAGCCGTCTTTTGCGCGCATAATGCGCGCGTGAGGAGCCTGTCGAGAACGCATCTCATCAGCCCGGAATGCCGCGTA
>NZ_JXCA02000009.1:53360-56470 GCF_000828085.3 Scytonema tolypothrichoides VB-61278
CGGTCTGATAGCTGTCTCTTATACACATCTAGATGTGTATAAGAGACAGCATAAAAATACTTGATTTGGCTCAATCCGCGAAGGTAGCTGATAGAGAGCGACCAAAACGATATTACATAGGATACTGGCCGGAGGCTCGTAGTGATGAATACGGTCATTGGGGAGGGGCGACATATTACTTCGAGTGCCTTTCCTCAGGGTATCCTACGAGACAAATAGAAATATACGACAACGGAATTGTGCTCATATACAACGAGCAACATATTTCAGATCAATTTGGAATGCTAAGCGACAAGCCAATAGAGCCATTTCATAAAGAACTAAGGGAAGTATCTGTTGACGATTTTGAGGCTATAGTGGCAAAAGTGACTACAAGCATCTATAACCAATAATAAACAACCTATACCAGACGAGGCCGAACATAGCCTTGCAGCCGACGCCGCTGGCGCGTCCCTAACCTGGGCGCGATTTTTGTTGCGCGTCTCGTGCCGCTACGTGCCGCCCTCACGACGGCTGCCAGCGGCGCGGCTGAAGGCTGGCGTTCGGCTGCAGGAACACAACAGCGCAGGTACCAGCAAGAACTGCTATAATACTTTTCCTAGCAATACTTTTTGGAGAACAAGGAACGTAGATGGGCCTCGATATATCTGCTTTTAGCCAAGTCGAATTTATCGAGGTTGTCCCCGATAGTGATGTTTGGGAAGAGAAATACGACGATAACAATGGATTGGTTACAGAAATAATCACAGGGTTACAAGATTTTCCGGAACGGCTACTGCCATTATTCGCACCTCTAGAAGGATTTGCAGTTTATCGAGTGTATGGAGAAATTCATGAATTTCGTGTTGGTAGTTTCACATACTACAACGAATGGAGAAAACAATTGAGCGTGCTTGTAACGAGAATGGAGCCCGAGGAAATATGGAAACGTAGAAAAGAGCCAAGCATTCAACAACTACCTTTTTACGAGCTTATCGACTTTTCTGATTGCGAAGGTTCGATTGGCCCAGCTATGGCTCAAAAACTCGCACAAGATTTCATGGCACACCAATTATACATTGAACAGCGTACTGACGCTGACTTTCAAGAAGTATATGCTGATTTTCGAAAGGCTTTCACTATTGCATCAAATAACGGCATAGTAACCTTTCACTAAAACACAAGGATACATTGACGAGAAGCATAAAGTAGAATAAAAAAGATAATTTTACATCCGTTTAGGGAACCGGAAGGAAATAGTTATCCCGAGGCTGTCTCTTATACACATCTAGATGTGTATAAGAGACAGGGAAAGGGGAGGATCATAAAAATACTTGATTTGGCTCAATCCGCGAAGGTAGCTGATAGAGAGCGACCAAAACGATATTACATAGGATACTGGCCGGAGGCTCGTAGTGATGAATACGGTCATTGGGGAGGGGCGACATATTACTTCGAGTGCCTTTCCTCAGGGTATCCTACGAGACAAATAGAAATATACGACAACGGAATTGTGCTCATATACAACGAGCAACATATTTCAGATCAATTTCTGTCTCTTATACACATCTAGATGTGTATAAGAGACAGGTTCCATGGCTATCCCCTCCAGGATGTGCTTGCTCCTCCACGATACCATATCCTGGATGGACTATTTTCTTCCGGCTGTCTCTTATACACATCTAGATGTGTATAAGAGACAGCACCGTTTGAGCGAGAAAGCGCCGGCGTTCGGCTCCCCGCAGCGTACGAGCGGTTTCTTGCAGCAGCGTCTTGACCGCCTCGGTCAGTTCCATGGCTATCCCCTCCAGGATGTGCTTGCTCCTCCACGATACCATATCCTGGATGGACTATTTTCTTCCGGTTCCCTTATATGCTAGAAGAGACGACCAAGCACACAATACACCATCAATAAACCCGACCAGCAGCCGAACAACCGCGTGCAGCACGACGCCGCTGGCGCGGCCCTTGACCTGGGCGCGACTTTGGCAGCTTTCTCGTGCCACCACTCGCCTCGCTTCACAATACTGCCAGCGGCGCGGCTGACGCGGAGCGTTAGTCGCGGCGAAGCGCTTTTCGTACTTTTCCTGTCGGTCTTTTGGGTCAAGCGTGCCGGCTGTGCTCTCGCTTCGTCACTGTAGTCGGGCGCCCTCACTGGCCCGCCGCCCAATGTGGGGGCGGGCCGGCGCCACCTGTCGCGGTTGCGGGGTGGCGGTCTGCCGCTGCCGCGGCACACCTGCCCCGCCAACCGCCCGTCACTGGTGGTGGGCGCTTCCTCGGCCCGCCCGGTCGGCGGCGGCGCGCCCGCCTGTCGCGGTGGCGCGGTCTTGCTGCCGCTGCGACGGCAGCGGCGCCCCGCCATACCGCCCACTACTGGAGGTGGGCGCGTTATATCCGCCGCCGCCCTCTTCCCGCTGCCAAGGCCGCGTCTAACAACCGCTTGCACCCTGACGCCGCTGGCGCGGCCGCTGACCTGGGCGCGACTTTGAAGGCTTCCTTGTGCCCTCGCTCGTCTCGCTCCAGAGTGGCGGCGCAGGTGAAGCGGAACGTTCGGCCGCTCTTCGCCACCAGCACCAGATTGTACATACTTAACAATATTGCTTTTTGGTTATTAATGGGTAATGGCCATGCTTCATCATTCTTCGAAGGCTGTATTACCAAAGGTTTGTCATGAATATCACTTCACCTCGTCCCACCATCCCTCCTGCTCGTCCTAGTAGCATCGCAATCCTTATCCTTTTCAATGTCAGCCTCGCACTAACAGTGTCGATTTGGCGAATTAATACATCACTAACGTTTGAGCAAATTCTTTTACATCTGGCAGAGCCAAGCACTCATTCATCCATTAAAGTCGGATCTGCCATTATTGTCATCCTCTTATCAAGTGCAAGTATTTGGTTTTCTACGAGAATGATTCAAGGAAGCACATCTGCGCGATGGGCTTTTTTGTTTTGCACTCTAGTTTCTTATGGTTGGATTACATATTTACACATAAGGACCCTCGTCACTCAATTTAGTTTTCTTGTTTTAAATAATTTAGGGAACCGGAAGAAAATAGTCCATCCAGGATATGGTATCGTGGAGGAGCAAGCACATCCTGGAGGGGATAGCCATGGAACTGACCGAGGCGG
>NZ_JXCA02000009.1:59150-61892 GCF_000828085.3 Scytonema tolypothrichoides VB-61278
ACGCTGACGTTGCTGAAGCGACAAGCAAACCACAACGAGGGGTGAAGCGATGGTAGCACCGAGCCAGCCGGCTGTCCAGCACGAACCGTACGAGAGTGACCTGACTGACGAGCAGTGGGAGATGATCCGGCCCTTTGTTGAGGTGCAGGCCAAGACCGGGCCGAGGCGGCGGGTCGACCTGCGCGCGGTGCTCAACGGCTTGCTCTACAAGCTGAAGACCAGCTGCCAATGGGAGCTGCTGCCGCGCTCGTTTCCGCCCAAGAGCACCGTCCACTACTACTTTCAGCGATGGACCAAGAAAGGCATCTGGGTGCGGCTCAACGACGTGCTGCGACGACGAGTGCGGGTCGAGGTCGAGGGCCGGGAGCATGTCGAGGCGACGGGAGGCGTGATCGATACCCAGAGCGCCAAAAGCAGCTTGGCCGGCGGGCCTGAACGCGGCTTCGACGGCGGCAAAAAGGTGTTTGGGCGCAAGCGGCATCTGCTCACCGACACGCTCGGCTTGTTGATTACTGCGGTGGTGCACTCGGCCCGTCTGTACGATGGCGCGGCTGCCAAGCAAGTGTTTACGGCAACCAAAGCTCGCGGCATCACGCTGAAAAAGGTGTGGGCCGACCAGACCTATCGCGGTGCGTTGGCCAGCTGGATGGCGGACAACGGCCAGGGCGAGTTGGAGATCGTCGAGCGGCTGCCCGGACAACGAGGCTTCGAGGTCCAGGCGAAGCGTTGGGTGGTGGAGCGTACACACGCCTGGTTGAGCGGCAACCGCCAGTTGAGCCGAGAGTACGACCATAGCCCGCGCCACTCCGAAAGCTGGCTCTATCTCGCCTCCATCCGCCTGCTGGCCCGCCGTCTCGCTAAAGCGTCGTGAACCTTCATCCCCTCACCGTTGGAATATTGGAGAGCTTCTAAGCGTAAGGCAAATACCACCCGAGCGCTTTTATATCTTTGAAACGTATTCGTTTATACACGAACCGCTGTTGGCTTGCACAGGAACTACTGTTCGCTGCTGGGTTTACACAGAGTACAACTACAGTTTAATCTCGCTAGAAGAGGTCATTATTCCACAAGAGGCCACGCGATCGATGTTTTATCAAACTGGCGAAATCAAGTTTCATGTTACGCCAAATCGTAAACATGTTATTTGGACGATGGTTCTTGGGCCGCGATATGGACGAGGGAGGGGCTATCGAGTTATTGGACAAGGTAGAGATGGGAAACTTGTACATGATAGCTCATTTGGCGAATGGGTATCATAAAGGTAGGAAAAAGAACGAAATAACACAGAGGGTGCAGTGGGTGATTTGCAAGTAATTTATCCGCCCTTCGTTTGCATAGGGAAGCGAAAGACAAGCTGTTTTGCCAGCCCCGAGGCCTAACAACCGCTTGCACGCTGACGCCGCTGGCGCGGCCTTGAACCTGGGCGCGACTTTAGCAGCTTTCCCGTGCCCACCCTTGTCTCGCTCCACAGCTCTGCCAGCGGCGCAGGTGAAGCGGAGCGTTAGGCCTCTCGATGCAGTATTTCTTGGTTACAGTCGTTAGTATAATATAATAGTATTAGCATCTACATAACCCATCAACAAGAAGGATACGTCAAATGTTTCTGACATTTTTTGCCATCGTTATAATAGTTGGTGCTTGGATTACGTACGTGATGTATTTATTCAACCAATATAAGCAAACACCACGAGAAAAAGCGCGCACTCGAATAATTCATATCGCCGGCATTCTCTTCTGGACAGTCATAGCTGTACAATTCATTTCGCAACTACTACTGCTATCTAACGAAAAATATTACCCCTCGGCATTATTTGACAATATAAGTCTACTATCTGCAATTCTGACGGCAATAATTATCACTACGGCATCTTTATTCATTATTATCAAGAGCATTAAAAAATAAAGCTACCTTGCGCGCATAACGCGCGGGGAGCACGCCGAGAACACATCATTATCAAGAGCATTAAAAAATAAAGCTACCTTGCGCGCATAACGCGCGGGGAGCACGCCGAGAACACATCTCACCAGTCCGAAATACGGTGAAGTAATCACGCAAAGTGTATATCATTTAGGGCGAGAGATGCCGCATATGGGAGACAAAATCGAGCGTTCGCGTTCCTTCAGAGGCCTAACAACCGCTTGCACGCTGACGCCGCTGGCGCGGCCTCTGACCTGGGCGCGACTTTGGCAGCTTTCTCGCGCCGCCGCTCGCCTCGCTCCATAACGCTGCCAGCGGCGCAGGTGAAGCGGAGCGTTAGCCGGCAATCCCCTCTCGTATCGCCCTACCAGTGTCAAACAATTGTGCTATACTCACAATATATCGCATAACTAAAAGGTTTCTCGCATGACCATACTTCTCTGGCGCCAGAGTGATATGCAGTTTACTGCACCTTGCCTTGATTATACTGGAGTAATCACACGCAACGATGCGAATGATGAGTTCGACGCCCGCTTAGAAACAGCAGACGACAAAACCGCCGTGTCTTGGGAAGGCTTCTCCACATTTGAAGAGGCAGAAGCGTGGGTGCTATTTGCGACGATTGAAATGGAACAAATGACGAATGCACTTGGAACATACCGGATGCAGGAAACCTTTGCGCAAGCCAGTTCATTCTTTTCACAAGAAAGAGAAGTGTCATATATTGAACGATTAGCATACATTGAACGGTGGTATTTTCTTCGCGAAACGCAAGATACAGAACTATGGGAATCGGTAGAAGCTGAATACCCCAAGGTATGGTA
>NZ_JXCA02000009.1:62312-68230 GCF_000828085.3 Scytonema tolypothrichoides VB-61278
TAAAAACTATCCGTCCTAAAAGTCGGTCGCAGCCTAACAACCGCTTGCACACTGACGCCGCTGGCGCGGCCTGTGACCTGGGCGCGACTTTGGCACGTTTCCTCACTCGATCGCCGTCTCGCCCCACAATGCTGCCAGCGGCGCAGGTGAAGCGGAACGTTAGAAGCTCTCCAATATTCCAAACGAAGGAGATCACCATCGGTGTTGATAGGCCACTCTAGCGCGTTCTAATGCACAAGAAGCCCCTCAGCTGTGGTACGCTGACGTTGCTGAAGCGACAAGCAAACCACAACGAGGGGTGAAGCGATGGTAGCACCGAGCCAGCCGGCTGTCCAGCACGAACCGTACGAGAGTGACCTGACTGACGAGCAGTGGGAGATGATCCGGCCCTTTGTTGAGGTGCAGGCCAAGACCGGGCCGAGGCGGCGGGTCGACCTGCGCGCGGTGCTCAACGGCTTGCTCTACAAGCTGAAGACCAGCTGCCAATGGGAGCTGCTGCCGCGCTCGTTTCCGCCCAAGAGCACCGTCCACTACTACTTTCAGCGATGGACCAAGAAAGGCATCTGGGTGCGGCTCAACGACGTGCTGCGACGACGAGTGCGGGTCGAGGTCGAGGGCCGGGAGCATGTCGAGGCGACGGGAGGCGTGATCGATACCCAGAGCGCCAAAAGCAGCTTGGCCGGCGGGCCTGAACGCGGCTTCGACGGCGGCAAAAAGGTGTTTGGGCGCAAGCGGCATCTGCTCACCGACACGCTCGGCTTGTTGATTACTGCGGTGGTGCACTCGGCCCGTCTGTACGATGGCGCGGCTGCCAAGCAAGTGTTTACGGCAACCAAAGCTCGCGGCATCACGCTGAAAAAGGTGTGGGCCGACCAGACCTATCGCGGTGCGTTGGCCAGCTGGATGGCGGACAACGGCCAGGGCGAGTTGGAGATCGTCGAGCGGCTGCCCGGACAACGAGGCTTCGAGGTCCAGGCGAAGCGTTGGGTGGTGGAGCGTACACACGCCTGGTTGAGCGGCAACCGCCAGTTGAGCCGAGAGTACGACCATAGCCCGCGCCACTCCGAAAGCTGGCTCTATCTCGCCTCCATCCGCCTGCTGGCCCGCCGTCTCGCTAAAGCGTCGTGAACCTTCATCCCCTCACCGTTGGAATATTGGAGAGCTTCTTAGGCTGCTTGACTTCCTCAGTCGCTGTGCTACAGTACGCGCAGCACTTTTGTCTCGATGAGCGCTATTTCATCAGTGATACTACGTTCACAACGGAAGCAACTTGTACCATGTCACTTACTGTATCCCGATGCATGCTCATTGACGGCGATCTTGAACCAATAGAAACGGAAGATTACAGCGTAAAGCTTGCAGGCTTTGAGTCATGGCGTCACGTATTGTGCGGGAGCGATATCGTACAACGGCTTGGTGTAACACTTCTCGTAGAGCTTCGCACACAAGATATTTATTGTCACCCAGAACAATTGCCGCAGCTTGAGCACGACATTCACATTATCCTTGAAAACACTTTATTTATCGCGCAAGAAACTGGAATTGAAGAAGAAAGTATTCGGTTTCGTGCGGGAAATATTCTGAAAGCTGTCACTTGGGCGAAAGAAAACGGTGGTGGAGTGATTATCTGGTAGACGTGAGCGTGCAGATATGCTAGAAGGGGAAGGCCAAGTCATAGTCATCCTGCCAAAAATAACGCATATATAATTAATTGCAATTACTTGAGGAGTATAGCGTACTACAAGCTTAATTCTCGCTGCAACTGTCAATTCTAAAAGCCGGGCGCAGCCTAACAACCGCCTGCAGCTGACGCCGCTGCGCGGTCCTTGACCTGGGCGCAACTTTGGCAGCTTTCTCCACTCGGTCACCGTCTCGCTTCACACTGGCGGCGCAGCTGAGGCGGAACGTTGGGCGGGATAAAGCCTGAACACCTACACAAATTAAGCCATGCTATAATGAGCACTTGAGAGGCCAAGAAGTTGTTAATCACACGGTAGTTCATGAGATTTTTGGCTGAAATCATCGCAATATTCGATGCACCTACACAAATGCATGTCACACCCAGTGACAAGATAGAAATTTCACTTGATTGCTCAGGTTGCCAAAGAACAGGCCGTACAGTCATATTCCGAAAAGATAGTAACACTGGAATTTGCACGCCTACACTTCATTCCTTCCCTGGGAATATCACACAAATAGAAGCGTATCACATAAACAGTCAAATCATACTTCGTTACTCAATTACGTATAATACTCACCGATTTATTGATCGGAAACACGAAAAAATATCTGTGATTCATCCCACCTGGGCAAGAGTACACTTTACAAGTATTTGCCCACAATGTCATCGAGAAAACGAACATAGTAGCCAGAATAATATAAGACGGCCTAGTTATTCATTTTGTGAATGTGGCTTTACATTATTCAATGACAGAAGAGAAAATCCGCAGTTTCGTGTTCGCAGCAAATACAACAATCTTCTTTACCAAAGCACTATTTCAACTATCACTATCAACATCTTCACGCTTGACATTGATACAGGCGTATTAGAATATATTGCCGCATTAACAAATAATTCGGCCGAAGGAATACGAAAGAACATTCACGACATGCAGCCAGTGTATACACAAGATATATACAACATCAAAGAGCCTGTTACGTTCTCTCAAGACCTGGAATTGATAGTATTTAAACTTATCTCTTATAATGTAGACTTCGATGTATTCCAAAACGGAAGGTCAATTAAAACCTCTTATATTCGTAGAATGAAAAATAATACCAAATCAAATTGAACTTCCCGCAAGAGCGCAGTATGCTGGTGTAGGGTGAGGTGAGGGGCAAAGGTGGGAGGTGGCAGATGTACAAGCCGATGCCAGAGATCCGGGAAAGCGCCGAGGAGTTGCGAGCCTTGATGAAGCAGGAGCGCAATCCCAAAGCTCGCCAGCGGCTCCACGCGCTCTATGTTGTGGCCAGCCAGCAGGCATCAAGCCGTTCGGCGGTTGCCACGCTGCTCGGCGTGAATCGGGATACGATTGGGGCCTGGTTCGCCCTATATGCTGAGGGCGGGCGTGAGCGTTTGCTCGACCTGTATGTCTCGCCTGGCAAAGCCTCCAGTGTCCCAGCGCCTGTGCTCGACGACCTTCGCAAGCGGCTCGAAGCGGAAGATGGCTTCGCCTCCTATGGCGAGATCCAAGCCTGGCTTGCCGAGCAGCACGGGGTGAAGATGCAGTATGCCGCCGTGCACGCGCTGGTTCGCTACAAACTGAAGGCCCGGCCCAAAGTCGTACGTCCACGGCATATAAAAAAAGCCTGACGCCGAGGCGGCCTTCATTGCCGAGGTGGCCGAGCAGATCCGGGCCGCCGTTCCGGCTGACTGCCAGCTTCCGGTCGAAATCCACTGCCAGGACGAAGCCCGCTTTGGTCTCAAAACCACCCGGCGCCGGCGCATTACGGCTCGGGGCATCAAGCCCATCGGCACCTGCCAGCACGCCTACGCCAGCACCTGGCTCTACGGCACGGTTGCTCCGGCCAGTGGTGACGCCTTTACGCTGATCTTGCCAAAGCTGAACACGACCAACATGCAGGTCTTCATCGACGCCTTTGCTCGGGCCTATCCCTCGACCTTCAACGTACTCCTGCTGGATAACAGCGCGGTACACACAACCGAGCGGTTGCGACTGCCTGCCAACGTTGCGCTGGTCTTTCTGCCACCCTATAGCCCCGAACTCAATCCGGTCGAGCGCCTGTGGCAGGATCTGCGCGACCGCTTGGCCTGGCGGGTGTTCGATGACTTGGATGCTCTCCAAGCCGAATTGTGTATCCAACTCGCCCACTATACCCCCGCGGTTGTGCAGTCGTTAACAAGCTATCCCTACTNGGTGTGACCTCGAAGGTCACGAGCGATTGCCTGGTCGACCGCATCGAGGAGTGGTGGAACGAGGTGGGCGAGCGCTTTCGTCACGTCACGCGACTGCTGCTCAACCTCGACAACGGCCCCGAAAACCACTCACGGCGAACGCAATTCATCCAACGTCTGGTCCAATTCGTGGACAAGACCGGCCTCACGGTGGAGCTTGCCTACTATCCGCCCTACCACAGCAAGTACAACTCGATTGAGCGCTGTTGGGGTGTGTTGGAGCAGCATTGGAACGGGAGCTTGCTGGACGAACTCCAAGTTGCCCTGGACTTTATCGAGAGCATGACCTGGCGTGGGGTGCATCCGGTAGTGGCTGCTGCGACCAAGCTCTACCGCACCGGGGTTAGGCTCTCTAAGGAGGCCATGGCTGCCCTTGAACAACGACTGAGCCGCGACCCGCTCCTCGGCCGTTGGTTTGTCACCATCGCTCCCAAGGCCGCCTCGGGGTAATCAACTTCTTCCGCTTCCCTATTTCGAGAAGTACAGCAACGTCATTTGCTCGAAGATACAAGAGCCTCTTTTCCACAAGAACAAATACTGCAATGGCAAGAAGTAGAACAAGGACATTTCCGTATGACTACTACATACGGCCAAGCCGTTATCATCGCAATTCCACAACAACCATCACCGTACACTATTGGATCAAGCGAGCAGTATACTACATATATCGAGTATGAAAGTACAGCGCGGTTGGTAATGCCGTATCGAACGACTGATTTTTTGGAAGCAGAACGATGGATAAAAGCGCGAATCGAAGAACTATCCGACCCAAGAATTACGGAGGCATATCTTCCGATAATTGCCTATACCCTCGATATTTGTATGAATTACTTTAGGCAAGCAAATGAGGTATTTCATCAAGAAAGAATGGCATACGTTAAA
Organism: Scytonema tolypothrichoides VB-61278; assembly: GCF_000828085.3. Taxonomy (GTDB): domain Bacteria; phylum Cyanobacteriota; class Cyanobacteriia; order Cyanobacteriales; family Nostocaceae; genus Brasilonema; species Brasilonema tolypothrichoides_A. Next base: position 67,111 of record NZ_JXCA02000009.1, read on the forward strand.
AGCATAATAGAGACAGTACTACCATAAATATCTTCTATAAGACCTTGCCGGCTAACAACCGCGTGCAGCACGACGCCGCTGGCGCGGCTTCTAACCTGGGCGCGACTTTGGCAGCCTTCCCTGCTCGGTCGCCGTCTCGCTCCACAACGCCGCCAGCGGCGCGGCTGACGCGGAGCGTTGGACGGCAAGAGGCAATAACCAATGCGCTTCAGGTCGATATACAAATTTCCAGAATGTTTACGCAACCCCTCTACGAAAGTGCTTTTCCATATGGCTTAGTAATCCAGTGCCAGCCCCAATAATCGCCGCTGCGGGTAGTAATCCTATCAGCGCGCTCAGTCCAAATCCGAGGCCGAGAGTACTACCAGTCCACAGTGGAAGAGACACAAGTTGTTGAAACTCTATCGGCATTTCTGTAAATGTTCCCATAAATGGTATAACTAGACTTAACCGGGAATAATAAGATTTTCGAAGAGGGACGTGTTCGCCTATTGTCCGATGGTGGTTAGGCGACCCTTGTCAAGCGATAGTCGCAGCGGAAATTGTGCAAGCCACAGGCGGTTTCAAACACCAGGTCATCAAAGCCGGCGCGATGGTTGCGGTACACATCGCGCACGATATGAAACACTTTTACCCCACCAATCGCGTGCTCCACCACCACTCGTTCCCGGGCCAATTGCCGATTGGCCGCTTTCTCCTCGGGGGTAAGTTCGCCTTTCGGTGGCTTCTTTTTCGGCTGGCGGGTGCGCACACCCGGTGGCTCGTAGCCTTGAAAGCCGCTGTCTTTGAGCAGCTTGCTGCGTTTGGGGAAGCGAAAGCCATCCTGCTCGGCCGCTTTCTTATCGTGAACTCGGCCAGGGCGGGTACGACCAAGCAGCTTGACCTTGCGCGTGCGCCGCTCGGCAACCACGATGCTTTTGAGCGTGTGACGCTTCTTTTTGCCGCTGTAGTGCGTTTTGCGTCGGGTGGGGTCTTTGGGGCGCTGAATGGGCCGCTCGGTCCCGTCGATGATGAACTCCAACCCCGGGCACTGACGGAGCACGTGGAGCATTCGAGCCGGCTGGCGTTCGGGAAGGTGCTGCTCCGAGCCAAGCGCCATATTCAAAACCGGCGTCAAGCG
>NZ_JXCA02000009.1:69699-71128 GCF_000828085.3 Scytonema tolypothrichoides VB-61278
GGCGGCGCGCCCGCCTGTCGCGGTGGCGGGGTCTTGCTGCCGCTGCGACGGCAGCGGCGCCCCGCCATACCGCCCGGTACATTGTGGTGGGCGCGTTTATCCGCCGCCGCCCTTGTGCCCGCGGCGAGTGGCCGCGTCTAACAACCGCTTGCACCATGACGCCGCTGCGCGGCCCGTGACCTGGGCGCGACTTTGAACGCCGTCTCGTGCCCTCGCTCGTCTCGCCTCACAGTGGCGGCGCAGGTGAAGCGGAACGTTCGGCCTCCTAACCCAGCATCTCATTCCTATAGTTCTTGCGGTACAACATCAATCCCATCCATCCACCACTCAACACATAAAAAATACTCGGCGCTCCAATGTAAAACAGATATCCGAAGTCATTCCAGGGCAAGCTGCGACTCAATACCGTAAAAAGTATGGTCACTATCAAGCTCCCGAGCAAACAAAGAAGCACTCCAACAGAAATAGCACGCCTTTGTGTCAGCCTACGGGCGGAACGTGAGAGGATTTTTGAAAGTACTATTGTGGTTACTCCACCAAGGAGCATTGCAGGGAGAACCCCGATAACACCACCAAAGAGATAAAACAGTATCACCGCCATTACGATATTCCAGGAGGGAGCATTCATCAGAGAAGAAGTCACAAAAACGAGCACGTAAACTGTTATGTAGGCAAGCGCACACATTGCACCTACCATGGCACCTTGAGAAAACGGCGATCGCATACTTTTACCTCATCGAGAACATCCTAGCCAGCATATCGTGAAGTATAGCTCATACCACAGAAAAAAGCCGAAGAACGTGACCACATCAAGATGGGTGACACGTACTGTAAAATGTTTTCATACTAAAACTAGCATAAGGGAGCCAACAATGAGCGAAACTACCACCCCAGAGGCCGAACAACCGCATGCAGCACGACGCCGCTGGCGCGGCCCCTGACCCTGTCTCTTATACACATCTAGATGTGTATAAGAGACAGCTTTTGGTGGAATAATGATCTTGTTTTCACAGGGGGACGTTTTCATTATCGTTTCCGGTCTAATGTTAGTGCTTGGTCTGTTTACTGTTGGCACTTCTAGTATCCAATTGTGTATTTTGGATATTGGAAATAATAATCTCACTATAAAATTTCAGCGGTCGTACCAACAACATACTAAAGATGTAGTTTATGCATTGGATGAGTTTGTTTTGCTTGGAATATACGGCAACAAGCTGCGTTTTGGATTTCTGCCAAATAAGYTTGTTGTGCTTGGTGGCGATGAACATACTGAGCTTGTGAAAATAGCACAGCGGATACAAGCATTTATCCCTCACAAAATAGACATCGTACAGTAAAAACTATCCGTCCTAAAAGTCGGTCGCAGCCTAACAACCGCTTGCACACTGACGCCGCTGGCGCGGCCTGTGACCTGGGCGCGACTTTGGCA
>NZ_JXCA02000009.1:72783-81921 GCF_000828085.3 Scytonema tolypothrichoides VB-61278
TTTGGACGGCATCAAGTCCGGCATACGCACAAGCGGTCGTCCCGTATCTCTTTTCCAACCCCGAGCGCCTCGTTTTTATCTGGGCACGGAATCGGTGTACGCAACGTATCAACCGAGAGTACAACATCTTCTATTGGCGGAAAAACTTAAACAAGGTCAAGCGACAGATAAAGTGGCGATTAGAGCACGTGATTATGATTGATGATAGCCCGGAGAAACTGGAGCGACACTATGGGAACGTGATAACGGTCACACCATTTGAGGGACAACCAGATGACACCGAATTGCGAGACCTTCTGCCGTACCTTTCCTGGCTCCAAACCGTCGAAAACGTACGCAGCGTCGAGAAGCGCTACTGGCGCTCCTTTCAGCTGCCGGCAGAGGGTGAGGCGGGAGAAATTTCGTCGTAATATTACTGACAACAGAGAATCATTCTATCTCTTCAGTAAGCACAACAGCCAGCATATAATGTCAGCCATACATTCCGGTCGCAGCCTAACAACCGCTTGCACGCTGACGCCGCTGGCGCGGCCTGTGACCTGGGCGCGACTTTGAACGCCACCTCTGGCCGCCACTCGTCCCGCTCCATGACGCTGCCAGCGGCGCAGGTGAAGCGGAGCGTTGGGCGGCATGATGCTGTAGTTCCTGTACCTGCTATACTGAGAGCAATACCAATCGCTTTACCCGTAGAGGCTGGCAATATGCGCATCCAAATCACCAGTATTTTATCCACAAACACTGCCGGCACACACAATTTGCCCACACCAAATTATCATATAAACTTCATCTCTTCTTGTGTGTCGGGTGAGGCACTATTTATAACCGCGCCCGATCAAGTTGAAATTCAGAATACGGCCTTTCACGTTGAATGTGGCTTTCAGTCAATTGAGCAATATCAATCATTCTCAACAAAAGAAGACACATATTGCCGAATATCACCAATGAACCAAGCAAGCAATTACGAAGTAATCGCAAAAATCACAAACCGAGACACAACAACTAACACCTGTATTGCTTCTGTTGCAGATGATATTGCGTTTATGCTTGATGTGAAGGAAACACAGGGCAACATTCCAGAAGAAGGAAGCTATGTGTATTTTCAAATCCATCAGTTATTGCTATGGGATACAAACCTATAATTATGAGCAAAAGAAAGAGCAATACTTTATACGTTGAATAACACGTAAAAAACCACTAAAATATGACAGAACCCCTTGTATTAAACCGTTAAATGTACTCTACTCTCAGATTGCCGCCCAACAACCGCTTGCACGCTGACGCCGCTGGCGCGGCCTGTGACCTGGGCGCGATCTTGGCAGTTTTCCCATGCCCACCTTTGCCTCGTTCCACAACGCCGCCAGCGGCGCAGGTGAAGCGGAGCGTTAGCCGGCAATAGTGCCCTGCTCACATTCGTAATCGTGTGATACAATTCTACCAGTTGCCTCAGTAATATTGTGGGAGATATTGTGGAGAGAGCAGTAGCGGGCTTCCCGCGGAGGTTCTCATGAACGGTATTACTCAGATAGTAATACTGTCATATATCTATGAACATATCCAAGAATTACCCTGGGATTATGCTCTGTACATAGAAGGCAACCCTCCCTGGGTTGAGACAACGAGATGTGCTGTATTAGACCCCGACGATGTGGGGGATTATGAAGAAACACCCCAATTCGCTGTTGCAAATCTTTTGAGATACGCTCTTTCTATAGCCGATATTCAAGACATCTACGATAATGCCAGGATTCAACTTGGCACAGTGTCTATAGAAACGTTTATTCAAGCACTTAATTACTACTTTTTGAACGATGCGTTTATAATTTTCACTTCGAATGACTTTCAATAACAGACAATAATATTTCTGTGAGACCTTGCCGGCTAACAACCGCGTGCAGCACGACGCCGCTGGCGCGGCCCTTGACCTGGGCGCAACTTTGGCACTCTTCCTGTGCCATCACCTGACTCGTTCAAGTAATGCCGCCAGCGGCGCGGCTGACGCGGAGCGTTGGGCCGCTTCAGTGAGAACTCTTCAACTATGTAATCCGTCCCCATCTATTTGCTGAAATATTTTGAAGATAAATCGGATTGTTGCAAACCATGTAGCAAGACTTAACGCAATACATGCCGAACCGAACCACGTCCCTGTAATTTCTGGGTCGTGGACTCACCTCGAATGGTGGAGGTGACGGATACGACGCTGGCGGGGCCAGAAACGATTGACAAGACGCCGGCGCCGCTCGGGCCAACGACGGCGCTGTTCAAGATTGTAGCGCCACAGAAAGAGGAACAAACAGGCTTCCAGCATCTGCTGCGAGCGTGAAAACGAGAGGGTCTTGCGAACTAGGCGGCCAAGACGTTGGCGTAGCGTATTGTTGAAGCGTTCAATCGCACAGGTTTGCCCACTGTCTTTGCCAACCGGCCAGTGCTGGCCCATGGGAACGACGGCCAGATAGTGCTGGAGGAAGTCGCTGTAGCAGCGTCCAACACGATAGGACGCAGGGATCGCAGTCCATAATCGTCGGCACGTCGCTTCAGTTCGCGGCCCGACCACCGCAGCAACAACTTGTCGGGTCACACGGCACAGCGCAAGCCAAATCCAAGCCTGGTTCTTTTTGCAGCCGACAAACGTCCACAATTCATCGAGTTCAAGGGTCGTGGCTGTTGGAAGGTGCGGGTCTGGTGGAACAAGCGAGAAGGCCAGTGGAGGCAGTTTATCGGCTTTTTTTTATCCAGCGGATGACCGTACTGCGATGCACCTTGAAGGTGCGCTCAAGCCCGCGCAAGCTTGAGCGTTCCTGATAGGCCCGCAGAATCTCTTCTCGTCGCTCCGGCAGGTGACCATTATGCTCGGGGTTGTCGCGGCTTTGTCGACCGCAGGTATGGCAGCGATATTTCTGCTTGCCATTCGGCGCAAGCCCATACTTGACGATTTCAGCGCTGCCACAGTGTCGGCAGGTGACGGTGTGCTGTACCCCCATCTGTCAATCCTTTYGCTCTGCTTATCCTCCTGCTCATCCTACCAAATCATTCGGCCTGCGTCCACTACCAATTTCTGTTGGAGAGAATGCGACGGAGTTACTAGGATCTGTCACGAACACTACCGTAGATAACAATGGTTGTCCAAGCCAACCGCTTTCGGTAAGTATGTAGCTTTTCCCGTCAATAAGCGCTGATCCTGTTCTCCGAAATCCTTCCTCGTTTACTGCTTCAAGACGCCCCTGAATAATCATTGGTCCTTGTGTAAGTCCACGAATACTCGTTGTAAGCGAGGGCGAATATGCGCTCCAAAAGAATATGAGGCCGAATAAGAGAATGACTGCGATAAAGCTAAAATGTTTCAAGTTCGCTAATGAATTATCTCTCGCCATTTCTGACTTTGATTCGTCGTTTGGAAGAACAGCACTAATAGATATGACGGCAAGAACTGACGTTCCCCAGACAAAAACAAGAGGTACAAGTACTGCCTCCAATGCAAAATAATCATAATAGGAGACAATAAACATTGACTTTCCACCAAGAAGGAGTGCACAAAGACTTAACCACCCAAGAAAAACACACCCCGAACGACCGCTAAGCACATCGTTTTTCAAGCTCAAGAAACAAAAGAGCGCAATTGTTAATGCAACTACAAAAACGAGCACAAGTATTGAGGGAAGAAAAAGCATGTGCCATCCTATAAAGACAACAGAAGCAACGCCAAGCAGCAGTATAGCATTAAAATTACATCAAGAGAAGGTAATAGACACTTTCGATAAGTCACATTACCCCATCCGCGGCCCAACAACCGCTTGCACGCTGACGCCGCTGGCGCGGCCTGTGACCTGGGCGCGACTTTGAAGGTTTTCTCGTGCCGCCACTCGTCTCGCTCCACACCGCCGCCAGCGGCGCAGGTGAAGCGGAGCGTTGGGCTGCTTCATACATACACCTCCTCAAAAGCTCAGGGGTTGACACAGCTAGTAGAATACACATAGTATAAACAAGTAACTTTATGCAAGAATTTATCATACACTCTTATATTTAAGTGACCTCCTTTTAGCTTCACTAGAACATATTGCAAACAACGGAAATGCCACACGAGCCTTACTATGCAACAACCTCTCCGAAAACAAGCACAAAGTGAGGAGCATGGGCGTCAATGTCATGGTCGTTGGATTGTCCTGCTACATCGTGACATGAATTCTCCAAATTATAAAGATGAATGGTATGGGGAACAATGCGGCGGATGTGCGTATTACATTCGTCTTGAAGGAGTGTTACACGAGGATTGGGGAGTATGTAGCAATGAGGAATCACCTTGTGATGGAACAGTACGATTTGAGCATGACGGATGTGAAGCATTTGTTGAGAGTCTTGATGGGTGGTGAAAGGATAAACCGAAAATTTATTTACACGCCTCTCTGGCAGGAACCTTTACCAATAAAAGAAATCGGTTTTAGTGTAAATGCAGCCCAACAACCGCTTGCACACTGACGCCGCTGGCGCGGCCCTTGACCTGGGCGCGACTTTGAACGCCACCTCTGCCCGCCACTCGTCTCGCTCCACGACGCTGCCAGCGGCGCAGGTGAAGCGGAGCGTTCGGCCTCCCGATGCCGCTTTCTATATGACACATTGAGTAGCTATTAGACGATGAGCCACATCGCAGCAGAACACGAAATAGTACTGCACCTCCGGGTGGTACGCCCCTTGCTAGAAGGCCGAATGAGGGATGAAACGAATAAGCGGGGGCTATTGTGGCAGTACATATTTTGGTCGTGAACGATACGCAAGAGGTACTGGACCTTTTTCGTGATATATTAACCGATGAAGGCTATCAGGTAAGCACCTTTACCTATGCGCCGATTGAACTGGCTGACATTCGCAAAATTCAGCCAGACATGATCATTATTGATTGTCCACCAGTCGATCGAGAAATACAAGGTTGGCAACTCATTCAAAAACTGAAAATGAGCCGAGACATGGAGCATGTCCCTTTGATTCTTTGTACGACCAACTTACGAGCAATTACTGATAATCAAGGGTGGTTGGCAACGAAAGGTATTCTGAGCCTTCCAAAACCATTTACGATTGATGAATTACTTGCGGTAGTCGGGCTGCAGCTCCAACGCCTTTACCAAGGCGGTGACAGTCAAGGTAATACTACAAGAGAAGCTAATCAATAAAGACAAAAACAGGCGTGAAAAGTCAGCCACGTACGCATATGTTCCACGCCAAAAAGCCATATTTAACCTCACTACCGACCCGGAGGCCGAACAACCGCTTGCACCTGACGCCGCTGCGCGGCCTTTGACCTGGGCGCGACTTTAAAAGCCTTCCCCGTTCCATCGCCGTCTCGCTCCAGAGCGGCGGCGCAGGTGAAGCGGAACGTTAGTCCGGCAGGGAAACGCCCTCGCCACTCCTTTCGGACGGTGAACCTCAGAAGCGAGCCCCTGTCCCGCTCGCTCGACCTCAGCGTACGCGAGGAGCGAGAAATGTACGCGCAGATATCCGGCGCATCCAGCCCGTATCGTACGCCGCACTGCCGGTCTAACAACCCACTGCAGCTGACGCCGCTGGCGCGGCCCCTGACCTGGGCGTGTTTTTCAACTCTTTCCCTGCTCGGACGCTGTCTCGCTCCCGAGTGGCGGCGCAGCTGAGTGGGAGCGTTCGGCGGCAATTTTCATCCCATCTACACTTGCCTTGCCATGCTATACTACTTGTGTGAAATCATTCGTTCCGTTCATGAAATCTCGGCTGGAAACCCCGCTGCTTGCGGCGGGGAGGAAAGCCGGCCCGCCGAAGGCGGGCAACCAGTGAGGGGTCAACGAACGCAGCAGCGGGAAGCAAACCGGACCGACGTGCAGTATGATCACGGGTATGAAAGCTCGTCGTGGTGCTCATACTGTCTACCGCTTGGCCTACCACTTCGTGTGGATACCGCGTTATCGGCGGGCGATCCTGACGGGAAGCCTCGCGCTGCGGCTTGAGGAACTCATCCGTGAGGTATGTGACGAACGCGAGTGGCAGATCGAAGCGCTTACTATCCAGCCTGACCACGTGCACCTCTTCGTGAGCTGCCCTCCACGCGATGCGCCAGCCACTGTGATGAATGTGATCAAAAGCCTGACTGCCCGCGAACTGTTTGCGGCTTACCGGACACAGTTGCGCCGAAGCCATTGGGGTGGCAAGTTGTGGGCAGACGGCTACTATGTTGGTTCGGCTGGCGACCACGTCACTGCAGATCTCATCAAGCGGTACATCCACGAGCAGGAAAGCGAACTTGAAGACTTCTAACGTTTCGAGTGGGACGCAATGTCTGCGATGAAAAAGCCCCACCGGTATCCGTTCAGGGGGTAACGGTGGAGGGCAATACGCGAGGTGCCGGCTGACCGGCCCAATAGGCGGCAATCGCGTCGACGAGATAGGGCAGAAGTGGCCGTTCGTGCTGCTGGCAGGTCGCACTCACCGTGAGCATGCGCTCGACAAACCGGCTCCCGCTCTCACTCTGTGTACCGTAACAGCCCTTGCGCCACAACACCGCAGGACGTAACGCCCGCTCGGCGGCGTTGTTTGTCGGCTCCACACCCTCGTGCTCGACAAACGTCCACAGCGCGCAGAAGTGCTTCACCAGCTCTGAGCACAGGCTGCCGAGGTAGTTGCTTTGCTGCTGGTTGTCTTCCAGCCGCTTGCGTATCGCCGCCTGGAGCACCTGGAGTTGCTCCTTCATCGCCGCCTTTGAGAGCTCGCCCTCACGATACTTCGCCCAAACTACCAATACCTCCTCGGCCAATCCCAGCAGTGCTGCCGCTTCTTCCTGCCACGGCCCTTTCGCCTCGGCCCGGCCGCGCAGGTTGCGCACGATGTGCGCCCAGCAGAGTTGCCGCCGCTCGGTCGGCAGGCTGTTGTAGGCCGTGAAGCGGTCCGAGCTCACCAAACCCGCAAACGTCTCGCCGAGCAGCAGGCCCAACTGCTTCTTGCCCCGCCCGTAGGCCAGCAGGAACAGCGTCGCCACACTGCCGACCGCAACCCACAGCCAAGGCTTGCGCTGCCCTTCTCGCCAGCGGGTCTCATCAGCGTTGACGTGGTCCTCAGCTTCAATTGCGGCTTGTACTTCGGCGTAAGCCGGCGCAAGTGCCGATGAGGCGACCTGCTGAAGGTTGGCCACGCTGCCAAGGCTGACGGGTAGCAGCCAGACCATCCGTAGCAGTGCGACGACCTCGCGGTTCGAGATGCGGTAGCGCCCGTGCAGCAGCGCAATCAGGGCTACAGCCCGCGGGCCAAACGAACCCGGCGGCACCTCGGCGGGACGCGGTGCGGTCACGAAGGCACGGCACTGCGGGCAGCAGACGCTATGGTACTGATACTCGGTGACCAGCGGCTTGAACTCGGGAAGCTCGAAGACTTGCTGGCGGCGCGGAAGGCCAAGCGAGGGCAGAGTATCGGGTAGGTCAGCGTGGCAGGACGAGCAGCACGAGGGTCGTAGCGGGACGACCTTGTCGACTGCGGCTTCGGGAAGAAGCTCGCGCTGCTGATCGGGGTGACCGGGCTGAGCCCCTTTGGTCTTGGGCTTGCCGCGAGGGGTTTTGGTCGGGCGAGGAGGAGCAGAAGGTGGGTCAGAGGAGGGTGGCTTGGACGAGTTGTTAGAGTTCTGGTTGAGCCGAGCTTCCAAGGCCGCAACCCTGGCRACGAGCAGCGCAATGAAGTGGCGCCCTTCCAGCGGGATCTGCTGCCAGGCTTCCTCACTCAGTTCGGCTGGTCGCTGCGGCTCGTCCATGTACTCACACTACCGCATTCTGCTGCTCACTGCAACGCCTCAAACGGGTGGGCGCCTCACCCCCTGAACGGATACGCCCCACCGCTTGCGGTGGGGTCGTTTACTTAACAAAGGGAGGACGACTAGCAATGCCAAAAGAACGCATTTATACAACCAAAGATATAATTGACACATACATTGAAACACAACGCAAACATATTCACGACGATTTTACAAATTACTATACAAATCTTCTCGTGGCGCTTCAAAAAGCCTTCAACATTACACTTTATTCTCGTCCACAAAATCCTCCTCCAGCAGAAAAATCGGGGATAAGTAAACTCTTTGCGTCTACTATTGATTCGCTTATTGCAATACGAACGCCTTGGAGTAATTTTCTTGAAACGTCAGTTATCGTAATGCAGTTAGAAAAAGCTGGCGAGGTCGGCACTCAAGTAGATCGAATTAGCGGCTTAATTGATGACATGAGCGAACAAAACAAGAAGTTACACGAAGAGATGTTGAAGGTGTTGTTTGACTATTTATATAGACCTAGTAAAACAACTGTCACGTCACAAGATTTATATGCCCAGGGATTTGATGATGCGACAGAGCCTGACAAGAATGATTATTGGGATTATTACTAAAACATATATGAGCGATTTGAAGCGAATATTTGTAGAATAACCTCCTGATTGCCGCCGAACAACCGCGTGCAGCACGACGCCGCTGGCGCGGCCGCTGACCTAGGCGCAACTTTTGAGGCTTTCCCTGCTCGGCTCTTGTCTCGCTCCACAACGTTGCCAGCGGCGCGGCTGACGCGAAGCGTTAGCCGGCTACATCAAATCCGCTTTCCCACTTTGTTTTGCCCTTGCGGTCTGCTTCGGCAACCACATCTCAACCTGTAGAACCAGTCAGAATTGAACGCGGCATTGCATAGCTCGCTGCGTCTGTTTCGTCAGCCTCAATCTCAACCCGTACAACCAGCAGATTTCGGACACCGCAGTGCATACCCTCAAGGCCGCCGCTGCGTCTGCCTCAACAACCTCAATCTCAGCCCGTACAACCAGCAAATTTCGGACACCGCATTGCATACCCTCAGGGCCGCTCGCTACATCTGCCTCAACAGCCTCAATCGCAGCCCCTACAACCAGCAGTACCGTGCGTGCAATCACAGCGGCTCGGCCGGCTAACAACCGCCTGCAGCTGACGCCGCTGCGCGGCCCGTGACCTGGGCGCGACTTTGACAGCTTTCTCCTGCCCTCGCTCGTCTCGCTCCAGAGCTGTCTCTTATACACATCTAGATGTGTATCTGGTATCCGTTCAGGGGGTAACGGTGGAGGGCAATACGCGAGGTGCCGGCTGACCGGCCCAATAGGCGGCAATCGCGTCGACGAGATAGGGCAGAA
>NZ_JXCA02000011.1 GCF_000828085.3 Scytonema tolypothrichoides VB-61278
TTACTCCCATTTTTCTGCTGGGGTAAGAGCCACAAACATTTTTCCTACCCCCTGTTACTCGACGAGATGGGTTGGTGCTACGAATCTCAGAGATTAATGCTTGCGCTGCTGAACTGAGGTGTTGAGTATGACACCAGTTGTTGAACTCTTGGTTGTCAAGCATAACCAGGGTTAATCCGGGGTCTTCCGTCCGGGTTCCTTCTACTGTTTATGGAAGCACAACGTTATATATGTACGAACACTCGTGTTGAAAATGTTTGCTCAACTTATACTTTCTAAATAGAACGTTTGCTCACCTTATGCTTTCAAATCTTCATATTTCTACTTTACGCTATATCGAATTTAATTAGGTTTCAAAAAATTGATTGCTCAACTTATGCCTTCAAAGTTGCTCAACTTATCCTTACAGTGACACGAAGCCCTTGCTTTGAGATTGACACAAATCGAAGGGGCAATCTCCTTGCTTGGACAGCGCTCATATACTCCCTACAAAAAGCAATCCTACCAATATCACCCACCGATGCTTGAACTCCAAGCTTACACCGGGGAGAATCTGGCCAAAAGATTGGGCGTTGATGTGGCAACTCTGGAGCGATCGCGGCACTCTATGAGCCAACAAGATTTTGAAAGCTGGTGTAAATCGCGCGATCCAGGGTCTGTAAAGTGGCGATTTGGTGGTGATGGGCTTTTCCACCCTATTAAAGGATGAGCCTTCTAACTCCAGGAGCGACTATTCATTTGTCAACGATGGCCAACACTGGGTAAATCGACGACATTCCTCGCTGGTGCCGAGTGAGCGGAGGGAGCCGTAGCGCTGGCGCTAAACGAGAGTGTATATTTCATCAAAAAACATCTTTGATTGTGCGCAGTATTTTTCGGAAAGCCGTTCAATTTGTTCAAGATCCTCCAGAAGATGATTGATGGCATTCTGTAATTGCGGTCTTGCTTGGTCGTATAAAGTGAAATAAGTAAGACGCTCTTGTAAATTCTTAAAAAGTGCAGCGTTGTTGTAATCCTAGAAATAAGTTGGTTGAAACTTCTGTATCTCAGCCCTAAGATTGCAACCAAAACGCAAAATTGAAAGAATTTAAATAGAAATAATAGAAATTGTTTTTATTGTTATATTGATGCACTTTGAAAGCTAAAAGTCGCGTTTGCGTCAGCCCGTTTAAACACTTTATTGTTTTTAGAACGGCGCGGGTCTTTTGCTTATCCAGCTAAAAGTCATGAAGTCAATTCATGCAATCATTTGAATCTTTCGGATTTGCAATTGAACTTTTGGTTCTTTTTAATATTTAACATCATGAATAATTCTCGAATTGAGGAACGAATTTTCTCCGCCTGCAATTCTTCGGTCAGCGCGCGAGAGTTTACGGATGAAGAAAAGCGTTACATTCTGGAACATCAAAAGTTCCGGGAAGACATGCTACGCTGGTTTGAATCGAATAGCAGCGATGGTTGTTGGACAGAGGAAGCTGTCAATTTCATGCGTTGTTTCTACGATTACTGGGAAGTCTTACGGTTGATAATAAACCTTTATGGGATTTCTCCAGAAGATGCCCAAATGCTGTTGGGTGAAAACGTACTAGATCCCGCCTTGAATCTTTCACTGCTTAGTCAGCGGCAGATTGCCACGATGCTTGCAGCCCTACGGCTATTTCAACAACAGTTGATCACCACCAACATGGTAGAGATGTTCCCGGAACATTTTGATTACGGCAATATCCTGCCCTTATCCCCGGTCGAAATTGACCATCTTTGCGAACAAATCAACGTTTCACAGGAGATAGAAACGGATGAATGTTGAGTATATTGACCGCGCGTTCGTTCGGACTGCGGCATACACGGGCTAACTTCAGCGATGGGAACGGTGACACCATCATCACGGAAGTGAAAAACTGGCAGCAAAAGGGAAGTTTGCGCACACGGGCGTTTACTGGATTGCCAACTGTCTTGCGGCATCAGGGCTGATTCATCCTCAGCTGCCTTGAGTTAGCGATGGAATGTTCTGAGTTTGGGATGTATCCCAATCCAGAACATTCCTATTCGTTTGATGAAAGGATTGCAGACAGCAGCAACAGAACAGGGGTTCTCCAAAACCTGGACTCCTACAAAACAGTGGTTTGATAATTGACAGAACAACACAGCAGCGATCAGGAAAGGTGATTGTTGCCTGCTTCAGTCACTGCCTATTGCAACCAAGCCAGTTGAGCGAAGCGGTCTGACTGAGCGCTGCGGGGTGTTTGACAATGTTAGCCGACTCACAGGAACAGCGCTCGGTCAGCAACTGGCATATATCAAAGCAATTTAATGATAGGACATTAAATAGAGGTTTGCTTGCTTCAATGAACTAAAGTGCAATTCTTTAGATAAGCAATACTATGTTTGCAGCTTGACAAGCTTTTTCTGTAGGTTCCGCTAGGTAAAGATGACAGCGGGAGACGATATGTAGGATGTCCGGTGTTCATTGTTGCTGGCAGCAGGGTAATGCTTCTGGAATACCCTCACTATCGACCATAGCATATGAAATTTCCTGTAAAAAGTCAGCACTCCAGCATAAAATGTCCCCTCCGCAACTTATGATGGGACAAAGGATCAAGCGGTTTAATGCCCTGACGATGCCTGAATTGGTTGTACACTCAGGCGATAGCCAAGATTGTGCAGAATAAGGCTGATGGTTCGCAGTTCAGGATTCCCTTCCTGTGACAACGCCCGGTAAAGATTCTGGCGGTTCAAGCCTGTTTTTTCCGCGAGATGAGTCATTCCCCCCCGTGCTTCCACCAGGTTCCGCAGCGCTTCCAGAAAAAATGCCAGATCGCCATCCTGTTCGTACTCTTCAAGAGCAACGTCCAGGTAAGTCTTTGCCATTTCGGGGTTCAGCAGCTGCTCCATCACAATTTCGTCATGGTTTCTCAGTTCCTTGCTCATCCCTGTTCCTCCTGGTAAGCCTGCCAATATTCTTTAGCCTTTTCTATGTCAGAGTCCTGGCTGTCCTTGTCGCCGCCGCACAGGAGAATCACCAGATCGTTTGCGGATTCTCCAAAGTAAACGCGGTAACCACTTCCAAAGAAAAACCGCAGTTCCCTCACGCCTGAGCCGACCGACTTGCAATCTCCATAATTCCCCTGCTTCAGCCGCTCTATCCGGCGGATTATCTTTGAACGGGTCACATAGTCCTTCAGGTTTTCCAACCACTCGGTGTACGGCTCCCTACCGTCTTCTGTAGCATAGACTTTCAGGACTTTTGGACGAATGCTATCAGCCATAGTTTAATTATATATTGTAGCTTATAAGCGACAAAACGTCAAGAATTCCACAGTCTTAGCCGATTTTGAAAAGGTGATTCTTTGATAGCATCATGGTTAAAATACATATTGTTTCAAAGTCTACCGTCACCCCCTGTACGGCGGCAAACATCGCTGGCGTTAAACCCCAGAACAGCAGTGCTGAGAGAAACGACGTAGACTGATCGCTACTGCCTGCCTTGAAACTTCTGCGATAATAAAGTGTTGTTATCCGCACTTGCCGCAGTGAAAGTTGACCGTCACGGGAAAGCCAAAGTTCTCACCCAGGAGGAAATCCAGCGCCTTTTCTCAGAAGGGCTGTTGACCTTACGTGACCGAACGTTGTGCGCGGTGATGCTGTATACCGCGTGCCGGGTCAGAGAAGCCGTTACCCTGAGTCTTAGGGATGTCTATGACAGCAAACGACGGGTCAGACCGGAGCTAATCATCCGCAAGGGCAACACGAAAGGGAAACTTGACACCCGTACCATCCCGGTGATGGACGACCTGCGGCGATATCTAGAAGTTTACAAACCGAAACCTTCTGAGGATGGCTACCTGTTCCCTGGCAACTGGGGACGGGGGCATTTGCATGAGGAATATGCGTCTCTCATCTTTCGAGAAGGGTGCAGACGTGCGGACATTGAAGGGGCATCCACCCACAGCTGCCGCCGGACGGCCTTAACCATTATGCACCGGAACAATGTCCCCCTGCGGGTCATCCAGGAAATCAGTGGACATCGCAACTTGGAGCAGTTGCAGCGGTATTTGGAAGTGGAGCAAGAACAAGTGCGGGGAGCGATCGCCATGTTAAGCATGATCTCGCCTGTGCCAACGGAATTGATAGCAGAAGAGACCTGGAACACCGCTCATCGCCAAAAACTACCCAAAAAGATCAGGAAAGAGCTTTATATTGATCCAGCCCAATCCCCGCCGTTTTAGAGCGTCCCAATGCACGGTAAACCACTCCCTGGCTTCCTGCCACAGGATGGGTGAGCCGGACTGGGCGATCAGTATTCGCACGACCAGCTGCTCCATCTCCTGGCGTTGCCTTAAAATGGGATGAATCGAATGGGCAAGACAATGCCATTTCACTTTGTCTTTGGCTTTGATAAGCGCTTGTACCCTCAAGCTGGCGGCTTGCCGATGCTGTTCCGGGGTAAAGGTGCTGGCATCGACTGCTGTTTTTTGAACCTTGGGCAATCGTTTCAACGGTGAAGAATTCACAGCGGCAGAAAGCAAGTCTGAGAAAAACTCTTGATCAGCAGCGGTCGTTGACGCTGAGGAATTCTGGTCAGGAGACAATCCGTCTGGTACAAACGTTCGTGTAGAATCGGGTACAGAAACCGGTGCAGAGGCAGGATCGGAATCAGGCTGGGGGAGACTGATAGCAGTGCTATCAACGCAGCTGTGGCTAGCACTGCTATCGTCTGAAGCAACGGGAACATCAGGCGTTTCTGTGATTAATAAGGCTGGGTTATGGTCAGTCAGCGGCTCGCGGGGGGAGGATTGGGATAGATTATGCTTATGAATTGGAATTGGTACTTCAACCGCCTGAGGCAGTTGAAGTACCGGAAGCGGCAAACACACAACCTTCATATATGGGGGGAGCGTGTAAATCGCGTTGCTATCGGACGTGGGCGCTTGTGGTATAAGGGTTTCAGAGTTTGGTGATTCTAACCACGGGTCTGGCAATTGGGGGTATTTTTCCGGCTGCTCCGGGGCTACAACCTGTACCACCTCCGCATTTACACGCTCTTTCTCATGCAAGGGATGCCACAAGGGTAGGTAATGTGGCTTATGCAGGGTTGTTTGCGATACCCCAACCCCGTATAATGTTTTTGAAATTTCAATAATCGCTTTGGTGCGAGCACTAGTGGTTTCAGGAAACTCCCTCTGCTCTTTGAGGGCTGTCACCGCCGCACTGACACGGGCAAACGTTTGTTCGTGGCGCTGTTGGTTGGGCGAGAAGGGAACAACATTATTCGCTTCTTGACCATCGCCAAATTGTTCGCGGTAAGTACGCTGACGATTGGGGATGGAACAATAGGGCGTGTAGTATCCTTCGCAGTTTCGGGCGCGTTCGGTTGCCCGTTTGCGGATTTCGTGCTGGTGTCTACACCATGTGTGGTAGCCGGGGGCGGCAACGGCTGTGGCGACAACGTAATCCACCAAGGCTTCCCCTCGCAGCTTGCGAAAGACAATCCCGTGGCACGCGAAGTCCTTTAACAATTCGTTGGTCTGGTGGAAGCCCGTCCATCCCTGCTGAATGCGTTCTTCCAGGTTACGCTCCCAAAGCAGCGCCCCGTTGCTGGTGTATTTCCGGGTGAACCGTTGCTGCGACTGGATTTTGGCGTTGGCGATCGCCTGGTGCAGTAATTCATCGTCTTGTCCCTGGGCTGACCACTCAGCAGTATTGAGAAAATCTTCGAGATTGTCGCTGTAGAAATCGAAGAAGAAGTGGTTCAGGATGCAAGAACCCTCTTGCAAAGGCAGGCGATGGGCGTTGAAGTTTGTCGGCTTGTCCTTACCGTAGGATTTGGGATTGGGAAACAGTTCAAGCTGTCCGCCTTTGACTTGAATGCCAGCCTGTTGTAGCGCCAGAAAGACTGCGTAAGCCAGATAAAAAGAATCCAGTTTTTCGTTGAAGAAGTAATAAACATGGATTCCGCCGCTGGGACTGGACTGGATGAGGACATAACGGGTTAGACCAACCGTTTCCAGCGTTGCCAGAACATTATTGAAGTTTTGTAAATTATTGGCAGGGTGATTAGTACTGTCCGCATCGATGTCCGCCAGAAAGTAATTGGTGGTGCTGCCGAATCGTAGTCCCAGCAGTTCGTCGGGATTCTGGTATCGGCTCCACAGGTTGCGGGGCTGCAAGGGATAACGGGTTTCGGTATGCCAGCCAGGGCTAGATCCGGCTGATGGCACGGGTGCAAAAATAAACTCCCAAGGATGATGAAAATACTGGAGAAAACGTTGACCAATACTATCTTCCGGGGGAAGACTATTCGAGGAAAGGTATGATTTATTGTCGTCTGCTGGCGGCATGATAAAAATTCAGCACGAAATTTTCCATCAGCAGCAGCAACAAAAACAGCAACGTGATACACTAAGGACAGGCAAAACAAAGTGTCCCTACCGCTTGTCCCTACCGCTAAGGATGTGGAAAAGTAACGTGTCCCTACCAGGACAAAGGGTTTTTGTTCTTTTGCTGGCCTGATGCCATTAACGGCGAAATCAGGCGTTTAGGTAGAGCACCAACAGTCTAAAACTACTATTTTTGCTGTTTGTGCCTGCTGGCTGTTAACCGAGTAGCGCGGGATTGTTGGGTCGCCAAACTTTCGCAATCCTTTTGCTCTACAATTCACGACAATCAAATATCAAGAGGTGACAGTTGATTACCTTTTACCAGCATACTCCCTGATGGAGCATTTTTTTCAGGGAGTTTTGCTGTGTGCAAAAATCGTGTTTAAAAAAAAACGAATACTGATTAAACATCATTGTCAGGCTCTCCTTTTGTTTTTGCTGTCAGTTGATCGCAGAAGGAAAAAAGCGATTCTTTCTGGATGTCGAGGGCACGCGCCACTTCCACGATTTCGGCATCGGTTGGTCTTGTGCCGTTTACCAGCTTTTTAAGAAAGATCACGGGATCGAGAATCCCGTCTGATGGGGCGGGATGTTCTTGTTTTTCCACCCAATCGACAATCAGCTGTTCAATAACACCACTCATGTCGCGTTCGGTACCGGCACACAACGCCTTGAACCGTAGGGCAAGCGCCTTTGGAATAAGGCCCGTTACCTGTTTGAAATTGGGGTCGCCACGTTTCCCTCTTTGCGATGTCATCCGATACCGATACCATACAACTGTTCATCCTTCATTCTCTCCTAACATTTTCAAATCTTTGTGTTTTTGTGTTTGTAAACTTATAAGAAGAATTGGTTTGCTTGTTTGCAAACACACAAACATTTGCTATAGTCAGAATAACACAACTGGCAGGGCTGACATGCCCGAAACCATTTCGCACATGGCAGGGGTGACATGAACTTTGAAAACCATCACCATCAACGTCAGCTTTGAAACGGGTGGAACCCTGTATTTCACCAAGAAAGATGCCCAGAAATTGTTGGGTATCCATCACCACCACACCTTTAACGCACACTTGAAAGTGTTGGGGCTTTTCCAAAAACCGCTTAGTTGGGCAGAAATCAAAGAAATCCTGGCGCTGAAACTATTCCTGTATGCCCGCTTCGGGTATCACACTCGCGCCATGTATCAATCCCTCCAGCAAAGGGGAAAGCTCTCTATCATTTTTCGCTATTACAACATCAATGTCGATGCCGAATTCATGAGGATTAAAAATGACTACGAACGGCAACGGAAAACGCAAGAAAGGACAATCTCCATCAGCCAAAGACCTGGGAGCGTTGTCCTTGGCTGATATTCCGGTAGAGGAACCAGCAGCCCTCGCCGATACTAACGCTACAGAGAACGGACAGCAAAAACAACCAGATAACAATGTCATCGCGGATACTCCCCTTGAACCTCACCAAGCTGTTTCCGACATCCAACCTAACGAGGAAACACCACTGGAAAACGTTCCTGATCCTTCCCAGCCATTAGAACAGCCCTCACAAGCAATCACCGACGAAAATCCCGAAGAGTTGCTGCGGGCGGCGCGAAACAGCGCGGGCACCTCAGAAGCATCAGACCAAGAATCCACCACGGACACAACAAACGATAACGTCAGCACTCCCCCACAAAAAGAACAGAAAGGAGAAATCGCTCCGCGCAGCACCTCCCAAGTCGTCGGTTCAGCAACCGCAAAAGCGGCGCAAAACCTCGTTAAAGCCAACCAAAAAGCCGCACAGGAGCGCCTGCAAACAGGCTTGCGGGAAGGCTATGAAGATGCCAAGGACTTTCGTAAAGGCTATCAGCTGGGGTTACTCAAGGGCGTCACGGACGCAAAGCAGAAGGATTCCACGGAATTCTCCCAGCAACTCGAAAAGCTCCGCCAGCACACCGACATTGAGGGCGGACAGGACATTGACCAAATCCTTGGAAAGATGGGGCTTTCTCTGGAGACGGAACAAACCGGACAGGAGAACAAGGAAGAAACCCCACTCGATATATTTAGTCGCCTGGTTGATTCCAGCTTGCCCACCGATGACGAAACACTGAACATTCTGGACTTGGCGGCGCAATCCACCCCTTTAGACCCTACGCGGCGGGCTTCCTCGCCGGGTTGAAACATGGTGTTTCGCTGTCCCAGCCCCCTAGCTCCCCGAAATCAAGCCCTGTACACCATCCTGTTCCAGGCGCATCACTCGTCCTTGGCATGGCTGGTATCTGCCTTGGCGTGTGCTTAATGGCACTCGGTTTTTATGGGGTGCGCGTGCATAAGCCCCTAACTCTTTCCCTTGGCGCGGGTCTGATTCTGGCCGGTGGTCTCAGCGCCGCGCTCATCAACAACCGCCCCTCTTCATAAATCAAGGAGTTTTTATGCTACAGCTTGCGAGTTTTACCGCAGCCATGTTCATCGCCGGACTGATTCTCTCCTTCTCCACCGCCACCCTAGGCATTGCGCTGGGCAGCGGACTGCTTGGCGCGGGACTTTTCGGCTCTCTGTCTGGAGGAAACGTCTCATGACCACGTCCATTACCCAAGAAAATCTATGCCCTGCGCTGGATGCCATCATCAACCAGTTAGCGCTCATCCGGCAGTCACCCGACTGGAAGCGCCTGGTGGAGCATCGGCTCTCTCACCCTGAACTTACCACGAATCTTGCCAACTGTTTAACCTACGCCAAACAACTCTACGCTGACCTGGAAGCCAGCCTGGAGATCATTGACGAAGTTGAATCCGTCCCTGCTGATGTGGCGGAAGGAGTTTCCTTATGGTGTACATCAAAGAAAACGGGTCGCATGGCTTTTCTTATCAACAACAATATGATTTCCTACTCGCGGAACATCCCGATTGTTTAGAAGAAATCGTCCATACGAAATTCATGGTTCTCAAAGAACAAAAACCAGAAAATGCCGCCTACTACGAACAGCTTGATACTGAATTAACGGAACGTCTCGATACGGCTGACGATAGCAATCCAACCTTTGGTTACTCCGAAAGCGATGATATTGTCAAAACCTTCATTAGAGAAAAGGGATTGACGGAATTATTCCGTGATGTTCCGGCTATTACTGACCAAACCAATTCGGATGAAACACTCGCAATCTTCGATTTAGAAGACGATGATGGTACCTTGTTCCTTGTATGACCATGAAACGTGTCATCAGCCGGACAGAAACAATAGATAATTTCGAGGATGGTAAAACCTGCACCAATAAAACGGAAGTCATAGAAGAAACCCTGACCAGCGGTTTATGGGAAGCTTGGGTGGGATTGCTTCTCCTCTTAACAACCGGTGTTCTGTTTGGGTTGACTCTCAAATTACTCTATTTGATTCTTCTCCAACAACCATCGTCCTACGGACACGCCTATCCCCTTCCAGCAGTACCGGAAACGACGGACAGTTCCGTATTGCAACGGATAAATCTCCCCGGACAAGCAGAACCACGCTGTAGAAGGCGTTGCAGCGTTGCAAAGCGATTGCAACGGTCAAAAAACAGCGTGCAATACTAATCCTGCAACGCTGCAACTCTTGTCTGTCATCCTATGCCTTAGTGTCTGGCATTACACACCAAATCTTACCTTTTAAACAATCACTAAACCTATGAAACTCGACAAGAAAGGAACGACGAAAACAACCCCTGGTAAGACTACCAAAAACAAGTCGAACGCTGTTCCTTTAGCCAGCAATACTTCTGTTAATTTTGCCGTCGATACCACCAGCATCGGCAGTATGATTCCCGCTGAAGTGCTGCCCCTCTTCTCCTCGATCTCCCAAAATATGGGAATTGATTTGAGTAAACCGGAAGCTTGGACGCAAGAAGCGATTACTCTTGTGCAGCAGAATAAAGAGCAATGGAAACAGGCGATAGAATGGCTTCCTGTGGTGGAGGAAGCGGTCGGAACGTTCCTTAATTTGCAAGTATCCAAAGCAGAGTTTTTCGCACGAGTTTGTACTCAAATGTTTGGCGCGAAAAAGAAGATTGACAAGGCTTCCGCACAAATGCTGGTGAGCTATTTCAGTTACCTGAAATTCGGCGAACGTCTTAATAACGGCTTGCAGAAGAAAGCCCAACTACTTGATAAGAAGAATGAGACAATCGCCAAACTTCAAGAAGATGATTTAACCGCTGGTATTGACTACCTCAACACCGTTCAGGAATTAGGCAGCGGCGAAATCAACAGAAAATACGCCATCAAAGAATCCGTCGCGCAAGCGTTGAGTGATTACCGCACCCAGAAACACGAACGCCGTGCCTACACACGGGTTGGACACCTCAACCCGCAAATCGGTCAAACCGTAACCGCCGGACGGAATAGCTGATGTCCCTCCAGGCATAAGGACATACCCCTTCCCTTGTGCCTGGTACACTCCTGAGGCTTCGACACATGGCAAAGGAATTCGAGCAGAAACGAAGCTGGTACTTCCAGCATCTTACCAACCTTTCGGAAATTCTCCTGTTTTTCGCCATCGGTATCGGCAGCGCCTTCATACCCTTTTACTACACGGAACTCCTCTGGATTGTCGCTGTAGGGTATCTGCTGGTCATCGCCTACTTTATCGTCACCAGCGTTCCGCTGAAAGTGTTCTGGCTGCGGGTAGGTGGCTTATTCATCGGAGCGGTACTGGGTGCAAAGGAACTCATGCTGATTTATCCGGTGCATAGCGCTCTTGCCTTGCTGCTACTGGGTGCACTCGTTTTTGGCATTCATCTCGCTTATTGCAAAATCACTCTCCAGGAGGATTGACCATGCGACTAAACTATGAGGTTGCCAGATTGCAGATTAATCCAGAACTCATCGGCGTCTTACTTTTTGGGGTCACCTGCATCGGCACTGTCCTGGCGGTTGTCGGCAATCTGCAATCCTGGAGCATTTACCAGCAATGCAAGCAGGAACAGGTGCTGGGCGTGACCACAACGACCTGTGATACGGTTGTCCTGCAAAATCAGAAAATTCTCACGCGCCCCCTGGAAGGATACCGCCTTATCCGCTCCTTGCATAGTAGCGCCGACATCAAGAACACCGGCTTGGCGATCGCTCTCATTGCAGGTTGCCTATCCCTGATTCTCAACGGGCAAATTGCAGAAACACTGCTTAAACAAGAAGAAGAGGAACATGCCCTGGCTGAACGGGAAGAAACCCTGAAAGAAAAAGAACAGCACCTGGAAGACAGCGTAGAGGAGCGGATGCTCAAACTCAACTACGCGCTCAAAGTTAAGGAATTTGAAGAATTATTACAACTTCCGCTGAAACCGGAATTTGCGGACAAGGAGAAAGAGAAGGGCTACTTCGATGACGAAGGATTTGGTGTTGACGGCGAGAACAAAGAAGCAACCCTGAACGCAGATAAACTGCTGGCGTGGCTGCTGCAAAAGAACATTAAAGAAGCCTCCGTTAGTGAACTCAGCCGTGCCAGCATCTACGGCAAGCATTGGGACGCAGGTGCATTGCGGGCGCACCTGGATCAACTGACGCAAGCGGGGGCAGTTAAATGGCTCAATGAAGAGAAAACCCGGTTCACCATGTTGTTTAGCGAATAAAAAAGCAAAATAAATCCTTGTGCGATGAGATTGAAATTTGATTCACGATTTGTGTTCATTTTTTAAGGCACTTCCTATGTCAAATAATCTCTTCTTTGACCCAGAGTTCTGGGAGAATGTTGGAATTGAACCTGTTAGCATTGATTTAGATAACCCTCAAAGTGTTGAAGATGGCATAGAGGAAATATTCCAAAGAATCGCCGGTGAAGTCAAAAATATTCAAGAAGAAAATCTCAGCATCAAAACTTTTGATGTTGTTATGACAGGCACAGAGTACGAATACTTTGACGATTTATGTAGTGACCTGGCAGGAAATCATGTTGTAGATTTCAAGGGTCTCATTCATTCCCACCTGGTGCCGCAATTAGAGCCGGAAGACGTTCCAGATGGCATCAACGCCGTTAACTTTCATATTAAAGTTGTTGACGACTTCACAGAAGAATCATTCTTAGAATTCGATACGAATTTACCATAACCGCAGCAGATGGTTGATTCTTCACTCCATCAAAACCACTCAACAGTGAACAGTAAAACCGCTGACTGATAACTGTTTGAACACAGCATTCGTGATAATTAAAGGAGGGATTTATGTATCACTCAGGAGAATATCTTGTCCTCCAAACGTATCCGATGAATCGAAAACTCAAGGTCGTAACGAGAACCTTTAACTACCAGGAAGCAAGACGGGACTGTGAGCTAGAAAACCTCGCTCATGATTGTTCACATTACAGTCTGCGGATATATTGTGAAGGCAAACTTTGGGATTTGAATTCTGACGGAACTCCTTCTGATTTATCAGAGGAGCAGTTTTGGGAGATACATCCCGAATACGAAGCAGTATCCGATGAAGAGAATGCAGTAGGGGGTATTGAAGTCCATCCTTGCAGCTATCCCTATTATGCGGTGCCGATGATTCGTATCAGTACCTGCGGGGAAGCGGTGGAATACACCGGGGCTATAACGTGTCTCAAAAACGACTACGGACGGGAGGTGAGAGAGTGCCCGAACTGCGCCGGTAGGTTGGTTGATTGGTATGAAGAAGACGCGGACGAAGAAGAAACATCCTCCGTACCGGTAGCTTGCCAAGGCTGCAAGAATTACCACGGACGCTATTACGGTGGTACAATCCTGATCTGCGGAATCCATCCTTACGGCTGGAACGGCGACAACTGCCCTGATTATCAATCCTGGATCACAGAGGAATCAACGGAAAAATCATCATCAAGCACTATCGTCCCACAACGCTGCGATTCACTAACCCAGCGATCGCCGGAACAAGCTTTGAGCACCGCAGGGAACTTAAATAAATGTTCACCCGCTGTAATAACGATAGTAAATGAACACTCACAAAACGATACCCCAGCCAGAGACGATGAAATCCTGGAAAATTTCCAAGCCGTCCCAGAAGACCTTATCAAGGAACGCCTCCGCCATCATCACGCGCAAATGCGTCACCTGCGCTTTTTCGCCAGCATTGACAGCATCCTGAGCGCCATTGCTGGGGTATGCCTTTTCACCGCAGGTGTTTCCGCTTCGGCAACCATAGCGGCGTACGGGATGGGCTTGATGGCTGACGGAGGGGTAAAACAGGTGCAGGGGGTAAGATGGGACAATACCGTCAAGATTACGATGGGAATGGGTCTCGTCGCAGGAGGAGGGGCGCTAGGGTGTGGTGTATTAGCCACTGCTTCTTCGGTTATTGAGGAGCGGACAAAACCGTGAACAAGAAATGGGCGGTCAAGCGTATTACCGTCAATCTGGCATCGGCAGAAGCCGCAACGCTTGAAAAATACTGTAACCAGACAGGAAGACCGGCAACCGATGTCATCCGCGAACTGATTCGCGGTCTGCCGGTAAAAAACTAACCAAAAGCGATACCTAACGCTCCCGCTCGGTTTCCGGCTTTCGTTCCTGCGGTTGCCGGACATTTGTTGTTTGCTGGTGATGACCATCCTTAGTAGCAATGTTCAGCTTATCAAAGCGGTACTCCTTCAAATGCGCTTCACGCTGTTCCAAAGGCAACTGCATCGCTTGCAGATGGCGCGTCTGCCGGAATTCCTCAATCTTACGATACGTATTTGGATGTTGTAGTACTGGGGCGATGCCCTTGGCAAGGTACGCTTGGCGGCTTGGCTCATCCCCAAGCGCTTTCATAAACGGGCTTTCATTCGTCAGGGTTTTGGCGATCTGGTTATTGGTGAATCCGGCGAGCTTGAGTTTCACCGCTAGTTCGGCATCGGTATGCGGGGTCAACGCGTCGGATTTACGGCTGCCGATGATGCGTCCTAGCTCTTTGAGGTATTCGCCCTTGCACTTATCCCGCCACGTCGCCGTGTCTTCGCCTAATGCCCACAACGCTTTGTTTACCTGCTTTTCGGCGTCTTTGCTTTGTAAGGTTCGGGTGACGATGTAGCGGACGGTATCGGCGTCCATCTGCCCCAAGGCGTAAACAGGGACTTCCTCGACCGTGTAGCGATTGAGCCTGATCGTGTTGCCGCTGCCAGGGGAGGGCTTTGGCTTTGGCGTCTCCCCTGACGGCCTCACCGTTCCACGTTCGCGGTCGGGCGAAGCGGGCTTACCTCGTTCCCGGTCTTTATACTGCCGCCACTGTTCGATAAGCTGGCGCTCGTCCTGCTGCGGCAGTTTTTCGGAGGGGGTCTGTTGCCGCTGCTGTGCCTTTTGCTGTTTGCGGTGCAAGTGCTGCAACAGATCCGGATCACGGCTGATCTTGTCGATGGTGCGGCGGATGTAATCCTCTTCGTGCCCCTTTTTGCGGGTCGCCAGGTCAGGACTGTTACGCAAGGCATGTTCCAGGGCTTCCATGCTGTAGCCGTTTTTTGCCATACGCTTCAACACCACCCAATCACGGCGGCTGGGGTCTTTCAATCCATGCTTGCGTTCCACGGACGTGCTGATCCTGGTGAAGACCGTCACCGCTTGCCGTAGCTCGGCTTCCGTCGCCGTCTCCTTGAGCAGGTCGGCACGGTGTTTCAGGGCTTCTTCCCGCTCAGCTTTTTCCTTGGCGACCGCCTGTTTCGCCAATGCTAAGAAATGCTCCGCCTGGGCGGCCGATTGCCGCTGTGCCTGATGCAGCAGTACCCAGGGATACTTGCCGCTGTACACATCGAGATGCGTTTCCTTACGATTTGTAAAGCCTGCCAGCCTGCCATAGTGCTGGTAACTGGCACTGCCAGGATCGCCGCCCGCTTCCTTTGCCAGCAGCTTGGCAAGCTGGGTTGCCTCCTCGCGGTCGATGCGATCGCTGATGTTGACCCACGCCTGGCAGTTCCTATAGCTGGTTTCCACGACAACGGAAGGTTGTAGCCCCTTCGCCACCAGATCCTCCGCCATCACCGGGTCAAGGTCGTCGATGAGAATCAACCCCTGGGAGTCGCCGTTATTATGAGGCGCTGGTCGCACATAGATATGGCTTCCCCGCGCGTTTTCGCCTTTCAGATAATCAAGAATGGGTGCTTTTTGGGTCTCCGGGTCGATACGGAGAATCTGGTCTTTATGCCATGTTTTTTCCTTGAAATATCCGCGCTCGTCATTACCGATGCCGATCTCGAACCGTCCGTCACCGCCCATTGCGTCGAGTTGCCGCATGACAGCGTAATAGGTGCGGTCTCGCCGTGCCCTATCTTGCCTCAACGCTTCTTGCTGCTTGTCCACGGGTACTGCTTTGCTCTCCGAACGGCTTTTTTCCTTTGTAGCATCGGTCTGGTTCGTGTGCGTGACCGGGCTTGGAGGAGCATTTGCGACCACCCCTTGAATAACCTCTTGCGTCACCTCGGTGAAATCCCGCTGCACCTGCTGCCGTAGTTCAGCGGCGAGTTTCGCCGTTTGCTCCATTTCTTCCAACGTCGGCTTACGGTTGTCCTGCTCGGCGGCTTTCTTATGTCCTAGCGCCTGTTCCCCCGCCAACTCTTCGAGTTCCAACCGGATCTCCTCTTTGAGAGCATTGATTTCGGCAATTTTATCGTTAAGGATGATCGTTGGTGCTTTGACTTTGGTTTCGTGCTTGTCGCGCAGCGCCGTGACACTTCTGCCCTCGTGCAGCTGAGGAATGCGGTCGATACCCTGCGCCTCATAGCTGCGGTGATCGACACGCTGCTGGTAGCCGTTCTGTTCCAGATGGCGATTGAGATATTCCGCCCACTTCTCCCGCCACTCCTGTAGCTGCTGCTTGGCGTTCCATTTTCGCTCCTTATTCCCAAAACGATCGCCATCCAACAGGCGCGTCGTCAGCAGGACATGAGCATGGGGATTATGGGATTTCTCTCCTTCAAAATCATGGTAAGCCATATCCACAACCATGCCTTTCGCAACGCATTCCCTTTGCAGAAAGGAACGGCTGACGCTGACCTTCTCGTCATGGGACAGGAACGCGGGAAACGACAGGATCAGCTGCCGGGCGGGGCGGGCGTCCTTGGGGCGGGTACTCGTGTCCTCGGCTTTCTCGCATTCGTTCCACAAGCGGTTACGGTCGAACACCCAGGCAGGCGCATTGGCGGGCGCGAGAATCTCGTTGCCGTACACATGCTGCTTGTTCCGGTAATCGTGGGTGATGCCCGTCCGTTCGTCGTACAGTTTTTCCGCAGTGTTGTAGGCCGCCGCCGCTACCGAGGAGTGCCCCTCGCTCCGCTTGACGTTCTTGGTCTCAAGCCGATAGTACGCCGCTTGTGCCACGTTGCCCTCTGATGGTGCGCTATTTTTATTGTAGTTGTTCTGCCGCGAAGCCTACCGCATCCCCGTCGCTCTCTCCGTTATCGTCATCACCATTGTGGTTTGGGGGTCTGGGGGGTAAGCCCCCCAGCGCAGTACATTACGCACCGGAAACCCGTTCAGGGTTTTCGGCTGCCCGCAGGGCAGGTAATGTGTAACTGCGCTCTTGCCCCGACGAGCGGTGCAAGAGTGGGGGGCCGGGATGGGGGAAACCGCCGTGGGTGCAGGACGGACAGCCGGGAGTCATCAAACCGCACCACAGAAGGCGCGAAACCGAAATCCGTCTCCCGTCAGCGAAGCAGCAGCACGGCAAGAAAACCACAATGCCGCCAGGAGCGGGAGGGGATAGGACTTACCGGAGGTAGTAAAACCGGTGAGGATACATTTAGCTTGATGAATGCTGGCAGCGTAGTAAATTGAATTAACGATAATATTGAAATAAATCAAATTGTTTTACAGGGGGCGGACAATGACGGAATCCCTGGAAAAAAGGCAGCAGCGCCTAGCCCAGAAGCAGGCACAGTTGCAGAAGCTGGAAGCGGAAGTCAAGACGGCGCTGCGGAAACGCGAAACCCAAAAGCTGGTGATTCTGGGGCGCTTCTTGCTGGAATTGCTGGAACGGGGAATTTTCGACAAGCGGGTCTATGAGGAGAATTTAGATAAATTTCTCGTGCGTAACTATGACCGTGCCATATTTGGCTTACCGTTGCTGGAAGAGGAACAGCCCAAGAAAAAGAAGCAACGCGTCGTCAAGACCAAGACGGTTCAACCCGCACCCGAAAAGGTAAAACCAATTGAAATTCCCGATCCGGTCACGTCGGTGCTGACAGAGCGGAAATTGATGGAACGCACCGTAACGGAAGCGGATTTTAACGTTTAGGAATTCGGGAGAAAGAGGGGGAATTTTTTATGTGTACACGTAACTATGTATAGTTTTATATTGTTTTGACGTGCATTGTTTTGTTACAGAGAATGTGAGTATAAAGGCTTTGTACGCTGTCGCGTTGATGGAGCGCACAACCTGGAAAGGGTCGGTTTATGACGAATGCCCTCGATACGGAAACGGCAGAAGCGGAACCCGCTGGTTTACCCGAAGCCGAAAACCCCAGGGTCAGCCCGAACCTGGAATTATGGTTCAGGTACGAGGAAGCGTTTCACTACTTCAACGCCAAACTGTTCAATGGCAAGCTCCCCGACTGCATTTTGAATTTCAACGCCAAAGGGCGCTCGTGGGGGTACTTCAAACGGGGCACCTGGATACAGGAAAGCGGCAAAAATCTGCATGAAATCTGCCTCAATCCCTGGCTGCTGACCCGTGACAATGACATGATTTTTCAAATGCTGGTACGGTGCATGGCGCATCTGTGGGAACATACCTACGGAGAGCCGTCCCGGCTGGAGCGCTATTGCAGCGTGGAATTTACCGCGAAAATGGCGGACATCGGCTTGCCCTGTGAAGAATCCTGTGGGGTGAATCTCAAGCATACGGTGGACGTAAACGGCAAGTATGCGGCGATCCGTCCCGATGCCGTGAGCCAGTTCTTTCCTCTCAAGAACCAGGTGCAGCTTGAGAAAGCCCGGAAGACACGTATAAAATACGCGTGTCCGGCGTGCGGCTTTTCAGCAATGGCTAGCTCTGGGGGTAAGCTGTTCTGCCACACGGAAGGATGCAATGTGGAGATGGTCAAGAATCTGGAACACTAACCCGCGATAATACGCAGGATTCTTGATGGTTTTGTCAAAATCAGCATTCAATCTTCAATGTTAATATTTTAAATAAAGTCGGTGATAAAACCTCTAATTCTATTGGGTTTCCTTGATACATTACATCTGGAAAGTCTTTAGAATTGAAGACCCCGTGTGGAGCATTATCCCCTAGCCACATCTTAGCTCGATAGTCGATGCGCTCACCGGAGGGTAAATCAATCCAGAAATGAGGATAAACTTTTTGATTGTGTAAGGACACTGCTCCAAGCATTGGCTGGTGATCTATGCGATGTTTGCTAAGGAGACTGTGACAAATTCTTGTCATCCCATCACATTCCGTTTGCGTATAATCGTAACGGTCAAGAAGGCGACGGATTATTTCCTGTTGTGTCATTTTATCCCTAATCCTATTTGTAATCCTTGAGAGGTGGCAGTTTCGACGTTATGCTGATAAAAAGGGGATTTTCCTGGTGCTATTCAACAGGATTAGCCACAGAAAAAACAGAACACACTGGCTGATCAGTCCGTCTTTATCTTTCACCACTGCACTATGTAGGGTATTGGCGAAGACAAGAGCGCCTAAAAGTAGATAGGGCATACCATTATCCTTGTTCTTGATGAAGGGTGGTGTTTTTGGCTTTGGCGATCGCGGCTCTCGCTACCTCAAAGTATTCGCTCCAATCTTCATACGTAGCGCGGTGGCTGGGGCCGTAGACTTCGGCAAAGCCTAAAAGGTCTTCGAGGGATTCCAGCAAGTCCCCAGTAATGTTTTGTAGGATCTGCATGGAGACGATCACTTTTGGCTGACGCTGGCGAGCGGCGCGTTTACCTGCGGTAAAGGCTTCCTCCAAAGCGGCTTTGACACCCCAAACGCTAACCTCGTGGAAATCTAAGCTGTCGCTCCTGCGAGTTTCCAGGGTTTCAAGATGAAGATGCTTTTTAGCAATCTCGGCGAGAGTTTTCTTTTTCGTCATAGTATTGTCTTTCGTGGGGATTGTAGATTGTCCGCCTTCGGGATGCCGTCCTATAGGGCGGATCTCCTTCGGTGGTCGGTTATTCAATGGAAAACCAGCGCATAACAGTAGCCAGCAGGTGCTGGCAGTCGCCGCTCGTGGCCTCTTCATGGAAGGCTTGCAGCTCCTCGGCTGGCAGTCCGGCTTTTCTGGCGGCACGCTGACAAAGCCCTAAAATCATAAAAGCGTTACCGTCATTGCCTGTAAGGTGCACGATGCTGTCCGGGTGTTTGGGAAAGGTAGTATCCATTGTTTTTACTCCTTTTGGGTTGGGGTTTTCTTCCTTAATCATTTGAAAACAGGCGATTTTTGGCGATGTTGTAGTATTCCGCATCTTTTTCGATGGCAAAAAACGCCCGCCCCTTAGCTTTCGCCGCCACTGCCGTTGAGGCAGAGCCGGAAAAGGGATCTAAAATCAGGTCGCCAGGGGCGCTGTACGCTTCGATCAGTATCCCTAACGGTCCGGTGGGTTTTTGTGTCGGGTGCAGTTTGTTGCCGGTGTACTTCCACGGCATCACGTCGCGGGGAGCCGTAGCGGGTCTTTCCGGTTTGCCCTTGATCAGCAAGTAAGCGTTTTCGTGAGAAAACTGGGTGAAGGCCTCGCTGGAAGAGTAGTTTTTAATAAAGGTGAAATGCCCGACAGGACGAAATCCTACGCGCTTCCACGTCCGCATGAAGCGATCCACTTTATGCCAGCCGTAGAAGGAGATGCAAAAGCTGTTATTTTTCAGCACCCGGTACATTTCCTGAAAGGCAGGCAATAACCAGCGGTCGTTGTCATCGTTCATGATGCCGCGCCCGTCTCTGGACTGGTATTTCACCAGGTAAGGCGGATCGGTCAGAATAAAGTCCATGCTTGCCGTTGGCAGGAACGGCATTACCGCGATGCAATCACCGTGGATTAGGCGGTTTTGCAGTCTCCCTGGTTCACCACAAGCATTAAAAATAGTGGGGGTATTCGTCATGTTACTGTCCTTTCCTATCTCCAGGAGCCGCGCTCCTGCTTTTGTGCTTGCCGGGAGCGGAAAGGGCTTTTGCAAGGTTGAAGGGGAGGTAGGGTTCCCGTCTGCACGGAGCGTAGCGGAGGAAGATGGGATGCCTGCCCTTCACCCGAAGGGCTTGACCTTGTGAAAGTCCGCGCTTCTGGCACACACCAACACTCGCGCCGTGCCTTTGGCACGGCGCTCTGTATGACCATCGCTACCTATCAACGAAAGCGGCACAACGGTGATGCTCACCGACTGCAAAGGGACTCATAGATTCAAACAATGCTTGAACCAGCATTCCGGTGCAGCAAAGTATTATGCAGCGTTACTAATAATTTCGAGTGTTGTTTTACTTCAGTAATAACGCTAAATTCACCGCAACTAAAATGTAGCAAGAAACTGCACTAAGGTCACTTTGAGAACGTAAGCCACTGAAACCCCATGTTTTCCGTTGCCGCTCTCCGTGCCGGGTTTCCACCTCAGGAAATCTTATCAGTCGCAGCGCCTGAAACGCTCATTGCGCCGTTGAAGCATAAGCAGGTTTTATATAAGACCCTTCACTATGAAGTCGTCAATCCTTCGGGTCGCCGTTCTGGCTTTAGCCGCTTTCAATACCATGCCAGCACACGCCGACATCACCGGCCAGGCTTCCGTCATCGATGGCGATACCATCGAGGTTCACGGGAAGCGCATCCGCTTTCATGGCATCGACGCACCGGAAAACGGTCAACTGTGTCAATTAAAGGGGAAAAATTACCGATGCGGACAGAAGGCGGCGCTTGCCCTGGATGATTTGATTGCCAGAAAAACGGTCCGCTGCGTCGAGAAAGACCAAGACCGTTACCAGCGAATTGTCGGCGAGTGCTTTGCCGGTCAGGTGAATCTGAACGCTTGGATGGTCGAAAACGGCTGGGCGCTTGCCTATCGGCAGTACAGCACTGCTTATGTACCACAGGAAGACACCGCCCGTGCCCGGAAGGTCGGCATCTGGGCGGGAACATTTGACAACCCTTGGGACTACCGGCACGGCACAACTGCCGCACCAAAGGACAGTACGGTTTCGAGCGCCAATAACTGTTCAATCAAAGGCAATATCAGTACTGGCGGCGACCGCATTTACCATGTCCCTGGTAGCCGTTGGTATGGGCGCACCACAATAGATCCATTAAAAGGAGAAAAATTTTTCTGTTCGGAAGCCGAAGCGCAGAACGCTGGATGGAGAAAAGCAGGGCATCGCTGACCGATGACCCTACTTGAGACTTTCATGAAAAGGGAAAACTACTGAC
This sequence comes from Scytonema tolypothrichoides VB-61278, assembly GCF_000828085.3. Taxonomy (GTDB): domain Bacteria; phylum Cyanobacteriota; class Cyanobacteriia; order Cyanobacteriales; family Nostocaceae; genus Brasilonema; species Brasilonema tolypothrichoides_A. The sequence goes on from NZ_JXCA02000011.1 coordinate 21,675, forward strand.
CGTATTGGCTACCGTCGTGATCATCCGCGACGCTATCGTTGTCGTCATCGGTGTCCAGGTAGTTCGCGGTGCCGTCATTGTCGTTGTCACGGGCTTGCGGGTTCATTAGTTCTGAATCCGAGCGGGACGGACCGTAATTGTTCGAGGTCGTCCCATCAGGCGCAGAGCGCACATGCGGACGCACATAGGTGCCATCTTTGCGATAGTAACCATCGACATGAACATCCCTAGCAAAGGCGCTTAAAGGTGCAGCCAGAAAGAGCGCCACTAAAGATACGAACAGTGTTTTCATGGTAAATTTCCTTCCTAAAAATTGCATAGGCTTTGGGCGGTCGCTTAGCAACAGGGCTGGCACAAAAAAACTGATTTGTTTTTTATGAAAATTCGTATAAATAAGCACAATAAACGTATCGCAAGCTACCGCAAAGCACAGCGGGTGAAAATCAGTAGTAGGCGCAACAATGGACTTAAGCAGCGAAACCCCGGTGGGCGACATTCCTTTTTGATGATCAGGGTTTCAGGCTTTTCCAGTCCGGCAACTGTTCCTGCAACGCGGCTTTGAGAAGCGGTATATCCTGCTCTAAAATAGCCTGGATCTGCGAAACATCGGGAACAGTCATATAATCGTGGGCAAGCTCGTTGCGAAAATCACGCCAGAATTGCCAGTCAACGCTGGAATGTTGCTTCTTGACATCGGACGGCAGCTTATGCGCGGATTCCGCAATAGTCTGCAACGAATACAAAACGCCTCGAAACGCCAAGACATGGGCGGTCAAATCCCTTTCACGCCAATGTTCCAGGTCCTCGATAGTGTCCAGAATATGAAGGGCATAGGAGAGCCAGTGCCGGGTCACAAAGGCTTCGCTTCCGCAAGAATGCCCTCCCGCACGTACCAAGGCAACGATCCATCGAGAACAACATCGACTTTACGATGCAAAAGCCGGGAAAGCTCGCGCTTGAACGCATAGGAGTCCTTCAAATGACGCGCCGGATCGAGTGTCACCAGAAAATCGACATCGCTGTTTGCCCGGTCGTCGCCCCGCGCCACGGAACCGAACACCCGCACGTTATGAACGCCGTGACGGGCGGCAAGGGACATAATCACCTCCCGCCGCTCCTGCAACTGTTCCATCAACCTGGGCATGACAAACGTATAGCATGAAACACCGTTATACAAAAGCAGATCACTGCGTTCAACCGACACTAGACTTGCCGCAAGCCTGGCAGATGGTCATGCTTCCACGCCTTTGAAGGCGATCGCACCGGGGAAAGCCCGCCGCATTGCTGCCAACAATTCCGGCGACAAGCCCCACAACAACAGCGCCGAAGGAAACGGTGCGGACTGGTCGCTGTTTCCAAACTTGAGCCGCCCTTTCAGAAACAGCACGCTTGCTCCTGCGCTCATGGCGCGATGCCACCAATTGGTATCGGTGCGTGCTGGCACAAGCGCCGTCAGGGTAAGCACCCTGCCCGCTTCAACTTCGGCAACCATCTTATCAACCCATAGCCCCAACTCTCTGCCGTAAGGCGGATTGACAAATGTGTTACCCATCCACGGCAAATGCAAGCCGTCATCGTCGGCAGTGAAAACAACCCTGGCTCTGGTCACGGGCTTACGCGAATCACCGCACGGGTCGAGGTCGAATTTTCCAAGCACCGCCATCAATGCGTCGATCACCCAGGCTGGCGTTGCCCATTCGTTCTGCCCGCTGCTGTTTCCGGCGTGGGTATAGAACGATACCGCTTCGGCACGATGCACCAGGCAGGGTTTCACCCCCAGCACCAGCAGCGCCTTGTTCAGCGTCTGCAGATTGCCCTGGTTATCCCGCTCAAGAGCGATGACGGTATCCTGGCAGACATCCAGCATCGCCGCGAACGTGCGCTGGTTGATGCCTTTGCGTTTCCGCAGAAGCAAAAGCTGCTGTCCCAGATGTTCCCCCTGCGGTAAAGTGCGCCCTGTCACTTTCAGTTCGTGAACGTCCAGCACCCGCACCAGGGAACGGATCAATCCCCCTTCCCTTTCCAGCAACCGCACGGTAGGCAGCGACAACCCCGCGTTCACGGCAGTATCGGCTTGCCGTAGCTTCCGCTGTTTGCGCCACTGGCGAAACTGCTGCCCCAAACCATAATGCAAAGAACTATCGAGCAAAGCCACCCGGTAATCCTACGAAAAAATAAAGATTCGTCGAGCAAATTTACGGAACGTTGCAGCAAGATAAAAGGCTACCCGGTGGGTAGCCTTTTGTTCATAGCAGGCAACATCGTCTTACCTGTCATCACACCGGAATACCCAGATCCCGTAAGAGTTCGGTTGATAGTCACGAACCCGGACGGCATGATAATCCTGTAAAAACAAATCCCTGGCTACACCACTCCAATCGATATGGTGCGACCAGAAGGTGAACTGTTTCTCGAACTGTTTCCAGTTGAAAACCTCCTCGATTTCATCGGACTTCACAACGAAATCCTCTTCATCGTCCCAGTGTCCGCAAAAGTATTCATCGAACTGTTCGACGATGGCGGCAATGTCGGGATTGCTGTAATGGTCAGACTTCCAATCCAGAAAAGCCGCCATTACCGCACCATGTTCGTCAATCGCTTGGGCGATCGCGCTGACTTTTTGCAAGTCCTCGTGTTCGGACAGGCGAATACCGCAGAAACCGCTGTAATCGTGAATGGCATACTCTTCACAGATTTCATCCTCGGCAACAGGCGACCAACTCAGCATCCAGTCGATGTCATCCTGGATGTCGTCCGGTTCTTGGGTTGCATCGATCCATAGACCATGCAAGAACCCTGCGTTATAGCTACTAAGGCATGAACAATATAGCTGGGGCACGGTATCATCCCTGCATTCCCGTTCGCGCTTAGGGAACGAAAGCAGGCATTTCGCCCCTTCGATCAGAGGTAAATCCACTCCCGTAAGGGAGATAGCCAAGTCAACGGCTCTTTGGTCATGCGAGGTGAACGTAATGATATTTCCCTTCACTTCACAATCGTATAGATAGGAAGCGACGCGACGAGCATCACTTTCCGTGTTGAACATCAAAGCTTTAGGCATATTCAACGAATAAAAAATTCAAGGAACGCTTGAGCGTTGCAGCTTCTGAAATCAAAAGATTGAAGCACTGTTTCTATCAATAAAACAAAAAAATATATTGCATTCAATTATTAACTATCTAAAAATCACATCTAAACCATTTGTGTCATTCTGATGCAATCATTCAGGATTTTCGCACCCCTTCATCCGCTGAATCCTGACACGAAAAAGTCCTACCCGGACTGAGCCTTTTCTATGACCGCTTCATGTCATTCACTCAATCGAGGTTATTATGCCATCCGCATTTGCTATCGAATTGTTTATTATCTTCTTTTCTGTCCTCTGTTGTCTTTTCAGTTCTCCTGACAATCCAAAGGAGGTGAATCAGACAATTGTTACTTCTGAATTTCCAGAAATGAATAACGTTGAAATGACGCTATCAAGCATCATTTTGCAGTTACAGGAAATTGAAAATTCAAGCTTCCTTAAGCGGATTTCTGCTTTGCCGGAAGCACACCCTGAAATTGAAACGATTATGGGTGACGCGCTTCATTACACGATGGAGCTTAAACTACGCATCAATCAATCAATTTCAAATAGTGCTGAATCTTTGCAATGTATCACAAATGAAGTTGTCAATACTCCAACAACCAAACAGGATTATTCTGTCTGGGATACTGTAACTCCTGGCCAAGTGAAGCAAGATTATTATGTGGGGATTGTTGAAGGTTTGAACGCAACACAAGCCAGAAGAGTTGCCTCCCTGCTTAAGAAGAAAAGCGTCATCGACCAGACCAAAAAATTGAGTGGAAAAGGCATCGGTCGGGACTGGTTGATTTTCTTGATTCAAGACCACTTACCAACGCATCAGGAGGAGGTCAAACAAGCGTTGCAAGAGGTTTTGAAACGGGAGTTGCTTTAGCGAGGTTTCAGTGAATCGCATGATCTGAAACTGTCATGACCTACTACAAGGCGCAAACGACCAACAGCATCGCCTGTTGTCTCTCCTGCGCCTTAGACAAACTGGCTTTACTGGATGATGACCATCAGGGTTTATCGTCCAGTCGAAACCATCTCTCAACCGCTGTCTGGTTGATGGATGAACACTATCGAACCTGGCACTCGATTATCTGGAAACATTCTGACCGGATAACGAAACAACGGGTTCGGGAACAACTGAAAACCCTTGCCTACGATGCGTATACGGCCTTCGTTCAGGCTATCACGTTGCTCAACGATTATGTTGAGGAACAACTTCAAAAGGAACGCAACGGTGAACCGGTGACACCTCCACCGCCCTGGTGGAATGAGATGTTAACCAGTTTGAGACTCGCCGAAAGCGCTTTCCTTAAAGAATACCACAACGATATTACGAACAAACAACTTCGTCTGTTTTAGAGGTTTATCTATGCAAGAACGTGATTTGCATACATGGCTGAAGAACTGGATCTTGACAGCCCCTGAAGATGAGATCCGCTGTAAGTTTATCGAAATCCTTCCCTACCTTACGGAAGAAGATATCGCCTACAAATTCTATCAGGAAGTGATAAAAGACTATCCGGTTGAAGAGATAGACCCCTTGATAGAATAAGCTTTCCTTTCTCTTGAAGCTATATTCCTTTACCGCCCGCCCAGGGCGGTTTTGTTCTTTTAAATAAGGCTTTTTCAAGCGCAGAAAGTTCAATTCATGTCACATTTTACGCGCTTTATTCCGCCGCTTTTTGACACCAAAGAAGAATTCATTCGTGCGTCATTCGTCCTTGCTTTCGCAGAATAATTCTTAGTAGCAATATGCCTCTCTTTTTGAGGCATGTTGCTATAGCCGTACCACGATGGATCAGTCACCCAAGCTTTATCAAGTTCCCTTATCTCAGCAACGTATTCTCACTATGACCAGCCGTATTTACACTTTGTAAGTTGCAGATCTAATTATTTACCACGTTCCGGTTATACTGTGTACTCAGCAAACTATATAAAAGCCTATGAAAACACCATTTTTTCAAGCTTCGATATTTATCACAGAAAACATAGTTATTAAGTGGTTTGATTGCTTGTCAATCTTTATCTGCAAAGCAGATTTTAATCATGTTGAACTTAAAAACCGGAGATTTTGTTAAGGTCACGAATAAAGACTTACTTTATTGTCTTAATGGAATCGTTGCATTGGCAGACGAATCTGAAGGAAAAGCTAGAATTTTCTGTCCAGAGTTGGAAGATGAATTTGTTGTAGGAGAAGAAGAGACCTTTTCCTTGCACCAAAGTGAAGACGGTAACTTTTTAGTTAAAAAAGTACAAAGTGAGTAATGCGAAAGGCTAAGAATTTTAAAATGAAAATTTGGTAATAAATTTTCATTTTAATTTCTTAGCCTTGATTATTTGTGCTTTTAAAAACTTAAAATTCTTTAATTAATCAATTTTAAATAGAAGGTAATGTTCGTTGACTTTTATATTTATAAATTGATTGCGTAAACTTTTTGCTTCTGCGTCTCTTTCTAGTGCAAAATAAATTTGTACTAAAGCGTGCATGACATCAGTGATATTATATATATTTCGTTGTATGCGTATTCCTGATGTTTCCAACAAGAATTTTAGAGTTTTATAAGCCTGCTCATAGAACGGCAATGCCGTTGTGTACATTTTTTGTAAATAGTAGATATCAGCTAAACATTTGAACCCTTCAGCAATCTGGCTGTCTTTCGTAGCAATCTCGGTGGCACTATAAATCGTTTTATCCTTTTTAGGACAAAATGATATGATCATTAAGCTTAACGCTAAATTAGTAATTGGTTCTGCTTCTGCATACTTTCCTTGCCAATAGTAGGCACAACCCAACTTATTCAGGCTATTGGCAATATTAGTAAGATTTACATCAGTATTTGGAATAGTGCTAGCCTTCGCATCTAACTCTTCTAATAAATTTGTTATTAATAATTCATTTGGTGTATTTAAATTTTCATTTTCTCTTCTATCTTCTCTTTGCAAGTAATAAATATTACTCAACCTTTCAACGATGACAGCAATATCAGGTGATGATTCCTCCAGCAATCGTTTCCTTATGTCTAAGGATTGTTGATATAATGGTTCTGCTTCGGCATATTTTTCTTGACCATAATAGATATTCGCTAATTTAGTAAGGCAAATGGCAATATCAGGATGATGATTTCCTAAATTTTTCCGAACTATTGAAAGACATTTTTTTGCTAAGCTTTCTGATGGTTCATATAATCCTTTCTCATAATATATACGTTCTATAATACTTGAAAGCCATATTAAATCTTTAATCGGCACAAAGGAATTTAAGTTTACTACTATATCTTCTCCATGCGGAAGAAAAATATTATTTACATCTTGTAATGTTTCATTATCGTTATTTTTGTTATAATCTAAAGAAGCCTTTTTAAGCCAATCTATCATTGATTCTACAAAAGATTCTTTGATGTTTTCTGAGTGCTCTGAACTTTTTATTTTTTCTTGTAAAAATTCTCGAATCAATGGATGAGTTTTATAGCAAAGTTTTTCTTCTGTATTTACCCATTGAATTAAATGATGTTCATAAAGTTCTTGATTTGCTTCATCTAAGATCAAATTTGACCAGGAGAGCTTTTGGATCATAGATTCTACCCAATCATAAAAAAACGCACTAGATTGAAATAAACCTAGTAATTTAGTTACTCCCTGTGTCGCGGAACTCAGTTCTTTCCAAGTAAGTTCAAAAGCGGCTTTTACGCCTCTTTGAGCGGTATTAAGAGTTGATTGCAATTCCTTTTCTGAAGGGTTAATCGCTGCATTTTTAATCGTTTCTTCCTTAAGGCTTTGCAACATTTTAGCAAAAGACCAGTGCGGTCTTTTTGCTAAGTATCGCCCGACCAATAACAATCCTAATGGTAAGTAACCCAACAATTTACATATCTCTTCAGCCGTCTGCTTTTCCTTTATTATTCGTATATCTTGCTTTTCTAAAGTGCTTATTAAAAGTTGCAATGATTGTTCGGGTGACAAAACATCTAACGATATCTCTTCAATGATGTTATGGTCTATGTTTCGCAACCTAGTTGTAATTAAAACGCGAAAGCGATTTGCCATCGGAATTATTTTAAGGCAGCTTTCTAGATTAACTACATCGTCTAGCACTATTAATACTAATCCTTCCGGTGGCTTCCAATGTCGCCAAATCCAATTTATTTTTTGTTCAATACTAATTTCCTGTGGTACTTCCATTTTTAATTGGGAAGTAGCAAATTCTAATAATTCTAAAGACAAATTGTTATTTCTGGCATTCAGCCAGCATATCCCTCCAAGGTAACTGGCTTCATTATCTCTTGCATATCTGATCGCAAGCTCGGTTTTTCCAACGCCACCCATGCCACCAACTGCTGTAACAGCGATTCGCTGATTTGAGTGGAAGGCTTGATGCAACTTTTCAAGTTCCTGCTGTCTTCCTACAAAATTATTAACTCCTTTGTACGGAATATATTGCGAAGAATTTAGGAAATGATGTTCAATAGATTCATCATTGTTCCGGGTATCCGATTGATAGTTACTCTCGCTTTCATCAATATTCTCAGTGTGAAGTGTCTCTGCTATTACTGTCTTAGAATTTTTCCATTCTTCCTCAAACCGCTTTTTATTCTTTTCAAGATTAATGCTCCAAAGCTCTAAAGAAAATTGGCGATCTCCTGGCTTAGATCCTGAATGAGGATTCTTTAAAGATTTATAAATTTTCAACGGATGTTTTTCTAAGTTCTGGGTTAATATCTCGCCAATTTTTTCAGGATGTAGTTTATATTTAAAATTCTTATATTCATTAAGATTCCAGCGCTTGATTAAGGCAAATAGGGTCTCACTTGATGCATGCCTTATTTCAAGCTTAGGATTCTGTTCGCCGTTAGTTCCCCAGTTAACTCTTTCAATCTGAATACCTGCGAACTCAGCTGCCTCCCCGCTCGCTTCTGCGTCTGCCTGAAGGAATAAAGCTTTAATAAGCCACCATGCTGGTTCTTTATATGCTGTTCCTACACCTGTGTGCTTCGACATGTCAGTTAGAGATGGAGTATTTATAAAATTTACCAAAAAATCCCCGATTCCCCAACCTCTTCCCCAACCTCCTGATCGAGACATGGCAGATATTTCAGCAATTTTCGTCCAACCTATTGAGGGAAAAAAATCCCCGATTTAGGATAAGTGTATTGCTGAATCAGGATACCTGATGAGGCGCTAAATTCTCGCTGTGGGCAAGTATTCATGAATATTTGCGCTGCCCACACCATAAGCCATTCCTGCAATGCAAAGCGAATGCCTGCATTCAGGCATTCGCTTTGCATTGCTTGACACCCTAAAAACCATAAAATTCACAACAAATCATTTTTATGTTGCCAATCCAACCGAACTCGGAAGATTCCGCCATCGTAGCCGTTTCCATGAACTATCCCAGTTTTGCCAGCATAGCGGAGCAGATCAGCCAAGAAATACGGGGACTTCAAGAAAGCAACAAGCTTATTAAGGAAAACATTGCAAAATCCCTCATGCACGCCAAAACTATTGGTGCTCTGTTGCTGAAGGTTAAAGCTCAACTCCCTCATGGGGCATGGCTGCCCTGGCTGCGTAAAACGTGCCCGTTCATCTCTGAAACTTCAGCGCGAGGTTATATGCGTGTTGCAGAGAACTGGGACTTTATTCAGCAAACGGCAACGATTGCCGATTCACCCATAACGTATTCCCGTGCCCTTAAACTCATCGCTAACCGAAAAGGGATGGAAAAAGAAGAACCGTCTACCGAGAGCCTCAAAACGCTGTTGCATGACCTTTCCCAGAAATTAGAACATTACGGACGGATATGCTGGCAATCCGCTGTCCGTCACAAAATGCCAGGGTTGCTGGCAACCCTAAAACAAACCCTAGAGCAGATGCATAACCTCAAGGCGCAGATCAGTGAGTATGTGCCGGAACAGGGCAGGGAGTCCTGACTGACTTTCATTTACAGCTGTCACTATCTACCAACAAGAAGCCATGAAATATCTTCTGCAACAATCAAAGCGGTTCCGCCAGGATTTACGAAGAGCGGAGAAACGCGCTGAAAATTTACGAAAACTCTTCCAAGTCCTGCATTACATCCAGCAGGGTATCCCTTTAGCAGCGCAATATCGTAATCATCGCTTATGGCAGTCGGAATACAAAAATGCTTTTGAATGCCATATATGTCCTGATTTCCTCGTAATTTACCGATTTAATGGTCATTCTTTAAAGTTGATCCGTTGCGGGTCACACGCGGATTTGTTTTAAAAATTTACACACCGTCATACATTGTCTTCTCTTCCCCTTCTCTCTCATGCTGAATCCGTTCAAAGTCATCACAAATGTGCTGACCACGTTGATGACTTTTCTCTTACTCGGCTGGTACGGAATGTTTTGCTTCCGGCTTGGCTGGTCAGTCCGTGAGAATCCTTTGCTTTCGCCTGTCGCCGAATGGGTGACAGGTAACGGTCAAAAAACAGACAAGGATTGCCACGAGATGTTGGGGCATCGCTTCGGTGCCTGTGATCAATAAAATTCAACACACCCTTATGCTTAAAGATTTTCTGCTGTTTTGTTCGGGGGTTCACCGCTCCGTCCTGACGCGCATCGACCGCCCCCAGGAAGAAGAAAAATACGTTACGTATGGCACAGCGGTATTGGTGACGTCGTCCATCGCCACCTGTTCCGGCGGCTATGCTTTGTATGCCGTGTTTGGAACCGCGTTGCTTGCCGTGCCTTTCGGTCTGTTCTGGGGTGGCTGCATCCTGCTGCTGGACAGGGTTCTGTTGATGACCATGCGGAAAAAGCGCGGCCATCCCCTGCGGCAATGGGCGATCGCCGCCCCTCGCCTGGTGCTGGCGCTGTTTATCGGCTTGACGGTCTCCAAACCACTGGAATTACGGCTGTTCAAGGAAGAAATCCAGGCGCACGTCCGTGCCAGGGACATCAGCGCTATGCGACGGGAGCTTGCCGTGCTAGCAAAAACGAAAAAAGAAGCGGAAAGCGAAGCCAAGCAAGCCCTGACTAGGGCGGGGCAGCTTGCTGCGTCGGTGATTGCGGCCAAAAAAGCGAACGTCCGCGATTATCAGCGGCAAGCCGCGAGAAAGTTCCAGGAAGTCCGTCACCTTGACCAGCAAATAGCTGATAGAACCAAGGTGTTGAACGCCAAGGAAAAATCCCCCCAAGAAATCCGGTTGGGGCTGCTGGAGCAGATTGTGATTGTGGAGAAACTGGCGACAACGGAAGCTTCGGTTCGCTACACGGGGTGGGTTCTCTCGACGCTGTTTGTGCTGTTTGAAATCTTACCCGTGCTGACCAAGCTGATGTCGAAGTACAGTGTGTACGATGCGGCGCTGGAGAGTCAGGAAGCAATGGGCATCAAGCGGCAAGAAACAATGCAGGAGGCTGAAAGCGAGCAGATCCAGCAGGAATGGCTTGCAGCGCGCCATTACCGTCAAACCTTGAACAAGGCGGTATTGGAAGAACTTACCCGCGCTTCCCATGCCCAGGTCATTTCCATCATCCGCCAAGCCGATGCGGCTGTCCAGATGGAAGCGCATCAGGTTGACATGGTGGAAACGGCAACGGATCGCATGACCACGGAAATCAAGAACGCGGTGAAAGCACCCATCGAATCCTATCGTCCTGCACCCTCCAAAGGTTGGGATTTCTCGGTGTTCCGCCAGACGCTGGATCGGCTGTTCTGGCATAACGCCGGTTAACGAAAGACGGTTCTTACTCCCTTGCCTGTGCTTGGCACAGGCATGACCCCTGACACGCATGGAGGGATGATGTATGAATAACATGCCCGATTTGAGCGCTTACGGTTACGTAATCAATGAGGAAGTAGGCAACTATTACTACGAAGACCGTGCCATCTATCGCGCCCGTGACCAGCGGCATGGTCGGTTGGTGGTTCTCAAGGAGCATCGGTTTTTTTTCAACGAACCCGCTGTGACGCACATCGTCCAGCAGGAACGCGATACGCTACAGACCATAGCCCATCCGGGTATTCCCCGGTGCCTTGATTGCTTTGTGGTACGGGATGCTACCAGCGCTGAGGTGGGAAGCATCATCCTGGTGCTGGAAGATAAACCTGGTAGCAGCCTGGAGAAAGGTTTCCGTCTCAGCCTTGAGCAGTTGCACCATCTTACCCTTCAGGTGCTGGCTATCCTTGCCTATGGACAAACCCTCAACCCGCCCGTGTTCCATCACACCCTGAATTTGGGGGACATTGTGGTGGATTATCTTCCCCAGGGGCAAATAGAAGTTGCGGTGCTGAATTTTGGCAAGGTGCGGGAAACCCCTGTCATTCCCAATCCCGACGAAAAATGGCAGTATGACTTGCAAAAACTGGGAGGGATGCTGGTGCGCTTGCTGACGGGTCAAGCAACGGCTGAAGGTGGTTTTTCTCAACAACATTTCTCGCCGGTCAGCCAGTTGGTCGGTTCCTGCTTCCAGGAGGGTGTTCAGCGGTTGTTGGGGGATGGGGAGATAAGACGTTTTCAGGATGCAACCCAGGCGTATCAATACTTTGCCACAATACCCGTGATGACTCCCCCGCATCTGCGGCGTATTCCCTTCCCTACCCTGCTGGGATGCTTCGCTATCACTATGCTGCTGTGTGCAGTGTGGTATGGCTGGGCGCAAGTGTCGTCTTTGATCCACGGGTTTGGCAAAGCGATCGCTCAGTTCCCGGTGACAGTCACGCTAGGATTCGCCCCTGGACAACAAACCGAAGTGAATGCCGTGTATGTGCTGGCAGGAGTATTGTTTGCCACCGGTGTGCTGCTAGGGGTTGTCTGCGCCTGCCTGGTGGTGCTGGAAGGCGTGCTTGTTGGGATTGTCCTGATCCTTCTGGCCGCGCTGGTGCTTGGGATGTACTGGCTGGCAAGCGCGATGCTGTATTGGCTAATCCTCCTGGCACCGATTACGGTTACGGCCATCCTCCTGTTGAGTTTCTATCGTTTTCTAGTGCGTTGCTGGCGACAGATGCGGCAGGAGAATTTTACCGTTTTCTACACGGTGCTTACGATGCTGTTGGGAATACTGGCGGCTGTCGCCTTGATCAGCAGTGCGGTATCGGTTCTGTTTTGGCATCGGCATCTCGTCTTTTTCGCATTGTTCACTCTTACAACGTTTTTTCTGTGGTTGTCGCTGCTGGCCTACCCTGGCCGCCGCTATCAGGCGGACCTGGTGCGCCAGAGAAAAGCGCAGGCTTTGGTATTGAAAGGATAAGGTTGTTGTTTCAGAAGCTATCATGAAAATTCCAACGTTCTCCGACTGGGAAAAATTCAGTGAGCGGTGGATTGCCACGTCCGCCGAGTTCGAGCATCGTCTTGAAAACTATTGGTTCAACGGAGCGCTTTCGGTTGCCGTCATTGCCGTCTGGTGCCTGCTTGCCACACCGATTGCCCTTGCGGCCGACCCTTTCACTTTTTTGACCTGGATACAAACGAATAGCGCCTTGTTCGGCGCTGCCTGTATCGTTGCCTTGATCGTTTTTATTCTGTTCTGGATCGCTAAACCGGGCGATACACGCGGCAAAACCGTTCTGTTGTTTCTGGGCTGGGGAGTGTGGATGGGAGCCGTGTACTACGGCATCCACCCCGACGAACTGGGCGAGGTGAACGGCTTTGTGACGTTTTGTTACCGTTTTTATCGGGGGCATCCTCCCTTTCTGGCCGGGTGGTATGTCCTGCTGGCGCTCCATACCTTGGTATTCATCCATCGTAACCAGCGCGTGAAGTTGCCCTACTACTACTGTTGCCTGCTGGGAGGCTTCATCMCCCTCATCGTGTTCTATGTGATCMCCCCCGCCGTAGGGGTGTTGCTGGCGGTTACGGTGCCGCACGAGTTTTTCAACCGATGGCTGAAAGCACCGAGCGAGAATGATGTGTTGCTGCGGGGCAGCAAGCTAACCCCGATGAGCAAGGCGCGCTATGCCTACCGCAAGCGCCTCGATGCCGAATCCCGTGCAGCGAAAGAGACCTTTCCCTTCGGCGGACTGGAGATTCCGGTGCGGGAACTGACGACCCACCTGGTAGCGGCGGGTTCCAGCGGTTCCGGGAAGTCCATTACGTTGAAGCTCATTATGCAAGCGTGCCTGCCAATGGTTACACCCGTTAATGAGGTGCGTGCCGTAGTGTTCGACCCCAAGCATAGTGGGCTTGCGGAAGTATCGGGCATCAAGGGCTTGAGCGCCGATATTATCACCCTCAACGCCTTTCAGCGCGGTGCAGCACGGTACGACATCGCGAAGGATTATACCAGTTATATCCACGCGCAAGCCTTTGCCGATATTCTGATTCCAGAGCCGAAAAGTAGTGAAAAGTCCGATAAGTTTTTCCGTGACGCGGCAGTAGGCATTCTTACCGGGGTTACTCTTCTCTTCATCACCAATGCACCGGGCAACTGGCGGTTAAGTGACATTGTGCGTGCCTTCAGTAGTGAGAAGGTGTTGATCGCCCTGCTGTCCAGCGACAGCCAGACCGCCTACTATCTCAACTCTTTGGGCAGTGACAAAACCACCGCCAACATTCTTGCCAGTGTGTGCGCGGAAATCTACCGCTACCTGCCGATCGCGGCGCTGTGGGAGCACGCCACCACCAGCGTCAGTGTTTCGCAATGGTTGCAGGGCGGGCAAATCTGGCTGCTGGGCGAGGATGAAGAGGCGCGACCCGCCATGAATGCCTTGAACCGGTTGATTTTAACCCGCATGAGCCAATCCCTGCTCAAGGAAGGCGATCATTCCGAACCGCGAACCTTTATTTTTCTCGACGAGTTGCAAAGCATACTCGTGGAAGCCTTGCAGGAAATTGCGACCAAAGGGCGTTCCAAGGGCATCTGTCTCATTGCGGCGTTTCAATCCATACAAGGCATGGTTCATCGCTACGGACGGGAAGTGACGGATAGCATCCTGGGGCAGATTCGGCATAAGGCTTACTTGAAAATGTCCGATGCCCCGACAGCGGAATGGGCATCGTCCCAACTGGGCGATATGGAAGTGCGACGACAGCAAGCGAGTACCGCCTTCAATCGCGGTATCGCAGGGCTGATCGGGTGGAGCAGCCGCACCGGCGGAAGCCAGACCATTCAGCAGACCAGGCTGGTGATGCCGTCCCAGTTCATCAACATCCCTCCCGTCCACTCTGGCACAGGGCAAGGACTGACGGGGTATTTTCAGACCAGCAGCATCAATTACAAGAACTACACGCCCTGGCATGTCCTCAAGGAGCAGTTACAGTCCCCCGATGAATACGTGCATGAAACGGCCGCTCCCGCGCACTGGCAACGCCTGGAGCCGTGGACGCCGGAGGATTGGGCGCGATTGGGGATTGCAGACGTTATGTACAGAGTGACGATGGGCGATGAAGTGGCACCCAAGCATACTGACGATTATTCATCCAGAGGAGGGCGCTACCATGTTTAATCCATTATATTCTGTATTCGTCGAACACCTAGCGCTGGGATAGAAAGCGCCCTACGGAAAAAGAGACGTGGTTTCAGCCACTTGTCGAAGACCTTAAGCTATCTTCAGTCCGCTAAGCCGCTGCCCTTTGATTGTCGTTTACAAAGTGCCACAAAAATGCAAGCCGTTATCGTCCACAATCCCAAAGGCGGGGTGGGGAAAAGCGTTGTATGCCGTACGCTTTACCAATATCACCTTGACCGGAGCTACCCCTTCATCGCCTTTGACACTGATCGCAACAATCCTGACTGCTACCGCTGCTATAAGAGCGAAATCCCCGTCAAATTGGCGATTTTCAGTGAGGCGAATCGTTACGAAGACGCCGCCAACATCATTTTCAACGATGCCATCCATCACCGGGTCATCGTCAATCTGCCCGCACAAGTTCACCAGCCGCTCAAAGAATGGCTGGAGAAAAACGAACTCCTGGAAATCGCCCCCGATGTGGGCGTAACCTTCCATCTGTGGTTCGTCACCGATGCCGGGTACGACAGTTTACAGCTATTAGAAAAAACCCTGGATTTATACCAGGACAAGATGACCTACACCGTCGTCCGCAACTACGGACGCGCCGATGATTTTGAAGCGTTGGAGACTCACCTGAACATTCAGAAGCTTGCCAAACGATACCAGGCAACCTTCATCGACTTCCCTGCCCTGGTCGGCTCGGTCATACGAAACCGCATGGACAGCGAATCCCTCAGCTACGGCGCTGCCCTGACCCGCGATGACTTCGGTATCATCGAGAAACAGCGCATCCGTAAATTCTTGCGGGAGGCGTACAGTGCGTTCGATAGCACGGGGGTGTTCAATGCCAGCAACTAATAATGGCAAAGCCCAGGACTTGCTTGATCGGGTGCTGTCGGGTAAGCCCGACGAAACCAAAGCGAAAGTCTTGGATCTGGTGCTGCGCCTCGGCATCAACCCGCAGGACGAGCTTTTCATCATCATGATTGCCCTGAACCACCTGCAAGTGCTGGTGGAAGACGCGCCCCAGGACTGGCAGACACTTTTCCTCGATTTTCAAGGAGAACTTGAGGAATGGAGCACCATCAACATCGAAACCCTCAACAGCCTCATCCGCAAGTCGGAACAGGAACGCATTCTCGCGGAAACCTCGCAGCTGCTCGTCAGCGCCTTGACCAACTCAACGGAATCCTGGAACAGACTGAGCGGCACCTTGGAGACATCACCCCTGCTGTCGAAAAGCTCCATGCTAATATCCTCCATACACGAACTGTCGGAGCAGTTGCAGAGCATTCAATCGGCACAGAACAAACAAGGACAAATGATCACACGCCTACAGCACGCCATGACCACGAAGTCGAGCGTTAAACTGCATCTGCCGCCTTGGTTGGCAATCCTCCTCGGTGTTCTGACCATCAGCAGTATCTATAATTACCTGCTGTTGAACGCCATCAACGGGGCGATCGCCAAAGGCGGTTGACCTGCCCTCTTCCCGTTGCCCGCAACTTCGTTCAGAATCATTGTGTCAGTCTTGCCTTGGTGTTTACCAATGAGGGCTTTTTAGGCGGGGAGATCCCCCGCACCTCCTAACCACAAGGGTTTGATAGGGATAGGGATAGGGATAGGGATAGGGATACGATTGCTTTGCAAATCATAGATTATCGGGTGGTCAGTGTAGAGAAGCACTGTTCCGGGTAATGGTCGTTTCCACCATTGCATTCAATATCTTGCGATGCTCCCGCTCCTCATCCCAGCGACGAAATTGTTCTTGCTGGGCGGCTTTGAATTCCTGATGAATGCCTGCAATCCGCGTCCACTTCTCGCGGAATCTCCGATCTACCTTGCAACGAACGGGGAAAATCACATGAACATCGAACTTATGCCAGACGCGCTCCAGCTTTAGACGGGCGCACATGACCGGGTAGCGCCAAGTCCCAACCCCCATGTATGTGTCCCATTCCGCTTTCTTTCTTGCCTGTTCCGCTGCGCGACGAACGTCTTCTTCTTCCTGTTTACGGCGTTCCTCTTCTTCACGTTGCTTGGCGATGCGTTCATGGCTTGCGCGGACACTAGCGCGTATCTCTTGCCCTAGTTCTTCAAAATATTGTTCCCGGCTCTTGCCAATGAAGGCAAGGTATGTATCAAGCGCGCGCTGCTTGTAATCGCGGATTTTATAAGCAACCGGACTTTCCCAGTCGAGCTTAATAAGGTCGAATGTTTTGATGTCGAATTTTTCATAACCCAACCGGTGCATTGTCCAATAGCGTCCTTGATAAGGGTAATTAGGATAATGCTCGTCATGCAATTGGTCGAAGCGGTATTTGTAATAATCTTCCCGCAAGTGGATAAAGCGTGCGTTTTTAGTCCATGTTAAAAAATGCTCATCCATAAATTACCGCCTATGAAATTAAACGAAAAATCAAAAATCTTGTCAACGTTCAATTTCTTGGTTTCGGTCATCCTGTGAACGCGAAAGGGATTGCGTTCGGTTATTTGATTGGAATTGCTGATAACGTGCTTCTTTCTCGACATCCGTCAATTCCAGTTTCTCCAAACGTCGTTCTGTTGTTAGTAATTTGTTGTCTTTTCTTAGCTTCTCTACTCTTTTTACTTCACTTATCTGAAATTCATCAGTTTTAATAGTCCATTCAACGACATCTAATTCCTGCTTTAACCGCCCTGTCGATTCGTTGAAACGCGGACTATGCTGTTTTAGGACTTCGATGATCTCTTCGCGGCTATGCCCTGCTTGCATGAGGCTGATACTAAGACGGCGTTCATCCAATGTTTTCCCTGACGCCATTATCCGCCCATACTCAACAAGGAATTGTGTTTTGGTCGATTGATCGTCTAGATTCCCGGCTACGGCGTTGTACTGCACCAGTTTAGCGGTTGCCTGTTCCTTGGTATCGCGGATTTTTTCAATATTTCGCTCTGCCCAGTGAGCGATTAGCTCTTGGTGCTGGTCAAGCTCGTGCGGATTGATTTTTGCCTCGTAAAATTTGCTACCTTGCTGCTGTTGCCATTGGCTAGTCTTGTGGTGGATTTTAATGGAACCTTCATTATAGACCCCCGCAATAACGGTTTTCTGATCGTATTCTGGTAAGAACTTTGCTTCCAGTGCGTTTTTAGCATCGAACAACGGACGAAATGCCCCATCCTTAATGGTACGCTCTACTTCCTGCGGGGAAAATCCATCATGATACAGACGATTGGCGGCGAATTTATCAAATTCGATTGCCCGATACGGATGTTTGGCAAGGTCGAAGTACTCACTGCCCAAATGTGAAACGACGTTATGCAGCAGATAGTCGTACTTCTCATCTGGTGTCCCTACCAGGTAGCTTTTTCCGAATTCATCCGCGTTCAATGCGGTGCGGCTGATACGATGGGCTAAACCTGGATCATGAGCTTTGTGGGAAATCGCTTCTTCAATGGAAGGTGGTTGCTGTTTGACATCCTCGATACGTTTACTGATCGCTTTGATTTCTTCCCCATGAGAAAAACGGACTTCCCCAACATTTTCAATGTATTCGCCTTTGTTTCTCCGCGTCAGACCGTCACGCTGTTTTTCCAACCGTCGTAGAGATGTATCCCGTTCCACCTGTTTGATTTCATAGAACGGCTTACCTTTTGAGACTTTCTCTTCAACATTCACTTTCTGCTGTGCTTGGTCGATGAACACCCGGACATCCCTGCCCCACTCCTTAGCAAGCTCGTATGCTTGCTTGAGGTCTTCCGGGTCGAGGGAGCGGATCACCGAGCCTGCAACCCGCCCTACCCTCCCTTGCGGCGTGTAAGAAACAGCAGTGACGCCTATTTCCAGGGCTTTCGTCGCTTTCGGATGCTGTTGCTTGAATTCCTGCGCCTTGCCCTGTGCCTTGGCAAGCAACTCTTTTGCGCGTTGCAGCGTGCGACGCGGGGGTTTCTCTTTCTCCGATGACTGTTCTGTGTGGCGCTCGCTTATGTCGAAGTTTTCAAGGTTAAAACCATCGGAAACAGCCTCGTAAGCATCCTTCACCGCTTTTTGGTCGTTCCCCCTGCCCGTCCCGCTTTGACCGCTAGGTTGGGTAGATTGGGCGGTTTTCATCACTTCGGCAGTGGTTCGTTGCGCCTGCCGCTCGTCAATTGCTGGCGGCGCTGCCGATTTCATGGCTTCGGCCGTAACGGCATGGGGATTTTCAAGGATTTCGCGAATCCGCTGATTCGCCCGTTGGGCTTCCTTGGCTACCTCCAGAGCATCGTCGTACCGGCTTGGGTTTTCGTCCATCGGCTATGGCTGAGTGCATACCCCAATGGTAGCGAAGAATATCCTCCTTACGCGGGCGACACGCTAAGAGGGTTGGGCTTACGTAGGGTTCAGACGGCTCAGAGGTGAGAAAAACGCCATTCCCGCAAGCCGATTTACGGACTTGGCATCCTTATCCTGCTAAAGCCTTGGTATCGGTGCAGGAAATCCTTTACAGCAGTTTTTCCATCCTCTGCAGCAGTTCCTCGAATTCCTCTTGCTTACGCGCATCGTCCCATGTTTTGACTTTCTTCGCTTTGGCATAGAGCGCTTTCAATCGCGCCGGGTAGGCAAGGCTTTTGTCGGTTTTCTCTCCCTGCCCTTTCGCTTGTGCCGCTTTGTATGCGGCGATTTTTTCCTTGATCTGACTTAACGATAAATTCTTCTCGATCGCTTCTTTCAGGAGCGCTTTACGCGGCTTTGCCTCTTTGAGCGTCGCAATGGCGCGTGCCTTGGTGTATTCTAAGCGTCCTTCTCTCAACGCTTCTAAAATTTCTTCCGGCACATTTAATAAAGGCAACCGCGCCGTTCGGAAGCTTTCGGTGCTGATGTTGCTTGTTGCAGCAAGAATAGATTCAATTTTATTAAATTGACTGAAAACGTTTTCAGTCAACTCTAAGCTACGTTTTTTAGCATTGAGAGCTTGATCAATGATGGAAACCACGTCTTTTCGCGGGAGCGCTAACTCCAGACTCAACAATTCCAGAAGACCTTCGGTTTCCTCGACGGGATTGAGGTCTTCCCGTTGCAGGTTCTCAACCAGGGCGAGTTGATAGGCTTTCCTGTCATCCAGATCGCGGATGACGACGGGAACTTCGTCAAGCCCCGCCTCTTTGGCGGCACGATAACGCCTTTCCCCCGCAATCAGTTCGTAGCGCTCGTTCTCAAGGGGACGCACCAGTAAGGGTTCGAGAATGCCATGCACCTTGATAGAATGCGTCAGCTGCGCCAGCTTTTGCGGATCAAAATAGCGGCGTGGTTGCGATTTGGGTAAGACAATCTTCGTTAAGGGCAAAGCCGTAATGCTATCGGCACTATCGACCCCCTGCCCTGCCAAAACGTCCAGCACATCGGGAACACCAAACTTGAAAACATCGGGTTTTTTATTTGCTGCCATGTGCATCATCCAATGTTTTCGCGATTTCCTGAAGTATCGACACGGCGTGGTGCTTCGGGTTGTATAAAGCTAAAGGTAGTTGCTTTTGGGAAGCGTTAGCAAAATCGGTTGTTCTCGGAATGGTTGGGAACACTTTACCGACTTTCGACAGCTGCTCGTAAATGGCTTTCAAACTGTTCTCTCCCTGCGAAGTCCGTCCATCGTACATTGTGGGAATGAATCCCGCAATTTTCAATTTCTTGTTTGCTATTTTCAGGGTTTTAACAATCGTCGTCAATAAAAGCTCCGTTCCTTTGAGTGCTTTAAACTCGGTTTGAATAGGAACCAAAACATGGGTTGCCGCGACCAGGCTCATAATACTGAGGATGCCCAAGCTTGGCGGGCAATCGATGAGGATGTAATCGTAATCATCCGTAATGCTTTCCAGCGCTTGTTTGAGCCGCAGTTCTCCCATCATTGCCCCTACCAACTCCATTTCGGCGGTACTGAGGCTGATATTGGAAGGTACCAGATCCATACCGGAGACATTGCGGATGATCGCAATGTCTTCTTCTCTGACAACGGCATCGTAAAGAGTTTTTTTCAATTCTATCGGTTCCAACCCCATGAATACGGTCAACGAGCCTTGTGGATCATCATCCACGAGCAACACTTTCCGCCCTAGCTGGCTCAAGTGGTACCCGATATTCTGCGTGAGGGTTGTTTTTCCTACGCCGCCGGATTGGTTGAATATCGCGTATATCGAAGCTGCCACAATTTCTGTGCCTTGAATGAGTAATCGTACCTTCAGAGTAGTATCATCTCGCCATCTTTGTACAATCGCTATTAGGATACCCTTCTCATCGATTGCTACAGGTAGCTGTCCACCCCTACGAAGGGCATTTTCAAGAGGCAACCGCCCTTGTTCAGCGGTAGTAGGGGTTACTGCCAATAGTAGCGAAAAACATCGCCGCTTTGCCGATAAAATTGGGCGCTGGATAGGGGTTGGGTGAAAAAATCTACTACCCTACCTGCAAAAGTCATCCCCCATTCAAAACGCCTTAAAATGCCATCAAGAGGTATTTCCTTATAGGTGGAATAGGGGTTTGTGTAAAAAACCACAAGCTTACCCCGTACTACGATATGACTGATGGGGTGATTTATAGTACGCAGCCGTGCCCGCGTGCATACGCGCAGTGTTGTTAAAAAAGAGTTAAAGGTTAAGTGTTAAATATAGGTATAAGTTACATCAAAAATGTCACATTGTAACCCCTTGAAATATAGCAGAGTTGCTCAGGTTTCTGTCGCTGAAGTACCGTATGGCTGTCGCTGAAGTACCGTAACATCGTCACCGAAGTACCGTACCATTGTCGTCGAAGTACCGTGCCTCTGGGTAAAGAAAAATGCCAAGTTATCCACAGGCGCACCCGTTAAAAATTCTACCAGAGGCTTCTTTTTTTTCACAAAACAACTTCCCAGCCTTTGAAGATCGCCTTCTTGCGAAAGTTTTACGTTGACCGTCGTTCAAGTACCGCATACTCGTCACTCAAGTACCGCACTCCTTGCTCTTAAAAAATGGCGTCTGTGTCGCTGGAGTACCGTACGTTTGTCGCTGAAGTACCGTAGCAATATAAAAATTTACTAAAAGTGGAAATGCGTTATGGAAGATGATAAGCCATTGAAATTACGCGATGAAACAGATTTTTTCGTCTGCGATGTTTTCGATGCCGTACCGAAAGATGACATCGCAAGCATGGAACATCCGATTTTCTCCTTGTCAGCAAAACCCGACAAAGAGGTACGATGCTACCAACTCAATGGCTACAACATCAAGATTACCCCAAGCGGCATCGGTCTGGCGACGATCCATGACAAGGATATTCTCATTTACTGCATGAGCCAGATTGTCGCCAAAATGAATAAAGGCGAGAAGTTAAGTAAAACTGTCAGGATTAAAGCACGCGATTTGTTGATTTCTACCAATCGAGGGACAGGTGGAAGAGACTATAAACTGTTGAAGGACTCTTTCGAGCGGCTCAGGGGTACGTCAATAACGACGGATATTGAAACGAATAACAAGAGAATAGTGGAAGGGTTTGGGTTAATCGATAAGTGGAAGATTATCACCGAAGATTTGAAAACGGATAAAATGGTTGAGCTTGAAATAACCTTATCGGATTGGATGTATAACTCTATTTTAGGCAAAGAGTTTTTGACAATATCCAAGAATTATTTTGAGTTAAGGAGTGCTTTAGATAGAAGGATTTATGAGCTTGCAAGAAAATACTGTGGCAAGCAAAACGAATGGCGAATAGACATAAATAATCTCAAGGAAAAGTGTGGATCTCAATCAAATATAAGGCATTTTAAATATTTGATTGGTAAAGTATGCGAAAGCCAACAAATACCTGATTATGAGATATTTCTGGATCAGAATATTGTTTTATTCAAGAATAAAAAAGAACAGCATCAATCATTAATTTCAAAAAAGCAAAATATACAGTTGAAAAGCAGCACGTATGAAAAAGCGCGTAGTGCTGCTCCTGGGTATGATGTATATGCCTTAGAACAGGAATGGTTGCAATGGTGGAAAGATAGCGGTGAACCGGAACTACGATCCTCCGATGCGGCTTTCATCGGCTTTTGCCGTCAGAAATACCAAAATAGTGTAAAGCCTTATGGTTTACTGTTATAGTATCCATCATTGTAACCGAAGGCTTCATCCGCAAACAGCGCTTCTCAGCGTAATGTCAAGTAACGTTGAAGCTGGCATTATTTCTTATTAAGAAGACGATGGCAAGCGGAACCGCCGCCATACGATAGACAATCTGCGTATTCCGGGTATTTCGGTTGACTGAAGAATGTAAAAACAATACCCATCGCCAGTACAATGACAGCAAATGCTATTATTCCGCCTGTTCCATCATCGCGGCCGCTCTGCACCCCCTTAAATGCCTTAAATAAGGATGCTTGATTGTTTTTGTAATATTCCATTGATTGGGCTACTAGCACTGCTGCTTCATTAGTTAATACCATCCATCCGTTGCGATGGTATTGTTGATAATAATACGTAAAATACTCTCTCGCTTGCTGTAACGATTCAACTGGAATCGAATGAAACAACACTAATTTATGGCGGATTTTATCCCGTAAGGCATACCTTAATTGATCCAATCCTTCCTGAGTATTCTGTGTTGTGCTTAAAAGTGTATAACTGTTTGTGTCCTGGTCGCCAACCAAAAGAATAAAACCAGCTTCACCCATGATTTTTAGTTACATGCTATCGCTACCTTACTCTAACTGTAGCGCTGATATTGTACCGAGCACATTGATTGGAAAAGGTAAGCTAGCAAAGTTTAGAACAGTATAAACTATATAAATAGTATTAATTATTTATACTATTTAAAGCCTTCTTCTTGGTTGGTGATAAAATGAAATACTCCTGTCCTCAGCCGAGCGGGTACAGGTCAATGCCAGATTTTGCTGCTTGCTCGATTAACCGTTTGTCGGTTGTCGCCAGAGGAACTTTAAGCTGTCGGGCAACCGCCAGATACAGGCAATCATGAAAAGGGTGCCGGAGATCCAAGCACACCTGCACCGCTTCTGCAAATACCGATTCGGCAGCAATCAGACTGACGGCATGACTGTCCAGCATAGAAACCCAACGCGTTATCATCAAATGGGCTTCATCAGCGGTGATTCTGTCCATGCGGGCCGCTTTCGCGATCGCCGCTGTCACTTCCAGGCGCAGAATGTCGGGGGCAAGCAGTTTTTTTCCGAGAGTGAAAAGGTCAACCGCCGCTGCCGAAAGGGGTTCCGCCAAGAACCATTTAACGGCGATGCTGGCATCGATGGTGATCATTCCCGTTCATCCCGTACTTCACGGATCAGTTTGTCCGTGAATCCTTCGGGGAGAAGTCCATGCTTTTGTTCGGTTTCGGCTAAGTGCTGTCGAATTTTCTGTACAAAATCCTGTTGCGGTTTGAGTGCCTGGGACAAAAGAAGCTGCCGGACAAACCCTTCAAGGGTTTTGAATCCCGACGCTTGCGCTTGCTGATGAAGACAGGGGATAACCCAGGGTTCAAGATTGCGAACCTTGATAGTTCCAGGATTCAAGGTTTCCATCGTTGCACCCGTTACGTTGATAGCTATTTTTAACGGAAATGGGAGTAGGGGTAAACACAAAATTCTGTTATTAAAGGAAATTCTTAAAAACGGTTTTTCCCCCAAATATAAAAAACAGTTTGGAGGACAATATTGATATTGGCAGGAGTCGCTGGACGCGATTCTACACCAAATCGTTTTTGGTGGATAAAAGGGGGGTTGTTCGTCTCTAAAATGTTTGAAAAAATAAAGAGACGCGCCGAATAAGGAGACATATTTTAGAGACGGTTTTTGCTGGTGCGGACGCCGGAAAGAGGGTAGGGGGAATATCGTCCCTAAAACGGTCGTTTTAAAGACGTACAATGGCTACAAAAAAGCCATAAGAAAGATAAAATATGGCAGACATTCTTGGTTATGCACGTGTCTCCACTCAGGAGCAGGACTTGGAAGGGCAGCGGCTGCGCCTTAAGCAAGTCGGCGCGATCAAAATCTTTGAGGATGTCATCAGCGGCAAGAGCTTTCAGCGGTCGGGTTTAGAGTCGATGATCAACTATGCCCGGAAGGACGATATCATCTGTGTTGTCCGCCTTGACCGCCTGGGGCGCAGTCTAAAACAACTTCTGGAAACCGTGGAACGCTTCAAGCAGCAGGGAATTGGGCTGATGTCACTGGAGGAGAAAATTGACACCTCATCCGCCGCCGGCGAGCTGGTGTTTCATGTCTTTGGTGCGATCGCCCATTTTGAACGCAGACTTATTGTCGAACGTACCAAGGACGGCATTGCGGCGGCACGCAGTAAAGGTAGGCATCCAGGACGTCCTAAATTAAGCGCTGAGACCTTAAATGCGGCATTTGTACTCATTGATAATGGGATGTCGCCTACTAATGCAGCGAAGCAGTTAGGGATTGGTCGCAGCAATCTTTATGACGCGCTCAAAAACCGCAGTTAATTTCTCATTAAGATACTCGTTTCTGTACCGTGTTCAAAAAATAAGCGATAGATATGGTCACAGTCCGTGTATAATCAGGACGCACATAATTACCCAAGAGCCAAAGATTTGAAACCGCCACTTACAATAGAATTATTACTACAGGAGGCTGCGCTATTTTCCGAGGTGGAAAGTAAATACGACGAACCTGTTTTATATGGTGTAACGGACGGTAAGGCTGTGGGCACTTATCTTGAACATAAATTCAAGGCATATCTAGCTGGTAATTATCAATATGAAACTGGCAACTCTGCTTCTGGGATAGATTTTCTAAACCTTGAAATCGACATGAAAGTGACAAGCATTAAGCAGCCGCAATCTTCATGCCCTTTCAAATCTGCACGCCAGAAAATTTATGGGCTTGGCTATAATTTGTTGATATTCGTTTACGATAAGTTTGATGATATTAAAAATCAAACAGGCAGGCTTAATATGCTGCATACGATTTTTGTGCATAAAGAACGTACTGCAGATTATCAAACGACAAAGGGTATTCTTGATATACTCAAGAGAGACGGTAACTTAGACGATTTACTCGCTTTCATTGAGGATAAAAACCTCCCAGTTGACGAAATTGAAGCAAGAAATATTGCGGAAGCTATCCTTAAAACACCACCGCTACAAGGCTATCTGACCATCTCAAATGCACTGCAATGGCGGCTTCAATATAGCCGTGTTATTCAGAAAGCCGGTGAAATAGATGGACTCTACAAGGTACGTTGAGATGTCAGAAACTATAAATACTAGTAAGAAAAAGATTTTTGGGGACTTTCAGACACCAAAGAATTTGGCTGTTGAGGTTATGAATTGCCTTAAGCAATCGCTAAATATACAGCCTGCTGCCATTATCGAGCCGACCTGTGGGAAAGGCGCTTTTCTGCTGGCTGCAATAGATGGGTTCCCTGATGCATCTAGCTACATGGGTGTTGAAATTAACACAGACTATTTTCGTGAACTAAATGGGTCACTAAAAAATTTTGATAGGCTTCGTGATATTCAGACGTTTAATTTCGATTTCTTTGCAGTAGATTGGCACAAGCAAATTTCATTGCTTCCCGAACCTATTTTAATTACAGGAAATCCACCGTGGGTTACAAATTCGAGCCTCGGTGTGCTTGAAGCAAACAATCTGCCTATGAAAAATAACTTTCAGGCAAGAAATGGATTGGAAGCGATAACCGGCAAGGCCAATTTTGATATTTCCGAGTGGATGATACTGCAATATCTTGAGTGGTTAAAAAGTAAAAAGGGTACTATTGCTGTTCTCTGCAAAACCGCAGTGGCACGAAAAATCCTTTTCCAAGTATGGAAGCAAAATAAGCCGATAGAGTATGCGGCCATTCATATGATTAATGCACTTTCTCACTTTGGAGCTTCAGTGGATGCGTGCCTTTTTGTAGTGCAAGTCGGTACGGAAAGTAACTACCATTGTTTTGTTTTCAATGGATTAACTCATTGCAAAGCATATGAGCAAATAGGTTACAAGGATGACATGATTTTGTCGGATATTGATGCCTATTCTAAATTCTCTGATCTCAAAGGTAAGGACAGTTTTTATACATGGCGGTCTGGGATTAAGCATGATTGCAGTAAAGTCATGGAGCTATCTTGGGATAAAGGTTCACTCACGAATGGTCTAGGACAGTCAGTAAATATCGAAGATACCTATACCTACCCACTGCTAAAAAGTTCTGACCTTGGTAATGGTCGAGTGAAAAAATGCCGTAAAAAAGTTATTGTTACGCAAACTTATATTGGAGAGAATACTGCTTTAATTCAAAATTTAGCTCCTCAAACATGGGATTATTTGGAAATACACCGAGAAACTTTAGCGGCGCGAAAAAGCTCTATTTATAAAAAGCGACCTCCTTTCTCGATTTTTGGCGTAGGTGACTACAGCTTTGCACCGTGGAAAGTTGCTATTTCAGGACTTTATAAACAACTCAAGTTTTTTTCGGTTGGCCCGATAGACGGAAAACCTGTCATGTTCGATGATACAGTTTATTTTCTTCCCTGTCGGTCGCAAGGTGAAGCTGAATTTATTTGTGCGCTGCTAAATTCGCAAGAAGCACGTACTTTTTTGGAGTCGATGATATTTTGGAATGACAAGCGCCCCATTACAATTGATCTTTTAAAGCGTCTTTCGATAGTAAAGCTTGCTAAGCTTCTCAAGAAAGATGAAGAGTATATGCATTATACTTCTCCTTGTGATACTAGAGAAAGCCATAATTTACTTGAGTTAGATTTGGTATTTGCTTAAATCAATCATGATCTGAGGGTGTCCAGAATCGAGTGTTAATTCGTGCATATTTAGAGTATTATTGCTAGGGACTTTCATACAAGGGCAGAGAATGGCAAAAGCTTGCGAAAAGGAAAAGGGCTGGCGATGTGAGATCTTAACAATATCAGCTAATTGCTTTGGATTGAATTGGTTGTCATAATTTAAACTTCGCAATTGAGAAGCTGAATATATGTCCACTATCGCAACATTTATCGGAATTGATCGATACGCCGCACTCGATGTGCGGGATTTATCCGGTGCGCGGCGCGATGCCTTGGGGTTGTGGTGTTTGTTTAGCGACTCCGTTTCTGACATTAAGCCTAGAATGGTTTGTAATGAAGAGGCTACCACTGTCACCGTGCGTGAGGCTATACGCACCACATTGAAAGAAGCCACCGCAGAAGATACAGTAATCTTCTCATTTTCCGGTCATGGCACTCCTGACCACCGATTAGTTTTGCACGATACGCACCGTGAAGCGTTGCATGAAACGACTATTCCGATGGCGGAAATCGCGGATGCGTTCCGCACCAGTAAAGCAGGAACTATTATCTGCATTATTGATTGTTGCTTCAGTGGCGGTGCACCAGCACGCGTTCTTGATGATGCACCTATTCCGCGTGATTTAGGCGACCCGTATGCAGAAATTGTCGGCTCTGGCAGGGTTTTGATTGCTGCATCGGCTGCGACTCAAGTTGCTTATGAGCACCCTACTGCACGTTATGGTCTTCTGACGAAAGCAATCATTGAAGTTTTAAGCGACGCTGGAGAACCGCTCGGTATTGGCGAAGTGCTTGACCGAATCATGGATAGGGTGCGGGCCGACGCGGGCAAAATAGGCGTAACGCAAACCCCGTATCTGGTGAATAAAGTGGAAGGTGGCATGAGGCTGCCGGTCTTTCGTAAGGGAAAGACCTATCGTAAAGCGTTCCCGGAAACCGGCGGGATTATGGTTGGCAGTGCGATTGGAGATTTGACAGTTTTTGGTATTCCTTTGGACGTATTAAACAGGTGGTCAGCGCGTTATTCGTCAGGGCTTAATCAACTACAGCAGCAAGCTATTAACGAAGGGCGAATTTTGGATGGGGCATCTTTGTTTGTAGTTGCTCCAACCAGCTCTGGCAAGACGTTCATCGGTGAACTGGCTACCGTGCGGGCAGTCGCCGAACATCGCAAAGCGGTATTTCTTGTTCCTTACAAAGCGCTCGTGAACGAGAAATTTGATCAATTTCAGGGCCTATACGGTGATCATCTTGATTATCGGGTGATACGCTGTACTGGCGACTATGGTGATCAGGTGGCAGCGTTCATGCAAGGCAAATATGAACTGGCTATATTGACTTATGAAATGTTCCTGAACATTGCTCTCGATAAACCGGCGTTGCTGCACAACTTGGGCTTGGTGGTGCTTGATGAGGCGCATTTCATCACCGATCCCTCACGAGGCATCACAGTCGAATTGCTGTTAACCTATCTTCTTTCTGTCAGGGAGCGCGGTATAGCACCGCAACTCATCACGCTTTCCGCCGTTATTGGGGGAGTCAATGACTTCGATGCTTGGCTGGATTGCAAGGTGTTGATGAGTGATCAGCGTCCTGTGCCTCTTGTCGAAGGTGTCATCGATCGCACCGGAGCTTTTCAGTATGTTGATGCTGAGGGGCAACCACGCATGGAACAGTTTATACCCAAATGCTCTATCGTACAGCGGAGAGATAAACCTAGCAGTCAGGATGTCATTGTACCGTTAGTCAATAAACTGGTGAATGCTGGCGAAAAAGTGATTGTTTTCCGCAACCAGCGTGGGAAGGCACAAGGATGCGCGGCTTATCTGGCAAATGATCTTGATCTTCCTCCCGCAACAGAAATCCTCTCATTACTGCCGACGCGTGATAGCACTACGGCATCCGCAAAGCTGCGCGAATGCCTAAATGGTGGAACAGCTTTTCACACTTCAAATCTGACGCGCGAAGAACGGGAAATTGTTGAACGCGCTTATCGAGAGCCTGACAGCCTCGTTAAGGTTCTCGGCGCGACGACAACTGTAGCCGCCGGTATTAATACGCCAGCTGATACTGTTATTATTGCTGAACAGGAGTTTAAGGGCGATAACGGCAGACCCTTTACCATTGCCGAATATAAGAATATGGCAGGACGGGCGGGCAGGCTTGGTATAAGCGAACGCGGGCGTTCTATCATTTACGCAGAAACGCCTTTACAGAGACAACAGCTTTTTGACCGATACGTGCAAGGAACACTCGAACCGTTACGATCTTCGTTTTCTGTGCAGGATATTGAAACCTGGATCATTAAACTGCTGGCACAGGTGCAGTCCGTTTCAGCAGGAGAGGTCATACATCTTTTATCCAAGAGCTACGGCGGCTATCTTGAGAACCGTAAAAATCCTAAGTGGCAGCATGAAATGACAGCCACCCTAGAAAAAATACAGCAACAAATGCTTGAACTAGGTTTAATCGAAGAAGAACTCGGTCAAATTCGGCTTACATTGCTGGGTCGGGCATGCGGTACATCATCGTTAAGCTTCGCATCCGCGATGAGGCTGGTGAAACTGGTCAAGGAAATAGGAGTGCATACGCTTACGCCCAAAATTTTGATCGCTCTCATTCAGGCGTTGCCGGAAATGGATCAGGGTTATACTCCATTTTTTGTCAGAAGCCCCGGCAAAGAAGCGGCTTGGCGTGAAAAAGTAAGAGAGATGTATGGTATTGAAACTGTACAGGCATTGCAAAGATTCGCTCCCGATAATGCTGGGTATGTAAAGCGGTGCAAGCGTGTCTGCATGCTTTATAACTGGATCAGCGGAGTTTCGGTGGAAGAAATCGAGCGTCTCTTTACGACAAATCCTTATGCGGCTCCGTTTTATTATGGCGATGTCCGTAATATTGCTGACTCAACGCGTTTTCACCTACGTTCGATACGGCAGATTGTTGCACTGCTATTGGTAAGTACCCTGGCATTTGAGGAAGAAATTGATAATTTACTGTTACAGCTTGAGATAGGTATTCCCGCTGATACCCTTGACTTGTTAAAGTTGCCTATTTCTTTGTCGCGGGGCGACTATCTTGCTCTTCGCAAGGCTGATGTAATGACATGTAATCAGCTATGGCAAAAAACGGATGTGGAGTTAAATTCTCTTTTGGATAGTGTTACTGTTGCACGGTTAAGAGCCTACCGCGAAACTATACTGTAAACTTCAAGATTAAATGGCACCTTTAACAATGAAAAGCATTCATATCTTTCAATAAGAGTGCCAAATAATTCTAAAAAATGGTGCCATTTAATTTTAAAATTTACACCAACGTCAAGATGCAAAGCCTTGCGGATAGAAAAAGGTACAGTAAGTCTACCTCCTGAATGCATTTTGGAGGTGGCTTAAACAGCGGAAGAAGAAACAGATAATTCCATTACGGCTCACCGTGCCATTTTTTTGATCTCTTGGCAAGATTTTCAAGATATACCTAAGTAAAGTGTCAACATAGGGTATACTCTAACTAGACATTTACTCTTTCGGCTTTAAACTGTCAGAATAGGGTGCTATTTTGAATTTATTGACAATTGTCTAGTAAAGTCATAGAATCTAATATGACATTTTTGGCGAAAATCGCATGATCGGACAACGTATCGGGTATATTCGGGTGAGTAGCCTCGACCAAAATCCCGAACGACAACTGGAGGGCATCGCCACTGATCGGCTATTTATTGATAAGGCGTCGGGCAAGGATACGAGTCGTCCCAAACTCGAAGAGATGCTGCGTTTTGTGCGTGAAGGGGACGTAGTGCTTGTCCACAGCATGGACAGGTTGGCACGTAATCTGGATGATTTGCGACGCATCGTCCAAAATCTCACCGGGCGGGGCGTTCGGGTGGAGTTTGTCAAGGAGGGATTGCATTTTACGGGAGAAGATTCCCCGATGGCGAATCTCCTATTATCAGTGATGGGGGCCTTTGCCGAATTTGAGCGGGCGCTGATTAAGGAAAGGCAGCGCGAGGGTATTGCCCTTGCCAAAGGGCGCGGTGCATACAAAGGGCGCAAAAAGTCTCTCACACAGACACAGATTGTAGACATCCGGGCAAGGGCAGCAAGGGGGGAAAGTAAAACTCAGTTGGCGCGAGAATTCAGCATCAGCCGGGAGACACTTTATCAATATCTGCGTTAGATTTTTTATAACAGCGCCATAAATACAAGTTTTTAGACGATATACATACGCTTCTATCCAGGCCTTTCCGTATGACGCCGACAAAGCTCCGCATGGTGATGGAACAACCGGGAAAACAAAGGTTGGGGGGTATGCAGGGAAATCGGCACCTCTCGCCAAGTCCTTTATCGATATGTTGACGCAAAGGGCAACCTCCACCCGTTGGTCAAAAACTGCTTGATAGACGCAAGCATTAGTCAAAATGCAAAGAATTATCGGGCAAACCCATTGATGCTATGGCTTGAAAAGAGAAGATTCGTCGAGCGAAACGGTGTCATCCGAGCAGGTAAGAGAAAGCGCGTTCGTTCATAGTGAATAATCTCCATCGCGCCTTAGACAAGCAAAAACCACAAAGGGGCCGCTGCGCGGGAGAGATAGGAGAAGATGCCAGAAAAGGGGTAGGGGGCAGCAATTCAATTAGACAAATTTGATAGATCCGACAAGAAAATTGCTGTCTTTGTTTTTTGACAGCAGAACATCTAGTGTGTTTTCTGGTGAAATGATTTCCTTTTCAAGGGAATAGATAAGATTGACCGTAGCTTTGTTGTCTTTTGTCAATTCATCCTCAACATTTTGACTGCTTCTGTGGCGATTTATAGCGATAACCTGCTGGATAGTCTTTCCTTTTGCATAAAAAGTTGAAACTTCGCATACAAGTACAATCTCCTCATTCAACTCAAATACTGAAGTTATTTTTCCTTCCAGCTTGTTATCACCTATAGATGACACAAAATCCCAGGGTTCTCCTATTGACGCGAAGATCCTACGCCCAACAAATGGATGATCAGTATGGTTGTACATTAATAATTTCAACCTTAACTGGGTCCGTCGTCATATACTCGCGTCCACCCCCTCTACCTCCAAATGCCGGAGCAACCCTCGCACCAGCGATTGTAAAAGACGGTTCATTTCTAATCTGAAATTCCATCTGTACTTCAGGCTGCTGTGGTAAAGATAACCGATCTTGTACCTTAGTAGCACTACGAAAACGTGAATCCGTAAAGAAAGTTTCTCCTTCTCGACCACCACGCAAAAAGCCAGTTTCTTTTACTGCTTCTGCTTCCGCTTTGGTCATACTCCTGTAGAAAGTCTTAGCATTAATATCAACGACTTCTGAAACGACAGCTTTATTCCGAGCAATTTTTCCTACTCTGTCCCTGATCAAAGTAGCGATCAACGCCCCTTCACCAGTAGGACCACCTGCTGCAAAATCAATACCTGCTCCTACACCCAAAGCTACAATATCTGGATTACGTGCTATCCAGTCTGCGGTAATATCCCATGCCTCATCGGCCTTGCCGACGACGTAGTCCGCAGCCATGCCACTGGGATCGGTGGCGTTCAGGGGGTCGTTATTCACATAGGCATACAGATTCAGCCCTTCAGCAATCGGGTCGGTTTGCAGGAACCGCCCGATGCGCGGGTTGTAGGCACGGGCTTTGTAGTGGTACAACCCGGTTTCCGCGTCGTAGCGCTGTCCGGTATAACCAAAGCTGGTTCCTGTAAGCGATGCCGATTCCCCGAACGGCCCATAAGCATAGCGCCCGTTGACGATGCGGCTGGCATCCACCAGCGCGATGACGGAACCTAAGGAATCATGGTGGGTGTATTGTATACCGCTCAACGTGCCGCCACTGAAGCTGCGCACCGCGACCAGTTCGTCGTTACCGGTACCCCAGACGAATTGCTTCTGAAGGGTCGTGCCGTTGCCGGCGTACTCCGCAATTTCCCGGCCTCCGGCATAAAGATAGATGGTCTTCACGCCGTTCACTGTCTTGGAATACCGTCGTCCCAGCGGGTCGTAGGTGAATGCCGCCACCGTCGGCGACGCTTCCGCTCGCACCAGGCGGTTTTCCGTGTCGTAGGTGTACGTCCATACCCCGTTGCCGGTCAGGTTCCCCTGCTGGTCATAGGTATACGGCGCACCCACGTTCTGGTACTGGTTGACGCTGTTCGCCGTGCCGTAGTTTGCTGTCGTGGTGGAACCCGCCGTGCCGCCGGGATGCCAGGAATAGGCATCTACGCTGACCACCAGGCTGTTCCGGCGGTGCGTCTTGTCGTAGCCGTAGTTGAAGGTCAGCGATTCGGTAGGGGATAAGCCGTGTGACAGAACGTCCAGATCGCCGTCGTCTTCCCAAGCGTAGTTCGCCACCCCGCCATTGCCGTAGTTCATCAGCACACGACGCAACAGCGGATCGTAGCTGTAGCCTGCCAGATACCCCGCCGTGCCGTTCTCTTTGATGATCACCACACTGTTCGTGGCATCGTGCCCATACAGCACGTCGAAACCGCCGGGATAGAGAATCCGGGTGCGATTGGCTTTATCGGCGTAGTTATACGTGACGGTCTTGACACTGCCGTCGTTGCGGCTCTCCGAGAGCAACCGTCCGACGGCATCGTACACGAACGTCCAATCGCCCACATAGGCATCCCCTGCGCCCAGCGTGCCCGTGAACGACGCGCGGGTGTGTCTGCCCGTCTTGTCGTAGGCATAGGTGGTGGACGCCTGATCCTGCGGTGTCTTCACCGTCATCCGGTTGAGGTGGTCATAGGCATACAGAACGGTGTTCCCCGGCGTGCCCGTCACGCTGCGGATGCGCCG
Organism: Scytonema tolypothrichoides VB-61278; assembly: GCF_000828085.3. GTDB lineage: Bacteria > Cyanobacteriota > Cyanobacteriia > Cyanobacteriales > Nostocaceae > Brasilonema > Brasilonema tolypothrichoides_A. The sequence goes on from NZ_JXCA02000011.1 coordinate 55,738, forward strand.
ACTCCCCATGTTGTCGGCCGCATCGTAGCTGAACCCGTCGTAGCTGCCGTCGGCGTACTGCGTTTGGCTGAGGCGGTCGAAGCCATCGTAGATGAAATTGGTCTGGTTGCCGCGCGCATCGGTGATCCGTCCGCGCGTGCCGTTGCCGTAATACAGGTAGGTCAGCGCCCGCGTGCTGCCATCGCTCGCGCCGAAGCCGTAAGTGACCGTGTTGACGCGCCCCACCACATCGTAGGTGGTGCGGACTTTCCGCCCTTCGGCGTCGGTGACGGTTTTCAGGCGGCCCAGTTCGTCGTAATCGTAAGTAGTGGTATTATTCGACGGGTTAGTGACGGTTCGTTTCTGGAAGGTGTCGGAGTACGTCATCACCGTCTCCAGGTATGTGGTGCCTGTTTTGAGGGCTTTGCTGCGTACCAGGTTGTCGTCCGCATCGTAGACAAACTGCGTATCCGGCGCTACCTGGCTTCCTGTGCCGTCGGGATCGGGCAGCGTCATCCGCGTCATTCGGCGCTGGGTGTCGTACACCATCGTGGTGGTATCATTCACGTCGGTGCGCGGCCCGTCGATACTGGTCTGGTTGCCTACCCCGTTATAGGTGAACGTGGTCGTCAGGTTGAGCTTGCCGGTTCCTGCATCTTCCACCACCTGCGTCATGACTTCGGTCGTCGGGCTATAAGTGTTCTGCGTTACCGTATTCAGGGGATCGGTAACGGTCAGCACCTGCCCCCGGCTGTTGTAGGTAAAGCGGGTGACGGACGGGGTTTGCGGCCCGCCGCCGTCCGGGTCGGGGCTGGTGATGCTGAGCAGGTTGCCGTTCGCTGCGTCGTAGCTGAATGTTGTCACCCGTCCCAGGGCATCGGTGATCGTGGCGGGTTTTTGCCACGTGTTGTTATAGGTGGTGACGGTTTCCGTCGGTAATAGCGCTGAAGGAACTGCCGCTGTGCAGTTGTAGATCGGGTTGGCTTCGCCGCTGATGGTCTTTTTCGACAAGCGGCGCGCCAGGGTAACGTTGTTGAACGCATTATACTCGAACGTACTGGCGTTGCATTCCGGCTTGATAAGACGGATCAACCGGTTCATGCCGTCGTATTCTTTTTTGGTTTCCTTGCCCGATTCGTCGATCTCACGAATGGCGCTGCCGTACGGATTGAAGTAGAGGATGTGCCGCCCGCCCAAGGGATTGACTTCCTCGGAACGCGCACCAGCAAAATAGTAATTCCAGGGCTGCCCGTTGCCATCGGTTTGCGTCGCTACTCGTCCCAGGGAATCGTAGCTGTTGGTGACGAACGGCACGGTGGGGTTATTCGGGTCCGGCTGCCGTGACGGAAAGAAGATTTGCGTCATCCGTCCCGGCACGTCATAGGCGAACGTCGTCTTGTTGCCTAATGTGTCGGTAAAGCGCAGCAGATTGCCGTCTGCATCGTAGCTGTAGGTTACCGTTCGCCCGGCAACGCCGCTATTATCGGATACTTGATTGATATATCCTGTGCCGCTGTCATAGCCGATCGTCAACGAACGCCCGGTGGTGTTGGCCACCGACGTCAGCTTGCCACCCGTATACGTGAAATTTACCTCTGGCCCAGCCGGATGCACCCAATTGGCGATATCTCCGGTACTGTTGAAATTCAGCGCAATCTTGTCGGGGGTTTCGTACGTGAACGTGCCGTCCGTGTCGCGCGTCAGTGTCGTGGCGCTGTTCGGCGGTGGGTTGTACGCAACGGTGCCGTCGGGCAGTTCGCGCTTGACGAACATCTCCGACAGGTTTCCTTTGGTCACGGTGACGGTATTGTTCACCAGCTGCTCGGCAAGCCAGCGGTTGGAAAGCGCCACGATCACGCTGCGGTCGAGTTGCTGGGTTGGTGTGTAGAGCAGATCGAGGGCAATGAACTTTTCAATGATGCTGGCGGCTCCATCGATCGCCGAATCCTCACCCATCCCCTGGAAACCATCACTGCCCACATCGGTACGGATAGCGAAGTTGTGTGTCCAGCCTTTGCCCAAAGCGCCATTGAGGCGGCGCTTGCCGGAGTTGTAATGCTTCTGAAAACTTAAGGTGTAAGGAAAAGCTCCGTTGCCGATGACCAAATCATCGTGACTATACGTATAATTGCCGGTGAATAAATCAATCGGCTCTTTTGACCACTCGGTGATCGCTTGAAACACATTCTGTGTATTCGACGCGAGTTGGTTGCGCTGTAATCGGGTTGATACTGTAGCATCCGATAAGGCAGTTGTAGAATACCCACCCGCCAGTCCGCCGCTGATAAAGGCCAGGATGGAACCGTCCGGTCTTTTGGTGAAAAAACCTGCTCCCCTCCAGTTCCCCGATGTAAGCTGTCCGTTTTCCGGGAGAAAAACGCGGGCGTTGAGCGTGTTGATTTCATTATCGATAATGCCCAAAGTACCTGCACTATAGCCTCCCCCGGCTACCGGCTGGGAAATAACCGGACGAACAACGGAAGCGTAATTGGACTGCGTAGCATCGTATATTTTGTAGCCTTGCAGCGATGCCAGATCGAGAAGACGGACTGTCGAGACGGCATCGGTGGATAAATTCTGCTCGATGACGGTGGATTCAAAGATACTGCTGTGGCTGAGAAACTCATACCGAACGCTTTCCCTTCGCGTGGTATCGAGTGTCTGACTGACAACGGATACCATGCTTGATAAATCCACGTAGGGCGCATTCTGCGGAGCAGCGTTGCGTCCGGCAATGCCGACGATGTGATGGAAATTACTCGTCGTGCTGGCGATGCGGTCGGACAGATCCAGACTATAAACATTTTCCGCCAACCAAGTGTTGCCCAGCATCGCCAGGTTTTCGCCGAGGACAGGTTCCGTGCTATCTCCCAGACCGCTTTCCTTCGCCGCTGCCACCCGTTCGCGGTTGTATTCCATAAGCCCGCGCCCGGCAGGACCCCAGCCGTTGATAACCGTGTAGACGCCGCCGCCCCTGAGATTGTTGACGACGGTTTGATCCGCGCCCGTACAGATTGCCCCGGTGCAACTGTAGCCGTTATGGACAATCGTGACGGTAAGCTGACTGACAGCTCCAGGCATTACCGCTGTGCCAGGGCTTCCTACCGCTGCGCCATCCACCGATAACAGGGGCTGATTGGAAGCGTTATAGGTAATGGTCAACCGTTTTCCGTAAAGATAATCCGAGGTGAAGGTCTGATCGATACCCTGGTACTGCACGCGCAGGGTCGGCTTGTAGGTATTGGGAATATCGGTCCATTCCACTTCCGGGTTGGCAGAATCCACGAAACGGTAGGGCAATACTGTTTGCCGCAGCGGTGCGCCAACATAAGGTTTGATGGTGCGACCACCCAGAATATCATCAACCGTCGCATCGGGATTATTGGTTTTGATATAGTTCACCAAGGTGTTGGTATAATTCCGGAGATTGCTGCGGATGCCTGCACGGTTCAGATTCTGCACATAGTCTGCCGTTACCGTCGCCCCGGTCAATGCACTGTTCGCATTGCCGCTCAGGAAAGACGCCTGATCATAGCCCATCGCCGTAGCAACGTTGATGCCGCTCTTAACGATGTGGCTCTTGAAACTGGGGTCGAAAACGTAGTCCGTGCCCCCAATGTTGACCTTGACCCACACATGGGTAATCTGAATGCGATTGAGGCTGCCGTCCGGATTGGAAAACGATTTATGGGGAATGCCGCCTTGCGAAAATACGGTTGCCGCCGCGATGCGACTGCTGGTGCTGATACCGAGCCAATCCTGGACTTGCGCTGCATTTAATTCGATTTGCCCCCGGACAAAATGTGCGGTGAAGCCTGCCTGCCGCAGCAGCGCCACCATCAACGCCGCCTGGTCGAAATCCGTCCCGGCATGATCGAGCAGTGTTCCCAGTGCTCCTTTTTGCACGCCAAAGATAGGATAGTAGGCGATGTTGTTATGGACGTATTCGTAAATCAGATCCGGATCGTTCTTCAGGGCACGCGCCAGTTCGGCGATGGACGCGGGCGAAGAGGGCGAAGCAGCGCTGCTTCGCATCAGGCGGCTGAGGAAACCGCCCCTTACTGTCGTTCCGCCATTGAGATTTTCCGGCAGTTTGCGGCTTTCGATGACGGGAATCGCTTCTTCCGGAGTCGCCGGGGGCATGTTCACCAGCTTCATGCCATTGTCACCACCCATCTGCGCCTGTGCCAGAACCGACTGTATGAGGAGGGCAAAAACAATGAAAATGGGTAAGAAACGGCGATTCATACATCCCCCCCGCAGCAATACCTTTTGGGATAGCAGGGAGCCGTTAACAGCCCGTTAAAAGGTCTGGGATTAGGATGATACTGACTGGGTTTGCGAAGGGTTGTCGTATGAAAAAGTATATTCTGGGAGCAGCACTGGTATTAACGGTTCTAGGTTCCCTACCGGCGTTTGCCGACAGCGTTGCCTATACCTACGACGCGCAAGGACGCCTCAAGGCCGTTGTTTTCCAAAACGGCACCACGATTACCTATACTTACGACAAGGAAGGCAACCGTACTAGCGTAACGACCACATGTTCGGCAAGCGGCTGTTGAGAATACAGAGGTTGTATACATAAAGACATTACATCGTTATTCATTATTTCAAAGTCAAGCCTCTCTGCGTTCCTTACCCAGGAGAAGAATAAGGCATTTGAAATCACTTTAATTGGGATAATGGTTTTGAGTTAGACCAGCATTGAGTCTCCATCTACCATGAAAAATCTCAAAAGCCTTTCTAAAACCTCAGCTTTCAAGTTCGTGATTTTACTGGGATTCGTGAGTTTATGCGCTGATGCTACCTATGAAGGAGCGCGTAGCATTACTGGAGCTTATCTTGAAGTTTTGGGCGCTAGCGGTACAGTCGTGGGTTTAGTCGCAGGTTTTGGAGAGTTAATAGGTTATGGTTTTCGGTTGGCTATAGGTTATCTAAGTGACCAGACGAAAAAATATTGGAGAATTACCACTCTAGGCTATTTCATCAATACGGCAGTTGTACCGCTTTTAGCCTTAGCAGGACGTTGGGAAGTTGCAGCAGGATTGATGATTGCAGAACGCACAGGTAAAGCGATTCGCACTCCGCCGCGAGATGTGTTGCTTTCCCATGCAGCAAGTCAAATTGGTAGAGGCTTCGGTTTTGGTTTGCATGAGGCGATGGATCAGATTGGTGCTGTGATGGGACCACTGGCTGTAGCAGCAGTGCTTTATTTACACGGAGGGTATCAGAACGGCTTTGCAATTTTGATTGTACCAGCAGTATTGGGGTTAATTGTGCTTTTAATGGGGCAACGAGTTTATCCGAATCCCCGTGACTTTGAAGCAAACACACCAACACTCAAAGGGGAGGGATTACCGCGAGTTTTTTGGATTTATCTTAGTGCAGTAGCATTAGTTGCAGCAGGATACGCAGATTTTCCCCTTATTGCTTATCACTTACAAAAAGTAGGGATTGCATCAGGGCAATCTATTCCTTTGCTTTATTCAGTAGCTATGGGAGTTGCTGGAATAGCTGCATTAGTATTCGGACGTTTGTTTGACCGCAGTGGTATTTCTATCCTCATAATTGCAGTTTTTATATCATCTTTGTTTCCCCCGTTGACTTTTTTTGGAAACATCAATCTTGCACTCCTGGGAATGATTTTGTGGGGTGTAGGAATGGGAGCGCAAGAATCAATTATGAAAGCTGCTGTTGCTGGGATGGTTTCGATAGATAAACGTGCTAGTGCGTATGGCATTTTTAGCGCAGGCTATGGTTTATCTTGGTTTTTGGGTAGTGCGTTAATGGGGATTTTGTATGATCGTTCAGTTAGTGCCTTGGTTGCATTTTCAGTTGTTATTCAAGTTACAGCAATTCCGATTTTTTGGCAGGTGAGAAGGCACAACAGTTAAATTGAAGGAGGGCAGGTTAACGTTAGAGCCATTAGTTATAATGTGGGGCGAAAAGTATTAATCTTCATGGTTGTAAGCGGCACCACCACCTTGGGTTTTTTAGCAACAATAGGTCAGAAGTTGGTTGGTACTTGAGTTCTATCTTGAACGGCGTGCATCATTACAAGGAAACCTTTATCTGGACGGCTTAAGATAAAAACCCCCTATTACCTTGAACAACAAAATTAAAATCCTTGCCGATCTAAAAGGGTGGGGCAGTAGTATCCTTATCAAAGCACTGAATGATTACCTTATTTAGCGTCGTCTAGATTGTTGTCTGCTGGTTATGACAATCTGGGGTCAGACTTTCCTTTATAGAGAAGACGGCTAATAATAGTAGCACTTAATGCGCCCCCGATGACTATTAATGTTATGGGACGTGAACCGACTGATAGAAACATCAAAACACCAGTGGCGGCTAGAACTGTTTGTGTGATACCGAGAAATATTCTTAACCAACCCCAAATAAAAACATGGCCCGTCATCTTTCGTTTTCCGGTAATATTTCAAAATCCCTGACGATGGTAGATATCGCCAGGATGCAGTGTCATATGTCAAAAGAAACAACTTAACTTAGGGCTTTAATTAGCTTTTCCACCCGTTCTTTAACTTCACCTCGAACCCGGCGAAAAGTTTCTATCGGTTGTCCCTCTGGGTCATCAAGCTGCCAATCCTCAAACACCGAACGTAGTACCCATGCTTCCGGTAAATTCACCCCGCAGCCACACAAAGAAATTACAGCGTCATAGTCTGATGGCTGAAAATCGCTTAAGGGCTTGGACGTTTGATGGCTGATATCAATGCCAATTTCAGCCATGATATCAATGGTCTTGGGGTCTACATGAGAAGCTTCTAGCCCAGAACTGCTAACAGCAATTTTGCCTTCTCCTAATGTCCGAGCAAACCCTTCTGCCATTTGGGAACGGCGAGAGTTTTTCTTGCACACAAACATGACTTTTTTCATGATGTTGTTCTTTGTTGGTAGATGACTGGTAAAATTTTTATAAGCCTTGCTTGGCATTCACTTCTAAAGCACTATTCGCTATTGCGATGACCTCTTTGGCAGCTTTTTCCTTCCGTTCGCTATAGCGGTCTGTGAGATAATCCACTTGCGGACGTAACAGCAGGGTGAACTTGTAAAGTTCCTCCATCACATCAACCACCCGGTCGCGGTAAGGGGAATCTTTCATCGTGCCGTCTTCGTGAAACTCTTGGTAAGCTTTGGCAACGCTGGACTGATTCGGAATCGTAAACATCCGCATCCAACGTCCTAGAATCCGCAGAGTGTTGACAGCATTGAAAGATTGAGAACCGCCACTGACTTGCATCACTGCCAAGGTTCTCCCTTGGGTCGGTCTGACCGCACCTATACTAAGGGGAATCCAGTCAATCTGGTTTTTCATGATACCCGTAATATTGCCGTGCATTTCAGGGCTTGACCAGACTTGACCCTCTGACCACTGGCTCAATTCCCGTAACTCCTGTACCTTGGGATGGGTTTCTGCTACGCTGTTGTGAATCGGTAATTCACGCGGGTTGAAAAACCGGACTTCTGCCCCAAATTCCTTCATTATTCGGGCGGCTTCCTCTGCTAAAAGGCGACTGTAGGAACGCTCCCGTAAAGAACCGTAGAGGAATAAGATTCTCGGTTTGTGATCAAAGGTCATGATACAACAAAAACTGGTGATGGCTAAAGATGATGGGGCATTGATAGGCAATGTGCTGCTCGTCAGCCCTAAGCAATTCCAAGATTCATGAAAATAAATTTTCGCTCGTCTTTAACGCTGTCCTTTTAGGCACAGCATGATTTCAAGGCAGGTGATGCAACCATTTCGGCATGGGTTGCCGCTATCACATTTTGCTCTGGTGTCGTATCTGCCACTTTGACGACAAATACTTCCCACTTGTTCTGGTCTGGATCTGTAACCCACACTTTGTCTTGCAACGCATAGCAGCAGTCAGTGTTTTCCTCGGTAAACAAATCCAGTCCAGCTTCTCTGAAACGTTTGACCGCCGCTTGTACATCCTGGGTGCTTTCCACCTGCACGCCCAAATGAGACAAGGCACCGCCAGAACGCACACTAGAAGCCAGATTCAACGTCAAGTTCAAGGGGGGATTAGCGATATCAAACTTGGCGTAGTCCACTTTATGTTTTACGGGCTTAACGCCAAACATCGCCTGATAGAAAGTAATAGATTTGTCCAAGTTGGTAACATTCAACGCTACATGGGTTTTGAGAACTGCCATAAATATTCCTCCTTATCGTTCTGTATTATATTGATTCTCATCTATATTTATATATATCAATATATTTGCAATATATATTGATGAATGTCAATATATAAGTATGAACTTTTCTCAACAGAATCCCGCTTGTTGTCCGTCACTGCTATCGAGTTTTATTGATGGGAATCAAGCAGCGCAAATGGCAGCTATCTTCCGCGTCTTGGGAGAACCTGCCCGGTTGCAATTGCTTAGTCTGATTGCTGCTCAACCAAACCGGGAAGCCTGTGTCTGTCACTTAATAGAACCGTTGGGATTATCCCAGCCCACCGTGAGCCATCATTTAAAAGTGATGTACGAAGCTGGGTTGCTTCAAAAAGAACGACGCGGTACCTGGATATATTACCGGCTTGTTCCTGAACGGATTGAAGCATTGCGAAGTGCTTTGGCTCTTCCCGCCTAGAAACCATAAGGATATTTAATTCAGGGGTTGTCCTCCTCGCGCCGTTAGAACGTGCATGATGGGTGTTGAGGTCGGGGCGCTTGTGTCGTAATGAGATATTGTTGAGAAGATGAGGATGAGTGGGTACGTCATGGTATGCTTATTCTCCTGCCAACTTCCGTAAAAAAGTGCTTTGGGCTTCTCGCAGTTCAACATCAGGGTTTGCCTCCTGGATGGTCTGAATCGCTGACTCATAAGACGAACCAGCATGGATCAGATAGGCAGCCAGTATCGTTCCCGTCCGCCGTCTGCCACTGGTACAGTGGATTGCAACAGCATTGCCTTGGCGATTTTGGCTCTCAACAAAGTTTTGTAATTGCCGGACTTGTTCTCGACTTGGTGGTATACCTCCTTTTGTTGGCAACCAGAGGTAAGGAATGTTTGCTTGCTCATATAAATCCAAGTTCGAGGGGTCATCCATAACGGAGACAATTGCACTTACACCCGCATTTTGTAGCGCGGTCAATTCCTCTGCCATTGGCTTGCGAACACCTGCCAATTTGTCAGGAATCACCCACCACAAATTTTCTGAAATGGGCTGATTCAGTTGCTGTTCCATTGATTGAAATCCTCATCTGATTTTTAGGAGGCTAAAGCGTTTCCGAGGTAGATGCTGCAAAATAGCGTCTCTGAAACCAGAACGAAACATTTACCAGACCAATCAACACGGGCACTTCCACCAATGGACCAACGACAGCGGCGAATGCTGCCCCCGAATTAATGCCGAACACTGCAATAGCCACAGCGATTGCCAGTTCAAAATTGTTGCCTGCCGACGTAAACGCAACGCTTGCGGCTCTGGAGTAATCTGCTCTAATTCGCCATGCCATGTAGAAACTGATGAAAAACATCACCAGGAAATAGATGATCAGCGGAACTGCAATCCGCACCACATCAAGGGGAATCTGGACAATCAAATTTCCTTTCAGGCTGAACATCACCACAATCGTAAAGAGCAAGGCAATCAGTGTCAGGGGGCTGATTTTGGGTACAAACTCTTGATGGTACCACTGTTTGCTTTTTGCTTTGACCAGAAAGAAACGAGTGAAATAGCCAGCTAGGAAGGGAATCCCAAGATAAATAAAAACACTTTTAGCAATCTCGGCAATGCTCACGTTTACAACGCTACCCTTCAACCCAAACAATGGCGGCAGCACACTGATAAACAACCAGGCATAAGGACTGTAAAAAATGACCTGAAAGATACTGTTGAAAGCAACCAGTCCCGCCGTGTATTCGGTATTGCCTCGCGCCAGATCACTCCAGACGACAACCATTGCAATACATCGGGCTAACCCAATCAGGATTAATCCTACCATGTATTCCGGGTAGCCACGCAGGAAGGTAATTGCCAGGAGAAACATCAAAATTGGTCCGATAATCCAATTCTGAAGCAGCGATATACCGAGAATTTTACCATTGCGAAAGACATCGCCTAATTCCTCGTATCGCACCTTAGCGAGAGGGGGATACATCATCAGAATCAACCCAATAGCAATCGGAATATTGGTTGTTCCTACCTGGAACTGGTTGATAAACCCTTCTGTCCCAGGAAAAAAGTAGCCCAAACCGACCCCAATAGCCATTGCCAGAAAAATCCACAAGGTCAGGAAGCGGTCAAGGAAAGAAAGCTGTTTAGTAAGGGGTTTATTTTTCATCAGTTACTCATCATTTGTTTGATAAATGCCTATCCTGCGAATATCTTTGGCTGACATGAGTTAGCGACCTTTAAAAGTGGATTCATCAACCTAAAACTGTTTCTGTTTTCGTAATAATTCCGCAATTGTTAAGTCAAGTTGCGCTTTTCCAGCAAACACTGTCCCTGCCTTACCAGTGCCTAAGTGAACAGAATCAATGCGGTAAACTTCATCGGGTAAAGGCACATAACCCACAATCCTTGCTGCTGTCGGTGCTTTTTTAAGGTAGAAATCAGCGAATTGATAAATAGTCCCTCTATTTTTAGCATTCCAATAATTGACGTAGATAAATAAAGGTCGAGAAAGGGGCTGATACTTGGCTTGTTCTACCGTTTGGCGTGACGGTAACACTGATCCTTTTCCGTTGTTGACGGCTAGAACTTTCAACTTAGTTTGATTTTTTTCGTAATAAGCAAAGCCGAAGTATCCTAAAGCATTTGGGTCTTTGCTGATTCCTTGTACTAAAACTTCATCATCTTCGCTGGCTGTGTAGTCATTGCGGCTAGATCTAACTTTGCCTACTGTTGCTTCTGTGAAGTAGTCAAAAGTACCAGACTTCTTCCCTGCACCATATAAAGTCAGAGGGCGATTTGGGAAAGACGCTCGAATCTGATTCCAACGGGTAATTTTTCCTTGCGCCTCCGGTTCCCAAATCTTTTTCAATTCTGCTACGGTGATATCTTTCGCCCAGTCGTTTTGCGGATTAACGGCGATAGTTAAGGCATCAAACGCTACAGGAAGCTCCATGTATCGTACACCATTCTTATTGCAGACTTCCATCTCTTCTTTCAAAATCGGTCGAGAAGCATTGTTAATGTCTGTTTCGCCAGCACAAAACTTTTCAAACCCGCCCGTCGTACCGGAAACGTTAACTGAAACTTCCACCTTGTTTTGGGGGGAAGCTTGAAACTCTTTAGCGATTGCCTGGGTAATTGGATAGACCGTGCTAGAGCCATCAATTTTAATTGTTGTTTTTGTAGGATTAGCAGAATGAGCGACATCAGTGACCTTCTGTGGTCGCTGATTTTCAGTCGATGTGTTGGATGTTGCTGTACAACTGCTTGTTAAGGCTAACATCCCCAGTGCGAGAGCCAATTTCATTCTTCTCATTGACCTCACCCCTTTATGGGTCATATCAAGGATATCTTTCTATCATTTCAAAATAAATTGATTTGTCAACCCAGAAAGTACCAAAATACAACATTTCGTTACAAAAAAAGTTGATGAGTTACTTGGTGTCAGCGCATGGAGGGCTAGGCAACATCAAGCTAAAGCGGCGGAACTCCGCGAGATACTGCTCTAGGGCAACAAATTGAGGCAGATTCAGCCTGTAGTAAATCCAGCGTCCTTCTTGTCGAGAGCGAACCAAGCCAGCTTCCTTCAAGGTTTTTAGGTGAAAGGACAGTTTGGATTGAGTGGTTCCCAAGTGTTCACACAAGTCACAGACACATAACTCTTGAGAGCGCAACAATTCCAAAACCTGTACTCGCAAGGGGTCAGATAGGGCATGAAAGCCAGGAACGACAGTATCAGTAATAGTCATCAAGTTTTCTTGATATATCTTTCTAATAACTATAGTAGAACCATCACCAAGCTACCATCACGAAAATCGAAAGAGATTGGGCACAGACTCGTTTTTTAATGCCTTCTATTCAAATTTTCGTCTAATATTAAAAAAATTTACAAATATACCCGGAAACCATCGATAGGACTTTCTGAATTTCCCCAACCGGAAACGAGAAACAAGGCACAGAAGGTGGTAGGCTACCGCCTTCGACCATGAACGGTTTGCTTATGAGGCCAAACATACATCCCATCGGCGGCTGATAACCTATGACGATGCTCCAGAGATCCACAACCTGTTCGATTTTGCTCACATTGAGGAATGGCGCTGTCAGTACTCTATGAATAATTACAAACAACAGTATGCAGGCAAAGGAAGCGAACTGTTGATTCGGAATTACGCCTAAAAACGATACAAGAAGCCAGTGTTTTGGTCTTGTTCAAGCAAGAGGATTAGCGTATAAGGCACTAATTATTATTTTCATGAGGGCTATCCATGAAAACGCATGAGGAAATTGAGGGACTGAAAGAGAAGTGGCTTGCCTCTCCCACCTGGAACATTGAAGAAACTAAAGGATTCGAGAAGTACAAACTTGAACTGCTGTTGTTTCGGATGAAACCCGAAAATCTCGAAAGGGCACTGGCTTTTGAGGATCAACCGTATTCTGCATTAACAGCGCGTCAGCCCTGTATCTCACAACGGACAACAGCCGATGGCTACAATCGATCAAATAATATTGGGTGGAAAACAGTTCCCATATTTCAGTTCCACAAATTCATCAACCGGCGCTGGCAAACGGATAAACGGTATTACACTGCGGAAGTTATCCAGGATTTGTTCGGCACTTGGATTTTGCGCCTGAGTTGGGGCGGCCTGCACAGTAAAAAAGGAAGCTGGCAGGAAAAAGCGATGTCCAGTTACGAGGAGGCGTTGCTGTCCCTTACGGAAGTGGACAAGCGGCGTCAGCGCCGGGGCTATTGTTCGATGAAACGCTCTTGAAACCCTGCTTCCGGAACAGGAAGGGCTACGGTCCAATCCCTGTTGCTCTTTTGATAGCACAAAGACTGTCAACGTATCGAATCACAAAACATTTAGATAAAACCGGGTCGCAGAGCCAGTGGCGTGTGAAATGGTCTTACCCTTCTTTTTTACTACAAATTCTATTCATTTTTAAGGTGCAATCGCGTGCAGACGATCACGTTCTGCCTTGTCGGGAAGGAAACGCATGAAAGAGCCACGCAACCTGCAGGAAAGGACATACGGTACAATCTGTACCAGGGTACATACGCGGTGTAGATATGACCGGCACAGAACGCGAATCGATCAACTTCAAACTTCCTAAAACCCTTACCAAAGCCCTCCGCACCGCTGCACGCGAACGCAAGATGACGGCTACCGATTTAGTCATACTCGGCTTGCATCACGTCCTGGGGGAGGTTTCCGGTATGGAAAACAGCGTAGAAGCGCGCTGTCACTGTAAGGATAAGTTGAGCAACTTTGAAGGCATAAGTTGAGCAATCAATTTTTTGAAACCTAATTAAATTCGATATAGCGTAAAGTAGAAATATGAAGATTTGAAAGCATAAGGTGAGCAAACGTTCTATTTAGAAAGTATAAGTTGAGCAAACATTTTCAACACGAGTGTTCGTACATATATAACGTTGTGCTTCCATAAACAGTAGAAGGAACCCGGACGGAAGACCCCGGA
>NZ_JXCA02000014.1:0-3362 GCF_000828085.3 Scytonema tolypothrichoides VB-61278
GCTATTCTCGCCTAATCACGATCGATCATGCCCTGATTCGGCGTTACCATCGCCTGGGCTGGCGATTCCAGGCCCCGTTCTTTAAGGCTTTGGAAAAGCTTTCCAGTCGTAAACAGCACGGAGAACATACATGGCCGACCACGTCACGCTGCGCGCCATGACCCCTGACGATCTGCCGATCCTGTTCGAGCAGCAGCGCGAGCCGGAGGCAATTTGGATGGCGGCTTTTACGGCGAAAGACCCCTCCGACTGGGACGCCTTCAACGCTCACTGGGCAAAGGTCCTGGCCGATCCTACCGTGATCGTGCGGGTGATTCTGGCAGATGATCAGGTTGCCGGCTCAATCGGCTATCACAGCTGGTTTGGCGAACCCGAAGTTTTCTATTGGCTGGGCAAGGCGTTCTGGGGGCGGGGGATCGCCACACGAGCGTTGGTGCTGTTTCTCAACCTGGTGCCTACGGGGCCACTGGCCGCCCGGGTTGTGAAGGACAACATAGCGTCACGGCGCGTGCTTGAACGCAACGGCTTCACCGTCTCCGGCGAAGACCGCGGCTATGCCGAAGGGCGCGGCGCCGAGGTTGAAGAGTGGCTGCTGAAACGCCACGATACCGCCCCGCCGGCTTCATCGTGAAAACAACCTCTCGCGGCTGTGGCTGGCTTCGAGGTAGCCGGGCGCCCCAGGCGGCCCACCGAGTTGCTAGCAGGGGTCGCCTCACACGTCCTGGTTTGGCGACGAGGTATGGTCGAGCGCGACGCGGATGGCGTGAGCACCTCCGCGGCGCGCCGGTTGTTGGCGGGTGTACGGCGCCCTAATGCAGCATCATCCACTGATTACGCAGATTACGCAGATGGCTCCGGCGTGGAGACGAGCTTGGCGCTGCTTCGTACACCAACCATCCTGCTTGAAGCTCACTAGTACTACAGTTGTAGCTATCCTTCTGGGAAGGGTTGCTGGAGCCCTTTCCAGATTTTGGCCCAGACCCGGCTCGCGAAGCCGGCGACGACCACCCGCTCGCCGATTGACCGCTGTGTGACGCCGGCGCCGAGCATCTCGATTGTGCCGGTCGCCTCCATCCCGAGCGTGTAGGGCAGCGCCAGTGCCCAGCCGTACAGCCTCTTCCGCGACAGCAACTCGGCGTAGTTCACGCCGATCGCCTCCACGCGCACCCGCACCTCGCCTGGGCCGGGCCGTGGCTCCGGAACCTCACGCACGCGCAGCTGGGCGGGGCCGCCGTCCGCTCAAGGATGATCGCTCGCATCTTCCGCCGATCTTCTCCGGGTGCCACCGTGGGAGCCTGTGCGATGCGGCAGCCGCTTCTGACCGTGACGGGCGTGCCGCCGGACTCCCGCAGGCTCAGGCGGCCTTCCCGCTCAGGATCGCCTCGACCGCCTGCCGGTCTCCTCCACCGAGAGCTGCCAGTTGGCCGCCTGCGCGTTCGCCCGCACCTACTCGGCACTCGTGGCCCGCGAGATCACCGAGCTGACCCGCGGCTCGGAGAGCAGCCAGGTGTGGGCAAGTTCCCCCAGGCTGTGGTCACGCTCGGCCGCCAGGGTCTCCAGCCGCTCGATGGTGACGAGCTGCGTGCCCACCCCGAGGAGGCGGCGAGCTACGCGACCCTCAAACGCGAGCTTGCCGACCATCTGGGCGACGACCGCCACGCCTACACCGACGCGAAAGATCCCTTTATCTGGGCTTTGATGGCCCGGGCAAACACCTGGACCCAAGCCATCGGCTGGATGCCCGGCTCGTCAGACTGCTGAGGAGGGAAGGATGATCGCCCAGCACTTCCGCGTGGCCCGGCCGACCGACGACCTCGACGCCGTCCTACGCTTCTACCGCGACGGCGTCAGCATGAAGGTGATCGCACGCTTCCAAGACCACGCCGGCTTCGACGGGGTCATGCTCAGTCTGCCAGGGGCGGGCTACCACCTGGAGTTCACCCACCACTGTGGCCACCTTGCCGGTCGTGCGCCGACGCAGGACAATCTGCTGGTCTTCTACATCCCCGACGCGGCTGCCTGGCAGGCCGCTGTCGAGCGCATGAGTGCCTCGGCTACCTCCCAGTGCCGTCGTACAACCCGTACTGGGACGAGCGGGAAGCGACGTTCGAGGACCCCGATGGCTATCGGGTCGTGTTCCAGAACGCCGCCTGGGGGAAAGCCGCTTGAGCGCCTCTTCCTTCGGGGCTACCGCAAGTCCGTAAATCGCGCCAGCAGCGCAGGGAGCGGGAGGTCTGCCAGCGAGGGTAGCACCAGGTCAGCGTGGTCGAGATTCATCAGCCGGGTGACCGGGTTAGGTACCGCTACACAACGTATGCCGGCAGCCTGGGCCGCCCTTACCCCGTTCGGCGAGTCCTCCAGGGCGAGCGCCTTCACAGGCTCGACACCGAGGCGTTTGAGCGCGAGCAGGTAGAGGTCCGGCTCGGGCTTGGTGCGGGCGACATCATCCGAGGTGCAGATGGTCTCGAAGTGGCCCAGGAGACCGAGCTGCTCCAGGTGGCCAGCGACCCAGGCCCGGGACGAGCTGGAGGCAAGGCCAACCTGCAGCCCGAGTTCCCGGGCGGCGGTGAGATAGGCGACGACCCCAGGGAGCGGCGTGATGGTGCCGAGCTCGGCACGGAAGCGCGCTCGAGTCTGCTCGCGGATTGGTGCTCGGTCGACGGCTCGCCCGAGCTGTGCCTCCAGGTGTGCGTAGGGGTCGAAGAGATGCCCCGAGCCGACGTTGATTGCCCAGGTCTCGGAAGGAAGGGCAACTCCGTGGGCGGCGTACACCTCCTGCCAGGCGACGTAGTCCGGGGTCTCGGTGTCGACGATCAGGCCGTCGAAGTCAAAGATCAGCGTCGTAATCACGCGGCAGGCTCCAGAGCAAGGGGGCAATGCGGCTGTCCATATGCCCAAGCTTTCGAGGCTACCCCTGACAGGCCTTGAATAGCTCTAGCCTGCTCCTACAGGGCTACTCTACGAGCAAATCCGCCATGAAGTGCATTGCCGCCCTCCGGCCTTGAGGGTGCAGCTCGCGCCAGAGCCGGAGTAGCACGTTGAATGAGGGCTCCTCCTCAGGGAGTGCTACTTGTTGTTCGGCCAGGAGTGAAGTAAGCGTATTGGCAGACGGCGCAACTGTGGCTGGCACCTGCTGAGTTGCATCGTGTAGCGCGACAACTCTCGCACGGTGCGTACGCGCCGGCACTGCAACAGCCACCTCGGACGCGACCTCATCACGTGGAGGCTGTCTACGGCGCTTGGTGGTAGTGTCAACCACCTCTGGTGCTGTGACCTCCTCCAGGGTTTCGGTGCTTTCCGGGATTGCATGGGCTACCATCTCATCACTCTGAGCCTTAATCCTCTCGGTAACAGCGTCAGCC
>NZ_JXCA02000014.1:3722-7015 GCF_000828085.3 Scytonema tolypothrichoides VB-61278
GTATCATGGCTACCCTCTCTTCCGGTTCCCGTATTTCGCAACCACAACCAGATTACAGACCACGCTACTTTGCTCCGAACCGTGGTAAAATAGGACCCTCAGGACGAATACTAGCACTCAACCGCCCACAGCTCGGCTGGGGAGTCCACGCGTGGACGGTTGAGTGAGCGTGGGGTGCATGAGAACTCATGACCACCCCCTGAGATTGTACGTGCCACAGATGTGGTTGTCAACCTGTGGTCTTATTACGTGTCAGCGTGGGCTCCCTTGTTACATGGGAAGTCCATGTCCTTGTTTCCAGCCAAATTGCGCGCCCTCCGTGAACCGCACCTTTCGCAGTCGGAACTTGCTGAACACCTTGGGCTAACAGACCGATCACATATTGCACATATTGAAACGGAGACACGTCTTGGTCGAGATGCAGCAAGTCTACTCGTTTGTATCAAAATAGCAAGATTATTTGATGTCAGCACGGATTGGCTGCTTCGGGATACTATATCTGTGTTACCGCTACCACCATTTCAGATTATCAAATTGCCTGTAAACGGCGTAAACATAGCACATTTCGCTGATAGGTTGCGGTATCAATGCAAGCGACGGAATTGGACAACGACAGATTTGCTAACTGCACTCTCGCGACAGCCGGATACTGCAACCGTTACTAGAAGGACTCTCAATTATCTTCAGCGAGGCGAGCGCTTGCCCTCAATTAGGCTTGCTGTCATACTCGCTGACGTCTTCGAACTACCCCTTGATTATCTTCTGGATGAACGTATACCCATCAATATACCCTTATTCTATAGGCATTGACGGGTAGGTTCTTTATAATTGCGAACGCAAATATTAATCTTTCAAACTACTTCTTGACAAACGATTCAATCTGGGGTATAGTGGTCATTAGTTCTCGTCGCCTCGTACTTTATAACAAGGTGCGAGAGCGCCAGTAAGCTGTATAGACCACTCTGGTCTTTATGGCCGCTTCCGCGGTCAGCCTCCTCTCACCACTTATGGTGTTTGCGTGGCTGTCCCTGGAAGCGGCTTTTTTGCATTGCGACCACCAATATTCATAATCGATCTTGCTGAACAGCCGCTGATGCCGCTTTCTGTAACACGGTGGCAGCGCAAGCCCCAACAAGGGAGGCAACAGGGGCTTGTGTATCATCATGCATTTACCGTCTTCCGTTTAGAGCACTCCATCCCTCAGCCTGAACTTCGCCATATCGCACTTTCCGTCATTATTCAACCACGAGCGGCTGCACTCTTTATCGTAGCAGCTACTCGAAACGATTCCGTACCTGTGATGCGAGTTATTATCGACCTAAACCACCTGCTTGACACGAGCAGTAATGCAAGGTACGAGGAGGCAATGCTTTCACCCACAAGGGAATATGCTATAGCGGTAACTGCTACCGTGAAAGAACTTACGAAATTCTTGCCTATAAGTACCCTCATCTCTCCGCCGACTACTTCATATGCTGATAACCGCTTTTTATCAAATAGGTATCTTGAATGGAGAAAAGCAATACATCTTGACCTGGTTACCAGTTTTGAAACGATTGGTATTGAACGATATTGGAAAACCTCGCCGACTCGTCCAGTTATTCCTTCTCGTGAGGCTATGTACCGCACAATGAACCGTCTTGTTGCTGTTCCAAATCGTTCACCAACGTTTATCGCGCGTGTTGGTCATTGGAGATATCCGCCGCTCATTGAACGGCAATCTCTTATTATGCCCCCCAATATTGTTCGACCAGATGGCATTTCTCCAGAAAGCCTATCTCATCGTGGCGAAGTTATAGGCGAGGTTCGCAAATATAACGACAATGTCGTTCGTGGCGTTATTGATACTCGTCTTATCGAGGGCCGTCATGTCTTGTTGGTCCCCAAGCTTGCATATCCATTACAAGTTAATTGGGCCGAAGTTTTCGGTGAAAAAATAACCGCTCTGATTTCCAATGAACCTGTGCGATTCATGGAAATTATACCCGAGAATTCGCAACACCCATCGTCAAGGAGACCATAAATGAGTGATTTCGAGCGTAATAAAAACCCGAAGACGAGCGGGATAGGACGACAACCTCTCGTTGGCACATATATCACGGCAAATACTGATGGCTCCAGTTGTCGAGGAGTGGAGATTCTCGATGCGGATGGTGGCTTGACTTCTATTAACGACGAGGCACTCCCACGTGTCATTGCACTACTTGCACTGCATCTTTCAGGGGTGGAGATCAATATGGTTTCGCAGGAATTAGCAAGTAAGATGTCGTTGAGTGATGAAATCGAGGAGGCGATTGCCGATGTGGATCAACGGCTGCTGATGCTAAAACGACGTCGTGATAGGCTAATTGCTAAACGCGACGAAGAAAGCACGCGCTCTTACGCAGTAGAAATGGTGACAGAGCAAGTCTCCTTCGACGATCTCGTGGAACTTCTCATCAGGAAGGAGAACGACCATGATGTCTGATGCTTTGAATAGTGCATGTGATGCTTGTGGTCTTCCACTTGAAGCGGAGGATGTACTCGGTAAGGAGTATTATGCGTTCGGTCCATTCGTCGAAGCGTGCAGAATGTGTGCGGAAAGCTTCTTCGTTGGTCAGCCGTACTCATTACGAAAACAAGCGCGGCTTAAGGCATTTGCGCGGATACACCCGGACTATCTTGTCGCGGTTGTCGTCGCTGGACTTCGCCGCCTCTCGTGGTCAATTCAGGATGCTGAGCACTACTTGGCTATCGACGGACTGCAACTCCTCCAGATAAGCCTCTATCCTCGCGCAATTATTGATGACTGGAGGTTGGGCCCCTCGGTTATCGCGGTCTCGCTTCCCTGCAGGCAGGAGGAACTACGTCTGTTATTAGCTGCCGGTCTGGCGGAACTGGCGGAGACTAGCAACATTGATGAGAAGGAGCGTGCCTAACATGGCAGATGTTCAGGCGGAAATATGTATTGGGGAAATTGTTTGCCCGCCTCATCGTCCGGCAACGGCAAACGAGGCGTGGGTATTTCTCCACGAGCCATCTATTATTGCTGTAAACGACTGGGTGATTGTCGAGGGCGAGCGGCAGCGAGTTCTTGCCTCTGTCACCGATATTCACGTCGTGGACGGGCCGGCAAAAACTGAAGACAACACGGGCCGGGTCTGGCACGCCCTGCTGAGCCTTGTTGGGACGAGCGATAGTCGCCGGCGTCCTCCCGAAGGGACACGCGTCCGGCTGCCGACGCCGAAAGAGATCAGCAATTTCCTAGCGGAGGCACGCTGGATTGCCGGTGAGCAGCGCGTGCCGATGGGCGT
>NZ_JXCA02000014.1:7210-12515 GCF_000828085.3 Scytonema tolypothrichoides VB-61278
GTATCCGTTCAGGGGGTAACGGTGGAGGGCAATAAGCGAGGTGCTGGCTGGCCGGCCCAATAGGCGGCAACCGCGTCGACAAGATAGGGCAGAAGTGGCCGGTCGTGCTGCTGGCAGGTCGCACTCACCGTGAGCATGCGCTCGACAAACCGGCTCCCGCCCTCACTCTGCGTCCCGTAACAGCCCTTGCGCCACAACACCGCAGGACGTAACGCCCGCTCGGCGGCGTTGTTGGTCGGCTCCACACCCTCGTGCTCGACAAACGTCCACAGCGCGCAGAAGTGCTTCACCAGCTCTGAGCACAGGCTGCCGAGGTAGTTGGTTTGGTGCTGGTTGTCCTCTAGCCGCTTGCRTATCGCCGCCTGGAGCACTTGGAGTTGCTCCTTCATCGCGGAGTGTGACAACTCGCGCTGGCGATACTTCGCCCATACCACCAACACTTCCTCGGCCAATCCCAGCAGTGCCGCCGCTTCTTCCTGCCACGGCCCTTTCGCCTCAGCCCGGCCCCGCAGGTTGCGCACGATGTGCGCCCAGCAGAGTTGCCGCCGCTTGGTCGGCAGGCTGTTGTAGGCGGTGAAGCGGTCCGAGCTCACCAGACCCCCAAACCGCTCGCCGAGCAGCAGGCCCAATTGCTTCTTGCCCCGCCCGTAGGCCAGCAGGAACAACGTCGCCACGCTGCCGACCGCCACCCACAGCCAGGGCTTGCGCTGCCCTTCACGCCAGCGGGTCTCATCAGCGTTGACGTGGTCCTCATCTTCAATTGCGGCTTGTACTTCGGCATACGCCGGCTCAAGCGCTGATGAGGCGACCTGCTGAAGATTGGCCACGCTGCCCAGGCTCACGGGTAGCAGCCAGACCATCTGGAGCAGCGCGACGAGTTCGCGGTTCGAGATGCGGTAGCGCCCGTGCAGAAGCGCAATCAGCGCCACCGCTCGCGGGCCAAACGAGCCCGGCGGCACGTCGGCAGGACGCGGTGCGGTGACAAACGTACGGCACTGCGGGCAGCAGACGCTGTGGTACTGATACTCGGTGACCAGCGGCTTGAACTCAGGCAGTTCGAAGACCTGCTGGCGGCGCGGCAGACCGAGCGAGGGCAGACTGTCAGGCAATTCAGCTTGGCAGGACGAGCAACACGAGGGGCGGAGCGGGACAACCTTGTCGACGTCGGCTTCGGGAAGGAGCTCACGCTGCTGGTCGGGGTGGCCTGGTTGGGCACCTTTGGTTTTGGGCTTGCCACGAGGGGTTTTGGTTGGGCGAGGAGGGGCGGAGGGTGGGTCAGAGGAGGGTGGTTTAGAGGAGTTGTTGGAGTTCTGGTTGAGCCGAGCTTCCAAGGCCGCAACCCTGGCAACCAGCAGCGCGATGAAGTGGCGCCCTTCCAGCGGGATCTGCTGCCAGGTTTCCTCACTCAATTCTGCTGGTCGCTGCGGCTCGTCCATGCACTCACACTACCGCGTTCTGCTGCTGACTGCAACGCCCCAAACGGGTGGGAATCTCGCCGCCTGAACGGATACGGTGATGACTTTCTCTACGCGGATCTGCCACGAGAGCGTTGGGCCGACAAACTCGCAACACGGGTACTGAATAAGCGTGACCGAGTGATCTACGAGGTACTGGGCTACCCTGAGCCGCCAATTCTGGGAAAAGCTCAGGTATTTGTGCCAGATGCACACGACCCCGCATGGCGTTCAAGTCGCCCTGCAGCATTCCCACGCACGCGCACATATAAACTGAGCCACGATAGCGGCCTCAGATATGCCTTTTCGCCCACCGACGACGACGAACGATCGACGAGCGTTATCACACGGCAGTGCATGGAAGAGGCGAGCGGGCCATTTGCACACGAGCGTAACATCTTCGATCTCCCTGCGCTCGTCACGGCACTTGAGCAGGAGTTTCTGGCGCTGTCGAGCGATCACACCCGCTGGCGCAGCCAGTTTCAGGCAACAACGGTGTCAGCCGCACTCCGCCAGTTCCGCTCCGCAGTGCGTGATCTCGGGCCACTCTTGGCCGACGAACGCGCATATGTACGACTCCCCGTCGAAAACCTGGCGTCGGGCGGCGCCTGGGTGATCGACGTCGCATCGCTTCCCCAGCGTGCCGCCCAGGCCGTCATCGACCACATTGTCACTGAACTGTGGCAAGCAAAGGCGAACGGACTGATTCCGCATGAGCTTCCCCTCGTGCTGCTGGTGGACGAATTGAACCGGTGGTCCCAGAACGGACCAACAGCGAGCCGACTGGCAGCAATCGCCCGCGACCAGCGCCATCGCCGCTTTAGTGTTGTAGGCCTGGCTCAACAGATGTCTACGCTCCACCCCCAGCTACTGGCGAACTACGACACGCTATCATTGGGAACAACCCGGAGTGCCGAGCTCGCCGAGCTGGTATACAGTCATCTACCGGAGCAGATACGCGCCCGGTTGGCACGCCTGCCTCCAGGCAAGCGATATCTGGACATGTGGCCATTTCAGCAGCCGCTGCTCGTAGAGCTACCGTTTCCGAGTTGGCTGCAGGAAGAAGGGCGCAACGTCGTCGACATCTGGCGGCAACGTGGTATGAAGGGTGAGGAGGAAGCTTTGGCGAGAAGGGACTAAGGGAAGCAGCTCGTGCTGATGATCCCAAAAGGGCTTACAAATGACGCTTACTCCACATCCTCCTCATCGCCAAACAGCGAGAGTTGCTCCGCCCCCCCAGGTGCCTCCTCCTCATCCATGTCATCGTCGTCAACCCACAGATATTCCTGATTGCGATTGCGGAACACCCAGGGCCCGATCACAGCGGCGTAGCGGTCCATCTTCTGAGCCCACTGCAACGGGATAGGTAGCAGCGCGTCATATCTCCACCGGTCAGATAGCCCATACGACGCCAGGTATGGACGGCCAGGGCCCAGGCCAGCCGTGGGGGTCGCCGACGATGCGCGCCGAGGGCCACTCCTGGGCAGGCCCATCGTGGCTTAAAGCGGTGGAGCCGCAGGTTGCGCTCCCGGCCGAGCTGGACGAGCGCCGCAAGTTCCGTGTCGGCGAAGGCCTCGAGAGGCTTGTTAAGCAGCACGAAGTCGCTGAGCGTACCCGTGTAGGAGGGTAGCTATTTTACCTCAAGAGGGTCTTGAATGTTCCCCTACTCATTGAACACCTCAAGCATCTCGGCTACGCGCCACCTACCACGTCGGGTGGCTACGGCGACCAGCTCATCACTTGTTGGACGAGCTACCTCGAGCTCCCGACTGCGGCGCTCCAGCCAGTCATCAATCTGTTGTTTCGTTCGGTCAGACTGGCTTTGGTTGAGCCACTCCACCGCACGCTCTACAATAGCCTTTCGGCGTATTTCAGGTGTAGGGCACGTCACCCAGACACAGTAGCGATCTGCTCTCACTCTAATGTAGAGATACCGGCCAATATTTAGGAGCGATAGGGGTCTTCGTGTATCTAGTTCACGCTCTGACACCGTCGGTAGTTCTCTAGGTGCCGTCAATGACAACTCCGCTCCGCGCGGGCTTTGTAGCTTGAAGGTCCACTCACCCGGTTGATGACGACGAAGCCGCATTTCCTCAGCCACCGCAGCTGCAAGATCGACCTGTTCATCTTCCCTAAAAATTACCGCGAGAGCAGGATCTGTGCTGTTGACGCCTGTTTCCAGAGTGGGGTCGTGGTCACCTTGGATCATGCTGAACGCGAGCAGGCGTGGCAGGTTGAGTTTAGAATCGGGTAGGCGCTCCACAATGTAGGTCGGCAAGTATACAATATCAGTTTGTGCATTGACCGCTCGGGCAAGCTTGAGCGTTTCAATCTCGATTTCATCAGGAAGATTATAAGCATGATAGTCACGATACTCCTTCAGCCGCCATAGCGCTTGGTCATCCCACGTTCGATAATGGTGTAGTATGCGCGCAAAGCTTTCTCGCCCGTTAGCCTCATTTATTTCATCCATTTCATCTGCCTCATCCATAGTATAGAACCGGAGGCGGTAGTGTGCACGCTGCAGCGGCTGACGGCGGAGCACGTCGAAATAGAGCACATGGCGAGTCTGTAGGCGTGAGTAGGAGCGTCGGTCTTTGAGCGAGCTCAGGCCAAGTTCGGTGATCGTCAATGGCTCATGGTTCAGGTCGATATGGCCAATGGCTTTAAGCCTATTGATTAGATTTGACACCAAGCGGTGATCGAGTGCAAAAAAATTGGCAAGCTCCTCCACTGAACGGAGATGTGCGTGTGCGATGCCGGTTTCAAGGAGTTCTTCGATTGGCTCGAAATCCGTCGCTGGTCGTTGTTCCGCCTCAATGGAGACACAGTAAAGCGGATAGAGCACTTTCCAGAAACGGCGTGGCTTGGCGCCCAGATCAAGGACGGCGTCAAGAGCGCGTTCGTGACGGTAGAGCACCCGTTCAGAATCTGGCTTTGGGTAGAACATCTTCAGGGGGTAAATATTGACCGTAGGTCTTCGTATAATCGATGAGTGCTGCCACGAGGCGTGCAAACACCCGTCCATCACCATTATCGCACAGTGCTGTTGCGTCACTGGCGTAAGTCAGCGTTGCTCCATCGCCAATCAGGATCAACTGGCGCATCGCGCGCGTGATACTCACGTTGAGCCGACGCCACTCACACAAAAAGCCGACCCGACCCTGGGAGTTGCTTCTGGTGAATCCCAGAATAATTACCTCACGCTCCTTACCTTGGAACGAGTCAACCGTGGCGACCATCTCGTTCGGATCGAGCCCGAGTGTCGGCCCAAATTTATGGAGTTCCTCCTGCACAAGTTCCACCTGGGCTCGGTACGGTACAATTACCCCAATGCTCTTCATCCCAGCCTGTGCATAACGCTCAACCAGATAGACAATGAGCTTGACCTCAAGAAGGTTCACATAGCGACGATCTTCATCGGTTTTCTGTCTGCGCACCTCATGTCGCTTGGAATTAGTACGCGTGTCGATGAACACCAGGGGCTTCGCGAACATGGGATCATTGTATGGAGCTATCCGCTCAGTGGAATAACGCCCAGCATATACATGATCTTTAACAAATTCGGCGATCAGTGGAGGCAGCCGGTACTGCTTGTCGAGCAGTACCTTGTGGTCTTCGTCTGCCTGTTCAAATAAGATTTCGAATAGGCTTTTCGTTACGAGTGGCAGGGCACCTTCATTGTTGAGACGCTGAATGAGTTGTTTGTCAACCAGAGGAGGTAATTGCTTATGATCACCGACAAGAACGGCGCGCTCGGCGCGTGCTAAGGGCACCAGCAACTCGGGGGCAGCAATCTGTCCAGCCTCGTCGATGAGTATGGGGCGATACGCATCCCCCGCGGTCTTAGC
>NZ_JXCA02000014.1:12891-22308 GCF_000828085.3 Scytonema tolypothrichoides VB-61278
GTCCTGGCATGTGTCTCAGCCGCCGCGCAAATCGTCTTCAACGGCAGGACCGCCGGGCTAGCGGTCAGATGATGCTGATAATCATCACAAGCGTCTTGATATGCAACTCGTGTGACGCGAAATTGTTCAACTGCAGCAGCGTAGCGCTGTTCTGCTTGCCGGTATCGCCGATAACCCCAAGTTACAAGGAAGGTTCCCAGTAGTGCGATCATATGCCAAGTATGGAGGTAGTCGACACTTCTGATCCATTTTGCCCAGCGCTCTGCACGCCGCGCATATCGAACGGTGGCGGTGTGGTGGCGGCGTACATCAGCAGCCATCCGCATTAACGTGGGTATCCGACGCTGTGTTTCGTCCTTATGCCAGCGTTCTAATGCCTGGTGTGCAGTCTGAACATCGTCATTAGCCTCGCGCCATGCATGCACACGGGTTTGTACATTTACCAAGTGGATCGCGATATCATTCCAACGAGCAGACAAGGTGGTTAAACGTCTATAGACGTGAGTAATCCGCGCTTTACTCTCGGCCTGGAGCTTGCGAGCCTGCTCGTCGATCAGGTAAGCTTTGATCTTATCAGCGGTTCGTTCAAACCGGCCGACCCGTACTACACGGAGATCCTTAGTACCGACAAGATCTTCAAGAACATTGTCTACGGCAGCATTGCTCTGTGAAGAAATTAGTACACGCTTATGGCGTTGGGCCTCCGTACGAACCATAGCACGAATGGTGTGTGTCTTCCCTGTTCCGGGAGGACCAAGTACGAGCAACATATCGGGCACTAGTTCGGCGCGTTTGAGAGCTGTATGCTGTGCATCATTAAGTGCCGGTGTCGCACCAAGCGTCGGTGCTGGATATGGAGCAAAACAGCCTTCAGCAACATTCTTCAACATATGACCATTTTTTGCCATCCCGCTGTGCAGTGTTCGCACCGCCGCCCGCTTGATTTCATAAGCTGACAACAGGCTCCATGTCTGCATCAGGCCCTTCGAAGGAAGACGGTTGAGATCGAGTTGGCGTCGAAAGCGAACAGTCACTAGGTTTTCACTCACCTCTACCACTAATCCTGCATAGCTCGAACCATCAAGGCCCTGCTGTGTTGGAGTAATTCGAACAAAGCTTCGTGCTTCAAATGGTGGTGGGGTCTGGAAGCGAAAGGCGTAGGTATCACCAACCGAGCGAAACGCGGCGACTGCTTCGACACTGCTATATGGGACGAATTGATTTCGGGTCGCTTTTTCATTCTCAAGACTTTCGGTCGCGTCAATGATCTGATCAATTATATCTAGGAAGGTTTGTTGTGGGGGCGTCACCGGTTCGCTCGCGTGATTGGGTGGGCGCGGCGGCGCAAGGGTCTCCCAGAGTTGGCTCAGCATATCGTGGCCGCTTTGCAACGTTGTCGTGCGACTCACAGTGGCAAGTGCCTCATAGCTGGGATGGCAATACCACTTCCGTACTTGCAAGTTAATAGCTTTACGACAGAGTTGGGTGTGATCACTTAATGTCAGTGGTCGAACTACCTTGACATCATAGGCATCACGGTGTCTGTTCGTAAGTTTGGTTACGATCGCATAGGTAGGAGCATAAAAGATAATCCACCCTTTTTCATCTAGACGGGTTGCAATGCCAAATGCCGCCAGTTTAGTGAGATCAGTAATGAGATCCTCAGGGCGCCGTGGCACGAACGTTGGCGCCTGCGCATAGGCATCCGCAAGTTTCTGGGGAGCAATCACAAGATGAATATCGTGGTCAAGTTTGCAAGGGATAACCGGCATACTGATGCTCCACGGTGTGTCTGGCAATCCACGACGATTTACCAGCCTCGGATGAGGAGGGACAGGACTAGAATGAGACCTCCGATAATGACTCCTGCCAGAAGAATAAGTGCCGCGACTTGGACAGCGTGGGTCGCCTGCTGCTGCATCGGGAGCGATGGCTCCGGCACTGTGGGTACGACAAGGGTTGGTAGGTTGTCCGGTACCTTGGGTGGCTGGACAATGTGCTCGTTATAGCGCTCGGCCAGCTGTGACTGCTCCTGATCAGGCATAGCCCCTCTCATAGCTTGCACATCCTACGATCATCCTCGCAGTTTATCAAACACATAGCGCAGCTCCCGGGCGAGATCATCTACCTGCCGGTAACGGTCATTTGACTTAACGGCGAGGGATCTGGCGAGGATTTCATCAAGGATACGGGGTACAGCTGAATTATGCGTGCTCGCCAGAGGTACTGGATGGTGGAAGATCGGGTTAGGAAGCACGTGGGCGACCAGATAATAGAGGATTGCCCCAAACCGATACACATCTGTCTCCGGCCCGTATGCTATCGATGCCTTCCCTGATCGTAGTTGCTCAGGCGCCTGGAAGTTGTCGCTGGACTCTGCTGCAGTACCAGGCACATCGGCGGAATCGAGAAGAACGATACCTCGATCACGTTGGCCCGAAAGACGACGCTGGTACACGATATGCTCAGGAGTTAGCCGAAGGTGTTGGAGCTTCATGGCATGCAAGGCGCTCAGGGCAGCACAGACGGCCAGACAATCTCTGAGCAGCCGGACAATCGTGGGCGTATTGGGAGGCGGCCCATCGATGGGATAGAGATCCAGGAGCGACACACCCTCGATCCACTCGCGTGCTAGCCAGAGCGCCGTATCCCCAGATCGCACGGTATAGGTGCGTGGAAGCTGGAAACATTGTTGCGCGGCCATCTCATGTCGTCGTATACGGTCACAGAGCAGTGCTNTCCTCCTGCACGGTGCCGGCGGCGGGCAAGCCCACCTTCGAGCTCGCCGACGACGAGATGGAGATGGGCGTCGGCATCCACGGCGAACCGGGCCGACGCCGGGTCAAGCTGATGGGCGCCGACGCCATCGCCGACGAGATGGTGGCGGCCATCGTCTCCGACTTCGGCGCCGACGCCGGCGGGCCGGCGCTGCTGTTCGTCAACGGTTTCGGCGGCACCCCGGCGATGGAGCTCTATCTCATGTACAACGCCGCCCGGTCCCGGCTGGAGAAGGCCGGATTCCGGGTCGAGCGCTCGCTGGTCGGCTCCTACGTGACCTCCCTGGAGATGGCCGGCTGCTCGCTGACGGTGACCCGGCTCACCGACGAGATCGCCCGCGGATGGGATGCGCCGGTGCACACGCCGTCGCTGCGGTGGGGACTCTGACGCCGGTCGCCCCCGGGCCGTCGTCCCGCAGCCTTTCCCCTGTCGGATTTTCTCCTGTCATCCGATTGTGACACGGGATCAATATGCGCTAGCTTCACTTCGCCAAGCGGTTGGCCGCGGCGGGATCCGTCCGGACCCGCCCGGCGGCCGACCGCGGGCCGACCGGCGCGCCGCCCCTTGAGGCGGCTAACCGGGAGGCCGGGCGCCGCGCTTCGAGCGGACCGGCCACCGGTCCTCGGGATGCGGGCGCCCCGGCGGGGGGATGGCAGGAAGGATCGACGGGCGCGGCCGGCGACGGGCCGGGACGACGCCCGCAACAGGGGGTTCCCATGACGAGCAAGTTGAAGCTTCTGACCTCGGTCGCGGTCGCGGCGGCGATCGCGGCCCCGTCGATGGCGTCGGCCCAGTCCGACGAGCTGATCGCGGCGGCCAAGGCCGAGGGGCAGCTGACCACCATCGCCCTCCCGCACGACTGGTGCGGCTACGGCGCGGTGATCGCCAAGTTCAAGGAGAAGTACGGCCTGACCCTCAACGAGCTGAACCCCGACGCGGGCTCGGCCGACGAGATCGAGGCCATCAAGGCCAACAAGGGCAACACCGGCCCGCAGGCCCCCGACGTGATCGACGTCGAAGCTGGAAACATTGTTGCGCGGCCATCTCATGTCGTCGTATACGGTCACAGAGCAGTGCTAGACGCTGCTGGCTATCCTCGTATACAGAGTCGGCAGCGAAGATCTGAACCAACATGTTGCGCCCAAGCGTGTTATCCCAGACACGAAGTGAATAGATCAAAACATTATCGTTGCGTTGAATGGGGAACACTGATTGAACACTGAGCGCTTCTGTATCGATCTGCAGGAGCATATCCGGCTGGATCTGCGCAAAGTCTTCCAAAGCACTTGATAGGGTGACTGCTTGCGAGATGTATGGCTGCTGAGGCCCGAGATTCGCAGTACGCAATGTGTCAGCCGACCAGAGTCGCCCCCTGTGTGTTCCAAGAAACAAAACGGGTTTCCACCACTCATGTGCCTGTCGCTGTACGAAATTGCGAGCAGCAGCCAATGCCTCGTCGATCTGACCATGCCTCCGCAGGCGGTCAAAGAAGATTGGCAGGAGGTGCTCCAGAGTTGACTGGTTGATAGTGCCGTGCATAGCGAGCACCGCTGGGACACCTGCGAGCACGAGCTGCGGCCCAAGGGCAACTAGTGCTCCTCCTTCGTCATCGCCAGCACTCTGGCACGAGGCAAGCACCATAAGCAGGGGAGACGGGCGTACGCCACGAACCATATGAACAATGTCACTGGCTTTGACGAGGTCGATTGTGCCATCGTCACTTTCGAGCCAGAGCGCTGCTTCACTCGTACTGAGTCTCCCATGGGCCAAGAGGTAAACAACTTCTCGATGCGTTCGCAGCGAGTATTCAATGGCATTGAGCGTTACAGGCTGATCACCGAGGTCCGAACGCAACGCAGTAACATCAATACCAGGAAGTGCCCGGCGAACGAGATCGACCTCGCGCTGACCGTCTATCGGAGTCAAGTTATATCGTTCCAGACCATGTGGGTTGGCGACAATGACGAGGGCACGCAGCGGATGAGACAACCGTCGCGGTGGCGGATCATATTGGGTGACTTTCAGAAAGCGTGAGAAGAGCAAGCGCTCACTCAGAGCCAGCGGCACATGAAGCTGACTTAACGGATCCTCGAGTAGTTCCCAGCGCAGACCGTGAAGCATATCGGCGTCAGGGCTGTAAGCTATCCGAAATCGTATAGGAGTAGAAAAGCCGATCAGGTGCTTGTATGCCTCCTGCCAGCCTTGGAGAAGCCGCGAATCAGCAAACACCATGGTGGTCAACGCCTGACCATAGGCATCATTAGTGAGCGAAAGCTCACGCAGCTGGGTTAAATCAAGAGCGACCGGAATATCGTGCGCAATGGTCTGCTCCGGACGATCAGGAAGCCATAGATGTAGTGCGGCACGTATGGAACCAACTGCGCGGCTATCCAGGTTGAGTTCGAGAATAGGGTGGTCCATTTGAGTGAATGAATCCAGTTGGAAGTAGATACGTGTATCATACACTACGTACGACGCTAATACAATAAGTTTGCCAGATTTACATACAAATTATAATTTGAACAAATATTCTTTTAACTTTCTCGCCCTCTAGGCAAAGAGTAAATCGATTGCAGTTTATCATGTTCACTACTTTTGCACTTTTAATTATTCAGCTCGGATGTTCAAGGGGGAGTTGCCACATGGCGCTCCATCCGGTACAACGCGGGCCTTCAGATGTGCCGCTGGCAGGCGCAGAAAGCGCGACGAACAGCGGCACGGAAGGGAGTGCTAGCCCACAGGTTGTGCTGCGAGCGTTAGGGCGCCGCGATTGACAGCAGGCCAGGTTTATTCCCTGTGCCCAGAGACCCGAGACAATGGCCCGGCTACGAGATCTAAAGTCAAGTGTGCGCGTTAGTGCCAGTTTCAGCGATGAGCCGTCACCCCAGTTGGTTAACGGACGATGGCGCTCGTGCCGTAATCGAACGATGGGAACAACAACAAAGTAAAGTCAGTCAGCCCTAATAGCTTAAGGCTGTTGACAGCAGGCAGTTGTTACACCAGTAATTCCAGAGGAATGTGTTTCTCCACATACAGCACTCCTTTATCCAGTAGCGTGCAATACCCACCTTCGTAGTGAATCATTGCCTCGTCATCAAGTTGTTTTAGTAGTTCGCTTTTGAAGCGCGAAGGATTACTGTATCTTATCCACTTCGCTAGATTGTCAGCTAAAACTTTAGACGGTGATTTATGATATAGAATAACTAGCGTCTTTTTCTTTGCGTCTAGCTTTGTGTTTTGCACTCTGATAAAGCCTTCTACCTCGGTAATTATGGGTATTTTTATCTCATTTATGGCATCAACAATCATCTGAGCATCCTGAATTGAACAATTGTGAAAGTGCCTTATTAACTCCGTGAGGATCCAGTCGGTTGAATGTACAACAAGAAGCGAATCGGATACATTAGGGTTTACTTCTCCACCTACATGTGCTACATCACGTTGGTTTCGCACATCAAGGATTACTCTGATAAGGCGTGGTATAAATACACGCAGTGAATTAGGAATAGTCGCATTATGTCCTATAGCGTTAATAATCGACTGTGATTGGAGCGACACTCCAAGAGGAGTGTAATTACCTGTGTCGATATATTGAAGAAGTCGAAGAACGTATTCACTGAACCGTGCAGCATTTAACTCTGTAGGCCGGAACTTCCGCAGAAAAAACTGTTGTTTTATGTGAATATACTCGTCAAGCATGGCATTCACCACGTCCACAGGAAGGTTTCCAGCCAAAATTGCTTTTACCCTACTAATAGAGACACTCATGCCTCATCTCCATTCTCTTGATCCTCACCAACAGTATCCTGGATAGGAGCACCTTGGAGCCAATCCAGCACCCGCTTCTCACCTTCAGGAGTTAGATAGAACAGTCCTTCTGAAGTTCTTTGAAAGAAACTTGCATTATAGGGCCGATTTAATGCACCTGAAAAAGTGCGGGAAGTAACAGAGATTGCCACATACTTGCGTTTAAGAAACTCATAAACCACATTAGGCTTAATTGCCTTGGCTACTTCCAGTTTCTTAGTAAGCAGCCAATAGCCAAACAAAGCATAGTGCGTTGGCTTCTTCAATAATCTGATGTCAAAACCATCCATCTCTACATGCATGTCTATCCACGAAGCCACCTCGCCTCCATCAGTCTTACCACTTCTATTACGGGGCTTTCCGGGCTTATCCCAGTCGCGAAAGCCCGCTATCGTTCGATCTTCGACCTCATGAACGATTTCCTCTAACCTATTTCCTCCGTCTAAGTTTATCTTATATCCCGCATCGATCTTTACGAGATATTTAGCCGCAACGCTGCCAAAATAGTTGTAACAGTTGGCATCAAACATTCCGCACTCTCTCATTGCACTAAATACCGCCTTCTCTGACGGCATAACTCGCTTGAAATGATGATTATAAGCATTGACAAACAGCAGCATATAACGCTGTTGCTGTTCGCCTTTGTTTTTTCCTTTGAAGTCGCTTACAATTGACACCAGGACTCCATCGCCATCTGGCTCAAAATAGAGAGCAGCACGTTCCTTAGGCGAACTCGCTTGTTGGGCGGAAATTACAATTTCCTTAGAGGCATTATCAGAAAGCAGCATAGGTGCTGAGCTACCTTCCTCGCCAAAAGTTGGCTCGGAGATGCTTAATGGTAATGACATTTGATGATTGTCATGTACAGGACTTACAGAGACGCTCGGTCGTCTAGTTGAAGTATTTCCGCTGAAAACACTAGCCGCGTCCCCAAATGCCGTGTTCGTCAATTTTCCCTGCACTCTTCTAAAGTAAGACGTCTTTGTCTGCTTTTCTTCTAAAGTAAATTCATTTATGGGCTCAGCATTTCCTTCATGCGTCATCAACGGCTTCCCGCAAACGAAACACATTAGCTTATTTGGGACAAGCATTTCACGGCATTGAATGCAACGAACTTGCTTGTTGCAGTTCAAACAGAAGTTGTATTTTTCACTAACTTCTGAGCCGCAGTAGATACATGCTTCCATAGTAGTGGCTCCTTCCGCTATCGATCTAGCTAGACTCCGAGCAGTCGGATATTAGTACGATAGCACAATTGCTCTAGTGTTACACGGCATTCCAGCAATCAGTATAACAAAAACATCGAGCGCAAATGCGCCCTTGCGCGAGCCATCCTGAACCAAAAGCTTGGGAGGCAGAAACAGGTGAAACCTCTTACGCTAGGAAGGGGTTTCCCAAGTGAATACCACGTAAAGGACTTCTTGTATATATCATCGTGGCTCATCTATTGGAGGGAATACCACCACCAGGTGACCCCAGCGCATTTGCGCACGCCTCGCTCTGTATGATAGAGGAGCAGAGTTTTGGGGAGATTGTGAGGAAGCTGTAACGGTCAAGGAAATGCGGCTATGCTATACTTAGATCGATTTCCGCGGACGTTCTCCGCATGTGTTCTTAGACCATTCCATCCCGGCCCGGCTCGCCGGTACAGCTGTGCGCTCCCCGCTCGCTGCGCGCTTCCACATCGTTCCTTCCGCAATCTGTCCCGCGTCGCCACCCGCATCATGCGCGTGTGTGTCGTAGCACTATAGCCATGGCGCGACTCGAAGAGCTTACTCGCGGCGCCCGCGTCCGCGGCGTCCTACCCCACGAGACGGTCACCGTCGTCGACGTGCGCTGGTCTGACGCCAGCGCTGTCGAATTGACCTATACCGACTCTCGCGGCCGCCCCGACAACGCCGTTCTCTACCGCTTCCAGGAGCCTGACCTTGAGGTGGTTGCCCCTGGCCGCGCCTGGGCGTTCGATGGTGACGGCGAGCAACTGCGCCTCGTAGCAGAGGCCCGACGCATCCGCCTCGCCCACCTCTTCGACCCGCTCCTCGCCGTCCACACCTCGCTGGTGGACCCGCTGCCCCACCAGATCACAGCTGTCTACGGCGAGATGCTGCCCCGCCAGCCACTGCGGTTCTTGCTGGCCGACGACCCCGGTGCTGGCAAGACGATTATGGCCGGGCTGTTCATCAAGGAGCTGCTGATCCGCGGCGACGTGCAACGCTGCCTCATCGTCTCGCCCGGCTCGCTGGTTGAGCAGTGGCAGAGCGAGCTCGATACTCGCTTCCACCTGCCATTTGAGATTCTCACTAGCGACAAGATAGAGGCATCGCGTAGCGGCAACTGGTTTCAGGAGAACCCGCTCGCGATTGCCCGCCTCGACAAGCTCTCGCGCAACGAGGATGTGCAATTGCTGCTTCAGGCCAGCGAGTGGGATCTGGTGATCTTTGACGAGGCCCACAAGCTCTCGGCCTCGTTCTTCGCCGGCGAGATCCGCTACACCCGGCGCTATCGCCTCGCCCAGCTCCTCGGCGCAACAACGCGTCACCTACTCCTGCTGACAGCAACCCCGCATAATGGCAAGGAGGAAGACTTTCAGC
Source organism: Scytonema tolypothrichoides VB-61278 (assembly GCF_000828085.3). Classification (GTDB taxonomy): domain Bacteria; phylum Cyanobacteriota; class Cyanobacteriia; order Cyanobacteriales; family Nostocaceae; genus Brasilonema; species Brasilonema tolypothrichoides_A. The sequence goes on from NZ_JXCA02000014.1 coordinate 22,068, forward strand.
TCTTCCTCGCCTTGCTCGATGCTGACCGCTTCGAGGGCCGCTTCCGCGACGGTGTCCATACCGCCGACGTGTCCGACCTCATGCGCCGCCTCACCAAAGAGCAACTGCTCACCTTCGAGGGCACCCCGCTGTTCCCCGAGCGCATCGCCACCACGGTGCCCTATGTGCTCTCCGCCGAGGAGCATGACCTCTACGAGCAGGTATCGGCCTACGTGCGCGAGGAGTTCAATCGCGCTGACAG
>NZ_JXCA02000014.1:22893-25556 GCF_000828085.3 Scytonema tolypothrichoides VB-61278
CGGTCGTCCCGAGGCGGTGACGGTTATTCATGGAGCGATGGACCGCCGCGCCCGCCAGCAGGCAGAGCAGGCCTTCAAGTTCGACCCCGAGGTGGCGGTGCTGATTGCCACCGACGCCGCTGGTGAGGGTATCAATCTTCAGCGCGCGCACCTGATGGTCAACTACGACCTGCCCTGGAACCCGAACCGATTAGAGCAGCGCTTCGGCCGCATCCACCGTATCGGGCAAACTGAGGTCTGCCACCTCTGGAATCTGGTGGCCCACGAGACCCGCGAAGGCGAGGTATATACTCGTTTGCTGGTGAAGCTAGAGGTGGAGCGCAAAGCCCTGGGCGGCCAGGTGTTTGACGTGCTTGGCCGGCTGACCTTCCAGAACCGCTCTCTTCGTGAGCTGCTTGTCGAAGCGGTGCGCTACGGCGACCAGCCCGAGGTGCGCTCGAAGCTCTCGGAGGCAGTGGAGGCGGCCCTGGATCGCGAGCAGCTGCGCGAGCTCCTGGAGGAGCGGGCACTAGCACACGACACCATGGATGTCTCCCGGGTACGGGCGATCCGTGAGGAGCTGGAGCGGGCTGAGGCTCGGCGGCTCCAACCCCACTTTATCGGTGCCTTCTTCCTGGAAGCCTTTAAGCGCCTTGGGGGAGGTGTCCACGAACGCGAGCGGGGCCGCTATGAGCTGACTCGGGTACCTGGCGAGCTGCGGCAGCCCGGACGCGGCGGGCGAGGTGCGGTGCTTCCCCGCTACGAGCGCGTGACATTTGAGAAGGGGTTGCGCACCGTCCCCGGCAAGCCTGAAGCGGCCTTCCTCGCTCCCGGCCACCCGCTGCTCGACGCGACCCTGGATGCCGTGATTGCCCGCTACGGTGAGCTGTTCCGCCGCGGGGCGATCCTTATTGACCCAACTGACATGAGCGAGACACCCCGAGTCCTGTTGACCATCGAGCACAGCATCCAGGATGCCCGCCCGACGAGCAGCGGCGACCGGCGGGTGGTGTCACGCCGACTGCAGTTTGTCGAGATTGATGCGAGAGGGACAGCCCGTCCCGCCGGCTACGCGCCCTACCTCGACTACCGTGGGGCAACGGAGTCAGAGCGAACACTGCTGGTGCACATCCTTGACGAGCCCTGGCTCCAGGCTGACCTCGATGAACGGGCGAGGAGCTATGCCATCACGCACCTGGTGCCCGAGCACTTCACTGAGATGAAGCGCCGCCGGGAAGAGTTGGTCACGAAGACCTTGGGGGCAGTGCAGGAGCGGCTGACCAAGGAAATTATCTACTGGAATGCTCAGGCTGCAAAGTTTCGCGAGCAGGAACTGGCGGGTAAGACCCCGCGTATGAACGCTACTGTGGCCGAACGTCGGGCCGATGAGCTGCAGGAGCGTCTCCGCCGCCGTATGGAGGAACTGGCTCAGGAGCGTCACATCACCGCCCAGGCCCCCGCGGTGATCGGCGGTGCGCTGGTCGTGCCTGTGGGCCTGCTTACCCGTCTGCTGGGTCAGGCACCCACTATGCCTGACGGCAGTACCCCAGAAGCGCGCCGGCGAGTCGAGCTGGCGGCGATGGCCGCCGTGCTCCAGTCGGAGCGAGCACTAGGCTTCAAGCCTCGTGACATCAGTACCGAAAAGGTTGGTTACGACATTGAGTCCCGTATCCCCGGCACGGGCCGCTTGCGTTTCATTGAAGTGAAGGGTCGGGCTGAGGGTGCGACGACGGTCACGGTAACGCGCAATGAGATCCTCACTGCCTTGAACAAGCCTGAGGAGTTCGTCCTGGCGTTGGTGGCCGTCCCGCGGCAGGGTGGTAGTACGCCTATGGTACGGTACGTCCGTCGGCCTTTCACCCGAGAGCCGGAGGAGTTCGCCGAGAGCGTAATCTATCGCTGGGATGATCTATGGTCACGCGGGGAGGAACCACGATGAGCCATCTTCCCCTCTCGTCCTTCGCTGCCGACCCGCGCATGGCGCAGCTCGCGGAGCTACTGAACCGGCCACGCGGCTTCAATCTGCTCAGCGCACTCGGGCTGGACCGTCAGGAGTTACGTCACTCCGCGCTGCTGGCCTACCTGCTCGACCCCCGCCAGCCCCACGGCCTCGGCGATCGCTTCGCCCGGGCACTGCTGGAGCGGGTGGCGCCACTGCTGTCCGAGACGCTCGACGTGCCAAGCCTCAGTCTGGCCGGGATGACCGTGCAGCGCGAGTGGGGTCGCATCGACATCCTGCTCGAGTCGTCTGCTGACCAGCTCGCCGTGATCATTGAGAATAAGGTCGACAGCGCCGAGCACTCCGACCAGCTCGGCCGTTACGGGCGGCTTATGCGCGAGCGCCGGCCCGGGTGGCGCCTTGCCGGTGTCTATTTAACCCTCGATGGCGTCGCACCCGCCCACGAGGCGGACTGCGCGCTTTACGCGCCCCTCGGCTACAGCGATGTCGCCGCAGCCTTGGAAGAACTGGCGGGCGTGCCCGGGGCCGCGCGCGACGTCCCGGCCCTCCTTCGCCACTACGCCCTGCTCATCAGGAGCGAACTTGTGCCAGACCAGGACAGCGACCAGACACGCCTTGCACGGCGCCTCTACATGGATCACCGCCCCGCAGCCGAGGCAATGCTGAAGGCCAGGGACACGCGTATGACGATGGTCGAGCGGCACTTCGAGGGGCTATTTAACAG
>NZ_JXCA02000014.1:26121-29440 GCF_000828085.3 Scytonema tolypothrichoides VB-61278
TGACAGTGTTGGATTCAACTGTTGTCACTCGTTACCAGGATACCTTGTGGGGATATAGAGAGGAGCTTATAATCATGGCATCTCAGAATATTGGCGAAGAAATCGCAGGTCTTTATCTTCAAATCGAGAAGGGTTGTAATTTCGTTCAGTACAATCTCTATACCCCTGATGTTCAGGGCGAAATAGATGTTGTTGCCATTAACTTCCACGAAAGGGTTGTCTACATCTGTGAGGTTGCAGTTCACCTGATCACGGGGCTACAGTACGTGAAAGATGCCCGTCCTGATACAGAGGCTCGACTAATTAAGAAATTTAATAAAGATATTGACTATGCCGAGCGTTCGTTTCCTGATTTTACACGCATCTATATGCTCTGGTCACCAATAGTGCGAGACTCTGCACCTCATGCCAAACATGACCAGATGATAGCGGTAGGGAATGTTCGTACGAACATACAACAGACGCGAGGAGTAGACATACAGTTACTTATCAATGAGGCGTATTACGATTGTTTGATTCGACTTCGTGAATACGCTGCGACGCGAACCGAAGAATTGAAATCCCCTGTTCTTCGACTGTTCCAAATAGAGTCATTCCTTGGGCGCCATCTTAAGCGTCGAACACGTAAGCGTTCTGATATATCAGGTGAGGCATAAACACATTATGTCATACTTCCGTGATCATTATGATCAACTTCGCTGGCCAATTGACCGGCACAACTATCGTGGTTGGCGAACACCGCAAAGAGGTGCACTCCATGCAGTCGCTGCACACTTCACACGAAGAAGTGAGCCTGCTATCGTAACAATGCCGACAGGTTCGGGCAAAACTGCTGTATTGATGGCTACTGCATTTGCTCTGTGTGCTGAACGCGTACTTGTGTTAACCCCAGGAAGACTTGTGCGTGAACAAATTTTCGAAAGTTTTAGTACTCTAAACGATCTGCGAAGTCTTAATGTCCTACCGGGAAACATTCAAGCACCTTCTGTTTATGCCTTACAGGGAAGTGTTGTGACAGACGAACAGTGGGAAGCACTCCGTGCATTTGATGTAGTAGTGGGAATCCCGCAAAGCATTAGTCCTGAACGTGATGGAATACCTAACCCCCCATCCGATCTTTTCGATCTTATCCTAGTTGATGAAGCACATCACAGCCCCGCACGTACTTGGCAAACGTTACTGGAATGTTTCCCAGGGGCTAAGCGTGTGCTTTTCACTGCAACACCGTTTCGCCGTGATGAACGGGAGATAATCGGAAATCTTGTATACACATATGAGCTTCGAGAAGCTTATAGTGATGGTGTTTTTGGGCAAATTGACTATCAAGCTATTGAACCACCTCAGGGGCTTGATCCAGACATCGCCATTGCCAGAGCGGCTCAAGAAACATTGCGAGCAGATCAAGCAGCGGGTCTACAACATCTGTTAATGGTTCGAACAAGTACTCGTGCTCGGGCTGAAGAATTAGTAGACTTGTATACGCGTGAGACGGATTTAAGGCTAAAGCTTATTACAGGTAAAAATGCCCTCCGACATGTACGGGCAGTCTTACGCCAACTTGAAAATAATGACCTTGATGGGATTATATGTGTAGATATGTTTGGAGAAGGCTTTAACTTTCCTCGTATGAAAGTGGCGGCAGTTCACAAACCATATCGCTCACTTTCAGTAACACTACAATTTATTGGGCGGTTTGCCAGAACAAATGCGCCGAATACTGGACGAGCAAAGTTCTTGGCCCTCGCTTCAGATATGAGAGTTGAACGTGAATCCCTTTATGTTGAAAATGCTGTGTGGCATGAACTCGTACCTAGCCTTAGTACTGCCCGTATTGCCGAAGAGGAGAGGAACCGGGCTGTTCTGAACACATTTCGCTCCGTACCAGTATTAATTGATAATACGCCTAATGTTTCGCTTTATGAAATACACCCCTACTTTCATGTTAAGATTTTACAAACAGAGAGTGAAATCGATATTCGGAGTACCCTTGCTTTTCCAGCGAATTTCACCATCGTACATCACGAAGTAAGTGAAGAACACAACGCCTCAATTTACATCACTCGTCAAACCACAGGTGTGCGTTGGACGGCAATTGAGGGTTTTGAGAGTGTTTTGTACGATCTCTTTGTAGTTCACTATCATCAAGAGTCGCGTCTTCTGTTTATTTGCGCATCGCGTCGAATTGACTCTTTATACCAACATCTTATCGCACAGTTTGCTCAAGTGGACGGTCCTACTCCCCGTGGTCTTTCTGGAAGACGACTGAATAAAGTGCTGCTTGATTGCGAGAATATACGGCTATTCAATATTGGGATGCGTAACAGTACCGCAACGAAACATGCGGAGTCCTACCGCACTTTAACCGGATCTTCCGTTGACCAAGCAATTGACCCTAGTGATGCTCGCTCATTTCGGCGTGGTCACTGGTTTGGCTCTGTTACTCAGAACGGATCTGATGCAACGATTGGATTAAGTATTGCCTCTAAAGTTTGGAGTAACACATCGGGACAAATACCGCAACTAATTGACTGGTGCAATTTATTGGCGATTAAGTTGATTAGCGAGCGGTTTCCGGAAACAATGAGCGGTCTCGATCATCTGCCAATGGGTGAAGAAGCGCTATTAATCCCGGAGGGCATTGTGTATACCGATTGGAATCAGAGTGCGTATCGCGAACCTATGATTGTGCGTTACTTTGGCCCGAATCGCGAAGTCTTGCGCGAGCAACTCCTTGATCTGGAACTATGCCTTGATCGTTCCCGTACAAATAGCGAACAGGTAAGTGTCATACTACGTGGAGAGATGCTTGAATATTGCATTTACTTTTCATTGAACAGCCCAAGAGGGTTGCTTTTCGAGCCGGATCCAGATAATGTCACAGACGTGGTAATTGAAAGTAACAGTGGCCAGAAGCGGCTGTTGGATTACTTGAATGAACGCCCACTTATCTTTTATACAGCCGATTTTCTTACCCTTGAAGGGCGGACTATGTACCTTGCCTCTTCAGATGAAATGGTTCCATTCGAGCAGCGTCGTCTTGAGACGCCTAACTGGGTGATAAATGGAGTTGATATTTCACACGAGTTTGGCCCTCCTACAGCAGAGGGATGCTCAATCCACGATTTTCTGGCTAACGACCTACAGAAACTGGCTACTCAAGTCGTGTTCTATGACCATGGTTCGGGGGAACTTGCTGACTATGTCACAATTATGGATGAAGGCCAAGATGTACGTGTGACATTATATCATTGCAAGGGTGCCAGCGGACAGCCTGGGGAGCGCGTTGACGATTTGTATGAGGTGTGCCAGCAGGCAGTGA
>NZ_JXCA02000014.1:29850-34884 GCF_000828085.3 Scytonema tolypothrichoides VB-61278
AGGAGGGCGTGCCCGCCGAGCTTTTGAGCGAGATCGACCGACTCGACCCGCCGGAGCTTCCCGACTGGCGCGAGCTGCCCCTCGCTGAGCAGCGCCGCCAGCGCCTGTTCCGATTCATCAAGACGTTGGTGCAGTGGGAGAGCAGTAATGACGAGCGCGTGCTGACCACCGCCCGCCGTCTCATCAACGCCGCCACCGGGGGCAACCCGCCGCCGGTTTACGACCCCTTCGCCGGCGGCGGTTCCATTCCTTTGGAAGCACAGCGCCTTGGCCTAGAGGCCCACGCCTCGGACCTGAACCCCGTGGCGGTGCTAATCAATAAGGCACTGATTGAGATCCCGCCAAAGTTCGCCGGAATGCCCCCCGTCAATCCCGTAAGCCGCAGCCAGTCCAGCGCGGCGTGGAAGGGTGCCGCCGGCCTCGCCGCCGATGTGCGCGCCTACGGCAAGTGGATGCGCGACGAGGCCGAGAAACGCATCGGCCACCTCTACCCGAAGGTGCGGCTGCCGAAGGAGCATGGCGGCGGTGAGGCCACTGTGATCGCCTGGCTCTGGGCGCGCACGGTGACCTGCCCTAACCCCGCCTGTGGCGCCACCATGCCCCTCGTGCGCTCCTTCGCCCTGAGCACGAAGAAGGGCAAGGAGACCTGGGTGGAGCCGGTGGTTGAGCCGGGCTCGCAGCCCCGTGTGCGCTTCGAGGTTCGGAGCGGCTCTGGGAAGCCGCCCGAGGGGACCGTCGGCCGCAAGGGCGCTCGCTGCATATGTTGTGGCACTCCTGTAAGCCTCGACCATGTTCGCGCTGAGGGGCGAACCAGGCATTTGGGCACGCAGATGCTGGCAATTGTTGCTGAGGGAAAGAGGGGACGCATCTATTTGTCGCCAAGCGAGGAGCATGAGCGAGTGGCGACGAGCGCTGAGCCGGCTTGGATGCCTGAAACTGAATTGCCTGAACAAGCTCTCGGCTTTCGCGTCCAAAACTATGGCCTGACTCGCCACGCCGACTTGTTTACTCCTCGCCAACTTGTAGCTCTGACCACCTTTAGCGATCTCGTGGCCGAATCACGAGAGCGTGTGCGCCGGGATGCGGAAGCTGTCGATGTGGGACGCGTTGACGAGTACGCCGATGCAGTAGCGACGTATCTAGCGTTGGCGATTGACCGTTTAGCGATGACTGTCAATAGTCTTGTGCGATGGAATCCTGTTGGAGAAAAAGCTCAACACGCCTTTGGCAGGCAGACTTTATCAATGATTTGGGACTTTGCAGATCCCAATCTTTTTGGTTCTGCTACAGGAAGCTCATCGGCAGCCATTGACCTCGCAGCTGATCCATTAAGTTTTCTCGGCATTGGTTTAGCAGGTACGGTCATTCAAAGAGACGCAGTGAGTATCGTTGCCAGTAACGTTGTTGTTAGTACAGATCCGCCATACTATGACAACGTGCCCTACGCCGATCTTAGTGATTTCTTTTATGTATGGCTCCGGGCTGCTTTGAAGCGCGTTTACCCCGACCTCATGGGTACACTTCTCGTCCCGAAAGCAGCAGAACTAGTGGCTGAGCCCTTTCGGCACGGGGGGCGAGAGGCCGCGCAGTTCTTCTTTGAGGAGGGGTTATTTAAGGTTTTTGATCGCATCAGGGCGGCGCAACGCAAACACTATCCGCTCACGGTCTACTACGCCTTTAAGCAAGCAGAAACCGAGGAAGAGGAAGATGATACAACCGTCAATAACGGTGCATCCTCTTCAACTGGCTGGGAGACAATGTTGGAAGGCTTGATTAAATCAGGCTTCGCCATCAATGGTACCTGGCCAGTTCGAACCGAAATGCCGACGCGTATGAGATCGTTAGATAGTAATGCCCTCGCCACCTCGATCGTGCTGGTCTGCAGGCCACGACCGGAGGACGCACGGAGCACCACACGGCTAGAGTTCATCAGGGCGCTGCGGCGAGAGTTGCCGAGTGCCCTGCGTGCCCTCCAGCGGTCCAATATTGCACCCGTGGATCTAGCGCAGGCGGCCATTGGCCCTGGCATGGCGATCTACTCGCGCTACAAAGCAGTGTTGGAGGCGGACGGCTCGGCGATGCGGGTCCGCACGGCGCTCCAACTGATCAACCAAGCTCTCGATGAGGTGCTAGCCGAGCAGGAAGGTGCGTACGACGCCGACACACGCTGGGCGATCGCCTGGTTCGAGCAGAGCCAGTTTGCTGATGGACCCTATGGGGTCGCTGAGACATTAAGCAAGGCCAAGAATACTCCTTTGGAGCGAATGGTCGAGGCTGGCGTGGTCATCGCCCGCGGTGGCAAGGTGCGTCTGATCAGCCGCGACGAGCTACCGGCAAACTGGAACCCGGCCAAGGACAGCCGCGTGACGGCCTGGGAGGCCACGCAGCACCTTGTCCGTGCCCTGGACAAGAGCGGCGAGAGCGGGGCGGCGGTGATCCTCGCAGCCCTCCCCGGCAGCATTGCCGACCAAGCCCGCGACCTAGCCTATCGCCTCTACACCACCTGTGAGCGCAAGAAGTGGGCGCAGGAGGCTCTTTCCTACAACTCTCTGGTCATCGCCTGGCCGGAGATTGCGAAACTGGCCGTGCAGCGCGGGGAGGATGGTGGGCCCGTGCAAGGACGGATGGAGTTTTAGCAGGGCTGTCATTTTCGCTCAGAGCGAAACAGCATTCAGCAAGGTAAGGTGTCATGCCGGCGACGAAAAAACTGATCGAAATTGCGCTTCCGCTTGAAGCAATCAACCGGGCATCGGCGCGGGAACGATCGGCTCGGCGTGGTCACCCCAGCAAGCTGCATCTCTGGTGGTCGCGCAAGCCTCTTGCGGTCTGCCGGGCCGTGCTATTCTCCTCACTGATCGACGACCCCGATCAACCCGGTGTCTCACCTGAGCTTCTTGCCGAGATTGATCACCTTCCGCTTCCCAATGCCATTTATGGAACCACAGAGTCAATTGGCGAGCGCCGCCGCGCTCAGCTGCTTGCCTTCATCGAACGGCTCATCGATTGGGAGAGCAGCCGCGATGCACTGACGTTAGCAACAGCTCAGCGGCTTATTCATGCCGCTACAGATGGTGCCCCGCCGCCAGTTTATGACCCGTTCGCCGGCGGCGGCTCCATCCCTCTGGAGGCCCATCGCCTGGGTTTGGAGACCGTCGCGTTTGACCTTAACCCGGTCGCTGTGCTGATCAACAAAGCTCTGGTCGAGATACCGCCGCAGTTTGCCGGTCTGCGCCCGGTCAACCCCGCGGATCGCAACCATATTGATGTCGACTGGTCAAACACCAGCGGTCTTGCAGCTGATGTGCGCTTTTATGGAGCCTGGCTTCGTGCCCAGGCTGAGCAGCGCATTGGCCACCTTTACCCCGACGTGCAGCTCCCGGCGGCGTATGGTGGTGGCAAGGCGCCCGTTACCGCCTGGCTCTGGGCGCGTACCGCGCGTTGCCCGAACCCCGTTTGCGGCGCGCAGATGCCGCTCATCAACTCCTTCACCCTCTCTAACAAAAGGGGCAAGGAGACCTGGGCGGCACCGGTTATTGATCAAGTCAAGAAGCAGGTTGAGTTCACCGTTAGACACGACGGGGGCCGTCCGCCAGACGGCACCGTCGGCCGGCAGGGTGCGACATGCCTGGTCTGTGGAAACACAGCCCCGCTGCAGTATGTGCGGGACGAGGGGCAGGCTGGACGCCTCGGCGCGCAGTTGATGGCGATCGCGGCTGAGCACAACGGCGAGCGCGTTTTTCTACCGCCCCTATCAGCTCCACATGTGGTCGGTGCTGCTTTGCCTACCTGGGTCCCCGATATTGAGATGACTCGCAACCCGCGGCATATGACCCCGCCATTGTACGGCATGACAAGCTTCGATCGCCTGTTTACCCCGCGCCAACTCCAGGCCCTGGACTGTTGTTGCGATTTGCTTCGTGAGGTACGCAGCCAGATCCAGCACGATGCTGTAGCGTGCAGGGATCGCGACAGCGACGCTTATGTGCGAGCCGTGGTGACCTACCTGGCGTTAGCACTCGACAAAGCCACAAATGTTTGGTCGACCCTCACGAGCTGGAAGAGCGATGACGGCTCGTTTCGCGGCACCTTCGCGCGACAGGCCCTCGCAATCGTCTGGGTCTTCGCCGAGGCCAATCCGTTCAGCGCGGGCGGTGAAGGCATCGATGCACATATCGCGAGTGTTAGCGACGTACTCAACCATCTGCCGGAGGGTCTTCCTGGTAGGGCCGGCCAACAGGATGCCACCGCCCTGCATAGCACGGAGCCGTGCCTTTTCTCGACCGACCCACCGTACTACGACAACATTCCTTACGCTGATCTGTCGGACTACTTCTACGTCTGGCTCCGCCACAACCTGGGCGATCTCTACCCTGACGAGATGAGCACACTGCTTGTGCCAAAGAGTACGGAGCTTGTCGCCGACCCACTACGGCAGGGCGGCCCTGAGCAGGCGCGTCGCTACTTTGAGGCGGGTATGCGCCAGGTGTTCACGCGCATTCACGCCAGCCAGCATCCGAACTACCCGCTGACTATCTACTACGCCTACAAGCAAGCTGAGCAAACGGCTGATGCAGCGATTTCAACTGGCTGGGAGACCATGCTGGAGAGTCTCATCGGCTCTCACTTGACCATTACCGGCACCTGGCCCGTTCGCACTGAGCGAGCAGGGCGCCTCCGTGAGACTGGCAGCAATGCACTTGCGTCCTCGATCGTCCTCGTGTGCCGTCCACGGCCAGAGGATGCGCGCAGCACCACGCGCCTGGAGTTCGTGAGGGCACTGCGCCGTGAATTGCCCGCTGCACTGCGCGCCCTGCAGCAGGGCAATATTGCCCCGGTGGATCTTGCCCAGGCGGCGATCGGCCCCTGCGTAGCGATTTACTCGCGCTACAAGGCGGTGCTGGAGGCAGATGGCACGACAATGAGCATCCGCACAGCACTCCAGCTAATCAACCACGCCCTCGACGAGGCACTCGCCGAGCAGGAGGGCGCATACGACGCCGACACTCGCTGGGCCATCGCATGGTACGAACAATT
>NZ_JXCA02000014.1:36769-38601 GCF_000828085.3 Scytonema tolypothrichoides VB-61278
TTGCCTCTCACACCCCGATGTCGACCTTGCGCCGCCACTTTAGTGTGGCGAGTGGTGGTCGCACACCAGCCTATGGGCCGCTCCGGCCGACGTGGTACACGCAGCTCGCTCTCTTTACCACGGAGGGCTTGATGCGGGCCTACACGCGAGGTATGGCGAAGGGAATCGGGGGCGGAGCACCGGGCTGCATTTATCACGCCTACTTGCGGTGGATGTACACTCAAGGCGAACGCCCGGCTGCGCTTACTACTGAGATGCTGGACGGCTGGCTTATCAGAGAGGCTCAAAAGTTCCCTCGACGCCACCCGAGCAAAACTACTCTTGCCGCCCTTCACGCCGCAGCCTATGGGAGCGATGAGCACCCTCCCAACACGAGCAAAGGCAGTGGCGCCGTACCTCGGGCGATCGCAGTCGGTCTTGTGGAGCAAGGGGTCGGCTTCAGACCCTTTGACCTCGGCGTAGCCACCGCCGCACTTACCCACGGGCACCCGACCGCTCAGCTAGCGGCTGGCTTTCTGGCTTCGCTGACGGCAGCACTAATGGCCGGTGGTACCCTGGGCAACGCCTTCGACATCGCGATGGCGGAACTGCGGCGTCAGCCGAATCATGAACCGTGCCTTGCACGGTTGCAGGCGTCCGTCCAGCTTGCCCATGAGCCTGCGGCGACCCGCGACGGCGTCAGCCGGCTAGGCCGGGGGCTCGTCGCTGACGAGGCTCTCGCCATTGGTCTCTTTTGCGCTATGCGCGCTGAGAACTTTGAACACGGGGTTCTCCTTGCCGTCGACCATGACGGCGAGCGATGTGCGACGGGTGCAATCGCCGGCGGTATTCTGGGGGCACTTCTTGGCAGAGGCGCCATTCCCGGCCGGTGGCTGGAATACTTGGAGCTGCGCCCAATCATCGAAGATCTTTCGCGCGACCTGTTCTGCCACTTCAGCGGCGTCGCCCAGGGATACTACGTCACGAGCGACTGGGATCGTTACCCTGGCTGGTAGCGGCCCATATGAGGTACGTCTATGGCAATCTCCAATCACGAGCGTGTCGGTAAGGCCCTGGAGCTTCTCAACACCGGTCTCAAACCCTTCTTCGCCCGCGAGCTGCAGAGCGCGTATGGCGACAACTGGGAGGAGACCGCACGCGGAAACCTTAGTGACCGCCAGGGTGGTCGTGCGACGAATTGGGACACCACGGCCATGATCGGCATCATGATCGGCCAGTGGGACCAGGTCTTCCGGCGGCAACTCGGCGGCAACGACCGCACCTTGCTCCACGAATGCCGCGACATTCGCAACCGCTGGGCCCACCAGCACGCCTTCACGTTCGACGACACCTACCGCGCATTCGACACCATGCAGCGCCTCCTCCTCTCCGTGGGTGCCCCCGAGCAGGCAAACGAGATTGACCGGCAGAAGCAGGAAGTGATGCGCCTGCGCTACGAGGAGCAGGTCAAACGCGAGCAGAAGAAGGTAACGACGGCACCGCTCAACGCCGCCCCGGCGATGGGCCTCAAGCCCTGGCGAGAAATCGTCACACCGCACCCCGATGTCGCGGGCGGGCGCTACCAGCAGGCTGAGTTCGCCGCGGACCTCGGCCAGGTTCATCGCGAAGAGGGGAGCCTGGAGTACCGCGACCCGCGCCAGTTCTTCCAACGGACATATCTGACTGAGGGCTTGAGACTGCTGCTTACCGGGGCTCTGCGCCGGCTCACGAGCCACGACGGCGATCCCGTCGTCGAGCTTCAGACCAACTTCGGCGGCGGCAAGACCCACTCGATGCTGGCCCTCTACCATCTCTGCGGCAACATCCCGCCGGCTGAGCTAGCCGGGATGGAC
>NZ_JXCA02000014.1:39441-45690 GCF_000828085.3 Scytonema tolypothrichoides VB-61278
CCATGGGTGCCGGTGATTGAGAAGGACATTGACGGGCCGAACTCAGTGCCGCTGCGCATCGACCGGGAGAACCCAAACCTGGGGCGCTACTCCGCGACTCGACGTGTGTCCCGCACGCTCTACCTTGGCTCGGCACCGACGCTCCGGGCGGCGAACAAGGGTCTGGAGGACCGCTCGATCAAGCTGGGCTGTGTCCAGCCAGGCGAGACAGTGAGCACGTTCGGCGACGCGCTGCGGCGGTTGGTCGGCGGGGCGACGCACCTGTACGAGAACGGTCAGCGCTACTGGTTCTCGACCCAGCCGAGCGTGAACCGGCTCGCTCAGGACCGGGCCGAACAGCAGCGCGAAGACATCATCGAGCAGGAGTTGCTGCGCCGGCTACGCGAGGAGCTCCGGCAGCGTGGCGACTTTGCCGGCGTGCATCTTGCCCCCGCGTCGAGTGCCGATGTCGGGGATGACCCCGAGGTGCGGCTGGTGCTGCTGGGGCCCTTGACACCCCATGCACCGCCGAGCAAGCAAGCACGCTCGGAGGCTCGTGAGGCGGCAAAGAACATTCTTGAGACGCGAGGAACGGCTCCACGCAGCCACAAAAATATGCTCGCCTTCCTCGCGCCAGACGCACAGCGGCTGGACGAGCTGGTACAGGCCACGCGTCAGTACCTGGCCTGGAAGTCGATCGAGGACGAGGCCGAGACGCTGAACCTCGACGCCTTCCAGAAGCGCCAGGCCGAGACGCGCTGCAAGCAAGCCGACGAGACGGTGAAGGGGCGCATTCCTGAAACCTACGTCTGGCTCCTGGTTCCGTCGCAGCCCAAAGACGCCGACGAGCGGCCGATCTTGAACGCGCCAGTGGAATGGGAGGAGCTGCGGCTTCAGGGGCCCGACCCGATCATTGTGCGAGCAAGCAAGCGCATGCGTAATGACGGTTTCCTGATCACTCAGTACGGCGGCATCCCGCTACGATTAGAACTCGACCGCATTCCTTTGTGGCGCGGCGATCACGTCCACCTGAAGCAGTTGGCCGACTACTTCGCGGACTATCTCTACCTGCCCCGACTACGGGACAGCAGCGTGTTGCTTGGAGCGGTAGCCCAAGGCCTTGGGATGCTGACGTGGGAGCAGGATAGTTTCGCCTATGCCGAGCGCTTCGATCCAGGGACAGGACGCTACCAGGGTCTGGTGTACGGTCAGTCCCGCACGGTTGCGCTGGACGCGCACGGTGTGGTGGTGCAGCCTGATGCGGCCCTTCGACAGCTTGCTGTTGATGAGGAGGCTCGGCGTCGGAAGGAAGCTGAGGAGGCCGCCCAGCGAGCTGCTGTCACCTATCCTAACGTGTCCCCTAACCCAGAGCCGGGCGCGGACGAGCGCATCGGGGCGAGCAGCTACACGATGACGGGGACTCCACCCTCTGCACCTCTGGCGGTTGCTCGCCCACGGCGTATGCGGCGCTACCACGGTGCGGCGAAACTGAACACGCTGAAGATGGCGACCGAGGCAGGCAAGATCGCCGAGGAGATCCTGACGCACTTAGCCGGTTTACCGGGGGCACGGGTGCGCGTAACGTTGGAAATCGAGGCGGAGATTCCAGAAGGCGCTCCTGACCATGTTGTGCGCACAGTAACGGAGAACAGCCGGGTTCTGAAGCTGGAGAATTACGGCTTTGAAGAGGAGTGACCAACGCCCACGAAAAGCTACGATGTGCTCTTCCCGCTGACTGGCGCCTGCGGCCGGATAACGTGTGGAGTCTGGGGCGTCGAGTGCATACTGAATCGAGGTCAAATCAGCCCCAGTCATTGCTTTCAATGACTGGGGCTGAGCAGTTCCACGACCGCTTCGTTAGCTCCATGGAAACTTCCTTGTGACAGAAGATGCTGCCCTGCTACGCGAGGCCGAGACTGAGTAGGGCTGGGTGCTGCGAATCTTCTTCCACGCGCTGGGTGAGCATGTAGGTGCAACGCCTTCTAAATCAGGGGTGGGGCAGTACAGCGCATTTGCGCCTGGAGTTGTCCGTATACTTATTGTATGGATACGAACCAGACCCACCAAGCGCTGACACAGCCTGAGGCGCGCCAACGTCTGCTTGAAGGGTGGTTGCCGCTGGCGGAAGAGGCAAGTCGACAGTACGGGTGGAACCTTAATTCAGATAGCCTGGAAGCGCTGATTCTGCGGGCAGCGCCAGGGCTGGCCCAGAGTCGAACAGTGCTGGAGGCACGGCTCAGTCTCTGGGTCGCCTACCAGCGCTATGGATCAAACGAGGACGCATGACCAAACAGGGTGGCGGTACCAAGCGAAGCTCCTGGCTCACCTTCCGGCGGCGCCTGCTGTTGGTTCGAGCGCTCTTGCGCACACCAGCGACGAGTGCTGAACTGGTCACTGTAATCAATGCCGAGCTTGGCGAACAGGGTTATCCAGAGGCCGCCGTGGCAGCGCTCAAGCACGACTTCGACGCGCTTAAGGGTGAGTACGGCTGCTCCATTACCTATGACCGCTCAAGCCGCCACTACATCCTGGCTGACCTTGGTGAGTTGGCCCTGCTTGACCTCCCCGAACCCTGCATGGAGGCCCTTGCATTTTTGGAGGCGAGCTTTCCAGAGGGTAGTGGATTGCCTGAGCATGCTAACCTGCGGGCACTACTCGAGCGTGTGGTGCTGCTGCTTCCAGCAGCCCGTCAGGCGCAGCACCGCGGACGTCGCAGTACCATTCGTCTTGGCTTCGGCCAGGGCGCAGGTCGTATCGACTCAGACACGCTGGCGATCGTCAAACACGCTGTCGAAGAACGGCGTGAGTTGGCCTTCGACTATCTAAGCACGTTTGATGCTGCTATTCCACGTCGTCACCGGGTGGCCCCCTATGGCATTACCTTTCGGCCGGAGGGCCACGGCTACCTCGATGCGACGGTGCTGGAAGTTACGCCAAAGGGTGGCGAGGTCATTCATGCGGCAATCGACTACCGTCTCGACCGCATTGTGCCCGGCACGCTCGCTGTCCTGCCCGCTGTGCTACCGCCAATTCGCCCAACCCCGCCAAGCTACGGGCTGCGTTATACTCTCGTTCCCCAAGTTGCTCGTAGGAAGGATGTGGCCGCGTACTTTCCGAACACCGACATTAGTTATCACGATGATGGAAGTGCGACAGTAAAGGCTACTGTGACCAATCTCTGGCAGGCTCGCCAGGTTCTGCTCCGCTACGGCGATGCCTGCATCGTCCATGAGCCACCCGAGCTCGTGCGGCTCTTCCACAAAACAACTGAGGGGTTGACCCGGATATATCGTGCGGAGTGATATCGGAGCGGGAAGAGCAGTAAACCCCGCGTGGGTCTACGAGGGTAAGACGCTTCCCTACCACTACGCCATCTGCATTGGCGTGCCGATGGACCGCGAGGAGATGCTCTACGCGCCCACGCCGCGCTCGGACCTGGCGGCGCTCGAAGCCTACGAGGATGGCACCCGGACAGCCGTGGCGCTGGCCGCGCATATCTGAGCGCTCGGGTGGGCAGCGGAAGCCTCGCCGGGTCTGGGGGCGAACGAGATCCTCCACCTGCCCCACGTCATTGCGGCCGGGCTGGGACAACTCGGCAAGCACAGCTCGCTGATCTCGCGCGAGTATTGCTCGAATATGCGCCTGGCGACGGTAGTGACGGATCTGCCGCTGGCGGTTGACGTGCCGGTCGATATCGGCGTCGACGACTTCTGTGCCCTGTGTCGGCTCTGCGTGGACCAGTGCCCGCCGCAAGCGATCTTCAGCGTCAAGCAGCTGGTTCGCGGCGAGGTGAAGTGGTACGTGAACTTCGACCGCTGCGCGCCCTACTTCAGTGTGAACCACTCGTGCGGGATCTGCGTCGAGGTGTGCCCCTGGAGCGAGCCGGGGCGCGGGCCACAGATGACAGCCAAGATGCTGGCGCGCCGAGCACACACCGGGCAAAGCCAAGACGAGCCCGCTCAGCAACGGAGGGAGGCACTTCGCACGCCTGTTATCTGCTGAGCGCGGCCTTGACTTGGCGTAGATGCTCGTGCTATCCCGCCCACGTCGCTCGCTCAGGCTGCTGTGCGCATCTGGCTGGGCAGCTGGTACTCTGGGTCAAAGTTCTATTCCTTCGTCACCACAGCCCATGCGATATCCAGAAGCTTTCGTGCTGTTGCACAATGTGCCACCTTTGGTGGCTTCCCCGCTACCCGCAAGCGGTACGTTGTCCAGTCTTTATACCTACCTAGCTGCCCTCGTGTGGAATCGCGAACCCGGCGAGAACCAACCCGTTTCTCACGGCGCGTGCTGCGTGAAAAGAGTTATTAAGAGGTGAATAAGGGAAAGTTTCATCCAGTGCGCCTGTCATTTGGATAGGGTCTATACATGTAGCCGCGACCTCGCACGGTGTGAATGTACTCAGCCTCATCCCCGCGTTCAATGGAAAGGTATGAGCGCAGCCGATGGATGGCCGCTTCAAGACCACGACGTGAGGCCTCAGGGTCACCCCATATTGTGACGAGTAGTTGCTTCGTTGGAATCAGCTGGTCAGGGTGCTGCTGGAAATATTCAAGCAGCTTGCGGTCGAGCGTCGCGAGATGAGCTGGCTCGACAAGGGCGCTGTCAGCGCGCAGGATTTCCCGGGGCTGGAGGTGCACAAAGCGGGTGAAGATGAGCGAAAAAAGGGTGAAATGACCAGTAGTAAGGTTCTCCACGATGAGGGCTTGGGTTTGAAGTGCCTTGAGAGTGCTCTTGATTGCGTGTGAGTCCGGTATTTGATATTCCTGGCCGGCAAGTTGTGCCAGTACGCGGCGCTGGCGGGCGGGGAGATCGCGCCAGGTGAGCTGAAGATGGAGATCGATTTCGGGCTGGGCTAGCATACTCTCGAGGATACGCTCGCGAACCTCAGGGGTATTCACATTCTCGGCCAACTGTGGATTGTCTTGACGGAGGACAGCGTAGTGCTCGCATGTAAGGGCGAGAAGGTAGGGGTGCCGACCGGCTGCCTCAAGGAGAAAGTACTGTTCGCCCAGCGTGAGAGCTATCCCGTGCTCCATTGCAGGTTTGGCGATCAGCGCGTGAGCCTCAGTTTCGTTGAGTACACTGATTGACCGCAGGAGCATCACGTTCAGAAACGGTGATGAACCCTCATATTCGGCCATATGGCGGTCGAGCATGTTGGGACGGATCGCGACGACGAACGAGGCATACGGTACCAGTTCGCGCAGAAAATGCTCATCGTGCTCGGACATTTGCTCAAGAGCGTCATCGAAATGGTCAAGGCAAATCTGAAGGTGAAGAGTTTCCACCCGGCTCAAAGCCATCAGTAACTCAAAAATTTGGTTCTGGAGCCGGTTCAGCGTTTCGCGGTCAGCGGTCTGAAGCTCCCGCTCCTCGCCGATCCGCAAAAGCCTCCGCAGAAGACGAGCGTCGGGCTCTCTTGCCAATTCTTCAGGATATTGCTGTTCAATACGCGGATCGGCTCCAGGTCGCCTCTGTACTTGTCGAGCAAGCACCACTACTTGTGGATCGATATGGGGTTGCCGTGTCGCCGACACTTATGCTTTTCAAGAACAGTATTCGTCGGGGTCAAGTTTTTGGCTTTATCCCAAGTGGGCTCATATACCTGCTGGTTGAAGATGCAGTGCGTGGCACTGTTACCAAAGACATCTCCTGGAGCCCTCTTGAGGAGCACTTTGAAGACGCAGTGATGATCCCCCTACTTAAACAATGGGACTTCTCTTTTCAGCGACAGGTATGGTGTACTGTTACAATTGATCACAAGCAACAGCGCGGGAGAATTGATTTGCTGGTGTACGATCACCCCAGCGCCCAGCCCATTACGCTGGTGGAGAGTAAGCGGCAGATCATGAGTGACAAGGACCTCCATCAGGCTGCTACTCAGGCCACTGCTTATGCGCGTAGTCTCTGGCTCCCTTCGTTCGTCGTCGCTGCACCACAGGGTGTATGGATCTATCGGCGCGAGGGCCAACACTCGACTTGCGTGAAGCACTTCACCAGCCTCGAAGTACAGCAAAGGCCACAGCTCGCCCACCAACTTCTCCTACAGCTACGGTTCGGTAAGGCTTGAGTTCAAACTGTCTTGGGCACCTCCGCCTTGAAATAGTCAGGGTTGGTGCTACGATGGCCAAAGAGGCAAGCCGAAGGAGAAACTGATGCAGCGTGATGAGTCGGAAGGAAAGCGCCGCACATCACGCCGAAGGAAGTCCCAACGCCCGTCGCGTCGAGGGAAGTCCCACCGCCTGTCGCGCCGGTGGCAAGTGGATG
>NZ_JXCA02000014.1:47365-48387 GCF_000828085.3 Scytonema tolypothrichoides VB-61278
GCTGGTCGCAACAGTCATACCGAATTCCTCGACCTTGCGTTTCAGGTCCGGATCGGCCGCGGCCTCCGCAAACGCCTTGTTGAGCGTCTGGATGATTGGCGCCGGTGTTCCGGGTGCAGCGGCCACCGCAAACCAGTTCGCCACGCTGGCCTCTCCGAAACCTGCTTCCTTCAGGGTCGGGACATCGGGAATGATCGACCAGCGCTGCTGGCCGTCCACCGCCAACGCCTTCAGCTTCTTGTCAACCAGGAAGCTCTTCGCAGCAGGCGCACTCGGCCAGGCGACGTCCAGCCGTCCGGTGACCAGATCGGCCATCATGGGCGCACCACCCTTGTAATGGATGAATTGCGCCGGCGCACCGGTCAGCACCAATAGCTTGGCGCCCGCAAGATGCGACGGGGTTCCTACGCCGGGCGATCCGAAGTTCAATCCGCCGGCCTTCGACTTCGCAAGACCCGCAAGTTCGCCGATGCTCTAGCTGGGCCGGCTCGCGCAGGCGCGGGTCGAGCCGCAGGGCGCGGGCCCGCTGCTCCACGAAGGCGGCGGCCTCGTCGGGGCACATCCCGCCGAGCGGCACCACCCAGCAGCCCTCGCGCAGCTCGGGCCGCTCGACCCGGCTGGTCAGCAGGGCCTTGCTGGGCTCGGGCAGGCAGAGCAGCCAGGCCAGCAGCGCGCCGTCGGCGATCGTCTCGCACTGGTCGACCACCAGCAGCGCGGCCTCGCGGCGCAGCAGCTGCTCGACGGCGTGGCGCCGGCCGGCCTGGTCGAGCTGGAGCGCGCCGGGGTAGTCGAGCGTGCGCAGGACGGTGGCGAGCAGGGAGTCGAGGGTGGTGGCGCCGGGCTGATCCTGGTCGCTCACCCAGATCACGGCGCTGAACGCGGGCAGGCCGGGGGCGCCGCGCAGGCACTCGGCGGCCACCTCGCGGGCCAGGCTGGTCTTGCCCACGCCGCCGAGCCCGCTGACCAGCACGGCCGGCGTGCGCTGGCGCAGCCCCTCGAGCACCTCGGCGGCGGCGGCGCGC
>NZ_JXCA02000018.1:0-7500 GCF_000828085.3 Scytonema tolypothrichoides VB-61278
GCCGCGGCAGCCGCCGCCCGAGCGCCCGCGCGATCGCCGCCGCCAGCTCCGCGATCGGCACCGGCGCCGGGTCGACCAGGTGGTACACCCGCCCGGCCGGGGCCGCGGCGCAGCGGATCAGCCCCTCCACCAGCTCGCCGATGTAGATCGGGTGCAGCGGGTTGTCGCCGCGCCCCACCACTCGGTACAGCCCGCGGTCGATCGCGCGGAACCAGCCCAGCAGGTGCAGGTCGCCCGGGCCGTACACCAGGCCGGGCCGGGCCACCACCAGCCGCAGGCCCAGCTCGGCGCCGAGCTGGCGGGCCAGGGTCTCGCCGGCGGCCTTGGTGCGCTCGTAGATCGTGCCCGGGCGCAGCGGGGCCTCCTCGTCGAGCGGGGCTGGGCCGGTGGGGCCGAGCACGCCGGTGGTGCTCGCGTAGACGATCGGGGCTGTCGGGGCGGCCGCGGCCGCGGCCCGCAGCAGGGCCCGCGTGCCCTCCACGTGGGCGCGCTCGTAGAGCGCGTCGGAGAGCCCGGCCACCTGGAGCTGGCCGACCATGTGGAAGATCGCGTCGGCCCCGGCCATCGCCGGGGCCAGCGCCGTCGCGTCGGCCGCGTCGCCGAAGGTAACCTCGGCCCCGATCGCGCGGAGCTCGGCCAGGGCCGGGTCGTCGGCGGGGCGCGGGCGGATGAAGGCCCGCACTGGGCGGCCGTCGGCGCGCAGGCGGCGGGCCAGGGCCAGGCCGATGAAGCCGCTGGCCCCGGTGATCAGTACGCCGCCACGCATACCGCCTGCTCCTCCAGCTGCGGCGCGTAGTCGCTCGCCTGCCAGGTCGAGAACTCGACCAGCCGGTAGGCCACCATCAGCCGGCTGCGCGGGCCGAAGTAGTCGGCCAGGGCGGCGAGCTGCTGCTCCACCGAGCAGCCCTCCACCGCCGGCAGCGCGAAGACCGCCTCGGTCAGCGGCGAGTCCCACCAGATCAGCGAGCCGAGCTCCTGGGGGATGTGGGCGGCGCAGCGCAGCAGCTCGCCGCTGTCGAGCGAGTTGCGGCAGTTGATCACCGCCAGCCGCAGCCCCTGGCCCTCGCGCTGCACCTGCTTGGTGCTGCGCACCTGGCGCCAGGCCCGGTGGTCGTGGCCGGTCAGGTGGTCGAAGGTGCCGAGCAGCCGGGCGTAGGCCTCCATCAGCATCGCGAAGGCCAGCCGCACGATCAGCAGCGGGTGGCTCAGCACCATCTCGACGCAGAGCCGGGCCAGCCAGTTGTTCTGCATCG
Source organism: Scytonema tolypothrichoides VB-61278 (assembly GCF_000828085.3). Classification (GTDB taxonomy): domain Bacteria; phylum Cyanobacteriota; class Cyanobacteriia; order Cyanobacteriales; family Nostocaceae; genus Brasilonema; species Brasilonema tolypothrichoides_A. The sequence continues at coordinate 1,254 of NZ_JXCA02000018.1, forward strand.
AGACCGGGCGGTAGCCGAGCTGCTCGGCGATGTGCAGGTGCCCGGCGAAGATCCGCCGCCGCTGCGACAGGAAGTCGCCCAGGTTCTCGGGGCCGTAGTTGTAGACGATCGCGTTCGGCACATACGCCAGCTTCAAGCCCTGGGCGGTCAGCGCGGCCTCCAGCGCCACCTCGTCGGTGGCCGTGTCCGGGGGGATGGTCTCGACCACGTTGCGGAAGGCCACCAGCTCACCGAGCTTGGGGCTCTGGGTGGCCAGGCGGTGGTGCAGGTGCCAGAGCAGGTGCACCGTCCAGCCCAGCAGGCTGTGGGCGCTGTTGAGCGGCACCACGCGCGCCCCGGTCATGCCCACCTCGGGGTCGGCGAAAGGCGCCACCAGCCGCTCGATCGCGCTCGGGTCGGGCAGGGTGTCGGCGCCCACCAGCACCACCACCTCGCCGCCGGCCAGGCTGATCAGCCGGTTCACCGCGGCGGCCTTGCCGGCGCGGATGGGCTCGTGGTCGACGCAGATGATCGGGTTGCGCGCGGCGATCGCCTCGGCCCGCTCCACCGTGCGGTCGGTGCAGCCGCTGGCCACCACGATGATCTGCTCAATCTCGCACTGCTCGGTGCGCTGGGCCAGCAGAGCCCGGAGCACCGGGACGATCGAGTCCTCCTCGTTGTAGGCCATCACGCCGATCGTGCAGCGGATCATCTACGCCTCTCGCTTTCCCTGGGCCAGCCGGCGCATCTGCAGGCGGGCGAAGTTCATCCCCACGCGGGCCAGGCTGGGCGGGTCGTTCAGCATCGAGGTGTAGGCCGCGTTGGCTAGCGGGCAGTGGCAGTCGCCGCGCCTGATGCTGTCGCGCAGCTCATCGGCGCGGGCGCCGGCCCAGATCGGCCGCAGGTCGTAGCCGTGGTCGCGCAGGCTGCCGATCGGCTCGGCGCGGATGCAGCAGGTCCAGACGTCGCCGTTCGGCGCGATGTGGCCGGAGGCGACCCCGGCGTAGCAGGGCAGGATCTGGCGCTGCTCGCTGAGCGTGCGCCGGGCGATCTGGTAGTAGTGCTGGCGGAAGGCCTGGGCGATCGCGGCCACGCCGCTCGCCGGCTCGGCGTCGATGTCGGCGCTGAGCTGCTCCACCACCTCGCCGTACTGCTCAAGCGGCGGGGTGATGTCGAGCCCGATCGTGTCGAGCTCGACGCGCTCCTCGGCCAGCTCGGTGATGAACGAGTCGGGGCCGATCTCGCCGCGCACGTGGCTGCGGATGTGGCCGAAGCGGGCGATGTTGTGCTGCGAGATCACCGTGTGGATGCCGACGGTCAGGTTAGGGGCCTCGATGGCCCGCAGCGCGGCGTAGCTCTCGCGCAGCTTGGCGTAGTTGCCGGGCACGCCGCGGATGGCGTCGTGCTCCTCGCCCACGCCGTCAAGCGAGAGGTTGATCACGATCTTGCTCTGCGGGGCCTCGCGTGTCAGCCGCTCAACCCCCTTCGCCACCCGATCCACCAGCAGGCCGTTCGTCGGGATGTTGATGATGGCGGGCCGACAGGTGCGGTAGCATGCCAGCACGATGTCGATCAGGTCGGGGCGCAGGAAGGGCTCGCCGCCGCTGAAGGTCACCCAGCGCAGCGAGCGGCCGAGCTTCTGGAAGGTGCGCTCGTACTCCTCCAGGGTGAAGTCGGCCACCCGCTTGCGCCACACGTTGCAGGTGACGCAGCGCGAGTTGCAGCGGTAGCTGACGCTGAAGGTCAGGTTGCTGGGCAGCGGGACGTTCCGCCCGGTGCGCCGGGCCACGTAGTAGCCGGGCATGCGTGCGAGCTGGTCGATCATAGCGCGTTGGCCCCCCTGTGCGTTGCCGGGCTGGTCGTGGAGCGGTCAGCGACTGATCTGGAGCGTGCCGAAGGCGCGCCGCGTCCAGATGCGCTCGGCGATCTGGGCGCGCTCGTCGGCGGGCTTGTGGGCGTAGGCGTCGATGCCGATGGGGCGCAGGTCGGCAAAGAGGATCGCGCGATCGCCTGCGGCGACGCTGGCCCGGCCTTCAATGATCGGGATGCCGGCGCCATTGCAGATCTGCAGCGCGACGCTGAGCGCGGCCGGGGCGGGGGCGGGCAGCTCGCCGCGCAGGAGGGGCAGCCCGCTAGGGCCGCGGGCCTCATCGATAGACAGAGTGGTAGGGACGCTTGCCGCTTCGCTGTTGTCGGTTTTGCGCGTCCGTATCGGTAACATGGCTGAGAGCATAGCATGGAATTCAGCCCCTGTTCTTTACAAACCTATGTAAATGTAGGCTGCAATCTGAACTTTATGTAGGATTAGGTATACCCATCGTAGAGCCGGGGGCTGGCTCTCGGGTTCTCGTGGCCCGCGCCGCCTGAACTTTATGTAGGATTAGGTATACCCATCGTAGAGCCGGGGGCTGGCTCTCGGGTTCCCGTGGCCCGCGCCGCTGGAGTTGGTGCTCCGGGTGGTGATAGCGGCGCGGCGGGGATGTGGGCAGGTAGCTGCGCAGCGCCGGGCGGCTACCGAGGGGCGAGGAGTATGACGTGAGCGCGATGGTGGGCCCGGCTATACGTGGGCCGTCTCGTGGTCCTGTCCCGACTTCACGGCGATGCCGCCGAGCTCGAGCATCTCGTCGGGCTGAGCATCGCCGGCCCCGCCCGTGCGCGTCTGCAGATCCTGCTCGGCCACATCGCGCAGGTCCTCGAAGGTCAGCGCCTCCTGGGGGAAGGACGCGGCGCCGTAGGAGGCGCTGATGCCCAGCCGCTCGGTGATCACCCGCGTGATCCGCTGGCCCATCTGCTCGGCCTCCTGGTTGTTCGTCTCGGGGGCGAGCAGCAGCAGCCGCCCGGACTTGCCCTCCTCGAGCACGAGGTCGGTGCGGCGCAGCGACCGCGAGAGCACGCGGGCCATCGCCGAGAGCACGTAGCGCTGCATCATCGAGCGCTGCATCTCCTGAACGAGCTTATGCATCTCCATGTTGACCGACGAGGTGTCGGCCTGGACGACGACCAGGCTCAGGGGGCGCTCGAAGCGGCGGCTGCGCACCATCTCGACGTCGACCATATCGCGCACCTCGCTCAGGTGGCGCAGGCGGCCGCTCTGGTCGGAGAAGGTGATCGTCTCAATCGCCTTGCGGAACTCGGCCGTGGCCTGGCCGACCCGCTGGCTCAGCCCGAGCGACACCAGCTGGAACAGCAGGCCGACGATCTGCTGGGCCACGGCGAGCTCGCCGCCGAGGGGGGCCTGGGTGATGAACAGCGAGATCACATTCAGCAGCACAATAATCGCCGCCTGGAGCAGCGGCGAGATCTGCTGGGTCATCGGCAGCAGCGGCAGCAGCACGGCCACGCCGGCGAGCAGGTAGCTCTGGATGCCGAGCGGCGCGATAAGCTCGCCGCCGAAGCCGAAGCGGTCGATATTAAAGAACAAGATCAGCCACGCGAGAAGCGCGATAACTCGCCAATGTAGTGTTGCCACGGGACGTTCCTTCCTCGACAGGCTGCTACGAAGCTCCAGCGGGCGACTGCTGAACTGCGCCCTGTGCGCTCTACCTCGACAACATTGGCGTGAGCTCTTTGCCTGGTGATAGAGCCTGAGGCGGGCTTCGCTGCCCGCTCCCGCTGCCGCATCTGCGTCGACTGTACGCTAATAGACCGGTGATTTCAATTACAGTTTGTTTAGCTCAAATTGGCGAGATAACCTATTGCAAAGCCGTAGAAGCCATCTTAACGGCATAGATTTTGCACTAGCCGCGCGGCCCGGGCGGGCGCCTAATCCCACGCAGATCTGGGTCGCTGTTGTCCTATCTGTGTTTGAGCGGGGTTTGCCACATTCGAAGCCTACGCCCGAGCAGCCGTGCGGCTCCGGCCTCAGACCTGCCCCCTGCGGCTGATCGAGGCGTAGGCCGCTCCTGAGGCACGGTTAGTTGGTGGCTGCTACGGCGCCTGGTAGTAAGGGGCGCTGCTATAAGTAACAGTTTGTTCATCTTTGTGAAAGTCCGTTTAGCGCATCAGGAAGGGCAGAAGTACGTGCTCGAGTACATCTTAGGCCCGTACCGGGCCCGGATCCTGTCATTTGACCCGGGGTAACACTATCAGCGCCTGTGTCCTGAAATGCGCGACTTTTACGGGGCGCTGATTCATCTGGCGCTGCGACCGTCAGAATTACGGACATCGCGTTGCCGCAGGATGGCCGGAATTGAGGCATGTGAGGTGCTTAGCGAGCATAGAGCCCGACCACGAATTCTTTGTGAACCCTCTAACAAACTTCTAACACAAGTTGCTAGACAGGGCGGAACGGGCGTGCTATACTGCTCAAGCGTTCGACGGTCTCACTCCTGGCGAGGCAGACCTAACAAGTAGGGCGGTCCGACAAATCACGCGAAACGCGCCGGTGCTTACCGGAGACGTCGCCAGGACGGAGGGGTAACCCGCCGCCTGGTTTTTTGTTTGGCAGCCCCCCGCCGCACCAGCGGCGGCGACACTAATAGAGCTCTAGCACAGCCCATTTGACAAGTTCACTTGAGCGTGCTATACTACTCTGGTGTCGACGGTCTCACTCCTCACGGAGGCAGATCAGACAAACGAGGCTCACTCAGGGCAACAACAGCGAAACGCGCCGGTGCTTACCGGAGACGTCGCCAGGACGGAGGGGTAACCCGCCGCCTGGTTTTTTGTTGGCCGAGCCTCAGTCGCACCTGAACAACTGAATCGTGATGATGTACGTGGGTCCAACGGTGTGAGAGATGGCTTCGGCCAAAACTCAACACCAACAACGCAGAGTTTGATCCTGGCTCAGGACGAACGCTGGCGACGTGCCTAATGCATGCAAGTCGAACGCAGGGAGCTTGCTCCGCTGCGTGGCGCACGGCTGAGGAACACGTGGGTGACCTGCCCCGGTGTGGGGGATAACGCCGCGAAAGCGGTGCTAATCCCGCATACGCTCTACGGAGGAAAGGCTTCGGCCGCACCGGGAGGGGCCTGCGACCCATCAGGTAGTTGGTGTGGTAACGGCGCACCAAGCCAGTGACGGGTCCCTGGTCTGAGAGGACGACCAGGCAGACTGGGACTGAGACACGGCCCAGACTCCTACGGGAGGCAGCAGCAAGGAATTTTCCCCAATGGCCGCAAGGCTGAGGGAGCAACGTCGCGTGCAGGATGACGGCCCTCGGGTTGTAAACTGCTTTTGGGCGGGAAGATTGTGACGGTACCGCCCGAATAAGCCCCGGCTAACTCCGTGCCAGCAGCCGCGGTAAGACGGAGGGGGCAAGCGTTGTCCGGAATCACTGGGCGTAAAGGGCGCGTAGGTGGCTTCGTGCGTCGGTGCTGAAAGCGCCGGGCTTAACCCGGCGAGGCGTGCCGATACGACGAGGCTTGAGGCAGGGAGAGGGTAGCGGAATTCCGGGTGTAGTGGTGAAATGCGTAGAGATCCGGAGGAACGCCAGAGACGAAGGTGGCTACCTGGCCCTGACCTGACACTGAGGCGCGAAAGCGTGGGGAGCGAACCGGATTAGATACCCGGGTAGTCCACGCCGTAAACGATGCCGGCTCGTTCTCTGGGTGCCGTTTAGGCGCCTGGGGGGCTAAGCACACGCGGTAAGCCGGCCGCCTGGGAACTACGAGCGCAAGCTTAAAACTCAAAGGAATTGACGGGGGCCCGCACAAGCAGCGGAGCGTGTGGTTTAATTCGACGCAACGCGAAGAACCTTACCCAGGTTTGACATGCATCTGCAAGCCGCTGAAAGGCGGTCGCCTTCGAGGGTGATGCACCGGTGCTGCATGGTTGTCGTCAGCTCGTGTCGTGAGATGTTGGGTTAAGTCCCGCAACGAGCGCAACCCCTATCGCCAGTTACCTGTGTCTGGCGAGACTGCCGGCTTTCGGCCGGAGGAAGGCGGGGATGACGTCAAATCCGCATGGCCCTTACACCTGGGGCGACACACACGCTACAATGGCCGGGACAGCGCGTCGCGAAGCCGCAAGGTGGAGCCAATCGCCCAAACCCGGCCCCAGTTCAGATCGGGGGCTGCAACTCGCCCCCGTGAAGGTGGAGTTGCTAGTAACCGCGTATCAGCCATGGCGCGGTGAATACGTTCCCGGGCCTTGTACACACCGCCCGTCACGTCATGGGAGTGGTCAATGCTTGAAGTCCGCAGGCTAACCCGCAAGGGAGGCAGCGGCCGAGGGCAGGGGTCGCGACTGGGACGAAGTCGTAACAAGGTATCCGTAGCGGAAGCTGCGGATGGATCACCTCCTTTCTAGGGAGTTCGGTGCTTCGGC
>NZ_JXCA02000018.1:12500-16570 GCF_000828085.3 Scytonema tolypothrichoides VB-61278
TCGGGCGGCAAGCGCCCGAAGCGCGGCGCCGGCCGGTACCGCCGGATCGCATAGTCTTGTCAGCCGCTACAGTAACCTTGGCGCCATAGGCCACCTGCTGAAGCACCAGTCCAGTGGTCATTGGAAGTGTCGAACCGTATCAGCACACGCGCGGGCGTGTGCTGTTCTGATTCTCCGGGACAAGAAGAAAGGCTGCCTTCCGGCAGCCTTGAGGAAGATGAGGTTGTAGGGGGCGACGTGCAGTGTGTCCGGGCCTGAGGCTGCGGGGGCGCCGACCGTCGCGATCGTCGCCGCTTTGAGGTTCTGAGACTAGTGTACAGGAACAGCAGGATCCTTACCATCAGCACATCGAGCCATTCCTCACTCGCTCATATGGCGGAGGCCAGGGAGTACCAGGGTACGGGCTGGCGTCAATTAGGAGAGCGATCAGAAACGGCCACCCGCGAGGGCGACCGTGGAAGAGGGGTTTGGGCTGGCGTCTTGCCAGATATCTATTGCCGTTCTCAGTATATGCAACCGCTGTGCCAGCTCCATCGCTCGATCGCGCCATGAGCAATAGATATTCTGGCAGCTAGGACAACTCTTGCCGAGCATCGAGCAGCGCGGACAAGTGCAGGGCCAGTTTTTCAAGCAGCGCCCAATCGCCAGCGCTGAGCTTGCCCGGGCTGTCAAGCAGCTGCTCGATACGGGCTGATGCGGCGCTGAAGGCGCTGCGATCGCGTGGGCTGAGGCTGCCAAACTCCTGACCGTATTTATATAAATACGATTCTCCCGCACCAGGCCGCTCCCCCCTTCCAGGATCAGTCGCGGGCCGGCCGGCTTGGCGCGCATCGTTCCCCTCAGCAATAGGGCTCAGGGTCGCCTGCACCCGCGCGCGTGTCTCAGTGAACGAGAGCCCCTCGTCGAGCACAGCCGCGATCAGAGGCTTACGCTGGGCCTGATCAGGAATTTTGGCTAGCTCGTAAACGTGAGTTAACGTGTCCGGCCGCTCGGCAACCAGCTGACGCAGATCGTCGTCGAGCTGGAGCAGGCGCAGCCGGTTTTGGATGTAGCCCTTGCTCTTGCCAACCCGCTCAGCGATCTGGGCGTAGCTATAGTGCAGATCGGCCTGCATCCGGCCGAACGCGGCAGCCTCGTCGAGCGGGTGCAGATCCTCACGCTGCAAGTTTTCAATAATCGCGAGCTCAAGCACCGTCTGGTCGCTTGTCGTCTCGGGCAGTACCAGTGCCGGAATGGTTCGCCGCTCGGCAAGGGCCGCTGCTCGCCAGCGTCGCTCGCCGGCGACCAGCTCATACTGCCGCCCACCGCCTTCGTAGAGCGTGAGCGGGATGGCGCGCACGATCACTGGCTCGAGCACCCCATGCAGCTTGATCGACTCGGCGAGCTCGGCGAGGCTGGCCTGATCGAAGCTCTGGCGGGGCTGCTGGCGGCTTGGCATCACCTCGTCGAGCAACAGCTCCACCACCTCACGCCGGTCGCGCTCCTGGCCCATAAGCGCGGCGTCGATCCGCGCAGCAACACGCGTCGTCTCAACCTTGCGGTCGCTCATCGTCGGGCGTTTAGGCACGCAGCACCTCCTCAGCCAGGTGGCGGTAAGCCTGTGCCCCCGGATGGCTTCCCTCATATGACAGAATAGGCTTGCCGGCGAGCGCGCTCTCGGCGAAGCGCACACTGCGCCGGATGGGCTGAAACATTTTCCCCGGGAATTCTGCCCCCAGCGTGGTGAGCACGTCGTGGTCGTGAACGTTGCGTGGGTCGTACATAGTGGGCAGGATGCCAAGCAGGCGCAGCCGCGGGTTCGTCCGGCGCTGGATCTTCTCCACCGACTGCATCAGTTGGGCGAGGCCGCGGATGGCCAGGAAGTGGCACTCGACCGGGATGAGCACGTGGCTGGCCGCGGTCAGCGCGTTAATTGTCAGGATGCCGAGCGTGGGCGGACAGTCGATCAGAATGTCGTCGTAGTCGGCGCTCACTGGGGCGAGCGCATCGGAGAGCACTCGCTCGCGGCCTACCTCGTTGAGCAGCTGCACCTCGGCGGCCGCCAGGTCGATCGTGGCCGGGACAATGGTCAGCTCGCCGGCGGCCTGGATCACCTCTCCAACCGCCAGGCCGTCGGTGAGCACCTCGAAGAGAGAGCGTGGCAGGGCGCCCGGGTCGACACCGAGCGCGGCCGAGAGTGAGGCTTGCGGGTCGGCGTCGACGAGCAGGACGCGGCGGCCCCGTTCGCGTAGCGCCGCGCCGAGGTTGATCGTCGTCGTCGTCTTGCCGACCCCGCCTTTCTGGTTTGCCAGTGCGATGATGCGGGCCATAGAAACCTCCCAGAGCGCCGCCGGCGCTGTGCGCCGGCGGGGGATCGCCGCCGTGACAGACCAGGTGCTGATATACCGTCTGACCGGCGGCGAAAGTGCGGATCAGCCAAGTTCCTCGCGCATGACCGTGAGCAGGTCCTGCACGCTGGGGATCAAATCAGGCCGCGCGCGAAGAGCCTCGACGACCTCGGTGAGCGGCGCCTCCGCCTGCTCTCTCGGCGGGAGGAAGGCGGTAACCGGCTGCGCGAGGGCCGCCGCGATATCGAGCAGGAGCGCGATGGTGATCGCACGCTCGCCGCTCTCGTAGCGCGACATGCTCTCGCGCTTCACGCCGAGGATGGTTGCCAGCTCCTCCTGCGTCATCGCCTGGGCTAGCCGCAGGCTGCGCACGCGACCGGCCACGTAGTCGCCCACCCTCCTATCGCGCTGGCGTCGCCGCGCCATGAGCTCGCCCGCGCTCATAGAAGCGTCTCCTGCCGCGGCGGCAGCGCCTCGGGGTCGTCGGGCAGCAGTGCGCGCGCCTGCTCCTCGATCCAGTCGAGTGCGCTCGGGTACAGGTGGGCCGGCAGGGCATCGTAGCGGGGGGTGCCGAGCGCCTTGCAGAACTGGGCGAAGAGCAGCGCGTAGCGGTCGCCTCCGGTGCGCTGCTTGTAGCGCACGGCAATGCGTTTGATCCCGCGCTTCAGCACCTCCTGTTGGGCCGGAGTGATCGCAGTGTGCTGAAGGATTTGCTGCTGCAGATCGTCAACCGCCGTCTCCAGCCCCTCCAGTCGGGCGTCCTGAGCCGCCTCGACCTTCTGCTGGTCGCGCAGGAGCTCGCGGGTAAGCCGCAGCTCGACGAACAACTCGTCGAGGCGCCGGTAGAGCTCTGCGGTTGCCGGGTCGGCGGGAGTTGCCCGGCTAGGGGCGAGCTCCTGGCCATACAGCCGGTTCAGTACGTCGACCAGCTCGTTCTGGTAGCGCACCAACTTGGGGCGCATCACCGTGTCGACCTGCGCGGGGGTGACGGTCGCGAGCCAAAAGGGGATGAAGCGGGCCAGCAGGGCGACGACCACCTGTAGCCGTCCGCCATGGGGCATTCGCACCTCCCGCAGCCCCGTCACCAGCACGTCGTGCTGGCGCAACCGCTCGAGCTGGTAGCGCGGATCGAGCCCGAGTGCCTGGCTAATCGCACGTACCGGCACAGCTACACCATCGCCGTCGAGGATGACGGCGATGAGCTGGTCATCATCAAAGGTAATGGTTTGAAAGGTTGGGCGGCGCTGCGGCAGCCGGGGCTCGGGGCCGTCAGTAGGTGGCTCCACGTAGCCTCCTGGACTTAACTAAAGTGGCGTGAGGCATCCTAGCACGGGCTTAGGATAGTGTCAATCTGGTACGTCAGCGCCGGTGGATGGAGGGGTATTCGTGTCATATTGGTACGTAGTCGCCTGTATTTATATAAATACGCTCGTTCGATATTTCACATATGTGTAGTCACGTTGTACCGTGAGTAACCTCTGCCTCATCTGGTACACAATGATGATAGAAGTGTAGCTAGCTGACAGGCTCGTATTTATATAAATATGCTGCTGACCTCCCATCGCTTGATCAACGGGGTAGTTTCCATGAAAGCCCAAGCCCCTGCTTAAGCTGCAGGCAAAAGTACGTAGATCACCTGATCAACAGGAGGACTCGTGCAAGGTATACTGTAATCAGAAGTCACGAGGTGAGTGTGATGAGGGAGGGGCGGACCCAAGTCACACAACCTCGTGGTTTTATGTT
>NZ_JXCA02000018.1:19038-23824 GCF_000828085.3 Scytonema tolypothrichoides VB-61278
GTCGGCGAGGCCGAGCAGGGGCGCGGTGATGTAGCGCGTCACGTGGGCGCCGCGCTGCGCGTGCGGCTCCAGCCGGCCCAGATAGTGGTCGAGCAGATCCTGGGGCAGCAGCTCGGCCCCGATGTGGCGCGGCCGGCCCAGGCTCGGCGCCAGCAGATCCCACAGCCGGGCCTCGCCCTTCACGATGCCCCAGCTCGGGTGGTAGGCGTTGCGCCGCCCGCCCGAGCGCGCGCGCACGAGGTAGCCCGTCTCCAGCAGCCGCCGCAGCGCCCGCCCCGCGCTCGCCTCGCTGATCGACGGGTCGTAGGCGCACAGGTCGGCCGGGGAGAGCGGGACCGGCGCCTTGGTGGCCCGGAAGACCCGCCCGATCAGCGCGTAGACCCCCACCGCCAGCGGGGTGTCGCGCAGACCGGCGAGCAGCGCGCTTGGCAGCGCCACGTAGTAGTAGCCGGGCCTTCTGATAGCGGGCCGATACATATCCGACGGTGACGGGCAGGCTGAGCTATCCATGGGTGCGTGCTCCGCCAGCCCCCGCGGCCAACTTGCGACAAACTCGCGTCAACTTGCGACATCCGGGCCAAAACTTGCGACATGGGCCGCAAACTTGCGACATTCTGGCCTGAACTCGCGACACCGGGCCCGAACTTGCGACAGATTCGCCGAAACTCGCGACATTCCGGTGGATAACTCGCGACACGAGTTGACATGGACCGCGCGGGCTGCTATAGTGGGAGCAGACAACAGCAAAGCTCACTACGGCGCTGTGCGTGGTAGTTGGGTGGCGCGGTTGACAAGGGGCTTCGACCACTGCTTTTGCGGGCTGTTGGGTCGGGGCCCGTTTGCATGTCCGCGCACAGCGCCGTAGCGCTCTGCGTTATCTTCTCCGAGCTGTCGGCGCCACAACGGCGCCGCTCCTCACATCTCCCTCAACTGCGCGAACTGCCTGGGATATACACAGATCGCGCCGCCTCGTGGCGAGGTGGCGGCGATCAAGTGTGCTGCGAATCCTAGCAGAAGTTCGCGATTTGCGCTAGTAGGTAGACCTCACGAATTTGGCGCCAACTCGCGACAAAAACGCTCAAACTTGCGACAACTTGCGACACGGGTCCAGGTTGTCGCAAGTTCAGCGCCGCAGGCGGTAGCGCCGGTTGTTCGTCTCCCCCGTCGCCTCCACCTGGCCACCGTCGAGCAGCGCGCGCAGGTCGCGCTGGAGCGTGCGTCGGTTGCGCCCAAGCAGCACGGCCAGGTCGCCGATCGAAAGCGGGCCCTGCTCGCGCAGCAGCTCGATCAGCGCGGCCTGGCGATCCTCCTGGGTGTCGGTGACGCGGGTGCGCACCGTGATCTCGCGGCCGACCACCCGCACCGTGAACATGCGCGCGGCGCTGCGCAGCTCGGGCGGCGGGCTGCCGTTGGCGCGCAGGGCGTCGAAGACGGTGTCGAGCCCGAGGCCGAGCCCCTCGATCAGCCCGGCCTCGAAGGCCAGCTGCACCAGGATGGGGTTGCGCGCGTGCTGGATCACCAGCAGATCCTCGATGCGGATGCCCGGCGGCAGCTCGCCCGGCGAGGTCCAGATGATCGCCTCGGGGTGGACGCTCACCCGCACCCGCGAGCCGGTCAGGCCCCAGTCGCGGTGGAACAATGCGTTGACGGTCAGCTCGCGCAGCACCACCCGCGGGAAGGCGTGCTCCTCGACGCGCTGCGCCGGCTCCAGGCGGTAGCCGTGGTCGGTGCGGTCCCAGAGGATCTGCACGGTCTGCTCGACGACCGCCGGCAGCGGGCCGCGCACCTGCTCCAGAAAGCGGATGTCGGTCGAGCGGGAGGCGCTGCCCTTGAACTGGGCCACATCCACGCCGGCGGCCGGGATCCACTCGCCCGGGTCGTCGGCGAACATCAGGATGCCGGCCAGGGTCGGCACCAGCTCGCCCTTGACCATCACGGCGGCGCGGGCGTGGCGCAGGAAGTCCTCGGGGTCGGTCGGCCCGCGCAGCCGGTCGCGCTCGCGGGCGGCCTTGATGTGGCGCTGGACGAGCGCCATATCGAGATCGGACAGCTGGGCGCCCATCACGGGCTGGCCGTCCAGGCTATGGGTCAGGTCGACCATCTCCAGATCCTCACTGGCAGAGGGTATGCGGCGGCCGCCCCTATTGTCGCATAGGCGGGCGGCCTCGCGTGTGTCTGTCAGCGGGGGGAACGGCCGGGGCTAGCGGCGGGCGAGGGCCGCGCGGACGGCGGCGCTGCTGCGCAGGCTGGCCCGCTCGTCGGGCGGCGCGGCCGGCGGCGCCTGGCCGAGCGCGGCGTAGAAGCGGGCGAGCGCGGCGCCGACCTCGCGCCGCTCGGCGCTCCAGCGCCCGGCGAAGCGCCGCGAGCGCCGGTCGGCCCGGAAGCCCTCGGCGTCGCGGGTGATCAGGGCCGCGCAGCAGCCCGGCCCGCTCGCGATCACCGCCCACTCCTGGCTGAGCGGCCAGCTCGCCTCGATCGGCAGCACGGTCAGGTCGGGGATGGGGGGCAGCGCGACGTCGGGCACGCCGAGCACGAAGATCTGGGCGACCCGGGGCGCGATCCGGGCGTAGCGCTCAAGCTGGGGCTGGAACAGGGAGAGCCGCTGGAAGGTGGCGATCAGCACCGTCTGCGGCCCCGACACGCCGGCCAGGTCCTCGATCGCGAAGCTGATCGTCAGCATCATCGAGCGGCTGTGGAGGCGGAGCTGATCGGCGGGGATCGCGGCGGAGAGGCTGAGGCCCTGGAGGGCCGGGCTGGCGGTGGGCGGCGGTGTCATAGAGGTCCTGTGGTACAGGCTGATGGGCGGTGGTCGGCAGTACCTATACCTTATGTACACTACAGACGCGGCGGCCGGCGGGGCGGGCAGGGCAAGGATGGGGCAAACCTGGGCTTGCCCCCTCGCCCTGGGGCGCCCATACGCGGGCGCGCGTCGGGGGCGGGCGCGGGCTGTAGAAACGTCCGATAAAGGAGCAGTATCGGACATAAGCATGTTTACATCCTTAACAGTTTCCGAAGGCTGTGGTATGCCTTAAACCTATCCTTAACCGCCCTAACAGAACCGTCATTGAACTGGCGGGTTCGAATTCATTCCCGTTTCATCGGAGGCGGTGAAAGTAGAGCGACCTGCGCATCACGCTCGTACGCAGGTGCGGGCATGGGCGCGGCCGTATGTGTGCCGCGACGCTTAACCCCTCAATCCAGCCCAATCCCCCCCGGCGCACAGCACATCACAGCTGGCATCATCATCTCTGGTTTGAGGGGTACCATGGGACTCGTTCGGCAGCTCTTCGCGCTCCGTCCGCTTGCCCTCCTTCTGCTCATCACCGCCCTCTTCGCGCCCCTGTTCAGCAGCTCCACCCCGGCGCGCGCTGTGGGGACTATTCGGATTAACTTCCAGAGCGAGGGCGCCATCACGCCCTCCGGCTACCTGCGCGACTACGGCCTCGGCTTCGGGCCGCGCACCAACGGCGAGGCCGGCGCCGGCGGCCTGCCGGACGACGCGCTGGGCCTGAGCTACGGCTGGGTCGTTCCCGGCGACAGCAGCCCGCGCAGTATGGTCGGCGAGGGCCGCGACCGCAACCTCGTGCCCGACCAGCGCCTCGACACGCTGATCCACCTGCAGCGCCCCGACGCTGCACCGGGGGCCTGGGAGATCACCCTCTCCGAGGGCGCTTACGACGTGACCGTCGCCGTCGGCGAGCCCGCGGTCTACTCCGCCACGGAGCTGCACACCATCCGCCTGGAGGGCCAGACGGCGATCAGCCAGTTCGCGCCCGAGGGCCCGGCCGGCGCGTCGACCCGCTCGCGCACGGTGACCGCGCGGGTGAACGTGAGCGACGGCCGGCTCACCGTGGACGCCGAGGGCGGCAAGAACACCAAGCTCCACTACATTGATATCGTGCCCGTGGCCGACCCGCTGCAGCCCTACGTCACCGCGGTGACCCCGGCCGACGGCACGACCGGCGTGCTGCGCAACAGCAGCATCGTCGCCAACGTCTTCGTGCCCGGCGGCGGCATCCGCGGCAACACCGTCACCAACGAGACGGTGCAGCTGCTGCGGGCCAGCGACCTGAGCCAGATCCCGGCCACGGTGAACACCACCGGCGGCGGCGATGTGCTCACGCTCCAGCCGAGCGACTACCTCGACCCGAACACGCGCTACATCTTCAAGGTGACCAGCGGGGTTGAGGATGGCTCGGGCCGGCAGTTCCTGCCCTTCACCAGCAGCTTCACCACCGGCACCGGCGGCGGCCCCGGCAGCGGCGACCCGACCATCGCCTTCGAGCTGCGCCGCGGCGTGGCGACGGGCCGGCTGTTCAGCAGCGTGGCGATCGGCCCCGACAACCGGCTCTACGTCGCAACGCTCACCGGCGAGATCCTGCGCTACGACATCTCGTCGAGCGGCACCCTGAGCAACCAGCGCGTGATCACCACCGTGGTCGACAACGCGGGCGGCCAGCGCGCGATCATCGGCCTGGCCTTCGACCCGGGCGCCACGCCGAGCAACCCGATCCTCTGGGTCAGCCACAACGGCCCGTATGTCGAGGAGGGCGCCGACGACTGGACGGGCGCCGTGGCCCGGCTCAGCGGCTCCAACCTGACCAGCTTCCAGAACTATGTGGTCAACCTGCCCCACTCCTACAAGGACCACATGGCCAACAGCCTGGAGTTCGGGCCGGACGGCGCGCTCTACATCAGCGTGGGCAGCAACAGCGCCATGGGCGCGCCCGACGGGGCCTGGGGCAGCCGCCCCGAGCGCCTGCTCTCGGCCGCCGTCCTGCGCATC
>NZ_JXCA02000018.1:23994-27619 GCF_000828085.3 Scytonema tolypothrichoides VB-61278
AGCTCTACCTGCCGACCAACGGCTCGGCGGCGGGCGGCAACGCTCCGGGCACGCCGAGGACGCTGCCGGCGATCTGCGAGAAGCGCATCGACGACGCCACCCACGGCAACTACACAACCTCGGTGCGAGCCCAGTACGGCATCGTCGACCAGAACGACTACCTGTACCGCGTCGTCCAGGGCGGCTACTACGGCCACCCCAACCCGCAGCGCTGCGAGTGGGTGCTCAACGGCGGCAACCCGACCAGCGGCGCCGATCCCTTTGAGGTGACGAAGTACCTGGTGGGCACGCAGCCCGACCGCAACTTCCGGGGCGTGGCCTACGACTTCAACGTGCACAAGTCGCCCAACGGCATGATCGAGTACAAGAGCGACGTCTTCGACGGCGCGCTCAAGGGCTGGCTGATCGTCACCCGCTACAGCGAGAACGACGACCTGATCGCGCTGCAGCCGGGCGGCCCCAGCCTCGACATCGTTGCCGCGCGCGAGCGCGTGCAGGGCTCGAACAACAGCCTGAGCAACCCGCTCGACCTCGTCGAGGACACCCGCAACGGCAACCTGTATGTGATCGAGTTCAGCGCCCAGAACCTGAGCCGGGTCAGCCTGCTCAAGCCGGTGGGCAGCGACGCGCCGCGCGTTAAGGTCAGCCCCGCCGACCTAATCTTCTCCGACGTGGCCGGCGACAGCACGGCGAGCGGCGCGCAGACGGTGACGATCGAGAACATCGGCAAGCGCGACATGACGGTGGGCAGCATCACCCCCTTCGGCACGGATGCCAACCAGTTTATGGTCGTCGGCGCCAAGCCCACCATCATCAGGCCGGGCGAGGCCGCCGCGGTGAGCGTGGCCTTCAAGGCCGGCACGCCGGGGCCGAAGAGCGCCATCCTGCGCATCGCCACCGACGCCGTCAACAGCCCGGTTACTGAGGTGGTGCTGCGCGGCCTCGGCGCCGCCGGCACGGGCGGCGACAAGGAGCCCTCGCTGCAGTGGGTGCTCGACACCTACGAGATCGCGGTCAACGTCGGCGACGACGACCCGTCAACCAACGTGATCAACAGCGTGCCGGCGAACCAGCGCGCTGCCCGCCTCGGCGACGAGATCGGCGCCCAGCGCTTCGTGCGCGCCGACAACGCCAACCCGGTCACGATCGAGCCGATCGCGGTCTTCGGGCCCACCGCCAACAACCCGGTGGTGCGCTTCGGCTGGTACCCCGGCGGCAGCAGCGGCGCCCAGAACGAGATCTTCCAGGTCGGCAACAGCCCGTCCTCCAACGCCCAGCGGCTGGCGCCCACGCTCCTGCCCGGCGCCGACCTGACCTTCGACCCCGGCACGGAGGCCTTCGGCTTCTACTCGACCTGGCCCTTCTTCAACAACCGCACGCTCTACAGCCAGGACGCGCTCAACACCTTCAGCGGGGCCATCCCGCACCACGTCCGGGTCTACCCGCTCAAGGACAGCACGGGCGCCGTGGTTGAGAACGCCTACGTGATCGCCACCGAGGAGCACACCAGCGGCTTCGACTACCAGGACGTGGTGGTGATTGCGCGCAACCTGAAGCCGGCCGGCGGCGACACCACGCCGCCGAACAACCCGCCCAGCGCCGACGCCGGCGCCGACCTGACCGTGGACATCGGCACGACGGTGGCCCTCGCCGGCAGCGCCAGCGATCTCGACAGCGACCCGCTGACCTACACCTGGGCCCAGAGCGAGGGCCCGAGCGTGACGCTCAGCGGCGCCGACACGCTCACCCCGAGCTTCGTCGCCCCGGGCGCCCCAGCCGAGCTGGCCTTCGAGCTGACCGTCTCCGACGGCAAGAACGCCGCCACCGACAGCGTGGTGGTTGAGGTGATCAACAGCCCGATCGAGGGCCTGACGGCCACCAGCAACGGGCCGACCGTGCTGGGCAGACCCACCAGCTTTAGCGCTAGCGTCGCCAACGGCAGCGGGGTGACCTTCAGCTGGGACTTCGGCGACGGCCAGACCGCCAGCGGCGCCAACGTCTCCCACATCTACCGCGAGGCCGGCGACTACACGGCCACGGTGGAGGCGCGCAAGGGCGGCAACAGCCTCAACGCCTCGGTGGCGGTGCAGGTGACCAATGCCAAACCGGTGGTCAGCATCAGCGCACCGGCGCGCGTGCTGGTGGGCACGGGGGTGGTGCTGAACGGTGCCGCTAGCGCCGACCCGGACGGGGAAAGCCACGCCCCGCTGAGCTTCACCTGGGTTCAGGTGAGCGGCACGGCGGTGACCCTGAGCAACGCCAACACGGCCCAGGCCAGCTTCACCGCGCCCGGCCAGGCCGACACGCTGGAGTTCGAGCTGACGGTCAGCGACAGGTACGGCCTGAGCACCCCCGGCCGGGTGGTCGTGGTGGTCGAGAACAACAACGTCGGCAACAGGGCCCCGGTGGCCAACGCCGGTGCGGATATGCGGGTGCGCGTGGGCGGCGCAGTGGCGCTCGACGGCGGGGCCAGCTTCGACCCCGATGGCCATAGCATTGGCTACGCGTGGAGCCAGGTGGGCGGCCCGAACGTGGTGCTCGGCGTGACGAACGAGCCGACGCTCCGCTTTACCGCGCCCGGCGCGCCGGCCGAGCTGATCTTTGAGCTCACCGTGACCGACTCGTTCGGCAAGAGCGCCTCCGACCAGGTGAAGGTCTTAGTGCGGCCGGCCGCCGAGGCGAACGACGCCCCGGTAGCGAAGGCCGGCCCCGACCTGCGCGTGCCGCCGAGCACCGGGGTGACCCTCGACGCCGGCGAGAGCAGCGACCCCAACGGCGACGCCCTGAGCTTCGCCTGGCGCCAGGTGAGCGGCCCTGCCGTCACGCTCATGGCTGAGGGCGCGCGCGTCGGCTTCTTCACCCCGAACGGGCCGACCACGCTGCTCTTCGAGGTGACGGTCACCGACGCCTTCGGTAAGAGCGCCGCCGACCAGGTGAAGGTGACGGTCGAGCCGATCACCCGGCCCAACGACGCCCCGCTGCCGAACGCCGGCCCCGACCAGCGCGCGCCGCTCGCGTCGGTCGTCACGCTCGACGCGCGGGCGAGCAGCGACCCGAACGGCGATGCGCTGACCTTCCAGTGGCGCCAGGTGAGCGGGCCCGCGCTCACCATCTCTGGCGCCGACGGCGCGCTGGCCACCGTGGTGACCCCGGCCAGCGCCGCCACACTCGTCTTCGAGGTGACGGTCACCGACGCCTTCGGGGCGAGCGACGCCGACCGCGTGAGCGTGATCGTCGGCCCGTCGGGCAACCAGCCGCCGGTGGCCGCGGCCAGCGCGCCGGAGCGCGTGACCCCCGGGGCGAGCGTGCAGCTCAACGCCGGCGCGAGCCACGACCCCGACGGCGACGCGATCAGCTTCCAGTGGCGCCAGGTGCGCGGCCCGGCCGTGGCCCTGGTGGGCGCGCAGACGGCCTCGCCCTCCTTCGTGGCGCCGATGACGGCGGGCGAGCTGGTGTTCGAGGTGACGGTGACCGACGCCTTCGGGGCGAAGAGCACGGCCCGGGTGACGGTGCGGACCGGGGTGGCCCCGGCGGTCCAGAAGCTCTATCTGCCGCTGGTCAGCCGCTAGTCGGCGGGGGCGCGCGGGCCGGGGTTGTCCCCGGCCCGCGCGTTGTTGTGCCAGAT
>NZ_JXCA02000020.1:0-2599 GCF_000828085.3 Scytonema tolypothrichoides VB-61278
GTCGGTCGAGAGCGGGGGCCGGCTCACGCCAGCCGAGTTGTTGTGCCCGCCGCCGGGCCGGACGAAGCCGTCGGTGGTCGCCGCGACGGCGGCGAGGGCCAGGCTGAGGCCGAGAACGAGGGCCAGGGCGCGCTTGGCGATGCGGTTCATCTTGATTGCTCCTGTCAAGCGGATACGGAACGCACCTGAAGTGTAGCGCGGCCGCCGCCCCACGTCAGGGTGTGAGCGCCCCCATTCGCCCCCCACTGAGCACACACCAGCGCCCCGGCCGACCTGGCCGGGGCGCCCGTACTGCCAGCTGGCAATCAAACCGCGTTTCGTGGTGTTTCGGGTAGGTGCCTAGAGCGGCGGGTCGTGCCAGTTAGAGCGGGTCGAGCTGGTAGACGCACTCAGGGGCGCCGCAGGCGCAGCAGGCGCTGAGCGGCCGCGCAGGACGCGCCCGCTCAGCGCCTGGATCGCGCCGACAAAGACGCCGAGCGTGAAGGCGCACAGCGGCGTGTCCGACGACTGCCCCGCCGTGCAGGCGCCCTCGGTCAGCCGCACCTCGTAGCCGCCGTCGGCGGTCTCGGTGATGCTGGTAATCAGGCAGAGCCGGGTGCCGTTCACGCCCAGCGCGGCGTCGAGCAACGAGGTGATCTTTGCGCCGTCCGTGGTGTTGCCGCGCAGGCCAAGCTGATCGACGAGCTCGGCACCACGCTTGCGCCCGGCGGCAACCACGGGCGCACGCTCAGCTACCTCCTCGGCACCGATGCGCAGGTACTGGAAGCAGGTCAGGCTCATCATCGGGCCGAGGGTCGGACGGGTTGCGGTGGTCATCGATAGACTCCTCGTGCGATGGTGGTGCTGCGTTCGCGCTTTGCTTGCCGAGGGCCGAACGCACCCACTGGTGTAAATATTGTGCGTATCATACCGCGGCTTTATAACCATCATACATTTCTGGAATAGAGCTACTACAGCAAGCGTCTCAGCTTGCCTTAGCACACAGAAGCGCCCCGGTCGGTCGACCGGGGCGCCGTGGCGTTTCAGGTAGCTGCCTAGAGCGGCGGGTCATGCCACGCCCTGACCATCGCCCCGGCGAGCAGCAGCGCGAGTGCTGCGCCCGCGCCGACCACCTCGGCCGGCGTCTTCGGGCTGGGCAGCCCCAGGGCGGTTGAGAGGTAGAGCAGCCCGGCCATCATCGCCAGCCAGAGGAGCGCGGCGAGCTAGCAAAGGCGTGCGGGTCAGGACGCATGGCGCACCTCTCTACCTGTCTCTTATACACATCTAGATGTGTATAAGAGACAGGTCAACGGGGATTAACACCGATTTAAATCCTCAGTGCTATCGTAGGTACCCACCATCGGTTTACCCCGTAAGGACGGGTGTTATGAACCAACCACACCACATCCACTACCGCACCAGCGCAGAGCAGCAAGCCAATACGATCGAGCCATCCCTGGGCATCTGGTTTGGCACCGGGTTGCTCACACAGTTCTTAAGCTGGTCCATGATGGTGCACTGGTTTGAGGCTGATGAGATGCTCGCGGAGGACGAGTGCTACGATAGTATCCTGTCGGGCTGCGATGTGCAGGATATGGCCCTTCTGCTGGGCGAGCTGAGCCTCGTCCCTGTGCTGCTCGTCAGCCTGATCTGCTATGGGCTAGCGGTGCTTGCACTCGGCATACCAGTGCAGCGACTTGTGCGCGCCTGGACGACCGAGGAACCAGCACGGAACATCGGGCTAGTGATTGGCGCCGCGGCAGCCTTGCCGGTCATCCCGGTGATGGGGGACACGCTCTTTCACTGGTTCACTAGCCCGGCGCCCCTGGTGGGCCAGCCCGGGTTTCCCGAGCTTCAGGCCGCGCGCAGCGACTTCGCGGCGAGCCTGTGGCTGGTGATGACGCCACTAGTGGTAATTACTCTTACCCAGTCGGTGGTTCTCTTACGTGCTGGTTTCCTGATACCTGGTTGGGTGCCTGTTTCTCTTGGCAGTGCGCTGGCCGCGCTTCTCACGATAGAAGCGCTCAGGCCGTATATAGATGTCCTGAGTTCGTCAGGTGCACGAGGGTGGCCGGCCTTGCTGCTCCTCTGGGCCGGCTTTGGCCTGGCATATGGCCTCAGCGTGGGGCTCCCCCAGCTGCTGTTGCTGGGGCATCGTTATGGTCGCCCACCCTGGTTTTGGTTAAGAAATGTAGTGTTGCTGAGCTTGCTTTTGCCGCTCTCGCACATCCCGCCGGTCGCTTTCCTCGTCTTTCTGGGCTATTGCTCGTGGATGACATATGTGCTGATGCGCTGGCTGGCGAGGCAGCCTGCTCCTGCTCACAAGTAGCTTGCTTGCCTTACACCACCAACGCGGGAGCGACCAAAGCGCAGGCGGAACCAGGGCGGGCAGAGGCCGACGATGCGACGCTGAACAATGCGGGCCATAGGGGCGCCCAGAAGCGTCAGAGCGGCCACCAGGGTACACTCGCCCAGGTGACCGCCGCTTGTAGGTCGATGTTGGCTGACACTCCGGCGGCTAAAGCCTGCCGGGTTCTCGGTTCTGCGGCCCGCCCAGCGGCAGAGCCTCCCCGAAGGCGGTGCCCCCGCCCTTCTTGAGGATATTCAGCGCAGCATTATG
>NZ_JXCA02000020.1:5219-9598 GCF_000828085.3 Scytonema tolypothrichoides VB-61278
AAAAAGCCAGCGTCACGAAACATTGCGAGCCTACAGCCAACACTATCGTGCTCGTACGTTGCGACCGCTAACCAAAGACGTTGTGCGGGTGCAAGTGTAGCCCACTGCACTGTGCCTTCATACCATACAGGAGTTAAGGCGGACCCGGGGTTGATATTCATACTTCATTATAAAAAAGTGAAGGTGCTCGTGCCTAGGTAGTAATACATATTTAGCACTTTCTGTTCTGCTACTCGCTGTAGCCGTCGGTACATAACGACGCCGTGGTCGGTCGACCAGGGCAACGTGCGTGCTGGCCATAGAAGTTTCAAGCAAGAACTAAACGGCCACTAGGGCGAGTAACCCTAGTGGCCGCGTCGTGTAGGTCAACGTTTGGAGAGACTACACCCCCCTTGGTGATCTGGCCAAGCTCGGCGGCGATGCGATCGAGTAGCCGAACCGGCCGGCGGAGTTTCGCGCGCCGCTCCCAACACATGCTTTGCACATCGGCGATCTGGGCGGCGAGGTGTGCGGTGAAGTCGAGCTGCCTGGAGCGGCCGGCTCCTCGACGGGTGCGCCCTTACCGTAGCTGGCTAACGCCGAGAGCGTAGGAAATACCGTCTTTTAAACTTCCCCGGGTGATAATACCGCTAAGGTCAACACCGAGCTGTACTAGTGTCTGCGCGACCTCGGGCCGGATACCAGTAAGCACCACTGTCGCCCCGAGCAGCTTCACCGCCTGCGCCGCACGCACCAGACTGTTGGCCACCTGTGTGTCCACAACGATGACACCCGTGATGTCAAGGATGGCCGTGCGCGCACGTGTCGCGCTCACACCCTCCAGCAAGGTTTCAATTACCTGTTGAGCTCGGGTGCTGTCGACCGAGCCGATGAGCGGCATAACCACCACATCATCAGCCACAGGTATCAACGGCGTGGAGAGCTCGCGTAGCGCCGCTTGCTGAGCGGTGATCACTTGCTCCTGAAGCGCAAGCCGCTCCTCTTCTGCCCGCAGGTCGGCGCTCAAGTCACGTACGATCGCACCAGTGCCGGTAATCGTACCTGACGTGTCGCGCAACAAGAAGGCCGACACCGACGCCGGGAATGTGGTTCCGTCCGCGCGCCGAATGGTGAGACGCCCGCGCCAATTTCCATTGGCATTGAGCGCCGCCATTGCCCCCTCAAGCGCCTCTGACTGGTCACTGTAGAGCTCAGTCAGGTGCATGCCAACGAGTTGCTCGCCGTAGCCGGTTAGCTGCTGGTAGGCAGCATTGGCGTAGACAAGGCGCCCTTCGGTGTCGCCGGCCGCTACTCCGTCGGCAGCGTTCTCGGCAAGCGCGACGAAGGTTTGTAGCCGCTGCTGAGCCTCGACGCGCTCGGTGACATCGGTGTAGAGCGCGCCGACATAGACAATGGTTCCGGTGCTATCGCGGAAGGGAAAGTAGATGGTTTCGATGTAGCAGGTCTCACGGGTACGGCCGCGCGTGCCGGGGTAGGAGAAGTTATAGGCGAGCACAGGGGCGGAGGCAATTTCACCCGCCAGCGCCGCGCGGAACACTACATCGCTACCGCCTTCAATGGAGGCAGGGTCAGTCAGAAGGTTGAAGGTGTTGACGATCAGCTCTTTAGGGACGTGGTAGAGTTCTTCCACCAGCGCGTTTGCACCAACGTAAAGCCCATCAATACGGTAAATGGACATTGGAAAAGGCAGCGACTCCAGCGCTTCCTGGCTGAGCGGAAGAGTGCCGCCAGGGCTGGTTTCGCTAGCGGCTTGAGCAGCAATAATCCGGGAGTCAGGGGTGTCGTTCATTTAGATGGACTCCTAATACACGGTGAAACCTCACATAGGCGAGTGAGGCAGTGAACACAGCAGTGGGTTAGAGGGATGGATTGTAGCGGTGAAGAAGGCGACGTGCGAACACTACCGTGCGCCGGCGCCCGACGTAGTCAGCAAGTGTTATGAGTGCCGCAAAAAGGCGAGAGGCATCGCCAATGAGCATGGCAGTGCGCACTTGCCGGGCGAGGGGGAGGAGGGCGGTCATGGAAGCTCCAGATGAATACGATGGGCGGGACGTATGCACTGGCTTCACGTCTAGCTAAAACGTTCCAGGGCGTTACGAGGAGCGGCCTGACGATGTTGACAGCATTCCTCTGTATACAGTGTAGGGTGAGGTGCATCAAGGCTTGGTTGAGAGCTGGTTGAGATTTGGTTTGTATAAAGGCAAGATGGACCAAGGGCCGAGTGCCGATGGCCGCATCGTGAGGAGCCATGCTTATCACAGCTCGCTGCGTAAGAATGGTGTGACGCCCAGTGCTAGGAAATGCTCGATACCGGAGATATTTGAGACGACGCAGTAGGGGCGTTCGGCGGTTGACATGAGCAGGGTCAGCGCCGCAGCTGGTGCACTCCTTAGAGCCTGTCTAGCATTCGAACCATCATGGAGCCGGGCGGGCTGCGTTGCTCGTAGTGAGCCGGCGAGTCAGCAGCCGGATTGAGGCGAGGTAGAGCCAGCTTTCCGAGGAGCGCGGGCTGTGGTCATACTCCTTGCTCAACTGGCGGTTTCGGCCCATCCAGGCGTGTGTCCGCTCAACCACCCAGCGCTTTGCTTGCACCTCAAAGCCGCGCTGGCCGGGGTTGCGCTCGACAATCTCCAACTCGCCAAGCCCCTGCTCCTGCATCCAGACCTTGAGCGAGCCGCGAAAGGTCTTGTCGGCCCAGACCTTCTTGAGCCGGATGCCTCGCTGCCGTGTCACCTCGAACACACGCCGAGCACCGGCTCCATCGTAGGTGTTGGCGGCGTGAACGACTGCGGTGATCAGCAGGCCCAAGGTGTCGACGAGCAGGTTGCGCTTGCGCCCGCTCACCAGTTTGCCTCCATCAAAGCCTCGTTCTGGGCCGCCTGCTTCGGTGCTCTTCACACTCTGTGTGTCGATCACACCCCCCGTGGCTTCGACGTTTTGCCGCCCCTCCACCTCTTTGCGAACCCGCCGGCGCAGCAGGTCGTTAATGCGCATCAGGACGCCGGATTTTGTCCACTTCTGGAAGTAGTAGCTCACGGTTGAGCGTTTGGGAAAGCTCTTGGGGAGCAGCCGCCACTGGCAGCCTGTTCGTAGCTTGTAGCGCAGGGCGTTGAACACGCGTCGCAGATCAACCGGTAGCAAGGGTCCGGTCTTGGCCCGCACGTCAAGATGCGGTCGGAGCACTTCCCACTCGGCGTCGCTCACGTCGGTCTCGTAGCTCTCCTCAAGCGGCTGGACAGGAGGCAGCGCTGGTGCTACCATCTCGGCACCCCTTCTGGTCTGACTGGTCGGCTTCAGCAACCTCAGTCTGCACCAGCAGGGGCTTTTCGTCCCATTAGGAAGCCAAACGCTCGTAACTAGCGTGACGCTCACACCTCCATCGTTGGAACATTAGACAGGCTCTCAATCCGGCTGCTGACTCGCCGGCTCACTACGAGCAACGCAGCCCGCCCGGCTCCATGATGGTTCGAATGCTAGACAGGCTCTAAGACTAAGTTGGGCCGCGAGGCGCTGATGGTTCATAGGGACCTTAAAGGTAGTTCAGTACCGCTTCCACGCCGAGTGCCAATGCCTAGCTATCTTGCTCAGGCTCTGGTGAACTCTGAAGGTGTCGAAAATACTCCCATCCCCGCTGGCGGTGAACGTCCTTGCCCGTTCTGGCAGCAATCCACGTAGCGACCTTGGGCCCTGTCCAGCGCTCGCCGCTGGGAGGTGAGCGCTGAAGGGCGAGCCAGAGCTCGTGTCGAAGTGCCGGGGTGAGCAGGGGTGGCGCACCTGGGCTTTGTGTCCGTTTATCTACGAGGCCGGCCCCACCCGTAGCACGGTAGCGCCTGGCGATGTCGCGGATGGTGCGCCGACGGTAGCCTGTTAGAGCCACAATCTCAGCTACCGGCACTCCGTCGGCGAGCAGGCTGATCACCTGCCAGCGTCGACGCTCGACCGCCGATGGTGCTGCCGGCTGATGTGCCGCTATCTCCGCGCGGCGTAGCTCCTCACCTCGCACTGGGTGCTCAGCAGGTAGGGGAGGTTCAGGTGTATCAGCCTCACACATCCTGCAGCCTTCCCATTCGCTCTTCGGGGAGAGCCGCGTCGGTACACGATCACGCCTGGTTTGGCTCCGCCCAATCGGCGTACATGCATCACATCTCGATCGTCGTCGGCTGGCCGAGCGGCAGCCAGCGCAGCTCCACCGGCAGCCGGGCGCTCGTGAAGGCGCCCTCGACCGCCGCCCGGCCCTCGCTGAAGTGCCGCCAGCCCTCGTAGTGGATGGGGATGACCGCCTGCGGGCGCAACACCCGCGCCGCCTTCACCGCGTCGCGGTGGTCCATGGTGTAGCGCAGCGGCCCGGTGATCGGAAAGCGGGCCTTACCCAGGTGCAG
>NZ_JXCA02000020.1:11053-13936 GCF_000828085.3 Scytonema tolypothrichoides VB-61278
AAGCCGTGGATCGCAATCCTGGTCATCGCGTTATTCCCTCCAATGCACTCTCGCGACGGTGGCTCAACGACTAGTAGTCGGCCGGGGCGACGTACGGCGCGCACCATAGGGCCGCCTGCAGCGCCACCGCCTTGAACCAGGCGTTGAACATCGCCTCGACCTCGGCGGGGCTGTGGCCCCTGGCGGCCAGAAACGGTCTGATCGTCGCGGTGATCGGGTAGATGAAGGTGATGATGTAGCGCATGTGGACCACCGGCACCGCCTGGACCTGGTCGGTCTGGTTCTTCTTGGCCGCGGTGTGGCGCAGCCCGATCTCGTGCTGGTAGTCAAGCCAGGCCTGGTCGTAGGGCCGCGTGCAGGTGTCGATGATCCACTGGCCGAAGCGCCGGCGCACCCGGTTCAGGTACTCACTGTTGAGGTGGCCGTGCCCGTCGCCGAAGTAGAAGGCCAGGTGCGGGTTGGCCCCCACGAAGCCATACCACACATCCAGCACCGCCTCGACCTGGTCGGCCAGGACCTCGCCGGCCTGCCGCAGGGCCCGTTCGTCCTCTGGCCCAAACAGCACCGAGCGCTGCATGTCGGCGAAGGCATCGAGGGTGATTGGCGAGCGCCCCACCGCCGCTGTGCCGTAGGTGTAGCCCGGTATCGTCTCCTGCGCGGTCGCGCTCATTGCTCCTCCCCTGTTGCTTCCTGTTCGACGAAAGGTTGCGCCCGACAACGTGTCCGGGCGCGGCACCGCTCGAAGAACAAAGCAGTGCCGCGCGGAGCGAGCGGCTCAGGCCGTGGGGATGCGCGCGTCGATCCACTGCTGGATGTCGGCGAGCACCAGCTCCTTGTCGAGGTCGTTGAGCAGGTCGTGGAAGTGGCCCTCGTACAGCTTCAGGGTCTTGTCCTGAGCACCGGCCTGCTCGTAGAAGTGCTGACTCCCGCTCGGCTTCGTCACCTTGTCCTCAGTGCCGTGCAGGATCAGCACCGGCAGGGTGAGCTGGGCGAAGCCCTGCTTCAGCCGGTCGTCGCCGCGCAGCATCGCCGCGACCGTCTCGGTCGGCTGCGCCTCGTCCTTCACAAACGGGTCGTTGTTGAGCGCCTCGACCACCTTCGGGTCGCGCGAGAAGTGGGCGTTGTCCAGCTTGAGCACGTGGGCGTGGGGCACCACGTGGCTCAGGCCCTTGAGCACGGCCAGGGCGATGCCTGGCGCGGGCAGCTCGTGGGCGAAGCTCTCGCAGATCAGGCCGGCGAGCTTGGCCTGGTGGTCGAGCGCGTAGACGCAGGAGACCACCCCGCCGGCGCTGTGGCCGAGCAGAAAGACCGGCAGCCCGGGGTTCTCCACCCTGGCCTGGTCGATCAGGCTGCCGACATCGCGGGTGTAGTCGTCGATGTGGTCGATGTGGTAGCGGTCGCCCTCGGAGCGGCCGCGGCCGCGCAGGTCGATGGCGTAGACAGCAAGGCCGCCCCGGGCGAACTGCTCGCCGGCCCACAGGTAGTGCCCGCTGTGCGAGTTGAAGCCGTGCACGATCACCAGCACGGCCCGCGGCGCTCCCGTGGGCGGCGCCCAGTTGCGGGTGAAGATCGTGTAGCCCTCGGCGCCGGTGAACGAACCTTCCTTGGCGAGCGTCTCGACGGTCATGGTGGTCTCCTTACTGCTCAGCGGTCAAGCGCGGCAGGTGTCAGTCGGCGGCGGTCGGGACGGCGGCCCGAATAAACTCGAGCAGGTCGGCGTTGAGCTGCTCCTTGGCAGTGTCGCCGAGGCTGTGGCCGCCGCCGGGGTAAATCTTCAGCGTCGCGTTCGGCACCAGCTTGGAGGACAGCAGCGCCGAGGCGTTTATGGGCACGATCTGGTCGTCGTCGCCGTGGATGATCAGCGTGGGCAGATCGAACTTTTTCAGGTCCTCGGTGAAGTCGGTCTCGGAGAAGGCCTTGATGCAGTCGAGGGCGTTCTTGTGGCCCGACATCATGCCCTGGAGCCACCAGGACTGGATGAGGCCCTGGGAGACCTTGGCGCCGGGGCGGTTGAAGCCGAAGAACGGCCCGCTGGCCACGTCGAGGAAGAACTGTGAGCGGTCGGCGAGGTAGGCCTGGCGGAAGCCGTCGAAGACCGCGAGCGGGAGCCCGCCGGGGTTAGCCTCCGTCTGCACCATCAGCGGGGGCACCGCGCCCATCAGGACGGCCGCGGCGAGGCGGGCGGTGCCGTGGCGGCCGATGTAGCGGGCCACCTCGCCGCCGCCGGTGGAGTGGCCGACCAGCACGGCGTCCTTGAGGTCGAGGTGCGCGATCAGCTGGGCGAGGTCGTCGGCGTAGGTGTCCATCTCGTTGCCGTGCCAGGGCTGCGAGGAGTCGCCTTGAGGATCAGCTGTTCCACGCCCCAGAGCGAGGTCAGCGGCTCCAGGAAGAACAGGTAGACGCCGTTGAGCGGATTGTGGCCCTGGGCGGCGAAGACCGCGGCCGCGACGAGGACCGTCAGACCCACCGCGATCAGCGGCGAGCCGACCATCATGACGCGGCTGACCTCGGGGCGCTTGACGAGTTCCAGGCGCATCATCCGCGGGCCTCCGCCCCGCCGGCCATGAGCAGGCCGATCTCCTCCCGGGACATCGCGGCGGCCTCCCGCGCCTCCGACAGGTGGCCGCGGGAGATCACGGCGATGCGGTCGGCGATCTCGAAGATCTCGTCGAGGTCCTGGCTGATCACCAGCACCGCCGCGCCCTCGCGGGCGAGGTCGATCAGCGCCTGGCGGATCACCGCGGCGGCGCCTGCGTCGACGCCCCAGGTGGGCTGGGCGACGACCAGGATGCCGGGCGCGCGGTGGACCTCGCGGCCGACCACGAACTTCTGGAGGTTGCCGCCGGAGAGCGACTTGCCAGACCCGAAGCTGCATCCCTAAAC
>NZ_JXCA02000020.1:16682-18903 GCF_000828085.3 Scytonema tolypothrichoides VB-61278
CTCCAGAACGCCCCACCAATGGCCGAGGTGCTGGATCACGCCATCCACACCTGTTCTCGCCAGCAAGAGGTGCCACCGCCGACGACGGCCGACAAGATCGCGCGGCTCGTACAGCTCTTACGCGAGCGGCGCTGCCTGCTCATCCTCGACAATTTCGAGGCGGTCTTGCAATCTGGCGCGCTCAGTGGCAGCTACCGCGTCGGCTACAGCGAGTACGGTGAGCTCATCCGGCGCCTGGGCGAGGACGCCCACCAGAGCTGCCTGGTGCTGACCAGCCGCGAGAAGCCGATCGAGCTCGGCCTGTTTGAGGGCCTCACGGCGCCGGTGCGCACGCTGGGGCTAGCTGGGCTGCCGGACGCCGCCTGCCAGCGTGTTCTGGCGACAAAGGACATTGCCGCGTCCCTGCTCGACGTACACACACTGGCTCAGCGGTACGGTGGAAACCCGCTCGCGCTTCAGCTGGTGGCTGAACCAATCCGCGAGCTGTTTGATGGCGATGTTCGCGCCTTCCTCAACGTGGGGGGCGCATTCTTCAACGGCGTTGATCAGCTGCTCCAGCAGCAGTTTGGCCGATCGACCGCGCTGGAGCAGGCGATCCTCTACTGGCTCGCCGTCGAGCGTGAGCCGGTGTCGTTCAGTGCTTTACTCGCGCATCTGGGCAAGGCCGCCCTGCAGCGCGAGCTGCTTGCGGCGCTTGAGTCGCTGCGCCGCCGCATGCTGATTGAGCGGGCAGGCGGCCGGCCTGCCTTCTCACTGCAGCCCGTGATCCTGGAGTATGTTACCGACCAGCTGGTCGGGGTGCTCGGCCAGGAGCTTGTTGCAGGGCAACCAGGGCTGCTTTGCAGCCATGCGCTTGTTCAGGCCAGCGCCAGAGACTACGTCCGTCGTAGCCAGGAGCAGCTGATCGCCGTCCCGCTCCTGGAGCGCCTGAGCGCTGCGGTGGGTGGGGCAGGCTCAGTGGAGCAACGGCTGCTAGCCCTGCTCGCCACCTGGCGCGACCGGCCGCCGGCAGAGCAAGGCTATGGGCCGGGCAACGTGGTCAACCTGCTGCGGCTCCTGCGCGGCCAACTCCGTGGGCTTGACCTCTCACAGCTGACGATCCGCCAGGCCAACCTTCAGGGTGTGGAGCTTCAGGATGCTAGCCTGAGCCGTGCTGTGCTGCAGGACTGCCTCCTGACCGACAGCTTTGATGTGATTAGCGGGATCGCCACAAGCAGCGACGGGACCTACTGGGCCGCCGTCAGCCGAAGTGGGGAGGTGCGATTGTGGCAGGCGGGCAGCCAGACCATCGAGCGTGTCTGGCAGGCGCACCCGGCCAGCACGCGCACCTGGGACCTGGTATTTAGCCCGGACGGGCGCACCCTGGCGAGCGGAAGCTGGGACGGTACCGTCAAGCTATGGCACGTTGCGACAGGTAAGCTGCTCTGGTCGGGCAGCCACAGCAGCCATGTTCAGCGCGTCGCCTTCGCCCCGCACGGCCGGTTGCTCGCCACCGGCGGGGGCGGCACGGCGGTCGCGATCTGGGACGTCGAAAGCGGCAGGCAGCTCCAGGCGCTGCCGCACCCCTGTGCCGCGACGAACATTGCCTGGAGCCCCGACGGCGGTCTCCTGGCAACGGGTGACCGGAACGGCGACATTCGCCTGTGGACCATGGGTGCGGCATCCTCAACCCTCGTGCAGACGCTGACGGGACATACCACGTCGGTGAACGAGCTCGCCTTCGCCCCAGATGGGCGGACGCTGGTCAGCGGTGGCTGGGACGGCGTGATGCGGCTGTGGGGTCTCGACGACATACGCCTGCACCAGTCGCTTACCGGCTACCCAACCCGCGTACGACGGCTCGCCTTCTCTCCCGACGGTCGGACGCTCGCCGTGGCCGGCAGCGATCACACCATCTGGCTGTGGGATGTTGAGCACAATCGCTACCGAGCCGCGCTGCACGGCCATACCGCCGGCGTAGAAAGCCTGGCCTTCACCTCCGATAGCCGCAGCCTGCTCAGCGGTGGCGAAGACAGGACCCTGCGCGTATGGGATGTCGTGAGCGAGCAGTGCGTTCGAACCATCGCGGGTCACTCGGTCGCGCTCTATGACCTGGATTGGAGCCCCGAGGGCACGCACCTCGTCAGCGGCGGTGCCGATGGGCAGGTTCTGTGCTGGGATCTGCGCGGCGCAACACCGCCCCGCGTGCTGCACGCACAAAACTGGAGCGTATTTGCCGCGC
>NZ_JXCA02000020.1:20288-21585 GCF_000828085.3 Scytonema tolypothrichoides VB-61278
CCGAGCTCGTCTCGGCGATCCTCGCCGGCGCGCCCCGCATTACCGTCCTGGTGACCTCGCGGGTCCGGCTCGACCTCCAGGCAGAGTGGCTGTACGACGTCGAAGGGCTTTCCTACCCCGCGCCCAGCCAGGCGACCACGGCTCAGTCCCGCAGCCTGGCCGACCTGGCGGGCTACAGCGCGGTCCAGCTGTTTGTCCAGCGCACCTCACAGGTCCAGCCGCGGCTCGTCTTCGCGGCGGCAGCACTCGACGTCGTGGTGCGCATCTGTCAGCGGCTGGCCGGAATGCCCCTGGCGATCGAGCTGGCCGCAGCCAGCGCCCGCACTCTATCGCTTGATGAGATCGAACAGCGAATTTACCTGCGTCTCGGCGCGCTGGAAACCTCGCTGCGCGACGTTGCAACGCGTCATCGCAGTCTGCGCGCGGTGTTCGAGCACTCCTGGGCTCTGCTCAGCAAGGCGGACGGCACCTTATTCAGTCGCCTGGCAATTTTCCGCGGCGGCTGTACCCCAGCTGCGGCCGAGCAGCTGACCGGCGCGACCCTTCCCGCCCTGGAGGGGCTGGTCGACAAATCGCTGCTACGCCGGGCCAGCTCCCGGGGCAGTCAGGCTGCCCAGGACGCCACGGCCGAGCTGCGCTTTATGCAGCTGGAGCCGCTCCGCGAGTTTGCCTTGGAGCAACTGGAGGCCCTGGGCGAGCGAGACGCGCTGCAACAGGCCCACGCCGACTACTACCTGACACTGGCCGATGCGGCGATGGCGCGCTGGGACGGCCCAGACGTCCAGATGGCGATCACGCAGCTTGAGCGTGAACTCAACAATATCCGCGCCGCGCTCCAGTGGGCCCGAGACAGCGGGCAGAGCACGGTCGGCCTGCAGCTCGCCGGGGTGCTGTGGCGGTTCTGGCGAAGCGCCGGATACACGACCGAGGGCCGGGCCTGGCTGGAGGAACTGCTCGCGGTAGATAGTCCGGCCACTGATGGCGCCGCCACCTCCGCACGGCTGCTCGCCATGCACGCAGCCGCCTGGCTCGCCTCCGACCAGCACGATTACGCCCGCGCGACGCAGCTGTTTGAGCAGACGACGGCGCTGCGTCGAGCGCTTGGGGAGGGAGAGGGTGAGACACATATGCTCCTCAACCAGGCGCTGCACGAGCGTGCGGTCGGGCAGTACCGACGGGCCACCGCGATCCTGGAGGACACGCTGGCCCGCCACCGGGCTATGAGCGCCGGCGGACTGGGACGGTCGCTGTACGAGCTGGGCTTTTCGCTCTACATGCTGGCCCTGGTGCTACGTGA
>NZ_JXCA02000021.1 GCF_000828085.3 Scytonema tolypothrichoides VB-61278
ATTAAATTACTTCATTTATTTTAATGCAATATTGCATGAAGTACAAATGAGTTAGGCTAGTTGATTTTCCAGGCGGGGTTCCCTCAAAGCAAGAGGAAACCAAATATGAAAACGCCAAAAACGCCCCCAAGCTTAATTAAAAGCACTTCCCAAGAAAAATCCGATACTCCAATTGTGTCGGTTTCCGCCTCAAAAAACCAAGAGGGATTTCCACAATCATCGAAATACTCCCTAAGAGGGACAGCACGTTTTAAACCGTTCCGCAAAGGCAACGGTTGTCCGGTGTGCGGCAGAGAAGACAGTGCTTGTCGGTATAGTCTAGAAGATCAAAATTTTATCCAGTGCTTTACATTTGCTGATGCACGCAAGCGTGAGTTGATAAACGGGTACGTTTGCGTAAAAGAGGCTTTCGGTCACACAGCCAGCTTTGTACCTGACAACTCAGACGATTGGAACAGCGAAAGACTTCAGCAATTGCGCCAGGAACGGCAAGCTAGAATTGCTGAACAACAAGCACGCAATAATGCAGCTCTATCCCTAGCGGAGCGAAACAAGGCAACTCGTCAGCTGCATTATTGCCTTGGACTTAGCGCCAGCCATCGCCAAAACCTGCGAAATCGTGGTTTAAGTGATGCCCAAATTGATGCTGGATATTTCTTCTCTGTCTTGCCTAACGCGGATCTACCACTTGGTATTCCAGCGAATTACCCTGGCGTACGGGATGGTAAATTATCTGTTTCTGGATCTGGCTTCGCTTGTCCCACATGGACTGTAGATGGATTAATCAGTGGATGGCAGGTACGTCTAGACAATGAGAGTGAAGGTAGGTACAGATGGGCTAAGAGTATTGCATCGTCCCATTTACCAAATGGTGAGCTGCCAATCACCATTGTTCGTCCCGACGAAATTAAGCACAATTGGGTGGCAGATATCGAAGGAATCCTCAAACCCTACATTGCAGCGAAAAGATTGGGTGCAATTTGTCTTGGTGCTGCTGGTGGTAATGTTACCAGCTCGCCGGAACAGATTAAGGATGCGATTGCCAAACTAAACATTACCCAAATAATTGATTTTCCCGACGCTGGGGATATTCTTAACCATCAGGTAATGCGTCGTCGCCTAGCTAAGTACAAATTATACAAGTCTTTAGGGCTACAGGTAGAGATTGCTTGGTGGGGTCAAATCACCAAAGAAGAAAGCGATATTGATGAACTGGAATCCCTAGAGGGTATCCGGTATATCAGTATTGAGGAGTTTGTTGCGATAAGCCAAAAGCTTAAGGTTAGCCCCGATAGGCTCAGTCGTGCCTACGGCATAGGGGGCGCTACGCAAACGCAAACGCAAACGCGTGTCGCACAGAACCTCAAAACTCTCCCCAAAAAAGAAATTCAACAAAAACTCACTCCTCTTGAAAAAGAAGAACTTCAACTAGAGCAGTTAGATCGTTGCGATATCAACGAAGAATTCCTGCATTCATTTCAAGCAGCTGCTGCAAAACTCAAATCCCTAATCTTTGGTACGCTCAAAAACTCTAAACACTTTGTTCCTGCACCACCGAGTAGGAAAGATGTCCCAGTAGTAACCAAAGTTACTGTAAGCGTTGATTATGTTCCTGGTGAGCTGCCTACATTTGAGCAACACAAAGAAATCCTCAAAGCTGGTATTTCTCCTATCTATGAATTCCCGCCCAGTTTGCACTCTGTTGTTTGGCAAGAGGCAGTAGCTAAGGGGTGGAAGCACATTTTAGACAACACGTCAACTGGCTTGGGAAAATCCCACAAAGCTGGTTTAGCCAACCCCGACGACTACAAAGATACCAAACAGTTGTGGTACTTCGCGGCAGATCATACGAACCCAACAACACTCACAGTGGAAACGGGATGGACTAATTTAGTTTCCCGGAATGACGGCATGAGAATCGATAATACCAGACAAACACCATCTGGAAAAGATTATCTGGTATGGCCCAAAGATGGTGAAAAGAAGGATACTGCTGGCAACTGCGATTACACGCCAATGTTCCGCACTTTAGCAAGCCTCAACATTAGAGATATTGAGGTTAGCGCAAACAACCCCATTTGTCAAGGCTGTCGCCATTTCAAAGAATATGTTGACGTTGGGGGAGACAAAAAAGTACCCAAGTGCTTGGCTGAAAGTGGACCTGGGTTCGGGTACAGGGGGCAGCGCCGAGACATCTTAGCTTCTCCTAAGATTCGTGCCCACATCACATCTGCACCACAGCCAAGAGAAGAATTAGTTGCTCAAGAGGAAGACGGACAACAAACTTTGTTTCAGGAGCAGGGTAATGGTAGCGCAGACCAGGAGCGTGGTTACGATTATTCAACGTCCGGTGCCTTTTGGGACGAGGCATCAACTTTGATTGGCGTTTCCAAAACCATCGACGTAAGGCAAGTGGATCTTGCTAAAGCTCACTGGGAAATAAGAACGAAGTTGCCAGAGTTTAACTCGGTATTGCAGCCGGTATGGGATGCTTTGGGTAGTCTTATTGAACCAATGAATCCTAATTATATTGATGAGCACTCGCGCTATGGCATGAGTAATGCTAAGATTCGTAATCTCCTGCCAGAAGTACCAGAGGAGATTGATTATATCATTGCCAAAGCTCGAATTGCGACAGAGCCTGATCTAGATTTCCTGAACGATGACGTAAAAGTCAGGAAGCTATCTGACGTGCCGCTTAACTGGTTTGTGCCGTTCCTAGAAGCATGGAAAGATAATAGCGGATACTTCCAATGCAATTATGGTTCAATATTAAGCATAACAACCAGAGAGCTGCGACATGCTGAAATTGCGAAAGCAATGAAGTTCAACATTTACCTAGACGCAACCCACAGTCCTGATTTGCTTGCCCTGGAACTAGATATTAACAGATCTGAACTCCTCAACATCAGAGCTGCTCTACCTGACCATAGCAACTTGCAGATCCACCAAGTGACCGGGATGGGCAAGTTGGGCAAAAACCGTTCCGCAAACTTGGAAGAACGGACTGATGCCATAAAAACCGAGCTAGAAAAACGGCATCCTGGTAAATTAGGCACTTTGGAGTGGAAAGCACAGGCAAAAGAGGAAGAAGGTTATCACTTCCGCGACGGACGCGGCATTAATCGTTACAAAGAATGTGAGGCACTAGCAGCATTTGGCGTACCATACCCGAATATTGGCGCACTAGCAATTAGATATCAATTATTGACGGGTATTAGTGTTGACTTGGAGTCCGAGACTGAAGATCCAGATTTCCAAGCATACGTAAAACACTACGTCAATGCCGAAATCGTTCAAGAGGTTGGTAGGCTTAGAGCGCACCTGCGGTCAGGTCAGAAGCTGGTTTTCTATTTTGTTGCTGACTACGACATATCTTGGCTCAATGCTTACTGTCCCGGCGCTGAGATAAATCAAATTGATGCATTCGCATTAAACCATAAAGCTGGCAGCAGTGTGCAAAAAGTAAGAGCTGCGATTATGGATGCAGCTATGAAGTTACGCTCTAGCCTAGGCAAAAATCCAACTCAAGAACAAGTAGCTGCTGAGTCCGGAATTAAGCGTGGAACTATTGCACGAATAGCATCTGAGTTTGGTGGTTGGAAAACTCTTTTGAAATTGTTCACTTTGTTATATAAGAGTTTATATAGTAAAGTGAACAATTTGAATAAACCTCCAGATGACGCTCCACCAATGGAAAGTGATGATTTAGCATTCCTGGCTAAGCAGTACCTCCCCTTGCTGGTAGAGGAGCACAGGGATGACCCCTCAAAACTTTGTGAGGAACTTTTAGTAGTTCAAGGCGCACATGGTCAAAGTGGAGCTGCTGCCATCTTCAAAGCCGCGACTTTTGAAGTACTGATGCAAATATTCACGATATTCACTCAGTTACTGCCCGATTGGATGCGAGAACAGTTTCTTGAAGGATTGCATTTTGACGATTGGCGATAGCCCAAAGGGCTGACGCTAGCTCCCTTCGGGAGCGCTACGCGAACGCGTATCGCAATTTACGGAAATTCCAAAAGAAAGTATCGCCACATGACTAGAACAGAAAGAAATTTAACCCCTTATCTCGGCAAGGGGCAGTCGCTACATTGTTTTTTTTATTCTTTTCTTAAACTATGGAACTGCGGAATTATCAGCGACAAGCAAGAAAAAACGTTTACCACTTCTTCAAACTCGGGCTAAAGTCGGTGTTACTCTATGCTCCCACTGGAAGCCGCCCTTGCTAACGCAAGGGTTCGTGCGCTTGCGCAAACCCTAACGCAAGAGCCAAATGGAAGAAATGATGGTTGTGTTGTAAAAACTAGTTTTGGAGATGGAACTAGAGTTACAGCTGCCTTCTTTTCGTGCATCCTCTTCTAGAACGGTAATTTGAGGTTTTGTAACTCAATTAAACTCAATTTACGTAAATCATCCACCTTCTGCTTGACAATTTCCAAAAACTCCTTAAATTGAGGGCAAGACTGACACTTTAACTGATTTCCTGGAATCAAGCAATCACATTCGAGCAGAGGCCTTTGTTTAAAATTGCGGTGGCAGCTTTTACAGAAATATCTTTGTACGCCACCAAGATGACCATTTTTCCCTATCATTGTGGAATTGCATTTTGGACATTCCATTCCATAAGTTTGGGGTTTTACTTGCCATGACTGTAACGCTTGTTGCATAGCTACTTCACATCTGCGCTTGTTTAAGTCAAAGCTTTCTTGAGTATTCATAGTTACAAGTTACGAATTTAAACTTTCAAAATGACTTCTTCAACATCTGCGTTGCGGATAGTTATCCGATGCACAATCTGGTGATAAATTTTTACCTTGTCGTCGGGAGATAGAGTATGCCAGATAGCTAAGTTATTACCTGCACGGATAATTTCTTCGGGGCTTTTATTTCGGGTAGAGTCAAACAGGAATGGGTTAATTTCCGATGCAATAAGCTGACGAGTCTTCTCTTTAAGCTTTTCTAGATCTGGATCAAACCCTGGAATTTTTTCTAGAGTTTCTAGGCGAGATTCCAACTGCTTTAACTTCTCTGACTTTGACTGCGATTCAGCCAACTGTTTGTCATCAGAGCTAGCTAGAGTTTGGGAACGCTGCACTAAAGTCTTGATGAGACCATTCTCAATATTTGATTTGCGGGTAGATTTCGGGTTTCCACATCCCATTCCTGCATATCTACAAGCAAAGTAGTAATACTTTCCTCCCTTATGAGTAGCACTTTTAGTGATACACTTTGAACCACACTCAGCGCAAAAAACTAGACCTGTCTGATAAGCATATTCTCGGTAACAAACAGGGTTATTGGGGTCTTGATTAAAGCTAAAATGCCCAGTTTTCGAGTTAAATTTGAGAATTTGTTGAATCTCTACTGCTTCGGCATCGGTGATGAGCCTATGCTCTGGATGAGTATCATGGATTATTTCCCAGTCTGAAGGCTTATTTCTCTTTCTTTTTCGTTTGCTAATAGTAATGCGTTGGAGATAAGCGGTATGCCCACACAACACAGGATTGGTTAACCAGTGATTGAAGCCTGTAGGGGTCCAATGAAATATGCCATCCCGGCTATTTCTATTGTCACTTCTTTTGATGATTCCATATGTATTGAATATAGCTTTTAAACCTCGACTAACTCCTCGATGCTTAAAAAATATGTCAAGACAACTTTTGGCTACCTCTGAGATAGTCTGACCAGGAAGTTTTGTCAAATCTGATTCATTATACAAGTCGAGATAATTGTCTGGTCGAGATGATATCAGACAAAGAAATGGACGAGTATCTAGTTGATATTTATCATTAATTATTTGGTAACCCCAGGGATAGGATTCATTAGCTGCTTGTTTATTCCTACGATGTTGTTTACCATGCCTGACTCGCTCTGATAAAAGGTCCGTTTCCCATTCTGCGAGCGAACCCAAGACATTTACCATCAACTTGCCTTGAGATGTACTCAAGTCAATTTGCTGATCCAAAATTCGGAGATTCACACCAGAAGAGTTATAAGTATCAATACATTCTCGCAATTTGGGTAAGGACCTAGCTTTTCTATCTATCCGGGTGATGATAACTTCATCAATTTTTTCTTCTTGGACTAACTTCATCAGTTGTTTTAAGGCAGGTCTGTCATCATTACTGCCAGATTGAATATCTTGAAATATTTCAGTAGCTCCGGCTGCTTTTAATCGAGCTACCTGTTGTTCTAGTGCATTCGAGTCCTCAGCCTGCTCCCGAGAAGACACTCTGGCATAGCCTACAATTATTTTCATTTTCAGTGAAAACCTCAATAGTTACATCAATTTATATAAGAATTTTATCAATTTTTTGTGCATATCCACTCCCCGCTGGATATGCACAAAGACGAGCAAACTAAACGGGGCTTTTTGACAATAAAATCGAGTATTTTTCATATTTCAATTAACCTGTTATTCAAGGAGAACAACATGAAAATACTAATAATTAGTACCCCATAGCTGCAATAGAAATAAATTTTTTCGCACTGAAACTAGTATCTCAGAACGTCAAGTCAAGTGCAGCTTTTGTGCAGCTAAATAGCTAATTGTTACTTTTCTTTACAAAAACCCTTTTTGGACTTAGAGCGCTTTTGACTTTTGCCTCGCTTACCCTTTCCACCCACAAATAGATCGCCTGATTTTTCTAAAGTAGCCACTTGTAAATTGGGATTATTGCGGATGCTTCTGATGGTGCGTTTCCGAATTTTGATGTAATTGGAGTAGATAATGTGACAAAATTCAGTATCAAGTTGTGCAATTTTTTCAGCGTGTATTCTAATAGCTTCTTCTGTAGAGTCCCAGGTTTGAATTTCATTTGGCTCAAAGGCAGAAGCATCAGCAAAGCGTCGTGATGGGATAGAATTAAAGTCTGAGCTGATTTGCTTTGACATGGCATCACAGGATTGATGTTTTCCTCTTTGAGGGGTTGTTCCTAAGATTCCTGTGCTTTTAAAAGTATTTTCCAGTCGTTCAAACTCACAGCTAAACCAAATTTCAGCAGCCAAAAGAGATGCTATTGAGTCTTTCCATCCAAATTGGTCTCGCTGAAAAATTTCTTCGCAGAGATTTAGCAAAGCCCAAGACTCTTCAGCATGGGGTTTATAATCAAACTCCCAGCCAAGACCTAACTCTGGTGGGTCAGTCGTCAGGCTATCATTGGGATTGCTATCAAAGTGAACTATCCACTTCTTGATAGCTTTAAAAGCATCTCGATGAGACCTGAGTAATACTCCTAAATTTCCCTCCTCAAGCTCGGAGCTTAAAATTCCATTAGCCTTGAGGACAAAATCTGGTAGAAGTCCAAAAGCTTGAATATAGTCGTTTCGATTTGGCCGTTCTTTACCCTCTATTTTCAACCTTTGGATTGTTAGATTGTATGTACTCGGCTTTGATTGTTCTATCTTCTTCATCATCGAACTAATTTATTTGAGAGTGTTGCATTATATTGGACTTTAGACTAAAACGCCCATAGGTGTAGCGACCTGCAATGCTAATCGCTCAGACCTGCACTTCCCGACATTTTCCAGCCAGGATTAAATGCAACTATAATTAAGCGTCAGCCAGGATTAATTGCAACGTTCCCTTGATTAAATGCAACCAGCCTGCAATCATCGGTTTGAGCCAGGATTATTTGCAACTAACAGAAAGTCCCGTCAAACGGGAGTTTGACAGTTTGCTCAAAAAACGCCCTGACTTACAAACAAAATTATTTAAATTTCAGCCCGACTGCTGCAATCTCTTAAGGTAAAAGAAACGGAGGTTTTCTTAACTGCTTCACTGATAAGGTTTAGAGAACATTAGCCCGTTGGTTTTCGAGTAAAAAAACTCGGTAAATAATTCAAAGTTAATTTATCAAATTCTGACATGAGTTTTTTGACAAACCCCTGTCAAGGAGTGAAAACTCAGTCCTAGTAAAGTGTTGAGTCTATTTGCAAATAATCCTGGTCGAAATGGATGATTGCAGGCTGGTTGCAAATAATCAAGGGAACGTTGCATTTAATCCTGGCTCAACTGAAATTATAGTTGCAAATAATCCTGGCTGAAAACAACGATGATTGCAGGTTGGGTGATTTATAATTGCAGGTCGCTACACGTAGCGAGCCGTAGGCTGGGTTTGCCCAACCCACTATGACCCCGATTTCATCACCAAATCAATCGCAGAGTCAATTAACTCAACCGCCGCTGTCTCGTAATGATAAGTCTTAAACCGAAACTTCCCCACCTGTTCGAGTTGCTTTGACGGGCGATGTCCATATTTATCCTCATATAGTTGTAGTGCAATAGTACCAATAGTCGTCATCTGTCCAGGAGTAGCAATGAGTCCGCGCTTTTGCAGTCTTGATGCGACAGTGACTGTAGATTTAGTTTCACTTGCAACTCCCTTGGCTTTGCCTAAGCGCGAGAATATTTTGGTGAGTGAATCAATCGGTGAGATAAGTAAAGTCATTAACCCAGTAAACCGTTTTGCTGGTTTATCTGTCGTCACGGCAATCTTTAATGCTTCTGGTTGTCCAACCGCGATAAATGTTCCCTTCGCGCGAGTCATGGTAGTGTAAAGCAGTTGACGGGTTAACATTCGGCAGTTAGACATGAGTAATGGGAAAATCACATACGGAAATTCACTCCCCTGGCTCTTATGGCAAGTTATACAAAACGAATGCATGATTTCCTCAAACTTACCAGGATAGTACTCAACAATCGCGCCTCCTTCAAATGAAATCTTCACCATTTGTTTTTTCTCTTCTACAGCAACAACCCTCCCAGTCTCCCCGTTCATCACTGGCGGTTCGGTATCATAACGATTTTTGAGTTGTATCACCCTATCCCCCACTCGGTAAACAACCTCCCCAGAAACAACTTCTTTTTGGTCGTCTTTTTTGGGGTTGAAGATAGACTGAAGAAGCTTATTGAGATTGTGAACCCCAGCTGCTCCTTCCTTTTGGGGTGCTAACACCATCAGTTGTTGATTTAAATCCACACCTTCACTTACCATAGATGTGGCTAACTCCACAATAGTTCTAGCCGTCGCTTGTGGTGAATCGGTGTCCACCATCGCGCAGTCCCCCACATCCATCCACTCGGATGCAGTATGAAATTTGTGCAGTGTCGGAACTGTACCAGAATTTACATCGCTAGCTGCATAAATAATCGGGCTTTCGTGTTGCTGTCGATAAATAGTCTGCAATTTTGTTGTCGGCACTATTTCAGAATAAAGCAAGTCTCGCAGCACCATTCCAGCCCCGACACTCGGTAATTGGTCAGAATCTCCTACCAGCAGAATTTGGGTTTTTGGCTGTAAAGCTTTCAGTAGGGAATTGAACAGGAATATGTCCACCATTGAAAATTCATCAACAATCAGCCAATCAATTGCAAGGGGATTATGCTCGTTATAGTGAAAGGC
This sequence comes from Scytonema tolypothrichoides VB-61278, assembly GCF_000828085.3. Taxonomy (GTDB): domain Bacteria; phylum Cyanobacteriota; class Cyanobacteriia; order Cyanobacteriales; family Nostocaceae; genus Brasilonema; species Brasilonema tolypothrichoides_A. The sequence goes on from NZ_JXCA02000021.1 coordinate 9,408, forward strand.
TTGCCCTTGACCTTGCCATTGAAGTAAACGGTGAATGGTAGTTGCGGACATCCCAGTTGCGTCTTTCATCCGGTTGGCAGCTTTCCCCGTGGGAGCACAAAGAGCTATAGTTGCCCCAATGGATGTCAACCATTGCACTCCTGTTTTTAGCACATGGGTTTTACCGCGTCCTGGTCCACCTGTAATGATACTAATAGGATATTTAACTGCCATGAACAAGGCACTGATTTGTTCATCGCTCAAACGTGAGAGTTCGCGATAGCCAACCGCTTCAAAGTCGGCTAACCAGTGTTCTAGATGTTCTGTCGAGTAAGTTGGTTGATTAATAAGAGTTTTAATTTTTAACGCTACAGATACTTCGGCGCGGTAGGCGGCTCTTAGATAAACACTATTGGCAATCTCGCCGTAAACTAAAGTTTGGTTCTCAATTAAATGACCAACAATGGTACTCAAAGATTTATAATCAGGTGTATGACCAGGACGCGTGAGCAAAGACACAGCCCGTGCAAGCAATTGGGATTCAGGCAGAAAACAATTGCCCTCACTCAAGGCATCTTTCAAGACATGGAGCAGACCTTTAGAGTACCGAGTCTGACTTGAAACCGAGATGCCAAGGGACAGCGCTAACTCATCAGCAGTTTTAAAGCCAATGCCTTCAATATCATCAATTAATTGGTAAGGGTCGCTCGAAAGTACTGCTGAGGTTTTGTGTCCGTAATGTTCACAAATCTTTAAGGTTAACTTTAGTGATGTTCCCACAGCCAAAAGCTGAGCAATAGCTGCTCTTGTAGGATTGGCTTTACTTTCTGACCAAGCTTTGGTAATTGCAGCGATTCTATATTTAGCAAGTCCAGGGACTGACGAAAGTCTTTCTGGATTGGTATCTAACACCAATAAGGTGGAATCGCCAAAATGGTTTACAAGAGTTTGGGCAGTTTTTTTCCCGATTCCACGAAAAAGTCCACTTTCTAAATACTGCTGGATTTCGACCAAGGTTAGTTCTGGAAGTTTATCGGCTTTAGGGAACGAAATCATGAGTTAAATAGCAGTTGAAACAGTTATCAGCTATCAGTTATCAGTTACCAAGAGAAAATACGGTACTGTTTCTTTTGTTAACTGTTCACTGTTTACTGCTCACTGTGTGAGCAATATTCCCGTATTAATGTGATGATAAGTTATGGAAACTCTAATTTACCAAATAAAGACTGGCGTGGCGCTTGAAGACGATGACAGAGCAATCAACACGGCAATTTGATTTGGTTTTGCGCACTCCAACGCCGTTGACTCTCCACCCAGCAGCGGTCTATCTGTCATCTCTAACTTCTGGTTCTCGGCGTACAATGCAAAAGGCGTTGAATGCGATCGCAGAAATGCTCACGGATGATCAATGCGATGCAATGTCAGTGGATTGGTCAAAGTTGCGCTACCAGCATACGGCTGCAATTCGAGCTGTGTTGATGGAACGATATTCACCCGCTACTGCGAACCGGATGCTTTGTGCTTTGCGGCGTGTGTTACGGGAAGCTTTTCGTTTGGGGTTGATGAGTGCGGATGATTATGCCCATGCAGCGGATGTGTCCAATGTGCGGGGCGATTCACCTTTAAGAGGACGGTTATTGAAAATAAGTGAAATTGCGGCGCTGTTGAAAGATTGCAAGAATGACCAAGATATGATAGGAGTACGAGATGCAGCACTAATTGCTATTCTCAGCGGTTCTGGGCTGCGTCGTTCTGAGGCGGTGGCTTTAGACTTGGGAGATTATAACTCAGAAGATGGTTCTTTACAAGTACGTAAGGGCAAGGGGGGAAAGTCGCGGACAGTGTATTTACCCGCAGGTGCTGTTGCAGCACTTGATGCTTGGCTGAAAGTCAGAGGTGATTTGAGGGGTGCTTTGATTTGTCCTGTGCGACGGGGGGGTCATGTTGAAATTAGGCGTTTGACTGACCAGGCGGTGATGGTGATTTTGCGAAAACGTGCTTTGAGTGCAGGTGTGGCTCCTTTTTCTCCTCACGATTTTAGGCGCACGTTTATCAGTAATTTGTTAGAAGCTGGTGTGGATGTTTTGACTGTGAGTCGTCTGGCGGGACATGCGGACCCAGCGACTACTCAAAAATACGACTTGCGTCCTGAAGAAGCCAAGCGCCAAGCTGTACAACAGCACTTGCACGTTCCTTATGGTTGATTAGAACCAGAATTTTCAAATGCTTTCACCTTATCGTATAAACTGGCAACGGTTTCATTCGCAAAGAGTTGTTCTTTAAGTTTGAGGTAATCGGACTCACTCTTACTACAAGCTGCCCAAAATCGCAATACTTTTGATGGTTCTAAATGTGTCATTAAAACTTGCATGGCTTCAGTTAAAATCTGCTGTTCGTTAAGGACTTTGATTGTCATCTTCTATCTCCAAAATAAAATCGGTTGGGTTCATGACTTTAAGTGTTAAACATGAAGCGCGATTGATTAGTCGTCTATCACAGGTTATAAAATAGTCGCTATTAGATGCTTCCGCACAAGCAACATGAAGTGCATCCATTGCTTTGAGTCCAAGCTGTTCTAATTGTCCAGTCCTGACCCTAATGGCTGGGTTGAGTATTTGTTTCACAATAGCCATTTGTAAGTACCGTTCCATTGCCTGCTGTTGGAGAGGATTTGGATTGCGGCTGTTTTCATATTCTAGAGCTGATGAATTGACTAGTTCAATTAACTTAGCTTCGACCATTTGCAGTATTAAAATGACCGCTTGCGTTTCTAAATATATTTTTGGCTGTGTTTGGTCATCAAAGGGACGATTGTAAATACTTGTATCTAGATAAACGAGAGTCATGTTTTATTCGCGCCTGGAGAAGGTGAGCCTTGTGTGAGCTCGAGGTGTGATACAAATAATTGGAATTATACGTCGGCACAGCCATTCGTTGTGAGGAGTGCGATAGCGTTTGCGTAGCGCAAGAAAGCGGGGCTAGCGCTGCGCCGAAGCGCGAAGCGAGGCGTTAGCAAGGGCGCAGATCACCCGTTACTATTTTCTATTTTTAGTTAAGTTATTAAGTTTGGTGAGACTAGAGCGGATATTTCCCACTTCTTTACGACTCTTGAGGCGCTTTTTGGCTTCCTTGATAACTTGTCGCATCACTGATTCCTTATCTTTACAAGTTACGTAAAATGCTTCGAGTAATGTTTCTATTGTTACCTTTTCTCTGTTGCATAGCTCGTCAATTTCCTGCTTGATGGGAACCTCCAACCTCACGGGAACTCTAGAAGCGATTTCTGGGAAGTTAGTGAGTAATTCTTCTAAGCGTTTGAGTTCCGATCCTGAGGTTGGTTGCTGCACTGAATCAGTTGTCGCTACATCTATATGTTCATCCTCTTTTGGTATAGAAGTAGCAGGTGTTTGTTGCAACACATCCTGGCGTGGGGGGACGGTAGGTTGGTTAGCGCGGCTGCGAATTTCGTCTAAAAGGCTCATGGGTAATTCTTGGTACTGTAAATTACACTGTTTCGGTTGGGATTAACTTAGCGTACTGTTCGGGTAATGCTGGTCCTACCTTTTGAGCCAATACCTGAATTGGATATTCCAGTCCCGGTTGTCCTAAGTCTGTGGGAGATACACGTTGGTTGATGGCATTTTTATATACATCGGATTCGAGAAGGTGGGGTAACATCAAGTCAAGTCCCACTATTTCGCCCATTGCTGAGATACTGGTTTTAGTGGCTTTTGTGGGGTTTACACCCGTCCACTTGGCACGGAAGGGTATGACTCCCAAGAGTGAGCCATAAGGTAACGCTGGCTGAAATTCTTTTACCAGTTCGAGGGTTCTTACCAATGACTGCACTCCCTTAACGTTGGCTTCTGCAGGGATTATCCACTTGTCACCAGCACCAAGAGAAGTTTGGGCTAAGTGCGATCGCTCTGGTGGTGGATCTACAATAATTACCCCAAAATTGTTGGCAATGGGCTGCAGGCGATTTCTCAAGATAAACAAACTAATGCCGGATGATGCCAATTTGTAGTTGGCATTTTCCAAGCCGTCGTCAGAGGGGATTAAAAACAAGTTGGTGTTACTGATAGTGCGGTTGTCTAATTGGACATCCGGTACTGGGGCGATGGCATTAATTAGGGGTGTTTTTTCTGACGATTGGGTGATGACTTCCAGCAATGTGGGAGTATTTGGCTGCACCTTGACTCCTAAAAAACTAGTGAGCGATGACTGGGGGTCAGCATCAATGAACAGTACTGGAATTCCCAACCGCCCCAGGTATCGACCGAGCATGAGCGCGACGGTACTCTTGCCCTGTCCGCCTGCTAGCCCCAAGGTGACAACTGTAGGAGTGTAGTTGACTGACATTGTAATAAAGCACAAATTTACATAAGCATAAACATACTACTATACTTTTGTAAATTAGTAACTTAGCACAAATGCACTTTGGTACAAAAGTAGATAAGCACAAAGTTTAAAGAATTTATTAGTTTATACAGATGAGCCTAGCTCACAGAATGAGTATTTCTATTCATCTTTCAGGATGAGATGAATCTCCCCCTCGCTATCCGATCCAGCTTTACTGGGAAAGGACTATCCTTCTGCTTCCTAAACTATTTGGTTATTTCTATACTCAGGGTTTTCAAGTAAAGCTTTAGCTTTTTTTACAAAACTTACCGGATTACCAGTGGAAACCGATGTTATCTTTTAATAAAAAGTTAGTCAAATTCGTACGCGCTGTCACTTTACTAAGGGGTAATTTGGCTGTACTAACCACTAAATCACTGGAGGATGAGTTGCAATTTAGTCCTGCTCTTTATGCTTGCGGTCAAACCTGAAACTGATTTAGGATACCGCCTTATTCAAAAAAGATTGTAATTATAGCTACCAGGAGATGATGATGGCTACCAAACTAATTAAGTTAGAAGATGGCACTTTGATAGAGGTAGAAGTGCCAGAAGAGCAAGCGAAACAGATTGCAGGTAGTGCAGCGGATAGGGTTAACACAACTTTTGACAAAATTAAGCCGATATTGGTGAAGACTTGTCGTCCTATAGCTGCGGCTTGGAAAGAATTAAATCAAGAAATGCAGATTGAGCAAGCTGAGGTTGAAATCGGCTTCAGTTTTGAAGGTGAAGGCAATATATACGTTACCAAGGCTAAAGCTAGTAGCAATTTGAAGGTGAAACTTGTATTGAAACCTAGTGGTGAACAATGAATCAAAATTTTTCGGACTCAATTCTTTTAATTACTAGCAGCGATACTAACTATAGTGGGGACTTTGGGACAGGGTTTGTCATTCATCAGGATGAACAGACAACCTATGTGTTGACTTGCGCTCATGTGGTAAGCAAGGTCGGTGGGTCAGATAAGGTAAAAGCTGGTGGTCATCCAGCGGAAGTAAAGGTTTCGGGTGATGTGTACGGCTGCGACTTAGCTGTTTTAGCAGTTAAAGATAAGTTAACTAAACTACTACCACTAAAGTTAGGTGTAGTTGGTGTTCATGGAAGGGAGTTTGTTGCGGCTGGTTTTTCCACCGACACTACAAATACTCGTAAGCTTGCAGAAATTAAGGGGAAGTTAGGCGGGACACAAATAATAGTGAATTCAGAGGGTGATCGCACTCCCGCCTGGAATTTATCGTGACCATTTGCAAAATCACTTGCTAAATCTACGAGAGCATCCAGAGCTAAAGGAAGCACTGAAAAATGTAGTAAATGCAACTGATTCAGTGCGGTTAGAGTTGACTAAGGCGCTTGAACTAGAAAGCATGGGGCTAGTGAAGCTAGAGGGAAATAATGCAACAGCACGCTGCAAATTATATCGTCAATATTTTCAAAAGTACCTATAAAGTTAACCCATGACCACAGCACCCAACTCTGCCTACAAATATGAAGTTGGCGGGAGTTTACCAGTTGAATCTCCTACCTATGTGCGACGGCAGGCTGATACAGACCTCTATGAGAGTTTGAAAGCTGGGGAATTTTGCTATGTGCTGAATTCTAGGCAAATGGGCAAGTCCAGCTTGATGCTACAAACGATGCATGACCTGGAAGCGGGTGGAATTACCTGTACTGCAATTTATATTTCTGATCTAAATAGCCGAGATACCATCGAAGAGCAGTGGTACGCAGGTATAGTGAATATACTTGTCAACAATTTGAATCTCGCAAGCAAAATTAATGTCAGAGAATGGTGGCAGGAATATAAGTCTTTACCTTCTACAGAACGATTCAGTGAGTTTATTGAAAAATTTTTACTAATAGAATTATCCACAAATATTGTAGTTTTTTTCGACGAAATCGACAGCGTTCTTACTTTAAATTTTCCAATTGATAATTTTTTTAAAATTATACAATCCTGCTATGAGAAACGTGCTAAACAGCCAGATTACAAACGTCTTACTTTTGCTATATTCGGGGTAGCAACACCCTATGAGCTAATTCAAGATAAAACAAACTCCACGTTTCATATTGGTAAATCTATTGAACTTCGTGGTTTTACACTTCAAGAAGCAAGGTTATTAGAAAGGGGACTGGAGGATAAAGTCAGTAATCCAAGAGCCGCTCTCAAAGAAGTTTTAGAATGGACAAGTGGTCAACCTTTTCTCACAAATAAAATATGTCAAATTATCCAATATTTACCATCTCCTATTCCAACAGGCGAGGAAAAGAATGAAATCTCTAAGCTGGTGCACGAACGCATAATCGAAAATTGGGAACAGCAAGATAATCCAGAGCATTTACAGACAATACGCAACCAAATTTTAACGCGGGGACAAGGCACAAACCGTCTTCTGGAACTATATAAAAAAATTCTGCTATCACCTGGTGAAATAGCAGTTGATAACAGTCTCGAACAACTAGAATTACGCCTGACAGGATTAGTCATTAAAGAGCAGGAACATTTAAGAATTCATAACCAAATTTATAGTTCTGTTTTTAATCTTACCTGGGTTGAACAGGCAATAGCAGATTTACGCCCTTATGCACAATCTTTACAAGCATGGTTGGCTTCAAATCGTCGAAACTCATCTCAATTATTATACGGAAGAAAATTAAAGGAAGCTCTGGTATGGTCTTTTAATAAAAGTTTGTCTCAGGAAGAATGTGATTTCTTAAATGCCAGCATAAATTTAGATAAACAACGAGACTTAAAAAAAGAGAAAGAATCTGAGCAACAACAGCGTCATTTTAAGGAAGAAACACAGGCTGATCAAGAAAGAGAAACTGAACTCAAAAGACAAATATCGGGAATAAGACAACAAAAATACAGATGGAAGATAACAGCAGTATTAATATCTATATTGAGTGTCTGTGGTATATCATATGAATTCTTCAATCAATGGATAATCAATCAAACAATCGCATCTCCAACATTGGAAGGTTTAAGTAGTGGAAAAAAACGCCTGTTTATCAATGATAATTATTATTTTACCCAAGTAACAAAACATTTTAATAAAGAAGAATACAAACAAGCAATTACCTATTTTGAAAAAGCTCAAGAGATAAACCCTCATGACCCAGAAACCCAGATTTATCTCAATAATGCTAAAGTGAAAGCTGGCTCTAACTTAACACTTAAACTGGCAGTAGTATTACCAAACAACAAAATCAATGCTGATGATGCTAAAGAAATTTTGCGAGGAGTAGCAGATGCACAAGCAGAAGTACAAAGTGAATTCATTCCAACTGCCAATTTGGAAGGTTATCAAGGAGTACAGATAACTATTGTAAATGAAGACGATTCTAAATCAGCTAAAGAATTAGAAGAACAAGGAGTTTTCGGTATAATCGCTTACCAACTGAACGAGCAAACACTTCAACAATATAAGCGTGCAAGATTACCCGTAATTTGTTTGACAAGTAACTGCGGATTAAAAACTTCTACACAAAATTCAGAAAATCAGTTCCCGTTTTCTATGAATTTTGCTGAAAACCAAATTACTGAACAGCTTATTAAACGTGTCGATAACAAAAAAGTAATAATTTTTTATGACTCAAAAACAAGCTATAACTTGAAACTAGCTTTTGAAAAGAAGTTTAAAAAAGAGCTAATTTACCGCAGTCTTGATATAAGAAAGAATTTAGATGAGAAACATTTGAAACTCTTAATTGATGAATGTATCAATAGTCAGGTAGAAGCAGCTATTTTATTCCCTGGTCAAGATACAAATGATCATGTCATCAGGATTGTTAAAGAAAATGTCAATCAATCCAGAAAGAAACCGTTACAACTTTTGGGCAGCCATTTAATGTATGAGCCAGAAACTTTAAATATAGATAGTTTTGCTGTTGAAGGCTTAACTTTGGTTCTACCTTGGAATCAGAAAACTAAATCAGGTGAAAGTTATGTAACAAGAGCAGCAAAAAGATGGCAGGGACAAGTAAGCTGGCGAACCATTGCCAGTTATACTGCGATGCGAATTTTAATCTCAAGTAAAAAAATGAATGCTACAGGAAATACAGTATTTGATAATCTCAAAAGTCAATTTAAGACTACCAAAAGTAATAATTCATCTGTCGGGTATTCTTCGCTTGTAATTGTTGACAAAGATGCGCCTACTCTCCCAAATAAAACAATCGGTTTTAAGGTGATTGAATAGAAAGAAAAATTTCCCCTGATTGATTTGGTAATTATATCGATATTTTCATTGGATACAATTTTCTTAACATCAAATTTTATTACCATTACTAAGCCAATATAGGGGAGCAATCATATTATAAGGTTGCCACAGCGTTGATTCTCTGAGTACGGCATTAGAACCACTTTTTCCTGGCACATCTTTTCGATTCGGTCGAGGATCCTTCCTTCCCAACACTCCAAAGGTTGAAAGGGCATAAAAGTGTAAATGTTTGGCTTGAATATTTGCCCGTAAAATTTGTTTTGTCTTAGGTAGATGAACATCAAAAATATCCATTTCTGGTTCTAAACGACCAGACCATAATTCACCTCGCTCACACTTGCTCATTACTATAGCAAGGCGTAAATTATTAAGTCTGCTCTTACTGTCCATTAAGTCTATATACTTTTTCAGCATCTTGCTGTATTCGCTATCTTTTGTCCAATCGCTCAAGAGGATTAAACTAAATCAGAAGAAATGCTTAAGTGTTCAATTCGGTTGGTTATACATTATCTGAAACATGGCTCAGTGGCGCTGCGGTCGCTATGCGCCCGCAAGCTTGAGGCGATCGCATAATTCATATTTTGGTTCAGCAACGCCAGCGATTTCATTCTTAAAGCTTTATTTAGCGCAGCTGAATAAAGAATTGGTATAATCACTTAATACTTGGTAATGATTTCTGGATGTAGCCTGTAACCGTTCCCATTGCGTAAATTTCCATTTGTATCCTCTATCGATTCAAGGCTTAAATTTTTGCCCATCGCTTTGCCAATGAGTTCCATGAGGGCTTTTGCTCTTGCTTGGAAAAATGCTTCAAAGTCGTCATTGCGTAAAATTTCTAGTTTGATGTAATGCGTACGCATTATTTCTTCCAAACTAGCAATCGCAGTTCCATGCAGCTCAAACTCTTTCAAGTAAACCGAAGGTGCTTTACTGCCGATTCTTTTATTGGTTTTAGCACTTAATGGGGTACGATTAACTAAGCAGTTATATTTTTTAGGGTCAATACCTTGTTTGCGACACCATGCGACGGGGAAAATATGGTGTGAGTCGATTTGTTCTTCAAAATAAACAACGTCGTTAATTTCCTCGCCTGTAATCCAATCCACTGCACCTTCACGCCGTAGTAATGCCGCGAACCCCTGATAAACTGCACCAAGTCGCTTTCTGACGCTAAGAAGTCTTTCAAACGAGAAATTTGCTTGCGTAATGCCAAAAGGAACCGAACCACCTGAGAGCCATGCTGGTACTTCGACAATATCGCGTCCAGCTTGCGAATCGTGCCAGTGGGTATAAATTTCCCCAAACATCCCGCACCACAACCAACGCTCTAACATCGAACGCACTTGAAACGAACGAGAGCGATCACCAATAATAGTCAAAATTGCACTTAAGGCTACTAATTGGATGGGGTAAGCAATATCATTGGCATCAAAGATTTTTTGACCGCGTAGAAAACGAGCCGCTTCTTCAAAACCTTTGTTAACAGGATCAGCCCATGTTTGGTATTCTTCTTTTGTTAGTTTTAATACTTCGGCACGACCGCAAGCGACACCGGGCAATTTATCTAAATTCCAGCCTTGTTTAGTTGCTGAGATTCTGCGAGCGTAACCAGCTACTAAAGTTACAGCTTGCATAAAATCCGTACTACGGACTTGACGGAGAACTTTGAATGTCTGAAAGCGGTTTTCGCGGTGCTTCCAATCGTCTCGAAGGCTAAAATCATCCGCACAGTAACTCGAACTCATTAAATCAAAGAAGTTGAGATCGCACCCAGCTGTATTTGTTTCCTCGAAAACTTGGCATACTGCCTCTTTCGGTAATGAGTCGCGCAGTTGAATGACTGGTATTTGATAATGCTCAAATTTTTTGAGGACTTCTAATTCTAAAGTGTCAATTAGTTCGAGTTTTTGAGAGTCGTACTGCCAGTATTTAGAAAATTTGCTGCGCCATTCAGAAAAAAAGAATACTTTGGATAACGGGAATAAAAGCGCTTCATACTCGTTTTCTGGAGTCGAACAGTCGATAAAATCGCCGTTTCGAGTTCGCATAACTTTCGATTCGGGTAAAGCAATAATGGCGGTTTTGCGGTCGCACTCTGGTGAAAGACATTTTTCAATATCCAGGTAATACCACTTTGTCGTTAATTTCTGACTTTTGGGATCTTTGACGACGACGGGTTGCCCAGATAGCAGCACCATGAACGAAGTTGTTAGTCTTTGCTGTCCATCGAGTACTAGTAAATTTGGTGTTTGGGTTGCAATAGTTGCTACACCATCAAGTAAACGCGGTTTAAATTGTTGGCGCGAAGTACCCTGTTGAAGCATCATGACTGCACCAATAGGATAAGCCAGCGATATACTTGCTAGCAAACGGCGCACATGGGTATCATCCCAAATCCAATCTCGCTGAAAGTCTGGTAGTTGAATACGTCCTATTTTTATATCCTTCATGACATCGAATAAGGGATATTTTGTAATATCAAATGTCGAAATTGAATCCATTTGGTGTTCTGCTGTTGTTGTCATCGCGCACGTCTAAAAGATAATCTGTATGCCAGCCTAAATAACCCTTGTAGTCAGTACAAGGGGTTTTTCTAGTAATTGGTAGCGAGTAGCGACTAAATTATTCCTGGGGAAAACCTGAAGGTAAATTGATAATCCCTTGAGCAACAAGCTGTTTAAATTGATTTATTAAATCAGCTTGCCGCAAAATTCGAGTAATGTATTTTGGTCGTAAGCAAAAATCTTTTCCCCAGTCTTTTACAGTTTTCGGACTCGTCCCCGTAGCTTGAGCGATCGCATTAATACAAGTTTTGCGATAATTACGTCCTGGGGAATGAGTAACCCAGCGACGGCAATACTCCATCGGTTCCAGGGGCAACTGACAGAGGGTATCAATTGGATGAAAGTTATGGTGGAATTGCCTCCCAGTTTGCATTTTGAGGATTCGTGAGCTAGTGATGGTACAGCAACGCGTAAATTGTGCAGGCATCAAGCTACTGCACGCAAAACCCATACTGCTAACCTCAACTTAAGAAATATCTGCCTATAATACAACTCTTTTAGTCACGAATCACGAGTAAATTATTCTTGAGGAAAGTCACCAGGTAAGACGATTTTTTTGATTTGGTTGAGCTGATCCGCCATTCGTAAAATATGCGCTACATAATTAGGTCGCTTTTCAAAGTTCGCTCCCCAATTGCCTATAGTCCTTGGACTCAGCCCAGTTGCTTCGGCGAGGGCGGCTATGCAGGCTTTTCTGTACCCCCGGTCATCAGGGGACATATCAATCCATCTTTTGCAATATTCTATTGGCTCCAAGGGCTTTTCACTAAGTACGTCGATTCTATATTCAGCCTTTGGGGGAATGATGTCTATTATCCCGCGTGATTTGAGTCCGAAGTTTACTCACGATTCATGACGATTTGAGTCAGCTGATGAAGTGACCGCTGCAATATTGCACCTGAACAGATGTATCTTACAATTTTGAGAGCTTGGGGTTCCTGTTGTACCAGCTTCATAATAAAAGAACAATACACCTGATAGCTATGCAAGACAATTCCACCACCAATGGCGACGATATGCCATCAGTAGAGGAACCATTGACAAAACCTGTCAAGCGGACAAAACAGAAGTCCGCTTCTTTGCTCGAAATCAAGCCGAAAAAATCTTCAGATTCAGCACCAGCACCAGATGTAAGAGTTACACAACCAACAGAACCATCACCACCAGAAGCAAACACCCCCTCGACAGTATCAGAAACAACGGTTTCTGAGAAAAAGCAGGAAATAGAGATTCCTCCTGGAACCATCTTCCAAGCTGTTGGGATTATTCGTGGCAATGTGACTTTTATTAAGGAAGAAGACAAGGAAACAGCAACCATCAAATTAACAGGTAAAGAATACCCGCTTTTCTACGCCCCCAATAAGCGACGGGCATATGATGCACTAAAAAAAGAAATAGAAGTGACGGGCGAAACTAATCAACGACTAGTAGTTTATCCGCGTTTTACCCACTTCCCTGGAAGGGACCAGCAGCCCAACGTTGGATTCCAGCTCGTCGGTTTTGACAAAGGACGAGAAGAAGAAGACGACGTGCCATCAAAAGAACTTCAAGATTTGGAGTTTAAACTCTGTGGCTTGTGGCAGTTTATTCCTGTTTGCAGAACTCCATGTATCTCAATTTTCCGAAATTTCACCAAGGAACGATTAGATCATGTCAAGCAGTCAGAACCAGCGAAAAAGGTGAAATTCATGAAAGCATCTCACCTGCCACTGTTTTGGAGGGATGCGCCAGTGCAACCATTTAGATTTAACCCCAAAGCACCAAAAGAAGAACAGGGTAAGCCAGTCTTTGTTCAAATTAAAGCAAAGTTTCAACCGTCACGCAATGCATTTGAATTTGATTCGCTACTAGGAGTGCCATTAGAGAAACCACCCAGATTCTTAAAAGTGAGCAAAGACGATAAGGCAACAGCAATGGCAGAAAAACGAGCAGCTGATAAAGCTGCTGGTAAAACTAGCAGACCGCCACAAGGTAAACCACCGTTTAAGCCCAAAAGTGACTTTAAGCCTAATGCTGGTGGAGCATCAAAGGAGATGCCAAAGCCAAAGCCAAAGCCACAGCAGTAATTCCTTGATGACATTCCTTTCCGTGTTCCGAAACCTTCGTCGGGAAAGGAATCTCAAGAAAAATATTGCCAGCAAAATAGACTTTTTTCGCTAAAAAAAAATTGTTTGTGAAGCTGCTACCCTGCTTTTTGAAGTATTATTATACATAGTTGCTCGCACCTTTGCGAGGATTCCCTAAATAAAAAAATGGGATATCTCGCCTGGAAAGCTAGCATATCCTCATTTGTACACTTATTAAATTACTTCATTTATTTTAATGCAATATTGCATGAAGTACAAATGAGTTAGGCTAGTTGATTTTCCAGGCGGGGTTCCCTCAAAGCAAGAG
>NZ_JXCA02000025.1:0-2078 GCF_000828085.3 Scytonema tolypothrichoides VB-61278
GGTCGGTGCCGACACGGGCGCCCGCCCCGCGGCCGCCTGACGGCCGCCGGTCCGGGTACTGGCCCCGTCGGTCGGGCGGAACAACGAAAGAGCGCCGTCGGGGTGGACCCGGCGGCGCTCTTCGTCTCGCAGTCCGACGATGGATGGCGGGCGGTCCGGCTCAGCCGCCCGCCTCGGCCGCGGCCGAGGCGAGCCGCGGCGCGCTGCCGCCGCCGAGCAGGGTGTCGATCCGCTCCCGGTCGCTCTTGAAGGAGGCGAGCATGTCGCCCTCCAGCGTGCGGCCGCGCGGCAGGCGGATGCGCATGGGATCGACCGGGTTGCCGTTCACGTGCACCTCGTAGTGGAGGTGCGGGCCGGTCGACAGGCCCGTCGAGCCGACATAGCCGATCACCTGGCCCTGGCGGACCCGAGCGCCCTTGCGGATGCCCTTGGCGAACCCGGTCTGGTGGGCATAGGCGGTCTCGTAGCCGTTGGTGTGGCGGATCTCGATGTAGTTGCCGTAGCCCGACTTCCAGTCGGCATAGACCACCTCGCCGTCGCCCGCCGCCATGATCGGCGTGCCCCGCGGGGCCGACCAGTCCACGCCGGTGTGGGCGCGCACGTAGCCGAGCAGCGGATGGCGACGGGCGCCGAAGCCCGAGCGGAAGGTGCCGCCGGACATGGGCTTGCGCAGCAGGAACTTCTTCGCGCTGCGTCCTTCCTCGTCGTAGTAGTCGACCGTGCCGTCGTCCGGCGCGCGGTAGCGATAGAAGTGCCGCGTCTTGCCCCCGACGGTCAGCGCCGTATAGACGATCTCGGTGGCCTCGGCCGATTCCGCCTCGTTGTCGTCCAGCGAATAGACCACCTCGAGGGCGTCGCCCGGACTCACCCGGGCGTTGAAGTCGATGTCGAAGGAGTAGATCCGGATCAGCTCGTCCACAAGGTCCGGCGACATGTCGTTGGCGAGCGCGGTCTGGTAGAGGCTCTCGTAGAGCCGCGGGCGGGGGGCGTCCGCCTCGGCCTCGGCGCGGCCGGCGGCGGCGAACAGCGCATCGCCCTCGCGCCGCGGCTCCCCCGGCGCCGGGCCCCAGTTGGCCTCGATCTCGGCGAGATGGCGCTCGCGCCGGACGTGATCCTCGACCGGGATGCGGGCGAGAACGTTAGCGGGCGTGCCGCTGCGGGCCGCATTGCCCTCCAGGATCGCCGCCCGGAGCGCATCCACGCTCTCCGGCAGATCGACCGTGTAGCCGGCCGCGGCGAGTGCCTTCAGCGTGTTGAAGGCCGAGGCGAACACCGAGAGGTAGGCCGCCGTGCCGACCGCGCCGGCATTCGGCGGGAAGTTGAAGACGACCAACGCGACCCGGCGCTCGGCGCGGGGCACGCGGCGCAGATCGACGAGCCGGGCGACCCGGGCCGCCAGCATGGCCGCGCGCTCGCCGTCGCTGGTCATGTCGCGGGCCTCGCCGGCCGGCGCGGCGTCGCTGCGGCCGCCGAAGACCATGGGCACGGTCGACCCGTCGAGCTCGGGGATGGCGACCATGATGGTCGCCTCGACCGGATGCAGGCCGCGAGCCGAGGCGCGCCACTGCTCCAGGGTCTGGAACTCCACCGGATGGGCGGCGACGTAGGGCACGTCCAGCCGGCCGAGGATCTCCTCCGCGGCGGCCGCGTCGTTGTAGGCCGGGCCGCCGACCAGGGAGAAGCCGGTCAGCGAGACGAGCGCGTCGACGCTCGCCCGGCCGTCGCGCATGAAGAACCGCTCGATCGCCGGCCGGGCGTCGAGGCCGGAGGAGAAGGCCGGGACGACCTCCAGCCCCCGCGCCTCCAGGGCGGCGATGACGCCGTCGTAGTGGGCGGTGTTGCCGGCGAGCACGTAGGAGCGCATCACCAGGACGCCGACCCGGCCGGCCGGGCGGCCCGCCGGCCGCGGCAGGCGCTCCGCGGCCTCGCCGATGCGGCCGGGCAGGCGCGGGTGGTAGAGCCCGACGTCCGGGTAGTCGACCGGGGCGGCCGAGCGGACCGCCGCCTTCAGCGCCGCCCGCGGGCCGCCGGCATAGCGCTCGACGAGCAGGCGGACGAGGTTGGCGACGTTCTCCTCC
>NZ_JXCA02000025.1:6582-8445 GCF_000828085.3 Scytonema tolypothrichoides VB-61278
AGGTCCGATCCCCCGCAAGGGGGCGGCGGCGGGTGGCCCGTTCGACTTGTCATCGTGAAGAGAAGGCATGGGCCGATGGCCGGTGCGGGAGACGAAGGGGCGACCCCTCGTCGATCGCGGCGGTCCGGGCCCCGAAAGGCGCCAGGGTGCGGGGGAGCGATCCACCGGGCCTTGAGGCGTCCTTGAGGGATCCCGCCCGGGGTGCTGACCGCACCCGGGGTCTTGAGCGTCCATGCCTCGTGAGATTGAAAGGTCTTTGGACCGTCGTCCCGGAACACCGAGTTCCCTGGGGCGGCGGCGGATGATCGGCCGGTGTCGGCGGGTCGGGAGCGTGCCCTGAAGAGGGGTGCGGGTCCGGGTCGCGGCAGTCCGGGAGGAGCAAAAGGCTCCCGGGATGGACATCGGTAATGAGAGCGATCAAGTGAAAGAAGGGCATCTGGTGGATGCCTTGGCGCTGAGAGGCGATGAAGGACGTGGTACGCTGCGATAAGCCCCGGGGAGCCGCGAACAGGCTTTGATCCGGGGATCTCCGAATGGGGAAACCCACCTTCGGCGACGGAGGTCGGTACGGCGTGGCCTTGGGAGCGATCCCCGGGCGACGGCGTTCCGTCTTCCGTTGCTTGCATGAAGGGATCTGGTCCCTGAATCCATAGGGGATTAGAGGCGAACGCGGGGAACTGAAACATCTAAGTACCCGCAGGAAAGGACATCAACCGAGACTCCGTTAGTAGTGGCGAGCGAACGCGGACCAGGCCAGTGGTCGAGGGAACATGAAGCGGAACCGTCTGGAAAGGCGGGCGAGACCGGGTGAGAGCCCCGTACGCGTGATGGT
The DNA here is from genome assembly GCF_000828085.3 of Scytonema tolypothrichoides VB-61278. Classification (GTDB taxonomy): domain Bacteria; phylum Cyanobacteriota; class Cyanobacteriia; order Cyanobacteriales; family Nostocaceae; genus Brasilonema; species Brasilonema tolypothrichoides_A. The sequence continues at coordinate 7,415 of NZ_JXCA02000025.1, forward strand.
TCCTTCGATCCTTGAGTAAGGCGGGACACGTGCAATCCTGTCTGAACATGGGGGGCCCACCCTCCAAGCCTAAGTACTCCTCAGCGACCGATAGCGAACCAGTACCGTGAGGGAAAGGTGAAAAGCACCCCGACGAGGGGAGTGAAAGAGCACCTGAAACCGGATGCCTACAAACAGTCGGAGCCCGCGAGGGTGACGGCGTACCTTTTGTATAATGGGTCAGCGACTTAGTCTGGCGAGCGAGCTTAAGCCGATAGGCGTAGGCGCAGCGAAAGCGAGTCTGAACAGGGCGTTCAGTTCGTCGGATTAGACCCGAAACGAGGTGATCTAGTCATGAGCAGGTTGAAGGTGCGGTAACACGCACTGGAGGACCGAACCCACGCCTGTTGAAAAAGTCGGGGATGACTTGTGACTAGGGGTGAAAGGCCAATCAAACCTCGAAATAGCTGGTTCTCCGCGAAATCTATTTAGGTAGAGCGTCGGATGAACACTCCCGGGGGTAGAGCACTGGATGGGCTAGGGGGTCCTACAGACTTACCAAACCTAACCAAACTCCGAATACCGGGAAGTGCTGTCCGGCAGACACACGGCGGGTGCTAACGTCCGTCGTGAAGAGGGAAACAACCCTGACCGCCAGCTAAGGTCCCGAAGTCACGGCTAAGTGTGAAACGATGTGGGAATCCCAAAACAACCAGGATGTTGGCTTAGAAGCAGCCATCATTTAAAGAAAGCGTAACAGCTCACTGGTCTAGACAAGGGTTCCTGCGCGGAAAATGTAACGGGGCTCAAGCCGTGCACCGAAGCTGCGGGTGTGATCGCGAGATCACGCGGTAGCGGAGCGTTCCGTAGGCCTGCGAAGCGGGATCCGTGAGGACCCGTGGAGGTATCGGAAGTGAGAATGCTGACATGAGTAACGATAAAGGGTGTGAGAGACACCCTCGCCGAAAGTCCAAGGGTTCCTGCGTAAAGCTAATCTGCGCAGGGTTAGCCGGCCCCTAAGGCGAGGCCGAAAGGCGTAGTCGATGGGAACG
>NZ_JXCA02000025.1:9446-10713 GCF_000828085.3 Scytonema tolypothrichoides VB-61278
TGTCTAACCGCGACCCTTCATCAGGGCCCGGGACAGTGTGTGGTGGGTAGTTTGACTGGGGCGGTCGCCTCCCAAAGAGTAACGGAGGCGCGCGAAGGTGGGCTCAGAGCGGTCGGAAATCGCTCGACGAGTGCAATGGCATAAGCCTGCCTGACTGCGAGACTGACACGTCGAGCAGAGTCGAAAGACGGCCATAGTGATCCGGTGGTCCCTCGTGGACGGGCCATCGCTCAACGGATAAAAGGTACGCCGGGGATAACAGGCTGATGATGCCCAAGAGTCCATATCGACGGCATCGTTTGGCACCTCGATGTCGACTCATCACATCCTGGGGCTGGAGCAGGTCCCAAGGGTTCGGCTGTTCGCCGATTAAAGTGGTACGTGAGTTGGGTTCAGAACGTCGTGAGACAGTTCGGTCCCTATCTGCCGTGGGTGTAGGAGTATTGAGAGGATCTGTCCCTAGTACGAGAGGACCGGGATGGACGTACCTCTGGTGGACCTGTTGTCGCGCCAGCGGCATTGCAGGGTAGCTATGTACGGACTAGATAACCGCTGAAGGCATCTAAGCGGGAAACTAACCTCAAAACCAGTACTCCCTATCAGAGCCGTGGTAGACCACCACGTCGATAGGCCGGGTGTGGACGCGCAGCAATGCGTGAAGCTTACCGGTACTAATCGCTCGATCGGCTTCATCGCTCTCATTATCAACGTCCATCCTTCCATCCCGGGACACGCCCCACAGCGCCCTCCCGTCCAAAGACCAACTGATCTTCGCCGGCCTGGTGGCTATGGCGGGGAGACAAACACCCGATCCCATCCCGAACTCGGCCGTGAAACTCCCCAGCGCCAATGGTACTCCGTCTCAAGACGCGGGAGAGTAGGTCGCTGCCAGGCCTGCAAAGATCAGTCAAAACCCTCACGAGACACGCCAAAAAGCCACAGCGTGACCTTCTCTCCACCGACAACAACAAACACTCACACACAACGAACGCCCCGCCCGGCCAAAAGCCGGCGGGGCGCTCGCGTTTGCAGCGAACGGGCACCAGGCACCGTGAAGCCAGCCGCCGGAGCCGAATGCGTCGGACAAATCCCGCAGCCGCGACAGCGCCCTCACCACACACCGTCCAGACCCCAAAAGCCCGTCCAGATCCCAACCCGAAACGCCCCGCCCGGCACTAAGCCAGCGGGGCGTTCGCGTTCGGGGCGCCCGCGCGCTCCCGTTCCAGGCGCAACCTCAAGGCCCCTCCGCCGCGCCACCGGCGCGCCT
>NZ_JXCA02000025.1:12858-14227 GCF_000828085.3 Scytonema tolypothrichoides VB-61278
TCAGGCCGGGTGACCCGGACGAACGACGAGGGCCGACCGCAGGACGGCGACGCTGGCCGGCGAGCCGCACCTCTCCGGGCCGAGGCCGACGGATCGCAGCCCTCCAGGACCGCGAGGGGCGCGTTCGAGGCCGCTTGCCGCCGCGGCACCCAGGTCCCGACGAACTTTCCTTCTCCTCGCGCGTTGCCGACTCCGAGATCCCACGGAGCGCCATGCCATGAACAACATCGTCTATATCGTCGGCCTGATCGTCATCGTGCTCGCCATCCTGTCGTTCTTCGGCCTGCGTTGACACCGGGCCCGGAGCGCGGTCCGCGAGGCTTGCGTCCGGGCGCCGACCGGCCCACCCTCCCGATCCGGCATGCGACCCGCCGGCCCGCCGAAGGCAGGAGAAGGTCATGACCAAGGTCGTCTATGAAATCGTCGAGCACGACGGCGGATGGGCCTACCGTGTCGACGGTGCCTATTCGGAAGCCTTTCCCACACGTGATGATGCCCTCGCGGCGGCCAAGGCGGCCGCCTCGGAGCAGCGCGCGCCGGGCGAGGATACCGATATCTCGTTCGAGGACGACCGCGGCCGATGGCACACGGAGTACTCGGACGGCCGCGACCGGCCGGACACCGAGGTCTCCGGCTGACCGCACGTCGGTCGGAACGGGCGGTCGGGTCAGCCGGTCGCCCGGCGGGCCCGCTCGGCGGCGACCAGCAGTTCGAGCGGGCGCCAGGGCTTGGACAGCCGCTGCGTCCGGCTGTCCGCGATCTCCACGTCGTGGATGCCCCCGCTGACGACCACCGGCAGCCTCGGCCAGCGCGTCCGTACGGCGGCGAGTTGCCCGCGCCGGATTCGACCGGCATCGGCGAACACGAGGGCGACCTCGTCGGCGTGATCCTCCAGGAACGCCATCAGGTCGCCGCCCGGGGTGAGATCCACGACCGCAAGGTCGGACTCCTCCAGGAGCACGGCCGCAAGGCCGGCTTCGGTCGGTTCCGCCGCCACGATGACCGCCGTGCGGCCCTCCTCTGCGATTGCCATCGACGCCTCCTCGCTTCGCCAAGGGCGCCCGTCCGGTTTCGCGCCGCCGCGCGACGAGGAGGCGCCGCGCCCATCGGCCTGCCTCCCCGGACCGGGCGCGTTCCGCCACGCGCGCCGGCCCGCTTCCTGAACTCCTGCCGACCCTCGCGGGTTTCCCCCCTCCAGACGAGGAGCGTGACTGATGGAAGACCCGCACCGCAAGACCTCTCGCGACGAAACCGATCAATCTTCGCCCGGCGGACCCGCCGACGGCTCGGATCTGCCGCCGGCCGGACCCCATGCGGACCCGGCGCTGACGCGCGAGGAGGCGACGCCCGGGGCGGGCACCCTTCCGCC
>NZ_JXCA02000026.1:0-894 GCF_000828085.3 Scytonema tolypothrichoides VB-61278
CGCCCGGTGCTCGGCGTACAGCCGGTCGGCCAGGGCCCGCACGATCGGGAACTCCTCGGCCCAGAGCGCGTCGTCCTCGAAGAACTCGGCCAGGGCCCGGCTGCCCGCCCGCTCGTAGGCCAGGGCCTGGGCCAGCATCTCCAGGCGGTCGAGCGCCTTCACCAGCCGGGCCTCCGGCGAGCCGCCGCGCGCGTACTCCTCCCAGAGCTCCATATAGCTGCCGCCGGCCGGCAGCTCGCCGAACAGCTCCAGCATGGCCTTGTGCTCGGCCACCTGCTTGGCCTCGGCGCCGAACAGCCGGCGCGCCGAGGCCGGCAGGTCGCCAACCAGCGCCTCGGCGGCGTCGTGGAGCAGGGCGATCGCCAGCAGGCGGCCGCGGTCGAGCTCGGGGTGCATGTCGCCCACCAGCAGGGCCAGGGCGGCCACGGCGTAGCTGTGCTCGGCGATGCTCTCCGGGTCGCGCTGGCCGCGCTGGAGCCAGCCCGTGCGCGGCAGCAGCTTGAGCGAGAGCAGGCGGGACTGGAGCGTGTAGAGGGCTGCCAGGTGGCGGTCGTCGTCCATCGCGCGTCTCCTAGAACGCGCACAGCCCGCGCGCGCGCAGGCTGTGCTACAGTCGGTCGTACTCGCCCGGATTGGGTATTATCGCACCGTTCCCGCGGCGAGTCAACGGCCCTGGGCGCTCTCTAGCCCTTCTTCATGCTCAGGGCCACCCGGCCGCGCTGCATGTCCACGCTGAGCACGCGCACGTCGACCTGGTCGCCGAGCTGCACCACCTCGAAGGGGTTGCGCACGAAGCGGTCGGCGAGCTCGCTCACGTGTACCAGGCCGTCGTTCTTCACGCCGATGTCGACGAAGGCGCCGAAGTCGACGACGTTGCGCACGGTGCCCTTGAGC
>NZ_JXCA02000026.1:3232-6741 GCF_000828085.3 Scytonema tolypothrichoides VB-61278
GCGCAAGAACGTCGCCACCCTGCTGCGCGCCTTCGCCCTGCTGCGCTCGCGCGGCGAGCGGGCCACGCTGGCGATCGCCGGCCGGGCGCTCGGCGGCGACCCGCGGCTCTTCCCCGACCTCGACGGCCTGATCGCCGACCTGGGCGTTGGCGCGGCGGTGCGCCGGATCGACGTGCCGCTGGAGGACGGCCCCCTGCTCTACCGGGCCTGCACGCTCTTCGCCTTCCCCTCGCGCTACGAGGGCTTCGGGCTGCCCCCGCTGGAGGCCATGGCCTGCGGCGCCCCGGTGGTGGTGAGCGACGCCAGCAGCCTGCCCGAGGTGGTGGGCGGCGCGGCCCTGCGCGTCGCCCCCGACGACGTGGTGGGCTGGGCCGCGGCGATCTCGCGGCTGCTCGGCGACCCGGCCCTGCGCGCCGACCTGCGCCGGCGCGGCTTCGCCCAGGCCGCGCGCTTCTCCTACCGCAGGGCCGCCGAGGAGACGCTGGCGGTGCTGGAGCGCGCCGCGCGGGGGTAGGCCGGTTTGGGCCGGTAAACCTTAACCAGTATTTTACCGTCTGTCATCTTGACTTCACTAGTAGGCGGGCTAGAATAAGGGTCACTACAACTTAGGTGGGTCTGCGCCTGGCACAATGTAAGCCGGGCGTTTTAGTCTCGTCGTTACGCCTTTTCTGGTACATCCTTCTTTCATCTTAAATGCTGGGAGCGCTCCCAGCACCAGAGGAAACGACCATGCCTGGACTGGCCACGTCAGCCCCGTCCACCACTCGCCGCCCCCTACCCCTCGCCCTGGCCGCGCTGCTGCTGCTGCTCGTCACCCTGAGCGCCGCGCTTGTCCAGGCGCCGCCTGCGCCCGTCGGACTCCCGCCGCACCTCCGGGCCCTCGCCGTCTCCGCGCCCAATAAAGTCGTTGCCGTCATCGTGCAGCTCACGCACGGCGCCGAGGGCACGACCTCCGCCATCAGCGCGCTGGGCGGCGCCGTCACCGCGGAGCTCAGGCTCATCAACGCCCTCGCCGTGAGCCTGCCGGCGCGCCAGCTCCCCGCGCTCGCCGCCCTCGACACCGTGCGCCAGGTGTCGCTCGACGCCCCGCTCATCGACACGGCCTTCGCTGCGCCGGCCTCGATCCCGACCAGCAGCCTCGCCGTCGCCTACAACGACGCGATCGAGGCGACGAAGCTGTGGAACGAGGCCCCCGCGTACCTGCGCGGCGACGGGGTCGGCGTGGCGATCGTCGACAGCGGCGTGAACCCCCAGGAAGACCTGTACACCCCCGCGGGCCAGAACCGCCTGGTCGCCGCGGTGTCCTTCCAGCCCGGCTACAACCAGACGAGCTTCGACCACTATGGCCACGGCAACCACACCGCCGGCATCGTCGGCAGCAGCGGCCGCCGCTCCTCCTACAAGTACATTGGCGTCGCCCCCTACGCGAACCTGATCAACGTCAGGGTGCTCGACGATAACGGGGTCGGCTCGCTCTCAAGCCTGATCCAGGGCCTGCAGTGGATCTTCGAGAACCACAAGGCCTACAACATCCGCGTCGCCAACATCTCGCTCAGCAGCAGCCAGCCGGAGTCATACCTGGACAGCCCCGTCAGCGCGGCCGTCGAGGCGCTCTGGTTCGAGGGCATCGTGGTGGTGGTCTCGGCCGGCAACGGCGGCGCCAGCGCGCTCTACCCGCCGGCGAACGACCCATTCGTGATCACCGTCGGCGCCACCGACGACCGCGGCACCAAGGCCACCAGCGACGATCGTATGGCGGACTTCTCGGCCTACGGCGTCACCAGCGACGGCCACGCCAAGCCCGACCTCGTCGCCCCCGGCACGAACATCGTCAGCCTGATCGCGAACCAGAACAGCAAGCTGATGGTCGATCACCCCACCCACATGGTCGGCCAGAGCTACTTCCGCATGTCCGGCACCTCGATGGCCGCCCCCATGGTCTCCGGCGCAATCGCCCTGCTGCTCCAGGACGAGCCGCAGCTCACGCCCGATCAGGTCAAGCAGCGCTTGCTCTCCAACGCGCGCGCCTTCGACAAGCCGCTGCGCGCGGGCGCCGGCCACCTTAACATCTACGCCGCCGTCCACGGCATCCAGATGGGCTCCGCCAACCAGGGGCTTCAGGTGAACCGCCTGCTCGCCGGCGGCAGCACCAGCCTCTTCTGGAACGGGGCCACCGACGGGACGGTGAGCTGGCGCGGCAAAGGCACCGCGTTCTTCGGCGACGTGAGCTGGCGCGGGAAGACGAACGGCACCCTCGCCACATCGCTCGTCTGGGATAAGTAACGGCGCACCGGCCAACGACGCATGGGCGCAACGGCCGCCGGCTGGCCCTGCTCGCCAGCCGGCTCCCGCGCTTCGTCTGCCTGAATACCACCTATGAATAGGCGCGACTACAGCTTTATCGCCGGCGTGGTTGTGGCGGCTGCGCTCCTCGTGGTAGCCGCCGGGCCGATCCCCGCGCCCAGGCTCGACCAGCTCGGCGCCTGGTTGGTGATGACGCTGCTCGCCACGATCGCCCAGCTCTATGAGGCCGAGGCCCCCGACGCCCAGACGTACTATCCGCACAACGTCTTCTTCTTTGCCGGGCTGCTGCTGCTGCCACCCAGCCTTGTGCTGCCGCAGATCATCGTCCCGCACGTGGTCGAGATGCTAAAGCCGCGCCTCATGGGAGGCCAGCCGCCCTTCCCCTGGGCGGTCCAGATCTTCAACATCGCGATGTATGCGATCACCTGCCTCACGGTGAGCTGGCTCTACGACGTGATGAGCGGCTGGCTGGTCGCGCTCGGCGGCTCGGCGCTGCTGCTGTCGGCCGCGTGGGCCGTAGTGTCCTACGTCACGCTCAACCATCTGATCGTCGGCCTGGTGCTGGTGGTGGTCAACGGCAGCTCCTGGCGGGCCTCGGGGGTACTCGACTTCACAAATCTGCTGACCGACTTCGTGATGCTCTGCCTCGGCTTCGTGGTCGCTGTGCTCTGGCAGGTCGACCCCTGGCTGATCGCGCCGGCTCTGGCCCCGCTCGTCCTGATGGCGCGGGCCCTGCGCGTGCCGAAGCTCCAGCAGGAGGCCCAGTGTGATCCGAAGACGGGCCTGCTCAACGCGCGCGAGATCCGGCGCGTGCTTGGCGAGGAGCTGGAGCGCGCCCGCCGCAGCGGCCGCCCGCTGGCCCTGATCATGGCTGACCTCGACTACCTGCGCACGATCAACAACACCTACGGGCACCTCGCCGGCGACGCTGTCATCGTGGCCATCGGCCAGCACATCCGGGCCTCGCTGCGCAGCTCTGACGCCGGCGGCCGCTTCGGCGGCGAGGAGTTCACGCTTATTCTGCCGAACACCAGGGGCGAGGAGGCGCTGATCGTCGCCGAGCGCGTCCGCGCCATCATCGGCGCGGCGCAGATCGAGCTGCCGGCCTGCGCCAAGCCCATCCAGGTGACGATGAGCCTGGGCGTGGCGATGTACGGCCCCGGCGCCGACAACGCCATCGACCTCATCCACGCCGCCGACGTGGC
>NZ_JXCA02000026.1:7196-8322 GCF_000828085.3 Scytonema tolypothrichoides VB-61278
CAGATCCTTGAGGATCGGGAAGGGCATAGCCCGCCAGGGCTCGATCGTGATCGTCTCGCCGTCCTTGAAGCTGCGCATGTGCAGCTGGCAGGCGGTGATGCCCTGCTTGGGGCCGTGGGCGACGCCCTCGATCATCAGGCCGCAGGAGCCGCAGATGCCCTCGCGGCAGTCGTGGTCGAAGGCGATCGGCTCGTCGCCGCGCATGATCAGATCCTGGTTGACGACGTCGAGCATCTCCAGGAACGACATGTCGGGGCTGACGTGCGGCGCCTCGTAGGTCTTGAACTCGCCTGGCGTCGCGGTGTTCTTCTGGCGCCAGACCTTGAGCGTGAGCTTCATTACTATCCTCGCTGGCGCGGGGCGGGCGGCCCGGCCGCTCGCCCCGCGCAGTTCTACTTGTAGCTGCGCTGCGAGGGCTTGACGTACTCGAAGTTCAGCGGCTCCTTGTGCAGCTCGGGCCTGCTCAGGTCGCCGGTGTACTCCCAGGCCGCGACGTAGGAGAAGTTCTCGTCGTCGCGCAGGGCCTCGCCGTCCTCGGTCTGGCTCTCCTCGCGGAAGTGGCCGCCGCAGGACTCGGTGCGGTGCAGGGCGTCGCGGCACATCAGCTCGCCGAGCTCCAGGAAGTCGGCGACGCGGCCGGCCTTCTCCAGCTCCTGGTTGAGGTCGCCGCCCTGGCCGGGCACCTTGACGTTCTGCCAGAACTCCTCGCGGATGGCCGGGATGCGCTCGAGCGCCCGCTTGAGGCCGGCGTCGTTGCGGCCCATGCCGCACTCGTCCCACATCAGCTTGCCGAGCTCGCGGTGGAACGAGTCCACGGTGCGCTTGCCGTTGACGCTGAGCAGCCGCTGGGTGCGCGCGGCCACATCCTGCTCGACGGCGGCGAACTCGGGGCGGTCGGTGCTCATGCCGTCGGGCTTGATCTGGGCCAGGAAGTTGGCGATCGTGTAGGGCAGCACGAAGTAGCCGTCGGCGAGGCCCTGCATGAGCGCCGAGGCGCCGAGGCGGTTCGCGCCGTGGTCGGAGAAGTTGGCCTCGCCGGCCACGAACAGGCCGGGGATGGTGCTCATCAGGTTGTAGTCGACCCAGAGCCCGCCCATGGTGTAGTGGATGGCCGGGTAGATCCGCA
>NZ_JXCA02000026.1:9881-11518 GCF_000828085.3 Scytonema tolypothrichoides VB-61278
CGGGCGATGAGTGTCATCACCCCGCGCCATCAGCAGTTCATCGTCGACGCCGAGCCCGGCCAGTGCCTGGGGGTAATCCGCAAAGACGCCTACGAGATCAACGTCGAGTGCCACCCGCTGGAGGCTGCTGCCTTCCTCAATTCGTGAGTTTGTCCGAGGAGACCGCCATGACCCGCCTGAATCGTCAGCCCGCCCGTCCCGCCGTCCTCGCCCTGCGCCGCGCTCAGTCCATTGTGCCCGTGCTGTTCCTGCTGCTCGCGCTCGCTGTGCTCGCCGCCGGCTGCGGTGCGACCGCTGACGACGACCGCACGGAGCTCCGCAGCCCCGACGCGGTACACGAGGCCTGGGTCGCGGCGATCCGGGAGGGTGATGGGGACGCGGCCCTCGCGCTGGTCGACCCCGAGCTGTCCGAGCGCGAGCCGTTCGCCGGTTAGGCGATCCGGACGATGCCGGCCAGCACCGCGATCGGGAAGGAGAGGTTGCCGAGCGTCACCGCGGCGGCGATCAGGATGGCCAGGCCGCGCAGCAGCTTATCGTACTTGTGGTTGTTGGCGCCGAGCGTCTGGAACATACTCCACACGCCGTGGTACAGGTGCAGCCCCAGGAAGATCATCGTGATCATGTAGAAGCCCGAGACGAGCGGGTTCTGGAAGCCGAGCACGAAGTTGTTGTAGACGGCGTACTCGCCGTTGTGCGGGTGCTGGTACTCGCCCGGGGCGTAGCCCACCGCGCCAAACGTCAGGTGCAGGATGTGGTAGATGATGAACAGCAGGATCACCACGCCGCCGAAGCGCATGGTGTAGGCGGCGTAGCCCGTCTGGCGCTTCTTCTCGCCGTAGCGGCGCGCCCCGCTCACCGCGAAGGCCGCGGTGCTCTTGCGGCTCTGCAGCGTCAGCGAGGTGGCCGCCCAGATGTGCAGGCCCACCGAGGCCAGCAGCACCACGCGGGCGATCCAGAGCAGGTGCTCGTGGCCGAAGATCGGGTGGCCCAGCTCGCGCAGCCCGGCCGCGTACTCGTTGAACACCGCCGGCCCCTGGTAGACCTTGGTGTTGCCGTACATGTGGAACACCAGGAAGCCGACCAGGATGAAGCCGGTGAGCGCCATGATCACCTTTTTGCCGACCGACGTCCGGTAGAGCGTGAGAACTCCTGTCATCGCCGCTTCCTTTCAGCGCACACGCAAGCGGAGTGTCTGCGTCGAGACCCCCGGGATACCCATTGCACCATCGTCGCGCTATTGCTCTCTAGCCTGTACTCAGGGTTAGCTGGTGTGGGGTTGGACGTTCGTGTATTACGCCCTGCTACTGTGTGAAATTATATCTCAAACGATCGGGGTTGTCTAACCTTGTGGTGTGGCGCGAGGGCTCGTGCAGGGCTTCACAATGCCGCTAGAACGCGCTGAAACGCCCTGAGAACGGGCTGATCTAGGTGCGATGCCAAATTAGTCTATGGCTTCACAAAGAATGTACGACGCGCGCCAACTGGCGCGCGTCGTGGGGGCAAACGGGCGATCGGGCTTTGTGGCTACATATCGAGGCGGATCTTGGCGCCGAAGCTCTTCTTCTCCTTGCTGGGGAAGTAGGTCAGGCAGGCCGAGTCGAGCAGATCGGCGGTGAGCGCCGGCGTCTCCATGTTGT
>NZ_JXCA02000028.1 GCF_000828085.3 Scytonema tolypothrichoides VB-61278
CAGGAAGAACACCGGTGGCGAAAGCGCTCTGCTGGACCATAACTGACACTGAGGGACGAAAGCTAGGGGAGCGAATGGGATTAGATACCCCAGTAGTCCTAGCCGTAAACGATGGATACTAGGCGTTGCCCGTATCGACCCGGGCAGTGTCGTAGCCAACGCGTTAAGTATCCCGCCTGGGGAGTACGCACGCAAGTGTGAAACTCAAAGGAATTGACGGGGGCCCGCACAAGCGGTGGAGTATGTGGTTTAATTCGATGCAACGCGAAGAACCTTACCAGGGCTTGACATGTCCGGAATCTCTTGGAAACGAGAGAGTGCCTTCGGGAGCCGGAACACAGGTGGTGCATGGCTGTCGTCAGCTCGTGTCGTGAGATGTTGGGTTAAGTCCCGCAACGAGCGCAACCCTCGTTCTTAGTTGCCAGCAATTCGGTTGGGCACTCTAGGGAGACTGCCGGTGACAAACCGGAGGAAGGTGGGGATGACGTCAAGTCAGCATGCCCCTTACGTCCTGGGCTACACACGTACTACAATGCTATGGACAAAGGGCAGCAAGCTAGCAATAGCAAGCAAATCCCATAAACCATGGCTCAGTTCAGATCGCAGGCTGCAACTCGCCTGCGTGAAGGAGGAATCGCTAGTAATTGCAGGTCAGCATACTGCAGTGAATTCGTTCCCGGGCCTTGTACACACCGCCCGTCACACCATGGAAGCTGGTCACGCCCGAAGTCGTTACCCTAACCCCTCGGGGAGGGGGACGCCGAAGGTAGGACTGGTGACTGGGGTGAAGTCGTAACAAGGTAGCCGTACCGGAAGGTGTGGCTGGATCACCTCCTTTTTAGGGAGACCCAAATCAGTTCAAAATTATTAATTCAAAATTCAAAAAAAAGAGTAAAAATTTTGAATTTTGAACCTTGAATTGGTATTATCCCGAGGTCGGTCGCAAGCTTGCAAGTGTCAGCTTTCAAACTATAAGTAAGGTTCGGATATGGGCTATTAGCTCAGGTGGTTAGAGCGCACCCCTGATAAGGGTGAGGTCCCTGGTTCGAGTCCAGGATGGCCCACCTGAAAAGAATTCAAAATTCCAAATTCAAAAATCGAAAATTCATCTGAATTTTGAACAATGAAATTGATAATTTTGAGTTTAAGTAGGGGGGTATAGCTCAGTTGGTAGAGCGCCTGCTTTGCAAGCAGGATGTCAGGAGTTCGAGTCTCCTTACCTCCACCTGCGCCAAAGATTTTGTGATTCCACACACAGTGTACTCAAAAGAGTGTAATGAGGTGGGAAAAACAAAATCAAGGTAAGTATATCAAAGAAAGAGAGTGGGTAAAATTCAGCATCTTGTGATTTGAAGCAAGACTGCTGGGAAATATCCAGCAAAAGAACCTTGAAAACTGCATAGAAACGCGATAAAAGTCAGGTAGTTAACTAAAAACAGTTARCACTCCAAGCAAAAGTAGCAATGATTGTTTGTAGTCAAGCAAGAAAAGGCGAATGGTGGATACCTAGGCACACAGAGGCGAAGAAGGACGTGGTGACCGACGAAAAGCTCCGGGGAGCTGGAAGCAAGCATAGATCCGGAGATGTCCGAATGGGGCAACCCCAAGTACTGCCTGTTGAATATATAGACAGGAAAGAGCCAACCCAGCAAACTGAAACATCTTAGTAGCTGGAGGAAAAGAAATCAAAAAGAGATTCCCTAAGTAGTGGTGAGCGAAAGGGGAAAAGCCTAAACCAAAAAGCTTGCTTTTTGGGGTAGTGGGACAGCAACAAGGAATCCTTAGGTTAGACGAAGCAGCRAAAAACTGTACCAGAGAAGGTGAGAGTCCTGTAGTCAAAAACTAAAAGATACTAGCTGTATCCCGAGTAGCATGGGGCACGTGAAATCCCATGTGAATCAGCGAGGACCACCTCGTAAGGCTAAATACTACTGTGTGACCGATAGCGAAACAGTACCGCGAGGGAAAGGTGAAAAGAACCCCAATAAGGGGAGTGAAATAGAACATGAAACCATTCGCCCACAAGCAGTGGAAGTCCGATTCAACGGATGACCGCGTGCCTGTTGAAGAATGAGCCGGCGAGTTAAAAGCACTGGTAGGTTAAGGTGAAGTACCGTAGCCAAAGCGAAAGCGAGTCTGAAAAGGGCGCGAATCAGTGTTTTTAGACCCGAACCCGGGTGATCTAACCATGTCCAGGATGAAGCTTGGGTAACACCAAGTGGAGGTCCGAACCGACCGATGTTGAAAAATCGGCGGATGAGGTGTGGTTAGGGGTGAAATGCCAATCGAACCCGGAGCTAGCTGGTTCTCCCCGAAATGTGTTGAGGCGCAGCGGTTGTGATTCCAATCTGGGGGTAAAGCACTGTTTCGGTGCGGGCGGCGAAAGCTGTACCAAATCGAGACAAACTCAGAATACCAGATGAACACACAACCAGTGAGACGGTGGGGGATAAGCTTCATCGTCAAGAGGGAAACAGCCCAGACCACCAGCTAAGGTCCCCAAATCATCGCTAAGTGGCAAAGGAGGTGGGAGTGCACAGACAACCAGGAGGTTTGCCTAGAAGCAGCCACCCTTAAAAGAGTGCGTAATAGCTCACTGGTCAAGCGCTCCTGCGCCGAAAATGAACGGGACTAAGCGATGTACCGAAGCTGTGGAATAGCAACCAATTTTCAAAACTAAAATTCAAGATTTGTAAAAGTTTTGAATTTTGAATTTTGAATTTTGAATTGTTATTGGTAGGGGAGCGTTCCGTGTTAGGAAGAAGCACTAGCGGTAAGCAGGTGTGGACGAGACGGAAGTGAGAATGTCGGCTTGAGTAGCGAAAACATTGGTGAGAATCCAATGCCCCGAAACCCCAAGGGTTCCAGAGCCAGGTTCGTCCACTCTGGGTTAGTCGGGACCTAAGGCGAGGCGGAAACGCGTAGTCGATGGACACAGGGTCAACAATCCCTGACTATTGAGTGGGAGCATTAGCAGTGCGCATGAAAGTAAGCTACGCCCTAACTGGATTGGGAGACTTCTACGGAGGTTGTGTAGTGAGGTTAGTGCCAAGAAAAGCTGTAAATGTGATGAAAGCTCAGTACCCGTACCCGAAACCGACACAGGTGGGGGGGTAGAGAATACTAAGGGGAGCGAGATAACTCTCTCTAAGGAACTCGGCAAAATAGCCCCGTAACTTCGGAAGAAGGGGTGCCCACGTGAGTGGGTTGCAGTGAAGAGGCCCAGGCGACTGTTTACCAAAAACACAGGTCTCCGCCAACTCGTAAGAGGAAGTATGGGGGCTGACGCCTGCCCAGTGCCGGAAGGTTAAGGAAGCTGGTCAGCCAATAGGTAAAGCTGGCGACTGAAGCCCCGGTGAACGGCGGCCGTAACTATAACGGTCCTAAGGTAGCGAAATTCCTTGTCGGGTAAGTTCCGACCCGCACGAAAGGCGTAACGATCTGGGCACTGTCTCGGAGAGAGACTCGGCGAAATAGGAGTGTCTGTGAAGATACGGACTACCTGCACCTGGACAGAAAGACCCTATGAAGCTTTACTGTAGCCTGGAATTGGGTCCGGGCTTGGCTTGCGCAGGATAGGTGGGAGACGAAGAAACTGCCCTTGTGGGGGTAGTCGAGTCAACGGTGAGATACCACTCTGGCGAAGCTAGGATTCTAACCCGTTTCCGTAATCCGGAAAGGAGACAATTTCAGGTGGGCAGTTTGACTGGGGCGGTCGCCTCCTAAAAGGTAACGGAGGCGCACAAAGGTTCCCTCAGCACGGTTGGAAATCGTGCTTTGAGTGTAAAGGCAATAAGGGAGCTTGACTGCAAGAGCAACAACTCAAGCAGGGTGGAAACACGGTCTTAGTGATCCGACGGCACAGCGTGGAATGGCCGTCGCTCAACGGATAAAAGTTACTCTAGGGATAACAGGCTGATCTCCCCCAAGAGTCCACATCGACGGGGAGGTTTGGCACCTCGATGTCGGCTCATCGCAACCTGGGGCGGAAGTACGTCCCAAGGGTTGGGCTGTTCGCCCATTAAAGCGGTACGTGAGCTGGGTTCAGAACGTCGTGAGACAGTTCGGTCCATATCCGGTGCAGGCGTAAGAGTATTGAGAGGAGCCCTCCTTAGTACGAGAGGACCGGGAGGGACGCACCGCTGGTGTACCAGTTATCGTGCCAACGGTAGACGCTGGGTAGCCATGTGCGGAGAGGATAACCGCTGAAAGCATCTAAGTGGGAAGCCCACCTCAAGATGAGTRCTCTCATGGCAATAGCCAGTAAGGTCACAGGCAGAACACCTGTTAATAGGCGGGAGGTGTACGTGCAGTAATGTGCTCAGCCGACCCGTGCTAATAGACCGAGGGCTTGACTTCAACAATTCAARATTCCAAATTCAAAAATAAGAGTTTGAATGAATTATTTTGAATCAGTCATTGCTTAATTTCGCGTTTCTGTGCAGTCTTCAGGGTTTTGCAAAATTTAAAATCTTGGTTCTATTTCTTCATTTTGAACTTTGAATTTTGAATTTTGAATTCCCCCAGGGTTTTCCTGGTGTCAATGGCGCGGTGGAACCACTCTGATTCTATCCCGAACTCAGGTGTGAAACGCTGTAGCGGCGACGATAGTTGGTGGGTAGCTGCCTGCGACAATAGCTCGATGCCAGGATTTGAATTCAACCAACACAAAAGGGTGTTGCTAAATTTAGCAACACCTTTTTGTATTACTTTATTTGTCTAAATAACCGCTACATTTATTTACAGGACTTATACCAATTCTCTGTAAACATGAGCTTAATAATCGGCAATCAAGTGTACTTCTGGTTTAAGCTGATCATGGGTAGCATAGGGTGTATAACGCCGAACATGGTTGATCGTGGGCATAGTCGGTTATTCGTTTTAATAAGGCTGGAGATTTATTTATAAGTGCCTTAGCGATCGGCAATTCAAAATCTTCAAACGTCCAAAATTCCTAGTGTGACACTTTAGGGTGCGGAATGTGGGATTTATCTCAAGGTTCTACGGATGTTGTACAACAAGTGTGTAAGGTATGCCTTCGGCACGCTAACGCGAACGATGGAAAGTTGAGGAGTTTCACGCCCGAATTAAAACAATTGACTGGCATTGAATCATGTCAATGCCGTAAGGATCGTATTCAAAGAAATCATATTGCTTGCGCGATTTTAGTTTGGCTGAGACTCAAAGAGTTAGCGCGATATACAGCAATACGGTTCAGTTAAGAGTGAAAATCATGTAAATTAAGCATTGTTCCCAAGGATGGAAATTGAGTGTGGTGCATCTCAAGGATTTCTCGTTGGTGTCTCCTGATATACAAAGTGGGGATTTGCTGAAAGCAATCGAGACGGCGATTCCAGTATCGGCAATTGAACAGGCGATGCTCCAGCAGGGAGCCAGCAAAGCTGATCGCTAATACCCAAACTGAAGAAGAGCGTAAGCGAGTGCGCGAAGGCGCACGCTGCGCGAACGCTACCAGCGCAATTAGTGGTAAGTCTGGTAATAGCAATGAGTTTTTGGTCTAAAGACTCAATGCGGGATGTACTTAAAAACCTAATAGATGGGATGTCAGAGTCGTGGCTAAAAGTTGGTAAATACTGGCGGGTGCCTTGTAAATCAGCTATCACACAAGCTCGGCAGCGATTAGGAGCAAGAGTGATGAGCGATTTATTTCATCGGTTGGTAACACCAATGGCCACAACTGAAACTTTGGGGGCGTTTTTAAATGGACTACGAATTGTAGTCATTGATGGTACTTGTTTTGATGTTCCAGACAGTGATGAAAATGCCAGAGTTTTTGGTCGTCCCGGTAGTCGTCCTGGGACAGTTGCCGCGTTCCCTAAAGTTAGATTAGTGATATTAGTAGAAGCAGGAACACATATAATATTTGATGCATTGATGTGTCCGTATCGCATCGGAGAGCGAGTACGAGCATTAAGATTATTACGTTCGGTAACACCAGGAATGTTGTTGATGTGGGATAGAGGATTACATTCCTACGCAATGGTACAAGCAACAGTAGCCAAGGGATGCGATTATTTAGGCAGAATACCAGCCAATGTCAAATTCCTTGCCGAAAAACCCTTAGAAGACGGCTCTTATTTGTCATGGATTTATCCATCGGCAAAGCTACGAAAAAAAGGTAGGAAGCCTTTACTTGTACGGGTCATTGAGTATACAATTGAGCATCCTGACAATCCAGAAGAACAACTGACATATCGCTTGATTACTAGTTTATTAGACATTGAGAGATTTCCTGCCGAGTTTTTGGCGAGGGAATACCATCAGCGATGGGAAGTAGAAAACACCATTGATGAGTTGAAAATACATCTTCTGGGGCGAAAAACTCATGTCCGTTCCCAAAAACCACGAGAGGTTGTGCAAGAGGTATATGCTTGGTTATTGGGACACTGGACAGTACGAGTATTAATGTTTCAAGCTGCAACCAGTGCTGGAATTGCTCCATTACGTCTTAGTTTTACCGGAACTTTACGAGTTATCCGTCGTGCTGTACCTAAGTTTCAACGTCTTAATTCCCAAGATTTGCCCCTTTTTTCGATTGGTTGATTATAGAGATTCTGGATACACTGTTACCCGAACGGGTTCATCGGTGTAACCCCAGGGTTGTGAAAAAACCTGTATCAAAGTTTCGCTCCAAAAAACCAAAGCACAGAGGTACTGGACAGCGAGTTGAGGCTCCCAATTTTCACATCATCAATAACGCTTTTAGCCTTAACTGAACCGTATTGCGATATACAGGCCAAACAATTTATCAAATTAAACATGGGTTGTTGTCCAATCCTCCGCGTTCAGCAACTCAAACGTCCGGATCTTCCCATGTCTATCGTCTAGTTGTTGGATAAGCTCACACAGCTATGCCATGCCATTGCTTGTGACAGTTGCTGCGATTGCCCTGTACCAGTTGCGTCAGTCTTGCCAATACACACGTACTAAAATTTAGCGCTTGCCTGTGCCAGTTGCGTAAGTCCTGTACTAGCTACTTACTTCTGAACGCAACTTAGTATGAGCAAGCTTTTCAAGACTTAACGGGAAAACTCAGATACGCACAAGCTAAAGCCAAGGGCTTATCGCCTGTGACAGTAGCGTAAGTCCTGATTTAGTGCGTTGACATCGTTCAATCAAGACGCTCTCCAAAGTATCGAGAATAAATGAGAACACTTTAGGTTGTAAAAATTAATATAATGCTCTTATGATGAGCACTTCCAAATCTCGGAAAAAATTTGACACAGGTTACCGTCGGCGTGAAAACGACTGGCGGTTATTTTTACGTCTACTACCTTATGTCCGCCATCGTGGGCGATCGCTAGCGTTTGCTATGTTACTGCTGGTGCCAATAGCTGTTGCTAACGCTGTGCAACCACTGCTTATTGGACAAGTTATCTCCCTAATTCGCCAAGAATCAAGCGCCTATGAGTTTTTAAGAAATCGTCCGTTGTCACAAGGGCTAAATATCATCGAAGTCTTGTTGCTGATAACAATCAGTGTACGACTGATATTTACAGGTTTTCAAGGTTATTTAGTACAAAAGCTAGGTCAACAAATCACTGCCGAAATTCGTCGAGACTTGTTTAATCATGTCACATCTTTGGCGGTGCGTTTTTTTGATAGAACACCCGTAGGAAAATTAATCACCAGGCTCACCAGTGATGTGGAAGTATTAGGAGATGTGTTTTCCACTGGAGCTATAGGCATTGTGTCAGATTTGTTTTCTATGTTGGTGATTCTCGGTTTTATGTTTTCTATGCAGTGGCAACTGGCTTTTTTGCTATTGATGGTTTTCATACCAATAACAGGTATTATAGTCTACTTACAAAAGCAGTACCGCAAAGCAAATTACAAGACAAGGGAAGAACTTTCTGGACTGAATTCTCAGTTACAAGAAAATATCGTTGGCATCAATGTCGTACAATTGTTCCGGCGGGAAAAATTCAATGCAAAGTTGTTTCGTGTTAACAACCAACGTTATGTCCACGAGGTAGATAAGACTATCTTTTATGATTCAGCAGTTTCGGCAACACTTGAATGGATTGCCCTAATTTCAATTGCGGGTGTTCTGTGGGTGGGCGGTTATTTACTACTGAAAAAAAACTTGACTTTTGGCGTTTTATCTGCATTTGTCTTGTATGCTCAGCGCTTATTCGATCCATTACGAG
The DNA here is from genome assembly GCF_000828085.3 of Scytonema tolypothrichoides VB-61278. Taxonomy (GTDB): domain Bacteria; phylum Cyanobacteriota; class Cyanobacteriia; order Cyanobacteriales; family Nostocaceae; genus Brasilonema; species Brasilonema tolypothrichoides_A. The sequence goes on from NZ_JXCA02000028.1 coordinate 8,172, forward strand.
AGTTTGCGGAAAAATTCACTGTCATTCAAGCTGGTTTCACCGCGATAGAACGCGTGAGTGAAGTTTTGGATGAACGGATAGAGATACGTGATCGCGGTAATCCCAGATTCTCAATTTACGATTCTCGGTTAGGTTACATAGACGAAATAACTGATAATCCCGAATTACCAATCGAAAATTCACAACCTGAATTCGGAGAAATCCGGTTTGAACACGTCTGGTTCGCCTACAAAGATAATGACTATGTCATCAAAGATTTGGATTTTACCATTCATCCTGGTGAGAAAGTGGCGTTAGTCGGTCCCACAGGTGCGGGCAAAAGTTCTATTATCCGTCTTTTGTGTCGCCTTTACGAACCCAACGAAGGACGCATTTTGGTAGATGGTATAGATATCCGCGAAATCCCCCAAGCAGAACTGCGGCGTTACATGGCGGTGATTTTGCAAGAAGGCTTTTTGTTTGCTGGTGATGTCAAAAGCAACATTACCTTAGGAGACAGCTACAGTTTTGAGGAAATTCAACAAGCAGCAGAGAAAACTAATATTGCTCAGTTTATTGAACAACTGCCTCAAGGTTACGATACTCAACTTAGAGAACGGGGTACAAACCTTTCTAGCGGTCAAAAGCAACTTTTAGCATTTGCTCGTGCTGCTATTCGCGATCCACAAATTTTGGTACTGGATGAAGCAACTGCTAGTCTGGATGTAGGAACGGAAGCTCTAATCCAAGAAGCTTTAAACAAACTGTTAGTAGGACGTACTGCCATTATTATTGCTCACCGCTTGTCCACCATTCGTAACGTGGATCGAATTTTGGTACTAAAGCGTGGAGAATTAATAGAACAGGGAAGTCATGAAGAGTTGCTGCTACAAGGAGGAATGTACGCTACTTTGCACAATTTGCAGATGTTAGGAACTTGACATCTCTGGCTATGTGTAAACACACCTTCGTTATCCAAAGAACCTGATGTTTCTATAGCCAGCGAAGCCTCTTTATTGAGTACAAGTCGCCAGCTTGTTAGATACAACCCAGAAACTATCTTCTGTGATCTTTTGAGAAGAACTCATACCAACTTGTTCAGGACTTATATCAAGTTCGGATGATTACTTATAATTAAGCCGCTCTGGTTTTTGGCCACCAGTGGTAGCAAGTTAGTCCAGAGATTAAGTCGTGCTGTTTCATAATTTTTTGGCAACGAAGCACCATAAGTTCTTCGAGTTCATTTAAAGAATTTGGGGAACAATTGGCTACAATCTCGTTAGTTAGAGGCCACAACCTAACTGAAGAGTTGTAATTCTGGTGAGTAAGCGGGTAAGTAGATGAAATCGACACCTTCTGGTAACTAATGCCAGTCAATTGTTTTAATTCGGGCGTGAAACTCCTCAACTTTCCATCGTTCGCGTTAGCGTGCCGAAGGCATACCTTACACACTTGTTGTACAACGTCCGTAGAATCTTGAGAGAAATCGTTCGTAGCGATAAAATCCGTTTTGTCGGTGGAGACAGTTACGGGGTCTAACACGTGGGGACAATGCGTCACCCGGAACAGTTTCACTTTTTTGGCGGCTGGAAACTTCTTTCTTTGCTGTCAAAACTGCGATCAAATTTACTGGAAAGGGTCACATTATGAAAGATTGCAACAGTTTATTGACTTGGTAGTGAGTAATAGTGATGGGGAAAAACTGTGACATTAATATTAGCGCTTGATTTTGGTGGAACAAAGCTAGCAGCAGCGACAGTCAATGCGGGTTCTCAGCAATGGCTGGGATATCAACGTCGGCTTTCACCGACAAATGCAAATGCTGACACTGATTTAGAAATTATGCGTTCTCTTATCAACTCTTTACTAAAGGGAGCGAAACCAGAGGCTATTGGTGTTAGCTTTGGGGGACCAGTGGACGCAACAACAGGGAAAGTCAGACTATCTCATCATGTTCTTGGATGGGAGAATGTTCCTTTGCGCGACTTGCTAGAGGAAGAGTTTGGCGTTCCTGCTTATGTAGATAATGATGCTAATGTTGCTGCTTTGGGTGAGTATCGCTTTGGTGCAGGGCAAGGTTACGATAGCCTGTTTTATATGACTGTCAGCACTGGTGTGGGGGGCGGTTGGATACTGAATGGGAAGCCGTGGCGAGGTGCTGAGGGGATGGCTGGTGAAATTGGACACATGGTTGTAGACCCTTCTGGACCTGTGTGTTTGTGTGGGAAGCGGGGATGTGTGGAGAGGTTGGCGTCCGGACCTTACATGGCGCAGGATGTGAGGGAGGTTTTGAGAAACGAACCGCCAAGACGCAAAGGACGCCAAGAGAAGAGGGGAGAGGTGTTGAGGAAGTTGGTGGGAGATAATTTGGAGTTGATTACTGGGCTGGTGGTGAGTGAGGCTGCGGCTGCTGGGGATAATTTGGCGAAGGAAATTTTGTATAGGGCTAGTTGGGCGTTAGGTGTTGGTATTGGGAATGTGGCGAATTTGATTAATCCACAGCGGTTTGTGTTGGGTGGTGGTGTGATGAAGGCGGGTGAGGATTTTTGGGAAGTGTTGCGAAGGGTGGCGCGGGAGACGGCTTTACCTGAGGTACCTAGTGAGATTGTTCCGGCGGCGTTGGGGGATGATGCACCGTTGTGGGGGGCGGTAGCTTTGGCTGAGGATGTTTTGGGGTGATTTTAAAAATCAGGTGCTTTAACTCGCAATAAGAAATTTAACGAAGAAAACTTCTAAAAGTGCACAGTTATTGTCACTGTAAGGATAAGTTGAGCAACTTTGAAGGCATAAGTTGAGCAATCAATTTTTTGAAACCTAATTAAATTCGATATAGCGTAAAGTAGAAATATGAAGATTTGAAAGCATAAGGTGAGCAAACGTTCTATTTAGAAAGTATAAGTTGAGCAAACATTTTCAACACGAGTGTTCGTACATATATAACGTTGTGCTTCCATAAACAGTAGAAGGAACCCGGACGGAAGACCCCGGATTAACCCTGGTTATGCTTGACAACCAAGAGTTCAACAACTGGTGTCATACTCAACACCTCAGTTCAGCAGCGCAAGCATTAATCTCTGAGATTCGTAGCACCAACCCATCTCGTCGAGTAACAGGGGGTAGGAAAAATGTTTGTGGCTCTTACCCCAGCAGAAAAATGGGAGTAATATCATGTCCGGTTGATTACTTATAATAAAGATGGAATCGTTGCAGTGCGTCTACTTACACTATGCCGAAACGGATTGCGATCGCCAACTACTTAAGTCCGGAAGAACTGTTTTCCCGTTACCGTAAAGCAACACAAACAACGGAACGTAGTCATTACCAAATAATTTGGTTATTGGTAACAGGAAAGACCGTGCTGGAGGTATCTCAAGTAACAGGTTACACGAGAATTTGGATTTATCAACTCGTCAAACGTTACAACCAAGATGGTCCAATGGTCTTGGGAGACCAACGGCATCAGAATCGAGGCAA
>NZ_JXCA02000029.1 GCF_000828085.3 Scytonema tolypothrichoides VB-61278
AAAAATTTCGAGCGCTTAAAAAGTGGGACAGGAAAGAACGTCGTTGGATGGACGCAGTAGACCACACTGTTTCGCGTCGGATAGTGCGCTTTGCTGAATACAAATGTGCTGATGTGGTGATTGAGGACTTAGAAGGATGCCGCAAAACCATGAAGCAATCCAAAAAGCAGCGCAGTGACACAGCGAGATCTTGCCACTCGTGGTCATTCTACTCACTGGAGATGAAATTAGACTACAAGCTAGCAATGTCAGGATTGAAGTTGGTTAAACGTCCAGCCCCCTACACATCAAAATCTTGTTCAACTTGTGGAACTTTGGGACTAAGGTCGCGGCACCACTTTAATTGTCCACATGGGCACTACCATAATGCAGACCTTAACGCAGCTAGAAATATAGCTCAGTGGGACGGTTTTGCTTGTTCTTTGGATCTAAAGAAAGACACTGCTGCAATAGCTTTGTCCGATTCAAAGAATGGGCTGTCTGGCGCAGCCCCAAACTGGATGAAAAACTAATCCATGGGGATTGGGGACTAGATGCCAGAATCCCACGGCTTTACGCCACATTGGAGCAAAGCGAAAATGTGGTAGCCGTGGGAGCGTCAAGGTTGCTCGTTGAACCAAGAATCCCACGGCTAGCCGTGAAAATGAGCGCGTAGCGCGATATTCATATAGCCGTGGGAGTGTCAACAGTACAGCAGACTAAGAGACGATGCAAATCAAAAATTCTCAGGGTGCCGAAATCTACAATCCTTTTCAGGAATTATTTTCCAGCGAGCGCAGGCGCACTCTTAGGGAGTGCGTTTTCGTGTTTGTAGATACTGCTTTTACAGCAGGCTACACACAAAAAGAAGTGTTGGAAGCGTTCACAGATTGGTTTTTTCAGAATGATGAGGAAAAATTTGAAGAAGTCGTCAAATGTCTTGAGCAAATTGTACAAAGTAGCTACGACTGAAATCCTCCACTTACCTCATCAACCAAAAGCTTAATCAAACGAACACACTCCTTTTTGGATAACTGTCTGGCGGTAGGGATAACATCCTCCGCCACTTTTGGTTTATGGGTGACTTCAGGTGCTTGTCCTCTAATTTCGGCAAGCAACTGCTCAAGAGTTTGTCCGCGAGAGGTGGCAATCGCCTCCAAATTACCCAAATCTGGGATAACTTCTCCGCGCTCCCAGAGTTGTATAGTCACATAGCTTACACCTAAGTCCTTTGCAAATCTCCTCTGGCTTCTCTCTCCCCTAGCTCCCCTAATAGCTTGTGCTAACTTGTTTCGGGCGTCACCATCCATAATCATCTACTGAGTAACAAATTTCTATCATGACGTTGCAGTTACTAGAATTTCAAGTTATAAATGTATTTATCAATACTGGTAAGTATTTTTAAAGTATATGGCTAGAGCGACGGAAACAGAAAGAATCAACGTAAACATATACATAGACAAAGCTGTCGCCCACAGGTTACACGAGTTCGCTCGGCAACAGGCAATGTGGAAAGGTCGGCTTGTCGAAGCAGCAATTATCGAATATCTCAACAAAATCGAGCCTAGAGCAGGCATGACATGACTGCTATTTGTCACACAAGGAGGCATGTCCTAGTGCCCGAATTGCTGTAAAACGATGAACACGGCTAAACTTCGCTGCTCATTTTCTTGACTTTCTTTTTTAAAGATTGAATATACTCCCGCAACACATCACTTCTATTCAAATCAGCTAGTTTGCAATATGCATCCAGCGTTTTTAACTCATCCACCGTAACTCGGATTTCCAGTCTTTCTGTTTGGTTAGCCATTTACATTCCGTACTAATGTACGTACATTAAGAGTATAGAACAAAGAAAGCATAATTTGCGATGTACGCTATCAAGGTCAAACTAAAACTAAATAACGAAGAGCGAACTTTGATGCGGAAACACTCTGGTTATGCACGTTTTGTCTATAACTACGGCTTGGCACTAACCCAAGTTTTGTACTCCGCTGGAGTAAAAGGAAGTATCAGCAAACAGATAAACGAGATCAAAAAAATATTCACTAACTACACCAAGAAGCAGCCGGAGAACAAGTGGATGAATGAGTTGTCATCCAAAGTTTATCAACGTGCTTTTATGGACTTAGGACAAGCGTATCAGAGATGGTCAAAAGGACTGTCTTGTAAACCTAGCTTTAAGTCAAAGAAGGATGGAGACTCGTTTACCGTTTACGATAGTAACGGCAAAGTTCTGGCTAAGTCTTGCAAGAGAATAAAGATCCCAAATTTAGGAACTTTCCGCATCAAAGAAGTCTTACTTTGTTGTTATGTGACACAAACCTTTACCATTAGCCGCCAAGCCGATAAATGGTACGTCTCTTTTGCAGTAGACGCTGATAGAATCCCGCCAACTTATCACCCAGAAGAAGCGGCGGGGATTGATCTAGGCGTGAAACGTTTTTGCACTCTTAGTGACGGTTCTCAGATTGAAGCCCCATTACCTTACAAACAAGCGAAAACCAAGCTATAAAGCACAGTGGGCAAATAGAAACAAGCAATCTGGTAACCGTCGCCAAGGGGTAAAACAGTCGAATAGAGCGAGAATGTTCTATGACTTCATTGCTAAAAAACATGCCCAAATCGGCAATCAGCGCAAAGATTTTCTGCAAAAGACAACAACAGATATAAGTCGTAAGTTTTAACGGATTCGGATAGAGGATCTAAACGTTTTGGGGATGCTAGCTAATAGAAAATTCTCATCAGCCATCTCTGATTTAGGCTTCTACGAATTCCGTCGTCAACTGATCTACAAGTCTGAATTCTTTGGAACCAAAGTAGAAATAGTTGACAGATGGTATCCATCATCCAAGTTATGTTCAATCTGCGGGAATAAGCACGACAACCTGAAGCTTTCTGATCGAGTTTACCAGTGTCAAGATAAGTCATGTTTAGCTCATACGATAACGATGGATAGGGATTTAAACGCGGCTTATAACTTGTTAAACGCACCATTGGATTTTGTACGGTTGGCTCAACCGGAAGTTACGCTCGTGGACAAGAAGTAGCCGACTACCTTGGACGAAGCGAGAAATAAACAGCAATGTTCAACGTTGTATAAGTTTTATGGAGCAGAGAAATCAACCCATTCCTCACAACGAAAAGTGTGGGGGATTACCCTTCAGGAAGCTGCCCAGAGGGCATCTACAGTAGCTCTACAGAATGTGTGGAGTGGTTTTTGTTCAGGTTTCAACTCACGACTCCACGGACATCCAAGTACAGTTACGGTTAACACAGAGCATACTTACTCTCAAGTCCTCGCAATATTTAAGATATCTCAAAAAGCCGTTAAACGTTGCAATATCTCGGCTTGCAGAATACTCGTCATTCCTTGCCTACTTGGGGTAGTGTTAGGGTCGGTGTCACAAAGTGCTAACTTCCCAAATAAAATTCTGAATTAACTTTAGAATCGGCACTTCCTAATGTTTATAACCATGAAACAGATTTATCACCTTAAAAATCAAGCTTTTTTAGAGATTAAGTTCCGACTCTATATAAAACCAGAACTTTTTGAGAGTGAAGAGGAATTGACAGTTTATGGATTGAAAGCTTTGTACAGCAATACTTTCAGATTAGTGGACACTTCATAACAGCTACCCTAACATTACCCCTACTTCCATTGCTGTTTTTGCCTTGTTGAACAGTGGCATGAGATTTCAGTATAGCTACATTGTCGCATAATTGCGCTCAGATATTTAGACGGAGAATAAATTCCCCCTAAACACGCTACATGCAGGGGGAGGGGGAACTCCAAGACAAGCGCCTTGGAACCGTCGAAAATGCCCATCCCATTAACTCAATTTGTGTCCGGCATTGTCCGGATCCTTGCAAATAGACCACCCATCTGTGAAACCTTCAACACCAACTCAAGGAGAAAGGTTGCCCGGCTTTGTCAGGGAAAAATGTAGCGGCTTTCGTTACGAAGATTATCGGTAAGGAGGATAAAAATGGAGTTGTACATTTACCCTGGTTGCACACCACAAGTTTGTCAATTTTGTCAATCTGCAGCCATTCCTAGAACTTTTCTTCGAGGAAAACCAGTTTGTTTGAGATGCACTGAATTAAAGGAATTAAATCCAATTCCGTTTTCAGCTAAAAATAGACGTCAAGTAAGCACGTTAACTGAATTACCTTTATCTGAACAAGAAGAGGCAACAATCAAGTCACTACTCAAAATTCCCCAAACAACCTCAGAAATTGCATCTTACATCGGAATGAGCAGAAGCACGACTCTCAAAAAACTGACTTATCTGGAAGCTCGAAGAAAAGTTTTTCGGTTTGGAACCGGAGCAGGTAAGCCCTGTTGGTGGGGTCTAAGCCCTGATGCTGCAGTTCCCAATATGACTGACAAAAGCTTTCCAGAGCAATTTCTAGAACTAGTGGGTTTGCGAGAACTTAGCGTTTTGGAATTGAAATTAAAGCTGGGGAAACGAATTGAAGATATTCTTACGGTTGGCAGGCGGTTACAAAAAGCGGGTAAAGTGCGCTCGTATCTTAAGGACGACATCCAATATTTCAAAGCGGTTTGAGAGATGGGCACTGCGAGAGAGCTCTAAAGTCTTTTACTTGCCGCAGTTGTAAAATCAGATTTGCACCCATGATTTTTCATCCCCTCGACACTTGTAATTTTACATCTTTTAGCTTCTTCGCCGTAAGCCCCGCGCTATAACGGTACCCCGTTTAGCGCCGGGATATAAGGCGGATAAAAACGCGGCGCACCATTGATTTATGTTGACTGTCAGTCAACGCGAGAAATAGACACATCCGGAATATTAACTAGGCATCAAAAAAATGGTATAACGGGATTTTAACCGTCTACCAAAATGAAAAATCCACGCTTATTATATTCAAGAATATCCCCACCGCACAAAACAAATTTTGGGAATAACCAACGACCAATTTCGAGACTTGGAGCGCACAAGCCGAAAAGTATCATAACGAACTTCAAGCTGAGATAGAACTTCAAAAGATACGTATAAATCAGAAAGGAGGAGGTCGTAGACCTAAACTAGACATCACACAAGAGGTGTGTTTGTGTTTATTTTACTTGAGACAGATGCCAACATTTGAGATTTTAGGGTTACAATTTGGAATATCAAAAACTGAGGCGAATGATACCTTTCATTACTGGGTTGGAATCTTACGAGAGATTTTACCTGCTAGTCTTCTTGAACAAGTTGAAGAAAATGACAGTTCTAAAGCGATCGCTTTAGAACTATTGAAGGAATTTAGGTTGATTGTGGACAGCATGGAACAGCCACGGGAGAGACCTTCGGACAACCAAGTTCAACAAGAATATTTCTCAGTTAAGAAAAAACAGCACACATTTAAGAACCAGTTTATTACCCTACCTGAAGGCAAAAATATAGTAGATATAGAGATTGGAAAAAAAGGTCCAACCAGTGATATCAGTTTGTTTCGTGAACAGCAATAAAAGTTTGAATCTGACCAAATGTTTGAAGGGGATAAAGCATATCAGGGAGCAAAGAATATAAAGACTCCTTATAAGAAAGCACGTAACAGAGAATTAACGACACAACAAAAAACAGAAAACAAAGAGTTTTCCGGTAAACGTATCTTTGTCGAACACGTAATTAGACTTGTCAAAATATTCCAAATAGCACGACAGAGATTTCCACTTAATTCTCGAACTTATGAGCAGGTAATTTTTACCATTTGTGGATTAGTTAGGTTAAGAATTGGTGCGATAGTTTTCTCATTTTTATAAAAGTTGTAAACATGGGTTTGGTTATGAATTAGTTATCAATATTTTCATGGATAGTTGCTATCAGTAACTATTTCCAGCCCTTATTCTTACGTTGGCTCTGGCTGAATGTTAACACTATGGAAAGCCAGACGCAGACCGCTTTGCAAATTTTCGGACGTGTCTAATGGTGCCCGCGTTTTTATCTATCTCCGGAATTGGTAACGAGTCAATGAAGTCTTCAAGTATTTGAGTCATAGTCTTATCTGACTTTTCACGGGATGTGGAAAAGAAGAAGTGGTTCGCGAGGTTTAATCGCGAATCCAATGACTATTCTTTGTTATATTTAGAAGTTTCTTCGACTAAATCTTTCAATCCCTGCTTGAGAGTCTCAATGGAACGGTCGAGAGCTGAAATTTTAGCCCTTGCAGTAATTTGTTCTATAGCTTCCAAGTAGGCGGGACTACCAGCCTTACCCAAGTGCTTGTATTTAGAGAGCTTACCATCAGTCTTTGTTGGAAATATAGGGTCAGTGGCATGTAGTTTATAATACCAATAAAATTCTTTCCGTCCTCTGGCAAGATAGCGAACAATCCAACACCCAGGTGGCGCAACCTGACCCACAGACCGTATAGCAGCCACTTCTTGTTCGAGGCGCTCCTGAGCTAATGCAACTTGATCTATACGTGTATGCAAATTCTCTTGAGCAGAGAGTTTTCGGTCTGTTGGCATAAAATCAAAAATGTGGTTCGCGATATAGAATCGCGAACCATCTTCTCCTAGAACAAGCAACAGCAGCTAAAATCAATATATTGATTTTAGATTTTGGTGCAGTAGCCAACCTTGGCATAGAGTTTCAAGTTCCAACCAACTTCTCCACAAAACTTGTATACCAATTGCACTATTTTTCCTGTGTTCTAAGTATCCTCCTAAACGTGCAATTGCTCTAATTGCCCAGTCAATTGTCAACTCCACGTCTTTTCTTAGCTTGGGAGGGCTACTAGCAAGTAGCACATCCATTTGTACTTTAGTTAACACGACAGTAGCCGGACTGTGCGGAGAGTTGCGATGCAAATAAGTCATTTGCAGCAATTGTGCCGCAATCACTGTTAAAAAACCCAACATTGTTGACATGCTATCGCCAGCCAAACGGTAACTTTCTGCTTTACAGCCTGATTTCAGAATCTTGTGATACTCCTCTATCCGCCAACGATACGTATACCAACGGAGAATTTGAGATGCTTCCTGTTGTGTCATAACTGACTCAGAACTCAGTAGCATCCACTCTACAGATTCACATCCCTCTGGTGCGTTAATTTCTCTGACGTAGACAGCAGAAACATTGAAACAGCCTTCATTCTTAAGCCGAGAAGGAGGACTTATTGATACTGGACAATACTTAATTTCCAAAGTTGCGGTTCTGGCAACACGCTTTTTAGTTTCAGGTAGTTTAACTTCTTTTATAAACTTCACTGGTTGGGATGTTACGTACTCCCATAAATGGGAGTTTTCTCCCTCCAAGCAGCGATTATGAGCGGCTCTGACAACTACACCTGTGTTTTTAGTTTTACTTACTTTGACGAACACTTCAGCAATATCACCTTCTCGGTCAAAAACATGAATTATCCTGGGCTTTAGCCCATCAACTGGAGTTTCTAAACTTTCAAACAGTTTTCTTATTTTTGAAAAAGCTTCAACCCACCGGTAAGACTCTTTCTCCTTAAATTTCTTGTTTCTGGCTCTTAAGCGTTCTTTTTTTAATCGCTGTTTCTTAATTTCGGGTGTTTCTCCATCTGGTGGTGAAGCTTTTTTCTCTCGGTGCCATAGCTTCTCCCACAACAGCCTTAATGGCTGACGCATTGTCCCCTAAAAATTTAGCCAGCCCTTGTAATGTTTATCTGTATTGCCCCACGGTGAGTCGTGGTATGAGGGCTGGCTAAATTTTTTACGTGTAAGACCCCGTGACCAAAGTCCGGATCTAATGCTAAGCAACTGTGTAAAATTAGCCCATTTCCACCGTTACCTGTAGGACCGTAATCATCACGTTTATTCAATATCTTTTTGTAATCAAGAAAAGTTGTATCACCTACCGCTAGTACCATAGGTAAGCCGTTTATTTCTCGGGAACTTTGTTTAAAACAAGGTTTCGTCAACTTTTCAAACGTCGTTTTGGGATTGGCAAAGAATTCGTAACCGCGTTTCAGGTCGCTAGCACTTTTAAAATTTTTGGACAATGGTTGACCCCAATTCAAGACAAATGCTCCGCAATTGATACCGCTCTTTGAGTTAGGCATTTGTCCCCAAAATCACAATAGGAGTACGGATTGGTCTCTAATATTTCCATCAAAACCCATGCCACTCACACCTAGTACAAACAATACCCGAAATCATCCAATCATTTTTCTCTCGATTTAGTTCGCGAATATTGTTCGCGAACCGTTTTTTCTTTTCCACATCCCGTGAAAAGTCAGACCAATCAACAAGTCGTCTTCATTGAACCCTCTGCGTACCTTTAGGTCGCAGAGGGTTCAATGAAGACACTCATAGTCCGCTATGTCCATGAGTGTACATTTTTGTCTAGGTTATTGGCTACTAAGAGAGAACTCCATCGTAAGACGTTATGTTACTCCAAATCAGAGGAAATGCTTAGGCTTTCAATCAAATTATTACTCAATTACCTCCATGACGGTTTTGTCACCCTTTCAGCCTGATTCATCCCGCAAATATGCAATGTCAGAAAAGCAATCCCAAATGCATTTGCAGATGGGATAGGGAGCTGCGTAGTTCAGCCAAGGCGGGTCACACCCAATAAAGTGAAGGCGAAGGGGAAATCTGAAATGGTTTCCAAGGCTATGTAATATTTGCCTATACTTTCACCAACTATGTCGAGCAGTGGACAATATCTTTAGAGGAAAGCAAGTAATTTTGCCCAAGCTGTTTAAATATGAAGCTAGTGTAAAGTAGTGCTTCCGTATTTTCCCTACTTACCGATTCAGTGCCATATGAGCTATTCATATCTTTAGAAATTCCTTCTCAGTGGTTTTATGGGTGCACTACAAAGCAGGACTAGAGTTAGTCCCGCAATTGAAATCAATAAACGTAATCAGATTGCCCAAATGCACAGTAAATTGGTTCATAAAATTGTGCATCGTTGGGTCAAAAAATGTAATGAAAGCTACGAAGACTTATATCAGATAGGATTTGTTGGGCTTCTCAAAGCGGTTGAGCGCTTTAAGCCAGAACTGGGTAATGCTTTTAGTTCTTTTGCCGTTCCCTACATCCAAGGTGAGATTCAGCACTATTTACGGGATAATGCATCGCCACTAAAAATCCCTCGTTCTTTCGTAGAAAAGCTCGGTAAGATCAGGCGGCTGAGAAAGCAATTTATCGCTAATGGAAGACAGGTTCAGGAAGCGGAAGTTGCGGAGAAGCTAGGAATTAGTGCTACTGAGTGGGAATCTTTAAAACTCACAATTTCACAGCGCTTAACAATAAGTTGGGATGAGTTATCCTACGAACCTAAGGTTGAAGACTTTGAAACAATAGCCCAAGAGGAATTAACTCATCGCCTTTATGAAGCCATCTCAAAACTAAATCCCAAGCACAGGCTCGTTATTCGGGAATGTTATCTTCTTAACAAAAAAGTCACTGACATAGCTAAACTGTTGAAAATCTCAACAAAAGAAACCGAAGCATTGATACAGGAAGCAATTTTTGTTCTGAACTCATCATTAACAGCATTTTATGGAAGTTCATGTAGTTGAGCTAGACAGGAAGCTACTTAGAAAAGACGGTGGAACGCAACCAAGGGAGAAACTGGATAGAAAGCATATTGACGATTTGGTTCGTGACTGGAAAAGGGGCGCGAAGTTTGAGCCTGCGTTAGCTTACTATGACGGTCAGGACTACTGGTTAATAGATGGATATCATCGGAATGCTGCACTCGAGGAATTAGATGAGTCTAAAATTCTCATCTCTGTCCGCTGTGGAACACTTAAGGACGCCACATGGCACAGTTACTCAGTGAATCAGCATAAAGCGTTGAAGCGAAGTAATGCTGATAAGCAACGGGCAATCATAGGAGCGCTCAAGCATCCTTATGGTGCAAGCAGAAGTAACGTACAGATAGCTGAGCATTGCGGAGTGGATGAAGGAACTGTTCGTGCTTGGCGAAAAAAGCTTGAGAACAGTGGTGAAATTGAACCTAACCATGAACGTACAGTGACTCGTCGGGGGAAGACTTACAGCCAAAAAACCACTCATATTGGTAGTAATAAGCACAATCACCAAGAACAACAACAGTTCAAAGTCATTTGCTCAGATTTACCTTATTACGGACAAGTTGTAGAGGTCGTCTCAGTCAAAGCAGGCGATTGCTACCTATGTCGCATTAGTAACGGTGATACTTACCCATTCTTTAAATCTGAACTTGGCAACGTGGATACCGGAGTCACTTCCTCTCCTATTGTTGCTCTTGAGCAACCATCTTCAAGAGAGAAGCTAGTTGCCTTAATAGTTCGCTTGCCAGAGGAGTGTTTAGAGGATGCAATCGTCCTTCTTAAAGAGAGGTTCGATTTTCGGCGTTGCATAAATGCGGGATGATTCCGCCAAATACAGGTATTTATATATACTTAAGTAATTTAAGTAACAATCGAATCGAGAATTTAAGCATATCTACAGATAATGTACCGAAATCTCATTTCAAACCAGTTTTAGCGAGCGCGGTGAGTGACAACTGTTCAAAAACCTCGAAGAATCTTGATGGTTAGAGCAAACGTGAACGGTTGTCACTCAAAAACTGGTTAAATCGGTTAACATCTTGTTAACCGATTTAACCAGTTGATGACTGACATTCGTTCAGGTTGGTTCGGTTCCTCCAGGATTCACCGAGAATGTCAGTCACCGCTGGGTATTTTGAGTAATATCGATTACCTAAATGTTTGCTACAGATAGTGCCTCTAGAATAAACTGCCATCCAGTCACAGAATGAATAGTTTCTGGAGTTAACTTAT
>NZ_JXCA02000004.1:0-1321 GCF_000828085.3 Scytonema tolypothrichoides VB-61278
TCTCCATCCAGGCCGGCATGGGCGGCACCGACGCCCAGGACTGGGCCGAGATGCTGCTGCGCATGTACACGCGCTGGGCCGAGAGCCGCAAGCTCCAGGTCACCCTGATCGACGAGAGCGCCGGCGACGAGGCCGGGATCAAGAGCGCCACGATCGAGGTGCGCGGCCCCTACGCCTACGGCTACGCCCGCGCCGAGGCCGGCGTCCACCGCCTGATCCGGCTCTCGCCCTTCAACGCCGCCCACACCCGCCAGACGAGCTTCGCCCGCATCGAGGTGATGCCCGAGGTGGACGACGCGCCCGAGGTGAAGATCGACCCGGAGGACCTGCGCATCGACGTCTTCCGCAGCGGCGGCAAGGGCGGCCAGGGCGTCAACACCACCGACTCGGCCGTGCGGATCACCCACCTGCCCACCGGCATCGTGGTGACCTGCCAGAACGAGCGCTCGCAGATCCAGAACCGCGAGACGGCCCTGCGCGTGCTGCGCGGCCGCCTGCTCGAGCGCGACCTGCAGCGCCAGGCCGAGGAGCGGGCCAAGCTGCGCGGCGAGTTCCGCGACGCCGCCTTCGGCAGCCAGATGCGCACCTACTACCTGCACCCCTCGACGCTGGTCAAGGACCACCGCACCGACCACGAGACGAGCAACGTCCAGGCGGTGCTCGACGGCCAGATCGACGAGTTTATCGAGGCCTATCTCCGCTGGAACGTCGCGGAGGGGTAGGCGGCCGCCGCCTCCCCCTCCCGAACGGGCCGGAGCTTCTCACAATGCCGTATCGTCTGTTCCCCGTGCTCGCCGCGCTGCTCCTGGCGCTGCTCTGGCTCGCCCCGGCCGCCGCCCGCGACACCGAGTCGATCCAGGTGCTGGCCAGCCAGGCCCGCCCCCAGTTCCCCGACGCGATCAGCTTCGAGCTGGCCGCCGAGGCCAGCGACGCCGACATCGTCGCCGTCCAGCTGCTCTACGGCGAGACCCGCAGCGAGGCCTTCACCATCGCCGACGTCGCCATCACGCCCGGCCGGCAGGTGCAGGCCGCGCACGAGCTCGACACCCAAGTCTACTACTTCCCGCCCGGCACCGAGATCACCTACCGCTGGCTGATCAGCGACGCCGCGGGCAATGTGCTGGAGAGCGAGCCGCAGCGGCTGCTCTACCACGATACGCGCTTCAGCTGGAGCGAGCGCAGCGAGCGCAACGTGACCGTGCTCTGGTACGAGGGCGGCGAGGCCTTCGGCCAGGAGCTGATGACGACCGCGACGCGCACGCTCGACCGGCTGCAGGCCGAGATCGGCGCCCAGCTCGACCTGCCGGTGCGCATCTACGTC
>NZ_JXCA02000004.1:1776-7525 GCF_000828085.3 Scytonema tolypothrichoides VB-61278
ATCGCCGCCCTGCCGGCCTGGGCCAGCATCGGCGGGCTGGCGCTCTGCTGCATCGGCCTGGCGATGGTCGCCGGCTCGGTGCTGCTCATAGCCCTGCGCCTGATCGGCGTCGATAAGCGCGTCTGAGCGGAGAGCGAGCCATGGAGACGAAGTTCACGCCCTGGCGGATGCACTACATCAAGCGGGACGAGGGGGACGGCGGCTGCGTCTTCTGCGCGATGGTGGCCGCGCCGCCCGCCGACGACGCGGCGAACCTGGTGCTGCACCGCGGCGAGCGCTGCTTCGTGGTGATGAACCTGTTCCCCTACAACACCGCCCACCTGATGGTGGTGCCCAACGCCCACAGCGCCGACCTGCCCGGCCTCGACGGGCCGACGGCCGGCGAGCTGTTCGAGCTGACCCGGCGCTGCGTGGCCCTGCTCGCCGAGGAGTACGCTCCGCACGGCTTCAACCTCGGCATGAACCTCGGCCGCACCGCGGGGGCCGGGATCGCCGACCACCTGCACATGCACGTCGTGCCGCGCTGGTCGGGCGACATGAACTTCATGCCGATCATCGGCGGCACCAAGCTCATCCCCGAGGAGCTGCCGGCCACCTACGAGCGGCTGCTGCCGCGCTTCGCCGCGCTCGGCGGCTAGGCGGCCGCACAACGCCGACGGCCCCCTCCCCGCATTGGGTGAGGGGGCCGTCGGCGTGAATACAGGCAACTAGTTCAGCGTGACGTTGATGATGTCGATCAGGCGGTCGACCTCGAAGGGCTTCTGCAGGATCACCGCGCCCTCGGCCTCCAGGTCGGCGAACCAGGGCTTGCGGTTGAGCGCCGTCATGATGATGATCGGGATGCCGTCGTTCTGCAGACGCTCCTTGAGGTGCTGGAACGTCTCGACGCCATCCATGTTCGGCATCATAATATCGCTGATCACCAGGCTGGGGGTGAGCGTCTCGAGCATGCGCAGCCCCTCCTGGCCATCGCGGGCCAGCACGACGTCGTACCCGGCGGCGCGCAGCGCGTACTCCAGCACGGTCTGCAGCGCCAGGTCGTCGTCCATAATGAAGATCGTGCCCTTCGCCTCACTCATAGATCGCCTTTCGCGCGCCGCCGCGCCCTGCGCGAGCCCGGTCGCGGCCTCTCATGCACGTGCGCCCAGAACGACGGCGCAATTATACCAGAGGATCTTTGATGCCGTTGCACCTCGCCCGCGCCGCGGCCTTGGCGCGGTACAATGACGCCGCTACCCCGCGATACGAAGGAGCGTTATGAGCACGCCCGCGCCCGGCCACCTGGCCGACTTCCCGTTCGTCCACCCGGTCGAGGTGCGCTTTCGCGACCTCGACGTGCTCGGCCACGTGAACAACGCCGTCTACTCGACCTACTTCGAGTCGGCGCGCATCGCCTACTACGCGGCGCTCACCGGGCTGCCGCTGGAGCAGATCGACATGATCCTGGCCGAGATCACGGTGCGCTTCCGCGCGCCGGCGCAGTTCGGCGACCGGCTGGGGATCGGGGTGCGCGTGGCCAGCATCGGCACCAAGAGCTTCGTGATGGAGTACGCGGCGGTGCGCGAGGGCGACGGGGCGCTGATCGCCGAGGGGCGCAGCGTGCTGGTGGCCTACGACTACCGCGAGGGGCGGACGAAGCCGGTCAGCGACTCGTTCCGCGCGGCGGTGGCCCGGCAGGGCTGAGGGGGGGGGCGGCTAGGGCTGGAGCGAGACGACGAAGCTGGCCTCGCCGAAGGGCTTGTCGCGCAGGCGCACGACCAGCGAGGTGGCGCTCTGGCTGACGGCGCGGCGCACCACGGCCGTGCCGCGCTCCTGGCCGCCCGGCTCGACGCGCACGGCGCGCGGCTCGGAGGCGTCGTCGGCGATCACGTACTCGTTGCCGAGCGTGTCGCTGATGCGGATGTTGTCGCTGCGCAGCGGGAACTCGACGGCCGCGTCGCTGTTGTTCTGCACGCTCCAGGTGAGCGCGATCTGGCCGCTGCAGGTCGTCACCTGCTCCAGCGCCACCACCACCTCGGGGTTGGCCGGGGCGCCGGCGGCCACGCTCACCCAGCTCGCGCTGGCCTGGTCGTAGCGCTTGCCCACGAGCTGCACCCCCGACCAGGTGCAGGCCGGCGGGCTCACCACGTTGAACGAGAGCGCGTCGCTGGTGGCCTCGGCGGCCATCGGGGCCAGCGGCCCGTCGGCGAGCGGCACGATCACCTGGGTGGGGCGGAGCAGCAGCACCGCCAGCAGCACCGCCACCACCCCGGCCAGCGCCGCGGCGACCCGCCCGGTGGTGGTGCGCAGCACCCTGCGCGCCCGCGCGGCCAGGCCGGGGGCGGGCGGCGGGTCGGCCGGCGCCGGCTCGACCGGCGCGGCGGTGAGGGCGGGGGAGCCCTCGTCGGCGGGCACGGCCGGGGCCAGGGTGTCGGGCGGGTCGACCAGCGGGTCGCCGAGCAGCGTCGGGTCGGGCATCACGCCGCGCAGCACCGCGTTGACCTCTGTCCAGGGGGTGCAGTGGAGCAGGTCGGGGATGGCCAGCATCTCCTCGTCGGTCAGCTCGATCTCGGAGGAGCGCTCGGTGATCAGGTAGGCCGGCAGCTCGTCCATCCCCTTGAGCTCCACCTTCCAGTCGAGCTCGATCTCGGAGCCCTCCTGGATGGTCGGCGCGATCACGACCACCCGCTTGCAGGTGCGGAAGTCGATGTCGTTGGCCTTCTGCTCGGAGAGGAACTCGCGGCGGTGCTCGTTGAGGAAGTTGGTGAGCGCGTGGAAGTAGGAGATGACCTGGTTGTAGGGGTTCTTGCGGCCGGGGTTGAGCCGCTTGCGCTCGCCGTTGCGCCCCTCGACGAACCAGGGCCCGTTGACGCTGCCGAGCACCCGGCCGTCGCAGTGCTTCAGCTCGATGATGAAGATCGCGTCGTGCTTGACGATCACCAGGTCGACGGTGCGGCCGCCGACGCTGAAGTTGGCCAGGACGAGGTAGAGCCCCTCGAGCCGATCGAGGCCGTTGGCGAGGGCCATGATCGCGCGGCGCTCATTGGGGTGTTCCGGCTTCTCGCCGATCCAGACCTGGACTGCCATAGAGGTGCTATATCGTGACGGGGGGCGCGCCGCGCCCCCGCCGGGCGTCGCTACTCATCGAGCGCAAGCGTCTTGCGCAG
The DNA here is from genome assembly GCF_000828085.3 of Scytonema tolypothrichoides VB-61278. Taxonomy (GTDB): domain Bacteria; phylum Cyanobacteriota; class Cyanobacteriia; order Cyanobacteriales; family Nostocaceae; genus Brasilonema; species Brasilonema tolypothrichoides_A. Next base: position 4,923 of record NZ_JXCA02000004.1, read on the forward strand.
CTCAACCACCTGGTCGCGCAGCGAGGCGGCCTTCTCGAACTCGAGGTCCTTGGCGGCCTGCTTCATCTGCTTCTCAAGGTCCTTGATCAGCTTGTGCACCTCGTCGCGCGGGATGTCGACCAGCGCCGGGCGCTCCTGGCCGTCCTTGCCCTTGGCGTCGTACTCGCCGCGCTCCTCGGCCATGCGCCGGATGCGGTCGGTGAGGTCGCGCACACTCTTATTGATGCCGACGGGGGTGATTCCGTTCCGCAGGTTGTGGGCCATCTGGATGTCGCGGCGGCGCTGGGTCTCCTTGATCGCGGCGTCCATCGAGGCGGTGATCTGGTCGGCGTACATGATCACCCGGCCCTCCAGGTGGCGCGCGGCCCGGCCGACGATCTGGATCAGCGAGGTCTCCGAGCGCAGGTAGCCCTCTTTGTCGGCGTCGAGGATGGCCACCAGGCTCACCTCGGGCAGGTCGAGGCCCTCTCTGAGCAGGTTGATGCCCACCACCACGTCGTACACGCCGAGGCGCAGGTCGCGCAGGATCTCGACCCGCTCCAGCGTGTCGATGTCGGCGTGCAGGTACATCGTGCGCACGCCCATCTCCTTGAGGTAGTCGGCCAGGTCCTCGGCCATGCGCTTGGTGAGCGTGGTGACGAGGGCGCGCTGGCCCTTCTGGACGCGCTTCTTCACCTCGGCGACGAGGTCGTCGACCTGGCCCTTGACGGGGCGCACCTCGATCACCGGGTCGAGCAGGCCGGTGGGCCGGATGATCTGCTCGACGATCTGCTCGGAGTGCTCGCGCTCGTAGGGGCCGGGCGTGGCCGAGACGTAGACCGCCTGGTAGACGTGGCGCTCGAACTCCTCGAACTGCAGCGGGCGGTTGTCGAGCGCCGAGGGCAGCCGGAAGCCGTAGTCGACCAGGGTCGTCTTGCGGGCCTTGTCGCCGGTGAACATGCCGCGCACCTGGGGCAGCGTGATGTGGCTCTCGTCCACGAAGAGCAGGAAGTCGTCGGGGAAGTAGTCGATCAGCGTCCAGGGCGTCTGGCCGGGGTCGCGGCCGTCCATGTGGCGCGAGTAGTTCTCGATGCCGGAGCAGTAGCCCACTTCGCCGAGCATCTCCAGGTCGTACATGGTGCGCTGCTTGAGCCGGGCGGCCTCCAGCACCTTGCCCTGGGCCTCCATCTCGCGCAGCCGCTCGCCGAGCTCGTCCTGGATGCCGCGCACGGCGATGCCGAGCTTCTCCTTGGTGGTGACGAAGTGCTTGGCCGGGTAGATGTCGACGGCGGCGCGGGTGAGCAGGATCTCGCCGGTGAGCGGGTCGAGCTCGACGATCCGCTCGACCTCGTCGCCCCAGAACTCGACCCGGATGGCCGTCTCGCTGTTGGCCGGCATCACGTCGAGGGTGTCGCCGCGCACCCGGAACGTGCCGCGGTGGAAGTCGATGTCGTTGCGCTGGAACTGCAGGTCGATCAGCTGGCGCAGCAGCTTGTCGCGGTTGCGCACCTCGCCCTGGCGCAGCGGGATCRCCACCTGGCCGTAGTCGTGGGGCGAGCCGAGGCCGTAGATCGCCGACACCGAGGCGACGATCAGCACGTCGCGGCGGGTGAAGAGGGCCTGGGTGGCGGCGTGGCGCAGCCGGTCGATCTCCTCGTTGATGCTGGCCTGCTTCTCGATGTACAGGTCCTTCGAGGGCACGTAGGCCTCGGGGGTGTACTCGTCGTAGTAGGAGATGAACATCTCCACCGCGGCGTCGGGCAGGAAGTCGCGGAACTCGGCCCAGAGCTGGGAGACGAGCGTCTTGTTGTGGGCGAGCACGAGCGCCGGGCGCTGGGCCTGCTCGAAGATCCACGACATCACGGCCGTCTTGCCGGTGCCGGTGGCGCCGAGCAGCGTCTGGTGGCGCAGGCCGTTGCGCAGCCCCTCGACCAGCTTCTCGATCGCCTGCGGCTGGTCGCCGCTCGGCTTGTAGGGGGCCTCGACACGAAATGACATAACATTGGGCAGGAGGCATGAGGGCGGCCGGCGCGCGGGGCGGCGCCGTGCTCGGGCTCGTGCCTGCTGATGATACTTCGGAGCGTCGCTACGCTCATTATAGCCGAGCGGGGCGCGCTTTGCATGGTCCCGATGGATGATCTTGTACGGGTGTGCGACTCGGCGGCCCAAGCTGCGCTACAATACGCACCTCTGTCGCAGCGCGAAGGAGCCGCACCATGCGCCACCCCTACCCGGACGCGCGCCGGGATGAGATCGTCGACGACTTCCACGGCACCCCCGTGGCCGACCCCTACCGCTGGCTGGAGGAGGCCGCCGCCCCCGCGACGCAGGCCTGGGTCGATGCCCAGAACGCCCGCACCCGCGCCCGCCTCGACGCCCGCCCCGACCTCGCCGCCATCCGCGCCCGCCTGACCCAGATCTGGGACTACCCCAAGCTCGGCGTGCCCTACCGCCGCGGCGGCAGGACCTTCTTCAGCAAGAACGACGGCCTGCAGAACCAAGCCGTGCTCTATGTGCAGGACGGGCCCGCCGCCGCGCCGCGCCTCCTGCTCGACCCGAACACGCTCAGCGCCGACGGCACCGCCGCGCTCACCGCCGAGGCGCCCAGCCGCGACGGCCGCTAC
>NZ_JXCA02000006.1 GCF_000828085.3 Scytonema tolypothrichoides VB-61278
CGTGACCAGGTAACTTATTGGAAGTATTGGATAAACAGCGAGCATACCAGCTTGGTTCCCTTATAAGTTCGTAGCCTTCCACGTATGCTTTAATCCAATGATTACCCAAGTCAGTCACCGACTTGAACTGCTTCTTATTTTTCGCTGGTATTTTAGGTGTTTTTACTCCCCCTATTTTCTGGGTACTTTTGGGTACATTTGCGGTTGTGTCAGTGGTCTTAGAATTTGTCATAAGTCTTACCCCATCTAGRTTATAGTAATTTTTAAGTCGGATAACAGTAGGTTAGCAGAGATTTGTACCCGAATGTACCCAAAACCAAGTGTTATTTTACTTTGAGTCAAAGAGTACTGTCTAAACTATTGTTAGGATAAATGAAGTGTTTCAACTACTATGATTGAAATAAGATACGGCTATTTTTTCTTAGTTACTATTAGTTGATTAGATTTTCTTTCTTGATACTGTCTATGATCCCAGTATTCTTGGGTTGTGTACGACCATTGTCCTTAACATTTTTAGAACCGCAGTAGTCTTGGTTATTTTAGACTTCAAAACTTCATTAGAGCCTTAATCGCACTCTGTTCTAAATTGTTAGAAAATAATAATAATTGAGTATTTGTGCTTAATCAGAATTGTGAGCTAAGGGAGTGCAACCTTTCTCTTCGCCTCAACAAAATAAAGAGTGTGATACTGTAAGGAAATCACAACTCTCTTATTTATTGGCGCAGTGCGTACAGAGAAGTTTCTATATGTACTTGAGAAGCGCGTTTTGTAAAGTGCAAATAGGGCAGAGATTTCTGTTCGAGACGGGGGATGGTTATCTGCAAAGCGCTGATACCATCATCTCGGAACAAGAGCGAGCGTCAAGTTGCAACTTCTCAATATTTGACCCAGAGTTGCGCATTCTTAATATTTTTCTCACTGAGTTTCAATCTCGTGGTGGAATCTTAATTCCAGCCAATTTACTAGAAGACCCAGCGGCAACTCAAACAGCGACAGGAAGTACTTTTACAGGAGATGGTGCAGCAGCACTAGGGAGCAACTATCTTAAAACTCTTGAGGCAAAGTATGGAGCATCTGACCTTTCCGGATTAACTGCGCTAGGGCAAAAAGCATTAGCGGCGCTCGCAAGTGCAAATGTCCAAGCATTCTTAAAAGCGATCGCAGTTGCTGAACTGGGAGAAGAGGCAGAAGCTAAAGGTGGATACGGATACTTGTATGGTGATATTAATGGCAAAGAAAGTTTTGACCCAAAATCGTTAACCACGCATCCAAAAAAACGTGTAACGTCTGGTGGGTACACCTCTTCAGCTACGGGAAGGTATCAAACTATGAATTTCGTATGGGACGAGGAAGCACCCCGTCTTGGTCTAAAAGATTTCAAACCCATCTCACAAGAGATATTAGGAGTAGGTCGTCTTATATACAGGAAGATTCTTGATTACGTGCTCAATGGACAATTTGAGCAAGCAATTGTAGGAAATGGGGTATACAGCGCTCGTTATGAGTGGGCATCTCTTGAGGGTAATCCTTACGGACAAGGGACTTCAGGAGGTAAGCGCTCTACCTTTCTCTCAAATATCAGTAAGTTTCGTCAAGCTGCCTTAACATCAGCCGCGCCAGTTGCTTCAACCGCAACTACTTCTACACCTCAACCTCAAACACCGATATCAACAACCACACCACAACCAACTGGAGGAACAACCACAACAACTACGACAACCCCAAAACCAACAGAAAACGTGCAAGCACCCGCAGCGACACCAACATCAATAGACATCAAAGACGGGATTATCATCTCGATAGAAATGGGGTTCAGCGGTGGTGCAGAGTCCATCACTTCACAATTTTTGCTAACTGAGGTCAGAGGTTCCAATGATTATCCACATACCACCAGGATCGCAGGAAGACAATTAAGATATGTCATCGCTAAAGGTTCTAAACTTTCTAGTAGTAGCAAGACGTATAAAGTTAGACAAAACACGACAGTACGTCAAGTTGCAACTGAACTTGTAGAGAAGGTGGGCGGGACGCTTGGAGATGTGGCAGAGGGAGCAAATACAATCATTGAGAGTTCGTATCAAACAGAATCTGATTACGAGTATTTACTTAAGATTGCTAAGTCTCAAGGATTGTTTTTACGTTCTGATGCGGCAAAACTGGAGATTAAGGCGTTAGAGCCATCGGATAAGACGATTACCATTAAGGCTCAAGCACTTGCTACAGGTTCATCATGGGGGGATAGAGCATCAAGCGATCGCGTTCTTGCTCCCCAAGATGCAGGGGTCATCGCTCAACTAACTCAACCTGTGCAGTTAGAAAAAGCAATTCCAGCAAACCAGCCCACAACAACGACAACAACCCCAACACCCGCAACAAATGTTGGTACTACTGCTACAACTGCGCAACTACAAACAGGTGGAGGAATTCAAGACCTCAAGCAAAAAGCAGACGACTCTAAGGAGATTGGTAAGGGGTTTGAATCTACGCTTAACATTAACTCTGTACTGATGCCTGAGATATTGCAGGCACAACCAGGACAGATCGTACAACTCGATAAAGATACAGGCTTAGGAGAATCACTGGCTCGTACCTATAGAGTGGGTGAGGTGCGACACTCTTATACATCAGCAGCGATCGCATCTGTCCTCAATACTTATCTTCCTGTGAAGGTAAAAGCACGTCCCGTGGCTTCTGCACCCTCTACAGGCACGGGCGGGGCTGTAAACACATCCAATGTTTCTTTTAGTGGGAACTTCAACGACAGTCCCAAAAAAGGTGACAATATTGGCGGTTTCCAGGTGACATCACCTTATGGCTACAGGAGTGCTCCCACAGCAGGCGCATCTAGTTTCCATCAAGGTGTGGATGTGAGCATGGCAGAGGGAACACCTCTTTATGCTATCTGTAAGCCAGGTGAGACAATAAATGTACAGTACAAACCTAATACAGGTGCAGGTGGCAATATAGTTGAGTTTTCTTATGGAGGATGGATATTTCAATACATGCACTTAAGTAGTGGTTCAACAGGAACATTTAAAGCAGGTGATGTCATTGCCCATTCTGGTAATACAGGCGTTTCTACAGGCGCTCATCTGCACTTTGCTCAAAGAAAACCAGACCGTGAAACCATCCCGCCACAAAGAGGCTTCATCTATTGGGCTATTACCGGGAAGCAACCAACATGACGGACATTCCACCAATCGACACCAAAACCACTTCAGATCTTGTCACCCTTGGGCAAGAAAGAGCGCTTGCTGTAAGTGCAGGTAGATTAAATGATTTCAGTCCAGGATCACCAGTTATCGCCATCCTAGAGGCAGTAGCAACGCAAGGTTCACAAATCATTACAACTGTCAACTCTTTAGGAAGTACCTTAGAAAGAAATCGGCTTTCTTTATTTGGGGTAGAAAGAAGACAAGGAACAAATGCAGTAGGAACGATTGGAGTTAGGTTAGATGGACTTTATGCTGATCCCTTTGTTCTTCCCCGTGGTTTTAGAGTCGTCATCAATGGTATTCAATTTGAGACGACTGCTGATTTAGGGATTCCTGCTTATACCGATTATGGAACCGTCCCAATCATATCTCTGACTCCAGGCTCACGCGGGAACGTTTCACAACTGACCCCGGTATCTTTTCCTAGTGTGAGGAGATTGGGTGCGATCGCTCTTACTGAACCAACCAGAAATGGGCAAGACGCGGAAACAGAAGCTGAATTTCAGCAACGTATTTATGGACTGCTTCGTCGTCGCGAAACCCTTATTAGTGAGGATGATTTTGAAGCAGCAGTGATTGATTTTTTAGGAGTTGGTTCTACAGCGCTCTCCATTGGCAGACTGAAGCCAGATAAAATCACTTATCAAAATGGCTACGTTGGGGTTTTCGGACTCAATACAGACGGTAGCGCTTTAAGCACTGGGCAAATCTCAGCGCTGAGTGACTTACTCAACAGGAAAGCCGCAATGGCAACAATTACCGTCTGGACAATTGACACTTTTACAATCAATGTTGATATTGTTGTTGCTATTCAATCAGGAGTTTTACCCGATGCGATCGCTTTATCTATCCAACAAAATGTTAGAGACTTTCTTTTTCCTGGCAAGTTACCAGCAGGAGAGAGTATTTATCCTAAAGCTCTAGAAGCACGAATACAAGCAATTCCTGGGGTTGTTTTAGGGGTTATTGATGTTAAGCTCAATGGTTTTGCTATGCCTCAACCTATGCCGCATCTTTGGACGGTAGGTGTTTTAGGAATGTTGAAAGTCACAGTCAATCTTAATGGTGGAAAGGGGCTATCTATTAGTTTTAACTATTAAGACTGCTGCAATTACACCAGTCTTTTAGAGGAATTGAAAAAGAAAGAGCAATACGCATTCTGGCGTCTGCGCTTTGCGCAATCGCTTGGCGTTCTGGCAGAAATTAGACTCATAGTCTAATAATAGGCGAAAATATGAAAACAGAAATTTCACAAATAAAACCAACCTGGCAAAGCTTGAGAAAAGCTATTTTAGATTTAACAAAATTAAATGAATTAGGTAAAAATATTCCAGAAAATACCATTCTGGAGAAGTTTCAAGTTTTAAAGCAGTATCTTGATTATCTACTAGAGCCACTTTTTGAAGAACTAGACATATTAGATTATTGTTTGTTGTATCAGATATATGATGTAACTTCAAAGTCTGAAACAATAGCCGAAGATGGACAAAGAACTTACTGGGCTTCACTTTGGTATAGCTTCTTGCAATATCAAGGTTGTCATTTCTGTCCTTTTTATCCAGAAGAAACTTTCAAGCAAGTTTCTTCTGGCGTCCCTTATCCAAGCAAAGAAGTATTAGAGAAAAGAACAACGAAGCTGAAGAAAACTTTTTCAAATCGATTAAGAAAACTCAATGCACACAGTCTTATAGACATAAGAGTTAGGTGGTTGGAGCTTCAAGAAGAGTTAGAATATTCTCTCATCGGGAAAACGGTATACCTTGATGAACATTGGCTCATATCAATTAGAGCTACAAAAAAAGGGTATGAAAAATTAAAAGGTTTGGGATACAGTCTCAATCTTGCTTACTCTTACGAAGTTGGCAAGCGAGTTGAGTTTGTCCCACCAGAAAAATATGTAGAAAGCTTAAGGGATGCTAAAGTTTCTGTTTTTTTCGTTTTACCAACTTTTGGTAATTGGGGAACAGCTAAGGTATCCAGGGCAGACAAATGACGAAACTCGACGCAACAAAGGTTAGCGTTACCGCCAGGGCTGCCAGATTTTTCTCGTTTTATACCAATTCTATGTGAGGTTGCACATTGTCGCTCGCACACTAGAAGTGTGGGGCTATACAAACATCTGACAAAGGGCGAGCAGGGCGTTAGGGGCGAGTGCAAGACCCCACCCAATGGGCTGTAAACAGGATACTTTTTCATAAATCTCTACCTCAAATCCTTTTCGTTGCAAGGCAATTCCCAACGTCAACCCCCCAATTCCTGCACCTGCAATCAAAATTTTTCTTAGCTTCATGCAAACCTCATCAGTAGAAATTCACTCTAAAATGCATTGCGGTTATAGATGCTCAACCAAACTTAATTTGCACTTCCTCGAATGAAGGAAAGCCCACCGTAGCGCGTTTTCCCGACCTCAATCTTTGTAAAGCCGACATTCTCCAGCAACGGTTTATACGCTTTCAGGTTTGTCCCCACCCAAAAATGCACCAAGAGGATAGGGTATAGAATTCTATGCAGCGGATTGGTAGGGGGTTCAACATCAACAATCAACAAGCGACCGCCAGGTTTAAGAACACGAAACATTTCAGCAAAGCCTCGACGTTTAAGTTCGTCTCCGGGCAAGTGGTGAAACATCATGCTACTAAGAACAACATCAAAGGTCTGATCACCAAAGGGGATATCTTCAATTAATCCAAGCTGGAAAGTAACATCTATACCAGTCTGGGATGCTTTGCGTTGAGCGACATCAATCATTTCGGGAGAAGCGTCAATTCCAACAACTTGTCCAGTTAATCCAACCTGCTTCTTGACAGCGATCGCCAAACTGCCTGTGCCGCAGCCGACTTCTATGACTTTATCGCCCAATTGCAGATTCGCTAACTCAATCGTTGCTGCTCGAATGTCTTGCTCCTTACCCCAAGATACCAAGTTCACCGCAGCATCATAGAAATGCGCCCAGCGTCGAACGGCTAGACCTGTGGTTTGTGGAGCTTGTTTACGTTGAAAAACTTGATGCATAATGGTCTTCTCTTGTTAATTAATGGATCTGTGCTGTAACTTCAGCCCATTCATGACTGCAAAGCCTGACTGAAGTAGATGTTAATATTGGTTGGATGTCGTTAATCGCTCCATGCCTTACCATGTGGCTGCTAGCGCGATGAGTTTTGCTTGCGCCGTTTCAATTGCCTGTTGTCGAATTTCCTCTCGCATAAATTGATTGGGGGCTGTCACAATGGTGACTACATCAATACCAATAAACTCTAAAATAGCTTGCAGATAAGGTGTACAAAAATCGAGCTTTGCCAGTGGTGTATTGGGAGTGTAATCTGCTGCACTTGGAACAATCACCAATGCTTTTTTGCCCTTGGTAAGTCCTTTAAAAGTAAAATTGGTAGCATCAAAGGCTTTAAGAATTTCTCCTTGACAAGATTGCAGTCTAACTAAGTACCACGGAAGCGGTAGATAACGCTTGCCTTGTACTCTTATTATGTGAGTTATAGCTCATATTGGCAACTCGCATTTCTTTAGGAGACCAACAATGCCACGCAGCATCCGCACAAAACCCCGAAAACACCCAAAGCAAGAGCGGTCAAGAGAAACCGTAGAAGCGATTTTGACGGCAACTGCTCACATTCTTATTAAAGAGGGATACGACACTGCCAGCACAAATAAAATTGCGGAACGTGCAGGGGTGAGTATTGGTTCGTTGTACCAATACTTTCCCAGTAAGGAAGCAATTGTGGCTACACTCATCGAACACCATGCACAAAAAATGATTAGTGTGATTGAAGCAAGGCTGGAACTCGTGTCAGATGCCCCGCTGGAAATTAGTTTACGTGAATTGGTTAAGGCTTGCGTTCAAGCCAATGCAATTAACCCAAATCTTCATAAGGTGCTAATTGAGCAAGTACCGCGTGTTGGACAACTCGAAAAAGTGACAGAGGTTGAGAAACAAGTTACAGCTCTGATTCGGCGTTACCTTGAGGAGAAACGTGATCAAATTCAACCCCAAAACCTCGATTTAGCAGCTTTTATTCTTGCCCATACCCTTGAAGCTCTAATTCACGCCGCCGCGCTTGGAGAACCAGCGTTTTTGGTAAATGAGCAATTTGAACAGGAGGTTACAACTCTTTTGTTACGCTACCTCAAATGCAACTAGGCTATCTGGGTTAGCGATTCCGATGACTGTGAACATCAAACGTGTGGAGATAGCAAAAGAGAATTTACTCGAATGGTGCTTAACTTCCACACAGAGCAGAATTTCCTTTATGCCACTGCATATCCTATATCAACGTGCTTATACGGCAGCACTTGCAATAGCACAATATGCTGCAAAAAAGTATCCCCCTACCCCCCATTACCTGTTAAAGGTTAATATATAAGTATTTTAAAACTATGCCCTTATAATCAATCGCAGTTTTATGCTCTTTAGCAGTTTAAGAAACCCTGTATTTGCTAGACTGTACTCGGCTCAAACCATAAGTTTGTTAGGTGATGCTCTTACCTGGGTTGGTCTAGCCCTGCTTGCCTTTGAATTAGCTGGCGAAAAATCCGCCGTTGTGCTTTCCAGTGCGTTGACGCTGCGTGTTACAGCGTTCGTTTTACTCTCACCGCTGGCGGGRGCGATCGCAGACCGCTTTGACCGCAAGCGCATCATGGTCACAACCCATTTAGCACGCATGGTGATTGTAGGACTGCTTCCGTTTGTGACAGCAGTTTGGCAAGTCTATGCCCTCATTTTTGCGCTCAATGTCTTCAATGCCTTCTTTACCCCAACTTATAAGGCAACAATCCCTCAAGTAACTGGTGAGAATGACTACCCACAAGCGATCGCTCTTTCGAGTGCCACCTATCAATTGCTATCAGTTCTTGGTCCAGGTTTGGCAGGGGCTGTCGCAGCT
>NZ_JXCA02000007.1 GCF_000828085.3 Scytonema tolypothrichoides VB-61278
TTTTTTTATATTATTCGGGTGGGGATGAATACAGCGGTTCTCATTTGAATCACATACACCACCACAAATAATGTAGAGCACGGTTTATGCACTTTCACTACAGATCGTGTGTATTGCACTCAACAACAGAAGCGGAAACTCAGAATTTTAGATTGCTAACAGCTCTTCTAATTGTGCTAACGGATAATTGCAATTCTTCTGACCATTGTTGATATGTCCGTCAATCAGGAGTTTACTCATATTGCTAACTCCTTAAAGAAGCGGATTAGATTTTTCGAGAGATGGTAGCTTGTAGCTCTTACAAGCTGGTGAAACTCTTGATGGCAATTGGGGCAAATCCTAACCGTTTTTTCTCCACCCTCTGATTTAGGAATCGGGTAGTGGTGCGTATCCAGTATTAAAGTTCTTGCTTTGCACCATTCGCACACTAATGCCCCCAGTACAAAGCATTGAGGTTGTTTTTGACAGACTAACTCTTTGGCTTCTTTTGAAGATAGTTTTGATTGATTGAGCCATCCAGAAGAGGTAAGCTCTTTAAGTTTTAAGTATCCTTTTAACCGTGACCAGAGCTGCACAACCTTCTAAGTAGTGGTAAATACCGTCAACTGTAAACGAAGATAGTTTTTGCTTGCCCAGATAGTCGTAATGATATCCGCCTATGATTGCAGCTTCAGTAGCGTTTTTGGCTATCTTTCCATATTCTGGATGAAAGACTAAGTACCCTTTACTGGGTTTAACTTCAAACAGATTAGTAAGTTCGTTACTCATTGCAATAGCTCCTGTTCGTCTAGTGCGTGCAAATAACTCTTGCAACTAAGCTGAGGAAGCGGGCTTTCTCAGACGAGGATACTTCACCTTAGATTGCTTCAAAAGAAGCCCGTTGTTGCTGTTGTTTGATAGCCAATGAATTTGTTGCAGGATGATTGCTGCTTCTAGTCCAATTTCTCTGGCGACTAGAGGTGGAATGAGTAAAGGTTTTTCAGGTGTGATGAGTTTACAATTCTTCTAGGTCTGGGGCTGTTTCTGTGAGCGAACTGAATTGAGGTTTGTTGAGCTTTCGGAATCTGGTATCATATGAGTACTTCTTGATTATTGCCCCTCTGGTAGCTGAAAAACTTGCAGTGGGGTTATTTTTATACTTTACGTTGTGTGGGCGCTTACGCTCCCGATAATCAATCACTGCTTTTGCAAATTCCAATTCCTCCTGGGAAAGGAAATGAAACTTCACTTGTTGACCACGTGAACCTTGTTTCCTAGAAGTCAACTTTAGTCCCAATTGGTCTAGCAGAAGTGCCAACAGCCATATCGGCTGACACTTAGAAGGAATAGTAAAACCTAAAATCGCCTTAACGTGCACCGCACACTGTTTGGCAATTTCGACTATTCTCAGCAACTCAGGGTCAGTCGCAGTCACTTCCTCCCCATCTATCAGGCGCTTGACAATCTCAGGTAGTCCCAAACTGGACAACAACACCCACCGCGCCGAGTAATTCCCCCAGTCCATGCACAACGGCAGCTTATTTCTCTCCTGGCGGTCTTTTTCTGCCACAATTTCTGGTGGTGCTGGGTATATTCTTCCGGTCTTTGTATCTTCTATCACACCATCTGATTCTGCTAGAATTGCTTCTAAATTGGAAATCGCCCGAATCAATTTCCCATCATTATCTTTCTCAACCAGTGACGGAGTGACTTCCATACCATACGCTTCCTGAATGCGGAATTTTTCGCATTCATAAATCTCCTCTGGTTTTAGGTAGTTTTTACCCATACGCTTGCGGTACTCGCTAGCTGAGATATCTTTCGCCCCTGCAACTGCTGAGTAATAAGCAGTGTCCAATGCGACAGCGGCATCTTTCAGACGTTTCTGAGCAAGCTCATTTCTCTCTGTGCCCATGGGGATAATTTTATTACCCATTTTGGTCAACAAGTCAAGCAAATCAGTTCGCAGATGGTTCATTGATTTGTTTCGTTGAGCCTGTATATCACAGTAAGCTTGCAACGCCCAATCTTTTTCTACACCCCGCTTTCCTGTCTCTGTGTCAATCCGCAGCAGGAAAGCTGTCATTTCATTGGTTTGCAGCAACTGTTCTTTAATTTTCGTGGCGTTAGTTTCAGCATATCCAAAGCGAGGGCGTGGCGCGACCCAAACGTGCATCGGTACTTTTGGACGATAGCGGTGCAGATGTTGAGCGCATTCGGTCGCCGTCTGCGAAATCCCGTGAAATACCCCAAAAACCAGGTCAAAATGGTAATCAGGTAAATCTACCCCTGTTCCTAGGCTAGGCGAGGTTAAAAAAGCATCTACATTCTTGACAGCGTTCCTTATGTCTTTGATGAAAACAACGTTTTCTTTGCTTTCAGAATTATCAGAATGGATAGACCACACCTTTAATTGTCGGTAGCTGTTTTGAGCTTTACTATCATCCACCTTCACCGACACATTTAACGATTTTTCAAGTTTCTTAATAAATTTTTTCGAGTCAGAAGCCACCATAATTTTCTGCCCCACCATCAGCGCCGCCGAAATTTGGGCAACTAAGGCAGAAGAATCATTACCCTCATACCAATAAATCGGGCGTGAACCATCCTTCCAGTGATTTTTGATCACCAACGGTTCTTCATCTTTGGGACGCATTGCCCGGAAAAAGTTCACCGTTACGTCGTCCATATGCGCGTCAGCAATAACGACCAATCGCGCACTATACACGATATACTGCAGCACTTCCAAAATGGTAGCCCGATTCTCCTTACAAGTCTTGCTGTGCAGCAGGTGAGTCAGGTATTGGCAAGCTTCATCAATAAACACGCAGCCATAGGTTAAGGCTTGAGTGTTGAGCTTGTGTAAGCTGTCAATAGTTATGCTGAGGGCAGTCGCTTTTGTTAACTCTCTATTACTCAAATCTGAGTACATTTGCGTGTTGAGGCGTTGAGCTAAATTTCTCAGCAAATTCACCCGATGCCCGTTATTGAGGAATCGCTCATGGGGATGCTCATTGCGCCAACATTGCATCATTTCGGTTTTACCCGTGCCCATGTCACTAGATAATACTACAAAACCAGACTCCGGTAGCCGAACTGCTTCTGATAAGTACTTGACATTTACCTCCAAATGTGGTTTATATTTATTGCTCAGCCCTCGACTACGACAGTGGAATGAGCGCTGGTAATTACGAAGTGGCTTCGCGTCTTCTATAATCGCGGTCAGTACAGTATTCGCTCCCTCACTGGGGGAATGACTAGAAAAATTGAGTGAAGCTTCTTCCTCAAGGTTCGACTCGTTTTCTTGTGCCAATGCGTTGTTAATCGAAACCACAAAATCATCAACACCTTTTTCTGATTCTGGCAGTAATGCGACCTCACAAAAGCAGCTCACTGCCTCAATTGCTTGACCAGTACGAATGGTCGCTTGGAACACTGCCCAGCGGGTTTTGGGTTTGGTTTCGTAGTCGAAAAGGATAATGAATTTGCGCCCCGGTTTCGCCACTGGCATGAGGTCGGGATGCAGCTTTTCGTTGAAATCGCTTTTGCCAACGCGTCCGTTCCATATCCCAGGTAGGGAGATTGCCACAAAACCCAAACTTAAAAGACACGCCGCTTTTTTCTCGCCTTCTGTGAGGATGATGGGGATTTGGGGGTGATTCACCACCCAAGCCCAAAAACCAATCGCTTCTCCATCAACGGTTGTGACAATTTCCTCTGGCATTGGGACGTTGTAGCGATGAGCAACCATTTCCCAAATCTCTAGTGGAACCCGCAGGTAAGTCACACGGTTGGGCGTGTTTATCGGTGACTCGTATTTCACCGGCTTGTCGGTCTGCTTTTTGGTGATTTTGTCCCATCCCCAGCGTGGATAATCCGGTTTAAACCGTCCCCACTCCATTGGTTCCCAATTGTTTCGGGGATCAAGTCCCGAAACCCACCATCCCCCGCGACAAGCGTGGGCGTACTTATATAAGTACTTGTCCCGTAACCGCCCGTCGTTACGTCTGGCGGTCTGGGGTAGGGCGTAGACCAAATACTCGTATATGACTATACCAGTTAAGGAACGAACATTCAGGGTGGTGAGTGTTGGTGAAACGGCTGAATCAACTACCCATTCTTGCTGATGGCGTTCTGTTAGTTGATATTGATCTTGGAGTTCTTCTTGATTACTTGGAAAAATGCAACAGTTCATAACGCTTCCTTTTGGGTGAAGCATTTGGCTGTCAATTTTCTTCCTTAGATAAAATGCTTGTGAAGCCCCCACCATAAACGGTACTCCGTTTTGGTGGTGAGTACTTCACGCAAGAAAGTTCATCTACTTCTGTTACATAAATCCTACTCAGTTAACGCCAGTCTAAACTGAAGATTTATCTTCTGACGGCACGGTTGTTAACCGTTACTAATAGCTAAATTCTAGCATATTTCCGCAATCTATACTCAAAATTGACTAGTTTTGAAGATAAATGCGTAGGAATTCTGTTACAGTTTACAACTTTTTCATCTATCGTAGAGGAAAATCAAGAGCCAAATGCCTTTTGTAATTTATTAAAAAAGGACATATGATTCTCCTACCCTTGTGTGCTACCATGTAGTCAACAAGGGTGAGGGGTCAGCTGTCCTTTTCAAAGAGAGGGTGGTGATTCACGAATTTGAATAGTTATTAACAAAGTCGTGATGAGGTACAGCCGTTTGGTACTTGGACAACTTCTACTTGGTGAGTACCAAAATTGGTAATTTATCCCAGGCCTCCCCTAATACTTCTGACAATTTCATAACTGGTGCTCTTTAAAACCCAAATAATTATTGATGTAGGTTTTAATTGACGTTTCAACGGGAGCATGGGAGCGGTTATCCCTCAACGTCCAGGCACGGTTTAGCCATTCGTGCATAATTTCCGCTCTTTCTTTGCTTGACATTTATGATGACCTCGTGGAAGAGTGGAAACCTTATGTCAAAAGACCAAGGAGAAAACACGACACGGAAACTTTACTTTCCCTCAAATATCTTTGAAATCCATTACCGCCTTGGGGTTACTTAATTCGGGGTGCTATTGTATTGCACTTTCAATGGGACAATTACCATTTCAAATCGTTCAACGCCAAATACCAAGTGAGGAAATCCCTCATCAAGTACTGGCTCCCCTATACGCATAATGGTTTTGATCAAATGAGCCTTCCCTTTCGGGAGTAAAGTTAGCCGAGACAAAGTTATTGGTCGGTACTTTCTAAACGACACTGGCTTAACCGTGTAAACCTGTTTAATCGTTCAGTTTCAGAGTCCGGAACTGGCGTTAGCATTCCAGAGTGAGAACTCAAAAACTTACCAATAACGTAGTACATCTGGTACTGAGCCGGGTCAACTAATCCTAAAGTGGAGCTAGAAGCCCTAGCCTTTAGGCAGAGGTGTTGACGGTAGCTTGTTGAACCAGTGGACTTGCGCATTGCCCGAATTATGCTAGTTACTAACGCCGCGCATATTATTGCTAATGAGCGCGTGTTGTGGACAGCCAGTCGGGCAGATCAACAACCATTGTTATTGTACAATTGTTACTGTAATATTCCAGAAAAATTGGCAACTTTTTCACTTTGGACTGTACGTTCGCTCATTTTTTCAGGGTGAGACTGACGGATAATCGCTCCCATGCTCCCGTTGAAGTGTCAATCGAAATCGATGTCATAAGTTGTCTAGGTTTTGAATAGCAGGATGTCAACCTCGGAACTTCCGAAGATGCAAAAACTGACCGAGAATCGAAGAAAAACCCTCAAGCTTGTGAGGGCGGGGAGTATCAACTAGGGCACTCTATACAAGAAAGCCAACAACACCTCACTGCTGTTGGCTAATCATAATAGGGTGCTGTATGCTAAAACTTCGATTTATTCATCAATCTAAGCAACTGACACTCCCACGCCTAAAAGGCTATGGGATTCTTGGAGTGAAACTGCGCTTTCTGCTTGCGCTTACTTGCGTCTTACATTCTCACATCACCTTCGTAAAGATCCAACAACAAGCGTTAATGTCCGTGGGGCACACGGCGCTGAAATTTATTATACCACAATTTCTTAAGGGACAGCAGATTCATCCACACCCCTTGAAGAGATGGACTTTTTCTGCGATTTTTGCACATACTGCAACGATTGCTAATAAACAGATTTTTCTTCAAAAACTAATAAAGACATCACTTGAAACCTTAGATGGTCATAGAGGGAGCGGACGGTTTAACCTCTGCACAGAAAATTATATCTAGGGTTGGGATGGACAGCAATATGAAATCATGGCAATAAAAATGCAACGGAGCCAGTACAATCTGCTAATACTGGTTTAGTAGTTGGCATAGACCTTGGAGACGAGTAATTAGTTGACACTCTTAGGGCTGAAGCCGCTGAGATTCTGCAAACAGAGTACACTTGGGTAGCATCCAAAGTCTAACTCTCGCTACGGTTTAACCAGTTATCCCAATAAGCTTCCGGCTTGCCTTCCTTGCGTGTTGATACTTTTTTGTTCCATAGTTGATTCATTGGGTTGTGCTACCGAAATAGTCTTACCATCCCTCGACGTTCGTTTTAAGTCTCCCAATGCCCTATGGCAAATAAGTATATTTTAGCACAATGAAAGCCGTCCTACAAGGACGGGGTTTTCAACCCTAAAATTTACGATAAACATCGCCAAACCTCGCCGAGCCACTATTGTAATCTGCTACAATCGAGTACAGACTTGGATATCAAATTTTGGCGGTATTAATCGATATTTGGCGAGTTTTAGATGAATAAGCAGGAAGCAGCAGAGTTCCTTGAGGTAAGCGTACGTGCTTTGGAACGCTACGTCCAACAAGGAAAAATCAGTGTTAAGTATCAAAAAGGAAAAACTCGCTCTATAGCTAATTTTGACCCTGTAGAGCTAGAAAGCTTTAAAACAGAGTTAAATCAACCAACTTTTAAACCTTCTGTCGAAACTCGCCAACCCCCGACAGACAATCACTCCCGAACAAGGAAAGACGTGCTCTACTCTGGCGATATTGCGAAGTTTGGCGAAGTTGGCGATATTAATGGTTTTTCGGTAAGCGCAATTGATAAACTCTGCCTTGTTGTTGATATGCTCCTAGATAAACCCCTTGTACCGATTTCTGATAAAGTACTGCTAAAGCTCTCAGAAGTACAAGCGCTCACTGGTCTTTCTAAGAATATTTTGCGTGCTGCCATTAAGGAAAAAAAGTTGAAAGCTCAATTAATTGGCAAGAGTTGGCGCATAAAACGCGCTGATGTAGATGAATACATAGCAAGCTTGTATTAAGATATCGCCAAATATCGCCAACTTTTCTTTTCCGCTCCCCACTACCTAGCTTAGTTAGATCAAATAGAAAAAAGAATGCTATAAATAGATGGAGGGATGACGATGAGGAAAAGTGAAAATGTCGGGAGTGCTGAAAATAGAGATAGA
>NZ_JXCA02000010.1:0-2667 GCF_000828085.3 Scytonema tolypothrichoides VB-61278
GTCCTGGTGCTGGCCCTTGCCGGCGTACGCCACCGACAGCACCTCGCCGCGGGCCTTGCGGCCCATCAGGTAGACCGACGGGTACTTCATCGTCAGCTTGCTGCCGATGTTGCCGTCCACCCACTCCATGCTGGCCTCCTCCTGGGCGATCGCCCGCTTGGTGACCAGGTTGAAGATGTTGTTGGCCCAGTTCTGGATGGTGGTGTAGCGGAACTTGCCGCCCTTCTGCACCATCACCTCGACCACGGCCGAGTGCAGCGAGTTGGTCGAGTAGACGGGGGCGGTGCAGCCCTCGATGTAGTGGGCCTCGGCGCCCTCCTCGATCACGATCAGGGTGCGCTCGAACTGGCCCATGTTCTCAGCGTTGATCCGGAAGTAGGCCTGGAGCGGGATGTCGACCTTCACGCCCTTCGGCACGTAGACGAACGAGCCGCCCGACCAGACCGCGGTGTTGAGCGCGGCGTACTTGTTGTCGGCGGCGGGGATGATCTTGCCGAAGTACTGCTTGAAGATCTCGGGGTACTCCTTGAGCGCCGTGTCGGTGTCGAGGAAGATCACGCCGAGCTTCGACCACTCCTCGCGCAGCGAGTGGTAGACCACCTCCGACTCATACTGCGCGCCGACGCCGGCCAGGAACTTGCGCTCAGCCTCGGGGATGCCCAGCTTCTCGAAGGTGTTCTTGATCTCCTGGGGCACCGCGTCCCAGTCGGTCTGGGGGCGCTCGCCGGCGCGCACGAAGTAGTGGATGTCGTCGTGGTTGAGGTCGGCCAGCTCGGGGTTGGCCCACATGCCGGCGATCGGGGTCGGCTTCTTGTTGAAGATCTCAAGCGCCTTGAGCCGCTGCTTGAGCATCCACTCGGGCTCGCCCTTCATGCCCGAGAGCTCGCGCACCACCCGCTCGTTCAGGCCCTTGGGGGCCTTGAACAGGTAGTTCTCCTCGTTGCGGAAGCCGTACTTAGAGTAGTCAAACTGCAGATTGGTTGCCTCAGCGACCACAGGTATCCTCCAATGCTCTGTGAGGCGCAGCGGGCTGCGCCATATGCTACACCCCTACAGATCGTCGTCGTCGTGAAGATGGCCCACGCCGTACAGGCCGGCCTTGAGCGTTTTGAGCGAGAGCAGCGCGCACTTGAGGCGCACCGGGTTCTTGGCGAGCGGGATGCCTATCAGGTCGAGCAGGTCCTCTTTGCTGATCGCCTTGGCCTCGTCGACCGTCTTGCCCCTCAGCTCGTCGGTGAGCAGCGAGGCCGAGGCCTGGCTGATCGCGCAGCCGCGCCCCGAGAAGGCCACGTCGGCGATCACCCCGTCGCGGATGTCGAGGTCGATCCGCACCCGGTCGCCGCAGAGCGGGTTGTGCTCCTCGTGCGACACGCTCGGCCCCTCCAGGGTGCCGAAGTTGTGCGGGTGCTTCGAGTGCTCGAGGATCACCTCGCGGTACATATCGTCGCTCATGCGAACAACCTCCGCGCCTTCTCCAGGCCCGCGGCCAGCCGGTCGACCTCCTCGGGCGTGTTGTAGAGATAGAAGCTGGCCCGCACGGTGGCCGGCAGGTCGAAGTGGCGGTGCAGCGGCTGGGTGCAGTGGTGGCCGGCGCGCACCGCGACGTTCTCGCCGTCCAGGATGGCCGCCACATCGTGCGGGTGGACGCCCTCCAGCGTGAAGGCGATCGCGGTGCCGCGGTCGGCGGCGTCGCGCGGGCCGACGAGCGTGAGCCCCTCGACCGCGGCCAGCCGCTCTAGCGCGTAGCCGAGCAGCTCGACCTCGTGCTGGTGGATGGCCTCCATCCCCACGCCGCCCAGGAAGTCGGCGGCCTCGCCGAGCGCGATCGCCTCGCCGATCGCCGGGGTGCCGGCCTCGAAGCGGGCGGGCACATCGGCGTAGCTGCTCTGATCGAGCTCGACGACCTTGATCATCGAGCCGCCGCCGAGGAAGGGCGGCATGGCCTCCAGCAGCTCGCGGCGGCCCCAGAGCGCGCCGATCCCGGTGGGGGCGCACATCTTGTGGCCGCTGAAGGCCAGGAAGTCGCAGCCGAGCGTGGATACGTCCACCGGCATGTGCGGCACGCTCTGCGCGCCGTCCACCAGCAGCAGCGCGCCGACGGCGTGGGCCCGGCGGGCGATCTCGCCGATCGGGTTGATCGTGCCGAGCACGTTCGACTGCTGGGTGAGCGCGACGATCTTCGTCTGCTCGGTGAGCTTTACGTCAAGCTCCTCCAGCGCCAGCCGGCCCGCGCCGTCCACGCTCAGGTAGTCGAGCTTCGCGCCGGTGCGCTGGGCGATCAGCTGCCAGGGCACGATGTTGGAGTGGTGCTCCATCACCGAGAGCAGGATGCGGTCGCCGGGGCGCAGGTTGGCGCCGCCCCAGGCCTGGGCCACGAGGTTGATCGCCTCGGTGGTGTTGCGGGTGAAGATCACCTCGCGGTGGCTGGCCGCCCCGATGAAGCGGGCCACCTTGCCGCGGGCCCGCTCGTAGGCGAAGGTGGCCTCCTCGCTGAGCTTGTAGACGCCCCGGTGGACGTTGGCGTTGTAGCGCCGGTAGTAGTCCTCGAGGCAGTCGATCACCCGGCGCGGCTTCTGCGAGGAGGCGGCGCTGTCGAGGAAGGCGAGCGGCTTGCCGCCCGTCTCCTGCTGCAGGATCGAGACCGTGGTGCTGATCAACAGCTACGCC
>NZ_JXCA02000010.1:5359-6508 GCF_000828085.3 Scytonema tolypothrichoides VB-61278
GGCAGGCGAAGAGCCGGATGCCCTCGCCGTCCGCGGCCACCTCGGCGGGCACGCCGCGCTGCTCCAGCAGCTTGTGCAGCTCGCCGAGCCGGGCGGCCACGTCGGTGCCGGCCATGCGGTCGGCGTACTCGCCGGCCAGGCGCTGGCTCACCGCGTCGAGCAGCTGGCCGAGCTTGTCGGCGCCCTCGCGCGCGATCAGCTCGCGCAGCAGGGTGGCCACCAGCCGATCCGTCTGCTGGGGGAAGCGCGCGCGCGCCTTCTCGCTCAGCGCGTAGATCAGCCGCGGCCGCCCCGGCCCGTGCCGCTCCGAGCGCGCTACCACCAGGCCCTCCGACTGCAGGTGAACCAGATGATCGCGCGTGGCCGTGCCGCTCACGCCCAGCAGCTCGGCCAGCTCCTTGACCGTGGCCTCGCCCTGGCGCTGCAGAAACTGCAGGATCTGGCCGGGCGGGCTCTCCGCCGAATAACCGATTACCGTCATAGTCGCCATCCTCCGAACTACTAACCAGTGTACCAGCGTTCCTGAATATTGTCAATAAAACAAGCGAAAACTTATTTAATTCGCGGCGTCACAAAGAATCGCCCAGCGGGCGGGTCAAAACCTAGTCAAATTACCTGTAATTGTGTAATTGATCTTGGCGACCGCGCGTGCTACACTCCTGGCAGCCCACAGGGGACAGCGATACCAGCCAGGCGGGACGCCGGTTGCCGCGGCGGCCCGCCGGCACAGCGAGGTTCAGATGAGCACGAAGTGGGAGTACAAGGTCGCGTTCGTGGAGAACTGGGAGCGCGTCTCGGTGGAGGGCCAGGAGAGCCGGCCGGAGGAGGGCGAGCGCAACAGCGGGTTCGGGCGACGCTTCCTGAACCAGCTCGGCGCGGACGGCTGGGAGCTGAGCGGGGTGCAGCACACTATGCCCGGCCGCAGCTACTTCATCTTCAAGCGCGAGCTGGCCGCGGGCGCCGAGCCCGACCTCTCGGTGGCCCGCCGCGAGCGCCCGGCCCAGCCCGAGGGCCAGGCCCCCGCGGCGCCGAGCGACGGCGGGGCCCAGGTGGTCTCGGTGTAGTCCGAGGCCGCACCGGAACGAATAGCGCGAAGGCGCGAAGACGCGAAGGGCCGCCCTCCAATCCTGGAGAGCGGCCCTCACGCTG
>NZ_JXCA02000012.1 GCF_000828085.3 Scytonema tolypothrichoides VB-61278
CACAGAATTCTTTACACATGAGGTTCTAGTCTGGATAAGGGTTTCATTCCTAAATAACACTCATACATAATAAATATATGTATGATTAAGTACGTATGACCAAAGTTTATTGCATAAGTCTTAGTTATATGATGTGTTTAGAAAAACTTTTCTCATAAAAACCTTTTACTAAAATCAATTGATTATAACGAAAGGAAATTGTAACGGTGACACCAGCAGTTAAAAATTGGAAGTTATCAAATGATTCTACAAAAGAAAGAATCCAGGAATGGGAAGAAATACGTGAGCGGCTTCAGACACCTATTAGACTACCTCATGCTGTAAATTTGCATTTAATACGACACGCTGAAAGCAAAGTAAATGCAGACAAACGTGTAACTGGTCTTCAAGATGTAGAGTTAACTGCCGATGGAGAAAGACAAGCTAAAGATGTAAGCACTAAACTTTTCAAATACTATGATTTAGCTTTTACTTCAGGTTTGAAAAGAGCAGGAAGAACATTAGAAATTGCTCTTGAAAGTGGAGACATTAAAGTAGCGGACTTGGTTGTAGACAATAGGTTGAATGAGCGTAGTTTGGGTGTCCTAGAAGGACAAAAATTCCGTTGGATACCTGAGTACGCTGATGGAGATTTAAAATATGCTCCTGAAAAAGGAGAAAATTACGAAAGTGTCGCAAGGCGTATTTTGTCTTTTTTGATTGAACTTGCTGACTATACAGTTGAGACTCAAATTAGACATATCTTGATTAGTAGCCATATGGGACCCATGAGAATCATGGTAGGTATTCTTAAACAAGAGGAAGATCCGGTAACTGTACTTGGACTTAAGTTTCCTAATACTCAAGTAATTAAGTTAACATGGGATCGTTTAGAGATACCTGGTTTTCTCAAGAATGTCTAAAAAGCTTAATCTGCAAAGTACTGGGGTTCTGTGTAAGTGAAGTCATTTGAGGTTATCTTCTTATGTATCCATATGAACGTGAATGGAGCATCAATTCAGTTGAACTTGAACGATATGTTGCAGCAAAACAGAATTGGGACGAATCAAAGATGCTTATTAATAAAATAAGAAATTATTTAAGCACTATAGATCCAGAAATCGCTTCTCAAATTCAAACGATTGCTGCTGCTGGATCTTTAGGTAGAATGGAGGCTTGTCAAGAGGTTTCTGATGCAGATCTAATTATAGTATTGTCGGATAGTATTGATCCAAAGTCGGATCAAGCTATCAATATATACAATTTTGTGTGGGAATCTCTTAAGCCTCTTAAGTTAGACCAACCTAAGGTTACAGGTGTTTTTGCAAAGCCTACAACGCAAAATGAGCTTACAAGCTCTATAGGGAAAGCCAAGGAAGAATATGACATTTATAGTAAGCGGCTTCTTTTTCTTTTAGAAACACAACCATTGTATAAAGATAGTAATTACACCGCTTTAATTCATGCTATAGTTGAGCGCTATGCAGATAAGTATGTTAAGAATGATTCAAAAAAAGAATGGACACTTTTACTAAATGATCTAATTCGCTATTTTCGTGCTTTGGCTGTAAATTATCAATGGGACTTTGAAAATGAGGTAGAAAAATGGGCAATTCGTAATGTGAAATTACGACATAGTAGACTTGTGATGTACAGTGGGCTTTTAATGCTGCTAGGCGAAGCGAGTAAGGAACGACAAGATAAAGTCTCTTGGTTACAAAAGCAACTAAAAAAGACTCCACTAGAACGTCTTGCATGGGTTTATGAACAAAATTATGACTGGAATTTTCATCGAATTATTGGTTCGTATAATGTTTTTCTTTCACGACTTAACGATGTAAAGGTTCGTAAGGCTTTGAATTTTAATCCACGTGACTTGACTGGTAATCCAGATCACCCTTATCAAGATCGCTATACCAATCTAGAGTTTGTAAATCTTAAAGCAAACTCTGACGGCTTAATTGCTGAGCTTTTAAGGTTTGTTTTTACTCGTCGAGGGACATGGACTGAAAGATTTTTTGAGTATCTTATTTTTTAATTTTACAAAGTGCAGAATTTAAGTCGCTTTGCTGTTTTTGCGGTAATGACAAGTGAAAACGAGGAATTAATTCGTGCTGAACAGCGCTATTTAACACACTTAACAGGTAACAGACTGGCTCTCGCTTTTCCTGTACATATTACTTTAAAAGGTCGCTTTTTGGCAGATAAAAACACTGTTATAACAACATTTAAGAACACCGTCACAAAAATCCTGGAAAAGACTAAAATAGAATTTCCCCCATTACCAAAGATTATTCACATTAGTAACGCAAAGTATGTTAATTCTCAGTTGTCTTGGCTAGAAGTGTTGCCTAACACCCAAGGATTTTATACTTTACTGTATCTCCACAGTACTTTTGAAAAAGAAATGAATGGTCTTGTTGTAATAGATGAAGTTCCAGAAGAACACAAAAATTCTAACTTTTGTCCTCATATTACTTTAGGTTGGGGTGTAACACTTGAAGTTTGGGAAAAATATCTTGCTGATAGGAAACTTAATCTGAATCAAAGCCAGATTAAATACATTGCTTTAGCTTCTTATCCTCAAAACTGGCAATTAGGAGAATCAATTAATTTAATCCTCAAAATTCCTCTTAAGTCTTCTCATATCTAGTTCGCATGTCCATTCCTGTGTCGCATCCAGCGTATGGACTGCTTTAGTAATCTGGTAAGTCCCACCGTTCTGAGTGCCGAAACCAGAGAGGGTAATGTTATTTCCAGCGATAAATTGTGAGTTTCCCTCGGTAACTAAGTGGGCGGTGTGGTAGTGTCCGTTGAGTTCAATGAGTGCGCCCTTAAGACGCGCTCGCTTTTTGGTCTAAAGCTCTATTCCACCGTCAAATTCTTCTGGCGAGTCCGTTTCTATCGCTACTGGCTTAACGGATGATAGTTCTTGATGACCATTCAAACTTTCAGTCGTAGCAAGTGGTAGAATGGGTGTAACTGGATGCTTTCCTTCTAAATACCGCAGATAAAACCCTATTGCATCTTCTACAAACCGACTCTCACTAACTAAGAGCGCTTCACACCATTGCTGTACTTTAAGCTTTTGATACTTCTTAATCCTGATTTTGTCAGCTGTCATTGCATTGTCCCCTAAAAATTTGGGCAGGCTTCGATACCCTTCGATTAATCGTTGAGAGGACAGACTAGCCCAAAAAGCCTGCCCAAATTTTTTACGTGTAAGACCCTCATTACCCGACCTCCGCTATCAATCCCATGAGGTTATCAAAAGCACCATTGGCAGAAATCAAGAATCCTTTTTTCTTTAGTGCAGCATTCAGCAGTGGTAGCTTAGAACCACCTCCAATTATCAGGATTTGGTCACCACTAAGTTTGTACTGTTCTAACTGCTTAATAACTTCTCTGAGTCTGCAATTAATAAAGTCCTGTAGCTCGAACTCATAGACCTTGTAGAAGTTCAAATCAGATTCACCATAAGCTAGAAACGGAATTTTCTCACCTGATTCTGATTTTCTAAACTTCACTCCCACCTCAATACTGCGGTTGATGACATCCTTCAATGGTGCTTGTTTGATGAGTGCTTTGAGGTCAGAATTACAGCTAATTCTCTCAATCAGGTATTCCGCGCCAAAGTCTTTAACAGCAACTTCCCCGACTAGCTCAGAGTTAAAGAATCGACTGATGGACGTATTACCACCACCAATATCACAGATAGTTACTGCTCCATCTAAATTTTGACTCTTGAGCGCTGCAAAGCCCTCTGGTAGTATCGCCTTAACAGATAAATGAATAGCACACGGGACGCCACACAATTCTACCTTATGCGTCCCTTCATTTTTTCGGATAGTGACTGAGTGGCGTTTAACATCATTGGTAGTTACCGTAACTTCGGTAGAGTCGATGGCGGGTATTATCCCGCGCACCTCTCTGTTAAATCTGGGCGTGCGACTTTCGCCGCACCCAGCTTCCGATGTTCTAGACTTTCGTCATGCTCATGTGGATGTAGTCGTGACAGCTTTCATGCACAACCATTAGGTTGTTGGCTTTCCAGTTGCTATGATTTCCATCTTTGTGGTGTAGATGTACCCGTTCATCAGATAACATCTTGTATCCACAATATGCACATTTATGGTTTTGTCGTTTTAAAACTTTAGAGGTAGTACCATCGTAGAGTTTGCTGTTGCGCTCGCTCCAGTAGGTCAAATCTCCGTCGTAAGGTGATTTTTCGCCTTTGACGTTAACGTGTTTGTTTTCAGAGTAGGGAACTGTAGGGAATGCCTTATCTAATAATTTCTTACTAGAGTAACGGTCATTCTTTGCTTCCTTATTAAATACCTTGTATGCTCTGGTTTCGATGTGGTACAATGAGTTCCGCGAACCGTCCATCTTGCAGAAGCGGTGGTAGTTCCTCCAACCTCTAACTAAGGGAGCTAATTTCTCAGCTTTAACCTTAGAACCATAATTCGAGTTGTTGACGATGCGTTTTACTTTCTGACGAAATTCTTTGAAGTTATCCACTGAAGGGACACATCTAAACTTTCCGTTGCTTTGCACGAGAAAGTGCCAGCCGAGGAAATCAAACCCATCTGTCGCTGCGGTTATCTTGGTCTTATGCGCGCTTACATTCATCCCTCTTGCTGCGAGGAACTGGCTAATTTTCTCAAGTATCTTTTCTGCGTTATCGTTGGGTTTCAGTATAATTACCATGTCGTCGGCGTAGCGGACGGATTGGTGAATTTCTTCAATCCCATTGAGCGCAATGTTCGCTAAAAGCGGGCTGACCACACCACCCTGAGGTGTACCTTGTTCAGGAAACTCTGGATTTATGCCAGCCTTAAGGCAGCGGAAGATGCCTCTCTTCATACCTTGTGGGGCAATGAGATTATTCATAATGGTGGTGTGACTTATTCTGTCGAAACACTTTTCGATATCAAGCTCGATGACGCGTTTATCTATTCCGTTTGCATTGGAGTTTAGATTTGTAAACAGGATTTTCTGAGCATCATGTGCTGAGCGTCCTGTTCTGAATCCGTAGCTTCGTGCGTGGAAGTTTGCCTCGTGTGCTGGTTCTAGTGCGTACTTTGCTAAGCATTGCCACGCTCTGTCCGCGATAGTAGGGACTTTGAGGATTCGGGTCTTCCCGTCCTTTTTGGGAATCGGGATTTCCTTTAATTTGTTATGATGCCAGTTATTGACTTGGAGCTTGAGGTTTTCCTCAAGCGCAAAGCGTTCTTCAAAATTGAGGGACGCTTTACCATCAATACCCGCAGTCTTTTTACCAGCGTTGATCTGTGATACCTGACGAATTGCCAGTAATCTCGCTGAAGTGGACTTCAGTATAAGCTTTTGTAGTGACCGCGCCTTCCGCATGTCGCCAACTTGAACAGCTTTAAACACCCTCACTTGTAGGCGGAACAAGTTACGACGGAATTTCTTCCACGGTATCTTTATCCAGGATTCACTAGTATTTCTACTGTGTCTAATCATGCGCTAACTCCTAAGAGTGTTTTCTGAACACCTCAGACCAATTACGGTCTGTCCTACCCGAATTGAAAGATTTCCGTCGCTCGTCTGACCTACTTGGGTTTTCGACCTCTCCCAAGACTCTCAACTCGTTTTTATTCGTTCCCCAGATGAGATTGTTTGTACCGTTAGGTGGAACCAGTTCAACCGCTAGAACCCCTTACTCTTACCGTTTGTAATCTGAATCATCGGCGGGATTTT
>NZ_JXCA02000013.1:0-1908 GCF_000828085.3 Scytonema tolypothrichoides VB-61278
CGTCAAACTATAACGCCGAGGAGATGGCCCGCGCAGGGGCGGGCCATATCGCCGGTGGTTACCCGAGGTTCTCGCGGGCGCGGAGCAGCAGACGGCGCAGCAGTAGACGCTCTTCTTTGCTCAGCCCGTGGACGAGCTGCTCTTCGACGCTGGACCAGGCCGCGCTAACGCCGGCCTCGATCGCGCGGCCGTGCGCGCCAAGGAAGACCCGCGACACCCGCGCGTCCTCCGGGTCGGGCCGGCGCTCGATCAGATCCTCGCCCTCCATGCGCTGCAGCATCTTGGTGACGGTGGGCGGCTCGACGCAGAGCCGCTCGACGAGCTGCGACTGGGTCAGCCCCTCGTTGCCCCACAGCTCAAGCAGGATCATCTCCTGCCCGACGCGCAGGTTGTGGGCGCGCAGGGCCGCGTCGACGCTGTAGCGGTGGGCCTTGCAGAGCTGGGCGAGGGCGTAGCCGACGCTCTCTTTTATCTCCGACATAGTTAGCCGTCTTTCTATTAGCCGTCTCAACAATAGCACCGACGGGCGGGGTTGTCAAGGGGATGTGTAGAGCTAAACAATGACGCGCTGCGGCTATGGTACCATACGCGACAACTTTTCTCTGAGCACACAACACAAAGCACTTAAGGAGCGTGCGTATGGGCCTGATGGACGGGAAGAAGGGGCTGATCTTAGGCCTTGCCAACGACCACTCGATCGCCTGGGGGATCGCCAAGGCCCTGCACCGCGAGGGCGCGACGCTCGGCTTCAACTACGTGGGCGAGGCGCTGGAGCGGCGGGTGCGCCCGCTGGCCGAGAGCCTCGGCGCGGTGATGATCGAGCCGTGCGACGTGAGCAGCGACGAGCAGATCGCCGCCCTGATCGAGCGCACCCGCGAGACGATGGGCGAGATCGACTTCATCATCCACGCGATCGGCTTCGCCAAGAAGGAGGAGCTGAGCGGGGCCTACATGAACACCACGCGGGCCGGCTTCCTGCTCGCGATGGACATCAGCGTCTACTCGCTCACCGGCGTGGTCAAGGCCGCCGACAGCCTGCTCAAGCCAGGCGCCTCGATCATCACCCTCACCTACCACGGCGCCCAGCAGGTGATCACCAACTACAACGTGATGGGCGTGGCCAAGGCGGCGCTGGAGGCCAGCGTGCGCTACCTCGCCGCCGACCTCGGCCCGCGCGGCATCCGGGTGAACGCGATCAGCGCCGGCCCGATCCGCACCCTGGCCGCGAGCGGCATCGCCGGCTTCCGCACCCTGCACAAGAGCTTCGCCGACCAGGCCCCGCTGCGGCGCAACGTCACCCCCGACGACGTGGGCGGGGCGGCGCTCTGGCTCTGCTCCGACCTCTCCAGCGCCGTCACCGGCGAGATCCTCTACGTCGACGCCGGCTACAACATTATGGGCGTGGCCAGCAACGATAGCTGACAGATGAGTCACCGGGCGGGGGAGAAAATCCACCAAATGCCCCGCCCGGTGACAAATTCGCTATCTCCCCCCCGCTCGCCCCTTCATCTCTTATAAAACCTCGGCCGCTATACTCCTACCCCTATCACGCTTCCAACCCAGCACACGTATCCGCCATAATCCTGCCCACTGCCGTCCCAGGGGTCACACACTCGGACTCAGCCTGCTGCTGAGCCCCAGGAGATGCCGTCCTATGAACACCCTGACAACGTCGTTGGCCGTCCGCGCATTCGGCATCGTCGCCGTGGCCCTGCTGCTCATGCTTGTGCCCACGCTCCCGGCCGGCGCCCAGAGCACGCTCAGCCTCTCGTTCGCCAGCCCGTACTACGTCGTCAACACGAGCAACGAGGAGACGCGCAATGTGCCCTACATGCGCGACGGCCAGGTGATCGTCAGCCCGGCCAGCGCCGAGGTGGAGTGCACCCCCGAGGTCGGCTCGCTGTTCCC
>NZ_JXCA02000013.1:4918-6129 GCF_000828085.3 Scytonema tolypothrichoides VB-61278
TGTACAGCTCGCCCGACCTCGGCTGGCCCTTCGCGCTCGGCGCGACGATCGGCGTCATCCTGGCCGCCGTCTACGCGCTGCGCATGTTCCGCGCCGCCTTCATGGGCGAGGCCCCCGCGGGCGGCCAGGCCCTGGCCGACCTGAGCGGCCGCGAGTGGCTGGTGCTCGGCGCCCTGGCCCTGCTGATTGTGGCCGGCGGAGTCTTCCCCAACCTGATCTTCGCGCCGCTCCGCGACAGCGTGGAGGGCCTCGCCGCCGCGCTCTCGGCCGGCGTCGCCGCGCTGCCCTAGGCGCCGGCAAGCAACCCCAAGGCCACGCCCAAGCGGGCCCCGGCAACGCCGGGGCCCGCGGTCGTCTCCGACGATGGGCGGGCTACCCGGAGAGGGCGGCGGCCAGGATGGCGCGCAGGTCGGCGAGGGAGAAGGGTTTCTGCAGGAAGCCGGCGATCCGCAGGTCGCTCAGCCGGGCGGAGAGCTCCTCGGGGCGGTAGCCGCTCATCAGCACGACGGCGATGCCGGGCGCGTGCTCAAGCACGCCCCGCGCCACCTCGGCGCCGTCCATGTCGGGTAGGGTCATATCGATGAGCGCCGCACAGGGCTGCGCCGTGCTCAGGCTGTTCAGCCCGGCGAGGCCGTTGGCGGTCGCGATCACCCGGTAGCCCAGGCGCTCAAGCTGGCGCTGCACCACCTGGCGCACCTGCATCTCGTCGTCGATCAGCAGCAGGAGCGGGGCGTCGCTCGTATCGGCCGGGGCGCTAGAGCCCGGCTTTGGGGCGGGGTATTCCACAGCACAACCT
Source organism: Scytonema tolypothrichoides VB-61278 (assembly GCF_000828085.3). Classification (GTDB taxonomy): domain Bacteria; phylum Cyanobacteriota; class Cyanobacteriia; order Cyanobacteriales; family Nostocaceae; genus Brasilonema; species Brasilonema tolypothrichoides_A. The sequence goes on from NZ_JXCA02000013.1 coordinate 5,715, forward strand.
CAGTTGCATAACGACCTCGCCTGTCATAGGCGGCGTGCAGACACCGGCGTCTCATGTCATGTTCGCAATAATACTACGGGTGAGTTTCAACAAGTACACATTCGCGCCAACTCAGCCACCGCCCTGGAGCACGTCGCAGAGCTGCTGCGGGCCCAGCGGCTCGGCCTGACCCAAAGCGTCGTTGAGCGCGGAGGCGTTGAGCAGCTGGGGGCGCGGCTGCGCGCCGGCCGCCACCCCGCGCGCGGCGGCGAGGGCGGCGTCGGCCGGTGCCTCGTCCGCGTCGACCGCCAGATCTGCCAGGCCCTCGGCGGCGGCAAGGTGGAGCGCGAGCGCCTGCGCGCCGAAGCTGTTCGGCGAGTCGGCCCTGATCATCACGCCCTCCACCCCGAGCACCGACCCCGAGCGCCCGCCGGCC
>NZ_JXCA02000015.1:0-1225 GCF_000828085.3 Scytonema tolypothrichoides VB-61278
GGCGAGCCCGTCACCCAGGCCGTGATCACCGTCCCCGCCTACTTCAACGACGCCCAGCGCCAGGCCACCAAGGACGCCGGCAAGATCGCCGGGCTCGAGGTGCTGCGCATCATCAACGAGCCCACCGCCGCCGCGCTCGCCTACGGCCTCGACAAGAAGAAGGACGAGACGATCCTCGTCTTCGACCTCGGCGGCGGCACCTTCGACGTGAGCGTGCTCGAGGTCGGCGACGGCGTGGTCGAGGTCAAGTCGACCCACGGCGACACCCACCTCGGCGGCGACGACTACGACGCCGCGATCGTCAACTGGATCGTCGACGAGTTCCGCAAGGACCAGGGCATCGACCTGGGCAAGGACCGCCAGGCCCTCCAGCGGCTCAAGGAGGCCGCCGAGAAGGCCAAGATGGAGCTCTCCAGCGTCAGCGAGACGGAGGTCAACCTGCCGTTCATCACCGCCGACGCCAGCGGCCCCAAGCACCTGGCCATGCGCCTGAGCCGGGCCAAGTTCGAGCAGCTCACCAGCGCGCTCACCGAGCGGCTGCGCGGCCCCGTCCAGCAGGCACTCAAGGACGCCGGGCTGCAGAACAGCCAGATCGACGAGGTGGTGCTCGTCGGCGGCTCCACCCGCATGCCCGTGGTGCAGGAGCTGGTGCGCAAGCTGATCGGCAAGGAGCCCAACAAGTCGGTCAACCCCGACGAGGTCGTGGCGATCGGCGCGGCCATCCAGGCCGGCGTGCTCGGCGGCGACGTCAAGGGCGTGGTGCTGCTCGACGTCACCCCGCTCTCGCTCGGCGTGGAGACGCTCGGCGGCGTGATGACCAAGCTGATCGAGCGCAACACCACCATCCCGACCCAGAAGAGCGAGATCTTCTCGACCGCCGCCGACTCGCAGACCGCCGTCGATATCCACATCCTTCAGGGCGAGCGCGAGATGGCCGGCGACAACATGACCCTGGGCCGCTTCCGTCTGGAGGGCATCCCGCCGGCGCCGCGCGGCGTGCCGCAGGTCGAGGTCACCTTCGACATCGACGCCAACGGCATCGTCAACGTCACCGCGAAGGATAAGGCCACCGGCAAGGAGCAGCGGATCACGATCACCGCCTCGACCAACCTCAGCAAGGACGAGGTCGAGAAGATGGTCCGCGAGGCCCAGGCCCACGCCGAGGAGGATAAGGCCCGCCGCGAGATGGTCGAGCTGAAGAACCAGGCCGACAGCCTGGCCTACC
>NZ_JXCA02000015.1:2955-5066 GCF_000828085.3 Scytonema tolypothrichoides VB-61278
CCCTGCCCGCCATAACTCTCTCGCGTGGCCGCCCGCCCCTGGCGCCCCGCGCCGGCCCGCTCTCCCGCCCTCCGAACGGTCTCATACGCCCGTAACACGAAGCTGATACTATCTAGCACACGGCCGTGAGCGCCGACCACCGCGCAGCGGTAGCCCCGGGCTATCTGCGCTCTACCCCCCGTACCCGTCACAAAGGTGAGCCGCGATGAACTCCGAGTCAGCCTACCTCTCCGCCGTCCGCAAGCTGGTCGCCTGGCAGCTCCAGGCTGAGAAGTCCTGGGTGTCCGCCTACAAGGCGAACAACCGCGACGGCATGTATGCCGCGCTCGCCGCCTTCGAGCAGATCGTCGCCGGCCTGAACCACCTCGCCCCGCCGGACCGCTACATCGTCATCCATCAGGTCTACACCCACCTGCAGGCCTGCGCCGAGCGCGTGGCCCAGGCCCGCACCTCCGCCCGCGACACCGCCCAGATCGCCAGCGCCGACGCCGAGCTGAAGGTGGCCCGCAAGGTGATGCGCGAGGTCTGGTCGCGCTACCCCACCCTGGCTCACCCCGCCCGCTAGAGCGGCCTCGCGCCCCTGGCGCCGGCCCCGTCGCCCCCGGCGACGGGGCTTTTCGATTCGCCCGCCCCCAAAATTCCGGACAGCCCCGTTTAACCCCCTGGTTTCCTACGAGCGGTCAGCAGACCGCGATCAGGCCATGTGGCTAGCCCGCGGTGGGCCCGCCGGCCGATGCGCCCGCGCGCCGGAAGATGCACCCTGGCACCAAGGTTGCTAGGAGGGGAAACCCCACGCCATGTGGCTGGTTGGGCCTCGCGTCACCGGCACCGCGCCCGCCGCAGGCCGCCACATTGTATGAGGTCAGGCCTATGTCGAAGCAACTACTGTGTGCGCGTCGGCCCCTGCGGCCGCTGCTGCTCTTGTTCGCCGGCGCGCTCGCCGGGCTGCTCCTGCTCCCGGCCGCGCCGCTCGCAGCCGTGGGCAGCGGTACGGTCTACCCCGCCGACTCGCCGGCCCAGTTCCGCGCCAACATCGAGTGGCGCACGATCGTCTACGGCTCCGAGGACTCGCCGCGCTTCAACATCTTCCGGCGCACCCTGTTCAAGCTCTACGCCGAGGCGGGCGAGCACATCCTGCTCGGCTCCAGCGGCGTGGGCGTGAGCGGCGCGCCGGACCTCGGCGACATCCGCGTCTTCAACCCCGGCCAGGTGACCGGCCCGATCGGCGGGGAGGCCATCCCGGCCCTCGCCGGCGCGGGCAGCCCGGCCCAGCCCGGCGCCTACGCCAACGGCTTCAGCTGCCTGGCCCAGCGCGCCGCCGCCGGCGACGGGCGCGGGCGCATCGGCAGCCGGGCCGAGGAGCTGGCCGGTCCCAACACCCCCGATAACCAGCGCCCCGCCGGCTACAGCCCCTGCGTCTACCGCGCGCCCGTCACCGGGGTCTACGATGTGATCTTCACCGGCCCCTCGGGCGCCGCCTCCAACGCCGAGCCCGAGCTGAGCGGCCAGATCGACCCCACCCCCGAGGACTTCGGCCCGCTCCAGCGCACCAGCGTCACCGCGTGGGACGTGACCGTGCGGCCCGAGCTCGGCAGCCTGGCCGAGGAGCGCGGGCGGCTCTTCCTCTACTACCTGGCCGGCAACACCGGCGGCGGCGGCCGGGAGGTCGCCGGCACCGGCTACGTCGTCACCACCTCCGGCTTCATCTACCGGGTGAACTACGCCGGCGACCCCTACGGCTTCATCATCTACGCCAACGAGCACGGCTTCCGCAACAGCGACGGCACGCCGCTCTACCAGGACCTGGTGGCCGACCCGAGCGCGCCCACCCAGGCCCAGAACGAGCTGCGCGAGCTGCAGGGCGGCGCCGAGCTGCTCCCGCCGGAGTACCCGATCTTCTTCGACCGCCCCTACGCCCCGGCGCTTGAGGCCCTCGGCATCCCGCTCACCCCGATCGTGCCGAGCATCACCACGCCGGCCTTCGCCGGGGCGCGCGGCGGCGTTGTGACCGAGGTCGGCAGGGGCGGCAGCTTCAGCTTCAGCACCAACCGGCCGGGCATCTACAACCTCGTGATCAGCCACGACGGGGTCGACTTCAACCCGCGCAGCCC
>NZ_JXCA02000017.1:0-1350 GCF_000828085.3 Scytonema tolypothrichoides VB-61278
CGCTCAAGCAGTTCTGCGCCCGCCACGACGTGGTCGACTACCAGGCCGTCAAGGAGTGGTGCGACCGCTACTTCTACATCAAGCACCGCAAAGAGATGCGCGGCATCGGCGGGATCTTCTTCGACTCGCTGACGCCGCAGGGCGAGGGCGCGTTCGAGCGGGCCCTGGCCTTCATCGAGGACGGCGTCCAGACCATCCTCGACGCCTACCTGCCGCTGGTGCGCCGGCACATGGCCGACGCCTACGGCGAGCGCGAGCGCCAGTGGCAGCTCTACCGCCGCGGCCGCTACGCCGAGTTCAACCTCGTCTACGACAAGGGCACCACCTTCGGCCTGCAGACCAACGGCAACATCGAGGCGATCCTCATGTCGCTGCCGCCGCTGGCCCGCTGGGAGTTCAAGTACACCCCCGAGGCCGGCAGCCCCGAGGCCGATACCGCGCGCTTCCTCCAGCCCCACGGCTGGGCCGAGTAGCCATTCTGCGACGGGGGCCGGGCCCTGTGCCCTGCCCCCGCGACTGTCTGAGCTTTTTGCATATCATGCACAAGCTATGCACGGCAAATGTTTATATATCAATAAATTACCTTACATGCTATAATAGCGTCGAAACCCGTAGTTCTTAGTACGCACTACCGCGCGCCGCGCGCCGCACCCTACCGCCCAGCCTGCTCCCAGGGAGATTCGCATGCCCCCTAAAGCCCAGTTCACCCGCGAGGACGGCCTCTACCACTCCTTCTGCGGGCTGGTCAGCGTCGGCTGGCTCTACCAGAAGATCAAGGACAGCTTCTTCCTGATCCTCGGCACCCACACCTGCGCGCACCTGCTCCAGAACACGCTCGGCGTGATGATCTTCGCCCGGCCGCGCTTCGCCGTCTCGCTGCTTGAGGAGGCCGACCTCAGCTCCTCGCAGCCCGAGATCGCCCACCAGATCGAGGAGATCCGCCGCGAGCACAAGCCCTCGGTGATCTTCCTGCTCTCGTCCTGCACCCCCGAGGTGATGAAGGTCGAGTTCGAGGGCCTGGCCGCCTCGGTGAGCACCCCCGACCTGCCGGTGCTGTTCGTGCCGGCCTCCGGCCTCGACTACACCTTCGCCCAGAGCGAGGACTCGGTGCTGCAGGCGCTCATCCCCTTCTGCCCGGTGGCCCCGCCCGAGGACCGGCGCGTGGTCTTCCTCGGCTCGGTCAACGACGCGGTGGCCGACGACTTCGCGCTGGAGGCGGCGCGCCTGGGCATCCCGGTGGCCGGCTTCCTGCCCGCCAACCACTTCTCTGAGCTGCCGCCGATCGGCCCCGGCACGATCATCGCGCCCATCCAGCCCTTCCTGCCCAAGACGGCCAGCCAGCTCAAGAAC
>NZ_JXCA02000017.1:4790-5855 GCF_000828085.3 Scytonema tolypothrichoides VB-61278
GATCTGCACGGCCGCATGGAGCGCCGGGTGGTGCCGCGCTACGCCTACCGCGCCCTCTCCGCCTACGCGGGCGTCTACCAGGAAGAGTTCGGCCGGCCGCTCGACCCTACGTTGTGACGACGATTAAGGAGTGACCAGATGAGCCTTATCCTTGCGGTGTACGGCAAAGGTGGCATCGGCAAGTCCACCACCTCGGCCAACCTCTCCGCGGCCATGGCGCTCAAGGGCGCCAAGGTGCTGCAGATCGGCTGCGACCCCAAGCACGACAGCACCTTCCCGCTCACCGGCATGCTGCAGCCCACCGTGATCGACGTGCTCGGCGACGTCGACTTCCACATGGAGGACGTCGAGAAGGAGGACGTGATCATGACCGGCTTCGCCGGCGTGGACACGCTCGAGTCGGGCGGGCCGCCGGCCGGCAGCGGCTGCGGCGGCTACGTGGTGGGCGAGACGGTCAAGCTGCTCAAGGAGTTCGGGCTCTACCACCGCTACGACGTGATCCTCTTCGACGTGCTCGGCGACGTGGTCTGCGGCGGCTTCTCCGCCCCGCTGAACTACGCCGACTACGGGATCATCATCGCCTGCAACGACTTCGACAGCATCTTTGCCGCCAACCGGCTCTGCCTGGCGATCTCGCAGAAGAGCCAGCGCCACAAGGTGACGATGGCCGGCCTGATCGCCAACCGGGTCGACCCCGAGTTCGGCGGCACCGGCCTGCTGGAGCAGTTCGTCGACACCGTCGGCACCAAGATCATCGGCCGGGTGCCCTACCACGACCTGATCCGGCGCTCGCGCCTGGCCGGCAAGACGATGTTCGAGATGGAGGGCGAGGGCAAGGAGGACTGCGTGCGGCCCTTCAACGAGATGGCCGAGTACCTGCTGGCCCAGCCCGAGAGCAGCGTGCCCAACCCGCTCCACGACCGCGCGATCTTCGACGTCGTCGGCGGCTGGAAGTAGCGTGGGCACACGCCGCAGCTGGGCGCTCGCCGGGGCCGCCCTGCTCAACCCGGTGGCCGCGATGTTCTGGCTGGATGTGCGCCGCGGCCGCCCGCCCTCGCCGGGGCT